>NZ_BAAGQW010000002.1:0-2238411 GCF_054783275.1 Ferruginibacter profundus | reverse complement strand
TCGGCTAATGCCATACTTGGCCTGTAGTTTACGGTAACCACAACCGGTGTTTAAATACTCTTGAATGATCTGGTCTTTGAGTTCCATTTTGGTTGATTTTGTAGTCAACCTATTTCAGGACGAGACAATATTTTGCTGAAGATAATAACTACTGCCGAGGAGTTATTCGTCAGCCCGAACTAAAGTACAGCGATGCAAACTGCTGAAGTATGATAGTCTGCCCCGCTTGCTGCAATACTTTTGTTGTGTGTTAGTGCCTTACTTGCACTCTGCGTTCAGTCTGTCTTGTGCATAAGGCGAACCCAATGATTTTGCTTTTGTCCAGTCTTCACAAGCACCTTTCTTGTCACCTAAACTAAATTTTGTGTTACCTCTGTTGAAGTATGCCAAATCATTTTTTGGTTCAAGTTGAATTACTTTGTCATAGTCTTTTAATGCTTCCTTATGTTCTCCTACATCGTCTTTGTTTGTCGCCCTAATTAATAAAGCGTCAACATAATCTGGGTCAATCTCCAAAGCTTTATCATAATCTTTTCTGGCTGCTTTCCAGGTATGAATTTCATCTTTGCAATATCCTCTGGCTTGTAAAGTTGTTTTGTTTTTGGGGTCCAATTTTAATGCTGTTGTAAAATAAATTATTGCTGCACCGAAATCTCTTTTGTTTAGCGCATCAATTCCTTTTTTATGAAAACTGTCTGCGGTTTGATTTTCTAAATTTAGATAGGTTAAATTTTTAGGGTCTGTCAAAGCTCCATAACCATTTAGTCTGCAATCAAACTCGTAGCCTTTACAGTAAAGGTCAAGAGCCCAAAACATTAAATTGTCCTCGCTATATGGAAGTTCTATAGCATCACCTTGTACAATCCAATGGTCTTTTTCTTTTTTAGGGCTTTTAAGTTTGAAGTCGTAATTGTCCGACAAAAATTTTGCTAATGAGTCAAGCTTCTCTTTTGTGTCAGAAGTGAAATCAAAGTCAAAAGTTGCCAACGCATTTTCTTTAAAACCGCTTTTGGTCATATTTTCATAGACGGTAATTGCTGATACCATTTCTTTCCCATACTTATCATTAAAGTCTTCTTCTGTAAAATACCGATTATTCATTGTCGCAACTTTTTGCTTGTCCGTTGTTTGGCTTGAACAAGATGAAAATAAAAAGGTGAGTAAAAAAATGTTTAAAAGTCTTGTCATAATTGTAGGGTGTCCGATGGCATTACACACAACGGCTACGTATTGGCGATGGTGGGGTATTTGAAAAACGTCAGCCCAACATTTGCACAAATGCCCATTAGAATTACAAATGTTGAGTTTACAACTGTCAGCCCCACTATTGCCAATACGATGTTGTGCGATGTTTTTCTTTTGTCCACTGCTTTAAAATAAAAATGAGGGGAAGTTCAGTCGCTAGTTTCAGGATTAGAAGGAAGCAACTAAATAGCCCTCAAGATTTTTATAAAAATTCCGACACAATAATATCTATGTCTGTCGGTGTAATACCATTGTCAGTTGCAAAGATAGTATTTGCTTCTTTAATGTTAAACGTTTTTTCTCCTCTTGCTTTAATGTGCAACTCCAATAAATCATACAAGTTAGGCTTTACGAGTGTTGTCATAGATTTATTAATTATTGTCGTTGAAGATAAATTATTGTGAACATTATTTACTGTTGATGGATTTCCTTTTAATGATAAGTCCACCCAAATTACTTTTCTTTCATAAAGGTCAATTATTAAAGGAATAGCCACTCTTGAATTTGCTGTCAAGTCAAATTTATTTTCAACTGTTAACGGCTCGTAAATTTCTCCACTATTGGAGAATTGTCTAACCATAAAGCCTGCAAAACAATAAGGCAAGTCGCAATAAGGTTGATTTGTAAAAGAGTTCACACTCATTAATACATAACGAATACCTTGTTGCAAACAGGCTGAAATTTCAATTTCAATAAATTCAGATGCTCCGTCTGGTGCAGATGTAATGTCTCCACTATGGTAACCTCCTAAATCTTTCAAGTTGTAGTAAGCAATTGTTGTTTTAAAACCACTATCTGTGTCAAGTGCTAAGGCAGATAAGTCTAAATCTGTTCTACTGTTTCCGTCTTTCCAATATATGAAGAAACGAATTGTATTTCCTTCAGGTAAATCAATTTTACTTCCTCTTGATAAGGTCTTTAATGCTTTAGATGCTGAACGCATTGCAAAAGGAACTGTATAATTTTTGAGCTTTTCGTCTATAAACACTTTGCCCAAAGGTTTGTATTTTGAAAATTTAGAAACTAGTGCTTTTTCTGTAATCAAAACTATCTCATCACAAACAGATTGGTCAATTTTGGGTAGATTAAAATCAATCGCTTTTGCCTTTCCTACATTGCCTTTCGGAAAAAATGTTCTAAATTCTTTCGGCTTATTACGATTTTTAAAATGTGTCAAAACTTGTAACAATACAGGCGATGATACACTTTCTGCTACATTTGAAAATGTATTTATCACTTCTTTTGGATTATCAGTAAGGCGAAGTAGTTTGTCTAATTTTCGTGCAAATTCTCCTGGTCTTGATTTTAAAATATGCGTCAAGTTCGGAATGTTTTTTTCAATAAGTCCTTTTTCAACTTTGCTATTAAAAGTTTCAAAAGGCTTATCATTTCTAATGATGTCAAATGCTTCAAAACACTTTGGAAATCTTTCTTTATATTCAAAAGGGTGCAGTTTTTCTCCTAATCGCTTCCATCTGTTTTGATAACGAAGCATATCTTCCGTTATAAATCCAATATTTTCAATGGCCGATAAAAGTAGTTTCCTATTTCGTTTTGAAATAGATTTAAACTTTGTGTTTTCTGCTAAACTAATATCTCCATCAGATAATGCAGAAGCAATTCTTAAAATATCTGTCGCTGTCTTTGAATGTTTCAACAATTCCTGTTCTGCACCGTCAGTGTTATTTTTCAATAGGCAACCAATATAATAAGCTACATTTTCTTTTAAAGGAATATCAGTCGGTGTTAATGAATAGACTTTTGAATTGTATGTTTTTATAAAGCATTCAATATCTTGTTTGTCTGTGTCTGAAACAGAAGTTTTTGAATTTAAAAGTCTTGAAAATATTGTATTGAAATCTTCTTTATTACCAAGTCCTATTACTTTTAGTTTTATTTGGTCTTTTAATTTTTCTCGTTCCTTCTTCTCGTAGTTTGGCATTATTCTTTTACCAATCCAATCTCCAAGGTAATGCCAAAATGCATTTGAATAAAGCTCTTGTTCACTAGCTTTCTTTACTTGCTCTGGAAAATTTGGATACATTGGTTTGAACTCTACGTAAACTCCAACATTTTCTTTCAAGTCTGAAATTAACTGCTTGTAAAATTGTTTTAGCCTGTCAACTGAAAGAGTTTTAACAGTCTCAATTAGTTCAGGTGAAAATGTGTAGCCAAGACTTTCTATGTTTTTCAGCAAGTTAAAAATATAGTCGTCTGACAAAGAATTTTCGCCTTTGTCAAGGTAAAGTTTGTTTTTCCTTCTTATGTATATTGAATTATTCATTGTCTGTTAGGGTGTCTCTCTAAAATATCGCACAACGGGCAGGGCTTTATGCAGGTTGGGAATTAGTATTCCGTCCGCCGACAACTGCTGCTGATTGAAAACATAAAGTTGAAATTAAGAACTAAAGCTCAAAGTTGTTTGTCCAGCCCGAACCACAGCCGGGATTTGCAATTGGTTGATGTTTGCTGGTCAAGCCCAACTTGCATAAAACCCAATGTAAGCAGCCGTTTTGTTAGAAATCTATGTCGTGTTCTTTGCAATAAAATTGTGGGTCACACTCAGTTACAACACAGCCAGCATATTTTATTTTCATTTCCTTTTTGTCTTTAATGAATGTGTCGCCTCTTGTTGCAATTAAACCATAAACAATTGGAATAATATTGTCAGTATGATTTTTTGGGCAGGTCGGAATGTAGCCGGAAGGATGGTCATATAGACAAGGACCGTTTATTTTAAAATTCAAAACTAATTTTTGTCCCTGCTCAACCCATATGCTGTCTTTGACTATTGAAGTTTGTCCTTGTCCGCTTATTAAAATTTTATAGTGTCCAGGTTGAATATAACCATAAGTTTTTCTTCCAATGTTGTTAATATTAGTAGCTGGAAATGAATTTGTGTCTGTCAACAATTGTATAGTTGCAGGTTTGTAGGCAATTGTCAAATCATAAACAGCGTCACAATTTTGCTGTGTCTGTGCAAAACACAAACCTGTAAAAAACAAAAATGTTATTAGTAATAGGGACTTCATGAAAATGGCTGCTTACGAGCAGGGCTTTATGCAGGTTGGGAATTAGCATTCCGTCTGCCGATGACCGCTGCTGATTGAAAATATATTGTTGAAGTTAAGAATTAATGATCAGCGATGTATATCCAGCCAGAACCAGAGCTTGGATTTGCTAATAGCTGATGATTGCTGGTCAAGCCCAACTTGCATAAAACCCAATGTTACCGGCCGTTTTTTGTCACGCAAACTCATTTAAACTTTCTGTCAACCACTCGTCGTACCATTCAATGAATGTCATTCGTCCGCCGGTTGCTTTTGATGTAGCTGGATATATTCCATAATCGCTTGCTCGGTCGTCCACCCAAATGTGTCCAGCCTCTTTGCCTGTCACCACAAGTAAATAATAAATTGCACAACCATAGTGGCAAATCCTCATACTACCTGTAATGTGTCTATTTGAAAAATATTCTTCTTCCCATTTTTGAAACTCTTCCGTTTCTGTATAATCTTCATCATCAGCATCGAAGTCCTGCGTAACATTCCATTTGTCAATGTGAGGAAAATCTGTTGACAGAAAACTATTATCGCTTATTTCAAGTTCTAAGTTCCAGTCCAACAATGGAAGAAGCCCGTAAGCCGGGCCACTGCCACCATTGCCAATTTGAGTTAGGAAATTTTTATAATCGACAGGAAGTGTCAAGCCAAAAGATTTTTCAAAACTCTGTAAAGTGTCTTCTGTCAAACAAGAGTTGAATTTATATCTGTGAGTGTCAGAACCAAACGTTTTGTAAGTCGCACTTTTAAAAAGTCCGCCGCCGTCAAGTTTCTTTAATTTGTCGTGCTTTTCTTTAAGGTCGTGAAGTGTCATAATAAAATGGCCGGTAACGAGCAGGTATTGCCGATGGTGGGGAATTTTATATTCGTCCGCCGGAACTGCTGCCTGGCTTTTTGATAAAGTTAAATATAAAAACTAAAGCTGGGCTTTGCAGGTCAAGCCCCGAACCGCAGCACAGCAGAATTACCAATGCTGATTGCTCCAATGTCAAGCCCCACTATTGGCAATACCATTGTTGTGCGTAGTTTTCAATTCAAAATTATGATATGTGTCCAAAATAAATTCTCCATTTGTCAAGTCGAGCCAATCATTCACAGTTGTAATAAAGTGTCTGATTATTGAAACAAATGTGTCCTTAGTCTTTGCGTTAAACTTATACTTCCTTAATAAATTTTGGGCTCTCAGTTTATATGGAAAATCGCCAAAGTCCGTCACTATTCCATTTCCTTCTTTAATTTGCTTGAGCAAAACATAACGGTCAGGGAGGCTGTCATTCTTTTGAAAAGCAGAAGGCGGTAAAACAGTATATCCCTTTATTTCTGTATCACATTCTTTAAACCAGCTTGTTAAATTTCTTATTGAATTCATGGCGTCAAATCTACCAGTCCAATTTATAAACTCAATCATAATAGCTGCCATCTCTCTATTGTGATATACTGATGATATTGCATTGTCAGCTAACTGTCGAAATTTTTGTTCGTGGACGGAAAAATTCTTAAATATTTGAAAGCCAATTAATTCATTTTCCGTAACCTGTTTTTGAATGTCATTGTCTGATAAATTCATTAAAAGTTGTGTCAATTCAGGAACAGATTTTCCGGTGTAGCCAAAAAGTAGTTTACCTAAATGTCCTGCGATTGTTAAGATTTCTGTGTCAACTTTTTGTTTTATATAGTCATCTACTTTATCAAAGAGACCCCCGTTCTTATTTAAAGCAATGATTGAGTTTGTAAGGATTTTTGAAATTTCGGCTTTAGCTTTTTCTTTCCCTGTTTGTTGAATGCTGTACTGAATTGGTCGTCGATGCCTTAAGTCGAAAGGTAAATCATTTATGTTGCCATAGTCTAGGTTGTAAATGCAAAAAATTCTCTCCCATCCAAGAACCCTTGCCGCATAACCTAATTCAATCATAACATTTGGATTAGGACATTTTCGGTCTTTCGAGTCAGAATTAATAATTGAAATATCCGCTACAAATATTTTGGATCTAGCAATTTTAGAAAAAATGGAGTCCGAGATATCTGGTGTACCGCTTATTCCCTTAGTATCTCTATCAATATTTAACTCCAAAGAAAACGGAACAACTTTTGTCAAATCTTTTACTGCCTTTTTAAGGCACGATTCAATGAATCCTCTATTGGAATTATTTGGTAGGTCAGACTGCCAAGAATAAAAAATAGTTCGTTTCAAAATAAGGGTGTCTTAATTACGCACAACGTGCAAAGCTTTGCGTTCGGTGGGGAAATGTTGAACTGTCCGCCCGGAACTGAAGCCTGCTAACGTTGTTTATGATGAAGTTAAGAACAAAAGCCCAAAGTTGAAATGTCTGCCCGGAACCAAAGTTGAATTGCGCACAACTGTTGAAGAAACGATTGTCCAGCCCCACCGACGCAAAACTTTTTGTTGTGGGCCGTACTTTTCAAGGAGTGCTAAAAAACGGGTTTATTTAGGACTTTTTTATGTCATTGATAATTTCTAAATCTGTTTTATTTGTCCAATTCAATACCTCGGCTTCGATTTTCTCAATTTTAATAATAGAGTTTTTTTTCTGCAGCTCTTTTTCATGAAGCTCATGAAGTTGTGCTTTAAAGAAGGAAAGTTGAGCAAGCCTATACTTTTTGACGAGCTTAGCTATTTTTAGTTCAGATTCATTTTTTTTAATAGCAATTTGCAGTTCTTTTGCCCTTGACAAAAGTTGTTCTCTTTTTTTTATTGGTTCTGTTCTTGGAGGGTAAAGCGGCATACACTTTTTTTATTCGCAATTTTTCAATTTTTATACTGTCGCAAGTATGGCCCACAACGGACAGGGCTTTATGCAGGTTGGGAATTTGTATTCCGTCTGCCGATAACCACTGCTGATTGAAAATATAAAGTTGAATTTAAGAACAAAAGTTGATAGTTATTCGTCTGACCGGACCGAAGCTGGAATTTGCAATTAGCCGATGTTATAATGTCAAGCCCAACTTGCATAAAACCCAATGTTGTACGCATACTGAGTTAAGTCCAATCAATATTCAAATGATTCTCTATAAACTTTATTGGTTCAACCCAGTCAATTTTAAGTTTTCCAAGCAAGTCTTTCCCAAGAATGTTTGGCTTTGCCCAAATTACTTTGTCTTTCATTTTGTTTCTCCATTCACCTTTATATAAGCTCATCAAAAATTCTTGCAGCATTTTAAAATCATTTAAAATGTCCTTGGTAATTTGAAAGTGATCTTTTAAGCTAAGTAAATAGTCTGATTCAAATAGTACTTCAACACGTCCTTCTATGTCTTCAGCGAACCCTTCTAGTTCTCCTTCAGTGTAGTCGGACAAGTCTGTAGAACAGATAAATAGAATAAGCATTATTTCTTCTGAATGATAGCGTTTTATTTTTTGTTCGGTCGTCAAGTATTGTTCTTGCTTTTAAAATTTGTGGTATGTCATCAAGTTGCGTACAACGGGCAGGGCTTTATGCAGGTTGGGAATTATCCCGAATGCTTTCGGGACGTCTGCCCATAACCGCTGCTGATTGAAAATATAAAGTTGAATTTAAGAACAAAAGTTGAAAGTTGTTCGTCCTGGACGAACCACAGCTTGGATTTGCAATTTGTTGATGTTTGCTGCTCAGGCCCAACTTGCATAAAACCCAATGTTGGTTGAAGTTTTTTAATTCACATTAACTCATTCTTTTGAAATAATACAAAATTGTCAATATCACAATAGTCGGTAGGATTAGAGAAGCGTAATTCCACATTACATTATACTTGAATAAAACTATTTGTGTCACAATGATAATAAGTGTATATGCAAAAGCAGCCCACTTTTTCATTTTCCAAACACCGGCAACTGTTACCCAAATTAATAATGTAGAAATTAATAAGAAGTTGAGATACCATTGTCCAACCATATAAGCGACTTCTGTTGTCCAAAGCAAAAGTGTCGGAATTGTCTCCAGAACAGCTAAAACACATGCAACATAGACAATAGGATACACCGAATTACGACCTTCTTTATCTTCAATTTTGTCAGTCATGATATTATACTTTGTTGCTCAATCCTCGTCGCTAAATAATTTCTCTGGAATATAGTATGTGGCTGCATATTGCAAGTCTTCGTGGTCTTCTTTGAATGACTCAAATGCTTTCATATACCATTTTGGGTCAGTAGAATCATTTGTAAATTCTTCGTAAGTCAATACTTGATAGAATTCTCCGTTTTTCCAGGGTTCAATTCCTTTTATTCCGAGACCATGTTGTTTAACCCTATTAAGAACTATTTCAAAATCCTTCTCAGAAAAATATTTAATCCCTACAGCGTCAAAACCAGTGTTGAGGTTTGTTAGTCCGAAAAAGATATTCCTGTCGAGATATTCCTTCTTTTTATCAAAAATATTGTCCACCTTAAAGATTTAGAATGCTGCCGAAAAATTTCAGCCAACGAACAGGGCTTTATGCAGGTTGGGAATTAGAATTCTGTCCGCCCGAACCGCTGCTGATTGAAAATATTTGATGAAGTTAAGAACAAAAGTTCAGCGATGTTTGTCTAACTTGCACAAAACCCCATGTTACCTGCAGTTTTTTTGCCAAATTGATATTTGTTTTTCTGTCTCCAAACGTTCATTTCGATTAAAAAATAGTTTTGTGTACGGTAGCAAATACTCAACAATTTGAAGAGAATATTTGCAGGAGGTTATGCTTTTTAACTGAAGTTGTGTGCTTAACGCAATGTCTGTCCTATTGTAAATTGATTCCGCTTTTTTAATAAGTCCTGAAATCATTGCTTTTGTTTCATAAAATGTCAGAGAGTCTCTTGTTGTTTTACTCTCATTGTTAAGTTCTAAAGATTTATCGATATATATTTTAGAGCTGTCAAATTCACATAGCGATATATAAACGCTTGCAATTAAATAATAGAAGTCTGACCTTTCGCTTGATTTAGGATTATGCATTAATTGATTATTTGACCACCTAATGACTTCATGAAAGTTTCCCAGGCTTTTATAACATTGAAGAAGATAATATCCCACGTAAGAGTTAGTGGTATCAGTTAAGTAAACTTGTTCAAGCTTTTGAATAAATTCTTTTTCTAAAAGCACGGCTGAGTCTTTATTTGTAACACGTGCGTTTAGTAATCTATCGAAAAGAGGTAAAGTTTCTTTAAACATTTGATCCGCTTTTGGTTTATCTATATTTCTTTGAGCAACTGTAGGTGTCGTACTAAAAGCAGTTTGAAACAAAAGTATAAGAAATAGTCTGTGCATAAGGTCTGTAAAATTGCAGGTAACGTTTAAGGGCTTGGCGTTGTAGGGGAAATCAGGGAACGTCAGCCCAACCCACACTAAAGATAAATTGAAATACAATACTTGAGCCTTTATTCGTCAGCCCCTATAACGCCAAACCCCTGTAAGCTGCAGTATTTTATGTTGGCACGTGTGTCAAGTCCAAATTGTAATTTGTCATACTCAACAAATTTTTGTCCTATAATAAGTTGTGATTTTGCTTGTTCTTTTTTGGTATAAAAATATGTATACGCTCTTTGGATGAATTTCGATGCTGCGACAGGTTTAATAATGTCCGCATTTTTTAGGGGGCCACTCAAAGCAAACTCCTCAACATATGAGTCGGTCAAACTATCAATATTTTCTAAGCCGCCAAGATTTGATAACATGATATGCTTCAATTTCTTCAAATTTTCGAGAGGTGGTAATTCCTTTATTTGCTTTTCATCTTCAATTTTAAGGTTAGTAAGATTTACCAAGTCGGAAATCGCTGTTACGTCCGCAAGTTGTTTAACCCATAATATGTTTAATTGTTCTAAATTCTTAAGGCTTTTTAGTGTATCTAAACTTTTTGATGTCCCAAATCCTATATATAGTCTTTTTAGGTTTTGCAAAGATTTGAAAAAAAATAGTTTGTCAACTTTGTAACCTGTCAAGGACAATTCTTCAAGATTAGTTAGGTTTTCTAAAATCTCAATGTCTTTGTCGTTTCTTACTAAATCTAAGCTTTTCAAATTTGTCAATTCCGCCAAAGGTTTTAATGAAACTTTTTTGTCTGAAAGTTCTCCCAACGACAACCATTCTAAATTATCTTTTAGTGGATGCAAATAAGACAAATCCTGTGTCAACGGTAAGAAGACCCGAATTGCTTTAATTCCTTTGTAAAGAGAAAGAAATCCTAAATCATATTTTTCATTGTCGTTCCAAGTGGAACCATAAGCTCCGCCAAAATGTGATAATTCTATCCCGTCAATTTTTTCGGTATGAAGCATTTTGACGATTTCTAAATGTTGCTCGTTAGTCAAATTGTCGGCTATTTTATGTAGGGTAACTGTTGTCATAATATTGCAGCTTACGTTCGAGGCTTTGTGCAGTTGGGGAATTAACCAACTGTCCGCCCGGAACTGAAGCTAAATTTATAACTAAAAGCTGAAGTTTAGAACTACTGCCCGGCAGAATTACCTCCGCCGAAACCAAAGCCTGGATATGCACTGCCGATGATTGTTTCAACGTCATGCCCCAATTGCACAAAACCTTTTGTTAGCGGTTGGCTTAGTTGATAAAAGCTGTCCATTGATTGTCGAGGTCAAATTGATTATAGCCACCTTTTGAATTGCTCTCAATATGACTTATAAAATCATTGTCCATACTGAATAAGCAATAACCTCCTTTTATATGTCTAACCCCAAATGAATTAATATTCAAGTCAAAATCGAAAATGAATATAACTCTGTCATTAGCATTAACAATAAAACCTTTTGGATTTGAGTCAAGGTCAAATAAATAATGTCCGCTAAAATTTGTATTCATTTTCGGGTTGATAGTACTATTAAACTTTGGATTGAGAGTGCTATTAAACTTCGGGTTGATAGTACTATTAAATTTCGGATTGATGGTGCTATTAAACTTCGGATTGAGAGTGCTATTAAACTTCGGATTAATAGTGCTATTAAATTTCGGATTGATAGTGCTGTTAAACTTTGGATTTATAGTACTGTTAAACTTTGGATTAATAGTGCTGTTAAATTTTGGATTAATAGTACTATTAAACTTTGGGTTTCTATTTGATGTAATAAACATGCTGTAAAATTAGTTTAAAGTACTTTCAATTAGATTTATTATTGCGTTAATTGGAATGCACACAGTATAACCTGAATTAGAAAACTCGGTATGAGTAATAGAGGATTCTCTATTGTTTTTCCAGGTAATCATAAAGGGAATATATCTTGATACTAGCCCAATAATAGTAACACTAGCATCTTCTTCTACTAAAAGAACAGGTCCACCGCTATTGCCATAATATGATGGACAATCAATAATAAATGTATTGTCAGCTTGATTGAATCCAGCAATAATACCTTTTCTTAGAAGAGGCCTACTTATATCAAAATATTTTGTTTCTTGGAAAATTAATGATGTTGGAAAACCTACAAGCAATACCTCAGAAGCTATATCTACATCATTTATATTTTTTACATTGTCAACATCAATACTTAAAATATCTAGTGTTCCCTCTTGAATAATTGTTAAATAATCAGCAGGCACAGTGTCGCTTTCCAAAAGAACGACTGCTATGTCATCCACGGCACTTGGAAATACCTGTGCAGCTTGCATGTTAATTTCAATTATTCTTGAATCAGGTTCCGCCCCTCTAACTTTTTGAGATGTCATTACAACGGAATTACATCTGAGGTGGTTTTCTTCGTTATATAAAACGTGCTTAGCCGTTACTAGATATAATCGATTCTTATAGCTCACCTTAAATCCTGAACCGGAAGAATCGCCATAATCTAGGCTAAGAAGTGCGGAAAATGTAGGCTCAATTGGCATTCAATAATTTTTTCGTTTCTTTTTGTAAGCAGAGTGTTTCCAGCTTGCCGCTAACGGGCAGGGCTTGCTGCAGGGCTGGAATTCATTGCTTGTCCGCCCGGAACCGCTGCTGACCTGCCTGCCGGCCGGCAGGTTAAAGAAATAAAAGCTAAAGTTAACAAACAAAAGCTCAACAATGTATGTCCAGCCCAGATGAAGCACAACAGCGATAAAATGCCCAATTGCTCCAATGTCCAGCCAGCCTTGCAGCAAACCCAATGTTGCCTGCTGGGCTTTTGACGTACTTTTATTCTGTAAATGCTTTAAGTAATGGTTTTCTATAGTCGTGGTCTTTTTCGTGAAGCTCAATTATTTGTTCGGTTGTATTTATATTAAAAAACATTTCTGCATAAGTGCTTTCATCTCCGTCGTCATTAAAAAACAATTTGAACTTATAATAACCGTTTTTATCAAAGTCTGCATCTTGTTGGTTTAAAGAAAATACTGTCGCTGTAATTATGTTTTTGGAAAAAGGCTTTTTTATGGGCTCATTATAAAGTTCAGACAAGGCGTTTATTAGTTCATCACTTTCTTGTCCGATTGAAATAAACTTTACACCTTTTCTAACGAAACCCCCTTTTGAATTGATTTGTCCATCAGATGTGATGCCAAATGGAAGTTTTGAATTGACTTCAAATTTAAGTCCAACTGGCTTACCTTGATAAAGTCCTTGCCCAACATAAATATTTGTAGAGTCAGTTTTAGTACTGCTTGTAATGGTCAAAAAAATATCACTAAAACCTTCGCTTGTGTCAGTCCTTGATATGATGTCAGCAAGTTTTTGAGAGGTTGGTTGCTGATTTTTGTTATTATTTTGTCCACAACCAAAAAGAGTTGAAAAAAATCCCATTGAAATTATTTGAATTAGAAGTCTCATAGTTTCGTGATGTCGCTTTAGCCTTGCAGGCAACTCATAAATATACGCATGTTTTTCTTCAACCAAACTTGCGTATATTTTTATAAGTTGTTAATTTTTAATTGTTTAAAAAAATAAACGCAGGTGCTTTTGGTGTAATATGAGTTGCGTAAATGCAACCTTCATTTATTTATAATATAAAGCTTCGCTGTTCTTCCGCAGCAAACTCACGCAAAGGGCATACTGCACTAGCTGCCATTCACTTTAAATTCTGTTAAATAAAAGTACCGGGCAGTGTTACTTTTTACTATCCAGTAATTGCTGCAGCAACTCATTCTTCTCTCTTTCTACCTGCAACAAACGTTCATAAAGCTCTTCATTTTTATTAACGGCTTCAACCCATTTTTCAATAGGATTAAATGTACAGTTGAAATTGGCTTGCGAATTCTGGGTAAAAGTATTTGCTACTGCACTGTCATGAAAAGTGTTAGCAATAATATTCACCGCTTGCTCTTCATCAAAATTCTTAATCGCCTCTACAGGCACCTTCAATACCCCGGCCACCTGTTGCAGCAATACCTCATCAATCTGCTCCTTACCTTCCAGCAGCGATATCTTTTTCTGGTTCCAGTCTGCGCCCAGGTCGTGGGCAAGGCTTTCCTGTTTAATGCCCAGCATCTCTCTAAAGCGTTTTACATTGCGGCCCTGGTGTATTGTTTTTTCCATATAGTAATTGATTGTATGGTTACAAATATAACAACATTTGTAAGTATACGCTATCGTATAAAACACTCATTTTTTAAGGATAAAATATACCGCCGTACGCTTCATACTTTTTGCTTTGCCATACAACCTTTTACAGCATTTCAAAATCTTACCGGGATATATCCGGTACACAACGGGCGCCACCCCGGCTACCGCAGCACACCAACTAAACCACAGTCATCCTTCGTCATCCTTCGCTTATACCACATTCATCCTTCGCTGTAAAGTGCACCTGAAGCCCACTCAACGCCCACATAATGCCTACTCAATGCCCACCCAGGTCCCACCCGGTATACCATAACTATACACCAGCTATATATTAACCATACCCTGTGTATACCTTACACATCCATCATGCCAGTTTGCCATACCGGGGTATCGTTTATTTGTATAGCAGTTACTGCATACAGGTATTGTATACCGTTAGTATATTAATTGGGGGCAACGGTTCCGTTCCGTGAATACACTAACCGGGGGCAACCGGGGCAACACCAGGTTCATCTCTTGCAATACAGCAGCCTGTGCCCTCAAACTGCCGTACAGCTGTTGGGCTGGTACACAATACAGCTGTTTTATGTACTGGCCATGCTACACAACAAAGAAAACCTGCTTGCATATCCTACAAAAACCTGTTCTGCAAGTACCATTAAAGCAAAGGTGGCCCAGCTTTTAAACAATGGCTTTTTAGTAATGTTTCAAATAACGCTGGTCACCTTGGCGGCAGCTATATTGCCGCTTTATTAGCCAAAAATGCTATTTGCAGGGAAAACCGTAATTTGCCATTCTATTTATGCACCATTGCAGCACCATAGTATTCTTAACAGCCCATTTTGCATGGATGTACCGTGGCCTTAATAGTATGCCCGATTATTAAGTAAGTGGTCTTGTTTGCTCCTCTTCCTTTTACATTTTAACTAAAAATATTTTGTATGAATAGTACATTACAGGTATCCGTTACATCCGAAGTGGGTACTTTAAAACGATTGTTGGTACATAGTCCGGATAGCGGGCTGGGTAAAGTAGTACCGTCTAAAGCGCAGGACTGGTTATTTGAAGACATTGTTCATTTGGAAACCATCCGCAGAAATGAATATGATTACTACACTAAAATTTTATTGTATTTTCTCGATCCTGAAAAAATAAAAGGCAAACTGGCCGCTATTGATGCACCGGAAAACAAAAGGGCCTTTTATAAACCCGAACACGATAACTTTTATAAAAGCGATAAAGTAATTGAACTGCAATGGCTGCTGGCCGATATTTTAGAAGATGCCAGTATTAAAACAGAACTCGTGGCTTCAGTCTGCGCCATTGAAGGCTGCACTTACGAAACGCATAAAGTTTTATGCAATTATTCTTCTAAAGAGCTGGCCAAAACATTTGTATCCGGCACATCAAGCGAAAAAGAATTATTGTTTGCACCCATACCCAACTTTATTTTTACCAGGGATATCGGCATCACCATCAACAATTATGTATTACTGAATAAGCCGGCAAAAAAAGCCAGGACAAGAGAAGCACTGCTGGCCAAATACATCTTCTTTAACCATCCGTTATTTGAAGGGTATAAAAATAATATTATTGAACTGAGCGATAGCCAGCATAGTTTTTTATTGCCTAAAGAAGATGATGATAAAAAAGTAACTTTAGAAGGCGGCGATATTATGGTGGTAAGTGATAAGCACTTACTGGTAGGGGTAAGCGAAAGAACCACTTTGGAAGCAGCTGTAAAAATTACCACTACCATGTTCCAGATGGGCATTGTAGAAAAAGTAACCATCGTAAAAATTCCTAAGAAAAGAGATTACATGCATATTGATACCGTGTTTACACAGGTAAAAAAAGATGTATGGGTAATGCTGGGCAACTTCAGCCGTAAGGCAGTATTGCACGAAGATGCCAATGCTATTGAAAGACTACTGGAAGTGAAGAAAGAAGAAAAGATAAAGATCATGCAGTTTAATAAAGCCAATCCCGAAACACCGGTAAATTTTGATAGCCTGGAAGATCTTTTAATTGACATCAGTAAAACAGACCTTAAATGTACAGGCGAAGTAAAAATTATTTTTAGCGGCAACAACGAATTCCCGTACAGCGTAAGGGAACAATGGACGGATAGTTGCAATGTACTGGCATTAAAAGAGGGCGTGGTACTGGGCTACGACCGTAATGATAAAACCACCGAAGCATTTATAGCCAATGGTTTTAAGGCAGTACACGTAAAAGAACTGATTGCACAACTGGAAGCCGGAACAGTAAACGTTGATACCATTACAGATACATTGATACTAATGCCTTCTGCAGAATTATCCCGTGCAAGAGGCGGTTTTCATTGTATGAGTATGCCCTTGTTCAGGGAAGGTTTAAAGTAAAAAAGTAAATGAGGTAAATAGAATATTTAGTACAGGCCAAAGTATCGGGCAATAATTTTTAAAAGACTATTACAAAAAATAAAACTGTCAATGTTCATGTGGTGCCATTCACCACTCACCATTCACCATTCATGATAGATATGCAAAACACTTCCCACCTCCTCATGATACGCCCCGTTAAATTTGCATACAATGCACAAACGGCGGTAAACAACAGTTTCCAGGTAGCATCTGCCGGTAATGATGTGCAGCAAAAAGCGCTCGAAGAATTTGATGCTTTTGTACAAAAATTACAAGCCCATGGCATTGATGTAACGGTGGTGCAGGATACCGCCGAGCCTCATACGCCGGATTCCATTTTTCCCAATAACTGGATCTCATTTCACGAAGGCGGCAGTATTTTTTTATACCCCATGTTTGCCGTAAACCGCCGGCTGGAAAGGAAGCAGGGCGTACTGGATGCGGTCAATAAAAAATTCATCATCAGCAGCACCACAGATTTTACAGCAGCAGAAAAGGACAATATTTTTTTAGAAGGCACGGGCAGCATGGTATTGGACAGAACAAAAAAAATTGCCTACGCCTGCCTTTCTCCCCGAACAGATAAAGAATTACTGCAGCAGTTTTGTGCCAAAGCCGGCTACACTGCGGTTAGCTTTACTGCCAACGACGAAAACGGCGATGCTATTTACCATACCAATGTAATGATGTGTGTGGCTGACCAGTTTGTGGTCATTTGTTTGGAAAGCATTACAGATGAGCAGGAAAAAAATACAGTTATAAAAACTATTGAACACAGTGGTAAAGAAATTATCGCCATCACTTTTGCTCAAATGAACCGCTTTGCAGGTAACATGCTGCAGGTTAAAAATGCAGCAGGTAAACAGTTTTTGGTAATGAGTTCGCAGGCGTATGAAAGTTTAACTACAGAGCAGGTTAAAAAAATTGAAACCTATAATGATATTATTCACAGCAGTATCAAAACCATCGAAACCAATGGTGGCGGCAGTGCCAGGTGTATGATGGCCGAAGTTTTTTTAGAGGTAAAATAATACCTGTTATTTTAATATCTTTTTCAAGATACCTACCGCTTCCTCCATTTCTTTGTTGTTAAGCGATGCAAAGCCCATACGCAGTGCATTGTAGTTTGTGCTGCCCGAATTATAAAATGCTCCGTTATTAATAAACAAGCCTTTTGCAGAAGCCTGTTGCGCCACAACGGGTAATAGATTTTTTTTATGAAACTGTACCCACAAGGCCATGCCACCAGCTGCCTTCTCAAAACTTACCTGTTTGCCTATTTCACTATTCAGCAGATCACAAAACAGGTCCCTGCGCTGGTGATAGAGCTTTAACGATTTTTTTAAATGCTTCTGCATATCGCCGCTGTTAAATAAAACAGCCAGGGCTTCTTCCATCAAATTATCGCCACGGATGTCTATTAACCGCCGCAGGTTTAAAGTTTCAGTAATAAAATTCTGCGGTGCTACCATATAACCTACTTTAAAAGAAGAGGTAAAAGACTTGGTAATAGAACCGATATAGATCACATTGCCATTATGATCGGCACTGGCCAATGGCAAAATAGGGCTGCTGTTATAATGAAAATCATAATCGTAATCATCTTCAATAACAGGAAAATTATATTGCCTTATCAGTGCTAACAACTGCATTCTTCTTTGCGAACTTAAGGTAACCGTAGTGGGATGGTGGTGGTGTGGAATAATGTATAGAAGATCAGGTTTTTTCTTTTTGCATATTTTTTCAATCCGCTCCACATCAATACCATTTTCATCTACCGGTACACGAATTAATGTAGCGCCGTAATGTTCAAACAACATATTGGCCATGCCATAATTGGGTTCGCCAACAATTACCGTGGAGCCGGGTTTAATGATCATGCCTGCAGCCATGTATATCGCCATCTGTGCACCACGGGTGATCAGCATATTATTTTCACTGATATTCAACCCTCTTGTTTCAGATAAAAATTTTGCCAATGCTGTTCTTAAAGGCAATGCTCCGGCAAGGTCGCCATACACAATTCTTCTTTGTACGGCAGGCACACCAAACAAATGATTGTATTCTTTCAGCAACTGATCTACAGGCGCAATTCTTGCATCAGGAAAGCCATCGTTGATGATGAGCCGGTGATTACCCGCTTTCGACATCTGCGTAAGCGGAATAGCAATAGTTGAAAAATTAAAACCCGTATGGCCTGCATAAGAAGACGCCCTGGCAGCAGCTTTAAAAGACCGTGGTTTTATTTCAGGCAGGTCTTTTGAAACAACCACCCCTTTTCTTAAAACAGAACTGATCCAATCCTGCGCCGCCAATTCTTCATACGCAGCAATGATGGTTTTACGGTGTACCTGCAGCAAAGCCGCCATCTCTCTTGTAGAAGGTAAGGGCGTGCCGGGCCTTATCACACCTTCATGTATCAGGCTGATGAGTTTATTGGCTATCTGCTGGTATACAGGCGTAGCTAATGATCTATTAACAGGCAACAATATTTTAAAGGGCAGCATCTGGACTACCGGTTATTTTAAAACTGGACTATAAAGATAGTCCAACTGGTTTTTATTTTTGTACTCACAAACAGGAAAAATCATCATCACTAAAAATTAATACCATGCAAACAAGATTTGACATGGCCGCGGTGGAGCCAGGAGCTTATAAAGCAATGATAGTTTTAGACAACTATGCTGTAAGTACAGCTATACCCCCACTGCAAAAAGAAATGATAAAGATTAGGGCCTCTCAAATAAATGGTTGCGCCTATTGCGTAAACATGCATGTAAACGATGCCCGTAAGCATGGCGAGGTAGAGCAGCGCATACACCTGATAAGCGTATGGCCCGAGGCAGGGGATATTTTTACAGAAGAAGAACAATTGATCTTAGCCATCACCGAAGAAATTACATTGATCAGTAAGCACGGGTTAAGTGATGCATTGTATGAAAAAGCTATAGCACTGATGGGCAAAGAAAAAACAGCACAGGTTATTATGAACATCATTACCATCAACGCCTGGAACAGGATTGGCGTATCATTAAAAATGCACCCTAAAATTTAATAGCATGAAAAAACTGCAACAGCCGGCACAATTATTTTTAAGGCTTGCGTTAGGCATTGGTTATTTAGTGCCGGCCCTCGACAGGTTAGGCGTATGGGGAAAGAACGGGCAGCCGGGCATTTCCTGGGGCGACTGGCAACATTTTATGCAGTACGCAGGCGAGGTCATGAGTTTTATGCCTGCTGCAGTAGTAACACTATTTGCCGCGATAGCTACCATTGCCGAAATTTGTTTCGGTATATTGCTCCTGCTTGGTAAATGGACGACATTTGCAGCCTTGGGTAGCGGGGTATTGGCTTTATCATTTGCTGTTAGTATGGCCCTGTCATTTGGTATAGTATCACCATTAAGCTATTCCGTATTTACAGTAAGTGCCTGCAGTTTTTTATTAGCCACAATAGAAAAATATAACTGGAGCCTGGATAACAGGAGTACTTCAAAATAAATTTTGCATATGAATCAATTTGAAACTTTTTTACAACTACACAAACAAGCTACGCCATTATTATTAGGTAATTGCTGGGATGTAAGCAGTGCAAAAATATTGGAAGCCGCCGGCTTTAAAGCCATAGCAACTTCAAGTATGGCAGTGGCACAATCGCTTGGTTACAATGATGGGCAACATATGCCATTTGAATTATTACTGGCAACAGCAAAAAGAATTCAGCAGAATATTACAGTACCTTTTTCTGTTGATTTAGAAAGAGGATATAGTACTACCATCAAAGGCATCATTCAAAACATTGTACAACTGCACGATATCGGTGTGGCGGGCATTAACCTGGAAGATTCAGCAAACGGTACAATGGAAGCAGCACCGGCATTTGCAAAAACTATTTCCGGCATTGCCAATTACCTGGCACAAAAAAATATTCCCTTATTTATCAATGCCAGAACTGATGCGTTTTTAGTTAAGCTGCCGGATGCATTGGAAGAAACACTGCAACGCATCAAAGTATATGAGAACACCGGCGCATCGGGCATTTTTGTACCCTTTATAAAAAATGAAAGCGATATTAAATCCATTGTAGCTGCTACAACATTGCCGGTGAATATTTTACCCGTTCCGGGATTGCCGGATATGGCAACACTTACAGCAATTGGTGTTAAAAGGATCAGCTTAGGCAGTGCGCTGTTCAATGCTTATAAAACACAAACCACCAATACCATCCGGTTAATAATGCAACAACAATCTTTTGAGCCTTTGTTTTAAATTATGCAAAACGAACATTACCCCACCAATCTAAAGATCATCCTTGCATTTGCTGCCATCTACATTATCTGGGGGTCTACTTTTTATGGGGTTCATATCGCATTACAAAGCTTTCCGCCTTTTTTATTATCTGCATTACGTTTCTTAATTGCAGGAACGGTATTGCTGCTGTATTGCATTATTAAAAAAGAAAAACTGCCTGCTGCTGCAGATATCAGGAAGAACGCTGTTTGCGGACTGGTACTTTTTATTGGTGGTGTGGTATCGGTGGTATGGTCGCAACAATATATTTCTTCCAGCCTGGCATCCATTATCATCACTACGCCATTCTGGTTTGTGGTATTGGATAAAAAGCAATGGGCATATTATTTTTCCAGTAAATGGATCATTGCAGGATTAATAAGCGGATTACTGGGTGTTATTTTATTATTGGGATTTAAAAAAGGCCGGGCCGGCAGCAGCGATGAGTACATGCAGGTGCTGAGCATTTGCTGTATGATCGGCGGTAGCTTTCTATGGGTATCAGGTTCCTTGTACTTAAAATATAATCCTTCTACAACTTCTCCCTATGTAAACAGCAGCATTCAATTACTGAGTGCCGGCATATTTTGTTTGCTTATCAGTTTGTTCAGGCAAGAGCCGCAACATCTTGTTATCAGTAGTATACAAACAAATGCTGCTATTGCATTATTTTATCTTGCCATCGTAAGTACGCTTGTTACCTTCATGGCCTATATCTGGCTCATAAAAGTAAGGCCGCCTGCTATTGTAAGTACATACTCTTATGTAAATCCTGTGGTAGCGGTATTGCTGGGCTGGGGCTTGGGGGGAGAAAGTATTTCATGGCTGCAGATTATTGCGCTGGTGATTATTCTTAGTGGTGTATTGCTGGTAAATATCCCCAGGTATAAAGCCGCTTTGTAAAAGCAAGCAAATATAGCCGTAGCTTTACAATAAGTAATCAGCTATGCAGGCATACAAACCATTTATAAAAAAATTTTCCTGGGTATTGTTACTGGTATTCCTGCTGGTGCTTACCAAGGTAATTTTATTTAAAGGCAGCCCACGGTATTACAAAAACTATTTCCGCACTACCTACCACAACTATACTATTGCCGAAGGAAAGCGGAAAGCCAACTTTAAACCCTTTGCCACCATTAAATTATTTTACGAAAGCCGCCGGCTGAACATGGAATACAAAATGAATAACCTGCTGGGGAATATTTTACTTTTTATACCATTGGGTTTTTTATTACCCTTACTGGTAAAAAGATTCAGGAACGTGTTTGTTATTTTGCTCACCGGTTTTTTACTCAGCCTTTTTTATGAATGCGCACAATTGGTAACCGGTATTGGCGTATTTGATGTGGATGATATGATACTGAATACCTCCGGTACCCTCATCGGCATTATAATTTTTTATGTACTCAAAAGTTTATTTCCCCACAAGCCGCAATCAGCAAACAATATCACCGCCTCCGCTACACCCAGCTAAAGCCTTCTTTACGTATAGGTAAATTGCGTGGCCGGTCGCCGGCTGCAGCCAGTGCATTGCATAATGCAGGAGCTACCGTAGGCAGGCCTACTTCGCCCACACCACCGGGTTCTTCTTTACTGTCTATTATATAAATCTCAATAGGGGGCATTTCTGCATAGGTCAGTAATTCGTAGCTGAAAAAGCTATCTTCCACTACTCGGCTATTGCTTACCGTTATCTCTCCTTTTAAAGTTTGTGTTAAGGCAAAAGCAAGCCCGCCTTCCATCTGGTTCAGCAAACCATCGGGGTTAATAACCAGCCCGCAATCGATGGCTGCCACTACCCTTGTTATCCTGAATTTTTTTGGCGCCAGCAATTCAATTTCTATAGCGTGCGCTGCATAGGATTTGGCAAAAATAAAAGAGTGGGTAGCCAGGCCAATAAAATGATTGGGCTTACGGGGCTCTTTCCATCCTATTTTATCAGCTACCATTTTTAATACAGCAGCAATTCTTGCAGGCGATTGCGTCATGGCGCCGGCATCGTCACCGGTTTTAAAATCAGGCTTATTTTCCAGCATCCCCAAACGAAACTCCAGCGGGTCTTTATGCAGCTTTTGTGCGATCTCGTCAATAAAACTCTCTACAGGAAAAGTATTTACACAAATATCCACCGAACGTAGCCAGCCACGGTTAATATTAAAATCAACAGGTGTATACCCGGTAAGTACATTGGGTATAGCATAGCAAAAGCCCCTGTCGGCACCATCCATCTCTTCGGGATGTTTGGTATCAGGCCCGTCGGTCATATACCCAACCGGTGTTCCCAGCACATGATGTTGCCATGCTGTGATTGTTCCTTTATCGGTATTGGCTTTAAGTAAATGATAATTGGCGGGCCGGTACGGTTGAAATTTAATATCGTCTGTTCTTTCCCACAATAATTTAACGGGCTTATCAATTTGCTGTGCAATCTTCACGGCTTCAATAGCAAAATCAAAATGCAGCCTGCGGCCAAAAGCGCCTCCCATTGCGGTAAGGTTTACTTTTATGTTTTCTTTTTTTATACCACAATCTTTGGCAATAGTGTTCACGGTCCAGTCGGGTAACTGTAATCCTCCCCACAGTTCACAGGTATCACCATTTACAGCTGCCACAAAATTCATGGGCTCCATAGTACCATGTGCTAAAAATGGTTGGGCATAAGTGGCGGTAATTTCATTTTTGCCTGCAACACTGCCCACATCTCCTTTTTTAAAAACTTCAATAGCAGGTTTTGTTTTGGCCCTGGCTTCAAAAGTTTTAAATAAGGCTTCGGTACTCTCATTATTTTTTTTGCCTTCATCCCAGGTTATATTCAATAGTTTCCTGGCTTTAATAGCTGCCCAGGTATTGGTAGCAATAACGGCAACGCCTGCATGTACATGCATAGGTGTACCGGTACCTTTATAACTCACTACTTTTATCACACCGGGAATTCTTTTTGCCGCACTGTCATCAAAACTTATCAAAGTGCCGTCCATTGTGGGGCATCTTTCTGCCACGGCATACAACATACCATCAAGCTTTATATCCAGCCCGTATTTTGTTTTGCCGGTAAGTATATCACCCAGGCCGGTGCGTTTTTCTCCTTTACCAATCAATTTAAAATCTTTCGCACTTTTTAGTGTTACTTCTTTAGGTACAGGCAATAAAGCCGCCTGGCAAACAAGGTCGCCGTATTTAATACGCTTATTATTTACGGTATTTACCACTTCGCCTTTATCTGCTGCACAGGATGTTTCTTTAATATTCCACACTTTTGCAGCAGCACTTATCAGCATCGATTTTGCAATAGCGCCTGCTTTGCGCAAACTATCATACATCGTCATTATACTCTGGCTGCCGCCGGTGTCATGTTCGCCTTCTTTTAAAGTACCATAAGGTGCTATCTCAGATTTTACGTCTTTAAAATCAACATCCAGCTCTTCAGCAACAATCATCGGAAAAGCAGTATCCACACCCTGCCCCGATTCCTGTTTACTCACCAGTACAGTAACTTTTCCTTTCTTATCAATTTTTAAATACGCACTGGGTTGAAAAAATTCGCAGTCAGTGGGTGATAGTGCCAATGCCGGTAAGCCCGGTAACATAAAACCAATGACCAGGCTGCCCGATGTAAGAGAGCTTAGTTTTATAAAATTGCGGCGGTTGATAGTTTGTTTTTGCATACAGGTCGTTAAGCAGTTTATTTATTGATGTCTTCTATGGCAATATGGATGGCTTCTTTTATGCGGTGATAAGTACCGCAGCGGCAAAGGTTGCTGCTCATGGTTTCGGCAATAGTTTCATCCGATGGCTTTTTGTTTTTTTCCAGCATGGCTGCTGCTGCCATCATTTGCCCGGGCTGGCAATAACCGCATTGCGGCACGCCTGCTTTTTGCCATGCTTTTTGTACCGGGTGGCTGCCATCTGCCGACAGGCCTTCAATAGTAATAATTTTTTTGTTTACACAACTGCCTACAGGCCGTTGGCAGGCATAAGCCGCATTACCATCAATCATTACGGTGCAGGCACCACAACTGGCCACACCACAACCATATTTTGTACCGGTAAGATTAAGCAGGTCACGTAATACCCAAAGTAATGGCATATCAGATTCTGCATCCACTGTGTAAGCAGTATTGTTCACAGTCAGTTTAAAAACGGGCATAGCAATAATTTAAAATGGAAGAAAAACTTGCAGCTGGTAAATTACAAAATATAATCAGAAATAAACAGCTAATATTATTTAAGCTGCCGCAGGCAGCAACTAAAAATATAAACCTTCCCATGCTTTTCTATTTGCCTTATACGCCTGTATGGTAAATAGAAAATTAAATATTGAATTTTTGCATCCTGTAATGCTACCTGAATTTACCTGAGATGGTAAAACACACTTTATCGTTGATCCTTTTAAAAACCTCCCCGTTTATTTTACGCAGGCGGCGGAGCTTTCTTTTATCCAGCAGGTTGCCATCGCTGTCAAAGTATTGTGGTTGCTGAAAATAAGTGAGTACATAATATTTTTTATACGCCAGCGGCGAATGTAATGCCACCGCTCTTACCGACATAAAAACCAGGGTATTCTTTTTTTCATCTACATAGTAATCGTAATTTTTTATCCAGGCACAACGTATGGATTCCATCTGCTGAATAAGCTTAATTACTTTGGGCGCATTTAAATGATAAGCCGTTAACGTATCCACCAATCGTGACTCACTGATATCAAATTCATAAATATAGCTGAGGGTATCGGTGATTATTTCAAGCGATATTGTTTTAAATGCCTTATCTGTAAAACCAATGGTAAAAGGATGGTCAACAGAAAGTGCCTTGTAGGTTTCTTCAATTTTATCCAAAACTTTTTCGTGCTGGTAATAATATTTGGTAGAAATATTTTTGGGGGAACAGGAAAAAATACAGCCTGCCACAGCAATGAATAATATGGTGCGTATCATTTTAATTGGCATGCGCTTCTTTTTTTGTACAATACGTAATGCCAAAAATAATACGCCTTAAAAATGCAGGCGACAATTGTAACAAGGTTCTGCCACCATAATCCCAATACACCAGGGTGATCAGGTCGTCTTGCCGGCTTATTTTTTCCACCACAATAAAATGTGTGGGCAAAGCCACTTTAATTTTTACATGGTTTTTTTTATGTACTATCCGGTTATTGATAAATAAAACCACCTTACCTGTCTGCAGCCTGTCGCTGATAAACTCGTATGGATCGGTAATATGCGGACGAATAAGATCAGAACCCGTGGCTTTTATTTTATACTGCAGCAGGCTGCGTACCATGCGGTTGAATTTGGCAAAATTTACCGAGGCCCAAAAGCGGTCTTCATCACCGGGGTTATAATTGCGGTTAAAAATATTCAGGTAGCCTTTATAATGATCTGCAAGGGATAAAAACCACATTTGCTCTGCCGGGTGAATATCCAATATACCCTTATACCTTAACCTGCCGGCTTCTTTTTTTACAGCCTCCGATGGAGTGAACACTACGTTGGCAAAACCAGCCTTGCCTTCTTTATATAATTCCAGTAACAGTTTGGCATACCCTAAAGGGTCGTCCTGTAAAAATAAATAGGAGACCGCCCCGTAACCACAAAAATTAGTGCCGTTGCCGGGGTAGATACTAATAGGCTCGTGAATAGTGGTCTTTAAATTCTGCAGAAATAATGCCGGTTTAATATTGGGCCAGTAAATGCTGGGCTCAATTTCTTTAATAGCATCAATAAAAGCAATGGCCTGTTGCCGGGTGGAAGTAACTTCTTTTTCGGGTGTTACAGTAAATATGGGAACAGCAAAACTTTTGCCGGTAGTACCTAAAAAAATTATTGCAGCTAAAAACACTGCTCCTCTGCTTAATTTCAAATGCCAGTTATTTATTCAGTAAAGGTAGCTAATAATAAACTGGCGGATTGTATTTGTGAAGCCGGGCAAAAGATTACCCCGTCAGCATATAGTTAGTATGTTGATGGGGTGTTTATTGTAATAGTAAACATCAATTGATTGATCAGGCCCTGATACCTACTTTAAAAGCCAGGCTCAGGTAACTGAAAAATTTACCGGGCTGGTCGCTTGATGGCGATACCCATTCCTGTCCGCCGGTAAATTGCGGTTGCAAACTACAGCCTGCTGCTTCACCAATACCGATGTACATATCACTGCTTTGCAGGCGGAAGCCATAAGTGCCGCCTTTTTGCATATGCAATCCGTTTTGCGGAAAAGAGATCCATTTGCCGGAATCTGTTTTTTCAATATCTACGGTAGAACTGAATAAGGCTGGTCCCCATTTTTTTGTGGCAGGGTCAAAAGGGTGTACCGTCATATTTGCATGGCCGGGCTTTATAACAAGCGTCGAAAAAATTTCAATCATGCCCAGGTCGCCTTCGGCAGGGCAGGTAAAAGTTTGCCCGGTAACTATATCTTCATTAGCCACACGGTGGCCCATCCAGGCAGTGGTATTATTGGTAACCTGTTCTACAACAACCTTTAAATGGGGATTTTTCTGTTCTGTTTTCATATAGAATAATTTAAAAATGATGGCACCTGCCCGGGTAGCGGCAGATGGCGGGGAATATACCTTTACTAACTATATTTGGTACGTAATATTGTGCCGCAAAGCCACTGTTTTTACACTTTAACAATTGATGTATTTTATACCAATAATTTAATGGTAAAGAATTGTGTATCCGCTGGTTTAGTATGTTAAATTTGTAGTAACCCCAGGTAAATAATTATGGCTGCGTATAAAAAAATAAACCCTTTTAGTAAACAAAATAATGATACCGGCTTTGCAGGTAACAACAATGAAGTAGGTGGCCGTTTTATTAATAAAGACGGCAGTTACAACCTGGTAAAGGAAGGTATGCCTTTTCATAAGCGCTTCAGTATTTTTCATGATATGCTGAACCTGCCGCAATGGAAATTCATCCTCATCATCTTTCTTTTCTTTATTGCCATCAATCTTATTTTTACCACCATCTATTTTATTATTGGCGCCCAACAGCTGGAAGGACTTACCATGGGCAGCAATTGGAAAATATTCAGGGAGATGTTTTACTTCAGTACGCAAACTTTTACTACGGTAGGTTATGGCCATGTAAACCCTGCAGGCGATGGCGCTAATATGGTGGCCGCTGCCGAAGCACTCACTGGCTTTCTTTCATTGGCTATTGCCACCGGTTTAATTTATGGCCGCTTTAGTAAGCCGAGAAGCTACCTGGAGTTTAGCGATCATGCATTGATCAGTCCTTATAAAGAAGGCAAAGCCCTGATGTTTCGCTTTGCAGCTTTTAAAGACAAACATTCTTTAACCGAACTGGAAATAAGAGTGAATGTAGGTTTGCTGGTAGTTGAAAATGATAAGCCGGATTATAAATATTTCAGCCTGAATTTGGAAAGAACCCGGGTGGAAACCATGCCCATGAGCTGGACGGTGGTGCATCCCATAGATGAGAACAGCCCCTTTCATGGATTTACCGAAGAAGATATGAAAACTGCCGATGTGGAATTATACGTTAGCCTCCGTGGCTTTGATGATGTATTCAGCAATTTTGTACAACAGCGCACTTCTTATACTTTCAGTGAAATATTATTCAACCGCAAGTTTGTACCCATGTACCGGGAAAGTGATGATGGTAAAACCACAATACTGGAATTGCATAAGCTGAATATTCATAATGAAGTGTAAAGGGGAAACAGTTTTTATGGTGGTTACTGGTTAAAAATATTCAATGCTCAGTTAAAATGCATTGTATTCAACTTTTCAGTTCTTTTACCAATAGCATAATATAGTAAACGTTCTTGCCCTTTATTGAACATTGAGCGTTGTTCATTGAGCATTGAACATTTGCCTTTTCTCCGGATTTTAGTCTTACTTCAGTTTATCTTCCTTTACTCCGGTAAAGCTCAGTTTCACTGGCAGTATCTTTCCCTTATCGTCAAAAAACAATGGTTCAATACAGGTAGCCCTGTTATTGGCTGCGGTTTCGCCAAGCGGCCGGCGGTGATATACAATGTACCAAAGGTCTTTTTTAGCATTGTGTATAATAGAATGATGCCCGGCACCGGTAGCCACGGCAGAATCCTGCTCCAACACTTTACCTACTCTTTCAAATGGCCCGAAAGGTGAATCAGCTACAGCGTAGGCGACAGAATAATCCGGGCCTGTCCAGCCACCTTCGCTCCACATAAAATAATATTTGTTATTACGCATAAACATGAAAGGACCTTCCACATAACCCTTAGGCGTAATCTCTTTAAACAGGGTACCATCTTTAAAGGGCACAATACCGGTAAAATCATTTTTTAAACGGGCAATATTACAATGCTGCCAGCCGCCATAAATAATATAGTACTGGCCATCTTTATCTTTAAATACAAACTGATCGATGGGTTGTGCACCATTATAAAATTTATCGATCAGCGGTTTGCCCAGGTAATCTTTAAACGGGCCTTCCGGTTTATCTGCTACTGCCACACCAATGCCGCCTTTTTCATTATCATTTTGAATATCGTTAGCCGCAAAAAAGAAAAAATATTTTTTACCTTTTTGTACAATGGCAGGTGCCCACATGGCACGTTTGGCCCACTTGATGGCTGCGGTATCCAGTATATGTGTATGTGTATTCCAATGCACCAGGTCGGTAGAGGAAAAAGCATCAAAGAAAACCTGCTTATTGTATTTGTCAGAATAAGTGGGATAGATCCAGTACTGGTTACCGAATATCGTCGCTTCAGGATCGGCATACCAGCCTTTTATAATGGGATTGCCGGACATTACCGGTTGTGCAGCAGCACTATAAGCCGCTGATAAGATAAAAAGGCTGAAAATAATACGTTTCATGTTGTAATATAAAACCGGACTATGAGGATAAAAAATAATTATTGAAAGCCGGGAGGGATTTTTGAAGTTTAGTATGGTATTATTTTGATAAAAAGCGCAGAAAACCACCAGTAAAAACACGTTTGTTGTTGCAACAACGATTAATAATTACGTAAATACAGGCTTTTTTATTAAATGGGCATCATTATCAAAAGCGGCTGAAAGCTGCTGCTACAAAGGATTTAGAAAAAAAAAGGATGGTTAACCATCATAAAACACAACAGAACTTGGTTATAAAAAGAAAGACGCTCCTATTACCTTTGTGTAAGTAAAGTGAGCGTCTTTAAATTATTCATTAAGCAGACAATCGTTAAAGCCTCACAAATATATAGTGTATTTGGTATAAAAGTGCGGTTTTGTTAAATAATTATTAAGATTTTCATATAGCAAGCAATCGTTAAAGCCCGGCAGTTTCTACTGAAGGGCTATTTTTTTAGCTTCAGATACCTTAATCATTATTTTTTTAGCCAAAAAAAGAAAAAAAATTAATTTTTTTTCTTCAAAAATGAAAAAAACTGGCAATTTTAGTGTATATTTGTAATATAGAATTAATCTATATGTGATGAAAAAAGCGAAAAAATTTTACAAAAAATTTTTTGCTGAGGAAAAAGGAGTTGTTTTTTAAGATAATTTTTTAAGATTTTTCATATAGCAAGCAATCGTTAAAGCCGCTCTATTTCTATAGAGGGGCTATTTTTTTATTAGCATATTTCCTTCGTTATTTGCTGCACTGATTATGTAAACAGGCCTTTCAATCAGGTGGTATAAAATAGTTTCCCTCGTTGCAGCTGCACTATATTACATGTATATTTGAAATGACAAATGCTTTATGTGTCATACATTTAATTTAGCTGTTTACCGGCAATTGCATCCCGAACTTTAACCTTATTTACCATGGCAACTGAAACAATTAAAGAAGACCCACGCCTTATTTCATTTAATGCCCTTCGTAAAACCATTGGCTGGCTTGGTATTTTACTGCCCCTTGGCCTGCTTGCAGGAAATTATATTTGTACCGATTGCTGTTGCATGCAGGATTCTATCAGCCATTATTATTATACCATTGTGGGAGGTTTATTTATAGGTACATTATGTGCGGTGGCTATGTTTTTAATTGCTTATAAAGGTTATCCCGGCGATAAAGATAATATCCTTACCACGCTGGCGGGCATATTTGCACTGGGCATTGCCTTCTTTCCTACAAACGATAACAGCAGTAACCGCTGCGCCATTTCGCATTTGCCCGATAGCGATGTACGTCGTGCTGTACACTTTACCTGCGCTACCATTTTCTTTTTATTGCTGGCCGGTATTTCTTTTTACTTTTTTACCCGAAGTAAAGGGCGCACAACCGAACAGAAAAAAAAGCGCAATACCATTTACCGTACCTGCGCTATTTTAATTGTGGTATTTGTTGCCGCCATTGCCCTCTATGCTATTTTTGGAAAACACCTGCATAGCATAGATAAATACCATCCAATATTCTGGCTGGAGTGGGGAGCATTACTGTCATTCGGTACTTCATGGCTGGTGAAAGGGGAGCTGGTGTTAAAGGATAAGCCGGAAGAAGTGGGGTAATAGCCGGTTGTATATTACGGCTTACATAGAAATTATTGCAACAGCAATAACACAGGCTCCAGGTCGTATTTAGTCTCATCAAAATGCTGCAGCGGTATATTATTAAGTACCGTACTCATTTTTCTGAAATCAAATTTCTCTTTAAACTTCGAGTAGGAATTCCTGATCATGGAGTGCAATTCATTTTTATCAATAACATCTGCCAGGTCAATTACATAAGAGTCTTCTGCTACATAATCAAGCAGCGGCCCGTTATCATAAGTAAAGTTGCAGGTAAAACGGCAGGCAATACCTTTTTTATCCTGGGCTCTCTTTTTCTGTACTTGTAATGAAATTAACCCGGATAATTTTGTTTCATCTATTTCCGGGGTGTTAACAGGCGGTTGGTAAAGCCATTTGGAAACGATAAGTGCTGTTTGTTCTATCACAGGTACAAGATACAATTTTGTATCTATTTTAGTTTACCCGGCAAGGAGAGAAAGGCTTTGCATGGTAATAAAAAAAAGAAGGGCTGGATAGAAATCCTGCCCCGTTTAAAATCCAATATCCTATGAAAAACCGAGTTGCGGAAAGCTGCTATTATACAGCAGTCCAATATTTTTAAAAACGTTTTTTATTGTTGCCAGCACTTCATCAATCCATTTGCCGCTTTACTGTTTCGCTGTTTGATGATGTAAAGTTGCACTATTGTTTCCACATATATAAATTAAGTTATCAAAAGGTTGATTTTAGCTAGTAAATGGTAGTAAGGGTACTTTTAAGTATAAGTTTGGGTTAAAAACATACTTACGATAAAATTTAAAAGGCGGTTTTAAAATACTTCAATTTTTTTTAAAAAAATTTATTCGCAGAGTTTGATGGTATCGGTAGACTTGCTGCTCAGTTGTAACTTGTTGATCTTGTTGGCTTTATTATAGTACACAATAAGAATGCCGTACTTGGTTTGAAAAGCATCCCAGTTCACATCTTTTATTTTAGGATACCCCAGCCATTTAAATAAGCTGTTTCGGCTGGCTCCTATCAGGGGCAGGCTTAATTTACCTTTAAATTTTTCGCCTATTTCGATATACCCCCTTTCTGTAAAAAAACTGATATCCTTATCCTTGTAAAAAGCACCAACACAACCATGGGCAGCACCGGCTTCTGTAATGCCGGTAAAACAGGGAAAAGTAGTTTTAACTTCTCCTAAAGTAGATTTTGCACTCAGGTCGTTATTAATAGTGCCTTCCAGCACATCTACGTTAAAGACCGGGCAAACGGTAGTTGTTTTTAATTGGGCCTTTGTTGCCCGGGCAGCAATAACAATAATAAAAATTAAAAAGAGCTTTTTCATAATTATGGATTTATAGTATTGGAAAATTGGTGGCAGTGTAAAGCTTTTATTTAATGTGGTTTAAAAGCACTATCCGAATACATGGATTTATTGAACAGGTAGTATTTACCATCATTGTAATTGCGCCAGTACCTGCGCCCGTTCAGGTCGTAGTATAACCTGCCATCAAAACTCTTGGTGGCTGCATTATCATTTACTACAATTACTTTGGGTACTGCTGCCGGAGTTTTTTTTATTGCCGGCCTGGCAGCAGCAGAGGTGGTAACTGCGCTGTTTGTTTTAGTAGTGGCAACTGCCTCATTTTGTTGTGGTACATGTTTTCTGCTGCAACTCCATAATAGCAGGCTTGCGGCAATACACGATACAGCCAGGTGTTTTACAGGCATCGGTTTTTTTGGAAGAGTATTTCAATTACTTTACCAAAAAATGTTAAAATGCCGAAGGTGGATAAAAGAAATTGATTTTTTAGTGTTATTGGCCCCCCACCATCGGGCTTATTACCAATTGGTTTTTATTGTAGAGTACAATCTGGGGTTTGTCTTTATACAAACTCACTTTGCCGAAAATGCAAACAGCTTTGTCTTTATAAAATTCTTCAGGTTTTTCTTCAAATGTTTTTCTTACATCGGCCCAGATAACCACAGTAAGCGGGTTATTGGGATAAGTACCTCCCACATTTAAAAATGTAGGTGTGTCTTTTACTCTTTCTAAAAAAATACCGCCATAAATTTTTCCGCACACTTTTACCGAATCGCCAACATGTTTACTGATGTCTTCTAATTTTATTTCTGTTTGAGCAAAAGATGCAATGGAGCATAACAGCCCGATGAGGAATAGCGAGGTTTGTTTCATGAAAGCATTATTTAAGCGCAAGTTACTATTTTGTACAGTTAATTGTTTACCGCTGTTATAAAATTGATATTTGTGATGTAAGTTTATCAAAAGAAAAATAAAAGATGACAAATGCAGGTAGAATTTTTTTAACGGAAGCTGAAACCGGCTGGGAAGATTTAGGCAATGGCGTGCAGCGCCAGATCTTTGGCTACGATGAAACATTAATGCTGGTAAAAGTAAAGTTTGAAACGGGCGCAACAGGTGCCATGCATTCGCATGTGCATGCGCAAAGCACTTTTGTTGCCAGCGGCAGTTTTGAGTTTACTATTGGGCAGGAGAAAAAAATAATCAATGCCGGTGATGGCTGTTTTATGCCCGCCAATGTAATGCACGGCTGCCTGTGCCTGCAGGCAGGAATGCTGATTGATGCATTCAGTCCGTACAGGGAAGATTTTGTAAATGATACCACTTTATAAAACTATATACATGCCTTATTGCAGAAAAATTATTACCGGTAGTATTATTTTGTTTTTATGCCTGCAATTACAGGCGCAGCAAAAACATGTGTTTGCGTTTGATAAAACGCAGTTTATATTAGATGGAAAACCATTCCAGGTGATCAGTGGCGAAATGCACCCGGCCAGGATACCGGCGCAATACTGGCGCCAGCGCATTCAAATGGCAAAGGCCATGGGGTGTAATACTATTGCCGCTTATTTTTTCTGGAATTATCATGAAATAAAAGAAGGCGTATTTGATTTTAAAACCGGTAATAGAAATATAGCCGAATTTATGCGTATCTGCCAGCAGGAAGGTATGTGGGTGATTGTAAGGCCCGGGCCTTATGTATGTGCAGAGTGGGACTGGGGTGGATTACCCACCTATCTTTTAAAAATTCCTGATATTAAAATAAGGTGTATGGATAGCCGTTATATTGCCGCCCTTACCCGTTATGTAAAACATATCAGTAAGGAAATAAAACCCTTGCTATGTACCAATGGCGGCCCGGTTATACTTACACAAATAGAAAATGAGTATGGTAGTTATGCCAATGATAAAACCTACCTGGATACTTTAAAAAAACTCTGGCAACAAAACGGTATCACCGGCCCTTTTTATACTGCAGACGGTGCAACAGCTTATATGCTTGAAGCCGGAACCGTAGAAGGTGCTGCTATCGGCCTCGATTCGGGGGGCAGCGATGCAGATTTTGCAGTGGCTGCAAAACATAATCCCAATGTGCCGGTATTCAGTTCAGAAACTTACCCCGGCTGGTTAACACATTGGAAAGAAAAATGGCAGCGGCCCGATACTACGGATCTTAAAAATGAGGTGACCTATTTATTAAAAAATGGCAAGTCGTTTAATTTGTACGTTATTCATGGGGGTACCAATTTTGGATTTACTGCAGGTGCCAATGCGTTCGGCCCAACGAAGTTTCAGCCGGATATTACCAGTTACGATTATGATGCGCCGATAAATGAACAGGGGCAGGCCACACCAAAATATTATATGCTGCGTAAGCTCATTGGCCAGTATGTAAAATATAAAATTCCCGAAGTACCTGCAGCCATCAAAACAATAACAATTCCGGCAATAACATTAACGCCTTTAACCAGTATCTGGGCAGCATTACCGGCACCTGTTGCATCGCCGCAGCCAAGGCCTATGGAATATTACGATCAAAACCAGGGGCTCATCTTATACCGCACAAAATTGATCGGGCATAAAAGCGGCAACCTTACTATTACAGAACCACACGATTTTGCATTGATCTTTGTAGAAGGAAAATTAATAGATACCATTCACCGGGATGGTGGCAGGTGGACCATTAAGCTGCCTGAAACAACAGCCGTAAATCCGCAGCTGGATATATTGGTAGAAGGTATGGGGCATATCAATTTTGCCCAGTACATGATCGATCGCAAAGGCATTACCGACAGGGTAACCCTTAACGGTATGACGCTGATGGACTGGCAAACTTATTTATTGCCTATGGATGAAAAATTTGTGGCCGGTTTAAAACCTGAGTATCCTGAAGGAGTTAATAATGGTATGTTTTTTAAAGGCAGCTTTACATTAACTGAAACCGGGGACACTTATTTTGATATGACCAGGTACAATCGTGGTATTGTTTATGTAAACGGGCATAACCTTGGCCGTTACTGGAACGTAGGGCCGCAACAAAGATTGTATTGCCCTGCGGGTTGGCTTAAAAAAGGCAATAACGAGATTATTGTGTTTGATCTGTTGCAAAATACGGCAGCAGTGGTAGAAGGGAAAACTGAAATGGAATAAAAAAATATATAAGCAGCAGCTACTATTGTCATCACTTCGCCAACCTGTGAATTATATAACTTAATTACACAATCATGTAACAGGTCCGTTATTGTAAGCCATTAATTTTATAGGGTTGTGCTTCCATTGTTTTTATACCGCAGGGTATATGAATAAGGGCAGGCAATTATTTTATTTAAACATTCCCTATAATGAATACTCCCGGAACAATATCCTATTCTCAGCGGCTCAGTTATAAACTTTTAATGATCTTGCTGATAGGTTTTATTATTTACATCGGCCATGGTGTATTAGTGCCTATTTATTTTTCAGTTTTATTATCTATTTTATTATTACCCGTTACCAGGTTGTTGCAAAAAATATATTTTCCTGCAACGCTGGCAAATTTTACGGCAGTAATATTTGCGTTGGCTTTAATTGCTACTATAGTATATTTTCTTTCTTCTCAAATGGCGGGTTTTTTTAACGATATCCCCTCCATTAAGGAGCACCTGAATGAGCACCTGGATGCTTTACAAAGCTGGGTGGCACAAAAGCTGCATATTACAACAGCCCAGCAAAAAGTGATCATCGAAAATGCAAGCCTGGGTGTAAAACAAAATGGAGGGCAACTTATAAGTAAAACTTTTTTAGGCGTATCAGAAACCATACTTATTGTAGTGTTGGTAGCCATTTATTCTTTTCTTATTCTTTGTTATAAGCAAATGATAAAAAGGTTTTTGTTTGCTGTTTTTAAAACGGAGCATAAAGAAAGCCTGGAGCATGTGATGATAGCATCCAAACAGATCATTCAAAAATATATGACCGGGCTCATCATTGAAATGGCGATTGTAGCTACTGCCAACTCGATAGTGCTGTTAATAATCGGTGTTAAGTATGCGGTTTTTTTAGGCGTATTGGCTGGTGTACTTAATATTGTTCCCTACATCGGTTTTTTTACCGGCCTGGTTTTTACAGTGCTGGTTACCATGGGTAATTCATCTGGTATGAATAGTATTTTCTGGATCATAGTAAGTATGGAGACCATTCATTTTTTAGATTCCAATTTTTTAATGACAAAAATTGTGGGTTCTAAAGTAAAGGTGAATGCACTGATGACCATTATAGGTGTTGTAATCGGTGGAACACTAATTGGCCTGCCGGGCATATTCCTGGCACTGCCTACCATTGCCATTCTTAATGTAATTTTTGCACAGATCGATACACTAAAACCCTGGTCCATTTTACTAAGCGATGATAGCGGGGACATTCCTCAAAAAAGAATACTACGGCATTTACAAAAGCTGAAGGCAAAAAAGAAATAGGATAAGCCGCCCTTAAGATTTAATTACTTTATATCGCATTACTATTGCATCTTTATCTCCTGCACTAATAAACATACCTGCACTTATAATTTTGGCAACTGAAGAGTCGTGAATGGTGAACCGTAAATCCGGTAGCTGTTAGTATTCACAATTGACGATTCACGCCTCACGATTCACGCCTCACGTCTCACGCCTGCAGCAAACGATTGCGGCATTATTTTCAAAACGGTGATGAATAACTCTTTTAAATTGTCTACTTTTATACCTGTTTTTTTCAACGATTGCTTGTCATGAAATGTTGCCTGGCAGAAGAATGACCATGGCAGCAATTGTTTTATTAAATAATTGAGATGACAGCAGAACACCAGCGATTAAAAGTTAACAATGCAAAACCAGTGCCCCTGGAGCAGTGGGGTCCTTACTTAAGCGAAAGGCAATGGGGTACCGTACGTGAAGATTATGGCTTATATGGCGATGCATGGGGCTATCTTCCCTTCGATCAATCACACTACAGGGCTTACCGTTGGGGCGAAGACGGTATAGCAGGTATATCAGACTATTTTCAAAATCTTTGTTTTGCCATTGCATTATGGAATGGAAAGGATAAAATTTTAAAAGAGCGCCTGTTTGGCGTAGGTAATTACGATGGCAACCATGGCGAAGATGTAAAAGAGTTATACTACTACCAGGATAATATTCCCACGCATTATTACATGGAATATTTGTATAAGTATCCGCAAAACGAATTTCCTTATGCCGACCTGGTAAATACCAACCGCTACAGAAGCAAACAGGAACCGGAGTACGAAATACTGGATACCGGCATTTTTAAAAATGACGAATACTTTGATGTAAAGGTTACGTACGCCAAACAAAACCCTACAGATATTTACATTAAAATAGATATTACCAACCGCAATACTGTGGAAGCGCCGGTAACAGTATTGCCTACACTATGGTTTTATAATAAATGGGTATTTACACCCGATGAAAAAAAACCATCGATCACTTACGGGGATAAAAATTCCGTTAATGTAAGCCACCCCCGGTTAGGTAATTATTATTTTTATTTTCAAACACCTGCCGACAGGTTGTTTACCGAAAATGAAACCAATATGAATAAAGTAAACGGCTCGGCCAATGAAACACCGTTTACTAAAGATGCCTTTCATGATGCGATTATCAGCGGTACCAACAAAGTAAAACTCCGCAATAAAAAAGAAGGCACTAAATTTTCCCCGGTATATGAATTGAGTATTAAAGGCGGAGAAACAAAAACTATTTATTGCAGGCTTACCAACAGGGCAGATGATAAACCTTTTTCGTTAGGCTTTGAAAAAATTTTTAAAGTAAGAAAAGAAGAGGCAGATGATTTTTATAATGCTATTTTACCCAATGATATTTCTGCTGATTTAAAAAATATACAACGTAAGGCATTGGCAGGTTTACTATGGAGTAAGCAATTTTATCATTTTGATGTAGAACGCTGGCTTACCAGCAGTGATGGTATTACACCGGTGAATACCGGTAAACAAAACGGCAGAAACAATGACTGGAAGCATTTGAAAAACCAGGACGTAATAGCCATGCCCGATAAGTGGGAGTATCCCTGGTATGCGGCGTGGGACCTTGCTTTTCATTGTATTTCATTGGCGATGGTGGACGTGGTTTTTGCCAAACACCAGTTGCAACTGATCATGAGGGAATGGTACATGAAACCCGACGGGCAATTACCAGCCTACGAATGGAATTTTAGTGATGTAAATCCCCCGGTGCAGGCATGGGCTGCCATGGAAATTTACAGGATTGAAAAGGAAACCTACGGTGAGGGTGACGTGATCTTTTTAAAAAGAGTGTTTCAGAAACTTCTCATCAATTTTACCTGGTGGATAAACCGAAAAGATAAGAGCGGCAATAACATTTTTGAAGGAGGTTTTCTTGGCCTTGATAATATTGGTGTATTTAACCGCAGCCATCATTTTACCGAAGGTATGCAACTGGAACAGGCCGATGGCACCAGCTGGATGGGGATGTATGCACTGAACATGATGGATATGGCATTGGAAATTTCCCGCCATGATATAGCTTTTGAAGATTCGGCCACTAAATTTTTTGAACACTTTGTATTGATTGCCGAAGCATTAAACAGTCATACCATGTGGAATGACGAAGACAAATTTTTTTATGATACGTTAGTGGTTACGGGGGTCGACCCATTACCATTGAAAATACAAAGCATTGTGGGGCTTACGAGTTTGTTTGCCGTAAGTACTATCAGTAAAGAATTGTTTGACAAAGTACCGGACTTTACCAAACGCATTGGCTGGTTTGAAAATTACCGGCAAAAGAACAATCGTTTCTGGCCCAATGAAGAACGTGGCGATGGTGAAGAAGTGCTGATATCATTAGTAAAAAAAGACCGCCTGATATTTTTACTGCAACGTTTATTGCACGAAGAAGAATTTTTATCAGAGGGTGGCATCAGGGCCTTATCAAAATACCACGAAGCCAATCCTTATTCTGTAACTGTTGACGGGGTTAACTATACTATCCAGTACGACCCGGGAGACAGCACCAGCAATCTTTTTGGTGGCAACAGTAACTGGCGTGGCCCGGTGTGGATGCCGATCAATTACCTCATTATTCGTGCTATCAGAAAATATGGCGAATTTTATGGCGACCATTTATTGGTGGAATGCCCGGCAGGCTCCGGTACAATGATGAACCTGTTAGATGTTGCCGACCTGCTAACCAAAAAAGTAGTGAGCCTGTTTGCTAAAGATGAAAAAGGAAAAAGAAAATTATATGGAGATTATAATTGGTTTTACAGCAAGCCCGGTAATGAAGACCTGGTATTGTTTTATGAATATTTTCATGGCGATACCGGGAGTGGTTTAGGTGCCAGCCATCAAACCGGATGGACTGCATTGGTAGCAGATCTGATTGGTGGTAAAGAAGTGCCTAAGGAAGAATGGAAACCGGGAACAGGAGCTGAAATTTATACTGATGAAGAAGAAGGATAATTTTCGTGTATTATTAACAGGTAGTAATTAAAAATAAGTAGCTTAAACCAACAGATGGGCACTCAAAACGATTTAAGAACCGTAAACGTAACCCGCTATGTAATGCCATTGCGTGAAGGTGGTTCTTTGCCTGCCATTGCCGAAGCAGATGACGGGTTTTTGTATGTACTGAAATTCAGGGGAGCAGGGCAAGGTGTAAAAGCTTTGATCGCTGATCTGATCGGGGGAGAAATTGCAAGGGCATTGGGTTTTAAGATCCCTGAAATTGTATTTGCCAACTTAGACAGCGCCTTCGGCAGAACAGAACCTGATGAAGAGATACAGGAATTATTGCGTAAAAGTGAAGGGCTGAATTTAGGAGTACATTATTTAGCCGGTGCCATTAGTTTTGATGCGGCTATCAATACACCCACTACATTAATGGCTTCGCAGATTGTGTGGATGGATGCTTTACTAACCAATGTAGACCGCACGCCAAAGAATACCAATATGCTGATGTGGAAGAAAGAATTGTGGCTGATCGACCATGGTGCCGCATTATATTTTCACCATGGTGGAGGTAATTGGGAAGAGCAGGCAAAACGGCCTTTTGTACAAATAAAAGATCATGTATTATTGCCATTGGCAACTGAGCTGGAAGCGGTTGATACTGCTTTTAAAATCTTGTTGACGCCTGAAAAAATTCATGCCATTGTTACATTAATTCCTGCAGCATGGCTGACAGAAAATGTATTTGATGTAAGCGCCGAAGAAATGCGAAACATTTATGCACAGTTTTTAATAACAAGGATGGCATCAGCTGCTATTTTTGTAAAAGAAGCACAACATGCAAGACAATCACTTATTTGAGTATGCCGTAATACGCATTGTGCCACGTGTGGAAAGAGAAGAATTCCTGAACGTGGGAGTGATATTGTATTGTAAATCCTTACAATTTTTGCAAACCCTGTTTACTGTAGATGAAGAAAGATTACGTGCTTTTGCAGGTTATTTAGATATGGCTGCTTTGCACGAACACCTTTGTGTGTTTGAAAAAATCAGTAATGGTGATACAAATGCCGGTGAAATTGCCAGATTAGATATAGCCTCACGCTTTCGCTGGCTTACCGCTACAAGAAGTACGATTGTACAAACTTCCAAAGTACATCCGGGTTTATGCAGCAATCCTGCGGAAACCTTAACCAGGCTGCATCAACAGCTGGTATTACCTCCTGCAAACGATCATTAATTTTTACAAAATAAAAAACGGGCTCCATCGGAGCCCGTTTGCTTTAATACAACGCTTAGTTGATCACAATTTCCTTTTTAATTTCTTCCTTACCTGCAATAACAGGAAGGCTTACCTGTAAAACACCATCCACATACTTTGCTGTAATAGCAGCAGTATTGATGCTTTCATTTAAGGTAAAGGTTCTTGTAAAGCCGCCGCGGCTGTATTCCCTCAATATCCATTCAGGACGGGGGAAGCCTTCCGGCGGAGTGTAAGAAACAGTGAGTTCATTTCCATTTACCGCTAAATGAAAATGTTCTTTAATTCTGCCGGGTGCAAATACCAGTAATTCATAACTGGTTTCAGTTTTGTAAATGTTTACTGATGCCCTCTGCATAGAGCGGATAAATCCGGGCCTGCCGTGATTTCCGTGTGCGTTGCCTTTTGCGGCGCATGACTGATTGTAGTGCATGTTTTTTGTTTTTTTTAGTGAAAAAATAATTACACTAGCATAGCGTAAAAATAATGCCGGGAAAAATATACTGTAAAAATGACATGGATAAATTGTGTGCTTATTTAGCTGCTGGTGTATTTTATCACATTGACGGGCTTTAACAAAATACCAGTTTTCGGGTGCAGTGTTTTTAGTTAATTTTACAACTGGTAATTATTTAATTCTCCACTTCTTAAACCTTATACGATGAAGAAATATTTTATGGCGGTTACTGCATCAGTGCTACTGCTTGTTTCCTGCGTTAGTTCTAAAAAATTTAAAAAATCACAAGCTGATTATGAAGTAAAGATCACACAGTTGCAAACAGACAACAGTAATTGCAATGATGCCAAAGCAGAATTGCAACGCCAGAAAGCAGGCCTGGAATCTGATAAAGAAAACCTGACCAAACGTATTGCTGACCTGGACAAGCAAATCGAATTCCTTAAAGCAAACAACACTACTGTGTTAAATCAATTACAGAATTTATCAGTGGTATCTTCTGCACAGGCAGAGAATATAAAAAAATCTTTAGAGAATATCGGCACTAAAGACGCCTATATACAGGATCTGCAGACTTCATTGGCAAGAAAGGATTCATTGAACCTGGCATTGGTGATGAATCTTAAAGGTGCTGTTGGAAACCTGCAGGATGATGACATCAATATCAAAGTAGAAAAAGGTGTGGTGTATATCGATATTTCAGATAAGTTATTATTCAAAAGCGGCAAATACGAAGTAACATCGCAGGCCAAACAGGTATTGGGTAAAGTTGCCGCTGTACTTAAAAATCAGCCCGATATTGAATTTATGGTGGAGGGGCATACGGATAATATTCCTTACTCCAATGCTGTGTTGATTGATAACTGGGACCTGAGCGTGAAGAGAGCTACTGAAGTAGTAAGGATACTGCAAAAACAATACGGGCTGGACCCGGCAAAAATGTCTGCCGCAGGAAGGGGTGAATACAACCCGGTGACGGATAATACTACAGCAGCTAACAGGGCTGCCAATCGCAGAACGAGAATTGTTATTCTGCCGCAACTGGACCAGTTCTTTAAATTACTGGAACCTAAAAAATAAATGTAACCGCAAACTCCGGCTTGCGGCTTAAAATAAAAAGAGGCGGGCTCAGATTCATGAGTCCGCCTCTTTTTATTTTGTAATTACTTAAAGAATAACATCACTGAAAATAAATACTTACATTTAAGAAACTATTTTTTATGAGAGCACTATTTATTTTTCTATCCGTCATCGTTATCAGCAACTGTTATTCGCAGGAACTTACCTCTGGTGGTAAGTTAAAACCCGAGCAGGCCATTATGGATGTGCGGCATTATACCATCAACCTTGCAGTGGATATTGATAAAAAGAGTATCAGTGGCAATACGGTAATAGATTTTATTTTGTCTCAATCCACACCGGTATTGCTTTTTGACCTGCTGAATGATATGAAGGTGGAAAAAGTTTGGGTCAATGGAAAAGAAGCACCTTTTACACATACCAATGCATTGATCACCGTGACACCAGCTGCACCGGTTGCTGCAGGTAAAACAACAGTAAAGGTTTTATACGCAGGTAAACCCCATGTTGCTACGAGGCCGCCATGGGAAGATGGTTTTACCTGGACAAAAGATACGCTGGGCCATCCATGGGTGGCAGTAACTGCAGAAGCTGCCGGCGGACAGATATTTTTCCCTTGTAAAAATCACCCGAGCGATGAACCTAATGAAGGAGCTGATATGAATATTACCGTACCAAAGGGTTTGGTAGTGGCAGCGCCTGGTTTATTACAAAAAGTTACCCATCAAAAAAGTACCGACACCTATTTCTGGAAAACGAAATACACCACCAATAATTACAGCCTTGTTTTTAATATAGGTGATTATGCAGTGGCAACAAAAATGTATACTACTGTAAATGGAAATAAAGTGCCTATGCAGTTTTATGTATTAAAGGCAGATGAAGCAAAAGCGGCGCATCACCTGGAGATACTGGAACAGATTGCCAAAGTGAGGGAAAAATATTTTGGGGAATATCCCTGGGTAAAAGAAAAAATAGGCATCGTGGAAACGCCGCATTTAGGAATGGAACACCAGACGATGAATGCGTACGGTAATAAATTTAAATACGAAACTATTGGCGGCGTTGATAATGACTGGCTGATGAATCATGAATTCGGGCACGAGTGGTTTGGCAATAAAGTAACCGTAAAAGACTGGGCCGATTACTGGATACAGGAAGGCATTTGCAGTTATGGCGATGCATTGTATACAAGGGAAATGGGTGGCGAAAAAGCCTATATCGATCGCTTTAAACAGTCAGCTTTTGGTATTGCCAATCAAAAACCTGTGGTACAGGGCAAAGACCTGGATGAAGTAACAGCATACATTGGCGACATCTACAGTAAAGGCGCTTTCTTCATGCATACCTTACGCTATGTAATTGGCGACGATATTTTTTTTCCTGCATTAAAACAACTTTCTACCAACGTGCAATACACTTATGATAATTTAGTAACAACAGATGATGTAGAGCAATTATTCAGCAAAGCTGGCAATACCAATTTAAAACCTTTGTTTGATTTGTACCTGCGTACCACACAAAAATTAGAAGTGCATATTGTTGCCCAGCGGCAGAATAAATATAAGATCAGCATTGAAAATATTGATATGCCATTACCACTCGATATAGTTACAGAAAAAGGGGTACAGAAAATGACGCTTTCAAAAAAGCCGGTCATCATCAGTAGTGATATATTGCCACAGGTAGATCCGGATATGTATTACCTGAAGAAAATTATTATAGAATAAACAGCACTTTTAAAAACAGCTTTACCATACCCACCATGGCGCATTGTTGTTTTCTGCATATACCAACAGGTCGAATACGGCATGTACCAGTATGGCGGGTAAAATGCTTTTGGAATAATATCTTACAACACCAATTAAAATAAATGCGCCCAGCGACCAGGTATAAAATAAAAGGATAGAATAATGATAATTTGCTGCAGGTGAAATAAACAGGCATGCTTTATAAGTTGCGTGTGCCAGTGCAGCAAATATGATGGCAAAGCCGGGGTTAATTTTGCTGAGTTGTCCCTGGATAAAACCACGGAATATTAATTCTTCTGTTATGCCGATGCATACTGCAACCCACGCAAAAATTTTTATTGTGGCGGGAAGCACCGGCATACCAAAACTGCTCCGGTAATACATAGCACCGGCAATGCCCATTTGTAACCCGATGATGGAATACAAAATTAATTGCGGGGCAAAAGAATACTTTGCCGACGAGATAACATTGTAGTGTAAATTTCTGCTTACTAAAAATGCTGCCCATAAAAGTGCTGTAAAAGCAATGGCTTTTACAGGAAATGCATAGTTAATAAAAAAGGAAAACACCGCCAGGGCAATACTGCAGAGCAACGCATTGATAAGCAGTTTTTTTGTTGCTATCCATGATAGTATATATTGTTCAGGTTGTTTCATGATGCTTTATCACCCGCTGGTTAAGTACAAATACAAGTATAATTGCCATTGGAATTAACAATAACAGCCATCCCGAACCCAGGCAGGCACCACTGTTAGGTACAACAATACAGCCGGGTAAAGTTTTTTGTAATGCCAGCAGGTATATGCTATCTGTTTTGCTGGTATTGGGTACAGAGAGATAGCGTAGTTCTTTCAGCATATAAAGTGCCTGCTTATCTGTAACGGTATCTGTAATTACAAGGCCTTTAAGATTGTGCAATTGCTGTAATGCACCAAGGTTTGTAATGGAATCACTTCCCTGTAATTCTAAAACTTCCAGTTCCTTTAATTGTGTTGCAATAGTATTGAACTGCTGTTGTGAAGTATTTGCAGGAAGGCCGAGCCAGCGTAATTTTTTTAAACCGGTTAATGCATCAACATGGTTATAGTTACCTGCGATGATGAGTACAGATAAGTTACTGAGTTGGTTTTGCGATACTGCTACACCTGCATCCTTTTCTGCATTATTAAGAGAGAGCTCCTGTAATTTACCGAGTGGCTGAAGTAAGGCATAATCATCAAGGCTTTTCATCAGGGTTATTTTTTCAAGCTGTACATTATTTTTAAAAAAATCTGGGCTGATACTTTTAAGCTCGTCACCGTAAATGATACATTGTTTTAATGCCGGCATTGCAGGAAGTGGTATGGTTACAACAGAATCTGCAATATCCATGTAAAGGCATTCAACATTTTTAAAGTGCGGCAATTGCGAAAACTGATGTTGTGTAACAGTTACATTGATAAAGCGGGGGGAGAAAAAATCGGCCTGCAGTACATATTCATTCAATATATCTACCGAATCTGTTTGTTCAAAAACTAGGGCAGTATTGGGTTTTAACCTGGCTATCTCTTTTAAAAAAGGGATATAACTACCAGGTATTTTCCCGTTAAAACGAATACTTTGTAAATGATTTATTGTTACCGCATTCATGTTACGAAACCATGGTAAAAGATCTTCCTTAGCGGATATTACAATGCTGTTTACTTTTCCGTTTACAAAAACAAGGGAGTCATCATTGTCAATTATCTGCATCGAATCTTCGCTGGTGCTCGTGAGATGAATGAAGGTATTATTGATGCCCAGCAGATCGCCTTCTTCTGTAAGCAGTGCACCCTTAACGGCGGTATCTGATGTAAAGGCAGTGAGCTTATAATTCTTCGACAGGTTGAAAGCCAGCCCTTTACCATATAATTTTACTACTGCAAAACGTTTTTCATCTTTAAACCGGTACAGTATCAAAGCAATTGCTGCAACCAATACCAGTATTACAACAGCCAGCCAGGCCCACCTGTTTATACGCTTGTTTTCTGCATAATTACGTCTGTTCATTACTGTTATTTTACAGCTTAATAAATTCCACCCTGCGGTTCAATGCTTTATTGGTGCCATTATCATTGGGCGCTACAGGTTGTGTTTCTCCTTTACCATCAGTTTCTATACGGGCTGCCTCAATACCAAAAGAAGTTACCAATGCATTTTTTACCGCAGCAGCACGGCGCTTAGACAGATCGAGATTGAACAGGTCATTACCATCAGCATCGGTATGGCCAACGATATTGATTTTTACCCCTGCATTTTCGGTAAGCACATCTGCAATAGCTTTAAGGGAACCATAAGATTCCGGTTTTACCTTATCTGAGTTTACATCAAAATAAATTCCATAGCTCACCAGTTTACCTTCGGTAATTAATTTACTTCTCATATCAGGCGATGCATCTGTAATTCTGAAATTGGAAATATAGGAACCACAGGAAGCACCTCTTGATAACCTGAAACAAAAGCGATTGAATGTGGTGCCATCATAAATATTGGTTGGCATATCCAGCACTTTTGCAGTTTTATGGTAGATCCTCAGCCTGCGGTTTTGTACCCAGAGAATAACATGATTTACTTTTTCCTGTTCCACAACATTAACTGTTGAGTTGCCTGTGATCATCGTGTTTTCGCCTGTTTTATATCCTGAAGTATTCCATCCTGATTTTTCAATGGAGATGATGATACCGCAGTTTCCCGGGTGAGGGCTGTTGTCCATTTCCACAGGTTTAATTTCATTGTATAATATTAACCCTGCTGCAATACGCCCCCCTGTTTTTTTAGGAACGATATCAAATTCAATGATGAAATTTTTTGGGAAGGCCACATTTTTCAAATAGAAATAATTGCCATCACTGCTATTAAGGTTGAACCAGTTACCCGGTGCAATATTTAATGTATTGATCTCACCCGGTGCATTGGCTGTCCACAATGCGGGGAAATCGCCGATGGCATCCTGGCTGAAATCATCGTAAAAAATGACTTTCTCGCCGGGCACAAAATCATATTTGGAATAGGATTGCAGCGGTGGTTGATTGTTTGAAACAGCATTGGTACCAGTATCGGTTTTTGAATTATTGCGGGCAGCAGGGTTGTTCCTGCTGTCAAATATGCTGTCCACCACCTGGTCGGCTTTTTTATTAATTACCTGGTTGGTTTTATTGACCACTTTTTTTTCCAGTATTTTTTTGGGATTCAGTATCTGGGCATTTATTTCTGTACTACCAGCCAACAATACAAAAACAACCACGTATTTTATTTTCATAATAAAGATGTTTTACAATAAAAACTGAAGTGTGCTATTTGATATTTATGTTGATAAAATGGAGCCGATATTTCAGCATGCCAAATTTATCAGGCGAGGCACAGGCAAACAATGACATAAAGACTTTAAGCCGGTGATGGTTGTCACTGGCAGCAACAATATTTTTAATCAGACCGATTAATGATACACATCATTTTAAGCAGGTAAGAAAATTGTAACTTTACATAGAGTGCGAAATGATTAGCAAGGTTCTGATAACAGTACATTAAATACAGGCGATGAAAAAAAATATTGTTTTAATGAGTGTGTTTGCCATATTGTTTTCCTGCAATACAAAAAAAACTGAAAACGAAGCTGCACATAACGATACTATTGCTCCTGTTGCTCATGCAGATACTGCAGCAATAATAAAAGACAGCCATTATTTCTGGGAAGCAGAACTGTCGGCTACCGGGCCGGGCCTGGATATGATAAAGACAAGGCCAATACCTGCTGATTCGCTTACTGCGCCGGCAATTATTGCGTTATTAAATAAAGAGACTCCCGAGATACAGTTGAGCTATAAAAAAATATCAGGCGATACTATTTTTATAAAGATCCCTAATAGTACTTACTTAACACAGCAAATGGGAACCAGTGGTGCAGATGCTTACCTGGCGGGCCTTGTATATAACCTTACAGAAGTAACTGGTATCAATTACGTTGATGTCAGGTTCAGGGAGGGTGACCATGCAGCTCCCGGAACTTATGCAAGAACAGATTTTGTTAAGACTAAAAACTAAGGTGTAAAAACAGGATTTGCATTACTTTAAGTATACTTCCTGGCAGGTTTCCAGGTAATACGACGGCCTACTAATAATTTAAATACAAAACCATCAGTGGCTTTAGTCAAGCCCCAACCGGGGCCAACATTTACTTCCCAACGTGGATCAAATGTAAGATCAGCAACAGCAAACAACGCATGGCTTTGCTGGCTGACAGGAGGTATTTGATTTAACTGGCCAAGACTGCCATAATACTCCACACCCAATGCCAATTTATTAAAACTGTAGGATGTTTTTATATTAGGTTCAAATGCAGGCGTATGATCATCACTGCCTTTTAATCCAATACCTAATGTGGGATTAAATGCAATATAAAATTTATCAAACTGCTTATCAACGATGGGCCTTATTTCCACACTCCAGGTATCACCTGAATATTCCCTGCTTTGAAAACCAACTTCGGTGGATAAACTTACACCAACGGGCCAGTGCCAGCTGTCGGGCACTTTTACACGGGGGCGTATATGTGAGCCTACATACCTGTACCCGTAGGGATTGGTATAATTAGTAAAAATATAAAAACCAATTTCAAAATTCTCTGTCACGCCATGAGTGATCTCCACTGTTTCGTGGAGAGCATGATAACTGGGGCGCACTTTATCCAAAACATTTTTTTCGCCATTAAAAGTAAAATTGCTGTGCAATTCAAAAATGGTACTGCCCCTGGCTTGGGTGGGAGAAGCATACACCTGTATTTCATAATTATCCTGTGCAAGCGTACGATTATATAACAGCAGTAAAATGATAACGGTATATAATTTTCTCATACCACAAAATAACAATCTAAAATGAAAATATATTACCGCTGTTAAAATAATTATATACCCGGCGGCTACTTTTTCTATTTACAAAATCAGTAGTATCTTCAAAGCCGTGAAAAAAATACTCCTCGTAAGCCTTGTGTTTTTACAAGCCACAGCATTTAGCCAAACCAACTATAAAGTGATCGCTTATTATACCGGTAATGGCGAAAATTTACGCCAGTATCCGCTGGATAAGATCACCCATGTGATCTACAGTTTTTTAAAACTGCAACATGATACTTTAACTTTTCGTGATAGTACACAGCAGCAAACGGTACGGCAAATTGTAGCGCTTAAAAAGGAACACCCGCAATTAAAAGTGATGGTATCTGTTGGTGGCTGGGGTGGTTGTGCACCTTGTTCCGGCCTTTTTGATACGGTTGCCCGCCGCACCACTTTTGTACAAACCGCTGCACAACTATTAAAGGATTATGATATTGACGGGCTTGACCTGGATTGGGAATACCCGGCCATTGAAGGTTATCCGGGGCATCAATATTTGCCGCAGGATAAAAATAATTTTACTATGCTGGTAAAAGAATTGCGTGCTGCAATGGGTACAGATCATTTATTGAGTTTTGCTGCCGGTGGCTTTGAACAATACCTTGAAGAATCTATCGAATGGAATGCCGTAACACCATTGGTAGATTTTATTAACCTGATGACCTATGACCTGGTGGGTGGATACAGTAAGGTAACCGGCCATCATACGGCATTGGCCGATTATATGCCGGGCCAGGAATCCACCACCAAATGCGTAAACTGGTTGCTGAATAAAAAATTACCTGCTGCTAAATTGATTATTGGCGCCGCTTTTTACGGAAGGGTTTGGCAGAATGTTGCTGATACCAATCATGGTTTGTACCAGGGCGGTAATTTTTTACAGGGTGTATCCTACAAAAATTTTGATACCTACTTCAGTGATACTTCCGGCTTTACACGTTACTGGGATAAAAAAGCCAAAGCACCCTATCAATATAATCAAAGCAAAAATTTATTTGCCACATTTGATGATCCGCAATCCATCAATGAAAAAACAAAATTTGTAAGACGTAAGAAATTAGGGGGCATAATGTTTTGGGAATTATCGGATGATAAATATTCAGAAGGATTGGTGGATGTCATTAAAATCGGATTAAATAATTGAAACAAATAAACAGCGAACACCTCGTTTTTTTTTGTTAACAATTTGGTTTTTAAGGTACTGCCTGCATTAAAAAACAATTAAAAAGCCGGTTAACAATCCATTTACATTTGAGCGGTACAATTGTGAGCATTTTAAATATATATTTGGCAGCTCAATAAATACTCAAACTATCCTGCACATGCACCTGAAAAAGCAAAATATTTTTTTTTGTGTGTCTAAAATTTCAGCGTTGCTATTAATTATTCCGCTTTTTTTTATCCAGGGATTTTTTAATTATGATAATGTATTGGATTGTGGTTATACAAAACTTACAACTTCAAAGGAAGTTAACCAGCATGCAGTAAAGTTCAACAATAACAAACCTAATAATAAACAGACCAGTATAAGGTTAAATAAGCGATTTCAACCGGAAAGCGCTCCTCACATAGAAATAGTTTATTTTGAAGTACCCGGCTATTTTTTTGTAACTAATTCTTTCTCTGCTTACGCAGATCCGTTTTTAGCCCTGCCTCATCTTTGCAGAGGTATATTAAGGGGCCCGCCTGCAGTTGCTTAGCATTTTTGTTAACAACATTTCTCATTCTAATTATTATTTATGGTTTCTTTCATTCAAGGAAAGAGATGTTATGTATACTGTATAGTATTACTATTACAATCTTCTTTTGTATTGGCGCAAACAAAAAAATATTCTTTACCTGAATTAATTGATAGCGCTGAAAATTATTTGCCTGTATTACTGCAAAAAAAAGCATTGGTACAGGCTGCAGAGGCAACTATAACCGATACCCGGCATTCTTTTCTTCCGCAACTTAAATTTGCCGAGCAGTTAAATATAGGGTCGGCCAATTCTGTAGCGGGCAGTTTTTTTACTTTTGGAATGACACCCTCAACATCAGGAAGTATACGAGGTGAAAATATTTTAAAACCTGTTACAGGAAATGTAGCCGTATTATACAGTGAATATGAGTTGGCTAATTTCGGGTTAAACGAAGCCCGGCTAAATAATGCAAATGCATATGTTAAGCTGGCAGCTTCAGATTTAAAAAAGGAACAATACTTTATAACCCTCAATGTGGTAAAGCTTTATTTAAGTGTTCTCAAAAATCAGTATCGCCTTAAGGCAGATCAGCAAAATGTAGAACGGTATCAAAATATTTATTCAGTTATACAGGCACTTACGTTAAGTGGCATTAAAGCAGGTTCGGATTCTTCTTTGGCAAAAGCTGAATTATCAAAAACAAAAATCAGTTATAATCAAACCCTGGGTAATATAAATCAGTTGAAAGAGCAACTGGCTTACCTCACAGGTATACCACCCGCTGTTTTAACAATTGACACTTTAGCCATCAATAGTTTTAGTAATAAATTGATTGCTGAAAGCTTTATTCCCGATACAAATAATAACCCGCTGATTGATTACTATAGTAAAAAGAAAGACATATTTATTGCCAATCAGCAACTGATCAAAAAAAGTTACCTGCCTAAAATTTTGTTAGCAGGCAGTGTATGGTCGAGAGGCTCAGGTATAGAATATAGTGATCAATATAAATCGTTAGCAGATGGTTTGGTATATCAGCGTTTTAATTATGCTATAGGACTTGCATTTACATATAATCTGTTTAATGGGCTTTATAAAAAAGATAAACTTGCTATTAACCGGTTTCAATTGCAGGCAAGCGAAAATGAATTGCAGCAGCAAAAACTTGCCTTATATTCAGCAACCCGACAGGCTGATAATGCCATACGAACAATAATGGCCAACCTGTATGAATTACCAGTTCAATTGCATTCTGCAGAAGATACTTACCAGCAAAAACTGGCGCAGTATAAAGCCGGGATTATTTCATTGATCGATCTTACTAATGCATCATTTGTATTGTATCGATCCCAGGCAGATTACATAGACGCACTTAACGACTGGTACCTGGCACAGCTGGACAAAGCGGCTTCCACCGGTAACCTTAGTCAATTTATACAATCACTAAAATAATTATCTATGGTACGTGCAGCATTAAAAAGGCCCATTACCATATTGGTGCTTTTTACAGGATTGTTATTGTTTTCTTTTATGGCAGTAAGGACAATTCCTATTGATATTTTTCCAAAACTAAATTTACCTACTATCTATGTCATCGAATCATATGGTGGTATGAGCCCCCAGCAGATGGAAGGTTTTTTTGCCACCCGTTTACAAGATCAGTTCCTGTATGTGAATGGTATTAAAAACATGGAGAGTAAAAATATCCAGGGGCTTACGCTTATCAAACTCTCCTTTTATGAAGGGACAGATATGGCTGAAGCATCTGCGCAGGTAGCTTTGCAGGTAAACAGGGCCTCTAAATTTTTTCCACCCGGCGCACTACCGCCACAGGTTATACGCTTTGATGCATCATCGCTTCCTGTGGGGCAATTGGTGTTCAGCAGCAAAACAAAATCATTAAAAGAAATTTATGATTTGGCGGTAACCAGGGTCAGGCCAATGTTTTCTACTGTATCAGGTTTATCTGCCCCGCCACCCTTTGGGGCCAATTCAAGGTCCGTTGTGGTAAGCGTGGACCCCGAGAAATTAAGGCGATACAATTTATCGCCTGACCAGGTAGTGGAGGCCATCACAAAAAACAACAGCATCAGCCCGTCGGGTAACCTTAGGGTAGATAGTATGATGTATGTAACCACGGTAAATTCCCTGGAAGAAAAAGTACAGCAATTTGAGGACATTCCAATAACTACAGATGGATCCGCAGCAGTATTTATTCATGATATTGGCACTGTGGCGGATGCAGCAGATGTAACAGTTGATTACGCTTTGATTAACGGCAAACGTTCTGTGTATATACCAGTGGTAAAAACGGCCGATGCTTCTACATGGGCAGTGGTACAATCATTAAAAGGGAAATTACCCGAAATGCAGAGCCTGCTTCCGGAAGATGTTAATATCAGTTACGAATTTGACCAGTCGGTATTTGTAATTAATGCCGTAAAGAGCCTGATGACGGAAGGCATTTTGGGAGCAATACTTACAGGTTTGATGGTGTTGTTATTTTTAAAAGACTGGCGAAGCAGTTTAGTAGTGGTGATCACTATCCCGGTAGCTATCCTGAGCAGTGTATTATTCCTGAGTTTAGCACGTCAGTCAATTAACATCATGACATTAAGTGGCCTGGCATTAGCGATTGGTGTGCTGGTAGACCAGGCTACAGTAACCATTGAAAACATACATCAGCATTTGGAAATGGGTAAGGGCAAGCGACAGGCTATTTTAGATGCCTGCGAAGAAATATCTTTTCCATTGTTGTTGATCCTCTTTTGTATACTGGCGGTGTTTGCTCCTTCATTTGTAATGACGGGTGTGCCCAAAGCCATGTTCCTTCCATTATCCCTGTCCATTGGATTTGCGATGATCGTTTCATTTATTGCAGCACAAACCTTAGTACCGGTTATTGCCAACTGGCTATTAAAAGAAAGCATGTTTCAATACCATCACGAAAAATTACATGCGCATGCGGGGCTGGCGCTGGATGATAATGAAATCAAAGAGATCAATCAACATAATGCAGAAGATAAAAAACATCCGGAAGAAAATGATTTTTTCCAACGTATTAAAATGCGTTTAGCCGGCAGGCTGGAAAAGTGGATGCCTAAACGGCAACTTATCACAATTACCTACGTGGTATTATCATTAGCCGCAGCAGGAATCTGTTTTGTAATTATAGGAAAAGATTTATTACCTAAAACAAATAACGGACAGTTGCAGGTAAGAATAAAAGAACCTGATGGCACCAGGCTGGAGCAAACAGAAGCAGCAACAAAAGCTGTACTGGATGTGATTAATAAAACGGTGGATGGAAATGTTGCGATCAGTTCGGCTTATGTAGGGTTAATCCCAAGCAGTTATGGCTCCAGTAATTTATACATTTTTAACAGTGGCACACACGAAGCTATTTTGCAGGTGAATCTTGATGAACATTATAAAGCCAACCTTGATGAATTAAAAGATCAGTTAAGAAAAAATATTAAAGCAGCATATCCGCAATTAACTGTTTCTTTTGAACCCATTGAGCTCACTGAAAAAATAATGGCACAGGGTGCATCCACCCCGGTTGAAGTAAGGATAGCAGGAAAGAACTTTGATGAGTTAAAAGGGTATGCAACAAAGTTGGTGGACAGCCTGAAACAGATCAGTTACCTGCGTGATGTGCAGATAGCACAACCTTTAAAATTTCCCACTATTAAAATTAATATCGACCGGTTTCGTTTGGCACAAATGGGGCTTAATTTAAACGAAGTAGCCAGGAGCATTACCGATGCTACCTCCTCCAGCCGTTTTACAGAAAAAGTACAATGGCTGGATCAGAAAGTGGCTTACACTTACCAGGTACAGGTGCAGGTGCCGGAATACCTGATGAATTCTATAGAACAACTGCAATCCATTTCATTAGTTAAAGGAAAAGAAAGGCCCGTTTTATCGGACATCGCACAACTGACCATTGATACATTGCCCGGAGAATATGACCGTTCCGGTCCAAGAAGATTTTTAACGGTTAGTGCCAATATTTATAAAAAAGACCTGGGCACGGCAACCACGGCAGTAGAAAAAGCAATCCATTCTTTAGGCAGCCCGCCCAGGGGTTTGGTGGCAGAAGTAAAAGGCATGTCGTCATTACTGACAGAAACTTTAGATTCACTGCAAACAGGTTTGCTGGTAGCCATTATAGTTATACTTCTATTGCTGGCAGCAAACTATCAGTCCTTTGGGGTATCTGTTGCAGTACTTTCAACAGTACCTGCGGTATTGCTGGGAGCCATGTTATTGCTACTTGCAACAGGTGCCACACTTAACCTCCAATCCTACATGGGCATTATTATGAGCACGGGTGTATCTGTAGCGAACGCCATCCTGATTGTGACCAATGCTGAAGCATTACGGTTACAATACAAAGATGCTTTTAAAGCTGCCACTGTTGCAGCGAGTATTCGCTTGCGCCCTATCCTTATGACCAGTCTTGCCATGATTGCCGGAATGATACCTATGGCCAGCGGCCTTGGTGAATCCGGCGACCAGTCAGCACCGTTAGGTCGTGCGGTAATCGGCGGATTAATTGCCTCCACGTTTGCAGCTTTATTTATAGTCCCCCTGGTATATGGCTGGGTAAGGCAAAAAGCCTCATTTACTCCGGTGTCATTATTACCCGAAAATAAAAACCATTAAAATTTTTGTTATGAAATATTATATTTTTCTACTTGCATCAATAGTAACTTTTGCATCTTGTTCTTCTACTGAGCATAAAGAAACAAAAACAGATGCCCAGAAAGACGCTATACCAAAATATGATCTGGCAACGGTTGAAAAAGGCGGTGTAGCCAACAGTATTAAATTGCCTGCCCAGTTAGCGGCTTTCCAGGAAGTGAGCATTTTTCCAAAAGTGAACGGCTATGTAAAAACTGTGCAAGTAGATATTGGTTCAAAGGTTTCGCAAGGCAGTTTATTAATGACACTGGAAGCACCTGAACTTGCTGAAGCTGCTTTACAGGCCAAGGAAAGATACGCCCGTTCCAGGGTAGATTTCACTATTGATAAAGAGCGGTACAATCGTTTATTGGAAGCTTCTAAAACTGCGGGTGCTATTTCTCCGTTAGACCTATCTACAGTAAAAGCAAAAATGGAAGCAGACAGTGCATTGTGCAACGCAGAAAAGGCCAACTGGCAAATGCAGCAAACCATACTGGGTTATTTAAACGTTAGAGCACCATTTCCTGGTATCATCACAGAAAGGAATGTACATCCCGGAGCCCTGGTAAGTGCGAGCGCAAAGGAAAAACCCATGCTGGAATTAAAACAAACCGATCGCCTGCGTTTACAGGTGGATATACCCGAAGCACTGGCTGCTCACCTTAAAAATAAAGACACCGTATCTTTTTATGTAAGTGCATTGCAGGGTAAAAAACTTACAGGTTTTATTAACAGGTCGTCCATGAATGTAAATGTACAATACCGCAGTGAGAGAATGGAAGTGGATGTACCGAATAAAGATGCAGTATTAGCTCCCGGCATGTTTGCTGATGTGGTGATCTACTCCAAAGGTAACATAGATGCCTTGTTTGTACCCAAAACTGCAGTGGTGATTTCCACGGAAAGAAAATATGTTCTGGTAGTTAACAATGGAAAGGTGAGTAAAGTTGATGTTAGTACCGGTAATTCAACCGCTGGTAAAACGGAGGTCTTTGGCGCATTGAAGGAAGGTGATCAGGTAATTGCTGTGGCCAATGATGAAATAAAAGAACAATAATCGCCGGGATGTAAAAATTTACAGAAAACGTAATTGAAAGGAGCATGAAAAAAATTACAATATTCCTGGTTTTGACCTGTATTGTTTCCTGTAAAAAAGCAGACAGGACAGCACCTTATTCTTTTGTTCACGTAAAATTTACAGAAGACGAGGACTATACATTTATGGAAACAACAGATGGTGCCTGGAACAAGAATAGTAAAATTGCTCAATTAACAGCTACGGGTTACAAGAATGAAAGATTTAAATTGTTCTTAGCAAATCTTACAGATACCGGTTATTACCCGGGGCTTTCAGCTGCAAATATTTTTTATACAGATGGAGCTGATTTTATTTCTTTCAGGCTAAATAGCGGTTTTATCCATGTAGGCTATATTGATTCAATATCTGTAAAAGGTAATTTTCAGGTATCGCTTGCCAGCAATTTTAATAGCTATGTAAACAGAACTATTACAGGAGACTTTGGAATTAATTTTCCGTGAAAGCAATTTTGTATAGAAAATAAAGCAGAAAAAGCGGTTGAAATTAGCCTGTTTTTTTTGGGGGAACTGTAACAATTGTAACAAAGCAACCCTTGTATCAGGTTTATGCCCCGGAATCATATTTTGTAATGACAACACTCATCAAATACTGCTACCATTGTCATTATAAACTCTTTTCATGATGTTGAATTTTACAGTGTAATTAATTACACTAAAATGAAACAAATGAAAAATCTTATCATTCTCGGTGCCGGTACAGCGGGTACAATGATGGCCAACCATTTACACCATCACCTGAAACAACCCGAATGGCAAATTACTATTATTGATGAACGTGAAGAACATCATTATCAACCCGGGTATCTTTTTTTACCTTTTGATATTTATACCCCGGAAGATATTGTAAAAACTATTGAGGAGTTTATACCAAAGGAGGTACAACTGATTAAGCAAAAGATCAACCGGATTTTGCCTGAAGAAAACCTGGTACAGTTAAGCAATGGCGAAGGATTGGACTACGACATATTGATCATTGCCACCGGTGCTAAAATTGCACCTGAAGAAACACAGGGCATGAAGGGTACTGAATGGCAAAAATCTGTATTTGATTTTTACAGTTTTGAAGGAGCACTTGCTTTAAGAAATAAATTAAGAGAATGGCAGGGTGGAAAGTTAGTAGTGCATATTACTGAAATGCCTATTAAATGCCCGGTGGCGCCATTGGAGTTTGCATTTTTGGCTGATTCGTTTTTTAAACATAAACACCTGCGTGACAAAGTAGCGATAACCTATGTAACACCCCTGAGCGGCGCCTTTACAAAACCCAAAGCCACCGAAGCGCTGGAACATTTGCTGGATGAAAAAGGCATTCATATTGAAAGCGACTTTGCTATTGAACGTGTGGATAATGAAAACAAGACCATTGTGGATTATGGCGGAAGAGAAATTCCGTTTGATATATTAGTAACTGTACCCACCAATAAAGGCGATGATGTGATAGCACGATCCGGCATGGGGGATGATTTAAATTATGTGCCCACTCACAAAGCCACATTACAATCCAAAGATTACAGCAACATTTTTGTTTTAGGAGACGCCAGTAATATACCGGCATCCAAAGCCGGATCTGTGGCGCATTTTGAAGCAGAAATATTAACCGACAATATTTTGCGCTATGTAAAAGGCGAATCGCTGAAAGAAGAATTTGACGGCCATGCGAATTGCTTTATTGAAACAGGCGGAGGCAAAGCTTTACTGATAGATTTTAATTATACGCATGAACCGGTTGAAGGCAGTTTTCCTTTTGCAGGTATCGGGCCATTAAGATTATTAAAAGAAAGCAGGATGAACCACATGGGTAAACTTGCCTTTCGCTGGATATACTGGAATGTATTATTAAAAGGAACGCATATTCCCTTTGTTTCGGCAAAAATGTCGGAGAGCGGCAAACATTACGAAGCAATTACTCAACATTAAAATAAAGATCATGGAAAAATTAATAGCCGGTAAAAATATTACCGTAAACGAAGAAGGTTACTTAACAGATTTTAACCAATGGGACGAAAAAGTTGGCGAAGCCTTAGCTGAAGAATCGCATATCCAATTATCTCCAAGGCACTGGCAGGTATTAAAATATTTGCAGGATGAACAGAAGAACCAGGTGGCACTTAGTATAAGGCGTGTAGGCAAAAGTGGAGTGGTGGATATTAAGGAGTTCTACCAGCTTTTTCCCACAGCACCATTAAAAACCGCTACAAAAATTGCTGGCATACCCAAACCTGCAAGTTGTATTTAATGCTTAAAAATTAAAATTATGAATGAGAATAAAGGTGCTATCAAAAAGATGATGATCATCTTATCTAAAGGAACATTGGAAAATGTGTATGCAGCATTTGTTTTAGCCAATGGCGCAAGAATGGAGGGCATTGAAGCCGAAATGTTCTTTACTTTTTTTGGATTGGAAGCTGTGCATAAAAAGAAACTGGAACATTTGCATATTGCCACCGTAGGTAATCCTGCCATGCATATGCCTACAATGTTGGGTGGATTGCCTGGCATGGAAGCACTGGCCACATCGATGATGAAAAAAGAAATGGAAAAAGTGGATATGCCCGATGTACCTGAATTCCTGGATATTTTATCAGCATCTGGTGTAAGATTGTGGGCCTGCAAATTAGCTATGGATATGTTTCATTATAAAAAAGAAGACCTGTATGAAGGTGTGGAAGATGTAATTACTGTAGGTGATTTTTATAAGCAGAGCGAAGGTGAAGGTGTGCACATGCTGTTCATATAAACGGCATATTGTAAACACCGTTATTATTTGTAACCTTTGTTACGTTGTAAGGCTGCCATTAGCTGTAATTTTGCAGCATCTAAACATTAATAATGAAGCAGGCAATTTTACATCACTGGAATTTTATACGATTTATAAGATTGGGCATGGGTATTGCCATAATATTCCAGGCTGTTGCGGTCAAGGATGTGTTGTTCAGCATTGCCGGATTATTATTAACAGCGATGGCTGTTTTTAATATTGGCTGCTGTGGTGCAGGCGGTTGCCACACTGCTGTACAAAATAGTAAGGAACCCGTAAAAGAAGTTGGTTACGAAGAAGTGATCTGCGATAAGTAATCTGTCATCAAAAAAGAACGCTATGACATTTAATGAAATGATACAATCTGACAAACCGGTACTGGTTGATTTTTTTGCAGAATGGTGCGGCCCCTGCAAAACTATGGCGCCTATTTTAAAGGAAGTAAAAAATGAAATTGGTGATACGGTAACTATTATAAAAGTTGATGTAGATAAAAGTCCGCAGGCAGCAAATGCCTACCAGGTGCAAGGTGTACCCACATTGATCTTATTTAAGAATGGCAAAGCACTGTGGCGCCAAAGCGGCGTGGTACCTAAATCCGGCTTGGTGAGTATCATTAAAAAATTTGCTGTATAAAATTTATTAGCGCCGGTTTTATATTGGTGTAATGGAGAAGTACTGTTTGATGGCAACATCTTAAGCAGTACTTTTTTTGTGCAACGATGTATCGCTTTAGAGATAAAAAACACTACTGTTACTGTAAGTGACAAATGTTACCGTACACGCATTAAGCGGCCATTAGTTTTGCGTCAAATTAAAATTTGATGAACCGCAGAAAGAAGATCATTTCAATTATTACCGCAGTTGCTTTTATTAACGGGTTTGTTTTAAATGCCACAGCGCAGGACAGCACAAAATTATTAAGCCTTGATGAAGCCATTGCTGCCGCAGTAAACAATAACAAAACTGTTGCGCTGGCTAAACTGGATGAAAGCATTGCCGCCGCTAATTACAAACAAACGGATGCTTTTTATTTACCCCAGGCAGGATTTTCTTACACTGCCATGAGCACCAATAACCCATTGAATGCATTTGGATTTAAGCTGCAGCAAAAATCAATTACACAAAACGATTTTAATCCGGACCTTCTGAATCATCCGCCGGGCACTGCAGATTTTACCACGCAATTGCAGGTGCAACAACCATTGGTAAATATGGACCTGTTGTACAAAAGAAAAGCCGCAGCAAAACAAACTGAGCTATACCAGTACAAAACACAGCGCACCAAAGAGTATATAACTTTTGAAGTACAAAAAGCTTTCCTGCAATTACAACTGGCATACGATGCAGTGAAAGTTCTGGAAGATGCATTAGAAACCACCCGTGCTGTATACAGTTTTACTGATAACCGGTTTAAACAAGGCTTATTACAAAAATCTGACCTGCTGAATACACAGGTACAAATTACAATTGCAGAAAGCAATTTATCCAAAGCAAAAAATAATATCCGTAATGCTTCGGATTATATCAGTTTGTTAATGGGGCAAAACGAAGGCATAGTGTATAAACCGGCAAATACTTATTCTATTTCAATTAAAGATGCTGCGGAAAAAATTAACGCCGCAAGAGCAGATTTTATGGCAATGCAAAAAGCGATAGAAGCAACCAACCTGCTAATAAAATCTAACCAGGTGAGCTATTGGCCTAAGTTAAATGCATTTGGTAGCTACCAGTTAAACGATAATCGTATGCTGGGCTTTGGTGCCAATGCTTATATGGCGGGTGTTCAGTTATCATGGAATATTTTTAAAGGCAACAGCACTAAAAATGCAATTGCCACGCAAACAATAGAACGAAATAAATTATCAGCAGAACTAACGCAGCAGCAAGAGCAAAGCCAGCTGGAATTAAACAAAGCCTGGCGTGACCTTGCGGATGCACAATTTGCAATGAAACAACAGCAACAGGCAATAGAACAAGCCGGCGAAGCATTAATCATTTTACAAAACCGCTACCAGCAGGGCCTGGTAAATACAACAGATGTATTAACGGCCGGTACGCAACTGGTGCAACAGAAGTTTGCCTTTTCGCAGGCAGTGTTTACTACCAATATCACAAAAGCTTACATACAATTCTTAACTGCTACCAACAAATAAACTATCTACAATATGAATACCAAAAGAACTTTACAATTAGTAACCAGTATTACTGTATTGGTTTTCAGTGCCTGCTCTTCTGATAAAAAGCAAACAACAGTAAATACAGATGCAGCTGTTGAGGTAAATCTATCCAAACCATCAGGAGATGAACAACAGGCAATCAACCTGGGCGGCCAAATTGAAGCAGCACAATCGGTAAATGTAAGTACAAGGGTAATGGGATTTATTACCATGCTTAAAGTAAAAGTGGGCGATCATGTAAGTAAAGGGCAGTTACTGGCCACTATCAGCAACCAGGATATTGTAGCGAAGAGAGCACAAACCGATGCAATGATAATTGAAGCACAGGCCGCTTTGGGCAGTGCACAAAAAGATTATGACCGCTTTACAATTTTATACAAACAACAAAGCGCTACCGCAAAAGAACTGGATAATGTTACGCTGCAGTATAATGCTGCAAAAGCAAGGGTGGAAGGCGCTAAACAAATGCGTAATGAAGTAAATGCCATGCTGGGTTATACCAGTTTAACTGCACCATTCAGCGGTATCGTTACACAAAAACTGGCAGAGCAGGGTAATATGGCCAACCCCGGAATGCCGATATTAACTATTGAGCAAAGCGGCAGTTACCAGGTAAGCGCCTCAGTTCCTGAAAATACCATCAGCCAGGTTCAGCAGGGTGCGGCAGCAATAATTACCATCAAAGCACTGGATAAAACTATCAGGGGCAGTGTTACACAGATCAATCAATCATCGCAGTTTACCGGCGGGCAATATATTGTAAAAGTAAGTATACCGGATGCAGATAAAAAAGATCTGTATGCAGGCATGTATGCTAATGTTACTATTCCTGTAACCAATACTGTTGCAGTAAAACCAGTATCCAACATGGTGTTGGTGCCACTTGCAAGCATTGTACAAAAAGATCAGCTGACAGGTTTGTATACTGTTGGGGCTAATAATACGGCCTTGTTACGCTGGGTACGCCTGGGAAAAACCTATGGCGATAAAGTAGAAGTATTGAGTGGCCTGGAAAAAAGCGAAGCCTTTATTTTAACCGCATCAGGAAAATTATACAATGGTGTTCCGGTAAAAATAAAATAAGTGATCAGCAATAAATAATTACAAACGCATTAATTCAAATAAATGAAAAACGGTTTTTCAGGAAATATAGCCAAAGGATTTTTACAATCTAAATTAACGATACTGTTGATGATCGGCTTTTTACTCATTGGAGGCTACAGTACTTTTTTAATTCCGAGAGAAGAAGAACCGCAGATAAAAGTACCGATGGCGGATATTTTTATTGGTTATCCCGGTGCCGAACCCAAAGATGTGGAAACTAAACTGGCAGCTCCAATGGAAAAAATAATTTCCAATGTAAAAGGGGTGGAGTATGTGTATTCAACTTCTATGAAAGGGCAGGCCATGCTGATCGTACAATTTAAAGTGGGTGAAGATGTGGAGCGCTCATTGGTAAAACTGTACAGCGAGTTGATGAAGAACATGGATAAAATGCCGCAGGGCGTTACCATGCCATTAATAAAAACAAGGGCCATTGATGATGTGCCGGTACTGGGGCTGACTTTATGGAGTGAAAAATATGATGACTATCAATTGAAACAAATCGGCCAGGCATTGACCAATGAAATAAAAAAGATAAACGATGTATCAGACATCAATATTTCAGGTGGCAGAAGCCGTGAGGTAAAAGTATTGCTGGATAAAAATAAAATGGCAGAAAATCATATTGACTTTTTATCGATCAGCAAACAGATACAGGGCAGCAATATGCAAATGCAGAGCGGCAACCTGTTGCAGCAAGACACGGCCTTTGCTGTTGAAACCGGTAATTTTCTCAACAATGCTGATGATGTTGCCAACCTTGTTGTTGGCATCAATCAACAACAGCCGGTTTATTTAAAGCAGGTAGCAAAAGTAGAAGATGGCCCTGAAACCTCTCATCAATATGTTTTGTTTGGTTATGGTAAAGCAGATACGTCAAAAGCCAATGCTTTTAAATCCAATTATCCTGCGGTTACATTAAGCGTTGCAAAAAAGAAAGGTGCAGATGCTATGAAATTAGCTGAACAGATCATTAATAAAGTGGAACACCTTAAAAAAGAACTATTGCCCGGTGATGTACAATTAACGATAAGCAGAAATTATGGACAGACGGCATCTGATAAAGTAGCAGAATTATTATTTCATTTATTCATCTCCATTGTAGTAGTTACTTTATTTGTAATGCTGGCGATGGGTTGGCGTGGAGGATTGGTGGTATTCTTATCTGTGCCTGTTACGTTTGCATTAACGTTGTTCAGTTACTATTTTATGGATTATACACTCAATCGTATAACCTTGTTTGCCCTGGTATTTATCACTGGTATTGTGGTAGATGATTCCATCATCATTGCAGAAAATATGCACCGGCATTTTAAGATGAAAAAACTGCCGCCGCTGCAGGCTGCTATCTATGCTATCAACGAAGTCGGTAATCCTACCATATTAGCTACATTTACTGTTGTTGCAGCAGTGTTGCCTATGGCATTTGTATCGGGTATGATGGGACCCTACATGAGCCCGATGCCGATTGGCGCATCCATTGCCATGATGTTATCACTGATTGTTGCGTTAACGTTAACTCCGTACCTAGGTTATATTTTTCTAAGGGAAAAAGAAAAGAAAGGGGGTAATCACAAAGAAAGCAAACCCGTTACACTGGAAGAAAGCCGTATCTATAAGATCTATCGTGCCTTTATTAAACCCATGCTGGAAACACGTTGGAAACGCTGGACATTTATAATAAGTATTGTGGTGATTCTTTTAGGATCGATGCTATTGTTTTATACCAGATCGGTGGCGTTAAAAATGTTGCCGTTTGATAATAAGAATGAATTCCAGGTGGTGATTGATATGCCCGAAGGAACTACGCTGGAAAAAACACAGGCCGTTGCAAAAGATATCGCATCGTATGTATCCGGCCAGGCATTAGTGGAAAATTATCAATTGTATGTGGGTACCGCTGCACCCATCAGTTTTAATGGTTTGGTAAGGCACTACGATTTGCGCAGGGGAGAAAATGTGGCTGATATACAGGTGAATTTAGTGGATAAGGGAAAGCGGAGTATGCAAAGCCATGATATTGCCAGACAAATGCGTGGACCAATACAGGCCATTGCTAAAAAATACAATGCCAATGTAAAAATTGTGGAAGTGCCGCCGGGCCCGCCGGTATTGTCAACCCTGGTGGCAGAAATTTACGGGCCTGATTATAAGGAGCAGATAAAAATTGCACAACAGGTAAAAACCTTGTTCAGCAAAACAGCTGATGTGGTAGATGCAGACTGGATGGTGGAAGATGATCAGCCGGAATATCATATTGAAGTGGATAAAGAAAAAGCGATGCGTTATGGAGTTGCTACGGCGCAGGTAACCGCAACAGTTACTGCAGCATTATCCGGAATGGTGGCAGGGAATATTTACCAGCCGGCATCGTACAATCAAACCGTTATTAAACTGCAATTATCGGATGCTGATAAAGCCGGCATGCAGGATATTCTTGACCTGAAAATTATTGGTATGCAGGGTAATGCAATACCCATAAGAGATCTGGTAACAGTAACCAGGCAGATCAAACAAAAAAGTATCTACCGTAAAAATCAAAAAGAAGTAGTGTATGTACTGGCTGATATGTCGGGTAAATTAGAAAGCCCTTCTTATGCTATTGCTGCTATTTCCGACAGCCTTAAAAATATTTCTGTTCCAAAGGGATTTTCACTGAATGAAGAATATACCCATCAACCTGAACTGGAAGATAATTACACTTTGAAATGGGATGGTGAATGGCAGATCACTTTTGAGGTGTTCAGAGACCTGGGTATTGCATTTGGAGTGGTGATATTATTGATCTACATTTTAATTGTAGGATGGTTTCAAAACTTTACCGTGCCATTGGTAATGCTGGCGGCCATTCCTTTATCGTTGGTAGGCATTATATTGGGCCACTGGATGCTGGGTGCATATTTCACTGCCACATCAATGATTGGTTTTATTGCACTTGCCGGAGTAATGGTCCGTAACTCGGTACTGCTGATCGACTTTATTAATATCCGTTTAAGAGAAAACATTCCTTTACAACAAGCCATCATAGAAGCAGGTGCAGTAAGAACAACGCCGATACTATTAACAGCAGGTGCGGTTGCATTGGGTGCCATCATCATTTTATTTGACCCGATATTCCAGGGGCTTGCCATTTCACTGATGGGGGGAACGATCACGTCTACATTTCTTACTTTATTGGTAGTGCCTTTATTGTATTATAAAATGATGCGGAAAAAATATCCTGATAAATAATTAAAATCTTTTTGTATGAAATTTTTTATAGTAACCTGTTTAAAAGAATACCAGGATGAAGTGGTGAAAATATTTAAAGCAGCCACCATCAATGCTTTTAGTGCAACTGATATTGTTGGATTTAAAGACAACCGGCCGCCCCGTCTTTTAGAAGAATGGTTTGCAAGCGGCGATGAAAAATTTGATTCCACCATGTTATTCAGTTTTACAACAGCCGAAAATGCGGCACTTGCAATAGAGTTGATTAAAAAGTTCAATGCATCAAAGGCAACTGATTTCCCCATAAGGGCATTTGTAGTACCGGTGGAAAAATCTATTTACTGATAATAAAAACTAAAAAAATGAGAGAAAGAATTGTTCGTGCCGTTGCCGGTGCTTTTGTATTGATAAGTATTATACTGGTACATTATGTAAATAGCAATTGGATCTGGCTGGGCGTTTTTGTGGGTATTAATTTACTGCAGTCGGCGTTTACTAAATTTTGCCCGCTTGAAATAATACTGGATAAAGCGGGTGTAAAAAAGTAACGGTTAAAAAAATTGCCATTTGTTTGGGCTATTAGGTATTTTTATGTTGTAATTAATTTTTACAGCAATGAATAACCTGAGTGGTTTTGAGTCGGTTTTTGAACCGGCTCTCGTAAAAGAAATGTTCGAGTCCGGCGAGATCAAACATTTTAAGGAAGGCGATATCATCATGGATTATGGCAAATACATCCGTATGATGCCATTGATCATCAACGGCACTATTAAAGTGTACCGAATGGATGAGCATGGCAAAGAAATATTGCTGTATTATTTATCCAGCAACGAAAGTTGCTCGATGGCCTACAGTTGTTGTGTGGAAGCGAAGAAAAGCGAAGTAAAAGCCATTGCAGAAGATGATGTGGAATTATTAGCCATACCACATACAAAACTCGATGACTGGTTGTGTACATATCCCACCTGGAAAAACTACATCATGCGTAGTTTTAACGAACGTTTTTTAGAATTATTAAAATCTATTGAAAGTATTGCCTTTCATAAACTGGATGAACGCCTGATCGCTTACCTGAAAGAGAAACAAAAACTCAGCGGCTCCAGTGTGGTAAAAACATCCCACAATCTTATTGCCGATGAATTAGCTACATCACGGGTGGTGGTATCCCGTTTACTGAAGCAACTGGAAAATGATGGAAAAATTTTGTTGTATAGGAATGAGATAAAGTTGATGAAGGAGTTTAATTAAACTACAATACCTTTTCTCTTTTATAAAATTGCAAATATAAATAATTACATTCGGAGCTCCACAAAATACAATTGTTATGTTCAATAAATTATTCGGTCGTTCAAAAAAGGAAGACGATAAAAAAGAAGATGAGAAAATAGATCTTTCTTTAGGTTATGTTCGTTTGGAAGAGTTTAAAGATTATCTCATTAATAGAAAGTACGATAAGTTTGAAAGGGAATATGAATTATTGTATTGGGATGCTAAAACCCCACTGGCGCAAGTGTTCTTCCGAAGGAAGGCCACTTGTGTCTATTGATCTTAGCGGTTTGCAACCGCGGCATAAACTTACACAAGACAAAAGATACATCAATTTTAAAAATATCCCAACCTCCAATTAAATATTACAAGTGATCAATTTTTAATAGCCCATGTTCATTACTATAATAATCAATTGCACTGCTGTATTTATAATGCCAGGGTTCCCATACCAACCCACTTCTTACCGGGTTCTCATGTAAATAATTCAACCGCTGTTGTATTTTTTCTGTTGTGTTCAATTCTACGGGATGATAATCCTGCTTCCAGAATTGATAGTCTTTATTATTACTATTGCCTTGCCCGGTATAGCGGAATATATTCAACATCCATTCTTTTCTACTCTCACTATTATTTTCCTTTATAGATTTTATAATTTGCTTACTGGTATATTTCTTAAGGTCTCTTACAATATTTTCCAGTTTGTTATTGTTACTGCTGATGATCAAATGTACATGGTTGGTCATTATTATCCAGGCATGTAAAACCATTTCTTTTTGTTGCTGACAATATTGTAAACTTTCAATCATTATTTCTTTATACTGTTCTCTGCTGAATACATCAATCCAGCCAACAACTGAAAATGTCATGAAATGAGGTATAGCATCTTCGCCAACTTTATATTTACCGGACATAGCAGGACTTTTAATATATATTTAAGACCTGTTAATTTTAAATGGCGTTGCAAGGCAGATGTTTTAATTATATACAGCGAATGGCAGGGAGTATTGGAAAAGGAAAAGGTTTTTGTGTGGCGAAGTGTGTGCCGCGGTTGCAAACCGCTAAGATCAATAGACACAAGTGAACTGCCTGCGGCAGAACACTTGCGCCAGTAGGGATAAATAAAAAAACACCGACTAAAGCGGTGGTTTAAAATAATTTTCAAAGCTATCTTACACCATCACCGTATCTGATGCATGTATAACACCATTAGAAATTTTAGCTTCTCTTACAGAAATGATGCTGTCTCCAATATGAGTGACACCGTCTTTTACAAGTACCAACAGATCTTTACCGTTAATGCTGGTTAATTTATCGCCATCTTTCAGTGCATCAAAAGCAATTTTGCCACTAACGATATGATTATTGATAAGGTCGGCCATTTTAGCACGGTGTTGTGGTTCCAATAATTTTTCCATCGTGCCTTTTTCAAGTTTATCAAATGCAAGGTCATTGGGAGCAAAAAATGTATAGGGCCCAGTGCTGCTCAGCAACTGATCAAGGTCAGATGCATGCATACCTTTCTTTAAAGTTTTCAGGTTTTTATCTACGTTAACTACCTGTGTAATATTTGACATGGTATTGTTTTTTATACCGGCAGTATTACCGGCAATCGCAGGAAGGTAGTCTTTATAGCCCAGCTTGTGGTGTTAATGTTTGTGAGTACCGGTAATTTGTAGCAACAAAAGCAGGCGATGAAGTGTTCTCGAGGCGAATATGAAAATCGGGAATATGATTAAGAGATTTATTCAAGTATTTCAAATCTTAAAATTGCTTTGAAGTAAAAATCTTTATCCGTACAAGAAGTGAGTAAGCCCTTTTCTATAAAGCAGTATCTACCATCTAAATACTGTTGCTTAAGATATGATTGATTATATACGATTTTCATTTTGAGTTTTATAAAAACATGTGCAAAACTGCCGCCGTCATTTTTATAACGTGTATATTTTATTTTACAGGAACTTGATTTGCTATATTTCTGTATCAATGAATCAAATAACAAAGTGTTGTCGGTATGCAAGGTATACTTTGCTTTTATACTGTCCAGTATATTTATAAAACCCTCATCGCTTTTTTCAACAGGCATATATAAGGTATCACCATTAAAAACATTCCCTTTTTCATAGAAAAAGCCGTAGCTGGAATTACTACGATTATCTTTTCTGTAAAATTTGTCATCGATTGTATAACCGGTTAATAAATAGAAATAGCCAGTTAAAGAATCGCAAACCGGGTTTAGAGAGTAGGAATAAAACTTTTGCCCTTTTGCCGCTACACCACTCAGGCTTAATGCTACAATTATCATTAATGTCTTCATCTGTACAGTTGTTTATAAGATATAAAAAAAGCGCAGACATTTGCTCACGCCTTTGTAACTAAAACATAAAACAAAACATTACTCCTTTATGGTTATCTCCACACCGTCACTCCAATGTTTATACTCTGGTGTATAATATAAATACGTGTTGCCTGATTTGCCTTTGTAAGTACCCGGCACTTCTGCTTTCAGGTCAAGATTGATAGTCTTGGTTTCATTAGGTGCAAAGCCCATCCAGTAAAACACTAAATAATTATCAAAAATTTCATAGTACGCAGCCTGGTTTTTTTCCATCAGTTCCTTTAACTGCCAGGGCTGTGCAGCAAGCCCTGCAGGGATACCGATCTTGGCAATAGCCATAGGTTGCAGCGTGGCTTTGGTATTGGTGACTGCAATTTGCAGGCGTACTGTTTCACCCACTTTTGTTTCGGTTGTTTTTAAACTGGTGCTCAGTTGTAACTCTGCCTTAGCGCTGTTAGGCGGTGTAAAAGTATTGTAGGCTACTTCTAAACTGTAAGGCAGGTTCTTGTCTTTCTGGCTATAGTTTACGGTAAAACTATTATTGCCTTCCTGTACATTTTCTGTAATGGGTTTATCCACTGTAACGGCTTTATTGTTGAGTGTAAAATTTACCGGCACCTCTTCATTGATATGGCCGAGAAATTTGGCATATTCTACAATGGCTTTTAATGCCAGCACCGTAGATTGCGTGGAGCCGTAACCGTAATAACATTTTTCTGACAGTATTCTTGAGACAAGATCTGCAACCCTGCCCATTTGTGGCGCTGGCGCTTTCATTAATGCCATGGCATATAAAGCACAGGTTTCTACTCTTAAAGAAGCATCTCTTGAATTCACCACACTTGTTGCTGCATTAAAATTTACTTTTTCATATTGTTTGTTCAGTTCATCCATCAGCTGGTTAAAAGCAGCCGCATCTTTCATATTCTTTGCAGCTATAGCCATCATGGCCAGTTGATAACCATCTTTACTTTCCAAAGCTTTTTGTACCGCTTTTTCGTATTCTTTCTGAATTTCTTTTCCTATGCCTGCCTGTGTAAGTGCATACACAATATAAATATTGGCAATTTTATTAGGCACCGAAGCAAACTGGTCGTAACCACGATTTTGAATATTAAACGAACCATTTCCATCCCTGCGGCTGAGTAAAAACTCTTTGGTACGCTCCAGCATTTTTTTATCTACCTCAATAAATTCCTGCATGTCGGTAAACTCCATTAATCCGTAAGCTGTTAATGCTTCATGTGGTGGTGTGTGGCCAAACCATTCAAAGCCATGCACTGATGTTTCAAAACCGATCAATCGCTTATAGCCACGTTCAATATAATCCAATGCTTTCTGTTCAATAGCAGGGTTGGATTTACCGGATTCTTTTAAATACTTCAGGATATAAATATTGGGATAAGTACTGGATGATGTTTGCTCAAAACATCCGTTTGGTTCTCTCAGCATCGACTCGATACCATCTAACAATTGCCCCTCTATATTTTTTAATAATTTCAGATTGGTTTTTAACGAACCCGGTATCATTTTACTGATGGTAAAATTATGCTGCGCTGCTTTGTTGCCGGAGAAAGTAGCGATAACAGGAAACCCTTTTTCTGTAACCACCACAGGCAATGAAACCGATTCGTTATCAGTAGCACCGGTAACAATAAATTGTATAATGCCTTTAACAGCACCGGTAGCTTCTGCATGGATTAATAACTGTACAGCACTATCCTGTTTTACCATAACTGTATTGGTATAACTGCTGTTTTTAAAATTACCAGGGAACATTACAGAGATGTTGAGTTGCATACTTTCTGCACTGTTATTTTTTATCACCAGCGGAAGTAATGCTTTATCGCCTACGGTTAAATAAGGGGGAATTTTTGCATCTACCTGCAATGCATTTTGTACAGCATAGGTAGCTTCTGCCCTTCCTAATTTTCCATTGTATCCAATACCTTCTGTAATAGCCCTGAAAGTGGTAGACGCATCGGAGTTATAAAATTCCACAGATGCTTTTCCATCATTATCAGTTTGTACAACAGGGTTCCAGTAAATAGTTTCCCTGAAATCTGACCTGTTGCTGGTTGCAGTGCTGGTATATTTTGGCACATAAAATTTCCTGGCTACTGCATACGCAGTACCCGTTGTATACACTTGTTGCGAAGTGTAATAATAGTTTTTGGTGAATTTAATGCCCATCCTTTCATACTTGTATTTTTTAAGTTCTACTATAATAACGCCGTTAGCAGCCCGGCTACCATAGAGTGGAGTAGCAGATGCATCTTTTAAAACTGTAACATTTTCTATATCATTGGTGTTAATTGTATTGAGGTTGAGTTGTTCCATTGGAATACCGTTTACAACAAACAAGGGCGGGTTATTATTTAATGTTGCCATTCCCCTGAGTGCAATTTTTAAATCGCCACCAGGATTTGCATTACCACGTATTTGTACACCGGCAACTTTGCCTTGCAATGCCATACTCCAGTCGTTGAAATTATTAATTTCTTTTGCTTGTATTACAGCAACAGAACCAGTGACGTCTTTTTTTCTTTGTATACCATAGCCTGTTACCACAACTTCATTTAATGCCATGTTTTTATTAGGCATTGGCAGTCCTGCATTTGTTTCCTCTTGTTTTTTATTTTCATTTTTTGCTAATGCAGGAGTAAAAGGGGCAAGTGCACCAAAATCTACCGGTTTTGAAAGAAGTTGTTTAAAATCTTTTGTCTGTGTAGGATTGTAGCCCACACCATTTTGCAATACCTGGATATTTATTTTTTCTTTTTTATCAAAAGATTGTGCAAAGAGGTAATAATTTTTTTGTGGCTCCAGCTCAGAAAAGAAGAACATACCTTCTTTATCAGTTTGTATTTTAATGGCTTTTCCGCCAGGTACGGTGTTGATCAAAAACATTTTGGCCTGCACCGGCTGGTTAGCAGTATTTACAATTTTGCCGCTTAGAATATTATACTGATCGGGCAGGTATTTTAATTTTCTTTCGTTTTGTACGTATTCTATATAATCAAAATAGCGGTAACCTTGCGTAAGCATCAGCAGGTCTAACGCTGCAACAGCCTTAGGTTCGTCTTTCTTAAAATAAAATTGTGGTTCTTCAATTTTACCTTTCAGTTCACTGCTAAGTAAAAGCCAGCTGAGAATATGGTCTTGTTTATCATCGGCAAACGTCCACAGTTTATCGTCTACCACTGCCAGTGAAAAATTTGCAGGCACTGCGATGCCTTTTTCATCAACCGTTTTAATAGTTAATAAAACTTTTTCACGGGGTAAATATTTTTGTTTGTCGGTGGTAATGCTTACACTCAGTTGTTTGTCTTCATTTAAAAATACCAGCCTTTCTGCTAAGGGTAGTTCATTGGTTTTGTATAAAGTAAACTGTGCAATGCCTGCAGGAAAAATATTTTCATCGATACGGATCTCGTTTTCTCCTTTTAATAAAAAAATAGTTTGTGTATGATAGTTAACAGATTTGGTACTGGCTTTTAATATTACTTCCATATCTGTTGCGGCATTCAGTAATACTGTAATTTTTTTGTTGGCCTTTTTTATTTGCATTACCACACCATTGACAGATGCAACGGGCAGATCGAATTGCTGTGCAATATTAGATGGTGAAGTGATCACGGCTTTATATACCTGTCCGGCCTGTGGTGTAAATAAAAATTTACCCATCCCAAAATGATAACTTTCAAACGTAGTGATGGTATTGCCTTTATTATCGGTAACATAACCTTTTATATCGGCAGCTTTTCCATTTTCATTTAATGCTTTAAAAGCAATATAGTTGCTGATACCATTTACCAGGGTGCCGCCTTCGGGCATAAATTGCAGGTCGATTTTATTGAGCACAATCGGAATACTTCTTGAAATAGCTTCTGTGTAGGCGTCATAGTCAACAGTTACATTCAGTAAGCCATCAGTTGTAGCGAGATTTGCGGGTAATGAAAAATTAATAATTGCTTTTCCTTCATTATTAGTTTTAAAAATTTGTGTACTGATCGTTTCGCCACCAACAGATACCGTATATTTCGCCAAGTAATTGCGTATGGGTTCGTTGGCAATATTACGCATAGAGAAATTAGCTTTTACAGCACTGCCTGCACCATAACCCTTTTCCGGGAAATCTAACTTTAGTAAGACTCTTGGCGCCAGCACTTTTTGTAAAGTAATCTCTTTTACAAAAAAACGGTTTTCATTTTCATTCATCATCCAGCTGGTGTAAGCTCTTATTTTATAGATACCCCCAACGGCCAGCTCACTAAAATCAAAGGAACCTTCGGCATAACCATTGGTAACTTTAAAGGTTGATTTTTGCGCAACCGTACCTGCAGGGCTTACCAGCTCTGCATATACCACGCTGCTTTGGTAGCTCGGCGTCTGGTCCTGCGCTTTTACCAGGTATAATTTAAAATACACCACATCGCCGGGTTTATAAAAAACATGGTTGGTTTGAATATAGATTTTTTCTTTAGTGGCAGCATAATCCTGTGCACTTGCTGCGTAAGAAAAAATAAGTGATAATAAAACAAGGATGCTATTGTATAGATTTCTTTTTTGCATGAGATTAAAATTTAGTAGATACAGATAAGCCAATGGTATGATAAGAGGGTATATTGAAAAAATCCAGTCCTGAAGTTCCGGGTTGATCATTCAGTAATTGATTTACATCCGCACCTTTGTATGCCGACCACAATATAATATTGCTGGCATATAAAGAGAATGTCAATTGTTGTAAATATTTTTTTGTTTTAGGTTTATAAGAGAAGCTGATGTTATTTAACCTGATACAATCTCCTTTTTGTATATAAGATTCAGCAACACCGGTTGGGCCGTAACGTACCCAACGGTTTTGTTCTACCGGTAATGAAGGGTTATAAAAACTTACAGGAATAGTATTAGGTTTACCGCTAACATCAACGCCTTTAAAAATATAATTAGTGGTATTGCGCAATGCAGCTGAAGTAGCAGATCTTCCATAGTAATCCAATAATGCTTCGGTGCCATTCCATATATCACCGCCCTTACGCCATTCCCAATCTATGTTAAGTCCGAAATATTTCCAGTTTAAAGTATTGGTCATCTTTACGGTAAAATCAGGTGTAGGATCACCAATAACTGAGGGTATATTATTTACTACAGGAAAGCCATCCGCACCAATTATAATATTGTTATTGGCATCCTTTAAAAAACTATTACCCACAATGGTACCCACTGGCGCACCTTTTACAACGGCTTTGTTTACATCGCTGAATCCGGCAATGGGTGTAAAATTATAACCGGCTTTTACGGCAGTTACTTTGCTTTGGTAAGTAGTAAAGGAAAAACTATTGCTGAAGGAGAGTGAACTGCCACTCCGGTATTTTGAATACAGGTCTAAACCCACTTCAATACCCTGGTTACGATGATCGGCCATATTTACTAATTGCAGTTGATTGCCATTCATTACCGGGAAAATATCGTCATTCGTTTGGCGGGTAAAATAATCAACAGACAATGTAGCCCTGCCTTTATAACTCAATTCAATTCCGGTATTGTATTCCTTGTTTTCAATTGCACTCAGGTTATTAAAACTGTTTACTTCTGTAAGCGGCAGGTGCTGCATTGCAGTAACGGCTGCATATTGCACCGATGTATTTTGTGCAAACGACCTGTTGAGCGCCAACTCACTGTTGAAGCGGATAAAACTGCCTTTTATTTTTGCTGCTAAATAGTCTATACCCAAAACCTTATTATGTCTTGCATAAAATGCCACGGTGGGCAGAAAAAAATTATGCTGTGCAGCAGTATTGGAACTATATATTTTATCAGCTACTGTTATGGCGGACTCAAAATAATCTGCTAAAAAATTTTGTGTGTAAGTAACGGAGGCATCATGTGCAGTACGCTGGTAACTATAGGCTGAAAAGCCTGGTGTATAATCAATACCAGAGCGGTTATTGCTGTAAATGTAATTAGCGGTAAAATTACCCCTGAATTTATAGTCTCTCCAATTAACAGGAAACTGAGCATAAAGATTTAGAAAATAATTGGCATCATGTGTATTCCTGTTTACTGCAATACCGTTTTCAAAAAATGCAGTACCGGGTTGGTAACCCTCATTGCTGTGCTGCTGAAATTTTTCAATGGATTGCGATAATTTTATTTTGTTCCGCTTAAAATATCTTTCGATAGTAAAATCGCCGGTGTAATGCTGTTGTAAAAAATGGTTGCTGTTATTTTCCAGTAAGAAAAAAGGATTGTCCGCATACAGGCTGTAACTTCTTTGGGATGTGTTTAAGATATTTCCCTGCCGGTTATCAAAACTTACCGGGGTCAGCAATGCCTGCTGGTAAACCCGGTTTAAAAAACCATTGCGGTTATTATTGGAAAAAATTTCCTGCCGGTAATTATAGCTGCCTGTTAAAGTAAATTTTTTGACAAATGTTTCCGCCGATGCAGAAAAATTAGCTGCATTATTTTTATTGTGAATGATGATACTGTTATCATTGCTTTGGCCTGCCTTAATGGTAACATTTAACAGCTGCTGGTAATTTTTACGGTAAATACCCCGTATTGTAATGGCGTTGGAAAACAAAGCTGCCGTACGAAAAATGGATGGGGTAGAGATAGAAGATTTTTTTCCATTACCCGTGCCGGCAGCTACAAGTTGTCCGTTTATGTCATAGGGATAATTCGTTCCGTCATATTCCAATGTATACAGTGCAGGCCCGTAACTGAATAATTCATTGGTATGTGGTCCCTGCCAGCTTAATTGCCCGTTTACAGAACGGCCCTGCGCAAATTGCTGTTGCAAGGCCGGCTGTTGATTACTATGCCTTACCGCAATTACTGAAGAAAATGTGCCGCCAAAGTAAAAGCCTTCATCAGTAAGCTGCTGCAGTGTTATGCTGTTATCTTTTTTGATGCGGATATCATGCACCCGATAATCACGTGCCCAGAAATTACCCCATGTGTTGTTACTGTTAAAGTGTAACGGAGACCTGTCGATGCTGTTACTAGAATCAGCTATTTTATTTTTTTTTACCTGTAAAGAATCTTTACTGATCAGTGCCTGGTAGGCATCAGACAGCACGGGCTTTACATCCTGTGCAGTAGCTATAATGGGCAATAGTAATAATATAAGCAGTGTAACTTTCATCAGTTATTGTTTTTGGTATTAGGGTGTTGCTATGGTCTTTAACGGATGCAAAAAGAAAAGCGATTGCATAAAAATATTTTTAGCAAAAAATAAAATGTTGCCTGCAGCACACTTCATGCAGTGATTTATTCAATTCATGCCGGTTGATAGGCGGCCTCATTAAATGCAACCCTACTTTCGTACCTTATTAAACACATACTGATAATGAAAAAGAAAATTATAATTACGCTTATAGCAATTGCACCCTTGTTTGCCGCAGCACAATTAGGCGGGTTAATGAACAAGGTTAAGAATAAAGTAAACCAGAGAGTAGATAATAAAGTGGATAAAGCCATCGATAAAACATTAGATAAAGCAGAAGGGAAAAACACAGCTGATACGCCGCCTGCAAAAACTGCAGGTGGTGCTGACGCTGCACTGGCTAAGGCTGATGAAGGAGTAAAAAGTTTTACGAAGTATGATTTTATTCCCGGAGAAAAAATTTTATACTACGACAATTTTGAACAGGAGGCCGTTGCAGAATTACCCACCGGGTGGAATACCAATGGTTCAGGTGAAGTAGTAACGCTGGAGAAATTTGCCGGCAAATGGTTACGGGTGCATAATCCATTTGTTTACCTCACCAGCAATACAAAAGAACTGACTGAAAATTATACTGCGGAGTTTGATATCATTCTGCAACTAAAAAATAATGGCTGGATGTACCCTACTTTTTCAGCCGGATTTTTTGCCACCAATGGAGAAGGCGGTACAGATAATGTTTTTTTAAAGGACTTTAATAAATATACCGCTGTAATGGGTACTATTTATCCTGCTGAAAACAGTACCAGCAGGGTGCAGTTAGAATCTTTTACTGATGCCAGGACATATTTTAAAAGTGAAGCCAAAATGTATGGCGACCTGGATAAATATTATGGCAAACCAGTTCACGTGGCGATACAGGTACAAAAACAACGTTTCAGAATGTGGATCAACGAAACCAAAGTTTTTGATGTGCCCAAAGCGGTGGATACCGGTTATAAAATGAACCAGTTATTTTTTAAAGTAGGCGCCACCAATTATAAAGAAGAGCAGTATGGGATTTATATCAGCAATATTAAAGCGGCCACCGGCGTACCGGATACAAGGCATAAGTTAATTGAAGAAGGGAAATTTTCTACCACCGGAATTTTATTTGATGTAAATGCAGCTACTATAAAACCGGAGTCGTATGCTGTGGTAAAGGAAATTGCAGGCGTATTAAAAGAAAACCCGTCGGTAAAAATAAAAGTGATCGGGCATACCAGCAGTGACGGGGATGATAATGCCAATATGGAATTATCTAAAAAAAGATCGGCAGCTGTAAAAGATATGCTGGTAAAGGATTTTGGTATTGATGCAGCAACAATTGAAACCGAAGGCAAAGGAGAAACACAACCGGTTGCAGATAACAAAACAAAAGAAGGGAAAGCGGCTAACAGGAGAGTGGAATTTATCAAATTATAAAATTGTTGTCAAAAAGAAAGAAAACCAAAACAACATGCAGCTGAAGCTGAATATAAAATTTAGCATAGCTTTTATAAGCCTGCATTGTATACTGCACGAGTTGCATGAACTGGTACACACTGCTGTGGGGCGGCTGATCTGTGGTTGCTGGGGACAAAGGGATTTTAACGTGTGGCAACTTTGCGAAGGATGTATGGAAAGCCATTCCATTGCAGTACTGGCGGTATTTGCAGGACCCGTGTTTACATTTATAATGATATGGTGGGGTGTGTATTTTTTAAAAGCGGGGAATACCGATCAACAAAAAGCATCGGGCTTTGTGCTCATTTTTGCCAGTAACCCTTTTGCAAGAATTTTTACAGCTGCCATGGGCAAAGGCGACGAAGTTTCAGGATTAAATACCTTGTTTCACAATCATATTATTGCCTGGGTTATAGGATCAGCGATCGTGTTACTACTCACTGTTTATCCTTTGTACAAAGCATTTGCAGTAATCAGGAATAAAAAAAGAACGGGATATTTTCTACTCTTTTTATTTGCACCCATGATACTGGATCTTGTTGTTGTTTTTGGTTTAATGAATACGCTCCTAAAAAAAGATATACTGAGTGATTACTGGATATTAGGTTCACCTGCATTGGTAACGGTATTTACAGTTTTGGTGACAATAGTTTTCATGATCAGCAGAAAATGCATTCACACACTTACAAGATAATAGAATAACCGACACATGAAAAACCATTTACGCAATGTAAATGGTTTTTTGTTTTCGGCTGATGCTACCCGGCATATTTTAAACTACAATTCAGGTAACACTTTCTTCAACTCAACCACGGGTACATTGTTTCTGCATGTAGTTGTCAGCAATTTTGTGTAATAACCAATCAAAAAAAATAAGTCATGAAAAAAGTAATTACAATTTTAGCCGGCATCGTATTATCCGCTTCGGCATTTGCTCAACTATCAATCGGTGTACATGGTACCGGCAATCTCAGCAGTGCTGTGCTTAATACAGATGATTTTATTCATCCTGTAAAAAAAGCAAGAATGTTATCCGGCGCAGGCATTGTGGTCAATTTTGCAGCCAGCGAAAAAATCAGTGTACGCAGTGGCGTTAATTTTTTACAGCACGGCGTAAAAATTACAAATTCTGTTGAGGGCGATCAAGGTAATGGATTTGCCATAATAAAATTTGAAGGAACTGCTGATCTGAATTACCTGCAGGTTCCGGCAAATATTTTATACACTATTCCTGTAAAAAATTTTGAATTATTCGCAGGTGGAGGGCCATATTTTTCTTTTGGGATAGGTGGCAAAGTCAAATCTGCTACCACCACCATATTTAACGGCACAACTGAAATTGTAAAAAGCGAGCAGGATGCTTTTAAAAAGGAAGCTGATAATGGTGCTGGTTTTAAAAGAGCAGATTATGGTGTGGGGGCTGTTGCAGGCATTATGTTACCTAACAGGTTGTATGGCAATATCGGGTATCAGTTAAGCTTTGCTAATATCGATGATACGGACGGAGGCAAATATAAAAACCGTGGGCTGCAATTGACTATCGGATATTTCTTCCGGGGTGGAAAATAATACCGCAATTTTATTACAGGCAGAAAACTATGATACTGCCTGTAATTTTTACTTTCTGCAATTCATGTTTGTAAAAATTCAATTCATTCACAAGCCCGTTTTTAATCACTCCCTTTTGTAAGAGTTTTGCCCTGGTAATATTATTTTCTAACAGAAATAAATGAGTATGAAAAAAATAAAAAAAATATTAAAGTGGACAGGTATTGTGCTGCTGATCCTGGTATCGGGTATTGCGGTTGTAACTGCTTCGAGGCAAAATTTAAAATACGAAGCGCCGTATCCAGACATTCAAACTACTAAAGACACTGCTGTGATAGCAAAAGGCAGGCATCTTGTAAACGCTATTGCGCATTGTAATGATTGCCACAGCAAAGCCAATAATGATTCATTGCTCAACCTTGGCCAGGATGTTTCTTTAAGCGGGGGTGTTGCATTTGATTTACCCGTGGGTACTATTTACTCTGCCAACATTACGTCTGACAGTACATACGGTATTGGAAAGTTTACTGATAAAGAAATTGCCAGGGTATTGCGTTACGGGGTGCATCCCGACGGATCGGTGGTATATGATTTTATGCCCTTTCATAATTTAAGTGATTCAGACCTTACAGCCGTGCTTTCTTACCTGCGTATGCAAAAACCGGTTGCCATTAAAAAGCCGGACAATAAACTGAATATTATGGGCAACATTGTAAAAGCGTTTTTGATAAAACCTGTTGGCCCTTCTGAAGCAGTACAGGCAACGGTACAACCAGACAGCACTGCGGCGTATGGAAAATACCTGGTGTACAACGTGGGCAATTGTAACGGATGCCATACTGAAAGAACATTAAGTGGCGAATATACAGGAGAACCATTAGCCGGCGGTAACGAAATGCCCAATGGTATGATCACCCCAAACCTTACAACGGATAGCAGCAGCAGGATATTTGGCTGGAGCCAGGAAGCCTTTGTGAATCGTTTTCGTGCAGGTAAACTAATACCGCAAAGTGAAATGCCATGGAACTCATTTAAAAGAATGAATGATATGGAATTAAAGGCGATCTATAAATTTTTGAAAACTGTAAAACCGGCAAAAACAAAAATGCGGAAAAAGTAATACGGTCATCTTTCCAAAAAATTAATTCATGAAAAAATACGCATTTATCCTGGTTGCAATTTGCAGTGTACTGGTTACAGTGGCACAAAATAAGCCGGCATTACCTGATATCAATAAAATGATGACGATGAGCCCGCAGGAGCTGGAAGCCTACAAACAAAAAATGCTGAAGCAGGCGAGCACACAGGCCAAACAAATTGCCGCAACCAATAATTTAAAGATCAATGAAATGCTGTTACCGGATTTTGAATTAAAGCCACCGGTAAAAGATGTTAAACGATTGTCGTTGCTGCCGGTACAGCCACCCACAATGATACAATTGGCAGATGGGTTAAAAAAATCGATGCAGCAATTACAATCGGTAACACCCAAAGCAGTACTGGACGAAGTAAAAACAATTACTACGCAACAAACACCGGCACAGCAACAAAGTTCTTCAGTAGCTGAATTTTATGCCGATAATCCTGTGCAGGCTTTGCTCATTTCAATGAATGCCGCTTTACAAAACCCGGGAGAAGTGGCAGGATGGAATAACCTGGCAGCGTTGTATAACATGACAGGATTGGAACATAAGGCGATTCCTATTCTGATGCATCACCTGGCAAATGAGCCCAACAACAGTATGCTGCTGAATAATATGGGCCAGGCTTTCTTAGGCCTGGGCGATCTTGCTAAAGCAGAAGATTTTTTAAAGCAATGTCTTATACAGGACCCTCTGCATCCTGAAGCTAACAGAAGCATGGGCATGATCAGGTTTTTTCAAAATCAATTTGAAGAAGGACAGAAATATTTTGAAAAGGAACTGGAAGTGGCCCACCGCCGCTCCACACTCGCCAATTTAAAACGTAAAGGAATAAAAATCAATCTTGCAGCCATACGTAAAAGAAGAACGGGTATACCACACCGTGACTTTTTTGAAGAGATCGGGTTTTCAAAATTTGCAATGCCCGATCTTCCGGAAACGGCAGGCCAATCAGCGCAATGGCATGCTGATAATGCTGTGTATCTAAAATCGCTGCAGGGGGAAATGTTTTTCTGGATGAATGCCGGGGAAATTACAGATGCGATAAGAAAGGAAGAAGGAAAAAGAGCACCGGGTTTTTATGCAGATCTTGAAAGTGAATTGATGAGTGATTTAGGCGATGAGTTTGCTCCGCTTTTGGGTTTACTGCCCGAAGATGAAGCAAACCATTTACAACAGATCATTACAGGGTATTACGATAAGCTGAATGCAACAGTATGCCCCGAGCCACCTAACACACCTGGCGGTGGTGCCGAGCTTATGCTAGCTTACCAGCAAAAATGCTGCGACTTAAAAAAGCCTATAGCTGATGACTATGTAAGCAGGCGTAATGCTTTTATTAAAAACAGGTACAACATAGTTAATACCCGTTGGAAAGAATACATTAACGCAATGATCAGTTATGTACAACTGAATCCAACAGCGGGGAATAAAAAAATGGTGTATGCTACCGTAGCCGAATATTTTGGTTTTGTTGCCAATACTATTGCAACCGCAGTTTGCTTTGAAGATAACCCCGGTGGCTGTATACCCGGTAAAATGAGTTCAGAAGAAGCTGATGGTATCATTGCTGCAAGCCATAACATAGATTTTAACTGCCCCGGCTGGCTGAATATGGAACTGGATGTACAGGTAGCAAAAATAAAAGCTGATTGTTCTAAATATGCGCTTGAAGGCAGTGCTGCTGTTTTCAGGGGTGGCTACGAGCATAATTTTAAAACCGGTACTTCTACATTATCTGCTGGCGTGGGAGTAAAGGCAAAATTCTTTGCAGGGGCAGGTGGTGCAGATATCAAACAAATGGTGTACGTATCATTTGATAATAACAACGAGTTCAGCGATTTTGGTTTAAAGGGAACAGCCTCAGTAAAAGTTGGTGATACACCTGCCGACATCGCAGGCGGTATTGCAAAAGTGGGCGGTATTGTAGCAGGCGTGGAAGGCGGTTATACATTGGGTATTAATTCCGGGTTCAATTCATCAGTTAAAGGCAAAGGCATCATTGCTGATTTTATTAAGATCGATAAATCTTTGTAAATAAAAAATATTGCACCCGGAAGATGATAACACAATTGATACAAATTTTAAAACAGTTGATACAAAAGGAAATATAATAACAGCGCTACCAAAAATATCTTGCAGCAGTTTCTTAAAAGTATAGCCATGAATTTTTTTGAAACTACAGTCATATTACCAATGGCCTGTTGCTAAACAAAAAACAAAAACAATTAAAGAAGATCAGGATGAAAAAAATTATTTTATCAGCAGCCATAATAAGTGCTGCATTATTCGGCGCCTGCCAGAAAAACAAAACAACAAATACTACTACTGCAGCTGCCGCATGCCCCGAAAACCCACGCACAACAGTTTCTGCAACTTTACAAGGCAACTGGATGTACGGTAATTTTTCTATGACGGAATACTGGAGTCAGAACCCCGGTGATTACCTGGGCAATGCATTACAATTTGCAATTGCTTTTAAATTTAATGCCGATGGTACTTATGAACAGTACTTTACTTCCAGCAGTGTAAACCTCGGTATTACTACCTACCAGCAATCTGTAACTAAAGGAACAGTGGTACTTGACGAAGCCAACAAAACCATTAAAACCTTTGCCTGCTCTGCTCATTACAAAAGAACAAAGAATGGCCAGACAGTAGAAGAAAGAGACCTGGCAAAAAATGAACTGACTTTACTTACCACTTATACCTATACTACGGGTACAGAGGCAGGTGGTACTAAAGCCATTTACTTAACGTTACAGGGCACTGCAAACCCACTTACTTTTTTACAAAAATTTTAAAACATAGTATATGAAAAAATATTTTTTATTGCTGGTGATAGCCCTTGCATTTATCAGCAGTTCTTATGCCCAGGAAATAAAAGCAGAAGTTTCCAAACAATTTATGCAGATCACCACAGTAGAATCGGTGCTGGCAGGTGGATTAGGCAGATCAAAAATGATCATCACCAATCCTGATGGTACACAAAAAGATTCAGAAATGGAAAATCTCTTCAGTCTGGTAGGCATCAATTTCAAGAACATTAAAGAGAATGAAGACAAAGTGGTAAAGACATTGAAAGAATACACCAACAACGGCTGGAAGGTGGAACACGTTACTTCATTAACACTAAGCCAGAATGATAGTGGCGCCGGTGGCATTTTTATGACCCGTTATTTGTTATCTAAACCCGAAGAAAAAAAATAACCAGCCTGTTTTGAACAGCGAAAAAATTTAGGTATGAAAAAAATATTTTTCCTGGTTGCAATTTTGTTTGCCCTGGGCGGCTATGCACAAACAGTGCCGGCTGAATTAATTACAAATGATTCTACATTCTGGACCATTTCAACAGTATCAACCGTCGGTTATACCAATACCACTTCGGGCCCCTATTATAACAGCTATAAAAGCGGTGGCGGTATGCTGGTAAAATTTAAATTTAAGCCTGATGGCCGCTTTGAGTTTCTATTGTATGTACAGGCCAATACTTATGGTACCGATACAGAGACCTGGACACAGGTTGACGGTAAAGTAGAATTTAAGAAGGACGCAAAAGGCCAGAATATTTTTGTTACGCATGCAGAAAAAGGCACTTACCGTATTACAAAAAATGGCCGTACCACATCGAGAGCGATTCCTAAAAATGAACTGGACGGACAGCACTCCTGCACTTATTTATGGGAAAAAACAACGTTTAAGGATGATCCCGCTAATATTTACCTGCTGATGGTAGATCTGGAAAAGTATCCCAATGCGGATGTTAACAATCCTAAAACGATCGATCCTTCATGGGTATCTAAGTTTCATATTCCTGCAAAAAAATAAAATCTGATAACAAACGCAATCAACAACAATGCAACAAAAAATAATTTTAGTAACCGGTGCCACAGGCGCACAAGGTGGCAGCGTGGCAAAAGCTTTACTGGCCCAAAATAAATTTGCCGTACGCATTCTTACAAGAAATGCAAACGCTCAAAATGCAATAGCACTAAAGGAATTGGGAGCAGAAGTGATAACCGGGGATATGAATGATATTGAAAGTTTAAAAGCAGCAATGCAGGATTGCTACGGTGTTTATGGCGTAACTAATTTTTGGGAACATTTTGAAAGTGAGTACCAACAGGGAAAAAACCTGGTGGATGCTGTAAAAGCTACTGGCATCAGTCATTTTGTTTTTCATACTTTACCTGATTACAACAAATTAAGCAGTGGAAAATTTCCCACACCGCACTGTGATATCAAAGCTGCATTACAGGAATATACAAAGCTGCTTGGTATTCCTGCCACATTTTTACAGGTGGCTTTTTACTACGAGAATTTCCTGAATTTTTTTCCTTTGCAAAAAGCAGCAGACGGAACTTATTATTTTGGATTTCCGCAAGGTAAAACCAGGCTGGCAATGGTAAGTGTGGAAGATATTGGCGGAATGGTAGCTACAATTTTTGATCATCCTGTTGAATATATCGGCCGTACTGTAGGTGCGGTAGGTGCAGATGATACCTGCGAAAAATATGCCGCAGTGATGAGCAAAGTACTGGGCAAAAAAATAAAATACAATTATATTCCCCATGAAGTGTATGCGGCATTTGATTTTCCCGGTGCAGGAGAAATAGCCAATATGTTTGAGGTACAAAGATTATACATCCCCAACAGGCAGATAGATATGATAGAAAGCTACGGGCTTAACCCGGATACACAAACATTTGAAACCTGGCTGAAGGAAAATAAAAATAAGTTTGAAAAACATTTAACAGCAGAAGAAGCAACCATCGTATAAATGAAAATTGCTCCGTACCCACAGCAATTTGTGTTTGATTTTAATGCCGGCAACAGCCGGCATTTTTTTTATCACAAAATGAATGATAAATGCTTTGCCCATTTCATACCGCCTTTCTGCCATTTCATACAATGCTGCATTGTAGGGCTACGCATTCAAAAATATCTTGCAACAGATTTTAAAACAGCACCTCATCATGAAAAATATATTCCTGGCAGCAACACTGGCTATTACGGCAGTTTCGGCAATATTGATTGTTGCCCACGTACAGCAGGAACTTGTTAAAAAAAATTATTCTGAATGGGACCCGGATTATAACACCGGTATAAATATCAATCATTCAACTGCTGATATCATTTTAATTCACCGATAAAAATATTAATCACTCTAAACCTTTAATTATGCGTAACAGATTTTTTATTCTTTCCGCTATTGCAGCAACTGTTGTTATGGCTGTTGCAGCCTGTAATAATAAGGCCGCTGAAACTGCCGGCAAACCAACTACAATGGATTCTACAGAAATGGTAGAACGTGGCAAATACTTAGTGAACGCTATTGGCTGCGACGATTGTCACTCACCCAAACGCATGGGACCCAATGGCCCGGAGATAATACCGGAGTTGAGATTATCAGGTTTCCCCCATGATGGTAAACTACCACCCATAGATACCAACGTGGTAAAAAAAGGATGGGCAGTACTGGCGCCTGATTTAACCAGCGCTGTGGGCATGTGGGGGCAATCCTATGCGGCTAATATTACCGGGGATGCAACAGGTATCGGTGCATGGAAGGAAGAACAATTTATAAAGGCATTGCGTGAAGGAAAATTAAAAGGTCTTGATAACACACGCCCTTTATTACCACCTATGCCCTGGTTTGCGTATAAAAATATGAAAGACGAAGACCTCAAATCCATCTTTGCTTATTTAAAAACAGTAAAGCCGGTAGAAAATATTGTACCCCTGCCTAAAAAATTATCCGACCTGCAATAGAACAAGCCATGTTATTTAGAATTATTTTATTGATGACGGTACTCTCTTACAGTGTAATAGTGGCACAGTCTTTCATGTACATTATTGCCTTAAAAAATGTACAGTATAAACTACAGGCAGCATCCTATATTGAGGTAAGAAAATTAATGGATGCTGCCTTCAGGGCAAAATATAAATTTGCCGTGTATGCTGCTTTACTCAGCAATATGGCATTGCTGATAGTAACCGGTAAAGATTACTGCAGTATATTTTTTGTTACTTCCTGCCTGGCATTTGGTGCATTGGTAATGGATGTATTGCTTACTCTAAAAGGGAATGTACCTATCAATAAACAGATCAACACCTGGGCCGCAGATAACTATCCCGAAGACTGGGCCGATTACAGAACAGAGTGGCTGCAGATTTTTCAATATCGGCAGATAGTAACTATTACAGGGTTTATTCTTTTACTTGCCGGTGCAGTATTTGGGTTGTATTGATGCTGTAATAATCTCCCGGTAATTACAGAAAGTTTTTACATTTACAGCATCTTTAACAGTCACTCTTATTGATACAATTATGAAAAAAATAAGCCTTCTCCCTGTTTTTTTATTGTTTATTTTTTCTGCGGGTGCACAACTACCCGATAAAATTTCAGCTGCAGATAAAGTATATGGCCTGTCTAAATTCTGGCAGGAAGTAAATTACAATTTTATTTACCTGGATAAGGTAGACAGGAAACAATGGGACAGCGCTTACAAGGCCATGATAGTAAGTGTGCAAAAAACAACTAATGATTATGCTTATTACAGGGAGTTACAAAAATTCTGCGCCCTGCTGAAAGACGGGCACACGAATGTATATTTTCCGCAGGACAGGGCTTTTGAAACCATGACCACCATGTTTGGAGACTACAGGTTTTTTATTGAGAATATTGACGGTAAAGCAATTATTGTAAGAACTAATCTGAGCAAGAAGGATGAGATCCCTGTGGGTAGTGAAGTGATTGAAGTAAACGGAAAACCAACACCGGTTTATATTAACGAAGATGTGGCGCCTTATATTTCTTCTTCTACCGGCTATGTGTTGCAGGACTGGAGCATAAATAGTTTATTGAAAGGGCTGAATGGCGACAGCTACACGGTAAAAATAAAAAGACCTGATGGCCGTATGGTTTCTTTAAAACTTACACATAAGAGAACAGAAGAGAAAGAAGTATATCCTGCATTTGACGCAGACAGAAGCCTGATGGATTTTAAATGGCAAAATGATAAGGTGGCTTATGTGGCTTTAAATTCTTTTGGCGATGAAAAAATTGACAGTTTATTCATTGATAAATTGCCGGAATTGTATAAAGCAAAAGGATTAATAATCGACCTGCGGTATAACGGCGGTGGCAGTACCGGCATTGGCACGGCTATCCTGCAATACCTTACTAATGATACCATTCTTTATGGATCAAAAAACAGGAGCAGGCTGCATATTCCATCATTTAAAGCCTGGGGAAAATTTACCAACGTAAAAGATACTACCGGAAATGAATGGGCGAAAAAATCGTGGTTGTCATTCAATGACAAATATTATTACAACTTCGATTACGAAGCTGATACCATACACCTCAAGGCGAAAAGAATAGTAGTACCCACAGTTATTTTGCTGGGGCACAATACCGCTTCTGCTGCTGAAGATTTCCTGATCTATGCAGATAATCAAAAGCACATTATAAAAATGGGCGTAAATTCTTTTGGCAGCACCGGCCAGCCTTATATGTTTGATTTACCCGGCGGAGGATCTGCCAGGGTTTGCACAAAACAGGATACCTACCCTGATGGCAGAGAATTTGTTGGCTATGGCATTAAACCGGATATTGAAATAAAGCCAACACTAACTGATTACCTGCAAAAGAAAGACCCGGTTATCAACAAGGCGATGGAATATTTAAAAACAAAGATCAAATAAATTGCGGATGCCCCTGGCTGTATACCTGCATAACTGATGACTGTAAAATGATACAAGGCATATGACGAATATTACGATCATCGGCGGCGGTATAGCAGGGCTTACCACAGCCATTGCTTTAAAAAATATTGGTATCAATGCCAGGGTATTTGAAGCAGCGCCGGTGATAAAAGAAGTAGGTGCAGGATTAGGCCTTGGAGCAAATGCCATCAAAGCTTTTCAATTACTGGGTATAGGTGAGGAAGTGATGAATGCCGGCAGGTTCTTACCATCGTTTACATTGTACAATAAAAAAGGAAGATCTATTACTACAACCGACAGTGTTTCGGTAAGTAAAAAATACGGCCTTGATAATTTTACTATTCACCGGGCCCGGCTGCACCGGTTATTATTATCCAAAATTGATCCTGCCCATATTCAAACCAATAAAAGAGTAAAGCATATTACGCAAAATGAAAATAATTGTAGCATACATTTTACAGATGGTACAACTTATGCAACGGATTATGTTATTGCGGCTGATGGTATTCACTCGCCGGTAAGAAAACAATTATTACCCGGCAGCAAAATAAGATATGCCGGTTATACCTGCTGGAGGGCCGTGATTGATAATACGGCACTCCAATTAAATGAATGTTCAGAAACATGGGGCAGTAATGGCCGCTTTGGAATTGTACCACTTGATAACAATACAATATATTGGTTTGCCTGTATCAACACTGTTGCCAATGATAACCGTATGCAGCAATATACAACCAATGATTTACTGGAAGTATTTAAAGATTATCACCAGCCCATTCCTGCAATTCTGCAACAAACAAAAAACGAAAACCTTATCTGGGGCGATATTATCGACCTGCAACCCATACAGCAATATGCGTTTGATAATATTGTATTGACAGGCGATGCTGCACATGCCACCACACCCAATCTCGGCCAGGGTGCCTGCCAGGCCATTGAAGATGCTGTGATACTAGCGGATGAAATTAAAAAGAACAGTAACCTTGCCACCGCATTCAAGCAATTTGAAAAAAGAAGGTTGAAAAGAACGCACCTGATCGTTAACACGTCTAAACAAATTGGCACAATAGCACAACTGGAAAACAAAGTATTGATTGCAATAAGAGACTTTGTGTTTACTAACTTACCACAGTCTGCTAAGGATAAACAATTTAAAAAACTCTACACCACAGATTTCTGATCATTTGTGTCATAAATAAAAAACTTCCGCTTGTAAAGCCGGAAGTTTTAGTGTATGTATAGTTACTAATGCTGCAGGTTGCAGTGCTAATCACCGGCGTAATAAGGATAAGTAACAAACCCGGCATACCGATTTTCTTCAGCCAGTTTTTTTTTCAGCACACGCAGGTACCTTTTCATGGTTTGCCGGGTGTAAAGGCACAATATAAAAGCAGGCAAAGCAAACCCAAGGCTGTACTTAACAATGGCAGTATCAAACTCAAGCCGGTAAGTGATCAAAGTATTATTTTCAGCTAATGGTGTTACCTGCCTGGTAGTTTTTAACCAGAATTTATTTCCCCTGTTGGTTTCACATACTATTATTTTGTTGGCCGTAAATTCGGTACAGGTTAATTCGCTTTTATAGCAGGGCTCTTTGCGAGACAGAAAAGAAAATTGCGTAATGGAAGTACCCACGCCTGTTTTTTCGCTGTTAACTTTTGTTGCCCTCACTTCCTTTCTCCACAATTTATCATTGGCAAAGTTTGAAAAATAATCAAAAACCAGTTTGTGGTTTTGCGGAATTATTATGGAGTTTGTTATGTCCAGTATCATAATTGTTTTATTGAAGTACTATTTTCCTGATCACTTTTTTCCTGATTCGGCAACATAAATAGTTTTGCCATCAGGTGTTGCAGCTATACCACCGATTGTAGAAAGCGCTGCCGAAGCACCGTTACCATCTTCTCCATTGCCATGATCGTTCACTTTTCCGGCAATGGTAGTAACGGCTACAGCTATATTATTTTCCGGCGCTGTACTGCCCCGGGGCATTACTTTCTTTTTTGCCGCAGGCAGTTGTAAAAAAGAATGCTGCTAACGGCAGGCATAAAATTTAAAACTAAAATGTTTTACCATGATTTTTTAATCATGTTGAATGGTTATCAAATTTGTACAAAGCTGCATTTATAGGGTGTAAATAAAAATGAGCGTAGCAACTGGCTGTACATTTAAAAACATCAGGTGTTGTATTATCGGGATGAACCGAAAACTGATGCCGGTAAAACAATAAATTCCGAACCTCTTTCTGAAATACTACACTGTAACATTTACCCACTTCATCCGTTTATAAATACAATTGATACAATACAACCTGTTATTTTTTTTGACGTGGTTATACTTTTACGATATGAAAATAAAGACCTTCTTTTTTCTACTTCTGTTTTGCACCGTCTGTGCAGTAAAGGCGCAAATGCCCGATAGTGTAAAGCTGGTACTGGATTCCTCCATCAGCCTGTTGCAGCAATATGCACTGCATGCAAAAACCACCAACTGGCCTGTGGTAAAACAAAATGCTTATGCTAAAGCAGCCCATGCAAAAACATGGAGCCAATTAGACAGCAGCATCTCTTACCTGTTTCAATCAGTCAACGATCATCATGGCTGGCTGTCTGCGGGAGATGCCGAATTAAGATGGCAGATAAAAACCGGGTTTAAATTTTCCGAGGCTGTAAAAAATGAAATGGCAAAAGGTAACCGGTTTGTAAAGAAGATGCTGACCGGCAATATTGGTTACCTGCGGGTACCGGGTATGATGCTGGACACCAGCCAATACAATAAAAAAGCGCAGCAATTGGCAGATAGCCTTTGCAGCCTGGAAAACAGTGGCGCAACAAAAATTATCATTGACCTCAGGTTAAATGGCGGTGGCACGATGTTCCCGATGATTGCAGGGCTATCGCCATTATTAGGCAATGGAAAATTTATTGGCGGCGCCGATAGTGAAGGCGCCGTGGAATCGATGTCGGTTTTAGAAAACGGGAAATTCTACAGCGAAGATGGTGGTGCAGCAAGGGTGATAAATAATTGCCATAGGCTTTCTCCTGCAACAACAGTGGTGATACTTACCAGCAATTTAACAGGCAGTGCAGGAGAATGTGTGGCCGTGGCATTTAAGGGAAGAAAGCATACCCGTTTTATTGGCGAAACAACAGCAGGGTTTACCATTGGTAATAATGGCCATTGGATCATTGAGGGTAAAGCAGGAATTGTAATTGCAGAATCTGCAATTGTTGACCGCAATAAAAAAATATATTATTACAATGTACAGCCGGATGAAATGATATGGGGAGGCGATAATTTTGATAACTACCTGCAGGATAAAAAAATACAGGCAGCTTTAAAATGGCTGAAAAAGCAGTAAACAACCAGGCACAGTTTAAAAATATAATGCAATGAAAAAAATATTTTCATCACTACTACTGGTAATTACCTGTTGTGCCGGCAATGCACAGCAACATCAATTTAATTACGATGATTATTTTTATTACCGTAATCACCAGTACCTGCAAACACCGTCTATCTTATTAACCGGTGCTACCATTAAAATAGCCAGCGGTGATACAGCTGCTGCTATAGCACTTATTAAACAGGCAGCACAAAAAAACATGTATGATACCGGTTATATCACAGGGCGCAGCGCTATTAAATTTATTACCGGAACAAAACACTGGAATCAAATAAAACAAACGATACAGGATAACAGGGACAGATTCAGTAACCCGGCAAACATGCAAATTGTTACCAGCGATATTGACAGGTTCTGGCAACTGTACGATAAGATAAACGATAAACAGGCGGATGATATTTTTATGCAGCAATATATCATGGCCGGCAGCCAGGGTTTACGTACTTTTTTTGAAGTACGAATGAATTTAAGGGCTACAAATCTTATTTCAACCGTCAGGCGATACAATAAATATTACGAAAGTATAAGGCCGGTTACACTGGCATTAAAAAATTATACACCACAGATAATTACTGCAGCAAAAAAATTAAAAGCATTGTATGATGCTGCTATTTTTCCTCCCACCACTTTTACCATTGCCAACTTTAATGCTTTTGGTACAGCCGATGGTGGTGGCGGGCAATTAATAGGATCGGAATTTCTTTGTAACCCGGCCACAGCCGATACCACACAATTAAGCAACTGGGAAAAATCAAATCTCACTGATACTTCAAAGATATTGGGTATTGTTATTCACGAACTGATCCATATTGAACAAAATACTGCAGTTACCAATACCTTACTGGAAAAGAGTATCAATGAAGGTTCGGCCGATTTTATCAGTCAGCTGGTATTAGGCTATAATCTCAATAAAAAAATACACGACTACGGTAATGCACATGAAAAAGAATTGTGGCAAAAATTTCAGCAACAGATGAATGGCGAAGATGTGAGTGAATGGTTGTACAATGGTTTTGATGCAAAGCGGGGTTATCCGCAAGACCTCGGTTATTATATGGGTTATAAGATCTGTGAAGCGTACTATAATAAAGCCACTGACAAAAAACAGGCAGTAAAAGAGATACTGGAGATACAGGATTTTAAATCATTTTTAGCAAAAAGCGGCTATGGAAACTAATTGTAGTGTATGAATTGAGCAAATAGCTGTATCAATTGTATAAATCAAAACATTAGCTGGTTCACTTTACGGCGGAGGTTTATTAAATTTGAGCCTGATTAAACCTCCTCCTTTGCCAAAATTAATTTTGATAATAAGCACTATGCTGCTGGCCTCCATTGCGATGGCCCAACCGGAAAAGGAATATTCTTTCACGCATTATACCACTACTACAGGCCTTGTATCTAACCAGGTAAATTCGGTATTGCAGGATGACGAGGGTTATATCTGGATAGGATCAACAGATGGACTACAGCGTTTTGACGGTACCCGTTATAAAACGTTTCGCCACAACAGTATGGATTCCACTACGCTTCCCTACAACCCTATTGAGCAAATAATGGCTGATAAAGGAAAGAATTTGTGGGTGCTTTTTTACAATGGCACGGTAGGGGTTTTTGATACCAAAAAATTTACTTTTCGTAAAGTACCCGTTAAACCAAAAAATCCTAACTCCATAAATGCTGCTTCAAAAGAAATTATAAAAGATGAGTACGGCAATTTTTTTTTATTATTTCAAAGTAGTGAAGTAATTACCTGGAGTGAAAAAACAAAGGACTTTTCGTACACCAATAATTTTTTTAAGCAAAAAGAAGAATGGCATATAGCTGATTTTATACCCCAGCCCGGTACACACAAATACTGGATGAGTATGCAGGAAGGTATTGTGGCGATTTATAATGCGGCTACCGGAAATTTAAGTTACACGGGTAATAATGTTGAAAAGGAATCCTTCCTGGAAGAATTTAAAATTAACTCACCCTCTTTTCATTTTTATTTCGATAGTAAGCACCGGGTATGGTTTATTAACTGGAACCCCGCTGTTCCTATGATCTACTGTTACGATCTTAATGCCAATAAACGCATTGCCGAAAATTTTGAATTTTATTCCACACTTAAAAGTTATCACGAGATCTATGGTTTTTTTGAACAAAAGGATGGTACTTTTTGGGTAAGGGGCGGGCCGGTGTTTGCCAGGTTCCTGGAAAATGAAAAGAAGTTTCAAATGGTGTACAATGGATATCGTAATGAACAGGGGATCACTTATAATGCCATCAGTGCTTTATGCGAAGACAGGGAAAAAAATATCTGGGTAGGTACTAATACCAATGGCTTGTTCAGGTTCAATCCCGAAACAGAATTTTTTACCAATGTAAAGCATATCAATCATTCTAATTTAAAGACCGGCGATGGTACACCTATGTCGTTTATTACAACAAAATGGGGTACTGTGCTGGCCGGCACCTGGGGAGATGGGATGTATGCATACGATAGTAAAGATTTTAGCACAGTGCCATTTGGTATTAAGGATTTTGGTACTAAAATAAATCCCTATGCCTGGTGCATGGTGGCTTCCGCCGATAGTAACCATATCTGGATATCATCACAACCCGGAATTTATGTAATAGACCAGGATAAAAGGAGCTTTAAATTTTTTAATCCGCCAATTTTTGAAAACAGAACAATAAGACAAATTGCAGAAGATAAAAACGGCAACCTGTGGCTGGGTACACAAAGCCGTGGATTGTATAAATGGACCAAATCAAAAGGGGCACAAAAATTTGATGATGGTATCAGCAAGTTTACCGCTATCAGTAATGGCCTGGTAGGAAAGATCACCGTCGACTCCAAGGGTTATGTGTGGGCAGCCTGCGGCTTGGACGGGGTGTATGTAATAGATGCAAACACCGATAAAATTGTCATGCACTTTAGTGACACCGCAACAGGTGGAAGAAAATTACCCGAGCAGGTGGTTTCTGCAATCATGGAATATGATGATACCACCATGCTGATCACCACATCAACTAATATCATTCGATACAACAGGGTTTCAAAAAGGTCAGCCCTGATAGGAAGGCCTGAATTTATTTCAGGGTATATTTCCTCTCTTGAAAAAGACAAAAATGGTTTTGTGTGGATGACAACTACCAATGGCTTATACCGCATAAATATTCAAAAGGGCATATTTGTAAATTTTAACCGTGCCGATGGCATCGAAAATGAATGCTTTATCCAGGCTTCATCGTATGTAATGCCCGATGGCAGAATGATCTTTGGTTCCTCCAATCATTTTATCGTGTTCGATCCTTCGCGTATCCAGATACGGCCTGTTTTTCCATGGGTAACTGTAACCGATTTTAAAGTGATGAACAAGTCTTTACCACTGGATTCCTTATTGGCATTAAAAAAAATAGAACTGGGGTACGATCAGAATTCACTGGTGATTGAATTTTCCCCGTTGTTGTATAACAATGCATCGCTGATAAAATATAAATTAGAGGGCCTTGATAAAGAATGGATAATTTCAGATAAAAACAACCAGGCTGTATATAATTACCTGCCTCCCGGAAGCTATACTTTTTTAATTAAATCCATGAATGAAGATGGTGTGGAATCCAACAAAATAACGCGGCTTGTAATTGTTGTTAATGCCCCATTCTGGAAAACCTGGTGGTTTTACAGTGTGCTTACATTACTTGTAATGGGTTTATTGTTCTGGTTAGACAGGCTGCGGACAAAACGTACTGCAGCTATACAGAAGATGCGGACTGATATTGCGGATAAATTACACCAGGAGGTAAACACGGCACTCAACAATATTAATATCTTAAGTGAGATGGCTAAACTTAAAGCCGATAAGGATATTGAAAAATCAAAAGAATACATTCAGCAGATACACGGTAAAAGCCAGCAGATGATTGTTGCCATGGATGATATGTTATGGGGCATTAGCCCCGATAATGACAGCATGCAAAAAACCATTGAACGCATCAGGGAACATATTGACGCACTGCGAAACCGTTACGGTGTTGCAATAGATTTACTGGTAGATGAAAAAGTAACTACGTTGAATTTAAATATGGAACTGCGCCAGAACGTATTTTGGTTATTAAGAGGCGGCAGTACAAATATTGTAAGAACAGGTGCTGCAGATTGCCGCTTTTATATTGGATTTAAAAAACCTAACCTTACTTATACATTAGATTTTGATAGCAGTAATACCGACATGCTGCAATTGAACAACTTATTGCAGCGGCAGGAACTGGCCGATAAATTGAAAGAAGTGAATGCCGTACTGAATGTACAGCTGCAGAAAACCAGGTCTATTATTGAATTGGCAATTCCGGTACAATAAAATTATTTACCCATCCATTTTTTAAAGTCGGTTACCTTTTCCCTGCTTACCAGCGCTTCTTTATCAACAGCAGGTTTTAACTGTAATATTAACCGGTTGCCAAAATAATCATCAATTTTATCAATGCTGTTTACCGAAACATAAAAGGAACGGCTGATACGGAAATATTTTTCCGGTTCCAGCATATCTTCCAGCTCATCCATAGTATAATCTACCACAAACTTTTTGTTGTCCTGCGTTTTAAAAAAGTTCAGCCTGCCATCGCTGTAGAAATACGCAATTTCGTCAATCTCTACTGATACTAATTTTTGCCCGTGTTTTACCAGAAAACGTTTGCGGTATTCTTTAGGCTGTAACTTTTGCTGCAGTTCTTTTACTAAAACATCAATATTAATATCCGTATTGCTATTGCCTTTTATTTTTTGAAATTTGGTTAAGGCTGCCTGCAGTTCTTCTTTTTGTATGGGCTTCAATAAATAATCCACACTATTAACTTTAAAAGCTTTCAGTGCATATTCATCATACGATGTGGTGAATATCACCGGGCTCTTTACCTCGGTAAGATTAAATATTTCAAAACTCTGGCCATCGGCTAATTCAATATCCATCAGAATCAGGTCGGGTTGCGGATTTTCCTGTAACCACTCCACAGTACTTTTAATACTGTCGGTAACACCGGCAATGTTTGCTGATGCGCTTACAGACAATAATGTTTTTTGCAGCTTTTTTACTGCCAGTTCTTCATCTTCTACAATTAAAATTTGCATAACAACAGTTTTATTTTTTAAAATATATTTTTGATGAACTTGTTTACACTTTATTATTTTCGCCGGCGTTGTTCCATATCAGCGGCAACACTACCGTAAAATTTTTTCCATCTTCCATCACCTGGAAACCCTTCAGGTGCAGCAGGTCGTACTTCGTTTTAATATTATCCAGTCCCACTTTATTACTGGGTGCCTTAATAGTGCGGCGCTGCAGGTTATTATTTACCACTAATTTATTACCGGTAGTGGTAAATATTTCAATAGTGAGGGGTTTGTTTTTTGAAAGGGCATTATGTTTTACCGCATTCTCTAACAACATTTGTAAACTCAGTGAAGGCAACAGGTAATTGCTGTACTGTTTATCTACTTCCACCTGTAAATCCACTGCCTCTCCGTGCCTGGTTTTTAATAGCTGAAAATAACTCTGAATAAATTTCACCTCGCTTTCCAATGTACTCATGCTGTCGTTGTTTTTACGCAACAGGTAACGATACACTTTACTCAGTTCATCCAGGAACTTTTCAGCCTTGTCTTTATCCTCTGCTATCAGTGCCGATAAAGTATTAAAGCAATTGAATAAAAAATGCGGATTTACCTTTTGTTTCAGCCCGTCAAACTCCTGCTGCAATTGCAATTGCTCCAGCATGTCTTTTTCTGCGGTAGCTTCTTTGTATTTATCAATAATATAAATTACTTCCCATAATGTTTCAAAAACAAGATTTATGGCAAGGCCTACTAAATAGCCATATTTCAGGTCGCCATCTTTTATCTGGTAGCCTAAGATATTAAACTGATGAAATACAAAAAAAATCAGCAGCACCGATGGTGTCATGATAAACAGGTTCACCAGTAACTTAAATAAAACTCTTTTTCCGGTTAGCTGTAACGAAGGGAATTTTGATTTAAGAAAATGGTCATATTGAGCATGCGAATACCACGAAAAAAAACCTATTACATAAATGATCGGGTAAGTAACAGCCCATATTTTCCATTCTGACCATATTCTTTCGCCATACATTATGTACATCAAGGCCAGTATAATGAAGGGCATTGACAGCCAGAAACTACGGATCTGTATCTTGGGTGGCTTTACCAGTGTCATGCTTCGGCCTCCTTTTTATTAAACAAGGGAAGTAAAAAAAAGCGTTTACCTTCCTTTTCATTTATAATAATGTTACCGGCATTTAATATTTTGTATTTTTTCAACAGGTTATTCAGCCCGTCATCCACCCCATAATTTTGCACTACAGTTTTTTCATGCATGGTATTTACTATCGATAATTCGTTATTGTCAGTAGAAGTAATAACAATACTCAGCGGATTGGTTTTACTTAATGCATTGGTGTAAATGATGTTTTCTAATATCACCTGCATACTCAGCGGGGGTAATTTTTTTTCCAATGCATCGGCTTCAATGGAAATGGAAAAAGTAATTGCTTCTCCAAAGCGTTCTTTGGCAAGGTAGAGGTAAGAACCGGCAAATTTTATTTCCATATCCAGCGATACCAGCAACTCATCGTCACTGCGTAAAAGGTAACGGTGTACCTTGGTCATTTCGTCTAAAAAAATTTCAGCCTTGGTTTCATCTTCCTGTATTAAACCCGATAGCGTATTAAAGCAATTGAATAAAAAATGAGGATTGATCTGCCCTTTTAAACCCAGCACCTTACTGCGCTGGTACACGTTTTTAATTTTTTCTGTTTCGGTAATAGAAGCTTTCCATGCCTCCCAGTTGGCTACCCCTTCGTTAATAAAAGTAATAATGGTACTCATCAGGCAGGCATAAATGATCGACCACAACAGCATATCAGTTTTTGGTGTACAGGGTAACAATTGCAGTTTACTGTGTAAATAAAAAAGTGCGGTAATGGCAACACAATTCATCAGGTAAAAAACCGGCAGCATAATGGCTATACGCCTGAATAATTCACCAGCCGTGGCAAACCTTTTTTGAATAAGTGTAGCAACAAGGCCAAAAAGAAAATAGATGACAAATATAAATACCCCGGAGTATAAAAAACTCTTGATAAATAATCCCGGGGAATCAAAAATGCAGGAGCCAAACATCAACAAATTAAGGAAGATAATGTACGGCAGCATTACCCACACAAATACCAACGGCTCCTTTTTACTATATCGCTTTAATGCCATGCTGTAAATTATAAAATTTAAGTAAAAGCACCTGCTTTCAGGGTATCAATTGTGTTAATGCTGTATGAATTGAGAAAAACAGCGTATGAAATGTATTAAGGGTACATTGTATGTTGGCATTTGGGAGCCATAACAGCTTGTAAGAGCTGTTTTTTATAGTGGCAGTAATTACTTTTTTGCAGCACATATTTAGCCCCATTTTGTATCAATTCAACTACAGGTTTTATCAATCCATTGCAATAAGGCTTTACCGGGCATTAATTGATTTGCAATTTTGAGATCACCATAAAAATATAACCATGAAAAAAATATTATTTACCTGCGTGCCGGCCGACGGACATTTTAATCCGCTTACCGGTTTGGCTAAACACCTGCAGCAACTGGGGTATGATGTAAGATGGTACGCCGCTTCAAAATACCAACCCAAACTGCAACAATTGAAGATGCCCTTCTACCAATTTGGCGAAGCGCTGGATATTACAGCAGATGACTTAGGCGAAGCTTTTCCGGAAAGAGAAAAAATAAAAAGTACTATTAAGAAGCTCAATTTTGACCTGGAACATTTCTTTATTAAAAGAGGCCCCTTGTATTTTGAGGAAATGAGTATCATTCATAAATCATTTCCTTTCGACCTGCTGATTTGTGATGTGGCTTTTACCGGTAGCATTTTTATAAAGGAGTTACTGAAAATACCTGTAATATCAATTGGCGTACTGCCTTTAATTGAAAGCTCTAAAGACCTTGCGCCCAATGGCCTGGGTATGACACCGGCACAATCCTTACCAGGAAAAATAAAACAATCCGTATTGCGATGGCTGGTTAAGAATATATTTATTAAAAAGCCCAACCGGCAATTACACCGCATTTTAGAAGACTACAATATTGAACATCATAATATTTTTCTTTTTGACCTGTTGAGCCATAAGGCAGATTTTATATTGCAAAGTGGCACACCTGGTTTTGAATACTACAGGAGTGACCTGAGCAAAAATATCCGTTTCATAGGTCCGCTGCTACCTTACAGCAATAAACAAAATGATGATTTCTGGTACGATAAAAGATTGGCGCAGTATAAAAAAATTGTACTGGTAACACAGGGTACTGTAGAAAAAGATGCCACTAAAATAATTATACCTGTACTGGAAGCATTTAAAAATACAGGTACACTGGTAATATGCACTACAGGTGGTTCGCAAACCAGCGAATTGAAAAGCCGGTATAATTATCCCAACATAATTATTGAAGACTTTATTCCGTTTGCAGATGTAATGCCATACGCCAGTGTATACATTACCAATGGCGGATATGGTGGCGTAATGTTAGGTATTCAAAACAAATTGCCTATGGTGGTTGCCGGCGTACACGAAGGAAAAAATGAAATTTGTGCAAGAGTAGGTTACTTTAAATACGGTATTAATTTAAAAACAGAAACACCAACACCTGCGCAAATAGCAAATGCCGTGGAGCAGGTAATGGCAGATACGGTATATAAAACCAATATTGAAAAGCTGGCTGAAGAATTTGAACAATATAATGCCAATGAACTTTGCGCAAAATATGTGGCACAATTAACGCAACCTAATATCATCAGCAGGGAAAAAGCAAATCAGCTGGCTCATAAAATATATTCGTGAGTGGTGCGTGGTGAGGCGTGAGTGAAAGCAAGATGTTTTAAAAACGTACCACTCTCACGCCTCACGCTTCACGTCTCCCGCTTCACAATTCACAACACACAAACAGCAATTGATACACGCTGCACTGGCCGACCCCCTTACTTTACAACAACTTTGCACTATTAATTCAAAACAAAAATTTAAATGTAGTCATGAAAAAATTATTTCTTTTAACATTGGTTGCAGGCGCATTATTTACCTCTTGCAAAAAAGATGATGAAAAAATTGCCGGTATTTACAAAGGCCCGGAAACTGCCGTTTACCATGGCAAAGCATGGACATGGATTCAATTAAACAACGATGGCAACCCTGAAAGTATGGCCATAAGTATTGATGATGCAGCATTAAACAGTGTTACTGTTGGTACCGGTACCACTGGCGGCGAACACCACCACGATAATAATGTGGTAGTAAAATTTCATCCTAAAGCAGCTGCTACTATTTTTAACTACGTTGGGCTCGACTGGAATCCTGACGGACACCCTCCCGTAGGCATTTACGACAGGCCGCATTTTGATTTTCATTTTTACATGGCAAGCCCTGAAGAAACTGCCACCTACCTGGATCCTGTTAAGCTGAATGCAAGCCTCACTGCAGATTACCTGCCGGCTAATTATATAGGAGTAGATCCTGTACCGGCAATGGGTAAACATTATGTAGATGTTACTTCTCCCGAATTAAACGGGCAACTATTTACACAAACATTTATCTATGGCTCTTATGATGCTAAACTGAAATTTTTAGAGCCAATGATCACCCTTGACTTTTTAAAAGCTACCACCAGCTTTGAAAGACCCATTCCTCAACCGGCAAAATATCAAAAAGCAGGTTATTACCCTACGAGGTTGCGTATAGAAAAATCAAATGGCGTAACGAATATAATATTGGAAGGATTTGTTTTAAGACAAGCATCATAGTTAGGTTACCGTACCCGTATCTTTTAGTTTTTTTATAAAGCGGTTTTATCAGTTATAACCTGTATGCCCCGTAAGGCATGCAGGTTTTTTGTTTTTAAAATGCCATTCATTCAATTACAGCACTTCATGCACTTCTTTAATCAACTCATGCACCACGGCCTTTACCAAGCATCAAATACAATGGAGATTTGTATAAATATTTAATCACAACTAAATTTTATTTTATGACCCGATACAACATTTTCGGACAGGTACATAAGGGGTTACGTGCCATGCTTTATGAAACTGCATTATGCCTGCAACAAACAGATTTTAATAATACAGAGGCAGCAGATACTTCACTTGCACAACTGGCGCAAACAGTTGACTTATTTGATAAGCATGCCCATACAGAAGATACAATGGTATTTACTGCCATTGAACATACAGAACCTGCATTGGTAAATGCATTTGAAAAGGAACATGAAGAAGATCATGCTCTGGGCCAGCGCCTCAGGGGTTTATTAACGGCTTTTGAGCATACGGTTTCATCAGACGATAAAATAATCACCGGCGATGCCATTACACAATCCTTTATTGAATTTATGATCTTCAACCTGAAGCATATGGCTAAAGAAGAAGACATCATCAATAAAGCCTTATGGAAAAATTATACCGATATAGAATTACATGGCATAACGCAAAAAATTGTGGCCAGTATTCCGCCACCGCAAATGGCGAAGTTCAGCCGATGGATGATGCGTGGGTTAAACAACAATGAAATTACAACCTGGCTGAAAGAGGTAAAAAACAATGCGCCGGATTTTGTATTTCAATCGCTGATGCAAACTGCCGGCCAGGAACTGGACGCATCACGCTGGCAGCAGGTACAGGAAACTATTACAGAAGGGGCAATGCTGGCATAAATAAGCAACAATTTCATAAATCATACATCACAAATCAATAATTCTTTCTATCATGCAAAAAACATCATTACATGGCCTGGTTACGGTGCTCAGGGTGTGCATCATCACTTTTATATTGGCCATCATCAGCCTGGTCCTCTTTTCATTTACTATAGATAAAATGAATGAAGATTTTTTAAAGCAACTGGGTATTTCAAAAACCGAAGCCGATAAAAAAATCACCGGCAGCATACTGGGTGGCTATATCAATGCTTATGGCATTAAAAATACTGCCAATATTGCCATTGGCAATCGTTCGGCAATTGCAAAAGACCTGCTGGCTTATACCAGGCAGTATGTAAATACCGAAGCTTTTAAAAAAGAATACGCCGCTTTAAAAGCCAATTATAAACCCAAAGAAAATAAAGTGCAGACGCCGGAAGAAATGCGCAAGGAAACTATTGAGATGTACAAAAAGAGCATTGCAGAAACAGAAGCCAGTTTAAAAAGATCTGACGCCAGTTTAAAACCTGTTTTTGAAAATGTACTAACTGAAAGCAGAAAGCAATTAAAAGAAGCAGAAGACCCTAACAATAAAACAATTGCCAATTATACAAAGAACTATCCGCAGCTGGTAAAATCTAACCAGCAATCTAACGAACGAAGCCTGCAGGAGTGGGAAGCAAGATATCCCACCAATCATTTGCTCTTTGTAAAGCAGCGGCTGATCAAGTTTTTGGAAGAAACAAAAGATATCGATTTTGGTGCAGAACTGACTTTGAAAAATAACAGGAAGGTATTTGTAAATCCTGTTTACGAAAAAAACAAAGGATACTATTGGAAAATGGCCTTTCGTGCAGGTAAAGAAGTAGTAGAGCCGGCAAGGGCATTTGTAACAGAATGGGCAAAGGAAATTAACTAAGCAGCACAATTTTACAGGCAGGGATTTTGGGAGGTGAAATGTAACCGGTTCAATTTTTTGAACCGGTTTTTTTATGCTGTAATAATGCATAAAAACACCGCACTTCATTCAGGCAAAATTACACTTGATGCAGACTTGCATTTTACCGGCGCTGTTTTCTTTTCACCTTTGCAGCATGAAAAAAATAAAAAATCATAAACTTAAAAAAATGGAAAAATTAAAATTTGCGTTACAGGTGTTTACAGCTATTGCGGCGTTACCTGTACTTACAGCGCTGGAGTTAAATCACAACCGCAAAAGCCTTACGGCCGAACAGGAAATGAGTAAACAAAAAATTACAAACACTGCAGAAGGCTATTACTTTAAAACCAGTGGCAGCGCCAATGCAGGCCTTCAAAAAACTGCTGTAATACATGCAGCCAATGATTGACTTACAAGGGAAAAAATTAAATCCCGGGCATAAAAAAAGGGCACCTGTTGATGCCCGTTATTATTGTAATACTCTTTATTATTTCAAGTGTTTTGAAATAAGTTTAGCCATATCAAACATTGATACCTGGGCTTTGCCACCAAAGATTGGTTTCAATTTAGCATCTGCATTAATATTGCGTTTGTTTTTTGAATCCTGCAGTTTATTTGCTTTGATATAAACCCAAAGTTTTTTTACCACTTCTGTACGAGGTAATCCTTTGCTTCCTACAATAGCTGCTAAGTCAGCACTTGGTGTAAGTGGTTTCATAAATGCTGCAGATGGTTTACGTGCAGATTTCTTTTTAGCAACTTTTTTAGGCGCTGCTTTTTTTACTGCTTTCTTTGGTGCTGCTTTTTTTGGCGCTGCTTTTTTAGCTGCTGCTTTTTTTGGTGCGGCTTTCTTTACTGTTTTTTTTGTTGCCATTTTTTAATTTTTAGAATGTTAATGAGTATGTAGTAATTATTTACCGTATCAAATATAGCTTATTTCCAATGGTAGAACAATCACATTTAGTTAAAAATATTTCCCCATTTTTCACATTGTTAATAACAGGGGGATTTGGGCGTTTTTCATTGGTATTTTTAAGCACCGGCGAAGCATATAATTGCACTGTTTTTTAAAGCCTTTTGCTATCTTTCAGGTTCATAAAAATTGATCATGGCAATAGTGCAGCAGTTAATTCAGCAATACAATTTACAGGTGCATCCCGAAGGTGGCTGGTACAAAGAAACCTATAAAAGCAAAGCAGTGATCGCAGCAAATGCGCTGCCACAAGGGTTTTCAGGCGACAGGGCATTTTCTACTGCAATTTACTTTTTATTGGAGGCGGGTAATTTTTCGGCTTTTCACAGGATAAAAAGCGATGAATGCTGGCACTTTTATACCGGGGATCCGCTCCTGGTATATATCATTCAGCAGGATGGACAACTTGATATTATTAAGCTGGGAAGCGATTTTACCAATGGGGAATTGTTTCAGTACGTGGTTCCTGCCAATTGCTGGTTTGCCAGCCGCCCGGCACCCCAAAGCCGGTTTTGCCTGGTAGGTTGCACCGTAGCACCGGGCTTTGATTTTGCAGATTTTGAGTTGGCAGATGCAAATACATTGGCAAAATCATATCCTGCACATACAGTAATCATACAGGAATTATGCCGGTAACTGATGGTATATCGAAAATATTATTCCGATATACAAGATCAAAAACATTGGGCGCATTACATTTTTATTGAAACAAAGCCAGCTGCATAGGTTTTAAAAAAGGCACTTTATCTCCTTCCATTCCTGTTGCTGTAATTGTATAAACATTAGTGGCTTCATAGCGTGAGGCAACAATAATGGCTACATCGCCGGCATGTTGTGTAAATAATTTTTCGGCTAATGCAGGCGTATTATTTTCTTTAGATAAATGCGTTAATATAAGATGTGTCATAAAAGCAGGCCGGTGTGTGGTAAATAATTCCAGCGCTTCTTTGTTGGACAAATGACCCTCGCCACCACGGATACGGTTTTTTAATTGCAAAGGATACTTCCCGTTTTCCAGCATATCCTCATCATAATTGGTTTCTAAAAAAACTGCATGGCATTGTTTAAAATAATGCACCACCTGTTTGCATACTTTACCAATATCAGTAAATACACCTACAGTTACATTATTGTGGCTTACAATAAAACTATGCGGATCTGCAGCATCATGGGCTTTTGTAAAAGCAGTAATGAATAAATCACCAACCTGTACCGGTTCATCTGCTGTAAATGTTTTAGCCAGGTGGCTGATCAATCTTGGGCCATGCTTTGCCGTTATGCTTGTAATATAAACCGGTATTTTATATTTATTGGCTAATACAGAAACGCCTTTGATATGATCGCCATGTTCGTGCGATATAAAAATGGCTTTTACCTTTTTTATATCCAGGTCAAGTTGCTTCATCCGCTTTTCTGTTTCCCTGCACGAAATGCCCACATCTACCAGCACGGCTTCGCTGCTGTTGCCAACATAATAACAATTACCGTTGCTGCCCGAATTTAATGATGTAATAAATAATGCCATTGATTTGCAAAGAAAATCATTTTAACTATATGATAATGAGCTAATTTATGAAAATAGTGAATGTACGCCGTGTATTTACGCCGTGTATTTTCAGTACAATAGTTCTCCACAAATCTTGTAATTGTAAAATATGAGTTGTACTTTTACGCCAGCTTACTACCCCTGCCAATCCATTTGTCCTTCCTGATTAAACCGTATCCAATCTCCCACGTCAAAGCCGAAATTCGTTTCCAATCCTCTGAATAGCTACAGTTATTTAGGACTTAATAATTATTGAACAATTATTTCCCTGAGTACATTTTAGATCCATTTACTTATTGTATCGTCCTTTTTAAAACCTGGTGTTTGGTTTTTGCGTATCATATACGTATGCAACCCGAACATATTCTTTTTCGACAACAATAAATAATTACGTCACCTAAAATATACTCAATTATGGAAACTTTTTACACTGCCTACACCAAATTACTGGATTACAAAACCTATTATTTTGTAAAAAAATTCACCGCTTTTCCTGAATTTAAAGATGTATCACCGATTTTGGAATCTTATGGTATGCACACTAGTTTTGATAAAGCCTGTGCTATTGCAGGATTAAGTGATCCGATAATAAAAGAACAATTATTACAACAGGCCGAAGAGAATACGCCACGTGCAAAAGTAGTAGAGCTGGGTAATAGCAGTTTTGCCAGTAAGAGTATTGCAGGATAAAATAGCTTTAGTTTAATGTTAATACAACCTAAGCCTTTTTGGTAAAAAACCAGGAAGGCTTTTTATTTGCAATGATTACAAGTAAGTTTTGTTACTTTTAAAAGTATGGAAAGAAAAAAACCGGATGTAGATGTTGTATTAAATGTGTTGAAGGAAACGCTGGCGGCAAATCCTACCTCTACTTTTACGGCCAGCCTGTTGCAACAATACCAGGAAAGAGGCGGCCTGAGTAAAAAACAACTGGAGGGGCTTTACCATAAAGCATCAAAAGTAGATACTATTACCGAAGGCAAGCTGGCTACTTTACAAGCCATTATTTTAAAAAAGCCAACCCGGTACAAATCGCCGCTGCCGCAACCTACGCCGGCTTTTACCAAAGACGAAGCCATAGGAAAACTGATAACTGCCATTCTTGAAAAATATCCGCAGCATAAACGGGTCTTATTTTTTAAAGCCAATTACGATAGTAATAAACCTTTTGCAGTTACAGAAACTGAAGAGCTGAAACGGTTTTATAAATTATTGATTGATAAATAAAATACTGCTATTCCGGTTTATCGGTATTACTATTGATACTCATTAAATAATCAAACAGGTTTGTTTCTGAAGCAATCCCTAATTTTTTACGCAGCCGGTACCTGCTGATCTCCACACCACGTACAGATATATTCATCAGCTGGGCAATTTCTTTGGTAGATAAATTCATTCTTAAATAGGCACAAAGTTTTAATTCATTGCCTGTAATGGTGCTGTGTTTTTCTTTAAGGCTGGCTACAAAATCGCTGTGTACCTTATCAAAATGTTTGGTAAAATTTTCCCACTCTTTATCAATATTATCATCTTCGCCCAGGGTTTTTATCAGTTTCTTAATTTCCCCGTTGGCAACCGGGTTATCAATCACCTTCATAATATGCGTAAGCCCTTCTTTGATCTTGGTGAGCAATTCTCCTTTTTTAACCAGGTGCATGGCAGAGGAGGCCAGTTCTGAATTTTTAAAATTAATATCGGCTTCCAGGTTTTCATTACGCAAGGCCACAATCTCACTTTCTGTTTTACTCAGCTCCAGGTCGTGAATGTAACGCAGCTGTTTCTGCTCTTCTTCGTACTTAGCCTGCTGCAGGTTAAATTTTTTCTGTTGCCATTTATACAATGCCAATAAGGCTGCCGCAAAAAGCAACAGGTAAATGATTTTTGCCCAAATGGTTTGGTACCAGGGCGGCAATATTTTAAAAGTATAAAAAGCTGCTTCAGATTCATTGCCCAGGTTGCTTCTTACCTTCACTTCAAAAGTATAACTGCCTGCGGGTAAATTAGTATACTCTTTTTCTGTCCGCTGCGTCCAGTCGCTCCAGTTATTGTCAAATCCTTTTATCCTGTAACTGTATTCTAAATTAGACTGGTAACCGAAAACAGAAGGAGAAAATTCAAACCGGATCGTTTTCCAGCCGTCTTTTATTTGAGGAATTGCAGCGGCATCCTGCACTTGTTTTTCATTCACCTCTTTAAAATAACCACCAAATAAAAGGCTGTCGGTTTTACTGATAATTCTTACTGCCCTTAGCTGTACCTGCAGGCCGGGCAGGTTTTTCTTATACTTTTCGTAATTGATATGAAAGAAGCCTTTTTCCCCGCCCAAAAAAATATTATTGGCATCAACAGGATAAATAAATTCAAAACCGCTGAGCATTTTATTACTTAGCTCGGGCAGGTAAATTATGGCAGGCTCTTTTGCCGAAAAATCAATTACGCCCAATGTTTTTTCATGGATGAACCAAACATTGCCCTCCTTATCTTCTTTAAGGTAACGGATGCTTTGGTTGCCCAGCAATTTGCTATAAAACGGCGATGGTTCAAAACTATCTTTATCACGGTTATACATAAACACCCCTTTTTCTGCGGCCACCACCACTTCATTTTTAATTTTATAAATGTGGTTGTTTAATGTAGAAGGCAGGCCTTGTTTATCGGTATACAAAACAGTTTTGTAAGAGCCATCATTGTTTTTGCTGATCCGGTACACACCATGATAAGGATGCGATACCCAGGTATTATCGTATTTATCCAGCGCAACAAATCTTGATGATTCATCAAAGCCTGCTACTTTGCCGGATTGCGTGAACTTCCCGTTATTAAAATCAAAAAAGAATAAACCCTTATAATTGCCTGCAATTATTTGCGCCGAAGGAAATGTGCCGGACATGGGTACAAAATTCCAGTAGCCGGGATTATTGGAGATTACCTGTGCTATATTATTGTTTATTACAAATGCGCCCTCGTGATTGCCGACCAATAGCTGGTTATTAATCTCAGCTAATCCCCAGGTTTGCGCTTTGGCATTAACCACCGGTATAAAATTCCCCTTGCTGAAGCTCAGGTCTTTCATGGGTTGCAGCGGTACACTGTACAGGCCATTGCTGGTGCCGGTGTATAAAATATTGTTGTGAATGATTGTAGTGTAACCCGACCCGTTCTGTAATACAGGATTAATTTGTTTGATTGCGCTGTTGTAGGCAATAAAATCAATGCCATTATCCAGCCCCAGCCATAAATTACTTTGCCGGTCTAAAAAAATACTCAGTACATTATTATTCTGCAAACCTTCTTTGCCCGAAAAATGCTGAATGATATTTCCTTTAAGGTCAACAATGTACACCCCGCTATTGCTGGTGGCTAATGCCAGCCATTCATTATTTACGGCAGTTGCTGCATATATTCTTTCTGTTGCAAAAAAGGAGTTATTGGCAGAAGATAATGGTGTAATAGCGGTACTGGTTAAAATAAAGATGCCGTCTTTTAAAGTAGTTATCAGTGCACTGTCTTTATTAAGCGGTAAAATATTGGTAACAGGGTCAGAAATAGGTAAAGCAGCTTTTACAGGTAGTGGCGACCAGGCTTCGTTCTCAAAAACCATTAATCCCGTTTTATGGTCGTGCGCATACAGGCGGCCATTACAGGTACCTAAAAAAGACCATTCCAGCGGGGCATAATAAGTGGCCACAGCTTCGTTGGCAAATTTGAAAATTTTATTGCCGGAGCGGAAAAATACATTCTTATTAAAAGCAATGATATCCCATACATCGCCAAAAATTTTATCCTTAGCCGGAATAAACTGGGCAAGGGAGCTGTAGTGCAACCGGCCGTTAATGCCCGGGGTAAAATAGCCCAGCTCGTCCTGCCCGCCCACATAAATTTTATTATCAGGCCCTATCTCCAGCGAACGAACTATGGTTTTATTGGGTAGCGGATACAGGTTCCAGCTTCGGCCATCGTAGGTTAATAAACCTTCATTATTGGCTACATATATAATACCATTCTTATCCTGTTTGATATCCCAGTTTTGCAACCCGGCACTATACAGTTGTTTAGAATAATTAATAACATCGGGCAGGCCAATGGTATTCTGACTATGTACTGCAAGCGGCAGTAGAATAAGGAGCAGCAGTTTTTTCATATCTGCATCGTTAATTGAATAGTGAAGGTATACAAAATTGGGTGATGTAGTATTGATGTAGTATAAATACACTTAAAATCAAGCATTTATGTTTTGTGATGTAGTAATGATGTGGCTGTTTATTTCTTATTTGTAGGGGTGGAGAATACTTTTACACTCAATTATTTCATTACTTAAAACGATTGCTTATGAAATTAAAACTCACCATGCTGTGCATTGGCATTATCACCTGTTGTATATTTCAACAGGCCCTTGCACAAAACATTTCCGTCTCCGGAAAAGTAAAAAACAAAACAACAGGAGAGCCCCTGGCAAGTGCCACCATCCTGGTGCAGGGCAGCACCACTTCCACCGTTACAGATGCCACAGGCAGTTTTTCTATTTCAGTTGTAAAAGGAGCCACCCTGGTGATTTCTTACACCGGAATGGATGAAGTACGCTACAAGGTAAATGGTTCGGGGCCCATCGAAATTCAGCTGGAAGAAGGCAACAAAACCATGAATGAAGTGGTGGTAGTGGGCTATGGTACACAAAAAGTAACCAAAGTATCCGGCGCTATCTCCACTGTAAAAGCAGCAGATATAGAAAAACTAAGGCCGGTAAGGGCAGAAGAAGCTTTGCAGGGCAGGGCTTCGGGTGTTACAGTAATATCAGCCGGTACACCAGGTGCAAAACCAACCGTACTGATAAGGGGTATTCCTTCTTTTTCCGGTACCGACCCGGTGGTGATTATTGACGGTGTGCCACAAACCCTGACTGATTTTAATTCTATTAATGCCAGTGATATTGAATCTATCAACGTATTAAAAGATGCTGCCACTACAGCCATTTATGGTGTAAAAGGTGGTAACGGTGTTATTGTGGTTACTACCAAATCAGGTAGAAAAAATCAAAAAACAGAAATTACCGCAAGCAGTAATTATGGTATGCAGGAAGTGATGAAAAAGATCGGTGTTTTAAATGCAACAGAATATGCTGCCATAATAAATGAGGGTAGCGTTACTGCAGGCGGGCCATTGATTTTTCAAAACCTGTCTGCTGTTGGCGTAGGTACCAACTGGCAGGATGAAATTTTTAAAACAGCAGCCATGCAATCGCATAATATAGCGGCACGTGGCGGTAGCGAAAAAATGTCTTACTTCCTTTCTGCCGGTTATTTAAACCAGGGCGGTGTGGTTGGAGGCAACGATAAATCATTATACAGCAGGGGTAACTTTACAGCCAACCTTAGCTTTGACCTTACTTCAAAATTAAAATTCCTTGTTAATACAACCGGTGTAATTCTCGATGGTAAAGGCATACAGGAAAACTCTTTTAACAGCGTGCTGGGTAGTGCCCTCAATTTTGACCCTACTGTACCGGTATATAATAATGTACCTAATACCGTAGGTAAATACGGCTTCAGTAATTTGTTGTTATCAGAAATCTATAATCCGCTTACCAAGCTGGATAATACCTACAATAAAAACGCCGGTAATAAATTATATGGCAAATTTGAATTACAATATGATGTAATTAAGAATTTAAAATTATCTACCCGTTTTGGATACACTAAGTATGATGGTAATTCTAAAAGCTTTAACCCGTTAGTATTCTATGGTAATAATAATGTAGATAATTCCATGAATGCCGATGGTTCAACCGTTACCGGCAAACACAACAGCGTATCGCATGATAAAGTAAGTAACTTTAATTATACCTGGGAAAGCTTTGCCAACTACAATTTTAAAGTAAAGCAAGACCATAATTTTGAGACCGTACTGGGTTTTTCTGTGGCTAAAACATCAGGCAATGCTGCCGGTGCAAGCAGGCAGGATGTACCTTTTAACTCCTGGGAGTTTGCAGATTTTACTGCAGCAACCGGAAGCAATACTGCTACCAATACCAATGCCCTCAGCGGTTATTACTACCAGTATTTCAGAAGAAACCTTTCATACTTTGCAAGGATCAACTACGATTACCAGGATAAATATTTAGCGTCATTCACGGCACGCCGTGATGGTTCCTATGCTTTTGGTATCGATAATAAATATGCTAACTTTTTTTCCGGTTCATTGGGTTGGGTAGTTACCAAAGAAGATTTCTTTCATTCTGATTTTATCGACTACCTGAAAATAAGGGGTAGCTACGGATCAATTGGTAATGAAAATGTAGATCCCCAGTTTGTAAGTATTGTAACCGGCGGATCAAGCTATGGCCCAACTGCAAATAGCAATGGCTATACTTTCAATAATGTGTTTTATCCCGGCGCTACTGTAGGTTCTGCAGCCAATGACGCTTTAAGATGGGAAAAACAATTACAATACAATGCCGGTTTTGATGTGACTTTCTACAAAAAGAAATTCTCCTTATCAGCAGATTATTTCCAGAAAAAAGTGGATGGTTTATTATTTACGCCTTCTGCTTCTTTATACCTGGGTACTGTGCCCATTCCCACCGCAAATATCGGTGCCACCAAAAGCAGTGGTATAGATCTTACACTGGCTTATAATGAGATCATTCACCGCAATATCAGATTAAATACCTCTTTAACTTTTACTACTGCTAAAAACGAAGTTACTGCTACCAATGATGATGGCACGGCTAAAATAAGAGGCGGTGGTTATTTCAATGGTCAGTCACAAAATGTAACAGTATTTGAAAAAGGACAAACACCAGGTTATTTCTATGGTTATAAAACCAATGGTTTATTTCAAACCACTGCAGATTTAACCAAGGGGGCTTCACAACCGGGCGCTCAGCCGGGTGATATCCGTTTTGTGGATATGAATGGCGATGGCAAAATTACCGCTGATGACCAGACGAAAATCGGTGATCCCTTCCCGGATTTTACTATGGGATGGAATTTAAACCTGGAGTATAAGAATTTTGATTTTACTGCATTCACGTATGCTTCTGTAGGTAATGATATTTACAGGGCTTATGAAAGAAATGCCAACTACTCTAATAAATACAGGGCAGTATTGGCAAGGTGGACAGGTGCAGGCACAACCAATGATGCTACCAACCCACGCTATTCTTTTACAGATGCTAATAGTAATATCCGTGTTTCTGACCGGTATGTGGAAGATGGGTCTTTTGTAAAAATTAAAAATATACAATTGGGCTACACCTTCCCTTCTTCAGTAACCAAAAAAATACTGAGCAGGTTACGGGTATATGCACAGGTAAAAAATGCCTACACGTTTACCAAATACTCAGGATTTGATCCTGAAATACCTGGCGGCATTTTAGATACCGGCGTTGACCGTGGTGCTTACCCACAGGCAAGAACTTACGCTTTAGGTATTGATATTAAACTATAAATTTTTCAAACAAAATATTATACAATGAAGAATATTAAAATACTGAGCCTGGTTTTTTTGATCACCACGCTTGCATCCTGTAAAAAATGGGTGGACTATAACCCACATGATGAATATAAAATTACGGACCTGGATTATTTAAAATCTGAAAGTGATTACCGCACCATGGCAGTAAGTGTGTATACACCTATGCAATGGCTTAACCAGGCGGTGCCTGTTGGGGATATCGCATCAGACAATGCGGTAAGCGGTGGCGAGAATGCATCGGATGTATTATCGCTGCAGCAGATAGATGATTACACATTAACCCCGGTAAACTCCACACTTACTGAATTATGGCAGGCAGCCTATGAAGGTATCAACAGGGCCAATTACATGACCCAATATAAAGATGCCAATAAAGCCGGCGAAGCAATAAGTTTTGTTGGTAAAGATGCCTTGTATGGCGAAGTGTATTTTTTGCGTGCCTACTATTATTTTCATTTAGTAAGGTTCTTTGGTGATGTGCCATTATTTACGGACAAAAGATTAGGCTTAAGCGAATCAAAAACTTTACAACGTTCGGCTAAAGCAGACGTGTACAAACAAATTGAAGCAGACCTGAACAGTGCTATCGCTGTGTTACCTATCACCAATATTGAAAAAGGAAGGGTTACTAAATATGCGGCACAGGCTTTATTGGGTAAAGTGTTATTATACGAAAATAAATTTGATGCAGCTGCTACCGTACTGGAAAATGTAGTGAACGGGCCTTTCAGTTTAGTACCAGATTTTGGAAGTATATTTTTACAAACGGGGGAGAACGGTCCTGAATCAGTTTTTGAAATTCAATACTCTAATACTTCGCCTTATTACAACTGGGGTGGCGTAACAAGAGGCCAGGGTAATCATTCGGTACAGCAATGTGGTATCAGGGGCCTTAACGGATCTGCAGCTATGCCTTATGCAGCCGGCTGGAGTACTAATTTACCTACTGTAAATCTTGCAAATGCTTATACGGCAGGTGATATAAGAAAAGCAGTAACGGTGTTGGATATAGAAGCCTATAAAAATGCTAACCCTGCTTTTGGTATTACTTACCAGGTGGCACCGTACAAAAATACCGGTTTATACAACCAGAAATATTTACCACGTAAAGGCGAAACATCGGGCCAGGTGGAATTGAATTACCTGAACAATTTCAGAACCATCCGTTATGCCGAAGTATTGCTGATGGCTGCTGAAGCTAATAACAGGGCCACTACACCCAACGATACTAAAGCACAACTGTATTTAAATAGGGTACGCCGCCGTGCATTTGCGGTGAATGACGCCAGTAAAGATATTACTGTAACAGGCACTGCATTAAAACAAGCCATCTGGGACGAAAGGAGATTAGAGCTGGCAATGGAAGGCGACCGCTTTTTTGACCTGGTTAGAACCGGCCAGGCAGCTACAAAAATTACAGGCTTTGTAACAGGCAAACACGAATTATTTCCTATTCCTCAAACAGAGATTGATATTTCCGGTTTAAAACAAAACCCCGGCTATTGATCACCAACCATTAAAAATTAACGATTATGAAACTAATAAAATATTTTTTCAGTATTGCTTTTTTGCTGGCAGTGGTTATTAGCTGTAAAAAGGAAGTGATTGATGATACTTCTTTTTTGGCCACCGATACTGCCCCGGCTGCTTTATCTGCATTATTTGAAATTACGCAGGACAATACCGGCCTGGTAACGATTACGCCTAACGGAGAAGGACTGGCTTTCTATGAAATTTATTATGGCGACGCCACTACCACTCCTGCAAAAGTGTTACCCGGAAAAAACACACAGCATGTATATGCCGAAGGGGTATACAATGTAAAAATTGTAGGCCATAGCATTACCGGCAAAATAACCGAAACAACTAAATCACTTACAGTAACATTCAGGGCGCCGGAAAATTTAGATTTTACAATAACCGTAGATCCTTCCAACAATTACAAGATCAGCGTTAAAGCAACGGCATTGTACGAAACCTTCTTTAAAGTATATTTTGGAGATGTACCTAATGAAGTGCCGGTATCTTTTCTTGAAGGCGATGTGGTTACGCATACTTATGCAGCTGTTGGTACCTATAATGTAAAAGTAGTGGCATTAAGTGGTGGTGCAGCAACCGTACAATTAATTAAACCGGTTACTATTGTAGATCCCGTTTTATTACCAATAACATTTGAATCTCCTACAGTTAACTATGCTTTTACCGATTTTGGCGGTGGTGTGGTAACTAAAATAAACAATCCGCAGATCAACGGTATTAATACCAGTGCAAAAGTAGGTAAGATGGTAAAGAATGCCCCTGAAGTTTATGGCGGCAGCTTAATTACATTAGGTGCACCCATTGATTTTTCGGTGAATAAAGTTTTCAGGATGAAAGTTTTTTCTCCGAGAGTGGGAGCCAAGGTTTTATTGAAAGTAGAAAATCTTACCAATAGCGGAATCAGTTTTGAAAAAGAAGTAGCTACCACGGTTGCCAACACCTGGGAAGACCTGGTGTTTAATTACAGTGCAATCAATGCTGCCAATGCTTACCAGAAAGTGGTTTTAATTTTTGATTTGGGAACAGTGGGTGATGGTTCTGCAAACTTTACTTTTTTGTTTGATGATATCAGGCTTACCAATCAATTACCCGTTAGTTTATTAACGCTTCCTGTAACTTTTGATGATCCGTTGGTAAATTATGCAGTTACCGATTTTGGTGGCAATGTTACAGTGGATGATGTAGATCCGGGCAATGCGGCAAACAAAGTAAAGAAAACCACTAAAACAAGCGGCGCACAAACATGGGCCGGTACAACTATTGGCGCAGGCTTTACTTCTAAAATTCCTTTTACAGCAACCGCTACACAAATGACGGTGAGGGTGTATTCACCTGCCGCAGGCCTTCCTGTACGATTAAAAGTAGAAGACCGCACGGATAATACCAAATCAGTAGAAACAGAAAAATTAACCACCGTTGCCAACGCATGGGAAACACTGGTGTTTGATTTTGCTAACCAGGCTACCGGTACAGCTGCACTAAACCTTACCTATAATTATGATATGGCTTCCATCTTCTTTGATTTTAATACCGCAGGAAATGGTAAAGTATATTATTGGGATGATATAAAATTTCTGCCGGTTAATGTGGCCGGGCTGGGATTACCAATAGATTTTGAATCTACAACATTGGTATATGCCTTTACCGATTTTGATGGCGGTGTGGCAACAGTTATTGCCAACCCACACAGTGGTGGTATTAACACCAGTGCCAAAGTAGGCAAGATGGTTAAAAATGCAGGACAAACATGGGGAGGAAGTTTTCTTACTTTAGCAAGCCCTATTAATTTTTCTGTAACTAAAACTTTTAAAATGAAAGTGTATTCACCAAGAGTAGGTGCAAAGGTTCTTTTAAAAGTAGAAAACCTCACCAACGGTGGTATCAGTTACGAAAAAGAAGTAACTACCACTACGGCTAATGCATGGGAATTATTAACCTTTGATTTTAGCGGCATCAATACCGCCAACTCTTATCAGAAAATAGTATTGATTTTTGATAATGGCACTATGGGAGATGGTTCTGCAAACTTCACTTTTAATTTTGATGACATTACACTTAATTAATTCTAAAAAAATATTATTATGATCACAAAAATAAAATTGCTCCTCATCATGTTTTTTGCAACAGGCATTTTATTTATTGCCTGTAAAAAAACGGAGTATAAACTGGGAGATTTAAAATCACCTTCGGGGTTAACATTAACAACAGCTATTGCCGGTGTTGATGCTGCCAACCCCAACGGAAACGGTAGCGGCACCGTGGTAATTACGGCTACTGCATCAGGCGCTATTACATACAATATAGATTTTGGCGATGGTAAAACACAGGTAGTGCCATCAGGTGCTATTACTTACAAATACACCAACCCGGGTACTTATGATTATACCGTTACTGTAAATGCAGTGGGTACAGCAGGCATCATTTCTACCATCAGCAAAAAAATAAAAGTGTTTGTGGCTTTTGAAATACCTCCGGTGATCTTGCAATCATTAACCAATGGCGCTTCGCAGATTTGGGTAACTGATAAAAATGCAGCCGGCCATTTCGGCGTAGGACAGGCAGATATGTTCTTCCCCAACTATTATGCGGCAACACCTAATTCAAGAGAGGCTTGTGCTTATGATGATGAGATCACTTTTTCTAAAGATGCCAACAATAATGTGTTTATGGCGGTGAATAATAAAGGAGAGAATTTTTCTATAGGAGCAGCCACAGGCTTTTATGGTTTTAGCGGCGGCGATGGTTGTTATGCCATCAACACAGGCGGTAATAAAAAATTAGCCTTTATGGATGCTACGTCCGCATCTACCAGTGCTAATTCTACCAGGATACAATTTACTGTTCCGGGTAATGGCATCATAAATTTTGGCACCGGCGGCACCACGTATGAAATTTTATCGATAACTTCTACTACTGTTAGCCTGCGTAATATTGGTGCTGATGGTAATGCATGGTATCAGAAATTAAAAATTAAATAATAGCAATATGAGGTACTTAAAAAACACGGTGGTTTTGATAGGCTCGTTTTTAATTTTAAGCAGTTGCAAAAAAAGCAGTTCCAACGGGCCATCACAAACAGCACCAACTAATTTAGTGGTAACCGGTGTGCCCAGTACAGACGGTAGCGGTAATGTGGCCTTTACGGCTACAGCAGATAATGCGGCTACCTATGCTTACGAATTTGGAGACGGCGGTATAACCACCACCAGCACAGGAACCACTACATACAAATACACACTCTTAGGCAGCAATACCTATACTGTAACAGTTACGGCTACCAGCAGTACCGGCGGTACGTTGAAGAAATCAATACAGGTAACAGTTAATGTAGTAGCAGGTACACCTGGCCTGGTATGGTCAGAAGAGTTTAATACAGACGGTGCCCCCAACAGTGCCAGGTGGGGATACGATATTGGCGCAGGTGGCTGGGGCAACAACGAACAGGAGTATTATACCAGCAGGCCCGAAAATGCGGTGGTGATAAACGGTGTATTAAAGATCACTGCAAAAAAAGAAAGCTACAGTGGCAGCAATTATACTTCTGCAAGGTTATTGTCGAAGGATAAATTTTCTTTTAAGTATGGTAAAATAGAAATAAGGGCAAAACTGCCTGCCGGCGGCGGCACATGGCCCGCCATCTGGATGCTGGGCAATAATATTGGTACCACACCATGGCCGGGTTGCGGCGAAATTGATATTATGGAACATGTGGGCAACCAGTTGAATAAAATTTATGGCACCCTGCATCACCCGGGCCACTCAGGCGCTAACGGTGATGGTAGTACTATAATTATTCCTGATGCCACTACAGCTTTTCATAATTATATTTTAGAGTGGTCGGCATCGAGTATTAAATTTTATGTAGACACACAATTGTTCTACAGCTTTACCAATACGGCAAGCCTGCCATTCAATCAAAACTTTTTCATCATTCTGAATGTAGCCATGGGCGGCAATTTTGGCGGCACCATCGATCCTGCATTCAATAGTGCTGCAATGGAAGTTGATTATATAAGGGTGTACCAGTAGATCCGCAGGTCATTCCGGGGCATGGCTTCAGAATGACCTTTCTTACCAATTTTAAAATCTCTGATTAATTTTTAAAAACTGTTTATGAATCAGTTACAAAACCTCTTTGCCTCTGCTATTGTGGTAATAGGCTGTACAACAATGCTGGCGCAATGCAAACCGGCTGCGGCTGATGTACCTGCCACTACAGCACAAAATATGCCTGCTGTTTTTTTTGATGATTTTTCCGGATCAAAATTAGACAGCACAAAATGGAATGTAGAAACCACCGGTATGCACTTTAATAACGAATTGCAGGCTTATGTAGATTCTGCCAATACCATATCATTTGTAAAAGGAGATGCTGCAGAAGGCGCAGTAAATGGTGCATTGATGATTCAGCCAAAATTTACGCCGGGCTTTGTAACCAAAGACGGGCAAAAATTTGATTTTATCTCCGGCAGAATGAATACGAAAAATAAATTTGAAGTGGCTTATGGTACAGTAGCGGCAAGAATTAAATTATCTGATGGTGCCGGCTTATGGCCTGCCTGGTGGATGCTGGGTAATGGCGGCTGGCCCGAAACCGGCGAGATAGATATCATGGAATATATCGGCGAAAAAGACTGGGCCAGCGCTGCCGTGCATGGCAAAGGGTATAGCGGCGATGCAGGTTTGGTAAACCGTTTATATTTTCCTGCCGGCAATGATGTAACCAAATGGCATGTGTATGCAGTAGACTGGACGCCGGATAGCCTGGTATTCAAATACGACGATGTACCTATGCTTAGAATAACCAAACCCATGGCACAGTTTTTTGGTCCCTGGGCTTTTGATAATCCTAAATTTCTCATTTTAAATTTTGCAGTAGGCGGTATTTATCCTTTTAAAATTAACGGGATAAAAGAACCGTATTACGGATTGCCGGCTGCTACTTTTGAAGCCATAAAAAATGGGCAGAGCAAGATGCTGGTGGATTGGGTTAGAGTGACTAAAAAGCAATAAGAACTTTTCAGCAGTTAGGTTTTTTGTTAGATAGCAATCGCAATACAGCGGAACACATTTACTTGTCTAAGTTTATGTTTCCGCTTTTTTCGTATCTTCGAAATGTGGCAAAACAGACTAAATATCATTTAGGAATTGAAGTAGATAAATTAACAAATAGTATAGCCAATACTATTTCCGGGGACAGTTTTCCAACTGACGTTCATCCTGTTGCCAAATCAGATATAAAAAATACTACTAAAAAAAATGGTTGGCTTTTCAATTGGACAACTGAGTTTAAGTTAACAGACAGGCAGGTTTTTAAACTGACAATTAGAAACAATCCCGAAATAATTCAAGGGCTTTTAAGTATAAGTGATTACAATGATCATTATTATTTGCACCTTATTGAAAGTGCACCGTTCAACTTAGGTAAACACAAACTTTATGAGGGAGTTCCTGGTAATTTGTTTGCTTTTACTTGTAAATCTTCCTGGGACAAAGGATATCAAGGTTTCGTTTCTTTCACTTCCAAGACAAAACTGATTGAACATTATGAAAAGACTTTAGGAGCGACACATGTTGGGGGACATAAAATGGTAATATTCCCACAGGAAGCGCTTAAACTAATTAAAAAATATTTTCCAACTTAAATTATAAGATAATGGGATTCATCAAAGAACCAGCGGGCATTGACTTTGTAGTTGATCCAACACCTTTGACAACTACAGACAGAAAAAGAATCAGTGAAATAATAGCTTATTACAAAGCAACAGGAAAAAAAATGCCGAAGCAAAAAGCAGCAACAAAAATCCGTTTAAAAAGTATCAGTAGAAAGAAGATACTGGCCTGATTCGGTTTATGAATACGCTTCCGGAAAGCCTGCAGGGCTAGCATGAAGACATCATATTTTTTATCTAAGTTTATGTTTCCGCTTTTTTATTTGATATTATTTTTTATGTACTCTACTGCGCTCATTGGGCGGGCTATAATTATTCCTTCTTTGTTTATTACAAAGTAAGCAGGAAAAAAAGATACATCTAACTTGCCTTCTAATTCAATCTTCCTGTCATTGGAAAGGCTGTTATGCAGTTTTGGGTCATCATTTGATTTTAAATTCAATTGCAGCCAGTTGGTAACCGGGATTGTAAGAAATGAATAAATATCATTTTTCCTGATAAAAAGGCTTTTCCAGGCTTCATAGCTGCTGATGCAAGTACTGATAATCCTGACTTTGTGCTCCTTATTTTTAAGGATATCTTTAAATTGATTCATTTCATTAATGCAGGCGGTACATCCGTCAAACCAAAAATCAATTATTGTAATATCCGATTTTGTAAAATCTAATTGTACTGGCTTACCACTGGTGTCGATAAAATTTTCAATACTAAACTTTTCTCCGATATTCTTAGTTAATGATTTGAGGCCTTTTTCTTTCCTGGCATTTATAGCAGAGTCGGTCCTGTATTTTTGAAGTAGATCCTGTTCAGGAGTCTTGTCCGGTTTGGTATTGCAAGAGGAAAAGGAAATAAGAAAAGATAATGACAGAAGTATAGCTACTTTGTTTTGCATAATCCTTAGTTAGTTTTTAAGTATGAGCTACGTCTTTTCAAAACAGCAAAGTATAAAGTTAATTGTTTTGCAGTAGTAATACGCTGATTATATAATATACAAAGAGCCCGGGTTTTTAAACCCGGGCTCTTTGATGTCTTTAAGAGAGTACTGAATAAAATTTATATTAACTGAATAGTCCGCCTTTTTTCAATTCACGAACACCCTGGCCAATTAAGAAACCATTCTGGTAGATCATGATCTTGTAACTTCCCTGTTGAAAGTTGCTGCCCGGGGCAAAAGCGAATTCTACATTTTTACTTTTAGCAGTTTCAATAGCTACCGGTAATTTAGCGGTGTAAGTTTTATCACCTTCTTCACGGGTAGTAAAAGTTTCTGCACCGGTAGTTACAGGCTGGCCATCGGGGCCAATCACTACTACATACACATCAGTTGAACCTGGTTCAGCAATACGGTTGTTCACATCAAAACTTACTAAAAGTTTGTCAACACGTTTTGCAGTGGTAGACACTTTTTCTTTTCCATTCCTTCTAACATTTACCGGCGTGATTACAATGTTTGATGCATTTAAAGTAGACGCAACATCCACTTTCTTTTCCAGGTTTACTTTAGCTTCTGTTGTTGCAGTAAGGTCAGTAGTTAACTTTTCTTTTTCCTGTGTCAACACAACTTTATCATTACTTAAAGTTTGATTTTCCTGGGTTAACCTGGCAACATCAGCTTCAAGTGTGGTGATTTTTTCATTTAAAGATGCAATCAGTGTTTTAGCTCTGGCCAATTCACTTGCAGTTGCATTTTTCTTATTTAAAATACTGCGGATCTCATTTTTTGTTTTTGTGATCTCTGCATTTTTATCGGCCAGCTTGCTGGTTAATCCGTTGTTGGCAGTAGTCATAGAATCCAGTCTTGCCAATGATGCATCAAAGCTTGTCTGGATATCACTTTTTTCATCGGTTACTTTAGCAATTTGTGTTTGCTGTTGCTGTATGGTCTCTGAATTTTTTGTTTTGTCATAAGCCATATAGCCGCCCATGCCTAATACACCTGCTGCTAATACACCGATAACTGCATTCTTTACGGCATTAGTCTTAGCTGGTACTGTTACTTGTTTCTCCTGTTCAGGAGTTGGAAAGTTTGTAGTGCTCATAATAATAGATTTTTAAAAGATTAAGATTTAGATTTTTAATTTTTTTGTCCCTGCCTTTGCGGGGTAGCTTTCGTGTTACATGTGCCAGAGATTCCAAAACCGTGCCATTATTATTTTCTGTGGAAAAGTGAAAGCGTTTTAACAAATCAGGCAGGGTCCGCTAAACGCTTGCTGGTATTGGTTTTCAGCCGGTAAACAGCCGGCAAAAAAAATTCTTTTTATTTTCCTTAACAGGCCGGTAAAGGCAACCCAAAGCCTGTACTTGCCGTTTATCAGGTTGAATAAATCAGCATGACCAGAAACACTGCTACCACTAATCAACCTGTTAAAAGAACAATATATAATTCCACAATGATCGCCTACCTGAATAAAAGTTATGGCAGGGTGGGTACAGGTTATTTGTACAAAATAGTATACAAAGGTTTTACACCTCCCGATACCGCAGCCGTAAGGTGTATACAAATACCGTTAGATAACATCAACAATCGTATTGCCAAGAGAATATTTGATATTATAGTGTCACTGATAGTTATTGCGGGCATATTATCCTGGCTTATGCCTGTAATGGCGGTAATAATAAAAGCTACTTCCCGTGGACCTGTTTTTTTTCTGCAAAAAAGAACTAAGAAAAATGGTGTGGTATTTACCTGTATCAAATTCCGCTCTATGCAGGTAAATGCTATGGCAGATATTTTACCGGCTGCAGAAAATGATACAAGGATAACAGCGCCGGGCCGCTTTATACGCAAAACATTTATTGATGAACTGCCGCAATTCTTTAATGTACTGTGGGGCGATATGTCGGTGATTGGCCCAAGGCCGCATATGCTGGCTGAGAGTATACAATTTGAAGAGGCAGTACATTATTATAATTACAGGGAAAAAGTAAAACCGGGCATTACCGGTCTTGCACAAATAATGGGCCTGGAGGGTGCCGCCAACAGTATGCAAAAAATGAAAGATAGGGTTGATGTAGATATTTTTTATTTACGGCACTGGACATTAAAGCTGGATATGGTAATACTTTACCGCACCATCTGTAAAATGATGGGGATATAGATCAGCTTCCTTTATTTATATTTTAAAAGAAACCAAAGGATACAGGGCGTGAAGCACATGTTTAAAAATATAGTAACTGTTCTTACAGAAAAAGAAAAGAAACGGTTTGGTATTTTAATACTGCTGGATATTCTTATCAGCCTGCTGGATATTTTTTCACTTGCTGTATTGTTGTGGATCATCAGGTTGTATGTGCAACCCGGTATTCAAAGCAGGCTCTCTTTTTTGCCGGCAACTTTTGCAAAAGACAATGCCATACTTTTCATTGCACTCTTTGTTATTTTTTTTGCCATTAAAAACCTTGTGGCATATTTTGTTTCCAAAGCGTACTACACTTTCAGCAGCAAGGTAGCCATTCGTATGTCGCAACAAAACCTGGTTAATTACCAGCAGGCAGCTTTTGAAGAATTTATTAATAAGGATTCTTCTGCACACATTCGTACCATTTGTTTTCAGCCTTTTGAATATTGCCAGTATATGCTTGCCGGTATTCAACAGCTCATCACACAATGCTCACTTATACTGATAACAATCGTTGCCATCATTCTTTTTGATGCAAAACTATTCCTGCTGTTGTTACTGCTATTATTACCACCAGTTTGCCTGGTGGCTTATTTTATTAAAAGAAAATTGGCAGCGGCAAAAAAACATATCCAGGAAAGTAACCAGCAATCGTTGCAATATTTACTGGATGCATTGAAAGGTTATGTAGAAGGTAATATTTACCACCGCAATGAATTTTTTCTTAAACGCTTTGTCAGCACCCGGCAAAAATTCAGCACACATTTATTTGATTCCATAGCATTACAGGGCATGCCCAACCGCATTATTGAAATATTTGCCGTGCTTGGATTATTTGTGATGGTGGTAATAGCCCGGTGGAATGGCAATGATGACAGTGCTACATTTATAACCATCGGAGCTTTTATGGCGGCAGCTTATAAAATAATCCCGGGCATTGTAAAAATGATCAATGTAAGCGGGCAGATGAAAGCCTATGATTTTTCGCTGCATGAATTAATGCCCCGTAAAAAAGAGAATACCATATCACCGGTAATTGATAACGCAGCAACCCTCCGGAAAATAGAATTTAAAAATATCAGTTTTCAATATGCCCGGCAACAGGTGCTCAGCAATATTTCTTTCAGTATAGAAAAAGGAGATTTTGTAGGCATTACCGGGGAGTCGGGCAAAGGAAAAACAACCCTATTTAACCTGGTATTGGGTTTTATACCTGCTGCAAATGGCGGTGAGGTATTAATGAATGATGTTATTGCGTCAACAGGCACCATACAACAATACTGGCCATCGATCGCTTATGTAAGGCAACAAAAATTCTTTATTCATGACAGCCTGCTGCGTAACATTACCTTGGAAGAACAAGGTTATGATACAAAAAAATTAAATGATGCTTTACATATATCAGGGCTTGAAAAAGTGATTGCCGGATTTTCTGAAGGCCTTGAAAAAATAATCACAGAAAATGGCAGCAATATCAGTGGTGGCCAGCAGCAACGGGTAGCCATTGCAAGGGCGTTGTATAAAAACAGCGCAGTGATATTGCTGGACGAACCGTTTAATGAGATTGATGATGCAGGCACTGCTTTATTACTGGAACATTTCAGGCAACTGGCGCAGGCAGGCAAACTGGTGGTAATGATCACCCACGATAAAAAAAGCCTTTCTTATTGCAATAAAACTATTTCGCTTGATGCATAGTGCAAACTATACATTGATTATGCTTACACCGGGCTTTCCTTCATCTGCGGCAGATACTACCTGCCTGCCGTTACAGCAAAGTTTTGTAAAGCATTTTAAAGAACTATATCCCCAGGTAAATATAATTGTACTCAGCTTTCATTACCCTTTTACAAAAACAACTTACGATTGGTATGGAGCAACGGTGATAAGTTTTAATGGCCATAACAAAAGCGGCATAAAAAAATTATTATTGCGGCGTTCAATACAAGCCGCACTTAAAAGAATTAACCGCAATAATAGAATAACAGGTATAATAAGTTTCTGGTATGGCGAATGTGCTGCAACAGGCCATTGGTTTGCACGAAAATATAATTGCAAACATTATTGCTGGTTGTTTGGCCAGGATGCCCGTAAGGAAAATAAATATCCCAGGCGGGTGCAGCTAAAGGCAAACAGGTTAATAGCGCTATCAGATTTTTTACAGGATGAATTTGAAAACAATCATGGAATAAAACCATTGCACGTTATTCCTCCAGGAGTTGATGTAAAGCAATTTGGAATAGCGGCAAAAGAAAAAAATATTGATATCCTGGCGGCAGGGTCATTAATTCCACTAAAACAATATGATCAGTTGATCGAAATTATTGCCGCTATTAAAAAAGAAAAGCCTGCCATTAAAGCCATGCTGATTGGCGAAGGGCCGGAAAAAGAAAATTTAAAAGCGCTTATTTTAAAATACGAATTGCAGGATAATATTGAACTTACCGGTGAGTTGCCGCATGATATGGTATTGCAGCTGATGCAAAGTACAAGCATTTTTTTACACCCTTCTTCCTATGAGGGTTTTTCCGGCGTATGTCTTGAAGCTTTGAGCAGCGGTGCAGCAGTCATCAGCTTTTGCAGGGCCATGCATAAGGATATTGATCACTGGCATATTGTAAATAATGCTGAAGAAATGAAACAAAAAGCGTTGACTATTTTGCAAACTGGTGCTATCAACCTAGCTCCGCAGTTTCCGTTTGTAATAGCCGATACGGTAAAAGCTGTTGCCCGGCTTTTTAATTATTCCTGAATCTTATTCGTTAACGCAATTGCGTTTTCAAAAACAAAAGCTGCGGAATAGCGGGTGAGGCAATGTGTATCGCCGTAGCGGCAAATTTCCTGCATACAATTGCCACATTCAAGATCGGCGGAATGCAATAGCAAAGTATGATTACCCAATGGCGTGGAGCGTTGGCTTTTTGTAGCGCCAAACAATGCTACTGTAGTAATGCCCGATACCCAGGCCATGTGCATCAGTCCCGAATCTTCAGTTAACACCAGTTTTGTTTTTTGGATAAGCGCAAAAGCCTGCAGCGGAGAAGTTTTATTTACAAGGTTGATCAGTTTATTACCCAGCATTTTTTTCATGACCGTGCTTTTTTCTGCGATGGTATTTACACCAATGATAAGAAATTGCGTACGGGGAAATTTTTGTAACCAAAGCTTTGCAAAATCAATATAATTATCAACGGGCCAGTTACGGGTAATAAAAGCTCCGGCCGGATTGAGCACTACCAATTCACTTTCGCCATCCCAGCCATTTGCCTGTAGTATGCCTGTACAGTAATCTCCATTTTTAAATTGAAAACCTGTTGTATCTGCATAACATTTGCCAAGGCCGATAGCTTCTATGGTAAGCCTTGTACTTTCACCTGCGGCAATGGGAGAAAAACGATCAAACTCTACCCATGCTTTGGGCATCAGTGATTTGCGAACGATATGGCTTATAATATTATTTTGCAGATCGATCACTACATCATATCGCTGCAGCAATAATTCAGGCAATAGTAAACCGGTATACAATAATTGCTTTTTAAGACTGCGGTGGCCTTTAATACAATACACTTTGTTAAACAACACTATATTCCGTGGAATTTCGTGTACCTCTTCCCGTGTTAACAGGTCCAGCCTGGTACCGGGCGGCAACATTTTTTTTAATTGCAGCAGGTAGGGTAATGTGATCACCATGTCGCCCATGGCCTGCAGGCGTATAGCAAGTACCCGACGCGGCATAGTTTTTTTCTTCCAGGGTTTTGACGGTATACCGGCTATTGACTGTATGGTATTATCTGCACCTGTCATCTGAAATATTGTAACATGGCTTTTGCTGTTTTTTTTGCAGGTACCACACTTAACGGTTTATTTTTCCAGGCTTTAAAAAAATTGCGAATGGCTTTGCCCGGCACTTTATTGGTTAAACAATCTTCCCCAAAGTTGATATACAAACGGAACCTGGTCTCTTTTAAAAGTACGGGGCTCATGTGCTTTTTATATTCCTCTATCAGCCTGATGTATTTATGATAATTCTTTTCCCAATTAATATGACTGTAATTTTTATCATGAATACGGCGGAAAAAAAGTGGTGTATAAAGAATGATACCCTTAAAATTACTTGCCAGCCGTACTATAAAATCTATATCCGAATCTGTTTCTTTAAAAGGCGAAGCAATATCCATACAGGTTCTGCGAACTAATAATGCCTGTAAATAGCCGGAAAGAGCGGATTGAAAAAATGAAGCGAACAGGTCACCATATTTCATCCCTTCTCTTTGCGTATAAAAATAATCTACCGGTTCGCCAGACCGTATAAAATTAAATCCTCCTGTAACACAAAAGCCGGCTTCAGGATTTGTTTCTAAAGCACTTACCTGTTCTTTAAGTTTGGTGGCAGCCCAGATATCATCAGAATCAATAAAGGCAATAAAATCACCTGTCGTTTTATCAATACCCGTTTTTCTTAGTTTGCTGATGTTACCTGTTCGTGCTGTTGTATAAAAACAGATCCGTTCATCGTTTAACTGGTGAATGAGTGCTGCAGTATTGTCGTCAGAACCATCATCCATAATAATAAGTTCCCAGTTAGAATATGTCTGGTTTCGGATACTTGCAATCGTTTCCGGTATATATGCGGCCCGGTTACAGGTAGGCATAACAATACTTACTTTAAGCGATAACTCCGTACCAGGCATTTTGAATCAGTTTTTACGGCCCGTTGCAGGGCTACCACTAACCAAACGGGTTTTCTTTTAAAAAGGATGCTTTATAACTGCAAATTACCGCTGTAAAAAATAGATTTACAGGCAACTGTTAACGCTGATTACCCGTTGTAAGGAGTACAAACAGATACTAATCCTGACAGCAGCATGAAAAGGGTACTTTTATTTAATCCACGAAGTGCAAATTATAAACCAAGGATACCGAATTCCATTCTCAGTATCGCTTCTTCTATTGAGGGATTGTGTGACTATGCCATAGTGGATGGCAACCTGGAGCAGGACCCATGGGAGAAGATACACGGTTACCTGGCAAGCGGTGATTTTGGTTATTTTGGCTGTACCTGTATGCCGGGGCCGCAATTAAAGCAGGCCATACCCATTTCAAAAAATATCCGTGCATTGTTTCCTGCTATTAAAATCATCTGGGGTGGTTACTTTCCTTCTAACCAGAATAAAGTAGTACTTAATTCTTCCTTTGTTGATTTTGTAATCAACGGGCCAGGAGAAAAATCTTTTCCTGCATTATTAAACGCATTGGAAAAAAACGAACCCTACGAATTTATACATAACCTCATTTACAAAGCCGGCGAACAGATTATTAAAACCGCTAAGGATGAATTGTATGATCCAGACGAATTACCGGCATTGCCTTACGATACACTAAACCGGTTTTATCCTTTAAAATATTACCTCGGTAAAACTTATCTCGGTACAAAAACCATTGCCTATCATTCCAGCATGGGCTGCCCTTTTAAGTGTTCCTTTTGTGCGGTGGTACCTATTTACAATGCCCGGTGGCGGGGTAAATCGGCACCATTAATTTATAATGATATTAAATACCTGAAGGATAAATTCGGCGGTAATGCTATCGAATTTCATGATAATAATTTTTTTGTTTCTGAAAAAAGAACGGTTGAATTTTCCAAGCTGATACTTCCGGAAAAAATGACCTGGTGGGGAGAAGGAAGAATTGATACCATTGACAAATATAGCGATGCATCGCTGGCACTGATGAGAGAGAGCGGTTGCAAGATGATCTTTTTTGGCGCAGAAACAGGCAATGATGAAATTTTAAAAAAGATGGATAAAGGCGGCACACAAACGGCTGCCGAGATAAGGTCTTTTGCGGCACGTATTGCAAAGTTTGATATCATACCTGAGTATTCTTTTGTGTTGGGCACGCCGGCAGATTCCCCGGAGCAGGCGATGAAACAAATTGAGCAGGATATAGCTTTTATTAAAGAGATCAAACAGATCAACCCCAGAACAGAAATTATTATTTACGTATACAGCCCCGTACCAGCAGAAGGTACCGACATGTACAATAAAGTATTGGGGAGCGGTTTTCATTTTCCGGAAACACTGGAAGACTGGATAAGTCCGCAATGGGAAAAATTTGACCTGCGGAAAAATCCATTAACGCCGTGGCTTACACCGGAGATGATCAATAAAATAAAGGATTTTGAAACGGTATTGAACGGGTATTATCCAACCGCATCAGATATCAGGCTGAATAACTTTAAGAAAAATGTACTTCGTAATGTAGCGTCACTGCGTTACAAAACCGGGCTGTATGCAAAACCTTACGAGCTAAAGGCATTGCAGGTATTGTGGAAATACCGGCAACCTGAAATTGAAGGCTTTTAAATTATTATTTTGAACACAGTACTGAAAAATATTGTTGCCCATACGTATAAACCTTTGCTGGTTAAATATCTTTCTAAAACAAGAACCTATAGGTATAAGGATATACGTATGAGTATTCCGCCGGAGGTTTTTCACCCGGGATTTTTTTTCAGTACACAATTATTGTTACAACACATTAACAGGATTGATGTAAACCAAAAGCAATTTTTAGAACTGGGTTGTGGCAGTGGCCTTATTGCCATGGTGGCTGCAAAAAAAAATGCCATAGTTACTGCCACGGATATTAATACAATTGCCATTGAAGCACTAAAAAAAAACTGCGTGCAGAATAATGTTACCATAAAAGTTATTACATCAGATCTTTTTTTAAATGTTCCTCCGCAACAGTTTGATATCATTGCCATTAACCCGCCTTATTATAAAAAGCAACCGGTAAATGCAAAAGATCATGCCTGGCTTTGCGGCGAAAACGGAGAATATTTTGCCTCCTTGTTTGCAACGCTGGCCGGCTATATACATGCTGACAGCGAAGTGCTGATGATTTTATTTGATGGCTGTGATATGGAGATGATATACGCCATGGCAGCAAAAAATAATTTTAAACTCACCTGTGTATACCGTAAAAAAAATATGCTGGAAGAAAATATTATTTACAAAGTGGAGAAGATCTGATGAACACCATCTTTACATATAACCCTGCTGATGAGTTTGAGCAATTGTATATCCACCTGCGTGAAAAGGAAGGCCGGATGTATAAAGATGAAGAAGTGGCTGATCTGCCTGTAATAAACGAACTGCATCCTTATTACCACGAGTGGGAAATCAGAAGGCGTTCTGCAAAAAAATTGATGGAGTATATCAGGCATAAAAATAATGAACCCGATATACTGGAAATAGGTTGCGGCAATGGCTGGCTATCGGCGCAGCTGGCCACAATTACAAAAGGTAAAGTAACGGGTATTGATGTGAATGGTGTGGAGCTGCAACAGGCAAAAAGAGTGTTTGATAAGATAGCTAACCTTAATTTTATTCAGTGTACTTTAAACAGTGAACAGCTGCAGGATAAAAGTTTTGATATAATTGTTTTTGCAGCATCTATGCAATACTTTTCTTCTTTAAAAAAGATTATTACAGAGGCTTTAAATTACCTGACGCTGCAGGGAGAGATACATATTACCGATACACATTTTTACAGGCAAAACGAAATTGCTGCCGCTAAAGAAAGAACAGTGGCATATTTCGCCAGTGCAGGGTGCCAGGCAATGACGGAATTTTATTTTCATCATACTATTGAAGACCTGGATAAATTCAATTGCCATTTTTTACACGACCCAACTGCTTTTTTAAACAGGTTGAATAAAAACAAAAATCCGTTTTATCATGTGGTAATAAAAAACCGGTACCAGTAAGAAATATATGCAAAATGTATTGACCACCTATAAAAGATACCGCACACTGCAAACGCATGTTATCAGTGCTTTACCTATTGTGATACTGATGCCGCACAGTGCCTGTAACTGCAGGTGTGTAATGTGTGATATATGGAAGGGCAATCATAATTTAAAGCAGCTTACCACAAATGATATTACAGGTTTATTAAGCGCTTTAAAAAAATTTGGCACACAACAGGTCTTGATGTCGGGTGGTGAGGCACTGTTAAATCCAAACTTTTTCAGGTTTTGTGAAATTCTTAAACAACAAAAAATAAAGATCAGTTTATTATCTACCGGGTTAACCCTGAAAAAAAATGCGGTACAAATAGCTGCGTGGGTAGACGATGTAATTGTATCACTGGATGGCGATGAAGCAATGCATAATGCGATTCGCAATATCCCCGATGCCTTTGGCAAAATGGCAGAAGGAGTTGACGTAATAAAAGTAATTAACCCCGATTTTAAAATTACCTGCAGAACAGTGATACACCAGCAGAACTTTAGAATATGGCCACAAATAATTGATAGCGCAAAAGAAATAGGGTTAGACCAGGTAAGCTTTTTACCCGCTGATGTAAGCAGCCATGCTTTTAACAGGGAAGTATTGTGGGATGATAACCGGCAACATGAAATTTTGCCAAAAGAAAAAGACCTGCCTGAATTAAAAAGTGTGATTGATATTTTACTATCTGCATACGAAAGAGATTTTACTGATAATTATATTGCAGAATCTCCTGAAAAAATTAATAAGATATACCAGTACTATGCGTCGTTTTATGGATTGAACGAACTGCCTTATAAAAAATGTAATGCGCCATGGGTATCCACCGTAATTGAGGCGGATGGCACTGTGCGGCCTTGTTTTTTCCATGAGGCTTATGGCAATATAAAGGATGATTCTCTGGAAGACATTGTAAACAGCGCCACTGCTATTAATTTCAGGAGGCAATTGAATATGGACAAGAACGAGACCTGTAAAAAATGTGTTTGTTATTTAAACCTTTCTCCCCAAACAAAAATATAAATGAACCATATACTTTTTTCACATTCTTACTTTCTTCGTTTCGATCCCAAGCAATGGTTGGCAGGGCAGCCTTATGCGCCATTGGGAACATTGTATGCAGCAGCTTTTATGAGAGAGAACGGTTACCATGTGTCATTGTTTGATACCATGTTTGCTCACCAGCCCGAAGAAGTGATTGCGCCACTGGAGATAATGCTGCCACAATTTTTTGTGGTGTACGATGATGGATTTAATTACCTCACCAAGATGTGCCTTACCAATATGAGGGAAGCCGCATTTAAAATGATCCGCTATGCAAAGGCAAGGGGTTGTACGGTGATTGTTTCCAGCTCCGATAGTACTGACAGGTATGAAATGTATTTAAATGCCGGCGCCGATTTTATTTTATTAGGCGAAGCTGAAACCACCCTGCTTGAATTAACGAATACCATTGCGAAAAACGGTACTGATTTTTTTGCTATTGAAGGATTGGCATTTAAACAACATAATGCGGTTGTAAAAACAGCAAGACGCAGTGTGTTAAAAGACCTGGATACTTTGCCTTTTCCTGCCTGGGATATTATTGATATGGAGCCCTATAAAAAAATGTGGCTGAAGCATGCCGGCTATTTTTCGATGAACATGGGAACCACAAGAGGCTGCCCCTTTAAATGTAACTGGTGTGCAAAGCCTATTTATGGTAACCGGTATAATGTACGCAGTCCGCAAAATGTGGTGAAAGAATTAGTACTGCTGAAAGAAAAATTTCAGTTCAACCATATCTGGTTTTGTGATGATATTTTTGGATTAAAGCCAGGCTGGGTAAATGAATTTGCAAATCTTGTTGAAAAGGAAAACCTGCAATTTAAATTTAAAATGCAGGGAAGAGTTGATTTATTATTACAGGAAAATAATATTAAAGACCTGGCAAGGGCAGGCTGTGCCAATATATGGATGGGAGCCGAAAGCGGTTCACAAAAAATACTGGACGCAATGGACAAGGGAACAACAGTGCAACAAATTTATGAAGCGACCAGGTTGCTGAAAAAAAATGGTATCCATCCATCTTTCTTTATCCAGTTTGGGTATTTGGGAGAAACCAAAGACGATATTGAACTGACCATAAAAATGATCAACACTTTATTGCCTTACGAAATTGGTATCTCAGTTTCGTATCCGTTACCAGGTACTGTATTTTTTGAGAAAGTAAAAAATGAATTGCATCATAAAACCAACTGGACAGATTCTGATGAAATGGCATTGATGTTCCGCAATACTTACCAGCCGGCATTTTATAAACAATTGCATACGTATGTTCATAAAAGCTATCGAAAACACCTGGCATTTGAAAATGCAAAACAGTTGATGGCAAACCCGTTTAAGGCCAATTATAAAACTATACGCAAAGCTATTTCCTGGTTGTACTATTTGCCCGCTACTTTTATTGAAAAACAAAAATTGCAGTATTTACAAAAACCTGCTGCATGAGTTTATCTTCACATCATATCAATGAAGAACAGGCCGCAGCTGCATTCAGTAATCAATCCGCTCAATTTGATGCATTATATTCCGGCGATACTATTATCCGGTATAAACGGGAAAGGGTAAGAGATCATGTGCAACAATTTATTTCACCTGCAAGCGCAATACTGGAACTAAACAGCGGCACCGGTGAAGATGCCATTTGGTTTGCGCAGCAGGGGCATACGGTGCACGCCACAGATATTTCAAAAGGCATGCAGGAGCAATTGCAGCAAAAAGTAAAAGCTGCCAACCTGCAAAATATGATCTCCTGTGAATTGCGTTCTTTTACCCAGCTGGAAAACCTGCAGCAACAAAAAAAATACGATTATATTTTCTCCAACTTTGCCGGTTTAAACTGTACCGGTGAATTGGATAAAGTATTACAGTCTTTTAATGCTGTATTAAAACCCGGGGGGAAGCTCACCCTCGTTATCCTGCCCCGGTTTTGTTTGTGGGAATTTTTATTATTATTCAAGGGGCAATTTAAAACCGCTTTCCGTCGCCTGTTCAGCCACAAAGGAGTAACTGCACATGTAGAAGGCGGGTATTTTACCTGCTGGTATTATGATCCCGCTTTTGTAAAACAACAATTAAAAAATGATTTCGAGCTGCTTGCAGTAGAAGGCCTGTGTACATTGGTGCCACCATCATACATGGAGGGCTTTGCCGAAAAACACCCGTCTGTATATAATTTTTTAAAGAAAAAAGAGAATAAATGGAAGCGGAAATGGCCCTGGATATGTATCGGGGATTATTATATCATCTCTTTTAAAAAGAAAGAATAACTTATTCGGTAATCAACAGACTTTTATTTTGCCTGTATAATATCTGGTCTATCTTACTATCATATTGCTCCAGGATTTTAAACTGAAAATTTTTAGGATCGGGTTTGGCAAAATGTTTTTCTGCCAACATACCCATGCAAATTCCTTTGGCATTCAGGTTGAGTTTATGTTCTTTCTTTTTCCAGCGCCTGGCGGTAATTTTCATCAGCCAGTTGTCGGCGCTGTCACCCAGCTTTCCGTTCAACAGCATCTCTGCAAAAGATCTCGGCCATCCTTTTTTAATTTCCTGTGCAGTGGTAATTTTTGCCTTGTATCCCGGGAAATAATTTTGTACCCATTTATTGGTATACATAAAATTATTCACCCTGCTCAATCCTTCCATCGGGATCAGTGTGATGATCTCCATTGCGGTGAAGATATTTTTTTCTTCTATTTCCATACCGGCTTCATCCACGTAATAATTCATACAAAACCAGTTTTGCCTGCCCGCCAGTTTTGCCAGTTTATAAAATATATGCATTATGGTACGGGCAATCCAAAGGCGGTTGGTTTTGGCAATGATAAAAAAATCAATATCTGAATTATCATCAGCAAAGTTTTTTGATAAGGAACCTGATAAAGCCAGGCCTTCCACAAAAGGAAACTTTGATAAAATACGGGCTGCTTTTACTGCTTTTTTTATTTCTTCAATTGCTTTTATATTGCCACTACGCCTTCTTGCAGCAATCGCAATATTATTTTGTAAAGAATAAAATTCATCCAGTTTAAAAAGGCTTTTATTTTCAGTCAATAATACTAACTGCTCGTCAACTGCTGCCTGGCTGGCAGAGGTACTTAAAAAATTCCGTATCTCTTCATTAGTTAAGGGGTAATGAAAAATATCAAAATACGCCAGCGTTTGTAATATGTTAACCTGAATACGAGTCAAAATAATAAAGCTTTAAATTTAAAATTCTGCATTTTGCCAATGCATTTTTGCTGCTGCTCTTTTTTGTAATTGTTTTAGTTTGTAATACTTTCTGTAACTCTGGTTGGCAGTATGTGTTGCAATAATCAATCCATCACGGCCATCCAAAAATCCTAACCTCAGCAAATACCCGTTGATAAAAGCCCAGGCCGGGCTTAAAAAAATTTTTGACCAGTGTACTTTTTTGCCCGAATTAAAAATTGATTCTGCTGCTATGTTGCTTACTTCTTCGTTGCGGATCAGGTATTCATCAAACGATTGACAGTTATAATGCAAGAGATCGCCTTTCAGTTGTTGTACTGCACAATTTTCTGTAAGTACTATTTTATCATGAGGGTTTAACCCGCCGCAGCAGCCGATGCGTTTGTCAAATAAACGTAACTTTCTGTCAGGGTACCATAAGCCATGACGAATAGGATGGCCGCAATAAATATTACAACGGTTCATGGAATAGGCCTTGTGATCTACATCCTGTTTTACACCCGCAATAGATATTGCCAGTTGATCGCTCAGGGCTTCATCTGCATCCAGTAAAAGCACACTATTATAAGCTGCTAATTTAATAGCCTTATTCTTCTGCTGAATATATCCTGCAAAACTTTGCTGATGAATAACAGCACCTTTCTGCAGCGCAATGTGTACCGTAGTATCGGTGGAAAAAGAATCCAGCACAATGATCTCATCTGCCACTGCTTTAACGGAATCAAGACAGCGCCCGATATTTTTTTCTTCATTAAAAGTGATTACCACCACCGAAAGTTTGTTCATCCTACGGACCGTTTATGTATACTATTAAAAACGTATCAAAATGTTGCCTGGTTGCCTCTGTACAATATTTGCGATTGACTGCCGGTTAAAAAAAATGAGAAAAAGAAACTGTAAAAAAATATGCCTTTATTCAGATCAAGTATATTTTCTGAAACAGATACCATAGCAATTAAAGCCATAAAAGAAAAAAACAGGAAATCCTTATCTTTCACCGCAACTGAAAAGCCATGGTACAATACAAACAGGTACAGGCACAGGCCAATTATTCCGGCTCTTAATAAAGAGCTGAGGTACTGGCTATGTTCGTTAAACTCTTCCAGGTAAGAGATGTATAATTTATTATCAAAATATTTTTGTTTTAATAATTCCTTTTCAGTACCCGTTCCATAACCAATTACCGGCGATTGTTTTACCAGGTCAAAAGCCAGTTGCCACCTGGCTACACGGGGCTCCAGGATTTCATTGTTAATGGCCGCCTGGGTAAGATCATTTTTAAGCTCACTTACATACCTTGTTTTAAAGGCATCAATTTTTGTAATTGTAAAAAACAAGGCTACAGCTATAACTCCTGAAATACCCAGGAATATTATTCTCTTTTTGCCGGTGAGTAAAAAGAAAGATACCCCAACAGGAATAATAAAAAGCATACCACCCAAAACAGCCCTTGATGTTAATTGTACTATACCGGTAAAAAGAAGGCAACAGCAGGCTATAAAAAATATTTTTTCGTTATGATTTTGTGTTTTAATTATAGCGTATAAAAAAATGAGTAAAGCAAAGGCGGCATACATTGAAAGGTATGTTGCATGCATGGCAACCGGCAGCGAAAAATTATGATTGATAAATGCTGTCGTGAATAATGCAGAAAATGGTAAATGAAAATATAATATGGTGCGGATGGCATCAATATAGAGATATAATATTACTGCGGTACAGGTAAAGGCAAAGATTTTTAAAAGCGGTAGTTTGTAAATGGAAAAATTAAGTGGGTTAAGCGCCAGTAATACCGGTATAATAAAAATAGCCGACTGACGGCCGGCAATATTTAATCCTTCCGTTTTATCTGTACTGTAAAAAATTGTAGCCACGCTCAATAAAAAAACCGAAACCGGCAGTATAGTGTTTTTGTGCAATAGCAGTGGCAGCCGGTCTTTTTTAAGGTGAATCAATGTGTGCATGGCAAAACTTATCAGCACTAACTGGCTATAAAAAAAATCGAATGGAAGGGCAATACAAAAACAAGCCAGGTGGTAGTAGCTGATCTTGTTAGCGATAGTATCGTGAATGATAAAAAGTGATCTCATTTTTTATGATGGGTATGGCATTCCACAATAAATTTTTCATACTGGTCAATGATCAATGGCCAGTTATAGCTGTTCTTGATTTTCATAAAATTATTCAACGTCATGGTCTCTTCTTTTATAGCTGGTTGTACTGCTTCTATAAGTTGCTGTACATCTTTAGAGGAATTAAAATAATAGCCATTGCCATCTAAAACAGCCCGGTTAAAATTATTATCATGTGCAGCAATCAATACCTGGCTGGCCATGGCTTCTATTAATGATGGATTGGTGCCACCAACGGTATGGCCATGAAAATAAAGCGGGCAATTGTATTTAAGTGTATGGGTAATTTGTGTATCGTAAATTGCCCCGGCAAAAATTATTCTTTTATCCTGTTCAAATTTCTTTACTATCCGTTTACCAAATTTGTTATTGGTATTGCCCACCACCACAAACTTTTTCTCTGAAGCTGATTGATGAAATCCATCTAATATCATTTCAATGTTATTTTCAGGCTCCATCCTGGCCATCAGCATAAAATAATTTTTTTTATGGAGATTATATTCTGATAAACATTCTTCCCTCTGATTATCCAGTATTTCGGCACCATAGGCAATGTACTGGCTGTGTTTACCATATTTATTTTTCAAATAAGTATGCATGCCAATAGAATCAGAAATAAAATAGTCGCTGAATTTTACCGCCAGTTTCTCTGCATATTTTAAAAACTGCCTTACCGGTTTTGAATATTTGCGCCGCTTCCATTCAAAGCCATCCATGTTTGAAATAATGACGGTGTTTTTAGGATATAGCCTGCCCCAAACCGAACTGCTGGTATACCCCAGGAAAAGTAATACATCAAAATTTCTTTTACGGGCATCCATTACACAATTAAAATCATATATAAATTGTCCGGCGGTGCCCAGCTTGTATTCAGCATCAAAACAGTGCACAATATCAACACCATTAAATGTTTTTTCCTGGTAAGAATGTTTATGGGAATTGTATACCGTTACAGAATGACCTTTTTGCAACAAACCCACAGAGAGTTTTTCTGCAAGTTGTTCAAACCCGCCGTATTCATTGGGAATTCCCCTGGTACCGATAATGCCTATTTTCATGTATGATATATTTAAGGGTTACATCATTATTGATTTTTTGCAGTATTGCTGCCAAACAAACTGTTTTTAATTTTTACTGCCGGCCCGTAAATAGCGGCAATAAACTTTTTAGCAGGCGCTGCATCCTTTACAATCCAATCTGTTGTACGTGGCTTTTCCACATGGTGCTGGTGCACAGTATACGCATACGTGGCAATAGATGTACGATACTTATGTTCCGGGAAATGCGTCATGCCATAGCCATGCAATGTATAGGCCCTTGTCTGCTGGATGATCATGCGGTTAAACGGTACTTCCAGTTCTTTTTCTTCGCCGCTTCGCAGGTCAACTAATTTTAAATGCCCCCTGTATTCCGGCTTCCAGTCTTTGTTCAGGTATAACAACAGGTTCATATTACGGTACCAGTTTTTATGCATCGGGTGGTAATTAAAATCGAGATGCATATCGAGGAAACTATTCTTTTGCCCCTGGTGCAAACCGCCACCATGATTAACAGGATCAACAAAAACATTTTCGTTGGCGATATAACTCAGAAAATCATTCATGGCATCTGAACACAGGTCTTTTTGCAGCTCTTCAAATAAAGGCCCCAGTTCTTTATAGTTGGCTTTTTCAAATTTGTTGTGTGCAAAAATGTAATCCCTGCTTTTATTTTTCAATTCAGGAATGCCATCATACATGCGGCTGAGCTTATCCGGATCACAAAAATTGTCAATGGCCAGGTACGGATAGGGCTTTGCCAGCAGGTAATCTGTTCTCAGCTTCTCTTTGTTGTGGTGTAAAAAATCAAAATTGATCATGACATGCTGTTTTGTTGTAGTAACCGGTAAAAATGGTCTGCTGTATTTTGCCAGTTGTATTGCTGCTGTATTGTTGCCGCAATAGCCGCAAGCGAATTATTATCCGGCTTGTTGGCCAATACATCATACAAAGCGTTTTTAAAAGCGATATAGTTGCCTGTATTTACATGATGTTTACCAAAAAAAGTAAAATCACCCAATGCCGAGCTATCAGAACATACAACAGGAATTTTTAAAGCCCCGGCTTCTAATGGTGGCAGACCAAATCCTTCTGCCTTTGAAGGATACACAAAAACTGCAGCGGCTTTATAAAAATTCAGCAGGTCTTCATCACTGGCCTTTTCATTAAAAATGATAAAGGCCCTTATAGTTTGGGATAAAGCATTCAGCATACCATCAAACTCTGGTGTTGTAATACTTTCGTGTCCTATAAAAACCAGATGGTATCCGGCCTCGTATAACTTCAGGTCTAAATAGGCCTTCAGTAAAAGGGTATGGTTTTTTCGTGGCTCCCGCCTGCTTACAAAAAGAATATACTTATCAAAACCATATTTATTTTTTATAAAATCCTTTGCTGTTTGTTGATCGTAAGGCTCAAAAAAGGAGGCATTAATACCCAGCCTTATTACATTTACTTTATTTGCCGGTACATGCAAATACTTTTGAATTGATTTTTTGGAATAATCAGAATCTGTAGTAAGTATATCTGCTTTTTTAGCAGCTTTTTTGTAAAGAAAATTTTTGCTTAAGCGGTACCATAGGGGAAACTCTTTCGGATACTCGTTAAACAGCACATCATGCGTAGTTACAATAAACCTGCAATTTTTTATCACCGGCACCATATACTGAAAATGGGCATAGTGAATGCCATACTTTTTTATCAGCAGCGGAATATCAAATAAAAGCCTTCTTATACTTGAACGACTCTTTAACCTGATAAAAAAAACATTTTCTGCTTTAGGAAAGTACTGCTGCAGGTTTTCAATATCGTAAGCAGCAATGTATAGTTCAAGTTCTTTTTTATGCAGTAAAATATTGTACAGCTCTTTTATAAAAGTGCGGCTGCCCTGGAACTCACCATCAAAAATATGGGCATCTAAAAATAATTTTATGGTAGTTGCCGGTTTCATAAGCGGTACAATTCTTTTATTGTGTGTAATGAGCCCGACTCAACATCCGTTACCGGCATATCTTTAATTACATGCAATCTTTCAGCAGCTTGTAAAAAATCAAGTTGCCCTTTTTTGTTTTTTGAACTGCGGTTCACCGATTCATGAAATCCATCAGCGGCAGTATATTTGGTAAATGGTGCTGAAAGATCTTTACGCACAAAGAAAGCATTTACGCCGGTGCTTGCAGTACCAATAAAATCATAACCCTTCTTTTCTGCCAGGTAGCAAAGGGCCGCTAACGAAGCACCATAATATAAATTTGAAAAATGCGCCCTGGTTTGCTCAAAGTCTGCTGCATAAGGCACACTTACTTTATTGTCATAACCAAGAGTGGAATTATATTCGCAGATTATAATTCTCGGCTTCACTACTTCAATGGCATCCCATATCCAGTAATCGTTGCCATCAATATCTATACTTAACAAGCCGATATCGCTGCAACTGGTATAATTGCTGATAAGAGTATTGATATTTTCCCTGGTGATAAAACTATGGCAGGCCGTAATACTGTACTTCCAGTAAATAAAATCATTTTTAATAAAACGAATATGCTGCTTGCTGCCATCTATAACCAATCCCTGCCAGTTATTATTCAGCAATAAAAAACGGGTATTCGATTCTGTATAATATTCCACGCCAAATTCAATAAATACAGGATTAGGGATTTTTACCCGGCTGATAATATATTGAATGATGCCGTCCTCACCATATTGAGAAAAGACCTGGAAAGCAACATCGTCAAGGCCGGCAATATGTATTTTTGATTTATTGGCCTCCGCAAGCTGTTTGCCTGTAAGCACAGCATTTTTAAAAGTATCATAGTGAAACTTCTGGTAGCATTTATTGTAATAATATTTTAAAGTATTGCGGATCATTTTGCCATCAATAGCAGTAATTTTTTACGAACTGGTTAATAGCTTATATTTTTTATAAAAACGGTGTACAAATTTTTGTGGCAGGCACGATAAAATAAAAAGTCCATACCCTGTGGTTTGAAAAGGCATAAAATGTATTGCCTTACGCACACTGGACCTTGCTTTGGCCGGCTGATAATTATTCCACAAATATTTTTTTGCAACCAGTATATTGTAACTGTAATTTTTAAACCGCATAAAATCCTGGCGCTGTAAAATTTCAAGCAGCTCTTCTTCCTGTTTTTTTGATATGCTGTCAGTAAACAGCATCTCTTTTTTTAATACCCCAAATCTTTTACCGCGTAATTTTTCATCCACCGTTACCGACTCCGGGTTTAGTCGTACCATAATCAACGGCTTCTTTGTATTGCATACTTTTCCTTTGGTAATAAATTTTATCCAGAGGCGATAATCTTCAAACGTGTGTGCCCTGGCGTCGTAACCGCCGATAGCAAGTGCCGTCTCTTTTTTATACATTACCGAAGAATGAATAAAAGGGCAAAAACTGCCGATCCTGTCATTGATCTCTTCATGCGTATGCCCCACGTTGGCATAGTGATACAGGTATTCGCTGTTATGATCGGCATAATCTACATCCGATCCTGTTAATACATACTCCGGGTTGGTTTTAAAAAAATCGTATTGAATCTGCAAACGTTCAGGATAGCAAATATCATCCGCATCAAAGCGGGCAATCAAGGGTGCAGCAGCGTTCAGCAACCCGATATTTAATGCCGCCGCAATACCCTGGTGTGGCTGGTTGATGAGCTTGATTCTTTCGTCTGCAAAATTTTTTACGATACGTTCTGTATCATCTGAAGAACCATCATTAATAACTAATAATTCAAAATTTTGGAAAGACTGGTTTAACACAGAAGTTACTGCCGCAACAATATATTTTGCGGCGTTATACGCAGGCATTAAAACTGTTATTTCAGGAACTTGCTTCATTACTATTTTGCAGCTGGTGCTTTTGTGTTTTCTTTAATATTCAAAAACAATAACAGTTCAAATAAAACGGTAACGGATAATTGTTCAAACCAGTAATCTAAAAAAAAGGCGCCTGTCATCAGTAACAATACCGGAATGCCATAAGTGAGTTTTTTATATTGCTTTACAAAAAAGACCAGGTAAAAAAATATAAAGGCAAAGATTCCTGCCAATCCGTATTCACCAACTAATTGTGTGTAGGTAGAATTGGGTGTATTGATCAACGAATGAGTTTCACTTCCTTTAGTAAAATAATTGAGGTACAAAGCAAGACTGTTATTTTTAAAATCATTACTGATAAATGCATACCTGGCAGGGTATCCTCCTGCAATTTTTAAAGCACTTACCCGGAATGCCAGTTTGGAAGAAAACATACCCATGCCGGTTCCGGTAATAATTTTCAGCGGATGCATTTTGAAGTAAGCTGCGGTTTGCAACAGTGCAATTATTTTCCCCGGCATATTGTATCGCTTTACAGATGATACGGATTGTTCAATACTATCGGCTTTGATAAAAGCTATCAGGTTTTCCTGGAAAACAGTGGTGTCGTTTTTATGTTGATAAGGAGCACTGTGAATGTTGGCTTTTGGTATTTCGGGTTTCTTTTTTAGATTATCAGCAGTAATAATAGTTGCTGTACCGGTTGTTGTGGCAGGATTATTTTTTGCCAGCATTGCAGCCGCCATACTGTCTATATAAAGTATGGCAGTTTTTTGTTGCCTCTCATCGTGGGTTAAAATGCTGTCGGGCTTTTCTGTAACAGGGATGATCTTATTGTTTTTTCCATTGGAATGTTTTGTTTTGCCTGAAAATTTTTCATAGGCATCCGTTATATAATTGGTATTTTCAGGAGAGATCTTTGCCAGGAAAACTACAAGGAATAATAGACAAACTACAATGATACTTTTTTGGCTTTTGGTACTTTGAAAAATAAAAATATACAACAGTACACAGCACAATAGCAGGTTGGTAACATTGCTTCCGGTTAATAATAGTATTACCATGCATAATAAAGCAAGGCCCGACTTGTTGCGTAATAAAAAATACAACACACCAAATGCACTGATCACGGCATTGGTGGTAGAGGTATCCAGCGTAATACCTTTGATATAATCGCCGGTACCAATGAAATATTTTTGAAAATTACCCTGGTACTTGTAGGGATTAATTGCCCCGGTTTCCCAAACAATACTGCCGTACGTAGCCAGCGAGGCAATTGCATTAATGATAAAAAAAACGAGCAGTGTCTGATGAATGATTTCCGGGTCGTTTTTTTCAACAGCCGATTTTACCTGGTGTGCAGCAATAATACAAAGTAACCAGAAAAAAATTCCGGTTACCACAGCTAATGAATAATTGATGTTGGTCAGCAAACCACTGGTAAGCCAGTTGAAAATGGCGATCCCGGTTATTAAAAGATAAAAAACAGGAAGTCGTGGTGTAGTAAAACTGAAACCCAATTTAAAACCGGGGCGCAAAAAATACAGCAGCACTACAGCAGCAACTTTTACTACCAGTTTTACATTTAAAAATAATAAAAGAAAAACCAGTAATTTCCAGTCGATGGCTGCAAGCTTTTTTTGTAAAATGGCAGTTACTTTTTTAATGCTCACCCGGTGTTGTGTTTTGCGTAAAGTATCAGTTGTTTTAACCCGTACTATAATAATCGCAAAATCATCATTTTAGGTTGCCCGTTACAAACCTGTAACCTGTTTAAATAAATACCAATGCGTGCGCCTGATTTGCCTGGTTAATACCAGGCTAAGGAAATACACCAAAAAAGAAGCAAAAAATATGAGCCATACATTACTAAAAAGCAAATTGCCGAGTACCCCGGCAGTAATGGCACAAAGCAATGGCATTACTGTGCCGCCAATGGTGGCATGATATTGCTTAAACCCGGATTGTTTATAAAACAACCCGGATTGAACAATAATTGAAACCAGGTAGGCAATAGCAGCACCTTCGGCGCTGAAAAAAGGAATTAAAGCAATGGTGCCCGTTAAATTAACTACGAAGCAAATGAGAAAAATATAAAAGATTCTTTTTAAATGCCCCTGTGCAAAACTTATCGTCCAGAAAAAATTAATGAAATATAAAAACGGCAGGCAAAGGGAGAGAATAAGTATGGTTTGTTTATTTACCGCACCGTATTTATTATGGGTAATAAGGTCAATCACCGGCACCCATAAAATATTCAATGCCAGGCCTGCCCCGCAGGCAATAATAATTTCGTAACGCAATAAAACAAACAACTCACTCATTTTTTTATCTGTAATGGCCACTGCAGGGTTGAATATTTTTGTAAATCGTGGAATTAACAATGGCGCAATGATCAATAGTGGTAGCGTGGATACTTCAAAAACCTTGTAGGCAAAACTGTAATTGGCCAGTATAATATTGGATGCCATTAAACCCAGGAATATCCAGTCAAGCCTTGCCATGGCCGAAGTAAATATGGCAACTCCCAGCTGCGGCAGCGATTCTTTAAGTAATGCTTTGTAAATGGGAGTACTCCATTGCAGGGATAAAGGAATTTTTAAATAATATTTTGTAAGCAGCAGGCAAAGTAATAATTCTGCCACATCACCCGCAATAAAGATCGCAATAATGACTTCAATAGTAAGCTGATGAGTAAAAGCCAATACCACTAAAGACAGGCTGCGTAAGATATTGGAGCAAATAGCCATGTACAGTAAAGCCCTGAACTTTTCTAAACCGGTAGCCAATTGTTTAAAAGGGGTTGAAAAAAAGATCATCAGTTTTCCGATGGCGATCAATAATAAAAACTGGTGTGTTTGAAAGAACTGCGAAAAGAAAAAATTACAGCTCAACAATAAAATGTACATGATCAATCCCGAAACAACAACATGCATTACATAAGCTGAAATTGTTAGCCGTATATCTTTTCCCGATGCAATTTTTTTTACTGATACCTGGTCAATGCCAAAAGAAAGAATATTGAATGTGGTAAGCAACACTGCCAGCGACCAGTTGATTTCTCCAAAATCATTTTTATCAAGCCAGGCAGAAAGAATATAAAAAATAGCAAGGCCGCACAACTGGTTGATGACTACCTGAAGTAAGTTGGCTGAGATATCATGAAGGAATTTCCTTTTCATTGTTGTAGTGGTAATACCAGCTGTAATGTATAAAGTTATTTAATTGCGGTGATATTTATTTTGCAATTACACTGGCAACCATTGTATTATTTACTGCGATAAGTACTACAATCAAAAACCTATAATGTATGTACAAAATCATTTCACTTTTTTCAATACTCATCAGTACCGCTGTATTGGCACAGGAAGATTCTGCGGTAACCAAACTCATGAATTCGATGGACGGTAAGCAACAGCCTGCAGGCGAACCTACTAAAGTTTTCTATTCTCAAAAATTAATTAATGCCAATACAGTTGAAGTATTGCATAAAGGTATTCTTGAATTTAAAGTGGTGCATAATTTTGGCGATGCCGCCGGCACTAATGGGGGGATAAAAAGATTTTTTGGTTTAGACAATGCTGCGGATGTAAAGATCGCTTTCCAGGCAGGGCTTTCTGATAAACTGAATGTATTTTTTTCCAGAACCAAAGGCGGCGGTAACCTGGGGCAATTAATTGAAACCGGTTTAAAATACCAGTTTGTAAAACAAATGGAAAACGATCCCAAACATCCCGTATCAATTACCGTATTTGCAAATATTGTAGCTTGTACAATGGCTGCCGATACTAATAACAGCGCCGGACTGCTGGCCATAAAAGAAAATCATTTTGCTGATTTCTCCGACCGACTGAGCCAGGTAGTGCAACTGATGGTAGCAAGAAAATTTGGTAACATCAGCCTGCAATTGAATCCAACTTATGTGCACACCAACTATGTAGTAACCAACGATCAGAAAGGTATGTTTGCATTGGGTGGCGGTATTCGCCTTCCGTTAAGTAAAAAGTTTGTTTTGGTAGGCGATTATTTTCATCCCTTCCGTTCTGCATCTTCTGAAGCTGCATTGAAAAAACAATACGCAGGTTTGTATGATGCCAGCCGCTATGATGCATTTGGTATTGGTGTTGAAATTGTTACCCCGGGACATTTATTTCATTTAAATTTTACCAACGCCACTAATATTTTAGAAAACAGGTTTATTCCAAGAACATTCAGCTCATGGGGCAAAGGCCAATACCGCTGGGGTTTTACGATGGCAAGAAATTTTGTTTTGTTCCGTGATAAAAAGAAGAAATAGGAGGTAGAGTTAATACAACTTAAAACAGGAATTACACTTTTGCTTTCGTCATGTTTAATAAATAAAAAGGCTTCTTTTAAATAAGAAGCCTTTTATTATAAAGATAAGTGTATAATAATTATTTCTTTTTTGCAAAAGGTTTTATTGCGGCAGTAATTAATAAACCGGTACTGTTTAATTTTATTTCTCCTGCCCCGATACCTTTTAAAGGTATTTTTATATAAGGCTCGGCAATAAAAGAAACACGGTTGTTTAGTTTATATTGATAACCACCGGAAATAGTAAGTACCGAAAAATAATGTTTGTTCTGGTTATTAATAGTTTTTTCGTAACTATAAGTTTGTCCTGTGGGTGTTTGGTAACGATAATCATAAGATTCGCTCTTCATTAATAAAGAAGAAAGGCCCATACCAGCTAACCAGTTATGGTTTTTTGCCTGTCCGAAGCTATAATATACACTAACCGGGATTTCAAAAATTTTACAATCGGCTCCAATCTCCTTCAGGTTGGGAGGTGCCCCGTAACCGGAAAATTTATATTGATAGGGCGTGGCAGAATATATTTTTTTAGAAACATAAAATCCTGAACTTACTACAACATGTTTACCTATGGCGTAGCTTAAGCCGGCACCATAAGCAGGCTTAAGTTTTCCGGCATTGTTTAATTCTATAAAGCTCAGATCTCCGCCGGCAGATATTGTCAGGGCTATTTTATCGGTAAAGCTTTTCCTGTTTTTCTTTGCAGCATTGGTTGCGGTCTTGTTTTTTTCGTCAGCAACAGTTTTCTCTGCTTCAGGTTTTGCTTTGGCTGCTGTATCTGCTTTTGTACTTTCTGTATCCTTTTTATCTGCCGTTGTATTTAGATCATTGGCAGCAATAGCATCAGTCTTTACGGTTGCAGGTAACCCGGCAGGAGCATCAGCTTTGTTCGCAGTCAATTCATCTTTCTGAGTTTGTAAATCATCATTGTCCTCCGCAACACCAGGCTTTTTAACGCTTATAGCAGACCGTCCTTTTTGATGATAAACATTCTTTTTTGCAGTCACGTATTGTTGTGCAGCATTATTATTACTATTGCCGGCAACTGGTACCTGTGCAATCTTTTTTTGCACGCTGGTTGTAACGGTAGTATTTGTAATTATGCCTGTTGCTGTACCAGGTATTGTATTGGATTGTTGATTGGCAACACCATTATCCGGTGCTGTGGTACCCGCCGCCTGGTTACCCGGTATATTGGATGTTGCAGCCGTTGTTTTATCAACAGGTCCTTTTTCTTCACTGGTATTAGTAGTTGTGGCCGCACTATTATTTTTGTCAGCATTTTGAATGGCAAAAAATACAGCACTGCCCAGCAATAAGAACGCCAGCCAGAAAATAACAGGCTTCTTCCTGTCCTTTTTTTGCGGCAGGTGTTTATCCAGCAATACCTCCATCTTTCCCCATGCCTCATCGTCATAAGGAGGATGATGTTGATTGGCAGCATCTCTCACCACTTTATCTATTTCTTCATCAGGCATTTTGTGCTATTGAAATTTTATTTTGATTGAACAATATTTTCTGTAATTGCTTTCTTGCTTTGGCAAGATTTGATTTTGACGTACCGATAGAAATGCCCAGTTGCCCTGCAATTTCCTCGTGGCTAAACCCTTCTACTATAAAAAGGTTCAGCACAGTGCGGTACCCCGGCGAAAGATCCTGGATAAAACGTATGATTTCATCATAGGAAATTTTTTCAAAAGCACTTTCTTCCTGTACCGGCAAATGTACCACGGCAGTTTCAAGCTCTATTACATTCTGGTGTTTATTATTTTTTCTGAAATGATCAATGGCGGTATATACCATAATTTTCCTCAACCAGCCTTTAAACGAACTTACCACATCGGTATAGGCAGGTTTAAACTGGTGTATCTCCTTAAAAATTTTCAGGAAGCCGTCATTTAATATTTCGGAGGCATCTTCATCCCTGCTGGTGTAGCGGTCGCATATAGACATAGCATATCCGTAGAAAGAGTTATAAAGTTTTTTTTGGCTCTCTCTCTGGTTAAGGGCGCAGCCCCTTATCTGAAGATTTAGTTCGTCGGCAGTTAACAAAAATGATTTTTTAAAAGCTTAAATAGTATATCGTAAAAGCCTGTAGTAAGGTTGCCTCCCGCAAAAGATACTTTTTTTTTATTCCCTGTGCAAGATTTTAATAAAATAACGAAACTGAAACAGCCCGTAAACAGGCACTTTTTGCTAATCCTATAATAATCAGGTACTACTTATGGCCATAGTCATTAATAAGTAGTAATTGTCTGTAAAACAATGCAGTAAACACCCTAAGTACAATTACGAATACGAAATATGCCAAAAAATTAAATCTATTTTGTTTGATTTATCTGCACAATAAAAAGCTTTGATTAAACGATTTATATAAGTGCTTTAGTAAATCAAAGTATCCAACTGAAAACAACCCAACAAGAATGAGATTAATCCGTAATGCAATGGCAGTGTTGCCGGTCTTATTGCTCATGGCAAACACATCTTCTCCACTTATTGGAAAAACAATCGCAGATAAGCCTGTTAATACCGCAAAGCCGGTAATAACACCCGCTGCTGATTATTACACAGCGTGGAATTTAAATGCTGCAGGTATATCGCAGGAGGCTTTCAGCGAAGCTATAAAAGGATATACCTACCTGCAGGAAAAAAAATTATTAAATAATACCAACGTACTCACCATTGTTGATTACAGTAAACCATCTTCTCAAAAAAGATTGTTTGTACTGGATATGAATGAAGGGAAAATCTTATTCAACACATTGGTAGCGCACGGAAGAAATTCGGGACTGGAGTATGCCAGCAATTTTTCTAACGCAGAAGCATCTCATAAAACAAGTTTAGGTTTTTTTATTACCATGAATACATACACCGGTAACAACGGGTATTCATTAAAATTGCAGGGCTGCGAAAAAGGTATTAATGATAAAGCATTGGAAAGAGCTATCGTGGTGCATGGTGCAGATTACGCAGATGAAAATTTTTTACACAACAATGGTTACCTGGGACGAAGTTATGGCTGCCCCGCAATACCCGAAAAATTAAGTAAAAAAATTATCGACACAATAAAAAACGGCAGTTGTATGTTTTTGTATCACCCTACAAAAAAGTATAGCGCTGCTTCAAAAATACTAAACAGTTAAGCTTTTTTCATTCTACAGTTTAAAGTTTTTATTGTTAGGCACAACAGGAGAAAGATACCCTGCCGTATGGCGGGGATTCTTTTTTATAGTATGTTGTATTTCGTATTTTGAAAATATTTTTTCGAACCAACCAATGCCGAACGAATTGGTTAACTAAACTACTTAGAGAATAAATATCCCTGCAGCTAACTGGCATAGCACGCCAAAAAATAAACCCCAGTAAATTTCTTTGGAAGAATGATCGCTTACAATTAAACGGGAAGTACAAACAAGGCCGGCAATTAATAATGCCGCCGCCATTGGCCACCACATCCACATGGTATTATACAACATTATTATCAGGAATAAGCCCAGTAAACCTCCCATGCCCATGGCATGCATGCTGATCTTGAAATAAATATTAGACAATAAGCCAACTACCGTAGTTAAAAAAACGCCGGTCATAAATGAAGGTAATATCAGGGCCAGTTGCGGCTCTGTTTTAAAAAATACCCAGGCCGTCCAGAAATAAAAAATCATACTGGAGAGATACGGCCCTATCCTGTCTTGCTGGGTACGTAAAAAAACAGATTTAATAAAACCCAGGCCCTTCATCAGCAATAAAGCAAATGCAGGAAAAAAAATAGTATTCAGCCCCGTGGTAAGCAACAGCCTGTATTTTTCATACAATGTAAAACCGGCAAAATAAGAGGGATGAAAAAAAGCCAGGAAAGCAATAGCATACAAAGGCACAAACAAAGGATGAAAAACATAAGAAAAAAAATGCGCAACAATGTTGATCAGTAATGGCTGAGTATTTTTCTCTTCCTGCAGCGGCGCACCTGCTATCGGCAATTCACTATTCACCATTGACAATTGTTTTTATAATTCCTTTCTTAAACGGGCAACCGGAATATTCAGTTGCTCCCTGTATTTGGCAACAGTACGGCGTGCAATATTGTATCCTTTTTCCTGTAACAATTCAGTAAGGCGTTCGTCGCTTAAAGGATGTTTTTTACTTTCTTCTTCAATAAGGTCGCTCAATATCTTTTTTACTTCACGGGTGCTTACTTCTTCGCCACTTTCTGTTTGTAAACTTTCGCTGAAGAAAAATTTAAGGCGGTACGTACCAAATTCTGTTTGTACAAATTTACTGTTGGCCACACGGCTTACGGTGGAAATATCCAGGTTAGTGGCTTCGGCAATATATTTTAATATCATCGGCCGTAATTCCGTTTCATCGCCGGTAATAAAAAACTCACGCTGGTAATTCATTATGGCTTCCATGGTATTCAGCAAAGTATTCTGCCTTTGTTTAATAGCATCAATAAACCATTTGGCCGCATCAATTTTTTGTTTGATAAAGAATACCGCTTCTTTCTGCCGTTTATCTTTTTTACTGCCGCGTTCATAATCTTTCAGCATATCACGATACCCTTCGCTGATACGCAGATCGGGCGCATTTTTACTGTTCAATGTAAGTTCTAATTTACCGGCATTATTAAAAATAAAAAAGTCAGGAATCACATAACTCTCTCCCTTATTGGTTTCGCCGATATTACCCGCCGGTTTAGGATTTAATTTTACGATCTGCTTAATTACTTCCTTCAACTGCTCATCATTAATACTTAAGCCCCGCTGAATTTTTTCGTAATGTTTTTTGGTAAACTCATCAAAATATTTGTCCAGCACTTTCATGGATAGCTCCACATGTTTGCCTTCATCTAATTTTCTTTCTAATTGCAATAGCAAACACTCCTGCAGGTTACGGGCACAAATGCCCGGCGGGTCAAATTGTTGTATTTGTAAAACCAATTGCCCTATTTCTTCTTCGGTGGTAATTATATTTTGCCTGAAAGCCAGGTCATCTACAATAGAGGAAATATCCCTGCGTAAATAACCGTCATCATCCAAATTTCCAATGATCTGTTCGGCAATTTTTTGCTTGTGTTCATCAAGGTTAAGCTGGCCCAGTTGTTCCAGCATCAGCTCGTTAAAACCAACCTCTACTTTATGTGGTATCACTTTACCATCATCAATCTCGGGATAATTTTCGTCACGCAATTTATAATCACCCACTTCGTCATCGCCTTCATTTACATATTCGCTGATGTCTAAATTATCATAGTCATCTTCGCTGCCATCTGCTTCAAAATCATCCTCAGAATCCTTAAACTCGTCATTGGTTTCGTCGTATTCGTCTTTATGGTCTTCCTCGGCCTGCTCCAGCGCCGGATTTTCTTCCATTTCTTCTTTAATACGTTCTTCCAGAATGGCGGTAGGTACCTGCAGCAGCTTCATCAACTGAATTTGCTGAGGCGATAATTTTTGTAATTGTTTTTGGTATAATCCCTGACTTAAAGCCATAGTTCGATTTCCCTGGTTAAGGTTTAATAATTTTTATACCGGCATCAGTACCCAGCTTCCCGAAAACTTTAACGCTCTTATTGCCGTATTTATAAATTTTAAAGTGTAAATTTAATTACAAACTTAGTTTTAAAATGAAGGAAAAAGCTAAATTTTTATTTTTTTGCATGATTTTTGTGGGGGGAGGCGTCTTTGCACAACAAACAGCCCTGCATATTCCACCGTTCCGGGGTCATTTTTATAATGCTAATCAACCAGATACGCCTCGTATTTGCAACATCTCGCTGGTAAAATCAGGGAATAAATATTTTATCGGTTATCCCCCCAAAAATGCCTCAACACCCTTTAAAAACATAAGTTCTGCCGTTCAGCCGGTAATAACGGGTAATTTTTATACACAAAATTTCGGTTTCTTTTGTAAAAAAGAATTGCAGCTGGAAAAAGTAACCGGCATACCTTTTAAGTTCAGGCTTGGGAGTGTGCAGCAATGCGATTGGATGGAGGGAAAACCGAATGCGGGTATTAGGTAAATAAAAAACTGCGATAGTTTTATAACCACCGCAGTTTCATTTTTGGGCTTAATTCGTTTACGCATGCACCGCCTGTTCTCTCAACACCCTCTTAATCACTGCCACCATTTTTTCTCCTTTTTCTTTTACCTGTTCTTCCGTCCAGGTTAAGCTGATAGCAGTGGAAACGTTACGGCTGATGATAGCATCGCTGGCACTAAAATCTTTGTTGGCATGGAAGATCACTTTTTCTTTCAGTTCCGGGCTCAATGCATTTAATGTAATGGAATGCTTAAGGTGATCCCACACATTAATGTAGTGCCAGTTATGACGGAACCAATAAAAGTTGCCACCAAAGATTCCCTGTGCCTTCATTTCTGCCACAACAGCCTGCATAATTTCGGTTGTAGGTAAAAGCCAGTTTAAGAAGGTGCAGCTATCACCTTCTGCATCCGGTATTCTTCTGAAACTGATTTCAGGAACAGCAGCCAGTATATTTTTTAATGCGGCATGGTTTTTTTTCTGGATCGCTAAAAATTCAGGCAATCTTTTTATCTGGGCTAAACCTACTGCGGCATGCAATTCACTTATCCTGAAATTATAACCAATAAAGGGATGCGGTTCTGCACCACGGTCGTTGCCTTTATGGTCGTGCCCGTGATCGCTGTAACCATCGCACTTAATGTAAGTGTCTTCATTGTTGGTCATTACCACACCACCTTCGGCACAGGTAATGGTTTTTACAAAATCAAAACTAAAGGTACCGGCATCACCAATGGTGCCTAATTTTTTCCCTTTATAAGTGCCGCCAATTGCCTGGCAGGCATCTTCTAACAATAATAATGTATGTTCTTTACATATGGCCTGCAATGCATCCATATCTGCCATGCTGCCGCACATGTGTACGGGCATTACACATTTTGTTTTTGGTGTAATAGCAGCTTTCACTGCAGCAGGGTCTAACGTTAGCGTATCATCCACATCCACTAAAACAGGTACGGCACCCACACTTATTACTGCTTCAAAACTTGCCACAAATGTAAACGACGGCATTATCACTTCATCGCCATAGCCAACGCCTAATGCACTTAATGCAGTAGTTAATGCAGCAGTACCACTGCTTACCAGCTGTGCATGTTTGCTGCCAAAACTATTACAGATTTCCTGCTCCAGTTCTTTGGCTTTCCAGATGCCTTTGCGTGGGCCATCAAAGCCGTAGCGCATTAATATTCCTGTTTCCAGTACGTCGTTAACATGTTTGCGTTCTGCGTCGCTCCATAATTCAAAACCTGGCATAAAATATAATTGATAATGAGTAAATGAATAATTAATAATTGTCACGAAACGGACCTTATTATTACTCTGCAAAGGTAAAGTATTTAGAGAATGATTTTGATAGTTAAAATGCAGGCTAATTCAAATCTACTTGGCTTAAAATCACGTATTTTTGAAACTACTAAGTGATCCAATACATGCAAAAAAATATCCGTTTCATTGCTATCGACGACGACCTGGTGGATTTATTATTGTTAAAGGAATATGCTGCCGCTTTTCCTTTTCTTCAACACTGCGGCAGCTTTACTACTCCTGCCGAAGGCTTACTGGCTGTGGATACCCTAAAGCCAGACCTGGTTTTCCTGGATATTGAGATGCCTGAAAAAAACGGGGTGGAAATTTTAAGGCAGGTTAAAGAAAAAATACCCCTTGCAGTTTTCATCACTTCTCACCCCGAATTTGCTTTGGAAGGGTTTGAACTTTCTGCACTTGATTATGTATTAAAACCATTAACGGCAGAAAGGTTTGCCGCCACTGCAAAGCGTATTGAAGAATATTGGGGCATGAAACAAAAGGCCATTTCTTATGAAGTGCTTTTTGAAAATGAATCACTAACCATAAAAGAAGGGCATACACAAATAAAATTATCGCCTCTTGATATTATTTACCTGGAAGCCATGCAGGATTACACCAAAGTAGTAACAGAGAAAAAAAATTATCTGACGCTGACTACGTTAACTGATTTTATTGATAAATTAAAGGGTGATAATTTTTTAAGAGTACACCGCAGTTATGCTGTTTCTTTAAGAAAAATAAATGCTGTCAATTCTCATACTATTATTTGCGGCAATGCTACAATACCTGTTGGAAAAACTTATCGTTCGGTAGTTGGAAAACTAAAAATCTAAAAAGCATTATGCTTAAATTTATTTGCTGTTTGCTGATCGTCTTGTACAGCCAGCCGGCATTTTGCCAAACTCCGCCGCTCCCTAAGCTGGATCAATTTAAAACGCAAAAAGAAAAACTGGATACACTTAAAGGGTATTGTAAAGCTATATTGTACACAAGGGATTTTGATGCATTGCTTAATGCCACAGCAAAAGGCATAGCACTAAGTGAAAACAATTTTAGCTACCGTGCTTATTTTAATTATTTCAGGGGATATGCTTTTCAGGAACTAAAACAGTATGATAGTGCAGCCGCCAATACTTTACTGGCAGTAAATTTTTACGAAAAAGATGGTAACCTGAAAGGCGAAGCAGATGCTATGCGACGGTTACACTATATTTATTATTATGCCGGAAGAGGAGAAGAAAGAGTACCGATGATGAAAAAGGCGGTTGACATAGTGGACACCACTAAAAATGAAAAAGCCAAATCTGTACTTGTAGCAATGCTTGGCGAATACTATTTCGATCAGGGCTTGTATGAAAAAGCTATCGAATTTAAATTGAAATATATTGAAGTAGAAAAAAATAAAACACTACCCCTGGATGATCAAACAATGAATGATATTGCGGTAAGTAATTCACAAGTTGCAGAAACCTATATTCTTATCAGGCAACCAGCAAAAGCAGTACAATATTTAAACGAATCAAAATTATGGTACCGGGATTATTACCGTGGAGAAGCTTTATGTTATAGTAACTTAGTTACTGCTTTTATTGATTTGAACCAGCCTGATAGTGCGTTGGAAAATTATAAAAAATTATACAGGGTGATGAAACCCAATGATTCATTACCTGAAATTCTTACCAGTGCAAACGGCAGTTTAGCTAATTATTATATAGCGCAAAACAATATGCAGCAGGCTTTGTTTTTTGCAGATAAGGAATTTGCAGTTAGCCAAAAATCGAATGAGCCTATCGCTGTTATGGGCTCGCATGTAACATTGGGCAATGTGTTTTGTAAAATGGGCCAATTTGAAAAAGCAATTATGCATTTGAACATTGCAGAAGATAATTCTTATGCGTTTGGCAGGGAAAGCGTTGCTACAATACGATTACTGCAAGCTAAATCTTATGCAGGCCTGGGCAATTGGCAAAAGGCATATTTAAAGTATGATGCCTATACTATTTTACACGATAGCATAGTTGCAGAAAGCTCCACTAAAAATATTGCAGATGCTGAAGCAAAATTTCAAAACAAAGAAAAACAGCAACAGATAGAGAATAAAAACCTGCAATTAAAAGTTGAACGCAATAGAATATTGTGGCTGATTACAGGAGTTACATTACTTTTTCTTATAGCTATTTTATTACTGGCTATCAACCGCAATAAAAAGAAAACATCCACTATTCTTCAGAAAAAAAATGATACCCTTGCCAGGCTTAATAGTGAGCTGGAAGAAGCCAATCAAACCAAGGCAAAATTATTTGGCATCATCAGCCACGATCTGCGTAATCCTATCAACCAGGTATACCAGTTTTTAAAACTGCAACAACTTAATCCTACGTCATTAAGCGATCAGCAAAAAAATGAACTGAGTACTAAGATACAAACTGCTACAGGTTCATTATTGGAAACGATGGAAGATCTGCTGCTATGGAGTAAAACACAAATGAGCGAATTTAAAGTAAACATTCAGGCAGTACCGTTATTGCCGGTAATTGATTCCTGTAAAAATCTATTGCAATTGAACAGCGATGCAAAAAATATCCATTTTAAAAATTTGATCACAGATGACGTAATTGTAAATACTGACCCATATTATTTGCAAACGATCGTTCGCAATCTATTACAGAATGCTGTAAAGGCCTCGCCGGAAAACAGCGAGATAGAAATTGGTACAAAAGCTTTAGCCAATGGGGTGTCGCTGTATATTAAAAACCAGGGCACTACTTTTTCACAAGAACAGTACGAAAATATTTTAAACAGCGAAGAAGCTGTATTGAATTTAAATGGCCTGGGGCTGAGGTTGGTTGACGAACTGGCTAAAAAGATCAATGCCACCATTTTATTTAAGTCAGCAACAATAGGGACTTTTGCAGAAATACAATTAGTTGATAACTAACAAACCTGCTGTTGCGTACTTTCACCGATTATAAATATCCCTTCAACGGTTATCCCAAAAAAGCCTGAAACCCACTGCTATCTTTATGCTTTAAAAAAAAGCATTCAGATAATGAAAAAGATAACACTCCTTTTATTAACAGGTACTCTTTTGTTTACAGCCTGTAATAATAACACTCCTGCATCAAAAGAACTGACAAAAACAGAAAATAGCAGTGCTGCTGTCAACTATCCTTATGTAACAGCGAAAATAAACGGTGTACAATGGCAAAGTGTGCCCGGGGAAATATTGGCCACCTATGATACCTATGGTGATAAGCTACAAATTTTTACAAAAGATGAAAAAGGTAAAATGAATTTTTTATTGACGCTTGCACCGTTTACAAAGACCAATGCAGGCGCTTATAGTAGTGTAAAAGAAGGCGCCGGTGGTTATGGTATTAGCTTACTGGATGATGATAAAAACGATAGTATGGAAAACGATTACGATAATTTTCACCAGGGTGCTGTAGCTAATTGCATCACTATAACATCAATTAAAGATGTAGCCGATGGAAAAATAGTTGAAGGAATATTTGCATCGCCAATGAACGTAAGTAACAACTATGAGGCTAATAAAGATAAAGGCGTTGTAGTAACTGATGGCAGGTTTGCCATATTAGTAAAAAAATAAACCACTTATGAAAAACATTTTTGTATTGTTTACACTTTTTATTGCGACTTCAGATTTTGCTCAAAAAAGAATTGTAAGAAACTTACCACAAACTAATAGTAACAGTAATTTACTTGATGTAGCCGGATATAGAAAGGCACCGATACCTTTTGTACCTTTTACAGCAGGGCCGGATGCCGCAAGAAGAGGGTACAAAGCTGATAGCATTTATACCTGGACGGACCCTTCGGGTGTACATCACCGGGCGATGGGCTCACAGATATTACAACAGGTTAATGATGTGGAAAGATCACTTTGTGAAAGAGGGCACTCCTTCAGGGAACGCAATACATTTGATATGCTGAAGGTAACAGTTCCACAGGGTGTATTGATGAATGGTATTCCCGGTTTACCTGCCAATTTTATTTCTTCAAAAGGCAGAACTACTATGCAGATACCTGGAAAATTTGGGGGACTTAATAACAGGCTTGCATTTGGCGGTAATATATATCCTTACCTGGGTACGTTACAAAAAAGTGCCGAATTCCCCGGAATGATCGAAGATGTGCAGAGATTGAATCGACTGCCAAATGATGCATCCACTTTTTCTTTTCCATTGGTATTAGCTGCGCAGGGCGATGTGTTTAGTAAATTGGGTAGTTGCACAGTGGAGATTTATAATAATGCCGGTAAAACAGGCCCGCCGCTTTTTACTATTCCTGTGGACATAAAAAAGCCGGGTATTAGTTTAAGCTGGCTCAATGAAATTCAAAATAAATCGGAAAATACGCCTCCTGTAACAAGTGGTATGCAGCTTTATAACTACCAGCTTCAATTTAAAAACAGTGGTAATAAAATTCCTAACGCCACAAGAGATCATAATTACTATTACCTCAATTTTAAGTTCACCGGCACCGATGGTAAAGCAATCATCATGTCAGTACAAAATGAAGTAATACTGGATAATTCCTTAACACCACCATTGAATATTTCGGTATTTAAGGAAGATAAAATAAGCAGCTTCAATTTGGATGTAACAGATCCGGTAAAACATTGTTTTGGCTTTTATGCAAAGTCAAATGGATTTGTAGCTAAAACATCGTCAGAGCCTTTTGGATTTTACGGACAGAATAAAAAATCATCTTTTGATGCCAGCCTGAGCATTGGCGCCAGGTATTATAATTTTGAGCATTTAATAAACAGTAATGCTTCTTTAACCAAAGACCTTGAAATTGTAGGCTTTAGTTTTTCGGCAGCGCAAAATTATAACAGGCCCGATAAGGATAATATGCCGCCACCAATACGTATTCCTGGCAATCAGAATTTATTCAATCATCCCAATACCAAACTGGAGTTAAAAGTTTTAGGCGAATCGGTAGGTATTGGTGAAACAGCTATTACGCAGGAAGTTTTTAATCAACGTTTTTTTATTGGGCCGGTGCCGTGCAGGGCATCTATACGCCTGGAAGGGAAAGCAGGTATTACTGCTAATGGAACTTATGTACAAAACAGCTGCGACATGACTGGAAAGATTGAGCCCTATGCCGAAGTAAAAGTTGCAGGATCGGGCGGAGTAGATGCTTTTATTGCTTACGCTATTGTACAAGTGAATGTGACATTGCTAAAAGTTGCAATGCCAATAGCGTTTGAAATAGATAACCCGGGTAAAGCGGATCTCCAATCTTCCGTAACGGTAGAAGGTTTGTCAGGCACCGTAAATTTTAAAGCCGGCTTTTGTATACCCATTCCATTCTTTGATGATATCTGTAAAGATTTTACCGTAGAAATTTTTAAGTGGAGTGGTCTGAATGAAAAATATGTAATTGATAACAGCGGGATTAAATAAAAATATTTTATCCCGGATTTAAATTGGTCAACCCTGAAATTTTTGAAAAATGAAAGCGATAAAATCTGTAATGATAATATGCATCTGCTGTAGTTTGAGTACATATGCCACTGCACAATTAGGCGGTTGGATAAAACAAAAAAAAGAAGAAGCAAAGCAAAAAGTAAACACTAAAATAGATCAAAAAACAAGCGAAGGTATTGACAAGGCTGTTAATGCACCCGAAACTGCTGTTAAGAAGAAAGCAGAAAAAAAGAAGAATAAAAAAAATAGTGCAACAACACAAGCGGATACGGAAGTAACAAAAAATGAAATGGCCGTAAGCACTGATGAATTTATAATAGCAACAAATATTACCTGTGCAGCAGGGAAGTTGCAGATTGAAAATTTATTAAGAGATACGGAGGGAGTAAATAGCGCCAGTATAGATAGTGATAGCGGCAAACTATACCTTTCTGCCGGAGGTAATAAAGAAGTGTATGAAGCGGCAATAGCACTGATACGTAAAAACGGTTTTAGTGCTGATGGTAAAAAGCCAACAGTAAAAGTTAACGCTTGCAAATAAATCATATGAACAGAGTTATTTTCTCGCTGGCTGCTTTTGTTTTTTTGTTTTCAAAAAATTCTTTTTGTCAGGGCAAAATAGAAGGACTACCCATTTCTGTAAAAATAAATACAGCTGTGGCTTTTAGCGATGGCAGTGTGGAAATTGTTGGCGTAAGTAATAGTTTAGATAACGACCCCGGCCAGGTAATTATAGAAATAATAAAACCCAACGGTGGCACCGATAATTTTACCTGCAGGGCAGATAAACAAACCGGCGAATATTTTTTAAAGTATATGCCTAAAGATATGGGCGAATATAAAGTGATCGCTTATGCATCTGATAAAAAACAAACAGCTAATACTACATTTACCGTGCAGGCAGAGTTTGACGCAGACGAAGTGCTGGAAGGTTTTGACAACGTAAAAGATAAAGCAATGGTATCATTAGAGTGGGCTGTTAATGCAGCTGTTGCTGCCGATGCCAAACCAGAAGATATTGCGAAAACGAAACAGGAATTGCAAAAACTAAAAGTAAAAGCAAAAGAATTTGATGATGCCTTTGGTAAAATGAAAAAAGCACTAAAAGATTTGCAGGAGCTGTCAAAAAAATATCCTGAAATAAAATCAATAGCGGCGCCACAGCTGGGACAACTGGCCGGCAAGCTTAAAGAAAGTTCGGATGTATTAAAACAGGTAGAAAAGGACCTGGGTAAGAGTAAATCCACCGAGAGTGATATTTGTAACCGGTATTATAAAATAGCAGAAGGTTGCGCTTTATTTTCTACCACAATGAATTTTGCAAGCGGTGGTATTATCGCCATTGGCAAATCCATTTTTATTGATAAAGTATGGCCAAAAATTGAAGAAAAAATAGGCCCGAAAAAATTTACAGCAGGCGATAATTTTTTATTTACACAGGCTGGTAAAACCGGGCTTAGTGCATTGGATGATTTATCGTCTTTAAAAACAAAATCATTTGGTGCCGGTATGGCGGGCGACCTGGTGCAATTTATCAGCAACGAATTATTTAAAAAATATTGTACCGAATACAAAGGCCCGGTAAATGGCGATTATACATTGGAGTTTAAAAACAATGGTAAAATGTACCTGCGGTACAAACTTACTTACGAAGGAAAAATATCAGTGTATTGCAAAAAAGAAAAGCTTAACGGCACATTACCCAAACTGAGTGGCTACCTGGAAGGTAATGTAACCAAAATGGATTTTACCGATGATGTATGGGCAGTAGAAGATAAGTCGGATTGGGATGAAATAAAAAATCAACGAATAGCTGCTCCTGTATTGCCCGTTAGCACCAGTGAAAATGATCCCGGCTTTGGCGCTGCTGCCAGGACTGCTGTACCTGGCTCATTTTATTTTCCGTTGCAGGCGCAAATTGTACAAGGAAAAATGGTTATAAAACTAATGCCGGCCCTGAGCGATTTTACAGACGCATTTGCCAACAGAACCATCGTGGTAGTAAGAGAAAAGCAGGAGCCGCATGCTGTTAGTGGTGCAGTATTTCAATACCCGATTACAACGGCTCGTTTTATTTTAACAAGAAGTATGCGTATGCAGGATAATTCCCCCACGGTAACTATTGATATTAAAACCACTAATGGGGTAAGTACTTTGGCCGGTGATTATCACCGTACAGAAACACCCAACGATACTAAAGTAGATTTTAATATGAAAATAAAAATGAGCAATGAATAGGAAAATGCAATTATTGGCGGCCATTATTCTTTTGCTTACTGTAGATGCCACAGCACAAACTGGTAATAAAGTAAGGTTATCAAAAACGATGTATAAAGGAAATGATTTTAGCGAACTAATAGAGTACAGTTACAATGCAGATGGCACCATTAAAAAAATTGTACTATCGCAAAACGGTAAACTACATGCCACTACAGATAATTTTACATTCAACGAAAAAGGTTTGGTAACCAGTTATATAAATACTTTTAACCTGAATATATCACCACAAAAAACAACCATTTTGTATGATGAGAAAAATAGAGTCAGTTCGTTTAAAATTATAAAAACGAAAGACAATAAATCAGTTAAAACCAGGGTATATAGCTATAATGGCGATACGGTAAAAGTAACAGAACCTCAGAATTTATCGCAAACAATACTATACATATTTAACAGCGATAGCAATATTATAAAAATACAGGGACTAGGGTCGCCTTCGGTGGCATTTACCAACTTGTATGAAAAGTATGACAGTTATAAAAATCCCCAAACATTATCAGGCGGCTTTATTGACGAAAAGCCCGTTAGTAAAAACAACAGCCTTCAGGATAATTATGTAGGTATTTATGTAATGAACAAAAAAATTGAGTACCAAAAAACATTTGCAAGTCAGTATAAAGCCGGCGGAGCAAAAATACCCACGCAGTTAAAGAATGGCTTGCCTTTAAAAGAAACAGTTACCAGTTATGATAAAGCCTGCAATAAAGTTATGCCGGTATCTGTCACAATTTATCAATACATTAGTTTATAAAATGAAAGCAAAAAAACGCATTGGTATTATTATACTATTGTTACTGCTTATTGCAGCGGTTATGTATTTTTTATGTTGTAGAAAAAAAGAACCGGTGATTGCTTATAATTTACAGGGTACTACCACACTTAGTTACGGCGATATTAAATTAAGCATCTGGGATAATAATACCGAAGATGGCGATAGCGTAAAAGTATATTTAGATGATAGATTGATCAGGGATACGCTTGGTTTACTATATGAACCAGTGACATTGAATTTTGGAAAATTAACTAAAGGCCAGCATCTTTTAGGGGTGGTGGCTATAAACGAAGGCAGCACATCACCTGCCAGTGCTACCATCGGCTTAAGTAACGAAACTGAAAAACAAGAATTTGAAATGAATGCAACTAAAGATAGTGCGGCATCATGGAAAATTATAATCAAATAAAAATAAAAAAATGAAACAGATCATACTCAGCGTATTTGCAATAGCAGCTTTAGCAGCCTCATCATGCAACAGCAAAAAAACGGCAGAAAATAATAACACTGTTGTAGAAGCAACAGATAACCCAGCTGCCACGGTATTTACAGTTGATGGAAAGGAGTATAAAGGAAAAGTATCTACACAATATTTTGGCAGTAATAAAGAAACTGATAATTTTTCAATACTATGTCAGCAGGATGAGCCACTGGTTTTACTACAGGCAACATTTGCCAATGAAAAAGATGCCAGGTCAGGAACGGTACTTAAAGTTAAAGGCGGATCGTACAAAACAAATGTGGGCGAATTTGGTTTATCACTTACTATCGCCGGCCAGGAAAAGGAATTTATTGCAAATGAAAAATCTACCGGCACATTAAAAATTGAAGACCATAAAATGATTGTTACCGATATGAAATTATTTGACCAGGATGGCAAAGAGAAAGTGGTTAATGCGATAATTGCCTTTTAAAATATTTAGCTGTTATACATTTATTTGACGATCGGCGTTTTAGCCGGCTCCGCAAAATAATTTAATCTTAAACTATCACTCCAGCCATTAGGGTTTTTATCAAAAGTTTTACTGCTGAAGAAAATCATGCCTTGCACATTGGGTGTGCTGCGTAAAGCTTCAATCTGCCGGGGTAATTGTGTTTTATCTTTCCAGGCGGCATTACTGCCGGCACGGTAAATACCCAGGCCTATATAACAATTTTTTCCGTAAGTATGTTTGCTCCACCAATCTAATAATACTTCATAGGATGCCGCTTTGTGGCCAAATTCCCAATACAGTTGCGGTGTTACATAATCTATCCAGCCGTTTTTTAACCACAATAAAATGTCTGCATACAGGTCGTCGTAATTGGTTTGCCCTGCCCGGGTATCGCTTCCTTCGGGGTCTTTATCAATATTACGCCACACACCAAAAGGGCTGATACCAAACTGGCATTTTGGATTAATTTTTTTTATGGCCTTGCTCAGCATTAGAATGATAGAATCGGTATTGCTTCTTCTCCAGTCTTCTTTATTCATGCCATTACCATATTGCTGGTATTTTACATCATCCGGAAATTCTTTGCCTGCAATACGGTAGGGATAAAAATAATCATCAAAATGAATGGCATCCACTTCATAGCGGCTTACCACATCGGTTACCACGGCAGTTACATATTGCTGCACTTCCTTATTACCCGGATCAAAATAAGATTTATCGCCGTAGGTTAAAAACCAATCGGGATGCAACCTGGTGATATGCGTTGCGGAAATAGACGATTTATTAACATTAAATACTGCCCTGTACGGGTTCATCCATGCATGAAACTCCATACCCCGTTTATGCGTTTCTGCAATCATAAAAGCCAATGGATCGTAATAGGGAAAAGGTGGCTGGCCTTGTTTGCCGGTAAGCCATTCGCTCCAGGGCTCATAAGGCGAGGGATAAAAGGCATCCGTTGAAGGACGTACCTGTACCACCATGGCGTTCATGCCATTGGCTTTGTGCATGTCCAGCAATCTTATAAATTCTACTTTTTGAGAATCGGAACTTAAATTTTTATTGGAAGGCCAGTCGATATTATCAACCGTGGCCACCCATACGCCACGGAATTCAGGTTTGGATTGTGCCACTGCAGCAACAGGCAACAGGCACCGGGCAATAAGCAAACACGCTACGCAAAATTTCATCAATGGTATTTAATTCGGTTCACGGATCTTGTCTAACAGCTTGTTCAGCGCTTTGGCTTCAGTTTCTGAAAGATTACTGAGTACGCCGTCCATTTCATCCTGGTGACTGTCTAACCTGGCCAATAGTTTTTTGCCTTTATCTGTAATAGAAACATCCACCAAACGCTTATCTACTTTAGAAGTCACTTTTTTTACCAGCCCTTTCAGTATCAAACGATCTACAATACGGCTGGTATCGCTCATTTTATCCAGCATGCGCTGGCGTATCTGTAAAGTAGAAAGCGGTTGCCCTGCGCCACGTAAAATACGCAGTATATTAAACTGTTGCGATGTAAGGCCATGTTTTTCAAACATGTTCTTCATCTGTTCTGTCATCCAGTTAAAAGTGTAAATGATGTTGATGCCGGCTTTCTGATGTTCATTCCGGAATTTCGATTGGTTGATATCTTCCTGTATGCCCATAAATAGAATATTAATCTTTTTGCGTCTCTTCTATAGCTACTGCCTTTGCAGTAAATTCGTTGATGTAAATTTTTACCAAGATAATAAAATAGCTGATTAATAAGGGCCCGAAAATTACGCCCCAGAAACCAAATAAACCAATACCAATAATTACCCCAAAAATAGTAATTAAAGGATGTACATCTATTAATCTTTTAAGAATGGTTAGCCTGGCCACATAATCTGCATTGGTAATGATCACTACGGCAAAAATCAATAACCCGATGGCAGATCCGGTTTTATCAATAGAAAACAAATACAGGGTCAGGGGCAACCATATTACTGCTGTTCCTACAATGGGCACCATAGAAAAAACACCCGTTAAAAAGCCCCACAATCCCCAGTCTTTTACACCAAAAATACTATAGCCGATAGCTGCAATGATACCCTGAATAATAGCCAGTACAGGAATACCGATTGCATTGGCCTTGATCATGTTCCTGGTTTCACTGCTCAGCAGGTTAATATTTTCTTCTTTAAGCGGAATAAAATTATGGAGAAACTTTTCTACCAGGCGGCCGTTTTTTAATAAAAAATACAGCACAAAAAACATGATGGCAAAATTGCTAATGATATTGGCTGAGCTATTTAATATAGTAGGAACAATGGCTGTTGCCTTTTTTTGAAAAGCAGCCAGGTTTTCATCCGTCAATAATTCAATACCGGTAAGATCGTGAATTTTAACCCCCACAATTTTTGCATCCTTCATCAACTCCACCGGGTTGGTTAACACAGCCGATACTTTATTGGTTAATAATGTTACAGAAAAGTAAATGGGAATGGCAATTACAATAAGGCTTCCCAAAACAAATAATAAAGTGGTCCAGGTTTTATTCCACCTTTTTATAATAGTCAGCTTATTATACGGCTCACGAAAAAGTATATACAACGTAAGGGCACCTAAAAAGCCCGGTAAAAAAACATACAGCTGCGTAAGCAACAAAATTGCCAGCAGTATTATGATCAATAACAGTATGATCTGCCTTAACCGGTTATTAAATACTGATGCCTCCATAGAAAAATAAAAATTTTAAATTAAAAGATATCAATCCTTCCAGACAGAAGCACCTTCGCTGCAATTGGCACAAATATCGATATTCTTACGGCTTTTCATCAGTTCCTTCCGGAACTGCTTATAATTATCATTGTGCCAGATCTCTTTAAACGATTGATTTTTTAAATTGCCTAACTGGTGCATGGCATCTTTGTCAAAGCAACAAGGTACCACCAAACCATCCCAGGTAATTACATTGGCATGCTGCAATTTCCAGCAACGGTTGGCTAATTTATTTTTAGCGGTATAGGAACCGTCTGCATTTTTTTTATAGCGGCTAAACTTATCTGTTGTGGGAATAAGATTATTGGGATCAGTTGCATAATCATACACCTGTGCTGTTTTAAAACGCACTTCATCCACGCCTACCTCTTTGGCTAAACGTTTGATATCTTCTACCTGGTGCTCATTAGGTTTTACTACTAAAAATTGAAAGAATACAAATGGCGTTTTACTGTTCAATTCTTTTTTCCATTTTACAATATTCCTGGCACCTTCAATCACTTTATCCAGGTGGCCGCCCACACGGTATTGCTGGTACACATCCTGCGTGGTACCGTCAATAGAAATAATTAAACGATCTAAACCGCTTTCCACCGTTCGTTTGGCATTGGCATCGTTTAAATAATGGGCATTGGTAGAAGTGGCGGTGTATATTCCTTTTGAAGCAGCATATTTCACCATCTCCAAAAAATCAGGATTTAAATACGGCTCGCCCTGGAAATAAAAAATGAGGTACAATAATTCTTTATAAATATCATCAATTGTATCCCTGAAAAAATCTTTTTGCAACATGCCGGTAGGCCGGGTAAACTGGCGTAATCCGCTGGGGCACTCAGGGCAGCGCAGGTTGCAGCTGGTAGTAGGCTCAAACGAGATGGAAACAGGGTAACCCCATTGCACCGGTTTGTTCAGTAAACGGCTGATATAAAAACTGCTCAGCACTTTAATGCCGTTTAAAAAACGCCTTGGGGTAAGCTTACTTAATAAATTGGTACTATCGTTCCAGTTGAACTGAGGCATGTGCAAAGGTACGTTGAATGAGAGTTATTTGTTGAGTACAACCCCTTTAATATCTGCTTGTTTAATAAACCCGGTATATCTTGAATCCAGGGCATTATGCCTGTTATCGCCTAAAACAAAATAACTGCCTGCCGGAATAGTGAGTGGCCCGAAATTATCGGCCGTCCAGCCTGAATTTTTATCCAGCCATTTAAAAATATTATTGCTGGTATCACTTTCAATATATAGATGAAGTTTTATTTTAGATTGGTATTTTTTAACCTGGTTTTTATCCAATGCAATTAATACGGAATCGGGGTTACTAAACATTGAACGGTAATTATCCTCTCTGGCTTTATCTTCATCTTCAATAATGGTATCCAGTTCTTTTGTACTTACAGGGTACTGATTTTTTAAATTTAATTCCTCATCAAAATTTTTTCCGCCAACAAATAAAACAGCATTTTTCATTTCAAGTACATCGCCCGGCATGCCACAAAGCCTTTGTAAATAATGTGTGCCGGGTTTAACATCCTGCATATAAGTAGCATTTAAAGAATCTTCGTATTGGCTTGTAAAAACAATAAACTTGCCTGCAACAGGAGTTTTCAGGTTACTCACAAAAATATGTTCACCCACTTTAATGCCAGGTTCATTCGACGGTGTGGGAATTACATAATACTGTAACATGCCAGTCATTCTTGCCACTATCCACAATACAAACACAGCTCCCACAAAAATCCCCGATCCGATAAGTACTTTTTTCATATTGTAATTTAAAAAGAAAAGCCGGTACAAAAGTACCGGCTGATTATTTTACTAAAAGTTATTTTTTATTAATGATTATCAGAAGTGGATTCTTCATCCAGCTCTTCCGTCATATTCTGCTCCAGTTTATCAGCTTTAACTACAATGGGTTTAAAGCAAAGGGTATTGTTGGCAAACTTGTCGTAGTTATTAAATATCACGTTCAGTGCTATAAAATTCATCACATAACTCCTGGTTTCTGCAGGCAGATAACTTTTTACGTCCCAGAAATCAGGATTGTCTTTACCGGTTTTTTTCATGGCTTCCCAAACATTACCCACACCGCAATTGTAGCTGGCTACCACCAGCAGGTAATCATTATCCAGGTTACGGCAACGGTCTCTTAAATAACGGGCAGCTGTATAAGTTGATTTGTCAAAATTTTTACGCTCATCTTTTACAGTAACCGGCCTGAATTTTTTATGCTCTTTTTTAGCAAGGGCTTTTGCTAATTTCAATTCTCTTTTCTTTTCTGCAGCACTCATCTGCCGTGCATATTTTAACCCATACTCTTTGGCTACCTCATCCATTATTTGCCAGTAACCTACGGCGCCGGCTCTTGAAACAGCGTTACCGTTAAAAGCACTTTCTAATGCCAGTAAAACTTTAAATTCATTGGGTATATTATGTTTGCTTAAAATGGCTGCAGCTTTTGGAAAGAATTTTTTGCCTTTATTATAAGTACGTATCAGGTATTCCCTTCTGTTGGTAGAAAATTTTTCAATATAATCAAGCGACTGTTCTTCATTACCACACAACAGGTCGGGATATACAACATTGGCTGGCTTGATTACTATATTGGCAGCTTCTTTTTTACTGAGTTTGGCCAATAATTGTTTTTTAGTACTGTCTTTTTTTACCTGTGCGCCGGCAGGTAAAACAACTAAACTAATAAGAGCAAAAAGTGCACTGCAACTGTTACGAACGAAATGTTGTCTTTTTATCATAGTTGAAAATAATTGGGGACTGGTTACGTTACTAAAACGGGAATAGTTAAAACGATTTGATAAAACCTTTATTGCGCCTTCACAAAACTTTAAGAACTTTATAAAACTTTCATTTATTACTGGCTAACCACTTATATATGCGTTTAATTACAATACTTTTTCTAACCCTGGTTTTTAAGGCATCCGCACAGCAACCTGCCGATAATTGCAAACAGGTAAACGATATTGCATTGGCAGAAAGGCTTGCTCACGAACGTATTAACCCAACCACCAATGGCCTCTTAACTGCGGCATCAGATTTTGATGTGAAATATTACCGTTGCGAATGGGAAGTTGACCCGGCTGTAAGATTCATCAAAGGAAAAGTTACCGTGTATTTTGTAGTGGCAAACCCTGCAACAGCCATCACGCTGGACCTGATGAGCCCTTTAGTGGTGGACAGTGTGAAACAACGTAACCTGGTACTGACTCAACAGCAAGCCAATAATGCTGTACAGATAACTTTTCTGTCGCAACTAAATGCAGGCACACTCGACTCTGTAAGTATTTATTACAAAGGTGTGCCACCAAATACCGGCTTTGGTTCTTTTATACAGGATCAGCATGCAGGCGTACCTGTTATGTGGAGCCTGAGCGAACCTTATGGCAGCCGGGACTGGTGGCCCTGTAAAAATGGTTTGGACGACAAGGCAGATTCTATTGATGTAATTGTAACCGCACCTGCTCAATACAAAGCTGCATCAAATGGCTTACTGCAAAGCGAAACATTGATAGCCGGCGGTACAAAAAAAGTTACCCACTGGAAACATCGTTATCCTATAGCCTCTTATCTTATTTGTTTTGCTGTTACCAATTATGCTGTGTTTAATAACAGTGTTCAGCTGGGTAATATTACACTGCCCATGCAAACATACTGTTATCCCGAAAGCCAGGCTTCTTTTCAGGGCGGTACACAAAATGTGCTGGATGCATTACAATTGTTCCATAATACTTTTGGTGATTATCCTTTTATAAAAGAAAAATACGGGCATGTACAATTTGGATGGGGCGGTGGTATGGAACATCAAACCTCCACATTTGTTGTGGCTATCAACGAAAGCCTTATTGCTCATGAATTGGGCCACCAGTGGTTTGGTGATAAAATTACCACCGGCAGCTGGGCAGATATCTGGCTGAACGAAGGCTTTGCCTCTTTCCTGGCCAGTTATTATGCCGAGTTAAAATATCCCAACAGTGCTATCAGCAACCGTAAGGCAGTGGTTGATTATATTACGTCGCAGCCAGGGGGGTCTGTTTTGGTAGACGATACCACTAATGTGGGCAGAATATTCGACAGCAGGTTAAGTTATAATAAAGGGTCGCAGCTATTGTATATGCTACGATGGAAACTGGGCGACTCCGCATTTTTCCGTGCCCTAAGAAGTTATCAGAAAGATCCTGAACTGATGTATGGGTTTGCCAGAACAACCGATTTAAAAAAACACCTGGAAGCTGAAAGCAAGCAAGACCTTACCCGGTTCTTTAACGACTGGTATAAAGGTCAGGGATACCCGACGTATAAAATAGAGTGGTCGCAGATAGGGAGTAGCTATGTAAAAGTGAAAATGAACCAGGTCACATCACATGCTTCGGTTAATTTTTTCGCCATGCCGGTGGCATTAAAATTTGTGAATTCGCAGTATCAAAAAACAGTGGTGCTGGATAATACAACCAACGGAGAAGTATTTATAAAAAATATCGGCTTTGTGGCAGATACAGTTTTTATTGACCCTGATTATTGGCTCATCAGCAGAAACAACACTGCAAAAAAAATAACGGAGGTAACCAGCGGGCAAAATGTAGTCCAGGTATTTCCCAATCCTATCCAAAATCAGTTTTCTGTTTATCTGAGAAATTTTACTGCTCCCACAGCAACGGTATATCTTTACAATACGCTGGGCCAGTTGCTGTATTTTAAAAACCTTACCATTGTTAATGGATCAGAATACGTAGAAATACAATCCCGGCATTTAGCAACAGGTATATACTATTTTAAAATAGAAAGCAGCGATGGTTTCAGGTATGTAAAGAAATTGCTAAAGTAAATAACTGGCAAAAAATCTATTTTCTTTATTGATCAACATTACAGTACTTTGCGGCAACCAGTATAACCGTGGCAAAAAAAAAGACAACTGTTGTAAAGATCATTATTGTATCTGTTATTTATCTTTCAGCAGCAGCCATTGCAATATTCCTCATTACCACCTACGTTAATCAGCCCAAATTTGTAAGGTATCCGGCATTTGGCATCCCCATGCCTGTTAATTATGCCATTCACGGTATTGATGTAAGCCGGCACCAAGCTGCCATTGACTGGGATGATGTGAGTGCAATGCAGGATAAGAATATTAAGATCGGGTTTACTTTTATAAAAGCTACCGAAGGAATAAGTAATGTTGATGCCGCCTTTCGCCGCAACTGGCTTAAAGCTAAAGAAGCAAAAATTATACGTGGGGCCTATCACTTTTTTATTTCCAGTAAAAGCGGTAAGGCACAAGCCGAGAATTTTATCCAGATTGTTACATTGGAAAAAGGCGATATGCCGCCGGTACTGGATATTGAACAGGCCAATGGCGCTTCTGCAGAAGATATTCAGCAAAGGGCAAAAGACTGGCTGGTAATGGTAGAAAAGCAGTATAAAATAAAACCGGTTATTTATACCAACGTGGATTTTTACAATAACTTCCTGGCAGGTAAGTTTGATGATTACCCGCTTTGGGTGGCGCATTATTTAGTACAGGATAAACCAAGGATAAAACGCAGCTGGCTGTTCTGGCAGCACAACGAAAGCGGGAGGGTAAATGGCATTAATGCGTACGTGGATTTTAACGTGTTCAATGGCGATAGTACTGATTTTAAAAACCTGTTGATGAAATAATAATTACAACAATTGGCATTATTCAGTTGTTAATTACGAAATTGCCTTACACACCAATAACTTTTTAGCCACTTATGGGTATAGAAGACGATACAAAAGATTTTTTAGTAAGAATAATGCAAACCATATCTATAGTATTGCTCTGGATGATGGTGAATGTTTTCTTTGGCTTCTATAAAGACTATGCTTTTTTTAATAGCCGGCCCAACTGGACCAACTATCTCTTTTACATATTATCAGCCACCAGCCTTGTTATGCTGATCGTTCATTTAAAACGCAAATGGCGTTTGTAACATTTTTGGTTAGTTTTCGTTACAGGTAAAATACCCTTTTACACGCAGGCGAATGCGTATAAATTTCACTATTTTTAATTATAAACTAACCGGCATGAGGCTTAAGCATTTCTGCAGATACGCTGTAATAACAGGAACCCTGATAATATGGACGATAAAATTTGCATTACGGCCTTATATACATTTTACTCAACCCACTAAATACCTGCTCGGTATTGCACCTAATTTACTGGGTTCTTTTCTTTTGCCTTTGGGTTGCTACTGGTTATTGGGTAAATACATCAACCTCCACGCCGATAAACAATTGAGATGGTTTTGTATAGTGTGCTTTGGGTTATTGGTGATAAACGAACTGCTGCAATTGATACCCGTTTTTGGCCGCACTTTCGACTACAGTGATATTGCAGCTTCTGCAGTGGGGTTAACCAGTGCTTATTTTGTATGCAGTAAATATCTGTTCCGTAAACTGGCCACTTATCCATAATATAACCAATAAACCAGTTAACTACTATGATCCACCACAATAACCCACTTGTTTTTTATATTTTTAAACAATAAAGTAAAGTGCCCGCTTACATCGCCGATGCTACGGGTTAAATGCCATTTGCCCACAACAAAATAATAGAGTACCGATAACCTTTTTACTTCCAGGATATTAAAATCCAGTTTACCCATGGCAGCGGTATCAGGATAACCTCTTTTATAATTCTCCAGCGTTTTTTGCCAGCCATAGGTAACACCGCTTTTACCAATAAATTTTAAAGAATCACTTTGCCAGTAGGTAAGCATAAAGCGATCGAGGTCCCCGGTATTCCAGGCGTTTAATTGTTCGGCCATGTTATTTCTTATAGCCAGCTCGTCTTTTGATTGTGCTGATGCCGTACTGCCGAAGCTAAAAGACAAGAGCAGTAAATACAATAGTTTTTTCATTGTGTTATGTTGATGGTACAATTTAAGAATTTCACACTTTAAATACCTGCAAACTTTTGGTAGTTAGTATGCAACAGCTATTGACTTATACAAAACAAATACGGTTAAAATAAAAGCATCTTAATGCGTATGATGCGGAGATGCACATTTGCTTTTATGACAAAGCCTGTAATTATAATAATGTGCAGAAATAATAAGCACAACTGCTATAGCTAAAAACAAATATTCATGCTGAAGGAAAAACTGTTTTAAAACCAGGAAAATAAATCCTACCGAAAAGATAGCTACGGGTACAAAAGACCGGTGATGCTTAACATAACCATGAAACAGGGAGTAAGAGCCTACCACAAAAGCAAGCGCAATCATACCCCATTCAAAAAAACCATTGTGAATAATATTAATGCCAAAAACCGGTAAGGAAGTTGCCAACACAGGCAGCAACGCACAATGTATAGCGCAGGCAATTGAAGTGCCAATACCAAAAGCGTCCCAGTTTAATTTTACTTTCATTTGAGCCTGCAAATATAGTATATTTGCAATAGTGTTGCAAGTTTTTAATCCGGGTTCACAACCCCTGTCGCAGTTAAGAAAGGAAAAACCGTTAAAAGGTTGTCAACCTTTTAATCTAACTGCCTGCAACTGGCGTAAATTTGCAAAAATGTTTTTTATGAGTAAGAAGTTGCTGTTGTACGTGGTTTTTTTTGCCTTGCTGCTGGGTGGTTTTTATTTAATGGTGTTCAGCGATTATGATTTTTCAAAATCCAACCTGGTGGTGAGAAATCCTGATGTGGGGGATTTTTCCTTTATCAACCAGGATGGAAAAACCATCAGCCGGCGTGATGTGGATGGTAAAGTATATGTGGCCGAATATTTTTTTACCACCTGTAAAGGTATTTGCCCCAAAATGAACGCCAATATGAGGCGTGTGTTTGATGCTTTTAAAGAAGAGCCCGGTTTTATGATCCTGTCGCATACCTGTATGCCCGAAACCGATTCTGTACCGCTATTAAAAGCATATGAGAAAAAGATGGTTGAAGGTAAACTGGTTAAAAATGCAGACGGTTCTTACAGTATTGATTATGATACTGCCACTAAGCCCCCTAGCCCTGAACCCCTCAACCTAAACTGGAATTTTGTTACCGGGGATAAAGCGGCACTCTATACAATGGCAAGGCAGGCTTATGGTATTGATAATGGAAAGCCAGACAGTACACAAATGATAAAGGACCAGTTTATTCATACCCAGTTTTTTGCCCTGGTAGATAAGCTGGGCAGGGTAAGAGGTATGGTATATGATGGCTTAAATAATGATGAGGTAGATAATATGATAAACGATATTAAAGGCTTATTAAAAGAAAAAGTCACGTCTAAAAGATTTATGAATGGCTTTAGCAATAATCCGAACTAGGGCGTGAATGGTCAATGGTGAATTAGAACGGTATACCACGGCCGCTTAATCTATTGATCATTGACCATTCTCCATTTACGCCTCACGAACTTTGTTTAACTTTACACCAACATGGAAAGACTACCCGGCATATTAAAAAAGAACCACCTGAGCGTTACCGACAGTCGTAAAAAGATACTGGAATTGTTTTTAAGCAGCCCGGGTGCATTGGCGCATGCCGATATTGAAAAAAACACCGGGGAGATTTTTGACAGGGTAACAGTATACCGTACCCTACAGACTTTTGTTGAAAAAGGCATCATACACAATATACCCACCACCGATAATTCTATTTTATATGCCCTTTGCAAACAGGATTGCGAAGCCGGGCATCATCACGATAACCATGTGCATTTTATATGCGATGCCTGCAATAAAACTATTTGCCTGGATGATGTAACCATACCGGAAGTAAAATTACCTAAAGGGTTTAAGCCCAAACATGCAGAAATGGTGGTAAGCGGCCTTTGCGGAGATTGTAAGTAAATGAATATACCGGTTTTTTAAAAATTGGTTACTTTTATTATGCCTGTAATTTATTTTATCAAACTCAACGCTTTTGCCCGCTGCACTAAGACCTGCTAAAGAACGTTTTCCTGCGCTAACAGGCATACGGGCCATGGGAGCTGCTGCGGTATTTTTTCTACACCTTTCCTTCAAGATCGGATTTAATATTTCCATAGATGTAATGGCGCTGTTTTTTGTATTGAGTGGTTTTCTCATCTTTTATATTTATTATGAAAATGCAGCGGTAAAAAAATGGCAGTTGCAACAGTATTTTGTTAACAGGTTTGCCAGAATATACCCCGTTTATTTTTTACTCGTTACGGTGGCCATAGTATTGCGCCATGATTTTCAACCTTTATTTCTTTTTAAAAATTATACGCTGACACATGCTTTATTTAACCATTTTTCTGATATCGCCATACAGCCGAGCTGGTCAATTACTGTGGAAGAATGTTTTTATTTTTTAGCACCCTTGTTCATGTACCTGGTTACAAGGTTCAGTTTTTTTCTTGCATTATTATCTGGTGCTTTATTGTTAGGTACGGCCCTGTTTATTTCAACGCAGCCATTTTCGTTTCTTCATACTTCCCGCCTTGTTTTTTCTAATACTTTTTTCGGTCATTTTTTTGAGTTTTTCTGCGGTATTTTTTTAGCATTGGTTGTTTTAAAGAGAGAGAAAAAAGGGCCGGTAGCATTAGAAGGAATAAAATATACGTTTTGCGGACTTGCAGGAATTACTATAGCAATCGGGATAATAGGTTTAACAAAAAATATGAATGACCCTGAACAGGCAGCACAATTTTTTTTAGTCAACAATTTTATTTTACCCATACCGGTTGCGGTATTGTACTATGGGTTGATCTGCGAAAAAAGCGGTCTTGCCACTTTTCTTTCTTTTAAATGGCTTGGTATGCTTGGCCGCACCTCTTATGCATTTTACCTGGTGCATACCATAGTAATAGAATCCATTGCAACACCCTTTATCCTGCCTTATTTTTCAGGGCATCATAACCTGTATGTGCTCACAGTTTTTGTTCTGGCGCAACTGATTGCCTTTTGCATTTATGTATTTTATGAAGTACCATTCAATACATTTATCAGGAAGAAATTTTCCTCCGCAAAAGCTGTTGTATGATGATTATGAATGCTTTAATACTTATACTGCTACAAAAGATAGCTATAGTTATATGTGCCTGTGCAGTAAAATATTTAAGAAAATACTGATTTTAATTTGGAGTTATATTAAAAATTATTATTTTTGAAGTCTGAAACCTACATCATTCTGAACAATTCGTACCAGTCTCCTTTGTAATAACACAACAACCCCACATCGTTAACCCAGCCAGATCCAGGTAAAACCATACCTAAATCCCACTATTCCTGTGTTTATTTTTTGCATACCTAAAACACAAGAAAATGTTTACAAATTTTACCTCAAAAGCAGGCGCTTTGCTTGTACTCATTGCTCATATGGCAATAGCTACAAAAGCGCAAAATCCCATCACTACTTATACACAGGTGTATTCTGCCAACATTAAAGGCGGTACCGCTGTATTGGGTAACACCAGCATGCAGATCGTCAACAGCAATAATGGCACTGTACGTAGTAACAGGATGAACGATATATCCGACCCTAACAATGGTGTAGGTGGCATCGGGTATACACAGTATGGTAACGACAACGATAACATGCAGTTTGCAGATATTGATGGCGTTGCAGGAACTAATAATTCCACATCTGCAGATCTTATTTTACCCGCAGGTACCAACACTATAAAATTTGCCAGGCTTTACTGGGGCGGAAGAATTTTAAATTCGGCTATTGCCGGTGTACCGGATACTTTGCGTAAGGTAAAGATCAGGAAGGGCGCAGGCAGTTACTCTAACGTATTGGCCGCAGCTACCAGCGTTGACCAGTTTGCCATAGCAGGCACCTCCGAAACGGTGTACCAGGCCTATTCTGATATTACAGCTTATATACAATCCAACGGTGCAGGCACATTTACTGTAGCCGATGTGCCTGCCACAGCAGGATCTACTTCTAACGGAGGCAGGTTTGCCGGCTGGAGTATTGTGGTAGCATACGAAAACCCTGCATCACTCTTAAATAGCGTACGTATATATCATGGTTACTACCAGGTATTTACTGCAAGCAATGGCCCTTCATCGGTATCGGTTACACTAAATGATCTGAATGTGCCTAATAATTCTTTATCCTCAGGTGATGCTGTTATGACGGTAATGGGCTGGGAAGGCGATGGTAATCTTGGTGCTACAGGCTCTAACCCCGAAGGCGATTTTGTAAAAGTGAACAACGTAGTGGTTTCCAATGCTGCAAACCTGGGTACAAATTTCTGGAATGGCAGTATCAGTAATAACGGCGCTTATGTAAGTACAAAAAATCCCAGCTATGCTAACCAGATGGGTATTGACATTGACCAGGTAAATGTAGGTACGGGCTACAATATTTTGCCCAATGCCAATTCGGTTACACTTACTTTTGGCACAGAAGCAGATCAATATTTTCCCAGCTATTTTGCTTTTTCCTTAAGGGTAAAAGATCCCTTGGTAACTATCAATAAAACTGTTACAGATGCCAGTGCCAATAGCTCAGTTGAAGCTAACGAAATATTGACCTATACGCTAACAGGAACCAATGTTGGCCCGGGCCAGGCGCATAATGTTTATGTAGTGGATTCACTTCCTTTAAATGTAACCTATGTGGCTAATTCAATGGAAGTGATCAGCGCTGTGGGTGCAACTTTGGGCGCACAAACAGATGCTGTTGATGGCGCAGATAAATCTTTTAAAGGCACTAATGCCGGAAGAGAGTATGTGAAATTCTTTTTGGGTGCAGGAGCCACTAACGCAGCCGGCGGTGCATTGAATGTGGGAGAAACCTACACGGTAAAATTTAAAGTGCAGGCACAGGCGATTCCGGGCAGCATTACAAACACAGCAACATCTTATGCTTACTCTGCAGTTAATGACCTGTTTACCGATATGAGTACAGCTGTAATAGGGCCATTGGGCGCACCTTTATCTGTAAAACTGGTATCTTTCAATGCAATACTTTCCGGAAACAGGTCTTTATTGGATTGGGTAACCGAATCTGAATTGAATAACGATCATTTTGATGTGGAAAGAAGTGAAGATGGTATTCATTTTACAACTATCGGCACTGTAAAAGGTAATGGCACATCTGCCACTATACACAATTATAGCTTTACAGATAATTTGCTTTCCGGCGCTGCTGTTGTGTATTACCGTTTGAAAGTGGTGGACAATAACAACAAATCAAGTTATTCAAAGATTGTTTTGGTAAGGCAGAACGGCGTATTCAGTGCTTCGGCAATTACAGTGTATCCTAATCCGTTTGTAACTGATGTAAAGGTATTTATCAAGAGTACTAAAACTGTAACAGCACTTTTGAGGATAATAGCTGCAAACGGTGCAGAAGTGGCTGTAAAGAAAGTAACAGTTGAAGGTGGTAATAACATAATTGTGATGAACGATATGGCTTCATTACCCAGGGGCGCATACATAATTGAAGTGGTTGCTGAAAGCGATAAATTCTCTAAGACGATTTTTAAGAATTAAACTTGGGATAATGTCATAAATAAAAAGGCGGCAAATGAGTTTGCCGCCTTTTTATTTATCAGTTAAAGAAACTATGCAATTTTATCCATCTCTGTTTTTACAAACTCCATCAGTACTTTTATTTTATCCGGGCTGAAATCAAACTTTAATCCCGCTGTTTCAAAAAGCTGAGGTAAAGTTTTTGTGCCGCCCAGTGCAAGCGCATTGCAATAATTGTCCATTGCCTGCTGCTTATTGTTTTTGTATTGCATCCACATGCCGATGGCCCCTAACTGGGCAATACCATATTCAATATAGTAAAACGGTACTTCAAATAAATGCAACTGGCGCTGCCATGCATTGCTGCGATAATTTTCCAATCCGCTGTAATCAATCACGTCATCCTGGAATTCTTTTAAAATAGCATTCCATGTTGCGGTGCGTTGTTCGTTGGTATGGGTTGGGTTTTCGTATATCCAGTGCTGAAATTTATCGATTATAGCGATCCATGGAAAAATAGTGATCACTCTTTCTAACTGGTGTTCCTTTGCTCTCCGCAGATCGGCATCATTATCAAAAAAAGTATCCCATTCGTCCATGCTGAATAACTCCATGCTCATGCTGGCAACTTCCGCAATCTCCATCGGGTATTCTTTAAAGCCACTTAACTCTAACGGATGTGCAAGAAAAGAATGAATGGCATGTCCGCCCTCATGTACCATTGTGGTTACATCATGCATTTGCCCGGCTGCATTCATAAAAATAAACGGTGCACCGCTTTCTGCTAGCGGGCAATTATATCCACCGGGAGCTTTGCCTTTTCGGCTTTCCAGGTCAAGATGTTTTAATTCATTCATCTTTTTTAAGCAATCGCCAAAAAACGGGCGCAGCCTGGTAAAACATTCAATGGATTTATTTACCAGTTCATCACTTGTTTTAAAAGGATGTAAAGGCTCTGTTCCCGCCGGTTCGGCATCAATATCCCATGGCCTTAATGTAGCTAAACCTAGTTTTTGTTTTTTCTTTTGGTAGATGATATTTACCAGGGGCAGTACATGTTGCTTTACTGCCTCATGAAATTGATAACAATCTTCTTTGGTATAATCAAAACGGCCTAATTCTTTAAAACGATAATCCCTGTAATTTTTAAAACCGGCATTAATTGCTTCCTGGTTTCTTTTTTCAATCAATTGATTGTATAGCGTATTTAAAGGAGCTGTGTCTTCTAGTCTTCTGTCCTGAATCTTTCTATACACTTCTTCTCTTTTATTTCTGTCGTGGCTTTCTAAAAATTTAGCCGCTTGTTGTAACGTGTATTCCTGCCCGTCAACAGTCACCAGCATTTTGCCTGAAATAACCCCATACTGTTGTTGCAAAACAGATAATTCTGCCTGTAAGGGAATATTTTCTTCCCTGAATAATTCAATGCTTTTTTTAACACTGCGGAGATACGTAAAATATTTTGCTGCATCCAGTTCGGCAGTCAAAGGATGGGCTACTAATTTTTTATTCAGGGCATCAGCATAAGGCTGAATATTGGGCTGAATTTCCATGACGAAAAAATTAAAGGCTTCTTCCAGGCTTTTATTTTCCGTATCGCAGGTCATGCGTATCTGGCGCCAGCAGGCATCTTCGTTCACCATCGCTTCCAGTTCGCTCTGGTCTTTAAGCCATTGCTCAAGAGCGGCTTTGCTATCGATATTCCTGTCCAGTAAATTTTTAAAAAAAGGTTCCAGGCTGGCCCAGTCGGTAACGGTAAAATCTTCGGGAACAAAATGGCGGGGTAGTTTTTTTATATCTGCGGTGTACATGGTAGTGAGTTGTGAGACGTGAATAGTGAGTTTGAAATCCTAAAAATCCTGCTACAACATTATAGCCATAGCAGGATTTATATTTATAAAATCTGTGTTAATCCGTTAAATCAGTGTCATCAGTGTTCCATCTATGCCATCTTTCTTGGCGAATTTATTTTTTTAGCAGGGGCATTGTTTTTTACGGCAACAGTTTTTTGTTCTGTTGGTTTTGCTTTTGCAACAGATGCTTCAGCTTCTTCAGTTGGTGCCTCGCTAAGTTTGATCTCTACATTGTTCTTCACCAATACTTCAAACCATTTTACCATCTTTTTGGTATCGCTGGCATACACCCTGCTGAAATCCATGTCAGGATACACTTTTCCAAAATACGCTTTTACCGCTTTGGCATCGTTAGCATCCGGTAATTTTTCTGTGCTGGCCTTCATTGCTAAAAACACTTCAGATAAATTCACGTTATCTTTTACAGTAAAAACCTCTATACTCTCTAAATGCGAAAAGTTATGAATACGGCTGCTTACAAATTTAGTAGTGTTATCTTCTAAAGAACGTACCACAGCACCATCGGCTTTTGATGATAACAATTCAAATAATCCACTCATTCCGGTAACGGAAGCTAATTTATTATACTCCATGCTGATAAAATTTTAGGGCTGCAAGTTACTTGTAAAAAAGCAAATTAACCAATGTATATTAATGAGGAGGTACAAGGGGAGAAGCTGCAAGAGCAGCTACCGGGCCTGGGCATGGGATACTTCTCCCTTGTAGCTTTTTTCCCCGCAGCTAATGGCTTACAGTCTGCTTCAGCTTACACTTCCAAAATACCTGCAATTCCTGCGACAGGTTTTCCTTGTGCCGTCGTCTAAAGTAGTATGCAAACACGATTTTTACTCAGGAATGTAGTTACATTATTAATGGCCGGCTTTGTATCGGCAACCGCTTTAGGACAGAATATAACTTTAAAAGGTAAAGTGACAGATAAAAGCGACAAAACACCCGTTGTTGGTGCTACAATAGCTTTAGTTTCTCAAAAAGACAGCGCACAGTTAAGCTTAAAAGTTACCGACAGCAAGGGTAATTTTCAGTTTAGTAATTTAGAACCAGCAACTTATATCGTTAAAATAAGTTTTAGCGGCTACGAAAAAATTGAGCAAAAAATAGCCTTACAGGCCAGTAATAAGGACGCAATTCCTTTTACAATTTCAAAAATAGCTACAGATCTTACCGGTGTTACTATTATAAGCAAAGCCCCGCCGGTAAAACAAAAAGGCGATACTTCCGAGTTCAGTGCCAGCCAGTTTAAAGTTAACCCCGATGCTACTGCAGAGGATATGATAAAAAAATTGCCCGGCTTAACCGTGGCTAAAGACGGAACCGTTACAGCAATGGGGGAGCAGGTAAAAAAAGTAACTGTAGATGGTAAGGATTTTTTTGGCGATGATGCTACCGCAGCTTTAAAAAACCTGCCGGCAGATATCATTGATAAAATACAGGTATTTGATAAACTGAGCGACCAGGCGGCACTTACCGGTTTTGACGACGGTAATTCAATAAAAACAGTAAATATTGTAACTAAGTCGGGTATAAAAAACGGCCAGTTCGGAAGGGTTTATGCAGGCGCAGGAACAGACGGACGTTATACAGCCGGTGGTAATGTGAGTTTTTTTAATGGCAACAGAAGGCTTTCTTTAGTGGGCAACTTTAATAATATTAACCTGCAGAATTTTTCTTCACAAGACCTGTTAGGCGTAACCAGCAGTGGTGGCGGTGGTGGCAGAGGCGGCGGCGGAAGAGGCGGCGGGGGCGGCTTTGGCGGCGGTGCAGATAATTTTAATGTGGGCCAGTCCAGCGGCATCAGTAAAACCAATGCGGCAGGATTAAATTTCAGTAATGTATATGGTAAAAAACTAACAGTAACCGGTAGTTACTTTTTTAACAACAGTACCAACACCAATGAAAGCTTAACCAATACAGAAACTTTTTACGACCCTAAAAATCTATTCAGTTTACAAAAAACGAATTCCACTTCAGATAATACCAATCACCGTATTAATATGAGACTGGAGTATAAAATAGATTCAGCCAATTCACTTTTTATAATACCAAGTATCAGTTTTCAAAATAATAAATCGGTATCTAATTCGTCTTCACAAAATTTTTATGGTGTAAACGATTCTACCAGTACTTCTATTGGCAACAGCAATTCCAGCAGAAATGGTTACAATATCAGGAACAATGTTATGTTCCGTCACTCATTTCCTAAAAGGGGCCGTACCATTTCATTTGGTTTTAATACCAACTGGACCAAAAATGATGGCGAAACAATAACAGAGGCAAGTTATAAGTTTTATAAGAATGGTTTTGCAACCGATTCTTTACAAAACAGGTTTGGCGATAACAGCACTAACGGTACTACCATTGGAGGTAATATCGCTTATACTGAACCCATTGGTAAAAAAAGTCAGTTGCAAATTGATTATACACCATCTGTACAAAAAAATAAAGCCGACCAGCAAACGTTTAATTACGACGGCCAGAAGTACACCGTATTTGATACATCACTATCTAACCGTTTTGATAACACGATCACCACTAACAACGTGGGTGCTAACTTCAGGTTGGGGCAGAGCCGGGACCAGCAATTGTCATTTGGTGTGAACTATCAAAATTCCAAATTAGAAAGTCAGCGTATTTTTCCCACAGCAACATCGGTGCATCAAACATTCAGCAACCTGTTGCCTAATGTAATGTGGCGCAAAAAATTATCTAACGTAAGTAATATCCGTGTGTTTTACAGGGCGTCTACCAACTTTCCTTCTGTAAACCAGTTGCAGGATGTGGTAAACCTCAGCAATCCTTTAAGTGTCAGCAGCGGTAATCCCGATCTTAAACAATCCTATACGCATTTTTTAGCCGGCCGTTATTCTTATACCAACTCAAAAACAAGTAAAAGCTTTTTCGCCAATATATTATTGCAAACAGCGGGTGATTATATTTCAAACGCTACTTATAAAGCCACTAAAGATTCTACCATACAACAAAACATTGTATTAAAACAGGGATCACAGCTTTCTAAACCGGTGAACTTAGATGGATATAAAAGCCTGCGTACTTTCTTTACTTACAGCATGCCTTTAAAGTTTATTAAAACCACATTGAATGTAAATACAGGATTCAGTTATTCTAAATTGCCGGGTTTAATCAACAATATCAACACTGTTACCAACAGCTATGCTTATAATGCAGGTGTTGTATTTGCAAGTAATATCAGCGAGTATGTGGATTTTAATGTTTCGTACAGCGCTAATTTTAATAATTCAACTACCAATACCACTAACAGTACTGCAACAAAATATGTAAACCAGGCTGCAGGGGCGCAGGTAAATTTATTAAGTAAGAAAGGATGGTTTTTACAGAACGATGTTTCAGGCAATACTTACAGCGGTTTGTCTGACGGATTTAATCAAAGCTTCTGGTTATGGAATGCGGCAATTGGTAAAAAGATATTGAAAAAACAGGCAGGTGAACTTAAGCTGTCGGTATTTGACCTGTTGAAACAAAATCAAAGTATAGTAAGAACAGTAACCGGTGCTTATATTGAGGATGCACAAACACAGGTGTTGAAACAATACTTTATGCTCACGTTCACTTACAAACTTAAAAACTTTGGTGTGGCAGCAACAAGACAAGGTGGTGGTAACTTTAACCGTGGCGAAGGCGGAATGCCGGGCGGTGGGTTTGGTGGCGGTCGGCCGGGTGGTGGCGGAGGGTTCTAACTTTTATAAGTAACTTTAGACTGGACATAAACTAAGTATCTTTTGAACCAACCGGAATTAATTGTGCAGCTGCAGCAGGGAGATGAACAGGCTTTTAAAAAGCTGGTGGATGAATGGCAGGATATGGTGTACAATACGGCTTTGGGAATAGTGCAAAATGAAGATGATGCCGATGATATTACACAGGATGTTTTTATACAGGTGTACCAGTCGGTAAGTTCTTTTAAAGGCGAGTCAAAATTTTCTACCTGGTTGTACCGCATTGTGATATCGAAGGCACTGGATCATGTAAAAAAGAAAAAAAGAAAAAAACGGTTTGCTTTTGTACAGAGTTTGTTTGGAACAGCCAGTGAAGAAGAAATACACCCCGAAGAATTTAATCATCCCGGTGTGTTGATGGAGAACAGGGAAAGGGCAGCTGAATTATTTAAAGCGATGGAACAGTTACCCGATAACCAGCGCATTGCTTTTACCCTGCACAAACTGGAAGCACAAAAGCACCAGGATATTGCCGCAATAATGAACATTTCTTTAACAGCGGTGGAATCACTGATTGCAAGGGCAAAAGGAAATTTAAGAAAGACATTGAATGCTTACTATACGAACAATAATTTTTAAGTACAATGAAAGATAACGAACACATCAATAAATTAACGGAGGCCGCACTCAACAGCCTTGATGGTGCTGCCAGGGCAACGGCAAAGCCATACCTGCTTACCCGCTTAAATGCTAAAATGCAAAATGCAAAAGAAAGCAGGTGGGATAGTGCTTTAAAATTTATCAGCAAACCAGCCGTGGCATTGGCCGGGCTTTGCCTGGTGATAGGTATTAATGCTATGGTGGTGGGGTATAATTATCCGGATAAAACAACCGTTGTGGCAGATGAGCCCCAATACGCATCTGTTGATGAGTACAGCAGTTCTGCCACAGTATTAAATGATATTGAAAATATAGAGCCATAATGAGTACGCAAACAAAAAGTAAACTATACCTGTTAATAATCGGCATTTTACTGGTTACTAATATAGGAATGCTGTTCTTTTTCTTAAATAACAAGCGTGACGATCATGGAAAACAACCACCCAGGATAGACAGGCGGATGATGATGAAGAATTTTTTGCAAAACGATGTGGGGTTTAATGAACAACAGTTGCAGCAATATGATACGCTCAGCAACCAGTTCAGGGAAAGGAATAAAGCAGATATGGATACGCTTAAAGCTAATAAGGAAGAGCAGATGAAGGAACTGGGCAGCAAAGGTTTTAGTGTTGCCGCCATTGATAGTATTGTAAGCAAATCGGCAGAAAATCAGAAATTGATGGAACTGCATTTACTGAACCATTTTGCCAACATCAGAAAACTATGTACCGCAGAACAGCTGGTAAAATTTGACACTACATTTTATAAGATATGGAGTAGAAAGAAAAAGCCGGAGGATAAAAAGACAGACGAAAGAAAATAAAATAATTTATTCACACAAACAATAAAAAACAATCACACAATGAAAAAACAAATTCTGGTAGCGGCTGTTGCAGCTTTGTTTAGCATTACAGCTGTAAATGCACAGGGAGGCGGTGGAAATTTTCAACGCAGAACACCTGAAGAAAGATTAAAACCAATTCACGACAAATTAGACAGTGCCTTTAAGTTAGATGCTGCTAAAATGAAACAGGTAGATGACATCTTTTTAAATTCTTTTAAGGAGGCGGATAAAAAAATGGAAGAAATGAGAGCAGGTGGCGGACAAATGGACAGGGATGCGTGGCAGGCCGCAAGACAAAAAATGAATGATGAAAGAGATGCAAAATTAAAAGAAGTACTTACTGCCGATCAGCTTAAAATCTGGAAAGAACAGATTGAACCAACAACAAGACCACAAAGAGGTGGTGGAAACCGTGGCGGTGGCGGCGGTGGTGGAAATTAGTAATTTGGGTGAATATGAATAGCAAGGGCTCCGCTTTTTCAGGCGGGGCTTTTTTTTTGCCACGGATTGCACAGAATAACACGGATAAAACAATGCTTTAGTACCAGATAGTATTTGTAATTGGGATGTGGCTTAAAAGAAAAATTATATTAAAAAGTGAAGAATAAAAAGGCACTTCCGTAGAAACGGAAATGCCTGAAATCAAAACCTGTATAGCCACTGTATTAATTCAACTGACTTTTTTTCCTACACAATTCCCTTCCATCTCATTACACCTGCACCACCTAATAACACCATACTTAAAATGATCATTCCAGCCGGTAGCGTTTTCTCCCTGTCACTTTCCGTTTTTACCTGTGGTAATAGTGTTGCGTATTGAACTTCTGTAGCAGTTGCCTCATCATTTTTTGCGGTGGCATCGTCCTGCCAGTTATTAAGGGTGGTGCCTGTTAAGGCTGTTAATGTCTGCAATTCTTTTTTCCTTCTTTGTTTTAGTTCCTGCAGATATTTTTTGCCGGCTTCACAACTTAGATCTCCTGTTGCAGGGTGTGTAATAATATACCTTGCCTGGAATGTTTCGGTATTAGGTGTTACCTGGAACATCAGGTCTTGCGCAAATGATTTTCTGTTGTAGCGAAAATGTAGTCTTGTAAAATGTACATTTTTGCTACCATTGTCTGGCTCATCATTATCTACATCGCTGTAATCGGCCCAGTCTTTACCTCCCAGCCACCAAACACCACTCTGTACAAGGTCCTGTGCACTTGGTGCAGTCGCAATACAGGGGTCGCAGTGGTAATAATTTTGCGGACTCACATCCCAGGCATATTCTAAAAATGCTACGCTCTTATCCTCATTGCCCCATTGGTGTGTAAACAGGTTACCATAAAAAGCGTTGAAATTCTTCTGTACAAACAAAGGCACATTTTTATCTGTAGCAATATTAGCATTGCGGTAATTGGTGCATTCAATTCTTCCTTTACGGGTAAAAGCGTATACAATTAAATCCTGGTCGCCATCCGCATTGGCCATGCCTAAACGAATAGGCAACATAAATTTGGGAGAATTAAAATTGATCTGGATAGGGCGCAGAAAATTATTGTTCAATTTATTTTTCTCTTTTTCATTTACCTTAACTACAAAAAATTTCAGGTTGCTTTTGATGTAAGGATCTAACACTTCTTCTGCACCATCAGGAATTTTATAGCCATTGGAAGTAAGCCATTCTTTTAAACCCCCACTTTCTTTGGCACTCAAAATTAAAATATCATATTCGCCTACCAGGTACTTGGCTTCTACTTTTACACCAAGGTCTTTTTTCTTTTCGGCAGCATTGCCTGAAGCAGCTACCTCATTTAAAACCTGTGGTGCCGATTTATAATACACTTTATCATCTGCATAAGGATTACAGGGGTTCTGGTCCCAATACTCCACCAGCCTTGGCGCACTGTAATCATTTAATCGCTGAAAAATGCTTTGGTCCACTACTTTAATATCATCTTTTCTTAACACCACCGGCACCGGCACTACCATCGCAAAATCTTTGGTATCGCCCTTAAAATCGTTGTACATAGTGATAACAGTTTTGTTGCCATCACGTACAAGTATAACCTGGCTGGTTTTGTTTTTTAATGTGCCGTCTGCCTTGCTTACATAAAAGCCGCAAAAAGACATTATCAATGGTGCTGCAACAATGGCTGCACCGATAATCATGAGTTTCTTTTTCATACTTACTTGTTTTATTGTTGGATTGATTGATTAGGTTGTATTGTTATAAATACTGCGTTACTATTTATGAAGAGCAACTGCTGTATAAACTTTTTCTTTATCGCTATTAAGTGGGTTTATTTTTTTCCAGCTGAATTGACGGGCTTTGAAAATTTTGTCCAGTAAAGGCACTAAAGGTTGCATGCATACTAAAACCCAGATGGGAGCTGTAGTAATAAATTTAAAAGTGGCCAGGTAAAATGCTATAGCAGCTACCAGTATGCTCCAGATAATTCTAGCCGTAGCATGGTTGGGTGTTGTTTTAGGATCGGTGATCATAAAAAAAGAGAATAATAATAAACTACCTGTACTGATGCTTTGTACAAAAAAATCTAAGGGCCAGCCGAGATAAATAATTTGTCGTATAAAAAGCAATCCGCCAAAGGTGAGCAGAAATGCAAGGCTGGTATCTAATTTTTGTACCCTGGTAGTAATAATAAAACCTAAACACAAAACAGAAAATAAAATTACTGCACCGCTTCCCCATTGACCGGGGCTTATCCACGCATTGCCGGTTAAAAGTACTGCTGCTACAATACCTAAAGCAGATGGATTAAAAATATGTTTGCCATTGATACGGATCAAGTATTTTGATGCAATAGAAATAAATGCCGCCAGTGCTGCAACAGAAACATTATTTGTTTTTAGTAAAAGGCATAAACCCATGGAAGAAATAATGGCCGAAGGGAGACTATTTTTTATTTTGGCAAGGCCAGGGTATGATTTATTTTTTATCCTGCTTAAAATTATTTCTGCTATCAGTTGTGTGGCAATACTTGTACTTAAGTATGTTGCATATAAGGTCCAGTCTGCATTCCAGCCTAACGAAAAAATTCCGTATAGTAAAAATATACACTGAAAAATAATCTGGAAGTACCGGGCATCTTTAAATAGTAGAGTAAAAAACATAACAGTTGAATTTTTTTACAGGATGAAATGACAAAAAGAATTACACACGCCAACTGTTAATGAATTGCAAATGGAGGTAAAATAAATATTTATGGAAAATGGATGAATTTGTGTCGTGTCCTGAAAATTGTGGCCTCAATTTTTTTAGGTTTAGCAGCGAAAGAAAAATACGACATGTTACAATTGTACCATTGTTGAATAGAGGCATTGTTGAACAAGCTTTTATCCTGTATCATTACTACTTATACAAGCATCAGCCTTAACGGCAAGTGATGAATTCTTATTGCTGAATAATAATTCAGAGTGGTGACGGCTATCACTGCAAATGCTTTTTGACGTCATTTTAAAAGAGTATTCTGCACAATACTTTTATAAACTCTTATTCAGCAAAGCCATGGGTTGATATTCAAAGAGGATTTCCTCAAGCCCGGATAACAAATGTTCTTATCTTAAAAACTTAGCCATGAAAAAATCAATATTTACATTGCTTATTATATTGGCAGTACAGGTACAGGCACAAACTATCCATATTGCCGGTCCCGCAGGCAGCGGCCAGTTTGGTAAAATGGTAGTTGCATTAACTAATGGAAATTATGTTGTTACTGATCCGTTGTATGATGACGGTGCTGTTACGGATGTAGGAGCAGTTTTTTTGTACAATGGAATTACGCACACTATAATAAGTACATTAAAGGGCAGCCATACAGGCGACGTTGGAGATAATGGTTTTTGGCTCACTGGCGTTGCTAAAGATTGCATAATTGGTTTAAGCAGTGGTAATTTTTTGGTGCTTTCACGTTACTGGGATAATGGAACTATTACCAATGCCGGGGCAGTAACATGGGTAAATGGTACAACTGGCCTGTCAGGCGTAATAAGCAGTGCCAATTCTTTGGTTGGAGGTACTGTTGATGATGCAATTGGAAGTGATGGTGTAACATTATTGAGTAATGGAAATTATTTAGCAAAGAGCTCAAATTGGGATAATGGCGCAACTCCCGATGTTGGCGCAGTTACCTGGGGCAGCGGTACCGCCGGAGTAGCAGGCATGGTAAGCGAGGGTAATTCATTGGTAGGTACTTCACCTCATGAAATTCTGGGGTTTAGGAATGTAATAGCGCTTACTACTGGTAATTATGTAGTGAGTAGTCAATACTGGAATGATGGTACAACTCAAAGTGTTGGTGCTGTTACATGGGGTGATGGTGCTGCGGGAATATCTGGCAAGATGAACAGAAGCAATTCCCTGGTGGGTAGTACAGCCTATGATTATATAGGAATGACGATAATAGCACTTGCCAATGGTAATTATGTAGTGGGTAGTCCATATTGGGATAAAGGGGTTATGCAAGATGCAGGAGTTGTTATTTTGGGAAATGGAACTACTGGTACAACAGGACAGGTAAATAGTGGTAATGCTCTCACCGGTAGTAAAACAAATGACTTTATCGGGAAAACAATAGCAGCTCTTACCAACGGTAATTATGTAGTGGCCAGCCCATCCTGGAGTAATGGAGTTGCACAAGGTGCAGGAGCCGTTACATGGGTGAGTGGCATTAACGGTTTAATAGGTGAGGTTAATAGTAATAATTCTATTGTGGGTAGCTCAACAGGCGATCAAATAGGAAGCGGGGCAGGGATAATGACATTATCCGCAATAACTCCATTGACTAATGGTAACTATGTTGTTTGCAGTCCGAACTGGGATAAAGGATCGATACAAAATGCAGGAGCTATTACCTGGGGTAACGGTAATACAGGTACAACAGGAATAGTAAGCAGCAGTAATTCATTAGTGGGTAGTACAATGAATGACGTGTTGGGAACAAACAATACACCTCCGGATCACGCCTTGCCTGGGGTATTTGCTCTAAGTAATGGTAATTATGTAGTCATTAGTTCTTTTTGGGATAATGGTGCAGTTGTTGACGTAGGAGCTGCAACCTGGGGAGATGGTGCAACAGGTACAACAGGAGTAATAAGCAGTGGTAACTCTCTTGTAGGGAGTACCCAGGGCGATTTTATGGTTTCTACAGTAACGGCTCTGAGTAATGGGAATTATGTTGTAAATTCTGCATGGAGTAGTGGGGGAAGCCACGTTGGTGCTCATACATGGGCAAATGGGAGTACAGGAGTTCATGGTGTAATAAATAGCAGTAATTCATACATTGGCGGTGCAAATGTAGTCCCGCTTAGTAATGGTAATTATGTAATGGTATTTTCAGGTTCAATGGGTGCTGTTAAATGGGTTAACGGCTCTTCAGGGATTACCGGCACTCCTACTATAAATGCTTCCAATTCTCTGGTGGGTAGTTCTATAAGTGATGCGGTTGGCAGCGGTAGTAATATCCCAAATGTATTTGACGGGGTAACTGCTTTAAACAATGGTAATTACCTGGTAAAAAGTTCTAAGTGGGATAATGGATTGACAACAGATGCAGGAGCAATAACTCTTAGTACAGAGGCAGAAGGAGTAACCGGTATCATAACAAGTTGTAACAGTGTGTTAGGAACAACAGCATCCGGCGGAGCTTCAATGAACGCAGGCTATAACAATATCTACGATTATTTATTAGTAGGCAATCCTTCAGGTAATACAGTTAGTATTTATTTTCCGGCAGTTATGGTAATTGCTCAATCACAGGATTCGATATCACAAAATATCTACAACTCTGCAACAACAGCACTTATTGCCAGCTACAGTTGCCGTATTATTGCAACAATTACACCAGGTGGCAGCGGGACATTTAACGCCAGAGTTTGGATAGCGTCTACGGTGCCCAGTTTTGAAGACAGCCCATTTGTTGCACGTCATTACCAGATTACACCGTCAAGCAACATATCTACAGCAACGGGAAGGATTACACTGTATTTTACCCAGCAGGAGTTCGATGATTTTAATGCTCATGCCGGAAGTACACTTAATTTGCCAACTGGTGATGGAGATGCAACCGGTATAGCAAATCTTCGTATCTGCAAATACCCTGGTACCAGCAGTAACGGAACAGGACTGCCCGATACTTATTTGGGAATACCAGTTGTTAGCAATCCCAATGATGCAGATATTGTTTGGAACAATAGCCTTGCCCGTTGGGAAGTTAGTTTTGAGGTAACAGGTTTTGGTGGATTTGTTGTTCAGACAAGAACTACAGTAACACCCCCTCCGCTTCCTTTACAATTGCTGAGTTTTTCCGCAGCGCTTTCACATAATGATGTGCTGGTAAACTGGAAGACTACCAATGAGGTTAATACCAAAAACTTTGAAGTGGAAAGAAGTACAGACGGAAGGAATTTTATAACTGTGGGTACTGTAGCAGCAATCAACACTTCAGGAGATCATAGCTATGCATATACTGATGCCGGAGCCGCTTTATTAAATAGCCATAACATCTACTATCGCCTTAGGCAAACTGATAACGATGGCAGCTACAATTATTCACAAACAGAAGTGCTGCATTTATCAGAAGGGAATAGCATTTCAGTTTATCCTAACCCGGTAACTAACATAACCATTCTTAGTTTCAGTAATACAGCTTTATTGAATACACAGGCTGTATTAATTGATATGCAGGGCAGGAGAGTAAAACAAATTATCATTAGCAATTACCAGCGGCAACTTGATATGAGTAACCTTTCTAAAGGGGGATACCTGTTAAAATTTGCAGATGGTTCTGTTGTAAAACTCATAAAGAACTAACCTTTTTTAAACACCAGGTAAAAGCCGCCGGTAATACTGGTGGCTTTTTTTTTCACCGTTTATAAAATAAATCTGCGGAGCAACTTTTAAAAATTGTATTTTGAAAAAAATTAAAACAATGAAAAGAGTTACCTCAATAGGCGGCGTATTTTTTAAATGCAACAATCCTGAAGCGCAAAAGGAATGGTATGCCAGGCATTTAGGGTTAGGCATGGATAAATACGGTACCAGTTTTGAATGGCGCCACAGCGATGAAAAAGAAAAGAAGGGCTTTTCTGCGTGGAGCCCGTTTGAAAAGGATACTGATTATTTTGGTGATGCTTCTCAACAATATATGATTAACTACAGGGTAGATGACCTGGAAGCACTTATCAAACAATTAAAAGAAGAAGGTGTGACTATCGTTGACCAGATGGAAATTTATGAATACGGCAAATTTGTACATATACTGGATGGAGAAGGTAATAAGGTAGAACTTTGGGAAGCCAACGACGATGTGTATGAAAAAATGGTGAATGCAGTTACCAAATAATTAATGCCATTAAAAATAGTAATTTAATCAACATTTAAATAAACAACGATGAAACTTATCCGATTGCTTATTGCAACAATTTTTATCAACAGCAGTTCTTTTGCGCAACTGGACCTGCCACCAAGCGGTAATAATCCAAGAGCCACCATCAGTGAAGAAGTAGGCATTACTTCCATTACTATAAAATACAGCAGGCCGGATGTAAATAAAAGAGAAGGAAAAATTTATGGCGATGGCAATGTGGTTACCTATGGTTTTAGCACTGCCAGCTTTATTACCAATAAAAATACTTCGCCATGGCGTGCCGGTGCCAATGAAAATACCACCATCACTTTTGAACACGACGTAAAAATAGAAGGCCAGCCACTTAAAGCCGGTACTTACGGTTTATTTATGGCAATGGGTGCCGACAATGTTACTATTATTTTTTCCAATCAATCTGATGCATGGGGAAGTTTTAACTATGATGAAAAGTACGATGCTTTGAGAGTGAATGTAAAACCGGTGGCTTTAGATAAAAGTGTAGAATACCTGAAATATGAATTTATAGAGCACAAAGAAAAATATTGTGTAATTGCGATGCAGTGGGAGAAAGTATCCGTGCCATTTAAAGTTGAGGTGGATGTGGACAATATTGTATTGACAAGACTTAGAGAACAATTAACGGGGCGGCAGGGGTTTACACCAGCACTTATTTTAACCGCAACACAATTTTGCTTTACAAAAAATATCAATTTAGATGAAGCATTGGTGTGGAGCAAAAAAGCCATTGATGGGCAGGGCGGCCAAAAAACCTATATCACTTTACGTAATCTTGCAACAGCCTATGAAAAATTAAACAGGACCGCTGAAGCAGATTCAACAATGAACGAAGCGTTACTAATTGCAACCGCTAATCAATATGGTGCTTATGGAAGAATACTCATCTCACAAAAACGTATTGATAAAGCCATGGAAGTATTTACTGCAGCACAAAAAAGATATGGCGATATATTTGGTGTAAACAGCGGATTAATGAACGGCTATTCTGCCAGGGGAGATTTTAAAAATGCTATTAAATATGCTGAAAAAGCAATGGCACAGGCTCCTAACGATGCAGCTAAAACTACATTGCAGGGCCAGGTAGCTAAGTTAAAAGAAGGTAAGGATATTAATAATTGATCAATGAATAATTAATAATGAAAAATACGCTGTTAGTTATTGTAATTCTTTTTAGTGCAACAGCAGCCGTTAGCCACCAGGTTGTAAATAACCAGGTGTCCGCTAAAATAGCGTTCGCAGATACACAATATGTTTGCCTGCCCTGTGGCAGCGAATGTGACAATACCGTGTATAATAAACCCGGTACCTGCCCCCACTGCAACATGAAACTGGTGGATAAAACAGCTGTAAAATTTAACAGCATTGAGCCTGGTGCATTATGTAGTTTTATTAAAGACATGGGCAAAAAGAATGTTATCTTACTGGATGTTCGTACACCCGAAGAGTTTAAGGGTACAGCAAAGGATAAATTCGGCAGGCTTGCGGGAGCTATTAATATTCCTGTACAACAGCTGGAAAAAAGAATGGGCGAATTAAATAAATATAAAAACAAAGAAATAATTGTGTATTGCAGCCATAGCCACCGCAGCCCGATGGCAAGTTATATGCTGATGCAAAATGGGTTTACCAAAGTAACCAATATGGAATTTGGTATGAGTGAATGGAAAAATAAAGTAAAGTCGGGTGAATGCAGTAATAAGTTGTATATTAAACAATAACTTTTTAAAACAACATAAATAAAACACCATGAAAAAAGCACTAACAATTGTATTTTGTATAGGTTGTATAGTAGTACTGCAAAATTGCGGCAGTAGTAAAAAAGCCTCTAAAACTGCAACAGCAATGGCAGTTTCTTTTGATAAAGATGTAATGCCCATCATGCAATCAAGATGTACACCCTGCCATTTTCCACCGGATGGAAGAAAGAAGGCCTTGAATACTTACGATGCAGTAAAAGCAAATATTGCTGATATCATCGCAAGAGTAAAATTGCCGCAAACCGACAATGGATTTATGCCATGGAAAAATAAAAAACCTGCATTAAGCGATAGTTTAATAAACGTATTAGTAGAATGGCAAAAACAAAATATGCCGCAATAATTTACAATCTAAAAGCAAAAAATAAATAAGAATGAACAATGCGATCAGTTGGTTTGAGATACCAACAACAGACATTAACAGGGCACAGAGATTTTACGAAACTATCTTTGGTTTTACTATGATACCCATGGAAATGCCGAATATTAAAATGCGTATGTTTCCTTTAGATGACATCATGAATGGTATTGGCGGCGCATTAGTAGATAGTGGTGGTTTTCACAAACCATCTATGACTGACGGGCCACTGATATATTTAAATGCCAATCCCGATGTACAAAATATTTTAGATAAGGTAGAAGTAGCCGGCGGAAAAATAATGGTACCAAAAACAGAAATATCTCCTGAATACGGTACCATGGCAGTTTTTATCGACACCGAAGGTAACAGGATTGCATTGCATAGCGTACCGCAATAAAAATAGCAGGGTATGGCCTACAATGAAAAACTTGCCGGCAGAATAAGAGAACTGATAACGCTTACACATAAAAATGTAACGGAAAAGAAAATGTTCGGCGGCTTGTGCTTTATGGTAAATGATAAAATGTGTGTAGGGGTGGAAATGGAACGCTTGATGGTAAGGTTTGACCCGGCCAGGTATGATGAGATCATGGAAAGAGAAGGGTGCAGGCCAATGGACTTTACCGGCAGGGTAATGAAGGGGTATGCATTTGTAGAGATAGATGCACTCAATACCAAAAAGAAACTGGAGTATTGGGTCGGTTTGGCATTGGAGTATAACAAAATGGCTAAGCCAGCAAAAAAGAAAAAATAAATTTCGGCAGTATGAAATATTCAGTTGCACAGGCAATAGAAATTTTAGACAGAACACCTTCGGTTTGTACTGTATTACTTTCCGGTTTAAGCGATGGCTGGATAATGAGCAATGAAGGGCCGGAAACTTTTTCTCCTTTTGATGTGATAGGCCATTTAGTGCATGGCGAAAAAACAGATTGGGTGGTAAGGGCAAAAATAATTCTGGAATTTGGTATCACTAAACCTTTTGTACCATGGAACAGGTTTGCACAATACGAAGAAAGTAAAGGCAAATCGTTATCGGAACTACTGGAGGAATTTGCGAGGGTAAGAAAAGAGAATATGGATTGGTTTAAATCTTTACAGCTTACAGAAAGTGATTTAGATAAAACCGGTATTCATCCAAAGCTGGGAGAAGTAACCCTGAGAAATTTGCTAAGCACCTGGGTAGTACACGACCTTACGCATATAGCGCAAATTACACGTGTAATGGCCAAACAGTACACCGAGAACATGGGGCCATGGCCGGAATTTTTTCGTATTTTAAATTTCTGAATTTTATTACTATGCAATCTAAAGCTGCTACCGTAGAGCAATACATTGCCGAACTACCCGAAGAAAGGAAAGAAGCAATGATTGAATTGCGGAAAATAATAAAGAAAAATTTACCAAAAGGATTTGAAGAGGGTATGAGTTATGGTATGATCGGATATTATGTGCCGCATTCCATTTACCCCAACGGTTATCATTGCAATCCCGAACAACCATTACCTTTTGCCTGCCTGGCATCGCAAAAAAATTTCATTGCATTTTACCACATGTGTGTGTACGGCGACACTAAGTTATCAAAATGGTTTGTTGATGAATATGCTAAATTAAATATCGGCAAACCGGATATGGGTAAAAGTTGTATCCGGTTTAAAAACATGTCTAAAATTCCTTACCGGTTAATTGGTGAGTTGTGTGCAAAAGTTACCGTAAAGCAATGGATTGACAAGTATGAAAAGGTATTACAACGATAAGTGAAAAAATAAAGCCCCGAAATTCTTCAGGGCTTTTTGTTAAGGTTTAATGGTAATGGCTCGTAAATACTATTGCTATTTGTTTAAATTCCTTTTTAGCGGGTGTGAAACCCATTACATTCCTTCTTATCATCTGCTACTACAGTACCCGGGTTCATCAGTTTTGAATAACAAAATACAGCTTAGTTTTTACTTTTACAAGCAAAGATCGGTAAAAGGCTTTTTACCGGCCTGGTTCTTTCTGTAATTATCAATGCCATTATTGGTTGGGGAGAAACAATACTAACATCCTTATTGACTGATTTCAGTAAACAATCTTTCTGCATCCGCTTTTTTAAACAATTGTGTACCATCATTCATGGTGGCAGCGCTACCGCAGGCCACACCAAAACGAATAGCATCTCTTAACGTCATCTTTTTCTGCAACGAATAAGTAATACCTGCCACCATACTATCGCCTGCACCAACTGTACTCTTTTTTTCAACAGGGGGAGCTGCAACAAAATAACGGTGGTCGCTGCTTATCAGCCAGGCGCCATCCGGCCCCATTGATACTACAATTATTTCTGCAAAGCCATCCCTGATAGCTTGCTGCGCCGCATTGGGCACATCCTCTTTATCCAGCCAGTTTATGTTCAGCATTTTGCACAACTCACCAATATTGGGCTTTATCATGTAAGTATGCTTTCCTTTTAATGCCTGCAGCGCTGCGCCGCTGGTATCTACTATACACCTGGCCCCAACAGCCTGCGCATTTTTTACAATTAAACCATAAAAATAATCAGGCAACCCGGGCGGTAAACTACCGCTTGCCACAACAAATGATGGTGTAAAAGCCCTTATCTGGTTTACCAGTGTTTTAATCGTTTCTTCCAAAACCTCTTTGCCCGGAAAAGTAAAACGATATTGATTATTGTGAGCGGTCTCCAGGACGATCCAGTTTTCCCTCGTTTCTACTTTTGTATCTACCGCATGAAAAAGTATGCCGTCCTCTCTCAATAAAGAACAAAGCATGTTGCCATTATTTCCACCTGCCGGAAATAATGCTACAGATGAAGTCTCTAATTTTTTTAAGGCTTTACTCACATTTATACCTCCGCCGCCAGCCTCATTCACCACTTCGGCGCAGCGCATTTTACTTTCCGGTTTTAATTTTTCTACCCTTGAACTTTTATCAATACAAGGGTTGAGTGTAATGGTTAAAATCATTGGTTTAGAATTTTATTGTGGCACCGTGTTTTCTATATCATTTAAAATATTCAGTGTCCTGTTTTTCAATGTATCAAAATCGGTATAGCCTTTTGCCAGCAGGTAAAATTTACTTTCGGATGCTTGTAAAATAACCTGCGGAAAACTATCTGCACTCAATTGTTTGCACAAAGCAAACTCATAATACGCTTTGTCTTTATACTCCTCACTTTTCAGTCTGGTATAAAAAGTATCTTCAGGTAAATTGTATTTTTCTATAAGATGCCGGTAGGCTTCGTCGTCATCTAAATCACGGCCTTCATAATTTAATGCATATTGAAGGTCGCTGGCAAAATTGAGTTGTTGTTCGGGAAAATAGTCTTTAAAAATGCATAATGCAATGGCAGGTTTTTCGCTGTTCATCACCCAGTCGCTCTTATCAGGATTGGCCGTATGCCATAAAAAATCTTCGCCAAATTGTATTCCCGTTAATTCTTCTACTCTTTTATACGCATTTTGAATATAGGGACCTATTTTTTCAATCGGCATTTTACTTTCACCAATCATCATGCCGCCGCTCAGCACTTCAATTTCTAACCGGTCAGCAAAATCAGCAGCAATTTTTTTCATTACCGGGCTAAAACCATAGCACCAGCCACAGTAAGCATCATAACAATAAATCAATATGGGTTTCATGTTGTAAATTTAATACTGCAAAAATATGGATTATGTAGCGGCGCTGATATAACAAAGCACTAACAACTTTGTGGTATACCTTGCACGCCGTTGCAAAAACAATAAATACGATGAAAACCTTTATCCTGGCCGGCATTTGTATGGCCACATTATTTATAAGCTGTACCTCAACAACTGAAAAGGCTGACGGTCAGGTTACGGCAAGAGATAAAACTGTAACTGCAGCTGAATCTTACAGCGATCTTTTTATCGACAGTACGGTAATGGAAAAATTTATTGCGCAACAAGGGTATAAAGATTCCCTGGCTAACAGGCTGCGTAGTTTTTATAACAACCGTAATTATCAGTGTGCCTGGTTTTTTAAAGAAGGTATTGCAGATTATGCAGCTACTTTTTACGACATGTACAATGATTATATTAATTACTCCGGTGATAGTTCTTTATATAATCCCCGCTTGCAGCAATTGTATGATTCTGCCAATTCAGGAAATTTAAAGCCGGATGACAGTCTTGCTGTTAAAACAGAACTGCTGCTTACCGTTCAATTTTTTCGCTATGCAAGAAAAGCTTACCAGGGCAATAACCAACTGAATGCAAAAGAGCTGGACTGGTTTATTCCCCGTAAAAAAATTAATCCTGCTGCAATATTAGATTCAATGCTGGCTAATAAAGGAAAAAATATCGCCGGGTATGAGCCTGTAAACAAGCAATATAATTTACTGAAACAACAACTGCTAAAATACTATGGTATTGAAAAAGCCGGTGGCTGGAAAACAATTACTGCCGGCAGGAAAGCTTATAAGCTAAATGACACTGCCACTTGTTTAACCAACATCAAAAAAAGATTATTACTTACCGGCGATATTAATAACACTGATACATCTGCAGTATTTACAAAAGAACTTGAAGATGGGATAAAAAATTTTCAGCACCGTTACGGGTTTAAAGAAAACGGAATTATCAATACCGCATTGATTGCAGAAATGAACAGACCGGTGGAAGAAAGACTACAGCAGATACTGATCAACATGGAACGCATCAGGTGGATGCCGGCGCAACCCACCACAGATTTTTTACTGATCAATATTCCCGAATTCCGGTTACATGTGTATGAAAAAGGGCAACATGCTTTTAGCATGAATGTAGTAACAGGGTCTGTGGTGCATAATACTGTTATCTTCAATGGTAATTTAAAATATATTGTCTTCAGTCCCTACTGGAATGTGCCACCAGGCATACTAAAAAAAGAAGTATTGCCGGGCATAGCAAGAAATAAAAATTACCTGGCATCGCATAATATGGAATGGAATAATGGTGCAGTAAGGCAAAAGCCCGGGCCAGCTAATTCGCTTGGCTTGGTAAAATTCTTATTCCCTAACAGTTACGATATTTATTTACATGATACTCCTGCTAAAAGTTTATTCAGCGAAGCCACAAGGGCATTCAGCCATGGTTGTATAAGATTGGCAGAACCTAAAAAGCTGGCACAATTTCTTTTGCGTAATGACGCCACATGGGATTCTGTAAAAATCAACAATGCGATGAATGCAGGCAAAGAACAATACTTTACTTTAAAACAAACTACCCCTGTTTTTATAGGCTACTTTACTGCCTGGGTAGATGGGGAAGGCCAATTAAATTTTCGTGATGATATTTATGGCCACGATAAAAAAATGAAAGCCAGGTTGTTTGGAAAATAAAAACTACATGCCTGTATTATTGATAAAGTAGCTCCAAAAGAAGTCAAGTCTTTAAGACTTGACTTCTTTTGATAAGGTATGCTGTTTGCCAAAATATAACTTATGGCCCTGAATCTTCCGCTTACTCATTTACAACTACCGTATACGAGTTATTTATAAATGGAGCTTTATTTTTTTATTCTCTTTGTGGTACAAAAAAGATAGTCATGAAAACAACAACAAAGTTGGATATCACTATCAGCAGGGATGAAATGGAAGTGTTAACAAAAGAAGTAAAAGAAACTTTAGCTTTTGAACATCTTAAACACCATAAAATTTTCACTTCTGCCGATCTGTGGAATATTCAGCGGCAAAAGAAAAGCACCACTCCGAGAAGAAACTATGCGTAAGCATGTACCGGCCCTATTCAATTTTCTCAGTTAGTTTAGTTTTGAGTTAAGGAGATCAAGGTTATCGAAGGATAACCTTTTTTTATTGGGTGAGTCACCCCCATGGGTGGCCCACCCTGTATTACGCTAAAGAAGGTTTCGGGAATTAATTTTATATTCACTTATTATTTTACCCTTCATTTTATAAAATGATAAAAGAATTCGCACTCTATATTCTTTTGCTGATAATATGTGATCATTCAAAAGCGCAAAATAAATTTGATGCTTACGATTTCCAATCTGTAGATAGTTTTGTCAAAACTGTAAAATATGAGAAAGACATGATAAAACTTTCTCAGGATCTTACAAAACCATACAAGGAAAATATCTATAAAGTAAGGGCAATTTTCAGATGGATAACAGAGAATATATCCTATGACTATAAGTTTATCAATAAAGGAAAAGAAGTAAAAAAGCCCGATTGTGAGTCAGTTGTTGATTGCTCCCAAAGAATAGAAGAATGGAAAGAAAAGTATATTAAAACTGTTTTGCAAAAGAAAAAAGGAGTTTGTAGTGGCTATGCCGAATTGTTTAAACGGCTTTGCGATCTGAGTAATATTAAATGCGAAGTTGTTGAAGGGTATGTAAAAAATAAATCTTACCAGGTTGGTAATTCATTAAGCATTAATCATGCGTGGAATGCAGTTATGATTGATAGTGTATGGTATTATGCAGATGCCACATGGGCTGCAGGAGGATGCACAGAAGATGAAGAAACTGGAAAACTGACAGGATATGTAAAAGAATATAAAAATTATTATTGGTTAACAGCTTATCCAAAACTTGTAAGAAATCATTATCCAGGCAATGGGAAATGGATAGAAAAACCTGCTTTTGTCAAGCAAGTTTTTTTTAACAAGCCTTATTATTACAGCACTGAAATACTGGAAAATATTTATGAGGAAAAACCTGATAGTGGAGTATTACAATTAAAACGGGGCGACACTATTCATTTCAGCTTTAACTATAAAAAAACAATTAATCAGCTGCAAATCAATTCAAATAATTTTAGAAACCCACCGCTTTGGTATAAAGACGAAAAAACAAAAAAAATAATCACTGATACACTTGCAATAAAACGACAAGTCTATATTTCGTTTAAAAAAACCGGTGATACTTATACATTCGATTATGTAGTAAATGAGAACTCATTATACTATATTGAATTACTTTTTGATTATAAAAAGGCTATGAGATACAGGATAAAAATTGTAGAGTAATTTTTTGGGGGGTCACCCCCATGGGTGGCCCACCCTGTATTTTAATGCGCCTCCAGCCAATTTTCCCCCATACCAATTTCTGCATCAGTAGGTACACCATTGGGCAATGCCAGAGCGGTTTGCATACAATTTAAAATTACCGGTTTGATGATCTCAATTTCACTGCGGTGAGCATCAAACACCAATTCATCATGCACCTGTAATAACATCTTGCTTTTAAAATTCTGCTTTTTAAACTCGGCATGAATTTTTATCATCGCCAGTTTGATCATATCAGCAGCGCTACCCTGGATAGGAGAGTTGATAGCATTGCGTTCTGCAAAACCACGAACAGTAAAATTAGCGGAGTTGATATCCCTCAGCCAACGCTTGCGGCCCATCAGTGTTTGCACATAACCGGTTTCCTTAGCAAAGTTGATGGTATCATCCATATACTTTTGAATATTGGGAAACTGTTTTTTATAATTATCAATGATCTCTTTGGCTTCAGCTCTTGGAATACCTAAATTTTCTGCCAGTCCAAATGCACCTTGCCCATATATGATACCAAAGTTTACGCTCTTGGCTTTATACCGCATTTCTTTGGTCACATCCTTTTCCTCTACATTAAAAACTTTTGCTGCTGTGGCAGTATGAATATCTTTTCCTGTGGTAAAAGCTTCGCACATATTTACATCGCCACTGATGGCTGCAACAATACGCAACTCAATTTGCGAATAATCCGCAGAAATCAATACATGATCTTTATCTCTGGGTATAAATGCTTTGCGTATTTCCCTGCCCCTGTCTGTACGTACAGGAATATTCTGCAGGTTAGGATTATTGCTGCTCAGCCTTCCCGTAACTGCAACCGCCTGCGCATACGATGTGTGTACACGGCCTGTTTTTTTATTGATCATCAATGGCAGTGCATCCACATAAGTAGATTTTAATTTCGTGTATTCCCTGAACACCAAAATATCATCCACAATTTTATTTTGTGCAGCTAATTTCAGCAACACATCTTCACCTGTTGCATACTGACCGGTTTTTGTTTTTTTAGCTTTAGGGTCTAACTGTAATTTATCAAACAACACTTCGCCTAATTGTTTAGGACTGGCGAGGTTAAAACGAACACCTGCCTGTTTATATACACTTTCTTCTGCGGCTTTGGCTTCTCTTTCTAATTCTTTACTGTAATCATTTAAAAATCCTTCATCAATCCTGATGCCTTCAAATTCCATTGCCGTTAATACTTTCACCAATGGATTCTCCACTTCATAAAAAACCTTTTCTACTTCTTTTTCTTTTAACTGCGGAAGAAAAATATTTTTTAACTGCAACGTAATGTCTGCATCTTCTGCAGCATAATCTTTTATTTTTTCTGCTTCCACATCCCTCATCGTTCCCTGGCCCTTGCCTTTTTTGCCAATCAGTTCTTCAATATGCACCGGTTCGTAACCTAAATATTTTGCACTCAGGGCATCCATATTTCTTTTGCCATCGGGTTCAATAACATAATGTGCCAGCATGGTATCAAAAGTATCACCTGCCATTTCAAAACCATACCATTTCAACATCAGCATATCATACTTAATGTTTTGTCCTACCCAAAGTTTGGTCGCATCATCAAATACAACTTTGAATTTATGTAACAGCGCAATGCATTGTTCCCTGTCTGCAGGACACGGAACATAATAAGCTTCACCGGGAGTTACAGAAAAACTCAATCCCACTAATTCGGCATCGTTGGCATCAATGCCGGTGGTTTCCGTATCAAAACAAATTTCCTGTTGGCTAATTAGTGTATTGGTTAATTGGTTTATCAATTCATCAGTATTGGCAAGAATATAATGATGTGGTGTATTGTTAATATTCTTATCAACTGTTATCGGGCCTTCTCCATCTTCTAAACCGCCACCGGGGCTTGCAGCTGCTGCCGGGGTTTTGGCTTCAGGTTGTTCAATAATATTTCCAAACAGATCCATTTGCGCCGTTTCTTTTTTGGGAGCTTTTTCAGCCGGCTGGTTGGTATGATTCCACACTTCAGCAGTTACATTGATATCATCGCCTAAAATTCTTTTCCCTAAGGTTTTAAATTCCAGCTCTTCAAAAATTGCTGTAAGCGCTTCCTTATTCATTTCCTTTATCCTGAAATTCTCTTCATGAAATTCAGCTGCAGGAATATTGGTGATGATGGTAGCCAATTTTTTGCTCATCATCGCCAGCTCTCTGCCGGCAACAATCTTTTCACCCAGCTTGCCTTTTATTTTTTCTGCATTATCCAATACATTTTCTAGTGTGCCATATTCTTTCAATAATTTGGCAGCTGTTTTTTCTCCTACACCCGGTATGCCGGGTATATTATCTACCGCATCACCCATCATGCCTAAAATATCAATTACCTGTTCTACTCTTTCAATATCCCATTTAGCACATACTTCTTTAGGCCCCATTATTTCAAAACTGCCACCCTGGTATGGCGGTTTATAGATCTTGATATTTTCGGTAACTAACTGGCCGTAATCTTTATCGGGCGTAACCATAAAAACTTCGTACCCTTCCTTTTCCGCCTGTTTTGCCAGTGCGCCAATTACATCATCAGCTTCATACCCATCGATGGCAATAACCGGAATGTTTAATCCTTCAATGATTCTTTTTATATCCGGAACAGCGGCAGAAATATCTTCAGGTGTTTCCTGCCGGTTGGCTTTGTAATCTGCAAAATCGGTATGGCGTTCTGTGGCCGCACTGGTATCAAAACATACGGCCATGTGGGTAGGGTTTTGATTTTTTATTAAATCGATCAGCGTATTGGTAAAACCAAATTGTGCATTGGTATTTCTTCCTTTACTGGTAATACGTGGGTTGCGTATCAACGCATAATATGCCCGGAAAACAAGGGCAAAAGCATCTAATAAAAATAATTTTTTTTGCATGCGGTAAAAATAAACATTATGCATGGCTAACCCAATGAAAAAATAAAAAAAGGTTGTTCAATAACAACCTTTAATTAAAGTTCTTCAGAAAAATTGGATTTAAAGACTAAGAGTAATATTTTTTGTTTTCACAGGACGAATTTTTTGCGGGCACAATCTGGATATTGGTTTGGATATTGGCTTTTTCCTGGTTTGGTTTCATGGGATTATCTCCTAGGTTCTTTGTTAACACAAAACTACTGCGCATATAAGGGGTACAGGCAAGCAAGTTTATAAAAGATACCCCGCATTTTTTATGGGGTTAATAGCAGCGCCGGTAGCCTTATTGCTATTGCCTTTAAATGATAACAATAAAAAAAGGTTGTTTTACAACAACCTTAATCAATGCATTTGAAATTGGATTTTAAAAACTAAACCTCTATGTTTTTATGGGTGGATTTTAAACGGGCCACTTTGGATATTGGTTGGATATTGGTCTTTCCTGGTATTGGTTTTAGTTAATTAGTTCAATGCTTTGATAACACAAAAATAGAATGCCCCGCTTTTGGCGGAGCAAGCAAATTTATGAAACCAGCCCCGCTTTTTTTAGCGGGTGCAACAGAGCGGTCAGATAATTGAAATAAGCAGTGTTTCCCTGTTATTGCTTTTAAGGCTGATAGAAGATTTATCAACCGTATCGATAGACCATTGGGTATTTAATCTTTGGCCGAAAGGATTATTACCGTCATTAAAACTAATAGTAATGGTTTTGGAGATATTATCTTCCAGCCAGTGGCCTTCAATAGTGTTGCCATCTTTGCTGGCAACTACCTTGCCCGAGGCATCAAAAGCAAAAGCATACCCTTCAAAAACACAGGTATTATCGTTGGTGGCGTTGCCAAAGCAATTCACCTTCCAGGCACCTTTGGTGGTAAGTTTATCTGTAATTGAATTTGAAACCGCTAACTGATCAATACTGGTACATGCGGCAAAGTATACTATAACTGAGCACTTTAGTGCAAAAAGTAGAAAAGGCTTTTTCATGTGACTGGATCTTAAAAGGATTCCCAGTTATAACAGAAAAAGCCTCACTTTATTGTATATATGAGATTAAAAAGCAATTAAAAGCCTAAAAACGGGTCTCCAGGTAGGCTGGTAACATGGCCCGCCAGGTTGGCCAGTCGTGTTTCCACTCGTGATTCCATACATCCAGTTCGTAATTAATACCTTTATTATATAAAACGCCGGCAAATTCCTTGGCAGCATCAGGTGCTTCGTACTCGCCGCTGCCGGTAAGGATGTGCACATGAGGACTCCTGCGTATCTGCTCTAAAACATAATGATCGGTAAGGTTAGGAATGTAATGCATGGGCGAATTAAAATACACCTGGTCATCATAAAAACCATCGGTATATTCCATCAGGTTGTACACGCCGCTCATGGCAATTACGCCATTGATCAGGTCGGGACGTTTTAAAAAAAGGTTCATGCTGTGCAAAGCACCAAAAGAAGCACCGCAGGTAATAATGGGTGTTTCCCACGAAGTGCTGTTCCTGATAAAAGGAACCACCTCGTTATAAATATATTCGTTGAACTGGTTTTGACGGATAGCTTTATGTTCCCCCTGCATTTGCTTGTTCATCCAGCTTTCGGTATTGATGCTGTTTACCGAAAATACTTTTACTTTACCACTATTGATATAAGGCGCCAGGCAATCCATCAGCTGAAAGCGCTCATACTCCAGGTAATCGGCTGCTGCGGTGGGCACTAATAACAAAGCAAAACCGTAATCTCCATAAGTAACAATGGGCATTTCTTTTTGCAATGCCGGGCTAAACCAGCTGGCGAGTTCTCTTTTCATATTTTGGTGTTTGTTTCACAAAGATGCACAAAGTTGTAACACAGAGATGCACAGAGAGGAATTAAAATTTCCTGAAGCAGAATTTTATTAAAATCTGCAAAACGCTGTTAATTAATCAGTCTTTTAATACCGTCTTAAGTAATTTATTCTGAAAATTAATGATCAAGCCAAGTTTATAATTCCCTGATTTAAGATAAGTGAGAAGTTGTGCGATATGAACATCATTGATTGCTTCTGTTCTTTTTAATTCCACCACTACTTTATTTTCCACCAATAAATCCATCCTATAACCGTGGTCAAGTTTTACTTCTTTATAAACGATTGGCATTAATTTTTCTTTTGCTACAAAGAGGCCTTTTTCATTCAGGTCATAATGAAGACATTCTCTGTAAGCTGATTCTAAAAGCCCAGGGCCAAATGTTCGGTGTACATTAATAGCACAACCAATAATAATTATAGCAATTTCATTAGTGTAGTTTATGACTTAAATGAAGCGATAGCTGAGTGGGTTGCACGAAGAAGGTTATTACAGAAAGTTACACAGAGATTTTTCACAGCGATACACAAAGAACTCTGTGAATCACTGTGTATTCTCAGCGCATCTCCGTGTCACAACTATTCTAATACTCCTTCCTTAATCTCAGTCCATAATTCACGATAACATTTTGCTGCATAGCTGCTGTTGGCAAATTCCATGATCGGTGCTTTATGCACGCCCATTTTTTCTACATCAGATAAATAGGGTATATAATTCTGGAAGAAACGTTTGTCTTTATATAATTCCTGCATTATTTCGTTGTGCATATTTTTACGCAGGTCGGCCATGGTAAAAAAGCACATCATCTTGGCAATATCCAAATCCTTTTCTTTAAAATAATCCTTCACCATATGATAAGTACGGATGGATAATGTAGTAGGAATAACCGGCATCAGTACAATATCTGCCGCATTAAAAATATTTTCACTTAAAGCACTAAATCCCGGGGGGCAATCGATAAACACAAAATCATATTCTTTATCCAGTTGTTTCAATACCCCCTTCAGCCTGGTTTTGTTGCCCTTCATTTCTTCCAGCATGATGTCAAATGTTTTAGAACTGCTGTCGGCAGGTATTACATCCAGCAATTCAAAATCAGTGCTCATAATACCATTTTCCAGGTCGGCATCTTTGGTAATGAGTTTTTTAATGCCGGGGTGGGTTTTTGGTTTTGCCTTATAATAAAACGAAGAAGAACCCTGTGGATCAATATCCCACAGCAGGGTTTTAAAACCATCGGCAGCTGCTAAATAGGCGAAGTTTACACAACTGGCGGTTTTACCAACGCCGCCTTTAAGGTTGTAAAGAGCAATTGTTGTCATGATTTATGTTTTATAAAAATCGGATTAGTAAGATAGGATTTTTTCAGGAAAATCGTACCTTTTTGCCCCTAACTCCCAAAGGGGAACTATACCCTTCGATTTAGATAGTATTACCCGGTTACACATTTTAAAAATTAACACCATGCAAATTCCAGCGCACTACAACCGGCTGATGCCGTACATGATCGTTCCCGAAGCGTATGACTTCATCACTTTTATGAAAGCCGTATTTGGTGCAACGGAGCAGGTAATTGTTCCCCGTAGCGAAGGCATTATTATGCACGGCGAACTGCGGATCGGGGATGCCGTAATCATGTTTGCCGATGCTACCGAACAGTATGCGCCCCGGCCTGCCGGTATTTTTATTTATGTAGATAATGTGGATGAGACCTATAAAAAAGCATTGGCTTTTGGTGCTACCTCACAAATGGAACCCTGTGCAATGGATTACGGTTATACCTGTAGTTTTAAAGATGCTTTTGGCAACGATTGGTGGCCGGTGGAAGCGGAAAAATAATCAATCCAGCTGCTCCCACCAGGCAGAAAATTTTTGTGCATCATCATCAATAGTAACTTTTTCTCCAATCATCGGAGTAAGTAAATGTAACTGCTTTTCCTTTGCCGCTTTAAATACCCGTTTAATAGAATCATCCCAGGTATGATTGGCTAAAGCAAATTTGCCCCAATGCACGGCCAGTAATTTTTTAGCTTTTAATTCCTGTGCCGCTAATGCGGTTTCTTCGGGCATCATATGAATGTATTTCCAGCTTTTATCGTATTGGCCGCATTCTAATATCGCCAGGTCAAACGGGCCATGCTGGTTACCGATGGTTTTAAAATGGTCGTCATAACCACTATCACCACCAAGGTAAATTTTATGCCGGGGTGTTTGTAATACAAACGATACCCATAAAGCACCGTTTCTTTTAAACCCTCTTCCCGAAAAATGCCTTGCCGGAGTAACCGTTACCGAAAAGCCATCAGCAAGCGTTACACTTTCATTCCAGTCTTTTTCAATGATCATATCTTTTTTAAAACCCCAGCGCTGTAAATGTTCGCCGGTACCTAAGCCGGTAATGATGGTTTTTGTTTTGGGTTTTAACTTTCTCAATGTATTGTAATCCAGGTGGTCCCAGTGATCGTGGGAGATAAATAAATAATCAATAGCAGGAATATCATCCGTAGTATAAATATCCGAACCAGGAAAACTCTTTGTGGTAAAACTTAATGGTGATGCAGCGCCACTCAATACCGGATCAACTAAAATTGTTTTGCCATCAATTTGCATAAAATAAGAAGAGTGGCCCATCCATACCCAAACGTTTTCTTCTTTCTTCAATGCAAACAGATCAGTTTTTGCTGAAGGTAACACCTGTGCCGGCTTTTTTCTTTCTTTTTGCTTGAATAAAAACTCACCCAGTACAGACGTAAAGCTTGCACCTTCCGTTAAGCTGGGGGTAGGGCTTTGGTTTTGAAAAGCCCCGCTTTTATATTGCGGGGAAACCCTTACTAAATCCAATCTTTCACCGGTAGGCTGGCTGCCAAATTTTGATTGCTGCATAAATATATATATGGCAGCTACTAATGCCACTACAATTACCAAAGACACTATCATCTGTAAACTTATTTTTTTTTAAATTGTATACCCTGTTAATGGAGACGAACGAGGGGGCAGGATATTTTATAATCAAGAATATTTTTTATTCACTGCGTGAATAAGAGTTTGCCACGGATTGCACAGATTTACACGGATGAAGGCACTGTATTTTAATCGGTGAAAATCTGTGTAATCCGTGGCAAACAAAAACCACAAGGTAGTTTCAGGCTATTTTTTCATGCCTTCCAATTCCTTCTGTAATCTGAACATTTCATCCCTTAATCTTGCAGCTTCCATAAAATCTAAATCTTTCGCAGCCTTTTCCATTTGCTTTTTTATTTTGCCAATGCCTTTTTCCATCTGGGGGATGGTTTTATATTCTACCTCATCTTCTGCGGCAATACTCACAATATCTTCATCAGGTTTAATAGAGTATGGATTTGCAGGATCATAACCTCTTACATCCAGCACCGAACCCTGCGCCATAATTTGTTGCGTATCTTTTTTAATAGTGGTAGGGGTGATGCCATGTTGAATATTGTAGGCAATCTGTTTTTCCCTGCGGCGATTGGTTTCATCAATGGTTTTTTGCATACTCTCCGTCATCACATCCGCATAAAAAATTACGAGGCCATCAACATTACGTGCGGCCCTGCCTGCAGTTTGTGTAAGACTTCTCTCATTGCGTAAAAAACCTTCCTTGTCGGCATCTAAAATGGCAACCAAAGAAACTTCAGGCAGATCCAATCCTTCTCTTAATAAATTCACACCCACCAATACATCAATCACACCAAGGCGCAGCTCACGCAAAATCTCCACACGTTCCAAAGCATCTACTTCACTATGGATGTATTTACATTTGATATTGATACGCTCTAAATATTTCGTCATTTCCTCCGCCATACGTTTGGTAAGTGTGGTTACCAACACACGGTCGCCTTTTTTAATTCGTTTATCTATCTCATCCAAAAGGTCATCAATCTGGTTTAAAGATGGACGCACTTCTATCGGCGGATCTAATAAACCTGTCGGCCTTACCACTTGCTCCACCACAATGCCCTCGCTCTTTTCCAGTTCATAATCGGCCGGTGTTGCAGAAACAAAAATCGTTTGCCCGGTTAATGCTTCAAACTCATGAAAATTTAAAGGGCGGTTATCCAGGGCACTGGGCAAACGAAAACCATAATCCACTAAAATTAATTTACGGCTTCTGTCGCCACCATACATACCGCTCACCTGCGGAATGGTTTGGTGACTTTCATCGATCATCACAATAAAATCTTTTGGAAAATAATCTAACAAACAGAATGGCCTGGTGCCCGGTTTTCTCCGGTCAAAAAAACGGGAATAATTTTCTATGCCATTGCAATACCCTAATTCACGGATCATTTCCAGGTCGTAATTCACCCTTTCGCTAATGCGCTGTGCTTCAATATATTTTCCTGAATTTTTGTAATACGTTTCCTGTGCCAGCACTTCATCCTGTATTTCATGCACTACCTGTTGCAGCATATCTTTTGGTGCTACGTATAAGTTTGCAGGAAAGATAGCCGCATTCTCCACACTGCTGATGCGTTTGCCGGTGCTCAGTTCCAATGTTTCTATCGTTTCAATTTCATCACCAAAAAAAGTAATGCGGTAACCAAAATCCACGTAAGGTAAATTAATATCAATGGTATCGCCCTTAACACGAAAAGTGCCTCTTGTAAAATCACCCTCACTTCTGTTGTATAAAGAATTGACCAGCGAGTGCAAAAATCCTTGCCTTGAAATTTGCTGGCCCTGTGTAATACGGATAATGCCGTTTTCATAATCGGTAGGATTACCCATACCATAAATACAACTTACACTGGCCACAATAATAATATCTCTTCTGCCACTTAATAATTGCGCCGTGGCCTGCAATCTTAATTTATCTAACTCTTCATTAATGCTCAGGTCTTTTTCAATATAGGTATTACTCACCGGCATATAAGCTTCGGGTTGGTAGTAATCGTAATAACTTACAAAATAACCCACGGCATTATCAGGAAAAAATTGTTTGAACTCGCCATACAATTGCGCCACCAGTGTTTTATTGTGGGTAAGTACCAATACCGGGCGTTGTACATTTTGTATCACGTTGGCCATGGTAAATGTTTTACCACTGCCGGTTACACCTAATAAAGTCTGGTAACGTTCTCCATTCAGTAATCCCTGGGTAAGTTGCTGAATGGCCTGTGGCTGATCGCCTGCAGGTTGATACGATGATTGAAGTCTGAATTGCATCCTGAAATAAATTTAATAAAAACCGGACTGTAAATTTACCAATAATAAATGTACAGTCCGGCAATAATGCAGACCGGATTTTTTTCCGGCGGCGGAAACAGATTTTTATTTTACATGCCTGTCAACAGGAAAATCAGCAGCGGCCATTTCCACCATCATATCCACCTCATCAATCAGCGCATCATCGTTGCCGCCAAAGCCCACGCTTTTAAAACGTATGTTACCTGTTTTGTCAATAACGAATTTTGTAGGAATGCCATTCACCTTAAATTCTGATACTACTTTATCTTCGTTATCTAACAACACATGGAAGGGATAATTGTTCTTTTTCAGAAAATCAATGGCGTTTTGTTTTTTGTCTGCTTCAGTTTGCCAGGTATCAACAAAAACAAAAGCCACATCACCTCTTGCTTTTAATTTTTCCTGCACTGTTTTCATTGCAGGCATCGAAGCAATACAAGGTCCGCACCAGGTTGCCCAAAAATCAACGATCACTACTTTACCTTTTAATCCTTCAAGGCTGATATCATTACCATCAAGGTCTTTCAGGCTGAATTTTGGTGCCGGGTCGTTGGTCATCGTTTTGGCCATTTCTTCCCGCTTCTTCATTTTGGCGGTCATTTCCAGTTTGGCCAGGTAATCATCATAACCGGCATCCGATTTTTTTTCTGCTACATATAATGTTTTTAAAATGGCTTTTGTTTTAGAAGAAGCGGCACCATCCTTTACAAACTGTTCAATTTCTTTTTTAACTGTTGCAGGTGGCAATACTTTTTCCATTAACTGGCTGTAGCGTTCATTGTACTCTGCATTTTTATAATCGCTGGCAGCGGCTGCATCTTTAGCATAAGGCAAACCGGTTTTGTAATCACCCGTTTGATACATGATAAAGGCATACGTATCTGCATACATACCGTATTGGCTTTTGCGGCTTCCTGTCCATTGTTTGGTGGTAAAATAATCAGGCTTTTTTTCTGTGGGTTTTAGATTTTCAGCTTTGGCATAACTGGTGGCCGATAAAGACATTTTTTTTGCCTCGTCAATATTTTCATTGGCTTCTGCCATTGCCCAGGCAATATTATTATCATTGCTGGCCGCCATGGCTTTACTTAATTTTTGATTCCATTCGTTATAGGATTTATAATCTTTGGCTTTGGCGTAGGCATTGGCCAGCTGCGATTTTAATCTATCGATCGTAGCTTTATCATCCTCAGTTGGCGGGTACTGGGCAATATAATCATCGTACAGGGTTAGTTTTTTAGCCATGTCCTTTTCCGCATAAAATTTTGATAATGCTTCATTTTTTTTCCAGGATCCATTGGGAAAAGCCGTTTTCATCGCTGCGTTAAGGGTATCAACTTTGCCTTTTCTTTTATCCCTGGTGTACCATTGTATAAGTGTATTATAATCTTTCTCGGTCAGGTTGCCTTTATTTTCCAGGCTCAGCAATTCTTCTTTAATAATGGGGATAGCTTCTGCTTTTTTAGCGCTATTTAAACAGCTTAAGTAGGTGTTAAAAAAATCAGGATCGTTTTTCAGTGCCGGATTTTGTTTTAAACCTTCTTCAAAAACAGTAAAGGCTTTTTGGGCATTAAAAGTGATGCCGAAATAATCTTCGCCATAAAACCGTTGTATATTATAGATCGTGGAATAATACTGAGGAACCGGCTCGTTTTTGCTGTTGTACACCGGAACAAAATAACCTTTGCTGGCATTGATATCCTTTTCTTTACCAGATGAAAAAGTAAATGCAAAGCACTTGGTCTTATCATTTAATTTAAAATTACCCGAGAAAACGGTGCCTGCCTGTACCGCTTTGGGTTCTATCACTTTATATTCCGTGCCATCCAAAAGATACACCACAATATCTATCTTCTTTTCATCAATTAAGGGCGACAGTTGTTTGTTGTATTTAAAACTGACTGTTTGCCCGGCTTTGGGAAATTGCGGCGTAATGGTCAACGCTTCAAACTTAACCTGTGCTGTGGCGATACTTATAAAAGCGAATGCAATGGCAGATAGCAGAAATTGCTTCATTTGGGATGTTTTAAGATGAGGAATAAATATAACATGAAAAAAGCGAGGCTCAAATTAATTCTTGATAAAAGGTAATACTACCGGGTTAATTTTTCTGCCTGTTTCTTCCTGATAAACCAGGCTATGGTAAAGGAGGGAATTATATCTGTGTACGGAATTACTTCTTCCAGGAAATTGAGCACACCACCAATTACACCAAACCTGCCGCCAAATAATTTAAAAAAGATATAGCCCGAAAGGGGCGCCCAGATAATATCACCAAACTCTCCCAAACCCGGAACCGCATAGGTAGCCATACCAATTACATCCATGATGATGCAAATGGCAATATGCGGTACAAATACTTTTTTAGGTTCCTTCATACACTCAGATATATTTTGTTATCAATCCTTCAATACCACGGCCGTTTAAAAAATCATGCTGGTATTTTTTTATTTCTTCGGTGCTGATATCCAGTAAACCTTCTTTTTTCAATTCATGAATCTGTAATCTTTCTGTGATGGATAATTTGCCATCCAATAAAAACCCGATTGCGATCAGCAACTGGCACACTTCTTTTTCTTCTTTACCTGCGGCATGTAGTTTTTGGTAATAGCCTTCTTCCAGCCAATGCCTGTCTTTAGGCTGCACATTGTATATCTCAAATAAATTTTTTGTAAGAATAAAATGGTTCTGATGAAAATCTCTCTTACTTACTGCAATGTATTGTAAAGTATCGTACAATAAATTTTTAAATTCTTCAGTAGGTGCCTGGTCTTTGCGGATGCGGCCGCAAACTTCTTCAATAAGATTTTGCCCCATAATTATTACCCGGGCTTCTTTTAAAATTACTTTGGTTCCATAGGCATTCCACGCAGCAAAAACAGGAATGCCGGCAAAATCCTGCACTGCTTTAACGGCATAGCGCCCGAGCAAACGTTGTATCAAAATCTTAAACAACATATTGCTGAGCGTGGCTTTTAAAATGAAAAAAAAGTTCCAGGCCAGTAATGCTTTTTTATTAATGCCCTGCAAGGGGTCAATACCGTACTTTAAAATTTCCTTGTTCTTTTTTTCAAGGCCGATATTGATCAGCAGGTTGCGTTTGTCTTTTTCTTTTTTAGATTGATAATTTAAAAATCCGGTGGCCACTGCTATTTCATGCGCACACCAGATATTTAAGAAAGTGAGCAGCATAATTTCTATGATCACCAATACTACACTATATACCAGCATTATAACCGGTACAGCAAATGTTTTACCAAACAAACTGATATTGGCAGAAGGAAACAAATGTGGGAAAGCATATTGTGGTACATACAACAGCACTACTCCCATAGCGCCAAAAAATGCAGCCAGCCAGATCGCTATTTTTTCTTTGGTGCGTATGGTTTTAATCTCTTCTTCGGTCAATAAAAAAAGCTGGTTATCAGTATTAACTTTTCTTACGGGTAATATGCGGTAAAATAAATTGTATATCGGTTTCACCAATGCAAAATAGCGGATTTATTGAATGCTCAGTTCAAAAAATCCGCTATTCATATGATTTCATTATTCCGCTTAGTGAAGACAACAGCCAGGGTTACAATTTCACTTCCATCACTTTCTTATGCTTCCTGCTTTCTTCTGGCATAAAGCCCATTACATGGCTTTCAATAGAAGCGTCGATGGTGGAAGTAAGCAATGATGGATCGTGTTGCGACACTGCTTTTATCCAATCCTGCGCCAGTCTCCAGTCGCCTCCGCCATGCCCATCCGTATCCTGTTTCCATTCTGTTTTTTTGCCGGTTAAAAAATCGGTCATCACAAAACTGGTCATATCACCTACCACATCACCTAAGCTTCCCATTATTCTGGTTCTGCGGCCATCATAAGATGTAAATGCTTCCATGGAAAATGCTGCCGTTACGCCACCTTCAAATAAAATATTGGTAGTGTAATGATCGGGCTGGTCATTATCCATTTTGTACACACAACGGCCATAGTTAGTTGTTTTTAATTGCTCCAACACATAGGCCGCTTGTTTTTCTTTTTCTTCCGGCAGGTCAAAAACATAATTGCGTTCCCTCTTGCGGTAATAGATTTCTAAAGCAGAGTAAGGGCACTGGGCTTCTACTTTGCAACCGTCGGTACACCTTGCAGTACTGCCCGCGGGTGCATTTTTTTCGGTGAACCACTTCAGGTTTCCAAATGCCTGGATATTGGTGCAGGGTTTTTCCAGCATCCATCTTAAAATATCCAGGTCGTGGCAGGACTTTGCTAAAATGATCGGCGTGGTGGCAGCACTGTTATGCCAGTTGCCACGTACATACGAGTGGCTCATATGTATGTGCTCAATCGGTTCCATATGTTGTATACTGATGATCTCGCCTAACACGCCACTCTGCATAATCTCTTTCAGCTTTACAAAATAAGGCGCATAGCGAAGCACATGGCAAACCGCAACAATACGCCCGGTTTTTTTTGCCAGTGCTAAAATATCACGGCATTCTTTTTCGCTGGGAGAAATGGGTTTTTCCAACAACACATCATAACCCATGGATAGCGCTTTCATGCAGGGGCCATAATGCAGGTTATCCGGGGTGGTAATGATGATGGCATCAGCAAACTTGGGCCGTTTAAAAACATCTTCCCAGGTAGTAAACCGATGCTCATCTTTAATATTATGCTTTTTTGCATAACGCTCGTTGCGGATGGCAATAGGCTCTGCCACACCTACAATATCCAGCTGATCGGGGTAGGCTAATGAAAAACCGCCATACACATTGCCCCTGTTGCCGGCGCCACAGGTGATGGCCGTAACCGGTTTATCCAATTGTAATTTTTGCTGCGGCAATAAAATGCGCTGTTTATTTTCATCAACAGCCCATGATGAAAAAGGAAGAGCAGCAGTTCCGAAAGAAAGGCCTAATGCCCGTATGGCATCACGGCGTGACCAGGGTTTTGACATAAGCAATCAGTTTAAAATGTAAATGGTAAGCTTAAAGTTACAAATGTTTAGTGGCGCAATAAAAAATGTTTATTTTACAGATCACAACACTTGCTTATGACCGCAACCACTCAAAGATTTACTGCATTAGATGTATTTCGTGGCATGACGATCTGTTTTATGATCATTGTAAATACACCCGGTAACGGGGCCACTACTTTTTCGCCGCTGCTGCATGCCCGCTGGAACGGATTTACACCTACCGACCTGGTATTTCCTTCTTTCTTATTTGCGGTAGGTAATGCCATGAGCTTTGTAATGCCCAAATGGAGCAATCTTAAACAAAGCCAGGTGCTGTGGAAAATATTGAAAAGAACTTTTATTATTTTTTTACTGGGTTATCTCATGTATTGGTTCCCGTTTGTAAAAAGAGACCTGGACGGCAGTTTTATTTTTGCTCCTTTTGAAAACACCAGGGTTTTTGGTGTACTGCAACGGATAGCACTTTGTTATGGCATTGCATCACTGATAGTATATTATGTAAAACCTAAAACAGCGGTATTGCTTGCTGTACTGTTCTTATTAGCCTATTGGATTTTGTTGTATGTATTTGGAGATGCCACCGACCCCCTGGGTATGCAAACCAACGCAGGTTTTAAATTAGACCTATGGTTATTAAACGAAAAACATTTGTATCATGGTGAGGGTGTTGCATTTGATCCCGAGGGTTTGCTAAGCACATTGCCGGCTATTGCCAATGTGATTGCGGGTTATGTGGTGGGTAAATTTATTCAGCAAAAAGGCAACAGTTACGAAGGAGTAACGGTTTTATTATTGATTGGCGCAGCATTATTATTTACTGCCTATTGCTGGAACCTGACTTTTCCGGTGAATAAAAAATTATGGACGAGTTCTTTTGTTGTACTTACGGTTGGGTTGGATTGTGTCATTCTTGCCGCACTTATCTATATCATTAATTTTAAACACACAACCGGCTGGACCTGGTTTTTTGAAATACCGGGCCGCAACCCTTTGTTCATTTATTTATTATCAGAATTAGGTGCTACTTTATTATATTTTTCCAGGGTAGATAGCAAAACAACACTGTACCAATGGATATACAATACTATTTTTCAACCGGCAGGTGATTACCTCGGTTCTTTTTTATTTGCAGTTTGTTTTATGCTGCTGTGCTGGCTGGTAGCTTATTTTTTAGACAAAAGAAAAATTTACATCAGGGTATAATTACCGCACTACCTTTCTTTTTAAATAATTACTGTAATCGGGTATTTGCGTTTCATAATTCTGGTGCATCAGCGGGGAGGTAAGAATAAAATCAGCAGTAGCCCTGTCGCAGGCCAGTAAAATATTCCACGCCACACCCAGGCGCAACAGGGCTTTTACATCACTATCGTGTGCCTGAGCTTCCATGGGATCCCAGAAAAATATCAATACATCAATCTTCCCTTCTGCTATCATGGCACCAATTTGCTGGTCGCCGCCCAGCGGGCCACTCAGCATTTTCTTTACCGGCCGGTCCAGCTTTTCTTCCAGCATTTTGCCTGTAGTACCAGTGGCAATAAGGTCGTGCTTTGCCAGTACCAGTTTATTAAACTCCGCCCAATCTATCAGGTCGGCTTTTTTGTTATCGTGCGCTACCAGTGCTATTCTTTTACGTGGAGCAATCTTTCTGACCTCACTCATTTTGTTGATAATTTGTGATAAAAACGGGTTTTTTACTAAAATCGCCTATATTTGTTGTCGCCTCTCTCAATTCTATCAAAAAACCATCTCCCCTTAGCTACTAATATTTGATTGACTTGCTTGCATTATATGTAAAGTAAAACTAACTAATGTAAACAAACATTTATGAGGGAAACATTTACTAAGATAGGTGTTGTTATTGTATTTCTGTTATTGCAAGTTACTTCAGGTGCCCAAAAGCGTATTTATATTGCCAATGATGATCATACAGATTATATGTGGACGGGTAATGAGGCAGATTATGACTCGGCATTTTGCCATATGCTTGATTGGTGGATAGATCATAATGATGCAACCCTGGCCGCATATCCCGGTGCCGCTAATTATTACCTGCAAAGCAAATGGAATTGCGACGGTTCTTTTTGGGCATCCATTTATGAAAAATACCGGAGCCCGGCACAATTTACCAGGTTTATCAACCAGATAAAAAACGGGCAGATTACCTTACCTTATTCCCCATTAATATCTACCTATGGCGGTGTACCGGCAGAAGCTATTTTGCGGGGCATGTATTATGCAGGAAGCCTGGAAAGAAGGTATAATATTGATCTTGATATGGCCACCGCCATGGAAAACCAAACTCTTCCGCTGGGGCTTGGATCGCTTTGGCGTGGTGCAGGCGCCAAATATTGCTGGCACGGCGTATGCGGATGTTATACCCAGGTGCCCGGCCTCACCAGCAGGCAAAATGAAATGTACTGGTATAAGGGATTAGATACCAATAAAGTACTTTTAAAATGGTATAATTATCTTGATTATCTCGATCTGGGCGGGTATGCTGAAGTAAGGAACCCTACCGCTGCCGTTAGCAAACTGGCCGCAAAATGCGGCACCGCCGCTTATCCGTATAATATTGCTGCAGGCTTTGGTTATGGTAATGATGATTTTGAAACAGAAGACGACCTGTTAGAGGGCAGTTCAAATGCATCGCAGCAGGTTATTGTAAGCAATGAAGTGGATTTTTTTAAGGATTTTGAAAATACTTATGGCGGCACACCCGGCCAGATACCCGAAGTAGCTCCCCGTACTTTTGGCAACGAATGGGATCTTTCCTGTGCCTCTATTGCCGAAGTAAGTGCCAAAGTAAAGCGGTCGGTAGAAAAATTACGCGGTGCTGAAGCAATGGCTGCTATAATTACTAATTACAATCCAACTTTTGCAGGCACATTGGATAGTTTAAAAAAAGCGGCCTGGAGTGCACTGGGTTTATATTGGGAACATGATTTTGGCTTTAACGGCGTTTCGGGCTCTTCCGTTAGTTTTAGTGAGCGCAACGCTTTTCAGCGCAGGCTGGAAACCACCATATCATCTTACGTAAATCAATTGTACAATCTTGCACGAAGCAATTTAAGCGATCTTATCACTAACCAAATACCTTCCACCACCCGGTTTTTTGCCTTTAACCCACTGGGGTGGAAACGTACCAACTATGCCGATTATGCGTACACGCCTGCCGGCCAGGTTTATGTAATGGATGTTACTACTAATACAGAAGCACCTTCGCAAACATTTACTAAAAACGGGGTCTCTTATTTACGTATCCTTGCCGACAGTATACCGTCTATCGGGTATAAGGTTTTTGAAATCAGGAATGGTACAACTGCTTTTCCCAGCAACTGGTTTACTACCGGCACCAACGGAAGTTTTAAATTTGTTGAAAATGATTCCTATAAAGTTACTTATACCAACCAGGGAGTTATTACAAGTATCATTGATAAGCTGAATGGCAATAAGGAAATGGTAAAGCCAGGCGAATATGTTAATGACCTGGGCAGCGGTAATGGCAATAACGGAACAGCAGTTATTGAAAACTCAGGACCGGTGTCAGTTACTGTACTCACCACTACGGGTACCGGGGTTTCGCCGGCACATACCACAAGGATAACCCTGTTTAAAAATATTGCCCGGATAGAAATAGATAACCAGATAACACAGAATTTTTCCACCACTAAAACCTGGACCTATTCATTTAATATTAACAACCCCGAGGTATGGCACGAGGAAACAGGCGCAGTAATAAGGGCAAAGCTGAACAATCATGCCGGCCATTATGCTACTCAAAATGCAAGGTACGATTGGAGTACCCTGAATCATTTTGCCAGTGTAAACGATACGGTTACCAACTATGGTATTACCTTATCTAACCAGGATTGCTATTTTATGAAAATAGGGAGCAGCTCTGTAGCAACGCTGGATGAGAACAGTGCTCAATTAAATGTGCTGGCAGGCGGGGCTATCGGCGGATTTGGTATTCCGGGGCAGGGCGGAGATGCCATTTTTAATCAACGTTTTGCCATAACAAGCCACACCGGTTATTCAGCAGCAGCCGAAATGAAAAATGCACTGGAACACCAGGATTCTATGATCTGCGGCGCTGTATACAACCCGGTTAATTTTTTATTGCCTAACCAGTATGCCTATATTACCAACGATAACCCCGATGCCTTAATATGGAGTGTAAAACCCGCCGAAGAAGGGATAGACAGGGGAACAATTACACGGGTATGGAACCTGGACGATATTGATGCCACGTCAACACTTACTTATAGTTTGGTGATCAACCAGGCTAAACGTACCACTCACCTGGAAACAGATATTGGCGACAATATTTTCGGCAACAGAAACTTGTTGATAGCAATAGGGCATAACGAGATGAAAACATTTCGTGTAAAGCTCACAGTGATACCACTGGCTGCCAAGCCGGTTATATTAAGTGGCGATAAGGCCGGGGAATCTAATGTATTACATTGGAATATTGATAATGAAGCGGCTTATAAATCATATGAACTTGAAAGAAGTATTGACGGGCAGCAATTTGCTGCAATTGCAACAATAAATGCCACCGGTAATGCTAATAACAACTATACTTATACCGATAAAAACCTCAATATTGCCATACCCTTTTATTACCGTGTAAAAATATTCAACAAAGACAACAATAGTTTTAGCTACTCCAATACCATACTTATAAAGGCAGCCAATGAAGCCTCTAATATTGTATTGTTTCCTAACCCGGTAACCGATATTTTAAATGCCAACTTTATATTAACCAAAAAAATTCGTGCTGCAGTGGCTATTTACGATATGGAAGGCAAAATTGTAAAAACCTTTGAGCCGCCGTTGTTTGAAAGAGGAAATAATTATTATACCATGCCCATAAAGGATCTGCCGCCCGGCGAATATGTATTTTCAGTAATAGCCGGGGATCAGAAGTTTACAAAGAAATTTGTTAAAGAGAGTCATTAATGCCTGCGGCAGGTTATTGTGTTTGTAAATGGCCTCAAAAGGGCCATTTACTTTTACCCACACCAGCTCAATTTCATGGTTATTTAATGCGGAAAGCCGGGTTAAATAGCGTACCTTTGCACCTTCAAAAAAATAGGTAAAAATTATAACTGTACTGGTTTTCAATATTTTACCACAATAATTACATAATGAATATTCGTAACATCGCTATCATTGCCCACGTAGATCACGGAAAAACGACCCTGGTGGACAAAATTTTGCACAGCACCAACATCTTCAGGGATAACCAGGAGACAGGTGAATTGATCATGGATAATAATGACCTGGAAAGGGAAAGAGGTATCACCATTTTCAGTAAAAACGTATCTGTAACTTACAAAGGCGTTAAAATTAACGTGATTGATACTCCCGGCCATAGTGACTTTGGTGGTGAGGTAGAAAGAGTTTTAAAAATGGCGGATGGTGTATTGTTGTTAGTGGATGCGTTTGAAGGACCAATGCCACAAACACGTTTTGTATTACAAAAAGCGTTGCACTTAGGTTTACATCCTATAGTGGTAATTAATAAAGTAGATAAACCAAACTGCCGCCCTGATGAAGTGCATGATGCAGTTTTTGAATTATTCTTTAACCTGGATGCTACAGAAGAGCAGTTGAACTTTCCTACTATTTACGGTAGCAGCAAGAATGGCTGGATGAATACCACACTTGATGAAATTGATAATATCTTCCCGTTACTGGATGCAATATTGCAACATGTACCCGAACCAAAAGTGAATGAAGGTACTACCCAGATGCAGATCACTTCATTGGATTATTCTTCTTTTTTAGGAAGGATTGCGGTAGGCAAGGTTGCCCGTGGTACTGTAAGGGAAGGGCAGCAAATTGCCCTGGTACAGGCAGATGGCGGCATTAAAAAAATGAAAGTAAAAGAACTGTACACTTTTGAAGCTTTAGGTAAAAAGAAAGCAACTGAAGTAAGTGCAGGTGATATTTGTGCAATAGTTGGGCTGGAAACTTTTAATATTGGTGATACCATTTGTGATGTGGATTTTCCTGAAGCATTGCCGGTGATAAGCGTGGATGAGCCAACCATGAGCATGATGTTCAGCATTAATAACTCCCCGTTCTTTGGCCGTGAAGGTAAATTTGTTACCTCCCGTCACTTAAGAGACAGGCTGATGAAAGAAACAGAAAAAAACCTGGCGCTTCGTGTGGAAGATTCCGATAGTGCTGATAGCTTCCTGGTGTACGGAAGAGGTATTTTGCACTTAGGTATTTTGATTGAAACCATGAGAAGGGAAGGATTTGAATTAACTGTTGGTAACCCACAGGTATTGGTAAAAGATATCGATGGCAAAAGATGTGAACCTTATGAGAACCTGGTGGTAGATGTGCCTGCAGAATTCAGTGGTAAAGTAATTGACCTGGTTACACAGCGTAAAGGCGAAATGCTGATCATGGAAAGTAAAGGCGAAATGCAGCACCTGGAATTTGATATTCCTTCAAGAGGGCTGATCGGTTTACGTAGCAATATGTTGACCAATACAGCAGGAGAAGCCGTAATGGCTCACCGCTTTACCGATTACCGCCCATGGAAAGGCGTTATACCAGGCAGAAGTAATGGTGTGTTGTTATCTAAAAATACCGAAAAAACTACAGGTTATTCTATTGATAAATTACAGGACAGGGGAAGGTTTTTTGTAGATCCGGGAGATGAAGTATACGCAGGACAAATTATTGCCGAGCATATTAAGCCAGGTGATTTAAATGTTAATGCTACTGAACCTAAAAAATTAACCAACCACCGTGCAAGCGGTAGTGATGATGCCAGCAAGGCGGCTCCTAAGATCATGATGACGCTGGAAGAGTGTATGGAGTATATTCAGCAAGACGAGTGTATTGAGGTTACACCAAAAAGCATTCGTATGCGTAAAGTGATTTTAGATGAGAACGAACGCTCAAGGGTTTCCAAGCAAATGAAGACCGAAGCGGTATAAAATAATATTTCACTTTCTTTATTAACCCGGAACTAATACTTCCGGGTTTTTATTTTGTCTGCCATTTATCTCTTGGTTTAAAGTTCCCCTTGTTTTTAATAGTAAATTTTTAGAGCTATGTTTGCGTAATTTATAATTATGGATGCCTCAAATTGCATGTTGTCTGTAATAATGCCTTGCTTTAACCACGGTATTTATTTGCAGGATGCTTTAGACAGTATTAAAAAAGAAAAAGTTAGTTTTTCTTTTGAAGTGATCATTGTTGATGATGGTTCAACAGATGCGTATACACTTACCAGGCTTGACGAATTAAAAGTGCAAGGCTATACCGTAATTCATCAGCAAAATGGCGGCCCGGCAGTGGCAAGAAATACCGCTATAAAAAATGCCAGGGGAAAATATATTCTGCCATTGGATGCGGATAATATGCTGACACCGGAATATATCAATACCGGCGTTGCCATTTTAGAAAAAGGCGAATACCAGGTAGTATATTGTTCGCCTGTTTTTTTTGGCGATACAGGAGCAGGCGCAAGAACTTTTAAATCGATTCCCTTTGATATTACCGAATTATTAGCAGCCAACTACATAGATAATTGCGCCATGTTTTCAAAAGAAGTATGGATAAAAAATAACGGCTACGATACCGATATTCCTTACTGGGGCCACGAAGACTGGGAGTTTTGGATAAATGCTTATGCCAACGGCTTTAAATTTTATTTTATAAGCGAAAAATTATTTCACTACCGCATTGTGGCGGCTTCAGTAGCCACGCAATTTAAAGACGAAAAAAAGCGGACGGATAACCAGAACTACATTGTAAAAAAGCACCACCGGCTTTATCTTGGCGAATATCTTAAGCTCAACTATATCCGTAAAAAATACAAAACAGATATTCAACGGTTCCTTTTGGCGCCCTTTATATTTTCGGGCTACCTGCTCAATATCATTAAATCGCCGTTTAAAAAAGCGGAAGAAAGATTTAAAAATAAAAATGCTGCAGAATAAATTTTGAGGTCAGTAGTTGGCTTTAAAAAACATTTTAAAGCTGTACAGGTTTTTCCTGAACCTGGGTTTGTTTTTAATTACCAGTAATGTATCAATATTTTTAAAAAAGAAAAGGCTGCGGTGTAAGCTTAGTTTGCGTGTAAATAAACCCAGCATTTCGCCCAGTATTTGCCTGGTAGCATTGTTGGTGATGGGGGCTTTTTCAAAAGCTTTTAATTCCCGCAGTTTAATATCAAACTGCTGGGTTTTTGTTTTTCGTTGTTTTTTATTTTTAGATTTCCCCACACCTACTGCATTAGTATCGTGCTGGCGGTATTGCACCAGCGGCATGTCAACATATTTAATGCCATTATTGGCTGCGGCACAAAAACTGATCCACCGGTCAAACATCAGTTCGGCAGGTAAGGGCAATATCTTTTTTGCAAATGCCGCTCTCATTATTATCGTGTGCCCGGGAACGCAATTGCCCATTAAAAAGGGAGCACCATCGTAATAGGATTGCAGGTTCATTAAAGATTTAAATTCCCGGTGTAGGGATTGGCCGTTCTTATCAATTAAAAGAGAATTGGAATAAACGGCATCTTCCTTGCCGATCTGGCTCAGTAAGGTTTCAATCTTGTTTAATTCCCAGATATCGTCCTGGTCAGATATAGCAATAAAGTCGCCGGTGCAGTTTTTAAAAGAATGTTCAAAAGTTTTGGTAACACCGCTGTTAACCGGGTTAATAAAGAGTTTAATAAAAGCATATTGCCTTTGAAAATCGTTGATGATTGAAACTGTGCTATCGGCAGATGCATCATCAGTGATAATAATCTCTATATTCTGATATGTTTGATTAACGATACTTTCCAGCTGGGCTGCAATATATTTTTCTCCGTTATAGGTTGCCATTGCAACAGATACCAGGGGAGCCGTGTTTGCCATAGTATTGATATTTGCAAAAAATCCGGTTAAAGATAGCTAAAGAAAGTTGCCGGTGAAAAGAATGACTAGGGTAAAACCATTATAACGGTGTTTACCGCTTATTGAGGACCATTAATTAAACACTACAATTACAATTCTACAATGATATAGCTGACTGGCTTTACTTCATGGCATCCAGCCTTTTTTTCATAGCCTCGGCCATTTTAGGATTTACTTTTTTAAGCTCCTCGTACATTTCAAGCGCTTTGTCTTTCTGGTTCAGTTCCATATAGCAATACCCGCTGTACAGCATGGGCAGGTCGTTTACGGATATGGCCAGGTTCTTTTTAAATTGTGCTATCCCTTCTTCGTAAGCCTTAAGCTGGCGGTAGGCATGGCCCAGCTCGTTATAGGCAGGCTTGTAATTATTATCAATTTCAAGGGCTTTTACGCCATACTTTACGGCTTCCCTGTAATATTCTTTTGCGTTATTGCACCAGGCCAGGCTGTAGTATGTTACCTTGTTGGTGCTGTCAAGTTTTACTGCCTTTAAATAATTTTCTATGGCATCATCCGGCCTTTTTATTACATCCCTGTAAATATTGCCCATGGCAATATAGGCATCGGTAAAAGCCGGGTTTATTTTTACCGCATTTTTTAAAATGATAATGCCACTGTCTGGTTTGCTGGCTTTTACATAAGCTAATCCGGCATGTATATAGGCAGAATCATATTTTTTGTACAGGGATATCGCTTTTTTATAGGCCACTATGGCTTCGGGCACCCGTCCGGCTTCTTCCAGTGTCAATCCTTTCTGATATAATGTAACCGCTTGTTTTGGCGGCTGGGCCATTGCAAAAGCCGAAACAAGAATACCCAGTAAACCAGTGTAAAAATATCTGATCATGCAGTAAATAATTTATAAGCAAAGTAAAAGTAAGTTTACCTTCTGTAAACAGTTTTTTTTAAAATTTTTAGTTAAACAATCCACTTAAAAAGGCATATTCTTCGCTAACTTTGCTATTGCAAATGAAAAAGATTTTTATCATCATAATATTGGTTTTCAGTGCCATTCTTTTTGGCCCTACAAGCAAAGCACAGTGTTCGGTGTGTACCAAAACGGCTTCGCAAATGGGTGAAAAGCCTGCAAAAGGGCTTAACCAGGGTATATTATATTTAATGTTTGCACCCTTTGCTATTGTGGGTATAGTAGGCTATCAATGGTGGAGAGGTAATAAAGAATATGAAGCCTGATCAGGGTTGATTTTCTTTGAGCCGGTTATGGCTGCCATCGCAAAACGGGGGTGTTTTGGTTTGTTTACACTGGCAAAACCACACTTCTTCTTCCTTTTCAAATTCTACTTTTAAACTACGGTAAGGCAACACAGGTTCGTTATGCTCATTAATGGTATGCTCAATGCGCTTGTGGGTACCATCGCAAAAAGGTTGCTTTTCGCCACTAAGGCCACAGGTACACCAGGAGTATATTTTGCCCGGTACAACATTTACCATTGCCGGCTCTTTTTTGGCAATATGCGGCAGGTTTTTATTGGGGATCATTTCCATCAGAAGTATTTTTTTATAAACTGGTACAAATTAAAAGTATCACCTTCGGCAGCTATTTTGTTTTTCAGCTCTTCTTTGCTAACATCCTTCATGCGTTTTTGTTCAATAAGGCGATAGGCTTTTTCGGCCAGCAGCCAGTTGCGCCTGGTATTCAGCGGCAGTTGCCTGGTATTGCTTATCAGCGACAGTAATTCTTCAATGCCTTTTTTTTGCGATGCAGTGGTTTTAATAACCGGTACCGGCATGGTATGATTATGAAAGGCAGGCGCCAGCATGAGGCGTAAATTTTTTACAAACTGGTCGGCATCGGGCCTGTCGGCTTTGTTTACCACAAATACGTCTGCAATTTCCATCAGCCCTGCCTTCATGGTTTGTACTTCGTCGCCGGCTTCGGGCACCACCACCACCACAGTTACATCTGCAAGGCCTGCTATTTCTATTTCACTTTGCCCTACACCCACCGTTTCCACAATAATATAATCAAAGGCAGCAGCCTTAAACAGGTCGGTTATTTCAATGATCTTTGGATGAAGCCCCCCCAAAGAACCCCTGGTGGCCAATGAACGGATAAATACATTGGAATTATTGTACCAATCACTCATGCGGATTCGGTCGCCCAGTAAAGCCCCTAAATTAAAAGGAGAGGAAGGGTCAACACAAAGCACACCAACACGTTTGCCATCAGCAACCAGTAATGCAGTTAAGGCATCTACCAATGTGCTTTTGCCAGCGCCTGGCGGGCCTGTAATACCAATAACAGGGGTGTGAGAAAATGGTAATTGCTCTAACAGATTTTCGTAACCGGCTACTTCATTTTCAACAAGAGAAATACAGCGGGCCAGTGTTTTACTATTGCCTTGTTGTATTTCTTTTAACTGTTGCTGCCACATAAGCAAAGTAACAAATTAATAGGGGCATTCCCAACAAAGGTGTTACGGGTTAATCTTAATGCAGCAGTTTTAATAATTGCAAACAATTTAGCCGTAACCCGTAACTCAAACCCGTAACCCACACCCAAATTAATTTTTAACAGGCGTTTAAGTTGTTGGTCTTTATTGTTTCTTTGCAAAGAAGAGTTGCGTTTAAAGCCTATTGCAGTAATGTTATTATCGGTAGTTATCATAACCAGGAACGAAGCCCATATTATTGGTACCACACTGCAAAGCCTGCAGGGGATTACCGATGATATTATAATTGTGGATAGTGGCAGTACCGATACTACCATTGCCATAGCCAAAAGTTTTGGTGCCACCATTATTGAAACCAGCTGGGATGGTTACGGCCCTAATAAAAATAAAGGTATTGCTGTTGCCAGGTATAACTGGATATTAAACCTGGATGCTGATGAAGCCATCGACAGCACACTTAAAGCCGCCATTCAACAGCTGAACCCGGCCGACGAAAACACCGTATATAATTTTAAATTCAAAAATTTTTTTTGCAATAAATGGATACGGTACGGAGAATGGTCGGGTGATAAACACGTACGCCTGTTTAACCGCAATATCATCCGCTGGAACGATGCTGCTGTGCATGAAGGGCTTACTTTAAACAATACCACAAAAATGCTGTTATTGCCCGGCCATGTGCTGCATTACACCACGCAGAATATAGATGAATATATCAGCAAAACAATTAATTACGCCAGGCTAAATGCCACTAAATATCATGTGCAGGGAAAGCAGGCAAATTTTTTTAAATTGCGTATGGCTCCGGGACTTACTTTTTTTCAGCATTATATTTTACGCCTCGGTTTTTTAGATGGCTGGGAAGGTTACCTGATTGCTAAAACCACGGCCTGGTACACTTTTTTAAAATACAGTTTTTTAAAAGAGATGAACCGGCAATAAAAAAAACTATACTTGACAAACTTTATCCCCATATTTCCACTTGGTATTGTTGTGTATCCCGGCGAGCAGCTGAACCTGCATATTTTTGAACCCCGGTACAAACAACTGATAAAAGAATGCTTTGATACTAAAAAACCATTTGGTATTCCTCCCGTAATTGATGATAAATTGCAGGAAACCGGCACCCTGGTAAGAGTGCTTGAGATTACTAACGTATACGACGATGGCAAGATGGATATTAAAACAGAAGGCCTGCAGGTATTTACCATTTTAGAATCGATAAAAGAACTACCGGAAAAATTATACAGCGGCGCCATTGTAAATTATCCTGAAAATGTGGAAGCCGGCAACCGTGCGTTGATGCAGAATATTATTGCAGCCATAAGAGAACTGCATAAATTGCTTAAAATAAATAAAGAGTTTAAAAAACCGGATGCCGAATTGTGGAGTTATGATGTGGCGCATCATGCAGGCCTATCCTTAACTGAAGAGTATGAACTGCTGCAATTACTGCATGAATTACAAAGGCAGGAATACTTAAAGCGGCATCTTAAAAAAGTAGTGCCGGTAATTGCAGAAATGGAAACTTTAAAAGAACGGGTGCAACTGAACGGGCATTTTAAAAACTTAAAAGGATTTGATATCTGACAGTTGACAGTTGAAAGTTGAAAGTTGAAAGTTGAAAGTTGAAAGTTGAAAGTTGAAAGTTGAAAGTTGAAAGTTGAAAGTTGAAAGTTGAAAAAGTTATTTGCTTTGCAAGGTAGTGACAATCTGCAGGCATCTAAACTTCTAAACTCTAAACCTCTAAACCTCTAAACTTGTCAGCTCCTGAACCTCTAAACCAAATAAAATGAAAACACTTTGTCTTGATTTTGGGAATACCCGCCTGAAGGCTGCCATCTTTGAAGGAGATAACTTTAAAGAGGAAATTGTATTACCTAATGAGGAGATGTTTACTATTGAAAGGCTGATGGCTGTTCATCAACCACAAAAAACAATTTTATCTTCTGTTATTAATCATAATCCTGCGCTGGAAACCTTCCTGGCTTCCAAAACAAAATTTCACAAGCTATCGCACCTTACCAAAGCGAATTTTACCACGGCTGTGGGTAAGCCTGAAACCATCGGGGCAGACAGGCTGGCGCTGAGTGCTGCGGCAGTGCATTTTTACCCGGGAAAAAATAACCTGGTAATAGGGCTGGGTACCTGCATTACCTATAATTTTATCAATCAATATCACCAGTTTATAGGGGGCAGTATCTCTCCGGGTATGGAAATGCGCTTTAAAGCTATGCAGGTGTTTACGGCAAAGCTGCCTTTGGTGCAGGCAGAATGGAATTTCCCGGTTATCGGGTACGATACCAAGACCAATATGCAAAGCGGTGTAATAGCCGGAATTGCCTATGAAATGGACGGATTTATTGATGAATATGCCCAAAAATACGGCAACTTTAACGTGGTTTTAACCGGGGGTGATGCGGCCTATTTTGCTCGTCGGCTTAAAAACAGGATATTTGCCGACAGTAATTTTTTATTTAAAGGACTTTATGCACTCAGCGAAACTAACAATGACTAAATTTATACCCGTACTTTTTGTGGCATGTGGCTTTTCTACAGCGGTTGTTGCACAGGAAAATTCTCCCTATTCAAGATATGGCCTAGGCGATCTGGCACCCAATCATAATATTGCATCCCGGGCAATGGGCGGCATTGCTGCCGGACTTTTAGATATCAAAAGCAGCCTGGAAGGTTTTGGCAGTATCAATTTTGTAAACCCGGCAACGCTGGGCATGATGCCCCTCACCATTTTTGATATTGGCGGCGAAGTAGATATCCGGAATTTAAAAAGCACCAACCCGGTTAAAAAATTCAGTTCTACCAATACTATCTTCTCTTACCTGCAGTTAGGCTTTCCGCTTACAACAGAAAAAATGCGTAAGAAAAAAATATTCTGGGGCATGAGCCTGGGGTTAAAACCGGTTACCAAGGTGAACTATAAAATTGAAAAATTTGGCCGCCTGAATAATATCGACAGTTTAAATACCTTATACGAAGGCAGCGGCGGTACCAACGAAGCGTTTATTGGCACCGGCTTAAAAATAAAAAACCTGAGTTTGGGTATTAGTGCCGGTTACCTGTTTGGTAATAAAGATTACAGTACAAAATTGAATTTTATTAACGATACGGTTACCTATTACAAATCAAACTCTGCCAACAAAACTACATTTGGCGGCATTTTAGTAACCGGTGGTTTTCAATACGAAATTCCGCTGAATAAAGATAAGGACCAGTTGTTTCCCCGTTTGCGTATAGGCGCCTACGGTAACTTACAACAAAGCCTGAAAGCAAAACGTGATGATATCAGGGAAACTTATGAGTACGATGTAAACAATGCGGCTTACCGTATTGACAGCGTGTATGAAAATAAAGATGTAAAAGGAACGATACAATACCCGGCTTCAGTGGGTGCAGGCTTTACCTACCAGGATCAGCACTGGATATTAGGTGCCGATTTTGAAAGGACCAACTGGAACAAATACCGCTACTACGACCAGGCCGACCAGGTACAAAGCAACTGGACATTAAGAGTGGGCGGACAATACTATCCTGCCAAGATAAATACCCCGGTAAAAAAATATTTTAACTATGTAAAGTACAGGGCAGGTTTTTATTATGGTCCTGATTATATTAAAACCAATAACAGCCGACCTGAGTATGCTATTACTTTAGGAACCGGTATGCCATTAACTTCTTTGCAAAGAGTAAGTTATTATACTACAGAATATGTGGTGCTGAACACTGCTTTGGAAATTGGCAACAGGGGCGATAAGAATGCCAACCTTAAAGAAACTACGGTACGCTTTAGTATTGGAGTTTCTATGAATGCCAGCTGGTTTATTAAACGCAAGTACAATTAATAAAAGGTGGGTCACCCCCCAAAGGGTGGCTCACCTGGTGAAAAAACAAAAAGGCGAACAATTAAAAATGATTTTTAAAAAAGCCTATATACAATTAAGTGCAGTCTTTATCTCAGGCTGCATTTTTTTATCGGCTTGTGAAAACACCACCAAAGAAATTGATGACCTTACCAAAAAAAAACTGGGGGTAGAAGAAGCCGTTAAAGTAAATGTGAATTATACCAATAATGGCAAGACCAAGGCCATACTGCAATCGCCACTGATGCTAAGGGTGCAGGACACCTTGCCCTATGTAGAATTTCCTAAAACATTGCACGTAGATTTTTATAACGAGACGGCAAAAATTGAAAGTATACTGGACGCCAGATACGCCAAATATATAGAAAGCCAGAGTAAAATTTTACTGAGGGATAGCGTACGTTTTATTGGATTAACCAACGGGGATACCCTGTACTGTGATGAATTATACTGGGACAGGAGCCGCCCTACCTACCAGTTTTATACCGATAAGCCGGTTCAGATAAGAACCAAAATGCAGATCATTAATGGAACCGGTTTTGAAACCAGCCAGGATTTTAAAGACAAGCATGTCATCAATCCTACCAACACTATTATAAAAGTGCCTGCATCGCAGTTTCCGGAGAATTAAGCGGAGCTATTTAAGACTTATATTTTAATCCCCGGTCAAGTTTACCTGTTTACGCAGTCACCTGTTGTACATAACATTACTATGCATGTACAATAAGAGCAATGCTTTGTTATATAACAGTACGAAAGGAGCGAAGTCAAACAATAAATTTAAGCAATAACTTTTTTGCAATCCCCCAAATAAGAGTGGGAAAGGCACCCCTGTATTTGGGGTACTAACGCTATGCCATACCCTTAAATTATAAAATTTTTAGAAATAATACTTTGGAATGTTTTTATTTCGAGTGCATTTTTTTATTTTCGCATTTCTAAACCTTCTCCCATTCACATAACGGCGTTAAATTAACTGCGGGTATACTGTAGAGGTACTTTTATAAAGTAAACCGGAATTGTATAGCCAGTGATTTTTAACAGTACTGAAGCTTTTTCTATAGGCGGATAGTGAATAGCCGTTAAAACCATAGCAAAATAATAAAGCCAATTACCTTATGAACCGTACCCGGTCCTTTATATTAATACTGCTTATTGGTGCTTCATATCTCAGTGAAGCACAAACAGATTCTGTATTGCAATCTCTGCAACAGGTTCCTTTAAAATACATACACCAGGTAGATAAAAAAATAGACAAATACAGCAACCGCATTGCCAATAAAACTGAAAAGACGTTAACCAAACTGAGCAAATGGGAAAATAAAATCCACAGCCTTTTGTTGAAAGTAAATCCCGAAGCAGCCCAACGCCTTTTTGCCAATAATCAACTCACTTTTGCGGCAGCATTAGAAAAATATAAGAAAGGCGAAGCTGTGGTTGCAGCGCAAAGAATGAAATATGACGAATACAGGGATAAACTAACCACTAGTTTAGGCTACTTAGAGCAGCAAAAAGAAAAGCTGGATGAAAAGCTAATTGCGCCGGTAAAGAAGGCCAGGCAAAAAGCAACAGCACTGGAAGAACAGGAAGCTAATAGCGAAGCGATGCAACAGTTCATTAAAGAACGGAGAAAGCAATTAATGGATCAGGCGCTGCAATACCTGGGCAATAATAAATACCTGCAAAAGATATCCAAAGAAAATTACTACTACATAGAGATCCTGAAAAATTACAAAGCGATTTTCAACGATAAAAAGAAGGCAGAAGAAACAGCACTAACCATCTTAAACAAGATACCTGCATTTACAAAATTTGTACAGCAGAATGGTATGCTGGCAAAACTCTTTGGCTCATCATCCGCCGGTGGCGCAACACCCAACCTTGCCGGATTACAAACAAGAGCCAGTGTAAACGCTTTAATACAGGAACAGATTGCTGCCGGAGGCCCCAATGCCCGTGAACAAATTATGCAAAACATCCAGGCAGCACAAGCAGAACTAAATAAATTGAAAGATAAAGTACTAAAGGCTGGTGGTAACAATACTGAGATACCCGATTTTAAACCGAATCAAACCAAAATAAAAACCTTCAAACAGAGATTAGAATTCAGCAACAATTTTCAGTTTGCAAAAAACAACAGCCTTGTGCCCACTACCGCAGATATTGGATTAAGCCTTGGCTATAAATTGAACGACAAGTCAGTTATCGGGCTTGGCGCTAGCTACAAAATTGGGTTAGGTAGCATTCAACATATCAGCATCAGCCACCAGGGCATTGGCCTGCGGAGTTTTGTAGACTGGAAACTGAAAAAACAGTTTTACATAAGCGGTGGATATGAAATGAATTACAATGCAGCCTTTAAAAATATTCAGCAGTTGCAAAGTTTTAATGACTGGCAAAATGCAGGACTGGTGGGATTGACGAAGAAGATAACTGTAAAAACCAAGTGGACGAAGGGAACAAAGCTGCAATTGTTGTATGATATGCTGGCGAGGCAGCATGTGCCGGTAAGCCAGCCGGTAGTATTCAGGGTTGGATATAATTTTTAAACTATAAGAAATAAAGAAAATAATAACCTTAATGAAACAAATAGTAATGACAGCGATGGCGTTGTGTTGGTACAGCGCCTCACTATGTCAAACAAACGATCCTGGTAATTTTGCAAAAATGTCGGATTTTTTACCGCCGGCACCTAATGCGGCGGCTATTATAAAACACAGTGAAATAACACTGAATAAGAATACAGGTAGCCCCGCCATTAATATTCCTTTGTATGTTCTTAAAGGTAATAAACTAAGTGTTCCTGTATCACTTGGTTATAGTTCTACAGGAATTAAGGTTGATGAAATAGCATCAAGGGTTGGTATGGGATGGACGCTGAATGCAGGAGGAGTGATTACAAGAACGCAGCGTGGAAATCCTGACGAGCAGAGTATGCGGATAGTGCCGCCTTACGAACCGGTTCAACAAAATTGCGGCAGTTTTAACTATATGAATAATATCAGCACCAATATCAGTTATGATGCGGAGCCGGATCTTTTCAATTTCAGTATGAATGGAATTTCGGGAAGTTTTGTACTGGACAGTGATATGCAACCGATGCAGATACCGGCAGGAAGAAACAAGATTGAATATGATTTTAACGGAACTGCCTGGAATTTTAAAATTACCACAACAGACGGTATAGTTTATTATTTTGGCGGTACAGGTGCAATTGAAAAAACAAAACGGGAAACTTCCTGTGGTAAATCCCATGCTGATTATGTGAACAACGCCTGGTACCTGTCTAAAATCGTACACCCTTCAGGTGAAACAATAACCTTTCAGTACACGCCGATAACCTACACTTACGACAATGGAGTAAGCCAGTCTTTGGAATGGGTAAATCCTCAATTGGATTGTGGTATAGTGGGGCCAACAGTAAGTTGCCCCCCGGGTGGCCCTCCATATAGCTATTCAACCTGTACTAATAAAGTAAATACACAAGGCGTATTACTGAGTTCTATTTATAATGCAAGCAGTACAATTTCTTTTTCTTATCAAACACGTGCTGATTGCGGAGATAAACTGGTGAGCAGTATTACTCAAACTATTGCTCAAATCAATGCTCCTGCTTATCAAAGTAGTTTTAATTTTAACTATAATGAGCAGCAGGCAAATCTTGCTTATGCAAGTGAAACAGCTACCGGTTATGATAAAACGCCTTACCTGGCAAGTTTACAGGAATTCTCATCCGGTAATCAATTCAGCAAGACACATTACTTTAGTTATAACGACCCTGCCTCCCGGCCACCAAGATTGTCTTTTTCGCAGGATCACTGGGGATATTTTAATGGAAAAAATAACCAGGGATCTTTTATCCCCAAACCCGATGATATAACCCTGAAGCAGCACTTTCCAACAGCTACGGCTAACCGGGAACCTGACCCCGTGTTTGCCGGCAAAGGAATGCTGACAAAGATTGTTTATCCAACAGGCGGAATAGACAATATTGAATATGAAGGTAACCAGGTACAAAATGTAACCACATCTTATAAAACCTATCATGAATTTACCTGTAGTGTACAAGGTAATGCGATTTTTGAAAATTCACAAATATCCAATTTTAGTATTGACAATGCCCAGCAGATACAATTGGTTATAAATAGTGTTGGTACAGGAGTATTTGAAGAAATTCATAATTACAGTACCGTAATTGTTAACGGACCCCAGGGCAATGTATTTACCGGGGTATTCAGGCCATCTGACGGAACCTGTATACGTTACCTGAATCCAACATATCCCTTAGCGCCGGGGAATTATACTATAACCTTAAAAGCAAAAGGTGCACCTATAACCACATCTGTGGTAATGAAGTACTATCCAAAAACTACAAGTTCGATCAATAAAAATACAATAGTAGGAGGAGTAAGGGTAAGAAGGGTATTTACCGGAAACCCGGGAGAAACACCTATGATAAAAAAATATTACTATGCGGATATTGCCGATCTTACTGTTTCTTCTTTATTTAATGTTCAGCATCCACAATATTCAAAAAATTATCAACGCTCTTTAAACTGCATCGCACAAATCGGCACCGGCGACCCTGGTCCGCTGCGGTGTCATCAACAGTGTACTGCTATGTATTCCGGCTCTTTAAATAATTTATACGATTATCATTCTTCTCCAATAAGTTATGGTTCGGTAATTGAAAGCGTTGGCGAAAATTTTGAAGGCGGAGCCACACAATCTAAATTTTATACCGGTGCAGATGCAAGAGGGCAGGTGATATGGGGGCAGGACATACCCAATGCAACGTTGAGTAATTTTAGCAGTATTACCAATGGAAATCTCAGGGAAGTAATACATTATAAAAAGGCGACTAACGGAAATTTATTTCCGTTAAAAAAGACGGTATATGATTATCCGGTTGATAACAGGGCGAACAGGGAAGTATTTGGTTATGCAGTAAACAAAGCATATGAAATTTATGCATACCCGGGTAATAACTGCCCTCCTTCAACTTCTGTAACCGAAGACCAGATAAATGCTTTTGATATGGTGAAATACAGCATTATTTCTTACTGGGCACCGTTAAAAACTACCACAGAAACGGTATATGATGAGAATGGGCAAAATCCTGTTACGTCAATATCTAATTATTATTATGATAATACCAGCCACCTGCAAGCTACCCGGATCGAAGGCACTAACAGTAAGGGGCAATCTACAAAAACAACGACGACTTATCCGCATGATTATGTGGGTAACAGTGTGTACGATGCGATGATCGCTAATAATATCATCAGCCCGGTAATTGACACAAAATTGCAAACCGGCAATACCATAACAAATGAACAGAAAGTAAATTATGGCTCTTATAATTCAGGTAATCTATTACCTCAAACTTTTCAAACTGCTGTAAAAGGCAATGCACTGGAGACTGAAGGAAGTTTTGACAGGTATGATGCAAATGGCAATGTATTACAGCTTACCAATAATAAGACAGGGATTGTGACTACAATACTATGGGGTTATGGTTACAAATACCCTGTTGCTGAGATAAAAGGTGCTACATATGACCAGGTTGTCGTTCAACTATCGGCAGGAGGTATACCGGCTTTGCAAACTATGGATGATGCTGCATTACAGGTGGAGTTAAACCGTATACGAACCAACCTGCCTTCAGCATATGTTACAACTTATACTTACAAACCCGGTGCAGGAGTAACATCCATTACCGATACCCATAATAAAACAAATAGCTACGAATACGATGCTTTTAACAGGCTATTATTAGTTAAAGACCAGGATGGTAACGTGGTTAAAAAGAACGAATATATGTATACTACACCCGACCCAGGTGCAACTACAGCTTTATTTTTTAACCAGCCGTTTACCAGTTCTATACAATGCCAGAGCTGTGCGGCCGGCTATACTGGAAACTTTGTAAGTTATACCGTGCCTTATGGGAAATATTTTTCACTGATATCGCAGGCAGATGCAGATGCAAAGGCATTACTTGATACAGAAGGCCAGGAATATGCCAATAAAAATGGCACCTGCTCAAGTGCCTGCGATGTACCTACTAATCAATAATACTCCGGAACCATGCAAAATAAAATCAATAAAAAACTCATACTAATAGTTACTTTCAATTGCCTGTTTGCAGCTGGTTTTGCGCAACAGGCCCTTAACTATGTACGTACCTGGGATGCAACTGCACCAGAACAAGACCCCAATGCATTAATAACAAGACCTTTAAAAGATGTAAGGCAAACTACACAGTACATAGATGGATTGGGCAGGGTAATACAAACAGTTAGTAAACAGGGCTCGTTACCCACTGGTGCAAATGCAACAGATATAGTGTCACCTGTGGTTTATGATGCGCTTGGCAGGGAGCAATTCAGATACCTGCCTTATAAATCAACCGTAGCAGACGGTAATTTTAAACTAAGCCCGCTTACTGAGCAACAAGGGTTTTATAACGATCCCAATGGCGTATTGAAAGGCCAGAGCGAAAACTATTTTTACAGCCAGGCTGTTTTTGAACCTTCACCACTTAATCGTATAACTAAAACCATGGCACCTGGCATAAGCTGGGCAGGCGCAGGCAGAGGTACTGAACAAAAATATTGGGCCAATACATTAAACGATGATGTAAAAATATGGGATGTAACAGAGGTGGTTAACAGCTTTGGTACTTATGCAATCAATACATCTGTAAATAGTAACGGTAGTTATAATGCAGGGGAATTATTTAAAAACATAAGTGTGGATGAACATGGCAAACAGGTAATAGAATTTAAAGACAAGGACGGCAAAGTAATTTTAAAAAAAGTGCAACTGACAGCCACAGCAGATGACGGCACCGGAAGAGATTATACCGGCTGGTTATGTACTTATTATATCTACGACGATTCAGGTAACCTTCGCTGCGTAATACAGCCTGTTGGCACACAAATACTAACCGTTAACAACTGGCAGCTAACCACTGCTTTACTGGATGAGCAATGCTTTCGATACGACTATGATAACCGCAACCGTATGATCATAAAAAAAGTACCCGGAGCGGCGTCGGTAAGTATGGTATACGACCAGCGTGACAGGCTTACTATGACACAGGATGGCAATCTTGCGGCACAGGGAAAATGGATGGTGACAGTATATGACGACCTTAATCGCCCCATCCAGACCGGCTTATGGAATAACACGGGCAGCCAGGCTTATCATGCTGCACAGGCAGCTGCCGCCACTAATTATTATTATCCTTTTAATAAAACGGGCGTACCGGGCAGCAGCAACTGGTACAGGCTAACCACTACCCATTATGATGACTATGCCGACCTGCCGTCAGGCCTCGTAGTAACAAACGGACATTTTGATAACAGCTGGAGCAGTAGTTTTTTAACAGCATCAAACAATTACCCGTACCCGCAGGTGCAAATGCAGGCGTCAAGTACATTAGGAATGGTTACCTGGACGGAAGTAAATGTATTGAATACTGCCCAATACCTGGGTTCAATTGTATTTTACGATGATAAAGGCAGGGTGATACAAACGCAAAGCCGCAACGTAACAGGTGGTATGGATGCAATCACCACGCAGTATAGCTGGGCCGGGCAACCATTAATAACAGTGCAAAGAATGATAAAGGGTGGAATGAGCAACTCACGAACTACCACAGTAACTAATAAAATGCAGTATGACGATCTTGGCAGGGTAATGAATATTAAAAAATTTGTAAATAGCGTAGGGCAAATAAATGGTACAGTAACCAAAGCGGAACAAATCATTGTACAAAATGAATATGATGAGTTAGGCAGATTAAAAAGGAAAATACTGGGCAATAATAACATGGAAACATTGAACTACGATTACAACATCAGGGGCTGGTTATTAGGGATGAACCGTGAGTATGCAAAGGATAATAACAGCGGTAATTATTTTGGATTTGACCTCGGTTATGATAAAGCTAATAACAATATTATAGGCAACCAAACCTATAATACACCACAGTATAATGGTAATATAGAAGGCATGGTTTGGAAGAGTAAGGGCGATGGAGAAAAACGTAAATACGATTTTGCTTACGACGCTGCCAACAGATTAATGAAAGCAGATTTTACACAATACAACGGCAGTGCATTTAACCAGGATGCAGGAATAAATTTTGATGTAAAAATGGGAGACGGCGCTACTATTTCCAGCGCTTACGATGATAATGGAAATATAAAAAGAATGCAGCAATGGGGATTAAAACTAAACACCAGTGTACAGATAGATGATCTTAATTACAGCTATCAATCAGGATCAAATAAACTGCAGCAGGTAACAGACCAGTTTAATGATAACAGCTCCACGTTGGGCGACTTTAAGTATAATGCCGCCTCCAAAACAACTGCCGATTACAATTATGATGTAAACGGCAACCTTACGCTGGATAAAAATAAATCTATCAGCAGTATTACCTATAATCATTTAAACCTGCCGCAGGTAATTACCATACCAGGTAAGGGTACTATAAGTTATACTTACGATGCCCTGGGCAATAAACTAAGAAAACAAACCATCGATTATATTACAGCAGGTAAATCATATACCACTACTACCACCTACGCTGGCGGTGCGGTATATGAAAGTAAAAGTGCCAGCCCATCTGCCCCCGGCGACCCCCAATATATCGACGTATTGCAGCTGATAGGCCATGAAGAAGGACGTATCAGGTTTAAAACTATGACGGGCACAACAGCCGCCAGTCTTGAATACGATTATATGCTGAAGGATCATTTAGGTAATGTGAGAATGGTATTGACGGAAGAACAGCGGGTAGATAAATATCCATTAGCGTCTTTAGAACCTTCAAAGATTGTAACAGAAAAAAATTATTATGATATTAAAGATGCTCAGGTAGTAGATAAATCTCTTGCAACAGGAATTACGGATTACCTCAACGACAACAATGGTATTGGTAACAATCCTGCGGATGCAACTTTTTCCGGTACCAATAGTACTAAATTATACAAGCTTAAAAGTACTGAAGCCAAAATGGGTTTAGGTATTACTTTAAAAGTAATGGCGGGTGATAAGGTAGATGTATTTGGTAAAAGCTATTACTTCCAGAATACCAGTGGTACCAGTGGCAATAGTGCTTTACCTGTATTGGATTTGTTAGCTGGATTTTTAGGTTCTCCTAATTCGGCAGGAACAACGGGATCGCATGGGCCTGTATCTGCAAATGGTATTAATACTACGGCAGGTACACAAGGCATTAATGCAATGGTAACGCAACAAAACAACCAAAGCAATGCGGTGCCTAATAACCCCAGGGCCTTTATCAACGTAATATTTTTTGACGAACAATTTAAAACCTATGATGGTGGATTTAAAATTAGTATGGTGGGTGATAAGAACATTGTTAAAGACCATTATACAGAACTGCAGAATTTAATTGCCGGCAAAAGCGGCTATGTGTATATTTACTGCAGTAATGAAAGTCCGGTTGATGTGTTCTTTGATAATTTACAGGTGGTGCATACACGAGGAGCAATTTTGGAGGAAACGCATTATTATCCTTTTGGATTGATTATGAGTTGTATCTCTTCCAAGAGAGCAGGAGGTTTAGAGAATAAAAGGAAATTTAATAGCTACGAATTAAATACCGACTTTGATATTAATATCGGGGAAGCATTTTTTAGAACACATGACGCACAGCTAGGCAGATGGTGGCAGATAGACCCCAAAGCCATAGATATAGAAAGCCCATACAGCTTCGGACATAATAATCCCATATTATTTAATGATGCGTTAGGTGACACTTCTGAATTGTATGATATGAAAGGTACATATCTAAATACAATTAACAATAAAGGAAGCTTGACGAGAATGATGGTTGATAAGAATACATACAATACGATGTATGATAGCAAAGATTGGGCAGATAAAGATTGGGAAGATCAGGGCACATCAAATAGTTTTATGTTTGGCCTTGAGACCAGGTTGAATGATATGGAGAAATCAACAGGTAACGATTATATCGCCAAGGAAACAGGAATGTCAATATCATTTATGGGAACTGAGGTGAAAGACTTTACCTCAGACAAAAAAACCCGACAGCAAGGCATTGGAACCTTGTCTGTAAATGCGGTCTTTGATAACGGTAACTCTGTTTCCATTGCGAACTTCCCTGCTGTAAGTGGTGCAGGAGGTAATGGCTTGCTTCCTAACGGTACATACAAGACGGGTACTCCATATTACAGCGGCAAGGGATCAAATTATACGGATAAGGCGGGTACATTCTTTAAAATCCCTCTTACAGCTGATAAAAGCCTAGGTATTCCATCGCCGGCAAAAGGAGGAAGATATGCACTACTTATTCATCCCGTAGGAGCCAGTTCAAATAATCCTCATACAGATGGGTGTATAGGAATAAAAGGAGGGGCTGCAGGCTTTTTTCAACTGGTTGGTGGAAATAAAATGCCAACACTAAATGTTACTGTTAATCTAGGAAACCAAAATGCCAATGTCAAAACACAACTCGGTAATAAAGCCCATTATTAACTATTTTATAAAATTCTAAAAGCAAAAGCAATGAGACGCTTTTTAAATATTCTTTTACTAATTCTAGTTTGTTCACCAACAGTTTTTGGGCAATCAAATACAATTATTGTAGGAACGATTGAAAGTAATTTCACAGATTTTAAACTTGATAAGAGTAATCCATACGTTGGAACAATTCTTTTTTATAAGAACAAAAATGAATGGAATGTTTTAGAAGATTCATTTTATTCAAGCAAACAAAATTTTAACATTTATTATCAAGGCAAAAAAATTGGAAATGTTATTTCGAAACTTGATACCTCTATTCGGTATCAGCCACATTTTTGGTATCCTTATAAGAGCAATCAACAAATTCCTAAAATCGGGAAAAAGTCTTTTTTGTTCTCGGGTATGGATGCTGGAGAGGGATGCTATAGGCCATTATTAATTAGTAACTCTGCACATTGCTTACAAAAAAATATTCCAAAGTATCGAAAGGCAAACAAAGAGGATAGTTTAATGGCAATGGAATACTTAATAAAAACGGCTCAAAAGTTAAAACTTGGTGACATTGACAAAGGAAAGGTTATTAAATCTATTAATCGGGTTTTGAGGATAACTAAAGACTGTTATTTTATTGATGCTGATATCAATTTAAATATGTATTGTTACAAGGAGAAGGTGCCATTTAATACAGATTCATCGTATTTTTTAAGTAGCTCTGAAAAGTATTCAATTAGCCAAACAAAAGAAACTGCCAACTCGTTTTTCTTAGTAAATAAATCGAAAATTTCTTATATTGACTATGGTTTAAAATATTTGGATAGTGGAGACTTCGATAATGATGGTTACGAAGAAATTATTTTTAGAATGGACAAATACAATTATACAGGTTATTTAATGGTAACAAATAAATGGGATAATGTTGTAACAAATTATTGGAATTATCATTAATTCCCCTAAAGATTAATACTCTAAGAGACGCATTATTATCCTTTTGGATTGACAATGGCGGGTATTAGTAGTAAGGCGGTAGGTGGAATTGATAAAAATCATAAATACAACGGGAAAAAGAAACAGGACAAGGAGTCTAGCGATGGCGGCGGTTTAAATTGGTATGACTACGGGGCAAGGCAGCATAGCATACCAACAACACAGCGTAGGGCAACAATAAAAAATTACAAAGCCCCGTCTAAATCCGAGTGGTGTTGTTGTTTTATATAATCGTTCGAGACTACTTTGAAACGGCTTTTAGGTTGTGAAATGAATTAAATTTATACCGGAGACTTTGTGCCTGCAGTGGTAGAAGTCCCCGCAATCACAATAATTAAAGTGCCTGCCTCCCAGATTCCGGAAAATTAAGTTGCTGTATAAATTCCCCTTCTTCTTTACAACAGACGACAAATTAAACCTTACACACCCAGCTTCTCCTTTATCTTACCAATATCTTCTCCTAAAGTATTAATGCCCTGCAGAATAAGCCAGTTTACCTGCTCCTTTTTTGCATAATCTGCCTGCGGCTCATTGACCACATTATTTTCGTTATGGGCGGCATTAAACTCTATATCTGTAGTCAGCAAATCATCAATAGAAACCTTAAAAAACCTGGCAATTCCAATTAACTTGTCAAAATCGGGCTCGGTAAGCCCATTCTCATAATTTGACCATGTAGCACGCCCTATACCAACAAAACCCGGCATTGCGGCCTGGGTATGTTTACCTTTTTTGCGTAAGAACAAGATGTTTTTTGAAAAGAAACTCATAAATATCAACAGTTGTGCATAAAAAGAATCAAAATAATTTGTCTATTTCAAAAATATTTTGAAATATTTGTGCAGGAGTTCTGTAAAACAAAGGTATAGTAAAAATATACATCAATCTACTTCAGCTGCACTAAACTACAATCTGTACCGGTAAAGGACACTCCTTCAATCATCACCTGAAATTTTTTTTATGATGACTTGTCTTTCCGAAGATAAAGCAATACAGTTTGCCTGCAGCACCATACACGATTTTTTTGATTGTTACGTGCTGGAAGATGCCACCTGGTATTGGGAAACTATTATTAAAGCTGCCGCAAGTACAAAACCGTGGAAAAAAGAAGCTCCCTATCATTTGCTGTTGTTTATGGAAAAGCTGCAGGAATTGTGTACGGCTGCCATAGCTATCAGTAAGGAATACACTATACAGGAAGCTGCTATTATTATGCAGGCAGAAAAGGAATACATACCTGGTATTGGCCGGTACAATGATTTTGTAAACAGCGGGCAGGGTAATAATAGCTGGAATTGTTTTCCACGCAACCTTACGGCAAAACAGTATAAAGATCCCTGCAAAGTGATTGAAAAATTTGCGGCCCGTATGCCTGCGGCCAGGTGTACAAAAATTATAAACGATATACAGGCCTATGCGCTAAGCAGGAATGCTATTGACGGAGAGTATACCAGCGGACAGCTGCTTACAATACGCCTTCGGCTGTTGCAGTTGATAGAGGCCTGCCACCTTATTGAAGTGCGGATACACGCCCCCAAAAACCGGGCAGAGGGAAAACAAAGCAGCAAGAAATAAATTCCTGTTTTATAAAATGGATAGTATGAATCTACAACCTATAGAAAATTTTAGCAGTCATAAAAAAGTACTGACTGAGCTGATCTTAAAAATTACCACCGTTGAAAAAATTTACCTGCTAGGGGCAGGCATTTACCAGTTGCGAACAGAAAGTATTTTTCTGCACCCTTCAGTGCCCAGCATCAGGGCAGGGCATTATTACCTGCTGGTACTGGTAAATAAAGATACCCGGTACAGCTATAATGACCTGCAGGACAGAATAGAAAATAACAGCCGCAATCTTGTTCCTGTTACGGCAATTGTATTGAATAGCGAACAGTTTGCCGGATGGTATGCTGAAGGGCACCATTTTGCTGCCACTGTATTGGCAAAAGCCGAACTGTTGTATGCTGTTGACAACTGTACAATAACAGTAAAGGGTACCCTGAAAGAAATTGAAAAAAGAAAAGAAACTGACAGTCACTGGACAGAAACATATAACCAGGCAAATGAGTGTATAGAAGGGGCAAAATGGTACCTGCTGAGACGCCAAAATAAAATGGCCCTGTTTATGCTGCACCGGGCAGCGGTGCTGTTGCTGGGCAGTATTTTTAAAAAGCAATCCGGTTTGTACATGCCTACGCATAACCTGGATAAATTACTGCGCTATTGTTCATTGGTCACTAATAAAATATCCGGCCTGTTCCCTAAAGATAACGAGAAGGAATTGCGGCTCTTCCGGTTATTGCAGCAGGCCAATACCAATGCAAAACATAAAAAAGAGTTTGTGATGACGAAGCATGATGCAGCTATTTTGCTGGAAAGAATAGAGCACCTGCAAAAGATCTATAAAATTTCAGCGACAGACCAGCGGATGCAATAATTTTCTGAGTTTTATATTTCTTATAAACCCAGGTATGCTTTTTTATATCGACTATAAAAGCTGGCTCCAATATGGAATGCTTACAGCGCATTATTTTAACCAATCTCGAAAATTCCATTTCCTTCTCTTATCCTAACTTCACACTTCAATTTTAAACTCTATTTTATGCAATATCGTCGACTCGGAAAATCCGGCTTACAGGTTAGTGTACTAAGTTTTGGCAGCTGGGTAAGTTTCAGCAAACAAATTAATGATAAGGCAGCCGATGAATTAATGGGCATCGCTTATGATAACGGCATCAATTTTTTCGACAATGCAGAAGTATATGCGCTGGGCGAAAGTGAAAAGATGATGGGCCGGGTAATTAAAAAGAAAAAATGGGACCGTACTTCTTTCACTGTTTCTTCCAAAGCATTCTGGGGCTGGAGAGGGAAGGCCAATAAACCCAACCAGACCGGTAACAGCCGCAAACATTTACTGGAAGCATGCAACGAGGCCCTGCAACGTTTACAGGTAGAGTACCTCGATATGTTCTTCTGCCACCGCCCCGATAAAAATACACCGATAGAAGAAACCGTTTGGGCCATGAACCATTTGATTCAGCAAGGCAAGGTATTATACTGGGGTACCAGCGAATGGAGTGGGGTGGAAATTATGGAAGCCCACCGGGTGGCAGAAAAATTAAGACTGATTGGTCCTACGATGGAACAACCGCAGTACAATTTATTTGAAAGAGATAAAGTAGATAAAGAATACCTGGATATTTTCAGAACTGTGGGCATGGGCACCACCATCTGGAGTCCGCTGGCATCAGGACTTTTAAGTGGTAAATACAATGACGGTATTCCTAAAGGCAGCCGCTTTGCATTAGAAGGCTTTGACTGGCTTAAAGAGCGTTGGGTGATGGATGAAAAAGTAAAGAAAGTAAAAAAGTTAAGTGAACTGGCCACTAAATTAGGCGTTACCACTGCCGCATTAAGTATTGCCTGGTGTATTAAAAACCCCAATGTAAGCACCGCTATTTTAGGCGCTACAAAAAAGCAACAACTCCTGGATAATTTAAAAGCCCTGGATGCGCTGGAAAAGCTATCGCCTGATGTAATGGAAAAGATTGAAGGCATTATGAAAACAAAACCAATCTTACCGGAATTTTAATTATGAAAAATACAATCCTCTACGGCATCCCCAACTGCGATACCACCAAAAAAGCCATGGCCTGGTTAAACAAAAATAATATTGCTTTTACCTTTCATGATTATAAATTGCAGGGAATAAGCAACAAAAAACTGGCAGAATGGTGCGATATAAAAGGATGGGAGACTATCTTTAACAAACGAAGCACCACCTGGCGGGAATTACCGGAAGCAGAACAAAAAAAAGTAACCGGCCAGGCAGCAGCAATAAAAGTAATGCTGGAAAACAACAGCATTATAAAAAGACCGGTTATTGAACAAGAAGGTAAACTTATTGTTGGCTTTAATGAAACAGACTATAAAGGGCTTTAAAATATAAAGAATCAATCATTAACAAAAGAACCTGAACCTGTAGAGTGTAAAGCCCCTTTAGGGGTTCGGGATAACAACAAAAATAAACACATGAAACGTAACGCAACTGCCGTTTGGAACGGCTCGGGTAAAGAAGGTAATGGTAGCCTTACCACACAAAGCACCACTTTAAACAAAACGCAATATTCCTTCAACTCACGTTTTGCAGAAGGCGTAGGTACCAATCCCGAAGAATTAGTAGCTGCTGCACATGCCGGTTGCTTTAGTATGAAACTGAGTTTTGTTTTAGGCGGCGCAGGTTTTACACCAGACAGCATTGAAACACAATGTGTGATCACTTTAGATCCTGCTGCCGGTGCCATCACTGAATCGCACTTAACTGTTGTGGCAAGCATTCCCGGTATCAGCAAAGAAAAATTTGAAGAATGTGTGGCAGACGCAAAAGCAAATTGCCCGATTTCAAAATTGCTGAACACCAATATTACACACGAAGCAACCTTAAAATAAATTGGTTCAGAGGTTTAGAAAGTTTAGCCTAAACTTTCTAAACCTCTAAACTCCTAAACCTCTAAACTCCTAAATGATTAATGCATCGCTTCCGAAAGGTCTACTTTTTTCTTTTTAGTTCCCTTTGCCATAATTATAAAAGGTACACAAAGCAGGAATGCAATACCGAGGTAGAGGAACACATCCATATACGATAGTACAGCTGCCTGTTTACTTACCCTGCCATCCAATGCTGCATAAGCGGTTTTAAGTGCATCAGCAGCAGATTTACCCTGTGCCATGATTGCCTGTTGCATACCCTGTATGCGTTGCTGTACAGCAGGGTCATTAATATCCAAATGACTTACCAGGCTGGTACGATGTACCACATTCTGCCTTGATATAAAAGTGGTGATCAACGCAATACCAAAAGAACCTCCTAACTGGCGCATCATGCCGGTAAAGGCCGCACCTTGTCCTATCTCCTGTCCTTTTAAAGTAGATAACGAAAGTGTAGTGATAGGTATAAACAACATACCCATACCAACACCACGTACTATCAGCATCCAGAAAAAATCATCGGCATTGGTATCAGGCGTAAGAATAACATACCCCCAGAAAGTAAATACAGCAAAGAGAATAAAGCCTGACGCTGCAAGGTATTGTTGTGGCACACCCTTTTGCAATAGTGTACCAATAATGGGCATCATAAAAGCTGTGGTTAATGCTGCAGGTACCATCAGCATCCCTGCTTCCTGTGCCGTCCATCCTAAAATAGATTGGGTGTATAAGGGTATGATGAAGGTGGAGCCGTATAAACCAAAGCCCATGATAAAAGAAAGAATGGTTCCTACCCGCAGATTACCGTTCTTCAACACCCTTAGTTCTACAATAGGTTTTTTTACAGTTAATTCCCGCCATATAAAAAAGTACAACCCTAAAAATGCAGTAATGGCCAGGGTAACAATCAGGCTGCTGCTGAACCAGTCATCATCCTGCCCTTTTTCCAAAACGTATTGTAACGAACCTACAGTAACTGCCAGCAGGGCAATACCCAGCCAATCTACATCTGCAACAGCAGTTTTTTCGCCGTATTTAGGACTGCGTACAAACTGCAGCGTAAGTAAGGTTGCAATAACACCAATGGGAATGTTGATATAAAATATTAATGGCCATGATGCATGGGTAACAATATAGCCTCCCAATGGTGGCCCCAGTGTAGGGCCGATAATTACACCCAAACCATAAATGGCCTGGGCCATACCTCTTTTTTCAGGAGGATAGCTTTCTGTAATAATGGTTTGAGAAGTTACCAGTAATGCACCCCCGCCCAAACCCTGTAAAAAGCGGAATAATACCAACTCCACAATGCCTGTTGCATTACCACATAAAAAAGAACAGACTGTAAATAAAATAATAGAGGCAGCGAAATAATTACTTCGCCCAAATTGCTGCGATAACCAGCTCGTCATCGGTACAATAATTACATTACCAATAGCATAGGCAGTAACTACCCAGCCTACTTCAGTAAGTGTGGCACCTAATGTGCCACGCATATCGTTGAGCGCCACATTTACAATAGTGGTATCCACAATTTCCAAAAGCGCACATATAATTGCCGTGATAGTAATGATTACCCTGCGGGAACCATACTCCACTAAAGATTCCATCTGTTGCATAGTTATATTTCGTTGCTCAGGTAAAAAGAGCGTTACAGATTTTTAAATCAAAATAAAAAAACCAATTAATCCGTTTAATCTGTGTAATCCGTGTTCCCTGCTTTAATCCAGGTGCACATCCACACTCACATTCATACCTGCTTTCAATTGTTTAACAAAAGCATCTGTACTGTTAAATTCAATTTTTACAGGTAAGCGTTGTACCACTTTTACAAAGTTGCCACTGCTGTTATCGGGCGGTAATAATGCAAAGCGTGAGCCTGTAGCAGCAGCAAAGGAACTTAGTGTAGCTTCAAAAGCATGATCAGGAAAAGCATCCACACGTACAGTAACGTGCTGGCCGATCTTCATTTTTTCTAATTGGGTTTCTTTAAAATTAGCGATCACCCATATATCCTGGCTTAATACTATACTGAAAACAGGTTGCCCTGCCTGTAAAAACTGCCCGGCCTGTACATTTACTTTAGATACCAACCCGCTTTCCTGTGCAGTTACCACGGCATAAGAAAGATTCAGTTTAGCTTCTGCAACTTCTACTTCTCTTTGTTTAATAACGGCCCCGGCTACACCAATTTGCGATGATGTGGCATTACTTTGAGAAGCAACAGTATTGGTTTGTTGTGCTGCCTGGTTTTTTTGTTGTACCAGTATATTCAACTGGCGCTCGGCAGTTTCTTTTGCAGCCTGTGCCTGCTCAAATTGCTGTTGCGTAATTGAATGATCCTTTATTAAATTGGCATAGCGGTCGTAGTCTTGTTTAGTGCGCCATACATTTACTTTAGCGGCTTCTATCTGTGCATCTACAATACCAATATTAGCCTGTGAACTATTGATGGTAGCTTTAGAGGCTGTAGTGTTGGCTTCAGCAGATCCCAGGTTGGTCTTTGCTGTTGCTAACGCAGCTTCGGCCTGTTGTACCTTTAATGCCATGTCCCTGTCGTCCAGTATTAAAAGGGTATCACCTTTTTTTACCATTTGGTTATCTTTTACCCGAACTTCTTTTACATAACCGGCAATACGTGGTATTACGGGGCTGATGTTTGCTTCCAGTTGTGCATCGTCTGTTTCTTCGTGGTGTTTACCATGATTGTATTTACTAAAGCCAAACCATCCACCGGCAATAACTAATAATGCCAGTACAATGATGAATACTTTGCTTTTCTTTTTCGGAGCCTCCGGTGCAGTAGCTACCTGTGGGGTTGGTGTTTCGTTCTGTGCCATATAATCTCTTTTATGTTTGTTGTGGTAATGAATTAATTTTTTAATAATCCTGCAGCGTATAAAATTTTATTGTACGCTAAAAAGGAATCTGCTTTTGCATTGGTAACACTTAATTTACTCTGTAGTAAAGCCACATCCGCATCTAATAATTCTGTGGTTGTTGCCAGGCTGTTATCATATTTATTTTTGGTGATGCGGTAATTTTCTGTAGCCTGCAGTACCGATTTTTCCAGCACTTCAATTTTTTTACGGCTTACTAAATAACCCTGGTAAGCCTGGTTGATCTGGAGGCGGATATTATCACCCAGTATTTCCTGGCTGGCCTGTACCTGTCTCACCTTTGCTTCGGCACTTTGTATTTTTGTTTTAGTTTTCCAGAGCGAAGAAAGATTATACTTTACGCCAATACCCACATTAACTGCATTGGTAATGCTTAAGAATTTGGGAATATCTGCAGCAACATACCCCCCGGTAAAAGCAACGCTGGGGTAGTAATCTGTTTTTATAGTTTTGATATTAAGGTCGGCCGCTTTTTTACGGATAGCAATGGCAGCAATATCATTACGGTTTTGTAAAGCATCCTGTTCGTATTCGTCAATTGTTTTTACCGATTCTGGCAATGCTAAACCATTTTTGTCCGGTACCAGGTCTGTTTGCTCCGGTAAGCCCATCATCAGGTTCATATTTACACAAGCCAGCCTGTAATTACTTTCCGCATCTAATAAGGTCAGTTCAATATTAGAAGATTGCAGTTCTGCTTTTAATAAATCATTTCTTGCCAGTAAACCATTCTTTTCCAGGTTGCTTAAATCTTTTACCCTTTGGTTAGATTGTTCCAGGTTTTCTTTAACCAGGCTGATCGCTTCTCTTGCTTTAAATAAATTGATACAGGCATTGATGGTATTCATGATAACAGCACTGCGGTCATTATCTGCATCCAGTTTTAAAGCCTGTTGTAAATATTGTGCCGATTCGATACCATATTTTAATTTGCCACTGTTAAACAATGGTACAGATACCGATGCAATACCATAGAATGCCTGCGATACGTTTGGGCTGCCATTGCTGCTGCCTGAACCGCTACTCTTCAGATCGATATTTGGTTTTATGGGTAAATACAAATAGGAGCCACTGATACCGGCTTCGGGTAAACGCTTTTCTTCGGCTTCCTTTATAGCGGCGCTTGCTTCCAGTATTTTAGCTTCATTTAATTTAAGCTGTTTGCTGTTGGCAATGCTAAGGTCAATAGCTTCTTTAAGGGTAAGTGTTCTGCTTTGCTGTGCCTGTAATGTGTGCAGGCTCAGCAGGCTTACAATAATTAATACAAGTTTATGCTTCATGAGTTAAGATGGCTTTAAAAATAAATTTTATGTGTGCGCTTAATTTTTTTCTTATCAGTTTCTGAAATTGGTCATCAGGCATGGCCTGCAGGTTATTGATCTCTTTGTAGGAATGTTGTGTGGTTACCATATGGCTTACCGTACCCACAAGTGTGGTCATTAATAAGGGAATATCCACGTTCTTTACAAAATCCCCGCTTTTCTGTCCTTCATGTATCAATTGTTTTACAAGGCCCTGGTTACGTTTTTTATATTCCTGTATCAGCCCTGCTATGGTGTGCCGGTGATTACCCACCTGTTCCCTCATCATTACTTTGTGAAAGCATTGCTGGTTCAAAAACTTATCAATGTAATAGTCGATCATCTGGTGCACTTTTTCCATTGGCCTGAGTGCGGTATTGTTATACATACTTTCCAGCTTCAGCATGGTGCTTTCTGACCGGTAATTGAAAAGTGATTCCAGCATTTTTTCTTTAGAACCAAAATAGTATGAGATCATTGCCACATTTACATCGGCTGCATCGGCAATATCCCTTACAGAAGTACCCGAAAAACCTTTTTCAGCAAAAAGCTCCTCTGCGGTCTCCATTATCTGTACTTGCTTGTCGTTGAAATCCATGGTGTTTGTTGTATTAAAAGGCAAAGTTAAACAACTGTTTAATATTAATCAAACATTTGTTTAATTTTTTTTTATTTGCCGCAGATTACACTGATTACCATGCATTTGGTACTGCATAAATTTTATTACTGCAAAATGCAATTGGTTTATTAGTGCTAATGGGTGCAGATAATGGCTGGTTTTTATACAGCGTACAAAAAATTATATTCATGGCAGCAATTAGCTGAGGCAATGCCTTATTTAATTAGATTTGAGGAAATTAACGAAGCATGTCATTTGAAAATAAAACTGTTATTATTACCGGTGCATCAAGAGGCATTGGTAAAGCCATTGGTTTAAAGCTTGCCGCAGCAGGCGCCAATATTGTTATTGCCAGTAAAAGCGTGGAAGAAAATCCCAAGCTGGGTGGCACTATCTTTTCTGCCGCCGCAGAAATGGAAGCCGCCGGGGGTAAGGCTTTAGCGGTACAATGCGATATCCGTTTTGAAGACCAGGTTCAGAATGTAGTGGATAAAGCGGTAGAAAAATTCGGCGGCATTGATATTCTTATCAACAACGCATCGGCAATAAATTTAACACCTACCGAACAAACAGAACCCAAACGTTTTGACCTGATGTATGATATTAATGTAAGAGGTACATTTATGGTAAGCAAGGCTTGTATACCCGCATTAAAAAAATCTACCAACGCACATATATTAAATTTATCGCCACCGATAAATATGGATATGAAATGGTTTGCCAATCATTTAGCCTATACCATCAGCAAATATGATATGAGCATGATTGCGCTCGGGCTTGCAGCTGAATTAAAAAAATATAATATAGCGGCAAATACTTTATGGCCACGTACCACTATTGCTACTGCTGCAGTAAATAATTTGTTGGGCGGTGAAATGTTGATGAAGATGAGCCGTACACCGGACATTATTGCCGATGCTGCCTTTTACATTTTAAGTAAAGCTGCCGCTACCTGTAGTGGTAACAGCTTTATTGATGAAGAAGTGCTTGCCAAAGAAGGGATTACAGATTTAAGTAAATACTCAGTAGTACCTGGCGCACAGTTGTATAATGATTTGTTTGTGTAAGACGGAAGTAAGCTGCAAGGAAAAAAGCTGCAAGGGAGCATACGAGTTTGCAATAACATGCTTCTCGCTTGCAGCTTGTTACTCTTCCCTTTATTTTTCCTGTTAAAAAAAGCCTAAATACTTTTTTGTTTTGATGAGCGGTAACATTTCTGCCGGCTTGTACGTTTAATTTCGTACCGGCATTATTTCGCCATGAATAGTGCCTCGCTCAACAAAACCAAAGTATAGCCATGAACTTCTTTAACCTTAAAGTTGCGTGCTGCTGCATGCTCTTTACAGCTACCGCTTTCAGCCAGACTGAGAAGAAAAAAATTACTGCTCAACGCATTTCAAGATCATTAAAAATTGACGGTAACCTGGATGAACCTGAATGGAAGACCGCTCCGGTAGCCGATAAATTTGTAGCACTGCGCCCAACACCTTTTAAGCCGGAAAACCCCGATAACCGGAGCGAAGTGTATTTTTTGTATAATGACGAAGGCCTTTATATTGGTGGCTATTTTCATGAAAAATATAAAGACAGTATTGCATCTGAACTTACAGGACGTGATGGTTTTGGCAATAACGATTTTGTGGGTGTAATTTTTGATACCTATAATGACAAGATCAACGGGTTTGAATATTTTATTACCCCACTTGGTGAACAAATGGATGCCAAACAGGCGCCCAATTTTAATGGTAACAGTGAAGATTTTAGCTGGAATGCCGTGTGGCAAAGCGGAGCTCAAATTCATAATGATGGCTGGAGTTTTGAAATGTTTTTGCCTTATTCAGCTATTCGCTTCGGCAATAAAAAAATACAGGATTGGGGATTGAATATTGTACGCCGCAGGCAGAAAAGCGGCGAGCAGTTATTCTGGCAATCTATTGACCCCAATGCCAATGGTTTTTTAACCCAGGAAGGTATGTTACTGGGCTTGCAGGATATTAAACCTCCGATGCGCCTGCAGTTTTCTCCTTATTTTTCTGCTTATCAAAATCATGATGGTTTGGTAATTCCCGGTACCTCAAAAAATTCCACTACTATTAATGGGGGCATGGATATTAAATACGGACTTAACCAGGCTTTTACTTTGGATATGACATTGATACCTGATTTCGGGCAGGTACAATCGGATAACCTTACACTAAACCTTACTCCTTTTGAACAAAAGTTTAGTGAGAACAGGGCATTTTTTACAGAAGGTACTGAGCTGTTTAATAAAGGTGGCTTGTTTTACAGCAGGCGTATTGGCGGCGAACCGATACACCGTTACGATTTTAGTGTTGGCAGCAATGAACAGATTAATAAAAACCCATCGCAAAGTAAATTGTATAATGCAACAAAGATCAGCGGCCGCACACAAAAAGGCCTCGGTATTGGCATGCTTAATGCCATCACCAGGCCGCAGTTTGCCGAAATAGAAAATTTAAGCAGCAAAGAAACCCGTAAGGTAGAAACCAACCCGCTGACTAATTATAATGTTTTAGTGTTTGATCAGACACTAAAACATAACAGCAGCATTTCATTTATTAATACCAGCACTTTGCGTAGTGGTAAAGACAGGGATGCCAATGTAAGTGCTTTATTATTTGATTTTAACGATAAAAAAAATAAATGGAATGCAGGTGGCAATGTGAGTATGAGCAAGATTTTTGAAAACGGCAAAACAAAAACCGGTTATGCCCACAGCCTTTATTTTGGAAAAGTAAGCGGCCATTTTAATTTTAATGTATGGCAGGATTTAAGCAACAGTAAATATGACAACAGCGACCTGGCATATTTTACCAATAACAACGAGATACATAACGGTATCTGGATGGGATACAACTGGACCAAACCCACTACATGGTACAACAGGCTGGGTTCAAACATTAATGCACATGTATTGAGTTTAGTATCGCCGATTGATATTTTAAAACGTAAATCGATGATGTTTGAATCGTTCCGTTTTAATTATAATTTATACGGACAGTTTAAAAACCTCTGGCAATTTGGATTGAATTTAAACGCCGCTTCCAGCTATAATGATTTTTATGAGCCACGTGTTTTTGGCAGGGTGTTTCATAATAAGGGACGGATTGGTGCTAATGGAGAATGGAATAGTAATGAGGCAAAGAAATTATCGTGGGGAGGTAATTTTTATGTAGGAGAGGGTGCTGTTACCAAACGCAAAACATTTGCGTGGGGCTTGTTTGGAAAGATAAGGTTCAGCAGTAAATTCTCTGTAAGTATACAGGCAAACGATGAAAATAATACCAATCAACCCGGCTGGGCCGAAACATTGTATGCCTCTAATACTGCTGCAATGGATACAATAATATTCAGCAGAAGAAACAACCGTAATGTGTCTACAGGTTTAACAGTTAAATATAATTTTACTAATAAAATGGGTATTACTTTAAACAGCAGGCATTCGTGGAGCAAAGTAGCGCCTTTACAATTTTACGTGTTGAACCTTAAAGGAGACCTGGAAGCACCCAATTTTGATTATCATAATAACTGTAATCAAAACTATAATTATTTAAGTACCGACCTGGTGTATACCTGGCAGTTTGCACAAGGCAGTTTTATTAATGTAGTGTGGAAGAATATTGGCGAAAACTTTCGCAGGGATTTTGAAAAAAATTATTTTGATAACCTGAATTATACGGCAAAAGGAAATAGCTATAATAACTATACGCAATTTAATAGTTTGTCGCTAAGGGTAATTTATTTCCTGGATTATCTTACTGTAAAAAACAGGCATCATAAAAAAGTGTAACAATAAAAAACGGGCAATTAAAGTTGCCCGTTTTTATTATATATCAATTGTTTTACTTAGAGGCGTTGCCAATCATAATTGCCGCCATTGCCAGGCCTGCATCTTTTAATGGTTGTGCAAAATTATGATCATTAATAGCAGGCATAAGATGAATGGTAAGAATAAATATAAACAGCATTAAAGCCAGTAAATAACAGGCCACCCTCTTAAATTTATTGATAAGAATGGCAATGCCTGCCAGCAAAAATCCTGCACCTGTAATGTACATCCACATCGACGGATCGCCGGGCATAAAAGAAGGAACGCCCATGCCGCCCTTTCCATATTTAAAATGCAAAAGGCCAAAGGCAATCATAACAAGACCATAAATTATTTCTGCAATTCTTGTTGGAATAATTGGTTTCATTGTGTTTATGTTTTGATTAGAGTAGAAAAATAGTATTTAATAACGGGCTTTGCAAGCGATTCATGCAATTTGTTTTATCACTGTCGTAAATAATCTGATCAACAAAAACGGCATTCATTTCTTTAATTAAAAAGTGAATGCCGTTTAAAAAGTCTGTTCTTTAATAAAAAGGAAAAAATTACTCCATATTCTCTGGCCTCATCATCGGGAAAAATAAAACATCCTGTATAGAGTGTTGATTGGTCAATAACATGGCAATCCTGTCGATACCAAAGCCAATACCACTGGTAGGCGGCATACCATATTCTAATGCACGTAAAAAATCATGGTCGATAAACATCGCTTCATCATCGCCGCGTTCCATCAGTTTTACCTGCTCTTCAAAACGTTCTCTTTGTTCTAACGGATCATTCAATTCGCTGTAAGCATTGGCAATTTCTTTGCCATTACACATCAGCTCAAAACGTTCTACCAATCCGGGTTTGCTGCGGTGTTTTTTTGTAAGCGGGCTCATTTCCACGGGGTAGTCTGTAATAAATGTGGGTTGAATATAATTGCCTTCGCATTTGCTGCCAAAAATTTCATCAATCAATTTTCCCTTGCCCCATTTTTCATCTGCATGAATTTTTAATTCCCTGCAAACATTTCTTATACCTGCTTCATCCATTTCGCTGATGTCGTAACCGGTATATTCTTTAATAGCATCGTACATGGTAATTCTTTTGTACGGCGCTTTAAAATCAATTTCTTTATCGCCTACTAAAACTTTTGTAGCACCATTGGTGGCAAGGGCAGCTTTTTCCAGCATTTGTTCTGTTGTGTCCATCATCCACTCATAGTCTTTGTAGGCCACATAGAATTCCAGTACAGTAAATTCAGGGTTATGGGTGCGGTCCATACCTTCATTGCGAAAGTTGCGGCTGAATTCATATACCCACTCAAAACCACCTACTATCAATCTTTTTAAATACAATTCGTTGGCAATGCGCATATACATAGGTACGTCCAATGCATTATGATGTGTGGTAAAAGGCCTTGCTGCCGCACCGCCGGGTATGCTTTGCAATACAGGCGTATCCACTTCCAGTGCGCCGCGTTCGTTTAAAAATTCTCGAATAGCGTTTACCATTTTGGTGCGTTTGATAAAAGTTTCTTTTACACCAGGATTAACGATCAGGTCGGCATAACGCTGGCGGTACCGGAATTCGGGGTCAGTTACTTCATCAAAAGTTTCACCTTCTTTTTCTCTTACAACCGGCAAAGGTTTTAATGATTTGGAAAGCAAGGTAAATTCTTTTACATGCACCGATGTTTCACCGGTTTTGGTGGTAAATACATATCCTTTAATACCGATGATATCGCCAAGGTCAAGCAGTTTTTTCCAGACTGTCTGAAACATGGTTTTGTCTTCGCCGGGGCAAATATCATCCTGCTTAATGTACAATTGAATTTTTCCTGCAGCATCCTGTATCACGGCAAAATTGGCTTTGCCCATATCCCGTACGCTCATAATGCGGCCAGCCAGGCACACATCAGCAAAGTCAGCTTTATTTTCTTCTCCCTTATAGTTTTCTTTTATATAAACTGAGGTGGCGTTAACGGGATATAATGGTGCCGGATAGGCATCAATACCCAGTTTTTTCAGTTCTGCTAATTTTTCCCTGCGGATGATCTCCTGTTCTGATAAATGTTGTGTGCTCATAATTTGTTTTAAATATACCTGCCGGTTATAACTCCTTCAGGGCGGCAAAGATACTTTATGCAACCCAATCGTCCATATTTGCTGTCTGTGATAGCAGAATAAGTAAACTGGCACTATATTGGTTTACCTTTAAAAAATAAAATTCTAAAATAAAATGAAAAAATTATTACTGGTATTAATGAGCGTGGCAATGTTAAGTGGCTGTGATGTTTTAAGCAAATTGCCCCAGTCAACAGGTCTTGGCGGTATTACCGAAGCAGAGGCAGGGCAGGGAATTAAAGAAGCCTTAAGCCAGGGACTGGCCGGGGCAGTATTAAAACTAAATAAGGAAGATGGTTTTTTTAAAGATGCCTTATATAAGATCTTATTGCCACCTGATGCAAAAAAAGTGGAAAATACCTTACGCAGTCTTGGTTTTAATAGTATGGTGGATAAAGCGATATTACAAATTAACCGTGGTGCAGAAGATGCGGCAGGTTATGCCAAACCCATCTTTGTAAATGCTATTAAGAATATGACTTTACAGGATGCTATCGGCTTAGTAAAAAATGGCGATACCAGTGCTACGCATTTTTTCAGGGAGAAAACTTTGGATCAGCTTACCGCAGCTTTTTTACCGGTGATAAAAACTTCGCTGGATAAAGTAGATGCTACCAGGTACTATGGCGATGTAATTACCAAGTACAATAATTTTCCTACCACTATTAAAAAGATAAATCCCGACCTGGCCAATTTTGTAACCGGAAAAGCAACGGACGCATTATTTGACCTGGTGGCGATAGAAGAAAAAAATATCCGCACCAATATTGCGGCCAGAACAACGGATATTTTAAAGAAAGTATTTGGTCAAAAGTGGAATTAGCCAGGTGAATAGTGAAACGTGAATGGTCAAACATTCACTTAATTTTGTTTTGAAAAGAAATAATTGGCGGCCTTAACGCCGTTATCATAAAGCAGCAGTTTATCCTGCTGCTTTGTTTTTTTTACCCGGGAAGAAATATTGCCCTGGCTTACATAGATCGTTCTGCCTCTTTCATTTTCGAGCCCGGGGTATTTTCTGCTGAGTGTTTCCATCAGCAGGTTAGAAAAAGCAGAAAGGTATTCTGATAATTTATTGATGTCGTAAGCCGGTATTTTAATGCTGTTATTATTGAGTGAGTCTATTTGCTGCGGCCGTTCCAGTTTTATGCCTATAGTTTGTGTGTTGAATTTTAATTTGTCGCAGGTAAGGGGATTGCCGGTATTATTTTCGCAGGTATCAAACATACTGATCGGGTAATTGCATAACATTCCCCCATCCACGTAATAATTTACAAAAGAAGTACTGTCGGTTTTTTTTATTTTGTGTAACTGGTTATCTAATGCCACCGGTTCAAAATATAAGGGTACACCACTGCTGATGCGTACTGCAAGCGCCAGGGGCATAGCAGGAGTATTGGTATAAGAAAAAACTTCCAGCTGTTGTTTGCTAAGGTTGGTGCCTGTGCAATAAAAATCTTTATAAAAAGTATTGTTCAGGTGCAGCTGGTGTAATTGTTCAAACGTTAATTGGGGGTTACCGGTTTTATAAGCCACCAGTTGCTGCAACCATCTTTCAAATGCACCGCCCCGGTAAATACCAAAATCGTTTTTAAATCTTTTGTATTTGCCAACGATGCCCCATTTGCCGTCATTAAATTTCTGTACAGGTAGTTCTATCATCAGGCTGTCAATTTCTTCGGCAGAATAACCAATGCTTACCAGCATACCGGCAATTGCCCCCGCAGAAGAACCGCCCACATTTTCTATATGTTGTAAAATATTTTTTTCTTCCAGCACGCTAAATACACCAGCATAGGCTAATCCACGTACCCCTCCACCCTCCAGCACCAGGTTTTTATAATCATATTTTTTTTGGGCAAAGCAAAACGCAGGAAATAAAAGTACAGCGATTAGTTTTTTCATTTGGTGAAAATAGAAAATTGCTGCTGCAATAAAAGTTAAGGAGCAATTAAATTTCTTAATAATCTGCCAGCAATATCTGCCAGGCTTCTTTTACTTTGCCGGCATCCAGCAACTCTTTTGCATAACGGTGTAATTCCTTATCCATCTCTTCGGGGCTAATGGAGTAGTATTGAATGATGTTTTTAAGTTTGTCATCATTAAATGCAGGATCAACAAAAGGCATCTCGTGTACATTGCCTAACTGGCCTAAATTATTACCACTGAGTATCGGGCTTTTTTTTATTGATGGCGGTAAGGCATCTATGCCAATACCCAATTGTGTATTTGGTTTTTCTACTTTAAATAGATTGTTTGCTTCTACTTTGCAATACCAATCGCCACCAAGCCTGGCCACATGATGTATTTTGGTTTGATCAATTTTTCCATCGGCATTTAAAATGCTTTCATCAATATGCATTACCAGTACTTCTGCAATCACTAAATTTCCTGCGCCACCTTCTGTGCCCAATGGTTTTACTTCGTTTACCCTGCATTCCAGTTTTATTTTGCTCTCTTTTACCATAGGTGGTTTTACAATTGTGGCTGCTTCCATGGTAAAGCCGGCTTTCTCAAATTCATTGATGCCTTTTGCAAATTCGCAACTGGCCAGCGATGTTTGCTGTACCATATCATAATCCACTATATTAATAACCACTTCCGGTACTTCTAAAACATTTTGTAACGTGTGTTTGGTGGTATTGTCTCTCACTCTTCTTGCCGGAGAAAAAATAACGATTGGCGGATTGGAAGAGAATAAGTTGAAAAAACTGAATGGAGATAAATTAATGTTTCCCTGTTTGTCTATTGTTGATGCAAAGCATATCGGCCTAGGGGCAATGGCGTGTTGCAGGTAATTCTGAACGTCGGCTGCGGATAGATCTTTTAATTTTAGTTGCATTGTAATTCTGAGTTACGAGTTGCGGGTTAGTTTTGTTTTTTTGATTGTTGTGCTTTGTTTGCCCTTAAGTATTTCATCATATTCCCGATCTGGCTGCCCAATAACCTTGCAAATTCAATCATATGATCAACTTCTTTGTTGGTAGTATATTTAACTCTGATTGAAAATAGTAAGCAACTTCTCACTTCTCCACATGAACCTTTTGCAATTCTCAGAAATCTCCAAAAATCATTGTTATTACTATACTCAAAACCTTCTGCAATATTATTTGAAACAGATTGTGCTGCTCTTTTTACCTGGTCTTTAAAAGAAAAATCTTTTGCAATTTTGATGTTGTTTTCTGATAATTCATAAACCATTACTCCCAAATCAATTGCTTTTTTCCAAATGTCTAAGTCTTCAAATGATGTTATTGTGGCCACTATTTTAGTTATGGGTTATTTTGTTACGAGTTAAGGGTTGCAATATTGCTCTCTTTTTATAGTTGTGGATTATAAGCCAATGGTTGCCTATAACTTTTACTATCGCTCCGTATTATCCCCAAACAATCAACTAACCCGAAACCCGTCACTCGTAACCCATCACTCGTAATCCTTTTAACCCGTAACTTTCTTCAACGCCAATATCGAAAAATCACTTTCGTCCTTTACAATAGTATTACTTAGTTTTCCCAATCCATCCACTTCCATTTCCACTACGTCGCCTTCCTGCAACCATTGCTCCTGGTAGTTGGGATCATTTAATTTGCCGGTACCATTTAATTCTAAAAAACAACCTGTGCCAACAGTGCCGCTGCCGATAACATCGCCTGCATACAGGTTTACACCATAGCTGGCCCGCTCAATAATTTCTGCAAAGGTCCAGTCCATATCACTTACATTTCCTTCACTTACCTGTATACCATTAACTGAGCACTTCATAGTTAAATTCCAGGCTTTGCCGGTATGGCCTTCTTTACAAGGCACTTCATATTGTTCCAGTTCATCTAAAGTTACCAGCGTTGGGCCTATCACCGTGCTGAAATCTTTTCCTTTTGCAGGGCCAAGGTTCAGCAGCATTTCTTCCATTTGCAAAGTTCTTGCACTCATATCATTCATTATCATCAGCCCGGCAATATAATCATCAGCTTCTTCGGCTTTAATATTTCTTCCGGGTTTACTTATTACAATAGCTACTTCCAGTTCAAAATCAAGTTTTTTAAAATGATCGGGCATGCAAATAATATCGCCGGGCCCCTGGATGCTGTTGTGGTTGGTAAAATAAAAAATCGGGTATTGGTCAAATTCAGGAATCATGTCTGCTTTCCTGTTACGCCTGGCGGCTGCCACATGCTGGCGAAAGGCATAACCATCCCTGCAACTGCTGGGGTGCGGAACGGGAGCCATGATTATTGCGTCTGCGAAAGGTGTACCGAAGGGGGTTCTGCCCGAACCGTCTTTAATACGTTGTTCGGCAGCTTTCGCTATAGGTGCCACATCATCCCAGTAGTTTAAAAACATATTCATACTCACAGGAAGGTCGGGATGAAGAGAATCGGTGTCATATAAAACACCGTTTACTAAAATAGCCAGCTGCGGCTGTTCGTCTTTTAAATAAGTTACTAATTGCATGAAAAAAAAATTATTTCCAAAAATAGATAATTAAATACCGATTAAATTAACAATTGAAGTATTGTTTTTTAAAGTGAAACATTAATTTTGTACCATAAAGAGTATATCATGAAGTTCGAGAAGATTCATAATAAAGGGCAAGCCCGGCTATTTAAGAATCAATATCTTGAATACCTGACAAAAACACACCCTTTAGTTATCTGGGGTTTGTACATTCCCATCATCAGTTTAATGCTTTATTATACCGGTGCAGTAATGCACATTGCTGTTGTACAGATAATAGTAACTTTTTTATGCGGTATGTTTTTCTGGAGTTTTTTTGAATATTGTATTCACCGTTTTGCTTTTCATTTTGTGGCGGAAAGCGAGCGGGCTACAAAATTTGTTTATCTCATACACGGCAATCATCATGAATATCCACGTGACAGGGAGCGTTTATTTATGCCGCCGGTGCCCAGTTTAATTCTTGCGTCGGTAGTTTTTTCGCTGCAGTACCTGGTATTTAGCTTGTTTAATACTACAGGGTATGTGTTTGCATTTTTTCCGGGCTTTATTTTAGGGTATTTAATGTACGGCACCATGCACTATGCTATCCATGCCTGGAACCCTCCTTTTAAATGGATGAAACCTTTATGGCGTAACCATCACCTGCATCATTATAAGAACGACCATATGGGTTTTGGTGTTAGCTCTACGCTATGGGATCATGTTTTTGGTACCATGTTCGATCTGAAAAAAGAAAAAGAAGATAAAGAGAAGGTACAGGAGCTGATGTTTAAATAATTTTACAATAGTTTTTTAAAAAGTATACCGGTAAGTACGGTGTATCTTTTCTAATGTAGCGCCGGTGGCATAGTGTACCGCCAGCATTTTTTCATTAAAATCTCCTACCCAGGCCAGCTCCACTTCTTTAAATGTATTACGGGGCAGTACTTCCTGTTTAAGCAAATAGATCAAAGCGCTTTCGATGCCCTTATTCTGGTAATGTTTTTTTACACCCATTACAATTGCCCTTGCCCTGTCAACCGTTTTAATGTTGCTGTACCACAGGTATTTTAATTTACCCCAAAGATCCAGCCTGCCATTTACGTATTTTAAGATCTGGTTGGTATTGGGCAAACAAAGCACAAAAGCAATGGGTTCGTTATTATAGTAGGCAAACCAAACAATTTTTTCATCCACAATGGGTTTCATTCTTTTAAAGGTATCGGAGATGGAAGCCGAAGTTATTGGTGTAAAGCCTTCAAAATCCTGCCAGGCATCGTTATATATCGCTTTAAAATCTTCTGAAAATTTTTCAAAATCTTTTTTTCTGAAGTGCTTAAAACTATAGCCGGGTTTTTTTACCACCCACTCTGCGATCTTTGTAAAGCGCTCCGGTACCGGTTTTTGCAGGTCAATAACATTGGTCAGCTGATCGTAAGCTTTTTTCCAGCCAAAGTTTTCGAATAATTGCTGGTAATAAGGGGGATTATAGTTCATGCCCATTGATGGTGGCCTGAAGCCCTGTATCAACAAGCCCCACCAGCTATCATTCTCTCCAAAGTTTATAGGGCCTTCAGCAGCCTGCATACCTTTTGATTTAAGCCAGGTTATTGCAGTATTGAATAAAGTATCGGCAGCCTGCTGGTTGTTGATGCACTCAAAAAATCCAATACCACCGGTTGGTGTGCCGGTAGCATTGGCCTTTTCTAAATTTACGAATGCAGCAATACGGCCTACCAGTTTTTTATCATCATATAAAAGCCACCTGGTGCAATAGCCATGCTGAAAAAATGAATTGGTGGCAGGGTTGAATATTTTCCTGATCTCTACATGCAACGGTGCTATAAATGAAGGGTCATCTTTATATAATGTATGCGGAAACCCGATGAACTGATTTTCATCAGCCCCGGTAACTTCTGATATATGGAACATAACTGGATAAATATAGAAAGTACAAAATTACCACTTTTCTTCATTGTCGGCAGCAGAAGGTTTATTGGCGGATTGTTTTTTAAAAGCAGCTTTTTGTTGCAGCCTTTCAATAATAAGCTGTGCAATCACTTTGCCGGCATCTTCGTTCGGGTTATCGATAAGGTGTAATTTTAGTTTGTCCTCATCAACATCAATCTTATAAAGTAAAGCGACCAGGCTTTCAAAATTTTCTTTTATAAGCTGATTGATATGGTCTGCCAGGCGGCCCTGCAGTTCTGCAAACGAGAGTTTTTCCGGCAAAGTAATTGCCAGGGTAGTATTAATATCTTGTATAAGCGCTGTATTTTCAATCATACTTCTCCATTACACCGGTGCCAAATAAAGCAAAATCATATTTTACCGGATCGGCGGCATCTAAAGTTCGTAAATAAGAAGTTAATTCCAAAGCGGCCTGCCAATCAGTTTTGTTGTTTTGTAAAAGATTAAACCTTTTAGCCACTCTTGCCACATGCACATCAATTGGTATTACCAGTTGCGAAGGCGAAATTTTTTTCCAGATACCAAAATCCACACCGGTAGCATTGCTGCGTACCATCCAGCGTAAATACATGTTCAACCTTTTGCAGGATGATTTTTTTTCGGGAGAAGCAATATGTTTTTTTGTTCTTTCTGGTACATCGGGCAGCGAAAAAAAATAATTGTAAAACCCTTTCAGTCCGTTTTCGATGGTAATATCCTTTTTATGTAATCCTTTTGTAAAAGCGCTTTCCAAGGAATTATGGTGTGTATAGTGAAATTGTAAAAACTCAATAAAGTACAACAGGTCGGTGGTATTAAAAGTACGGTGTTTAAAGCCCAGCATTTTTTTTAATCGTTTTATATCCTGCTGCAAACAAAAATCATGCGGAGCATTATCCATCAGCTGCATCAGCTCTTTACTTTTATTGATAATGGTGGTGCGGTTGCCCCAGGCAAAAACAGCGGCAAAGAAACCTGCTATCTCTATATCCTGTTTTTTAGTAAACTGGTGCGGAATACAAATAGGGTCCAGCGAAATAAAAGAAGGTTGATTGTAAAAATCAACCTTACTATCTAAAAATGCTTTCAAATTATTTTCAATCATCGTAAGCAACTACATTGTAGTTTTTTGTTGCCACAAATACCACTAATTTTCACTAATAAAAAACATTTGTGTCAATGTATGTAACCAGCCTGCCGGCAGGTACCTGGCAAACCTTAATTCACGCAATGAATTTAAAAATCAGTTTAACCAATAGCTTTATCCAGGTCTTCTATTAAATCATCTGCATCTTCAATACCCACACTCAGCCTTATCAATCCATCACTCAAACCATTTTTAATTCTTTCTTCACGTGGTATGCTGGCATGCGTCATGCTTGCAGGGTGATTGATCAGGCTTTCCACGCCTCCCAAACTTTCAGCTAATGAAAATAAATGCGTTGATGATAATACTCTTTTTACTTCAGCTTCGCTGTCATTCTTCAATTCAAAACTTATCATGCCACCAAAGCCATGCATTTGCTTTTTTGCAATGGCATAACCTGCATTGTCTTCAAAACCCGGCCAATATACTTTAGCCACTTTTGCATGATTGCGTAACCAATGGGCAATTTTTTCACCATTCTCACAATGTGCCTTCATACGCACACCTAAAGTCTTTATGCCTCTTAAAACCAAAAAGCAATCCTGCGGACCGGGTACAGCACCGCAACTTTTTTGAATGAAGTATAATTTTTCTCTCAGCTCTTTATCATTCATCATTAAGCAGCCTTGAATCACATCACTATGGCCGCCTAAATATTTGGTGGCACTATGCATTACAATATCGGCACCAAGGTCTAATGGATTTTGCAAATAGGGTGATGCAAAAGTATTATCTACACAAAGCCAGGCACCGGCCTGTTTTGCAATAGCAGCCATTGCTTCGATATCAGTGATATTCATCAATGGATTGGTAGGCGTTTCCACCCATATCAATTTGGTATTGGCTGTTACTGCTGCTTTAACGTTTGCAGGGTTGGTGGTGTCAACATAAATAAATTTAATGTTATAACGCTCCCACACTTTGGTAAACAACCTGTAGCTGCCGCCATACATATCATTGGCAGCAATAACTTCATCGCCGGGGTTTAATAATTTAATTACGCTGTCAGTAGCCGCAACACCGCTGCTGAAAGCCAGTGCATATTTACCATTTTCAATAATGGCATATGCATCTTCCAGGGCCTTACGGGTGGGGTTTTGGCTACGGGCATATTCATACCCTTTATTTACTCCCGGTGCTTCCTGTACATAAGTTGAGGTTTGATAGATCGGCGTCATAATTGCTCCTGTGCTGGGATCTGGCTCGGCGCCGGCATGTATTAATTTTGTGGCAAGTTTCATATAATAATTTTTTGAAAAAATCAGACTGCAAAGATGGCTAAATTATCTGAGCGGCACATAAATATCTCCAATCAAAATTATTACCGGCATGCGCTGATTTAGGAGTGATACTTTTTTGCAAAACACTTTGCCGCAATATTTTTGAGCCTACCAGTTTCTTTTTTGCTTCGTAGATGTAGTCCTGCAAGGTTTTATTTTCCATCCACAATTGTTGCGGAGGTTCATAACCTACTTTATCTTTTCGCCATACAATTTCACCAGGTAATTTCTTATCCATTGCTTTGCGCAACAGCCATTTTGTCCAGCCATCATGAATTTTAAAAGCAGAAGGCAGCGAAAAAATAAATTCTACCAGCTTATGATCTAAAAAAGGCAACCGCACTTCACGTCCATGGGCCATACTGTTGCGATCGGCATAGCGCAATAATTCTTCCAGCCCGGCTTCGATGGTATTAAAATGTAAAATATCGTTTAATTTGGTCACTACCGGTTTGTGAATACCTTCCCATTCTTTTCCCCGTTGCAATCTTAAAAAATCAGGATTGATATCGGGCTGATGAATAGTTTTAAGATACTCGTTTTTTTCCAGTTGCATGGCGGCATGCATAGGGAGGTAAGCAGCAAAATAATTTTTAATACTCCAATTAAAAGCGATATTATTTTTATGCAGTGCTTTCTTTTCTCTTTGGGTGGCCCCCAGTTTGTTCCTGCTTAATACTTCCTGCAAAAACCATTGAATGTATTTGTGATAACCCGCCAGCGTTTCATCGGCACCCTGGCCATCAAGCAATACAGTTACCTGTTGTTGTTTGGCCAGTTCAAATACTTTGTACTGTGCATAAATGCTGCCCGATTGAAAAGGTTCTTCCTGGTGATAGCACAGCTTTTCAAAATCTTTGATTAATCCATCTGCTGCCGGTTGCGTGGTAAAATTCGGCACATTCAATTCGTTACACAACAGGTTGATGTAAGAAGATTCATCTTTTTCAAATCCCGGAAAAATGGCTGAAAAGGTTTTTATTTCACCAGGTTTACATTTCAATTCCAGCATGGTTGATAAAATGGAAGAACTGTCCAGGCCGCCACTTAAACTGGTGCCCAAAGTTACATCGCTTCGCAGGCGCCTGCTTACCGAGGTGCTGAATAACTGGTTGAACTTTTCTATTGCATCAGCTGCATTTATATCAATGCATATTTCCTTGTCAATACGCCAGTATTTTTTTACAGTAAGCTTTTTATGTTGCGGCTGGTATACAAGAAAATGTGCAGGAGGCAGCGAATAAATATCTTTAAAAAAAGTTTGTTCTTTATCTGCTGAATTTTGAACGTGGCCAAGAGCAATATAATTGAGCAGCATTTTCTCCTCTATTATTTTTTCCACGCCAACCGACCATAAAGCTTTTATTTCACTGGCAAAAAACAAGTAGCGCTCGTTTTCATAATAGTAAAAGGGCTTTTCGCCAAAGCGGTCCCTGGCTGCAAAAAGTTGTTCTTCTTTTTCATCCCATATAGCAAAGGCAAACATGCCATCAAAATGTTTCAGGCAATCTTCTTTCCAAAAATCATAAGCGGCAGCAATTACTTCTGTATCTGATTTTGAACGAAAAGAATATCCATGTTCTGCCAATTCTTCTTTTAATTCGATATAGTTATAAATTTCTCCATTATGAACAATGGTATAACGGGCAGCATATTGCATGGGCTGTGCAGCCGCATCACTCAGATCGATGATAGACAGGCGCCGGTGGCCCAGCAGTACAGTACCTGTTTCATTTTTCCATATGCCTTCGCCATCGGGGCCGCGGTGTACAATTGACCGGGTCATTTTTTTTAAATGAACCTCAGGTATTATTTCAGATGAAGTAGCCAGTATTCCTGCAATGCCGCACATATTGTAAATATCAATAAAAATATTGAGGGCAGGCGCAGGCCGGATAATAAATATTTCTGCTACTGATTAAAATGAAATGGGTAAAGTTGCTTTTACATTATCCCATGCCATAATTAAATTGGCACCCGTTGGTGATTGTTGAAATACCATGGTGAAATATTCAACAGGACGGTCTGTTTTTTCTGCCGGTATTTCTACATGGGCAATATCCTTTGTGGTATCTGTATGTAAGCCCCATGAAAAAAGATTGCTGTTAAAAACAATTATCCATTTATCGGCATAAGGAATACAGTAAATGATGTACCTGCCTTTTGCAATTTTTTTATCAGTAATGGTTACAGGTTTAAAAAATTCAATTTCGGTAGCTTCATTAGCACCCAGGCGCCAGTAAGTACCATATTGCTGTACGTATTTTGGGGGCGATTCATTGCCAAAAATAGTTCTGCCGTTTTTTTGGGGCCTGCTGTAAATTACCCTGGCTATTAAGGCAGAGGAGTCGTTGCCGCTCATTAATTGAGTAGGATAATTTACAGGGTAATAACTGATATCCATTGGTGATTTATCAACCGCCGCATATGGATTAACAGGTTCTATCACCGGTTTTTGAAGTTCGGGAGGATTGCTGCTGTTAATAGAAGTACAGGACAGTAAGATACATGCCACAGTAATTATACCTGACCAATAAACGGCTTTATTTTTTTGCATAGCGATCGTGAAGTTAAAAAACTATTGGCAGACTTACTTTTACATCGTCCCAGGCAATAAGTAAAGAGGCTCCGGTTGCAGCTTTTTCAAATGCCATTACAAAGGCTTCATTAATTTCTGTTGATTTTTGAACAGGCACATCAATTCTCACCAGGTCTTTTTTTACATCGTATTTAAAGGAGCCCCAGGTGTCATTTTCTTTATTAACAATGATGGTCCATTTATCGGCATACGGGATGCAGTACAAAGTGTAACGGCCTTTTTTAATTTTAGTATTGCTGATCTTTACGTTTTGATAAAATTCAATTTCAGTAGCTTCATTGGCACCCAGGCGCCACACTTTGCCATACTCCAGTAAATCGCCAAATATGGTTCTGCCGTTTTTTTGAGGCCTGCTGTAAATTACTCTTGCTACCAAAGGCTCATTGGCCTTGTCCTGGATTTTTAATACCGGGTAACCATTGGGATAGTAGCTCATATCCATAGGAGACTTATCAACCGGTGGAAATTTGGTTTGGGCAGTTACATCAACCGCCAACAGGGAATATGTAATGAAGGTGACCAGAACAAGAACTAATTTTTTCATACCTGTATTTTTTTTCAAAGATAAATCAATCATGTATTTAACAATTGTTGTAAATGATGTGCGGCAAACCTTTTTATGTCAGGATAAAAATCATGGTACAACAGTTTCATCACTTCATAATGTTCATTAAAAATTTCAAAGGCAATGGCACTTTCAGTCAGGTACCTCGAACGCCTTACCAGGCCGGCAAAACTTTTTTCAATACCAGTCCTGCTTTTATAGTTGAATAACCAGTCGTATTGCTTCATATAAGGCAGTATTTTCTGAAAACCTTCCGGCAGCACTGCAAAATTATCATCAAGTATGGTATACGTTGTTAAAGCAAACTGTTTTAAAGCGTCATCCGTTGAAAATATACCGGTATCATTGGCTAAAAAATGATCGTACACCACATCAGTAAAAGCCCCGGCATATAAACGGTATTGCGGTTTAAAAAAAAGTTTCAGTTGCTGTGTTACCGCATGGGTATCTGTAAAATTATCAATAGCCCTGTGCAGCATAATGCCTTTGTGTATTGCTACGGCATAATCAAATTGTTTTTTCCCTTTCACAAAATCGCTGATCATATTGCCCACTACAATCGGCGGTTGATTAAAAGAAAGATGAGCATGGGCCAGAAAATTCATATTGATTACTTAAGTACTAAAGATAGTTTTTAAAAATGCATCATCAGTTCTGAAAACCACATTTACTTTTTAACAGAACCAAAACAAGTTTTAAGATATTATTAAGAAAAAAGCGCAATGCCTTTACCACAAAGGGTTTCATTGCATAAGATGATTTGTATGAAAACTTGCTCCTTACCGCTTATACAGGGTTTAACATTGTTTAACGTTACTGGTAAAGAAGTACTTTAATAAAGAGCAAAGCCTGATTACTTTTGTTTTATCATTAACCACTGCCAGCCATGAAGGCAGTTATTTAAACCAAAAAAAAGTATAGTTATGAAAAAGTTAAGAACAATTTTTGCTGCTGCAGCATTGCTGCTGGCAACTAGCTCTTTTGCCACATCAGGTCCCGAAAAAGTATCTCAACAGGTAAAAGCAGCATTTGAAAAAAATTTTACCGGTGCAGTAAATGTTAACTGGGAAAAAAGTGAGAGTTTTTATTTTGCCTATTTTGAATTGAACTCAAAAGCAGTATCAGCTGCTTACAACGAAAATGGCGAACTGGTAGGTACTTCCCGTGTAATTACCAGCGCACAGTTGCCACTGAATGTTTCTTTGTCTCTTGCAAGTAAGTATAGTGACTATACACTTGCAAAAACCGCAACAGAATTAACATTTGACGGGCAAACCAGTTATTACATTACTGCCGAAAACAATAAGCAGGTTGTAAGATTTAAATGCAGCAGTAATGGTGATGTTACTGTAGAAAATAAAACTAAAAAATAGTTTGTTAGGGTTTTGGGCTATTAAGACCTCCGTAATGCGGGGGTCTTATTTTTTTTATAAGATTTACCGGTTAGATACTGCCGGCACTACCGGTAAACTCTCGTTGCCACTTTCATTTACAGTTTGTACCGCAAAAAAATAATTGTCTTTGCTGTAGGGTAATTTTATGGTTGTTTCTGTGGTAAATATTTTCTTTTGCCATACTGCACTGGTGGTTTCCCTTATTAAAATATAGTAGCCTTTTACTTTGCCAACCTGTGGCTTGTTCCAAAAAAGATAGGTAGAGTTGCCCAACCTTTTCACATCCATTTTTACAGAGTCGGGCATTGATGGCGCTTTGGCAAGATTGGCCAGGTTGGCCAGGTTCATGGCGGTGTTTTTTCTCAGGTACTCATAATCAATATGCTCTTCCAGGTCGCCGTAGGCAATGTTATTTTCTGTTCTTATATTCTGGTGTTGCCGGGTATAGTTTTCGTTCATTTCAGTAATTCTTACTGCGGCAAAGCCACGTTGTACGTAAGGGGTGTGATCGCCTCCGCGTAAAAAGCGATCATTGCGATAGATCATCACCACCTGCAGGTTGTCTACATATCTTTCCCCAATTTCTTTTACATAACGGGCCAGCTGGCGTGATTTGCCATCATTCTCCAACCCAAGTGTTCTTATGTTTACAGCATTTTTTTCTGTTTCAAATGCAGGAAGACCTTCACTGAATACCCTTATCCTGGTGTTGTCGATAATATTTGTTTCATTACTATTATTGCTGCCCATGATATCATTATTTAAAACCGCTTCAATATTCCAGTTTTCCCGTTTTGCTTTTTCGCTCATAAAACCGGCGCCCAGTAATCCTTGTTCTTCGCCACTTACAGCTACAAAAATTATAGTGGCCGGAAAAGCATACCTGCTCATTACCCTTGCACATTCAATAACTGCAGCCGTTCCGCTGCCATCATCGTTTGCGCCCGGCGCATCACCAATACTATCGGTAGGGCTGCTACGCATATTATCCAGGTGGCCACTGATTAAAAAAATCCGCTTATCCTCAGGGTCGGTGCCTTTAAGTACTGCTACCACATTACCCAATATTATTTTCCTGTCTACTCTTTTACCATCCGGTGGCAGGGTAGTGGTGTCAATAAAACAGGTTAGCCTTCCAGCTGATTGTTTAGCGGCCTCCTGAAATTTATGTAATACCCAATTCCTGGCAGCACCAATACCCCTTGCCGGATTACCCTGATTGCTTAAAGTGTTTCGGGTGCCAAAAGAAACCAGGGTTTTAATAGTGGCTTGCAGCGAATCGGGGGATACCTGTTTTACCATTTGTTCAATCTCCGGATCTCTCTGAATAATGGTTTGAGCGAACAATGTTGTATAGCAAAGAAAAAGCAGTGTAAAGGAAAATAGCTTCATAAAATAAATTGTGAACTAAAAATACAATTAAAGGTAAAGCAGCGTTTAAGTTTTTTAGTGAATGAGTATAAGCCATAATGTAATAATAGTATATTTGATAACAGGAGTTTTATAAATAACGAACTAACTGTTTAAAACAGCTGCATTGATTGTATGATACAAAACAAAACAGATTACTTTTTTTATAAAGAAGCGGACAGAATTATTTCGGGGCGGCCGGTTAAAACCCTGGCTACCCGTTTGAAGGGTATTTTTAACCCCGACCATATTGGAAAGTTCCTGGTTCTTTTAAGAACAACAGAATATCATCTTAACTGCAGTTCGGGCATATTGGGTAAATTAAAAGCCAACTACTATAAATACAGGCTTTATAAAATCAGCCTTAAGCTGGGCTTTAGCATTCCGCCCAATGTGTTTGGGCCTGGCTTAACTATCCCTCACTATGGTACAATAGTTATTAATAAACTGGCAAAGGTGGGTGCCAATTGTGTGTTGCATACTTCTACCTGTATTAATGTAAAACAGCGGGTTAACTTAGGCGATAATACTTATATTTCCACAGGGGTAATTATAGCCGGCAATGTAGATACCGGGGATAGTGTTACTATCAGCGCCAACTCTTTTGTAAACAAAAGTATTGAAGGAAATAATTTGTTGGTGGGTGGTTCCCCTGCAAAAATTATAAAAGAAAGGAAAGCCTGGTACCTTGAAGATGGAAAGGAATACGAAGAACGTATCAATATTATCAACGAGCTAAAGCGCACCCTGTACAAATAATAAAACAATAGCCAAAAGTCTTTACTGTATTGAATTGTAGTGTATTACCTGTTGTACATCTCTGCCGGCCGGTTTAATTATAATCCACCGCAACGGATAAGAGTACACCATTACCCTGATGTAAAAACTTTCGAATTAAATTTTTGCTTAATGTGAAATAAAAAATATGCCGGTAACAATAATTTTATTTTGATATTATTTTTTTTGTAGTACATTTACAACCTGAAACAGACCACCTAGTAGTCTATCAGCTTACCTTAATTGAGATTCGCCATCCGTGCCAAAACCACTATCGTTCAATATTTCGTGCTAAAGCCACGTCCCCCCAGGTCAATATTTGTAAGTATTAACTCTAAAATCACGCAATATGGGAACTAGATTTCTGTTGTTCGCTTCTGTTATTTGTTTAATGTTTTGTGCATCCTGTACCACGCCCAATAAAATAGCATATTTTCAAAATGCTAAGGATACTACCTACAGACAAGCGCTTGGAACAATCGACGCCCCGTTTCAAAAAAATGATCTTTTAGAGATAGCCATTACCAGCCGTAGCAAGGATGCTTCTGCTGATTACAATAAATCTGAGCCTAAAGGGTACCTGGTTAGCAAGGAGGGAAATATAGAAATACCTATGTTGGGCAGTATTAAAGCTGAAGGGTTAACAAAAAAGGAACTTAAAGATAAGATAACAAAGATCATTTTAGATAAGCAGGTGCTTGTAGACCCGCAGGTGGAAATACGGTACCTGAATTTTGAAGTAACAGTACTTGGCGAGGTTAGCCACCCAACAGTAATAAATGTGCCCAGTGAGCAAATTACTTTGGTTAAAGCATTAGGCCTTGCAGGAGATATGACCATCTATGGCAAGAGAGATAACGTTTTATTGGTGAGAGAAGAAGATGGGGTAAGAAAAACAAGGCGTATTAACCTGAATTCAAGTGATTTTTTAAACTCTGAATATTATTATTTAAAGCCTAACGACCTGATATACGTGGAGCCTAATAAAACTAAAGTAGCGGTTAACGGAAGAGGCCAGCAAGCCATCCCATTAATTTTCAGCAGTATTTCAATTCTGTTTTTAGTTTTCGATAAAATAATAAAGTAAAAAAAGAATAACAAGAACCTTAAATGCGGAAAGAAGATCAAAAATATGTTGAGATTGAAGAGAAGGACTCTAATATAATTGAAAAGGTAGCATCACACTATTTGCCTTACTGGCCCCTGTTGTTGCTTTTTGTTCTGTTATCATTAACTGCGGCTTACATATACCTGCATTTTGCAACGCCTATGTATGCGGCATCTGCCACTATCATTATTAAAGATGACAGAAGAGGTAGTGCCGATTCTAAAATAACAGATGAACTGAACCTGATAGCATCCAGCAAGAATATTGAAAATGAGATACAGGTTATTCAATCAAGGGCATTGATGGAAGGAGTGGTGAAAAAATTGTTATTGTATGCTCCTTTATCACAAAAAGGGAAGATCAAATCCGGCGATGCTTATATGTTGTCTCCGATAGTTGTTGAGGCAAGCAATACCGATTCCATGATGGAAGTGCAGCATGTGGATTTTGTTTATGATAAAACGTCTCAAACCGTTTTATTAAATGGAAAAGACCGGTATCCCCTGAATCAGTTTGTAAGTACACCTTATGGCATGCTCAGGTTTTCGCCCAATCACTGGTATCAGCCTTCGGTAGAATCGAGCAAACAATTATCTTTTGCTTTGATAAATCCAAGCGCAGTAGCAGTAGGTATATTAAAAGGCCTTGTGGTTACCACTAATTCGGCGCTTGTAAACTTAAGCTACAAAGACCCTATACCACAAAGAGCAGTAAATGTATTAAACAACCTGATCGATCTTTACGAAAAAAGATCAATTGAAGATAAAAATGTATTGGCAAGAAATACATTGGCCTTTATTAATGAGAGCCTGGCAGACCTGGGTAAGGACCTGGATTCGATAGAAAGGAAAATACAACAATTTAAGTCTGGCAGCGATGCGGTTAACGTAAGCGAGCAGGGAACGGTATATTTGAATGGTGTTGCAGGTGCTGAACAGAAATTAGGAGAATTAAGTACACAATCGGCAGTACTTAACCAGATGGAAAAATATGTAACCAATAAAACAACAGAAGGTACCGGTGCACTTGTTCCATCTTCATTAGGTATTAATGACCCTACGCTTACTACATTGGTAACCAAGTTGAGCAATTCTGAATCGGAGTATGATAAGCTAAGTAAGACAGTTGGTGTAAATAACCCTAAAATGCTGGCCTTACGGGAAGAGATCGATAAATTAAAGCCGAGTATCTTAGATAATATTAAGAACCAGAAAGCCAATCTTAATGCATCTATACAAAGTGTTTATGGCGCCAGTAGTCAATACAATTCAATGCTGAGGGCAGTGCCAAAAAAAGAACGTGAGTTATTGGTAATAAGCAGGGAGCATAATAATAAGAGTGCCATGTACCAATCATTACTGCAAAAAAAGCAGGAAAGTGAGCTCTCTTTTGCCTCTACATTATCTAACAGCAGGGTGGTAGATAAAGCATTTGCAGGCCAGAATCCGGTAAGCCCGAATTCTAAGATGATCTATATGGCTGCTTTTTTAGGTGCAATCGGGGCGTTTGTTGGTATCATTATCGGTAAAGATTTTTTAACCGGCAAGATCAAATACAGGAACGAAATTGAAAAAATGACCACCATCCCGATCATCGGGGAAATAGCTTACGAAAAAACCACCCAGCCCATCGTTATTGAAAAGGGTACCAGGAGTTTTGTGGCAGAGGAGTTCAGAAAATTAAGGATATCTTTATCTTTCTTAGGTATTGATAGTTCACATAAAAAGATATTGCTTACATCAAGCATATCCGGCGAAGGCAAAAGCTTTGTTGCAGCAAACCTGGCAGTAAGTTTATCGCTTACAGGAAAAAAAGTAGTGTTAGTAGACCTGGATTTAAACAATCCAACACAGTCGAAAATATTAGATGTGAATTTTGAAGACGGCGCCACTGAATTTTTAACCGGCGAAAAAACAGCACCGGAGATCATTAATAAGATTGAGCAACACGAAAATCTTTATTTTATATCTGCCGGCAGCTTACCCGAAAATCCTTCGGAGCTTTTGGCAGCGGGTAAAATAAAATCGTTGATTGATTACCTGGAGAGCCACTTTGATATGGTTATCATCGACACATCGCCTATTGTATTGGTAACCGACGCTTATATTTTATCTGAACTTTGTGATGCTACTTTATATGTGATCAGGCATAATTACACACCCAAAATGCTGGTAAAACGCATTGATGAAAATAACCAGATCAATCCGATAAATAATCCTGCCATTGTTTTTAACGGTGTTAAAACAAAAGGTATGTTTAAAAGCAGTTATGGTTACGGGTATGATTATGTGTATGGCAATAAAGAAAGAGGCAGTAAAACAAAAAAAGCATCCTGATACAACTAATAAATATAATTATCCAATAAGTATGAAAAAACAAACTAACTCAATTCATTTTAAGCTGTGACTGAGATTGGCGAAGCCCTGCCTGAATGAATGAATAGACTAACGATTGCTCCACTATCTGTAAATAACTAACTGTTCCAAATATCTGACCAACCATCCTCTCCATTATCCGATTAACTGCACATTTCTAATTTTAAAAAAATGGTTATGCAGAAAAATTGGTACGTCCTTTACACCAGACCGCAATCCGAAAAAAAGGTTGCTACATTGTTGGCAAAAAAGAAAGTTGAGCATTTTATTCCCCTGGTTAGTGTGGAAGCACAAAAATCGTGGAGGAATAAGCCAATGTACAGGCCCTTATTTAAATCTTATGTTTTTGTATTTACTACAGAACAGCAGGCAGCATTACTGATGCAAACTGATGGCGTAATTAATTTATTACACTGGCTGGGTAAGCCTGCTGTGATAAACGAAACAGAAATTAACGCAATCAGGGAGTTTACAAGCGACTACCAGAATATTGACCTGGAGAAACTTGCTGTAAACAGTAATGTTATTGAAAGGAATATTTACCGCTCCTCGTACGAGATGGAAGGAAATATCCTTGCTGTGAAGAATAAAACAATAAAGATCAACCTTCCTTCGTTAGGGTATGCGATGATTGCCAGGCTGAAAGAAGACAGCATTTTTGGCAAAGAACGCTCAATGTTACAAAACTATACATTCGCACAGTCATGATGAATTCAGGAGACAAAATTTATATTGCCGGGCACAGGGGCCTGGTAGGGTCGGCTTTAATGCGGGTGTTGAAGCAAAAAGGTTTCACTAACCTGGTATATAGAACTTCCGGGGAGCTGGATTTGCGTAACCAGGCAGAGGTATCGGCTTTTTTTGCAGAAGAAAAGCCAAAGTTTGTTTTTCTTGCTGCCGCCAAAGTTGGGGGCATTATGGCCAATAATACATACAGGGCAGATTTTTTGTACGATAACCTTTCAATAGTTTCCAATATTGTGCATGCTGCTTATAATAATAATGTAAGCAAATTGCTTTTCCTGGGCAGTTCGTGCATTTATCCTAAAATGGCACCACAGCCTATTAAAGAAGAATATCTTTTAACAGGTTCACTGGAGTATACCAACGAACCTTATGCCATTGCAAAAATTGCGGGCATTAAATTATGTGAAAGTTACCGGGATCAGTACGGCGCCAATTATATCAGTGTAATGCCTACCAACCTGTATGGCATAAACGATAATTACCATCCTGAAAATTCACATGTGCTTCCGGCATTGATCCGCAGGTTTCACGAAGCAAAAACATCGGGCCTTAAAGAAGTGGCTATCTGGGGAACGGGAACACCTAAACGGGAATTTTTATTTGCAGATGACCTGGCAGATGCCTGCTTATTCCTGATGAATAACTATAACGAAAAAGAGATCGTAAACATTGGCTGTGGCGAAGACATCAGTATTAAAGAATTAGCGGCATTGGTAAAAGAGGCTACGGGTTATGAAGGCGATCTTGTTTTTGATACCACAAGGCCGGATGGTACACCACGAAAATTACTGGATGTATCTAAATTACATTCATTAGGATGGCATCATACAACATTACTGAAACAAGGATTAAAAATAGCTTACCAGGATTTTTTAACGAAACAACAATTACCTTCGTTAGCCTGATAAAAGGCATATTCCAAATAAAATAAGAAATGAAGACTGCATTAATTACTGGTGTAACCGGACAAGACGGCGCTTACCTTGCCGAACTACTATTAGAAAAAGGGTATATAGTACATGGTATAAAAAGACGCTCGTCTTTAATAAATACCGATCGTATTGATCATCTTTACGAAGACAGACACAACAACAAGCAAAAGTTTATCATGCACTATGGTGATATGACAGATAGTACTAACCTCATCCGCATTATTCAGGAAACAAAACCTGACGAGATATACAATCTTGCGGCAATGAGCCATGTTAAAGTAAGTTTTGATACGCCTGAATATACTGCCAATGCAGATGGTATTGGTACCTTACGCTTAATGGAGGCATTGCGTATTCTGGGTATGGAAAAAACAACCCGTATTTACCAGGCTTCTACCTCTGAACTGTACGGATTAGTACAGGAAGTACCACAAAAAGAAACAACCCCGTTTTATCCAAGAAGTCCTTATGCTGTTGCAAAAATGTATGCTTACTGGATAGTGGTAAACTATCGTGAAGCATATGGCATGTTTGCCTGCAATGGCATTTTGTTTAACCACGAAAGCCCGCTACGCGGCGAAACCTTTGTAACCAGGAAAATTACAATGGCGGTTGCCGCTATAGCACATGGCTTACAAAACACTTTGTATTTAGGTAACCTTAATGCGCAAAGAGACTGGGGGCATGCCAAAGATTATGTAGAAGCCATGTGGATGATCTTACAACAGGAAAAGCCGGAAGATTTTGTAATTGCCACTGGTATTACCACCAGTGTAAGGGATTTTATTAAACTTGCATTTGCCGAAGTAGGCATTGAATTGAATTTTACAGGAGAAGATGTGGAAGAAAAAGGAACCGTGGCTGCATGTAATAATCCGGAGTACCAGTTACCGATAGGTAAAGTGGTTGTTGCTATTGACCCTGCGTATTTCCGTCCTACAGAAGTGGAGTTGCTGATTGGCGACCCTACCAAAGCAAAAACAAAACTGGGTTGGAAACCTAAGTATGATTTGGCAGGATTAGTAAAAGAAATGGTGGCAGGCGACCTGCAAAAAGTTATTGCCAATAAAAAACTTAAATAAATATTCTGCAGTCTGTGATTATTGACGGCATAACTTTTATTAAAAGTAAAATATAATTACAATTGCAACCCACTGATACCGAGAATTTAAAATCAAAAGCCTTATCTGGTTCTATCTGGTCCTTAATTGAAACCTTTGCTACACAAATTGTTCAATTTATTGTTGGGGTAATACTGGCAAGGATATTAGGCCCCGGCGATTATGGTTTAATAGCGCTGACCGGTATTTTTACAGCTATATCGGCTGCTATTACAGATGCAGGTTTTGAAAAAACCCTGGTACAGAAAAAAGACCTGGCAGATATACAGATCACCACGATCTTTTACATCAATATATTTCTTGGGCTATTCATTACAGTTATATTCATAGGGTTGGCGCCATTTATTGCAGCATTTTTTAACGAGCCTAAGCTAACATTAATACTGCAGGTTGTTTCTACAGGTATACTTATTACCGCATTCGGCCAAACCCAGCAGGCGCTTTTAATAAAAGAGCTGCAGCTGAAAAAAATATCCTACGCTAAGATTGCCAGTTCAATTGTAAGTGCCGCTACCGGGCTGATTCTGGCCTACAATGGTTTTGGGGTTTGGGCACTTGTGTTTTCAGGATTATCTTTCCAGGTAACCAATGTATTGTTTTTCTGGATACAGGCTACCTGGTACCCGCAGTTGAAATTTTCATTTGCTTCTGTAAAATCAATGATCCCTTACGGGATGAATATTTTAGCCAGTAGTATCTTCTTCTTCCTGAATCAGCAGTTTAATAATTTTATTGTAGGAAAGTTTTATACCAAAGCCCAACTGGGCTTATTTAACAGGGGAAATAAATTTCCTGAATTGATAGTGAACATCATTCAGAGTGTGGTATTAAAAATGTCGTTGCCGCTTTTTGCAAAATTGCAGGATGAACCGGCAAGGCTGAGAGAGGCCGTAAAAAAAACAGATAAGATCATTGCTTTTGTAAGTTTTCCTTTACTGATCTTACTACTGGTAAAAGCAGAAGATATAACCATCTTTCTGTTTACAGAAAAGTGGAGAGGGTCAATTATATTTTTACAGCTGTTTTGTGTGGTAAAATTATTTGAACCTTTTATTACTGTGCAGCGGGAACTATTATTATCGCAGGGTAAAGCAAAATTGTTGCTTAAGATTTTTGTAGCTACGTCAATTGTTGAAATGGCCCTGATATTTGCCGTGATTAAGTTTGATATACTATATGTAGTGTTTGCATCGTTAATCAGCCGTGCAGGCCAGTACCTTACTTACCTGGTAATAGCATCAAAAAGACTGGAGGTAAAATGGTTTGATGAAATTAAATGGCTTAAACCTTACCTGCTTATTACCGCTATAATGAGTGGCGTTGTACTGGCAACAGATTATGCCTTACACCTGTCGGGCATCAGCATACCACTATTTTTAAAGCTTGGGGTTGAGTTAATGCTGGGCGTTGCTTCTTATGCCTGGCTGGCATTTAAATTTAAGATTGATGAAGTATCATTGGTAAATGCAGCTTGGGTGATGGTGGTTAAAAAAATAAAAAAATAATTGATTCAGGTATGGCGTTTAAAAATTTAAAGAACAGTTTGTATATCAAATTTTATGCGTTGGTATGTAAATTAAATCTTTCCCGCTTTTGTAAAATAAAAAAAGACAGCAGGCCTGTATCTCCTTTTAAATTAGTTTTCTTTTGTGGTAAAACCGGCATTGAATATTTAAATGCCTCAATGGTTTCGGTATATAAAAGCTGGGATACTGTACCCGAGATCATAATTATTACGGATGGCACGCCGGCAGAAGTAATTCAGAAAAAACTGATTGCATGGCCACAGCAGTTAGATATTTTTACCTGGGAGTTTTGCGGGGCGTATTTTAAGGACAAAGGCAAAACTGACCTGAACGACTACGCTGCAAAAGATATATGGGGTAAAAAATTTGTTGGTATCTGCTATTGTGCCGAAAAGTATACGATACTTTATTCTGATACCGATATTTTATGGTTCTCTTCGCCGCTATTGGAAGACCTGCACAACAGGTCGGTTGTAAAAATGTGCCAGGATGTTGGTTATCATTACAGCGAACCATTACTTAATGCCATAAACCAACAACATATCCTTAACCATGCGCCATTAAATGCCGGTTTGATTTATGCCGGTGGAAAATTTGCAGACTTTCCGCAGTGGAATGAATTGTGCCATTACCTGGCTTTACAGCCTGACCACCGCACAGAGCAAACGTCCTTTGCAGTGTTAAATAATTATTTTAATCCTCAGCAATATTTTAAGCAGGAAGAAATTTTTATACAGATTGATGATATGCACAGTTTAAAATATACTAAAACTAAAAACCCTGCTATTTGGGCAAGGCATTATGTTAATTTAAAGAACACCAGCTTCTGGAGAGATTTTATCTATTTAATGTTAGGTAAATAAAGCTACACGGAAATAACGATGACAAAAGTTGTACAAATACAATATTCAATGGAGTCTGCAGCACGTTCTGCATTAAGGCTGCAAAACGCATTTGCAAAAAACAGTGTGTCATCAAAGATCATATCACTTGAGCTTAGCTCTGCCAGTATACCCAACGTAATTTATTCCGGTAAATCGGCACGTTTGACTGCTAAGATTGATCAAAAAATACGAAAGTTTTTTTTGAAGAATATGAAAAAGGAATTTGGCCTTTTTTCTTATCCGTTATTAGGCAGTGATGTTACCAATTTGCCGGAAATTAAAGATGCAGATGTGATCTATATTCACTGGGTACTGAATGGTTTTTTAAATTTCAGATCTTTTGCAAAAATCCTGGCATTAGGTAAGCCGGTTATTTTTGTAATGCATGATATGTGGAATATTTCGGGCGGATGCCATTACAGTTTTACCTGCGATAAGTATAAAACGGGCTGTCACAGTTGCCAGATGTTTATGGAGGCTAAAGAACAGGATTTATCTGCAAAGGAATTTAAAAAGAAAATGAAGCTGTATGCTAACAATAGCAACCTGTATTTTGTGTCGCCAAGCAAATGGCTGTACAATTGTGCTAAAGAAGCTTTGCTTACTAAAAATAAACCGGTATTCTATATTCCCAATGCGCTTGATAATACTTTGTTCAAGCCTTTTAATAAAGTAACTGCAAAGCAAATATTAAATATTGACACTACTGAAACTGTGATTGCGTTTGGTGCTGTATCGGTAAGCAACCCTTATAAAGGATGGCCTTATTTACAAAAAGCATTGGAAATTTTAAAGCAGGAGGAAGCCTATAAAAATATATCAGTAGTAATATTTGGAAGTGGTTACAGCAAGGAAATAGCAGATAAGATTCCTTTTAAAATAAAATTTATGGGGTACCTGGCTGATGAGTATTCCACCATGCTGGTGTACAATGCCGCCGATGTATTTATCGTTCCTTCAATGGCAGATAATCAGCCCACCACGGTGCAGGAAAGTTTATGCTGCGGTACGCCGGTAGTGGGTTTTAACGTGGGTGGTATACCGGATATGATCAGGCATAAGGAAAACGGCTACCTGGCCCAGTATAAAGATGCTGCGGATATTGCTGAAGGCGTAAAATATTGCTTGCAGAATAAAGTAGCCGGGTATATGCTGCCCGAGTTTGAACCCGCAGTAATTATGAAAAAACACAGCGACCTGTTTGATTATATAAAAAACAATAACACTAACTAAAAAAGTAAGGGTACTATTGCTTACAAAAAAGCGAGTTGGTACCGGCAGATAAAAAATATTTTGAGCATACCGGTAAACATCAGCAGGGCCACACTTTACAGGCAACGGAAAAGCAGCAGAAATGTGAGCAATGAATTTACCTTGTCTAAAAAACAGCAATCAAGTGTAAATATTTTTTTTTCTGCTTTTATTCTTAATAGTCTCAGTTACCTAACGGCTATCACTAATAACCCGGTTTTAAATGGTGCTGCATGCCAGGGGCTTCAGGCAATAGCGCTGGCTATGATAATTTTTTCCTGGATCAACCTTATAAAATTCAGGTTTGATAATAAGTACCTGGAAGTGGTTTTTATTATTTTCATTATTTATTCCACTACAGTTATTATAAGAGATCCTAACTATACTTATGATATCGCTAAAAGAGTAGTTTTTGACCCGGGAATGGGTATGATGGGATACCTGGCTCCGCTGGTAATGTTATTTCCAAGGAGTATTGCAGTGTATAAAAAGGCATTTAAAACGACCGTCATTTTTGGTGTTTTATTCTTTGTGTACATCATTGTATATTTTAATATTGTGCACGACTCTAACTGGAAAAGTTTAACAGCCTTATCTTATATTGAAAATTTTTTTGGAGTACTGGCATTTCCTGCAGGCTTTATCCTGCTGACTTTTTTATACCATCCCAAAAAAATAAAGAAACTGGCTTTTGCAGTAATGTTTATCGGCCTTTACTTTTTGATATACAGGGCCAGGCGTGGCGCTATGTTTTTATGCCTTACCTCAATGGCAGGCGCAGGTATGATTTACCTGGTACACACTAAAAGAACTGTATTGGTCATTACGCTTTCTGTGATTTTTATATTTGTCGGCAGTATTTTTGTTTCTAACATTAAATTGCCAAGTACGTTCGATTACCTGATGGCCCGTGGTGATGAAGATACCAGGAGTATCATGGAAAAATATATGAAAGAAGACCTTACTCAAAATGAGTGGTTGTTTGGTAAGGGCATCAATGGTAAATATTATTGTCCTGTTATTCTCGATCCTAACGACCTTTCGATGAAGAGGGATATTATAGAAACAGGTTACCTTCAGATTATACTTAAAGGGGGGCTGGTGCATATTATTTTATTTTGCCTGATTTTTTTACCGGCTATATTCTTTGGTTTTTTCCGATCGTCTAATATACTCACCAAGGCAGGGGCTTTATATATACTGTTATGTATGGTATATACCTATCCCACAATTGTTACAGGGTTTGGATTGTTTTATATATGGGTTTGGCTTTGCGTGGGTATTTGTTATTCTAAAAAAATAAGGAATATGTCAGATGAGGATATAAAAAAATATTTAAGCGATATAAAGCCGCTCACTGCCAAAAGGAAATTTAGAAATGAAGTATCCTAAAATATTAATCATAGGGCAATCATTTAATAAGCGAAGCGGAGGCGGTGTAACGATATCCAATTTGTTTAAAGGCTGGCCTAAAGACAGGTTGGCTGTGGCTTCTAACGACAACCTGGCTAAAGGCCTTGATGATTCAGTTTGTGAAATCTATTACCAGTTAGGATACAATAATAAATTACATCCTTTTCCTTTAAATATTATTCTGCCTAAAATTAATTGTGGCATTATTCCTATTGTGAAAGACGGGAATACAACAGGTGCGCCCGAAAAAATAAAAAGCGGTAACTACCAGGTTATTTATAAAGTGCTATTTGCATTATTGCATTTTTTTGGCTTATACAATCTTTTTTATAAATTAAAAATAACCCCTGAGTTTGAGCAGTGGATAAGTGAATATGAGCCTGATGTTATATATACCCAATTAGCATCACTGGAGTTGATACGTTTTGTTGATGACCTGGAGGCGAAAACAAAAAAAACTGTGGCCATACATATCATGGACGACTGGCCGCTTACCATTAATAAACCAGGTATATTCTATAATTATTGGCAGCGTGTAATTGACAAGGAATTCAGAAAGCTATTAAACAAGTCAGCTATCCTTATGAGCATTTGCGAAGCGATGAGCGACGAGTATAAACTACGGTATCAAAAAGAGTTCATTCCATTTCACAATCCTATTGATATCGGTTACTGGAAACCTGCTGCAGCTAAAGATTATAGTGTAAAAAATAAATTCACCATACTTTATGCCGGTCGCATTGGTTTGGGTATCGGAACATCAGTTGCGGAGATTGCAGTTGCTGTAAATGATATTGCAAAAGATAACCCGGACATTGTGTTTGAAATTCAAACAGCAGATACCGAGATGCTGAATAAACTGGTGGCAGTTAAAGAGAATGTACGATGGGTAAAGCCCATCGATTACTCTGCATTGCCAGCTAAGTTTGCAGCTGTAGACCTGCTTTTACTTCCACAGGATTTTGAACCTGAAAGTATCCAGTTCTTAAAGTATTCATTTCCTACCAAGGTAAGTGAATACATGATTTCAGGCACCCCGATATTGGTTTATGGAGATCCTCAGACGGCGGTTACAAAATATGCAGTTAAGGATAAGTGGGCATATGTTGTAAGCGAAAGGAGTAAGGGGGCGTTGATTAATGCTATCAAAGATTTATACAGCAATACAGATTTAAGAAAACAACTGGGAACAACAGCACAGGCAATTGCGCTTGAAAAGGAGGATAGTAAAATAATACTGGAAGCATTCAGGCAAAGCTTTTTGCTGCAGTCAAATAAACCTGTAACACAACAATAATTTTTAATTTAACGTCGTTATAACCACGATTTTAAAAGATCATGCAATTCAGAAATTTATCTCATACATCAGATACCATTTTCCGGAAAATTCATTTTCTTTTCGGGAAAAGAAATTTGCTGTATGCGTTATGGTGGGGCGTTAAAACAGGCAGTAATACAAGGTTTGATGGCAAGTGCTATTTTAAAAGGTATCCGGGATCGGCAATAAGTATTGGAAATGATTGCGAATTTCTTTCACGGCACAATTCTAACCTTATTGGTATAGACAGGCCTTGTATGGTCTCTACACTAACCGATGTTGCCAGGCTGGAAATTGGTAACAATGTTGGTTTTAGCGGAACCGTAATCGGGGCATTCAGCGTAATTAAAATTGGTGATAACGTTCGCTGTGGTGCAAATACTTTAATTACAGATTCAGACTGGCACCCCGGTGATCCACGTATTGGTGATGCCAAACCGGTAACCATCGGCAATAATGTATGGCTGGGTATTAATGTGGTGGTGTTAAAAGGTGTTGAAATTGGAGAGAACACCATAATAGGTGCCAACAGCCTGGTAACAAAAAATATTCCTGCTAATGTAATTGCTGCAGGTAACCCTTGCAGGGAAATAGCGAAATTACCCGCATTGAAATAACAACATAACAATAGTGAAATAATCAGTATGAAAAATCAAAGCGACAATGAATTTGTTATTAGTTAATTCTATCGATTTTCCATATGGCGGGGCACAGTGTGCATATGTAACATTAATGATGAAAGGCTTTAAGGAAAACGGCGTAAATGCATTTCTTGTTATTCCTTACGGCCTTAAAAAAGAAGTGCTGTCTGGTGCTGAAAATAAATACGGGCATTTTGATGGTGTACCTTACTATTTTGTAAAAGACAGCAGGGATATTAAAAAAGGTTTCAGGTTTCTGGATAATTTTTTAGGGGTAATAAAAACCGCCTGCCTGATAAGAAAAAGATGGAAAGCTAAGAAACTGGATGCAGTAATGCTGGGGGGAATTGTGGATATTTTAAGGGATGGGCCAATCATCCTCGTTTGTGCATTGTGGAGGATACCAATCTATTTCTGGTTGGTAGAAAAAGCTTCTTTAAATGAAGATTTTCAGGGTATACCGGGTTATTGCAATTATAAAAGCCAGCAACTTACCGAAAGGTTTTTGCCAAAATTTGCTGCCGGATTAATTGTTATTTCTTCGGCCCTTAAAAAACATTACCTGAAGTATTTGCCGGAAAATAAAATTTTAATAAGCCCGATATACGTTGCCGAACAAATTAATAAACGTACCGGTACTGCATCTTTTAAAGCGGCAAAAGAAAACCTGGCCGCATTGTATGCAGGTAAACGGCTGCTGGTTTACAGCGGTACGTTTGCCGAAAAGGATGGGCTTTTTTATCTTATTGAAGCGTTTGCCGAAACCGTTAAAAAATATCCTGACACGATATTTATAATGACCGGTAAAAGTGCCAATGTTACTTTAATGGACAGGGTAAGGGATCATATTAAAAAGTATAACCTGGAAGATAAAGTAAAGATGGTAGGATTTGTAAATGCAGATGAATTATTATGCTATAATACTATGGCTGATGCTTTGTTTGTATGCAGGTCCAACAGCCCGTTTGCCAATCATGGCTTTCCATGGAAATTAGGGGAATACTGTATGACGGCAAAACCAATTATTGCTACAAGAGTGGGAGATATCGATAAATACTTTACCGATAATGAAACTCTTTTTATTGTAGAGCCTAATAATCCGGGGGCGATAGCAAAAAAGATCGATTATATTTTTGATCACTACGAGCAATCGCTTACTGTAGCAAAAAATGGCAGGGCCGTTGCCCTACGTGAGTTCGGGTATCTTGAAAAATCTAAAGAAGTGGCGGATTTTATTGACGCCAATAAAAGGAAGTAACACATATTGCCGGCATCGGCAGTGTTGTAATTTAAACAGTAAATGAAGCAATGAAAATATTATTTGGAATACACGGTACATCGCACAAGGAAATTGCACAATCTGAAATAGTTGAATTTCAAAACCGCGGCTTTCAAACAATAGTATGCACGTACGGCAACTGGGGATCGGTAAACGGGCTGATCAACAGTTTTAAGCTCATTATAAAAAATGCAGTTGAAATAAAAAAGCAGGCGGCAGCACAACAAAGTGATTTTATTTATTTAAATACCGGGCTCGATTTTAAAACCGTGATCAGGGATGCGATTACTGTTTTTATTTTAAAGAGAGGCAATATAAAAGGTAAAATAGTTTTGAAAATCCACGGTTCTCAAAACGAAATATTGTTTTCAAAAACCAATCTTTTAAAAAAATATCTCTTTAAAAGAACAGATCTTTTTTTGTTGTTATCAGAAGAGGAAAAAGATAATTTTTTAAGTATCGGACTGGCGCCTGAAAAAGTTCAGGTTACCGCTAATGTGATCGATAAAAGTTTATATACACCTGATCCTGCATTTAAAAAAACTATTGGTGTTGCTGAGTCAACCAGTGTATTGCTTTTTGTTGGCCGCTTTATGTATGAAAAGGGAATAATGGACCTGGTGGAAGCCTGCCGTTTACTGAAAAAGGAAGCACTTGATTTCAGGTTAGTTTGTTTAGGTAACGGGCCTTTGTTTGATGAGGTACAAAGCCTGATCAAAACTTATGGCCTGGAAGAAAACATCAAAACACTGGGGCATATTCCTGAAAGTGAAACAAGGTATTACTATGCCAATTGTGAAATGTCCATTCTGCCAACCTATCATTCAGAAGGTTTTCCGATGGCAGTTTTTCAGGCAGTAGGCGCAGGGCGGCCGGTGATCACCACCAATATAAGAGCGGCTACAGATTATTTTAAAGAGTATGAAAACTGTTTGTGGGTAGAGAAAAAAAATCCTGCACAGCTGGCTAAACAAATAGCTAACCTGATGAAGGATAAAAACCTGCAACAAAAAATGAGAGAGAATAACCTGGTGCTGGCAGAAAAATTTACAGCAGCAAAAATAGTAGATAAGGTACTGGAGTATTTGAAAAATATTTAACAGGAATAAATAATCAAATCAATAATAAACGCTTGTTATTTGAATACTTAAATTAAATTCTTAAAATTAAAACATTTAGTATGTGTGGGATAGCCGGGATTTTTTTTAAAAAGCAAACAGATACCAGGCTTCTGAAAAAGTTTGAAGATCTTGTAAGGGAAAAGCAACACAAAAGAGGGCCTGATGAATTCAATGCGTTTGAAGTTACGCCCAACTTGTTCTTCTATCATAACATGCTTTCCATTATCGACATTGGTAATGCCAGGCAGCCAATGGAAGATACCAATGGCGTAATTACCTATAATGGGGAAGTATACAATTATAAAGACCTTAAGTATAGCGATGAGACTTACGTTAAAAAATCGGACACAGAAGTACTGCTGAAAGGACTGCATAAAGAATACATCAGCTTCCTGCACAAAACCAACTCCATGTTTGGTTTTGGTTATTATAACAAGGCCAATCAACTGCTTACACTTTGCAGGGACAGGGTTGGAATTAAGCCGGTATATTTTATTGAAACCGATGAGGTATTTGCTTTTGCATCTACCATCACACCCTTGGTTATCTTTTCTCAAAAAAGACTGAACCATTCCAAATTATGGCAATATTACCTTAACCGGGCATTTAAAGCACCGGCAACCATATTTGATGATATCATGGAGTTAACTCCGGGTTCATACCTGGAGTTTGATACCAAAACACAAAAGAGCAGTGCAATAAAAGTATGGTGGCAGCGGGATGCGATCACCAGCACACATACGGACGAAAATAAAACCATCGATGAAATTGAAGCCCTACTTAATGATGCTATAAGAAACAGGTTGGTGGCCGATGTACCGGTGGGCCTTTTCTTAAGTGGTGGTGTTGATTCATCTTTAATTGCAGCATTAACGTCTAAGCAAACCAGCAACCTGAATGCATTTACAGTGGGCTTTCACGATAAAAAATATGATGAATCTGAATATGCTAAAAAAATATGTACGCAATTCAACATCGGGTACAACGAAATAAAAGTAGATGCTGATTATTTTTTAAACAGTATCAATAACTGGATCACCATACAGGATGATATTGTTGCCGATCCCTCTGCATTATTATTGTATAAAATTTCGGAGTATGCGCATGATATGAATTACAGGGTATTGCTTGCTGGCGAAGGCAGTGATGAACTTTTTGCAGGCTATAATTCCTATAAATATTTTAACTGGACCAATAAAATACATAAAACTATCGGTTGGGCCGTTCCATTTAAATCGGGAGTGGTATCATTGTTTAAAAATTATTCCAAGCACTACAACTTTTTGTACAATGCTTTACATAAGCCTACATTTTATGGTACTGCAGTAATTTTTGAACCTCACCTGATGAGCGAGCTGATAAAAACCTATAATAACGATGACCCTAAAAAAGCATACGATATTAAACATGCTCTGGATATAGATATTAAAGACAGGTTGCCCAATGATCTGCTCAATCGTTCTGACAGATCAACAAGTGGTGCATCGCTGGAATTAAGGGTGCCATTCCTGGCACACCAGTTGGTAAATTATTCGGCAGGTATCAGCGAAGATTTGCTGATGAAAGATAAAGTATCAAAATACCTGATCAAAAAGCTGGCGTCACGTTATATTGATCCTGAAATTATCTACCGTAAAAAAGTAGGTTTCGATCTGCCCATCAAACATTGGCTATCTCATGAATTGAAAGACATGATGCAGAATGCGATCAATACTTCTGTGCAAAAAGATTTTATAGACATTAAAGTGATACAAAAATGTTTTGACCTGCATGTAAATAAAAATATTGACCATGCAGATAAGTTATGGGCATTTTTGTGTTTGGAATTAAGTATCAGGAACCTGAGTAGTATTTCATAAGTTTTAAAGCAGTTTGCAACAAGTAAATGGGTTACGGAAATAAATTTATAAAAGACTTGTTTGATAAGGCACCTTATCCTTTCAAAGTATTTATTACTTCTGCATATGGTATGCAGCAGCGGAAAAAGCGTTTTGGTACTTTTTATAAAGAACAGATTGCTTTTTTGGAAAAAGCACAGTATTGGAAAGAAGCCGAATTAAAAAATTACCAACAACAAAAACTGGCGGCTTTTTTAAAGGAAATAAAAGAAGTTCCTTTTTACCAGCAGCACGAACCTTATAAAACTTTATTGGTATCGGATACAATTGCATTGTCCGATTTTCCTGTTTTAGCTAAACAGACAGTAAAAAGAAACAGCAAAGCGTTTTATAACACTGCAGGTAAAAAAGTTTACTGGGGGCATACCAGCGGTACTACCGGTTCGGCAATGGTATTTCCATTAAGCGAACAGGCTTACCAGTACGAATATGCATTCAGGGAAATGCATTACCGGTGGGGAGGCGCAAGTTTTGAAGGGAAAGATAAAATTGCAGCCTGTGCCGGGCACCCGGTTGCAATACCCGGCAGAACAAAGCCGCCGTTCTGGGCATTCGATAAAGCGAACAATCATTTGTTCTTTTCATCGTACCATATGAGCAGCGAAACATTGCCATTTTATATTGAGCAATTAGAAAAGTTTGACCCGTTGCTGTTACACGGTTATCCCTCTTCAATGTATTTGCTGGCACTGGCATATAAAAAATATGGCAAGAAAAAACTGCAGCTGAAAGCTGTATTCACGGCATCAGAAAGTCTGCTGGATTTTCAGCGACAGGCCATTGAAGAGTCTTTTAAAGTAAAAGTATTTAACTGGTATGGCACATCAGAAATGAGCGCCAATATTGTGGAATGCGAATGTGGCGAACTGCATTTAAAAGAAGAGCATAGTGTAGTGGAAATATTGAATGATGATAACCAGCCTTGTAAGCCAGGTGAAACCGGCAGGGTGGTATCAACCAATTTTAATAACACTGCTTTTCCATTGATACGCTACGATGTGGGAGATATAGTAACCGTTGCTGTAAACCAGGTAGCCAAATGCGGAAGAGGCGGATTACTGATAGATAAAGTTGAAGGCAGGATAGAAGATTATGTAATAACACCTGAAGGGAAAATAGTAGGCCGCTTAGATCACCTGTTTAAAGATGCGGTAAACGTAGTGGAAGCACAAATTGTGCAACCATCCAAAGAAGCTATTATTCTGAAAGTGGTGAAAGATAAAAACTACACTCAAAAAGACGAAGAACAAATTATACAGGAAGCAAGAGTGCGATTGGGCAATGGAATGAAAATTACCTTTGAGTATGTAGACAGGATACCACGTACAAAAAACGGGAAGTACAGGTTTATACTTTCACAGGTACAGGGCGCAGGCATTAATGTGGTTACAGTATAGTAACAAGGATTATAAATGAATTGCCGGGCATTGCAGTAACTTGCATGGCCGGGTAAAATAAATTTAAAAACTGAAACAACACCCTAACATAAATTACACAACAAACAAATAGCATACAAACTTCGTTTATCCCTTTGCGGTATAAACTATAAACAATTAAAGCAGGATGAAACAATTAGCTCAGAATATTAAAAGAAATTCATTAACACTGGAAGAATTGCCGGTTCCCGTTTGTAAAGCGGGAGGCGTTTTAGTAAAAACAGTTTATTCTGCCGTTAGCGTGGGTACAGAGATCATGAAATTGAAAAATGCTGACCTCAGTTATTTTCAAATGGCAAAGAAAAAACCCGAGCAGGTAAAAGATGTTTTAAATACACTTACGCAACTAGGCCCTGTAGCAACATACAGAAAAGTGATGAATAAGCTGGACTCTATGTCGCCATTGGGTTACAGCCTTACCGGCGAAGTAATTGAAGTAGGTAAAGGTGTAGATAATTTAAAAGTTGGCGATATGGTGGCTTGCGGCGGAGCCGGATATGCCAACCATGCCGAAGTGAATTTTATTCCTAAAAATCTTTGCACCAAAGTACCGGATGGGGTAGATTTGAAAGCAGCTTCTTTTGCTACCATTGCTTCGGTTGCGATGCAGGGCTTCAGGCAAACGGAATCGCAGATAGGAGAGAATGTTGCCGTAATTGGATTGGGGTTGCTGGGCCAGATATTGATCCAGATAATAAATGCCAATGGTTGCAGGGCTTTTGGTTTTGATATTTCGCAAAGCAAATGTGATCTTGCTTTAAGCAATGGCGCCTATTTTGCCCAGGCTGCAACAAAAAATAATTTTGAAGAAGAGATAGGCTCACTCACCAATGGCTTTGGATGCGATTCAATAATTATTACCACCGGTACACAAAGCAACGATCCAATTATTCTTGCAGGAAAAATTGCGAGGCACAAAGCAAAGATCGTTGATATAGGAATTACAAAAATGGACCTGCCATGGGACCTGTATTATCATAAAGAACTCGATTTTAGATTTTCCTGCTCTTACGGTCCGGGAAGATATGACCCCATATACGAAGAAAAAGGAATCGACTATCCTGTTGGCCATGTAAGGTGGACAGAACAACGTAACATGATGTCTGTGTTACAACTTTTAAAAGATGGTAAAATTGATTTTTCAAAACTCATTACACACCAGTTTAGTTTTAATGATTCTGAAAAAGCATTCCTGGATATTAAAGCCGGTAAAGAAGATTACCTGGGCGTGGTATTAAAATATGATGCAGATATTGATACCACTACCAAAAGAGTAAACATTCCTAATGATAAAGCGATCAGGTCTGATAAGGCAACCATTGGTGTTATTGGCGCTGGTAACTATGCCAGTACTATGCTGATGCCTTTTTTAAAGGAAGAAGCTAATCTTATTGGTATTGCAACAGCAACCGGCATTAATGCAAAAGATAAGGCACAGAAATTTGGTTTCAGGTATGCCACTACTGACTATCACGAAATGCTAGCAGATAAAGAGATTAATACGGTTGTGATTGCAACACGCCATAACCAGCATGCAAGAATGGTAGTGGATGCTTTAGACAAAGGCAAACATGTGTATGTGGAAAAACCATTGGCCATATCAATACCTGAATTAAAAGCTATCTACAAAAGTTATACGGCACAGCAGCAGCTATTGATGGTAGGGTATAACAGGCGCTATTCTGATTCAATAAAATACCTGAAAAAACAACTGAAGCAAAATATCAGGTATTCAATTTACTACCAGGTAAATGCCGGTTTTATTCCGATGGATAAATGGTACCAATCGCCTGAACAAGGCGGCAGGGTAATAGGAGAAGTATGCCACTTTATTGATACACTGCAATATTTACTGGATGCCGATCCGGTAGAAGTATTTGCAAGTGCAACTGCAGTAGAAGGTATGCCCGAACAGGATAATGCTTTTATCAATATCAAATTCAGCAACGGATCAACCTGCGTAATTGCTTACCTGGCCGATGGCGATAAAAAATATGCTAAAGAAAAAATGCTGATCACCGGTTACAGAACCAATATTGAATTCGACAATTTTAAAACAGTAACGGTGTATAAAGATGGCGGTGTATCTAAAAAACAATTTTTAATGATTGATAAGGGACAGAAAGAAGAAATGTCTGTTCTGGCAAAATCAATAAAGAGCGGTGTGGCACCCATTTCTTTTCAATCGCTTTTAATAAATAGCTATACCGCAATTTTAGCGGTGGAAAGTATTCAAACCAAAAGAAATTATAGTACGTCGTTAGATACCCTGATAAATGAGTAATTTCTACATCAACCGGCTTAAAACTTTTTCAATTGCTGAATTCCCCTACAGGATAAAGCAAATGATGATAAAGCAACTGGAACAAAGAGTTTACCAGGGCAAGCCTGCTGCTGCGCTTAACAATATAGCTTCAAAGCAATTATTGCAACCTGCTTTTGAACAGGTAACGCTGCATGATGATGAGATACATATTTTTGGTAAGCATTTCAACTATAAAAATATACAGGCTGCCGATTGGCACAGGGATATCTTTTCCGGAAAAAGTTTCCCGCTTTCTTTTGCAAAGAGTATAAGCATCAGACAAGACCCTGATCTTTCTGCAAAATGTGTTTGGGAAATTAACCGCATGCAGTTTTTAATGCAGGTGGCTATTAAGCACCATCAAACAAAAGATGCAGCTATACTTAACCAGTTCATCAGCATCAATCAATCCTGGAAAGAAAGTAACCCTTATCTCACAGGTGTAAACTGGTATAGCAATATTGAAGTAAACTTACGTTTGATCAACTGGTTTCTTTGCTGGGAAGTAATTAATGCAGAGGAACTGATGAAAACAAACAGTGCATTTAAATCATTTGTCACCAACGATTGGTTGCCAATGATACATCAGCATTGCGTATATTCCTATAAAAATCCTTCAAAATATTCATCTGCCAATAACCACCTTATTTCTGAATATGCAGGCTTATTTGTGGCTTCGGTAAAATGGTCTTTTGATGAATCTCCAAAATGGATCAGCTATGCCCAGCAGGGGCTTGAAACTGAAATCATAAAACAGCATTCCGGGAATGGGGTGAATAAAGAAGAAGCAGCAGAATACATTCAGTTTATTACCGATTTCTTTTTGGTGGCTTACGTGGCAGGAGAAAATTCAGGGCATCCTTTTTCAGCCCAATACAAACAACAGCTGCGCCAGGTATTTAATTATATCTGTAGTTTTCTTGATTGTAAAGGTAATTTTCCAAAGTATGGCGATGAAGACGATGGCAAATGTTTTATTGTTGATTTTGATCACCACTTCAACAATTTTAAATCAATATTAAGTTCCGGCGCCATCATATTTAATGACCCCGTGCTTAAAGCAAAATCAAATGGCTTTGATGCAAAGAATCAATTATTGTTTGGTGCTGCAGGTAAAAAGGCATTTGATGCGGTAGCAAATAAAAGCATTGCAGAAGGCTCAAAATTTTATACAGAAGAAGGCCATTTTTATTGCAGAAAAAAACAAGACGACAAAGAAGTCTATTTTCATTTTGATGCCGCACCGTTAGGATTTCTTTCTATAGCAGCACACGGGCATGCAGATGCGTTGTCGTTTTTTATGCATGTAGATGGGCAGCCGGTTTTTGTTGATCCCGGTACATACACCTATCACACTGCACCCGAATGGCGTAATTATTTTGTAAGTACGCTGGCGCATAATACCATCAGGGTAAATAAACTTAACCAGGCCGATTTTGCAGGCTCTACTTTGTGGCTGAATCATTACAAATGCACGGTGCTTAAGGCTGAAACAACCGACACAACTGATACCATCAAAGCAACGCATAATGGCTACGAAAAACAAGGTGTTAGCCATACCAGGAATGTGGTTTTTGACAAAACACAACTGAAGATCACCATTACCGATTTTATTGAAACAAAAAATAAAAATACCAGTTGCTTTATTGAAGTGCCGTTTCATTTGCATCCGGCAATAAGCGTACAACAAAATAATGCAGCTGATTTTACATTGGTAAATAAAAACGGCAGGAATGTGCAATTGCAAACAGATAAAAAATTAAAAGCAGTTGTAATAAACGGGCAATTAAATCCTGAAATAACAGGATGGTATTCCAATTCATTTTTACACAAAGAACAAACCAACACAATACTTTGTTCCCTGGAAGTTTCGGGGAATATTCAACTGGAAACAATAATATCAATTAATTAATTATGAACATCAGTATTTTCGGATTAGGTTATGTAGGCTGCGTAAGCGTGGGCTGCCTGGCAAAGAACGGGCACCACGTTATTGGTGTGGATGTAAGCCAGACTAAAGTAGACCAGATAAACGCCGGTAAAGCCACTATTATCGAAAAAGATATCGATCACATCATTGCCGATCAAAGGGCTAAAGGCAATATTGAAGCTACTACCGATTCAAAAGAAGCAATACTTAAAACCGATATCAGCATTATTGCTGTGGGTACACCCAGCAGCGATAAAGGTCACCTGAACCTGGGGTATATTTTTAAAGTGGCTGAAATTGCCGGCCTCGGTATAAAAGAGAAAAAAGATTTTCATGTTATAGCTATACGCTCTACCATTATGCCCGGCACCTGCGATAAGTTTGCAGCTATTGTAGAAGAAGTATCAGGCAAAAAAAGAAACGTGGATTTTGCTATAGTGGATAATCCTGAATTTTTAAGAGAAGGTACTGCGGTTGATGATTATTACAATCCGCCATTAACCCTCATTGGTTCAGATAATGCTGCTGCTGCTGAAAAAGTTGCCAGCCTCTATCGCCAGTTACCGGGAGAGGTTATTGTTACCGATCTTAAAATTGCAGAGATCATGAAATATGTAAACAATACCTTTCACGCACTCAAAATTTCTTTTGGTAACGAAGTAGGAAATATTTGTGCAGAGATGGGCATTGATTCGCACAAAGTGATGGAAATATTCTGTAAGGATAAACAGTTGAATATCTCTCCTTATTATTTTAAACCTGGTTTTGCATTCGGCGGTTCCTGTTTGCCAAAAGATTTAAAAGGCCTGCAAACACTGGCACACGATCTTTATGTAAATGTGCCGGTAATTGAAAGCATCAATAAATCCAATGAACTGCAGATCAACCGTGCAGTGGAAATGATTCAGCATACAGAAAAAAAGAGAATCGGTTTTTTGGGATTGAGCTTTAAAGCCGGTACCGATGACCTGCGTAATTCACCTGCTGTTACTGTAGTGGAAACATTGCTGGGTAAGGGTTACGAAGTAAAAATTTACGATAAAAACATCTACCTTTCTAATCTTACAGGTACAAACAAGGCCTACATCGATCATCATATTCCGCATCTTTCCAAACTTATGGTAAGCGATATCAATGAACTGGGAAAAGACGTGGATGTAATTGTGATTAACAATAAAGAAAAAGAATACCTGGAAGTTTTAGAAAAAACACCTGATACAACTGTAATTGTAGATATGGTAAGATTACCCGAATCTATGAGAGCCAAAAAAAATTACAAAGGAATAAACTGGTAAATAAAAAGCATGTTTGAGAAAAAGCACATATTAATAGTAGTTGAAAATTTACCGGTTCCCTTCGATAGAAGAGTATGGCAGGAAGCCAATACCCTGATGGAGAACGGGGCTAAGGTTTCCATTATATGCCCTAAAATGAAGGGCTACACGAAATCTTTTGAAGTAATAAACGGCATAGATATTTACCGTCATTCATTACCATTTGAGGCCAAAGGTGCCTGGGGGTATATGCTGGAGTATTCGATGGCCCTATTCTGGGAATCTTTCTTAAGCTTAAAAATCTATTGCAAAAAAAGGTTTCATGTGATACAAGGCTGTAATCCGCCCGACCTTATATTTTTAGTAGCTATCTTTTATAAAATATTGGGTGTTAAATATGTTTTCGATCACCATGATATTAACCCGGAATTATACATTGCCAAGTATAACAAGAAAGGACTCTTTTATAAATTCCTGATGCTGGCAGAGCGATTAACTTTTGCTACAGCAAACTATAGCATTGCAACCAATGAATCTTACAAAGAGATCGCTATACGAAGAGGCAAAATGCTGCCTGAAAAAGTACAGGTGGTAAGAAGCGGTCCCAAGCTGGATCGCTTAAAATTAGGTGATGGTAACATCCAATATAAAAAGGGACGGCAATTTTTAATAGGTTATGTGGGCGTAATAGGGGAGCAGGAAGGATTGGACCTGTTACTGGAATCCGCAAAACAGATCATTGCAAAACGTAACGATGTACAGTTTGCTATTATCGGCGGCGGTACCGAATTGGAAAAAATTCAGCAACAGGCTAAAGACATGAACTTAAGCGAATATGTTGATTTTTACGGCAGGGTAGATGATGTTACATTGGTGGATGTATTAAACACTGCCGACATTTGTGTAAATCCCGATAAGCCAACAGAAATGAATAACCTTTCTACCATGAACAAGATCATGGAATATATGGCACTTAAAAAACCTATCGTTCAATTTGACCTGAAAGAAGGAAGACTATCTGCACTGGATGCTTCTTTATACGCCGATAATACCTCTACCGAAGATTTTGCAAATAAAATAATATGGTTATTAGACAGGCCTGAAGAACGCAAAAGAATGGGAGAATACGGTTATGCCAGGGTGGTAAACGAATTATCATGGAATCATGAAAGTAAAAAGCTGGTTAATTTTTATAAAAACATATTTAAAATATAAAAGCAGCGTTATATAATAGTTTTTAAAGTATTTACAACACCTTAATAAATTTATCATTACAGTATGAACAAGCAGTTTGAACGATACTTACAAATGACCCTTGTGATATTGGATCTGTTTGCCCTTACGCTAGGTTACATTATCTGTAAATTCTTTTTTACCGAAAGTATACCGGTTGATTACTGGAGTGTTTACTTTCAATACTGGACCATTTCTGTTGCAACGTGGTTACTCCTTTCTTTTTTCCTCAGAACCTATGCCGGAAAAATAATTTTGTTTTTCGACAATTTTACTAAACGCACTGCACAGGTTTATTTTCTCTGGATCATCTGCATACTTTTTTACCTGTTCTTTTCACGTGAGTTCCGCATATCACGATTGTTTATCGTGATTAGTATGGGAGCTTTTGGTGTTGGGCTGCTGGGTAACCGCTTTTTATACCTGGGCATAAAAAAATACTTTAAAAACAGCCACTACCTTATTAAAAAGGTCATCATCCTGGGCTATAACGATACCGCAAAAAAACTGGCAAAATATTTTGAAGAAGATGGTATCAACACCCAGCTCTTAGGGTTTATTGAAGATGATAAAAATGTACATGAGTTATCCCATTACCCGATCATTACAGATGTAAGCAGGGCATTACAGGTAGCTAAGGAATTTGAAGTATCAGAAATATTTTCTACCATAACGCCGGAACAGAATAAGGATATTTACGACCTGATGTACCAATCTGAAAAAGAATGTATCCGCTTTAAGATAGTACCCAATCTTTCCGTATTTATTACCAGGGATGTGCATATTGAGTATTTTGGAGAATTGCCTATTCTTTCTTTACGTAGCGAACCTTTGGATGACGTGGGTAACAGGATCAAAAAAAGAGCATTGGATATTGTTGTAAGTTTCTTAGTTATTGTTTTCGTGTTATCGTGGCTGGTACCCATACTGGGCTTATTGATATTATTGGAATCACGTGGCCCCGTTTTCTTTTCGCAATTGCGGACCGGCAAAAATAAAAAGCCGTTTTACTGCTATAAATTCCGCAGTATGCGTAAGAATAAAGATGCCGATTTAAAACAGGCTACAATAAATGATAGCAGGGTTACAAAGATCGGCAGGTTTATCAGGCGTACCAGTTTAGATGAATTTCCGCAGTTTATCAATGTGTTCAAAGGCGAGATGAGCCTTGTAGGCCCCAGGCCACATATGCTGAAGCATACCACCGATTATTCCAAATTTGTAGATGAGTATATGGTACGCCAGTTTTTAAAGCCGGGTATCACAGGCTGGGCACAGGTAAACGGGTACAGGGGAGAGATCACTAACCCCGACCAGATTAAAATGAGGGTGAACAAAGATTTGTGGTATTTGGAAAACTGGACGTTGTGGCTGGATATTCAAATTCTCTTTTTAACTGTGTACCAGGTTTTTAAGGGAGATAAGAATGCTTTTTAATTGAATTTTAATTCTAAAAGGAGATATAATCGAATTACGTACTATATATTTAAACACTTATACCTAACAAAACTAACGATGAAAGTATTAATTACCGGGGTGGCTGGATTCATTGGCTCTAACCTTGCAAAAACATTACTGGACAGAGGCCATACCGTAATAGGAATCGATAACCTCAACTATGGCTTTTTAAGAAATATAGAACCCATAAAGGATAACAAAAATTTTGAGTTCATTAGTGGTGATATAGCAAACCCTTTGATGCTTAAAGATGTGAGGGCAGATATTATTGTTCACCTGGCTTCACAAAAAATTCCCCGCTACACCAACGCATTAAGAACACTTGAAGAAAATTACCTGATGTTAAGGAATGTGGTACATAAGTGTATCATGGATAAATCAAAAATACTTTTTGCTTCCACTTCTGATGTGTATGGTAAAAATCCTAACATTCCTTTTGCCGAAACATCTGACCTGGTAATGGGCCCCACAACAGTTAAACGCTGGGCTTATGCATTATCAAAAATGTATGGCGAGCAATATATTATTGCCAACCACGACGAGTATGGCCTTAAATATACCATCACACGTTTCTTTGGTTCATACGGCCCTCATCAAAACCTTACCTGGTGGGGCGGACCACAATCTGTTTTTATAGAAAAGGCATTTAAAAAAGAAACCATCGATATTCATGGTGATGGTTCTCAAACAAGAACTTTCACTTTTGTTGATGATACCGTAAATGCACTGGTGGCATGTATTGAAAGCGATAAATCTGATAACGAAATATTTAATACCGGCCCTAAATCGGATGCGGAAATAACCATTAAAGATCTTGCCATATTAATCTGGAAGTTGGTTAACGGCAAAGATTCAGAACCTCAGCTTAATTATATTCCGTACTCTACGTTTGGTAATTACGAAGACGTAATGAGACGGGTACCCGATATCACCAAACTCTGTTCTACACTCGACTTTAAACCTCATTGGGACCTGGAAGAAGGATTAAAAGTAACCATAGACTGGCAAAAGCAGTTTTTGATGTAACTAATCCTAACCATTGAAATAAATAACAATGCAAGCAGAAAAATGCGGAATCGTAGGTGGCGGAATTATGGGTATGACTTTAGCACTCCGGCTGGCACAGCAGGGAAAAAAAGTAACCTTATTTGAAGCTGCACCCGAACTTGGCGGACTGGCCAGCTCATGGAAAATGAATGAGGTGGAATGGGATAAATTTTATCACGTAATTCTTTTATCAGATTTTGGAACAAGAGGAATTTTAAAGGAAATCGGTTTAGAAGATAAGATTGAATGGGTAGAAACAAAGACCGGTTTTTATATGAATGGAAAACTCTACTCCATGTCGGATACAATAGAGTTTTTAAAATTTCCCACCCTTAACTTAATTGACAAATTTCGCCTTGGCCTTACTATTTTAGTAGCCTCAAGAATAAAGAACTGGAAAAAACTTGAAAAAATACCCGTAACAGAATGGTTAAAAAAATGGTCGGGTTCCAATACGTTTAATAAAATATGGTTACCGCTTTTAAGAGCTAAACTTGGCGAAAGCTATACCAAAACATCTGCGGTTTTCATCTGGGCCACCATTCAGCGTTTATATGGTGCAAGACGCAGCGGTTTAAAAAAAGAAATGTTTGGTTATGTACCCGGCGGTTACAAAGTAATTATCAATGCCTTTAAACAAAAACTGCTTAATGAAGGTGTGGAAATTAAAACCGGTTATGTTGCCAGTGAAATAAAAGCTGTGGCAAATGGAAAAGCACAAATATCTTTTACCGATGGTATAATTGAAGAATTCGACAAAGTGGTCTCCACATTGCCATCAGGGCTTTCTGCAAAAATTTGTAATGGCCTTTCTGAAACAGAAACACAAAAGCTGAATAATATTAATTACCTGGGTGTTATTTGTGTAGCCGTTTTGTTAGATAAGCCCATCAGTAATTTTTACGTTACCAATATAACCGACTCATGGGTGCCCTTTACCGGTGTAATTGAAATGAGCGCATTAGTGGATAAGAAACATTTTGGTAACAATAACTTAGTTTATTTGCCCAAATATGTAAGTCCGACAGATCCGTTGTTCAATTATTCTGACGAGGAAATAAAAAAATTCTTTATTGCAAATTTTAAAAAAATGTACCCCTGGTTAACGGATGATAATTTAAAATTTGTTGGTGTGGCAAGAGCAAAGCATGTAATTACTGTATTAACAAAAGACTATTCAGTAAACCTGCCCCCGATTACAACATCAATTCCTAATGTGTATATCGTTAACACTTCTTACATATTAGACGGAACATTAAATGTAAATGAAACCATAAGAGTGGCAGAAACAAAACTTAAAGAAATTACAGCACAATAATGGCAAAGAAGAAAATACCAGCAAGTATATCACTGGATTTAGACGATCAATGGTCTTACATGAAAGTACATGGCGACGAAGGATGGGAAACCTTTCCCTCTTATTTGGATATTGTGGTACCGATATTTTTAGATGTATTTGACAAGCTGAATATGAAGATCACTTTTTTTGTGGTAGGGCAGGATGCAGCGATAGAAAAAAATCATAAGGTACTCAAAAGTATTATTGAAAGAGGGCACGAAATAGGCAATCACTCTTTTCATCACGAAAGCTGGTTAAAAACATATTCTAAAGAAAAGATCGAAGCGGAAATTGAAATGGCCGAAGAAGCCATTATAACAGCCACAGGGCATCGTACCAATATGTTTCGTGGCCCGGGCTTTAGCTGGAGTGTGGATCTGTTGGAAGTACTGCAAAAAAGAAATTATATTTTTGATGCGTCTACTTTACCCACATATATCTCCCCTTTATTGCGTAAGTATTATTTTGCAAAATCAAATTTATCAAAAGAAGAAAAAGAAAACCGCAAAGAATTATTCGGCTCATTTAAAGAAGGTTTTTTTCCCTTGAAACCATATACCTGGAAATTTAAGAGCAACAAAAAATTAATGGAAATTCCGGTTACTACAATGCCGGTCTTTAAACTGCCTTTTCACCAGAGTTACCTGCTTTATATCAGCGGCGTATCTAAATTCTTAATGAAGGCTTATTTACGCTTTGCCATATTCATGTGTAAAATAACTAAAACGCCGCCGAGTTATTTATTACATCCGTTGGATTTAATTGGTGGTGATGATGTGCCACAGCTGGCCTTTTTTCCGGGCATGAGTATTAACAGCGAAAAAAAATTAGAGGTGTTTGAAACAGCAATGAAAATGATGCAGAAACATTTTGAAGTATTGCCAATGGGCGAATTTGCAAAGCGTTTTGACGAAGCAAAGCTTAAAGAAGTAACCCCTAAAGAAACCAGTAAGTAATGAAGATTTTTTCAATAGTAGGAGCAAGGCCGCAGTTTATAAAACTGGCGCCACTGTCAGCTGCACTATCTGCTCACCAGGAGTTTATTGTGCATACCGGCCAGCATTATGATTATGCTATGTCCGAACAGATTTTTACTGACCTTGGCATAAGAAAACCTGATATTCATTTAGAAGTAGGCGCAGGTAATCAAACCGTTCAGATAACAGAAATGATGCTGAAACTGGAAAAGGAAATGCTTGAAAAAAAGCCAGACATCGTAATTGTATTTGGCGATACCAACTCCACATTGGCAGGCGCATTGATTGCCGCAAAACAAAATATTCCCATTATACATATTGAAGCCGGATTAAGAAGTTATAACAGAACAATGCCGGAAGAAATTAACCGCATTGTTACCGATCATGTTTCTAAATATCTTTTTGCACCTACGCAAACAGCTGTTGATAATCTTACTACCGAAGGTATGGGTAGCTGTACTTACCTCACCGGTGATATTATGGTGGATACTATGAAAAACAGTATCCAGGTGGCATTGCAAAAATCAACGGTAATTGCTGATTTAAAATTGCAGGATCAGTCTTTTAATTTACTCACCCTGCACCGCCATTATAATGTTGATGATTCAGGAATACTGGAACATATATTGAATGAGCTGGGCCAACTGGGCGAAAAAATAATTTTCCCTGTGCATCCACGTACAAGAAAAATGTTGCCGGCTGCGTATACAGTTCCTGCAAATATTCAACTGGTAGATCCGCAGGGATACCTTGATTTTATTGCCCTGGAACATGCATCAACAAGGATCATTTCAGACTCGGGGGGTATACAAAAAGAGGCATACATACTGCGTAAACCCTGTATAACATTACGTAGCGAAACAGAGTGGGTGGAAACAGTGACTGAAAAATGGAATTTATTAATTAATCCTTCGCAAAAAAATATTGCCGCTGCTATTACTGATTTTAAAGTGCCCGAAAAGCAAGCTAATATTTTTGGAGAAGACGTAACACAAAAAATGGTGGCGATAATAAATACCTGCAGCTGATATTTTGTGAGCAAAAAAATACAACGATTGCAATACAATAAATAACCTTATCAATTTCATCTTCAATTAGTAACAATAAAATGAACAACCAGGTACAGGATACTGCTATTCCATTGGTTGCTGATTTAGACGGCACACTGATAGATACCGATCTGTTATTTGAGGCCCTCATTTTATTAATTAAAAAAAATCCGCTTTATATTTTTAATTGTGTGCTTTGGCTTTTAAAAGGGAAGGCTTGTTTAAAAGCTAAGGTATTTGAACGTGTTCAGATACAATATGAATTACTGCCTTATAATACTGCGGTGCTGGATTTTCTGCAGGCAGAATTTGCCAAAGGAAGGAAAATAATATTGGCAACGGCTTCTCCGTATACAGCTGCAATGGAAGTGGCCAAAGTGCATCCCATATTCAGCGAAGTGTACGGCTCAGCAAATGGTATTAATTTAAAGAGCGCTGCTAAATTAGACCTGCTGCTCAAAAACTTTGGTGATAAACAGTTTGATTATATCGGAAACGCAACTGCAGACCTTGTAATATTTGCCTCGTGCAGAAATGCATACCTGGCAAATGCCTCTAAAACAGTTGAACGAAAAGCAAAAAAAAATGCAGCTGTTACAGTTATCACCAGTTCAAAAAAATTGTCCCTTAAAGATTATATAAAAGCCATCAGGGCCTACCAGTGGATCAAGAATTTATTATTGTTTGTACCGCTGGTTACTTCTCACTCTTATGGCTCGGTTAAATTACTCACCTTAAGTTTTTTCGGCTTCTGCATTTTCAGCCTGGTGGCATCTGCCGGCTATTTATTAAATGATCTACTGGATCTGAATGCCGACAGGAAACATCCCCGGAAAAAATTCAGGCCGGTAGCTTCCGGTAAAATAGCCATTCCCACTGCTGTTATTACAGCAATATTATTTTTAGCCGCAGGGTTGTTTTTTGCGGCACAGCTTAACTGGTGGTTTTTATGTATTGTCATCTTCTACTTTATCACCTCGTTTTCCTATTCATTATTTCTTAAGCGTATTGTACTGTACGATGTTTTTATATTGGCACTGCTGTATTCAGTAAGGGTTTTTGCAGGCGCTATTGTAATAGATGTGGTATTATCATTCTGGTTAATTGCTTTTTCTACTTTTATTTTTTTAAGCCTGGCCTTTGTAAAAAGATACTCAGAATTAATTCAGCTAATTCAGGCAGAAGGCGAAACCAATTTAAAAGACAGGGGCAGGGGTTACATTGTTCAGGATATTAACCTGCTGCAGGTAATGGGCATTGCCAGCGGCTTTTTAGCAGTGGTCGTTTTTTCATTGTATATCAATAGTCCCGAAATAACACAACTGTATTCAAAACCCAGAATATTATGGGCCATCAGTTTCCTGTTTTTATTCTGGATCAGTCGTATCTGGCTATTTACCACCAGGGGTAAAATGACAGATGACCCGATTGTTTTTGCATTGAAAGATGTAACCAGTTATTTCGTTTTCCTTATTACGGGGGTGTTGATATTGCTGGCATCGATATAAATAAAATTGAAACGTAAAATATTTATCAGTTGAATCCACATCCTTTAAAAAACATGTTGGTAGTATAATCCATCATCTACTTCTATTACCTTTTTCTAAAACAAGCCTTAATGAAGCAGATCAAATTAACCTGGATAATTATTTTTCTCATTGGTGCAGGAGTAAGAAGCACCGAACTTTTTCATGCGGTAGATACCGAATCATGGCGTGAGTCTGATGTATCAACCATTGCTAAAAACTTTTATCAGAACCACACTGATATCCTGCACCCGCAGGTAGCCTGGGATGGATCGGGCCCCGGCTATACGGAAGGAGAGTTCCAGTTATATTCTTACCTGATAGCCGCATCGTATAAAATTTTCGGATTTTGGGAACCTGCAGGCAGGATGATTTCCTTTTTATTTTCACTGGCAACAATGCTGGTTTTCTTCCGGCTGTGCAGGTACCTGCTGGATAGTAAAAGCGCCATTGCAGCTGCAGTTTTTTTTGCACTAAGCCCCATCTTATTTGTGGTATCCAATACGGTACAACCCGAGTCGGTCATGTTCTTCTTTTATGTAGCCGCAGGCTACAGCTTTATCCGCTGGCTGGATGACCAATCTAAAAAATATTTTTTACTGGCCGCTTGCTGTACGGCATTGGCCCTGCTTTGTAAACTTACTGCAGCCAATATCGGCATCTTGTTTTTACTACTCCTCATTTTTAAAAAGGGCTGGAAATTTCTTTTTAAACCACAGGTATTACTGTTAGGCATAATCGCCGTTCTTCCTTCCGTTTTCTGGTACTGGTATTCTCATAAATTTTATTTGCAGTATGGTAATTCATTGGGGCTGTCGAATGAATACGCCTGGGTTGGCATGGATTTTTTTACCAACAAACATTTTATACAAGGGCTTTTTAAAATTGAGTTGCTGCATGTATGGACAAAACTGGGGCCCGTGATCATTATTTTAGCATTGCTGTTTACCCCGTTCAGAAAAAAAGAAAGTACGCTTATTGCTGCAGCCTGGTTCGCCTCAGCATTTATCTTTTATATCATGGCGGTAAGAACTACGGCCGATGACTGGGCGTATTATTATCATATCTTTTCCATTCCGGCTGCTTCCATTTTATTGGGCACAGCAGTAATAGAATTGTACAACAAATATTTCCCGGCTTTACAGGCTGCAAAAGGCAATATTACCAATAAGCCGGCCTTTTTTAAAAGTGCCGCCATACTAACCGTATTGGTTTTAAGCATGGCGTATTTTTTAATGGCTACTTCCAAGTACCTGGTAAAGATCAAACCCACCAACTTTCAAACCTCACCTTTTTATAGTTGTAAAGACAGCCTGGCTAAATTAATTCCACCGGGTTCGCTTTTCCTGGCTAACGGAGGCCTTTGCGGCGATTACCTTGGCCACCCCAAAGCATATAATAACTCCTATTTTTTCTACTGGTTAAACCGTAAGGGGTATAACATTTGTGTTGGCGACCTGTCGCTGAAAAATATCACAGATTATAAAATAAAGGGTGTTTCCTTCTTTTTAGCCGAAGAAAAGGTGATACAGCAAATACCGGGGCTTGAGGAAGCACTTAAACAACAGTGTACCACATTATTTGAATGTAACGGGTGTATTTTATTTAAATTATAAAGGGATACTAAATAATACCTTATTTCGTTTATTATGGTTCATAATTAAAAAGGATATTATATAAACGGAAGCCGGATTATAAAAATTTGTTTTAATGTTGCAGCAGGCAAAAAATGATTTTTGCAGATGAGAAAATAGCAGGCAGATAAGCCTTTTTGCACCAAAAAGTATTAACGAAGCCGGTTTGCGCCACAATCAGGCTGGTATCTGATAAATTGAAAAAATTAACTGTATGACAGCGATGAATACCAAACCATTTTTAAGCATTGTTGCCCCCAGTTACAATGAGGAAGCCATTTTAGAACGGAATATACTTACCATAATGAAATATATGGACGGTATAAGCGACCGGTACAATTGGGAGGTGTTAATTGTTAATGATGGCAGTAAAGATAAAACAGGAGCTATTGCCAATGAGCTGGTAAAGAATCATCCCGATAAAGTGAGGGTAATACACCATCCCACTAACCTTAACCTGGGTAACGCTATAAAAACGGGCTTCAGCAATTCAAGGGGAGAGATCATCATAATAATGGATATCGACCTCAGCTACTCCGAACAATATATCGGTATAATGGCCGATAAACTGATTGAAACCAGTGCTGATATTGTAATGGCATCTCCATATATGAAAGGCGGTAAAGTAACAGCAGTTCCGTTTTTAAGAAGAACCATGAGTAGCTGGGTAAACCGGTTTATGCGCCTGGCTGCACAGGATAGCTACCACACTTTTACCGGCATGGTAAGGGCATATCGTAAAGAGTTTGTACAAACCCTTAACCTTAAAACAAAAGATTACGAGATCAATCCTGAGATTGTTTATAAGGGAATGATATTACGGGCAAAAATTGTGGAGATACCGGCTCACCTGGATTGGACAGAACAAAATAAATTTAAAGGACAAAGAACATCCAGCCTGCGGGTAATAAGAAGTTTTTTTTCCGGCCTCATGTCGGGGTTCATTTTCCGCCCCTACATATTTTTTATAGGTATAGGTACCATTTTAATGTTGCTTTCGCTATACGAACTGGTGTGGTTGTTTTATGATGTACTTGCCGACCTGGCCAGTGGTAATACCGTATTACAGGCAGGGGAAGAAAGGTCTTTCTCTCATAGCCTTGCAACGGAGTTTAAACGCAACCCGCAATCTTTTCTTGTAGGTGGTATTACGTTTGTTATTGCCATTCAGTTTTTGAGTTTAGGCTTTCTGTCGCTGCAAAGTAAAAGGTATTTTGAAGAGTTGTTCCATTTGGGCACTGCATTAAAAAAAGACAATAAGCAACTTGCAGACAGATTATAACCAGCCGGTTGCTAATTGTTTTGGAGTGCTGCAAAAGAGTAAGCATTTAGCAGTATAACTGCAAGATTAAAAAAAGATGTGTTGTATAACATCTTAATAAAATGAGTAAAGATTATTTAAGCTGATTAGTATTAATGTTATTTTTAATAAATTAATTATACTAATTTGCAAATCCATTAAACAGTGGTTTTTTATGAAGGGGATTGTTATTAAGGACAATATCAAAGCGATTAAAAATATTGGTTTCTATAGTTTCCTTCTACTTTATACCGGCGTTATAATTTTTTTGTGCCAGCGCCTGAATATTTCCAACGATGAAATTTTTTCCCTGGACACTACATCAAATAATCTTTCAGGTGTAATCAGGCAGTCCTATAATTTTGAGGGGCAACCTCCGGTTTACTTCATACTCCTTTCCATTTGGCGTTATATTAATTCGAGTGTTTTTTTCGGCAGGGTATTTTCTGCGTTGTTCATTGGCTTGTCGGCTTTTATGTTCAGCAGGTTTGTAAAACTCATATCAGGTGCCGGCTGTTCCAGGTGGCTGATCATCCTGTTTTTATTAAATCCCTATTCAGTATGGGCAGCACTGGAAGTACGCCTTTATTCATTTGTACTGTTTCTTTCTCTGCTATCTATTTATTACCTGGTTAGTTTTTATATAAAAAATCAAAACAGGTATTTATACTTTTTTATTGTTACCTGCCTGGTGGGTTTGTTTACCCAGTACCTGTACATCTACCTGGTCATTTCATTGTCTTTGCCCATTCTTATATTTAAAGGCTGGAAAACTTTTTTTAAATATTGTCTTTATACCTTACCGGTTGGTATTTTGTTCCTGGTCAGCATTATGTATACAACCGACCCTATGGAGTTGGCTTATATTAATTCTGTTACCAGCTCATTTAGTGAAAGAATGTTCAGCGTATTTCATTCTCCACAAAACTTAACCCTTGGTATGCACCTGTTTTCAGTGGACAGGATCATACGCTTGTCTTTTTTTATACTCTTTATAATTCTGATCATAGCTACTTACCTAAAGTGGTATAAGATCAATAAGTCGGGCAACACCACTTACTTTAAAAGCTTTAATTCGATACTGATAACTGCGGCCGCAATGGTGATAATTAACAGTGTATTCTTTGCTGCTACCAAGTTAGATTACCATGACCGCTATTTAACCATTGCTTATCCTTTATTTATTTCAGTGTTTTTGTTATTTCAGATTTATCCTTTGGTAAAGCGGAGTATTATTTTTGGCACTATAGCAATACTTTATACCTGTATGCTGCTATCAGTATACAAATACCAGGTAAAAGAATATGATACCCGGTCTTTAACCAAATATATCGGTACCATTGAAAATAAAGATGAACCCATTTGCTTTTATCATAAGGTTTTATCCCTGCAGTTTAAATTTAATTACAGTGGTAAAAATGCATTGGTTCCTTTACCTAACGGATTAAAATTCGACAGTTCTTATTTATCTAAAATAAAAGATACCCTGGATCTGAGGCAATCCATTGAGAACGCTAATCCCAACTCCAAAACTTATTTATTGATAAACGACCGTACAGAAGCACATTTTGAAAATGATGCAGACGTTAAAATGCTTAATAGTTACCTGCCTTCTCACTACAACATTACACTGGACACTATATTTTACGGGCATAGTAAAGACTTCCCGTTAAGGATAAGAAGATTGGAGAAAAAATAATAGCACCGCAATTGCCGGGGATGGAAAGTTTTAATTAACGGGTCTTCTTCTGAAGATAACGGCTTGAATATTTCATGAATAAATCACCCACACACCCGCCTGTAAAAGATCACAGCCAATCTATATCTTGTAAAACCGGTAGGTAAAGTATACAAAGATGAAAAAATCCGGGATAAAAGACAGCTATTTCCCGTTCAGTTGATGAATCACTACTGCTTTAAGACTTATAAACTTGTTTAATACTCAATCCACCGGGTATAATTTTGCTCTTACACCTTTTAAGAATAAACCACGGTTCAATAACATGAAGTATACAAAATTGGCAGCGTAGTGAGGAGCATAATCTTCAGCTGAAAAAATGTACCGCTCTTCTTAGTCTAAAATGAAAGCGGTTTTAAATACTTTCCAATTTCTTCAGGCAATAATCAATCCGTATTTTTTGTAAAGATTAGCGATGTTTTTATCGGTAGCAGATAATGCCGGATTTAAATTCAAAATTCATTTGAAAAGTTACCATTTGTAAGTGCTGCTGCAACCACTAATCTGAATGATAAATTGTAATTCTTTTGAGTAAGTTGCTAAATCGTAATTGACCTTAGTTTATAAAGGCACACTATTTTTGTCACAACTTAGGGTAAGGTGAGCCAATAAATAAAATAAAAAAGAGGAAGCCGGTTACCGGCTTCCTCTTTTTTATAAGTAGCAGAATTATTTAAGGCTTAATAACCTTTATGCTTTGTTTATTAATGCTATCAAAATAAACCGTCATTAAATAAGTGCCTTTCGACAGAGTGCTCATATTTATTCTTTCCCTGGTATTATAAGTACCGGTTACCAGTTGTTTCTGGTACACCATTTTACCCTGCATATCGGTAATAACTACCAGTAATGTTGTGTTAGGTATGGTGGAGTTAATATCCAGGGTTGTAAAGTCAACTACCGGGTTAGGGTACACTTTTACACTATTATTATCAGGTTTTACCGGTGTGGCAACTTTAACATTCACGGTATCTTTATCAGTAGCACCCCTGTTATCTGTAACCGTAAGTTCAAATTTATAAGAACCATCTACCAGGTTTTGTAAAAACGTAGAAGCGGTATTGATAGAAGTAAGCTTATCAGGAGGGCCGGATATTTGCCTCCAGGCATAAGCTATTATTGTTCCGTCAACATCAGTTCCTGTTCCGGTAAGCAGAACATTATTGGCAGGTAGCATAACTGATTGATCAGGTCCTGCATTCGCAACCGGTGGGATATTTTCTGGATTAACCGTTACCTGCATATTATCAGTTGCAGTAGCGCCATTGTTGTCGGTAACTTTTAATTCAAACACATATACGCCTGTAATTAACCCGGTCACTGTTGTTACAGCTGCCGAAGAATTGGCAATGATTCCTGCAGACGGGCCGGAAAGCCTGGTCCATTTGTAGGCCACAATAGTTCCATCCACATCCGTTCCGTTGCCGGTAAGGTTTGCTGTATTGGTAGGCAATGTTATGGATTGGTTCAACCCTGCATCAGCAACAGGGGGAATATTTGGTGCAAACACAATTACCTGCATAGTGTCTGTATCGGTAGCGCCACTGTTATCAGTAACTTTTAATTCAAATTTATAAATACCTGCTACCAGTGCAGTAACAGATGTAGCAGCTGCATTTGGATTGGTAATGGTTCCGGCTCCTGTTGGCCCGGATACTTTTGTCCATAAATAAGCCGTGATCGTTCCGTCAGGATCAATACCGCTGCCACTCAGGCTAACAGAGCTGGTGGGTAAAGTGATAGACTGATCAAGGCCCGCATTTGCAGTAGGTGGAACATTAGGTGCAGGGTTAACTACTACTACCATAGTATCTCTTCCCACAGCACCACTGTTATCGGTAACTTTTAATTCAAACCTGTATGTACCCTGCACTAATCCTGTAACAGGCGTAGCTGCCGAAGCTGTATTAGTAATTGTTCCTGCTGCAGGCCCGGAAATCTTCGTCCACAGGTAAGCGGTAATAGTTCCGTCAGGGTCATTACCAGATCCGCTTAAGTTTACAGCGTTTACGGGTAAAGTAATGTTTTGATCAACTCCTGCGTTGGCAACGGGTGGTATATTAGCGGGGTTAACAATTACCTGCATAGTATCTGTATCGGTAGCACCACTGTTATCGGTAACTTTTAATTCAAATTGGTAGGTGCCTTGCACTAATCCTGTAACAGATGTGGCAGCAGCTGCTGAGTTAGTAATGGTACCTGCAGTTGGTCCCGCAATCTTCGTCCACAGGTAAGCGGTAATAGTTCCGTCAGGGTCATTACCAGATCCGCTTAAGTTTACAGCGTTTACAGGTAAGGTAATATTTTGATCGGGGCCTGCATTGGCAGCAGGAGGCACGTTAGGTGCAGGGTTAACTACTACCTGCATGGTATCTCTGCCAATGGCTCCGTTATTATCAGTAACTTTTAATTCAAATTTATAGGTACCCTGTACCAAAGCGGTAACTGTAGTGGCAGCAGCTGCTGAATTAGTAATGGTACCTGCAGTGGGTCCTGAAATCTTGGTCCACAAATAAGCACTGATCGTTCCATCAGGGTCGTTACCCGAGCCACTAAGGCTAACGGTATTGGTGGGTAAAGTAATATTCTGATCGGGGCCTGCATTGGCGGTTGGCGCAATATTAGGATCCGGATTAACCACCACCACCATGGTATCTTTTGCAGTAGCACCGCTGTTATCAGTAACTTTTAATTCAAACTGGTAGGTGCCTTGCACTAATCCTGTAACAGCTGTTGCAGCAGCTGCAGAGTTAGTAATGGTACCGGCGGTTGGTCCCGCAATCTTCGTCCACAGGTAAGCGGTAATAGTGCCGTCAGGATCATTACCCGAACCACTAAGGCTAACGGTATTGGTGGGTAATGTGATATTCTGATCGGGCCCTGCATTGGCAGCAGGTGGCATGTTAGGTGCAGGGTTAACTACAACCTGCATGGTATCTCTGCCAATAGCTCCGTTATTATCAGTAACTTTTAATTCAAATTTATAGGTACCCTGTACCAAAGCAGTAACTGTAGTAGCAGCTGCTGCAGAGTTAGTAATGGTACCGGCGGTAGGTCCTGAAATTTTGGTCCACAGGTAAGCGCTAATAGTGCCGTCAGGGTCATTGCCAGATCCGCTAAGGCTAACGGTATTGGTAGGTAAAGTAATATTCTGATCGGGCCCTGCGTTGGCGGTTGGCGCAATATTAGGATCCGGATTAACCACCACCACCATGGTATCTTTTGCAGTAGCACCGCTGTTATCAGTAACTTTTAATTCAAACTGGTAGGTGCCTTGCACTAATCCTGTAACAGCTGTTGCAGCAGCTGCAGAGTTAGTAATGGTACCGGCGGTTGGTCCCGCAATCTTCGTCCACAGGTAAGCGGTAATAGTGCCATCGGGGTCATTACCCGAACCACTAAGGCTAACGGTATTGGTGGGTAATGTGATATTCTGATCGGGCCCTGCATTGGCAGCAGGTGGCACGTTAGGTGCAGGGTTAACTACAACCTGCATGGTATCTCTGCCAATAGCTCCGTTATTATCAGTAACTTTTAATTCAAATTTATAGGTACCCTGTACCAAAGCAGTAACTGTAGTAGCTGCTGCTGCTGAGTTAGTAATGGTACCTGCAGTGGGTCCTGAAATCTTGGTCCACAAATAAGCACTGATCGTTCCATCAGGGTCGTTACCCGAGCCACTAAGGCTAACCGTGTTGGTGGGTAATGTGATATTCTGATCGGGGCCTGCATTAGCGGTTGGGGGCACGTTTGGGTCAGGGTTCACAATTACCTGCATGGTATCTCTTCCCACAGCGCCATTATTATCAGTAACTTTTAATTCAAATTTATAAGTGCCCTGTACCAAAGCCGTAACTGTGGTGGTAGCCGATGCTGAGTTAGCAATGGTGCCGGCAGTTGGTCCTGAAATCTTGGTCCACAAATAAGCGCTTATAGTACCATCAGTATCAGTACCCGAACCTGTAAGTGTAACCGTATTGGTGGGTAAAGTAATCGATTGATCAGTGCCTGCGTTGGCTGTTGGCGGATTATTGGTTATGCCGCCATATTCCGCAAACCCCATATCCGGAGCACTGCCTGAATAGGTTAATCCTACATAGGTACCTGCATCGATACATGGAGATAATGGCTGCAGCAGAAAATTAGTAAGTGAAATAAATAACGGAAGAATATGAATATTGTTGGTATTGGTATAATGAGTGGGCTGTATCCCGTTAAAAACAGGGTTGTTGCTGCCACCGTTATTGAAAGTATTATTGTTTTGTATTGACAGCGAATCGATACCCACAGCACCGCCCTGTACCAACCAGCCACTTACTATATTCGTGATAATATTGTTTTTAATATTGATGTTCCTGGCATAACCTGTGTTCAGTCCGCCTAAGTTAATTCCCCACCATGGGGCAGCACCTGCAGTTGCCACCATCGTATTATTCAATACATTAAAATTGTCGATGCTGTAATCGCCTGCATTGCTGAAAATACCGATGAGGCCACCGGTGTTTTGTGCAATAGTTACGTTGGTGATAAGGTTTCTTTGTATGGTAACATCTTTAACAATATCACCCGAACGTGGGTTAAATTCAATACCATGTGCTTTTTTATCAATGGTATTATTTTCAATAATGGCACCATCTGTGCCATATTCCAGCACTATGCCACTTTCCATCCAGCTGTTTACACTGGTTTGTTTAATAACATTATCGTGTATCCATACACTATAGGGGTAACCATTTTTAGTTTGAAAGTTAAGATCGATAGAACCACCGGTAATGGTATTGCCATAGATCTCTAATCCTGATTCATTGAACAACTCAATAGCAAAATTCCAGCCGGTATTTCCGTTTGTGTTACCCAAAGGAATTTTATTCAGCGTATTGTTGTAGATCTTACAGCCTTTCAGGTAACCTTCATTCCAGCCTTTAATAGGCCAGCCATTATAGCCTTCGGGCCTGCTGGTTTGTGAGATGGTGTTGTTATAGATCAACATACCATCCTGCCCGCCGATATTTAAGCAACCACGGCCATAAGAACCGTTGGGTAAATTATAGGCTGCACAGTTAGTAATGGTATTATTGTAAAAAGTATTGCCGGTTGCATAAATGGTGGGTGGTGCACCATTGCCATCGTTGCGGCCACCGAATAAAACGCCACGGTCTTTAAAATCCACCATGGTAATATCATGAATGCTTACGTTGCTTCTGCCACCAACATAAATACCCCAGAAAGTAGAGAGGTTTTGTCCATCAAACATTAAATTGGAAATATGCTGGTTACCGTTAGTGCCCTCCGGTGAACGTAAAGATAACAACTCCGTCCAGTCGGCAGTAAGAGTGGTTTTTAAAATAGAAGTAGCACCATCGCCCTCGATACTTACACCAGGTTTTAAAACGCACTGTAATGTTTCAAGATAAGTACCTGCATTTACATGGATGATGTCGCCCACACCTGCAACAGTGTTAGTGGCTTTATACAATGTCTTCCAGGGATTGGTAATTGTACCGGTACCTGTTGCATCGCTACCTGTAGTACTAACGTAATAGGTAGTTGCATTGGTGAGTGTGGATAGGAAAATACCTAAAAAAAATAGAATTAGTTTCATAGGAGTTTTAATAAGATATTAGTGGATATAATGGATGCTCGAATCGTTTTAGTAACGAATAAGCCTTTGGTTTTATTGCTCATACAAATCTTCGGGGGAATGATGGTTGCCCAAATTAAGAATATTAGATTTCACATGAACATTTATCAAATACTATGCTAATTTTTATTTTTCAACATGATGTTTATAAGATGTTCGGATTTTTATAGCGGAAAATCAACTATTTTGCGTAGAAATCTAAATATTCTGGAAAAAATTAATCTTACATTTTTTCGTGATATAACCGGCTAGTTCATTATCAGTTGTTACACAGGTATTTGAAGTGTGGAAAACAATAAAAATGACAAAATATAGTTCTAATAGCCAGTTTTAAACCTTATAAAAGCCATTTTGTTAAAAAACTATTAAACAGCCAGGAATTTCTTAAAATCTGTTTTCAGCCTTTATATTGCCGGTTTTGGTAGATATGACCGGTGTTTTTTGCAACAACAGCTGATTTAGAAACAATTGATGGTATTTAAATAGAATTATTATTTCATTTGTGCCTGAAACCCTGATATGAAAAGAAGAAACTTTATTATTTCGGCATCAGTTGTGGCCGTTGGTTTACCTGTTGCTTATTATTTAAAAAAGCAATGGTGGCAACCCGACCCCCTTACTACTCCCGATTTACTGGGCAAATTTTGCAAAGAGGGCGAACTGAGGGACATTGGCGCCAGGTACAGGGAATTGGTACCCGTTGAAAATGAAAAACAAAAACTAACAGACCTTATCCTCACCGACGATAAAAGCCAAAAATTAAAAACCTCTGATAAATTACGGATCACTGAATTTATAAATGCAAAAATTCATGACGAATTTGTGGCCGATAAAACAATTATCATAAAAGGATGGTTTATCTCAATAACAGAAGCACGGCAATGTGCACTTTTATCATTACAACAAAACCAAGCATAGTATGCATATTGATGCCCGGCAAATTGACAATCAATCAGTAATAGAAGGGGATATCTGTATTATTGGGGCGGGGGCCGCCGGTATCAGTATTGCACTTGAATGGATGAATACGCCGTACAAAGTTATTTTGCTGGAAGGTGGCGGCTTTGATTATGATGATAAGGTACAGGAATTATACAATGGCAAAATAACCGGGCAACCTTACTTTCCTATGAAAGCCAGCCGGTTACACTATTTTGGCGGCAGTACCGGGCATTGGGGTGGTATGTGTGCTACTTTTGACGAACTGGATTTTGAAAAAAGAGATTGGGTGGAAAATAGCGGGTGGCCTATTAAATTAAAAGACATAGAACCCTTTTACCCGAGAGCGCATCCAATTTTAGACCTTGGCCCATACGAATGGGATGTAAAATACTGGCTTAAAAAAAATCCTTCCCTTAAAGAACTGCCATTGGATCAAAATGTGATCTGGAGCAAAATGTGGCAGTTCAGCCCTCCTACAAGATTTGGATCTAAATATAAAGAGACAATTGTTGGAGCAAAAAATATTCACCTGTACACTTATGCCAATGTAGTTGATATTACCGCTACAGAAAATGTTTCGGAAATTAAAGAAGTAATAATAAAAAATTATGCAGATAAACAACATACGGTAAGGGCTAAGTTCTTTATCATGGCTTGTTGCTCTATACAAAATGCAAGATTATTACTGGCATCCAACAAGCAGGCACCAAAAGGGCTTGGTAATGATAATGACGTTGTGGGCCGTTACTTTATGGAACATCCGCATATAGAATCAGGCGAATTATGGCTTGCCAATTCAGATACCCTTGACCTTTATCAAATGGGGAAGGGTATTACCGAAAGAGTGGAAATGGCGATCACTGCAAAAAAGCAGGAAGAGCTTAAGATAATGAATGGCACCATTTCATTAACTCCTTTGGAATTATCTAAAAACAGGATATCGAATATTAAAATGTGGTCTGCAGATGACCCGAGGAACAGCCTGGATTCGTTTAAAAAATATAATAGTTTAGACAGAAGGAATTTTTTCGAAAGACATTTTATGCCTTCAAAATTATACAAGGCATACGGGTTGCTTACCAGGATGGAACAGGTGCCCAATCCTGCATCCCGTGTTGAATTGAGTACAGAAAAAGATGCCTTAGGTGTACCCCGTGCCAATTTAAACTGGCAAATGTCTCCGCCTGATAAAAAAACCGTGACTACAATAATCGAAGTATTTGCCCGGCAGATCGGTATATCTGGTGTGGGCCGTGTAAGAATTCCTGATTTTATGCTGGATACAAAAGATGAGTCAGTTCCTTCATCATTGGTGAGTGGCGGCTGGCATCATTTAGGCACCACACGTATGAGCGAAGACCCGAAGAAAGGCGTAGTAGATGCCGATTGTAAAGTACATGGTATCAATAATTTATTTGCTGCAGGTTCCTCTTGTTTTACAACAGGCGGAGCAGTAAACCCAACACTAACGGTAGTGGCTATAAGCCTCCGGCTTTCCGATCATTTAAAAGAACAGGTTAAGAATTCAGCGAAACAAGCTTAAAAAATAATACACTGTTGCGTTATAAATCAATTTTTATTTTTTTTGACGCACCGGTACCTGAAGATCTTCTTCTGGCATTTTTTCTTTTGTTCCATTTGCGTAACCCCCATGCACTCATGGCCAGTAATACGCAATGGTACATGGTCATAAGAAAATAGTTTCTCATAAAAAACAAGAAGATCAAAACAATATTGGAGGCTATCCACCAATGCCATGCTTCCGCTTTTTTCCGGGCAATTAACAACATTGCGGTTAATGCAGTAGCTACTGCAAAAGCATCTGCCCATGAGGATGCGCCTGCAGTAAAATCTTTTTTGAAGTAAATAAAGGAAAAGTAAACAGCAACTGCTGCGCTGATAAAAAATGCCAGGTGTAATAGCAACTCTTTTTTATCAGCGCTTGTAACCCGTACAATGCGGTGCTTTTTCCGGTCTCTTTTTACCCATACGCTCCAGCCATAAATACACAACGCAATAAAAAGCAGGTTAACACAAATTTCCCCTACCAATTCTTCATCAAAACCTAAAAATAAAAATACTATCCTGTTCACTAAAAATGAAGGGTATGCATATACGTTCTCCTTACCGGCAAACAATAAAGCCAACAGGCCCGAAAGCACTGCAATGATCTCCAGCATACCGGTATTTTTCAGCTCGTAGTAGAACGGCCTTACCACCCGCTGGGTAAAATTAAATGCCGGGCTTGTGCCATCATCTGATTTGCTTTTAGTATTATGCTTAAATGTGTAATTATTGGGTACCCCACGTACGAAAAACGGATCATTGCCATTTCCATTGCCAGATAATATATTGTTTTCAATAAGCATGGTATCAATTACAAACGCAGGGTTTGCGAATATGCCGGCCACGGTAAACCCTTTAATGGTGTTATCGTGTATTCTTACATTGGTGGCATAGGCCGCACCAGCTATACCTATGCCGTAATAAGGTGCAGCATTGGTATTGGCAATAAATTTATTTCCATAAACAAAGAAATTAGAAATGAAATAGCTTTTACCAATACCTATAAAATTGATGGCATAGCCATGGTGGCTCTCATCGGTAACACCAATATTATCGCACAGGTTATTCTTAATAGTTATGTTGCTTACAATGCTCCCTTCACGGGGTGTAAAATAAACAGGCATGCCTAAATTTCTTAAACGGTTATTCTCTATAATTGCGCCATCTGTTTCGTACTCCAGGGTAATACCGGTTTCTAACCGGGATTGTAAACTCAGCGGGCCAATTATATTATCATGGATATAAACGCTGTAAGGATAGTTGTCTTTTGTCTGGTGGTTAATATCTATGGCGCCAATTACAGTATTGTTATAAATCTCCAAACCGAATACATTAAATAACTCTATTGCAAAATCCCAGCTTATTCCATCATAGGCTTCTTTGGTAATTACGTTGCTATAGATCTTGCACCCTTTTAAAAAACCGCCGTTGTAATACTTTATTGGCCAGCCATTCGTGCCTATTGATCTGCCTTTTTGAGTAATGGTGTTGTTATAAATCAGCATTCCTTCCTGTCCGCCAATATTTAAACAGCCCCTGCCATAACCATCATATTTAGCGCAGTTGGAAAGGGTATTGTTATAAAAGCTATTGCCGCTTGCATATATTTCAGGAGCACCTTCTTCATTATCTTCCCTGCCTGCCCATATTACACCGCGGTCATCAAAATCAGCAATAATACAATCATGAATACTTACATTTTTTCTTCCCCTTATTTCAATACCCCACGACCCTGTTCTGTTGGTGCCATCAATTTTTATATTGCTGATGTGCTGGCTGCCATCAGTTCCTTCTTTTGATGTAGCCACAATTATTGCGGCAAATTCAATACTTAATGTAGATTGAATAACAGATGCAGGTCCCTCGCCTTCAATACTTACACCAACTGCAAGGTTACACCTTACCGGTTCGTTATAAGTGCCTGCTGTTACATGAATGATATCACCTGGTGTTGTAACTGCAGCTGTTGCTTTATATAAAGAATGCCAGGGATTACCAATAGTACCATTTCCATTCTGGTCGCTTCCTTTTGAACTGATATAATAAGTAGTGGCAAAACCGCATTTAAAAAAAATAAGCAGCAGTACGGTGGAAAGTAATTTCATTTGAAAGGTTTTTTTTACTTATGGCATCAGGGATGCTGATAAAAGCTGGCAGAACGAAGATAATGGTTTCCTGAAAATGCAGAGATACCAGCCAGTGTAAAAGCACTGCAATTACAACAATTAAAATACAATTTCAACCGGGCTTAGGGATATTTGATTTTATGTACCAGGTCAAGGTCGTTATAAACATCTGTGCCCAATAGATTTTGAAAAATTATTTTATTGGCAGGATGATTGAGTGCAGCTAAATGCTTTTGGTGATGCAGGTCGGTACCCACCATCATGGCTAATTTTTTTTCCAGGATAAACTTTGCTGCTTTTTCGGCACGCTTGCCATAGTAGCCGGCCAGGGATAAAATATTTACCTGCAAAACAAAGCCCATTTCTGTTAAGTGATAGTACTCATCAAAATTCTGTTGATAGTGATGATACCTTTCGGGATGTGCTAATATCGGCAGGTATCCTTCTGCAATGATGCCGGCTGTAATTTCTCCAAGATTTTGTGGTGTGGATGTGTAGGATATTTCGGTAAGTATAATATTCTGATGCAGCGTAAGCAGGCGGTCTTTCTTTTTCAGCAGTTCTAAGAAATAATCATCCAGCATATATTCTGCAGCGGCAGATAATTCTATATCCAGCCCTGCTTCATAACAGGCCTGCCGTGCTTTTTCCAATGCTTCAGCAATTGTTTCGGGAGTATTGCGGTACATGTCACCAATAATATGTGGTGTGGCAATAGATTTCCGGATGCCTAAATTATACAACCCCTGTATCAGTGACAATGATGTTGCTGTATCCGGTGCTCCATCATCAATACCCGGTAAAATATGCGAATGGATATCAATAGTGAAAGGTAAGTTTTCAGGTGCAGCGGTTTCTTTTTTCTTAAAAAAATTGAACATGGTTATAATGGCAATATTGAATCAAATGTAGCAATCTAAATTTAGTATTGCCGTTAATTTTTAAAGGGTAGCGGGCTTATTTTGTAAACCAGCTTTATCGTCATATTATATCCTGTCTGCTGCAACTTTCTCAAGATTTTTCTTATCAACTGAAGTGATCAGCTGCAAACCCATACTTTCTATTTTAACGCTGGCACGATTGCCCGAAATTTGCAGTAATATGCCGTGATAGTTCATCAGCACTCCTTGTTTTATTTTTACTTTGGAATTTATCTCTAAACGGCCTTCCACTACTTCTACTGATTCAAACTCCTTTAAAAATTTACGAATGGTGGCAATTTCACTGTCTTTAATTTTAGCAGGCTTGCCCAGCCAGGTTACATAATTAAGAATACCGGGGATATTTAATAAATCCCATTTTTTATTTTCGGGAACCTTTACAAAAACGTAGGATTTAAAAAGAGGTTCCAGTACAGTTTTCTTTCTGTCGCTCCATTGCTTTGTCACTTTGTTTAAAGGACAATAATATTCAACTCCTTTTGCTTCAAGCAATGCCGCCACTTTTTTCTCCCAGCGGGGTTTTGTGTACACAGCATGCCAGTAAATGCTATTTTCCATCAGTATAAAATTTCTTTGGGTATTTAACTACTGCTGGCCTGTAATTAAATAATAATTAAATATACAAAGTTTACAGAAAGTATGATTGCAGAACTTGCTGGTATTGGTGTATTTATAGTGGCCGCAGTAAAACATAATTTTAAAAAGGGCAGAAAATAGAGCATAATCTTTATAAAAAAATTACTTTTGCAGCCTTGCCCTTCGTTAAACTCAGGGCAGCAAAAATTATGAGCAAAGGACCCGTTTCAAATTTTATTGAACACCATTACCGCCACTTTAATGCAGCTGCTTTAATGGATGCTGCCAAAGGTTATGTAACCCATTTGGATGAAGGTGGAAAAATGATGGTAACATTGGCTGGTGCCATGAGTACAGCAGAATTAGGATTGAGTTTGGCAGAAATGATTCGCCAGGATAAAATTTCCATTATCAGCTGTACAGGTGCTAACCTGGAAGAGGATATTATGAACCTGGTGGCACACAGCCATTATAAAAGAGTTCCTAATTACAGGGATCTTTCTCCGCAGGAAGAGTGGGACCTGCTGGAAAATCATTATAACCGTGTTACTGATACCTGCATACCGGAAGAAGAAGCATTCAGAAGATTGCAGCAGCATATTCACAAATTATGGAAAGAAGCCGATGATAAAGGAGAGCGTTATTTTCCGCACGAGTACATGTACAAAATGTTACTGAGCGGTGTATTGGAGCAATACTACGAAATTGACCCTAAGAACAGCTGGATGCTGGCAGCAGCACAAAAAAATATTCCGATTGTGGTACCGGGATGGGAAGACAGCACTATGGGAAACATATTTGCTTCTTACATCATTAAAAATGAAATGAAAGCAACCACTATGAAAAGTGGTATTGAATACATGGTATGGCTGGCTGATTGGTACAGGAATAATTCTGCAGGCAAAGGTGTAGGCTTTTTCCAGATTGGTGGCGGTATCGCTGGTGATTTTCCTATTTGCGTGGTACCAATGATGTACCAGGACCTTGAGTGGCATGATGTTCCTTTCTGGAGTTATTTTTGCCAGATCAGTGATTCCACTACTTCTTATGGCTCTTATTCAGGAGCAGTGCCTAACGAAAAAATCACCTGGGGCAAACTGGATATCCATACGCCTAAGTTTATTGTGGAAAGCGACGCTACCATTGTGGCGCCATTAATTTTTGCCTGGATATTGGGCTGGTAATTTACGTACTGCAAATGAAAATGTTTATGCGTTGTATAATCTTAATAGCCGGTTTGTTTTTTACTTCCACCTGCATTGCTCAAAATAAATTAACAGGAAAGTGGAAACCTGTTTATTTTGTTTTGGATAAAATTATGATAGCTGATGTAAAAGCAGATTCCGTTCATATGTCAGACTCTCTTGATGTGGTTTTTAAAAATGATAAAGACCCTGAAATGTCGAAAAAAATGATGCAGTTCCTGGGGCAGATGTTATTGAAGAAAATGCAGGACACTCAACAAGAGTTTTTACCTTCAGGAGTTTATATAGAAACCTTAAACAACACAGCCACCAATAGCACTTATACTTACGATTCCACTGGTAATCTTACAATAATCCAACCCAAAAACAAAACCAGTAAGTACACGGTTTCTTTTAAAAATGATCACCTGGTATTAACCAGTGCACTGGAAAACCCTGGTGGAAGAAAAGGCGTTCTGGTTGTGGAATATGAAAAATTATAGCAGCATTTATAACGCTTTCAAAAAATAAAGGCAAATCCCGGTAAACATTACCGGGATTTGCTTTTTACCCTTAACGTATTTTTATCGAGCAAAAGTTTTTCTGTCTTATTTTTAGCTACTCATATTTAAAGAAAAAACGGATGAAAAATATTTGTTTAAGTTTTATCTGCCTGTTAAGTGGTGTAACATTACTGGCTCAAACAACGTTACCGATACCGGTAAATCTTAAAAAAGCGTTTGATAAAAATACCCGTAGCAGTGATGGCAGGCCCGGAAAAAATTACTGGCAAAATCATGCAGTGTATAATATTGATGTGCATTTTGATCCGGCCACAAGAATGGTAAAGGGCACTGTTGAGATCAATTATACAAATAACAGCCCGGATACTTTAAAAGAAATTATCTTCAAATTATATCCTAATATTTATAAAAAGGGATCGCCAAGGCTGATGAAAATAGAAGATGAAGATGCTACCAGCGGCGTAAGCATTGAAAAAATTGCTTTTAATGAAGAAATACAACCCGAGCGAAATCACCGGATAGATGGCACTAACATGACTGTTCGGGTAAAACCTTTTTTACCAAAACAATCCGGTACATTTAAAATCAGTTACTCTTACACGCTTAATAAAAAATCGCACATACGTACAGGCGAAGTAGAAGACGGCGCTTATTTTATTGCCTATTTTTTTCCACGAATTGCAGTGTACGATGATATTGATGGATGGAACCGTAACCCGTACTTAGGTACACAGGAATTTTATAACGACTTCTGCGATTTTACAACAAAAGTAACAGTGCCTGCCAGCTATGTGGTTTGGGCAACCGGCGATCTCACTAACAGTAATTTAATTTTTACGGATAAATTTCAGCAAAGAATTAAGCAGGCAGAAACCAATGACAGCTATATTACCATAATTGACAGTACTGATATTAAAAATGAACAGATAACAAAATCAGATACTACCAATACCTGGATATTTGAAGCTAAACATCTAACCGATGCGGTATTCGCTTTAAGTAATCATTACATCTGGCAAAGCTCAAGCCTTGTGGTAGATAAAACAACAGGCAGAAGAACAAGGGTAGATGCAGTATTTAACCCTAAACACAAAGACTATTTTAATGTAGTGGCTGATGCACACAAAACGGTGGAAGCGATGAGTTATAGTTTTCCTAAATGGCCTTACCCGTACAGCCACGAAACTGTTTTTGATGGATTAGACCAGATGGAATACCCGATGATGGTAAATGATAACCCCGTTGAAGACAGGGCAGAAAGTATTGAATTAACCGACCATGAGATATTTCATACCATGTTTCCTTTTTACATGGGCATTAATGAAACCAAGTACGGTTGGATGGATGAAGGTTGGGCAACAATAGGAGAGTGGCTTATCTCTCCAATGATTGATACCAGTATTGTAGACGAATATGGTATAACCGCTGTGGAAAGAAGTGCAGGAACTGAAATTGATCTGCCCATTGTAACGCTCACCACACAGGAGTATGGTACATCTATGTTCATCAACAGTTATCCCAAACCTGCAATGGGGTATTTATTCGTAAAAGATATGCTGGGGGATGAGTTGTTTTATAAAGGATTACATAATTACTTTCGCAACTGGAATGGCAGGCATCCTATTCCGTACGATTTTTTCAACAGCATGAATGAAGGCAGTGGTAAAAATTTAAACTGGTTCTGGAAGCGCTGGTTCTTTGACAATGGTGTGCCCGACCTGGCTGTTGCAAAAGTTGCTGGTAAACAAATTACCATTAAATCAATAGGAACAAAACCTGTACCTGTGGATATTACTGTAACTTATAGCGATGGCAGCACAGAAAAAATTCATCGCTCCATTGCCGTGTGGGAAAAAGGAAATACCAGTGTATCCGTAAACGTTACTACTTCAAAAAAAATAAAAATGGTAAAACTGGGTAGTACTTATGTGCCCGATGTAAACAAAGCAGATAATGTTTACGAAGTAAAATAAATACAAAGCGCAATTTCATTATAATAAAAAGAGGAAGAAATTATTTTCTTCCTCTTTTTATTATAATATGCTGTTGATCAAATACGCTTTTCTTCTTTTGCAATTTGTAATTGTTTGGCATCTTTTAAAGGACGTATAAGATTTATCAGGATAATGATACGTACTATAATCCCACCTAAAAAAGCCTTGGCTATACTGATATCATCGCCATACATAAAATTGGTGACTATTACTAAAACCCAGTGAGCAATAAACAGGCATAAGCCGATAACAATAGCGGTATGTGGCTTACGTTTTGTCCATATACCTAATACAACAAATCCGATAATAAAGGGAGCTAAAAATAAAAATGGCTCCAATACAAATTCACCTTCAGCTCTTGCTGCAGCTATTATTTGCCAGATTAATAAAAGCCCGGCTGTCCAGAATAAAGCATTGCGTGCTTTCTTTACACCAAGTTCGTATCCTTCCAGTTCAATCTGGCGTATATCATCATGATATGCAGCAATCTGGTCGTGTTTATTTTCTTCCTGCGTATTGTATTCATTTGTTTCCATAGTACATATTTTATTGATACACTAAAATAGTAAACACAACCGGATAAAAAAACCACCTTTTTGCAAGGTGGTTTTTGTTTTTATCTTGTTCCCATATTTAAAGGGGTGTCCCGTTTCAGCATATCATCCCTGTTGGCCATCAGCCATGCAGTATGGAAGATCATACGCACTCTTTTCTCATACAGGTCCCAGGTAATTTTATCTACAGTATCAGTTGGTTTATGATAATCTGCTTTTAGCATACCATCATAAAAAAACAAAATAGGAACGCCTTTACGAGCAAAATTGTAATGGTCGCTGCGGAAATAAATACGGTTAGGATCGTTAGGGTCGTCAAATTTATAATCTAATGTAAGCCTGGTATAATTGTTATTGGCAGCTTCATTTATTTTAGGCAGGTCGCTGCTTATTTTATCGTGGCCAATTACATATACATAATTCATAGTGTCGCCGGTTTTTCTTTCCGTATCAATACGGCCCACCATATCAGTATTTAAATCAACACTTGTTTTGTCTAAAGGGAAAAATGGGTGATCGCTATAGTATTCACTACCCCACAAACCTTTTTCTTCGCCACTTACAGTCATAAAAACAAGAGTTCTTCTTGGCCTGTGCCCTTCAGCCGCTGCTTTAGAAAACGCTTCTGCCATTTGTATCACAGCGCAGGTACCACTGCCGTCATCATCGGCACCGTAATAAATTTTCCCATCTTGTTTACCAATGCCCAAATGATCGTAGTGGCCGGTTAAAAAAACGTATTCATCTTTTTTATCAGTGCCTTCAATAACACCAACAACATTGCTGGCATTAATAGTGGTGCGGTATTTATCAAAAACAAAAGCTGTTTTTATACCGGTTTCAACTGAATGGATCTGCAAAAGTTCACTGGCCTTAGCCGATTTAAGATAGGAATCAAAATTAAAAAAATCACCTACAAGTGATTTGGCAAATGCATGCGACAACAATGCGTAGTTAATGGTTTTGCCTGTTGTTGCTGCCGCTCTTGGAAAATACACTCCCGTTTTTTTACCATTGTCAACGGTACGTTGATTAAAAACTTCCTGGTTAGGATTGATAACCAATGCACCAATAGCCCCTTTAGCAGCGGCAACCGCTAATTTTTTGCTGAGGCCCGGAAAACTCCATTCACTGCCCCGTGTGGCAGAACCGCTAATGATAAACTTGCCATCAGCTTTGGGTTCGCCCAAAAAGAAAACCACCACTTTGCCCTTTACTTTAATGTCTTTATAATCGCTGTATTTTTCATCATCAATACCATAGCCTACAAATACTACTTTTTTACCTTTAAATTTTCCTGTTTCGTTGGTGTTGAGTGGTGTGATAAAATCTTTACCAAAAACGGCATCTTTACCGTTTAGTTTAAATTCGGCACTTACCAAACTATCCTGGTATAATGGATAATACTGCTGGTAGCCATTTAATGATGGCACAGATTTTAATCCCATGTTTTTGAACTGCGATTCAATATAAGCAGCTGCCTTGCGTTGCCCTATTGTACCCGTTTCCCTGCCTTCAAAATCATCACTGGCAACAATGGTAAGGTGTTTTTGAAGGTTAGCGCCTGTGATTACAGAGGCATATTTTTCAGCATCATTCATTTGTGCCGATAACTGTACACTTATTAATACAGCGCATAAAAAGAGCAATTTTCTCATGTTAAAAGTTTAAGTTTTAAAAATACGATAAGTGAATACGCAGAAAAATAAAAAATGATAAATGGTTAAATGCTTTTAGGAGAAGTGATGACGTAAAGCAGTTCTTTAAGGCTTTCCAGGTCTTGCTGGCTGAAATTATCTTTATCTTTTCGCAACGCAAATTCAGCTTTTCTTTTGATGTAAAAATTAATCTCACGCACTTCATCTTTGCCGGTTGACGAAATAGCTACTTTTAATTCTGAAAAAGCAAACCGCTCTTGCATTTGTCCCTGGTGGAAGTTGTAATAATTTACCTGTAAAATTTTTTTGCCGGTATCGATAATTATTTCATTGATTGAATCTCTGGAAATGGAAAACAACTGCAACGCTTCTGTTATTAAAAGAAAATAGAAATGAAAATTATCTTTAACGAGTTTGCTTTCGGAGAAAAATAATTGCAGTATAAGGAGCAATGCTATCGGCCAGAGTAATTGATAGGCTCTTCTTTTTAATATTGTAATAAAATGATGCGGTTGCAGGCTTTGAAAAGTATAAGGCATATAGCTGATTTAGCATGCTATCTTATCCACCCTGTTGGCATGCCTGCCTCCTTCAAACGCCGTATTCATAAAGGTATCCAGCATTTTTTCTGCATCGCCGTCGCGTACAAATCGGGCAGGGATACAAATGATATTAGCATCATTATGTTTGCGGGCCAGTTCGGCCAGTTCTTCGCCCCAGCAAATAGCAGCTCTGATACCCTGGTGTTTGTTTGCTGTTATGGCAACACCATTGGCACTGCCACAAAGTAAGATACCAAATGCCGCTTCGCCTTTTTCAACAGCACTGGCTACAGGGTGTGCAAAATCAGGATAATCAACGGAGTCTTTATTATAAGTGCCAAAATCTTTAAATACAATACCTTCTCCCTCTAAAAACGAGATCAGGTCTTCTTTGCAATCAAATCCTGCATGATCGCATCCTATAGCAACGGGTAGTTTTAAATTAAAGGGAGACATAAATAATGGATAATTGATAATGAATAATGCTACTGTAAAATTAAACATTATTAAGTTGAAAATCGTACGCTAATTATCAATTGTTAATTATTACATTAGTCATTGTTTTTAGCTCCATTCTTTTTCTTCTTTCGCTTTTTGGCGATCAACCCTGGACACCAGTAAAATACTGATCCAGTAAAGCAGCAATAAAGGCAATGCCACAATGATCTGGCTGGTCATATCAGGCGAAGGCGTAATGATAGCAGCCACCAGTAAGATAATTACAAAAGCATACTTGGAGTATTTTTTTAAGAAACCGGCGGATATTAACCCGATTTTAGCCAGTACAAATGCTAAAATGGGTAATTCAAAAGCAATACCACAGCCGAGTATTAAATTAGTAAGGCTATCAATATAATCATTAAGTGTAGGGGCATATTTAATATTGCCGCCGGTACCAAGATCAAAAGTGGCTAAAAAGTTAAAAGTAAAAGGCGCTAATAAATAATATCCAAAAGCAGCGCCTGCAAAAAAACAGAGGGATACCCACAAGATACTTCCCCTGGCATATTTTTTTTCTTTGGTAGACAAGGCAGGCTTTACAAAACGCCATAACTCCCAAAAGATGTAGGGAAAGGCAATAATAACACCACCTACCATTGCAATATTTAAAGCAGAAGAAAAAGTACCGTTAACTTCCATGATCTGGAAATTAATTTTTACCGGGGGCATACATAAGCCATCACCTAAGCCAAGCCAGTGACCAAACCTGCATAAGGCTCCATAAGTAATAAATGTATCGCTGGACGGAGCAATGATAATATTGTCGTACACCCAGTTCCTGAAAACAAAAATAGCAATGGCAGCGGTTAGCCAAACAATTACCGAACGCATGATATGCCAGCGTAATGCCTCCAGGTGATCCATAAAGGTCATCTCGGTTTGCTCTGTATCGGCAGCAGGCCCCTTACGGAGCCGCTTAAAAAAATTCTTCCTGTCTGAGTTTTCTGTAGCCAATGGTATAAAAATTTGCCCGTTCAGATGAAATCCTTTTTGAACAGGGATGGCAAAGGTAAAGCACTAAGCTGTAATTTAAGCAGCAGGTACCTGTTTTACATTTCCGGTGCGTTTTAAAACGCCCCAACCCTGTAATTCTCCTTTAATTGCCTTGTTAAATGATTTGATTAAAATATAATACATCAGCTGACGGTAGATCAGCCGCTGTGGTATCATCCAGAGTAATTTTTTATAATCCTCTTTTTCAAATGCAAAGGCCAATGCTGCACCCGCAATATCCACTACTGAAAAAATAAGGTAGTAAAAAATGATATGACTTAAACTTGCCGGAATGATACCAAAACCTGCTGCGATCAAACTCAGCACTAAAATAAGGTCTGCCAAAGGTGCTAAAAAAGGCAGTATCATTTGAAATACAAGAATATTTGGCAATGCCACCATACCAAAGTTTTTGTATTTGGTATTGAAAACAGCATCACGGTGTTTCCAGAAACATTGTATAACGCCAAAGCTCCACCTGAAACGCTGCTTCATAAATTGCTTCATGGTTTCCGGCGCTTCGGTGTAAGAGATAGCTTCGTTGCAATTTCTTACCAGGTAATTGTTACGGTGCAGGCGCATGGTAAGGTCACAATCTTCGGCTAAAGTATCGGTAGTAAACCCCCCGGCTTTAATGATAGCTTCTTTTTTAAAAGCACCAATAGCACCCGGCACCACAGTAATGCAATTCAACAAATCAAACGCACGCCTGTCGAAGTTTTGAGAGGTAATATATTCAATACTTTGCCAGCGGGTGATCATATTTATTTCATTGCCCACTTTTACGTTGCCTGCTACAGCGCCAACATTTTCATGGGTAAATTTTTTCATTAGTTGTGCAACGGCATCCGCTTTTAATTGTGTATCAGCATCAATGCAAACAACATATTCAGTATCGGCCAGGTTAATGCCATAATTTAATGCAGATGCTTTTCCTCCATTGGGTTTGGTATGTACCTGCACATTAGCCACACCTGCAAAATTTTCGCTTACAATTTTATAAGTGCTGTCTTTGCTGCCATCATCTACAAAAATAATTTGCAGGCCGGGATAAGTTTGTTGTAACAGGTTGCTTACCGTTCTTACCGCATTTATTTCTTCGTTATAGGCTGGTACAATAATGGACACTTTTGGAAAATGCGTTTGGCCAATGACAGGTATAATGGCAGCATTATCCTTGTTTTCTTTTTTTCTTTGAAAAGATGCAAGCACTGCCATTGCCACCATGCGGAAAATAGATAACACAATACCAAGAATAAATAAAGAGAATAAAAGATTGCTACCCCAGTAAGTGCCCTGGGCAATAATAAAATTTAGTTTATTGGTAAAAGAGGAAGGAACTTTTGGCATTACATCATCTTTGGTTTTGCCCATTAGATCGGCTACCGTAGTAAACTTGCAACCTTTCTTTTGAAAGTAATCAATGATTCTTGGTAATGCTTTTACTGTTTCTGCTCTTGTTTCGCCACCGGCATCGTGTAATAAAATGATATTTGCATGTCTTTCTTCTGCCTGCCTTATAGTTCGGGCTACAATGCTGTCAGCTTTTACGCCAACTTCCCAATCTTCCGGGTCAATGCTTTCGCCAACTGTTATGTAATTATCTTTTTTACTTCTTGCCAAAGGTTCAATTTCTTCAAAGGTCTGCGGTTCACTATCAGCGTTATAAGGCGCCCTGAATAAAATGGTAGACCTCCCGGTAATGGTTTCAATTAACAAACGGGTTAATCTTAACTCTACTTCTGCCCGTTCCGGACTCATCTTTGCAATATTGCCATGAGTAAAAGTGTGGTTGCCAATTTCAAAACCGTCTTTGTTGATGCGTTGTAAAAGCGGAATATTTTTTTCTCCCTGCAACCCCACAATAAAAAATGTAGCAGGAATTTTTCTGCTTTCCAGGATGTCTAAAATTTTAGGTGTCCATGTAGGGTCAGGTCCATCATCAAAAGTGAGTATGAGCTTATGACCAGGGCCAATTTCGGAAGTATCTTCTGCAAATTTTCTATAAACATAGCCAGATGGAAGTTGAACATAATTCTGCTCGGCAACTAATTGTTCGGTACTATCAATTTGCAGATCAATTTTTCCTTCCTGTGGAGAGAACAAAAAATCCAGTAATTCACCACCACCGTCACCATCGTTTATAGCAGTAGGTTTACCATTATTCTTGTATGCTACAGTAGAAAGTAAATTAAAATTAAAAGGATTGAGTTGTAAAGCATCATTACTTAAATCCCTGTTGTAGTACGTCCACATACGGGTATCTTCTCCTCCCATACGCCACAAGGCCGTACCTGCTGTTGCGTACTCATCGCTAAAGCGGAGAATGTTAAAGGTTGTAGCAGCATCAGTAAACCAAACTTCGTGTTTAAATTTTTCAATTGTGCCATCTTCATTTTTTACTTCTTTGGTATAACTGTAATGTAAATTATAGCTGTCATTATCATAATCTACAACGGCGTTTACATTTTTTGCATTATCAATTGCTGTTGCATAGGTAATATCATCTACTTCTTCTACTTTGCCCTCTTCGTTAAGTGTCCAATCGTAACCATATCCTGCAATACCTAAAATAATTTTTTCACTTTCAATTTTTGCAGCTGTCCAGTCAATAGCTTCCTCAATCCATTTTTGTGCACTAATCGGGCCAGGCGGGCTGCCATTATTAAACTGATCGTAAGCCATCAGTATTATATAATCATTGTAATCAGATAGCTTTTCGTAATCATAGTCGTCATTTTTTACTGCTACATCCATTGTAACTGTTAAGCCTAGAGGATGCAGTGCTTCATACAATTCTTTTTGAAACTGAGTAAGTGGTTCATTTGTTTTTTCAATCAATTCCTCAAAATCAATATTAATGCCCTGTAGTTTATAAAAGCTTAACGTATCAACCAATTGCTTAATGATAAATTTCCTTTTATTGCTATCGTTTAAAATTACATGCAACAACTTTCCGTCAAAATCAGGATTTTTAACCCTGGAATGGAAATTATTGAAAATCGGCATTATTCTCAGCTGCTTCTTTTTCATTATAGCAAGGCCGGCACTATCAATTCTTGTTTGAAGTTTATAAGTAAGTGTATCAATAAAAAACCATTCCGGAAAAATTGTATTTAAATTATCTCCATATCGTTCAAGATCCGGTGCTGATGCATTTTGATTCCACGGGGTATAAAAAGCAGCTCTTATGTAAGGATTTTTATTAGCAGTATCTGCATAAAATTGCTTGTTGATCTTTAAAGAATCTTCCTGTGTTTTCTTTGCTAAAAAATCTTTGAAACCCTTATATTTTTTATTCTGGCTGTGCGCAAAAGTTAGGGGCTTAGAAGGATCTAAAGTATTGGCATATTCTTTTGATTGCTGATCGTAATTTAATTGAGAAGGGATGGCTGCTCTTACCAGCGCTATTACAACTACGGCCATTAAAAAAAGAAAAACCATTAAAATGATCCGGGCGGTCCATTTTACTTTTTTCCAGCGGGAGGGGCTATTGGTTTGAAATATCTGCGATTGCATACTCATAGTGCTGCAAAAATATCTTAATTAAAGATAGTGCGCCGTTAAACATTAGCAAAGGCATTTGATGTTTTTTCGGGCAGTAGTACAAAAGAGAAGCCCCTGTAGAAACAGGGGCCGTTTACCAAAACTAACTGCTTATGAGAAATTTTTAAATATTTTGTTGTTGTGTGTTCTATTTATAAGTACGCAAATCAGGTGCCAAAGGTTTCAGTGTCAGTGTTAAGAGTTTCTTAATACCCGAACAGCTTTGTTTTACTTATCCTGATAACGAAAAAAAGAACTGTTTATTTCTTAAAAAACAAGCTTTAAAACTTTTGTTTAAAAATTGCTTCTTGTAATATCAGACACAAAGTTATTTATTTGGTTTAATCAAAATAAAAAAGCGCCCTGTTTACAGGACGCTTTAACAATATCTTAATCTTTGCCACTATTTCATAAATCCTTTGATCATATCCATCAAACCGCCACCACCGCCGGCTTGTGCCTGTTGCGCCTGCTGGGCTCCACCTGTTACTTTGCTGATAATATCGCTTAATTCAACTTTGCCATCCCCGTCGGTATCTAAACCACCGCCACCGGTAAATTTACTTACCAGGCCACCTAAATCAAATCCGCCGCCACCAGCTTGCTGGGCACCTCCACCAGTGAGGGAGCCAATGATGCTATTGATGTTAAAGCCGTTATCATTCGGATTATTGGTACGGCTGATTAAATTACTCAATACACCTGGTATTAAACTCGATGCAATGCCGCTTGCCTGGTTGCTTTCAATACCATGATCGTTGGTAAGCTTATTGGTAAAATTACTGATGATATTACTTACGATAGGATTGTTTAACAAGCTGCTGCCCCCGTTGGCCCCGCCACCACCAAATAACGATAATACATTTTGTAAGCCGCCACCAGCTAAGGTTCCCTGCAACTCTTCTGCTACAGAATGCGTGGCTGATGCGATAACCGCGTTGTTCTGTTCGTTGGGAATAACAGGATTATTGATCACCGATTCCTGTGCATTGCCTTTTACGAGGTTGAATAATTCTTCTAACATAGTATAATGTTTTTGTTGTTGATAGATAATTTCCGCAATGAAGATAGCAGAAATTATAAAATAGTTGCAAGCGTAAATATTAATTCTGGGTTGCTAATTTCTCGGCATTTTCCGCAAACTGCAAAGCATCTAAAAACTCCTGTATTTCGCCGTTTAAAACATTATCCAGGTTATAAACAGTAAGGCCAATTCTATGATCGGTAACCCTGCCCTGCGGAAAGTTGTAGGTGCGTATTTTAGCACTTCTGTCACCCGTACTTACCAGGCTTTTGCGCAGGTGAGAAATAGCTTCTTCTGCTTTTCTTACTTCTTCATCGTACAGTTTTGTACGCAGCATTTCCATGGCTTTTAGTTTGTTGCCCAATTGCGACCTGTCCGTTTGGCACATTACCACAATACCGGTTGGCTTATGCGTAAGAAAAACCTTGGTTTCTACCTTGTTTACATTCTGACCACCGGCACCCCCGCTTCGGGCAGTTTCCATTTTTACATCACTTTCCTTCAATTCAAAATCCACTTCTTCTGCTTCAGGCATTATAGCCACAGTTACCGCACTGGTATGCACACGGCCCTGGCTTTCAGTATTAGGCACACGTTGTACCCGGTGTACACCACTTTCAAATTTTAAAGTGCCATATACATCATCACCCACTACTTCAATCTGCACCTCTTTGTAGCCCCCCACAGTGCCTTCACTTTCGCTCAATAAAGCTGTTTTCCAACCTTTCTTTTCAAAATATTTTAAATACATCCTCAGCAGGTCCCCTGCAAAAAGTGATGCTTCATCACCACCCGTTCCGGCACGTATTTCCAGGATGGCATTTTTTTCATCAAAAGGATCTTTAGGTATCAGCATCTGGCGTAAAGTGGCTTCCAGCTGCGTTTTCTTTTCTTCCAGCGCAGGCAGTTCCAGCTTAGCCAGCTCACGCATTTCGGCGTCATCGCTTTTTAAAACTTCTTTATTAAATTCAATATCGTCCAGCAGCTTTACATATTCGTTACGGCCGTTTACAATCTTTTCCAGGCTGCGGTACTCTTTACTGATGGCAGCATATTTTTTATTATCACTTACAATTTCGGGATTGGTAAGCGAAACGCCCAGATTATCGAACCTTCCTTTTATGGCATCTAATTTATCTAACATACTTTTGTCCCGCTAAAAGGGGAGTTTATTTTTTGTGATCAACTTTTCGCTGGCGGCAAATTTACAATTTATCAACCAATCATTTTGTATAGAAAATTTACAGGCGATAATATTTTTACCGGGCTGCAAATACTGCCCGAAGGCCATGTTTTAATTACCGACCCAACCGGCGTGGTGGATGGTATTGTTGCTGTAGCAGATGCAGGCGATGATATTGAAGTTTTGAATGGTATCATAAGCCCCGGTTTTATAAATGCCCATTGCCACCTGGAATTATCGCATTTAAAAGGCCTGATACCTGAAAAGACCGGCCTGGTGGAGTTTGTTTTTAAGATCATTACCGAAAGGCATTTTGCAGAAGAACAGATAGTAGCAGCTATTGCAACTGCCGAAGATGAAATGCTGCAAAATGGCATCGTTGCTGTAGGGGATATCTGCAATAATGCATTAACCATCCCTCAAAAGAAAAAGGGGAGGCTGCACTACCATAATTTTATCGAGGTAAGCGGCTTTGTACCGGCGTTTGCAAATGAAAGATTTACAAGAGCAGAAGCTATCTTAAGCGAATTCCTGTCAGGTGTCAACTATCTGCCATCAACACTTTCTCCGCATGCGCCCTATTCTGTGTCGTCGCAATTATTTGAGTTGATCAATACCGCTACTGCCAATAACCTGGTTACCATACACAACCAGGAAACCTTAGCAGAAGAAGAATTCATAAAAGATAAAACCGGCGATTTTTTAAAATTGTACCAAAAGATGGGTATAGACATTGCCTTCTTTACACCTGTGGGCAAAAGCAGTTTGCAAAGCTGGTATCCGCGGCTCAATAAAAATCAATCCACTATACTTGTACATAACGTTACAACAACTAAAGATGATATCGGTTTTATAAAACTATCAGCTGCCGACCATCAACGATCAACTTTTTTTTGCCTTTGTCCCAATGCCAATCTCTACATCACCAACTCATTACCCGATGTAAACATGCTGGCAGAAGAACAATGCAATATTGTTTTAGGTACCGACAGTCTTGCTTCCAATTATCAATTAAGTATACTGGAAGAGATAAAAACATTGCGACGCAATTTTGCAGGTTTAAAACTGGAAACCATGCTGCAATGGGCCACCATCAATGGAGCTAAAGCCCTGCAAATGGATAAACGCCTGGGCAGTTTTGAAAAAGGAAAAAAGCCCGGGGTGGTGTTGATTGAAGGGGCAGAAAATCTGCAGCTTACTGATACTACTTCATCCAAAAGGATTTTGTAATCAGCCCGAAGATTACGCCGATATCGTAGTTAAAATACAGTGTTTTCTCCGGCTGTGTCATTTGCGATACCTGTGGGCCATTTTCAGGTTACTGATACTACTTCATCCAAAAGAATTTTGTAATCAGCCCGCGGATTATGCTGATATCGCAGTTAAAATACAGTGTTTTCTCCGGCTGCGTCATTTGCGATATCTGTGGGCCATTTTTACAACACTTCATGCAATACCATCAGGGTTTTCATTTGCCCAAACTCGGGAATGTGCAGGGCATAATAATCATGAAAGTGTAATAGCAATTGCCGCCTTAAAATATGATTCAGGTTAAACTCTTCCAGCTCGTAAGGTTGCATAACTTTTAATAGTTGCGACGTAAGTGCAGCCTTTTCGCCCTCAATAAAATGCGGGTGTACCGGCTGGTGATCAATAAACATGCCTTCCTGCAGATCTAAAAAGCAATGCTCACTGTCAAAATCATCTGCCATCCTGAAGCCGAAAAAGTGAGTGAGGTGCAATGCAAAAAACAAAGGAAAATTAGCCGCTACTTTTTTACTGCAGCTATCTAATTGCAACAAAGCGGCTTCGCAAAAATGAAACAGATCAGCATTGGTTTCAGGCTGCTTTAAACATTTCTGCAGCAGTTCCACCATATAAGAGGCAATGCTGTTTTTGATCACATCGGTTAGTACTGTATCGAATAAAACTGCCCAGCCAAATTCCTTAATGCGTTGCATGGGCTTGTTTTCGCTGTGGTATACCACCAGGTCTAAAATTGCGGCGGGCTGAAAATAATTGGCCTTTGCAGAAGCTTTTTTAGCGGTACGTACACCATTTACCATATAGGTTTGCACACCAAAAAGTTCGGTAAAAATGGTAACCACCAAACTGGTTTCGCCATATTTGATGGTGCGTAATACGATGCCTTTTGTTTTATGTGTCATGCTCCTGACCCCTAAAAGGGAACCTGATTTTATAGCTTAATTTGAAAACGCAAGGTACATAAGTTTCAAAGCAGCGGCGTACAAGAGTTTTATAATACAGATTAAATGGGTTTTCTTTGCACATCATAAATCTGCAATCGTAAATCTAAAATCGAAATGGGTTTTCTTTGCACCATCATAAATTTAAAATCATAAATCCAAAATCGAAATGTGGCAACGTTTAGGAAGTTTTGTAATCAAGAACAGGCTAGTGCTATTAATTGTATTATTTGCGGCTACCGGCGTGATGGGCTTTTTTGCAAGCCAGGTAAAACTAAGTTATGAGTTTGCAAGAGCTATACCGGTAGATAATCCCAAATACAGGGATTACAAGGATTTTCAGCAACGATTTGGTGATGATGGCAATGTGCTGGTGATGGGTGTTAAAACAGACAACTTTTTTAAGCCTGATGTTTTTGCGGCATACTATAAATTACACAAACAATTAAGAAAAGTAGAATATGTAGAAGAAGTATTGAGCGTTCCTGCAGCCATTGGCCTGGTAAAAGATACGCTTACAGATAAACTGGTACCTGCAAAAATATTTTCGGACTCCGTAATTGAAAAAGGCTTGCTGGATTCAGCAAAAAATACTTTCCTTAATTTATCTTTCTATAAATCAAAACTGTACAATCCTGATGCACATGCTTATTTAATGGCAGTAAGGATAAATAAAACAGCACTGAACTCCGCTAAACGTACAAAAATTGTGGGGGATATTACTGCAGCGGTTAAAGCGTTTGAAACCGAAACAAAAATTGAAACCCATTTAAGCGGATTGCCATTGATAAGAACGGTGGTTGGAGACAGGATAAAAAAAGAAATGAGCTTTTTCTTAATTGGCTCATTGGTTTTAAGTGCATTGATATTGCTGATCTTCTTCCGTTCTATAAGTACCACGTTACTTTCTTTGCTGGTGGTATTGTTTGGCGTGGTGTGGAGTTTAGGCGTATTGCAGTTGTGTTGGTATAAGATCAGTTTGCTGACCGCATTAATTCCACCGCTGGTAGTGGTTATCGGCATACCCAATTGTATCTATTTCATCAATAAATACCACACTTCTTATTTAAAAAGTAAAGATAAGAACGGTGCGCTGGTTGACATGGTTAGCAAAATGGGGGTGGTTACATTGTTCTGTAATATTACCGCAGCTACTGGTTTTGCCGTTTTTGCACTTACCAAAAGCGCCATTTTAAATGAGTTTGGTGTGGTGGCAGGCATCAGTATCATGGTAATATTTTTGGTGTCTTTTATATTATTACCATCGGTATTAAGTTATTTACCGGCACCTAATGCAGCGCAAACCAAATACTTAAATAACCGCTGGCTCACTTCTTTTTTATTAAGAATAGAAACCTGGGTAATGCACCACAAAAAATTTGTTTATGGTATAACAATCGTAGTACTTATTTTTTCAGTGATCGGTATTTTAAAAATAAAAAGTGTTGCCTACATTGTTGATGACCTGCCTAAGACCGATAAAATTTACACCGACCTTAAATTTTTTGAGACCAATTTTAAAGGGGTAATGCCATTGGAAATTGTGCTGGATACCAAAAAATCAAAAGGCATTTTAAAATCAACTGTTGATATTAATAAAATTGCGTTCTTCCAGGATTCATTTTTGGCAAAGCAAAATAATATAGCCAAACCACTTTCGGTTATTGACGGCATAAAATTTACTTACCAGGCTATAAGTGAAGGCCAGGGCGATTCTACGTATACATTGCCGGCTTTTGGCAGCCCGTTAAAAGACCTGCATGATAAGTTGCGCCAGATAAATGTGCGTAAAGAAAATAACGAAATGACTACCGCAGATTCCGCTACATTGAAGATGGTGGGTTCATTTATCGATTCTACAGAGCAATACTTACGCATCAGCATGAGTATGGAAGATATTGGTACCGCTGCATTGCCACCTGTAGTTGATTCTATAAAGCGCAACGCCAACAGGATATTAAATGGTATTGATAGTGTGGATATAAAAGATACAGCAAACACCACTTACAATGTTACAGTAACCGGTACCAGTTCAACTTTTTTAGAAGGCAGCCGCTTTATTGTAAATGGTTTAAAGGAAAGTGTTTTCTGGGCATTTATTCTCATCTCTTTCTGTATGCTGTACCTGTTTAAATCGGCCCGGATTTTATTATGTTCTTTAATACCCAACCTTATTCCTTTAGTGATAACGGCGGGTGTAATGGGTTGGGCCGGGGTGCCGCTGAAACCCTCTACAGTACTGGTTTTTAGCGTGGCACTGGGTATTGCTATTGATATAACCATCAGGTTTTTAGTAAATTATAAACAGGAGCTGCCGGTGTATAATAACGACGTTAATGCTACAGTAAGCGCCACTATAAAAAATACCGGTTTAAGCATTGTGTATACATCCCTTGTATTAATAGCCGGCTTTGTTATTTTTTGTTTCAGTGGTTTTGGCGGCACCAAAGCCTTGGGCTGGCTTACATCTGTTACATTATTTGTGGCCACATTAACGAACCTTATTTTATTACCGGTGTTACTACTTCTTGTAGGATCTAAAAAAAAGTGATATAAGAACTCAACTCCCAAAACTAAAAAAACACTTTAAAATAGTAACTAATAAGGTAGAAAAGCAGCTAAAAGGGCAACAAACTTGTCCCTGCATATGAATATTACAATAATTGTGAATTATCTTTGTTATAACATTAAACTAATAAGCAAATGAGAAAATTGATCTTAACCCTGTCGGGTGCATTACTGCTTTGGATGAATGCCTCCGCACAGAACCGTCCGGTAACAGGAACGGTTACCAATGAAAAAAATGCTCCTTTGGAGGGAGTGACCGTCGTTTCCCCAGACGGTAAATTTGGTTCACAAACAGATAAAGATGGTAAATTCAGCCTGTCTTTACCAGCAACGGTAAAGACACTGGTTTTTTCTGTTATCAATTACCAGACTGTTACACGTAGTGTAAAAACAGTAATGAACGTAACCATGAGCTTAACCGACACCAAGCTTGAAGAAGTAGTGGTGGTAGGTTATGGTACACAACAAAAGAAAGCCTTTACAGGTTCGGCTTCAAAAATTGATGCAAAAGAGTTTTCTACACTTATGACTCCATCAATTGATAAGCAATTGGCTGGCAGGGCACCTGGTGTTCAGGTAACTACTTCAGGGGGGTTGGCTAACACGCCTGCTGTAATCAGGATCAGGGGTATCCAGTCAATTACAGGTAATAATAACCCGTTAATTGTTTTGGATGGAACGCCTATTATCACCGGTAATTTAGCAGGTGCTACCAACTCCAATGCATTGGGAGATATCAACCCCGCAGACATCGAATCAATCGATGTATTAAAAGACGGGTCTGCCACAGCAATTTATGGATCAAGAGCTGCTGCTGGCGTAATTCTTATCACTACTAAAAAAGGTTCAAAAAGTAAATCAAAAGTTACTTATGATGGAATTGCAGGTTACAGCAATCCACTTAAAAAATTCGATCTTCTGAATGCATCTGAATTTGTAACCATTGCCAACGAAAAACTGACCAATGCAGGTTTGGCTGCTAGGGCTGGCGTTAATACTGCGGCTCAATCTTATAATACAGATTGGCAGGACCTGGTGATGAATAAAAATGCTTCCAACCAAAGCCATACCATTGCATTACAGTCAGGCAGTGATAAAACTACTTTCTATTTTTCAGCTAACTACAACGATCAGAAAGGTATTGTAATCAGCAATTATAATAAAGCATACAGGATCCGTTTAAATGTGGATCACGAATTGAACAAGTTTGTAAAATTGGGTAATAACTTATCTGTAAGCCGTCAGCAGGATGGAGACCAGAATAACGGTTCTAACGCATTGGGTGGTGCTATTGCTTCATCTTTACGTTTATTGCCTAACGTTTCGCCGTTCTTATCTACAGGATGGGATGGTTACAATATTACTTATAGCCCCACAGGTACAAGCACCAACTCTATGTTTGTCGGTCCTAACTCACAAAGTGTGGATGATAACTTCTTCAATGTGTTGTACACAATGAAAAAGAATAAACTGTATTCGGATAAATATAGGATCATCGATAACGCTTATATAGAAATTTCTCCATTAAAAGGTTTAAAATTCCGTAGCCAGGTAGGCATGGATATGTTTAATGATTACAGTTATACCGGTCAGAATGTTTTTCATGGTGATGGTTATAGTGTAGGTACATCAAGCAATTCGGATTTTAATATCCTGAGGCTAGTATGGTCAAACGTTTTGAATTATAACAAAACCTATAAAGGACATAGTGTTTATTTGACAGCCGGTAATGAAATTCAAACCGAAACAGCTAAATCATTATCTGCAAATGGCGGATCATTAACTGATCCTTTCTTTATTGCTGAAAATTATATCACTAACTCGGGTACCAATAATACTATTAGTGGTACCTATGATGTAAGAAACGGATTTTTATCTTATTTCGGCAGGATCAATTATGACTTTAAGAACAAATACTTTTTACAGGCAAGTATCAGAAGGGATGGACAGAGTTCATTGGCTCCGGGTCATAAATATGGTTCTTTCCCCGGCTTCTCTGTGGGTTGGAGACCATCTGAAGAAAAATTCTGGAACAAACGTTTAGTAAATGAATTGAAGATCAAGGCTTCTTATGCAAAAGTGGGAAATACGCTAACCGGATATCCTTACTTAACTAATTTTGGTGCCCGCAATTACGGAAACCTGGGAGGGTTGGCCCCCATAGGTGTAGGAAACCCTGATTTGCAATGGGAAACCAGTGCAAAATATGATGTAGGTTTTGATTTAGGTATACTGAAAGACAGAATTACTTTTACAGCAGATTATTTCTTGAACGATGTTGATAATTTAGTATTGGATGTGCCGCAACCCTTAAGTGCAGGTATTCCAGGTTCTCCTGATTTAAATGGTGGTACTATTTCTCAAAACATAGGAAAGTTACAGAACAAGGGTATTGAATTAGGTTTAAATTTTGGCATTATCAGAACCAAAGATTTTTCATGGGATCTAAATGTGAATTATTCTAACGTTCAAAATGAGATCAAATCTTTATACCCTGTTGGTGGTGTTCCTGTGACACAAATTCCTAATGGTAACTATAATGTTATCCAGGTAGGTGATCCGATCAATATACTTTGGGGCTACCGTTCTGCAGGTGTCAATACTGCTAACGGAAACCCAATGTTCTATAAAGCAGATGGTTCCTTGATACAGCTTAACCTTTCAAGAATTACTGGTTTTACTGTGGGTAGTTTTTATACTGCAACAGACAAGAACAACGGTGCTTTAGGTACAGCTGCAACATTAACCGCGGCGGATAAAGTAAAACTTGGTACCTCTACACCAACTTATTATGGTGCATTTACCAATACATTTAACTACAAAGGATTGGAATTAGAAGTGATGTTCCGTTATTCAGGCGGTAATAAAATCATGAACTATACAAGGCAGGAAGTTATCTTCAACCAGAGTTTCCAGAACAATGGTAAAGAAATCTTAACCAGGTGGACTACACCAGGCCAGGAAACAGAAGTGCCTAAATTGTATTACGGACAGGCAGCTAACATAAACCAAACTGCCAGTGCCAGTTCAAGATTTGTTGAAAAAGGTGATTATATCAGGTTACAGAATTTATCTATCAGTTATACATTTAAAAATGCCAGCTTAGAAAGAGTTACCAATGGCTATGTAAAATCAGCAAGATTCTTTGTACAAGGCCAGAACCTTGCGGTTTGGTCAAAATACAAAGGTGCAGATCCTGACAATATCAGCACACTTGGTATAGATGCAGCAGTATCACCACAGGTACGTAATCTTTCTATGGGTGTTTCTTTAGGTTTTTAATGTATACTATAAACTCAATAATCATATTAAATGAATACAGTTATGAATAAAATAAAAATGGGATTAATACTGTTTCTTCCTTTACTTTTTAGTTGTAAAAAGGTATTAGATACAGCACCCTACAGCTCATTAACAGATGCCAGTGTATTTACCACTGCATCAAAATGTGCCCTTGCATTAAACGGAGTTTATGATGCGGCACAGGGAGATTACTATGTAACGGGCACCACTGAAAACAGGGGTTATCCATTTGGGGCAGCCAATATTTACCAGTCAGATTCCCGTGGCGAAGACCTGGTGAATATCCAGGCGTTTTTACAAATCACTTACCAGGGTACTTACAATTCTACTTCTGCCAACTGTGTGGCTATGTGGAAAGGTTTGTACGAATTAATTAATAAAGCCAATGTGTCAATTGCAGGTTTCAGAACAGCTGGCGCCGGTGGTGTAATCAGTCCTACAACTGCATTACAATATGAGGCAGAATGTCGTTTCTTAAGAGCAATGGCACACCACGAAGGGTTATTAATGTTTGCAAAACCTTATGCGGATGGTGCTGGTTCAGCTTTGGGTATTCCATGGAGAGATTTTCCGATTAATACTACTGCCGCTGTATCATCTATTCTTACCAGTCCACGTATGAGTGTTGCAGGTGTTTACACAAACATTTTAGCTGATCTTGATTTTGCAGAAGCTAACTTACCAGCATCTATTGCTGTAACCGGTTTTACTGGTCCTATCAGTTTCAGGGCCACCAAAGCTGCTGCAATAGCATTGAAGATGAGAATTAAATTGCATAAAGGTGATTGGGCAGGAGTGATTACAGAAGGCGCAAAAATTGTACCTGCTGTTGTTACCCCGGCTAACCCTGTTGGTACAGTATCTCCAATTGGGTCTTACGCATTAACTGCTTCACCTGATGGACCTTTTATCAACAACAATTCTCTTGAAAGTATATTCTCTATCAAAAATGACCCGGTAGATGCTCCAAGTACTAATGGTGGTTTATCAAGATTATTGGGTTCAGCAAGTTTGAACGGAAGGGGATTGGTTTCGATTTCTCCGATCATTTACAATAACGCCGGCTGGTTATGTGATGACAAACGCAGAAGTCTTTTAACAGTAGCGGGCACAAACAGTGCAGGTACGCAAAGTATATTTACAACAAAGTACAGGGATTATGCAACTTACGGCGACTATGCCCCGCAGATCCGTTATGCAGAAGTATTGCTGACATTAGCGGAAGCTGAAGCAAGAAATACTCCTGCTGTTGTTTCTTCACGTGCAGTTGATCTGTTAAATGTAGTTAGAAACAGGTCTTTAGCAACACCTGCAACACAGCAATATACTGTTGCCAGTTTTGCAACCTCAGTTGATTTGATTAAAGCAATTTTATTGGAAAGAAGGATTGAGCTTTTAGCTGAAGGAAGACGTTGGGGTGATATTAGCCGTTTAGCAGTTGATGCTAATTTTACAACAGGTGGTATTCCTGCCAAAGCATTAAACGGTACCGTTGGTTTAGCTACTTTTGTTTGCGGTGCAGGATACACACCAGGACAAACAGCAATACCTTATAGCGATTACCGTTTCCTGTGGCCGATTCCTGCTTCAGAAGTGGTTTCTAATCCTATAGTAGTGCAGAATCCTGGTTATTAATAAGAACGACTACAATAAATAAATAAGAAAAAAAAGAGGCTGTCTCAATAAGTGAGACAGCCTCTTTTTTTTTGCGGATGCTTTTAAAAGTATTAAAGGGATGTGTATGTATAATAAGAAACCGCCTGCAAGTAAAACTGAGGCGGTTAATTTTTTAGTATAAATACTTTTATCGGCTGGTATTGTTTTTACTTCAACACTTCTTTTAATTTATTTATTAAATCTTCCCCTCTTAAACTATTGCCGATGATTTTGCCCTGCGGATCAACCAGCACATTATAAGGAATGCCATCAAAACCGTATAAAGCAACAGCGGCGCTGCTCCAGTATTTTAAATCACTGATATGATTCCAGGTTAAACCATCATCCTGAATGGCTTTTAACCAGGCTGCTTTATCCTTATCCAGCGATACACCCAGCACAGTAAAATTTTTATCCTTAAACTGGTTGTATGCTGCAACTACATTGGGGTTTTCCCGACGGCAGGGACCACACCAGCTTGCCCAGAAATCAACCAGCACATATTTTCCTCTCAGCTGGCTTAATGAAAATGGTTTATCATTCACATCATTCATGGTTATTTCCGGGGCCATACTTCCGGTGAGGGTGGCAGCCTGTTGCGACTTTAATTGTTGCTGTTGTTGTGCCTGCAATTGTTGTTTGGCAAGATTAGTAACCGTAATGATGCCGTTGTGATTAGAGAAACGTTGTGCCAGTTTTTGTAAAGGCAGCTGAAATTTTTCTAACTCAACGGGAGCAGCGGTAGTGGTGAATAATGCTAATGCAGGGCTTTTTACAGTATCTGCATATTGAAAACAAAATTTTGCCATGGCTTCCTTCGTCATATTGAAACTGGTTTCAGCGGCTACACACAAACTGTCTTCAGGCTTAACACCACTTTGTTTCAGCTGATTTAATGTAGCGGATGTTTCCTGTAACTTTTTACCCAGGCTATCGTTAATGGTAAGAAAGTTTTTTAATGAACTATTGGCAGGAGTTGCAAAACTGGGGCCCTGCAATGTAATATTATTCAGGTCGGCAGTAAAATTAATACTGCTCTTGTCATTTATAAACAAGAAGCCCTTGCTCAATTTTTCAAACCTGATGCGGTAGATCCCTTCTTCTGCAGCAATGCCATTAAGTGTAAATTTTCCGTCTTTTACATCAGCTGTATCAATCACCTCCGGATCTTTCTGGCTATACAGTTCTTCCAGATATATTTTTTGGTCCGGCGCATTTTTTACCTGGCCGTTCACAGTAAACTTTCCCTTTTCGCTTTCATTAGAGCAGGAAAACAAAATGACAGATAAGGATAATAAAGAGAGTATTTTTTTCATGTTGTTATTTTCAATTTATGATTGCGTAACCGGAGTGCGTTAACTTTTTCGGGATGATCCACCCTGTTGCCTATCCAAGTTTTTCGCTTAATAATTTATTCACCAACTGCATATCTGCTTTTCCCTTACTCAGTTTTTTTACTTCGCCTGCAAATAAGCCGATCAATCCTTTTTTGCCGCTTTTGTATTCTTTTACTTTATCGGGCATTTTAGCAATGGTTTCATCCACCCAGGCCTCAATAGAGCCACTGTCACTTTCCTGTAAAAGATTTAAAGTGGTCGCTATTTCCAGGGCTTCCTTTTGAGGGGCGGCAACCAGGGCATTAAATATTTTTGTAGCAGCATTACTGAAATTCACTTTGCCTTCATCTACCAATTGTATCATCGCTGCAATTCTTTCTGCAGGTACAATAAAATCTTTAATATCGATTGCATGATCGTTTAAATAACTTTTTATTGGCCCTAATAAAAAGTTTGCTGCAGCTTTATAATTTGCGGTATGTTTTATTATAGCTTCAAAATAACCAACCGTTTCTTTATCACTGCAAATTACGCCGGCATCATAAGCAGGCAGGTGCAGCACGTCCTGGTATTTTTTTTCCAGGGTTTCCGGTAAAGCAGGGATGCTGTCTTTGATCTGCTGTAAAAAATCATCGGCAATAAAAAACGGCGTAAGGTCCGGCTCAGGAAAGTAACGGTAATCATCTGCTTCTTCTTTACTGCGCAATGAAAAAGTAGTATTATTATCCGCATCAAAACTTCTTGTTTCCTGTATGATTTTGTTACCGCTTTCTGTAATTTCTATAAGCCTTGCCACTTCAATTTCAATGGCTTTTTTTACGTTGCGTATACTGTTTAAATTTTTTACCTCTACTCTTGTACCCAGTTTGGTTTCACCTTTTAAACGGATAGAGATATTGGCGTCGCAACGCATGCTGCCTTCTTCCATATTGCCATCACATATCTCCAGCCAGCGCACTAATTTTCTTAATTCGGTGATGTAAGCAAAAGCTTCTTCGCTGCTATGTAAATCGGGTTCGCTTACAATTTCCAGCAAACAAACACCGGCCCGGTTTAAATCGATAGACGTATAATTGTCATCCACATCATGCAAACTTTTACCGGCATCTTCTTCAATATGAATGCGGTTCAACAAAATATTTCTTTCGCCTTCGGCAGTTTTAATGGGCACGTATCCATTTTTACAAATGGGAGTAGTGTGCTGGCTAACCTGGTAACCTTTAGGCAGATCGGGATAAAAATAATTTTTGCGGGCAAAATAATTATGCTGTTCAATATCGCAATGCAGGGCAAGGCCAAGTTTGATAGCATATTCAATGGCTTTGCGGTTCATCCTGGGCAATGTACCGGGATGTGCTAATGTTACAGGACTGATATGTGTATTTGCTTCTCCGCCAAAAGCCGCACTATCGCCACAAAATAATTTGCTTTTTGTAAGTAACTGAGCATGTACCTCAAGGCCAATTACCACCTGGTATTTATCATTATTTTTCACGGGGCAAAGGTAAGCAAAAAGGCGTCAGACGGATTCAAACCGTCGTGACGCCTTTTTACACTTGTTTTACTATGGCTTATAAGTTAGCAGTCTTTAATTTCTTTGGAATTTTAATATCAAAACTCATTTCACTGCCATTACGCCTGGCTTTAATGTTATAAGTTGATTTCTCTGCGTTTTCCATCAACTGCTCCCTTGCATCATCAGTATTGGTAACTTTTTTGCCACCAATTTCTGTAACCACATCGTCTTTTTTAAGCCCGGCTTTTTCAGCAGGAGATTCTTTATCGATATCCAATATTTTTACGCCATCACCTTCTTCAGTATCCTGGATTTTTAAGCCTAATTTTTGCTGGCGTGGAAACATGCCAAATCCGTTCACTTTAAGATCACCCAAACCGGCTATATCTCCTCCGTTATCCCATCTTGGCATTCTCTGAACATAAGGAGCGCCTTGTACACGGGGTATGGAAAAAGAACGTGTCTGTCCGCCAGGCCCACTAAAAGAATAAGCCATTGTGCCGGATGAATTATTTTCTCCTAAAACGGCTTTGGTTGATTTTTCTTTGCCTTCTCTTTTATAATAAACTGTTACCTCATCTTTTGGCTTAAAGGAAGTTACAACCTCTGATAATGATTCAGGATCTTCTACTTTTTTATCGTTGATCTTTGTAATGATATCACCTTCTTTCAATCCTGCTTTTTCAGCGGCACTTTCTTTAGTTACATTTGTTATAGCAGCACCTTCAGATTTTTTATCATCATTTCCATCATTGGTAGCCTCGGTGGTTACGCCTAAAAAGGCACCTTTTTTACCAGAGAAGAACGAGGTTGAAGGATGGCCCTGTACGGCTATATCCAGGTCATCAGGAAAAGCAAAACTGTTATAACCATCCCAGATCCTGATGCCTCTTTTATTAATGGTGATATCACCATCTTTAAATTCGCTCAGGGGTTTACCATTAATGGTTACTTTATCGCCTTTAATTTCTACGGTAATTTTAGTGTCCTTGTCACCTTTTTTACGGATAACGATTTCCTGGGTTTCTTTCCTTTCTTTTTTTTCTGCCTTTTCTTTCTGCTCTTTTACTTCTGCTTTTTCTTTTTGCTCTGCTTTTTCATCTTGTGCCGATGCAGTATGGGTAATTGTGGTAAATCCTATTACAGCAGCAATCAGTAATAACTTCTTCATGACTTGATTTATTTTATGTACGAAATGTTTAGTAGGTCAAATGTAGCCCAATTTTTTGAATTACGAAATTCTTCGCAGATAAATTTTTGGCTTTAACATTTTTTTTGTTTTTGCCCGCAGATATCGCCGATGTCGCAGAAAAACTGATTTTATTATATCGGCGTAATTTGCGATATCTGCGGGGGCGTATTTGAAAGCATAAATGTTTTTACGGGGCAATCATCTATCACTTCTTCTTTTATGAATTGAAGTCCTACTTTTTCCAGTATCCTTAAAGAGGCGGTGTTTTCAATATGGGCACGGCCAACGATGGTTTTTAAATGCAGTTGATTAAAGCCATAATCCATGGTGTGTTTTGCAGCTTCAAATGCATAACCCTTGCCCCAGTATTCTTGCATCAGCCTGTAGCCAAGGTCAATTTCATCAGTGTCTGCTAAATATTTTAAACCACACCAGCCAATAAACTCGTTGCTGGTTTTTAAATGTATGGCCCAGCGGCCCAGGTTATTTTTATATTGGGGTAAGATGATATTTTGTAAAACATGCAGGGCCTGTTCTTCCGTTTCCAGTAAAGGCTCGTGTAAATATTTTAATACTTCAGGATCACTGTTAAGTTGTAATAATAATCCGGTATCTGCTTCTGTAAAGCGGCGCAGGATGAGGCGTGGGGTTTCAAATACGGTGTACATTACGCAAAAGTATTCGCAAGTTTTTACTCTGCCAATTGCTTTTTCTTCCTGTTTTTGAAAAAAAGAAATAAAATTAATAAAGCAATAGCACTGATACCAACACCAATGAACATTGTTTTTCTTCTTTCTTTTTCCTTTCTTCTTTCTTCCTGTTCTTTAAAATAATTAAATCCTTTTTCAACCACTGACGATGCCACCTGTACAGGATCATCTTTTACAATTTGTACAATGGGGTCTAGGTAATAATTATTTAAAACCGGGATTACTTCGTGGTATTTTTTAAAATAGGGAACAAGTGCATCCCTTTTTTGCGCAAGTTGTAAAATGTTTTTTCTGTCGTAATCCATACCAATGTCATACATCAGGTAAGCGGCTTTAAGGGAAATGCTATCTGCCAGGTAATCACCAAACTCCTGCAACACTTTTGCCATCATGATGTTGGGAGCCGGTGTAAACGGAATTCTTTCTTCCAGCTGATAAGTTAATTCATCTGCAACAGCAGATGAAGGCCTTTTAATTGCTGCAAGATTCAAAATGTTTTGCGCTGCTACTTTATCTTCCGGTATTTTTTTAAGCTTGAACTCTAGAATTTTTATGTGAAACCATTCACTCCCTTCATGCGAATCGGGATTAATGCCAACCGATTTTTTTATCAGTTGCAGGGCTTCTTCATTTTTTCCCTGTAGTTCGTACAAAGTACCCAGGTTAACGTTGATGCTGTAATTGCCGGGATATTGTTTTTGCAGTTCCAGCAGCATTTTTTCAGCTTCTTCTAACCTGCCCAGTTTAATATATTGTACGGCAATATCATTTTTAATAGTGCGGATATCATCTGTTGTATTAGAGGTTTTTGATAGTAAGGGTTCCAGCACTTTTAGCTTGTCTTGAATCTCCCCGGTATTCTGCCCTTTGTAAAACGTTAACCCACGCAATGTAAAGGCATCAATAGTTTTTTTACCGGTTTTTGTTATATGTTCTTCATTTAAACATGCATACAATGAACAGTTGAATACAGAAAGAAGCACGAGGAGAATGTATTTCATACCTTATATATTTTATGTAAATGGAAGCTCCGGCTTCCATTCTTTTCGGGCCGCAAGCTGGAGCTTCCGGTTACAATAAAGATTTTACCTTCTCAATCACTGCTTTCAGATTACTTATATCCTGCCCGCCTGCGGTAGCCAGGTTTTTTTGTCCGCCGCCGCCACCTTTTATTAAAGGCGCAATATGCTCTTTAATAATTTTTCCTGCATCTAAATTTTTTGCTACCACCACTGTATCACTGATACCCACTGCAACAAACGGTTTACCATCAATATTGGCACATAGTACGGCTACATGATCGTGTAATTTATTTTTCAGGTCGAAGCATAATTTTTTTAACGCATCGGCACTGCTTACTTCCACTATAGCACCAATAAAAGTTACATTGTTGATGATCTCATCCTTTTGCAGTAATTCATTACGGATGATCACCAGTTGCCTTGCCTCCAAAGCTTCGATATGTTTTTTGAGGGCGGCATTTTCAATTTGTAAATTTTCTATCGACTTGCTGATGTCTTTAGGATTTTTTAATAGCCCGCTGATTTCGCTGATTGCCGCAGATAAATTGGTGACATAATTTTCTGCCGCCACACCACAAATAGCTTCAATTCTTCTTACACCTGCAGCTACAGCACCTTCACTTTTTATTTTAAACAAACCCAGTTCGCCGGTACTGCCAACATGTGTACCGCCGCATAGTTCAATGGAATATTTTTCGTCCATAATTACCACCCGTACCACATCGCCATATTTTTCGCCAAACAAAGCCATCGCTCCTAAAGCAACAGCCTCATCTTTTTTCATTTCCTTAATTACAACAGGAATGTTTTGCCTTATTTTTTCATTCACCAGTTTTTCTACCGCACTTAATTCTTCATCCGTCATTTTTGCAAAGTGACTAAAGTCGAAACGTAAATGTTCTTCGTTTACCAAACTTCCTTTTTGCGCAACATGTGTGCCGAGTACATTGCGTAAAGCGGCATGCATCAGGTGCGTAACGCTGTGGTGAACGGTGATGTTCTTTCTTCTACTGGCATCAACTTTTGCAATTACTTCACCGCTTAAATCAGCAGGAATGGTTTCTGCAAAATGAATGATGAGGTCATTTTCTTTTTTTGTATCAACTATGGTGAATGGTGAATGGTCAATGGTCAATGTGCCACTGTCTCCAACCTGTCCGCCGCTTTCGGCATAGAAGGGCGTGGTATCTAAAACGATCTGGTATAGTTCTTTTCCTTTGCCGCTTACTTTTCTGTACTTGATCACCTTGCTTTTTGTTTCCAAACTATCGTAACCAACAAATTTGGAACTTGCAATATCGTTTACAATAACCCAGTCCTGTGTTTCTAATGCAGTGGCTGCACGGGAACGGTTTTTTTGCTGGTTCATTTCTGCATTAAAACCAACTTCATCAACTGCTAAATTATTTTCAGCTGCAATTAATCTTGTTAAATCAATAGGAAAGCCAAAAGTGTCCAGCAATTCAAATGCTGCAGCACCACTGATCGTTTTTGTTTGCTGAGATTGCTTCATCACTTCGTCAATAGTTTTTAAACCATTGGAAAGTGTTCTTAAAAAAGCTTCCTCTTCTTCTTTAATAACCTTACTTACAAAATCCAATTGCTTATTCAACTCGGGAAAAACATTTTCAAACTGTGTTGCAATTACAGGCAGCAGCTGATGCAACAATGGTTGCTTATAATCTAAATAAGAATAATAGTAACGCACAGCACGGCGGAGTATACGACGAATTACATAACCTGCGCCGGTATTTGAGGGTAACTGTCCATCAGCAATAGTAAAAGAAATAGCTCGGATATGATCAGCAATTACACGAAATGCAATTGCTTCTTTGCTATCACTGAAATCATATTTCTTATTCGTTATTTTTTCTGTTACAGCAATAGTGCCTGTAAAAACATCGGTGTCGTAATTGCTTTGTTTTCCCTGGATCACTCTCACTAATCTTTCAAAACCCATTCCGGTATCAACATGCTGTGCAGGCAATGGCTCAAGGCTGCCATCTTTTTTACGGTTAAACTGCATAAACACATTATTCCAAATCTCAATTACCTGCGGATGATCGTTATTCACCAATGTTTTTCCATCCACTGCTTTTCTTTCTTCGTCTGTTCTGCAATCCACATGTATCTCGGTGCAGGGTCCGCAGGGGCCGGTATCACCCATCTCCCAAAAATTATCTTTTTTATTACCCAATAAAATGCGGTCTTCGGCAATTACTTTTTTCCATTCGGTATAAGCTTCTTCATCTTTAGCCAGGCCTTCTTTGGCGTCTCCTTCAAAAATGGTCACATATAAACGGTCTTTATCTAATTTGTATACTTCAGTCAGCAGCTCCCAGCTCCATGCAATGGCTTCTTTTTTAAAATAATCGCCAAAACTCCAGTTGCCCAGCATTTCAAATAGGGTATGGTGGTAGGTGTCTACGCCCACTTCTTCCAGGTCGTTGTGCTTGCCACTTACCCGTAAACATTTTTGTGTATCGGCCACCCTGGGGCTGGGGGCAGGTTTATTACCCAGGAAATAGTCTTTAAACTGGTTCATACCGGCATTGGTAAATAATAATGTAGGGTCGTTTTTAATCACCACGGGAGCCGACGGCACTATTATGTGGCCTTTGGATTTAAAGAAATCAAGGAACTGTTGTCGTATTGCTGCACTTGTCATCATATGCCAATCTGTTTATTTGGGTTGATTTTTGTTGTGTAACGGGCTATATTTGTACACTTTTATGTAATGGTTGCAAAGGTAATAAAACAGCTTCAAGCCACAAGCCATAAGCTAACCATGTTACTCAAGCTTACGGAAAGCAACAAAAAATTATCTGAAACGTTTCCTTTTTCAGGACAAGCATGAAGAAAATAAAATATTTCTATAATACCAATACACTTCGTTACGAGAAGCTGGTTACTCCATTGAGGGTGAAACTGTTGCGGATATTTGGGTTTCTTTCGGCGCTTGCAGTTAGCTGTCTTATCATCATTAGTTTGTATACCAAATTCTTTCCCAAGGCAACCGACCGGGAGGTGCAGCTGAAATACGATAACTTAAAAGATAATTACAGTTTATTGGATGGCAAGGTTAAAACCATGCAGCAGCAAATGGCCGAGCTGGAAAAGAGAGATAATGAGGTGTACCGTTCCATTTTTGAAGCCACCCCGATAACGGACAGTGCCCGGACCAAGTTGATTGAACATACCAAAGAACTGGAAAAAGTGAACCTGAAAAATAATGAAGATGAGTTGGGTACTGATATTGCCAAATCGTTAGATAATCTTACCGCACGTATTACGTACCAGTTTGGAAGTTACGATGTAATTGATAAACTGATAAAAAACCAGGGCGACAAATTAGCCAGTATACCAGCTATACAACCGGTCAGCAATAAGGAATTAACCAGGATAGCCAGTGGATTTGGTATGCGTATCCATCCTATTTATGGTATTGCCAAAATGCACAATGGCCTCGATTTTACTGCACCGCAGGGTACACCTATTTATGCTACCGGCGATGGTGTGGTTACCACTGCAGGCCCGGGTACCGGTACCGGAAATCATGTGATCATAAACCATGGCTATGGATACGAGACCGTGTATATGCACATGGTACGGGTAAAAGCAAGAGACGGGCAGCACGTAAAACGTGGTGAAGTAATTGGCTGGGTGGGCAGCACCGGTGCCAGTACCGGACCGCATTGTCATTACGAAGTACACATCAATGGTTCGCCGGTTGACCCGGTTTACTTTTTCTTTAACGACCTTAACGCAGAGCAATACGACAGGCTGTTAAAAATTGCCGCTACGGGAAGTGCCAAAAGTTTTGATTAATTTTAAATATGGGCTTACAACAAATAGCTTTTGATTTTGATAGTATTCCGCCGGCAAAAGAGCCGGAGGTAAAACCGGTGGTGGATACCACTAATTCTACAGAAATTATAGTTGCTGCTGAAAATGTAGTGGCAGAAGAAGAACCGGAGATCATTGACCTTACAGAAATACCCACCGTTGCAGCAAAGCCACCACGAAAGCACAATAAAAAGCAAACCCGTGGCCGCATGAGTTTGAAAGATATGGATGCAGGAGCGGATCTGATTGAAGTGCCGGAAGATGAGGTATTGTTTGAAAAAATGTATTACTCTATTGGCACGGTAGCTGATATGTTTAAAGTAAACCAAAGCCTGGTGCGTTTTTGGGAAAATGAATTTGATATTTTAAAACCTAAAAAAAATGGTAAGGGCGACAGGTTGTTCAGGCCGGAAGATGTGAAGAATTTAAAACTGATCTACCATTTGTTAAGAGAAAGAAAATATACCATTGAAGGTGCCAAAGATTTTTTAAAAAATAATAAAAAGGCAGATGAAAAATTTGTCATGATAGAATCGCTGAAAAAATTAAAAAGCTTTTTAAATGAATTAAAAGCGAACCTGTAACCTTAGCTCACAGCATTTTTCCATCAATCAACTATAACGGAATGAAATTTTTAACCGCATTTTTATTTTGCAGTATCCTTAGTATAAACGCTTTCAGCCAGGCGCAATACGAAATTTTAAAAGATGAGAAACACCCGGAGCAACATATACTGCGGGGTATTATCAATAAATACCTTGTTCAAAACGACAGTAGTTATAATTGGTACAATAGCAGTGCAGCCAGTTACAGGCCCGATACGGCAACGCTATCAGCATTTGAAAAAGCAAAAAGCAAAGTGCAATTTGTTTTATTTGGTGGCACCTGGTGTGAGGATACCCAGTTTATTTTACCCAAATTTTTTAAGTTGCAGGAAATGAGCGGAGTGCCTGATAGCAAGATCACTTTTTTTGGTGTTAACAGAGAAAAAAAATCTTTAGCCGGCATTGCAGACGCCTTCAATATAATTAATGTGCCTACCATTATTGTAATGAAAGAGGGTAAAGAAATTGGCCGTGTGGTAGAGTATGGCAGCACCGGTAAATGGGATAAAGAATTAGCTGATATCCTTAACAAATAATAAAGTATATGGATCATCTTAAAAAGCAGCATGAAAGCTTTTGTGAAAACGCAGGTTTATTTGGCGTATTGATCTCTGTGGCCTGTTTAATTCAGCACCTGTATTTTATGATCCCTCATTGGGTAACCTTTGCAGCTATAGGGGTATATGTGGTATGCATCACAGGTTTTATTTACCTGATGCTAAAGTCGGTTACAGCATTGCCGTTACTTTTTACAGGCGCTATATTAATATACCTGCTGGAAGTATTTATGATATTATCACTCACTTTTTCCCTGGTGGTGCTGATATTTTTGTTGTACCTGGCTGTAATTGTAATATTACTTCTTACAGGAGATATTCAACAGCAACTGAAGAAAAAGGAACTTGCTGAAAAAGAAGAGCTGGATAAGTGGCAGGGTATTGTATAATTATTCTGATGTTGTTGCAGGCCTTGCTAAAAGATCATCAATTGCACTGGTAGTACTCATTGCCACTTTATTTTCTTCCAGCATATGCTTAATAAAAAAATAATACTCCTCTTTCAGTACAGTAAAATCATCCATGGTAACAGGATGTGTAAAATACTCTGCCTTAATGGTGTTGCCGGTTTTGTTTACATCGGTAAGATGAACAGAGTAGCTGGTAATGGATGAGGTATCTGCAGCCAGTTTTTCCTTAATAGTTTTTATAATGGTTTGCAATAAAGCAGACGGTGTATTTGAAGCCAGTTCCAGTTTTATTTCTGCACGGCGGTGTGTACGCATGCTCCAGTTATCTACCACGCTATCTACCATTAATTTATTGGGTACAGTAACCAATGTTTTGTCTCCTGTACGGATACGGGTACTGCGTAAGCCAATTTTTTCTACTGTACCGGTTACATTATTGGCTTTTAAAGTATCACCTGCGGTAAAAGGTTTATCAAAGAAGATGATGAAGGAAGCGATTAAATTTTCCAGGCTTTCTTTTGCGGCCAAAGCAACTGCAGCACCAACAATACTCAGGCTGGTTAACAGGTTACCAATCGGTTGGTTAAAGCAGGCTTTTATCAACATCAGTAAACCTATGATGCCTATAACCACTTTTAAAAAATCCCTGAAAAAAATTACCAGCTGATCGTCTGTTTTATCTGCAGTGATGGCAGCATTGTGTTCCAGCACCAGTGCAATAAAATCAATTACCCTTAGCATAAACCAGGTAAAGGAAACAATGATGATGCCAATGCCCAGCCGGGTTAAAATATCATCTATAGCATGCCCGTAAATTTTATATTGCCAGGCAACAGGAAAATTTAATTTGTCAATAGCGAATACCGCAATAATGATGAGGAGAAACCATTCCAGTGGTTCTACCACCAGGTCAATAAAATTTTGTTTGGCAACATTCTTCCAGATACGGTGGAATAGCCGGAACAATACTGCAGCGATATAACGGGAGAAATACCGTTTTAAAAAAAGTATGAGCAAAATAGTGCCACCTACAATGCAGTAACTTTTAATGGTATTATCTAAAATAACCTGGTCTAAAAAATCCATGGAATAAAATTACAACAAAGACGTGAGACGTGAATCGTCAGGCGTGAGTAAGCGTAAGATAGTTGCCACTTGCATTCGCTTACACACGGCTCAGCACTCGGGTCTCACGACTTCACCTGGTAAATATAAATGCCGTCATCTTTCAATACATACACTTTTCCATTAATTGCTTTTATGGCATTGTATTTTCCGAAAACAGCAGGGAGCTTGTATTCTTTTAAAGTAAGAGAATTTAATTCGTAGCTGAATAATTTATTGTTGCTGAAACCGTACATATTTTTTTCAGATACCGCTACACTGGTCCAGTTTAAAAAAGGTAACCGGTTTTTAAAAGAACCATAATAGTCGAAAATATAAAACCCTTTTTCGGGATCGTAGAGGTATACGAAATTTTCTTTGTCGGTTATTTGTATTGGCGAAGGTACCGAATCAAAAAGCATCCGGAAGTCGGTGGTTTCCTGCAATGATTTGCCTTCTTCATCTATCTTCTTCAGTTTAAAATCCTGGTCGTCAAAAAACCAGATATTGTTATCGTAAGACGTTGTAATGCTTTGTACGGAGAAAATATTTTTTTTACGGAAGTTGATGGTGTTGCGGATATTCAGAAACCTGTCTAACACCACCACTGTGGTATAATTTTTATAGTAGAGTAATATTTTTAAAGGATTGGTAACGTCAATAGACGAAACATTGCCATAGCGTTTTACATCATTAAAAACTCCGGCAGAGTCGCCATTACCGTTGATCTTTTTTAACTGATTGGTGGCGGTAATGAGATAAATATTATCCAGGTTATCTACATTAAAGTCAGCAAAATCGCCTTTGATATTTTTTATAAATATAAAAGAGGTGTCGCTTTGAGCGTATGTTGCCCCGGCAATACAACAGCACAGCAGGATTAATATTAATTTTACTCTTTTCATTTATTGTAATACTTCAGGTCAAGATTCGTGCCATCAAACACGGCATAACTATCATATTTTATCCAGTCGCCCAGGTTAATATAAAGGCTGCCCTGCGGTAAGTTAAAGTTGATGGGCAAATGACGGTGGCCAAAAATAAAATAATCGTAATGCTGTTTTTGCAATACTTCTTTACAATAAATGATCAGCCATTCTTTGTCTTCTCCTAAAAATATTTCGTCAGTTTGCCCGGTTTGTGCCCTGCTTTTACGACTGAAATAATTGGCAACGCCTATACCCACAGCCGGCGGTAAAATACCAAACAGCCATTGGCATATTTTATTGCGGAATATTTTTTTTATGAACTTATAACCGTGATCGCCGGGGCCCAGCCCATCGCCGTGGCCAACTAAAATTTTTTTGCCATTAAATTCGAAGGGCACAGGTTCGTAATACACTGGTATGTTCAGCTCTTTCTGAAAATAATCCCTCATCCACATATCATGATTGCCTACAAAAAAATGCATGGGAATACCGCTGTCAGTAATTTCGGCCAGCTTGCCTAAAATTCTTACATATCCTTTGGGTACAACAGATTTATATTCGTACCAGAAATCAAAAAGGTCACCTACAATAAAAATTACAGCGGCGTCTTTTTTTATGTCATCCAAAAACCGGATGATTTTTTTTTCTCTTACCAAACTGGCTTCAGCATTGGGTGCACCGAGATGAAAATCGGAGAGGAAGTAAATTTTTTTGTGAGAGGGAATGTCCATTACGCTTACAATTTGTTTTGCTGCTGCAAGTATAATAAAACATCGCCGGTTGCAATTTCAGGAAGGCCATCAACATTGCCATTAAACCAGTATATCCATGCGGTATATTGCTGATTGTTGCAATACACCATTACAGTTTCTCTTTTAAATAATGGTGTTTCACCTGCTTCGGCATACAGTCCTTCGTAATCATCTAACTGGCCGATAGCGTATGAAAATTCGGAAGGGTTCGTTATGGCATATAATTCCCCTACAATAAATTTTTCTTCAGTGGTGGGTACAGCTACAGGATACTCGCCCTTATCATATAATTTGCCATTTACTTTTGCGTTGCCAATTAAATGAAAATACCTGGCAATATATTGATAGGCTGCATGCTGAAATCCGCTGCGGAGAGAGCCATATACAAACAATTGATAAGTTTCGTTATTCATCTTATCGTAAAGGTAAATGTAAAAAAGGAATTATGCTTCTACCAAAAAGCAGTACACTTCTTTAGGCCCGTGTACGCCTGTAACCAATGTTTTTTCAATGTCGGCAGTACGGCTGGGGCCGCTTGCAAAAGTGATAAGTGATGGAATATTGCCGGCGTATTTTTCCTTCATTACCTGCAAAGCATCTTTAATATCGTACACCAGTTGATTGGTGTAGGCAATACAGATATGAACGGGAGCGTACACACTTACTGTGCGGCCGCTTTGCTGTGCAGCACTCATTACTATTGTACCGGTACGGGCTACTAAAAATTCGCAACCGGTGATAGACACATCGCAGGTAGGCAGGCTGATAGTATTACTAAAACTATCGTTCCATTTATCCTCGTTACAATAAACTTTTGTCCATTGTTTTTCTGCCACCAGTTTTTGTATTTGCTGCACCATGTCTTTTTCATCGGTACAAAAAGCAAACCTGCCCTGCAGGTTTACAAATTCTTCAGCAAACACTACTTCCAGGTCATCGGGGGCAGGATGAAAAATAGAGGCATTACCTTCACTTAGCGGAAACGGCAAAGGCGCCGGATTACTCAGCGCCTGCCTTATGCGTTTTAAAATATTTTCTTTTGCCGGACTTACTCCCATTGCTCTTAAATTTGCGGCGGATTTTTTAATTCTTCAGGTATTGTAGTGGGTGGTGTTTCTGAAACCACATCTTCTTCTTTTACATCCAATGCTTTCTTTTCTTCAAATGGCCTTTTACCAATCAAAGCTTCCACATCACTCTTAAATAAAACTTCTTTTTTCAACAATTCCTTTGCCAGTTTTTCTACATCACCTTTTTTCTCGGTTAATAAAGCTTTGGTTTTTACGTACGCTTCATCAATCAGTTTACGTACTTCCTGGTCAATCATTTTACCGGTTTCCTCACTGTAAGGTTTGGTAAAGTAATTTTCCTGTGCAGGATCGTAGAAACTGATATTACCAATCTTATCATTCATACCATATACTGTAACCATACTGTAGGCAATCTTGGTGATCTGTTGCAGATCATTACTTGCTCCGGTGCTTATTTTACCAAAGAAAATATCTTCACTTGCCCTGCCACCCAACGTCATACATATCTGATCCATTAACTGATCGGTATTGTATAAATATTGTTCTTTGGGTGTGTACTGTGCATAGCCTAAAGCTGCAGATCCCCTTGGTACAACGGTTACTTTCAATAAAGGATAAGCATGCTCCAGGTACCAGCCGCAAATAGCGTGGCCGGCTTCGTGGTAGGCAATAATTTCTTTTTCTTCCGGAGAAATGATCTTATTCTTTTTTTCCAGCCCGCCAATCACCCTGTCAATAGCATCCTGGAAATCGCTCATATCAACCGCCTCTTTATTCTTTCTTGCAGCAATTAAAGCTGCTTCATTACATACGTTGGCAATATCAGCACCTGCAAAGCCCGGTGTTTGTTCGGCCAGTTTATGAATGTCTAAGGTTTGAGAAATTTTTATTGGCTGCAAATGCACTTTAAAGATCGCTTCCCTTCCTACAAGATCAGGCCTGTCGATAGTGATCTGCCTGTCGAACCTGCCGGGACGCAACAACGCACTGTCCAGTACATCGGGCCTGTTGGTTGCTGCAAGTATGATAATACCTAAATCAGTACCAAATCCATCCATTTCCACCAGCAACTGGTTCAAAGTGTTTTCTCTTTCATCATTGCTCATCATCACATTTTTTCCCCTTGCACGGCCTATGGCATCAATTTCATCAATAAAGATGATACATGGAGCTTTTTCCCTGGCCTGCTTAAACAGATCTCTTACACGGCTTGCACCAACACCTACAAACATCTCTACAAAATCGCTACCACTAAGGCTAAAGAAAGGCACCTGCGCTTCTCCGGCAACAGCTTTTGCCAGTAAGGTTTTACCGGTACCCGGAGGGCCCACTAATAAAGCACCTTTAGGAATTTTACCACCAAGGGCGGTATATTTTTTAGGATTTTTTAAGAAGTCAACGATCTCCATCACTTCCACTTTGGCTTCATCCAAACCGGCTACATCATTAAAGTTGATATTAACCCTGGTGCCTTTTTCAAATAAAGTGGCTTTGGATTTTCCGATATTAAAAATGCCGCCTGGTCCGCCGCCACCGCCTGGCCCGCCTACTTTACGCATCATTAATACAAACAATAAACCAATCAATAAGATAGGTAACAATGTACTGATCACCTGTCCGAATAATTCACCTTCGTCATCGGGTACGTCAGCAATTTCTTTTAGCTGCGGATTCTTGGCATAAAAATCACTCAATTCATTTGAAAAAGACAGTACATCTTTAATACTAAAGTATAACTGCGGAGGATTGGATTTTACAGCGTCCTCGTATTTTTTAGGGTTCTCTTTATCGTTTAAAAGTGCTTTATAATAAGCTGCTTTATTGTTTAGGCTGTCTTTATAAAGAAATATCCTTACTCTTTTGGTATTACGGATGGTTTTTATTTTTTCAACATCGCCATGTTTTACCATTTCATAAAACTTCTGCTGGTCAGTTTCCACGCCGGCAGAGCCCACACCACGAACCATATTATACGCTACAATGCCTATAAAAATAATGCCGTATATCCAATAGATATTAAAACGATTTTTCTTTTTAGGATCCTCCCCCGTAGGCGGAATATTATCTGGAGTGGTTTTTTTATTACTATTTTGCTGATTCATATTTATTGCCATTATTTATTAAGTGCTTACAACTTATAGTTTGTTTACTTAAGCTAAAGACGAATGGGGTTGGTTATTATTTTAACTAAAGCTAAAAAATATTTTCGGGGTATTAATCATTATGCTCCATTCCTGCAGCATCGCTCCACATTTCTTCCAGCTGGTAAAACTTCCTGGGTTCGGGCAGCATTATGTGTACTACGATATCAACATAGTCGATCAGTATCCATTGCTGAGCCTGCCTGCCTTCGTGCTTATAGGCCAGTTCGCCACACTTGTCTTTTACTTCTTCTTCCACAAAATCGGCAATAGCTTTTATTTGCGTATTGCTGTTAGCCTGGCAAATAATAAAAAAATCAGCAACGGCCTCTGGTATCTTACGAAGATCGAGACTGATGATGTTTTCGCCTTTTTTGTCCTGTATGGCTTTAATAATGGTTTTGAAAATTTTGCTGTTACGGGTAAGCCTGGTTACACTGCTTTTTTTCCGGGTATTTAAAACGTTAAGATTGTTCAAATTGAAATTATATTTTTTTATTTATCGCTGCATTTTTACTGAAATAACGCCAATATTAAACTTTTGTTATTTACCAAGTAGCATGTAGCTTGCAATTAATGACAAAAGTAACACTTCTTTACCATTTGATATGAGTATACAAAGCGCCAGTTTTTTTAAAATTCTTGACAGTGTGGATAGTACCAACAATTATGCCATGGCAATGGTTCGTGAAGGAATGGCAAAGCACGGAATGGCCGTTGCAGCAAAAGAACAAACCGCAGGCAAGGGGCAAAGAGGAAAAAGCTGGCAAACGCATGCCGGTGAAAGCATAGCTATGAGCCTTATTTTAAAGACCGACAAGCTAAGAACCGACCAGCAATTTTACCTGAGTATGCTTATTGCACTGGCGGCAAATGACTTTTTAAAAAAATATGCCGGAAAAGAAACCGCTATAAAATGGCCCAACGATCTTTATTGGCGTGACAGAAAGGCAGGAGGGATTTTGATTGAGACGGTTTTTAAGGGGGCAGGCTGGAAATGGGCGGTAGTAGGTATTGGCATTAATGTTAATCAAAAACGCTTTCATAAGTCGCTGCCCAACCCGGTTTCTTTGCAACAAATTACTAATAAAGAGTACGATGTGATGGTGCTGGCAGAAGAATTATATGAAATGGTGATGAAACGAATGGAAACCATTACGGTAACCACTGCTGATAAAGTAAAGAAAGACTACAACAGGCATTTGTACAAAATGAATACAGTGGTAAAACTGAAAAAAGCCAGTGCGGTATTTCAAACAACAATTAAGGGTGTTACAGAACAAGGGCAATTACTTACTGCAGATACAATGGAAAGGCAATTTGATTTTGGCGAAGTAGAATGGGTGATTTAACCAGTAAAAGTCATGAGTATAAAAAATGCCCCCCAACTTGTTGGGGGGCATTTTTTATATAAGTTCCCCGGCTTATTTATATAAATAATTCAGGCCGATGATATCGTTACTGTTAAATGTGCGGTCGCCACCATTAGAACAAGCCAGCATCCACGACCCTGCATTAGCAGTTGATGGAGTACCCGGAATTAAGATAGCACCAATATTAGATGCACCTTCATTTGTTGCAGCACCGCCGCAGCTGTAACTTCTGTCGTAGTAGTCGGTATGGCGCATACCGATGCAATGACCCAGTTCATGTTGTATAACACTGCCTACATAGTTTACATCGGGATTGGTGCCGTATGCATACTGGTTAGTGTTCATTTTAATGGTGCCATAAGGGTTGCCATTACTTGTAGGAAAGCCTGATGAACCTAAGGTAATGTATCCACCACTTGGTCCCTGGTTAAAGCCTTTAATTGTAATATTAGATGCGCCGGAAGTAACGCGTTGAAAAGTCATTTTTAAACCTAATGCGTTATAGCGTGCAATAGCAAGGTCGGTACCCTGAATGAATGCAGTGCCTAAATTGCTTACATTAATTTTAATTACACGTGGCAGTCCGGTTACTAAATTGGTGGTGCGGTATTGTTCGTTACCTGCAATACGCAAAAGTGTTTGATTGGGTGTGCTGTTCAATAATTCATCTGTTAATTCAATATCTCCTTCTACCAGGTAGCCATCATCTGTTTTTTGAACATTGGCAGCAGAGAAACCAAGATTGGTGATTTTTGCTTTTACCTCGGCAGAGATCGGATCTGCAGTTGTTTCGGTATTGGCCGTTTTTTTACAGGAGTACAGCGAAGCTGTGATCAATGAGAATACAAGGATTTTTTTAATCATCGTTTAAGTTTTTAGTGTGAAAAATAATTTCAATCAAAAATTACGAAAGGGTTATGAAAATGTTAAAATTATTATTGCTACAAAGTTGCAAATTGCAGGCGTTGCCGGTTTTGTATAATCAATACTAACTTTTTATAAACCCCTCAATAAACAAAATGGTTAAAAAAGAAAGCAGCCCGGCGATTAGAATTACTGAATGATGATCTTATAAAATTGCTTCGTATTATTTTCCGGATCGGTAACGGCAATAATATAAAGCCCTTTGGCAAAGTCTGCTTTAAAAGAAAAATCGGTAGTGGTTAATTTTTGTTGAAAAACTTTTCTGCCAGACAGGTCAAAGATGGATACCGTTTGGTTGTTCAGTAATTTGAGTTGCATAGTAACAGTATTATTTTGCAACACGGGGTTGGGGTATACCAACATATCTGTACCTGTAAAATATACCACACTTACAGCATCACTGTAAATGATTTTACCGTTGCTTAAATAAACGGCAACCCTGTAGGTATTTACGCCTTTTTGTAAATGGGTATCCGTAATAGTATAGCTTAAGCCGTTAATGATGGAAGTTTCAAAAAAACTGTTGTAGGTACTTCCGCTTAATTTTTCGAAAACAATTTTTTTGATAAGATATGTGGTGCCGATATCCAGTTTGATAACAGCATTGTTCGTTACTAAATCGGCAAGTAAATTCCTGATGTAACAATCAACACCTTGTGTACTATAATTGGTGGCATAACTCTTTACACCGGCGACCGGATTTTTAATGACAGGCGCTACTGCAAAATTGAGATAGGGTAAAGCAGCTTTGTTAAAAACAAATTGTGTGTCTTTAATTATAAAAAGTGGCTGCAGATATTTTGCGCCCATGCCATACAGTTGGTAATCAGTAATGCCTTTGTTTTTATTCCAGTATAACAATGCAGAATCGGCACAATTAAAGCCAATACCTAAACCTGGCTTAGCGCTGATGGTGAAAGGGTCGCTTACAAATTGCTGGCTGCCGATGGTCATTCTTAATAAAGCAAGGGCATTGGTATCCGGTGCTGTCCAGCGAAAATAATTATTGTTTAGATTGATAGTACCCGGAATTAACTGCCAGCTTGTGCCATTATTAATGCTGTACTCCACACTTGCTGCACTTGTGCCAAAAGAAGCATTCCAGCGGATAAGATTACTGACAGCAGGAAAAATATTATCGGTAGCAGTGGGGAAGACCCAGTTAAAAACGTTGGCGGTATCAAACTGGTAAGCAATAGCAAAGGGTTGTGTGGTACTGCTAACATCAAAACCTTTTACGCTGATATTGTAATTACCGGCGGTTGGATTATCAATGGTGATTTGTTCAATAGTATTCAGGCTGTCACGTTTTCTTACAGGTAACAATTGTAATGAATCTTTGTGCGGAAAACTATTAAGCACCCATGGCAACCATATTTGTGAAGTAGCTACGGACTGTACCTGCAGATCAAGATCATTTTTTATTGCTTTAAACGCATTGGGAGCTGCAGCCACATCATTCCACACCAGGGTAAATTTTGCCTCACCCAGGTTAGGCGGAATAGTAAGAGTGAATGATTGTGTACCACTATTGGCAACAGTACCGGTAAAATATTTTTGCGCTGCCATTCCTGCGGCCGCTTTGTAAGCATTTAAGCTGCCAAAGCCCGAGGTAAAATCTATTCCACCGGCTGCAACATCATCACAACTGTTTAGTAAAACTGCTTTTACCAATGCTGATGAAGGGAGATTGCCTGTATTGTTTTTATATGCCTGTTGTAAAACAATAGCTGTACCCGAAACGAGTGCTGCAGCGCCGGAACTGCCATCTTCTCCATAAGCTACCATTTCGGGTTTTATTCTGCCATCATAAGCAGGGCCTTTAGAGCTGGGGCCAACAACGGTATTAAAAGAATCTACTGCACCAACAGTAATAATATTTTTTGCCATTTTAAAACTTCCGGTAAGATTGGCCACACCTGCAATGCCTGTATAATTACCGGTTGCAGGAGTGATAGCTCCGGAATTACCGGCAGAAAAAACGAATAGCAATTTATCATTGGCCAATGCACTGGCATCATAGGCAGCAGCATCGGCTCCATAAAAATTCTCTACGCCTACACCATACGAATGGTTTTGAACGGTGATATTATGCTGGATATAATTCAGATCGCCATCAGGTAATAAATTACTGAAATTGGAAGAAGTAATTGCAGCTGCCCACGCTACACCCTGCCCTAAATAATAACTGTTGCCGGCACCGGCAGCCATTGTAGCCATAATGGTAGCATGTGCATTAACTGCAGAAGCCGCTAATGAATTGGTAATATACCTGCCGGCAAGGTCAATATCAGTGGTATCCGGCCTGTTTTCTTTTATAGAAACTACAAGACCATTGCCATTCAATAAAGGCATTTTGCTATGCAATACATTAATTTTATTGATGCTTAGATCCAGGTTGTTGATCTGTAATTCTTCTTTTGGATGCCTGCAGTAACCAGATATAAAATTTACTTCCTCCTGCTGCAACAACTCTTCAAAAACACTCTGATTTTTTACATCGAGTATAAAATTATTTTTTGCGCTGGTTACAGTGACTGCAATTTTATTTGCCCCTGCCCAGTTGATGAATCTGGTTTCATCAGTAACCGTAATTAATGCAGTTAATGGCCAGGCATATTTTTCTTTAGGTGACAATGACGGCGAAAGTTTCCAGGTAGTATTGGCAGGATAAATCTGCTTAAAAAAAGGCAAGATACTTTTGTCGATGACTTTAATAATAAAAGCCGTATCATTTAATTGCCTAGCAACAGACAGTTTACCTTGTTGTAAAAAACCTGCAATTACTTTTGGGGAAGAGCACAGGAGAAAGTATGTATTGTTTCTGTTGTTATTGCCGGGTGCTACAAACGAACGGTATGCCTGCGCTACGGCAGTTGGCTGTTGTGCCAATACATTATTCCAAAGCAGAATACCTATTGAAAATACCACTATCTTTTTTGCAATAGCTTTTTGCAACATACACGATTGAAATTTACAAAAAGCAGTTACTTGTTTTCGGCTTCCCTGGCTTCCACTTCGTACTTATTATTGTAGTAACCCACTTTTATACTTTCGTAAAGGTATTTTATTACAAACATAAAAAAGCCATGTTGCTTAAATTGTTGCACATGGCATAGCTCATGCTTTAGCCAGGTGGGGTGGCTCAAAAATTCTTCTTTTGTAGTATTGTGTAAATGAATGGTTTTGCCCAGTACAAAAGCTACACTGGCGGTGCGTAATTTTTTTGCGGCTATATAAGCCAGCCATGAGTTTTCTTTTATGCGGAAGTTACTATCGTTCAAGGCAAATTTTAGTTATTGGCGGCACCAGCATCAATCCAGCAAATAAATGCATTGATCTGTGCCTGTGTGATAGTGCCACTTTGCGGCATTACACCTGCAAGTATTTGTGCACGTATATTTGATTTTTTTGCACTCACTTCTGCAAAGGTAGTAAGCGGCCCGCCTGAATTTACACTGCCACCTGCATGACAGGTACTATTGATAGAACAAACGGTATTGAGTATGGGCTGTACATCTGCAGCAAATTTGGGTGAAATATTATTGCAGCTGAATGTTATGCCGCCACCCCCGGTTCCTCCGCCATTGGCTGTGGTGCTGCTTTTGCTGCAGGCTGTAAAAGCAGCAATGCCGGTAATAATGAGTACTGAAAGCAATATTGTTTTTTTCATAATTGAATTTTAAAGTGGTTACACTTTATCAAACGCAATTATTGTTCCAGCAGTTGCCAGGCATTTAAAATTTCTTCGGTATGCTGCTTACTTTTAGGCTTTAAAAATATTTTTTTTACAATACCTTTTTCGTCAATTAAAAAGGTGGTGCGGTGTAACCCCATATAAGTTCTGCCATACATTTGCTTTTCGCCCCATACACCGTATTTGTCAATAATAGTATGATCGGCATCTGCAATTAAAGTAAAGGGCAGCTTATATTTTGTTTCAAATTTTTTATGTTTTTTTTCTTCATCGGGGCTAACGCCTAAGACCACGATGCCCTTCTTTTTAAGCAACCCAAAATTATCTCTGAGGTTGCAGGCCTGTACAGTGCAGGTTGGTGTATCATCTTCGGGATAAAAATACAGGACTACTTTTTTGCCTTTGTAATCTGCCAGCGAAACGGTGTTGCCATCCTGGTCTTTGCCTTTAAAAGCGGGTGCTTTCTGACCTTCTGTTACTGATGTCATCTCTATTTTGTTAATTGGTTTATCGGTTAACTATCTTGTAAAATGATATATTTTTTCTGTTACATTTCCCACCTGGTCTGTTGCAGCAATTTTTAATTCATGCTCACCCGGCTGGCATCTATCATCAAAAAGATAAACAAATGTTCTGCCTTTATCGTTGCTGAAACGTAACCAGTTGCCATCTAATGTTGCCGTAAAATTTTCTATTTCTTCTGTATTATCCGATACAACAAATTTTATAGCGGATAGTTTACTGCAATTCATCCCCTCTTTAAAACCAACCGGGGATATTGAAGGAGGTATGGTATCCTCCATTAGTTGAAAATTACCAAACTCCCTGAAGCTGGCTTTGTACCAGCCATTTTCATATTCTGCCTTTACATAATCATGTTTATTGTTTACAAAGCGGTGCATCACCATTTTACCGGGTAAAGACGACGTGGCTTTTATTTTTACAGGAAAATAACTGTGTACCGGCACGCTGGTATTATGCAGCTGGTAAATAGTATACCCGCCGGGTGCAGGTATTTCTTTGTACAGAAAATGTATGGTATCGTACAAGGCATTCTCGGGCAAATAAAAACTGATGCTGCTGTTTTCGAAAAGATTGATAAATGACGGGATGAATTTTGTTGCAAAAGGAGTGCTATTTTCTTTTGCCAGGGGCATAAAGCCGGGACCACGCCTTACCTGGAATTGCAGTGTGGAAGTATTGCCGAAAGCATCTTTAACCACGATCTTTATATTATGAATACTATCGTCTTCCAATGATACCAGGCCATCGCTGTTAAAGGTTTTGTAGATGCTGTTGTTATAACCAGGCAATCTTGCCAGGTGTTCTATAAACGGGCCACCACTGCTTCTTAACCTGTAATCAATATGTGCATTCAGGTACCTGGTTTCATCATAACTGATATTATCGATCTGGAAACCACTTACCGGGGTTTCATTGTCATACAGCATCGCTTCGTAGATACCATTGCGGTTGTTGGAAGCATTATACCTGTCAAATGCGCCAATGCCAAAACTTAACTTATCAGTGCTGGTGATCATTAAAGCCGGAGATACAGTATAAATGCCTTTTAGTTTTTTAACGGCATACATTTTTGCTGTTTGTTCGTAAGTACTGATACGCCTGTCGTACACGGCTAAACGAACAATATCGGGCGCTACATTGTCGGGCAGCGGAAAGCCGAATAAAGAAGGGTTTAATACTTTATCAGTTTTAGTATCCCGTATTTCAAAATGTACATGTGGGCCCTGCGATCCGCCGGTGCTTCCGCTGTATGCAATAAAACTGCCTTTTTTTACAGGAAATAAACCGGCAGGGATATCTAAAAAAACTTTCCAGCTTTTTAACCGGTACTGTTGTTCCGTTACATATTTTTCCAGCTCCGGATTAAAATTATTTAAATGGGCATATAGCGTAGTGAGGCCATTGGGGTGATTGATATAAATAGCACGGCCAAAACCAAAGGGTTCAATTTTTACTTTGGCAATATAGCCATCCGCTGCGGCAACCACCTGCAGGTTTTGTTTCTGGTCTGTTCGGCAATCTAATCCCATGTGATAATGATTGGGCCTTAGCTCACCAAAATTGGCCACAATGCCCTTTGTGGCAATCACCACGGGCCACTCAAAATAATGCTGCGGATAATTTTTAGCGGGGAAGGATTGTGCCTGCACAGAAACGGATACCACACATAACAATACCAATGCAACTGATCTGTATAAATTCATATCTTCAATTATAGTGCAAATCTAATTTTAAATCAATATTAAAAAACATTTATCATGAGTGTCAATTCAAAACATATGGCTACTTTTTTGCTCGGTGCAGCTGCGGCATTGGCAGCAGCTAAATATATGAGCATGACACCGGAAGAAAAAGAGAAACTTGCCGGCGATCTTAAAGACAAGGCCAATAAGCTAAAAACTGAGGCCGAAGGCTTTGCAGATAAAGCAAAAGATTATTTTGAAGAGCTGAAAACCAAAGGGGCAGCAGCATTTAAAGAACATTTAGGCGATGCAGAAAAATTAATGAGCGATCTTTTTGGGAAGAAAGACGGTACCGCATCAAATCCTTCATAGGAACAGCCCTGCGTAGGGATATGCTTCAGGAGTGTTCTTACAGCAACATCTATGCAAACGTTCCCATAAAAAAACTGTGCATATTATGCACAGTTTTTTTATTTCCCCCATTTACAATTACTTTTGCACGCCTTTACAAGGCAAACTACATATGCCAAAAGACATTTCCATTACATCAGTACTAATTATCGGCAGTGGCCCCATCATTATTGGCCAGGCCTGCGAATTTGATTATAGCGGTACCCAGGCTGCCCGAAGCCTGAGAGAAGAAGGGATCAAAGTGTTCCTGATCAACAGCAACCCGGCTACAATTATGACGGACCCCATGATGGCAGACAAAGTGTACCTGTTGCCGCTAACTGTAGAAAGTATTGAACAGATACTGGAAGAAAATGATATTGATGCTGTTTTACCAACCATGGGCGGACAAACCGCATTAAACCTTTGTAAGGAAGTAGATGAGCTGGGCATCTGGGAAAAACATAATGTAAGACTGGTTGGAGTAGATATAAAGGCCATTGATAAAGCCGAAGACAGGGAAAAATTCCGCCTTTGGATGATTGAAATGGGAATACCGGTTTGTCCTGCAAAAATTGCCAACTCCTTTTTAGAAGGAAAAGAATTTGCACAGGAAATAGGCTTTCCATTAGTATTGCGTCCCTCCTTTACCCTGGGTGGAACCGGTGGTGGTATTGTATTTAAGAAAGAAGAATTAGACGAAGCGCTGAACAGGGCCTTAACTGCAAGCCCCATGCATGAGGTACTGGTGGAACAGGCTGTATTGGGCTGGAAAGAATTTGAACTGGAATTATTAAGAGATGCAGCTGATAATGTGGCCATCATTTGTACGGTGGAAAATTTTGATCCCATGGGTGTGCATACCGGCGACTCTATTACCGTTGCACCCGCTATGACGCTGAGTGATACTGCATTTCAGCTGATGCGTAATACTGCCATCCGCATGATGAGGGCATTAGGCAATTTTGCCGGCGGCTGTAATGTGCAGTTTGCACTTAATCCGCAAACAGAAGAAATTATAGTGGTGGAAATTAACCCCAGGGTAAGCCGTTCTTCTGCACTGGCCAGTAAAGCCACCGGTTACCCCATTGCCAAAATTGCAGCAAAGCTTGCAGTTGGCTATAATTTAGATGAATTAAAAAACCAGATCACCCAATCTACCTCTGCCTATTTTGAGCCGGTACAGGATTATGTGATCGTTAAAATACCCCGCTGGAATTTTGATAAATTCAAAGGTGCCGATGATACCTTAGGTTTTCAGATGAAATCGGTGGGAGAAGTAATGGGCATTGGCAGAAGTTTTGCCGAAGCGGTGCAAAAAGCTTGTCAGAGCCTGGAGAATGAATCGGTGGGCCTGGGTTATTATGGCAAGAGCTTAATGCATGCCGATGAGTTGCTGGAATATATTAAAATACCGAAGTGGGACAGGATATTCCGTATTAAAGATGCGCTGATGGCGGGTGCCAGCATCAAACGTATTTGCGAAAGCACCAAGATTGACCGCTGGTTTATTTACCAGATACAAAAGATATGCGACTGCGAAAAGGAAATTGCAAAATACGACCTTAAAACCTTGCCGGATGAAGTGTTGACCGAAGCTAAATTTTTAGGCTTTAGCGATGAACAGATCATCCGCATAATGAAAGAAGAAAATGCAGAACTGATCTACGAAAGAAGAAAAACAATGGGGCTTACCCGGGTGTTTAAAATGGTGGATACCTGCGCCGCGGAGTTTGAAGCAAAGACACCTTACTTCTATTCTACTTTTGAAAATAAACCTGCAGGTGAAACTACCCTGGTCAGTAACGAAAGTAAATTATCGGCAAAGAAAAAAATAATTGTACTGGGCAGTGGACCTAACCGTATTGGCCAGGGAATTGAATTTGATTATTGCTGCGTACACGGGTTACTGGCAGTAAAGGAAGCCGGCTTTGAAGCCATTATGGTGAATTGTAATCCTGAAACAGTTTCTACAGATTTTGACATTGCCGACAAATTATATTTTGAACCCGTTTTCTGGGAGCACTTATGGGAAATCATTGAACACGAACAACCTTATGGTGTGATTGTACAGCTGGGCGGGCAGACCGCTTTGAAGCTGGCGAAAAAATTACACGAAAAAGGGATTACAATAGTCGGTACCTCTTTCAACAGCATGGATATTGCCGAAGACCGCGGCCGCTTTAGTGATACACTTAAAGAACTGGGCATTCCTTATCCTAAATATGGTACGGCTTACAATACTGATGAGGCCATTGAAGTAGCGAAAGAAGTGGGTTACCCGGTGCTCATCCGCCCCAGTTATGTAATTGGCGGCCAGCGCATGCGTATTGTACTGAATGATGAGGAACTGGAAAAAGGTATCTTAAGCCTGATCAAACACCTGCCCGGTAATAAAATATTAATCGACCACTTTTTAGACCGTTGCCAGGAGGCTGAAATTGATGCCATTTTTGACGGTACCGATTTTCATGTGATGGGAGTGATGGAGCATATTGAACCAGCGGGTATCCATAGTGGTGATAGTAATGCCGTGTTGCCGCAATTCAACCTGACACCACTGGTGGTGGAAACAATGAAAGAATACGCCGAAAAAATTGCACGAACATTACAGATCAAAGGGTTGATCAATATTCAGTTTGCCATTAAGGATGGTAATGTATTTGTGATAGAAGCCAACCCACGTGCCAGCCGTACCACACCATTTATTGCTAAAGCCTATCAAATACCTTATTTGAATATTGCTACCAAAATAATGATGGGTGTAAATATGCTGAAGGATTTTACCTTTGAAAAGAAGCTGAAAGGTTTTGCTATTAAAGAACCGGTATTCTCTTTCAATAAATTCCCGGGTGTAAATAAAGAGTTAGGGCCGGAAATGAAAAGCACCGGCGAGGCCATACGTTTTATAAAAGATCTGCGTGACCCTTATTTCCGCCAGTTATATAAGGAAAGAAGTATGCATTTAAGTAAATAGTGCCGGGATGCCTAAAGCGGCCTGAATCCTGATTTATAAAAGAACCGACAGCGGGTGGTTTACCCGAAGTAAAAATAGTATGAGGCCACAATTAGTGGCCTCATTTTTTTGTACTGTATTTACTAAGGCTATATGTTCAAGGTTACAGATTGTGACCTTGAACATATAAGGGACTTTCACCGCCCGGCATTTCGCAGAACAGAAATGTTTTTATAAACTATAGCGCTGCACTATTTAGTATTCGCTGCCAACCTTTTCCGCCTTACCAAAGTCTTTTTTTTTAATCCCTTCCCCAATATGCAAATAATACAAAGCATCCAAAACAGGATTTACGAAATAAGAGGCGAAAGAGTTATGCTGGATAGAGACCTGGCATTTCTGTACGAAGTGGAAACCAAAGTTTTAAACCAGGCAGTAAAACGTAATATAAAGCGATTTCCGGCAGATTTTATGTTTCAGCTTACGGAAGATGAGTTTGATTCTTTAAGGTTTCAATTTGAAACTTTGGATAATAATTCTTTGAGGTCACAATTTGTGACCTCAAAGGGCAAGGGCGGAAGAAGATATTTACCCTACGTTTTTACTGAACAAGGTGTTGCCATGCTCAGCGGTGTTATCAACTCCGACAAAGCCATCAGCATGAACATTGCCATTATGAGAGCTTTTGTAGCGGTGCGCCAGGTATTATTAAAGCAAAATGATATTAAAGAACAGCTGAAAGAAATTAAAGAACGTATTGGAGAACATGATGTACAGCTCAACCAGATATACGATGCTATGGAAAATTTATTAGATGAAAAAGCCGCTCAACGAAAATGGGATGACAGGGAAAGGATCGGGTTTAAGCAATAAGTATCCATTTCCTGAATTGTATAAAATTATTTGATTTGGTTTACCCCACTATATGCCCCAACCCTTCAGCATACCCGTTTATAAAACTGCTCCCTTCATCCGCCTGCTGCTACCGTTTATTGCAGGCATTGTTTTACAATGGTATGTACAAATTGATTTTCCGATAATTGTAATGGCAATCATTGGTTTTGGTATTGCTGTTATGCTGTTTTATTTTTTACCATTGGCGGTAAAATTTAACTTGCAGGCATTGCAAGGTATACTGATCAACTTACTGCTACTCAGCTTTGGTTTGGTAATTACATGGCAAAAAGATGTGCGTCACAGCAATAAATGGTATGGTAATTATTATAAAGACTCTAATTGTATTGTTGTAAGAATTGCAGAGCCGCTAATCGAAAAAGCAAAATCTTATAAGGCAGATGCAGTTGTGGAAACAATAGTCAATGATGATACTGCGGTAAATTGTAACGGCAAATTATTATTGTACTTTTCTAAAGACAGCACAACGGAGCAGTTACATTATGGTGATAGAATACTGATCAATAAAAACCTGCAGGCCATAAAAAATTCCGGTAACCCCGGTGCCTTCAATTACGAACGCTACGCAGCATTTCAGCAAACTTTTCACAATGTATTTTTAAAAGGAAAAGATTGGGTACCGTTGCCCGGGAAAAATGTGAATGCCTTTAAACAATTTATTTTTTCTGCAAGAGAAAGTATTTTGAATAACCTGCGTAAAAATATCAATAGCGGTAAAGATGAGTTGGGAATTGCAGAAGCCTTACTGATTGGGTATACTAACGATCTTGATAAGGACCTGGTACAGGCATACAGTAACACCGGCGTGGTTCATATCATCGCCATATCCGGCATGCACCTCGGGTTGATCTATGTAATGCTGGTGTGGTTGTTTGCAAGAGTTCCTTTTGTAAAAAGATCAAAACTGGTACAGGTGATTTTAATATTGAGTTGCCTCTGGCTATTTTCATTGCTTACCGGCGCTTCAGCATCGGTGTTGCGTTCAGCAGTGATGTTTACTTTTATCACTATTAGCAATAACCTGGCAAAAAAATCTTCCATCTATAATTCACTGGCCGCATCGGCATTTGTACTGTTGTGTTACAATCCGTATTTTTTATGGGATGTTGGTTTTCAATTATCGTATTTAGCCGTGGTAGGCATTATCGTTTTTCAAAAACCTATTTATAATTTGTTGTACATAAAAAATAAATGGATCGATAACGTATGGAAACTGATGGCCATTTCATTAGCTGCACAAATACTTACCTTCCCGATTTGTATTTATTATTTTCACCAGTTCCCTAATTTATTTTTAATTACCAACATTATTGCGGTACCCCTATCGGGTGTTATACTATATGCGGAAATATTTGTAGTCGCATTTTCGTGGATACCTTTTATTGGCGCATATGCCGGTAAAATAACGGGCTGGCTGGTTTGGGTGATGAATAAAATTATTCTTACAGTCAATAATTTTTCTTTTGCCGTGTGGGATAAAATTCCGGCCACCATTCTTTCTACCTGGTTATTGTATGCAGTTGTAACCGGTCTGAGTGCGTGGCTGATCAATAAAAACAGGATTGTATTTAAGATTTCATTACTGGCGCTGCTGGCTTTTGTTATGGCGCATGCTTATGGCAAATGGCAGATCAGGAATCAGCAGAAATTAATTGTATATAATGTGCCGCAGCACCAGGCCATTGATTGGGTACAGGCAAATGATTACACCTTCACCGGCGATAGCGCTTTACTGGAAGAAGGCATGCTGCAAAATTTTCACCTGAAGCCCGGCAGAATTGCATTGCAACTGAATCACAGAACAGATACTATTACAACGCTTTTTAAAAAGGCACCGTTTTACGAGTTTGGAAATAAAAGGGTTCTGGTAATTGATAAGCCCCTGGTTTTTGAGCCGGTGTTACAAAAAATTAATGTTGACATCATCATCATTTCCAAAAGCCCGAAACTCTACATTCCGCAACTGGCCGCAGTTTTCAACTGCAGGCAGTATGTGGCCGACGCTTCTAACAGTTTGTGGAAAATTGGCAAATGGAAAAAAGATTGCGAACAACTACATTTGCACCTCCATTCAGTCCCCGAAAAGGGAGCATTCATTGTAGATTTATAACCAGTTTTCAACATGCAAAAGAAGATTACATCAGCGCTTATTTCCGTTTTTTATAAAGATGGTTTGGAAAACATCGTAAAAGAATTACACAATATTGGTGCAGTTATTTACAGTACCGGCGGCACCCAGAAATTTATTGAAGATTTAAAAGTGCCCTGCGTGCCGGTGGAATCGTTGACAAGCTATCCTTCTATTTTAGGAGGCCGTGTTAAAACACTGCATCCATCTGTGTTTGGTGGTATTTTGGGAAAGCGTGATGATGCACAGCATGTTGCTGAGATGAAGCAATACAATATTCCTGAGATTGATTTAGTGATCGTAGATCTGTATCCTTTTGAAGAAACTGTTGCCTCAACAACAGACGAAACTTTAATTATAGAGAAGATTGATATCGGCGGTCCCAGTATGATTCGTGGTGCAGCTAAAAATCATAAAGATGTAGTGGTAGTTGCTGCTAAAAAGGATTATCATCTACTGGAACAGATATTGAAAGAACAAAAAGGCGAAACTACTTTGGAACAACGCCGCATGTTTGCCATCAAGGCATTTGATGTTTGTACAGGCTACGATCTTGCCATCTCCAATTATTTTAATCACACCGATTTTATCAATCCTTTTAATAAAACAAAAACGGTGTTGCGCTATGGAGAAAATCCGCATCAGCAAGGTATTTTCTACGGCAACCAGGAAGAAATATTTGATAAACTGCATGGCAAGGAGTTATCGTATAATAACCTGGTAGATGTGGATGCCGCCGTACAAATTATCTCTGAATTTACTGATACTACTTTTGCAATTATCAAACACACCAATGTGTGCGGCGTGGCACAAAGGCCCACAGTGAAAGAGGCATGGGATGTGGCTTTGGCCGGTGATCCTGAAAGTGCTTTTGGGGGTGTACTGGTTTGTAATGCAGAAATTGATAAGGCTACCGCTGTAGCCATTAACGAAATATTTTTTGAAGTATTAATAGCACCGTCATTTTCAGGTGAGGCATTGGATATTTTGAAAACTAAAAAGAATCGCATTCTTTTAGTGCAGAAAAAAGGATTAACTGCAACGCATCAATACAAATCAGTGTTGAATGGTTTATTAACTCAACAAAACGATGTAGGTAATTATACTGAATGGAAAGAAGTGGGTGGCGTGGAAACAACGGCTGCTGAAAAAGAAGACCTCATCTTTGCAAATATTATTTGCAAGCATTTAAAAAGTAATTCCATTGCGTTGGTAAAGGGCAAACAATTAATAGGCAAAGGTTGCGGACAAACCTCACGTATCGATTCCCTACGTCAATCCATTGAAAAAGCAAAGCAATTTAATTTTGACCTGAATGGTGCTGTATTGGCCAGTGATGCATTTTTCCCTTTTGATGATTGTGTAAAGATTGCACATGCTGCCGGTATTACTTCGTTTATTCAACCCGGTGGTTCTATACGTGATAATGATTCTATTGAATTTTGCAAACAACATCATTTAGCGATGGTGATAACCGGCTTGCGACATTTTAAACACTAAAAACGTAATATCGTTTTAAGGATGTCATGCTGAGATGCCTATAGTTTTTCAGGTTCTTTGCAAATAGAGGAGTAAAGAATTTTCTCAGCTTCGCTGGAAAAATAGTCATAAAGCCGTTAAGGCACAAAAGAAAAACGCCTGGCTTTTTTATACTTCATGTCTTAGCGTTTTTGTGGTTAAATTTATTTTTTGTAAAAAAATCTCAACCTTTTAATATACCTGTCATCTTTTTTATTTGCTAATCAAAACGAATGCTATCATCTAAAACATCCCGGCAAAAGGCACTGCTTGCTTTAGCGTGGGTATGTTTTTTCTGGGGCACCACATGGCTGGCGTCAAAAGAAGGGGTGCAGCATATGCCGGCAATACAATTGTGTGCCATACGCCAGTTGCTGGGCGGCTCTGTTTATTTAATTTATTTTATTCTTACCAAACATCCATGGCCCAAAGGCAAACAGTGGATCACTATTTTAATACTGAGTATTTTAAATTTCATGTTAAGCAACGGGCTTAGTACCTGGGGCGTACAATATATTTCCAGTGGCTTGGGGGCTATTATTGGCGCTATATTTCCGTTATGGTTGGTATTGATTGCATTGTTTGGCGGCGACAGGTTGCCACAAAAAGCGATACTGGGTATGGTGATGGGCTTTGGCGGAGTATGTATCATTTTTTATGATCACCTGAAAGATTTTTTAAATGCCGATTTTACCAAGGGTATTATACTTTCGGTGATAGCCACCGTATCGTGGGCATTTGGTTCTTTATATACAAAAAAGCATGCAGCAAATTTTAATCCTTATTTCAGTTTAGGATTGCAAATGCTTATTTCCAGCATCGCATTGTTCAGTGTATCTTATGCTACGGGCAATACGGTCAGCGTTGCTGCAATACCTGCTAATGCATGGTGGGCAATATTGTATTTAGTGGTTATCGGATCGGTACTTACATTCATTGCTTACATTTATAGTTTACAAAGACTACCTACATCACTGGCATCGTTATATGCTTATATCAATCCTATGGTTGCTATTTTATTAGGCGCATTGATTTTTCACGAAAAACTGAATATGTATATTGCCGTTGGTGGCGCTGTTACCATTACAGGGGTATACCTGGTAAACGATACCTTCAGAAAAAAAACTCAGCCGCCATTATAAACTTTTAATACGTTACTTTGTTTTATTAAAGCAAAGACAAAACCATATTGAACTCCCATTATACATATTTTTTAATTTTAGCAGCGTCACTAGCCGGGCCGTTACTATTGAGTTTTGATAAAAAAGTAGCATTTTATAAAAACTGGAAATATCTTTTTCCGGCGATGTTGTTACCAGCGTCATTGTATATTGTCTGGGATTTTTATTTTACCGGTAAGGGCGTCTGGCATTTCAACGAAAATTATATTACCGGGATAAAAATTTATAATCTTCCCGTTGAAGAAGTATTGTTCTTTTTTATTGTACCGTATTGCTGTGTATTTATCTACGAATGCATCAGGAGTTATTTTCCTAAAATAAAAGATAAAGCAACGGCTGATGTGATATTGATGGTACTGGCATTAATATTATGGATTACAGGCATTATCTGTTACCAGAAATATTATACCAGCTGGACATTTATTTTCAACGCCCTTTTTATTGCGATCATTTACAGTTTCAGAAAATATTTTAAAACATTTGATGCTGCATCTTTTTTAGTTGCCTACAGCATCATGTTAATTCCATTTTTAATTGTAAATGGATTTTTAACTGCAATTCCTGTTGTGCTGTACAATAATGCAGAAAATGTAGGGTTAAGGATCTATACTATTCCTTTTGAAGATACTTTTTATGGCATGCTGCTGATACTGATGACGATTGTGATCTATGAAAACCTGAAGAGTAAGGATTGAAAGATAAAATAAAGGCTACCTGAATAAAATCGTATGTAAGCGGTGTTAATTCGTGACCAACTTATCCGCCGCAGGCGGCTTCATCTAAAAACCAAAATGTATTCTCTTTTGCCTTAACCATTGCTGCCGGCAACGAAGCCCCGCTTTTAGAGAATATCTTTTTAAGAATAGCAGCTTTACCTGCTCCGCTAACTAAGAAGGCTATATTTTTTGCCTGGTTAATAAACGGCATCGTAAAACTGATGCGGTCCATATTTTTTTCTGCCACCCAGATATTTTTTACCCGGTTTTTTTTATCGGTAAGTAACGGGCTTCCGGGAAAGACAGAAGCAGTATGCCCTTCTTCACCAATGCCTAAAAGCACCAGGTCGAAGGGATGTTTGTTGTTTACATATTTTTTTATGGCTGCTTCATATAGCGAGGCAGATTGTGCAGGAGTAACTTTTACTGTTGGTACAGCAAGGATATTTTTCTTAGGTATGGGTACATGTTTTAATAAAGCTTCATTAGCCATTTTAAAATTGCTTTCATCGCTGGCGGGTGCAACAAAGCGTTCATCACCAAAAGCAACAATCACTTTTTTCCAGGGGATATTGTTTTTATAAGGAGCCTGCGCCAGTAATTCAAATAATAATTTTGGTGTACCACCACCTGATAATGCAATAGTAAAATATCCTTTTTGCTGTACTGCTTTATTACTTTCTGTTACAACCAGGTTGGCAACAGCATGGCTGAATGCTATTGCATCGGGCCATACTGTTTTTATAGTTATTGCTGTTGGCATATTAATATATGGTATTGCGTTACTGAATTTATTGCACCGGTTTTATTGAGCTGTTTTTGCTACCGGTAACACCACCCATTGTTTTGCGTACGGCTTTAATAAACTGGTGGCGGCAGCTGGCCCCCATGTGCCGGCAGCGTATTTCAATAATTGTTTTTTAGGATTCTTTTTCCATGCATTAATAATTGGCATTACCACTTTCCATGCGGCTTCCACCTGGTCGCTACGCATGAACAGGGTGGCATCCCCATCTAAAATATCCAGCAATAAAGTTTCATAAGCTTCCGGTGTTGCTTCGGTGTAAGATTCTTTGTAGGTAAAATCCATTTCCACCGGCTTCAGTTTCATTTGCACACCGGGTACTTTACTTTCAAATAATAAGCTGATCTCCTGCTCGGGTTGAATGCTGATCAAAAGACGATTAGGTACAGTATCATCTTTAAAAATTTTATACGGCGAATCTTTAAACTGGATCATAATTACCGATGCCTGCTTAGGTAAACATTTTCCTGTGGCTAAAAAAAACGGCACGCCTTTCCATCTTTCATTATTGATAAAGAATTTGCCGGCAATAAAAGTTTCGGTTGTAGAACCGGGCGCAATATTTTCTTCCTGTAAATAACCTTGCTGCGGTTGTTCATTAATGGTTCCGCTGGTGTATTGTGCCCTTACTATATTTTTAAACACTTCTGCTTCGGTATATGGTTTTATTTTTTTCAATACAGCTGCTTTGGCATTGCGTATACTGGCTTCATCATATTTGCCGGGGCATTCCATTGCCACTACACAAAGCAGTTGCAGCAAATGATTTTGTATCATATCCCTTAATGCACCGCTGCCATCGTAATAACCACCACGTTTACCCACACTCACCTGTTCGGAAAGTGAGATCTCCACATGGTCGATGAATTTATTATTCCAAACGGGGGAGAAGATGGTATTGGCAAAACGGAAAGCCATGATGTTTTGCACTGTTTCTTTGCCTAAATAATGATCGATGCGGAAGATCTGTTTTTCTGAAAAGCGTTTTTGTAAGAACGTATTTAATTTTTGTGCGGTTGCCAGGTCGGTACCAAATGGTTTTTCAACAACTATCCTGTCGAGCTTAACCTGGTTGCAGATCTTGTTTTTATACAAACCTTCTGCAGAAGCCTCAATAAATTGTGGGGCAATGGCCAGGTAAAAAGTACGCAGGCAACGTTGTTTGTTTTTTTTATCGAATGCATCCAAATGTTCTTTCAGCGTAATAAAAGTGCTGTTGTCTAAAAAATTTCCCTGCTGGTAAAAAATATTACTGCTGAAAATTTTCCAGTTATTATCATCAGGTTTTCCATTACGTGAAAAGGCAGCAATACCTTCAAAAAGATCTTTTTTAAATTGCTCGTTCTTGTCTTCATTGCGGCCCAATAATAAAATAGTGAATTTTTCAGGTAAGTGTTTGCTTAAAAAAAGATTGTAAAAAGCCGGGATCAGTTTACGTTTGGTTAAATCGCCGGTGCCACCAAAGATAACTATCGCAGCAGGGTGTTTAATGCTATTGTGTTTTGCCATTGGTTTATTTGTTTTTTATTGCACTGATTTTACGAATTGCACTAATTGAAAACACAAAATTCGAATAGTTAGTTTTAATTCTTGTAATTGTTTTCGTTAATTCCAGTTGGTATGAAAATTTCCTTCTTTATCAATTCTTTCATAAGTATGAGCACCAAAAAAATCTCTTTGTGCCTGTATTAAATTAGAAGCCGATCTTCCGGTACTGAACATATCGAAATAATTGAGGCTACTGCTTAGTACCGGCATGCCAATTTTATTATCCATGCCTGTTTTTAATGCGGTAACTAATGCGTTTCGTTTTTCTTCTAATAGAGAATAAAATGTTTTATCCAGTAACAGGTTTTTTAGAGCCGGATCATTTACATAAGCCTTACGGATATCGTTAAGCATAACAGAACGGATGATGCAACCGCCTTTCCATATCCGTGCAACTTCAGCCATGTTAATTTCATATTTATACGTATCAGAAGCTGTTTGCAACAAATGCAACCCCTGTATATAACTTACCGCCATGCCAAAGTATAAAGCATCATGCAAAACCTGTATCAGCTGCTCTTTACCTGTAGTAGTAATTGCCGTTGCCGGAGTAAAGCCGTCAATAATCTCTCTTTCTTTTTTATAAGCAGACAAATCCCTTGCAGCAACTGCTTCATCAATAGCAGGCGTTGGTATATGCAGTTCCAGTGCACTTTCGCTGGTCCACATGCCCGTGCCTTTTTGTGCAGCCCTGTCTAAAATTACATCTACTAATCTTTTGGTTCCATCCACATCATCCGGTTGTAAAAATACCCTGGCTGTTATCTCTACTAAAAAAGATTGTAACGCACCATCATTCCACTTGGTAAATACCTGGTGCAGCTCATCATTATTGCAAGCACCAACATTTTTTAAAATGGCATACACTTCACTTATCAGTTGCATGATGGCATATTCAATACCATTGTGTACCATTTTTGTGTAATGTCCTGCGCTGCCATTGCCTACAAAAGTTACACAAGGGCCCTCATCCGTTTGTGCAGCTATCTTTTCTAAAATATTTTTTAATTCGGCATAACCATCTTTGTTGCCACCCGGCATCATGCTGGGGCCAAGCCTGGCGCCATCTTCGCCACCGCTTACCCCCATGCCTGTAAAGTGTATGCCTGTTGATTGCAGGCGTGCAATCCTTGCATCGGTATCCGTAAAATGCGAATTTCCACCATCTATTAAAATATCGCCGGCTTGTAACAATGGTTTTATTTCATCAATTACGGCATCTACAATTTTTCCTGCCGGTACCAGCATCATAATGCGGCGTGGCGTTTCCAGGCTTTCCACAAATGCCTGCATGGTTGCAGCAGCCTGCACGGGTTTGTCTTTCCCTTCTTCCAGCAAACGTTTTTGCTGATCGGTATTGCGGTCGTAGCCACAAACAGCAATGCCATGGTCGGCCATGTTGAGTACGAGGTTGCGGCCCATCGTTCCCAAACCTATCATTCCAAATTGCGCTTTTTGCATATTCCTTATTTTACTCAATTTAAAATTACTATAATTGTTATGAAGTTACTTTAATGTTAAGAGACTATCTAATTCACTGCGTGAATTTTTGGTTTGCTACAAATTACACCGCTGAATACAAGTTTTGCAGGCGGTAAAAAATTATTACCATCCAGGTGCATCGGGGCAAAGTATTAACAGAGAAAATACATTCCATTAAAATAATCCGTGTACATCTGTGTAATCTGTGGCTGGCATTGTTGTAGATTTACAAAAAGATATTTTTATGGAATTTGGAAGGGTGCCCGGGCAGGAGTTAGATAGCATTGATTTTTCTTTACCCAAAGAGCCTGCGTTTAATAAAACCATATTAAAAGGCAAAAGAGTTAAAGACCCCAAAGTGTACCTGGGCTGTGCCAAATGGGGCAGGGAGGAGTGGATCGGGAAAATTTATCCGCCCAAGACCAAAGAAAAAGATTTTCTGCAACATTATGTGCAGCATTACAACAGCATTGAATTAAATGCCACACATTATAAAGTGTACGGAGATGCCGGTATTCGCAAATGGACAGAGAAAGCGAAGGGCAGGGATTTTAAATTTTGTCCTAAAATGTACCAGGGCGTAACGCATCGGGGCAGCTTAAATGGCAAACAATTTATTACGAATGAATTTTTCCGTGGCATCGTTGCCTTTGAAGAATTTCTCGGGCCGATATTTATACAGGTAAGCGATACTTTTTCTCCCAAAAGAAAAGATGAATTGTTTGATTATTTAAAAACATTACCTGCCGACCTGCAGTTTTTTTTAGAAGTGCGCCATCCCGATTGGTTTAAGAAGGATGACATCCGGGAAGAGATGTTTACCAAACTGAAGGACATGAATATGGGAGCTGTGATCACCGATACTGCCGGCAGAAGAGATTGTGCACACATGCACTTAACCATTCCTAAAGTATTCATTCGTTATGTAGGTAATAGCCTGCATCCATCTGATTATACAAGGTGCGATGCCTGGGTGGAAAGAATGAAATACTGGATGGACAAAGGCCTGGAAGAATTATATTTTTTCATGCACATGCATGATGAAGCCACTTCGCCGGAGCTGACGGTTTACCTGGTAGATAAGATGAATGCATCGATGGGCTTGAATTTGATAAAGCCGACATTTGTTAAAGCCGGGACTAAACAAAAAGGATTGTTTGATTAACCCGTAAGGCGGTTAATCAGGAGTCTCTGCACCCAACCGCCGTCAGGGTTTTTAACCGCTGACGGGGTTGTGCCGATTCACTTCACCACAAACATCGACTAAACAAAAAGGATTGTTTGATTAACCCATACGGCGGCTAATCAGGAGTACCCTGCACCCAACAGCCGTCAGGGTTTTTAACCGCTGACGGGGTTGTGCCGATTCACTTCACCACAAACATCTCTTCCCATCTTGAGGTATAACGTGGGCTTCTTAATTCCTGTCGCATTTTCCAGTCTCTTGTGGTGCCTGAGGCTGCAAATTTCAGTATGTCATCTCTCATAGCAAAGTTTACATTATCCACCATACTCATCAATAAGCGATTGGCATTTTTTGTTTCGGGTGAAAATAAATTGCCCTGTATGGTTTCGTCAGGCACAAGTCCGCTCAACATTACGCCGGCTTTTTTATAAATCCTTCCCTGCTCGTATAGCTGATCTACTAGTTTTACGGCGGGTTTTATCAGTTCGTTGGTGGCCGAAGTAGCAACGGGTAATGTTACATAGCTGCTGACGGTAGGTCCATGCCTGAAGTAAGTAGTATGATTTTGTTCTTTGGGCACTACAAAAACGCTCACTGTACTGGCGGCACTATGTTGCCTGCGTAATTTTTCTGCAGCCCTTGACGTATAGGTTGCCACCGCTTCTTTAATATCACCGATATTTTTAACCGGGCTGCCAAACATTCTTGTGGTAGCAATCATTTTCTTTACCACTAATTCATCTTTCATTTCATTGGCAGGTTGGCCTTTTAACTCTTTTACTAAACGAATACCCACCACACCACCTAAATTTTTATGCGCCCACTCTTCTGTTTTTTTTGTGAGGTCGAATGCGGTGAACACAGCATTCAGGTTCATTAATTTTTCTGCGTATTGGCGGCCCACACCCCATACCTCGCCAACAGGTGTGGCCTGCAATGCGGTATCAATTTTTTCTTTGGTATCCAATACTACCACACAGTCTGTTGCTATTTTATTTTTCTTGGCTAAATGATTGGCCACTTTAGACAATACTTTGGTAGGTGCTACACCCACAGACACTTTTATACCGGTCCAATCCTCTACCGTCGTTCTTATATTCATTGCTACCTGCTGTAAATCTTTTGCATCAAATTCCTCTAAATTTAAAAACGCTTCATCTACAGAATATACTTCCACATTTTCTTTGCCTAACATAATGCGCAGGGTTTCCATTACCCGCCAGCTTAAATCGCCGTACAAATTATAATTGGAAGAAAATGTGGTGACGCCATATTTTTCTATTAATGGTCTGGCTTTAAAATAAGGGCCTGCCATTTCAACACCTAATTGTTTGGCTTCATCGCTCCGGGAAATAATACAGCCATCGTTGTTGCTGAGTACAACAACAGGTTTATTATCCAGGTGTGGGCGGAATAATCTTTCGCAACTGCAATAAAAACTGTTACAATCTACAATGGCTTTCATGTGTCTCTAAAAATTAATACCGTTGGTACAACCCCGGCGGCGGCTATCAGCCCCGTCGGCGGTTGATTGGGAACACGCTGCATTCAACCGTCGTCAGGGTTTTAAATCGCTGACTACGGTTGCAGCAACAACCTTTATTCAATTATAAATTTTCTCATTACTTGATTGTCATATCTGCCCTCATGTGCTTTTTCAAAGACACTCACTCCGCCAAACCAATCCAATACTTTTTGCGATGCTAAAAAACTGTTGTTATTTTTTAAAATACTATGATAAGAAGAGAATTCCCAATCTTTAAAGCTTTTTACAAAATCATGGAGTTGTGCATTGTAATGACAATAATAGATCATTGAAGTAAGATAGCTTTCATTATCAATTAATTTTCTTTCAAAAGGAGATTCAAATAATGGACCGGTACGATTATTAGCGTTGTTAATGGATTGTGCGTAAGAGTTAAAAAAATGGGACAATTGTTTGGAGGCATTCAATTTTATTCTTCCCTGTTTATTGTGTTTAGGCACTTCCACATTCTCTTTTACATACACTAATAAATGAAAATGATTCTTTAGCAGGGCATAAGCAAATGTGTCAAATACATCAGAACAGTAGGCGATATACTGCCGTAGAAAATAATAATAGTTACGCTGTTCTTTAAAAATATTTTCGCTATTTACGCCCCTGTTATAAATATGAAAATATTCGCCTTCAAGTAATGGTTCTATATACATTGTTATAATTTTAAATTGCTTATACAACCCCGACGGCGCCTCTACCCCCGTCGGCGGTTGATTAGAGAGTTGTTAATTTCAGAATTCTTTTTCTTCATTCAACCGCCGTCAGGGTTTGCAACCGCTGACGGGGTTTGGCACTCCGCTATATTCAAGACGATAACATTATTTTACCGGTTGTCTTATCCCTCACTTCATCCCAGGGTACGAATAACACAAACCACCACGCCCCAAACTTTAAAATCCATGAATTCACTCACATCAATGGGGGATAACTTTGGTGTTTCAGGAATCAACCGTAAGCTGTTGATATTTTTTTCATAACGCCGTATCAGCATATCGCCATCAATAACGGCAATTACAATTTTACCGTTAACAGGTTTAATACTCCGGTCTACAATTACAATATCGCCATCAAAAATGCCGGCATTGACCATACTGTTGCCACTTACTTTCATAAAAAATGTTGCCGGCTTATTGCGGATCAGTTGTTCATTCAGGTCGATGCCCCGTTCCATATAATCGTCTGCCGCCGCACCGAAGCCGGTGGCATTGGCGGTAGCTACATGATGCTGCGTAAAACGCCTGGTACCGTTGTAGCTGCTGCCAAAAAATTTCTCTACTTCCATATAAATTAATTTTGATTGTCTAAATTATTTAGTAAATTTATGCTAAAATAATTAGCTAACAAATTTAGTAACCGGAAATATTTAATAACATGAAAGATTTAACCAATACCATACCCGGCTACCGGGTGTACGAGTACCTGCTGGTATTAAATCCGCATGAAGAATTACGGAATAAGATCATGGCAGTGAAGAAAGAATTTTATGAAAAGTATCAGGCTGAAACGGCCCGTTGGGGTAAGCCGCATATAACCCTGGTAAATTTTGTACAGTACGAAATGATGGAAGAAAGGATCGTCAATCATTTAAAAACCATTGCCATGGGTTTTCACCCGGTTAAAATTGAATTGAAGGATTATGGTAGTTTCCCCAGCCATACCATTTACATTAATATCACCAGTAAAGTGCCGGTGCAAAGTTTGGTAAAACAAATACGAACCGAAACACAGCGGCTGATGAAATTGAACGATGACAACAAACCACATTTTATTTTAGAACCACACCTGACCATTGCAAGAAAATTATTACCCTGGCAATATGAAAAGGGCTGGCTCGAATACAGTCACCGGCATTTCACCGGCCGATTTATCGCCGATGCCATGCTCTTATTAAAACGCCCCGTGGGAGAATTAAAATATGAAATAGCAAAGCGGTTTGAATTTGAGAATTTACCGGTGGCGACAAAGCAGGGTGACCTGTTTGTCTGAACGGTGATTTGGGTGGATGAAAATGATTAAAAAGATTTTTAGATAGGCATTTGCCCATTATTAAAATCATTTAATTTAAATACTCTTTAATTATTCTTGAACTGTTTGAGCCTAAGAGTAACATTACTAATGCTGAAGTCACAGTAGTACAACAGATGAACATAGCTACTTCCGACAAACGGGCTGTATTCGTTTGTCGGGCTCTTTTTTTGTTTCTTTTTTGGAGAAGCAAAAAAGAAAACATTACTAGGGAATAACAATAAATAGATTAAAGTCAACTCTGAAATTCTCATAACCAGCAGAACAAATAATTCGTGTAATAAAAAAAATAAACTCAGTGGAAAATAATAAACTGCAACAAGATCATCATAAAGTATCCGCCAAACCGCAGGAAGAATCCGTGCAATACCTCGCCGGCCGTGGCGCACAATTCAATACTAAAAACCGTTTTTTAAAAGATGAAAAAACACAGGAACATATTGAAGGTATTGATGATTGGGAAGCTACAAACCTGGCTACACAATACATCGAGCAACAAAGTAAAACCATTGTAAACAAAGTAGAAAGTAAAGATGTAGGCATGAGCTACAGCATGAATCCCTATGCCGGTTGCGAACATGGCTGCATTTACTGCTATGCCCGTAATGTGCATGAATACTGGGGGTACAGTGCCGGGCTGGATTTTGAACAGAAGATCATCATCAAAAAAAATGCACCACAACTGCTGCGTAAATTTTTAATGCATCCTAAATGGGATGCCACACCCATCATGCTTAGTGGCAATACCGATTGCTACCAGCCGGCTGAACAGAAATACCGCTTAACCAGGGGGCTACTCGAAGTTTGTAATGAATTCAATCAGCCGGTGGGCATACTTACTAAAAACGCATGGATATTAAAAGACAAAGATATACTGCAGGAGATGGGAAAGAAAGGCATTGTATCCGCCATGGTGTCAATCACTTCCTTTAATGAAGACCTGCGGCGGATGATGGAACCAAGAACGGTTACTGCCAGGCAAAAACTAAAAGTGATCAACGAACTCAGCAGTGCCGGTGTGCGCATGGGTATTATGATGGGGCCGATGATACCGGGCCTGAACGAACACGAAATGCAACGCATTATGAAAGCCGCAGCGGATAATGGTGCCACATTCACTGCCTATACTTTCATCCGTTTAAATGGTGCTATTAAATTTTTATTTCACGATTGGTTGTATAAAAACTTTCCTAACCATGCTGATAAGGTATGGCATTTGATAGAGCAAAGTCATGATGGTCAAGTAAACGATACCCGCTGGGGTGTGCGCATGCGTGGTGAAGGTGGCATTGCAGATATGGTGGCGCAGACCTACAAAAAATACGGCAAACTGTACAGGATGAATGCAGAAGAATGGCATTTGGATACAACTAAATTCAGGGTGCCGGGCGGGCAGGGAAAATTATTCTGATTCTTTAAATAAAAATTTATGAAGGGCATTACAAGAGAATATTTATTATATGTGATCAACGACTGTATCAGGATCACTATTCATTACCGGAGAAAAACGGCAGATAATTATTTTGCAAAAGAAATTACAGCAGCTACTGAAGAAGAGCTGATAGATTTTATTGCTACCATTCCTTACTTTACTATTGAGCTGAAAGATTTTTTAATGGGCAATTTAACCGTGCAAACCATCATCATCAGCCAGGATTGGGAAAAAGATTTTGCAAGAAAAAGTATTGCCTGGGCCACCAACCCCCAATGGACAGAAACCGATATGTCTTTTTTAGCAACTAATTTTAAGAATGTGATAGTAGGGGATGCGTTGACGATGCCGTATTAGGGGAGTAAAAGGAGAAATAAATGAGAAATTGTTTTGATGTATATTTAACAAACCCTAAAAAAGTACATGATGAATTATTTTGGTGGTAATTGGACAAAAATTAAAATAGAAATATTAGTAGAGTATGCAAGGGCATATTTAACAATTATGAAAAATAGGCGGTTTTTTAAATTACTTTACTTCGATGGTTTTGCAGGTTCTGGAGAAATAATAAAAGTTAGTGATGATCCTGAACAAGGAGTTTATGATGTTGATATAACTATTGGAGCTGCAAGGCGAATTATAGAGATTGAAGCGCCCCGTTCCTTTGATGAATATTATTTTGTTGAAAAGAAAGAAGAAAATTATAGGTTATTAGAACAAAGCACTAAGAATGCATTCCCAAAGAAAAAAATATTCACAATTCAAGAAGATTGTAATAAAAAACTTCTGGATTTAGCTAACTATTTAAGAAAGCCGTCAAATAAGAATTATAGGACATTGGCTTATGTTGATCCCTGTGGAATGCAAGTAGAATGGAGGTCTATAGAATGTCTGAGAGGACTGCCTATTGATTTATGGGTATTAGTTCCAACAGGTATGGGAGTAAATAGACTACTTAAAAAAAATGGACAAATATCTGATGCTTGGTTAGAAAGACTTGAGATTTTTCTGGGTTTAGAAAGACAAGAAATAGAAAAATATTTTTATAAAAAAAGTGAAACCTTATTTCCTGATATAACGGATGTTAAGAAAGAAACTGATGCAATTACTAAATCTGCTAAGCTTTATCGAAATAGATTAAAAGAAGTCTTTGAATTTGTTTCTAAGCCATATGAGTTAAGGAATTCTTCAAATTCTATAATGTTTCATTTATTTTTGACATCAAATAACGAAGCTGCTATAAAAATCGGAAACGACATTGTAAATAAATATACAAAATAAGCTATGGCACAATCATCAATTGAGTGGACAGAAATGACCTGGAATCCAACAACAGGTTGTACAAAAATTTCGGCAGGCTGCAAATTTTGCTATGCTGAAGTAATGACACGTCGCTTAATGGCAATGGGTATTGATAAATATAAAGATGGCTTTAAAGTAAGGACTCACGAGGATTCATTAATGACTCCCTATGAATGGAAAAAACCTAAGGTTGTTTTTGTGAATTCAATGAGTGATTTGTTTCACCCAAAAGTTCCAATCGAATTTATCAAAAAAGTATTTCATGTAATGAATGATACTCCGCTTCATACATACCAGGTTCTTACCAAAAGAGGCGACAGGCTTTTCCAGATTCATCACGAACTTACCTGGACAGATAATATCTGGATGGGTGTTTCTGTGGAAAATGAAAAAGTAACAGACCGGATTGATTTTTTAAGAGAAACAAATGCTAAAATAAAATTCCTTTCTTGCGAACCGTTGATCGGGCCTTTATCAAATTTAAACTTGGCTGGAATTAATTGGGTTATTGTTGGTGGCGAGAGCGGAAGAACACCAAGGAAAATGGATGAAGATTGGGTTTTAGATATACAGGATCAGTGTGCTAAAAATAAAGTAGCATTCTTTTTTAAACAATGGGGTGGAACAAATAAAAAGAAAGCTGGCAGAGAATTAAATGGTAAAATTTATGATGAAATGCCTTCAATTGAAATGGAAGCTGTATAGTTTTTAATTTGACACCAATGTTGGTAGCTGACGGAAATCTAACATGATAAAAGGTTACAATTGGAATACCGCTCAACAAATTGAGCGAATGGTAAATCTAAAAAATAAATGAAAAGTATAAAATACTATATTTAGAAAAAAATTATGCTATTAAGAAGAATCATTGCCGTTAGTTTTTTACTAAGCCCTGTACTTGCAAAATCACAAAATATAAAAATTCTTGACTCTATTATAAATGCTTCCAAATTAAGTTTTGAAATAGTAAACGATAAACCTGCAGGCAATGGATGGGATTTTTTAATGAAGCAATATGCCGAAAATAATTATGTGGGGTGGGGGGAGTATCACAATTCACCTTTAATTTCTTTACTTACTAAAGAAGCATTGGCAGAAGCGTCAAAGAATAACTATAATGCATGGGCAGTAGAAATAAGCCCGATGGCAGCAGCGGCTTTAGAAACTTATGCAGTGGATACATCAGCTTATCAAAAATACAGAAGGGCAAACGAGGTTTTCCAGGGCAAAAATTTTAAAGCCTTTACACTTACACCATTTTTTTATACTGCGCCAGATTCTTTAATGTTATTGGCTGCCGTAAAAAACAATATAAAACTCTGGGGTTTAGATCATGAGTTTCAGCTTAGTTTTCACTTGTATATAAACCAGGCGTATAATAATTTAACCAAAGCCAGCCAGGTGAAATGTAAAGCAGCCTACGATTCTGCTATAAAATACTGGTACATGCCGCTGCCTGAGGATATAGATGCAATAATTGCTTTGAGTAAAAGTAAAAAAGATATTGCCGATTTAAACGAGGTAAAAAAAGCAGTAGATATTTATACGAAACATGAAAGAAGAAAAACAATTTATCAATCGTTGACCGGCAGAACAGATTTGATGAAGCAACACTATTATACTTATTTAAAAGCATTTGAGGCTAAATACAAAAAAAGCCCGAAAGTATTTTTTAAAATGGGAGATAACCACCTGGCCAAAGGAATAAATATGGAAAAGCAACAGTATGATGTGGGCAATATGATTTACGAGTTATCGAAAATGGAAGGCGTGAATTTTACTAATATAGAATTTGTACCAAGAATGAGTAAAGACAATAACGATAAAATAGTGGATGAACTGGCGGATCCTAATACACCTTACTCGCCTTATTTTTTAAAGCAGTACGATGCCAAGAAATGGATTGTGATCGACCTCAGGCCTATGAGGGCTTTTATAACAAGAACCGATGGGTCAATAGACGAAAACGGGTACGAAATAATTAAGAAGTACGATATAATGGTACTATCGCCGGAAATAAACTAAAACAAAAATATCATTCGTGAATACCGGATGTTCTTTAATGATAAACAACATCCGGTATTCATCAATTTTACTGCAACATCCCCTTACCACCTCCTCCTCAGCTTATCCTTTAATAATTTTAGTTTACCGCATAAGGTAATAATCTGGCGGGCATCGTCCATTATAGAGAGCCGGTTCAGCGAGTCGTTGATCTTGTTAATTTCTTCGGTATAAAATGCAGCCCTGGTTTCAAATGAATCCCAGTTAAAATCAGTGTCGGCGGCGAGTTGTAATGCGGTAGCTCTTTTTTTTGTAGCCATAGTTTGTTTCATAACTTTTGCTTTAAGTAATAAGATAAAATCGCTGGCAATAAAAGGTTGTTAGGGAGATGCTGCTGTAAAGGTGCATCATGCACTATTGAAAAACAAGGGTAGCGCTACTGATAATGTCAGGTAGTTGTTACATTAAAAAAACGTAGTTCTACGCATGGGTATAAGCAGGTATATTTCTATTTTTAATCTTAAGTTTAAAAAATTCATACCATGCAACAATTTAAAAAACTAGTGTCTGCCGTAACACAACGGCCTTTAGTGCTACTGCTGACTGCGGTATTCTTTATTACCTCCTGTACAGAAGAAAAAGGTGATGGGGTGTTTGTCCCGGTGCCTAAAGACACTTCTGCGCTGGGCAAGATCGATCACTTTATTTCGAGGCAGCAAATAAAAGACTACCAGGCGGCTTTTGCCAGGGACAGGGATTCTCTGCAAAAATTCCGGCCGGGCTTCTCCATCCCCTTCAGCGAAGCCTTTAATAAAAAAGCGCTGATCGAAATTTTACAGATTCCGGATTGCGTAGGTATAAAAGTATTGTATGGATTGAAAAAAGATGGCGATAGCAGCAGCATGCGTTTGATGCTGGTAGGTGTAGATAGCAAAGGCAACAATTTGTATTTGCATGAAGACGGCAAATCGCACCAGGCAACTGATGAGCCTGTTGCAAAAAAAGATACCGCTGCCCCGGCTCCACGGGCTGCCAGGACTGCCAGCCGTATGCCCGGCGATAGTACCGGTGGAGTAGAGCAGGGCCAGTGCGACCCACCTTGTACAAGCTATTAAACCCTGAAGCCTTAAACCTTATCAACTTCGTACCTGATATATGAAAATCGAAGTAATACAATTTATTCTGAGTCTTAGTATAGCCCCTGCCGTAATTATAGGGATAATAAAATTTAAAACAATAGACAAATCTTATTATCCCTTTTTTTACCTGGCGGATATTGCATTACTGGTAGAAATTGTGAATTACCTGCTTCTTGAAAAAGAAACCTATGCAATAAAAGTTGTTCTGATAAATGTGTATTGTTTTGTCGAGTTTTTCTTTTACACCTGGTTATTTCATTTATGGGGCTTGTTTAATTTTAAGCAACGGTATTTTGTATATGTAACGGTATGTATGTTTGTGGTTTGGCTGGTATGCAGTTTTTACATTACCAGCTTTACAAGCCCTAATATGTATTTCAGGGTTATTTATGGTACAATACTTTTGTTTTTTGCGGTTACTGCTTTTAATAAACTGGTGATCCAGGACCGGGCTTATTTATTAAAAAACCCTAAATTCTGGATACTCCTGGGTGTCATTATTTTCTTTGCTTTTTATATTCTAAGCCGTACCGCCACTCTTTCGTTGTATGGTATTGATACCAGCAAACAATTGCAAAGAGGTTTACACGGAGTTATTGATTATTCAAATCTAATTGTTAATTTGATGTTTGCAATAGGCGCCTTATGCATACCCAGGAAGAAGAATTTTACCACGCTATTTTAATTGTTGCTTCACTGGTAAGCATCATTCTGTTATATTTTATTATAACGGCTATTGGCTACCATAGAAAAAGCATCCGTATGCACAAGGATAAAATTCAGGCAGAAATTGATACGCTGGAAAATGAAAGAAGAAGAATTGCATCCGACCTGCATGATGAGCTGGGCCCTTTACTATCTGCCGTAAAACTACAGATCAACAATATAGAAACTGTGGGTGCCGAAGATCAGCAACTGGTGGCAAAATCAAGCCAGCATATTGATAGTATCATTCATAAATTAAGGGAGATATCCAATAACCTTATGCCTAATACGCTATTGCGCAAAGGATTAAAAATTGCAATAGAAGAATTGGCTGAAACCTATAAAAAAGCCAGTAAACTGGAAATAAGGTTTACCTGCGAACAGGATATAAGGCTGGATCAGAATAAAGAAATTAATATCTACAGAATTGTGCAGGAGGTATTGCACAATACCATTAAACATTCCGGCGCAAATTTACTATTGATCAGTTTACGTAAAGACGATGGCCGCATACTGCTTGCTACTGCTGATAACGGAAAGGGGTTTGATTTTTTTTCGACCGTAAAAGAACTTAAAGGCCTTGGGTTGCGTAACTTGCAGAGCCGCACCGAAGTAATGGGCGGTGAAATGGTCTGTAATTCCCAATCCGGAAAAGGAGTTACCTATATTTTTGATATTCCTTTTTAGTAACTACAATGAATACACGTATTATTAAAGTTATAATAGCCGACGACCATGAGATATTCAGGGATGGTTTAAAATTAATGCTGCAAAAGCAACCTGATATTGAAGTGGCAGGAGAAGCAGGCGATGGCAAAGAACTGATTGCTATGGTAAAGCAAACTTTACCTGATGTGGTGATCACTGATGTAAAAATGCCTACCCTGGATGGCGTTACTGCAACAAAACATCTTACCGAACATTATCCTTCCATTGGCATTATTGCCTTAACTATGTTTGATGAAGAAGACCTGATTGTGGACATGCTGGAAGCTGGTGCTAAAGGATATCTTTTAAAAAATGCCGACAAAACAGAAATTATTGAAGCGGTGCATACCGTTGCTGACAACGAGCCGCATTACTGCCGTCTCACGTCGCAAAAGCTGGCCAGCATGGTGGCTAAAAGCAGGTTTCAACTGCTTCTGAAAAAAGACAAACCGGAATTTAATGAAAGGGAAAAAGAAATTATTCAGTACATCTGTGAAGGATTGACCAATAAAGAAATTGGCGAAAGAATATTTTTAAGTGTAAGAACGGTGGAAGGGCTTCGCATGAAAATTATTGAAAAGATGGACGTGAAAAATACTGCGGGTATTATCATTTACGCTATCAGGGAACATCTTTACCTGCCTAAAATATAATTTCTTCAACACAATTAACGCACCTGATTTTTGTTTTATTCTGTCACATTTTTTATTCAGACTAATGGCTGAAAAAAAATATTTTTAATTTTTTTGAAAAAAATTTGGCAGTATCGAAAAAATAAATTCATCTTTGCATTGCAAAACAAAATTTAAAAACAACAAAACATGTTACGCATACAACTACATATGGAGTGCACAAATTGGTTTAGTCCTAAAGGCTATGATACCAATTGCGGGGCATGTTACACTGTTGAATAGTACAAAAACTAATTCGCTATAACTTAAGCCCCGCCTGAATCAGCGGGGTTTTTTGTTGGTAACCGTTTAAAGTAACGTAACCCTGTGAGGCGGTTACAAATGCTGGCGGTGGTTGTACATGGCGAAGAAAAAAATATATCAATGCATCAACAACACAACAGACAAATAACAGAATGCCTGCAATCGGTAAAAGGTAAAACTGCGTTTATGCCTATAGGTAATAGTATGCCGTTTAATGAAAATATTGGTGATTATAACATAACACGACTGTGTAAAAGCGAATGAGTAAGTAAAAAACTTATTGAGCAGAAGCCCGGTCGTAATTAAAACGACCGGGCTTTTGTTTTTAACAATAGCCTCAAAAGAAAGGAGGGTAAAATGGAAACATTACACGTATTGAAATTTTTGCTGATCATGATACACTTACTGGCACCCATCATTGTAAAGGCAGAAAAAAGAAATCGTAAATACTAAGTATTTTAAAAACCAGGGTATGAAATTTATAATAGTGATATGGTTTATCAAAATAACGATCAGCACGGTGGATGACTGGATAACCCGGATCAATGAAAAAGAAAATAAGGTATTGTAAAATATCAGCTGCAGAAGGAGGAATAAAGCTTTCCCCGTGAGATGCAACGGGGAAGCTTTTTAATACTTCGACTGCTTAGCGAAAAAAAGCAAAAATATAGTAGCATTCCAATTGGTTGGATACTCCGCCTGGACCGGAGAGGCTGCAAGTTCGAATCTTGCCTACTATACCAGGCACATGGTCTCACGTCCCGTCTGACCATGTGAAAGAGAAATGGTCTGATGGTTCAGGATACTAAGCTTTCCGCTTAGTGATTCCGCCAGGAGCGGGACAAATACAAACCCCTGAAACGTAGTGTGCAGTACTGTTTCAGTCAGTACTCCACTATAATGGTTCGTTGGTGTAATGGCTAACATCACAGATTGTCGATCTGTTGTAACGGGTTCTCCCGATAGCTATCGGAACGTACGAACCGCAAAAAATATTGAGTGATGTAATGGTAACATGCCGGACTTTGACTCTGGATTTATTAGTTCGGATCTAATCTCGATAACAAAAAATTGCAGTATATGCGTTGATGGCGGCGTGCCGGTCTTCCACACCGGAGGAGAGTGTTCGAATCACTCATACTGCACAGGATTAAATGTTGGCTTTAGCTTATCTGGTAAAGTACCACACTGTGAATGTGGAGAACAAGGTTCGAGTCCTGGAGTCAACCAATGCGGTTGAGTGTAATGGTAACATGATCATCTTCCTCTTTTTCTAAGAGGTAAACATAAGAGGATTGTATCCGGACTGCCTGCCGGTAGCCAGGTTCAAATCCGGAAGCCGCACAAAATAGTCTGAACGGGGATTTGGGTAGATAAAAATGATTAAAAGGTTTTTATTGTGACTTGGTGTAATGGTAACATGTCGGTCTCATAAGCCGGAGGATGCAAGTTCGAATCTTGTGGTCGCAACAGATAAACTGACTCGTAGCTCAATGGTTAAAGCAAGAACCTTATGCGTTCGGGGGTAACAGTTCGGGTCTGTTCAGGTCAACAGAAAATAAAAATGCGGTTTAGCTCAACGGCAGAGTATTACCCTGATACGGTAAAGGTTACTGGTTCGAATCCATTAACCGCAACAAAACAGTTTCGTAGCTCAATGGTTAGATGCACCGGACTTTTAATTCGGGGGTTGTGAGTTCGAGTCTCACCGGAACTACAAATAATGGATGAATAGCTCAATGGCAGAGCGTCCCGTTGTTAGCGGGAGGGTTAAAAGTTCGAATCTTTTTTCATCCTCAAAACCCTGGCAGTGCCGATAAATCGGAACAAACCCTGTTGGTGTTTACAAAATGTGAGTGCGGCGAAGATGGCGATTCGTAGCAGACTGTAAATCTGTTGTTCAAAAGACTTAGGTGGTTCGAATCCACCCACTCACACAAAATGGAGAGCGTCCGGTTGGTCCGGGAAGCTGTCTTGAAAACAGTTGACTGTAAAAGGTTCGGTTCAAAGAACTCCTTCGGAGGGGTTCGAGTCTTTTACTCTCCGCAAATGTCCTGCTGGCAGACATGGCGTATGCATTCGACTGCAAATCGAAAGAAAGAAGTTCGAGTCTTCTGCAGGACTCAGGGAAATAAAAATTGTTTGATAACAGATGAATTCGAAGATGAGGAAATAAGGATCAATCAACAAATCTGTAGCAAACAATTATGGACGAATAACTCAATGGTAGAGTGCCTGTCTGAAGAGCTGGTAGTGCAAGTTCGAGTCTTGCTTCGTCCGCAAGATTGTTGGAACAGGGATTTGGGTGGATGAAAAAGATTAAAAGGATATTAAATTTCAGCATCCTTTTAATCCTGTCAATCTTTTAAAATCATCGTTCAGACAAAAAATAAAATGTGGAAAAAGATGACCAAAGAAAAAATGTTGAATGGAGCGTCGCCAATGTCGCTCAATTGAAAAACAAATGTTGGTAAACAAAAAAAGTAAAAAATAAAACAATGGAAACAGATCAACAGCAATGGAGAAAATTAAATGGGAAAAAAATATGCATACCAATTGAGGATGAGGTAAAAGCCACTATCATCAGAGAAAGAGCAATGGGGCACGAGCTGAAAGTGTGTATTGGTACCGATAGCCAGGTGAAAGGAAAGGAAACGGAATTTGCAACCGTGATAGTTTTTATCCGTAAAGGTAAAGGTGGATTTATGTACATCTGCAACGAAATCACTTTGCAAAAAATGAGTATCAAACAAAGGATGCTGACAGAAGTGGCAAAGAGCGTGGAAGTTGCTTATCCGTTGTGCAATATTTTCAGCAGGTACAGTGTGGATATGGAAGTACATGTTGATATCAATACCAATCCTAATTTTAAAAGTAATGATGCGTTGAAAGAAGCAATGGGGTATATCATGGGAATGGGCTTTGCTTTTAAAGCCAAGCCTGATGCTTTTGCAAGTTCCAGCTGTGCCAATAAAATTGTGCATTAGTGTATCAATAAAAAAGTGAAGAAAAAATTTATAAAGAATTAAAAACAAAAAGAATGGGACCGGTAATATTAGCTTTTGCAATGCTGTTTTTGATCTGGTTGGTGCCGGATGTAAAAAACTTTCTGCAAAGTGCATGGAGGCAGATAAAACAAAGGTTTAGCCGCAATAAAAATGCGTCCATCTTTGAATCTTATTACATAGAGGTAAAAGCCTTTTACATAAAAGAATTTAATGCAACACCTTGTATAACTGCCATTAGTAACATTGATGCAACAAAAGCATATGAGTATATCAACAGCGGACTGGCGGGAAAAATACTGGCGATTTATCAACGTAATTATTATAGTTGGCAGGATAGCCGGCAGAACTTTGGTACAACGGTATTTAAATTAGAAAACAAAGTGCTGGTGAAATTGAGTGATGAATATGCGGAAGTTTTGTTTGGTAATACCAACTATGAGTATGCAAACGCATTGATAGCCGCTTTTGCTGCTTTTAAAGTACCGGAAAAGGAAGATCCGTTTGAAATAAACATCATCACACAAACAAGTACAGGCCTTGATTTGAAGCAATTGGAAATAAAACCAACCGTACTGGATATCGATCTTTATTACAACGATGATTTTAAGCCGATAGATGCCATTATCAAACAACGTTTGGAAAAAGAAAATGATAAAGGGATTATTTTGTTACATGGTTTACCGGGTACAGGCAAAACTACTTACTTACGCCATTTGATAGGCAGCATGAAGAAAAAAGTATTGTTTGTTTCACCAGGTGTGGCGGGTAATTTGATGAACCCGGAATTTATTGATCTGCTGATCGATAATCCAAATGCAGTATTGATCATTGAAGATGCAGAGAATATCATCATGGATAGAAAATTCAGCAGCAACAGCAGTGTGAGTAATTTGCTGAACATCAGCGACGGCTTGCTGAGTGATTGCCTGAATGTGCAGATCATTTGCACTTTCAACAGTGCCTTAAGTATGGTTGATAGTGCGTTGCTGAGAAAAGGCAGATTGATAGCGAAGTATGAGTTTGATAAACTGAATGCCGAAAAAGCACAGCGGTTAAGCGATCACTTGGGATTTAAAAATCGCATTCATAAACCAATGACCATTGCTGAAATAGCCAACCCGGATGATATGGAAGTGAAACAGCCGGCAATGCAGGTAGTGGGTTTCAGGAGAGAAGCGGTGATGAATTAAGTCGTGGGCAAAGGAAGCCAGGTTTTAAAAAACTGACTTCCTTAATCCTGATATAGTTCCTGCATCAAACGCACTTTTCTTTTCATCTGCCTTACAATATTGCTAGGTGATAAAACTTTAAGTCCTTCACCAAAACCAATCAGCTCACGTTCCATTTCAAAATTGGGAATTACTTCAATACTGAAATGTGTACCGCCTTGTACCTCCTCCACAATTTTTTGTGAAGCGTGGATTGGTTTGGTTTTGATATAAGGTGCATGATAAGAGCTGGCCCAGAAAATAATGGTGGTGGGCTTTTCGGCAAAGTTCCGTGTAACGCCGATGATATCATCAAAATAACTGTGTGGCTCAAATTTTTTGTGCTGCACAAAAAGTTCTTTGTCTTGTGGTCTAATGTTTTGAATGCGGTCTAAAGCAAAAGTGATAATTTCTTTGCCTTGTTTTTTCATACCAAGAATAAACCAGCGGTTACGGAATTCTTTCAGCAGGTAAGGATAAAAAATAATATCGCTGGCCTGCCTGGCTTTAAAAGACTGATAGGTGAGCAGCAGGGGTGTTTTATGTACAATGGCTTTGTATAAAATGTCCAGCCATTCGATACCGGTGAGCAGGTCATTTTTTTCAAAATCAATTACAGACGCCTGTTGGTTTTGTTCGCTGTAAATCTTGTCTTCCAGCTTATTCACCATTTCACTCACTTCATTAAAGTGGCTGAAACCTTTAAACTGGCGGAGTAAATGTGATACCTCCTGCAATATGCCCAGGTCTTGTGTAGTAAGCGGACTGTTGGCAATGGAGTACTCCGGATCTTCATACGTATAAAACTTTTTGTTGTTTACGATGATGGGTGCATTATAGCCTAAAGAATCACTACGCATGGCGTTCAGGTCTGAGCGGATGGTACGCATGCTGATATTGGTATACACACCTTCGTACTCGTACAAGGCTTCGTTGCAGGCATCAATCAAATCCTCAATGGTCCATTTGCGGCGGCGGTTTTGGAGGCATTTGTCAATAGTGCGGTAACGGATCAAAGCATTGCGGTTTACAGGCATGGGGAAACTTTTTTTAAAAATAATGAAAATATTTTTTACTGTGCAAATAGGTTGCACAGATGCGATGGAAGTTTGTATTGTCAAAGCGATGACATAGTTCTTTACAAACATTCTTTAGCATAAAAGGAAGTGCTGCGGAAAAATTAAGCGTATCCGTGGAGTGGCCGGAAGATGGCGTTCAGACTGCTCGTTTGAATGAATATAATTTACAGTGCACCAAAATCTGAAAGATGAAAGTAGGGAAGCGTATTTACAGCCGGCCTGTTGCGAAAGCAAAGTGTGAGTTCGAATCTCACAAGAATGACAAAAAATAGTTCTTTAAAATATTGTTGAAGTAAAACTCAGCACAAAAGCTTGCTTAACAGCAAGACTGGTATACACCTGCAGAAAACAAACCAGGTTAGTGTTTTAAAACACAACAGTGCAGACGTAGTAACTATCTGTATGCTATTGTTGCTGTAAGGTATGCCAGCCATCACGTTGTGTGTCGAAGGTTTGAATCCTTCTCCCGGTAAAACGGGGTAGCTCAGTTGATTAGAGCAACAACTCCAGGCACAGGTTCGACTCCTGTTCCGGCTCAAAACCGGGTAGCTCAGTTGGTAGAGCACTACACTGTTAATGTAGCATGAAGAAGTACACCGCTTCTTAAAAAATGGTGATCTATAAAAGTTGAAATTGAGTTGCCTGCTGTTTGTAAATGGTTGCAACTTTTACAGCAAAGCAAATTCAGTAAACGCTTTGTAAATGATGAAATGGACTGATACCGAATAGCACTTTGTTTATTTAAACGATACTAAAATAGTTTGGTAAATAATAATAAACACAGTGTTATAACTTATCTGAAAAGAAATCATTTCCGTGATTACAGAATGGTAAACAATTTCAACTTTATTAAAAACAAAATTTAATCAGCGCCATCTGCGAAATCAGCGGGCAAAATAAAAAACAAAATGAAACAAGTAAAAATCAACGCCTACCAAATAGCATTGGTATTTAAAAATGGCGTGTACCAAAAAATGTTAACTGAAGGTAAATACCGGATGTGGTTTAATGAAACTGTAATGATATACGATGTAACCCAGCAGTTTAACGCACCCGTTGCATTAAATATTTTATTGCAGGATACTGCATTGGCCGATGCCTTGCAGGTAATTGAAGCCGGGGATAACGAAATTGTATTGCAATACCAGGATGGTTTATTAAAACAGGTGTTAACTGCAGGCCGTTATGCTTTTTGGAAAAACGCGGTCAACAACTACGAGTTTATAAAAGCAGATATCAGCAAAATAGACATTACTGAAAATATCAGCCGTGCTGTATTGCAAAACAAACTGGTAGCGCCATATGTGCGTAGCTATACTATAGAAAATTACGAGCAGGCCATCTTATTCATTGACGGTAAGTATGCACAAATATTGCCAGCGGGTATTTATTACTGGTGGAAAAACAACATTACCATTGTAGTTGGAAAAGCCGATACCCGTATGCAGCAAATTGAAATTAATGGCCAGGAGATCCTGACCAAAGACAAAGCGGCATTGCGTATCAACGGTTATGCCCAATACAAAGTGGCCGACATTGAAAAAGCTTTGTTGCAAAACAAAGATTACGAACGCCAGTTGTATGTAGCTTTTCAGTTGGCATTGCGGGAGTATATTGGTGCCTTGGGTTTTGATGAGTTGCTGGAGAAAAAAGATACCATCGTACCATTTATTTTGGAAGCCGTAAAAAACACTGCCGGTAATCTGGGTGTTGCGGTAAATGGTTTCGGTATCCGGGATATCATTTTGCCAGGCGATGTAAAAGACATCATGAACAAAGTGTTGGTGGCAGAAAAAAATGCACAAGCCAACAGCATCATGCGCCGTGAAGAAACCGCCAGTACCCGTAGTTTGTTAAACACTGCCAAATTAATGGAAGACAATACCATGTTGTGGAAATTGAAAGAGATGGAATACGTGGAAAAAATTGCCGACAAGATCAGCAATATCAGCGTAAGTGGTAATGGCGCCTTGATTGAACAGTTGAAACAGATTTTTGTGGCGCAGCAGTAGCCAAAGAAGTCAAGTTTTAAAAACTTGACTTCTTTAACCAGCAATAGCAACAACATCCGGTATCATTCCGGTACCGGATGTTTTTTCTTTTTTGAACCGAACTTTAGAAATTCTATTTAGCTTCATTCACGTCATCCCGGTGCATCGGGATACGACATATCTTTATTGCGCTTTTATGGCAACAGAGGATTGCAGACTATTAAAATACACCAGATGATTGATGATGTAATACATAAAATAAGGAATGAACTTACAACGGCGTTTGAAGAAGTGTACCGCTGGTTTAATATGAATGCAGGGCAATTAAATTATCAGCCCGCTAACAATGGGTGGAGTATCAGAAAAGTATTGGAACATATTTTACTTACCAATCATTTTCTTTTGATCTTGATTAAAAAAGGCACGGTAAAAGCTATTGCAAAAGCAGAGGATATTGATTACGCTGACTTGTTAGTTGATTATGATCTTGAATGGGATAAATTAAAAGCAATTGGTGAACATCAATCATTTTATTGGAACAGGCCTGAACATATGGAACCGTCGGGTACCGTGGATATGAATACAATAAAAAGTAAATTGGGGCACCAATTGAGTGAATGCCTCAACTGTTTAGCACAATTAAAAAATGGGGAAGGTATTTTGTACAAGACAACAATGTCAGTGAATGGTTTAGGTAAAATTGATGTATATCATTATATTTTATTTCTTGCACTGCATATTAAACGGCACCTGGCACAAATGGAAAAGATTAAAAAAGAATTTGAACAGCACTGAATTAAATGGAAAATATAAAAGACATACTCTCCGGAATAGAGCGAAAGAAAAACATCAAAATACTCTATGCCTGCGAAACGGGCAGCAGGGCATGGGGTTTTCCTTCGCCGGATAGCGATTTTGATATCCGCTTTATGTATATGCATGACAGAGATTGGTATTTATCGTTGAGTGTAAAAAAAGATACCGTGGAGATAATGGATGGTGACCTGGATATAACAGGCTGGGATCTTAAAAAATCTTTAACCCTGCTTAAAAAATCAAATGCGCCATTGATAGAAAGATTTAATTCACCAATAGAATATTTTTCTGTTCCGGGATTCAGGGATGAATTTCAAGATTTAATAGCAAATTATTATTCACCCATCGCAGTTTTCTTTCATCACTATTCCCTGGCAAAAAACTTTTGGGAAGAGTTGAAAGATAAAAAAGAACTGAAGCTGAAAAGTTATTTCTACCTGGTAAGGTCTTTACTTTCCTGCAATTGGATAATAAAAGACAATACAGTTTTACCCATGCACATAGAAGGATTGATGAAATATGTGGAAGAGGAATATAAAGAAAGGTTGAGAGCATTAATAGCAGTAAAGGCAACTGTGGGTGAAAAGTATGTACACAAAAAGGATGAAAAGTTAAATGAATGGATATTGCATTTGTTTGAATACGTAGAAGCCGGAAAAGAAAACCTGGCAGTAAACAACGCAGACATGGGATTATTAAATGATTTCTTTTTAAAAATGTTGTATGCAAAAGCTCACCATTGATTGGATAAAAGAAAACGGGCTGCTGGTTTTTGAAGTAATAACCGGTAGCAGATCTTATGGACTGGATACACCAACATCAGATACCGATATCAAGGGCGTGTTTGTGCTGCCGAAAAATATGTTCTATGGTTTGGAATATACAGCACAGGTTAATAACGATAGCAATGATATTGTGTATTACGAATTGAAAAGGTTTATGGAGTTGTTGTCGAAAAGTAACCCCAACATATTAGAAATGTTGAATGTGCCGGATGACTGTGTTTTGCAGAAACACCCCATCATGGACATGTTGCACCCGGAAATGTTTATATCCAAACAATGCGAACAGAGTTTTGCCAACTATGCTTTTACACAAATAAAAAAAGCATACGGACTGGAAAAGAAAATTGTTAATCCGGTGGAAGCAGAAAGAAGATCGGTGCTGGATTTTTGTTTTGTACATGAGGATAAGGAAGCGGTGCCTTTGAAAAAGTACCTGGAGGAAAAAGGGTTGGAGCAAAATAACATCGGCCTGGCAGCTATAGCGCACTTAAGGGATTGTTACAATTTGTATTATTCTGATGAATTGAATTATTCCGGCGTAGCAAAAAAGGATAATGCCAACGACGTAAGTTTAAGCAGCGTCCCTAAAGGCGAAAAGCCAATCGGTATGTTGTATTTTAATAAAGATGCGTATTCTATCTATTGCAAACAATACAAAGAGTATTGGGATTGGGTGGCAAAGCGTAATGAACAACGCTATGATACCACCATACTGCATGGCAAAAAGTACGACTCAAAAAATATGATGCATGTATTCAGGCTTTTACTGATGGCAAAGGAAATTGCTGTTGAGGGAAAAATAAATGTTTTAAGGCATGACAGAGATTTTTTGCTGGCGATAAAAGCAGGCAAATTTGAGTACGATGAATTGGTGCAAAAGGCAGAAGCATTAAAAGATGAATTGCCCCTGTTGTACCGGCAATCGAACCTGGTAAATGAGCCCGGTGTGGCAGCTATCAATGAATTGCTGGTGAAAATGAGAGAGAAATATTATTCAGAATTTTAAAACAAAAACAATGAGTTACATTATAGTAGATGTTGAATCAGACGGCCCCATACCACATGCCTATTCGATGGTATGTTTTGGTGCGGTAGTACTGGAGCCAACTCTAAGCAAAACCTTTTATGGCAAAACAAAACCCATTTCGGAGCAATGGATTCCCGAAGCATTGGCCGTAAGTGGTATCAGCCGGCAGGAACACGAACAATTTGAAACACCGAAAAAAGTAATGGAGGATTTTGCCAAATGGTTAGCAGAAAATTCAAAGAACAGACCGGTTTTTATCAGCGATAACCCTGCTTTCGACTGGCAATGGATCAACTGGTATTTTCATACTTACCTGGGTAAAAATCCTTTTGGGTTTTCAGCAAGGCGCATTGGCGATCTGTATTGCGGCATGAAGATGGACACCGGTTTAAATGCAGAATGGAAAAAATTGTTCCGTAAAACAACACATGATCACAACCCGGTAAATGATGCCTTAGGCAATGCAGAAGCTTTGCTGGCCATGAAAGCGATGGGGTTGAAGATACCAGCACATTAAAAAATAAAACAGGAAAGAGAAGTCAGGTTTTTAAAACCTGCCTTCTCTGGAAAAAAAAATCAGCACCCTCAGCGAAAGCTGCGGGCAAATTAAAAAATGAGCAAATTAAAATTAACCGGAAAACAGATCCGTGCTATTGGCTACGAAGAAGGGCCTGTGGTAAGTGTAGCCATGCATACCATGTGTACACATTTTAAACATTCCACTGAAGACGAAGCGTTAACGATATTAAAAGATATTTTAGCTGCACCGGAAAATTACCTGGCAGATGAAGTGTTGCGTAAGATTGCCGAAAAATTAATTGTAGTGGCAGAAGAAGTTGCAACAGAAATTCCGCTGCATGAAAAAGGAGTGGCATATAACGTCTTTGGTGCAAAACATATTGAGGAGGGCGCTTTAGCACAAATGCAGGTGGCCGTTAAATTACCTGTGGCTGTTGCCGGCGCATTAATGCCCGATGCACACCAGGGTTATGGTTTACCTATTGGCGGTGTGCTGGCAACAAACAATGCCATCATTCCCTATGCAGTAGGTGTGGATATTGGTTGCAGAATGTGCCTGAGTATTTTTGCAATTGATCCTGATGAATTGAAAAAAAGGGAAGCGAACTTTCAAAGAGAATTAGTAGCCCATACCTTGTTTGGTGCAGGAAGGGAATTTACAGAAAGAACAGAACATGCAGTACTGGATAGAAATGAATTCAATGATATCGCTTTCTTGCAACCATTGCAGCATAAAGCATTAAAGCAACTAGGTTCTTCAGGAAGTGGTAATCATTTTGTAGAATTTGGTAAAGTAGAAATTACTGATGCCAACAATCCAATGAGTTTACCCATTGGAAATTATGTGGGTTTGTTAAGCCATAGCGGAAGCCGTGGACTGGGCGCCAACATTGCCAATCACTACACACAAATTGCGATGCAGAAAACAGTGTTGCCAAAAGAAGCAAAACATCTGGCATGGCTTGGCCTCGATACTCAGGAAGGAATGGAATATTGGTTAGCGATGAATTTAGCAGGTGATTATGCAAGTGCCTGTCATCATACCATACATGAAAAAATTGCAAAGGCCATTGGAGAAAAACCATTGGCAAGAGTAGAGAACCACCACAACTTTGCATGGAAAGAAATGTTCGAAGGAAATGAAGTGATCGTTCACCGTAAAGGTGCCACACCTGCAGGTAAAGATGTATTGGGCATTATTCCCGGCTCTATGACGGCACCGGGGTTTATCGTAAAAGGTAAGGGTGAAGCAGCGGCCTTAAATTCTGCTTCTCATGGCGCCGGAAGAAAAATGAGCAGGAGCAAAGCGTTGGCCAACATTACGCATGAAGCATTAAAAAAAGAATTGAAAGACCATGGCGTAAAATTAATTGGCGGCGGCCTGGATGAAGCGCCATTTGCCTACAAGGATATTAATGAAGTTATGCAAAGCCAGACCACCCTGGTGGATGTGCTGGGAAAATTCTATCCTGCTATTGTGCAAATGGATGGCAGCGATCCCCAAAAATTCAGGAAGAGAAAAGACGAGACGGCCGGAGAGTAAAATGCAGATTTAATATTGTGGTAACATTGGCGGAGTAATTTTGTGTAAGATGAATGAAAGGTTAGCAAAGAGGAAAGAAAATTATACAAGGTACTTAAGAGAGGAATTTGAAAAAAAGCCACAACGATGGTGGCAGCAAAGAACGGCAGAATACATCGCCACAGCAGATGCCGGTGGCGGAAACAGGTACCAGCCGGATTGGAACGAGATAATAATACGATACGATTTAAAAAGAGCGCTTAAACAAAGCGCTCTTTTTGTTATAATTAACTTCCTGATTGTTTTTATTGTGGACATAAACCGGAAGGAAATAAATGCTTCATTTTTATTTTTCAACTTCCTTATATTCATAGTAATGTTGTGTATTTCCCTTGGCGCTTATTTTAAAGGACCTTATGTTATTTTTAATAGTGCCGGATTTTGGATAAACGGTATGGAAAAAAGAATGCCATGGCAAAACCTTGTCGCTTCCTATATAAAAATAGATGACAACGGCGAAAGTGCCAGCTATTATTTACAATTGCATTACTACGATGAAGGGCAGGATTGCTTTGTATATGACGAGTGTACGCTGGATGGCCTGGAGATACAGCGTGAAGAAATAGCTTTTTATATCGAATGCTGGAAAATGAAAATCCAATAAAATCTATTTGTCATTCCTGTTGCTCCATTGCAGCCTCACTCACATTGGTTACAACATAACGGCAACCATTACAAGCTGCAGCACCTTCCTGCGAAAACCATCGGCAGGTTTCTCTGATAGAACAAGCCGGCAGGTCGTTGCCGGCAGGGATGCTTTCTAAAGCCAGTACTGCTTTTATCACACCACATTCTTTACCTGTCCATTGCCTGCAACCACTTTGTATACATTTATTACTAAACCTGAAGCGGCGCTCCAGCGATTCATTATCACCTGCGTCTTCTAAAAACTCAGGCGTTACTTCAATAGGTGCTCCAAAAAAGCCTACGGTTCCGGAGGGGTTTACCACACCTAATAAATTTGAACCAACCTGCCCCAATGAACTGGGACAGGTTTTGTTTTGATTCGTTTCCATACTACTTACTTTAAAATTTCTTAAACCCGCCTGCTTTAAGTGCGGCCAGGTCTTTAAAATTTTTCATCCAGATGCCGAGCCATTCAGGGTTCTTCATACCCCAGATGCTTTCTTTTGGAAAAGCCCGTGCATTTTTAGCAATGAAAGAAGCAGCCGTTGCCGTAATTGCTTTTTGCAAGCCGTCAGCCTGTGCCTTTGAAAGTTCAACGCCATCCAATTGCACTTTGAAAATTTGTTTTGCCATAATGAATTAGTTTAAAATATTGTGTGGTAAAAGTATTGTGCAGGTATTATTGCTGCAATACCCTAAACTGGTATTTCTTTGGAGAAGGCAGTAATGCTGCCTGCAAAAACGAATAGCCAATGATGCCGGGAAAAACACTGCTTTTAAATCGTTTGGGGGCTGTTTTATTTTAAACTATTTTTACCTGCGTAAAACCGATCAATGTATACTACTACAGACAGAATAAAGGAACTCTTTACAGGTTATTCAAAAGAAGCCATCACTTCAATTGATAAACTGCCACAGGCCGGAAGTGAGCGGCATTATTTCCGTATTCACACAGCGGCTAAAAATTATATTGCAACTTATGGTGCCAATATAAAAGAAAATGATGCCTTCATTTATTTTTCAGAACATTTTAAAAAGAAGGGGCTTGCCACAGCGCAGATACTGGCTATCAATAAAGAAAAAGATATTTATATACAGCAGGATTTTGGTGATGTATCATTGCTGAATAAACTGGAAGAACATGGCTATACCGAAACGGTATATGCATTGTATAAAGAAAGTTTGCACCAACTGGCATTGCTGCAGGTAAAAGGCCACGAGGGGCTGGATTATAAAAAATGCCTTACCAACAGTTCCTTTGGTAAAGAGGCCATCATGGCGGATCTCTTGTATTTTAAATATTATTTTTTAGATGCTTTGCGCAGGCCTTACGATAAACAAAAACTCATTAAGGATTTTGAAGCACTGAGTAATTATTTATCGCATACCGAGTATAAATTTTTTATGTTCCGTGATTTTCAAAGCCGGAATATTATGGTAACTCCTCCTCTTCTTAAGGAGGGGCCGGGGGAGGTTCACTTTATAGATTACCAGGGTGGTATGAAGGGGGCACCACAATATGATGTGGCTTCTTTGCTCTCGCAGGCAAAAGCTAACTTACCCGACGACTGGAAACATAATTTATTGGAGGATTACATTAATTCTTTTGAAACCATTGTTGGCGAAACGGTGGACAGAGATGTTTTTCGCAGCCAATACAATGGTTATGTACTGATACGTTTGTTACAGGTACTGGGCGCTTATGGCTTCCGTGGTTTGTTTGAACGCAAGGCACATTTTCTAACCAGCATTCCGTTGGCTTTGCAGAATTTGAAATCATTTATTACACACCAGAGTATTGGTATATCAGTAACGGAATTTAAAAAAGTACTGGAGCTTTGCATCAGTGACGAAGTGATAGAAGAATTTACTCCTGTACAAGCTACTGATGATACACCACTGGTGGTTACCATCAATAGTTTTTCTTTTATTAAAACAGGTTATCCAAAAGATGATACAGCCAACGGCGGTGGTTTTGTTTTTGATATGAGAGGTATTTTAAATCCCGGAAGATTTGATGATTACAAACATTTATCAGGCCTGGATAAACCGGTAAAAGATTTTTTAGAACAACAAACCAAGATGCCGGAATTTTTAAACAGTGTGTATAGCATTGTCGATATTGCAGTAGAAGATTACATCAGGCGTGGCTTTGAGAGCCTGATGATCAATTTTGGCTGCACCGGTGGCCAGCACCGTAGTGTGTATGCGGCAGAGGCAATTGCCCGGCATTTAAGAAATAAGTTTAAAGTTAAAATTGTATTGAATCACACCAACAAAGAAAATTGGAAAACCGAGATACCCCCCCGCCCCTAAAAAGGAGCTTTGCCTAAAATTTGTTACAGGAATTAAAATAGAAATTTAGTGATTGAAATTGGTGATACAGTGCATAATAAAGAAGATGTAAAAATAAATGATGCCATCAGGCAAAAAAATTGATGCACCTGGTATAACAGTAATCCTTTTCACAAATTCACAAGTAAAAAATAGTATTGAAAAAATAGTGGATACAATAAACAAAAAAATAATAGTGTTACAAAATATCAGAGACCAAAGCTCCCATTTAGAGGCGGCGGGGCTAAAGCTTCGTGCAATAATATTCTCAGCTGGTTTAGGCACCCGCTTTAAACCCTGGACTGATGCTCATCCTAAAGCATTGGCTATTGTAAATGGTAAATCTTTATTGCAACGTAATATTGAATACCTGCAACAATACGGTATTACAGATGTGGTGGTAAATATTCATCATTTTCCTCAGCAGATTATTGATGCTGTTAATGAAAATAAAGGTTGGGGAAGTAATATTATCATTAGTGATGAAAGTGATAAAGTACTGGAAACAGGCGGCGGGTTAATGAAGGCAAAAGCGTTGCTGGATAATGGCCGGCCTTTTTTTTCATTGAATGTAGATATTCTTACTAACCTGGATTTAAATAAACTGATGGCTTTTCATCAGCAACATAAACCTTTGGTTACATTCGGCGTAACTAACAGGAAGTCATCAAGGGTTTTATTATTTGATAATGATAACCGTTTATGCGGCTGGAAAAATGTGCAGACTGGTGAAACTAAAATTTCCATTGATAAACCCGGGCTTATTGAAAAAGCATACAGTTGTGTGGTGATTTACGAACCACAAATTTTTTCTTTAATAAAACAGAAGGGCAAATTTTCTATCATGGATGCTTATCTTGACCTGGCGGCTGAGCATATCATACTTGGTTACGATCATAGCGGCGATAATCTGGTGGATGTTGGTAAACCGGAAAGTGTTGCTGTTGCAGAGAAATTATTTTCATAGGGTAGGTCACCCCAATAAGGGTGGCTCACCCATAATTTTCCAGGGTGAGTCACTTTTTATGAGGAGCTTCACCCTAATTACTCTCCACCGGCGCAGCGCCAAATGCTGCATTCTCCTTCGGTTTACTCAGTCCAAAATTATACCGTAAAGTAAGTCCCAATCTTCTGGTATCATTTACTCTTGAACCGGCACTGTTAACATTGCCTTGTTTTAAAGTAAAGTCTACATGATTGGTTTGTAAAGCATCATTTACAGAAAGAATGATGTTGGCTTTTTTCTTCAACACACTTTTATTAACAGAAAGAAATAATCCGCCAAAATTATTAAGCTCATAAAAATTCTGTACGGCTTTGGTACGCATAAAACCCTGTGCACTTACAATAACAGAAGGCGTGGCTTTAAACTCCTGGTACATAAAAAATAACCAGCTGCCTCGTTTGTAATTAAAAGGCAGGTTTTGATAAATACCATCATAGGCATTGTAGTTATATTGGCTACCCATATAAAAAAAATATTTTCCGCCCGGTGGTATACCGGCAATTATGCGAAAATACACTTCTTTGTTCTTGCCTAAATTATCATACGTACGGTAAACAATTTTTGTGCTGTTATCCTGGTAGGTAACATTGCTGAAAATATCTTTCGTTTGATTTACACCCACCGCAAATACAGGAAAATCCTGGAACATTACATTGAACTCATAGTTGGTAGTAAACTGTGGCCGTAAATTCGGATTACCTGTATCAAACAGATACTGGTCGATGTATTTTGGATAAGGATTCAGTATTTCATAATAAGGCCGCCTGATGCTGCGGCGGTAAATGGCACTCGCCATCAGGTCGGTTTTAAATAAAGTAAATAATTTGTGGCGCAGAAAAACATAGGGAAAAAGATCAGTACGTTTTATAGATAAAGTAGTGTCTTTTGGAATCGTTTGCCGGCCATAGATATCCGTGGTTTCCAAACGCAGGCCGGGTTTTAAAGTAAAGCCATAAAATGTTTTTGACGCCTGCAGGTAAGCTGCGGTTATTGTTTCTTTATATCTGAAAGTATTGGTTTGGTACAGATCGGGCCTTCTGCCCGTAGCGGCACTATCAAAAAAATACACCGCACTGTTATTGCTATTACTGATGGTTGCTTTAAACCCGGTTTCTACAGTAAACTTTTTGGGCAATTTAAGTACCAGGTCTGTTTGTGCCACAAAAATATTCTTATCATTTTTATTGATACCATCACCCACCACAGCGGGCTTTGCCGGTAAAGTATAGGTGTTGGTATAATCCTGTGTATTATGATTATTAAAATAGTTGTAATCAAACTCTGTTGTCCACTCACTGCCAACGGAATCAATTTTATATTTTGATGTAAGGGTGTTGCTGAGGAAAAAGGCATCTGTGGCATTTAAAATAGCAGAGCGGTTATTACCGAGCAAGGCTTGCGTGGAATTTTTCAGGATATCAATATTATTAAGGGCATTACTTTTACTATTGGTATTGCTTAACCTGAAATCGCAGGCAACATTAAATTTTTTGGTAAATGCCAAATCAACACCACCGCCCAGGTAATTATTTACAGAAGGATAAGTAGTGTAAGAATTCTGAGCCAGTAAAGAATCGGTTTTTGCAAAACGATCAGAATTTAATTGTTCATAATTTTTCCTGTTGGTGTACTGGTAACTCAGATAGGTGTTAGCCTTACCAATGCTCTTATTAATATTGGCACCGGCGGTAACAGTTGCGTATACGCCCTGAAAGTAGCCGATATTGGCGCTGCCGCTGCTGCCTAATTTTACGCCTTTCTTCAATACAATATTTACAATGCCGCCACTGCTTGCTGCATCATACTTTGCAGAAGGGCTGCGTAATATTTCTATTTTACTTACGCTGCCGGCGGGCAAACTTTTTAATAAAGAAGCCAGGTCGGCACTGCTCAGTTTCATTTCTCTTCCATTAATAAAAACAGTTGCGGGGCTCATGCTGCTCAGGTATACATTGCCATCCTGGTCTACAATGGCACCGGGTGTTTTTTCCAGCACTTCGTAGGCATTGGTACTGCTGTTGGCTAATACGGTAGCATCCACTACGGTTTTATCATCATCCTGTTTTATCAATGGTTTTTTTGAAACCACCGTAACACTTTGCAAACTGCTGGTATTTCTTTTTAGTACACATGTTGTTACAACCGGCTTATCAATAATGCTGATCGTTTTACTGGTAGTTTCAAAACCAATACAGGAAATAGTAATAATGTATTTAGATAATTGGGTTACAGTAAAACCGTTGCCACTTTTATTATAGAGCTGCGATGTTATTAAAATGGTATCGGGTAACAGGTACAATTGTACGGTGGCATTATTTACAGAATCGTTTTTTGCAACCTGCACAAAAACTTTAAGTGTGGTGGTTTTGATTTGGGCATTCACATGCCGAATGCAGAACAGCATCAGCAGTGCTGTACATAATTTTGTTTTCAATATCCGGCTCTCTTTAAATGATGTTAAATAAGTACGTTATAAACAAAAAATTGAAAAACAATATTATTTTGCTTTTCAATTTTTTTATAAATGATAATAATTATCTTACCCGGGCCCGCCTTTTTAGGGTGGGGGAGATGGTTTTACTTCTTCTCAAACAACTCTTTCTTATCTACTACTTTTACTTTATCACCTTCCTTTAAAGTTTTGCTCACCACATCGTAAGGGCCGGTAATTACTTCATCGCCAGCCTTAAGGCCGCTGGTAATTTCTATGTTGTTAATATCCTGTATGTCTGTTTTTACTTTTACTTTTTTTATTTTACCTTCTTTGTCCAAAACAAAAACCACTACTTCAAGGTCATCATAAGAATTAGCAGTAACGTTTGCTGTTGTATTACCATCTACAGGTTTTGTTTTGTTTGCTTTGGTGCTGTCATTTTTATCCCTTGTGGTAACAGCATTAATAGGAATGCTTAAAACATTCTGGTGTGTTTTGGTTTGTATATCTGCATTGGCACTCATGCCCGGCCTGAAGGGGAAACTGCCTTTGCCGATCAGGTCCATATAACTTTCGGGTAACAGGCGTACATATACTTTGTATTGTGTAACATCTGTACTGGTGCTGCTTAATGCACTTTGTGTGGCAGCACCGTTATTACTGCTGGCTATTTGTGTTACCAGGCCTTTAAATTTTCTGTCACTGTAAGCATCCACAGTTATTACTGCACTATCGCCCAGTTTAACTTTAGGAATATCATTTTCTCCAACATCAACCCTTACTTCAATTTTTTGCATGTCAGCAATTCGCATCATTTCGGTACCCACATTAAAACTATTACCGGCTACTTTTTCACCTTTCTTTACATTTAATAAAGAGATCACACCATCAGTAGGTGCAGTTATCACTGTGCGGCCAAGGTCTTTATTAGCTTTTTGTAAACTGGCCTGAGCACTCTGTACACTCGCCTGCCCGCCACGTATACCTTGCACAGCAGCGTTATAATTTGCTTTAGAAGTTTTGTAATTGGCTTCGGCAATATTGAATTCATTTCGGCTGATCACTTTGTCATCAAACAATTGCTTTTGCATGGTATAGGTTTTCTCTGCCTGCTCCAGCTGTGCTTTTAAAGCATCTAACGCTGCGGTTGAATTACTTACCTGTGCCTGGCTTTGCGCTACGCCGCTTGCCGCCTGGTTACGTTGTATATCATAGATATCTGCATAAATGCGTGCCAGCACCTGGCCTTTTTTTACAGTATCACCTTCCTGCACATTCAGTTCAGTGATCTCGCCACTGATATCCGGGCTCACTTTTACTTCTATTTCCGGGTAAATTTTTCCACTGGCATTTACTATTTCTGTAATGGTTCTTTGCTGTACTTTTTCTGAAGTAACTTTTATTCCTTCATTTTTACCAAATACCCCGGCCTTAGAAAGTGCTACCATGGCTGCAAGCAGAATACCGGCAGCAATCAAGATCCATTTAAGCGTTTTACTCATTGTTTATTTTTTGTGAGCCGGGGCAATGTTTTTTAGATTTCATCGACAGCTGACTCTTGTACAATTTCCTTTTAGTTAATCTATTTAAATCGTTACAGTTTTAATTTGAAAATAAGGTACAATTATCCTGCACCAGGTTTCCCTTCAGGGGCGGAGGGGTATGTGGATTCTACAATTTCAATCCCTGCCCTTTATAAAATTCCAGCACTTTCATTTTAAAAACATAATCAAACTGGTTGAGTGCATTTTGCAAACGTTGTGTAAATAAATTATTTTGATTGGTAATTAATTCAAAAGTTGATAGCATACCTACATCAGCTCTTTTTTGAGCAAAGGAATAACTACGTTCTGCAGTTTCCACACTTTTTTTACTGGCATTATATTTTTCCAATGCAACAAGGGCATTATTGTAAGCCGTATAAATATCCTGTTTTGTTTTTTGATTGTCTACCTGTTTCTGCAACTCCAGGTTTACAAGGGTAAGTTTGCTTCTCTCCAGCGCAGTACGGGTACTGCCGCCGTTAAAAATAGGAACACTCAAACTAATACCAACCGACTTCCTGAAATTATCATTCAGCTGCGGAAAAAAACTTCTTTTGCCAACAACTGCGTTCACCCTCGTAAAAGTATTCAGGGAAAGCACATCATAAGGCGTGGCACCCACTGTAACAGAACCAATCTTGTAAGGAGTTATAGGAAGTACCAGGGTATCAGCGCCACGCACTTCATAGGTTTTATCATTAAAGCCCGAGTTTAAACTACCAAACCCTGATAAAGTAGGATATAAACTTCCCTTGGCGGCATCCCTGTTTTTTTGAGCGGCTTTAAGTTTTAATTCGTTATAACGTTGCTGAGGTAAATTGGCCAGGGCAGAGGCATACACAATTTCCGGTTGCAGGTCGGCAATTTTTTCTACCGGTATCATATCCACGGGAGGTGTTTCTACTTCAAAAGGCTCGGCAGCATCAACGCTCATATAAGCCTTTAAAGAAAGTATATTGGTAGTTACATTTCCTTTGGCTGCAATTACATTGGCACTGTCTTTTGCAATCTGTGCTTCCAGTTCGGCGGCATTCAATTCCGGTAATGATCCTGCATCCACCAGCTTACGGGTATTACTGTATTGTGCCTGGCTTTGCAGTAATTGTCTCTCCGCAATCTGCACCTGTTCCTGGGCCAGCAACACCTGCAAATAAAAATTAGCTACCGTTAAAGCAATATCATTTTTTAATTTATCGGTATTGGCTTTTGCAGCCTGGGCTTCCCATTCATTGGCAGCAATGGTATTTTTTTTGCTGAACCAGTTAAAAATTTCAACGCTGCTTTGCAGGCTGCCACTATAGGAAAATGACCCGCCATTCACCCGGTTAAAAGCAGCATCCTGCACAATGCCATAATTATAGCTTAAGTTATTATTAAAGTTGGCAGTAGGGTATTGTGATAACTCACTTTGTTTAAGTGTAAGGTCGCTGAATTTCTCCTGTAATGCGGTTTGCTTAATAGTAAGATTATTTGCCATTGCATAATCCACGCACTTGCGCAAATCCCATTTTTGCTGGGCATTTGCCTGAAAACCAGTTATTATAAACAGCAGGAAGAGAGGGGATTTATAACGCATGCTACAAAAATAATCCATCTGCCTGAGAACTTAATGAACCTTTTTATGACTGGTATCAGCTCTATTAACTCATATTTAACTTTTCTGTATGCAACTAATTGGCATTCTGTTTGTCCTTAGGGTTGTATAGCCATAAGTTTATGATAATCAAAGAAGACTACTTTCAGTATATTACCGAAGGCGTAAAGCCTATTAATGATGGTAAAAACCGTATCTATTACGGCGAGGTAAACGAGTTTTTCAGTACCGAAGTGTTCAGGAATTTCAGTATCAAACTGGCGCTCCAGGGTACTATACATTATAAGACACAACAACAGGAATACCGCCTTAGTTCCAATAATTTTTTGCTCAGCAACCGGCAGCCGGGTACTGTAGTGGTAGATTCCGCCAGCCTGGTAAGGGGTATTTTTATTGATATACAACAGGAAACCATTGATGAAGCCTGCAATGTAATAACAGCAGGCGATGATTGCGATTTTGATAACCTGCAGGCGGGTTATTTTTTCTCCCCTGCTTTTTTTGAAAATACATATACTTTAAAAAATAAGGCTTTGGATAAAGCCTTAAAGCAGCTGGTATATGATCTTACTACAAATACGCTAAGGCCTGGTGAAGAAACTTTTTTATCGCTGGCAGAAAAAGTAGTGGAACAGGAAACTGGGAATTATAAGAGCCTGGCTAACCTTAAATCGGTACGCTCTTCTACAAAGCAGGAATTATTAAAGCGCCTGCTGCAGGGTAAAGATTATATTGACGATAACTTTCTTAAAACTCCAGGCATTGCAGAAATTGTGAAGCACTGCAACATGTCTTCCTTTCATTTTTTCAGAAGTTTTAAACAGGCTTTTGGCTGCTCGCCCTATCAGTACATCATTAATAAACGGTTGGAACATGCTAAAATACTGATCCGTACCGGCGAATCATTTACTTCAATTGCATTGCAATGCGGTTTTGCCGACCTCTTCTCTTTCAGTAAAGCGTTTAAGAAATTATACGGCGCTTCCCCATCAGATTATAAAGCAAAAAAATTACAGTTAGCTGTTACCAGGTAGTCTTTTTTTGAGGCTAAAATTTTCAACAGTTTATTTAATTGCCGTAATAAAAATAGGGCGGGTAGTAAAAACAACCCACCGGGGTATGTAAACTTATAGTTCACATGAGAAGCTCTTATTTATAGGTAGTAAATGTATTCTTGTTAAATGAGAGCATAAAATTATGCATTAGTTAAACGCTGCAATATTTGATTTTACTAAACCCGATAAAACAAGTGATGAAACCGAAATGCGAATTAATGGTAGTTTGATTTGGCATGATTAGACATGCCGTTTTAATTGTTTTCGATCCATTCTTTCAATCTCGAAAATTTTTGCTGGTTAATATCAATGTGCAATGAATCTACTGCATCAATAATTATTTCAAACCTGCCTTCATCTAATTGCTTTATTTTATTGATGTATTTCCTGTTGATCAGTGATTGCCTGTTGGCGCGAAAAAAACTTTTAGAACTTAACTGGCTTTCTAATTCTATAAGTGTAGATTGAATGATAAACTTGCTGCCATTACTGTTGTACGCAAAAGTCAACTTATTATCGGTGTAAAATAAAGTGATATCATCGGTATTGATCAGCTGAAACTCCTTGCCTTTTTTTATAAGAAATGTTTTTGAGCCGTTACCCGTTACCGTATTGTCGTGATTGTGGTTTGATATTTTAGCTTCAAAATGTTTTTTAATGATCTCTATCTTCCTCACCGTCTTTTCAATTTTCTTTAAATTGAAGGGCATGCGTATGGTGTCGAAAATCACGTTGTGTAAGGGTTGCAGCTCAAAAGAGTCGTCAGTAAAAATAATCAAGGGTACCGTAATTTTACTTTCCTGTTCCTCCAGTTCTATAAAAGAAGCCTGGTCGGCAACAATAAAATCAACCGCATCCATGTCAATCGGGGAAGTGATGGAAGGTTTGGCAGAATAATAGGTTTGTGTTAATATTATTCTCAAAGAAATTTCGCTAAATGCAGTTTTTATAGCTTCAATATTTTTTGCGTTACCGGCAATAATAGAGAATCTCAAAACAGTCGTTAAGTTTTCAGGCATATGATTTCGTATGTTTTTCTGGCTGCTGTAAAATTAAAAAAATCTATCGCACCAATTTTACCGCTTAAGTAATTTAACAGGATGTTTTATGCAATAACAATTGCATAACTTTTTCTTTCTTTTTTTAAATTTTAATCAAATTTTAATTTCAACGCTGTTTTTTATTTTTTATTCAACAAAGAGAAAAGATTGTCTTTCAAAAGTTGCATTCATCAAATTTGAAAATTGCACTTGTCAAAAAATGCTTGCTTTTACTTTCAGTTATTTTTATTAACCGTTTAACAACCTATTTTATTTTGTCGGTTTTTTATTGAATTTACCGAAGCATCTTATTGATTAATTAGCATGCCCTAATCAAATGTTTGAAATATGTGTTGGCATATTTTAAATGATTTTAAACAATAACTATATAATCAATGACTATGCGAAAAATTAAACTAGTGATGCTGTTGTTGTTCTTTAACCTTGCAGGTGCATTGGCACAAACACATGTTGTGTCGGGTAAGGTTATTGATAATGATGGTGCTGCGGTTCCTTCAGCTTCAATTCTTGTAAGCGGAACAAAGACCGGTGTTAATGCCGATGTGAATGGTGCTTATACCATCAGGGTAAAAGATGGTGCTATACTTCTTATTTCAGCTACCGGCTTTAAAGATGTATCAGTGAATGTTGGTAATCAAACAAGTATTACCACCGTATTGGAAAAAACAGGTACTTACTTAAAAGAAGTAGTGGTAACCGGTGCATTTAATACCAAACGTACTGCACGTAGCACAGCTTCGGGAGTACAAACCGTTAGTGCTGAGCAATTGAACGTGGCCCGTGTAACCAATGTAAATAATGCACTGGCCGGTAAGGTAGCCGGTGTGCAGGTGCGTAGCCAATCAGGTGCGGCACTGGGCAAAGCTCCTGTGGTAAGGTTGCGTGGAGAGAATGGTTTGTTACCGGGTGCCGGCGCATTGTATGTAGTGGATGGTACAATCATGCCTGCTTCAACCGATATCATTCCGGATGATGTGGAAGATATTTCTGTATTGCAGGGTCCGGCTGCTTCTGCATTGTTTGGCCCGCAGGGAAAAAACGGTGCTATTGTAGTAACTACTAAAAAAGGCAAAAAAAATAACGGTGTCGGTATCGAGATCAACAGCGGCGTAAAATTTGATAACGTGTATATCCTGCCTGATTATCAAAACTCTTATGCAGGTGGTGGTACTTCTGTATTAAACAAATACAGTTATAAACCAGGTGATCCTGAAGGATGGAAAGCATTAGACGGAAAATATTATCCCGACTACGAAGATGATGCCAGCTGGGGACCACGTATGAACGGTCAGGAATACATTCCATGGTATGCATGGTATGGCGGGCACGAACGTGCTTTTAAAACAACCAGCCTGGTGGCACAACCCAATAATGCAAAAGATTTTTACCAGACAGGTGTTACCAAAACCAATAACTTCAGTTTTTCAAAAGCAGCAGATAATTATAATCTCCGTGCTTCCTATACCAATCTTGATATAAGAGGTGTGGTACCCAACAGTTATTTAAAAAGAAATTCTTTAAACTTAAATACTTCTGTTGACTTAAGCAGCAAATGGATGCTGAGTGCTAATGTAAATTACCTGGCCGAATTGTCTAATTCAGAAGATGATGATGGCTATGGTAACCAAACCACAGGTAGCTTTAACTCATGGTTTCACAGAGACCTGGATATGGGAATATTAAAAGAGTTAAGGAACCTGCGTTCACCGGACGGTTCTGTACTGGCCTCATGGAATTTGCATAACCCTGCTTCCTATGATGCATCAAATCCTAATGCTACTTACCGTGCCAACTACTGGTATAACTTCTATTCATTTGAAGATAATATCTCCAACACTTTCCGTAAAGACAGGCTGTCTGGCGATATAGGGCTTACTTATAAGTTCAATAACGACCTTAAGATAAAAGCCACTTATCGTAAAAATCAGCTGACCACTTTTGGCGAAAGCATTTACAAAGATGTATTACAGAACAGTGGTGTACAAACATCAGTAACACCATACGAATTGAACAGTAATAAAGCTGCTTACGGTACCACCAGCAGTTTCAGCAATCGCCAGAACTACGAATTACTGGCTACGTATACTAAAAAGCTGAGAGAATTTGCATTAAATGCTAACGCAGGTGTTGACATACTTAAAACACAGTTGAAACAATTTCAGGCCAATACCATGGGAGGCTTAAGCTATCCTGATCTGTATTCGTTAGAAAATTCAGTAAACCCGATCACTAATGCATTGCGTGGTGATGGTGCCAAGGATTATAAAGAACAATCCACACAAAGAGGCATGTTCGTGAGGGCTGATGTGGGCTATCGCAATTTTGCATTCCTGGAAGGATCTTACAGAAGAGATTATTTGTCTACACAACCGGCATCTAATCCCTATATCGATTCAAAATCATTTGGTGCATCGTTTGTTTTCAGCGACCTGATCAAAAGTAAAAAGATACTGAGCTTTGGAAAGTTAAGGGCTTCATGGGGTGAAGTGGTGGAAGACCTTGCTATTTACAGGTTAGGTACTTATTATACATTAGGTACACAATGGTTGGGTAACATTTTAATGAGCGAACCTAATTCTATTGTATCTCCGTCACTGACCGGTGCGGTAAATACAGAAAAAGAAATTGGTATTGATCTCAGGTTCCTTAAAAACAGGATCGGTTTCAGTGCTACTTACTGGGACAGAACCAACAAAGACTTCCCTGTAACCGTAAGCACTTCACAAACCGGTGGCTATACCAGTTTTGTGACCAATGCAGGTGAAATTGCAAAAAAAGGTGTTGAACTTACTTTTAATGTTAAACCTGTAATGACTAAGAACTTTCAATGGGATATCAATGCAACATGGGGCAGGCTGATCAAAAATGAAGTGGTATCTATTTATCCGGGTATTCCAAGGCTTACTGCTGCTACAGGATCTTACGCCGGCAGCTATGCAGCATACCTTGTTAACGAACCAGGTAAACCATGGGGCGAAATGTTTGGAACAGGTATTAAAAAAATAAATGGTGTTCCTCAACTGGATGCTAATGGTTTATACCTGAGACAAGCTGATGTTGATTTCGGTAGTGCTTTACCCGACTACACCGGTGGTGTTCAGAATACATTTACTGTATTTAATAACTTCCTCATCAACTTTAATATTGATTACTCTCACGGAGGAAAATTCTTTTCACTATCTGATTTCTGGGGTACACAATCAGGTTTAATGGCCAAAACTGCCACACTTAACGACAAAGGAAATTCTGTAAGGGATGCTGTTGAAAACGGCGGTGGTGTACACGTGTTTGGTGTGGATGCAACAGGCAAACCGATGGATAAATATGTAGATGCCTTTACATACTATCACCAGTTTGTAAACAACCAGATCAACGAAGCCAGCATTTATGATCTCACATTTGTAAAATTAAGAGAAGTGAGTGTTGGGTATAAAATACCTGTAGAAAAAATGGGCTTGAGTAAATATATCAAGAACGCTACTTTCTCCATTGTATCTAACAATACCTGGCTGATCTATGCTAAACAAAAAGGTTTTGACCCGTCAGAGATCAGTAATACCTATGGTGAAAATGGCCAGTATCCTGGTACAAGATCATTGGGTGTGAATTTAAAAGTTGGGTTTTAATTAAAAACGATCGGTAAATAGAAATATAATTATGAAATGAGCCTTAGCAGAAAAGTTGATAACAACTGAGATGTTAACCGGCGAATTCCATGTGACTTAAAACATTAAATATAAACACATGAAAAATGTACAACGGCTTCGTAACATTGCCCTGATTGGTTTGTCAACCGCAATGATTGCTACCAGTTGCAACAAGGTTGATCAGTTTGGTAACACCAACATCAACCCTAACGGTGCCACACAACCTATTACAGGCGCACTTTTAACTACTGTAGAATCGCAGATAGGCCATATCAACGCAATAGATAATTTTTTCAACTTTGGCGCATTGTATAGCCAGTACTCTACTCAAACCCAGTACGGCGATAAAGGAAGATATGGTATACCACAGGTGGAATATAGTATGACCGCATATAATGAAAGTGGTACTGGTGCCACTATCGGATTATATTCCGGCCCGATGGCAGATTGTCAGACCATCATTAATAAAAATACCGATCCGGCAACGGCTCCGTTTGCAGGGCAATCAGGGTCTAACGTAAACCAGATCGCTATTGCAAAAATTCTAAAATCTTATATTATCTGGACAATAACCGACAGATGGGGTGATGTGCCTTATTCAGAGGCATTGATCGCTAATGTTACCGGTAATGTAACACCTAAATATGATGCACAAAAAGACATTTATACGCAGATGTTCACCGACCTGAAAAGCGCAGTGAATTCATTTGATGTAAATGGTGCGGCAATAAAAGGTGATATCATTTTTGGCGGCGATATTGATAAATGGAAAAAAACGGCTAACTCATTACGTATGCTGATGGCTTTGCGTTTAAGTAAAGTGTATCCTAATGCAGGTGATGTGGCAGCAACAGAATTCGCCAGCGCCAATGCAGCCGGGGGAATTACAGATAATGCAGATAATTTTCAACTTAGCTATGCAGGCGGAAATTTAAAGAATCCCTACTTTGCTTTGTATGATGGCAGATCTGATTTTGGCGAATGCAAAACATTTTATGATATACTGGTTGGCTTAGGTGATACCAGGCAAGCGGCTTTCGGTACTTCATCTACTGCATTTCCTTATGGTATGACAGATGATGCGGCACGTAGTTTTGGAACAGCAAATCCCGGCTACTCAAAAAACCTTGCTGCTTCGTTCCGTACAGCTACTTCAACTATTGTGATCATTCCTGCTTCTATTGTTTTATTAGCAAAAGCTGAGGCAATTGAAAGAGGCTGGATCAGCGGAAGCGGACGTGCTAATTATGAAGCGGCTATCACTGCCTCATATGCACAGTGGGGTTTAACAGTACCTGCCGGTTATATGTCTTCCTCTACTGTTGATTACGACCTGGGTTCAGGTGTTACTACTCCAGTAGGGCAAAATGCTGCCAATACAATTCCAGCCACTTCAAAAGCAGTAACAGCAACAAAAATTGACCGTATTGCATTGCAACGTTATATCGCTTTATATCCTGATGGTGGCCAGTCGTGGGCAGAATGGAAAAGAACCGGTATTCCGCAATTGCAACCAACAGCCGAAGCACTGGGCAAGGGCATTCCAAGAAGATATGTGTACCCCGTAAATGAAAGAGCGTATAACCCCAATTCTGTTAATGATGCTGTAAGCAAAATGCCTTACTCAGGTAAAGATGACCAGGACAGCAGGGTTTGGTGGGATAAGCCTTAATGGAAATATCTTTAAAATTGAAAGACAATAATTATTTCGACAAAAAACAACCAATATTATGAAGTATATAAAATTAACCAGGCTATTTTTCGCTGTATTTTTTTGCGGAATTATTTTAAGCTCATGTGATAAAGTTGAAGTGCCTGCACCAATTGGCGACGGTGGACAAAAAATTATCGGTTTTTTGCAGTATGGAGGACTGAGTAATTTTGGAAACAGTAGTTTGAGTTTTGATAATAGTAAACCTATTGATTCCATACCTGTCAGTTTAGAATTTTCCGGTCCGAAAGTATTTGACAAAGATGTCACAGTTACTATTGGATTAGATAATGCAGCTTTAACTGCATACAATGCAACTGTTCCTGCAGGAGGAATCCGTTACACATTAATAACCAATGCTCAATTTAATTTAAGGACAACTACTACCACAATTAAAGCAGGCAATACAGTTTCTGAACCTATATATCTTATCTTTTACCCTGATCAAATTGACCTTGCAACAAGCTATATGATTCCTTTGAGTGTTACAAATATCACAGGAGCTTCAAGTGATGTTAAGAAAGCTTCTGGAACCGGAACCGCCTATCTGCACATCATTGGCAATCCTTTGGCTGGGTCTTATAATGTGGATGGTTATTTTTATCATCCTGCTACGCCAAGAGCATTCACACGAACTGGTGCTTCTGGTTTTTTAACACCGGTTAGTGATAAATCATTGGTTACTGAACTGGGAGATCTTGGAAGCTCCGGGTATTACGCAGTGCTCTCGGTAGACGATCCTTATTCAACGTCAATACAGCATGTAACAATTTCCGATTATCCAGGTAGTATCAGCCCGATTGTACAATTTGACTCGGGATTGCCGTCTTCAAATCCCGGCTATACTCCAGGCTGGTCTTCATCAGGATTATGCAATAATACATATGATCCTGCTACAAAGACTTTTTATTTGCGATATGGCTATCTTGGAGGAACCGGTTATCGTGTAACCGAAGAAGTGATAAAAAAGAATTAGATAAAAAATTTTAAAAAGGTAATATTCAATTAGGCGGAAGCTGTACAAAACAGCTTCCGCCTTTTTATTACGATATAAATGCTCTCTCTATGGTTAGATAAGTCTCTCAAAAGCCTGGTCAAGATCTTTAATTAAATAATCCGGATCTTCTAAACCCACATACAAGCGTAGCATCCGGTGCTCCCTGTTGCCGGCATCAAAAGCGGCAGGCTGAATGCCGGAACATTTTGGAATGATCAAACTTTCGTGGCCACCCCAGCTGACTGCCATAAAAAAATGTTTAAGGTCTTCACAAAATTTTTCTACCTGGTTAATGGTATCTGCTTTAATAATAAAAGTCATAAGGCCGCAGGCACCACTCATTTGCTGTTTGGCTAATTGGTACTGCGGAAAACTTTCATCAAAAGGGAAGATGACGCCTTCTACTTTAGGATGATTTTTTAAATAAGTCACTACTTTATTGGTAGAAGCTGTGATACGGTCGAGCCTTGCAGGTAAAGTTCTCAATCCCCTTATTAATAGCCAGGCATTAAAAGGTTGTATACCGCTGCCGATGTTCATGTATTCGCTGTTGAAAATTCTTTCGATCATTTCTTTTTTACCACTGAGCACACCACCTAAGGTATCACTGTGGCCGCCGATATATTTGGTGGCTGTTTGCATGGCAAGGTCAATACCGTATTCAATGGGCCGCTGATAAATGGGTGTGCAGTAACTGTTGTCAATGATGGTAACAATACCTTCTGCTTTGGCTAATTCTGCAACGGCTTTCAGGTCCTGTAATTTATAATCCCAGCTGTTAGGACTTTCTAAATAAATCAATGTAGTGTTAGGCAGGATGGCCCGCTCAAAATTTTCGATAGCAGTACCATCAATATAGGTAGTGCTTACATTAAAACGTGGCAGGATGTCGTTGCAGAGTTTCTGCGTCCAGGTATAAGGCTTATCTACACAAACAATATGATCGCCGCTTTTTACATTGGCCAGTACGGCTGCAAAAGTTGCTGCTGCGCCATTATTAAAAACCAGGCAATCTTCGGCACCATCCAATGCCGCTAATTTTTTTCTCAGAATGTCTACTGTCGGATTTCTGCCCCTGCTGTACAGATATGTGCTGTACTCGTCAGCAAAAGCGCTGCGCATTTCACCTACTGTTTTAAAAACAAAATTGCTGCTTTGTATGATAGGAGGAGAAACAGCATTGAAATAATTTTCCCTGTCTTCGGCCAGTTCGTTAATGATGTAGGAAATATCCATGAATAAAGATTTTTAGACAACGTTAGCTTTTATTTTTTTTTCAGTTGTGCCAGCGCAAAATACAAGCCGGTAAAGGTTGCCATTACCGAAAGCCCGGTTAATGCTGCGTAATCATTTTTTTCGTAATCGAGTGCTATACTGATGGCAACAAAAATATAAGCTGCGATAAAAATAAGTGGCAATACAGGAAATAACCTCATTTTATAAATGCCGGTACCATCAAGGTGTTTTGTTTTTTTTCTTAAAATAAAAATAGTGGCTGCAGAAAGTACCATGCCGGAACAATCCAGAAAGATGGTGAAACTTAAAATCTTATCAAATTCTTTTGCCCAGAAAATAATGATGATACAAATAGCGGCAAACACCGAAAGCGAAACCGTAAGCACATCTGTTTTAGGATTGCGCTTTTTAAAAACAGGCGGCAGTATATTATCTTCACTCATAGCATACATCACCCTCGGGTTACTCATCAGCAGTACATTTACATAGGCCAGTACACTTAAAAATAAAAAACCTGATAAAATCCTTTCTGCATTTACACCAAATATCTTTGACGCCATGATGGCTGCAATATTTTTTGTTTCGGGTTGATGTAAAGTATCAAAACCAATTACTTTAATATAAGCGTAGTTAATAGTAAGGTATAAGGTTACAATAATAGTGATGCCAAAGAAAATACCACGGGGAACATTTTTTGCAGCCTTATCTACTTCTGCACCAAAATTTATCGTTTGCTGGTAACCGCCATACGTAAAACTTACAGCCACCAGGCCAATACCAAATGCTTTAATATATTCCCTGAAAGTAGGGGAAATGGTAGCTGTTTTAACCTGGTTCATCACCGCACTGTTATCCGCAAAAAATAAAGGTGTTATCAATAACAAAATTAAAATGATCTTTATTACTGTTAAAACATTTTGTGTTTTAGCGCTCATTTTTAACCCGGCTAAATTAACGCCGTAAAAAATTATTATAGCGGTAATAGCAATAATGATATGGATAGTTTGGATATAGCTGGCATTGGCAGCAACTTTTATCCATTCAGCATCTTTTGACAGCGGAATAAAAATACCGGTAATATATTCTCCGCCCACCAATGCTACAGCAGCCAGCGAGGCTGCATTGCTGACCAATATCACACAGTTAATGGCAAAAGCGATAGAGGGGTGATACGCATAAGAGAAAACTTTGTAATACCCGCCTGTTACCGGAAGCCGGCTGCCAATTTCGGCATAGGTTAATGCGCCGCACAATGCCACCACACCACCTGCAATCCATGCTGCAAAAAATAAAAAGGTATCCGGCGAAGCCTTAGCCACATTGGCCGGCGTACGAAAAATACCCATGCCAATAACAAGGCTTACCACAATCATGGTAAAATCAAAAAGGTTAAGCTTATTGGTTTTTGCTGTCATGCTCTCAAGATACAGAAAGCAACTAATAAATGCATGCCTGTCATAAAAAAACTACCGGCATTTATGAGCAGCATCATAAACCAGGTTTTAAAATCAATTATCTTTGTACCCATGTTTAAGCAAATAGCTGCCATATTTTTAATTATTGCATTTACAGCCCAGGCTTTTAGCGGAGGTTTTGTACTGCTTAATTATTACAGCAATACAGCCGCCTTTGCAAAAAATTGTGAAAATAAGGCCCGGCCTAAAATGCATTGTAATGGTAAGTGCCAGATGATGAAGAAGCTGAAGCAAGAGGAAAAACAGGATCAGCAAAACCCCGAAAGAAAATCAGATAATAAAATTGAAGTATTATCTTCAAAATCTTTTTTCTATAGTACTGCAACAATATTTTTGGTAATAGCATGTAAAGCAGTACCTGTAGAAAAGGATTACCCGCTTACTGATATTCCTTATTCCTTCTTTCACCCGCCACAGGCGTAATTATTCCCATACAGTTTTATTCTCTTTTTTGATTTACACGTCATTCATTTACCTGCCATAAAGTAAATAACGCATGGAGCATAGGAGCTGTTTGCAAAAAACCGGAAACGATATACGTTTGAAAAGCCGAAGCGAATGCTGCAATGGCTTACTGCAATAACTATTGCTGCAGTGGCAGTAATGGAAATACAATTTTATACATCTTTAAATAATAAAAATGAAAAAAATAATTTTAGCAATAGTCGTACTCTCTTTTTCTTATAATGCTACAAAGGCCTGCGAAATATGCGGCTGCGGATTAGGCAATTACTATATCGGCTTGTTGCCACAGTTCAATCACAAATTTATCGGGTTGCGTTACCAGTACCAGCGCTATACAACAACAATGGCTGATGCACCGTCACAATTCAGCAAAGATTATTACAAAACTGCTGAGTTATGGGCCGGTTGGAATATTGGAAAAAAATGGCAACTGCTTGCAATACTGCCTTATAATTATATTCACCAGGTTTCTGATGATGGCATTACCAATAAGAATGGTATTGGCGATATTGCGGTAATGGCTAATTACAAGGTATTTGAAAAAAACAGCGTTGCTGCCAATGGCAGTGCTGTGGCACAACAGGTGTGGTTTGGTGCCGGCATTAAACTGCCTACCGGAAAATTTAATATCGATGCCGGTGATCCTGCCATTGTTGCAATTGCCAATACACAAACCGGTAGCGCCAGTACCGATTTTATGCTCAATGCGATGTACAATGTAAAGATCAGTAAAATTGGAATTAATACCGGGGCTTCTTATAAGATCAATACCGGCAATAGTGACCAATATGTGTTTGGTAATAAATTTTCTGCCAACTCGTTTTTATCTTATGCTGTTAATAAGGGCAATACTACCGTGATACCTAATGCAGGTGTATTATTTGAAACCTCCGCCGCTAATACATTAGATAAGCAAAGTATAGCACAAACAGGAGGCCATTTACTGGCTGCTGCTGCCGGGCTGGAGCTGAGTTTTAAAAACTTTACAGTAGGAGGAAATGTGCAATTACCCGTTAACCAGGATTTTTCTGCCGGGCAAACCGACATGAAAATTAAAGGTATGGCGCATATCAGCTTCTCTTTCTGATGCGCAACACCATATTAATAATCATTACAGGTTTATACTGTTACAAGCAAAAGTATAAACCTGTATTTTTGTACCGGAATAAAAATAATACCATGAAAAAATATACAGGAGTTTTAATTATTGCAGCCGCATGTAGTTGCAACCAACCCAACACCACAGTTCCTGAAAAAAAGATGGCACCCATGGCCGTAAAAGACACCACGAAAAATGATCTGGCTAAACTGGCTTTTGATTCACCAAAGGATCTGTCCTGCGGCATGCCCATTTCTGCAGGCGTATCAGACACTGCCACCTACAAAGGAAAATTATACGGCTTTTGTTCTGCAGAATGTAAAGCAGATTTTTTAAAAAATGCGGAGACATTGCTAAAAGCAAAATAGTTTACAGTAAAAGACTGTAAATTGCACGTCCTTATAAGATGACTCCTTAGCTCAGCTGGTTAGAGCTACTGACTCTTAATCAGTAGGTCCAGGGTTCGAGCCCCTGAGGGGTCACATATCGTAAAACACGTAAAAGCAGTTGCAGTTTTCAGCAACTGCTTTTTTTATACTCTTTTCTTTTTGTATTTAAAATACCTTAGCGTAATAAAATCAGAATGAAAAAAATTCCTGTAAGACATATTGCTGAAAAGGAACAGGCGGCTGCTGAAAAATTTACCATACGTGCTGTTAAAGATCTGCTGGGTGGAAAAGAACTTTTTCACGAACTGCACCGGCATGATTTCTTTTTCATTCTTGTTTTACAAAAGGGAAATGGTATGCATGAAATAGATTTTACAAAGCATACCGTTTGTGATAATGCAGTTTTTATCCTGAGGCCGGGACAGGTACACCAGCTTATGCTTAAAAAAGATTGCACGGGTTACTTACTGGAATTTAATGCGGCATTTTATAAGCCTGCTACCAAAGCCGGCATTCAACGTTTTAGAAAAGCCGGCAATAAAAATTTTTGTAAAACAGGAAATGACAGGTTTAAAAAATTGCTTTCTGTTTTGAGTTATGTTTTAGAAGAGTATACCGAAATGAAAGAAGGTTACCAGGATGCCATAAAAGCGGGACTGGATATTTTTTTCATCGAACTGGTAAGGCAAAGTCAAAATCCTAAAGCGATACCCGGCACTACTAATGCTTATGCGCAGGAAAGGCTGGAAGAGTTTTTATCACTTTTAGAATTACATATCACTACGCATAAGCAGGTGTCTCATTACAGTGAGCTGATGCGCCTTTCTCCCTACCAGCTTAATGAGATCACAAAGGCAACAATTGGCAAAACATCTTCTGCAATTATAAATGAACATATCACCCTGGAAGCAAAAAGATACTTGTTGGCTACGCCCAATCAAATTAAAGACATAGCCGGCCAGCTGGGGTATGAAGATGTTTCTTATTTTATCCGTTTCTTTAAAAAGCATACCGGGTATTCTCCTGAAGCATTCAGAAACAAGTACGCATAAATCCTGCACAACCAGGTTTTTGTCCTACACCGCAACCTGCTGCTGAAATTACTTTTGTATAAATAAACTTTTAAAATTTATACAAATGAAAATTATTATCGTAGGTGCAACAGGCACTATGGGAAAGCACTTAGCCGGTGCATTTGAAAAAGAACATGAAGTGATAAAGGCAGCTTCAACAGGTGGAGATATACAGGTAGATATCACCGCTGCTGAATCCATAGAACACATGTACAAACAGGTGGGCGCTTTTGATGCACTCATTTGTACAGCAGGCCCCACCCATGTAGGCCCGTGGAAAAAAATGACCGGCAAAGAATTCAGTAAAGGTATTGAGGGCAAATTAATGGGGCAGGTTAACCTGGTGCTTATAGGGCAACATTATATTAATGCCAAAGGTTCTTTTACCTTGATCACCGGCGCATTAACGCATGAACCACAATTGCACTTCGCCAATGCATCAACAGCAAACGGCGCTGTGGATGGATTTGTAAGAGCTGCGGCAATTGAATTAGAAAACGGTATTCGTATCAATGCAGTGAGTCCTACTGTTATTGAAAATTCGCCGCAATATTTTCCTTTTTTCCCCGGAGATATCCCTGTTACCATGCAACAACTGGAATATGGTTTTCGCAAAGCCGTGTTCGGGGCTAATACCGGGCAAATAATTAAACCATATTAATTTTTAATTACCGGGTAATAAAAATTATTCAGCGCCGGGTAAATGCAGAAATACCTGCATCAGCATTCAATATAATTTACTATATCACAAAAACAATGCACATGAAAACAAAAATGAAATTGATGGCAGCTTTTAAAATATGGATTGTGATCTATCCTTCTGTCACCCTGATTCTTTACCTGTTGGGTAAACCACTATCAGCGTTGCCACTGTACCAGCAAACTTTTTCACTCACTGTTTTATTGGTGCCCTGGATGGTATTTGCCGGTATTCCGTTTGTTGATGCGGCGATAAAAATAATGGCAAACAAAATCAATAAACCTAAACAATACATTAAAAATGACAACGCAGAAAAATTTTGATGTGATCATTATTGGGGGAAGTTATGCCGGGCTTGCTGCAGCCATGACTTTGGGCAGGGCATTGCGGCAGGTCTTAATTATTGATAGTGGTGCGCCCTGTAACGCGTCCACGCCTCATTCGCATAACTTTCTTACGCAGGATGGCAACAGCCCGGCAGCCATTGCAGCTCTTGCAAAACAACAAGTGGAGAAATATAATACCGTGCAATTTTATAAAGCTATAGCAACAAGGGCTATAAAAAATGAAAAGGGTTTTGAAATTCACCTGGCATCAGGAGAAGTGTTTTATGCCGGCAAGTTAATTTTTGCAACAGGTATCAGGGATATATTGCCCGGCATTGAAGGCTTTGCTGCATGTTGGGGTATATCGGTGCTGCATTGTCCGTATTGCCATGGCTACGAAGTACGGGATCAAAAAACCGGTATCATCGGCAATAGAGAATATGGGTATGAATTGGCTGTATTGATTTCAAACTGGACAAACGATTTAACCCTATACACAAACGGGGCATCAGCAATTTCAATGGAACAAAAAAGTAAACTTGAAAAGCATCATATTGCTATAGTAGAAAAAGAAATTGACAGATTGGAGCATACCAATGGCTATGTGCAACACATCATTTTTAAAGATGGTACAAAAACTTCCGTTAAGGCAATATATGCACCACAGCCTTTTAAGCAACATAGCCTGGTTGCGGAATTGCCGGGCTGCCAATTAACTGACGAAGGCTATATTAAAACTGATGCCTTGCAGGAAACCACCGTAAAAGGAGTTTTTGCCTGCGGTGATAATGCAACACGTATGCGAACGCTTGCCAATGCAGTAGCAATGGGTACAACGGCAGGTATAGCGGTAAATAAAAAAATAATTTTTGAAGAATTTTAAAACCAGGGATCAGGTCCATAACGGATTGCATACTTCAGGTGCGGAAAATTTCTGCAATATTTTTCTTCCATCGTTTGATAAGTAAGATAAAAATTGGGTAACTTTGCCCGGGTTGCAAAACAACCCTTTATTTATTGCCCGATAGTATAATGGTAGTACTGCAGATTCTGATTCTGCCTGTCTTGGTTCGAATCCAGGTCGGGTAACCAAACTGGACATTTTTTTACTTATTGACTAAAAGCCTCGCCGGTACTGGTTTACAGACGGTTCGAGGCTTTTTTCATGTCAGCCCAAATCCATATTAAAGTAGATAAAGAATTTCAGCCTCAAATTCATTACCGGCAACAAATACAGCCCTAAAATGAGATTTTAAAATTGTTTTGATTCGAACAATAGCAAACCGGATTTGAACCGCTTATTTTATTGGCCCTCACTATTGCATACAGCATCAGATAAGGCAATTTTAATTAACGGGCACATTAAATCAAAAAATTTTACTCTTGTTCAATCTTTATGATGGTTCAAGCACACTTACCACTCTTTATAAATATCTACGTTACTATGCAACATATATGATATCGTCTTGTCCCTATAATTGTATTCGTTAAGTGTAGTTTTGCCGCACTGCGAATTATAAGTATAGCATTTTTAATATAGCCATTCAACAACTGAATTAAAAAAATGAAAAACATTTTACTGCTTTTTATGTGCATAGCCATTTGCACAACAGCCTTTTCGCAGGCAACACTTAAGGGAAAATTGATAGACAGTACAGCAAAAACACCGCTGGGTTTAGCTACCGTAACTGTTTTTAAGGCAGCTGATACTGCCATTATTACTTACAGGTTAAGTAACCCTGAAGGTGAATTTAAAATTCCGGGTTTACCGTTTGATGTGAATTGCAGAGTGGTAGTTTCGTATAGTGGTTACAGTGGGTACAGGAAAGAGTTTATGCTTAGACACGATCAGCCTGTTTTAGATCTTGGCAATGTTTACCTGTCTCCCGTTTCCGCAGCAATGGAGGAAGTGGTGGTATACGCAGAGCGGCCACCGGTTAAAATTAAAAAGGATACGGTTGAATTTAATGCAGCTGCTTTTAAAACATTGCCCAATGCATTGGTAGAAGATCTTTTAAAAAAATTACCTGGCGTACAGGTAGATAAAGATGGAAATATCATGGTTAACGGCAAACCTGTAAACAGGATATTGGTTGATGGCAAAACATTTTTTGGCGATGACCCAAAGATGGCTACCCGTAATTTACCATCCCAGGTAATCGATAAAGTACAGGTAACGGATGATAAAGAAGAAATGTTGCGTAATGGAGATGATAATGCAAACAATGTAGGCAAAGTGATCAATCTTACATTAAAAAAGGGCATAAAGAAAAGCATGTTCGGTAAAGCCTATGCCGGTGGCGGTGGCGGGCCGCAGGGTGGCCGGTATGAAATGGGAGCCATAGCAAATATTTTCAGGGATACCCTGCAGGTAAGTGTAATGGGCTATTCCAATAATCTTAACCGCCCCGGCTTTAGTGTAACTGATATGCGGCAAACAATGGGTATCAGCCGTTCGATAGAAACGATGGGAGGCAACTCTAACAATAATAATAATACCAGCAATTACGGTTCCTCGTTCAGCATCAATGATATCAATTTTGGTGGAGAGTCACGGAACGGCGGCATCACAAAAAGCGATGGCGTAGGTATTAACATCAACCATTCGCCCAGCAATAAACGATCTGTCTACGGCCAGTATTTTTATGGACGTGTTCATACAGATGTGCAAACGGAGAACAGAACTGATATCTATAAAGAAGATACCGTAATAAGTAATTTTTCAAAACAACAATACACCGAGATCGGTAATTCGCATGTGTTTGGAGCCGGTGCCAATTTAAAGCCCGACTCTACTGTAAACCTCATCATTGGCTTAAACTATGTACTATCCGGAACCACATCTGAAAAAAATGATGACAGAAGTGGCGTCAATAATTTTCTTGGGAATTTAAATAACGGTTTTGTAAATAATACCGGTGACCTGAAAACCGGCATGTATAGTCATAATATACTATTTACCCAACTTTCCAGGAGTAAAAAAGGGCGGCGATTGAATATTACACATTACATGGGATGGAGCAAAAGAGACAGGGACGACTATACAAATGCTACCATTGCCTATCTGCAGCCCGTTAGCAAAGACACCGCTTACAATCAATTTCGTAATGAGTTGGTACCAACCTGGACGGCTAACGTTGCCGGTAATTACAGCGAACCGCTGATCAAAAACTTTTTCTTCAGGTTAGGTGCACGCTACGATTATGAAAAACTGGATGACAAGGTTGGCACTTTTGCCAATAAATCCAATGACCCTATCAAAGGTTTGAGCAGCAGGTTTACCAGGGAAAGCAATAAGTACAGCGTTTCCGGAGGAGTTGAATACCGGTACAAAGGTTTTACTTTCCGGCCAGGCATACGTTACCAGTCTCAAAAATTCGAGAATAATATATACTCATTAAATCAGTCCATCATACAGGAGCAGCGTAATATGCTGCCACAGTTTGATTTTGTATATAAAAAATTATCGCTTTCGTATAACCGTGATGTAGTGTTACCCTATTACACCAACCTGGTACCGGTATTGAACAATAGCAATCCTTATATGACAAGGTTGGGTAATCCTGATCTTCAGCCGGCGTTACAAGACAGGGTACGTATAACTTTGAACACGTATAGCCCTAAAAGCACTTTGGGTGTATGGTCGTGGTTTGAAGCCTCGCAATCGAAAAATGTGATAGTAGATAGTATTACTTTAGACCAGGGTGGTATACAAACCGTATACCCCGTAAATGCAAATGGATATAAACGTGTGGCAACTAATTTTGGTTTGTACCAGAATAAAAGGAATGCCAGGAATTTTATGATCCCATGGAACTTTGGTACCTGGACTGAATATGTTCAAAATTATTTTTACTATAATGGCGTTAGAAGCCTGCAAAACAGGTTGAATTGTAATTTCTGGAGTGGTATTGGATTTAACTGGGATGATAAGCTGGAGCTTAACCAGGAGTACTCCTTTGGTTACCGGTTTGTAAGGAACAGCAATGCTGGTTTTGAAGACATCAAAACATTTAGCCAAACGATCGGTACAGAGGTGATAGTCCGTTATATAAAACATGTAATATTCGATACCAGATTGCGTTTGATCACGAACGATATGTTTGAAGAACCGGCATTGAAAAAGATATACCTATGGAATGCTGCAGTAAATTTTACTTTCTTTAAAGATGAAAGAGCAGTATTGAGGATAAGTGCAAATGATATATTGAACCAGGGGAAAAATGTGTACATGTCTCCCAATCAAAATACAGCCTTCTTTTCTAAAGGAGATGTGCTGGCGCAGTATTTTTTGAGCACCTTCACCTATAACCTGAGGCCTGCAGGCGCAAAGAAAACAGCTGCAGGCGGAAAGTGGTCGTTGTTTTAAATTGTGGTGCAAAAAATAATTGGCCCGGGAGGCCAGGCAAAATTTTCTATGCATTCTTGCGTAGCCTAACTGAAGCGCTACAGGTAACAAAGAAACGGTATGAGATTTTTATCCGGTAAATAGTATCGCAAGCCTCTTCAAATCAGCCATAAAACGATTCGGAATCTGTTTAACTTAGCTAACTTCTCCGGACAAACTGAAACGCTCTTCGGTTTGTCCTTTTTTATTTTTGTCGGGGACTTTACGGATATTATGTACCAGCCCGACGCAGCCTTGTTTCAGCTCACGCAAAAATAAAAACGGGCTGGCCAGATCCTGTACTTAAAAATATAGCAGTTCAAAGCAGGTAAAGGCACTCTAAATTTAAATGAGGCCCATCTTTGTTGCCTTGCCAATAAGGGTAGCCGTATTCTTTACTTCAAATTTTTCTAAAATACTTTTACGATGTGTATTTACGGTGGCAATGCTGATAAAAAGCTGCTCCGATATTTCGCTATTGGTAAATCCTTCGGCAATTAATTGCAATACTTCTTTCTCACGCCGGGTGATCAGTGGTTGCTGTGTTTGAGATGCTTTCAATGCATGGGTTGCTTCTTTGCTGAAATAAGTATTGCCTTTCAGTACCATGCCTATGGCTTCCAGCAATTCATTTTTTGTAGCGTTCTTCAATACATACCCCGATGCACCATTATCCATCATATTGCGGATGATGGCCTGTTGATTAAATGTGCTGAGCCCTAATACTAAAACTGCAGGGTATAATTGTTTTACCTCTTTGCACAATGCTGTTCCGCTTTTGTCTGGCAGGTTTACATCCATCAGTATGATATCCGGTTGCTGTTGTTTAAGGAAGCTTAAGCAGGAAGCGGCATTGGTAGCATGCCCCAGCCATTCGATATCTCTTTCATTGTATAGTAAGGAGCGGATACCTTCTATTACCATAAAATGATCGTCTACTATAAATATGCCTGCTTTCATTAAATTATAATTTCAATCATTACAGATGTGCCTTTACCCGCAGAAGATTGTATGTCAACTTTTCCCTTTAAAAAATCTACGCGGTTTTTAATACTCTGCCAGCCTAATCCTCCCGGTTGGTTTAATATGCTGGTATCAAAACCTTGTCCATCATCTTCAATAGTAATAGCCAGTAGTTTTTCCTGTGCAGATTGATGTAGTTGCACCAGTATATTTTCTGCCCGGGCATGTTTAATAGTATTGTTTACCAGTTCCTGTACCATGCGGTAAATAGTTACAGCCGTGGTTTGCTCAATTACCGCTTTTTGCATACCAACAGACTGGTAATTTACATGAATAACACCACTGTGGTCTATTTCGCTGCAAAATTCTTTCAAGGCAGTATCCAGTCCGTATTTTATCAATATCTCCGGCATCATGTTATGTGCAACGCGGCGCATTTCTTTAATAGAACTGTCGAGCATATCAATACTCCGTTCAAAAGCCTGCGCATTGCCGGGTGTCATTACCAGGTTTTCTTTCACGCTGGTTAAAGAATATTTTATACCGCTCAGCATACCCCCTAATCCATCGTGTAAATCTTTTGCCAACCGGGTGCGTTCCTGCTCTTCGCCTTTTAGTACTGCTTCGGTGGCGGTGAGTTTCTTTTCTGATTCCAGTTCATCAATTTTTGATTGTTGTAATTTTTGACGGTTACGGTAATTGCGGTAACCCAAAAGGAAAATAAGCAGCAGCGCAAAGATTCCTGTAGCTAAAAAATAATTTAGAATGGACCTTTGTTTTAGTTGCGACTGTTGCAGTTTTATCTGCGTTTCTTTTTTTTCTGTTTCGTATTGAACTCCTAAATCCTCAATATAAAAATTCAATTCTTTCAGGTTAGCCACACTTTGTAGGGAATCATATCTATAAGCATAGTTTTCGGCTTCCTTCACTTTGTTTTGCATAAAATACAACTTTGCATAAGTGTTGTAAGCGTTTCCTAATGCACTCTCTGCTTTTACTTTTATCGCCAAACCAATACTGCTGTCTAATAACATTTTAGCAGGGGTATAATTTCCTTTTAAAATATGCGCAAGCGCTTTGGCAACGTACATTTCAGCAATAATAGTTGTGTCAGCAGTTTGGTTTTCAAATTCGTTCAGTATAGCTAATGTTTTTTCTACGCCTTGCAAGTCGCCATTTAAAAAATACCTATAAGATAAATTGATAGATGCATAAATGATACCTTCCGTATAATTTTCTTTTTTTGCAAAATCCAATTGTTTCATGCCAAAATAAATAGCGCTGTCCATTTTATGTTGGCCTGAATAACCAGACCCAATATTATTTAAACCTGCCCACAGTTCCTCTTTCTGATCAAATTGTAATGCTAATTCAATGGCTTTTTTTGAATAAAAAATTGTTTTATCATTTTGCTTTAGGTTAAGATAAGTGTTGGAAACGGTAGCATAGCGTGCTGCAAAATTGATGCTGTCTTTGAGTTTTTCAGATAATGCAAGACATTTTAATGAATAATCAACAGCCTGCTTATAATTCCCAAAATGATTATATACAGCGGTAAGGTTATTATAAGCTTTTGCCATCAACACATCGTCGTGATTCTTTTCGGCAATAGCCAAATTTTTTAAAGCATACTCCTTCGACTTATTGTAATTGCTGTTGTTGTAATAATATTGGATATATGCAGTATTAATACGGGGAATAAATGCAGTAAGATTTTTTTTCTCTGCCAATTGTTGCGCTTTTTCTAAATACAAAAGTCCGCTGTCCATGTGCCCATCATTATTGTAAGCAGCATTGATTTTAAGTAAAAGGTTTACCATATTGCTGTCTTCCTTTGCTGTCTTCAGCACTTGCAACAGGCTGTCTTTATTTACTGCACTTTGCGCTGTTGCACTGATGCTTACAATTAAAAACCCAATAGTGTATAACAGTAGTTGCTTCATATAAGCTTCATGAATAGTTTTTTTCGATTACAAAATAAGTAATAAACCTGTTTTTTTGTATCATTCTTTTTAATGATTTTTTGAATGCTGCTGAAAAATCATCTTTTTTAATGATTGTGTTGCCTGCACTACTCAATTATTTTTACAGCATAAAAGTTAAAAAATGAAAAGATACTTTTTTTTAGCCTTTCTTGTTATAAACGTAATAGAAGCTAAAACACAAATTAAGATTTCAACTATTACTCCTAAACAGGCGTTGCCGGCATCAGGAGCAGCAAAGCAACCCATATCTAAAATAAATCTCAATCCGGCGAAAGATTTAACGGTATTAATTGACAGTGTTGTAGACAACTCAACAAACACCAACACTGATGTGAAAGTTTATTTTTCAGTTGCTAATACAGGGATAGCAGATATAGATATAAAAGGTATTACTATTCAATCCTATTTAGATGGGGCTCCCCTGGGAGGTTTTGTACTAATAGCATCTTTGTTTAATAATTCTTCATCTGTAATTCATTCCGGAGAAAAATGGAATGACAGGGTTTATTCAACTGTATTTCCGTATAAAGTAACCCGGATGAATATATCAAATCCATTACAACCTTTAATTGTAAACCGTACTTACAATTATTCTATTAAAGCAGATGCAAATAATTTGATTGCAGAAACAAATGAAGGCAATAACACCGCCAGTGTATCTATTGCTGGTCGTTTTGTTCCTAAGACCAAAGATTTAGCGATAGCTGGTTTAAAAGTTGAGTATAATGCTGTTAATAAAGAATACGGTGTCAGCTGTGCCATTGGCAATATAGGAACTACCAATATTGATTTGAATGCACTTAAATATTGGGATTGTGTTAATGGGGGCGGATACGTTGGTTATGCAGTCCCAATAATATTAGGAAATGTAACCCAGGCAAGTTGCGGGGCATCAGTATGCGGCTTTTCTGTACGTCTTAATATAAATTTTCCAAGTAACATTATCAGCCCGGGACAGGTTTTTACTGCCTCAGGAGTGGCTTACGGTTATCACGGTGCTTGTGGCGGCCCATTAGTATTTACTTATGTTCTTGATCCTGATAATAAAACGGGAGATCAGGATCTGAGCAATAACAGCGTCATACTCTCAATACTCCAACCGTAGTACCATTACTCAAAGGTTTTATAAACACATCTATTATATGAAAAAAATATTTTCCGTTGTATTCGTGGCACTCATTTCCATTTCCGCATTTGCCCAAAAACAAACTTTTGATGTATTAAATTATACTATACCTAAAGGTTGGGATAAAACAGAAATGCCAACAGGCATACAACTGTCTACAAAAAACGATGGTAAAGGAAACTATGCAACTATTATTGTTTTAAGTTCGGCAGCAACCACGGCATCGGCAGAAGAAAACTTTAATAACAGTTGGGAGAAATTAGTAAAAGGTACTGTATCTGTTTCCGGAGAACCAACCATGCAGGAGCCGGCTATTGAAAAAGGATGGAGCATTTTGTCGGGACAAGCCAGCTATACTGATGGCGCCAATAAAGGATTAGTAACACTGATAACCGCTACAGGCAACGGCAAAATGGCGAACGTGCTAATTATGACCAACACCGAAAAATATCAAAACCAAATACTGGATTTTATAAAAAGCGTAGACTTGAACGAAACGGCAACTGCACTTAACAACAAAACAAACTCAGTTTCTCCAACAAATGCTGCAACCGGTTCAGGAAACAAAAACATTTATTCCATCACGGTTCCGCCTACATGGAGTTTAAATGCAGGGGGAAATAGTTTGACGCTGGAAAAAAATACACCTACAGGAAAAAGAATTGTTGAGTTTATGAATATGGTAAAATCATCGGGCAGTTTAGAAAAAGATATGGAACATATTTTCTTTGAGGTCTTTGATGGCTGGAGCCTGTATAACAGCACCAACGACCTTTTGTTTGAAAAGGGGGATCATGAAAAAGGGGTTACCAGCCAGGGTTTGCCTTATTATATGTTAAGCAATAGCATTACTAAAAGTGCAGGAGGCAATGGTGATGTTATAAAAGGTACCGTGCTGCTGATACAGGCAGGAGCAAATGTAGCGGTGATTAATTCGGCCGATAAGATATTGGGCAGTGAATCTGAAATGGCGTTGAATTTTCTTTTATTCACTTTAAAAATAAATGGTGTTGCCGGAAAAAATGTGGACTATAAAAAACAGCTAATAGGTACATGGGCTTCAGGCAGCGGGTCATACGGAAATAGTTTAATTGCTGCTACCAGTTACACAGCAGAAGGAAAATATTATGTGTTAACACAATCATCTTACACTGTCGGTTATGATTATTATAATGATTTAATTAAGAGTAAACAATTTAAAAGCGAAGGTGTATTTGCCTTTAAAGGAAATGTGCTGGAAAGAAAAACCGTTTCCGGCTCAACTACAAAATACTTCACCAGATTTTATTCCAAAAAATATGGCAATAATGAGTGGAGTAATGTTATGGGTTTGTATCAATATGATTATGATAAGAACAAAATAGAAACCCTCATTCCTTTTCATAAGATTTGATTACAATGCCAATTTGAATAAAGGAAACAACCAGTTGCTCTACCGGTTAAATAAAATCTTTGTACCACAATTAATATTACATCATGTATGCAGGATCTGATAAAATGATCTTTTTTAATGATTGATTTGCCTTGTGACTCAAAGTATTTTTACCACATAAAAAATAAAGATGAAACCTGCATTAATCTTAACCCTATTTATTGCTTTTGTTATAACCGCATGTGCGCAAAAACAAACTTTCGATGTTGTTTCATTTGTCTTGCCTGAAGGTTGGCAGCAGCAGCAAAATGAAGGAGGTCTGCAACTTTCTGTAAGTGATAAAAAAACAGGCACCTATGCTATTGCAGTTATTACCAAAGCAACGGCATCCACAGCATCTGCCAATGAAAATTTTAATACTGATTGGATTAAACTGGTGAAAAGTTCGGTACAGGTAAATGGCGAACCCACTATGCAGGCACCTGTAAATGAAAATGGATGGAATGTTATTTCTGGTAGTGCAGATTATACTGATGGGGCTAATAAAGGTACGGCTACTTTATTAACTACTACCGGTGGCAAACAAACGGTAAGTGTGGTATTGATGACCAATACAAAACAATATCAAAAGGAGTTGCTGGCATTTTTAAATTCATTGCAGTTGTCAAAAGCTTCGCAAAGTACAACAGCAGGCAATACAATCAATTCGCCACTTGCAGGAAAAATATGGGAAGGCAGTTCATCAGAAAAATTCACGGGTGCAGGAACAATGACGGGCCATTATACCGGAGGTTTTTCCACTACGCAATATAAATTCAATGCAGATGGTACTTATCGTTTTGTAAAAGTTCGTGCCTCTCATTACAATGATACTAAAACACTGGAATACGAAACAGGAACCTATTCAATAAACAGCAACCAACTTGCTATCACTCCAACTAAAGGGCAAAATGAAGAATGGAGTAAAGTTGGAAAAACATCAAACGGCAACAGCGATGTAACCAATCGTGCCATTAATGAAACCTGGGGCAAAAAAAATAAAACCAGTGGAAGAAAGTCAGAACAATACACTTACAGTTTCACCATTGGTAAAAACGGGGATAAGAATGCACTCATCCTGCAACGTAGCGGCCGCACCGAAAAGGAAGGCGAAGGTAAAATTTCTTATTACAATGAAACAGCGCCTGGCAAATCGGCAATATTACCATCCGGAATAAAATAATTATTAAGATGAAAACAATAACCAACTTCTTTTTGTGTGTATTCTTATCTGCTTTAGCTTTTTCTCAAAAGCCATCTAAAGAACAAATGGAAGCTGATAAAAAGCGGTTGGCTGAAGCTATGAAGAAGCTGAATGAGAAAACATCAGGCATGGACCCAAAAGCCAAAAAGAATTATGACAGTTTACTCAATCAATATGGCATAGGGCAAAAGATGGATAATGCTGTACAGCAGGTAAATAACAATAAAGCAACTACATCGAAAAATACCTTTGGACTTGCTAAAAGCCAAAGCACAGCAATGCCGGAAAAGCAATTGACTTTATTGAGTGCACTTCCTAAAATCAATAATGCCCTTCAATACGAAACATACCTGAACCGGTTGAAGACATCAGTGGCTGCTAAAGTTTCGCAGGCCTGTAAGAATAATGTTGACCTGCTTATGAATAAATATAAGAATGATGCAACGCAGCTTAATAACGTGCCCACTTTATTTTTTATGGAAGAAAATATTGAGGCGTCGGTATATGCGGCAATATGTGTGGCCATCATCAATAAAGATGTTGCCTTATCGCAGGAAAATGTAACGGCCATTCTTCACCAGTCCGGATATCCGCAATATGCTTTACCGCTGTTGGAATACCTGAATACCAAATTTAAGTCGGATATATTGTTGAGCAATATGGGGCAGTCCTATTTATCATTAGGTGAAAAGGATAAAGCGAAAGCCTGTTTTATGCGTGCCCTGGCAACTAATACACAAAATGTTTCGGCTAATTGTGGCATGGGGTTTATTGAGGCCAACAGCTCCGATCCTGCTGCTGCCGCTCCCTATATTGAGAAAGCAATGAAGAACGGATATTCTGAAACTTTGGAAAAACTGGCGGCACAAAAAAATATCCAACTGAATTATACTTCTATGAGAGTGAAAGTGCCGGATATCTTTTCCCCTGAAAAATATAAGGTGCGCCCCTGTGCTTTCAATTTTGAAGAAGTAGAGGAATCCATTGAAAAAAGATTACAGATACATCGTTCAGAAGAGGACTGGGTAAGAAAGTTACAAAAGGCCAACACCGACTTTGATGCACAGACAGCCAAAATGAATAATAATGAAAAATTGTCGATGATGGCCGGATATGCCAGTAATGCTTTTATGGCAAAAAAAGCAAGATTTATGAGTGCCCATGCTGATCTGTATTTCAATGATCTTGCCATGCGTATCGTACCGGCGTATAACAGTCTTCGCATACAGATCGATAAAATGCAGAATGAATTAAAAGCAAAAACAAAACAAATCCGTATCGATCTGCCGGATGCGTTTGAAGCTTGCCAGGCTATGAAGAAGGAGTTGAATGACTATTTAAAGAAATCAACAGAGCTCGTTGATGAATTTGTAAGCAGGTATATATTTGATTGCTACGATTACACCAATCAACAATTATACTGGAATAAGTTTTTGGTCAATCAAACCATGTACAACCAAAAATTTTATCAATATGCACATAGCTTACTGAAAACAGTAGACGATTATGGAAACCTGCAGGCATTGGATGTGGCACATACTATTGTGTATGATTGCGAAAAACAGGTGGCTGCAAAAAAGCCTGAATTGAATGGTAGTGAAAATCCTGCTAATTGCCCTTTCTCTTATAAGATAGCTTTAGGCGCAGGCGCATTCAGAGCAAGCTGCAGTGGCTGGAGTATTGAAGGCGGCGAACTGGTTACCGGCAGTCTCTCTAAAAATTATAAAACAGGCGAATTTACTATTGCCATGGGAATGGGTGGAAATATAGAGGCCCCGTTTTTAGGGGGCAGCATCGGTGCACAAATGTTTATTACTGTTGGCAGTGATTTTATTCCCAGCGATCTGGGGATACGTGGCTCAGGCGGTATTGAAGCATCGGCCGGGCCGGTGGTTATTGGAGAAGAAAGTGCTACTGCAACAATGAGTATCGCCAGCGGATTGAATATAGATGCCGTTCATGCAGGCCAGGACATAAAAATATTATCGCTCTCTCCTAAAGAATAATCATTTTTTTTTGACAGCACAGAATTGCAACAATACAACTAGTAGTTATTTTAAATGATCATAATGAAAAAAATATTTTTTATCAGCCTTACGCTTTATGCATTTGTTGCACAGGCACAAACTACTTTTAAAGCATGGGAGAAACTAATCACTAAGGATTGCACTGATGAATCGGTGCAAAATGAACCGAGCCGGTTTTGGGATAACCATATTGGCGGGGCAATGGGCGGAGGCACACAGGGTTTTACTTCAACCGAAATGGCCAAAGCTAAAAAAATGATGACGGCATTTGAAAACGTATGCAAATCCAAACTGCAATTTACCGGCGGGCTTGCAAAAGCCAGTTTTGCAATGAATTCAAAGTCATTTTACAACCAATCGATCACGAATACATACATGTACAACCTGGGCTTTCATCAGTTTGTTTGTAATATACAAACACATAAACTGGCCATCGTTGATGAATACCAGGGCGTGCTTAGAATAACGGCGAATCCATCGTTTCAAACGTCATTTCATTCTTTTGAGGGTAAAGCTGCTGCCTATAAAATTCCTCAAAACAGCCAGAATATCAACGCACCCTTTATTGCTGTATTTAATTACTGTGCTTTTATAGATAACAGGCTGGTGAATGCAATCAATAACGGCAATGGTTTTATAGATCTGACCACTGAAGAAGTAGGTGATCAACTAACCCAAAGCCAGGGACTGGTGCTTGAAAATAAATCTGGTAAAGGGTATGGCTGGAATGGCAGCAATGGCTTTGTGGCAATGGGTACCGTTAGTTTTATATTTCGCCATGCCTTTATTATGCACACCGATATTCCTTTTTTTATTCCTGTAAGCAGGAAAAAATTTCTTACCGATCTGCTTGAATTTTATGACCGGGAAAAACCTGAGTTGGTGGCGAATATGCAGGACAGGATAAAGAACCTGGCTAAAACAATAATAGAATCAGAGAAAAATAACAGCAGCTATTTGCAGGGGCAAAAAGACAAACAGGCTATACAGGAACAAGCTGTCAAAGATATATTGACCATCAGTGAGCAGAAAAAACAAACCGTGACCAAATTGCTGCAATCGAAAGATGAAAAATGGCTGAACCAGCAGGCAATTGTTCAGGGAGATAATAAGGCTTTTATTGTGCCTTACAACCGCAACATCAGTGCAAAAGAAATATACGGTAATTTTTACTTCACAGAATTTTATACCGGCAGCGAAGGTTTAAAATTGTACCAGGTCAACCCGGAATACCTGAAAAAATATCCGCCAGGCGGCGCCAAACCTGCTCTTATAGATGTGATGTACCGTTTCAGAACAGGGGACAAATTTTTAACGGGAGTAAATGAATCCTTTATTAACCAGCTCGACCTGGATGGGTTTAGAAAATTGCTGCAATAAATAGGTGAAGTGAATAACAGGTTTGATCAATAAAACAGTAAGCAATGGCGACAAAAATCTCTCAGATAAAATTATTGATTACCCAGTTTTGTTTAACTGCATTGCTGCAATTGGCCCATGCGCAGGATTGCAAAACCAATGCAGACTTAGATGCAATTCCCGGTAAATACTTAACTGCGGCTGAATATCCCTGGCCTGCAGTAAGAGCGGAATATTTTAATAACATGACTACGCCTGGCGATAAAGCCATGGCCAGACAAACGCTGGCACAAATAGAAACTATTGAACAAAAAAGTCATACAGGTTTTAATCTCACCGGCGGTAATTGGGAAAACGTTTATTCTACTGAAGGCTATAACTATTTTGGCAATACCAGGTTGGGTAAATATACTTTTCAATCTGCCCTGCATGAATTTTTTTGTGTAAAAGGAAAATCAGTAAGAAATAGTGAGTACAGTTCTGTTTTACGGGTATACGTGAACGCAATACCACTTAACACACTGGACCGCTTTTTACGAAACTCTTTTGGCAGCAGTATGGGTGAATATGATCTCGGCTTTCAGTATAAAGATTGGAAAAATCATAAGCCTGTTGATGTACAGGCACAATTGATACCGCTATTTACTTATATGGGTTGCAACAGCCAGGCACTTGTAGATGCGATAAATACCGGCAACAATTATTTCCAGGATGTACCCGAAAAAGATGCCAGGCCAAACAACCGCAGCAATTATATTTATCGCTATTGGTTTATAAAGAAAAATAACCTGCCAGTGCTGCTGCCGGTAAGCCGCAAAGAATACCTGGAAAGCCTGCTGGAATATTACGAAAGAGAAAAATTATATTTTTCAAAGCTGATCCCGGAATTGATAAGTGAGCATAACAGCGGCATAAAGCTGTACAGCAATTGGGAAGCTGATGTTACAGATAAAATTGCTGTTGTTAAAAAGGCATTAAGCGAACACAACGGAGAATGGCTGGCTGCTCCTGCAGTGATAAACCGTATTGAAGATGCCTCACAAACTTATAAAGCCAACCTGGCTGAAAGAACGAACTATAACAGGTTTTGGGGGTTTTACAGTGGTGAAAGCAAAAGCGAATCGCTTTATAAATATAACCCTGGGTATTTTAAAACAGCAACGGCGCAAGCTACGGCCCGCCCCTGTGTTGTAACGATTGCTTTTCGTTATGTGTCCATGCCTTCATCAATAAGGATGGTAAACAACTTTACTAAAAATTTTGAACTGGATGCGGTGAAGAAAATGCTGGAATAAAAGCAATGGCATAGTACCATTATAATTTTAGTTTTTACTGAGTGATATACTTTTTTTGGGGTGGCAGGACTTAAATAGTTTGATACCGGCAGTTAAGTTTTCAATTTCCCTATCTTCCCTGTAATTATTACTTTTACAAGGCTAACAAAAAGGTATGATTAATTTCCAGGAAAAAGTATTAAGCTATCCGCAATATTGCAGGCAGTTAACCTGCAGCGAATCGCTGATCACTATCTTTAACTGCCCGGCAGAAGCAAGGTTGATGAAAAATAAATTTGCCGACCTGTGGAGCCATGAGAATTATATTTTTTATGTACTGGAAGGTAAAAAAGTATGGCACACGGCACAGGGGGCCTACGAAATTGGGGCCGGAGACTGCGTGCTGGTTAGAAAAGGAGCGTGGATACTGGAACAGTTTTTTGATATCGGTTTTTGCCTGGTATTGTTTTTTATACCTGATGAATTTATTTGCGATACACTTAAAAACAAATCCATACCACTTGTAAAGACAGATAAAACATATAGCCCTGTCCTCAGGTTGAATGCAAGTGAAACGCTCCGGTCTTTTTTCACTTCTATGTATGCCTATTTTTCCAGTACCACAGCTCCTGACAGCTCACTGTTAGAACTCAAATTCAGGGAGCTTATCCTGAATATTGCAGGTGATCCGGCTAATGTAGAAGCGCTGTCTTATTTCTGTTCCCTGGTCAATGAACCGCAATCCTTATCACTGGAAAGAGTGATGAATGACAATTATTGTTTTAACCTGAAACTGGAACAATATGCCCTGTTGAGCAACCGCAGCCTTTCTGCATTCAAAAGAGATTTTCAAAAAATATTTGCTACCACGCCCGGTAAATGGCTCATGGAAAAAAGATTGCTCCATGCAAAATTTCTGTTGGGTAAAAGGGATAAACAGGTAAGTGAAGCAGCTTTTGAAAGTGGCTTTGAAAATCTCTCACATTTCAGCCGTGCATTCAAAATGCGCTTCAATATGACCCCACTGGCATTTAAACAGTTGCCGGTCAGCTGAACTTTTCAGCAAAAAGAATGAACGCTGCAGCAATACAATGGCATGGTTAAAGAAATAATTTTGGGCTGTACTTGATCATGTTCGTGTTGAATAAGATCGAATTGTAAACCTTTAAATTTTATCAAATGAATCCAAACAAAGCATTGTGGGAAAAGGGTGATTTTACCCGTATTGCCGAAACCATGAGAGAAAGCGGTACCCTGCTGGTATCTAAACTGGCAATTGCAAAAGGTATGGATGTACTTGACCTGGGCTGTGGCGACGGTACCACTGCAATACCCGAAGCAAAGCTGGGTGCCAATGTTTTAGGTGTTGACATTGCCCAAAACCTGGTAGAAGCAGGGAATGCCCGATCAAAAAAAGAAGGCCTGGCTAATTGTACTTTTAAAGAAGGCGACGCCACCGATCTTAACGAATTGAAAGACGGAAGCTTCGACCTCGTGGTCAGCATATTCGGCGCAATGTTTGCCCCCAAACCATTTGATGTGGCAAAAGAAATGGTTCGTGTAACGCGGAAGGGTGGACGCGTTGTGATGGGCAACTGGATACCCGGTGACCCGACATTAGTGGCACAAATATTAAAGATCAGTTCTGCCTATACACCGCCGCCGCCGGAAGGTTTTATCAGCCCGATGCTATGGGGTGTTGAGGAGCATGTAGCAGAACGTTTTGCCAATGCCGGAATACCAAAAGAAAATATTTCATTTACAAGGGATACTTTTACCTTCAATGCATCGTATCCGCCGCAGGCATTCCTGCATAATTTTAAAAATTACTACGGCCCTACCATGAATGCTTTTGAAGCGGCTGAAAAAAATGGTAAGGCACAGCAACTGGAGCAGGAACTACAAACTTTATTTAACAACTGCAACCAGAGTTCAGATGCCAACAGTACCGTAATTCCGGCTACTTTTTTAAGGGTAATGGTGAACTGCTGACAGCAGGATTTAATGAGCGCCGGTAAAGGGTTGTGTAATTCACGAACTTTATTTTCTGAATAAAAAAATATTGGCCGGAATTTGCCAGATACCGGTCTTATATAAACCTTGTTGGGGCAGTTGAAATGGACGAAAAGAAAGAGTGGCAGGCCGTTATTTTTTGTGTAGCTATAAGATTTTCATCATCTGCCTTGAATTAATTGCTGCTGGTACTTTACCGCTAATAGTTTTAGAGCCCCAGTCTGAAGAATTGATTCAGGCAGGGGCTTTTGTTTTAAAGAGAACGGTTTTTTCAGTACCCGTAATTACTGTATTTATCCGCTATTTTACGTCATTCATCCACTTCAGATTGCAAAACCTGTTTTACAGCCTGATATTTACATCATAAAAGCAACGCAGTTTATTTTTACAGCGATAGCCATCTTCCTAATAGTGTTTGTTTTTTATATTTAGCAGGCCATTATGAAGGGCCTGCCGCCAATAAAAAATGAAGCGGTGGATATAATGACTACAGAAAAATTATCAATGCCCCTTGTTAACCTGCCGTATTAAAATAATAAATTTATAATTTGCATTAGCCTATATGCCTGCCACTAAAAACATAAAAAAAATTATTTCAAGTGTGCATTTCTGGCTACCGTTATCCGGCTTTACTGCTTTCTGGCTGCTGCTTATACAATTAAGGTTTATCAATACAGGAAGTTTCTTTACCGGGTGGGAATTAAAACCTTTGATCAGGGAAGGCAGTTTGATTCTTTTGCAAATGATAGTTGTAATGTATTTTGTTTATTACGCCATACGTTTTTTTGATAAAAAATTTCCAGCTGTCGGTTTTTCCTTACGTCGATACATTTATGAGTTAATGGTAGTAGTGCTTGTGGGCTTTGTGATCAATAAATGTTTTCATTATCTTTTTATAAAAACAGTGGTTGTTCCGGAAGATGATGTAGCTTCTTTAGACAGGAAGTTGCGTAATATTTTACTGGTAACACAAAGTCTTATTGTGGTAATGTATGGTTTACTTACTGCTTTCAGGATATTTAATAACCTCAGGCAAAAACAAACTGAAGTATTACAATGGCAAAGGGAATATGCTATAACGCAATTTGAGGCATTAAAGAACCAGCTGAATCCGCATTTTCTTTTTAACAGTCTTAGTGCATTAACATCCCTTGTGTACACAGATGCAGGTAAGGCGGAGTTATTTATAGAGAAATTATCAAAAACATACCGCTACCTGCTCGATCAGAGAGAAAAAGAAGCCGTTCCGATTGCCGAAGAATTTGATTTTTTAAACAACTATAATTTTTTAATTGAACAACGATATGGAAGTAAAGTAAGCATTTTGCAACAAGGTGAAGTATTAAATGAACCCTTATACATGTTGCCGCATAGCTTTTTGATCATACTTGAATATATCATTGGCAGTAATACCATGTCTGTAAATCAGCCGCTGAAAATTGTAATTGAAATTCAGCGAAAAACTCTTCTGGTGCACTTTAATCAACAGCCTAAGGGGATTATTAATAAACACCTGGAGCAGCAATTCAGCAGCCTGCAGCAACGGTACCAGGAAATGAATACAAAAATCTCTATCGTAAAAGATGATCTGTCTCAACAACAAACCATTACGGTGCAATTAATTCAGCAGCATGATTAATAAACCTTCAATACAAGCCAGGAAACTGCCGGTACTAAAATTTACCGTGGTACTTATGATTGTTATCAGCATACTGTTTCCTTCTTTGTTTGCCTATATCAATCATGACATAAAACCCTGGACCCTTGCCACTGATATTTTGGTAACAAGTGGAGTGATGGCCTTCCTGGCATTTTTTATTTATGGCACTATCTGGTTGTGGGGTAAAATACAATTGCCGGGATTAACATATTGGGTGAGGCAGCTGGCTGAATTAATTATAATATTCGCAGGTAGTTTTTATTTTTTGTACGCTGTTTATATGGTCACCAGGGATAATTATAAAAGCCCTTCCGAACTTTTTCGACAAATGCAATTCAGGCTGAATATCAGTGTTAACCTGCTGGGAGCATTATTTATTTATATACTGGAAAAATCATTTGCACTTTATGAGTTGATGCTCATAAAATCTGCGCAGGCAGAAAAACTGCAGGAAGAATATTCACAAGTAAGGCTGCTGGCATTAAAAAGCCAGGTAAACCCCCATTTTCTTTTCAATAGTTTAAGCGTTTTATCGTCATTGGTACACAGCGACGCTGAAACCTCCGAAAAATTTATTATTCAGTTATCAAAGGCCTATCGATATATACTGGAGCAAAAAGATGCGGCATTGATCAGTCTTAAGGAAGAACTCAGTTTTTTGGAGGCTTATTTTTTTTTGTTGCAAATAAGATTTGGGAAAAAGATTGAACTTAAAAAAAACATATCCGTTGAACCTGAAATATTCCAATTACCACCATTAACATTACAGCTGCTGGTGGAAAATGCTGTAAAGCATAATAAAATGTCGGTGGCAGAACCATTGATAATAGAAATATCTGCCCATGATAAGGCAATTGAAGTGAAAAATAATTTTAATCCAAGAGAGGCAGAAGAAAGATCAACAGGTATTGGATTAGATAATATTACCAAAAGGGTAGCCTACGTAACCAACGATCCGGTTCAGGTAATTCAAAATGATAATTGGTTCAATGTAATTATCCCATTGAATAAACCGGCTTGAATTTTTTTATGATGCATAATGTGTGATTATTAATACGCTAAAACTAAACCAATGAAAGTTGTAATTATTGAAGATGAATTTTTAACTGCACAGCGTTTGGACAGCATGATAAATAAATATGATGCTGCAATTGAGGTGCAGGCCATATTACCATCAGTAAGTGATGCTGTTACCTGGTTTAAAAACAATCCTGATCCCGACTTGATTTTTATGGATATCCATCTTGAAGATGGCCAGAGTTTCAGCATATTTGAAACCATTAACCTGGAAGTGCCGGTGATATTTACCACTGCCTATGACGAGTACATGATCAAAGCCTTTAAAGTGAATAGTGTGGATTATTTAATGAAACCAATTAATTATGAAGAACTGGTAAAAGCTATTGATAAGTATAAGAAATTTCATGAGCACCCTGCGGAGGAACAGGATAATATGAGTGCTTTGATACAGGCTATTCAGTCTAAAGAAACATTGTATAAAGAGAGATTTCTTATTTCAGTGGGCTCAAGATTAAAAACCGTGGAGCTTGCTGAGGTGCAATACTTTTATAGCGCCGAAAAAATAACTTTTTTGGTTACCAAAGATAATCAGCGGTACCCGGTGGATTATAGTTTGGATAAACTGGTATTGATGCTAAACCCCAAAGATTTTTTCCGTATCAACAGGCAGATGATAGTGAAACTGCAGGCAATAAGCAACATTCATGTTTACCCCAAGGGCAAATTGAAGGTTGATCTGATACCAGCAGGCAAAGAGGAAGTATTTATTAGCCTGGATAAAGTAGCAGAGTTTAAAGAATGGTTAGGCAAATGATGCATTGTATTCACCTTAAAAAATAAGTCTGTCCTGATAATGTAATATATAACAGGCTTAATTAGTTTTTATCTACTCTAATTATTAATAAAATGAAAGCAACTCAATTCAGAATAGCAAGGCCAACTGACAGGTTAAAAGAAGTAGTGCGGTTTTATCATGATGCTCTGGAATTACCCATTATCGGCTCATTTGAAAATCATGCCGGATATGACGGTGTGATGTTTGGCTTGCCGGGTGTTCAATATCACCTGGAATTTACACAATATAAAAACCCAAGCCCTTGCCCTGCACCAACAAAAGATAATTTACTGGTATTGTATTTTGAAACCACATTACTTTATAATGAGGCGATTGTAAAACTGATATCATTAGGATACGCTCCTGTAGCGCCGGAGAATCCGTACTGGTTAAATAAGAGTGAAACATTTGAAGACCCGGATGGATGGCGGATTGTTTTATTCAATGGAATTTATAAACAATAAAAATATAAAGTTATGTTTCTTGGACATTTTGCAGTTGCATTGGCAGCTAAAAAAGCCGACAACAAACCTTCATTGGGCATTAGTTTTATGGCTGCACAATGGCTGGACCTGTTATGGCCGGTGCTGCTTTTAACCGGAACAGAAAAAGTAGCCATCAATACGGATTCATCTGCTACCATACCATTGAGCTTTACACACTACCCGGTATCTCACAGTCTGCTTGCTGTGCTGGGATGGGCCGTTTTATTTGCAACCGTATATTTTTTGGTTAAAAAAAATTGGAAAAGTGCCCTGCTTACCGGTACCCTGGTATTAAGCCATTGGGTGCTCGATTGGCTGGTGCATATTCCTGATCTTCCTGTTACTCCATTTGCCGAAACTAAAACAGGTCTCGGCCTGTGGAATTATAAATACCTGGAATTAGCAATAGAATTGATGCTTTTTGCAGCAGGCGTTTATCTGTATATAAATTCAACTACAGCAATAAATAAAAAAGGCAAAACAATTTTCTGGTCACTTATTATTTTTCTTGTTGCCATTCATATAATGAATGTATTTGGCCCGCCACCAACAGCTGTGCAGCCGATAGCGATTGTAGGATTATCACAGTGGTTGCTGGTGTTATGGGCCTGGTGGGCAGATAGGAACAGGGTTTGATTTTTTATTGGAAATAAAGAGCTTTAATGAATAGTACCTGGTTGCCACTTAAGGCAACCTTTTTTATTTCATCTGCCAAAAACCGGCATCCGTCGTTATTCATTTTCTGAAAATCGTTTTCTGTTGTCATTTTGTGGTATAAAAATTATGATATGAAAAAGCTAACCATTGCCAAGATCATTACCGGTTTTATTATCCTCTTTGGCATTTACCATGCTGCAGAATATATGATGTTATTTAAAAACAGTGCAGCCGGGTTGCTGGCCTTACAAGGCGTTTTCTTTATTGCAGCATGGATAATTGCCCGCTGGCAAACGGGTGAAGGCCTTAGTGCATGGGGGCTTGCAATAAATAAAAAAGCTATGCGCCAACTAGCGTATGGTTTAATAGCCGGCTTTTTTATTTATAGCCTGTATTTTTTTACCTGTATAAAATTGCAGGTGGAACATATCGTAAATATGCCATCCTTTGGAGTATTTATAATGCAGTTCTGTTACCTGGGTTTTGGTACTGCATTAACTTCCTTATCGGAGGATATTTTTACGAGGGCATACCTGTACAGGTTTCTGCATAATACAATAAGCCGGGTTTTACTCATCATTATTTCGGCTCTTGTGTATGTGTTAAACCATATCTACAGGTTGCAGGATGGTTGGCATGTATGGGCCTATCTCTTTATCATTGGTGTTTTTTTAATGCTGGCCTTTGTAAATACAAAAAGCATCTGGCTTACTTTTGGGCTTCACTGGTCGGGTAATATGGTTTATCATAGCACCAGTAATATCATCACAACCGAAAACAGTGTTCATCATGCAATCGGTTTATACGTGTACATTTTATTTCTGTTGCTTTTGATACCGGTTACCGCAATTATCAGCAGAAAAAAAACAGCCGTGCTAACAAATTTACACCAGCAACTATCCTGAGTGGCTTGCCGGAATCAGTCATTCAGCAACAAGAAAAGCCACTGCTTTTTTCATTCAATAAAAATTAAAAAGAAAATACCTGTTCATCAAATCACTAAACATCATGCAAAAAAATTTATTTAATGCAACTGCTATTGAGAAAATGATCGCAAGAGTTAACCGGCTAGATAGTAATACCCGGCCACAATGGGGTATAATGACTGCAACTGAAATGCTGTTGCATTGTAATTTATGTAATAATCAAATTTTAGATGGAGAAACTGAATACTGCAAGCCCGGCTTTAAAAAGAAATTGGTCAAATTTCTTGCGTTGTATATCGTACCTCAGTTTCCTAAATATATGAAAGCTGCGGAAAGAAATATTACCACTGGTAAAGTGGAATCCGAATCATTCAATGCTCAAAAACAAATTTTCATTGCAACATTAAATAAATTTTCGGAAAACGTTGCTATTGATAAATTACCACATCCTGCTTTTGGCGTATTGAATAAAAATGAATGGGGTATTGCAGCCTGGAAACATACCGACCATCACCTGCGGCAATTTAATTTGTAATTTCGTTATTACTAAAGCAATTTTATTTTTCCCCACTGCATAAAAAATTATCCGCTAACTAAAAATCAAACGCCCTACATTTGCAGCAGATTTGGTTGCCGATGTCAAATCGGTATTAAAAGGGAATCCCGTTAAAATCGGGAGCTATCCCCGTAGCTGTAAGCTCTGTATACTGTTTGTTCTTCAAGCCACTGTTTAAATGACGGGAAGGCAATAAACAGGGAGTAAGCCAGAAGACCTGCCAGGTCTGTCAACAATCATTCAAAGCTTTCGGGTGAAAGGCATGGAGTGTAAAAGCTGTAAGGCATTTATATTTCTTTCTTTTTTATTTTCTCGGAAGCAGTCACAACAAAAATTTTTCAAAAAAATGAAAAGAAAATTTTTTATTGCGGCTGCTGTATTTTTCAGCAGTCAGGCGTATGGCCAGGACAGTACAAAACTTTTAAATGAAGTGGTGGTGGAAACAGCCACCAAAGCACCTGTAAAACAATCGCAGACAGGTAAGGTAGTAACCGTAATTACTAAAGAACAAATTGAAAAGAGCGGTGGTAAAACAGTGGCTCAGATTTTAAATGAGCAAGCCGGCATTACCGTTAACGGTGCATACAATGCGCCGGGTAGTGTGCAAACCATTTTTTTAAGAGGCGCTTCATCGGGCAGAACATTGATATTACTGGATGGTATCCCGGTAAGCGATCCATCAATGATCAACAACGAATTTGACCTGAATCTTTTTTCTATCAACGATGTGGAAAGAATTGAAGTGTGTAAAGGCGCCCAGTCTACTTTATATGGCAGCGATGCTGTTGCCGGTGTGGTAAATATCATTACGGTAAAAAAAGATACCAATAAACCTTTCAACGTTAAAGCCACCACAGGCTTTGGTAATAAAAATACCACCCGTAATAACCTGCAGTTATATGGTAAAGAAGGAAAAATTACCTACACCACACGTTTTGCAAAACTAAAGACCAATGGCTTTTCTTCTGCATACGATAGCACCGGTGCAAACAATTTTGATAATGATGGCTATGATGGCAATGTGATCAGTGCGGCGGTGCAGTACCAGGTAGTACCCTCTTTATTGGTAAAAACATTTATCATGCACAGCCAGTATAAAGCCGATATTGATGCCGGTATTTTTGCAGATGAAAAAGATTACACCATAAAAAACAGTAACCTCAGCTCAGGCTTTGGTGTAAATTTTAAAAAAGGCATTGTAAATATTACAGGTAATTATCAATACGGTGAATTGAAACGAACTTACCGCAACGACAGTTTATTTGTTCGTCCTTTTGGAACAAAGTTTGAAAGCAACCGCTATGGTGGCCGCACACAATTTGCAGAGTTGTTTGGTACTACTACAGCAACAAAATGGTTAACGGTAATTACAGGTGTTGATTACAGGTGGGGCAATATGAACCAGCAATATTATTCGCTGAGCAGCTTTGGCCCCTACAGCAGCAATTTTGCTGATAGTTCGCTGCACCAGACCTCTTTCTATTCTTCTTTATTTTTTACTGCGCTCAATAAAAAATTACATGTTGAAGTTGGCGAAAGAACCAATAGACATTCCCGCTATGGTACCAATAGTACGTATACTTTCAACCCTTCTTATGCTGTAAATAAAAGCTGGCGGGTGTTTGGAAGTATTGCATCAGGATTTAAAGCGCCCTCTGTTTTTCAATTATTGGATAAATTCAGCGGCAATCCTGAATTAGCTCCCGAAAAATCTACCAACTACGAATTGGGTGTACAGCAATCCAGCGAAAAGATCAGCAGCCGTGTGGTATATTTTCACCGGGATATAAAAAATGGTATCGATTACGATAATATTAATTTTAAGTATTTCAATTATGTAAAGCAAATTGTGGATGGTGTGGAAGTGGAACTTACTGCAGAACCGGTAAAAAATTTAAGTGTATCAGCCAACTATACCTTAATTACCGGTGATGAACAGACACAAAGCAGGAAAAATACACATGACACTACCTACAGCTATTTATTGCGCCGCCCCAAAAATAATTTCAATTGTAATATCGGGTACCAGTTTACCAAAGCCATTTATGCCAGCATCACCGGTAAATCAGTAAGCAGCCGCTACGATGTGGGGGGATACAGGAAAGAAGATATATTACTGGATAGTTATTTTATCCTCAGTGCTTATGCAGAATATAAGTATAACAGCAATGTAAAATTCTTTGCCAACGGTCAGAATATCACCAATAAAAAATTCTTCGATCTCAGGGGGTATAATGCCATGCCATTTTTAATTAATGGCGGGGTAACCTTCAATTTGTAGATAGAGTAGTGAGTAAATCCGCCACTGGCGTATAGTTCACCCATTTAAAGATAATTCCCTTTGAATGACTGTTTTAAAACCCCGGATGGGCATTCTTTTTAAGATGTTTCATCCGGGGTTTCATGCTTTAAAAAATCTTCTCCAACTTTCCTAAAATGTTTCTAACATTAGGTGTATAACAAATTAACACAAAAATAATTTTCTCCTTTACTTTGCAACCAGATTTTTGGTTTTCGCTTTAATAACAATTGAAATGGAATTAAAAGGGAATCCTGTGAAAAACAGGAACTATCCCCGTAGCTGTAAGCTCCTTAAAATTGTTTAAACTTCAAGCCACTGTTACATTTGACGGGAAGGCAATAAACAACGGAGTAAGTCAGAAGACCTGCCAGAAATCTGCACCTAAGTAACCGCTTTCGGGTGAAAAGCAATGGTACTGCAAGTTTTTAGCCGCTTTATTGCCGGTGTCACACTTTCAGCACTATACCCTTCATCTAAAGCCAGGTTTTTAAGCAAATTAAAAATAAAACGGATCTGTTTTTTATTCGTGAAAATTCGTGTCATTAGTGGCCAAAAATTCACGCAGTAAGGTATAAAATTTTATTATGGAGCACACCGACGAAATATTATTGAAAGAGAATAAAGACCGCTTTGTTATACTGCCTATCAATTATCCCAAAATATGGGAGCAATATAAAAGGCATGAAGCCAGCTTTTGGACCGCAGAAGAAATTGATCTGAGTGGCGATATGAAAGACTGGGAAAACCTGAACGATGGCGAACGGCATTTTATCAGCCATGTACTGGCTTTTTTTGCAGCCAGCGATGGTATTGTAAATGAAAACCTTGCCGTAAACTTTATGAGCGAAGTGCAGTTGCCGGAAGCAAGGTGTTTTTATGGTTTCCAGATCATGATGGAAAATATACACAGCGAAACCTATGCTTTGCTGATTGATACCTACATTAAAAATGCGGAGGAGAAACACAAATTATTTCATGCTATTGATACCATACCTGCAGTAAAGAAAAAAGCAGAATGGGCTTTGCGCTGGATCGATAACGGCACATTTGCAGAAAGATTAGTGGCATTTGCTGCAGTAGAAGGTATATTTTTCAGTGGTAGCTTCTGTTCTATTTTCTGGTTGAAGAAAAGAGGTTTAATGCCCGGCCTTACATTCAGTAATGAACTGATCAGCCGTGATGAAGGTTTGCATTGTGAGTTTGCCTGTTTGTTATATAAAATGCTGAAGAATCAGCTGACAGAGCAACAGGTGCAAAAGATAATTACTGATGCGGTAACCATCGAAAAAGAATTTATTACCGAAGCATTGCCGGTGGGGTTAATTGGAATGAATGCAGAACTGATGCAGCAATACATTGAGTTTGTTGCCGACAGGTGGTTGAGTGAGTTAGGATATGCAACCGTATTCAACACCACCAACCCATTTGATTTTATGGAGATGATCTCTTTGCAGGGCAAAACCAACTTTTTTGAAAAAAGAGTAGGCGATTATCAAAAGGCAGGGGTGATGGGAACAAAAGAAACGCAGTCGTTTTCTTTGGAGGAAGACTTTTAAAACGTCAATCGTGAGACGTGAGTGAGACACTCACAACAATAGGCCTCTTTCATTCACGACTGACGATTCACAATTCACGATACTAACTATTTAAATTATATAAGCACTATGTTCGTAGTAAAGAGAAACGGCAAAACAGAATCAGTAAAATTTGATAAAGTAACCGCAAGAATAGAAAAATTATCATACGGCCTTAGCCCGATGGTAAATGCAATTGATGTAGCTAAAAAAACTATCGGAGGTATTTATGAAGGGGTACCTACTACCGAACTGGATAACCTGGCCGCAGAAACTGCAGCATCGTTAACCATCACACATCCTGATTATGCCATTCTTGCATCCAGGATTGCGGTGAGTAACCTGCATAAAAATACAGTGAAGAGTTTTTCGGCAACCATGAGGAAGCTGTATGACTATATAGATACAAAATCAGGTAAAGCATTGCCATTGATTGCTGATGATGTAATGGAAATTATTGAAGCCAATGCAGACCTGCTGGACAGCACCATTATTTACGACCGTGATTTTGCATTTGATTATTTTGGATTTAAGACTTTAGAAAAATCTTACCTGCTGAAAGTTGACGGTAAAATTGTAGAGCGTCCGCAACACATGTATATGAGAGTTGCAGTAGGCATTCATAAACATGATATGGAAAATGTGGTTAAAACCTATCACTTAATGAGTGAACGCTGGATGACGCATGCTACGCCAACTTTGTTTAATGCAGGCACACCCAAACCACAAATGAGTTCCTGCTTTTTGTTAACCATGAAGGATGACAGCATTGATGGCATTTATGATACGTTGAAGCAAACAGCAAAAATTTCTCAGAGTGCCGGTGGTATTGGTTTAGCCATACATAATGTCAGGGCAACAGGCAGTTATATTGGCGGCACTAACGGTACCAGCAATGGTATCATCCCGATGTTAAGAGTGTTTAACGATACGGCAAGATATGTAGACCAGGGTGGTGGAAAACGCAAAGGAGCTTTTGCCATTTATTTAGAACCATGGCATGCTGATGTGTTTGAATTTTTAGACCTGAGAAAAAATCATGGTAAAGAAGAAATGAGAGCAAGGGATCTGTTCTTTGCATTGTGGATGAGTGACCTGTTTATGAAAAGGGTAGAAGCCAATGAAGAGTGGAGTTTATTTTGCCCGAATGAAGCACCGGGCCTGAGCGAATGCTGGGGCGCTGAATTTGAAAAACTGTATACCGGTTACGAAGCTGCAGGCAAAGCCAGAAGAACGGTAAAGGCGCAGGAATTATGGTTTAAAATTTTAGAATCGCAGATTGAAACCGGTACGCCTTATTTATTGTATAAAGATGCAGCTAACGGTAAAAGTAATCAGCAGAATTTAGGTACTATAAAAAGCAGTAACCTATGCACGGAAATTATGGAATACACCAGCCCCGAAGAAGTGGCGGTGTGTAACCTGGCTTCATTGGCATTACCACGCTTTGTTATTGATGGTAAGTTTGATCATGAAAAATTATATGAAGTAACCTACCAGGTAACCAAAAACCTGAATGCGGTGATTGATAATAATTACTACCCGGTGCCCGAAGCTAAAACTTCTAACATGAAGCATCGCCCCGTAGGCTTAGGTGTACAAGGTTTGGCAGATGTATTTATTATGTTGCGTTTGCCATTTGAAAGTGAGCTGGCAAAAATTCTGAATAAAAATATTTTTGAGACCATTTATTTTGCTGCCATGACAGCAAGTAAAGACCTGGCAAAAAAAGAAGGTACTTACCAGACCTATGAAGGCTCACCTGTTTCAAAAGGTATTTTTCAATTTGATATGTGGGGTGTGACACCAAGCGACCGTTGGGACTGGGCTGCATTAAAAGCAGAAGTGAAAGAACACGGTGTAAGAAATTCTTTATTGGTGGCACCAATGCCTACGGCATCTACCTCCCAGATATTTGGTAACAACGAATGTTTTGAACCCTACACTTCTAACATTTATACAAGAAGGGTATTGAGCGGAGAATTCATCATTGTAAATAAGCATTTATTAAAAGACCTGGTGCAATTAGGTTTGTGGACTAACAGCATGAAGAATAAAATTATTGCTGCCAATGGTTCTATTCAGCATATAAGTGAAATTCCTGCTGATATTAAAGAGCTGTACAAAACCGTTTGGGAAATAAAACAACGTAATATCATTGATATGGCTGCCGACAGGGGAGCTTACATCTGCCAGTCGCAATCGCTGAATTTATTTGTAGATAATCCATCTGCATCTAAACTAACCTCCATGCATTTTTACGCCTGGAAAAAAGGATTGAAAACCGGTATGTATTACCTGCGTTCACAGGCAGCAACACAGGCCGTTCAGTTTACGGTAGAAAAGCAAGGCAGCGAAGAAATTGTGCCTGTAATGCCTAATGCAGAAATAGTGAACAATACGGCTGCCATTATTGATACTGTAGAAGCTACCCAGGTTGACGGACCTACCTGCAGTATGGAAGATGGTTGTGTAAGTTGCGGTTCTTAAAAGTTATACATGAGTGTTCATGAAGATAAATATTGCCCACGTTGCAACAAGGTTTTTGAATGCAAAGTGGGCAATATTACCCAATGCCAATGCTACGGCCTGCCCTTATCTGCTGAAGAAAGGGCATTTATCAATGCTGCATTCAGTGATTGTATCTGCAGGGAATGTTTGCTGCAAATGAAAAACGACTTTGTAAACTCCAGGCACCCGTTCCTCTCTCAGGCAAAAAGCCACCGGTAAATAAGCTGGCACAAATGTTTTAAACACTCACTGCAGAACTTTATCTTTGCAAAAACCTTCATTATGCAATGGGGCGAATACAGTTTTAAGCAATTGCTTTCAGTTACATTTACACTATTTGCAATAATAGATGTGATAGGTTCTGTACCTGTGCTGGCTTCATTACGGGCAAAGATGGGGGGGCATATAAAATCCACGCAGGCCACATTGGTAAGCGGCGGATTGATGATACTGTTTTTATTTGTAGGCAACCAGTTTTTGAATATATTAGGACTGGATGTAAAAAGCTTTGCAGTAGCGGGTAGTATAGTGATTTTTATATTGGGATTGGAAATGGTATTGGGCATGGAGTTTTTTAAACCCGATACAGGTACTGCTAAAAGCAGCAGCGTGGTGCCCATTGCATTTCCGCTGATTGCCGGAAGCGGAACACTTACCACCATAATGAGTTTGAAAGCGAATTATGATGATATCAATATTTTACTGGGCATTTTAATTAACTGCGTAATTATTTACATTGTATTAAAATCGCTGAAGTGGATAGAGAAAGTTTTAGGTCCTAATGGTATGGTAGTAATAAGAAAATTTTTCGGTGTAATATTAATTGCCATTGCCGTTAAAATTTTTGGAACTAATATTGTAAAGTTTGGAAGATAAAATTGTTAACCGGTTAAGTTGTTAATTGGTTTATTCGTATAAATGCAAAAGGGTTTAGTTAATGTAGGACTTACTAATAAAAAAGTAAACCAATTAACCAATAAATTAAATAGGCCTTGTAGTACAATGGATAGTATAAGAGTTTCCGAAGCTCCAGATCCAGGTTCGATTCCTGGCGAGGCCACAAGATATAAAAGCTGCTCTCAACTACTTGAGAGCAGCTTTTCCTTATAATTTTATTACACCGTTGTGGTAGCCATCATTTTTTCTGCCAAAGGAAACAGCAGGTTATTTTCTAAATGCACATGCTTGTGCAGGTCTTCTTCAAATTCTTTTAATTCGGCAAGGGCTACTTTAAATGTGGTACAGGCATCAAATGGTGGGGTATAGTTATTGGTGAGTTGTCTTATTTCATACAACAAGTCGCCTGCATGCTCATGCTCCTGTTCCATCACATTTACGGGACCGCTGATATAACCGCCTGCAAGGCCGGCCTTTTGTTGAGTGTTATACAATTGTCCTACTTCTTTAATTCTTGGAAACAGGATCATTTCTTCTTTCTGCATATGCAAGGTCATTTCTTCTTTTATCTCGGTAAAGAGTTGTAACACTTTAACCATATAAGGATAACGGTCGCCATGTTTGGCCGCCACTTTTTCTACATGCGATATAATAGCCGGCATGCTTTGCTTTACATAAAAATGGTGATGGATAAGGATATAACTGATCAGTTGTTGTTCATCCATTTCAGTAAAGGGCAATTGATTCTTTGGTGCATTGTCTGTTGCATTTTCCAGCTCTGCCAGTAATGCTTCAACAGAAATACCTTTTTCTATACAGGCATCCGATAATGTTCTTTTTCCTTTACAGCAAAAATCAAGATTATACTTTTCCAGTACCGGTACTGTTTGGTGGTTTTGTGTTACGATAGTGGCTAATGTTTGTTCAGATAAATTTTTCATAATAATTATTTTTACAAAGGTGTTACTCTTTGCAATCATCATTTGTGATTGAAATCACTTTTGTATTTTTTATTTTGACTTACCAGTAAAAGTAGTAAACCGGTAAACATGATAAGAGCAGCAATTAATAAAGCTTCATTGATAAAAGGAATATTGGTATACGTTAATGCTGCCACACCCTGCGTCATTAAAAATATTTCGTTAACGATAATACCGGAAGTAAAAATAATAACGCCGGCTATGGTCTTTTTATTAATAGTTATTGCGTTATACGCAAGCATATAGCCAATGAGAAATAAAGTGATCACACCTAATAAAACCAAATGCAGGTAACCGATCACAATGGGCCTGAAACCAAAGGCAAGATTGCTGAGCGAAGGAATGGTAGAGCCCAGTTGCAGCAGCAATTTAATGGTTAAAGCAATACCTGAAAAAACAAGTAACCATTTGGCAACAAGCGGCATACTGTTTTTTAAAATGAGTAACTGTTTTTTTATAACGCTTAATGTATACAGCCATGCTATCACTTGCGCAAAGGCGGCAATTATTACCAATATATATACCCAAACAGGAATGTTCATCCACAAGGCAGATAAAAAATATGCCGGTACAACTGCAGTAACAAACAATAAAAAAATTCTTTTTAAAATAAGCGGGTCGGCATGGGCAGAAAGCTTTGCAGTGAGTAAGCCCATGCAGGCAAAAAAGAACCAGCCGTTATACTGAAAGTGCAGATAAAAATATTCTGCCGCCAGGTACCAGTTTTGATGAACAATCTTTGCTACCATCATTGCTGCCAAAGCAAAAGCGCCCAATGATGATAGCGCATTAAAGAAAACAGCCGCTTTAAGCCAATGCTGTGCAGTGGTTTTAGTTTTTAATTGGTTCAGGTCTCTCCAGTAATACACGGCAAAAAAATAAGTTACAAAAATAGAAAGGGTAGAAAAGATGATCGAATACAATCCATAACCTTCTATGGGAAAAGTAATGAGCATACCATAAGCCGTAAACAGGTTGGCATACAATAACCAGCGGTATCTTTTGTAAATGGTTTCGTCAATTTGCGTAGCCAGGTAAGCTACCAGTAATATCATTATAGCCTGCGATATCCATCCTGCAAATGCAAAATGAGAGTGGCCATGTAATAAATGTTTCTGATCGATAAAGGGAAGCGAAAAAGCAATTTTATACCGTAACACCACTCCGATAGAAGCTACAATAAATAAATTGAACAGGGCAATTTTTATCCGGCGCTGTACGTACAAAGGCATAAAAAATATTTGCACAAAGAAACAACGCTTAAAAAGCGGCGGCTATGATTCAAATCATAATCAGCAATATACTTTTCCTTTTTCTATGGTTAGCTGGCCTTTCAGTTGCAGGCTTTTAATGGTACGGATTACGGTTTCTACCCTAAGCCCTGTCATATCGGCAATTTGCTGGCGGGTGAGTTTTATTCGGTTGCACTTGGTGCAGATATTCTTACGGGTTTGTTTAAAATAACTAAGTAAGGTAGAAATGCTGTGTTCAGGGTCATGATTAGCCATCTCTTTTAAAATAAAAAACTTAAAACGTAATCTTTCACTCAATAGTTTACTGAATGCAAAATGTATTTCGGGGTTCTCTTTTATCAATTCGTGAAAAGTGCTGCGGTGTAATCTTATAATTACAGCATCTTCATCGGCAATGGCAGTGGCTGCAAAGGGCTCATCGTCAAAAAGCGGTAATTCCCCAAAGCATTCACCGGGTTCAATCATCACCTGTAAAAATTCTTTTCCTTCATCATTGATATTTACCCAGCGTATGCTACCACTTACCAGCTGGTAGTAAAATTGCGCTGTTGTTCCTTCACGGAAGATTACTTCATTGGCAGAGAGCTTTTTAAAAGCAGCCCCCCAGGCAAGCAATGTATCAACGTCAATCATGGCCATAGTTTATTGTCTTGGATAAGGTATAAAAATATTTCTCCTGTGTATTTCAGACGCTGACATTGGTTATCTCCGGGTATGATTATAATCACATTAAGCAAAGAACAACGGCAAAATCCCCTTTAAATCTACAAAATATACCCGGCTTTTCCTAAATACCCGGTATTATCCGGTACTTATGATTCAACGCATAAATAAAAAAAAGCAGCTGCTGTAATCTTGTGGTATCATTTAAAATCAAAAAAGAATTATCATGAAAAAATTAGCAATCATTGTAAGTATAGTAGCTTTTATATCAGCATGTGGCGGATCTGGCAGCGATAAAAAAGGTACTGATCCTTATGATTCAAAATCAACCGGTTCAAATGGCAATCCCTCTTATGATCCCAACAGGGGCGAAGGAAAATTTACCAAGGTGGATGTTGGCGCCACACTGGATGCCACCCTTGCAGCAAACGGCGAAAAAGTGTACGGCGTAAAATGCAGCAGTTGCCATAAGCTTACCGAAGAAAAATTGGTTGGCCCGGGTTGGAAAGGCGTTACCAGCCGCCACACAGGGGTGTGGATCATGAATTTTATTACCAACACCGATGAAATGCTGAATAAAGATCCTAAAGCACAGGCGCAACTGGAAATATGCCTGGTACGCATGCCCAACCAGAATTTATCAGATGATGATGCAAGAGCGCTGTATGAATTTCAGCGTAAGAACGATGGCGTGAAATAAGAATAACTATTTAAAACAAACAATATGAAAAGTATAAGACTAATAGCTGCTGCCGCACTCAGTGTAAGCTTAATGATGAGTTTTAATTCCTGTAAACCCAAAAATGCCGGTAATGCGGTAAGTGCCGATGCTGCCCAAAAGGCCTATGTGGCACCGGGTAAATATGATGAGTTCTATAATTTTGTATCCGGAGGCTTCAGCGGGCAACTGGCTACCTATGGATTGCCATCGGGCAGATTGCTTCGTGTGATCCCTGTTTTTTCCGTTGACCCGGAAAAAGGTTGGGGCTACAGCGAAGAAACAAAACCTATGTTAAACACATCACATGGTTTTGTACCCTGGGACGATCTGCATCATACAGAACTTTCTCAAACCAACGGAGAAATTGATGGCCGATGGGTTTTTGGTAATGCTAATAATACACCACGTGTGGCGAGGATCGATCTGAAAACATTCCGCACTGCAGAAATCATTGAATTACCCAACAGTGCCGGCAACCACAGCTCGCCTTTTATAACAGAAAATACAGAGTATGTTGTTGCCGGTACAAGATTCAGCGTGCCGCCGGATGATAAAAACGGTGATGTTCCTATCAATACCTATAAACAAAATTTTAAAGGCACTATAAGTTTCATCAGCGTAGCTAAAGAAGATGGTAAGATGGATATTGCTTTTCAGATTCAATGTCCCGGCGTAAACTTCGATCTGAGCCATGCCGGTAAAGGAAAATCTCATGGCTGGTTTTTCTTCAGTTGTTATAATACTGAACAGGCCAATACTTTATTGGAAGTAAATGCTTCGCAGAAGGATAAGGATTTTATCATGGCAGTAAACTGGAAAAAAGCAGAAGAATATTTAAAAGCCGGTAAAGGAAGAAAGCAGGCGGTTAAATATGCACACAACACTTACAGCGATAAAACACATTCTGCTACTTCAGAAATAAAAACAGAAGTTACTGTGCTGGATGCAAAGGAATTGAAAGACATCTGTTATTTTATTCCCTGCCCTAAATCACCGCATGGTTGCGATGTGGACCCAACAGGCGAATACATTGTAGGTAGTGGAAAATTAGCGGCCTTAATTCCGGTGTTCAGTTTTGATAAAATGATAAAAGCCATTGCTGATAAAGCTTATGCAGGCGACTATGATGGCATTCCTGTAATAAAATACGAAGCTGCTTTATATGGCGAAGTGCAGAAACCAGGCCTTGGCCCTTTACACACAGAATTTGATGGTAAAGGTAACGCCTACACTACTTTCTTTGTATCCAGCGAAGTGGTAAAATGGAATATAAAAGACCTGAAAGTGCTGGACAGGGCGCCTACTTATTATTCTGTTGGCCACTTATGTATCCCTGGTGGCGATAGTAAAAAACCCAATGCAAAATATTTAATTGCTTATAATAAAATTACTAAAGACAGGTATTTGCCAACCGGGCCAGAACTGGCGCAAAGTGCACAGCTCTATGATATCAGTGGCGATAAAATGCAACTGATACTCGACTTTCCCACTATTGGTGAACCACACTATGCACAAGCAGTTTCAGCTGATCTGATAAAAGGCAACTCTGTTAAGTTTTTTAAGATTGATGAAAACCAGAATCCTTATGTATCTAAAGGAGAAGGCACAACAAAAGTAGTTAGAACCGGCAATAGGGTAGATGTAAACATGACTTGTATCCGGTCTCATTTTTCTCCTGATAATATTGAAGGCATAAAAGCAGGCGATGAAGTATATTTTCATGTTACCAACCTGGAACAGGATTGGGATGTACCACATGGCTTTGCTATAAAAGGAGCCAACACCGGGGAGCTTTTAATTATGCCTGGTGAAACACAAACATTAAAATGGACAGCAGAAAAATCAGGTATTTTCCCATTCTATTGTACAGATTTCTGTAGTGCATTGCACCAGGAAATGCAGGGTTATATAAGAGTATCACCGGCGGGCAGCACTGTGCCATTATTATTCAGCACAGGTAAAAATTATCCTGTTGCCGATACCACAACTAAAAAATAGGTTTTTGAGCAGGTGAAAAGGGGCAGGCGTTTACCTGCTCCTTTCTCCCGCTCTTCATAATAAATTAAAAAAGATGAAAACTGTAAGGATACAAAACTGGGTGAGATTGATCCTGCTGCTTTGCGGGGGAGGATTGATTGCAGTTTTGTTTGTTCCGATGTGGAGAATTGACCTGCAGGCACCGCAATACCCTGAAGGATTAATGCTGATGATCTATCCCAACAAATTAGCCGGCAATGTAGATATCATTAATGGCTTGAATCATTATATTGGCATGAAAACTCTGCACAGCGAAGATTTTGTGGAGTTTAAAATATTGCAATACATCATCGGTTTTTTTGCATTGCTTTTTTTTATTGTTGCCATTTCAGGCAAAAGGAAATTACTCAATATCCTGTTTTTACTTTTTGTAGGTTTTGGCGTTCTGGCGATGTATGATTTCTGGAGATGGGAATATAATTATGGCCATAACTTAAATCCTGATGCAGCTATCATTGTTCCGGGAATGGCTTATCAGCCACCATTGATAGGCTTTAAACAACTATTGAATTTTGGCGCTTACTCAATGCCTGATATTGGCGGATGGATCTTCATTAGCGTTGGTGCTTTATTACTTCTGGCGGTGGTGGCAGCATGGAAAAAAAATAAAGGGCAGCTGATAAAATTTAACACTGCCGTTATTGCACTGCTCTTATCCATTTCGCTGGCTTCCTGTAATGCAGGACCGGAGCCGATTAAAGCAGGTATTGATAATTGTTATTTCTGCAAGATGACTGTTACCGACAGCAGGTTTGGTGCAGAACTGGTGACAACAAAAGGTAAAATTTACAAGTTTGATGATGTGCATTGTATTTTATCTTACCTCAAAACAAAAGATGTTGAACCGGCTAATATAAAAGATATTTACCTCACCGATTTTTGCAACTCCCATCAACTGATCAATGTAAACCAATTGTCTTTATTAAAAAGCGAAGACCTCAGAAGCCCGATGGGTGGAAATATTGCTGCCTTTGATAATAAGGACAGCCTGGCAAAAGCACAACAACGTTTTACAGGTACTATTGTTAACTGGAATGAATTGATAAAAGAATGAAGTCGTTTATTGCAATATTGCTGTCTTTGATTTTTATCAACGCTGTTGATGCAACAATAATACACGCCGGCAAACAACGGCCTGTAAAATCTGTTCAGCAGGCAATACAAATGGCTGCAAAAGGAGATACCGTAATGGTGGATGCAGGTGAGTACCACGAAAAAAATCTTGTTATCAACAAAACCATTTTTTTAATTGGTATCGGTTACCCGGTGCTGGATGGCGATCATCAGTACGAGATCATTTCCATTAAAGCCGGCGGTGTGGTGGTAGATGGTTTTAAAGTAATTCATTCCGGTGTATCAAGTATTGAAGATTTTGCCGGTATTAAAATTTATAATACCAGGGATGTGGTGATAAAAAACAATATCCTGGATGATACCTTCTTCGGTATATATTCACAATACGGTACCAATTGCACCATAGAAAACAATACATTAACGGCTTACAGCAAACAAGAGCAGCAAAGTGGCAATGGTATCCATTGCTGGAAGAGTGATAGTATGCGTATCATCGCCAATACCATATCGGGCCACAGGGATGGTATCTATTTTGAGTTTGTAACCAATTCTGTTATCTGGCGCAATACCTCATTCAGTAACCTGCGCTATGGATTACATTTTATGTTCAGTAATAATGATGCGTATATCACCAATATTTTTAAAAATAACGGCGCCGGTGTTGCTGTAATGTTCAGCAACCATGTAAAAATGTTTCATAATTTTTTTGAAGAGAACTGGGGCGATGCTTCTTATGGTTTATTGCTGAAAGAAATTTCTGACAGTTATATTGATAATAATCATTTTACAAAAAATACCACCGGCATACATATGGAAGGCACCAGCCGTATCAGTATGGAAAAAAATGTATTTGATAATAATGGCTGGGCATTAAAAATACAGGCCAGCTGTATGGACATTGCTTTAACCAATAACAATTTTCTCAACAATACTTTTGATATAGGTACAAACGGAAGTTTGGTGTTGAATACTTTTAATCATAATTACTGGGATAAATATGATGGCTACGATTTAAATAAAGATAAGATAGGCGATGTGCCCTATCGCCCGGTTAGTATGTATTCCATGATCATTGAACAAAATCCGCCGGCCATGATGCTGTTCAGGAGTTTTATGACAGCACTGCTGGATAAGACAGAAAAGATCATTCCCACACTAACACCGGAAAATTTAAAAGACGATCATCCATTAATGAAACCTTTACCACTATGATCATCGCAAGTAATGTATCTAAAAGATTCGGTAAGCTAACGGCATTAGATAATGTTTCGGTTACCTGCAATAAAGGTGAATGTATTGCATTGATCGGCCCCAATGGCAGCGGCAAAACAACACTCATCAAAACTATTTTGGGAATGGTGGTGTGCAACAGCGGCTTTATCACTTTCAATGGAAAAAATATTCTGCACGACTGGCAATACAGGGCACACATTGGTTATATGCCGCAGATCGGGCGCTATCCTGATAATATGAGTATTGGCCAGATGTTATCGATGATGAAAGATATACGTCACCAGGAAAATGCCGTGCTTGACGAAGACCTGGTGACAGCATTTAAACTGAATGAAGTGCTGGATAAACGCATGCGTACTTTATCAGGCGGCACCAGGCAAAAAGTAAGTGCAGCGTTGGCATTCCTGTTTAATCCTGATGTATTGATACTGGATGAACCTACCGCAGGATTAGACCCCGTGGCAGCAGAAATTTTAAAAGAAAAGATCACCAAAGAAAAACAAAAAGGAAAACTGATACTGATCACCTCCCATATTTTAAGCGAACTGGATGACCTTGTAACACAGGTAATTTATATGCAGGATGGCGTATTGCAATTTCATAAAAGTATTGAAGACCTGCGCAAAGACACCGGCCAGGAAAAATTATCGAAAGCCATTGCAAGCGTAATGATAAAAATTAACGGGTAAAATAAAAACAGTACGTACTGATGAAAAAAATAATTAAATATGTGGTCATCGATATCCTGCGTAATAAAATTATGCTGGCGTATACTTTATTTCTGTTGCTGATCTCTTTAAGTGTGTTTAACCTGGAAGATAATACAGCAAAAGGTTTGCTTAGTTTGCTCAACATTATTTTAATTATTGTGCCATTGGTAAGCATTATGTTTTCCGCCATCTATGTGTACAACAGTGCAGAGTTTTTAGAGCTGTTGGTGAGTCAGCCATTAAAAAGAAGAACCATCTGGCTAAGTGTATTTACAGGACTGGGCACTTCTTTGGCTTTGGCATTTTTTGTTGGCGCCGGCATTCCTATTTTATTGTACGAGCCTACAGCTACGGGTTTTATGATGCCGGGCACGGGTTTACTCTTATCGGTGATTTTTGTGGCTATTGCCATGCTGGCCGCTGTAAAAACAAGAGATAAAGCAAAAGGCATTGGGGTAACAATTTTACTGTGGCTGTATTTTTCATTATTGTTTGATGGCCTTGTATTGTTTTTATTATTCCAGTTTGCTGATTACCCTATGGAAAAATTTATGGTGGGTGTAAGCGCACTAAACCCGATTGACCTGAGCCGGATATTAATTTTACTAAAGATGGATGTATCTGCACTGATGGGTTATACAGGCGCTATTTTTAAAAATTTCTTTGGTACGCAAACGGGTGTTGCTTTATCGTTTTTAATATTGATCATGTGGATTGTGATACCCACCTGGTTATCGCTGCGAAAGTTTAACCGTAAAGACCTGTAATTTTTTGTTATGAAAAGACACGAAACACTAGCGCCTTTGTCAAGAGAACATCATGGTGCTTTAATATTGGCCAGGTTATTGCAAAAAGATGCGCCTGCTTACAAGGGCCTGCCGCAGGAGCCGGGGGCAAAAGCTGTATATGCGGTAAATTTTTTTACGGACAATCTCCGGCAACATTTTGATAAAGAAGAAATATTACTGCACCAGGTAAAAAAATACAATAGTGCCATTGAAATTTTAACAGGCGAAATAATACTTGAGCACCTGCAGTTAACAGCCCTGTTTGATGCACTGCCCAATGCAAAGGAATTACCTGCTGCATTAGATAAACTGGGAAGATTACTGGAAGATCATATCAGGAAGGAAGAGCGCATCTTATTTCCTTTGATACAGGAACATTGCCCGGGAAACGTATTGAATGCTATCGAATGGTGAGTAATGGAAATAAACAAGGCAACATGAAAAAAGATATTGAGTCAAAAAATGATATAGAATTACTGGTGAATACCTTTTACGAAAAAGTAAAAGCAGATGAAAGCATTGGTTATATTTTTACTGACCTGGTAAAAGTAAACTGGCAAAAACATTTGCCTGTGATGTATAATTTTTGGGAGAACAGTTTGTTTTATACCGGCTCTTACGAGGGAAACCCTATGGAAATGCATAAACATTTACATCGTGCTATACCTTTATCTGCGGCGCATTTTAAACAATGGATATTGCTTTTTACCAATACCGTAGATGAGTTGTTTGAGGGGAAAACGGCTGACCTTGCAAAACAACGGGCCATCAGCATTGCCACAGTTATGCAAATAAAAATTCTTGCAGATCGTTCTGCTGCAGATAAAATATTTTAAGCGATTACTGGTTTAAGGTAACACTAAGAAAGCAGCTTTACTAAAGCTGCTTTCTTGTTTCCATGCTGTTGGATGTAGCAAATATTATTTTGCAGGAGGGAGTAATACTGCATCTATAACGTATACAATGCCATTGGATGCCGGAATGGTAGCAATAACATTGGCCACTCCATTTACTTTCAGCTTTCCATCTTTTTTACTGATGGTGATATTGCCGCCGTTTACCTGGCCGATCGATTGCCCGTCCTGCAGCATGTCTTCTTTAAATACACCTACCGAAACATGATATTGCAAAATATCAGTCAGCGCATCTTTCTTTTCGGGTTTTAATAAACCGTCCACAGTACCTGCAGGCAATTTATCAAATGCAGCATTGGTGGGCGCAAATACAGTAAATGGGCCTGCATTGCTTAATGCATCTACTAATTCAGCTGCTTTTACAGCAGCTACTAAAGTGGTGTGGTCTTTACTGCCAATGGCAACCTGCACCACGTTTTTGGCCGACTGGTCATCCTGAACTCCTGATTGCCCCGAAGGTGGAGTTGCTGCTGAAGATGCCGCCGCGGTGTTGTCTTTTGTGTCGGAAGAATTGCAGCTGAGCGTAAATAATAATGTACCAAAGGCGAGGGCAGTTTTTATTGAACTTTTCATATTCCTGGTTTTTAATTACAAATAAAATGACCCGGTAAATCTACTCCCGGCAAGTAATTTTAAATATGATTGCAATCACAATTCAACAGGTAATTGCAGCAGCGTTTTACCAACCTGACAAAACTTCGGTATGCTTTCACTGATTTTTATATTTCTTGGATAGCTATCATATCCTTCCTAATTTCGTTTTAAATATGTATTGCAATAACTATGTTTGATGTAGTAACAATAACTGAGGCAGGTTTTGATAAAATCATTCTGAAAGAAGCCGCAACAGGTACCAGGGTGGAGATTATTCCTTCCTGCGGTGCCATACTAAATGCATTTACAGTGGCAGCCAACGGTGGTTTTATTAATGTAATTGATGGGTTTGAAAATGAAGCTGATTTTAAAACCAATGTGGAAGCCAAAGGCTTTAAAAGCAGTAAGCTCTCGCCTTTTGCCTGCAGAATAGATAAGGCTACGTATACATTTGGCGAAAAGAATTATGCCATTGAAAAGTTTTTACTCAATGGCAGTGCTTTGCATGGTTTACTATACGACGTTGTGTTTACTGTAACTGCAACATGGGCCAGCGAAAAAAGTGCAGGGGTTAGTTTACAACATCAATATACTGGGAGCGATAAAGGTTATCCGTTTAAATATTCCTGTACTGTTACCTACGAATTAAAAAATGATAACGCATTAACTATTACCACAGCTGTTACCAATAATGATGAAGGTTTGATACCCATACAGGATGGGTGGCATCCATACTTTACTTTTGGTGGAAGCATTAATGAGCTGCAACTGGAATTTCAGAGTAAGGAAATAGTGGAGTTTGATGCGGCGTTAATACCCACCGGTACCTTACATCCCTACCAGGAATACGGGGCGCTGAAAAAGATCGGTACTGCTGAATTTGATAATTGCTTCACCGTAAATTTTGCAGAGTGTCAGCCGCTTTGTGTTTTAAGAGACCCCGAAAAAAAATTACAACTAGCAATTTATCCCGCTGCAACTTACCCGTATTTACAAATATATACGCCACCACACCGCAAAAGTATTGCCATTGAAAATCTTAGTGCAGCACCTGATGCATTTAATAATGGCATGGGCTTAAAAGTACTGGCGCCAGGCGCTACCGAAAGTTTTATCACCACATATACCATCACTTCTTTACCTTAGTTACATGAACAGTATCGCAACCAGTGTAGTCAACATTTTTAAAGAAAAATTTTCTACCGTACCCAATGTATATTATTCTCCCGGACGCATTAATTTAATAGGCGAACATATCGATTACAATGATGGCTATGTAATGCCTGCCGCAATAGACAAAGGCGTGTATTACGCAGTGGCTGCCAACGGCACTGATACCATTAATTTTTTTGCTGCCGACTTTAACGAAAGTTTATCCATCACCGTAAAAGAAATTGCCAGATCAGATAACTGGAAAAATTATGTGCTGAGTGTAGTAAATGAATTTGTATTACTGGGTAAAACGGTGAACGGATTCGATTGTGTTTTTGGCGGCGATATTCCCCGTGGCAGCGGCATGAGTTCATCAGCTGCCGTGGAAGGCGGCTTGGCTTATGCACTGAATGATATTTTTAATTACGGCATGAGCCGTGTGGAACTGGCTTTACTTTGTCAACGTGCCGAACATAATTTTCCCGGGGTAAAATGTGGTATCATGGATATGTATGCCAGCCTGAACGGAAAAAAAGACCATGTGCTTTTGCTGGATTGTAAAAAAAATGAACATCAGTATTTTCCACTACAATTAAATGGCTACAAAATTGTGCTGTTAAATAGTAAGGTTCATCATTCACTTGCAAGTGGCGAATACAATGTTCGCAGGCAACAATGCGCAGAAGGGCTGTTGATAATGTGTAGCGATAGTGCTGTAAGGTCTTTCAGGGACGTTACAAAATGGGAAGACCTTTTATCTTATGAAGGAGCAATGGGAAAGGAAGTATTTATGCGTTGCAAATATGTGGTGCAGGAGATTGACAGAACAAGGCAGGCCGGAAAATTACTGGAACAAAACGATTTAAAAGGGTTCGGTAAATTAATGTATGCCACGCATGAAGGGTTAAGTAAACTGTATCATGTCAGCTGTGCAGAATTGGATTTTTTGGTAGCACAGGCAAGCCTTAATGAAAATGTAATTGGGGCAAGGCTGATGGGTGGCGGCTTTGGCGGTTGTACCATCAATATTATAAAAGAAGAAGCGATTGATGATTTTATAGCCACCACAACTGCTGCTTATAAAAAAGAGTTTGATATTTTGTTAGAGGCCTATGTAATGCAGTTGAGTAATGGAACAGAAAAAATAAGTGGGTAAATAATAGCGCTGCCTCCGTGTTCGGTGTCATCAACGATGACAGTGAAAAAATAAATAGCTTCTTTATTGATCACTTTGTTTGGTAAAATCTAAAATTACATCTGCCGAATCATTCCAACCTGTTGCCGCAGATTTTAAACCCAGGTGTTTACCATCAAAAGAAACCACATTGTAAATATCAATTTTAGGCGGGCAGTTTTGATCTATTCTTACCGTGGTTTTCGTCATAAAAGTTGTATTATCCAGCCAGTGGATTTTTAAAGTGTCAGGATCATCGCAGGCAATTTCATTTGTCCAGAGTACAGTAGTGTTATTAATGAAATTGAAGCCGGCGCAATTGGATTGTGCTAAAATAAAACGACCCGAAATAGTGGTGTTATTAAAATTTCCGGCCATTGTAGTTTTATGGGTGTCAGTATTTTTCAGCGTGTCTGCAAAGCCCGAAATTATTAAGCCATCATTATTTTTACCGGGATAGTTGAATATACTGCGAAGAAACCATCCCGACAGAAAGGTTACTATTGCGATTATAGTTGTGATAAAAATTATTTTCCGGTTCATATAATATGTACTCTTTTATACCAGCTCAATAGTTTGCAACCAAAGTTTAGTATTTACAGAATTAGAATTAATGCTATTTTTTTATTTTCATTAAAAGAAAGCCGTTACAAAATTTCGCATTTTAAAAACGTTAACAAGGAGGATGATATATTATCCTGAATACTACTACACTCTTATATAGATCTTCTTCCTGTCCAGCAGCCACGCAAAAAACCACATCATCGTAATAAAACATAAAGCATAAATCAAGGAGCCTATATTGGGTTGCGACGGAAAGACAGGTTTGCATAAATGCTCGTAAAACCAGCCGAACGGCGTAAGATAATTTGGTTTGCCTGCACTATTAAAACCATTATTAATTCTTATTAATCCCATTAATCTTGGTAGTATACCGCTCATGGCAAAAATGAACAAGGCGTTTTTACCAAATACATCAAAGAACCTGCTCCAGGTACCTTTGCGGTTCTTAAATTCTACCAGGTAGATCATTACCGATAAAATCAGAGTGGCTAACCCTGTAGTGTACACGGTGTAACTGCTGGTCCATATTTTTTTGTTGATGGGAAAAACCATATCCCAGCAAAAGCCGGTGAGTATTAAAACGCAGGCGGCAACAAATAAGCCATTCAGCATTTCGGGTGTTTTGCCTTTTTGTACAATGTAATTACCAATTAAATACCCCATTACTACCTGTACAATGGCAGCAAAGGTATTCATCAATCCTTCGGGGTCAAAGGCAATGCCTTCGCCATGGTACATATGCGTTTCGCCTAAAATGGCTTTGTCTACAGCCGTGCCAAACCAGCCGGTGATGCTGAAGGGATCGGCAGGGTTTGCAGCCACACATAAAAACCAGTAGAACAATAAAATAAATGCACTGGCAATAAAAGAACCTCTTACTTTAAAAAAATGAACAATGATGGAAGCGAAAAAATAACTGAGTGCAATACGTTGCAGCACGCCAAAAATGCGCAGGCCCGCAAATGGCTTACCCACAATATTTCCGGCATCATTATATTTTATAAAAGGAAACCAGTTTAAAAATAACCCGATGCAAAAAATAATAACAGTCCTGCTGATAATTTTTCTCCACAAAGCAGCTTCACCTGCAGCTTCTAACTTAGGCATCACAAAAGCCATGGCATTACCCACTGCAAATAAAAAAAACGGGAATACTAAATCGGTGGGTGTACAGCCATGCCAGCTGGCATGGTCCAGTGGTGCGTATATATGCGCCCAACTACCGGGATTATTTACCAATATCATCAATGCTACAGTAGCACCACGAAAAACATCAAGTGAATAAAAGCGTTGGTTCATGAAGTATTTTTACTTGTAATAGCGATTTTGTTTCGGATTTCTTCTGATGTCTTTGAGATTAAGTATTATTAGTTTATTATTTTCAACACGATAATAAATTTTATTTTGAAAACCTTTACCTGCAAGAATAGCTTTGGTGTCTCTAATTGCAGTAATTGCCCCAATGTTTGGTTGCGACGCCAGTACAGCTATTTTTTTATCTACCAGAGTAACGAAATTTTCAGCAACAGATTTATCCCACTCCTGTTTCAGATAATTAGTGGTTTTCTTCATGCTGGCAATAAATCTTTTCTTCATTACAATTTGGAGAGCCATTCCTTCATTTCTTTTTTATACTCCTCAAATGTAATCGTGTCTTTGTCGGGGTCTTCCGTAGCAAGCTCTTCCAGCTCAGCCCTGTCTTCGGGAGAAAGATCAGAAAGGTCATCAAAGTTTTCTTTTGCTTTGGTTTGATAAGCAACAATATCTTCTTTAACCATATTTAATAACTCCTCGTCATCCAGGTTATCTATAAGTTGATGGAGTTCTTTTTTTAAAGCTTCTTTGCTCATACAAAGTGTTTTACCAAATTTACTAAAAAGCTTTGTAAACAAAGCAACCGGACTTATCAGCCCGGTTGCTTTATTTATTCTAGTTGGCTTTTATTCACCATTCACGCCTCACACTATCACATCCGCTCACTCAATTCCAGCCAGCGCATTTCTTTTTCATCTAACAACGTCACAATTTCACCAATTCTTGCCGCTGCTTTTTGCAGCTCGTCAAAGTTTAAACTGCCACTATTCATTTTTTCTTCCAGTGTGGCTTTTTCTTTTTGTAATGCAGGCATTTCTTTTTCTATTGTTTCAAATTCGTGTTTTTCTTTAAAAGATAACTTCTGGTTACGGTTTACGGGCTGTTGATTGCTTTTGTTTTTTTCTTCGCTAACGTTCAATAACTCGTCACTGGTAACAGGTTTTACCTCATAGCCGGTAAATTTTGCATTCGCTACCGCCTCCCGGTATTGTGTATAGTTGCCGGGAAAATCCTTTATCACACCATCGCCTTCAAAGGCAAATAAATGATCTACCATGCGGTCCATAAAATACCTGTCGTGACTTACAATTAAAATACAACCGGGGTAATCCAATAAAAATTCTTCGAGCGTTCTCAGGGTTTGTAAATCAAGATCGTTGGTAGGTTCATCTAAAATTAAAAAATTAGGATTCACGAACAATACACTTAATAAATGCAGCCTTCGTTTTTCACCACCACTTAATTTACTTAACGGCGTGTATTGTTGCTCTGCATTAAAACCAAACTTTTCCATGAATTGAGAAGCAGATATTTTACTGCCATCGGCCAGGGGAAAAAATTCTGCAAAATCTTTTACGTATTCAATAGCCCGTTTATCTTCTTTATACTTTAATCCTTCCTGGTCAAAATTGCCAAACACTACCGTATCTCCATGATTGATCTTGCCGCTATCCGGCTGTTCCTGGTGCAAGGCAATCTTTAAAAAAGTAGATTTACCCACACCATTCTTTCCAACAATACCTACCCGTTCGCCTCTTTTAAAAGTATAATCAAATCCTTTTATCAAAACTTTATCACCATAACTTTTGTTGATCTTTTTCATCTCTAATATCTTGCCACCCAGTCTCGTCATCTTTACCTGCAGGCTTACTTCTGTATCATCTTTTTTCTGGCTTACTCTTTCTTCTACTTCGGCAAACGCATCCTGCCGGCTTTTACTCTTTGTAGTTCTTGCCTTGGGTTGCTTGCGCATCCATTCCAGTTCCTTACGGAAAATATTTTTATCTTTTTGTAATTCACTGGCCTGCACTTCCTGCCGTAAACTTTTTTGCTCTAAAAAATAATCGTAATCGCCTTTGTACGTAAATATTTTTTCCTCATCCATTTCCAATATCTCGTTACAAACGGCATCTAAAAAATAGCGGTCATGCGTTACTAAAAGCAAAGTAACTTTTTGTGCACTTAAATAATCTTCCAGCCATTCAATCATGCCAACATCCAGGTGGTTGGTTGGCTCATCCAGTATTAATAAACAACGGCCTTCATGTAATTGCATTTCTATCAATGCCTGCGCAAGCGCTACTCTTTTGCGCTGGCCTCCGCTTAAATTTTTAACCGGTTCATTTAAGTGATGCAGATTAAGTTTGCCTAATATCTGCTGCAATTCACTTTCAAAATTCCAGGCATTATTTTCATCTACCAATGCCATCAGGTTGGTAAGCTTTTCAATATTATCCGGGTCTTCCTCTAAACATTGTTCGTAAGCTTTTACCACTTTTACCACAGGATTGTCCATCCGCAACACATTATCCCAGATACTTTTGTTTTCTTCAAAAGGCGTATCCTGCTGTAACATGATCACTTTAATATCTTTATGTACCCATACCGTTCCGCTGTCGGCATGATCGAGCCCGGCAATAATTTTTAATAAAGTGGATTTGCCGCTGCCATTGCGGGCTACAAAAGCAATTTTATCACCTTCTTCCACATGAAAGCTGATATTCTTAAAAAGGGTGCGTATCCCAAAAGATTTACTTAAATTTTCTACTGAAGCGTAATGCATAGCCGGCAAAGGTACTGCACGAATGCCTATTCTGATGATTGATTTGAATTTGTATGGGTTATTTTTGTAAAAGGCTGAGGGCCACAAAAATAATTAGTTAATAATCCAGCATAAAATGAGGGCAGGCATGTTTTTTAAATACTGGTATATCAGAATTTGCAGGTACCTGTTGCAAAAAAAATACCTTACCATTATGGCCGGCCCGTTAAAAGGTTACCGGTGGCCGGTTAGCAGAAGTTATGATTATATTACCGGCACCAATGAATCTGATGAAGTGATGGCTGAATTTTGCTCCTGGCTTGGCCCCGGCACAGTTTTTTATGATATCGGCAGCAATATTGGTTATTATTCATTTATTGCCAATACCTTTATCAGCACCGGAAAAATTTACGCCATTGAACCTACAGCGTTTAATAACCAATTGTTTCACCAACTGGTACTCATTAACAAAAACAAGCTGCAGCATAACACAATACAACTTTGCCCCTTTGCCGTTGCTGATACGGCAAAAGAAGTCCTGTTCTCTAATAATACTGTTTTTGCAGAAGGCAATAGTTATATACCGGTTGCTAATAATAATAAAGCAGAAAAAATAAAAGTACAATGTTATTCCATTGATGGGTTATTGCAAATGGGCTATGCTGCCCCGGATGTAATAAAACTGGATGTGGAAGGTGCGGAATATGATGCATTGATTGGGGCAACCCAAACACTACAACAATACAAACCGAATCTTTTAGTGGCTACACATGATTGCATTGTACCTGGTATAAAAGAAAAAGTGGTGGTCCATTTACAGGCGTTGGGATACATCGTAAAACACACCGGCTATCATAATAAAGCAATGGCAGGTTTGGATGATTATATTGCAGTACATAAAGAAAAATTGAAAAAGGCAGATGGATGAAAATAAAAATAAAATAAAATTGCTCGTCATTACGCCTACCCTGCAATGTGGCGGATCAGAAAAATATGTGGCGCTGCTATGTAACCACCTTAATATGCAGCAATTTGATGTTACTGTGGCAGTGCTTAATAACAGTCATCCGTTTTATACCATTAACACCACAGTAGCAGACTTAAAAATAAAACACGTTAGAAATTCTATATTCAGGATAAGGGCCCTGGTAAAGAAACTTGAACCTGGTATTGTTTTTTCCACCGCCAACCATCTTAATATTTACCTGGCTGTTTTTCGTTGGTTATTTCCTGCAAAAACAATATTTATTGCAAGAGAATCCAGCGTGGTAAGCATTAACAGCAAAAGGGCAAAGCTGCCGCTATTTTATAACTGGCTGATAAAAAAATATTACCGCCGTTTCAATGGTATCATTTGCCAGTCGCAATACATGCAGCAAGACCTGGTTGAGCACTACAATATTAAAAAAGAACAAACGGTTGTTATTAATAATGCAGTGGAAGAAGAATTCAAAAAAAACAGTGTGTGTATGGCTGCAAAAAATAAACTGATCACTGTTGCCCGTTTGTCGCCTGAAAAAGGTATCGACAGGTTGATACGGGCAGTAGCAGATCTTACCATACCATTCAGCTTTCACATTATTGGTGATGGCGGGGAGATGGTAACATTAAAAAAACTGGTCACCGGTCTTCAACTCAATGATAAAGTTTTCTTTCACGGCAAAAAAGACAAACCATTTACAGCAATGGAAGATGCCCGCCTTTTTTTAATGGCATCGCAGTACGAAGGTTTTCCCAACACTTTGCTCGAAGCAGGAGCATTGGGCATTCCGGTGGTAGCTTTTAATGCACCCGGTGGTATCAGCGAAATTATACGGGATGGCGAAAACGGCTTGCTGGTAAATGACAATGGCGAAAAAGCATTTGCCCAGGCAATAGAAAAAGCTTTGCAGATTAATTTTAACCGGCAGCAAATAAGTGAGTATACATTGCAACGTTTTTCTTTACAGCAAAGCATTGAAAAAACAGAAGCTGTTTTTACCCGGCTTTATCACCAGGCACAAAACGGGCATTAGCTATTGAAAACATCTTTCAGCGAATAAAAAAAATGACTCATATTTGCGGTTATTAGATAGCCGAATAAATGAAAACAAATGAACGGAGTAAGACCAAAGCTATTGATATTCATTAACACCTTACAATCTGGTGGTGCCGAAAGGGTGGTATCACTTTTACTGGAACATTTGCGGGCCGATTTTGAAATTCACCTGGGATTGTACACCAATATGGTCGATTATGCTATTCCTGCCGAAATAAAAATACTGGACCTTAAACAACCACTGCAGCAAAATAAGTTCATCCGGTTTTTAAAAATGCCCTACCAATCTTACAAAGTGTACAGCTATTGTAAAAAAAATAACATTAAAATTTCTGTTGCTTTTTTATACCGGCCCTGTTATATCAATGCTTTAATGAAAAGCCTCTGGGGCTATAAGGGCAAAGTGATCATGTGCGAAAGAACACATCAAACCACCATGCAGCAAAGCCATTCTGCTATTTACAGGATGTTTTCCAAATTTATGGTGATGTTCTCTTACAAACGGGCCGACCTGGTGCTGGCCAATTCTTACGCCATGCAAACCGACCTGGTAGAAAATTTCAGGATAAAAACACCGGTAAAAGTAATTTACAATCCTATCGATCTGGGTTTTATCAGGTCACATATTGATGAAGCGCCGCCTTTTGTTTTTGATAAAAATATTTTCTATTTCATCAATGTTGGGGGCTTTCGAAAAGAAAAAAATCATTTACTGCTCTTACAGGCATTCTTTATCATGAAAAACCTGCCTTGCAAATTACTTATAGTGGGCGGCGGCGTAATGGAAGACGACCTGAAACAAAAAGTATCTGATTTTGGTATGAACGACAAAGTGGTTTTTTGTGGCTGGGATAATAACCCTTTTAAGTATGTAAGCCGCTCCAGTTGTTTTGTATTAAGCAGCGATGTGGAGGGTTTTCCTAATGTATTAATAGAAGCGCTGGCCTGTGGCAAAGCGGTTATCTCTACGGATTGCAGCTCGGGCCCCCGGGAATTGCTGGCACCAGCCACCGATCTGCACCACCGGGCCATTACCAATTACGAAATTGGAGAATACGGAATTTTAACCCCGGTTAATGATGTGGCGGCATTGGCCGCTGCCATGAAAAAAATGTTTGAAGATGTAACCTTACGCTCCCGTTTTGAAGAAAAAGCCAAAGGCCGGGCCCAGCAGTTTGATGTTGATGAAATAAAACAATACTTCCATGTAGCATTTACCGCAGTTTAATCGGTCATTAGCCAATCCCTTTGGGTAATATTGTCTATTTTTGCCACCTCATATAATATTTAAATGCATACTATTTTATTAACCGGCGGGGCCGGATTTATCGGATCGCACTTAACCCGTCTATTTGTTACTAAATACCCGGATTACAAAATTGTAAACCTGGATAAGCTTACTTATGCCGGCAACCTCGAAAATTTAAAAGATATAGAAGATAAACCCAATTACCATTTTGTAAAAGGCGATATTACCGACCTGGCACTGCTACGGGATCTTTTTACAACACACCAATTTACTGCAGTATTGCATTGCGCTGCCGAAAGCCATGTAGACCGGTCTATTACCGATCCGCTGGCCTTCATTAATACCAATGTGGTAGGTACGGCCTCTTTATTGCAGGCGGCAAAAGAATCATGGGGCGCAGATATTGACGGCAAAATATTTTACCATATTTCTACCGATGAAGTGTATGGCTCATTAGGCGAAACAGGTTTTTTTACAGAACAAACCGCTTACGATCCCCGTAGCCCGTACTCAGCCTCCAAAGCGGCTTCCGATCATATTGTAAGGGCATTTTATCATACCTATCATTTTCCGGTTAAGATCAGCAATTGCAGTAATAATTACGGCCCTTATCATTTTCCCGAAAAGCTCATTCCGCTTTGTATTCATAATATCATCAATAATAAGCCACTGCCCATTTATGGCAAAGGCGAAAATGTGCGTGACTGGTTATTTGTAGAAGACCACGCCAGGGCCATTGACCTTATTTTTCATAAAGGAAAAATTGGCGAAACCTACAATATCGGCGGCCATAATGAATGGACCAATATTGCTTTGGTAAAGGAATTGTGTAAACAGATGGATGAAAAACTGGGAAGGGAAAAAGGCGCATCTGAAAAACTGATCACTTATGTAAAAGACAGGGCTGGTCATGATTTGCGTTATGCCATTGATGCCACTAAATTAAAAAATGAACTGGGCTGGTTGCCTTCTTTACAATTTGAAGAAGGGATCAGTAAAACAATAGATTGGTATTTAAATAATAAAGAATGGCTGGATGAAGTAACTTCTGGTAACTATCAGAAATATTATGCGAAACAGTATGATGGGGTTTAGGAGTGTAAGGGTTTAGAGGTTTAGCAAGTTTAGAGGTTTAGAAAGTTTAGGGTTTAGGTGGATTTAAAGTATTTTGTATCATTAATATAGTACCATGAAAATTTATTCATTTGAAAAACTGGAATGTTGGCAGCATGCCCGTCAATTGGCTGTTTGGACATACAGTATGACGAAAGATTTTCCTGGAGAGGAAAAATTCGGGATGGTATCTCAAATGCGCAGGGCGGCTATTTCTGTAGCATCAAATATTGCAGAAGGAACTTCAAGGAAAACTGCCAAAGACCAGGCTAATTTTAGTACCATTGCGTACAGCAGTACTATTGAATTATTGAACGATTTAATAATAGCACACGATTTAGAATATTTGTCGGATGAAAATTATAAGGCGGGTAGAGAAATGATTGAAAAGCAAACTTTATTAATTGCAGGATTAAGGAAGTCGCAACAGCGAACAAGGTTGCTTTCTTTCCTAAACTTTCTAAACCTCTAAACCCTAAACTAAACTTAAATGAAAGGAATTATTTTAGCCGGAGGATCAGGTACAAGACTATATCCCATAACTATGGGAATAAGTAAACAATTGATGCCTATTTACGATAAGCCGATGATCTATTATCCATTGAGTACATTGATGCTTGCAGGAATAAAAGAAATACTGATCATTACCACCCCAGATGACCAGGCCCAATTTGTCAGATTGCTGGGTGATGGCAGCCAATGGGGATGTGCCATTGAATATGCAGTACAGGCAGTACCCAACGGACTGGCACAAGCCTTTGTAATTGGAGAAAAATTTATTGGTACCGATAGTGTGGCATTGGTGTTAGGAGATAATATTTTTTACGGCAGCGGTTTTAGTAAATTATTGCAGGAAAGCATTGACCCTGACGGAGCAGTAATTTTTGCTTACCCTGTAAGCGACCCGGAACGTTATGGCGTAGTGGAATTTGATAAGGATTTTAATGCCATCAGTATTGAAGAAAAACCGGAAACCCCCAAAAGCCAGTACGCGGTACCCGGCTTATATTTTTATAATAATGAAGTGGTGGAAATTGCAAAAAACATACAACCCAGTGCAAGAGGGGAATACGAAATTACCACTGTTAATGACACTTACCTGCAACAGAAAAAACTGAAAGTTGGGGTACTGAACAGGGGTTTTGCCTGGCTGGATACCGGCACTTTTGATTCTTTAAGTGATGCCAGCGAATATGTGAGGGTGATAGAAAAACGGCAGGGTTTAAAAATCGGTTGCCCCGAAGAAATTGCTTACCGCAGGGGGTTTATTACCAAAGAACAATTAATGACCCTGGCAGAAGGGTTAAAGAAAAGCGGCTATGGCGAATACCTTAAAAAAATAACAGCATAATATTTACCCATGGCATATTTTGCTCACCCTACAGCAGTTATTGACGATAATTGTACCATTGGAGAGGGTACTAAGATCTGGCACTTTTCTCATATTATGACAGGCGCCGTAATTGGTAACCATTGCAACCTGGGCCAGAATGTGGTGGTATCGCCAAAAGTAATTTTAGGTAATAATGTAAGGGTGCAGAATAATGTAAGCATTTACGAAGGGGTAATTTGCGAAGATGATGTTTTTTTAGGCCCCAGTATGGTATTAACCAACGTGATCAACCCACGCAGCGCCGTGAGCAGAAAAAATGAGTTCAAAACAACTTTAATTAAAAAAGGGGCGTCTATAGGGGCAAATGCAACCATCGTTTGTGGCAATACCATTGGCAGTTATGCGTTTATTGGTGCCGGCACCGTGGTTACTAAAGATGTACCGGATTACGCCTTAATAGTAGGCAACCCCGGCAGGCAAACGGGCTGGATGAGTGAATATGGGCATAAATTAAAATTTGATAAAAATAATATGGCCATTTGTGAAGAAAGCCAACAGGAGTATATATTGGAAAATAATACAGTAAGAAGGGTTTAGAAGTTCAGGTTTTAGGGGTTTAGTTTGGAGATCCTTAAATTGCCTGAACCCTAAACTTCTAAACGCTAAACTCCTGAACTTGTCCTAAACCTAAAAACAATTTGTACATGAAGAATTTTGCATTGATCGGCGCCGGCGGGTACATTGCCCCAAGGCATATGAAGGCAATAAAAGATACCGGCAATAATTTGCTGGCAGCTTTGGATAAACATGATTCTGTAGGTATATTAGATAGTTATTTTCCTTCGGCTGATTTTTTTACCGAGTTTGAAAGGTTTGACCGCCACCTGGAAAAATTAAAGCGCCAGAATATCAAAACCGATTTTGTAAGTGTGTGCAGCCCCAATTATTTACACGATGCCCACATTCGCTTTGGTCTGCGTATAGGTGCCGATGTGATTTGCGAAAAACCGGTGGTGTTAAACCCCTGGAACATTGAGGCGCTTATGGAAATTGAAAAAGAAACCGGTAAAAAAATATATACTATCCTGCAATTGCGCCTGCATCCGGCCATTATTGCATTAAAAGAAAAAATTGCTGCGGCACCAGCCAATAAAAGATACGCTATCAATTTACAATACATCACTTCCCGTGGCAACTGGTACCATACCAGCTGGAAAGGAGATATACAAAAAAGCGGGGGAATAGCTACTAATATCGGGGTACACTTTTTTGATATGTTAATGTGGATCTTTGGCCCTGTAAAGGAAAATAATGTTACAATGCATTCGGATGATACCGCAAAGGGCAACCTGGTATTGGAAAAAGCCAATATCAGCTGGATGCTGAGCATTGATGCCAATACCCTGCCGGCAGATATAAAAGCGGCAGGCAAACGTACTTACAGAACATTAAGTATTGATGGCGATGAATTTGAATTCAGCGAAGGCTTTACGGAGCTGCATACCAAAAGCTATGAGGAGATCATCAAAGGTAATGGCTTTGGTATTGAGGAAACACTGGCGGCAATACAGTTGGTGCATGATATAAGAAAAGAGCGGTAGTTTTTTGTAATATCGCAACAAACAAGATTTAATTTAAAAAATAAAAAATGCCAGATCAAACAAGCACTTATACACAACCCTATATTATTGAATTCCCAAAAATCGGCAATTCGGGTTTGGGCTATATTTCAGTTGCCGAAAATGACAATCTTCCTTTTGCAGTAAAAAGAATTTACTGGACGTATTACACACCTGAAGATGTGGAAAGGGGCGGACATGCTCATTATGACCTGGAGCAAATTTTAGTAGCCGTATCAGGAAAGATAATTGTAAATACAGAGATGCCTGGCGGAATAAAAGAAAGGTTTATACTGGAAACACCAAACGTTGGATTATTTCTGCCAAAATTTTGCTGGCATGTTATGAGGTACAGCCATAACTCAGCACAAATGTGTATTGCCAATATGGTATACGAAGAAAAAGACTATATCAGGGATTATGAAAAATTTAAAATGGTCAGGTAATGATACATCCTTTATCAGACGTACAAAGTAAAAACATTGGAGAAGGAACCACAGTGTGGCAGTTTGCCATTGTGTTAGCCGGAGCAGTGATAGGCAAGAACTGTAATGTTAATTGCCATACTTTTATTGAAAATGATGTAAATATCGGCGACAGGGTTACTATAAAAGCCGGCGTGTATTTATGGGATGGTATAAGCATTGCAGATGACGTATTTATTGGACCTAATGTAACTTTTGTAAATGATAAATATCCCAAGTCTAAAATATACCCCGAACAATTTCAACGCACTGTAATTAATCGCGGAGCCTCAATAGGCGCAGCCAGTACTTTGTTAGGTGGTATTACCATTGGCGAGTATGCATTAGTGGGAGCAGGTAGTGTGGTTACCAAAGATATACCGGCATATAGCCTGGTGTATGGTAACCCGGCTAAGGTAATGGGCAAAGTAGACGAAAAGGGAACGGTAACAGAAAAATATTAAATAAATGATTGAGTTTTTAAGTCTTAAAAAAGTAAATGAACGGCATAAGCAGGAATTGCTTGATGCAACCGGACAGGTAATCAATTCGGGATGGTTTATTTTGGGAGCGCAGGTAAAAAAGTTTGAACAGGAATTTGCTGCCTATTGCGGCACAAAACATTGTATTGGTGTAGCTAATGGATTAGATGCGCTGATACTAATACTGGAAGCATATAAAGAAATGGGATTGATGCAGGATGGCGATGAAGTGATTGTTCCGTCCAACACCTATATAGCCAGTATATTAGCTATTTCCAGAGCCGGGCTTACCCCGGTAATGGCCGAGCCGGATATTACTACTTATTTACTGGATCCTGAAGCAATAGAAGCAAAAATCACTGCAAAAACCAGGGCCATCTTACCTGTACACCTGTACGGACAGTTGTGCAATATGGAAGCTATAAACGCCATTGCCAAAAAATATAATTTAAAAGTAATTGAAGATAGTGCACAATCGCATGGCGCTATTCAAAATGGAAAGCGGAGCGGAAACCTGGCAGATGCCAGCGGCTTTAGTTTTTATCCCGGTAAAAACCTGGGGGCATTGGGTGATGGAGGGGCTGTTACCAGCAACGATGATGAACTTGCTACAGTTTTGCTGGCCCTGCGTAATTATGGTTCTCATGTAAAATACCGCAATCTGTATAGGGGTATCAACAGCCGGCTGGATGAATTGCAGGCCATTTATCTTTCCATAAAACTGCGGGTATTGGATAGTGATAATGATGTAAGAAGAAAAATTGCGCAATACTATACTGCAGGCATTACCAACACAAAAATAATATTACCTGCAGTTAAGGACAAAGTAGAAAGCGACTTATCTCATGTATGGCATGTATTTACAGTTCGTGTTGAAGACAGGGCACATTTTCAACAATACCTTTCTGATAATGGTATTCAAACGGTCATTCATTACCCGATACCACCACATCATCAACCTGCTTACAGCCAATGGAAAGAGCTGTCTTTTCCTGTTTCAGAAAAAATTCACAACGAGATCATTTCCTTACCTATAAGCCCGGTGATGACAGAGGATGAAATAAAGACTGTGGTGGAAATAATTAACAAATACTGAAAATGATTAACCGAAGTAGTTTTTCTAAATATAAAATATTTCAATTACCCCGTATTTGGAAGTACAGGTTTTTATCCACCAATAAAAAAATACAGGGTAAACCTATATTAAATCAACCGGCTTTACTAATTGGTGCAGGTAAAATTATATTTGGAAGCCGTGTTAAGCTAGGCTATTATCCTTCTCCATTTTTTTTTAACGGCTATATCCATTTGGAAGCAAGAAACGAAAGCGCTTATATTCTGATAGGGAACGACGTATTTATTAACAATAATTTTTTTGCGATCAGCGAAAGAGAAGGAATAGAAATTGGAGACAATACTCTTATCGGAACAAACTGCGAAATAATTGACAGCGATTTTCATGATCTTTCGCCCGATAAAAGAACCAGTGGTATAGCAATTTCAAAAAAAGTGGTATTGGGTAAAAATATTTTTCTGGGGAATAATGTTAAAATTACCAAAGGTGTGGTGCTCGGCGATAATGTTGTTGTAGCTAATGGGTCGTTGGTAGTAAGCTCGTTTAAAGAAAATGTAATTATTGGAGGAATACCGGCAAAAATAATTGGTAATTTATGAATTTATTAAAAACCAGTTTTTATACCAGTATATCCACCGCAATAACTTTTATCAGTGGTTTTATTGTTACTAAAGTGGTGGCAGTAAAAATAGGCCCTTCCGGTATGGCTTATGTTGGGCAGTTTCAGAATTCCATTGCTATTCTTGCCATGTTTTCTACCTGCGCCATTACTTCGGGGGTAGTTAAATATTTATCAACCTATAAAGAGGATAAAGAAAAACAGCAGCAGGTGGTCACTACTGCTATCTCCATTATTTTGTTGTGTTCGCTTGCAGTGTCATTATTTGTATTGCTTACAAGTGGCTATTTATCTAAAGCCGCTTTTCATACTACAGATTTCTGGATGGTATATTTATTGTATGGCATATTTGTAAGTTTAATTTCATTAAATAGTTTTTTTGCCTCGGTATTAAACGGATTTAAAGAGATCGAAAAACTGACTATTATTAATATCATCAGTTCACTAAGCGGAATTGTTTTTACAGTAAGCTTTGCTTACCTTATGGGTGTAAAAGGCGTTTTAATTGCCAGTAATGCAGTAGCTGTAATTGTTTTTATTGTAAATGTGAATTTCATCAAAAAAATTAAAGGCATTAACTGGATGCCAAGTTTTAAAAAATGGAATCCGCAAATGACCAGGCTGCTTTTTGCATTTACGTTAATGGGCATAGTAACCGGTTTTGCAAGCCCTGCTATGCAATTGATGGTAAGAGACAGGATCATCAGTAAATTTTCGGTAACAGATGCAGGCTGCTGGCAGGCTGTTACAAGAATATCTGATTATTATCTGGCATTTATTACTACAGTGCTGGGTGTTTATTATCTGCCCCGTTTATCAGAAATAACTTCAAAGGATGAACTGAGAAAGGAGATCATAAAAGGGTATAAAATTATTTTACCTGCTGTAGGTTTCTTAGCACTTATCATATGGCTTTGCAAAGTATGGGTGGTGCACATATTGTTTACTGCAGATTTTTTACCAATGCTCCCCTTATTTAAATACCAGTTGCTGGGTGATTTTTTAAAGATCGGCAGTTGGTTACTAGGATTTATAATGGTTTCAAAAGCACTTACCCAAGCCTATATCATAACAGAAATAGCATTTAGTGCTAGTTTTGTAATCCTGAGCTTTTTTTTTATGGACAGGTACGGCGTAATAGGAACTACTTACGCCTTTTGTATTAACTATGCGTTGCATTGGATTACAATGTGGTTTTTAATGAAAAAATATATTGTGTAATTATGGAGGTAAAGCCATTGGTAAGTATCATTTGTGTTTCGATGAATCATGAGAAGTATATTTTGCAGGGGGTAAGTTCTTTTACCGGGCAGACCTATCCTGATATTGAATTTCTTTATGTTGATAATAATTCATCTGATAAAACATTTGAAATAGCAGACAAAATATTTTCAGCATCTGCCCGCCCCTACAGGGGTTTTAAAAGAGAGCGTTCTTTTAGCCTGCCGGCAAATTTCAATCTGCTGGTTAAGGAAGCTAAAGGAGATTATTTATGTTTTATTTCCTGTGATGACTGGATGGAGCCTGGGTTTATAGCAGCAATGGTAGAGCAATACCAGCAACAGCCAAATGCTGGCCTGGTGTATTCAAATGGCTGGAGGTATTACGAAGACACCGGAACAAGTGAAATTGCAGCAGACAAAAAGTTTATATCGGGCAGGATATTTGACCATATTTTTTTGAACGGCGTCATATTTCCTGTTGGTGTAATGATAAAAAAGGAAGTGATTGCAGAAGTAGGTTTATTTGATGAAACTTTGCCGATAGAAGATTATGATATGTGGCTTAAGATTGCCAGTCGTTTTGAGATTGCCTATTCCGCTACGCCATTAATTTATTACCGGCTTCATAAAAAAAGTTTAAGCCATCTTCATGGTAATAAAAACATTAAATACTATTTACAAATAGCTGATAAATATAAAGGCAATAAATTGTACAAAAGAGTATGCCGCAACTTCAGGAAATTTTCTATTTACGAACAGTTTCAATCGGGCAATAATAAGCAGGCATTACAATTGATAAAAAAAGATTTTCGTTTCGAACGGTTTTATTTTTCCGTATTGCTGAAAATGCTTCTTGGAAAGAAAAGTTGATAATTTACCATTCTATTTTTTTTAAATGTGCCGGGTTGATAAAACCCATGTCTGATGTGTATTTCAACCTGCCATTAAAAACATCGTTCCAGTTTTTTAATTTATTTTTCAACCCGGCTGGGATGATTTTTTTTATTGCTTCTTTTATAGTTTTTTTTCTACTGTTGTTTGTGTTGCTGCCATTCTTGCTGCCACATTGCCATATATGAGTATAATCACTTTGATAAGGGGAATTTAAAAATATTTCTTTATCTCCTGTTTTTTCGGCTATTACCATTAAACGTGTTGATGCCTTATTCGTAAACAGCACCCTGCTTTTTGCTTCGTGTGGGTCTGTAACTTCATACCAGTTTTTGTCATCAGGGGTAAGGATCATTTTAATAACCCTAAAACCATTTTCTGCAGAAAATATTCTGAAATATAATTCGGGGCTGAACTGGTAAAAGCCGTGTCCGTTCTGGTTGTTTGCAGGTGTAATACCAATAAAATGCCCCCCGGTCTTAATGGCTTTCATGCAACTTTTAATAGCCACAGGAAAGTTAAAAACATGTTCTAGTGTACCACCATCAAAAACAACTGAAAAGTTTTTATCGTATTGTGAAGGCCAGGCCATATTCAGGTCCTGGGTTATATCCGCATTTTCATATGCTGAATAATCAAGGCTTTTAAGACTTTTGGTACCCAATAATTCAAAAACAGCTTCGGCATAGTTGCTTTGCAGTTTTTTTTCCGACATGGGGCTTAAAACTGATTTATGGTTTTCGTATAGCTGTTGCAGGTACCTGTTGTCAGCATAGGTCAACATTCTGCCCAGGGTCAGCGTATTATCAAAAGATACCCCACCGGCTTTTGCATAAGCAAGAAACTTAGCGCAATTATTAGTGATAGCCATGCCTTTTATGTGAGTGTAAAAAATCAAAAATAACCTTTAGGAGGGGTCGCCTGAAATTTTTCTTTTCCGGCTTAAAAGGCTTGTAAATATTAGTGTAGCAAAGGCGGCATTTGGCTATACTTTTTGTAGTTTTGCCAATCTTTTGTAAAGAAGCATCAATATTGAGATATATACCAGGTGTTATGTATAAAAATATTATCTAACCGGCAAATAACGGCTTTCATCTTTTTTTAGTGACTTTTAATGAATATATTAATCTTTTCCCCAAGTAATTTACGTGCTGTAGACCAACAATCACAAGCCATTTTGTTTAAAAAAATGGGGCACGAACCTTTTTTATTAACCTGTTTGCCCGAAGGTATTTTGCATAAAAATTTCCAGGCGCACGGATTTAAAACGTTCAGCAGCAATATTAAAGCAAGGGGGGTAATGTATTTTATAAAGCAGATCATCTTTTTAGTAAAATTCTGTAAAAAAAATAATATTGCCGTAGTGGTAAGCCATCTCCAAAGTTCTGCTATTATCACAGGTTTTGCCAGGTATTTTATGAAGACCAAAGTGGTGTATATGCGACACCACACCGATTATGTGGGGATCTATAATTCTCCTAAGGAAAAATTACAGAACTGGCTGGCCAATACATTCTCTCCAAAGATCATTGCTATATCGGAAGATGTTAAAGTAATGCTGCTTAAAGAAGGGGTGCCGGAAAGTAAAATTGCCCGGATAAACCTGTGTTATGATTTTGGTGAATACAAAAATGATTTTACAGATCAGTTTGACGCAGTTAAAGAAGAGATGAAATCTAACTTATCTTTATTGTATGTTGCCAGGCTGGACCCTGTTAAAAGACATACACTGGCTTTTGAAGTGGTTGAAAAGTTGCTGAGCCAGGGAATTGATTGTAAGCTAACCTGCATTGGCCGGGGAAATATAGAAGACCAACTGCGTAAATATATTGCAGAACGGGGGTTGGAGAAGAATATCATTATCCGGGGTTTTGTTACCAATGTGTTTGATTATATAAAAGCGGCGGATATTTTATTGCTCATATCCGAAACAGAAGCCAGCAGCCATATGCTGAAAGAAGCAGGTGTTTGTGGTAAAACACTGATAGCCTGCAACGGCGTGGGAGATTTTAACGACTATCTCGTGAACGGAGAAAATGGGTTTTTAGTGGATAAAAATAACCCGGTTGATGAAACGGTGAATATTTTAAAAAAGATCAACCAGGATAAATCACTTATAACAATACTTGGCGATAATTTAAAAAAAACGGTATACCGGAATTTTAGTATTGATAGTAATTTTGAGCAATTGTATTCCCAATTATTTAAAGCAATGAAAATTAAATTATGAGAAAAATTTTAGTTACAGGTGGTGCCGGAAATGTAGCCGGCGCATTAGTAAAAAAACTCGTTCAAAATAGCGACAATCATGTGGTGGTGGTTGATAATCTTATTACCGGATCGGTACATAAATTACCTTTTGGGAAAACAAGCGGCGAAAACTGGCAATTTATTAAAGGCGATGTTAACCATTTTGGAGATATATCTGCTGTAATGACACGTTATGGTTTTGACTATGTTTTTCATTATGCGGCTTTGGTAGGGGTAAAGCGTACACTGGAAAATCCGGATAAAGTACTGGAAGATATACAGGGCATAAAAAATATACTGGACCTTGCCAAAAACACCGGGGTTAAAAGAGTTTTTTATTCCTCCTCTTCTGAAGTATATGGGGAGCCGGTGGAGTTTCCGCAGAATGAAGATACCACTCCATTAAATTCAAAATTACCTTATGCCATTGTAAAAAACGTGGGAGAGGCTTTTTTAAAAACCTACAAAAAAATATACGGCCTTGATTATACCATTTTCCGTTTTTTTAATACGTATGGTCCAGATCAGAGCCAGGATTTTGTAATGTCTAAATTCATTAACGCAGCCCTTCGCAATCAACCCATAACACTCTATGGCGATGGCTCTCAGAGCAGAACATTTTGTTATGTGGATGATAATATTGAAACCACCACCAAGGCATTATACGAAGACCTTTTCATTAACGATGTGGTAAATGTAGGTTCGGATGTGGAAATGAGTATTAAGCAACTGGCTGAAAAAGTAATTGCATTAACCGGCTCATCATCACAAATAGAACATTTACCGGCTTTAACAGAAGGAGATATGACTAGGCGCAAGCCCGATAATTCAAAAATGAAAGCAATATTGAACAGGGAACTGGTAAGCGTTGATGACGGGATACATAATATGATTAAGCATATAAAACAAACATTGTAATGAATACACCGGTTTTATTTTCCATTATTATCCCTACTTATAACAGGGCCTCCTTTATACTAAAAACTGTAAATGCTTTTATTGCCCAGTCTTACAGTAATTTTGAAGTTATAATAGTTGATGACGGAAGTAAAGATAATACAGATGAAGTTGTGAAGGAAATTACGGATAAGCGTATCAGTTACTATAAAAAAGTAAATGCAGAAAGAGGAGCGGCACGTAATTACGGGTTGGATATTGCCAAGGGCGATTATGTTAATTTTTTCGACAGTGATGACCTGGCCTATCCCAATCACCTGGAAACTGCATTTAAGGTAATAACACAATTTAATAATCCTGATATATTTAATCTTGGATATGATATTAAAACTCCGGAAGGGAAGTTACTATCTGAATGCAGGAATTTTGACGGCAATGTGGAAGCCTATGCCATTAAAACAAAGAGGGTAAGTATCAATGCCTTATTTGTAAAGCGAACAGTAGCCCTGGAAATAAGATTTTCTGAAAACCGCCTGTTATCAGCATCAGAAGATGCTTTGTTTCTTTGCCAGTTATGTGCAAGGTACACTTTGCAATACAACAATACCATTACCTCCACCATTGTAGAACATGATAGCAGGAGTATGGTAGTTGCATCGGAGCAGCAGCTGCTAAACCGGCAGAAATACCTGGATGAAGGGCTGAAGGCTGACGCTGTTTTTATGAATAAGTATGGCCAATATGTTGACCAGATAAAGGGTGAAATGGATTACCTGCTTTGTTTAAGTTGCCTTAGCAATAAGGATAACGGGAAAGCGTGGACTTACTATAAAAATTTTCTTGCAAAAAGCGGCATGCCTGTATTGAGTAAACGTACGTTAGTTGTGCTTAAAAAAATTGTGCAGAATAAACTGGGCAAGTAGCAATATTTACAATGATACCAACCAACACACCAGCTGCTCAGCCAAAACCTGATTTTAAAGTATTGGACGGCCTGAGAGGAATTGCCGCCACTTATGTGGTCATTAATCATTGCAGGGGAAATCTTTTAATGGGGGGTGCCCAGTATTCTAAAATGGTGCCTGTGGAGCAATGGAGTATCTGGGAGAAGATCTATTTCGGTGCATTACAATTTACGGCACTCGGTACTGAATTTGTAATTTTCTTTTTTGTATTGTCTGGTTTTTCTATTGCCTATTCTTTAAGAAACAAACAGAACACTTTAAAGTTTTACAGCCGACGGTTGGTGAGGCTTTATCCGCCCTACATCACCGCATTGATTTGGGCCGCGGTAGTATTCTGGTTTGCATCTATCTATGCACCTGTATTAACGAGGGACCTGGTATCGGTTTTTGCCAGCCCAGGAAATATTTTGTCCAATATATTTTATATTCCTAGAGGAGCATTTATAGCCCAGTTCTGGTCGTTGACGCACGAAGTTATTTTTTACCTGTTAATTCCTTTCCTCATACTCAGGCGCAGGTATTATTATTGGGCATCACTGGCTGCCTATATTGCAGGATGGTGCATATACGGTTACGGCAGGTCTGATGAAAATATCCTGGTGTCTTTTTTGGTGAATTATAATATTTACTTTGCCGCAGGCATCTGGCTTTTTCATAATTACAGCAAGGTAATTCCGGTTTTTAATACCAGCACGCTTAAAATGTGTGTTGGAAGCATACTTTTAATAACCGGTATGGTAGCAGTAAAGTATTTTATACCCGGCGATGTAAAAATTACTTTTATCATATCGGCATTGTTATCGGTATTACTGATCGTGAATTTTTTAACTAAAAAGATAACCAACTGGTTATTCTCTTTTTTAGGATCCATGAGCTATACGATCTATATAACTCACTTTGCAACAATTATGCTTTTTAAAACAATACTTTTAAAAACAGGATTAGTGCAAAGTACCGGTATAACACAGTTCTGGATATGGCCAATTGGTGTAATGGTATGCATATTGTTCAGTTATTTAATTTACCAGGTAGCAGAAAAGCCAAGTAAAACGGTTTTAAACAGGTGGAGAGGTTAAAATCTGCTTTTGCCGGAACCGGATTATGTAATCGATAATAATGGAGTTAAAACAAAAAAATTTACAGCTTATACAAATGTTACGGGGCTTCGCCAGTATGCTGGTGGTACTGTTGCATATCACCTATAACTGTAAAATAAACCTGGGGTATAATTTTTTGTCGGGTATTTTTATGTTTGGCGGCAGCGGTGTTGATATTTTTTTTGTATTAAGCGGCTTTATAATTGCCTACTCCAACCGGAAGTATATAGGAAAACCTTCTTCTGTACCAGTGTTTTTAAAACGGCGTTTTATAAGGGTATTCCCTATTTACTGGCTTGTGATCACGGTATTCCTGCTGCTCCAGATCGCGTTGCCTTATTTTTATAAATCGCATTTTGATACCAGCCTAACCAATATACTGCAAACCTTTTTGTTATTACCCGGCCATGAAATGCTGAATGGTGTAAGCTGGTCACTTACCAATGAAATTTTTTTCTATCTTTTATTTACACTAGCCCTTATTATACCCAATAAAAAATATCTGTTCTTTTTATTTGCGGGCTATTTTATTTTGCTGGTAGTTTTTGCGGTACCCGGTATCAGCCTGGGAAATAATATTTATTTAAACATGCTGGTATATCCCATGAATATAGAGTTCTTGCTGGGTATACTGGTGGTAATTATTGTGCAGAAAATTTCAGCAAAAATAATTTACCCCTTTCTGGCTATTGGTGTACTTTACTTTACAGGATCGGCAATATTAAGTTATAATGGTGCCAGTGCTACCGAGCCTGGCCCAGGGGGCGCCCTAAACAGGGTTATCCTGTATGGGGTACCTTCGTTTTTTATTATTTTATCCCTGGTAAAAATGGAACTTACTAAAACGGTTAAACTAAAAAGTATTTTTTTATCCCTGGGTGATGCTTCTTATTCGATTTACTTAATCCATCTGCCTATAGTAGCGGCTTATTTTAAACTTATTGCCAAACTGAATATTCAAAGTAATATGTTGTTATTTTTTTTAACCCTATTGTTATTTATTGCTGTTTGCCTGTTGGGCATCGTTGTATATAATAAAATAGAGAAGCCTGTAATAAATAAATTAAATAGAAAATCGATATAGATGGAAGCCCGGTTTAAAATATTACATGTATTATATTCTGGCTTAGGCGGGCATGGAAATGTTTTCTTTTCTTTGGTAAATGCCGATAAACAAAGAGAATTTGTGCATGAGGCTTTATTTAACGGGGTGGAGGAAATGAGGGAGGAATATAAGGAACGTTGCCGGCACAATAATATTCGTTTTGATTTTGTAAAAAAGAAACCCGGCCTGGATCTGCGCTTTTATAAAAACCTTGTGGCTACGATAAAAAAAGCCGAACCGGACATAGTTTTTTTACATGGCAGCACGCAGGTACTATGGGCAAAGCTGGCGCTGCTACCGGGCAAAAAAAAATGCAGGCTGATAGTAAGGGAAACCCAGGCCAATAGCCTGAAAACAAAACAAGACTGGTTCTGGCTGTCAGCAGCATTATTGCTGGCTGATAAAATTGTTTTTTTATCTGCTGCGTACGATCTTGAAATAAAGAAAAAACTATCCTTGTTGTACAGTGCAAAAAAGGCAACGGTAATACCTAACGGAATTGACCTTAGCGAGTACCAGCCAAAGCAAAAAGAGCATAGCAGCCAATTGGTAATAGGTATGCAAAGCAGGATCGTAAAGATCAAAGATCATGTTACTTTGCTGCATGCTTTTGCCGGTTTACTTAAGGATGTACCGGCATCAGATAAAAAAATATTTTTAAAAATTGCAGGTGACGGAGAATGCAGGCAATCGCTGGAACAACTGGCCGGCCAGTTAGGCATATCAGCAGCGGTTGAATTTACAGGGATGCTTACAGAACAGCAACTGATACAATTTCTTACCGGCCTGGATATTTATGTGCATGCATCATTTGGTGAAACCATGAGTACGGCAATTATGCAGGCTATGGCTTGCGGTTTGCCTATCATTGCTTCGGATGTGCCGGGGATAAATAATATGATAAGTAATAAAGTTACAGGTCTGCTGGTACCGGTACAGGATGTACAGCAAATGACAGCTGCCCTGAAACTTTATTTACAAAACGAAAAATACAGGGCCGGGCTTGCAGAAAATGCCTATAAATTTGCTGAACGGCATTACAGCAATCAAAAGATGTTTGCTGCTTACAAGGCAGTATTTGAAATAAGGTAGAACTTTATTTAAAAAAATACCCGTGCTGTTTTAATTATTAAGTGCTTATAAACCGGTAAAAGTATACTATCATGCTTACAATTTTGGTTACAGGTTGTGCAGGCTTCATTGGCAGCCATGTTTGCGAAAAATTATTGCAACAGGGATATCGTGTAATTGGTATCGACAATTTTGACCCGTTTTACGACAAGGCTGTAAAAGTAAAAAATCTGGAATCTTTTACAGGCCATGAACACTTTACATTTTATCCATTTGATATTACGGTGGATATGGGAAAGGTACCCCGGCAGCAAATTGATGCCATTATTCACCTGGCAGCAAAAGCGGGTGTAAGGCCTTCAATAGAAGATCCGGCAGGATATATTAATACCAACATTGTTGGTACGGAAAAAATACTGGAATTTATGAAAGATAATGCCATTACCAAACTGGTATTTGCTTCATCTTCATCAGTATATGGCAACAATAAAAAAACGCCTTTCAGTGAAACTGATAGTGTAGACAATCCGATATCACCTTATGCCTTTACCAAAAAGGCGGGCGAATTATTAAACTACAATTACCATCACCTGTATAATTTCGATATTATTAATCTCCGTTTTTTTACCGTTTACGGCCCCAGGCAAAGGCCCGACCTTGCTATTCACAAGTTCATTAAAAAAATAGCACAGGATGAAAAAATAGTTTTATTTGGCAACGGAGATACAGCCCGTGACTATACATATATTGATGATACAGTGCAGGGAATTTTAAAGAGCCTTGACTACTGCCTGAAAAATAATCCTGTTTACCGTACTCTTAATTTAGGGAACAACAGCCCGGTAAAACTTAACGACCTTGTAAATATGATTTACGAAGCAATGGGGAAAGAGAAAAATATAAGTTATACCGAAATGCAGCCCGGTGATGTGGACATAACCTTTGCCGATATTGAACTTGCCCGGCAATTACTTGACTACAGCCCATCAACTGATATTAAAACCGGGCTCAGTAATTTTATAGCGTGGATGGCAGCAAAAAATAAAATATTAAGTTAAATGCGCAAAAGAATTTTAATTGATGCCACTACTATCGTTGAAAAAAAAGATGGTTTATCCCAATATATAATCAGCCTGCTTGATAATTTACCCGAAGAGGCTTTTGTAAGGTTTGATTTTTTAGTGCTGGTACATACCAACGTAAAAAGAAAAGAATTATGGGATGTATTGGATAAGAAAAAGTTCAAGGTAATTAAAGCAGCTATTGCCCCTATTGGTCCCAGGCGTGAGTGGGATATGTTCTGGTTTTTAAGGCAACAAAAAAGAACATTTGACCTTTTTCACAGCACTTCAAACCAGTATCCGCTGAGCTTAAAGAATGGCCTTGCCACGGTGCATGATATTACCTTTAAAAATTACCTCGATTCTAAATGGTGGACATTTAATATGGCCAAACGTTTTCTTAATCTGGTAATAAAAAATGCTTTATACAGGTCGGCTGCAGTAATTGCCGTATCTGAATATACCAGGCAAGACCTGGTGAATAATTATAAGCTGAATAATGTAATCAGCAATAAGATCAGTGTTATATACGAAGGCTGGGAACACCTTAAAGCCAATGCAGAAGAAAAAGAAACAGGAGATACTGTGCCAACCTTTAAAAATTATCTTTTTTATGTCGGCACCACCAGGCTGCATAAGAATATGAAGAACCTGCTGCAGGCATTTAATATAGCCTGTAAAAAATTGCCGGCTGATATTAAGCTGGTAATTACGGGAAATGAAACATACCTGGATGAAACTGATAAGGCCGTTGTAAGCGAAATAAATGCTGGAGGGGAGCGTATTTATTTTACCGGTTTTGTATCCGGATTTGTGCTGGAACATTTATTTAAAAATGCTGATGCTTTTATTTTTCCTTCGCTTTCAGAGGGCTTTGGTATTCCGGTTTTGGAAGCTTTTTATTTTAAAAAGCCATTGCTGTGTTCCAATACTACTTCGTTACCGGAGATTGCCGGGCCTGCAGCCCTGTATTTTAATCCTGCCGATACTGCTGATATTGCGGTGGCTATTGTAAAATTTTATACAGAACCTTCTATCGGGCCAGAACTGGTAATGAAGGGAACAAAACAATTGGAATTATTTTCGTGGAAAAAAATGGCAACTGAAACGGTTCAACTGTATAGAAAATTATTGCCAACAGACTAAGTTTTTTCTATTATCACCGCAGTGGTCGTTTCTGCATTCCTTTGCTGATGCTTTCTGTAAACGGCTAACAACATGAAAAAATAAAAAGGCATAATTGGTAAACGATACCTTACCAGGGTACCAAAATTAAAAGTTGTAAAACCAACTATAGCAGCCAGTAACATTACAAAAACAAAAGAAAAGAATATCTCCGGGTTAATGGCAACGTAATAAAAGAAACGAAAGAATTTTGTTTTTATCAGTACATACAAAAGAGCCACCAGCATTAACAAAGATTCTAAAGCAGATAATAACACTATTGGCTTTCGGGTTTCCCATACAAATGGCCTGAATAAGGTAGAGGTGACTTTTACAGGTGTTCTTAGAATGATGCCTCCAATTGTAAAGTCAAAATCGGCATCTTTAAACCCGGCCGTACCCTCATCGTCACTGTAATTTTCATAACTGGTTTTAAATGTTTCAATCTGGCTTTTAGATTCTTCAATTACCGATTCGATAGATGAAGAAACACTAAAGGAAAGAAATACCACACTAACTGCAAGGATGAAAAGTACAAAGGCAAGTTTGATGATATTACCCCTGCTTTTTAAAATGATGCCTATCATGTAAGTAAGAGCTGCAGCCAGTAACAACGCAGATGCGATATAACTTTTAATTACAAATAGTATATACAGGCAGGCTACCAATACAAGGATATTACCCAAAGAATATTTTTTTTTTGCAAATAAGCTGTACCCTGCACTAAAAATAAAACCTACCATACCAAGGCAAAGAGAATCTTTCATTAAACCGCTTCCCCAAAAACATACAGAGGGCAAAAATAGTACTGCGTAGGCAAGTTTTTTTTCAAATTGCTTTTGCAAGAGTTCCCTGAACGTACAAAAAAGACGCCACACACCGGCAAAAGAAATGAGCCCGAAAAATAATGAAATAATAAGGTAACTGTTAAAGGAGAGGTACGAAAATAATGTTGCTATTTTATATACCATTAACGAAGCGCTGTTTGAAAGTCCTGCCTGGATATACAAGCTGTCGTCTCCGGAAGATTTATAAATTTTGGAAAATCCGTCCGGATCTAAGAAAAAAGTTGTTATCGGATTCCCTTCGCCGGCAATCATTTTTCTTACCACCTGGGCGCCCTGGTAAAAGCCAAACGAATCGCCATATCCATAATAATACTGTATTACCATGGCATATAAAAAACTGCCCGACATATGTATCCAGAAACCCGTGATGAAATATTTGTGCAGATCGGTATCCCTGTATTTTATTGCTTTTAACTTAATGATATAATACAGAAAAAAAAGGTAGATTGGCAACAGGACGTAGTCAAAAAAAGTAATATATGCCATTCGTTAATTAGTTATAAAATAATTATAGTAAACAGGCCTCATCTTATTTTACCTTTTATGTATTCCAGTATTGTTGGCTGGTAATACATAAATCCTTTTTCAGTGTGCTGTTTTACCTGATATGTTTCGTTAATTACCTGGGGTAATATGCTTTTTAACGCAGCTATTCCTTCCCCCACCTGTATTACAGGGTAAGTCGTAAAATTATCCGCTTTAGTTGGTTTGGCAAAAACCTGTTTTAATACACCACCGGTATCCACACCAGTATCTACCAAATGAATAGTAGTGCCAAAGTTTTCAACATCATTATTGTACAAAGCCCAATAGCCGCCATGGCTGCCCCTGTACCAGGGTGTAATGCCCACGTGCATATTGATAAAAGTGGCACCCGTGCTTTGCAAAGTTTTTTTACCAATGATCCGTGTGCCGTTTACAATTACTATATCAGGTTGTAATGAGTGTAATAGTTTCTGACAGTCCTCGCTGTTTACTGATGTTACATAATGAGTATGCGTACTGTTAAAGCGGGCATTGCTCAAATGATATGCTTCTGTTAAAGCTGCTTTTCGAACGGCAGCTTTTTTTCTTAACCAGGGAACAACCAGTACAGAGAACATTGCCTGGCCCAACACCTTTAATATGCCAATTCTTTTAACCCGGTTTTTAAACAGCAGTTTTTTAGAAACCGGCTGTTCTATAATGGCTGCGTCGAGTAAAAAATCTTGTGCAATGGCATTATATACCCACCTGGAAGATTCGCAATCAGATGCCAGGAAAACTATTTTTTTATTTTGCATTACGGGAGGAAAAATTATTATTCACAGGCGGCAAAGTTACACATTCGGTTTCTATAAGCCTGCGGCTTCTTTCATGGTGCAATTGGCAAAGCCATACTTTTTATGCAGGGTTTGATAGTGGTCTAATATAACAGTGAGGTTGGCCATGTTTTCGGTAATATTTACCCCGAAATTATGTGGGTGCCACCATAAATGGTAGGCTTCCTTTTTTATAGCAGCCCTGGTCATTTCATTCATGATCCTGCTGAGCTTGATCTTTTCCAGCCAGGCTAAATTTTTATTATAAGGTTTTAAAAAACGGCTGGCAGGTATATTAACCGGGCGTCCTTCTTCTTTTTTTATCACATGGGTATTATACCCCGAGATCGGAAAATAAGTATCCATCAAACGGCAAAGCCTGATAAACGGCACTTCTGCAGTAAATTTCCGGGGTTTGTATATCCATGAAGTGGGATTGCCCCTGTACACCGTAATACCATTATCTTTTAGTACCTCCAGGTATTCTTCATTTACCTGGTTGCGGGGAAAAACAATGCTGTATAAAGTAATGCCGTTTGCCGCGGCAATATTTTTGGCGGCAACAATATCCGCTTCAAATTCTTCGGCACATTGCCCTTCTTCCAGGCAGTAATAATGCGAAAAAGTGTGGGTGCTGATCTCGTGACTGGTTTGTTGCAATTGCTGAAACAGGCTGTACCCAAAATGATAAGGATCCTCCTCCTCATCACTGCCTACGGCCGCAATTTCCCTGCTGTAAACATTGTAATTATCATTGCTGTAAGCCGGTTTGTTATCGGGCAAAGCTGCCAGTAACTCTTTTTTGTTTTTGGCAAATAAAAAACCAACGGTAGCAAATGTGGCTTTAAAACCATAACGGTCAAACAGGCTGATCAATTGGGGAATAACCTCTTTTACCCCCAATATATTGCTGCCATACCTTTCCTTAGTGGTAACATCCCATACACCCCAGAATAATTCAAAATCCAAAGAAATAATAAACAGCCCTTTATCGTTATTGATGGTATCCATTAAAAGTAAAGCAATAAGAAATTGTAGTTTGCGTGAAATTAATTGTTTTATTTTAAATGGATTACAATATCCCGGGCAAAGGTTTGTAAGTATACTACACTTACCTTTGCAACGTTAACCCCCAATCAAATATTCAGTATGTGCGGTATTTCAGGCTTTGCCGATTTTAATAAGAAAACAGACAGAACGATCTTAGAAAAGATGAACCGCATTATGGCGCACCGGGGTCCGGATGGAGAGGGCTATGGTATTTACAATACTGATGCGGCTACCATTGGGCTGGGCCACAGGCGCTTAAGTATCATAGACTTAACTGAAGGGGGCAGCCAGCCTCAAACCTACCAGGCCTTACATATTACTTTTAATGGCGAAGTATATAATTATGCTGAAATTAAAACGGAGCTGGAAGCTAAAGGCCACCAGTTTCACAGCCATAGCGATACGGAAGTGATCCTGCATTCCTATGCTGAGTGGGGCAGTGCGGCATTGCAGAAATTCATAGGCATGTTTGCCTTTGTTATTTACGACGAGGCCAAACAAAAAATATTTGCCTGCAGGGACAGGGCCGGTGTAAAACCATTTTTTTATTACTGGAAAGATGGGCTCTTATTATTTGGTTCCGAATTAAAGGCCCTGTTGCAACACCCCGGCTTTGAAAAACAGATTGATATTGATGCGGCAGCTGCCTTTATGCAATATGGTTATGTACCCACACCGCATTGTATTTTTACCAATACCCATAAATTAAAACCCGGCCATTTTTTAGAAATGGATGTGCCTGCAGGAAGTTTACGCACACAGCAATACTGGAATGTATACGATGCCTATAATAAACCTACTTTAAAAATAAGTTTACCCGATGCTATTACCGAAACGGAAAAATTGCTGACCAGTGCTTTTCAATACCGCATGGTGAGTGATGTGCCGGTGGGTGTATTTTTAAGTGGTGGTTACGATAGCAGTTGTGTAACGGCATTGCTGCAAAAAAACAATACTGAAAAAATTAAAACCTTTACCATTGGTGTACCCGATGCCGGTATGAATGAGGCACCTTTTGCAAAAGAAATTGCCAACCACTTAGGTACCGATCATACAGAATATTATTGTACCGAAAAAGAAGCGCTGGAAATTGTACCGCAGCTGCCATTTTTTTATGATGAACCTTTTGCAGACAGTAGTGCCATACCCACCACGCTGGTAAGTAAAATTGCAAGAGAAAAAGTAACCGTGGCCTTATCTGCCGATGCAGGCGATGAAATTTTTGCAGGTTACAACCGCTATGATTATGTGCTGAAGTACGGTAAAAAAATACAGGCTATTCCCGGCTTATTTCGTAAAACTGCGGCCGGTATAATGAATGTGGTACCGGCTAACTCCATCCCGGTGATGAATAAAAAATATTTATTCCACAGCCGTTACGAAAAACTGAAGATGTTGCTGAAAAATCCATCAGAAAAAAACATCCTGATGAGTTTAACACAGCAAATGGATGATGGTGCTGTGGCAGAATTATTCAAAGGTAATATTCACCAGCTGGCAACAGCCTTTGATAGTACGGAATTGAAAAAAGACAATTACTCTATATTGTCTTACATGATGGCCATCGATTATCAAACATATTTACTGGATGATATTTTACAAAAAGTAGACCGTGCCGGCATGTGCGTAAGCCTTGAAGGCAGGGAGCCTTTTTTAGACCACCGGGTGATTGAATGGGCAGCACAATTGCCCATGGAATACAAGTACAACAATGGCAATAAAAAATTCATCATTAAAGAAATTGTGCATCAGTACATTCCTAAAGAAATGATGGACCGCCCCAAAATGGGTTTTGGTATTCCTATTTCAGCCTGGTTGCAGAACGACCTGAAACCCTTTGTAGACAGGTATTTTGACGAAACCTTCATCCAAAAACAGAATATTTTTAACAACGACATAATACAACGCATTAAAAAGTCGTTTTACCAGGGCAAAATAGAAAGAGCGGAGAAGATATGGTACCTGCTGATGTTTCAGATGTGGTACGATAAGTGGATGAACAATAACTAAAAGCATCGGGCCTTTTCCTAAAACTAACTCATTAAGGTAAATATGTCAATCACCAGCCAGGTAAGAGAGGGATTAAAAAATCCGGCTTTCAAATCAGTGGGCACGTACATATTTACCAATTTTTTTTCCAAGGGTATTTCTTTTCTGCTGATACCGCTGTTTACCAACCCGCTTTATTTATCACCTACTGATAATGGTTTATTAAGTTTGTTTTCCAGCAATATGATCCTGCTGGCGCCATTTGTTTCTTTAGGCATGATACAGTCGTGCACAGCAGATTTTTACAAAAAGTCAGAAAGTGATTTTGCCGCTTCTTTCACCAGCAGTTTTATCATCTCATTTTTAATGGCAGCAATAGCGGCTATATTGCTGTTTATTTTCAGGGACATGCTGCAGCAGAAATTCCAGTTTCCCACTTCATTTGTTTTTATTCTTCCCGGCCTGGCTTTCCTTATATTTTCAGGTGAGCAATTGTTTGCACTGATACGAAACCGTAATGAAGTAAAGCGTTTTGCTATAATGGGCATTTCCAAATCAATTATTGAGTATGCCGTATCTGTGGTGCTCATCGTTTTTTTTCTTACCGGCTGGATGGGCAGGATATGGGGTATTGCTGCTTCGCTGATTGTGGTTAATTTAATTGCAGTAGCCTACTATATTAAAAACAAATACATCAGTTTTCATTTTAAAAAAACACAACTGATAGATGAACTCAAATTTGGTGTACCCATTTTTGCTTTTCAGCTCTGTGTGTTTATGCTGGGCACTTCCAATAAATTATTCCTGGCCATTTACAATGTAGATAAATACCAGCTGGGCATTTACTCCATAGCCTGTGTGTTTGGTACCATGATAGGTGTTGTTTCGCAAAGTATTTTATTGTATGCCCAGCCGCAATTATATAAATCCATCAGCAAAGGGGAAGCTACTATACAAACTGCCAAAAGAGATTTCTTCAGGTATTTTATGATGCTTACCGGTTTATCTGTAGCCTGCATACTGGTGGTTTTATTTGCTTACTATTTTTTAATTGATAAAGTGTACCTGTCGGGCATAAAATATTTTTTCCTGGTAGCGCTGGCATCATACATCTGGGGATTGAATTATTTTTTATTTCTCTTTTTATTATACCACAAACAAAAAAGAAAGATACTTACTGTTACGCTTATTTCACTGGCCTGTTCTATTACCGTGAATATTATAATGGTGAAAAATTTTCTTATTTTGGGTGATGCGCTGGCAAGCCTTATCAATACCATCATTTTCAGTTTGCTCATTATTATTTTTGCGCAAAAAATAATTAAGGATACATTGACTAAAAAAATAACACCCGCTGTAGCGGTATAAATTACAATAACCTGGTTTATCTTATGCGACAACTGGCCCCCATTGCATTTTTTGCCTACAACAGGCCCGAACATACCCGGCTTGCACTGGAATCATTAAGCAAGAATGTACTTGCTGATGAATCTGTATTATGGATATTTGTTGATGGCCCCAAAACCGGCGCCAGCGAAGAAACCAAAGCCGCCATAGCAGCGGTACGGGAAGTAGTAGCAGAAAAAAAATGGTGTAAGGAAGTACATATTATGGCTTCTGAAGTTAATAAGGGAATGTTTAAAGCCAATATTGAAGGCATTACAAAAATTGTGAGTGAATACGGAAAGATCATTGCATTGGAAGATGATGGTATTTTGTCGCCCGGCTTTTTAACCTACATGAATGATGCCCTGGATTTTTACGAAAACACGCCGCAGGTGATGCATGTGAGTGCATATACCAGGCCCGACCTGCAACCTGCAGTTGATAAAGTAGAAGCCTCCACTTATTTTTATTATCATACCACCACCTGGGGCTGGGGTACCTGGAAAAGAGCCTGGGATAAATATACCACTGATGCACTGGCCGTAAGAAAAGCCATTACTGCCAAGGGCAATATCAAAAAATTGAATATGGATGGCACTTTTGAATTTTACTGGGGACTGAAAGCAGTTGCCAAAAAACAATTCAGCTGGAATACCATCTGGCACTCCATCGTTTTTTTACATGACGGGCTTTGTTTATACCCCAAAAAATCTTTGGTGGATAATATTGGCCACGATGGCAGCGGTACTAATTGTTTGCCCGATGACAGGTTTACCCAAAAAGAAGCCCTGGCTGACCATATTGAGGTGGCTGCCATTCCGCTTGCTTTGCATGAAGGTGTAAGGCGTTATTATGTCAGCATGCATTCCATTGGCTACAGGCTTAAGTTTGCAGCAAAACATTACCTGAGGTATTTGGTAAAATAATAGCCCGTTCGGGTGCTTAACAATACCACATTATTTATTTGCCGATACAATTTTTGCATTTTTTATTACGTTTAGCATAACTTTAAATTCTTCTTTTAAACCATTAAAATAGCCTCCATCTGATGAAAGAACTTGTTTACAGGATTATTGACCTATTTACGCTTGGCACAGGATTAAGAAAAAAATTCAACGGCTATTCGGTTAAAATACCCACCCGCTTTATCAATTACTTTCCTTCGGATTACGAAAAAGAAAATTTTTCTTTTTTAACAGCAGAGGCAAAACCCGGCAGTACCGTACTGGATATCGGTGCTCATATTGGTTTATTCTCCGTTATTGCTTCGGAAGTTACCGGCGATAAAGGAAAAATATTTTCATTTGAACCATCACCATCCACTACAGAGTTTTTGAAAAAAACGATCCGTATCAATAGCAAAGAAGCTGTAATTGAACCGGTGCAAAAAGCCATGTCTAACCAGGAAGGGAAGATCACTTTCTTTGTATCGGATGATAAAATTGATAACAGCAACAGCCTTGTTTCTTATAAAGACGACAGGAAACTTACCGGTATTGAAGTGGATATGACCACGATTGATAATTTTGTGGCAGCAAAAAAAATAACCAATGTAAGTTTTATAAAAATTGATGTGGAAGGTGCAGAGTACGATGCCTTGCGTGGCGGTACCAACACGTTTACCACTCAAAAGCCGGCTTGTATACTGGCTATTCATCCTATACCCATTAAAGCAAAAGGCGATAGGGTAGAAGATATTTATGATTATATACTGAAACTGAATTATAGTATTTCTTATAACAACAAACCTATTTCCAGGGAGGAGTTTTGTGCTAACACAGAAATGATTGACCTGCACCTGTTGCCGTTATAAGCGTATACCATTTTCTTTCTTCAAAATCTGATGGTGAAAAAAAAAATTGTTCATTTTATTTACGACCTTACCCGTGGTGGCGCCGAAACCATGATGGTGAGGGTGATTAAGGAATTAACGGAATATGAACATGTGGTGGTTACTCTTTTTCCTGCCAATCGCTTTGGTCCCGAGTTACAATGTGATAAACTCATCTGCCTAAATCTTAAATCACTATACCAACTGCCTTTAGCCATAATAAGATTTAAAAAACTTATTGCAACTGAAAAGCCCGACCTGGTGCATACGCATCTTTTCTGGCCTACTGCTATCGGCCGCTTGTCGGTTCCCCGGCGCATACCTTTAATTACAACCATTCATGCGTTTATTGCCTCTTCGGTAGAATATAAGAATTGGCATGTGCGCCTGATCGATAAACTCACTTACCGTTTCAGAAAAAGCATCATCATTGTGGTAGCCAAAGGCGCTATGGATGAATATTTTTCTTTTTTAAAAATAAAGCCTTATAAAACCTATGTGCTGTACACATTTGTAGATATAGCCCGCTTTAATGCTGTTGCCAAACCCATTGCAACAACACCGCCTGCCATGTTCAGGCTGATATCTGTAGGTGCATTAAGAGAACAAAAAAATCACCGGTACCTTGTAGAAGCATTTGCAAAACTTAAAGGCGAACCTTTTGAATTGCATATTTATGGCGAAGGCGATAAAAAACAATTGCTGGAACAACGCATACAGGAAACCGGGGCCAATGTGGTATTAAAGGGTATTGTAAGTAATGTGGAAACCATTATACCCGGCTACGACCTGTTTACCATGTCTTCTACTTTTGAAGGTTTTTCGCTGGGTGTGCTGGAAGCTATGGCAATGAGTATTCCATTATTGCTGAGCAATATCAAATCTTTTAAAGAACAGTGTGAGGATACGGCCTGTTATTTTGATCTGGCAAACACCGATGATTTTGTAAATCAATTAAAAACATTGGCTGCCGACAGCAACAGGCTGCATGCAATGGCAGTAGCAGCCAAAGAAAGAGTACTTCAGAATTTTACATTAACACATAATATCAGCAACTTGCGTAAAATTTATACGGAAGCACTAAACAACTAAGCGGTGAGTAAAAAGCATGTACTATTTATTTCTTACGATGGCATGACAGATCCCCTGGGGCAAAGCCAGGTGATCCCTTACCTGGCCGGCCTTACAAAACAAGGGTATGAGTTTACCATTTTAAGTTGCGATAAACCGCAGAAATATGCGGCCAACAAAACCTACGTGGAAAAACTGATGGCGCCTTATGGTATTCAATGGACTTCCATTCCTTATCATAAAAATCCGCCGGTATTATCATCGGTATATGATTATATAAAGCTGAAACAAACGGCAAGAAAATTACATCGCATCCGCCCTTTTGATATGGTGCATACCCGGCCGGGGCTGCCGCAATTAGTGGCTTTGTATCTGAAGAAAAAGCTGGGCATAAAATTCATGAATGATATCCGTGGCTTTTGGGCCGATGAACGTGTGGATGGCGGCATGTGGAATTTAAAAAATCCTTTGTACAAAACAGTGTATAATTTTTTCAGGAGTAAAGAAGATGACTGTGTGAGAGTGGCAGATTATAATACCTGCCTTACCTACAGGGGCAAAGAAGAAATTTTAAAATGGAAAAATGTACCGCAACCGGTAAAAGTAGATGTGGTGCCTTGCAGTGTTGATCTTGACCTGTTTAACCCGGCAGCCATTGACGTAACACTTAAAGCCAACTTTAAAAAAGAACTGGGCATTGCAGATAATGACTTTATTGTAAGCTACCTGGGTTCTATTGGTGGCTGGTATTTAACCAAAGAAATGCTGCAGTTTTGTAAAGTGCTGCTGCAAAAAAAACCGGAAGCAAAATTCTTATTCATCTCTAATAATAATCACGAGGATATCATTAATGCCGCCAATGAATTTGGTATACCGGCAGAAAAAATAATAGTAAAATTTGGCAAGCGCCACGAAGTACCGGTGTTATTATCTTTCAGTACTTATTCTTTATTTTTTATTAAAGCCTGTTATTCTAAATTATCTTCATCGCCTACCAAGCATGGCGAAATAATGGCCATGGGTATTCCTGTAATTGCCAACAGTGGTGTAGGCGATGTAAAAGAAATTATAGAAAAATACAACGGAGGTTTTGTGCTGGATAATTTTACACCGGATGAAATGAATGCTATAGCCGATAAAATGGCCGACCCTGCAACAGCATTTGATTCAGGTAAAATAAGAGCAGGTGCAGAAGAATTTTATAATCTTGAAAAAACGGTACAGGTTTACGCACAAGTGTATGAAAAAGTGTTAGCGTAATACTGTTGTTCGAATATAAATTTGGTTAATCATGAGTAAAAAATATTTAATTGTCGGGGCTGGTTTTTCCGGTGCGGTGCTGGCCAACCAGCTAAGCAATAGTTTGGATTGCCATATTGATATCTGGGACGAAAGAGATCATATCGGCGGCAACTGCCACACCAAACGTGATGCTGCAACCGGGGTAATGGTGCATGAATACGGGCCGCATATTTTTAATACCGATAAAAAAGAGATATGGGATTTTGTGAACAGCTTTGTGGAGTTTAAGCCCTTTATCAATCGTGTAAAAGCAAAATACAAAGGCAGCATTTATTCGCTGCCGGTTAACCTGCATACCATCAACCAGTTTTTTAATCAATCGTTTGGCCCTGATGAAGCAAAAGATTTTATAGCCACACAGGCCGATACCAGTATTGGCGAACCACAATCTTTTGAAGAGCAGGCATTAAAATTTATTGGTAAAGACCTGTATAAAGCTTTTTTTTATGGCTATACTAAAAAGCAATGGGGTTGCGAACCATCAGAATTACCGGCTTCTATTTTAAAAAGATTACCGGTACGTTTTAACTACGATGATAATTATTACAACAATCCTTACCAGGGAATTCCTGTAAATGGTTATACTGAATTAGTTGAAAAACTTTTAGACCATGCTACGATAACAGTAACGCTCAATAAAAAATTTCAGTTCAGTAAAGAGCTGTTAAACAATTACGATCATATTTTTTATACCGGTCCCATTGATGCTTTTTATGAATATAAATATGGCAAGCTGGGCTACCGCACTGTAACTTTTGAAAAGCATGTGGCACAGGGAGACCACCAGGGAAATGCAGTGATTAATTATTGCGATGATGATGTGCCTTACACCCGTGTGCATGAACACAAACATTTTGCGCCCTGGGAAAAACATGAACAAACAGTATATTTTAAAGAATTCAGCAAAGAAACGGAAGCCACAGATGTGCCTTATTATCCCAAGCGCCTTACCAACGATAAAGCACTATTACTGCAATACCGCAGCGATGCAGAAAAGGAACAAAAAATATCTTTTTTAGGCAGGCTGGCTACTTACAGGTATATGGATATGCATCATGTAATTGGCGAAGCGCTGGAGTATGCAAAGCTGTTTATAAAGGCAGAGGCAGGAGCAGCAGTGCTTACCGCTTTTCCTAATGTAGAAAATTAAATATTGATTAAGCTGAGTAATGACAAGTTAAACAGCCGTAAAAACTGATTTCAAAGCACCTGCAACATGATAAGAAATTTTCTGTTTCACCGGGTTAGTCCTGAAAGAGATAAACTCTGGGACCCGATGGATGTGCCGATGTTTGACAAATGCATCCGGTATATTTCGGCGCATTACCAGGTGGTGTTACTGGAAGATATTGTTGCAGGAAAAATACAACAAGGCAAAAAAAAACTGGCTACTATCAGTTTTGATGATGGTTACAAAGACAATATTGTTTACGCCGCTCCCATACTGGATAAATATAATTGCAAGGCATCTTTTTATGTAGTGATTGATTGTATTGAAAATAATATGCCAACCTGGACACATATTTTCGAATACTGTTTTCAGTTTACCGCCATCAAAAAAATAAATATTGATTTTGATTTTTTGCCGGCAGAATACAGGGTTACATCATTAGACACAGAAGAAAGCAGGCTTGCCTACGAAAGAAAACTGGTGCCGTTTTTAAAAACAATTCCTAATGCACAAAGAGTTGCAGTAATGCAACGGGTAGTGGATACCTGTACCGATATTACTATTCCGCCATTGATGATGAGCTGGGATGACCTGAAAGTGCTTAAAAACAAAGGCCACTACATAGGATCGCATACCACTACGCATTGTATGCTGGCAACTGTTACTGATGAAGCCGAATTACAACATGAATTATTACACTCCGCAAAAGTGATAGAACAAAAGCTGGGGCATTTTCCTGTTACCATATCTTATCCCGGTGGAAGTTATAATGCCAACACTATAAAAATGAGTAAAGCTGCCGGGTATACGATGGGCCTTGCAGTAAAGCAGGATATGTACGATCCTGCTAAAGATGATATTTTTGAGATACCAAGAATATCATTGAACAATGAACCCTGGTGGAAAAATGTTTTGCGGATCACCCATATTTTAGAAAAGATAAAAAAAATAATACACTACCGATGAAAATTGTAATGTGGATGGACGGTCAGTCCAATCAAAAAGCATTAGCCAATAAAATGGCCGCCAGGTTTGGCGTATCGGGAATCATTATTGAAAAAAGAAAAGGGCAGCGAAAGATAACCATTAAAAAAATCTACGAAAAAATAATTGATAAACTCTTTTTACCGCAGATCACCAATGCCTGGTTTGGTATGCTGGGGCAATATGAAAAACAATACAAAGAATATCCTGCGGCATCAATCATAGAAGTTGAAAATATCAACTCTGATGCAGCTTATAATTTTACCAAAGAAATTGATCCCGATATTATTATTGTTTCCGGCACAAGGCTGGTAAAAGAAAAATTATTAGGATTAAGTCCCTCGATAGGTATTTTAAATTTGCATACCGGTTTATCACCTTATATAAAAGGCGGCCCCAACTGTACCAACTGGTGCATTGCCACCAACCAGTTGCCCATGATTGGCAACACTATTATGTGGATAGATAAGGGCATCGATACCGGCAATATCATCACTACAGAAACCACTCAATTTAATGGTACAGAGAGTCTACTGGAGGTGCATATCAAAGTAATGGAACACGGGCACAACCTGTATGTAAGAGCGGTGGAAAAATTAATTGAAGGTAAGAGGCCGAATGTTAGGCAAGGCGATATTGCCGCAGGTACTACCTACTATACCAGGCAATGGACATTGAAAGAAAGGTTTAACCTGCAAAATAATTTTAAGCAGTTTAATAAAATGGTCAATAGCGAAGATTACAAAAAAGCACAGGCTGCGTTAAAAACTGTACCACTGTAAACTTTACCTGCCGCTGTGTTCATTCTTAAATTTTATTTTCTACTCCTCAATTCCATGTTTTAAATATCGTTGTTATTACAGCAATCACCAGGTATGCTCCTGTAAAAAATGGCTTCCTTACTCATATACACTGGTCCGGCGTGTAGCTTTAAGCAAAAAAATGCGTAGTCTTTTTATGGTAAAAACACGTAGTAAAACAACTATCCGGCTACCTCTTTTTGCGTATAAATGGATTTGCTAATCAGCGTATTATGTTTTTTTTAACGCCCGTACAATAATCGATTTTAAGTGCCGTTATAGTACTGTCCAAATCTATTTAAAACCAAATTACCACCTATGGAAAAGGTAATTGCAGTGGTTGTAACCTACAACCGGCAGGCACTACTATCTGAATGCATCAACGCACTACGTAATCAAACCCGTAAACCCGATGCCATACTTGTTGTAAATAATGGCAGCACGGATAATACCGAGCAATGGCTGCAGCAACAAACAGATGTTATCACAATCAACCAGAAAAATATTGGCGGCGCAGGAGGTTTTAGTACCGCTATACAGGCAGGCTATAAAAAAGGCTATGAATGGATATGGTGTATGGATGATGATGGAGCACCAAAGGAAGATGCCCTGGAACAATTACTGGCAGTAGAGTGTAACGACTTAACATTATTAAACTGTGCTGTAATTAATAAGGATGATAAAAAATCTTTTGTATGGAATACAGGTGGTCATAAAACTTTAGATGAAGTACCAGGTAATATTATTGAAGGCATCGGCCATCCTTTTAACGGCACATTTATTAACCGCCGTATTGTAGAAAGAGTAGGCGTACCCAAAGCACAGTTTTTTTTATGGGGCGACGAAACAGAATACTATTACAGGATAGTAAAGAGAAATAATATTCCGGTTTGTACTGTTGCCGGTAGCATACACTACCATCCCGCAGCAACATTTTCGTTTAAGCAGGACTGGGATTATAAAACTGCATGGAAAATGTATTTCTATATCCGTAACCGCCTGCACATTCACAAAGCTAAATTTAGTAATAAGATCATTGCCTCCATTAACTACGGTTGCTTTTTAGCAGCATTGGCAGGTATCGTTCTGGTATTTCAGAAAACCGATAAGTTAAAAAAACTAAGTTTTATTTTTTGGCCGGCAACAGATGCAGTAGCTAATAATTTTAATGCTACGCCTGCATTTATCCTGGATAAACTAAAAATTAAAGCAGAAAATACTAACAGCAATTTTGTACACACTGTAAAAAATATTTGGTCGATGTTATTTACGCCATCAGGTATGGTGAAGAAAATGCAGACCAGGTAAGAATTAAACCCTCGAAAACTACACAATTACAACCTGCTTATTTTTAAGCAGGTTTTCTTTTTTCTGCCTCGTTGCATCCTGTATCAGGAATAATGCAATAACAAAAAATGGCATGCAGGGAATTTTATAACGGCAAAGTGTACCAAAGTTTAAAGTAGTGGCACCAACAAATAGGGCAAATATGATGGAGAATAAAAAACAATACAGCGCCAATGGGTTTTTGGTTAAGGTTTGAAAAACGGTTTTTATCCCGGCTTTAAAAAAAACGATCATGGTAAAGATCATTAGCGCCAGGCCTTCCAGCGATGATAATAAAGTAGATAGTTTTTTAGATTCCCATAAAAACGGCCTGAAAAAAGTAGTGCTGATAAACACCGGCGCCATTTTTACCAGCTGGCCTATGCTTCCGTCAAACTCCACACCATAACTAAATGCTGATGTACCCTCTGTATTCTGATTTTCGTAGGCGGTGTTCAAGCTCTTCATATTCTTTGAAATACTGCCTACTGCATACTGCCCCATTTCTTCCTGCAGGTTAGTCATTATTTTAGAAAACGCAACTACACAGCCAACAATAAGTACGGGGGCCAGTACAAGCTTCACCGCTTTACTGTTTACCATGTTTACATTTTTTAAGATCAGGTAAAGAAAAAAGAATGGCACATAAGAGATGAGGATATACGGCTTTATTACCCAGAGGAAATAGCCGAACAACAATAATAATAAAGTACTTTTTACAATATTTTTTTTGCTTACAAACAGCTGGTACAGCGAATAAGTGATCCAACCGATAGCCGCAATACAAATACTATCTTTCAGCACACCCGAACTCCAGAATACAAAAGTGGGCAGGTATAAAATTGCAATGGCAAACTTGCGGTGCAGGTGCGGATATTGCTCATAAAAAAACAGGAACAACTTCCAGGCACCGGTAAAAGCCAGCATCGAAAAAACAAGATTGGTAATTAAATATTTACCCAATGTAAAAAAAGAAAAAATGGTTACAAACCGCACCACCATATAATTTGCTTCCCCAAGCAGGTAACCTTTATTCCACGAATTGCTTAATAACGATTCATCAAAATCCGGTCCCGGGGTAAAGATCCACTTGATGTTGGAAGAGTCTTTAAGAATAAGGTCGTACAGGTGTTTGCCTTCTGTTTGATACAACACAAAAGAATCACCAATAGATATTTTCCAGTTAAACACGGCAAATACCAATACGATCAAAGCTTTTATCCAAAACCCCTGCAGGTGATAAAATTTAAGAACCGGGTCGGTGTAGTTTTTCCTGACAGATTTAAATATAAAATAAAAGATGGCAACATAAAAAGGAAACAAAACAAATTCGAAGATGCCCATGAAGCGTAAATGTTAGGAGGTTAAATGGCCCGTTATAAAAAGCAATATGCTGCAATTGCATTCTAATAAACTCAAATTTATCTTAAATTCTAATTTTTCTTTCAATAATATGCGTTTATTTTTGAGTTCAATAGAAAATTATCAGCCAACTAATTTTATAAATAAAGATTTGACCAGCGACAACATTCAAAAAAAACTCATCCGCATTACAACGGTGCCTATGGCGCTGCGTTATTTATTACCCGGGCAAATGAAGTTTATGCAGCAAAACGGGTTTAACGTAATTATGATAAGTGCCGATGGCCCCGAGTTGAATGACGTTATTAAAAACGAAGCCTGCAGGCATATTGTTGTGCCTATGACGAGAAAGATAACACCTTGGCAGGATCTCAAATGCCTGGTACAGCTGATCAGAATTTTCAGAAAAGAAAGACCTGATATTGTACATACACATACACCCAAGGCAGGCTTACTGGGTATGCTGGCGGCCAGGTTTGCCGGCGTAAAAGTGAGGATACATACCGTTGCCGGAATGCCCTTAATGGTTGAGAAAGGTGCTAAATTGAAACTCTTAAAATTTATTGAAAAGCTTACCTATTGGGGAGCCAATCAGGTATGGCCCAACAGTTATTCGCTATACAATTATATAGTCGATCATAAATTTACGTCAAAACAAAAGCTATCTATTATTGGTAAAGGGTCTACCAATGGCATTAATACCAATCGTTTTAGCGCTGCTGTTCTTGATAAAAATATAATAAACGAAGTAAAGCACAGCATTAACTATACGGAACAAAATACCTACCTGCTTTGCATTGGCAGGCTGGTGGCAGATAAAGGTATTGTAGAGCTGGTGAATGTATTTACTGCACTCCAAAAAAAACACAGTACTTTAAAACTGATTCTGGTAGGTGATTTTGAAGTGGAATTAGATCCTTTGCCGGCGGTTGTATTAGAGCAGATACAAACCAACAACAACATCATTCATATTAAGTGGACACAGCAGGTGGAATATTTTATGCATATTGCCAACTACTTTGTGTTCCCGTCGCACAGAGAAGGATTTCCTAACGTGCTGCTGCAGGCGGGTGCTATGCAATTACCCATTATCTGCAGCCGCATTGCAGGCAACGTAGATATTGTAACGGACAAACAAACAGGTTTGATTTTTGAAACTGCCAACGAACAACAAATGGCAGCGCAGATTGAATTCGCCCTCGACAACCCTGCGGCAATGCAGGCTATGGCAGCAACACTGGTGGAAATAATCAAAAAAGATTTTCAGCGTGAAAATATCTGGCAAAATATTCTTTCAACCTATAAATCATTGCTACATTTAAACAACTAATACTACGGTAATGATACTAATCGGCTACTCTGGTCATGCATTTGTAGCCTACGGCATTTTTACAGCCGCAGGAAAAAAAATAACAGGTTATTGCGATAATGAAGAAAAGCAATACAATCCTTTTGCATTACCCTATTGGGGTAAGGAAAACAGCGATGTGGCTATGGCAGCTTTTGCAACAGCCGGTTTTTTTATTGCTATAGGAGATAACACAATAAGGGAGAAAGTTTACCGGGCACTGGCCGCAAACAACTTATATCCCGGCAATGCTGTTCATCCATCAGCCGTAATTGATGCATCGGCAACAATTGCAGCAACGGGGGTAATGATAGCCGCCAATGCTGTGATCAATCCGCTGGCAAAAATTGGTGTTGGTGCCATCTGCAATACCGGTTCCATCATAGAACATGAATGTGTGGTAGGCGATTTTGCTCATATCGGCCCGGGTGCTGTTTTATGCGGCAATGTAAAATTGGGCCATAACAGTTTTGTAGGTGCCAATGCCGTGGTAAAACAAGGCATTTCCATTGGTAATAATGTTATGATTGGTGCCGGGGCAGTAGTGCTTAAAAATGTACCCGATAACGTAACCGTTGTTGGCGTTCCTGCTCAAATAAAATAATCAACAGGTTTTATCGTTTATAATCGGCAAACTGCAAACTCTTCTTTGTACCTTTGCCACGCAAAAAATATACATACTTATGAAAGTTTTAGTTACAGGCGGAGCCGGTTATATTGGTTCTGTATTAGTTCGTCAGTTATTAAACAAGGGATACAATGTTCGTGCCTTTGATAATTTAAATTTTGGCGGCGATGCATTATATGATGTAATGCTGAACCCGAATTTTGAATTTTTAAAAGGTGATGTAAGAAATGCAGCAGATGTGGCAAAAGCTATTGAAGGCATTGATGCCATTGCACACTTAGCAGCAATTGTTGGCGACCCTGCCTGCAAAAAATTCAGTGATGATGCTAAAACCACCAACTGGGATGGTAGTGTGGCCTTATTTGAAGCTGCAGAAAAAGCAGGCGTAAAACGTTTTGTATTTGCCAGTACCTGCAGTAACTATGGTAAAATGGCCGACCCGGATTCTTTTGTTACCGAAACATCTGAACTAAACCCGGTTAGTCTGTATGCAGAGTTGAAAGTGAAGTTTGAGAACTATATCATGAACGACAGAAAAGATACTACGATGTGCAGCACTGCTTTACGTTTCAGTACCGTATATGGTTTTTCTCCAAGAATACGTTTTGATCTTACTGTAAATGAATTTACCCGTAACGCAGCAGAAAAGGGCGAACAGGAAATATGGGGCGCACAATTCTGGAGGCCTTATTGCCATGTAGATGACCTGGCCAGAGCAGTGGTATTGGTAATTGAAAGCGATGAAGCAAAAGTAAAATCCAATGTATTTAATGTTGGAACTACCGAAGAGAATTACAATAAAGGCATGATCATTGAAGAAGTTTGCAAAGTAGTGCCCAATGTAAAAGTGAACTATGTAGAGATGAATGAAGATCCACGTGATTACAGGGTAAACTTTGATAAAATAAAAAATGAATTGGGTTTTACTATCACTAAAACTGTGCCTGATGGTGTAAAGGAAATTTATACGTTAATGAAAACAGGAATTATACAGGATGCTTACGGTCCTAAATTCAGGAATATATAAAACGGAGTACTGCAATGCCAGGTGGCAGATTGCAGCAATGAAAAAACCACAATGAATCCAGCAATACTGCCTAATATAAAATACCTGCATATAGTGCGTGGGCTGGCAGCATTACTGGTGGTGGTATTTCATGCCAAATATGTTTTTTGGGTTGGCGGCACAGTATACAATAAAGAAATAGGATTGCATGGCTTTGGCGGGTATGCTTTATTTGCTGCCGATATGCTTTCTTCCTGCGGTAAAGAGTGTGTGGTGGTGTTTTTTATTTTATCTGCGTTTGTTATTAAACATTCTTTTTCGGGCCATCATTATACGTGGACAAATTTTTATAAAATAAGGCTGATAAGAATTTATTGGCCTTTTTTATGTTCCATGGTATTGTCCATTGCAATGCTGGTGATCTGTATACAATATATCAATCCGCATATTTACACCAGTACTTTAAGGGAGTATAATACAAGATTAAGTGAAGCTTATAACGATCTTTCAATAGGGCAGGTAATAAAAACTATTTTCTTTATTGATAAAGGAGAGTACGCCGGCTTTAACTATGCGTATTGGTCTTTGGGCCACGAACTTATCTTTTATATTTTATTTCCCCTCTATAACAAACTGAATAAATATACCACGCTGCTGGCTGCTGCTATATTTGCAGCCTTATTTTTAATAACCGGGTGGACCATATTTTACTACCAGGTATTTTTTGCAGCAGGGCTGTTGCTCTACCATTATTTTTTCAATCATTCCCGGGCAGCGGTAATTAAAAATAAAACAGTCTACCTGGTTATTCTTGCAGGCCTATTTGTAGCCGTTAATGTGTCTAACAAAATGATATCAGAAAAATTTTCTGATATGGTTACACTGCTGTTTTCGTTTTTTATTTTTGATTACATCCTCTACTTTATAAAAAAGAAAAACAGTGTGTTAATGAAGCTGGGAGATATCAGCTACAGTCTTTACCTGAATCATTTACCCATTTTATTACTCACCTATTCTTTAATTACATTGTATACCGGCCGCCTGGTTTTTTACAGCCGTATTCCGTATTATTCGGGTGTTATTATTGCAGTGTTGTTAACAATACCATTGTATTTGATAACAGAAAAACCTTCTGTGGCGTATCTTAAAAAATTAAGGAAATGATTTTTACTGAAAACGGTCCAGTGTTTTCCAGTATTTGTCTTTGTAAATAGTATAGGAAATGCTTAACTGGTTTTGAAAGGTTTTAATAATATCAAAAGTTATCCTGGAACAGGCTCTGAATTCTTTGCAGGCAAAAAAAATGGTACGTTCGTTATTGTAAGTTTGCCTGCCTGCGTTCAGGTAACCATCAAAGTCATGCAGTTTTTCCATCAGCGCTTCTTCAAACTTGTCCATCAATTTGTAACTTCCTTCATCAGGCATACCCGTTTCATTTCCTTTGTAAGTAATATCTATGGCCAGCATCCATGGGTGCGATGCTTTGGCATCCCAGGAAAGTAATTGTTGGTTCACTATAGCAATCATAGGCAGGTCATTGTCATCCTTTGCTTCCAATGCTGAATAGGTATCATTTTCTGTATCGTATCGTACCCCATCATATTTTTCTATAAATTCTTTTTCACGCCATACCAAATAATCTTTCAGTTTTTCGATCGGGATCAATTCTTCCTTTACTCCCGGGGCATCAAAATAAATATCATCAATTTGAGTGGCCATCATCATCTCCCCAAAGGCGTTGTCTAAATATATCAATGAGCCATTACCAATTGTATCGTGCCGTTCTTCGGCATAATCTTCATGTACAATATGGATCTCAATTTCATCCGGCTTTGCCGGATCAGTTATAGAAAAGAAATTGATTTTGTCGCTGTTAAAATCATATCCATTCATCCGGACTGTAGAAGTACCAAACCCGGTTTCAGGTTTTAACGCTGTAAATTTCCAGCCCTGTATTGCAGGAGCAGCTGCAACGATGTCTTCGGCAAAAACAATGTTTTTAATGTCTCCGTCCGGAGTAATAATTAATTCTGCTGTAGTATCGTCATACATGCCTACCAGGCCATACAGTTCGGGATTAAATTGCTGCAATTGATCGACTATCTGTTGCAGCTTTTCTGCGGCTTTATCCTGGGATTTTACGGCAGCATAAAAACTTTGTTCCTGCTGTAAAAACCAATTCCAGAATGCGGTGGGAGAGTCTATGAGGGGTTGTGTTTTTTTACCGTTAAATAATTTCTTTAAAAAGCTCATACAAATACAACTGTTTTTTACGTTTTAGTAAATAAAGATAGCGGTATAACTTAAAATTGGCATACTTAAACTAAAGCGCCTTTTTACTAACTTCGCCGTGCAAAAATTTCAAACCCCGAAAAACAAAATATATGCTTTTACTCAGCGGCCCCAATATGGCGGGCAACGAATTAAAATATGTTACCGAATGCATTACCACCGGTTGGGTGAGCAGTGTAGGCGCTTATGTTGACCAGTTTGAAAAAATGAGTGCTGAATTTGCAGGCACTAAATACGCAGTGGCTACCAGCAGCGGTACCACGGCCCTGCATATTTGCCTGGTGATAATGGGGGTGAACAGTGATGATTATGTAATTACACCAAACATTACTTTTATTGCAACCTGCAACTCTATTAAATACACCGGTGCTAATCCGATTTTTATTGATACCGATGTGGATAGCTGGCAGATGGACCTGAACCTGCTGGAAGAATTTTTAACCAACGAAACAGAACAACGCAACGGCGTTTGCCATTATAAAAAAGATGGTAAAAGAATTCCGGTGATAATGCCCGTACATGTATTGGGTAATATGTGCGATATGGACAGGTTGCTGGCACTGGCAAAGCAGCATAACCTTACCGTAATTGAAGATAGCACCGAAGCTTTGGGCAGTTATTATAAAGGTAAGCACGCTGGTAGTTTTGGTTTGATGGGTACGTTTAGTTACAACGGTAACAAAATTATTACTACCGGTGGTGGTGGTATGATTGTTACCAACGACGAAGCACTGGCAAAAAGAGCCAAGCACTTAACCACGCAGGCCAAGAGCGATCCTTTTGAATACATGCACGATGCAATAGGCTACAACTACCGCCTGGTAAATGTTGCAGCCGCAATGGGGGTGGCGCAAATGGAGCAGTTGCCGGGTTTTATCAAACGTAAATACGAGATCATCGATTTTTATAAAACTGCCTTGCAGGGAGTAGGGGATATTAAATTTCAACAGGTAAGTGATGATGTAAAACCAAACTGGTGGATGCCAACTATTTTTACAACAAAGCAAAAAGAAGTGCTGAAGGCCCTGAACGATAGTAAAATGCAGAGCCGGCCGTTCTGGGTGCCGATGAATCAATTACCGATGTTTACCAATGATATCTATTACAACCACACCGACAGATCGAATTTTGTGTACCAGCATTGCCTGAGCATTCCATGCTCTACTTACATTACCGATGCAGATTTAAAAGCGGTAAGTGATAAAATAAAAGAATGTTATTAAGGGTTCATGGTTCATAGCAGATGGTTCATAGTTTGAAACGACTATGCACTGTACTATGAACCATGAGCCATCAACCATGAATCAAAATGTATAAACTAACCAAGCGCCTCATCGATATTATCATAGCATCCCTTGTGCTCATCCTGCTGTCTCCCATCCTTATTCCCTCAATAATAATTTTATTGTTTACAGGAGAGCATGAAGTATTTTACTTTCAAAAAAGAGTGGGCTATAAAAATAAAATGTTTGATATCTGGAAGTTTGCCACCATGATGAAGAACAGCCCTAATATTGGTACAGGCGAAATTACATTGCGTAACGACCCAAGGGTAACCAGCTTTGGAAAATTGCTGCGTATCACAAAAATTAATGAGCTGCCGCAGATCATCAATGTATTTAAAGGAGATATGAGCATTGTAGGGCCAAGGCCATTGATGGAGGTGAGTGTAAAATTATATCCTGAAGAGATCCGTAATAAAATATATAACTGCAAACCGGGTATGACGGGAATTGGTTCCTTAATTTTCAGGGATGAAGAAAAAATTGTTTCTGATGCGGCCGATCCTAAAGCCATGTATGCACAGATCTATCCCTATAAGGGTGAGCTTGAAATGTGGTACCAGAAAAATGTTTCTTTCTATACCGACTTTATGATCATGTTTTTGACCGGCTGGTCCATCCTTTTCTCCAAAAACCAACTGGTCGGTAAAGTCTTTAAAGATCTGCCTCAAAGGAATTTCTGATGTTTGTTTACTCTTTTTGTGCTTTTTTTAAACAAATTAATTTTATTATTGTAATAGTAATGTAATAATTCCTTTACAATGAACTCATTTACTATTAAAGACCTGGAGAATCTTTCCGGTATAAAAGCCCATACCATACGCATCTGGGAGCAACGTTATTCTTTTATAAAGCCTGAGCGGTCCGATACCAATATCAGGTATTACAGCAATGATGAATTAAAAAAGATACTGAACGTTGCGTTGCTGAATAAATATGGCTATAAGATATCTCACATAGATAAAATGAATGAAGGTGAGATAAAGGAAAAGATACTTTCGCTCAACCAGATGGAGGCGCAACAGGAGCGTATTGTAAATGAGCTGATCCAGAGCATGGTGGATATTGATATTGAAAAACTGGAGCTCATTTTAGACAAATATATTCTTGCAAGGGGCATCGAAAGAACCATCACACAGATCATTTTTCCCTTTTTGGAAAAGATAGGGATACTATGGCTTACCAATCACATAAATCCTGCACAGGAGCACCTTGTAACCAATATCATCCGCCAGAAATTAATTGTAGGTATCGATGGTATTGTTACTGCATTAAAAGTAAATAAATCAGTACTCTTGTTTTTACCCGAAGGGGAATATCATGAGCTTGGATTATTGTTTATGTATTACCTTTTAAAAAGCCGTGGGGTAACAGCCATTTATTTAGGCAGCAGCGTGCCGCTTAAAGATGTGGAGTACGTGGTAAAACTTAAAAAGCCCGATTACCTCTATTCTCATCTTACCACAGTAGGACAAAATTTTAACTTCGATAAATTCATCAGCAACGTTACTCAAAAGTTTGCCGGTATACCTATAATCATCTCCGGGCAGCTTACCTGTACCTATCAAAAGAAGATTCACCCGCCCCTTAATTTTAAAAGATCTTTTGCAGAAGTGATGGATTTTGTATCCGGATTTTCCAAAATAACAAGCTAAAGCGCTGAAATATAATACGTTTAATCTTTTTTGCAAATAATTAAACAAAAAAGGCTGTGTTTTAAAAATTCTTGTTTAACTTTACACAACAATAATTAAACAAGAATATGTCAGCGATAGAATTTAACCAGGTAGTTATCAATAACGCAGAGTATTTAAAGCCCTTTGCCATAACGCTTACAAGGGATAGTGAAACAGCAAAAGACCTGTTACAGGAAACTATGTTCAGGGCCCTGGCCAACAGGGAAAAATATAACGCCGGTACCAATATTAAAGCATGGTTGTACACTATCATGCGTAATATTTTCATCAACGATTATCGCCGCAAGGCAAAACAAAATACGGTACTGGATAACAGCATCAACGAATTTCTGTTAAACAGTAACCAGCTTTCGGTAGTAAATGCTGCAGAGAGTAATTTAAAGATGAAAGAAATTCAGCAGGCAGTATACGAGTTACCCGATATTTTCAAAAATCCTTTCATGCTTTATTTTGATGGGTATAAATACAATGAGATTGCAGCGCTTTTAAAAGAACCATTGGGCACTATTAAAAGCCGTATTCATTTTGCACGGAAATTATTGAAAGAACAACTGACAAGGTTTTAATTGGTTACCGCTTTTTTATCCCGTTTTATATTTCAATATTCCTAAATTTAGTTCTTGAAAAAAGCAGTAATAATAGGTAGCGGATTTGCAGGTTTATCAGCAGCATGTTTTTTGGTAAAAGCAGGTTACGAAGTAACGGTTTTAGAAAAACAAGCAACACCTGGTGGCAGGGCAAGGCAATTGAAAGCAGATGGCTTTGTATTCGACATGGGGCCAAGCTGGTACTGGATGCCCGAAGTATTTGAACGTTTTTTTAATTGCTTTGGAAAAAAAGTAAGCGATTATTATCAACTGGAAAGATTAGATCCATCCTACAGAATATATTGGCCCGGTAACGAAATGGATGTTCCCGCCAGCTATGGTGAATTAAAAAAGTTATTTGAAACTATTGAACCCGGCAGTGCTGCACAACTGGATAAATTTTTAGCGGAAGCGGAATACAAATACAACGTAGGTATTAATAAACTGGTGCATAAGCCCGGACGGTCACTTACCGAATTTTTAGATTGGGAAGTGATAAAAGGCGTTTTTAAGCTGGATGTATTTGCCAACATGAAAAAACATGTGGCAAAATATTTTAAGCATCCGCAATTACAACAGATGATGGAATTTCCGGTATTGTTCTTAGGCGCTTTGCCCGAACATACTCCGGCATTGTACAGCCTGATGAATTATGCGGATATAAAATTGGGTACCTGGTATCCGCAGGGCGGCATGTATAAAATTGTAGAAGGGATGTATAGCCTTGCAAAAGAACTGGGGGTTATATTTTGTTTTGAACATGATGTACAAAGTATAAATGTAATTAACAATGAAGCAAAGTCGGTAACAAGCAGCGCAACTATCAACTATCAGCCATCAACTGTTAATTTTAAGGCGGATGTTGTTATAGGAGGAGCAGACTACCACTTTATAGAAACAAAATTATTACCCGGAAATTGTAGAACTTATAGCGACGAATACTGGAACAAAAGAGTAATGGCACCCGGTTGTTTATTATATTACGTAGGATTAAATAAAAAATTGAATCAGGTACTGCATCATTCGCTTTTTTTTGACACCGATTTTGGAGTGCATGGAAAAGAGATTTATACAGAACCCAAATGGCCGGAGAACCCTTTGTTTTATGTTAGCATTACTTCGGTAACTGATAACAGTGTGGCGCCGGAGGGTTATGAGAATTTATTTTTCCTGATACCCGTAGCAGCAGGTTTACAGGGAGATACAGAAGCATTAAGAGACCGGTACTTTGAAAATATTGTACAAAGATTTGAAAACAGGACAGGGCAAAAAATAAAAGAAAATATCGTTTATAAAAAATCTTACTCCGTAAGCAACTTCGTAAATGATTATAATTCTTTTAAAGGCAATGCCTACGGTTTGGCAAACACTTTACTGCAAACAGCGGTATTAAAACCGTCCTGCAAAAGCAAAAAAGTACGCAATCTTTTTTACACAGGGCAGTTAACAGTACCCGGTCCCGGTGTGCCACCAAGCCTTATCAGTGGCGAAGTGGTAGCAAAGGAAGTGATAAAACAATTAGGTTGATGTTTGTGTTTAATAATTAAAATAACTTTTGTTTTTGGATAATTACAATGATGAATCTTTTTCATAGCACCAGTCAGCAGTGCAGTAAAATAACTACTGAAATGTACAGCACTTCATTCAGCAGCGCTATAAAATTGCTGCATAAAGATCTGCGTACGCCTATTTATAATATTTACGGATTTGTGCGTTTTGCTGATGAAATTGTAGATACTTTTCATGGTTATGACAAGCAGCAATTGCTGGATGAATTTAAAACAGAAACCTATAATGCCATTGAAAGAGGCATCAGCCTTAACCCGGTACTACATAGTTTTCAGATCACGGTGAACGAGTTCAAAATAGAAATGAGTTTGATAGACGCATTCTTTACAAGTATGGAGTGCGATCTAAGCAAAGCAAAATATGATGCTGAAGGCTATGCGGCCTATATTTATGGCAGTGCAGAAGTGGTAGGGCTGATGTGCCTGTATGTTTTTTGCGAAGGCAACAAAAATGAATATGAAAGGTTAAAGCCCGCAGCGCAGGCATTAGGGGCAGCTTTTCAAAAAGTGAATTTTTTAAGAGACGTGAAAGCCGACTACCAGGAACTGAACCGTACCTATTTCCCCAATATGGATTTTAAAAATTTTACCGCAGCCATGAAACAGCAGATTGAACTGGAAATTGCGGAAGATTTTAAACATGCTTATGAAGGTATCTTACAATTACCTGTAAAGGCAAGATTTGGTGTGTATGTGGCCTATAAATATTATTTATCGTTGTTTAAAAAAATAAAAAAAGTACAGCCTGCAAAAATTTTAGAACAGCGTATCCGCATCCCTAATTACTCTAAAGCATTTATATTGGCCAAAGCCGGTATACGAACACAGTTTAATATTCTGTAATTTCACCGCTTTAATAATCCACGAAATTTTGAACCGATTAATATTAGTTGATGAACATGATGTGCCTTTGGGTACAATAGAAAAAATGGAAGCGCATGAAAAAGCTCTGCTGCACCGTGCTTTCAGTGTTTTTATTTTTAATACCAAAGGCGAAATGTTATTACAACAAAGAGCATTTACCAAATACCATAGCGGTGGATTGTGGACCAATGCCTGCTGCAGCCACCCTTATGTTGATCAGGATACGCTGGCAGCTGCTGAAAAAAGATTGCAGGAAGAAATGGGTTTTACTACGCCCCTCACCAAGGCATTTGAATTTGTGTATAAGGCACCTTTTGATAATGGGTTAACCGAACATGAATACGATCATGTTTTTATTGGTACTTATGAAGGAACTATTACACCTGATAAAGAAGAGGTAGCTGATTACTGTTTTAAACCTGTAAACGAAATAAGATCTTTACTGGAGCAGCATCCTGACCAGTATACCGTATGGTTTAAGATCGCTTTTCCAAAAGTGGAAGATTATCTTGCACAAAAAAAATAATCGGGCTTTATAAGCTCTTTTTTAAGTTACTTTTGCCGCATCTACGGCAGTACAGGTATGAGTAATAAAAAAGCAATTATTATAGGCAGTGGTGTAGCAGGTCTGGCAACAGCCATTCGTTTAGCTGTACAGGGTTTTGCCGTAACAGTGTATGAAAAAAATGGTTACCCCGGGGGCAAATTATCTGCCTTTGAAAAAGCTGGGTTTCATTTTGATGCCGGTCCTTCTTTATTTACACAGCCAGAAAATATAGCAGCTTTATTTGAACTGGCCGGCGAACCCATGGCAAATTATTTCAACTATAAACCTGTTGCTATTGCCTGCAAATATTTTTATGCCAACGGAAAAATAGTAGAAGCATTTACCGATGCTGAAACTTTTGGAAAAGAACTGGAAGATAAATTGGGTGAATCTGCAACTACAGTAAAAAAATATTTGGCAGGCGCCACAAATAACTACAACAATATCGGTACTATCTTTTTAAATCATTCGCTGCATAAAAGAAAGACATGGCTCAATAAAAGGATTTTTAAAGCGTTGGGCGCAACCAAATACAGCTATCTTTTTAAAACTTTACACCAATATAATACAGCAAAATTCAAATCTGCCGAAGCGGTTCAGTTATTTAATCGTTATGCCACGTACAACGGCAGCAATCCCTACAAAGCACCGGGAATGCTTAGCCTGATACCGCACCTGGAATATAACGAAGGCATTTTTTATCCTGAAGGAGGAATGATCAGCATCACCAACGCCTTATATGCATTAGCTTTAAAAAAAGGCGTGCAATTTCATTTTAATACACCGGTACAAAAAATTATTCATCACGAAAGAACAGTAAGAGGTGTGGTGGTGAATGATGAAAATGTATTATCGGATATTGTAGTGAGTAATATGGATGTATACTTTACTTACCGCCGGTTAATGGATGATGTAAACAAAGCCAGGGAGGTTTTACAGCAGGAGAGAAGCAGCAGCGCACTGGTTTTTTACTGGGGTATCAAAAAAGAATTTGAAGAACTGCAACTGCATAATATTTTCTTCAGCGAAAATTATAAGGCAGAGTTTGATTGTTTATTTAAAACAAAAACTTTGTACTATGACCCTACGGTATACATCAACATTACTTCTAAAATGGAAGCTGGCCATGCGCCGGCAGGAAAAGAAAACTGGTTTGTGATGATTAATGCCCCTGCAAATACAGGACAGGATTGGGAAGTACTTAAGCAGGAAGCCAGGAAGAAAATTATAGAGAAACTCAATACTATTTTAAAAACCGATATTGAACCATTGATTGCAACAGAAGAGTTGCTGGATCCTGTAGAAATTGAAGAAAAAACGGCGTCTTACAGGGGTTCGTTATACGGCACCAGCTCTAATTCAAAGCTGGCGGCTTTTTTGCGGCATCCGAATTTTACAGGTGCCGTAAAAGGTTTATTTTTCTGCGGCGGAAGCGTACATCCCGGCGGAGGTATACCTTTATGTTTAAAGAGTGCTCAAATTGTAAGCGACCTGGTTAAAACTGAAAAACGTGCCCATTAAATTTTCCAAATATCAGATTGCAACAGCTATTGCTGTTTTGTTTCATGCCATTGGTTTTGCAGGCATCGTTTTTTTTAAAGACAGTTTTATACTGCAGGCAACGCCTGTCAATCTGTTACTGATGTTTGGTTTACTCATCTGGACACAAGCAGAAAAAAATACTTCCTTCTGGATTTTTGTGTTAATAACAGCAGCTATTGGTATTACAGTAGAAGTAGTTGGCGTAAACACTAAGTTATTATTCGGTGATTATATTTACGGCAGTGTACTGGGCCCTAAAATAAAGAACGTGCCATTAATTATTGGTATCAACTGGTTCATCACTATTTATTGTTGCGGCGTAAGTGTGCATACGCTGCTGGTAAAAGCTATTGATAAAGTATCTGCCGAAACGTCCACACCACCAATGGCATTAAAAGCAGTATCGGTAATTGTGGATGGCGCTACACTGGCAGTTTTTTTCGACTGGCTGATGGAACCCGTTGCAGTACAATTGGGATATTGGAAATGGGCCGCCGAAATTCCTTTTTATAATTACCTCTGCTGGTTTATGGTAGCTGTAATTTTACTGGCAGTTTTCCATTTCTTAAAATTTAATAAGCAGAACAAATTCGCAGTACATTTGTTAATGATACAGGTAATGTTTTTTTTACTGTTAAGAACATTTTTAAATAACTGATGAACTGGTTACTTTTTATACTCATTACTTTATCTACCTTTCTTCTTATGGAAGGCATCACCTGGCTTACACACCGTTTTGTAATGCATGGTTTTTTGTGGTATTTGCACGAAGATCATCATAAACCCACCGGCCATAAATTAGAAAAGAACGACGCCTTCTTCCTGATCTTTGCAATTCCAAGCTGGTTGTGTATCATGCTGGGGCTGCAAAATAAAGTGTATTGGGTGGCTGCCATTGGTTTTGGTATCGCACTTTACGGACTGGCTTACTTTATTGTACATGAAGTGATCATTCACCAGCGTTTTAAATGGTTTACCCGTAGCAACAACACTTACATTAAAACCATCCGCTGGGCCCACAAAATGCACCATAAACATTTGGATAAACACGAAGGCGAAAGCTTTGGTATGCTGATGGTAGCTAAAAAATATTGGGAAAAAGTAAAAACGGATAAAAGTATACAGGCGGAAGGGAAGAAAGTATAAAAAGTAAAATAAGGGATATAGATGAATGAGGTATAAATATAAATAATGTAGCAAAGTTTTGCGAAGCATTTAAATTAACGATTCACCTCTCACGTCTCACGTCTCACCTCTCACGCTTCACGTCTCCCCACTCACCACCCCCACAAATTGCTCATACATTTCCCGCCATCCTTCAAACTCTTTTGCGGTGCCAAAAAAATTATTGTGCCAGATGGTGATTAATGTGCCGTTCACATCTTTACACACTTTGTAATACTGCAGTAATTCTTCATAAGCCTGTTGGGCAGAAAAATGTTGTTCGTAATAGGAATTGGCATCCATAAAACAAAAAGGATGAATACGCAGGTCGGTGTATTGTTCGTTTTGAAGGTCGTACCAATAAAACGAGGAAGCTACAGATGCCCTGAAACCATTGATACTGCCGTATCCCATGCTATAGTCGTCGGTAATACCGGCTTCAATTAATTTTTGATAGCCGTCGGGTAAATTGAAACGGATATAATGCTGCCTGCTGAGTGTCGGGGCAGTTTTATCAACCTGAGCCATTGCCCCGAATTGTTCAATTTCTTTTTTAAGCAAGTTAAAATCATCGCCACTTTGCCAGCTGGGATGAATGCCAACAGTATATTTTTTTGCATGATACTTTACCAACCGCCACATCACATCCCGTGAGGGTAAAATATTTTTATCGTAAATGCCGTTCTTTTCTGCCACCAAAAAAAAGTAAATGGCAGCCAGTTTATTTTTCTGGTGCAACTCATTCATCCAGCCAAAGGAATCAAACGGGTCTTTTTGCAAACCCAGTAAAACTTTAATTCTTTCTGCCGAAGGGGATTTTAAAAAGCCGCCAATATTTCTTACAAAGCCTTTGTGTTTATAACTAAATGCAATATCAATATCGTAAGTGGGTTTAAACCGGAAGATGGAATATTGTGCTTTGTATTGATATTCCGGTGCAGGAAATTTTTTCTTAATGGCAGCAATAAAATCCTTAGCCCAGGTATTGATCAATGGCAAATGCAAAAACCCTTCTTTAAAAGCCAGGGCATTTTCATGTGCATAGCGGCCATACATATCTTTGGCGTGCGGTAAATATTCTTCGTAGCGGGTAAGTAAATAAAATGTAGCTGCAAAAATGTCGAATGAAAAATCTCCGGCTATAGTTTTATAAAATGCTTTATACCCATTCGTCTCAAAACAAGTGATCGCTTGTTCTTTTATGCCATTTTCAAATAACAATTCGCAATTGGGTATCCAGAATTCTTTTTCTTTAATTGGAGTTGCAGAATAATTAATACCAACAGCTTCATGATTTTTAAATTCCTCCGAATCAATTGTGATGACACAATTAAGCCCCAGTAATTCTTTAAAAATAAATGCCACACTGTATTGCAGTCTTGATGATGATATAGGAGCGTAAATTAAAATCATGCAGGCACAAATTAGAAAACTTGGCTCACACAAAGAGGGTTTAAAAAAAATATTTTTACTTACCTGATATAATGTTGTATCCCAAACCCAAAAACGGCTGATGCTGAAGCATTGAAATCGGCATTAAAATTTCCACTTACATTTAAATACCCACCTGTGGTAACAAATAGCCGCGTATTATAATTCACAAAATAATTACCTGAAAAATTAATCCAGGTGTTATTGGTCAGATTTTCATTTGATACAGCCCATACCAGCATGTTAGAGAGCCGGGTGCTGATATTGGTTCTGGTGTTGGGGTAATAACTCCACTCTAAATAACCATACAGGTTACCGGATAAATTATCAGTGAAGTATTCATCCTTAATGACATTATAGCTGTTTTTCTCCTTGCTGTAGATGTAAGAGGTACTTAATGTAAGCCCTTTATTATACTGCTTTTTAATACTGATGGCTTTTGCTTTTTCAATACCGATGCTCAACGTGGCAATTACAAATTTGGAAGATAATTTTGATGTGCTGTCAACCGGCATTAAATCAAAAACCGTTTTTCTGTTATTGATTCCTATTGACGGGGTAAGGGTAATAAATTTTTCCAGTCCATGCCTTCGCTGTTCATTAAAGGCATAAAACCAATCATCATTAACGGTAGTAAAATAATCGATACTCTTTTCTTTTACTAATCCCGTGGCATTTAAAAACGAGTCAATCTGTTTTAATTCAAAAATATGTTTGCGCCTGAAATCAAATAAACGGGTGTTGTTTATCCTGGTGATGGTTTTGGCAAGACCGTTAATATCATCATTGCTGAAATCTGCAGAAAGTAAATTATTCTTCTTAAGATCGTTGAGGATATTGTAAGCCATTTGTGCATCCGTAACATTTTCTATCCTCCCTTTTCCAAAGCCGATAGAATAACCGGTTGAAAGAAAATCCACATTATCTTTTAAAGTATAATTATTGTTGCTGCTGTATATAGATTGTTTTATCTCGGAAGAATAGCCGCTTAAAAAGTATTTATTGCCCCTATACTTTTTTTGAGTTACAGCCTGGGTGATGGAGTAGGTGAAATTCGAATTACGTTGTACCCCTGTTGCCAGGTTGGCCTTGTCGTAACTATAACCAACAGATACGCCATAGGAGTAATACGCCAGTATATCATCTGTACTTACTATTCTTGTGGCTTCTAATTTTGGATTGAGCGAAAAATTCAGCGGGTTATTAGTGTTGCCTCCTGAAATATTGCCATTGGCATTACCTGATAATAATACCGACCGGTAATTGGGGGTACGAAATTTAAATTGTTGTAAAAATGTACCGGAATCTTTTTGGGCAAAGGCAATAGTGGTACCACATAAAAATAACAGCAGGGTAAAAATTCTCATAGACAAGGTTTTCTCAAATATGCAACTTATATATTAAAGAAAACGTTAAATGCTATTTACCTTTCATACGTTCTTTCCACATTTCATTAAAAGTCTTCGGGCTGAAGTTAAGTTCGCTGCGGTGTTCTTTCCAGCCTTTAAATAAGCCATTTACTACTTTGTTTTTTAAATTACCGTTGCCCATATTCATCAGGCCTCTTTTTAATGAAGCGATCTTCCACATTTTCCAGGCCATCTTTTCACTGAAAGTTACCAGCCCTTCGTCCACACTTTCTTTACGGTTTTCTAAAAGCAGCTCATGTAAATTTATTTTTACGGCGCATACTTCGGTACAATTACCACAAAGCGATGAGGCATAACTGAGGTGTTTAAAATCTTCCATACCCTGCAGGTGTGGTGTTATTACACTGCCAATAGGGCCGCTGTATGTAGCTCCGTATGCATGGCCTCCAATATTTTTATAAATAGGGCAGGCGTTTAAACAGGCACCGCAACGGATGCAGTATAAACTCTCTCTTTGCTTAGGATTTTTAATGATGTTGGTGCGGCCATTGTCTAACAATATCACATACATTTCTTCGGGGCCGTCGGTTTCGTTTTCCTGCCTGGGGCCGGTTACAATGGTGTTATATACAGTAACTTTTTGCCCTGTACCAAAAGTAGAGAGCAGGGGCCAGAACAAAGCCAGGTCGGTAACAGAAGGGATCATCTTTTCTATACCTACAATTACAATATGTGTTTTTGGAAAAGCACAACTCAATCTTGCATTGCCTTCATTTTCTGTAACCGCAATGCCGCCGATATCGCTGATAATAAAATTAGCGCCGGTAACACCCACTTCGGCATGTACATATTTCTCTCTTAAAATTTCTCTTGCTTTTAAAGTAAGTTGTTGCGGTGTGAAATTTATTGGCGTTCCTAATTTCTGATTGAACAGTTTGGCCACATCTTCCTTGCTCTTATGCATGGCCGGTGTTACAATATGGTAAGGCGGCTCGCCATCTAATTGCTGAATGTATTCTCCCAGGTCAGTCTCCACACTTTCAATACCATGTTCTTCCATGGCTTTATTCAAATGAATTTCTTCGGTAACCATGCTCTTGCTTTTTACCAAAGTCTTACAATTTTTTTCTTTGCAGATCTTTACCACTTCATCAATGGCCTGTTGTGCATTTTCGGCCCATATCACTTTGCCTCCTCGTTTGGTAAAATTCAGCTCAAACTCTTCCAGTTGCTGGTCCAGGGTTTCAATGGCTTTCCACTTAATATTTTTAGCCCTTTCCCTTACCAGGTGTACATCGGCAAATTGTTGTTTGCCTTCGGGTACTTTGCTGTTGTATTTGCCAATATTAAAATTGATCTTACGGCGATGTTCCAGGTCGGCCGCTTTGATCTTACTTTTCGCTATAAATGTTTCTGAATTTTCTGACATATATTTTGGCACTAATGGCACAAATTTACACTAATGAAAAATTATACTTCAAATGTTTTTTGTTGATCAGCTTTTGTTCTATGATTGAAGTATAGAGACAACACTCCGTTCAACAATGGTAATTACTATCCACTTTTGTGAGAGCAAAGATAAAGTATTACTAAGGAAGTCGATCCCTGCGAAAATTATTTAACCTTTATCAACACACCTGTTTGATAACTGCTGATGGTATAACTGTCCACAAAAGGGGTATCCTCAGTCCCCTTACCACTTTGTTTCTTATCACCCAGTTTAATACTAAAAAATTCTACCTGCATTTTCCCGTTCTCTACTTTGTAATTATCTACAATGGTATTGCCTTGTACAGTAAAAGCACCATGGATGGCATTGCCATGTACATAACTGTCTAAAATAATACCGTCTTTTTCATCAATCACCCAGTGTCCTGCAGCACTGTCAACAGGTTTTAATAGATAAGGGCGGTTATCCTCTTTCCCGGGTGGAGTCGAAGGGGTTCCATAAATTATTTGCCAGGTAAACTGACCAGCAGAATCTGCAGGTTGAATACGCAACTGCATGGTAAAAGTTTGTGTAGGTTTTCCATTTACCATCCATTGCAATTTTCCTTTCCAGTTGCCGATGAAAGATTGCGGAAAGCTATTTTTATTTTGCGATGCAGCAATAAGTGAAGCAAAAATTACCAGGACAAACAGCATTACTTTTTTCATTACCTGCAATGTATTTTCTATTGTTTTTACGGCGCAAAGATAAAGTATTACCGGTAGCCATTGCTTTACCTGCTATTGCTGCCGATAGTTAATAAGGGCCACATGGTAACTATTGCAAAAGCGGATCAATATAACCTAACTTTGCTTTAAGCTGTTGTGTTGTATGAATTTTTTACAGATCATAAGTTATACCGGTATTTTTATTTTTGCCATTACGGGTGCACTAAAAGCCCGTGCCTACAAAATGGATATTTTTGGTGGCATTGTACTGGCATTTGTAACAGCCTATGGTGGTGGTACTTTAAGAGATATATTAATTGGTGTAAAACCCGTGAACTGGGTTAATGACAATCTTGCTTTGATACTGGTACTTTCCGGCACTGCCTTTACCTTTTTTTTAAAAGAAAACCTGCGCAACTTTAATAAGTTTATCTTTTTTACAGATGCTATAGGATTGGGGCTTTTTACGGCAACCGGCATTAAGGTAGGATTGCTCAATGGTTTAAATGAAACCTATGCCCTGATTATGGGTGTAATTACAGCCACTTTTGGCGGATTGATTGCCGATATACTTTGCAATGCCGTACCCAATTTATTAAAAAAAGGAGAACTGTATGCAACAGCCTGCGCCATTGGTGGCGGAGGTTATCTGGTGCTTAATAAATTTATTTCAGCAAAAGACCTCAACCTTTTTTTATGCGTGGTAATTGTTGTAGCACTCAGAATTTATTCTAAAAGAAAAAGGCTGATGCTGCCGGAAATATAAAATCTGCAAAGATTAAATTACGCCCAACTCTTTTCCGATTTTTGTAAACGCAGCAATCGCTTTATCTAAATGCTGTTGCTCATGCGCTGCACTTAACTGTACCCGTATCCTTGCCTGTCCTTTTGCCACCACCGGAAAGAAAAAGCCGATCACATAAATACCTTCGCTTAATAATTTGGCAGCAAAATTCTGAGCTACCACTGCATCGTACAACATGATGGGTACAATAGGGTGGTCGCCGGGTTTAATATCAAAACCAGCGGCTGTCATCTTTTCCCTGAAATACCTGGTATTGAATTCCAGTTTATCTCTCAGTTCTGTGGTTTCGCTCAGCATATCCAATACCGCAATACTGGCACCTACAATACTTGGCGCTACAGTATTACTGAACAGGTAGGGGCGGCTACGCTGGCGCAATAATTCCACAATTTCTTTTCTGCCCGACGTAAAACCACCGCTTGCACCACCTAATGCTTTACCTAATGTGCCGGTGATAATATCTATTCGCCCCATTACGCCACGGTATTCGTGTGTGCCTCTGCCGGTCTTTCCTAAAAAGCCCGAAGAGTGGCATTCGTCTATCATTACAATGGCATCGTAGGTATCGGCCAGGTCGCAGATCTTATCCAGTTGTGCAATAGTACCATCCATGCTAAAGCTGCCATCAGTAACAATAATGCGGCTGCGTAAATGAGCACTTTCTTTCAGCTTTGCCTCCAGGTCTTCCATATTATTATGTTCGTACCTGTAGCGTTGCGCCTTACACAAACGTACGCCATCAATAATACTGGCATGGTTCAATGCATCGCTGATGATGGCATCCTGTTCGCCAAATAAGGGTTCAAACACACCGCCATTGGCATCAAAGGCAGCAGCATATAAAATGGTATCTTCTGTACCTAAAAATTCGGCTAATTTTTTTTCCAGTTCTTTATGAATATCCTGTGTGCCGCAGATGAAGCGTACACTGCTCATGCCATAACCCCTCAGGTCGATATATTTTTTTGCGGCGGCCAGCACTTTGGGATGGCTGCTGAGGCCCAGGTAGTTATTGGCACAAAAATTCAATACGGTGGTGCCGCCAACAATAATTTCGGCCCCCTGCTCACTGGCAATAATGCGTTCTTTTTTAGACAGGCCGGCGGCTTCAATTTCGGAGAGTTCGGCAGCAATGCGGTCAACAAATTTCTGATTCATAAGCGTAGTTTAGTGGGCAAAAGTAAGGCAAATGGAACACGGATGGCACGGTTCGGCAGGATTTTCGCAGCTTCAACCTGCAACCGTTTACCAGCACTTCATCGGCTTTATTTACTTTTTGTACTTTTTTCCACTTTTCCTGTAACTTTTTATTCAGACCTTCGTATTATACAAAACCAACCCACTAACACCTACATGACGGAGAGAGAATATAATGAATGTGTAAACCTGTATGCAGACAATGTGTACCGCTTCATCCTCAAGAACCTGAGGCATGAAGAGGATGCCCGTGATGTGGTACAGGGCGCCTTTGAAAAAATGTGGGTGAACAGGGAAACGGTAGATAATGAAAGGAGCAAGAGCTTCCTTTTTACTGTGGCTTATAACCAGATGATTGATCATATCAGGAAGAACAAAAGGATCAGCTTAAAAGAGGAGTTTAATGAGAACGACAGGGGAACAGTAGCACCAAAGCATGATACCAAACGCATTTTAAATGAGGCCTTGAGCAAACTGAGCGAATTGCAGAGGAGCCTGGTAATGTTGAAAGATTATGAAGGTTATAGTTACGAAGAGATCGGGCAGATCACAAATCTGAACGAAAGCCAGGTGAAAGTTTACCTGCACAGGGCAAGGTTATTGTTAAGAGAGTATATTGTAAAAGTAGAAAACGTTATTTAGCTTATGGCTAATAGTTCATGGTTCATAGTCTAAACCGCTTTTGTTCCATGAACCATCAACTATGAACTATCAACTATCAACCATGAACTTAAACAGACATAATTACGAAGAGTTTTTTTTACTGTATGTAGATAATGAATTATCTGCTGCAGACAGGAAAGCTGTGGAATTATTTGTGCAGGAAAATGCCGACCTGGAAGCAGAATTGAATATGCTGCAGCAGACTGTATTTAATGCAGACGACGTGGTGTTTGATAATAAAGCCAGTTTACTGAAAGAAGAAATTACTGCCTTGCAGCAAAATTTGTTATTGTATATCGATAATGAACTAAGCCCTGCCGATAAATTAACTACCGAAAAATTATTGCGTACTGATATTGCTGCCGGTAAAGAGCTAAGCCTGTTACAGCAAACTAAATTAGAAGCAGATACTGCGATTGTTTTTGCCGATAAAAAATCATTGTACAGAAAAGAAGGCGGCAGGGTGGTGGCCTTGCCATGGCGCAGGATAGCTGCCGCGGCAATTTTGCTGGGTTTTGGTACCTGGGCTACGGTTACATTTATTAAAACCGATAAAACGGAGGGAAGAGAAACAGCAGGACTGGGACAAACAAAGACGAACGCCCCAAAACAAACTGGCAATACTATTACAGCAGCTACACCTGCATTACCGCAACAACAAACTACTGTTGAAGCAAACCCTGTTACAGCAAATACTAATGATGGAGTAAAACAGGCGGCGCAAAAAAATGATCAGCAGTTAAATAATGGTATACAGCAAAGAGTAGACGAAAAACAAAATGATAACATAGTTGTTGCAAAAGAAGATATAAAAAAGCTAACTAATAATTTACCTAAACCTTATTCTGAAAATATTAACAAACCAGAACGTAACGAAATCATAACTGCAGACGTAACACCTAAGAACACAGCAACTGAAATAAAGTCCGGAATTAAAACACCAGTTGTTGATGTAAACAAAAATGATGTTGAAGTGAATGGTTACGCATTAAACGCCAACTATACCGACGACAATGCAGGCAACAGCCTTTCTCCCGATGATAGCAAAGGGAAGAAAACAAAACTCGGCGGTTTCTTTCGCAAGGTAAAAAGGTTGGTAGAGCGCAATACCGAAGACGAGTCAGGCAACGGTATTAAAGTTGCCGGTTTCGACATCGCCATTAAATAATTTTTTAAAAATCGGAAACATGAAACAGCTAATTACATTTTTAGCACTGGCAATCATTTGCTCCAGCGCAACAGCACAAGACAGTACCAAAAGGTCAAAATCAGATACGATCCGTATCGGCGGTATCATCATCGTAAAAAATGGTAAAAGAGATAAGGATACTAAAGAAAAAAAGGAAGTAGACATTACCCTTGGCCGTAATGAAAAAGCAAAAAAGAAGAATCCTAATGTAAGCACCAACTGGTGGATCGTTGACCTTGGGTTTGCCAACTATACCGATAACACTAATTACACTACGGCTACTGCAGACGGTTACCTGAAAAACAGGCCAGGCTACCCTGCATTAGATAAAAACGATTTTAAATTACGCTCCGGTAAAAGTGTGAATGTGAACATCTGGTTTTTTATGCAACGCTTAAACCTGGTAAAGCACTATGTTAATTTAAAATACGGTGTGGGGCTGGAGTTGAATAATTACCGTTACAAATCTGCTATCAGTTATAAAGAAGGTGGCTATATTCCTTATACTGCAGGTTTACAAACCAATGCCCCATTTATTTTCAGGGATTCCATTTCATTTTCTAAAAATAAACTGGCCGCCGATTATTTAACGGTGCCAATTATGCTGAATTTTACCAGCAATCCCGGAAGCCATAAAAAGGGGATCAGTTTGAGTGCCGGTGTTAGCGCAGGTTACCTGTACAGTCAGCGTAATAAACAAAGAAGCAGTGAACGTGGTAAAGACCGCAATAAAGGTGATTATGATCTGAACCAGTTTAAATTCAGTTATGTAGCTGAATTGGGTTTAGGTAAAGTACGCTTTTATGGTTCTTACAGCCCGCAATCATTTTACGATCACAGCCTGGATATGAAACCTTACACTGTAGGTGTTCGTTTCAGCAACTGGTAATAAAAAGCTCTCTCACTCATACCCAAGCCTGTTACACCCGGGTGTATACAGGCGAGGGATTGGGTTTTACCATACGATCCCCGGTACACCGGGGATTTTTTATTGCAGGCAGTACAACCATTAATTAGTCATTTACATCTATTATGCTGGGCTAAACAATTTCTGAAAAATTAAAAATTAAAAAATGGCGTACAGTATTATCGACATTGAAGGCATAGGGCCTGTTTTTGAAGCAAAATTAAAAGCTGCCGGTATAAATACTACCGACGAACTGCTTGCACAATGCGGTACCAGGGCCGGGCGTAAAAAACTTGCAGAAAATACAGGTATTGATGAAGGAAAAATTTTAACCTGGGTAAACCATAGCGACCTTCACCGTGTAGGTGGTATTGCAGGGCAGATAGCTGAACTGATGGAAGCTGCAGGCGTGGATACCATAAAAGAACTGGCTACCCGTAGTGCGGTTAACCTTGCTGCAAAAATGCAGGAAGTAAATGAGGTTAAAAATCTAAGTGGCCGTGTACCATCCGCAGAGCAACTGCAAAAAATGATTGACCAGGCCAAAACTCTGGAACAAAAAGTTTTTCACTGATTTGTTTTTGTTTTTAATTTCAATGGCTACCGTAGTTTTACTCACACCTGTAAATACTGCGGTAGTATTGTTTTATAGCTTTACTACTGCTCCTTTACTATCCTGCAACCTTTTTGGATTTTATTGCCGTTTTTTCCGATATCTTTTATCGCTTTAAATTATTTCCCTTCTTTAATTTACATTTGTAAAACAGGGCCTTAAGGCAACCGATAACACTTACAACCGACAACCAGAAAAACTTATGCTTTTTAACTCATTGGGTTTTGCCTTATTCCTGCCCATCATTTTTTTTCTGTACTGGTTTGCTACAAATGGAAAATTAAAGCTGCAGAATATGTTGCTGCTGGTGGCCAGCTATTTTTTTTATGCCTGCTGGGATTACCGCTTTTTATTCCTGCTCATCTTTTCAACCTTCCTGGATTATTTTACCGGTATAAAAATGCATGAAGCCCCCAACCAGAAGATGAAAAAATTCTGGTTCTGGCTAAGCATTGGTGTTAACCTGGGCTTTCTGGGAGTGTTTAAATATTTTAATTTCTTTGCTTCTTCCCTGGCAGATACACTTTCACTATTGGGTATAAAAACAAATTTCTGGTCGTTGCAGGTAATTTTGCCCGTTGGTATTTCGTTCTATACATTCCATGGCCTCTCTTACGTAATAGACATTTATCACAATAAAATAAAGCCCGAAAAGAATTTTATTGATTATTCACTCTTCGTAAGTTTCTTCCCTTTGCTGGTTGCCGGCCCTATTGAAAGAGCAACGCATTTATTGCCGCAAATAAAAAAGGAAAGGCATTTTGATGTGGCAAGAGCAGTGGATGGTTTAAGGCAGATTTTATGGGGCCTGTTTAAAAAAATTGTAATTGCAGATAATTGTGCAGAGTACGCCAACACTATCTTTAATCATGCCGGCGATCATACCGGCAGTACATTGGTGCTTGGTGCCGTGTTTTTTGCCTTCCAGATCTATGGGGATTTTTCGGGTTATTCGGATATAGCATTAGGTACCGCAAGATTATTGGGCATCGACCTGCTTCGCAATTTTGCGTTTCCTTATTTTTCGAGAGATATTGCTGAGTTCTGGCGGCGCTGGCATATTTCATTATCCTCCTGGTTCAGGGATTATTTATACATTCCCTTAGGTGGCAGTAAGGGTGGTACATGGTCTAAAGTACGCAATACATTTATCATATTTTTAGTGAGCGGATTCTGGCATGGTGCCAACTGGACATTTATTGTATGGGGATTATTGAATGCGATCTTTATTATGCCTTCAATAATATTCAGTACCAATCGTAGTAACCTTGATATTGTGGCAAGAGGAAAATATTTTCCTACAATAAAAGAATTCCTTTCCATTATACTCACCTTTTCATTAACAGTTTTTGCCTGGATATTCTTCCGGGCTAAAAGTTTAGATGCAGCGATGAGTTATATCGGTGGTATATTTTCCCGGTCGGTATTCAGCATGCCCGATTTTAAAGCATTAGTGGGTTCTCAAAATCATCCTTATATTTTACTGTTGTTTTTATTTTTGTTTATTGTAATTGAATGGCTGGGCCGGGAGCATCAATATGCATTAGCCGCCTTGGGATTAAAATGGCCCAGGCCGGTGCGCTGGTTTTTTTATTATTGTATTGCCATGCTGATTTTTTTATTTGCCGGTAAAGAACAACAATTTATTTATTTTCAGTTTTAAATTATGAAAAGATTCCTGTTTAACGTTGCTTTGTTTACGCTGCTTGTATTTGCAGGAATGCTTTTTGTTTTTTTTATTGCAGATGGTAAATCAGATGCATATTACCTGCGGTTTACCACAGCACCGCAACATTCATTGATCATTGGTACATCAAGAGCTGCACAGGGTTTGCAGCCGGCGGTATTTGATTCGGTGCTGTATAAAAACAGTAACGAACATTTTTTTAATTATTCTTTTACAATTACCGATTCTCCTTTCGGGTATGCTTATTTTGAAAGCATCACCAAAAAACTTGACCCCGGTACAAAGCATGGCATTTTTGTTATCACAGTTGATCCATGGAGCTTGTCTGCCTCAACTGCAGATCCCAATGATTCTTCACATTTCAGGGAAAATAAAAGCTTTGTAGGCAAAACAAAATATGTTAATCTAAACCCCAATATACCTTACCTGGTAGAGTCGTATGGCGAACCCTACATAAATATTATCAGAAAATGGAAGAGCACTCCCGACCTGCTGTTACATAAAGACGGCTGGTTACAGGTAGACGTTCCGATGGACAGCACAGCGGTAGCGCAACGCCTGGAAAATAAGATAGCAGATTACCGGAAAAACTTTTTACCGGTATATCAATTTTCGGCGGTGCGGTTGAATTATTTAGAAAAGACCATTAATTTTTTGCAAAGCCACGGTAAAGTTTACCTGGTGCGTTTACCCATTAACCAAAGGATGTTTGACCAGGAAGATGAACTGATGCCCGACTTTGACGAAAAGATAAAAACGGTATCGGATAAAACTACTGTACCTTACCTGAACTTTAAAAAAGCCGACAACACTTACCAGTATGTTGATGGTAATCACTTATACCAATCTTCCGGTAAAGCAGTATCTGCTGTAATAGCCAACTGGATAGCAGCTACTAAATAGCAATGCATTAACATGGTTTGCACAATAGTTTTTTGTTTTTTGCAAACAGTTTTTCCTGTACTTATAACAAGGGCTTAGTATAATTGCGTATCAGTTGGTTTATTACCACGTAAAATTCCTTTTATAAACATTGTAATTACTGCCTTAACTGTATAATTTGATTGTCAGTAAATTATAGGGCAAGGCTAAAAATATTTTTCCACATTGCTTATGAATTGTTAATGTTATTCACATGTTTAAAATATTTTTACATGGCACGGCGTTTGAGTAATAGAAACACAAATTGATTCAGGTATGAAACAACTTCGGTTTAATCATTTTATGGTATTGTTTTCGATCTTGGCATTAGTGTCTTTTACAACCGATAAGGGCAAAAAGAAAAAGACTCCCTCCAGAACAGCAAAACTTACCCCTAAACCTAAACCGGCGGCTGCAGACTCCACCTCAAATCCCTACTACATAATTATTGATAAAAGCGATTACGAACTGAAAGTATATGATGATGAAGGTTGGTATGCCACCTATCCGATTGTATTTGGCAGTAAAGACCTGAGTGATAAAATGAAAGAAGGCGATAAGCGTACGCCTGATGGAAAATTTAAAGTAGTATTAAAAAAAATACATCCTAAATGGGGTCCGGAACTTTTACTGGATTATCCCAATGAAGTAAGCTACCAAAGGTTCAATCAAAGAAAAGCCAGTGGCCAGATTCCTAAGAATGCTAAGATAGGCGATGGTATAGCCATACACGCCACAAGGCCCGACGAAGAATGGACGGTAGATAATTTTTATAACTGGACGGACGGTTGCGTATCTGTAAAATACACCGAAATGAAAGACCTCTTCAGTTATATCCCTGTAGGTACGCCGGTTACTATTCAGCAATAAACAACAAACTTCCGTCGCCATAGCTCAGAAAACGAAAATCATTTTCTAAAGCGTAATCGTAAATTTTTCTCCAGTAATCACCCACTGCTGCAGATACTAATAACAGTAACGTAGATTGCGGCTGGTGAAAATTGGTAATGATAGCTTTCGCAATTTTAAACTGGTAGCCAGGCGCAATTAAAATTTGTGTTTGGGTAAAAAGCCTGGAGTAATTATTTTTTTTCAACCAGCTGGCTAAGCACTGCAATGCATCTTTAGCGGTAATATTTTCTTTTGCTGCCAACTCCTCATATACTTCCCACTGCGTAATATTTAATGCCGGTGATAAAGGGTCAAGTGCTGCTTTAACACCTAACCAATAAAGGCTTTCCAATGTTCTTAAAGAAGTAGTACCAACGGCAATAATATGGTTGTTGATATTGCGGATACAATTTTCAATGAATTCAATACTTACATCAATCCATTCTGCATGCATTTCGTGCCCCTGCATGGTAGCTGCTTTTACAGGCTTAAATGTACCTGCACCTACATGCAGTGTTACAAAATCTTTGCGGATATTTTTTGCGGCTAGTTTTTCAAAAACAGTTTGTGTAAAATGCAAGCCTGCTGTTGGCGCCGCTACGGAGCCGTCATGCGCCGCATAAATAGTCTGGTAGCGTGCTTTATCTGCTTCGTCTACTTTTCTTTTGATGTACGGTGGCAAAGGGATATTGCCGGTTTGCTCCAGTATTTCTGCAAAGGGTATATTGCCATTCCAGTTTAATTCCACTACATAAGCATCAGTTAATTTCTCTTTTAACTGTGCCTTTAATGTATAATTGTGCGCTGTTAATTGTAATGCACCGTCTTTCCATTTGGAAGCGCCACCAATTAAACATTTCCATTGACAGGATTTGGTTGCTGTTAATGTGGATGTGTAATCTGCATGATAAGGTTCCAGCAAAAATATTTCTATAACACCACCGGTTGGTTTGGTAAACAATATCCTGGCATTAATTACTTTGGTATTGTTAAAAACCAATAAACTGTTTTCAGGAAGGTACTCATGAATATTACTGTAAGTGTCCTGGCCGATGATACCGGCTTTATAAATTAATAATTTAGACGCATCTCTTTCTTCTAATGGACGCAATGCAATTCTTTCATCGGGAAGATGATACGTGAAATCAAGTATGGAAATATTCTTAGGATGCATGGGGCGTATCAGGCAGATAAGTATAGAAGGTGAAAAATTATTTTAAAAACTCCGTAATGGTTGACACCCATTTTTCATTTTCTTTTTTACAAAGGCTTTCATGGGCGCTGCTGTCATATACCACTAATTTTTTTGCAGTGTAAATATTGCTGTAGATATCATCAATTTCTTTCCTGGAAACTCTGGGGTCGTTAGCGCCCCATTGCAGTAACACAGGGCAGGTTATTTTTTTTGCAAACGATGAGGGCTTCATATTAAAAGCCCAGAAGCCATGTTCGGTACCTCCCCAAAAAGTAATCAGTCTTGCCAATGGCTCTGCAGGTAAGCCCATCATTTTTATTCTTCCTTCGGCAGCTTCAACTATTGAACCGAAAGGCATTTCCAATATAATTTTACCGGGCTGCAACTGGTAATCATTGATGGCTTTTGTAATGGTGGCAGCACCCATGGAGATACCCCACAACACAATATTTTTTTCACCCTTGCTTTTTACAAAATCATATACCAGTTTTACATCTTCACTTTCGTAATAGCCAATGGTGCAGGTATTACCCTCGCTGTTACCATGCGCCCTGAAGTCTAACTGAAAAGTATTGTACCCCAGTTTCCTGAACGCTTCTGCTTCGGCATTGGTGCCGCTTTTTTTGCCGCCATGCCCGTGAAATAAACATACTGTTCCTTTGGCAACAGCTGCTGCACTATACCAGCCTTCTAATTTTAAATGATCAGCCGTGGTTAAAATAACCTTTTCGTTACCCGAATCGGCAATGGCATTTTGTTGTTTAAAGGCATTGATGCCCAATAAAATTGCAGCCGCCTTGCTTTGTGGTGCCGCCTCGCCAGCATCATAAAAATGCGTGAATTTATATGCATGAAAAGCAGTGATGATATTTACCAGGATAAATAGCACCAATACAGTGCGTAAAAAATACTTCAGGAATTTCTTCATATCAACAGTGATAAAATTTTTCAAATGTAAAGGTAATAATATTGCGAACGGTATAAATTTAAGTGCCAGAATCACTATTTTAGCCATTCATTTTAACTTTTAAAAATAATCTTGTATGCGATTTTTTAAACAGCTGGGTTTTGTACTGTTGCTGGCAATTTCAGTGAGTAGTATTGCCCAAACCGGTAAGTACGAGTGGAAAGAAGCCACGTCGGGAGGATTTACTTATAAATATGTAACCAACGACCCGGCCAAAGCCAGGTTCTATACCTTAAAAAACGGGCTGACGGTAATTTTAAGCCCTACCAATAAAGACCCCCGTATTCAATGCTATGTGGCTACAAAGGCAGGTAGTAAAACAGATCCGGCCGATCATACCGGGCTGGCGCATTACCTGGAGCATATGTTGTTTAAAGGCACAGATAAGTTTGGCTCATTAGATTGGGCTAAAGAAAAACCTGAGCTGGATAAAATTGATGCTTTATATGAAGAATACAATCATACTACAGATGTTGAAAAACGCAAAGCCATTTATCACCGCATTGATTCTGTATCCGGCGTGGCTTCAAAATATGCTATTGCCAATGAGTATGATAAAATGATGAGTTCGATGGGAGCGCAGGGTACCAATGCGTTTACTTCTTTTGAACAAACGGTGTACACAGATGATGTGCCTGCTAACGCCATTGATAAATACCTTAAAGTACAGGGCGAAAGATTCAGGAACCCGGTACTGAGAATTTTTCATACCGAACTGGAAGCCGTATACGAAGAAAAAAACCGCGGATTAGATAATGATGGCAGAAAAGTACAGGAAAAATTATTTGAAGAGTTATTTAAAAATCACAATTACGGCAAACAGACCACCATTGGTACTATAGAGCATTTAAAAAATCCTTCCTTAACAGAGATCAGGAAATACTTCAATACCTGGTATGTGCCCAATAATATGGGTATTATTTTAAGTGGTGATTTTAATTGCGATGAAATGATAAAGAAAGTGGAGGCTACATTTTCTTACATGCAAAACAAGCCGGTAACAAAATATACTTTTAGCGCAGAAGCTCCTATTACTGCACCAATTGGAGCGGAAGTAGTGGGGCCTGATGCAGAAAGTGTAACCATCGGTTTCAGGCTGCCGGGCAATAAAGATAAAGATGTGTTGCTTGCCGATTTAGTGGGACAGATACTTACTAATGGTAAAGCTGGTTTAATGGATCTGAACCTGGTAAAGAAACAGAAATTATTACGGGCTTCTGCATCTGCATTTACGCTGATTGACTATGGTATTTTATTTATGCAGGGTAATCCAACACAGGGCCAATCACTGGAAGATGTAAAAGCTTTAATGCTAGGGGAAATAGAAAATCTGAAGAAAGGCAATTTTGATGATAACCTTATTACAGCCATCATCAACAACCAAAAGAAGAATAAAATACTGGGCACAGAAACTTATGGCTCCAGGGCAAATGACCTGATGGAGGCTTTTACATCTGAATTGGATTGGAAAGACCAGGTAGCCTATACCGACCAGTTATCTAAATTAACCAAGAAGGATATTGTGGCTTTTGCCAACAAATACTTCCAGGATAATTATGTTTTTATTTACAAACGCAAAGGAGAAGATAAGAGCATTATAAAAGTAGAGAAGCCACCAATTACGCCTGTAGAAACCAATCGTGATGCACAATCAGATTTTGTAACTAAGGTAAATAATATGCCTGCAAGCGTGGTAAAACCTGTTTGGCTTGATTATAATAAAGACGTACAAAAAGCAAAACTGGGTCCGGCAGAAGTATTGTATGTACAGAATAAAGACAATAGCATCTTCCGCCTGCGTTACCGTTTTGACATGGGTACCTGGAATAATAAAAAATTAAGCCTGGCTGCACAGTACCTGCAATTTTTAGGTACAGATAAAATGAGTGCCGAAGAAATTACCAAAGCATTTTACCAGATAGCCTGCAGCTTTACCATCAGCGCCGGTACCGAATTTACAACGGTAACCATTGAGGGCTTACAGGATAATTTTACCAAAGCAGTAAGCTTGTTTGAAGATGTGTTGAAAAATTGTAAAGGAGATGAAACAGCATTGAAATCTTTAAAAGCAAGACTCACAAAATCAAGAACAGATGCTAAAGCCAATAAGGCTGCCATTATGGGTGGTTTGGTTTCTTATGCAAGATTCGGCAGCAAAAACCCTTTCAATTACACATTAAGTAACGATGAATTGCAAAATGCTACTGCTGATGAATTAGTGAATGCATTGCATAGTTTAAACAGTTACAGCCATAAAATTTTATATTATGGTCCTCAGCCACTGGCACAATTAACTGCCGCTTTAAAAACAGTACATACCATACCAGCTGCATTTAAAATGGCGGATAAAAAAATGGAATTTCCTACTGTAACGCAAACTAAAAATGAAGTGTTGTTTGCAGATTACAATATGGTGCAGAGTGAAATACGCTGGGTAAGGAATACGGCGCCGTACAGTGCTGATAAAGAACCGGTGATCGACATCTTTAATAATTATTTTGGTGGCGGTATGGGAGCATTGGTTTTTCAAACCATAAGAGAAAGTAAAGCATTGGCCTATTCTACTTTTGCGTTTTACGCAAAGCCTGATAAAAAGGAAGATCCGTTTTATACTTTAGCATACGTGGGTTGCCAGGCTGATAAATTCAACGAATCTATTGTAGCAATGAATGAGCTGTTGAATGATCTGCCGAATGTGGAAGCAAATATTAAGTTTGCCCGTGCCGGTATTAAAAAAGATATCGAAACAGAACGCATTACTCAGGACGGTATCATTTTCAACTACCTTACTGCACAGCAAAAAGGATTGAACAGTGATATCCGTAAAACGACTTATACTGCGGTAGATAAGATCGGGTATCCTGAATTGAAAAAATTCCACAGCGAGTATATTGCCAATAAACCGTACACGTATTGTGTGGTGGCTTCTGATAAAAAAGTAACAGAAGATACCATGAAAAAATATGGTGAGTTGAAAAGGTTGAGTTTGGAAGAGATATTCGGGTACTAATATTTTAATACTATTTTTTTGAAGAGCTCCAATACGGGGCTCTTTTTTATTTTAATAATTTGTGTAAACTAAAAATAAACAGCATCCTGCTGGTATATCCGAAATAAAATTTACTATTATGAGAAGACTAATTACAACTGCATTTTTAATGGTTGGTATCAATGCAACAGCGCAAAGCAATACTGCATCAAACCTTATTGAGGGCGGTAAAACCCTGGTAGAATTAGTACGTGTTTTTAAAACCCCCAAAAATGCAGCACCCCGGCAAAGCCTTATTGAAAGTAAAGACAGTTGTGTGCAAAAAAACCTGGCAGACATTTGCTATAAAAATATTTCGGGTAACAGTATCACTATTAGCTTTTTTAAACGAACAGGGCAGGTATATGCACCGGCACTAACACTTAAAATAGCCAGTAATGGCCAGGAATGTCTGTATGAATTACAAGCCGGAATTTATAAATATAAAGTTGAATCAGGAGATCAAAAACTATTGCAGAGTGAAGGAGAAATAAAATTAAATGCCTGTGATAAAATTGTAAAGGAAATAAAATAGTACAATATTACAGGTTCATTTTTACCCGTATTGCAACAGGTATTGCCTTTTTATTCACCACAATGGCAGCAGTCATTATTGAAAAATAATTTTCATCCATCAGCATATAACCATCCAGCGCATTGTTGGTTCCCCATGAATTTTTAAGGTAATACCATTTATGGCCCTTCTCATCTTTGGTTACACCAACAATATGCATCAGGTGGTCCATATAACTGCTGCTATCTGCAAAAGCGGCTTGCCTGCTGAGTACTTTGTTGCTGAAGGTATCTGGTAAAAATGCAACACCTTTAGAAAAATCAAATGCTTCATCAGTAACATCGCCATTCCATAAAACAGTATAGCCGTTTTGTAAGGCATTGTCGGTGATGGCAACAAAATCAGCAAAAGGTACATTCATGTATTTGTCAAAAGAGAAATTGTATTTGTTTTCAAAAACAGCGCTTTTATAAAATGGGTGATGAGTGAAGGACATGATCTCCATATAGTCATCCGGGTTTAGCTGCAAAAAATCAGCAGCATAAGTTTTGGGCGTATACTGTTTACCCTGTACAGTAAACGATGCCGGAATTTTGCCCAGGTATTTATCGAATAATGCATTAATATATTTCCAGTCTGCAGCAGAAGCTGTTTTCTTTTTGCTTTTAACAAGGCCTTCCACAAATTTTGTAATAGCGGTATCCAATAAGCTGTGGTTGTGGTTTTTTTCTTTCGATGGCTTTCCGTTATATACTTCTTCGGGCACCATGCCATAATTTTTTATTACCCATTGTATGTTGTGAAATTGACCGCCTGGAGTTAAATAATTCAACCCGTTTTTCTCCAGGTGTAATTTTATTTTTTGCAGCCATGCAAAACGGGCCGTATACATTTCGCTGATATCAATATTTGTTTTTCCGTTCTTTAATAATTCACTTTCAAAAAATGAATTGCCGCCAAAACTCCAGCAGGTAGAGGACAGGTATTGATCTTTGATACTGGTGCAAGGAAGGTTACTGGTAAATGTAAGTGTATGATTGGTGGTGGCTATGGATTGTGCTGATATACCAATGGCATTGGAAAGTAATATGGTGATCAATACAAAACGATGCATCATAAAAATGTTTGGTGTAAGTTATGCAACAGTTACTGATACTGCAATACCGCTTGGTGGGTATATATACTCCGGATATTTGTTAAACTGAAAGGTAAGCACCTGCTTTTTTATGCTTGCTGCCAGGGCAATAATACCAGCGTAGCCGGTAAATAACAACAAGGTATAAACGAATTTATATATTTTAAAAGACATAGTATGCATGATTAAAAAAGAGGCAGGAGATGCTGTTAGCTAAAAATATTAGTTTCATAAATAATTGATAATCAGTATAAAGCAAAAATATAAACATTTTTGAAACATTTTTATCAATTTTACAAATAATATTTATTAGGTTTGCTGCAACAACACAATGATGAATACAGTGAACCCCAAAATGATATTATTGGCACGGGAATCAAGAGGATGGCCACAGCAGACTTTATCGGAAAAGATCCGTTCCAATAAAGCCAATCTTTCAAGACTGGAGAATGGTGATGCACAGGCTTCACCTGATTTGTTAGAAGCCATTGCAGATGCCACAGGCTACCCTGTTCATTTTTTTTACCAGAAAGGAGACCTGCTGCCGGTAAACCTGGCATACCGTAAAAGGCAAAATGTTCCGGCAAAGATCATCACCCCCATTGAAGCACAGATCAATATTATGCGCATGCACGTTGAGTTTTTAACCAATCTGGGAGGCACGCAATTACCAGTGCTACCGGTGTACGAGGTTACGGAGAAAAATACTCCTGCTGCTATTGCTTCATTGGTTCGTAAGGCATGGAATATAAATACCCCTGTTATTCCCAACCTGCTTCAATTGCTGGAAGAAAAGGGCATACTGGTAAATACGTTTGATTTTGGTACCGAAAGAGTGGACAGCAAAAGCATTATCACCAGTAATAAATTTCCGGTGATATTCCTGAATGCTTCATTACTGGGCGATAAGCAGCGTTTTTCATTGGCTTACGAACTATGGCATCTTTTGCAAAGTTGTACAGCGATAGCACATGACAGGGATATTTCGCATGAAGCCAACCAGTTTGCAGCAGCTTTTTTAATGCCGGAAAAAGAGATCAGGAAAGATTTTGAAAACGGTATCAGTGTGTCTTTACTGGGAGAATTAAAAAGAAAATGGAAAGTGTCGATGATCGCTTTATTATACCGTGCAGATGATCTTGGGTTTGTAACGGCTAACCAGAAACGCTATTTGCTGCAGCAGTTTAACCAGTTGAAAATAAGAAGAAGGGAACCACAGGAACTGGATGTGCCGGCAGAACAACCGCATTTGATACGTTCGATACTGGCGGACTGCCGTGAAAAATTAAAACTGGGCACAGTTGAAATGGCGGCATTGCTTTCTTTAGAAGTGAGTGACTACCTGGAATTATACAGTTAGATATGAACATTAAAATAATTAACATGACAACGATAACAAGGACTTTAAGAATGGTAGAAGTAAAGGCTTACAGCATTGGAGAACTGGCTTCTTTATACGAGATAAGTGTGCGCACTATGAACCGCTGGCTTAAACCACACCTGGAAAAGATTGGCAAACGGCAGGGCAGGTTCTTTACAGTAAAACAGGTAGAAACAATATTTGACCTGCTGGGTTTACCCAAAGAGTATGACTAACGCTTTAAATGAATTACCATCATGACCAGTTAACGCAACCACTTTGTACAGGTGGTTTTTTTATTACTACTCTTTTGTGGTAACGCAAAACTTCCTCTTCCTGCTCAATCCTGCCTAAGGCTGCATATAACTACGCAAAACGGACAGTGAGGTTTACGGGTGATAGTATGTTTGTGTTATAATATAAAAAGCTATGGAGAATATTATCAATAATGAATTTCCAGAGTACACATCACCATTTGGTGAAGGAAGCATTTTCAACGATGAAGGATACGTAAATCATGTAAATTTTGAAAAATTGATCCCTGATATTAAAATGTATCATGGTACGATGATTCCTTATGACTACCGGATTTATGAAAGTAAAGTCACTGTTCCTGCAGGTGATCCTTTTCCGGGTAATTTTTTTCCACCGCATACCGAGTCAAAGGATGAAGGAGACACAATGGTTGACCAGGTTCTGGACGAGTTGAGATCTGTACTGATTCCGCCTGGAATTCCTAGTGATACTGAATATAAACAAGGAAAAGATCTTTTGTTTTTTGATGGTGTGCTGAACAAAAAACGGGGTTATATTAAAATAGACAGGAATCACATTGGTTTTGTATTTGAACTTGATCCTGGAAAAGGGATAATAAAGTTTCGTGATCATATTTATTATACCGACCCGGTTACGCAAAAGCGAAAAAATCAATGGGCTATTCAAATTGAAACCATGAATTTTGAAACTTATAGAGCATTGTGTAAAGCTGAAGGCTTGTATTTGTCGGCTTCATCTTTGGATAATATTCAAAGGCGTTATACGGATGCATTAAATAAAGCAAAAGATAAGCCAGGCACTATGGCCTGGCTGTATCACTGGATGCCCGACTTTGTTTTTAAAACAAGAGATAACGACAGTTTAATAAACGATCTAGCCACAATACTGCAAGGTTCAGTAAGAGAGCACGGATATAAATATATCAACGAAGAAGCCCTTGTTCTTAAAATTATTGGAGCTTTTGCTACTGGCAAAAAAGATGATCATGATTGCTTGCTGGGAGAATTCAGTACAAGATTGATTAATAAGAAAGTGATGTTCCAGATATTGTATGAAAAGATGAACGACTGGGCCGGACAACCAAATTTTACAGCTGCCATGCGGGTATTGTATCTTATCTGGAGCTACAGCAGTTATGCCAACCCTAATAATCATACCTATAACGGACAACCAGAAACGCTTGCCTACCAGCCAAAAAAAATACTTGGTTTTTATACTGACAATTATTCGTTTAAGTTTGATAAGCAAAGCATAATGGCTTATGAAAAAGTGACCGTCCACTACCGAACAGGTAATAGAGAAAATCCTGATGATTTCAGGGAAGAACTACAGTTCAGGGCAGCTTACAGTTTTTTCCAACCGGTTCAATTGCCTGAAATAGGTGAAGAAGGAGAGATGATACTGCCAGATACATTAATCCCGGCTTTTTATCTTAAAGCTTTTGCGGATAAGAATGTATGGCATGATTTTGAAAAAGCAACCTGGCTTGTATTGGATATTGTAACAACTTTTTCGGGCTTTGGCAACCTTTTAAAATTGCGTTACCTGGCCACCCTGCCTAAATGGGCGAGAATATTAAGGTTAAGCTTTGGTGTGGTGGAACTGGCAAGCGGTGTTATGAGCACCATGCTTAACTTTGTAAACAGTTGTGATGAAAAAGGAAGTTTTTGCTCTAAGCTTAAGAATTATCTTAATTGGTTAAATTTATGTGCCGGCGCCGCAGACATTGCCTTTACACTGGTGGAAAAGAAACTGTGGCAAACTGGAGGTGAGGCGCTGGAAGAACTTGGAAAAAAGGCTGATGCAACACTGAGTAAGGAAGAAAGAGAGATTAAGAAGCATTTGGAGGAGGTGGTTGGGATGGCTGAAAATATAAAAACAACTAAAAATGTTGAACAGTTTTTAGCAAGTGCAAAAAAATTAGAAAAAATAAAACCTGAAGAGGCGTTAAAATATTTAGATGAAGCACTTGAACATTTTAACTACGAAGTAATTGATAATGCAGTTGTACAAATTTCGGACAGAAATTGTATAAATGTGGTACAGAAAGTGGATGAATTTCTGGAGACAGGAAAAATTTCTAAAGCAATGCCTTCCAAGCCTCGAGATATTTTTGAGTTAGAGGAGATGTATGGTAAAACATTTTTAACCTACAAAATTCCTTCGTTACAGAATGTTATGAAAGAAGGTGAAAGGGGCATTATTTTTGGTAATAAAGGGATTAATGAAATAGGTCATGTTTTTAATGTGGTTAAGATAAAAGGCGAATTAAAATTTATAGATGGCCAAATCGGCAAAGCAGCAAATTTGAAAGCCGGATATGTAGAATTTAAATATTTCAAAACCAAATAAAATTATATAGTTATGCTTACAGAAAAAGAAATGGACGAAATTGCCGAAAAGTATATTGCCGATATGTTTGAAGGAACATCAAAGGAAGTAATACTTCTTCATGAATTCACTCTTAAAAAAAATTATGGGAACATATATGTTTATAACAACAAAAAATATATTGAAACCAAAGATTACAGATATGCTTTAGCAGGTAATGCGCCATTTCTGGTACAAAATGAAACAGGAAAGATTATTGAATTTGGAACTGCGCATTCGAAAGATTATTATATACAAGAGTACGAAGCAGACAGATGGTACCCAATTCGAAAGAGCTAATGTATGAGGTATAATTATTTAAGAAGAACCACCTACGGGTGGTTTTTTAATGCATTTGGATGAATCATATACCTATGCCAACAGACTTAGTAAAGGCAAATAATAAAGATTTTTTTTGAAAAGTACTACACCCAAACACTCATAAAAAAATCTCTGCAGAAGAGGATCTAATAATATTTATCAAACAAAAATTTCCTCTAAGCAAATAGCTTCTCTTACCGTCCAGTTTACTCTAAACTTCTCAACCGCCTTCCGGCGGTTTTTTTAATTTAAGCCATTTCTACCTCTCTCTCCACAAAATTGCCCATTGATACTTGTTCCTGCTCATTCCTTCCCATCGCTGCTCATAACTACCCAAAGCGGACAGTGACCCTCCTCCACCATAGTATGTTTGTGATGTAATAAGTAAATAACAATAAAACAATCATCATGAGACAGGTTAAAATTCAGCAGACAAAAAATTATGCTTCACCAGCTTCGGAAAAAGGTTATGCAACACTTGCCAGCCAACAAACGCAATACGTAAACACAGCCTGGAATTTTGCCTATTCTGCTTTATGGAATACGGTAAAATTTTCAATGAAAGAAATTGAGCTGGCCAAACAAAAGATCGCAGTTCACCTGCATTCAGAAAACCCCGAGAAAACATTGCTTGCTTTTTGCCAGCGTGTATTATTGGCAAGAGATTATATAACTAAAAATCCGGGCAGGTATATTCCGCTTCCTTCGGTATGGCTGGATGATAAAAATAAACTGGGTTTTTCGGGTACGCAGCAATGGTATGATAAAATTACTACTATCCGGAGGTCATTACCTGCTTATAAAACAGGCATCAAGGCGCTGGCTGAAGCTGTACTAGAAGTAAGTAAAGACCCATCACGGGGCAATTATGAATACTGGAGATCGTATTTCATTGAACGTAACACACCGGGATTGCTGAACCTTTTTCAGATAGCAACTGTGCAACAATTATATCAAAATTAAACCTTAAAAATATGCAAAGAAAGATCAACTATATCGTGGTGCATTGTACGGCAACCCCGGTTACTACAACAATAGAAAGCATTGAGCGGTACTGGAAAGAACAAAAAAACTGGAAGCAACCAGGCTATCATTATATCATCAAAAGAAATGGGGAGATCATCAACCTGCTTCCGGAAGACCAGGTGTCTAATGGGGTGAAAAATTTCAACCTGCATTCGGTACACATTTCTTATATCGGTGGTATTGATGATAATAACAATGCGCTTGATAACCGGACCACTGAACAAAAAATAGCATTGCTTAAAAAACTGGCTGAGTTAAAGCAACGATATCCGGCAGCCAAAATACAGGGGCATCGTGATTTTCCAAATGTAACAAAAGCCTGCCCGTCTTTTAATGTAAGAAGCTGGCTTAAAGAAGCGGGGCCGGAACTTTTAAACTGATTCAATCAATTCATTAAAAAAAACTTTATGAAAACATTTATTCAACAATTATTCAAAGACAAAAATGGCAATTTTAGCCTGAGGGAATTTGCAGTGGCTGCATTCATACTTGTTATCATAACCAGTTGGGTAGCCCAGCAGTTCTTCGGTCGTGTGATACCAGAGTATATGTTTTACACATTTGCTACTATGATTGGCACAGGATGTTTTGGCTATTCCATTGAAGAAAAAACAATCGCTCATAATTAAACTTTATACAATGAACATATCAAGAACAATATTTTTTTCTTTTTTAAGCATGATCACTGGTATTGCCCTTTGCATGCTATTCACCTGCAATGATAACAACAAAGATGTAAGAGTGATTCAGCCGGCTGAACTGGAAAAAAAAGCAGAACAGTCGGAACAGAATTTTCAGAAGGCAACGGATTCATTAACGAAGCGAACGAAATCATTGCATGCAGAATTGTTGTCAACTAATTTTTTACTCGATAAAAGCAAAAAGAAGAACGCATTGATAACATCACAATTAGTAAAGCTCTCAGGCAATGACTCTGCAAAAAAGGATACTACCCAATTTATTAAAGATTGTGATTCACTAAGGAACAATTTAAAGCTTTGGGTAGAAAGCAGTACAGAAAAAGATAGTCTGTTTGAGGCCGTTATTAATAACCAGCAAAGCCAATTGGTGCTTAAAGATGCTGCAACTGATTTACAAAACCAACGCTATAATAACCTCAATGATCTGTTCCGGCAAAGTTTGCTTCAGCAGGAACTATTGAGCGGGATCAATAAAAAAATGAAGCGGTCACTCAGGCGACAGCAGTTTAAAACTAAAATGGTTTCAGGCCTTTTAGTGATTGCTGCAGGTATTACAGCTCATTACCTCGTCAAGTAAAAAAATATAACTCTTTAACATGTTAATGCCTGTGATATCACAGGTACCGGATATCCATTTAATAATTTAAAAAAAACAACAAAATGAAAAAAATCACGAACACATTGTTCCGGTTTGCTACCATGCGAAGCCCGGAACTAATCTCGGATGAAAACAAACAAAAGAACTTTGTTTATCATCCCAACCCGGCCGCTGAAGGATACTTCCACAGCCTGGTGGCCAGTCCTATTGCGGATAAAGCTACCCGTGAGCAGGCGTGGAAAACATTAGCCAGCACCTTCGGTGCATTAGAATCACCTGAGGCTGTAAAAAGTTTTATTGGGCAAAATTTTTATGACTTTGCCAACTGGCTGGCAAAAAATGCCAGGGAAGTGAGCGATGGAACGCAAACTATTCCGGAGAATTTCTCAGGGGTTGCACAACTCAGCAACAGCCAGCTTGTCACCATCTGGGATAATTTATTTTACCAGCTTATTGCCAACAAATCTTCTTATGTAAGGGATTTGGTAATTAATGTACTCATTGCCAATCACTATGTAAAATCTGGCCCATCCGAAGGCAGAAATAAACTGGTATTGTCAAGAGTGGTGATTCCGCAGGAGTTTTATGGCACTGCATCGTTGCCGGCGACTGCAGCCCCGGTTACGCAACCAGTGTATACACGGGAATTGCAGGTACAGATAGATAGGGTAGTTGCAACAGAAAAAGTTGAACAGATATCCGTTCTTACTGAGGAATTGAAAAATGCACAGCAGGCATATAATCAAAAGACCAGCCTGCAATACGAGGCTGCAAGAAATGAGTATGACCTCGACTGTTCTTTCAGAAGAAGACAAAGCCAGGTGGACAATACAGCCGACCAAAAACCTGTTGATGTACCAGCTGTTGATGTACAGCCATTTTCGTTTATTCCTTCCAGTGAAATGAGTCAACAGGACGTATCTGCCCATTTATCGGCACAAAGCCTTTTACTGGCAGCAAAATTAAACCTGTTTGCACAACCTGATTTTAATGCAGCATTTGCATATTTAGCAGATGAATTGAAAAAACAAACCACGCTTTCTTTTGATGATGAAAAAGCATCCAGCCAGGTAGTAAAGATCAATAATGCACTATTGCCTGTTGGCCAGGTACTGCCTCTTCCAGGGCAGCAATACACTTACGTAATTCAGATGGTGCCTTTTACTGCTTCTTCTACCTACAAGATCGTTGTGGCTATCAACATGGGCTATCCCAATGCAGATGCTGTGTATGCAACTTATTCAGCTGCAACATCTAACGGTAATAATACCAACGGTACCTTTATTGATTCGGCATCTGGTAATTACATGATAGTGCAACTGTTTCCTAATGGTTTTTCAATTCCTGCAGGCACAGCTGCTTTTGGCCTTACCGGAGAAATAAGATTGGCCAATGGCGACATATTAACGTTCAATACGCAGGTTTCTGTAACTGCCGGCGCATCGGGAAGGATGACATTATCGGCCGCAACACCGGAACCCGGTACAAACGGAGATTATGTGCCGCTTGGCTTTGGTATCAAAAGGCTGGGTATTGCAGATTACAGGAAGGTGGAGCAAACTACCTGTTGCTATGTGCCCGGAGAAGTGAGCCATATTGAAAACATAATGGCCAAAGAATATAAAGAGAAAAGTACCCGACGCCTGAGAAGATCAGAGGAAACAATTACTACAGAAAAACAAACTGAGAAAGAACAACTGACTGATACAACCAGTACCGACAGGTATGAAATGAATCAACAGGCATCTGAAGTGATCAGTAAAGATTTTTCAACCAGCCTTAGTGCAAGTACTAATATGAAGATACCTTTTATGGGAGACACTTCATTGAACAGCAACTTCGCTTATCATACTTCTACTCAAAATTCCAATTCGCAGGCAGTAAGTCTTGCGAAAGATGTAACCGAAAGAGCGATGGAAAGGGTGGTGCAAAAGGTAAGAGAAGAGCGGATACTTAAAGTGATAGAAGAGTTTGAAGAACAAAACAAACACGGTTTTGATAATCGCAAGGGTACCAATCATGTAAGCGGCATATACCGTTGGGTTGATAAAATATACAACAACCAGGTGTATAATTATGGTAAGCGTTTGATGTATGAATTTATGGTGCCGCAACCAGCCGTATTTCATGCCGAAGCAATGAAAAATGTAGTGCAGGGTACAACCGTGCAGGTATTGCAAAAACCAATAGATCCACGTACTGCCGGATTACCAGACTACCGTAGCGTTAATGAGCCGCTGGCTGCCAAATGGGCTGCAGCATTTAACGCAGCAATTGAAAGCCCCGTTGAAGAATATATCACTATCAGCAAAGCCTATGAAATGAATACAACCGATGCACCCGGCTGGAATTTTACCGGTGCTAAATCCTTTAAAATGGATTTACCGGATGATTACGAAACCACTGGTGTGAGAGTGGGTGCCACATTTCATTTTCATCCCGACAAAGATGAATGGTCGCACACCAACATACGTGTGGGTGAGGCATGGTTTTCACTCTGGGCGTATAATAACCTTAACCAGGCGGTGTCTTTTGCAAATCCTGTTCGTAAAGAACTGGCTATATCTGCCGAAGTAAGGGATCTTGGTGGTTTAACCATCAATGTAATGGCCAATTGCCACCGTACCGCAGAAGCATATACGAAGTGGCAGGTGAGTACATTTGCCGCAATTATTAAGGCCTACGAAGATAAGCTGGCTGATTATAATGATGCAGTGGCCAGCGCACAAGTGGATGCAGGTAGTAAAGGAACCAATCCAGGCTTTTACCGTATCATTGAAAATACAGTATTGCGTAAAAACTGTATGACGTACCTGGTGGGTGATTACAACCTGGGGCAAAAGTTTTACAGCGGCAGTACAGTGGATACACTTTTGCCTGATATTACTGAAACAATGGATCGTTATGCCGCCCGTGCCAAATTTATGGAACAGGCTTTTGAATGGGAACTGCTGAGCTATAGCTTTTATCCGTTTTACTGGGGCAACAGGGCCGCATGGCAAAGTATGTACCAGGCTGATGTGGACGATCCTTTATTCCGTTCTTTTTTACAGGCTGGTCTTGCACGTGTAATCGTAACAGTGAGGCCAGGATTTGAAGAAGCTGTGATGCATTATATGGCCACCGGCCAGGTTTGGAATGGCGGCCAGGTGCCTGTGGTGGGGGATGAATTATATCTTTCCATTGTGGAAGAATTAAAGAACCCTGCCTACTATGTTGATGATACCTGGGAAACACGGGTGCCCACCACCCTTTCTGTTATACAGGCTGGCAGTATTGGCCTCAATACACAGGGCCTGCCTTGCGAATGCGGCGGCGATGACCAAAACAATATTGTGCAGTTACAAACCACAATGCTCGGCGAAAACGACCCGACGGGACCCGGTGGAGCTGGCTACCCTGTCTTTCCTGGAGAGCTCCCCATGGCGCCATCAGGAGTAGCGCCACTGGAATAATCATCACGTAAGTTGATGATCGCATAATAAAAGCGAAAGACTAAAAATGAACACCTACAGCGGCTACTTACATAAGTGGGTAGTCGCTGTTTTTAAAAGCAAAAAAAAATGTTATAATGAAAAAGATAAATAGTATACCCGTATACAGGAATACTAAAGCAAATAAAATAATGTTAAGCAGTCTGTTTCAACCAGCAAGCAGTACAACCTTTAGTTCAGTACAAACAAGTAAAAGCTTTGAAGATATATCTCGAAATATTTGGGATGAAATGCAATTGAACACGGCAAGTGTAGGCCAGCCGGCCAACCCTTGTGAAAGCGAACCCTTCAGTGATGAATTTTACACTGACGGTATTGATTTTATGAAACTGGTGAGTTATTTAAAAATGAATGGACTCGCAATTTTCGATTATAGAACATTTCAGGGGGCAGTTTCTTATTCTTCATCAGGTTCTGACCCATTTACAGGTGTACAAAGCAGCAATGTTTATGAAGTAATAGACAATATCCCTTATGAATATGTAGATTCAAATGGAAATACCCAAAAAGTAACTTTAACAGGTAAGCTGAATAAGAGAATATGCTATTTGGAACAGGCCAGTTATGGTCTTCAACATGGATGGTGGTTTACATTAGACCCTAAAAATAAAGTCTGCATCGGCGGATTGGAATATTACTACAAAAACACATTTGCATTAAGACAGGATGCATCTTATACGCCAGAAAAGGATGATTATTATTTAAACAATAAATACAAGGCTGTTGTAATTACATCAGCAGTTATTGACGACTATATTGCTGTTGTTTCAGAACTAGGCAATAAAAACTCAAACGTTGCGATAAAGAAACCCATCATAGATAAGTTTGCGCAATGCTTAAAAACTTGTACGGATATTAATCAATTAAAATTTTTGTATGATAGCATGCCAGAGTTTGTAGTTGATTACTTAAACAAAAATAATGATGTACCTGCCAACACACTTTGGGAACATGTTGTAAAACTTACCGAGTATGATGACACAGGCCTGTTAAGCATTTTTAAAGATGCAAGTGCAGCATTGATTAAAGTGTTAAGAGTATTGGGCAACGCAAAACTTTTGTATGAAAAATTTTCTGCAGATCAAAAATTTGTAAAAGCAATTTATAAGAGCCTGGATGGAAGCTCAGAAATAAACGGGCAAAAAGTAAGTAACCGCATCATCTTCAGCAACCTGGTTTATGCACTTTGTATGGTGAATGATACAAAAAATCTTACTGTTATTGATAAAATGTTTACGGTAGGTGGTAATTACAAACTTGACGGTAATGTAACCGGTGTTAACGAAGGGAACGATGAATTTTTTCTTCAGCAACTTATAGAAGTGCCGCCGGGCGGAATGGATGTGATGCCCGAAAAGTTTTGGGAAGATGTACCTGCCATTGAGGGCGACAAAGGCGCAATGTATAAACCGCTGGATATGGTGATGTTTACAGATATTTCAGGGAAAGAACAATTGTCCTTACTGGTACCTGCTATTTTTGTAAAAGCGCTGTCAGATGAAGCAGAATGGGATAACATATCCCAAAACATACGTATAGGGTTTGATGTATTGGCGGTTATAGCAGGTATTGTAACAGTAGCAACTACAGGTAATCCATTAGTATTTGCACTGTCAATGGCCGATATTGGGTTAGCCGTAACAGATATTACTGTACAAGCCTTTCGCAAAGAAATAGAGGAAATGGAAGGCGGGAAAGAATTTTTAGAAACGTGGGAAAAAATATACTTAGTGGGTACTTTAATTACCGCTGGCCCTGCATTAATAAATTCCTGCCTTAAGTTTGGCACAACACTGCTAAGAGCTGCAGAACTGGTTAAAAACTTTAAAGTAAAAGATTTTATAGTTGCCTGCTTTACCAGGATTGTATTTGAAAGAAACATAGCCAACTTTACCGGCAATACTGTAAAAAAAATTATCTTCAGTAACGAAGCCTTGTCAGGGTGGCCTGTAGCAGTAAACTTTGCAGCCGCTACCCGCCTGCAGGATAGTGGGGTATTATTTATAAAAGGGCTTGGGACCAATAATGAAATTGTAAGAATTGCCGCCATTTACAAAGGAGAAGCAATAGCAGCAGGAACTGCAAAAGAAGTTAGAAATGCTTTAAAAGAAATTTGGAGTGCAAAAGGAGCAGCATTAATTGAGAAGCTGGAAGCCATACTTAACAGGAGAAGAATAATAATAGTTGAAGATATAAGCAGGCTTGGCGAGGCAAGTAAAACAGGGGCCTGGGTAAGCTTTAAATTGATTGATGAGTTTGGTAATGCAATGGGGGAAATAATAAGAGCAAACGAAAAAGCATATAAATTAGTTTATAGACTGATACAGGATGGTGTAAAAATAGATTTAAAAAGTTCAGTTACATTATTTGATGAGACTACTATAACAGAAGATATAAAACATGCAATTAATAAAGGCGAACATTTATTATATGCTGATTTTAACTTGCCGCTTAAAATTAGTGAAAAAATGTCGGGTTTAGGAAGGTTAATGTTGAACGATGCATTGGCTTTCTTTAAGCAAAGCCCTAAATTTGGTAAAGTAGATGGTACTATTGAATTATGGACAACTCAAAAAATTTATGCCGATTATGGTGGTAGTTCTATTTTATTGCAACAATTTTGGAAAGCAAAAAATGCAGGATTGAGTAATGAAAAAGCGGCATTTGAAACTTTCTCCGGTAAATGGGCTAAAGAAAATGGATTTGGAAAAATAAGAATAAAGGATATTAACAAAGATATCGAAGAGGACGAAGTAATATTAAACTTTTTAAAATCAAAATGATGAATATAACATTTTATAATACATCCAGAAGGGATAAAACAGAAAAGGAATGGTTTGCAAACGTAGGCCAGGGGCTATACAAAGCAGCAGGGTCCCGCCATAAAGTAGATGATGAAGATTATTTAGCAATAATAACTAAGGTTATTCCCGATAAATTAAAACTGATTCCTTTTTGGGATATAGCGTTAACAACAATGGAATCAGAAAATTTGCTAAATGAATTTGGGACATACATAGAAATGCTGATTGCGAAAAGACCCAAAAAAATTGTTAGACAAAATGTTGCTATGTTTAGAGGTAAGGAGATCAAAATGCATAAAGATGAAGATCTGCATATTAAATGGGCAATTAAAACTTATACTCTTATAGAGAAATGTTTGCGGGAAAATAAACCAGTTTATTTGAGTATTGAAGAAGAGAGCAATTAGTTATTTGTTGTGTATGCTATATTGGGAATATACTCAGCATGTAAAATTGTCTTTTAGGGTTCGTATAGAAATATACGAACCTTTTTCTGTATCCGCAGGTGGCATCACATCCGTAGCTGCATCAATCTACGCCGCAGTCTTTTTTTACCAAATGGCGTATACTGTGTCCCGGTAGATATTTTTTCAAAATCAACTTAATGGGTATAGAGATATTTTGATGAATAGTAAAATGAAAGATGGACATATTGTGGAATTTCGTTTGCATCTTAAAGAAATGTATGAAGCTGCTGATGAAATTGGGCACGAGTTGTATAAAGAACATAGAAATATAGAAGCTTTATCAAAAACAAGAAATCTTACTATTGAGGAAAAAATCAAGATTTCTCAACTTAAAAAAAGAACAATTCAAACTTTACATCCAAGCTTGGAATAAAATTTCTTTAAAATAAATTAAAAATTATGTTAGAAAAAAAATATTATAAGTATGGTCTAAGACCTATAATTGAAGAAATAGAACCTGAGTTTTCTACTTTCTATGCCTTTCAATGGGAAACAGGGGACTTTAAGGAAGATATGACGTACGCCTCAAAAATTTGGTATGATCCTTCAGTAGACAGAGAAGACCTCACAGAAGAAGAATTCAATTCTTATGTTAGTAAACTCAAAAAAGAAAAAGGGTTTATATAACCTTATATCAGTTTAGAAATAAAAGTGTGTGAATATTCGCACACTTTTATTTTGACATGGTTACAAGTTTAACAACTATCCTAATCTTTAAACCTAGTTGAATGACGCATTGGCATTCTTTAAGCAAAGCCCTAAATTTGTTAAAGTAGACGGTACTATTGAATTATGGACAACTCACAACATTTATGCTGATTATGGCGGCAGCTCTGTTTTATTGCAACAATTTTGGAAAGCAAAAAATGCAGGATTGAGTAATGAAAAAGCGGCCTTTGAAACTTTCTCCGGTAAATGGGCTAAAGAAAATGGATTTGGAAAAATAAGAATAAATGATATTAAAAAAGATATCAAAGAGGACGAAGTAATATTAATCTTTTTAAAATCAAAATGATGAACATAACATTTTATAATACATCCAGCAGTGATAAAACAGAAAAGGAATGGTTTGCAAACGTAGGCCAGGGGCTATATTACAAAGCAGAAGGGTCCCGCCATAAAGTAGATGATGAAGATTATTTAGCAATAATAACTAAGGCTATTCCCGATAAATTAAAACTAATTCCTTTTCGGGATATAGCGTTAACAACACTGGAATCGGAAAATTTGCGTAACGAATTTGGGACATATATAGAAAAGCTGATTGCGGAAAGACCCAAAAAAATTGTAAGGCAAAACATTGCTATGTTTAGGGGTAAAAAGATTAAGATGCATAAAGATGAAGATCTGCATATTAAATGGGCAATTGGAACTTATACTCTTATAGAGGAATGTTTGCGGGAAAATAAACCTGTTTATTTGAGTATTGCAGAAGAGAGCAATTAGTTGTTTGTTGTGTATGCTATATTGGGAATATACTCAGCATGTAAAATTGTCTTTTAAGGTTTGTATATAAATATACGAACCTTTTTCTTTTATAATTTTAGCTCCGCCACCGAAGAGCTATTTGAAAAATTGGATTTACCCCGAAGAGTAAACTAATTCCGGGATTGAATTCGGTTTTGCCTACTGGTGAAAAATTGTACGAACTGTATTTGAATTTTAGTAAAATGAGTTTACGCTCACACTCCCTCATTGCTTCCCCAATCCTTCTTTTATTTTCACCAAAGTATCCAGCTGTACACCGGTAATAATTTCTTTAGTCAATTTTGCATTGGGCCATTGTATTTCTATTGCTTCAATAGATTTTGCTTTACCCAAACCGGCTTCTACACGTAGAGTTTGCGAACCAAAACTTCCGCCGGTGCTAACTGTATGATAGAAGTGCTGCACTGTTCCATCTTCCATAATAACTTTTATTTTTACTCTTGCACCAATGGCAGCACGGTTGCATGTAACACCTTCCAGTTTTAATTGTATCCAGTGATTGCCGGTGCTGGTGGTGTTTTCAAAAAGTACATTTCTAAAACGATCCCCTTCCACGGCACCACCCATTACTTCATAAATATCCTGGTCGCCATCATTATCAATATCTGCAAAAGCCACCGCATGTCCTTTTTGAATATGTGCTGTATTGGTGGCATAACTGATGTCTTCAAATTTTTTGCCCCCTAAGTTGTGGTATAATTTATTAGGAATGATGCTTTGAAATTCGGGTGCACCGGTGCCCAGGTAAAAATCGGGCCAGCCATCATTATCTATATCTCCGTAATTACAACCCATCGCATAGCTAACATGATCAACACCATATTGTTTACTTACATCAGTAAAAGTATTGTTGCCATTGTTATGATAAAGACGTGGCAAATCTCCCAATGGGCTCATGCCCATCATATCCCGTGCAACATCCTGTGCCACCAGGGTAAACTGGCGGGTATCGTAACCGGAAACATAAAGATCCAGTAATCCATCGTTATCAAAATCAAAGAACCAGGTAGGAAAACTATAGATCGGTTCTTCCACTCCTGCGGCTTTGCTGATGTCTTCAAATATTCTTTCGCCGGCAACAGCACCGGGTTTGTTCAACCATAACTTATTGGGTTGCCCTAAAACAGAAAGGTAGAGGTCAGGAAAGCCATCGTTGTTGATATCGCCCCATACACAGCCTTTTGCAAAAGTGGTAATGTTTAAACCATACTTTGCTGCTTCGTCTTTAAATTTCCCTTTATGATTGATGAATAACTGGCTGGGGTAGTTTTCGTGCGGTACAAAAAGATCTATCCACCCATCGTTATTAAAATCGCCCCAGCTGGCAGTTTGCGTTGGTGCAGGAGAATACAGTCCCAGCTCAATGGTAACATCTTCAAAAGTATTGTTGCCATTATTTTTCAACAAAGAGAATGGAAATTTTGCATTCTTACCCCACCAGCCGCCACGTAATACAACGATATCTTCAAAACCATCATTATTATAATCAGCATGAATTAAATTTAAACCACCTGTTATGCCCACTAATCCAGCGGTGGTGGTTTCTGTTTTAAAACTGCCGTCTTTCATCTGGTGCATATAACGTACCTGGTCGCTTAATCCATACGATGTAGCCATGATATCGAGTAAGCCATCATTATCCAGGTCTTCCACAACACAACCGCCGGATATGCCATTCATATCAACACCTTTTTTGCCCGCAATATCTTTTAAAACAATATTGCTGCTATTACTTTGTGCAAACACGCCCGATTCGATCAACCATTGTTTAGGTACTTCTGCAGGGTATTTACCCAGCGTCATGTAAGCAATGTTCAATAAATATCTTGATTGCAGGTCATCAGGATATTTGGCAAGAATGAGTTTATACAATTCAATAGCTACTTCTGAACCATAAGTTAATTTGTGTATTCCTTCTCCCTGTATAGGAATAATGCAGCTTTGGGGATTGTGATTGGCGGCGCAATTTTCCAGTTCGCCTTTTCTCATATAGCTGATGGCCAGCTGATCAAAAAACTGTTTGTACTGCTCTGTAAAATTCTGCCCGGTAATACCCATGGCAGACATTACCTGTTTAAGCACATTAATAGCTTCTTCGGTATTGCCGGCATTTAAAGATTCAATACAATATTGAAAGTAGAGGTTTACCCTTTTGTTGGGATCTTTTTCTGTATCCAGTTTTTTTCTGTAGTTGGCAGCACGCTGCGTATTCATCACATAAAAATCTTCGGGATTAGCATGTTTGCTGATGCTGTCCAGTATCTTCACCATTTTTAAAGTACCCTTTGTTTGTGGTACAGCAGAAACCAGTTGTACACCATCGGGTTCACAACAACTTTTCATTTGCGCATTTACTGTATTAATAAAAGTAGCCAGCGCAAAACAGCAAGTGATATAATATTTCATATTGTGTGCAGCCTTAAAAATACAGCGTTATATAGCCCAACAGCAAAAGCATGGTTATAGTTTACCATTTTTAATTTCTTCCACCACACCCGGATCTAATAAGGCAGAAGTGTCGCCCAGGTTTGCCATTTCACCTTCAGCAATTTTTCTCAGTATGCGGCGCATGATCTTGCCACTTCTTGTTTTAGGCAGGCCCGATACAAATTGTATCTTATCTGGTTTTGCAATGGCACCAATCACTCTTGTTACAGTTTGTAAAATATCTTTTTTGGTATGTTCTTCATCGCCATGCATGTGCCCGTAAATAACATAGGCATAAATACCTTGCCCTTTTATATCATGCGGATAACCCACTACAGCACTTTCCACCACACCGGCATGCATGTTAATGGCATTCTCCACTTCTGCGGTGCCAATACGATGGCCGCTTACATTTAATACATCGTCTACCCTGCCTGTGATCCTGTAATTGCCATCCGCATCTTTTAAGGCACCATCACCGGTGAAATATAAATTGGGATAAGTTGCAAAATAGTTGAGGCGGCAGCGTTCATGATCGCCATAGGTGGTTCTTAAAATAGATGGCCACGGCGCTTTAATGCAAAGGTTTCCTTTCAGCATGCCATGCTCATCTTTTTCAGTTACTTCTTTTCCATTCTCATCTACTAAAATGGGTTGCACACCCGGCATTGGCAAAGTAGCCCAGCTTGGTTTTGATGGAGTAATGCCGGCAAGATTTGAAATGAGCACACCTCCGTTTTCTGTCTGCCACCAGGTATCAACTATCGGGCATTTTTTCTTACCGATATGCTCGTCGTACCAATGCCATGCTTCTTCATTGATGGGTTCGCCAACGGTGCCTAATATTTTTAAAGAAGACAGATCTTTTCCTTTTAATGGATCTAAACCAAAACCCATCAGGCTTCTTATAGCAGTAGGGGCGGTATACAAAATATTTACTTTATGCCTGTCTACAATATCCCAGAATCTTCCTGCATCAGGATAGGTGGGAACACCTTCAAACATTAATGAAGTACCACCTGCACTTAAAGGGCCATATACAATATAACTGTGGCCGGTGATCCAGCCTATATCTGCGGTGCAAAAATGTACCTGGCCCGGCTGGTATTGAAACACGTTTACAAAAGTGTAGTTGGTCCATACCATATAACCTGCACTGCTATGCACCACACCTTTTGGTTTGCCGGTACTGCCCGAAGTGTATAAAATAAATAAAGGATCTTCTGCATCCATTTCCACTGCCGGAAAAGAAACCACGCCATCTTTTTCCACTTGTGTTTCGGCATATTCCATTTCATCTTCCCACCACAGGTCCCGTCCCTTAAGCATAGATACCGGAATTCTTGTACGGGTATATACAAAAACTTTTTTTACAGTACGGTTGCCTATCAATGCATCATCAATCACACTTTTAAGCGGAATATCTTTTGCGCCACGGTACGCACCATCGCAGGTAATAATAAATTCGGCCTGTGCATCGTATAACCTGTCTGCAATACTTTGCGCACTAAAACCACCGAATATTACGCTGTGTATGGCACCAATTCTTGCGCAACCTAAAATGGCATAAGCCAGTTCGGGTACCATGCCCATGTATATACATACACGATCGCCTTTTTTTACACCATTGTTCACCAGCATCTGTGCTACCTGGCACACACGTTTATGTAAACGGGCATAGGTAACAATGCGTACTCTTTCTTCAGGGTTATTAGGCTCCCAGATGATAGCAGGTTTATCTGCCATGGTTTTTAAATGGCGGTCGATGCAGTTTTCAGTGATATTCAGTTTAGCACCTTTAAACCATTCTACTTTAGGTTCGGTAAAATTCCACTCTAAAACTTTATCATGTTTTTTACGCCATTCAAAATTTTCGGCAACAGCTCCCCAAAAGCCTTCCGGGTCGTCTACACTTTTTTTATAATCAGCATGATATTGTTCCAGTGAAGCAATCTGATAAGGATATGACATGTTCTTTTTTTTATCTTGCTCAAATTTATAGATACCAATTGATTTAATTGTACTTTAAAAACAATTTGTACATTTTTTTTATCATAACCTACATTACAGGACAGTTGACTTTAAAAACATAGTATCTTTCCCTAACAATTGTTTACTATATGAATGAGCATTCTACAAAAGGAATAGGTAAGGTCATTTTCTCTTCTTCGCTGGGCACATTAATTGAATGGTATGATTTTTACATTTTTGGTATGCTGGCCAAAACAATCTCTACACAATTTTTTCCTGAGGGTAATGAAACAGCAGCCCTGCTGAGTACACTGGCTATTTTTGCTGCCGGCTTTTTGGTACGTCCCTTTGGAGCATTGGTGTTTGGAAGATTGGGTGACCTGATCGGCAGAAAATATACGTTCTTATTAACACTGGTTTTAATGGGCGGTTCTACTTTTTTGATTGGCCTGGTGCCCTCTTATAAAGCCATTGGTATGGCGGCACCATTACTGGTTTTATTATTAAGATTAATACAAGGTTTAGCATTGGGTGGCGAGTATGGTGGCGCTGCAACTTATGTGGCAGAGCATGCGCCAGCACATCGCCGCGGTTATTTTACTGCATGGATACAAACCACCGCTACATTGGGTTTGTTTGTGGCATTAGGGGTAATTATGCTGGTAAAAAGCAGGCTTACAGAAGCACAGTTTAATGCAGAGTGGGGCGGATGGCGCTATCCTTTCTGGATATCTATTTTGCTGGTAGGTGTTTCTATTTATATCCGTTTAAGAATGAATGAATCGCCGGTGTTTGCCAAACTAAAAGCAGAAAAGAAAACATCGGTTAACCCTTTAAAAGAAAGTTTTGGTCATAAAGCGAATTTCAAAATGGTATTGCTGGCTTTGTTTGGCGCAGTGATGGGGCAGGGTGTTATCTGGTATACCGGGCAGTTTTATGCACAAAGTTTTTTAGAGAATACCGTGAAGATAGAATTTGTACAGAACAGGGAAATATTATTGTGGGCTATCGGTTTAGCTACACCCTTCTTTTTAGTGTTTGGTGCATTAAGCGATAAGATCGGCAGAAAATGGATCATGCTTACAGGAATGTTATTAGGCGTTATTTTTTACAGGTTTATATTTGGCACTTTATTAAACGATGCCAATGCAGCAGAATGGAAAAGCAGGAATGAAGGCATGCGCTATGTAAATATTGAAGGGCAAAATAATCCTTCGGTAAAATATGATACCGTAAAACGAAATGATGAAACAATAGTTATTACACATGTAAAAAGTGTGTGGCAATTAAGCAGCGGGTTAAAATTTACAGAAACCTATGCCGATACCGGGGCATTGGTAAAGAACGGAGATGTAAAAAGTTATTATAAGGATCAATCGGGTTTTTTATGGATCAGCAAGGATGTAAAACCGGCCTATTCAGATAAAGTACTTACCAGCGGATTGAAATGGAAATTCATCGGGCTGGTATGGATCATGATCATTTTTGTAACAATGGTGTACGGGCCCGTGGCAGCATTTCTGGTGGAATTATTTCCTACTAAAATAAGATACACTTCAATGAGCTTGCCTTATCATATTGGTAATGGCGTGTTTGGCGGACTGGTGCCATTTATAGCTACCTTGTTATCGGCAACATTTACAACCGATCCATTGGTAGGCCTATGGTATCCGATTGGTGTTGCGGCATTGTGTTTTGTAATTGGTACTTTATACCTGAATAATAAAATTGATAAAGAAATTAACGACTAAACCTGCCTGCCGGAAGGCAGGAATATTTTTTATGAATCAGCTTAAAAGAATAATGGGTTTTATTTGGTTGGTGATTGCTCCTGTAGTAATTTATTTTTTAGTAATGGGTGCCGTTCATAATATTGGTGCCGGTACAAAAGATATTAATAAGCCTATCCCCTGGGTTATTATTATTACCATATTTACACCAATTGCTATTGGCCTGATGATATTTGGCTTTTATGCATTGAAGGGGGAGTATGATAGATTGCCTGAAAGCTCCGAAGAACTATAACACTAATTAAATCGAATTACACTAATTTATTTCCGCTAATTCGTGTAATTGTTTTTTAATTCGTGGAATAAATGTAACAAAAATGCTTACCCATCGTTCTAAAAAAATTATGAGGCGTACATTAACCTACAGCTTGGCTTTAATTTCGGTATGGCTTTTATTAGCCCAATGTTTTATTATGCGTAACCGGTGGAGCGATAAAAAAGCCTACAGTGTCTTTAAATCTAAACAAGTTCCCCTTATTATTTATGATACTGTAATTAATAAAAGGCATTTGCATTATGCCGTTTGTGGTCCGGATACTTTACCTACATTGGTTTTTATACACGGCAGCCCCGGCAGCTGGATGAATTACATGAAGTATATGTGGGATTCATCCATGCGCAAAAAATTCCGCATCGTAGCCATAGACCGCCCGGGCTTTGGGTATAGCGATTTTGGTAAAGCCATGCATTTGCAGGAACAATGCAACATTATTTTACCGGTATTGCAGCAATTAAAAACCAGTGCACCTATGTATGTAGCCGGCCATAGTATGGGCGGACCGGTGGCAGTAAAATTAGCTGCTGATAATCCGGAATTGTTTAACACCGTAATTCTTATTGCGGGAGCTATTGATATTAACCAGGAAGCAAAAGAAACCTGGCGGAAAATTATGAATGTAAGGCCCATGTATTGGGCACTGCCCGGAGCATTCGGTCCAAGCAATACAGAATTGCTCTATCTTAAAAATGACCTGCTGCCCTTGCAGGAAGATTTTAAAAAAGTTACCTGTAATATTTTATTTGTACATGGCGATAAGGATACCTGGGTGCCTATAAAGAATATTGCATACGGTACAAAGATGATGGTGAATGCAAGATCAATTACTGCAGATACATTGCGTGGCGCCGATCACCAGATACCATGGAAAAGAATGGATGAGTTGAAAAAAATATTGCTGCAACTATATTGACCTGCTATTGATTTTTCACCTTTGACCAGTTACAACCCCAACGCTTTATAGATCGCTTCATGAATTTTTGGCCGCACATTCAGGTTCAATAATTTTTTATTGATATCGCCACCATCAGGATTAACACGGTTACTTAAGAAAATAAAGATGAGCTTATTTGCAGGATCGGCCCATACGCAAGTGCCCGTATAACCGGTATGGCCAAAGGTTTGCGGCGATGCTGATAAACAAGGGTAGGGCTCCGGCCTGCTGGCATTATCTTTTTCAGGTTTATCAAAACCGTAACCACGGCGGCTGATGGTACTGTGGTAAGCAGTAAACAGGGCAACTGTTTCCTTGTTCAGATATTTTTTTCCGTTAAAAGTGCCATCATTCAAAAGCATTTGCATGATCACCGCCAGGTCGTAAGCATTGCTGAATAAACCTGCATGGCCCGATACGCCCCCAAACATGGATGCGCCCGGATCATGCACATCGCCACGTAATAATTGCAGCCGAAAAGTTTTTTCCTGTTCGGTAGGTATTATCCTGTTGAGTGCAAAATGTTCCCTTGGTTTAAAACCTGCAGTAGTTAAACCTAATGGGTTATAAAATTCCTGTTTAGCATATTCATCCAATGGTAATCCGCTTACGGCTTCTACTACTTTGCCCAGGAAAATAAAATCATTATCGCTGTAAATGTATTTGCCGGTTTCTCCTAACGGACTTTGCAAAATCCTTTTATACATAGTATCTCTCCAGTCGTTACGCATAAATAAATTTTCCGCCACACGTATGCTAAAAGAATCAGTCTGTTTAGTGGAATAATATTTTGCTAACGGCTTCCCTTCCGCATCAATAGTTTCTTTATAAAAAGGGATAAAAGAAACCAGGCCCGCCTGGTGCAGTAAAATATTCTCAATCAGTAAATGCTCTTTATTGCTTCCCTTTACCCAGGGCAGGTAATCGCCTAAAGTTTTTTTAAGATCAATTTTTCCGGCATCATACAATTTCATGATGCTGATAGTAGTGGCACAGATTTTTGTAACTGAGGCCATATCATAAATAGACTCTAACTGTACCGGCTCTTTGCTATCATAAGTGTAATGGCCATAAGCTTTGTGGTAAGCGATCCGGCCATCTTTTACCACCAATACCACACCACCGGGGGTAGCACCTTTTTCAATAGCATCGGTTACAACAGAATCAACCGTGTTCAATTTAACCGGGTCAAGCCCTGCTTCGTCAGGATTGATGTGGGGTAAAAAAAAGCCGGATGTAATAATGCCGCTGCCATATTGATAGTCATCACAAACCGTAACCGGTAATTTTCCTTTAGCAGCAATTTTTCCTTCCAATAAATCTATCGCCGTATTTTGTATTATATCATCATCTTCGTAACAAGCCACTATATTTTTTGCGGCACACCAGTTTTTTATAGCATAACAATTACCAAAAACAAAAGTGATGGCATTGGTTTGTTGTTGCAATGTTGTTGCCAGGTCAACCGCAGCTTTTGAAATACCGAAATTATTGGCAGGCGCACGGTTATAATTATGAACGCCAATGATTACTCTTTTGTACACTTTCTTTATTGAATCAACCAGCCTTATATTATCAGCACCATCCTGCAAGTAATTAAAATAGAAAACGTCTGCGGCATAATCACTACGCATACGTTTTGCAAAGCCATTGTCGCTGCTGTTGCCAATACTTACATAAGCTACTTCGTTTGCCACAGGCTTAACAGGCGGCAACATGGGGAAAAAAATATCATCCGTTTTTTTCAGTACCGTCAATGCATTTTCTGCAATTAACCTTCTCATGGCAGGTACCTTACTGTTGAGGTCATTAGTAAGGTTATCAGTATTGATAGGTTGTAATGCGGTTAATCCGTATTGGTATTTTGCCAGCAATACTTTTTTACAATGCAATTCAATAGCTGCCCAGCTTAGTTTTTTTGCTTTAATAGCGGCTTTAATTTTTTCAATTGCCAGGGGCACATCGCCGGGTAAGCATAACATATCATTGCCCGCCACTAACGATTCTACAGAGGCAGCGCCATCAGGATAATATTTTTTTACTCCCTGCATTTCCAGGGCATCGGTAAAAGTTAAGCCCTGGTAGCCTATTTCGTTACGCATTAATTCCGTAACATTTTTAAAGCTTATAGAAGTGGGTTTATTGGGCGTATTGTCAATTGAGGGAACCGATAAATGTGCTATCATCACACTGCCAATACCAGCCTTAAAAATTTCTTTGAAAGGATATAATTCCAGTGAGTCTAATTGCGCCATCGATTTATTGATCACCGGTAAATCCAGGTGCGAATCTACCGCAACATCACCATGGCCCGGAAAATGTTTGGCACAAGCCATCACACCATTATCCTGCATGCCCTTCATGTATTGAACACCGAATAAAGCCACTTTATATTTGTCTTCGCCAAAACTTCTGTCGTTGATAACAGGGTTATTGGGATTATTATTAACGTCCACAACAGGAGCATAGTTAACCTGTATACCCACTCTCTTACATTGCTCCGCCACAATTTTTCCATATTGATAAGCTATGCCTGCGTCCGACACCGCACCCAGCATCATCTGTTTGGGCAACGGCAATACACTATCGATCATTCGCATACCCACACCCCATTCGGCATCTATACACATCAGTATCGGCGTTTTTGCAATGGCTTGTAAATTGTTGATGATGGTTGCCTGTTTAACAGGGCTGCCCTGGAAAACGCAGATGCCACCGATATTATATTGTTTGATCAGGCTGGTAACCAGGGAATCAAAAAAAGTAACGGTCTTTGTACGGGCATCATAAGTAGATAAACGCACTACCATTAATTGTGCAATGCGTTCGTCATCGGATAAGGTTTTGTACACACTATCTGCCCAGCGGTTGGCCGCTGTGGTTTGTGCTATCGAAAATTTACTGCATAAAACAATGGAAAAGAATAATAAATAGTGCTTGATCATAGCTATAAAAATACTTAATAAAGACAAATATCAGCCATTTTAAATAGGAGGTGCTTTTAAAAATATTTTTAACTTTACTATATGTCAATTGCTGGAAAATACCGGCCACATTATACTTACGATGAATATTGCCTTTGGGAAGGCAGATGGGAATTAATTGAAGGCATGCCTTATGCAATGAGTCCTGCACCCGTGCCTCAGCACCAAACAATTAATGCAAATCTGGCATTGGTTTTTACAACAGCATTAAAAAAGGTTGCAAAAAGTACAAGGCTTACATACCTATCGATTGGAAAATTGCAGAAGATACTGTTGTGCAGCCAGATCTTTTGGTAGTTTGCGATAAAATAGAAAAAAAAATATTTAGATTTTCCCCCGGTTTTGGTAGTGGAGATTTTATCTCCGGCAACTGCAGCAAAAGATCGTGGAGAAAAGATGGAATTATATCAATTGCAAAAGTTAACATATTATCCTATAATTGACCCCCACTTTAAAAAGACAGAGATTTATCAATTTGAAGATGGTGCTTATCAACCGGTAGCTTTAAATCCGGAAAACTTTAATTTTACTTTCGATGATAATTGCACAGCCGAAGTAAGCTTTGCAGATATTTGGGACTAGTATAGTTTTATCTCCATTTAGTCAGAAAATTTTGCGACTTTTGCCAACTAAATAAAGGAGGACTTTTGCCCGATATCATTCAATTATTACCCGATAACATTGCCAATCAGATTGCAGCAGGTGAAGTAATTCAGCGGCCGGCCAGTGCTGTAAAGGAGCTGCTGGAAAACGCTGTGGATGCCGGTGCAGATGAAGTTAAACTCATCATCAACGATGCCGGCAAATCGTTGATACAGGTGATCGATAATGGCAAGGGCATGAGCGAAACCGATGCTCGTATGGCTTTTGAACGCCACGCTACTTCCAAGATCAGTAATATCGAAGACTTATTCCGCATAAAAACCATGGGCTTCAGGGGCGAAGCACTGGCAAGTATTGCTGCCGTGGCGCAGGTGGAATTAAAGACCAAAAGAGCAGAAGATGAAACCGGTGTTTATCTTGAAATTGAAAACAGCATCGTAACAAAACAGGAACCTGTTGCGGCACCCACCGGCACCAGCATTGCCATGAAAAATCTTTTTTTCAATGTGCCGGCAAGAAGGAATTTTTTAAAAAGTAATCCTGCAGAATTAAGACATATTGTAGACGAGTTTATAAGAGTGGCCATGGCTTTTCCCGAAGTATTCTTTTCTCTTAACAGTAATGGACAGGAAGTTTTTCATTTGGAAAAAGGCACTCTAAAACAACGTATTGTTCAGATACTCGGTAATAATTATAATGCCAGGCTGGTAAGTGTACAGGAACATACCGATTATATGAATATATACGGTTTTGTGGGCAAACCCGAAACGGCAAAGAAGACAAGAGGCGATCAGTATTTTTTTGTAAACAACCGTTTTATAAAAAGCGCTTATTTAAATCATGCATTGATGAATGCATTTGATGCGATGATCGCCAAAGATAGTTTTCCGATGTACGCTTTGTTTATCGATCTGGACCCCTCGCAACTGGATATAAACGTACATCCCACCAAGCAGGAAATAAAATTTGAGGACGAAAAGATTGTATACGCTTTTGTGCAAAGTGCGGTAAAACATGCGCTGGCACAATTCAGTATTACACCAACATTGGATTTTGACCTGGATGTTTCCATTCAGCAACTGGATGCGGTAAGCAAACCTTTTACAGAAGAAAAAAAATCAACTGCAACATCATCTTCTTTATACAGCACCTTCACTAAAAAACACCAATCCCATTTTATTGAAAGCAAAAGCGAACTGAAGCATTGGAAAGATTTTTATGAGCCTGAAAAAACGCTGTCAGATGATAGCGGGCAACTGGCAGGTGGCGGTACACCTGTTGCAGCACAATCAATGCTGCATACTAACAGCAACCAACTGTCAACTGAAAATTTAATGCAGTTGCACAATAGCTATATAGTGTTGCAAACCAGCAAAGGCTACTACCTGGTACACCAGCAAAATGCACACGAAAGAATTTTATACGAACAGTTTATTGCCGCAGTGGATGGTAAACCAATTGCCACACAGCGCAGTTTATTTCCTGCCACTTTAGACCTTTCTGTTACTGATGCGGTATTGCTTAAAGAATTATTACCGGATCTGAATCACCTTGGATATTTATTAGAACCTTTTGGTAACAATACTTTTGTTATCCAGGGTTCACCTGCTGATGTTACAGATGGGAATGAAAAAGTTGCGGTAGAAAAAATGCTGGAGCAATACAAACATTTCAGTAACGATCTGAAATACAGCAAGAGGGAAAAACTATTACGCTCACTGGCGTTACAGCAATCAATTAAAGCCGGTGTAAGTTTAACCGATAAAGAAATGAAAGTGTTGATAGAAAATCTTTTTAATTGCAACACACCAAATATCACGCCCAATGGCAAGCCTGTCTATTTAGAGTTTAAAAAAGATGAGCTGGATAAAATGTTTGGCCGGTAAGTTAATCCTTTCAATGGAAGGATTTGTTTTTTGCAACGGTACGTTGGCTACACCGCTGGCTTAAAAAAATGTTCAGTGCTTAATTTTCGACACTGTTACAAAAAATAATCTACGGTCTTTAGTAATCAACATCAACCATCGGTACATAGGTGTTCTCAGGTTTTCTCTCTTTATCTAAAATAGTCAGCAGCTTGCCCAGCATTTCCTTATACTGTACTGTTTTGCCAAACTGCGTTTCTATATTGATATACCGTTTATTCAGTTCGCCATAATACACACTCAGCGATCCGTCCTTATCCACTTTTACATTGTCCTGCAAAATACTGTTATACCCAAGAGCCGACATTTTAGTAAACAGATTTTCATCTGTTGTCAATGCAATATCATCTGCATCCTGCCAGTCATCGGCATATACCTGTTTGGCATCATGCTGTCTTTTACCACCAGCCTGGTAACTTTTAACGGAATAATCACCATCTGTATTATTATGCAACGCCACAATGCAGGAAGTAGTATCGGGAATCAATTGCAAAAGATGTGCAGCAAATTTTTCCACTTCGGTTATTGCCAATGGGTTTATTTTTCCTTTGGCAGTTAATGTAAGCCTGATACCTGAAGCAGAAAATATCCTGTTGGGGTCAAATGTATATAGCACACCTTTAAATGAAAAACTTACCAGGCGTTGTGCATTATTGTCGATCTTAATTAATAACCCGCCTTCCCGTTCTAGAATAGCACGTGCGGCCTGTACTGCTGTAGCTTCATTGTCATGTACATTAACACAGCAGGTGCTGACAGATTCACCGTATTGTATCACTTTAAAGGAAATGGTCTTATCACCCAACTGGTGCAGCACTGTTTTTTCTGCAGGTGTAAAAGTTGCCGGTTTTTGCAGCGGTAATGTTGCAGCCGGATGCAGGATACTGCTTATGGTGGTGGTTAAGGAAAGTAATAAGGCAATGCCCGGCATCAGGGTTTAATTTGCTGCGAATATATTTATAAATTTTTAACCTCCTGTATCTAACCAGCCGTTATCCACGGGTTGTTTAAAAAAAGATCCTGCAACGACGATGCTGCAGGATCTTTTTCTATTATCATGAAACCAGAGAGCTAGAGTTTGGTAAACCTTGCATAACAGGTTTTGCCGCCATACACTACTTTAATGGTATACAAACCGGGGGCAAGGTCATTGATAGTAAAGCTAACCAGGTTATTACCGGTTACACCCTGCTGATGTTTTTCTCTTACCTGCACATTTAAAGTATTGTAGATGTAAGCATCTATCATACCCGGTTGTGTTAATGTTACATTTATATTTACCAGGCTGCTGGCAGGATTAGGGAATGCCTGTAATTCACAAACATTACTTACCACATGCTCAATTCTGATAACACTGCAGAATTCTTTTACACAACCACCCAGTGTGATGGCTTTTAAGCAAACCCTGTAATAACCAGTATCATTAAATACGTAGATAGGATTGTTCTGGTGCAATATTACCGGAGGTGTTGTTGCCGGAGATAATTTTGTTATCGTCCAGGTTTGATCCAGTATCGGGAAGTTGGCATTGGCATAGAAATACAATTTGTTAGGCACAAACGGATCTCTCTGGAAAGTATACGTTACGTGAATACTATCGCAATTGATCTGTGGCAATACCGTAATTGTTTTGCAGGTAGTGCTGGCGCAATTGGGCCCACGCCATGCAGTTAAGCAAGCAGTGTACACGCCTGGCTGTGCGTAACGATGAATAGCGATCGGGTCGTGGCTGCCGGTACCATCACCAAAGGTCCAGGTATACACTACATCATTAAAAATATGATCGGGAGTAAATTTATATTTCTGTGCATCAGTGCTGAACTTTTCATAAGTAAACCTGGAAAGTTCCATGCAGCTGGGCGCAGGGTTTGGAATCACTACAGTATCGCAGGTTTCTTTTACACAGTTTGGAGCAAAAGTAACAGTTAAGCATACCCTGTAAGTGCCGGCCTGTGCATACTCATGTACTGCATTCCAGGTAGCGGCAGTGGTGCCATCTCCAAAATGCCATACTGCAGTAGCGCTGGCTGTTGGAGCAATAGTAGTATTGTTGAAATATACCTTACGGATATTAATGGAATCCCTGTGCATGGTAAAACTTACCGGTATACTGCAGGGGGAAAGTACTGCAACTGTTTTGCATATTTCACCAACACAAGGTGTGGTAGAAGTGTTGAGGTTTCTTTTTACCCTTAAGCAAACATTGTAATTGCCCGCTTGTGCATAATCATGGGTTGGGTTGGCCACATTAGGATCACTTTGTAAGCCACTTAAAGAAGTGCCGTCACCAAAGGTCCAGCGAACAGAATCAGAAGCATTGGATACCACGCTGAGGTTAGTAAACTTAATGCGCAATGGATGTAAGCTATCCGGTTGAGAACTGAAATTGGCTGCAAGATTACAAGCAGTAGTTATTACAACTGTTTTGCAGATTTCGCTTACACAAGGAGTAGTGCCTGGTGGAAAATTATTTTTCTTCACCCTTAAGCAAACGGTATAAGTACCTGCTTGTGCATAAGTGTGCGTTGGATTAACATCATAAGAAACCGTGCCATCGCCAAATGTCCATCTTACAGAGTCAGCCGCCGCTAATGGCGCACTTAAATTATGAAAGGCAATTACCAGCGGACTGGCAGCAGTGCTGGTCCAGTTAAAATTAGCTATCAGGTTACATACCGGCGCAACTACAACTGTTTTGCATATTTCACTAACACATGGTGTGCCGCCGGTGTTATTATTTTTCTTTACACGGATACAAACATTGTATGCGCCTGCATTGGCGTACGTATGTGTGGGTGCAGAAAGATTACCCACTAAACCATTAACAGGCGGTGTACCATCACCAAAATTCCAGCGGATAGAATCAGTGGCGTCGTTGGGTAAAGATTGATTTTGAAAATAGATCGTATTCCAGTTGGTGGAATCGGCATGCCATATAAAATAAGCCTGCAGGTTACAGGCAGTGGTTTGCTGAATAACCACCGTCTTAATTACTGAATCGGCACATACAATAACACCGTTAGGATTTGTTCTTAACATGATATGTGTTACGCTGTAAGTGCCTGCAGCGGCATAAGTATGTGTAGGCAATGGAATATTGATCACATTACCATCACCAAAACGCCAGTAATGCATGGTATTGATAGAATCACCAATAAGAACAGGGGTGAATTTTACGGTATTGCCCGTTACAAACTGAAAGCTGAAATCAGCATTACAGGAAGTGGTGGTTTGAGCCCGGGATGAAAAACTAAATGCTGAGAGTACGACCAGCAATAGTGTAATAATTTTTTTCATAACAAACGTTTTTGATTAAAGGGTAATTTGGTTTTTCGTGTTGTTTAAGTTAGATACTGCCAGTTTCGGATGTGTTGCCTGAGGGGCAGGAAATTTTAATATTTTTCACGGATACCTTCTAAAAACCGCTCTGCCGCCCGGCGTACGGGAGTAGCGCTGGTTATGTAATTATTAGCTAATATAGAAAAAATAAGCAATTTCCCTTTGTTGGTGATGAGATAACCACTTAAAGCACAGTTATTACTTAAAGTACCCGTTTTGGCGTAGATAAAGCCGGCGTCTTTTTTAAAATAGTTTGCTAATGTTCCTTCACCACCGGTAGCTAAAATACTTTTCATTCTTGTTAAGCCAAATTCATGTTGCATCTTATTTAAAATGTACACAAAACTTTTTGGGGTAAATAAATTATACCGGCTCAGCCCGCTGCCATCTACCCATTTGGGGCGTTGTGGTACATCTTTTAAATCGGCCTTTAAAATGGTATCAATAATGGCTTCATCATTCATATAACCCAGGTGCTCATTGCTGGCCATTAATAAGGTTTGCTCAGCAAAAAAATTATCGCTGCGGTGCATCATGGGTTTAAAGAGAGAGTCGGAGGGTTGGGAGTGGATGATTTTATCTTTTTTATCAAAGGAAACTAAATATCCATTTGTATAAGCAATATCTAAATTTGGTAAAGTGTCTTCCAATAATTTAATGCCGGTAAATAAATCTGATTCAAAAGTGGTGCTCTTGCTTTTATCATTTCCTGAAGTAAAAATCAAATGATTGCTTCCGGATTTTTTAATCAGATTAAAACCGCTATCAAAAGCATCAGTCATTTCACTTTCTTTGTGAAAATATTTTGGAACTATTGATAAACTGTCTTTATTATTCCACTTTATTCTAACTACATCTCCATACATTGGAAATGTGCTTCTTGGCGCCATAAATGTTTCCTGGTAATCGTCCCATGCCCAACCCATTCCTAGCGGAGCTAAGTATTGTAACCTGTTGATAACAATTTTCTTTTGTTGCTTTAAAAAATCCACCACAGGTTGATTAGTGAATTCAGAAAGTAAAAAAGTGGGGTCTCCGGTTGGTGTTATTTCTGTAATTGTTTCCAAGCCCATCTTTTGAATTTGATACCTCAACCCCACCAAACTATCCCCCAGATATTTCATCCCTGCATACAATGTAAACAGTTTGGTATTACTGGCCGGTATAAAATAATGAGTAGCATCATAATTATACCAGTATTTATTGGTAGCCGGTTCGTAAATGCAAATACCAATATGCCCGGTGCTGACGGACGAGTCTTTTAATAAAATGATATCGGCCTGTTTGGCTATTTGTTTAGATACAGAACAGCCATTTAAAACGCAGTATAGTATAAGTGCAGCAAATAAATTCAGTAACCTCATTATATTGTATTTCAGTTAGCGGTTGGGCAAATTAATGTATTTCAGCAATAGCCATGACCAATGTCTTTTTTTATCTGGCTTTAAAGTTATAATTTTCGGCCGTTGTTACAATACATTTAATGAAACGACTCTATCTCTTTAAAGGACTACTACAGCCACTGCTATTACTCAACAGCCTTATACTGGCCGGCACTATTGGTTATATGCTGATAGAGCAGTACAATTTCCTGGATGCATTATTCATGACGGTGATCACTATTGCATCGGTGGGCTTTAATGAAGTAAAGCCTTTAAGTGAGGCAGGGCAGGTGTTCACCATCATACTCATCCTGGTTAACCTGGGTTTATTTACTTATTTCATCACTTTATTATCCCGTTATTTTTTTGATGCCGAATTGGTGAAAAAATATAAAATGATCAAAATGGAAAACAGTATTCAGAAATTGCAGAACCATGTTATCATCTGCGGCTTTGGTCGCAATGGAAAAGAAAGTGCACAGGTATTACACGATAATAAAATCCCGTTTGTTGTGCTGGAAGAAAAAGTTGACCTGGAGACTGACCTCCCTTTTGAAGTAAAATATTTTATTAAAGGCGATGCCACAAAAGATGAAGTATTATTGGAGGCAGGCATCAGCAATGCCAAAGCCATCATCATCACTTTGCCTGTAGATGCGGATAATTTGTTTGTAGTGCTCACCGCTAAGCAACTCAATCCAAAAGTTACCATCATCAGCCGTGCCTCACAGGATTCATCAATAAAAAAATTAAAGATCGCCGGTGCCAGCAATGTAATAATGCCCGATAAAATCGGCGGCGCTCATATGGCTACCTTAGTGTTGTTGCCCGATGTGGTGGAACTTATCTCAATCATGAGTACAAAAAACAACAGCGACTTCAGGGTGGCAGAATTAAAAACGCAGCAAAGTATATCTTTAGCAGAACTTGATCTGTGGAAAAAAACCAATTGCACTATTTTGGGAATAAAAGATGCGGCGGGACACTATACCATCAATCCATCATCTTCCTACCAGGTCAATCCCGGCCAAAGCATGATCGTTATGGGCAGCGATGCACAAATTGAAAATGCAAAAAAGTTTGTTTGAAGATGTATCACTCACACCAGGCAATACAGGGTTTCGCTAAACCCCTAAACCCCTAAACTTCTAACCCCCTAAACTTCTAAACCCCTAAACCCCTAAACCCCTAAACTAATTAACCAACTAACTACCCTCTCTCCTGCGCCCTCAACCATCGCTCCGGAATTTCATTGCGGCTGGCCTGTATATAATCTTTATAACTGCTGGCAATATATTTTTTATCAGGCAACTGCATCCACCAGCGGCCGGTTTTTTTGCTTTGTAAAAAATTAGTTTCTGTTTCGGTAAAATGGCAATGGTATTCATTAAAATTACCACGGTCTTCAATAGCAGCTTCCTGTTTAGCCCTGTTTTTGCCATCAATAAAATACCAGAGCATTTGTGCAATTTGTTTGGCGGTAAGGTCATTCACATCATGCTGCGGCAGATAACCATAAATACCAAAACTGTTCAGGTTGGTGCTCATGCCTGCATAGCGGGTAAGCATACAAGCCTCTTCGCCGGTAAAACCATTGGGGCTTTGTACAGAAGCCGGCGAATCGCCATACTTTATGGCACAAATATCAAAGCTTAATAAATTGGTATTACGTAAAACGGGTTCCATCTCTTCCATATCTTCTTTAGCCATTCCTAAACGAAAACAATCAAAACGAAGTTTATCCATTGTTTCCAGCATACGGGGATGCACAAAATAACTTTGAAAGCCGATATGATTGTAATGCTTTACCAGGTTAGGTTCGCCGGTTAGCATTTCCATTAAAAAGTTTTCGCTGCGTTCGGGGCTTTCGCCACGCAGGTTGATATTGGCATCAATGCAGGTGGCTTCCACCACTCTTTTTAAATCAACATAGGCAAAGTATTGTGCCAGGGTAATATCGTGTGAGCCACCTAATATCACTACAGTTTTATTTTGTCGCAGTAATTCTGTTAGTACAGTCTTTACAGCGGCGTAGCTATCATTCAGCGTGGCGCCTGTTTTAATATTGCCGATATCTGCAATGCTGATGTCTTTATGCCAGAAATGTAACTGGTACAATTGCCTGCGGATGGCATCGGGTGCCGAATGCAGGTTATTGAAAATGCCGGCACCCCTGCTTTCTGTAACGCCTACCAAAACAATATCTGCATCGGTAATATCAGGTATTTCGGTGTCATATAAAGCAATATGTTTGGCAAATTGTCCGTCGTTATAGCCATTATCTTCATTAATGGCACTCAGTAAAACGGGCTCTAAAAAGTCATGCAGGTCGTACATCTAAAAAATTTGGGCAAACCTAATTTAATAATTTCAAATTGTGGGAACGTTGCCGGAAAAATTGTATAAATATCAGGCAATTAAAAAGCTTAAAATCGGTAACTTCGCTACCACAATTTTAAAAAACGATGAGCTATAAAGAAGAAGTACTTAAAGATGTAGTGATAAAATTTGCCGGCGATAGCGGCGATGGTATGCAGCTTACAGGCAACCAGTTTACCAATAATACCGCAATGCTGGGTATTGACCTGGCCACCTTTCCTGATTTTCCTGCCGAGATACGTGCCCCGATAGGTACCCTGCCCGGTGTGAGCGGATACCAGTTGCGCTTTAGCAGCGACAGGATATTTACTCCCGGCGATGCCTGTGATGTATTGGTAGCGATGAATGCCGCTGCATTAAAAGCTAATTTAAAAGGATTAAAACCCGGCGGTAAAATTATTGCCAATGTAGATGGCTTTGATGCTAAGAACTTGCGTTTGGCCAATTATCCCGAAGGTGTACATCCTTTGGAAGATAACAGCCTGGGTAACTATGAAGTGATAAAGATTGATGTAACTAAAATGACCCGTGAGGCATTGAAGGATATTACCATGGGCGTAAAGGAAAAAGACCGTGCAAAAAATATGTTTGTACTGGGCTTTTTGTACTGGATGTACAACCGTGATATGGAGAATACCATCAGCTTCATTAAAGATAAGTTTGGTAAAAAACCGGAAATATTTGAAAGTAATGTAAAGGCATTGCAGGCTGGTTATAACTATGGCGATACTACCGAAACCTTTACCACAAAATATACTGTTGAAAAAGCAAAAATGGAACCGGGTACTTACCGTTCTATCATGGGTAACCAGGCAGTAGCGTATGGACTGATTGCAGCGTCACAAAAAAGTGGTTTGCCATTATTCTTAGGCAGCTATCCTATCACACCTGCAAGTGATATTTTGCATGAGTTAAGCAGGTATAAAAACTTTGGAGTAAAAACCTTCCAGGCAGAAGATGAGATAGCAGCCATTACTTCGGCTATTGGTGCCAGTTATGGCGGTAGTTTAGGTTTAACTACAAGCAGCGGACCAGGTATTGCATTAAAAGCAGAAGCAATGGGTTTGGCAGTGATGCTTGAAATTCCTTTGCTCATCATTAATATTCAGCGTGGTGGCCCATCAACCGGCTTGCCTACCAAAACAGAACAGAGTGACCTGATGCAGGCTTATTATGGAAGAAATGGCGAATGCCCTATGCCCGTAATTGCTTCAAGTACACCCAGCGATTGTTTTAGTGCTGTATATGAAGCGGCAAGAATTGCTGTACAGCACATGACACCGGTAATGTTCCTGAGTGATGGCTATATCGCTAATGGCGCAGAGCCATGGAAATTTCCCAAGAGCGATGACCTGCCGGAAATAAAAGTTCATTTTACAACAGCTAATGATATCACCGATAGTAAATTTATGCCTTACCAGCGTGATGAAAAACTAGTAAGGCCCTGGGCCATCCCCGGTACACCGGGCCTTGAACATAGGGTAGGTGGTTTGGAAAAACAGGATGGCACCGGTAATATCAGCTATGACAGCGACAACCACCAGCACATGGTTAAAACACGCCAGGCTAAAGTGGATCTTATTGCTAATTATATTCCTGAACAAAAATTAGACAGTGGCCCGGACAAAGGAAAAGTGTTGGTATTGGGCTGGGGCAGTACCTACGGTTCAATCAAAAGTGCCTGCAAAGAATTGCAGGATGAAGGATTGGAAGTAAGCCATGCTCACCTGCGTTATGTTCGCCCTTTCCCTAAAAACCTGGGCGATATACTCAAAAACTTCGATACTGTTTTAATACCGGAAATTAATAATGGCCAGTTGATAAAAATCATCCGTGATGTTTATTTTGTAGATGCAAAGGGCTATAATAAAATAATGGGTGTGCCTATTACAAAAGGCGAACTGGTAGATGCAATAAAAAAACTATTGTAATCATCTCAACATAAAGATGTAGTAAAACGCCTCAATTTTAAATTGAGGCGTTTTCATTTCCTAAAATGCCTTATATGCCTATATAGTGAATTTTACCATCTGGGCATATAAGGCATATAATTTTATTTAAGTGGTCAGATTATTAAATTAAATAAAAATGGCATTGATATTGCTATATCAAAATCCTTAAACCTTTTATCCCAACAACTGACTATGAAAAATACTTCGCTGCAATGCATTTTTTTATCAGCCCTTATTTTTTTTATCTCCTGTACCAAACAGGATACATTGGTGCCGCTGCCGGAACCGGAAATTAAATCATCCTATATCAGTTTTAAGCAAGACACAATACCTGTAATGCTTTCAGTAACAACAGCAAGAAAAGAAAATGTAGGCACTTTATTTACTACCGCTATTGAAGGAAAATTACCTGATAGCATTGTACGTAAAAACAATTTAATAATCAGGGTTACAGGTGATAGTGTAAGAACATACAAGGGTAATGAAATATTTGCCAGCTATACCGATTCATTGGGTGTTACTTATGCTAATAATGTAAGTGATACTTCCAATAAAGTAACACTTACAAAATTGCAAAAAATAAAACAAGGTATTGCGGAAGGTAATTTTACGATTAAGGTTAGTAATTCTACCAAAACAAAAACCTTATTATTAGCGGAAGGAAAATTTTCTACCAGTTTTTTAGAATAAAAAAATCTTTGGCAAATTATTTGTTAAAGAGTAATAACACAGAACTGCCCTTACCAATTCAGCGCAATGCAAAACACGTTTCCTGGATTTTGATTCCCTGGATGATTTATAGCAAAGCCTTTTTATAAGATTGTATTAACCCTGTTTGATATTTTTTATAGCTGTTAAACCACTATCCGTTTATGAATGAAACGCTGCTGACTAAAACTCCTGTTGCAAAACAACAATTGCATCCTGCTGCAAAAAAAATGCAGGGCCCTTTAACTGAAGGCTTGCAGGAATATTCCGGCACCTGGGATACGCCCCAGATCGTACACCTGTTAAAGCGAACCTTATTTGGTGCAAAGCAAAAGGATATTCAGTATTTTAAAACAAGAACTTTATCACAGGCAGTTGATGAATTATTACAACCAACTGCAGCTCCGTCTTCTGTGCCGCTTAATAATTACAATGTTAATGGTTATACCGATCCCACCGGTGTTGCTTTATGGCAAACATGGATCAACACAGGTATCAGCCTTGCCGATACAGAATTAAATAAACACCGCATTGATTCTTTAAAAACATGGTGGCTGGGCCAGGCGGTACAACCTTCCCGTTCTATTCACGAAAAATTAACCGTGTTCTGGCATAATCATTTTGCTACCAACATTAATAACTCAGGCGATAAAATAAAAGCCAGGTTCTGGTACGATCATTATTTAACCCTGCGGCAGCATGCATTAGGTAATTTTAAAACAATGGCTAAGGCCATTACATTGGATCCTGCCATGTTATATTTTTTAAATGGCGATAGTAATGTAAAAGGCTCCCCCAACGAAAACTATGCAAGAGAACTGCAGGAGTTATACACCGTTGGTAAAGGCCCCAATTCAAAATATACTGAAGATGATGTGAAAGCTGCAGCATTGGTACTTACAGGCCATACCGTAAGCCCGACCACTTTTACGTATTTTTTTGACGCCGGAAAACATGATGCTACCAACAAGGAATTTTCTTCTTTTTACAGTAATAAAATAATTACCGGGTATAGTGGTGTTAACGGTGCTGCTGAAGTAGATGCATTACTGGATATGATCTTTTCGCAGGAAGAATTATCCAAACATATCTGCAGAAAAATTTATCGCTTTTTTATTTATTATAAAATTGACAGCAGCATCGAGCAAACAGTGATAACACCACTGGCACAAATTTTCAGGAATAATAATTATGCTATTCAACCGGTATTGTCTACGCTGTTTAAGAGTAAACATTTTTACGACCTGGTATATTCTTCAGCCTGCGTAATTAAAAGTCCGCTGGATTTTGTAATTGACCTGTGTAATGAATACAATGTGGTAATGCCAGATGCCGCTAATAACGAAGCTACTTATGCCGTATGGCAAAGTATACAAAATGAGGCCAGCGAAATGCAGCAGGAGCTGGGTGCCATACCTGAAGTAGCAGGCTGGTATGCTTATTACCAGGAACCGGCTTTTCACGAATTATGGGTAAACTCTTCTACCTATACCCGCCGTAATATTTTTACCGACAGGATGATTGCAGATGGTATCATGAACAATAATCAAACCATAGTGATTGACCCGATCGCATTTGCAGATCAGTTGAACAATCCCGGTGATCCTAATTTGCTGATCAATCAATCGCTGGAAATTTTATTGCGTTATCCATTATCCGAAAGTGCAAAAGAATTTATCAAGCGATCTATTTTACTAAGTGGCCAGCTGCAGGATTATTACTGGACCAATGCCTGGGATGCCTATAAAGTAGATACCAGTAACCCGGGTACAAAAGCAATTGTACTAAGCCGGTTAAGATCATTCTATAAATATATTATGAACCTGCCGGAATATCATTTGTGTTAAACCATCCAATTCCATTCTATGCAAAGAAGATCCTTTTTAAAACGAAGTATACAAGGTGCAGTATTGCCATCTCTGTTAGGTAGCTTATCGGTAAAAGCATTTGGCAACTCTGCATTTTTACAATCACTTAGTGGTGCCGATAATGATCATGTACTCGTGCTGATTCAATTAGCCGGAGGTAATGACGGATTGAATACCATTATCCCTTTAGAATTTTATAGTGATTATAATCGCATCCGCCCCAACATTGCTATACCTGAAAATAAAGTGCTGGCATTAAATAATAATCTTAAATCAGGATTGCATCCGTCATTAACCGGTATGCAGCAAATGTATAACGAAGAAAAATTGTGCGCTATCCAGGCGGTGGGTTATCCATCTGCAAACGGTTCGCATTTTCGTTCAATGGATATCTGGTTAACAGGTGCTGATGCGGAACAATATTTATCTACCGGATGGGCAGGCAGATACCTCAATCATCAGTATCCTAATTATCCCGTAGGTTTTCCAAATGACACCATGCCCGATCCGCTGGCATTACAGATCGGTTCCGTATTGTCTCCGGTATTCTTAAGCCCTACAGGATTTGATGCATTAGCTATTGATGAGAGCCTTAATTTTTATAATTTAATTGATGCTATACAGGACCCAACACCCAATACACCAAGTGGCGTGGAGTTAACCTACCTGCGCACTATTGCAAAGCAAACCAATAAATATGCAGAGGTAATTAAAAAAGCAGCAGACAAAGTAACACAGCAATCAGCATATCCTGCGGATAATTACCTGGCAGCACAATTAAAAGCAGTGGCAAAATTGGTAGCGGGCGGGTTGAAAACAAAAATTTACATGGTAGGCATGGGTGGTTTTGATACGCATGCAGGCCAGGTAAACGGTGGCAATCCGCTTACCGGAAATCATGCTGGCTTATTAAAGCAGGTTTCAGAAGCCATTACAGCATTTACAAAAGACCTTAAATTTTTAGGCGTTTCTCAAAAAGTGTTGGGTATGACGTTTTCTGAATTTGGAAGGCGTATGCAAAGTAATGGTAGTTTAGGTACAGATCACGGTGCCGCACAACCGGTATTTTTATTTGGCGATAGCGTAAAGCAGGGGATACTCGGTAAAAATCCTTCTATGCCGGTAACAGGCCAGGCTGTAGATAACGTACCGATGCAATATGATTTCCGTTCGGTATACTCTACTATTTTAAGAGATTGGTTTTGTTTGCCGCCACAGGATGTGGATAGTGTATTGCTGAAAAATTATCAATACCTGCCGGTGATAAAATCTACGGCCTGTAATATGGATATGCAGGAGTTGAATAACCTGGGCGATAACCTGATTATCAATTACCCCAATCCATTTGGTAATTCCACCAAAATTACTTTTAAAACAACGGGTGGCCATACCCTGGTACAGATATTTGATACCGCAGGTAAAAGAATTGCCACATTGATTGACCAGGAATATGCAACCGCAGGTACTTATACTGTAACTTTTAATGCACCGTTACTACCAACAGGTGTGTACTATGCAAGATTGCAAAACGGTGCGCTGCAGCAGGTGCGGCCAATGTTAAAAGTAAAAGGATAAATTATTGAACTCAAAGCCTTTACAACTGTACTTAAAATAAACCCATGAAGCGTTTTCTTTGCATCATATTCTTTTGCTCTTCATTTTTTATAACTGAAAGAAGTGCAGCACAAATGGTTTATGCTATTCAGCATAGCAGTAGTTGTGCAGGCAGTGCTGTAACATTTAATTCCACGGCTTTTGAAACGGCGCAATTTCCGTCCACCATTCTCTGGAATTTTGGAGATACGGCAAGTGGGTTATTGAATACGGCAAAAGATATACAACAGCCTTCGCACATTTACAATACACCGGGTACCTATATTGTTACGCTGCATGTGGTAGATGGCGGCGCAGGAACCATTGATCTTACTGATACTATTAATTTTGTATTGCCTGTTACCTATAATTTTGGTCCCGATGTTTTTTTATGCGGCGATACGGGAACCTACATACTCAACGCACCCATTATACCCAATGCCTTATACGAGTGGAATGATGATACTGCTACAATAGGCCCGGTACTGGCAGTAAAAAAATCGGGTACTTATACGGTAAAAATAAATGGTTGTGAAGTAACAGATACTATTGGTGTCTTTTTCACCAGAGAACCCGATCTTGATTTGGGAAGGGATCATATACTGTGCCAGGGCGAGCAACTGACATTAGATGCATCAAGTGAAAATGCAACCTACCAATGGCGCTTAAATGGAACAGTATTGAGTTATACCCAATCGCAAATTCCTGTTATTGCACCTGGTGGGCAATACATTGTAAATGTTGATGTGGCAGGATGCGGTGCATACAGTGATACCGTTAATATAAGTTTTAGTAATTACGCAGCACCTGCTTTTAAGCTGGGGCCTGATACATTACTATGCCCCAAGGAAATCTTCAATTTAACGGCCCATGTTACCGGTGCTACAGGTTATGCCTGGAGCAGCAAAGGTTTAAATGTAAATGATGCGGTATTGTATAATATCGACATGGATTCCACCATTACCATAAACAGCCAGGGCCGTTACTGGGCTTTTGTTACTATTGGCAAACAATGCGAAGTGGTAGATACAATGATCGTACGCTATCGTGGCAACAAGCAATTGAATTTTAACGATACCGCACTTTGCCAGGGAAATACACTGGTGCTGGATGCTGATTTTGGTACCGGTATTTATAAATGGGAATCTATACCTGCACAAAGAGATGATCAGAATAATACCAATCAATCTACTTACTTTGTGTATAAACCCGGCTTTTATGCAGTAACGGCAACGGTTGGCCACTGTGTATTTAAAGACAGTTTATACGTGGTGTTTAATGATACCCTGCAACTGGGGTTACCAAAAGATACCACCTTATGCCGTGGCGAAACATTTATTATTCAACCGAAGGCCAATGCGCCGGATTATAAATGGCAGGATGGATCGGTGGGAGGACTGTTTACCGCAACCACCACCGGCCTGTACCGTATAACAGCACAAAATGGTTGTGGCAGAGATACAGCATCAATGAATATTGTTTTTGAAGCCTGCCCCTGCGCTTTATTATTACCAAATGCGTTTACACCTAATAGTGACGGAGTGAACGATAATTTCCGTCCGCTACATGCCTGCGATATGCAGGATTACACCATGACCATTCTTAACCGCTATGGCGAAAAAATTTATATCAGCAAAGATCCACTGGAAGGTTGGGATGGTACACTAAAAGGCACTTTACTAAATATGGGTGCTTATGTGTGGATGGTAACTTATACCAAAACAAGCAACAAACAAGTGATTCAGAAACAGGGAACGGTATTGTTGCTGAGATAACATATTACTTTTCAAGTAATAAAAAAAGTCCGGGAAATTTCCAGGACTTTTTTTATTAAAATTATCTTCTTCTTAATGCGATCTCTTCTCTCTGCCCAATACCAAACTTACTTTAAGGTTAAAAGTAAAATAGGCATCATTGTTTTTTGAATTACCTCTCTGGTCTCCGTCGCCGGTAATATGTGTGGGGTCCAATTCGTACTGGCGGTCGTTCAGCAATAAAGCGTTGGTTAATTTGGTGCCGGTAAAATAATTGGCAAATAAATTCGGGTCAACGTAACTGGTACTTACATCATCTAAATAATCAGTACTTAAAATGCGGTACAAAATTTCTGCTCTTAAATTTATCATAGGAGACAGTTCGTATTTAGCGCCAACACCAACGGGAATATTTACCTGGTGTAAGGAGTAAGGTTTTCTGTTAGGGTATTCAGCAAAGCCTTGCCCTTCCGTGCTTAGCGGCTGAAGGTCAACCCAGCGGTTTAATAATTTAGCCTGTGGGTTAAAGGAATAAAAACCAATACCTGCTGCCAAATAAGGAGAACATCTTGGCACCGTGCTGTTTTCATCATACTTTTTAAAAATGAATAAAGGATGAATTTCTGCCAGTACTGAGAACTCAGTGATATTACTCCTGAAGCTCAGGTTACGTTCGTACCGGCCGTTGGTAGAGGTCTTTACCGATTTTAAAATGCTATCGTATGCTTTTACCTGTCCAAAAGTACCTTCCAGCCTTATTGCCACTGCATTTTTATACAGGGCATTTAAAAAAAGACCGCCGGCAAACTGCGTATTTCCAAAATTCAGATCTTTAATAAATTTTTTACCAATTCCCTTTTTACCACCCAGGTCAGTAAGGCAATTCATCACACCAACAGATGCCCCCATTTCGTACACCACAGGATTATCGTAGTAGTTATTATCGTAAAAATAATATTGAGCCGAAGTTTTTTGAGCAGAACAAAGCAATAATAAAATGAGTGCGGTAACTGAAGCCAGTCTTTTCATGTACATAAATATCCTTTTGTATTAATATTAATTTTGGCGGTTGGGGGAGATACTTCAAAGGGATATAGATTAAGATACAAATAAAGCGATTATTCCGCAATAAAAATTCAGGTAGCGGATAATTGTTTACAAATTTCAGGATACTTAATATTAAGTATACGCTGCTTGGTATAGCTATTTTACCGCTGTTGCAAAGCTGTTTAGAAAATAAAGCCGATTTTAAAATTCATTGAGAAATAGGCATCATTCTTTTTAGGATTGCCCCGGATGTCGCCGATATTGGTAGCATGCGCCGGATTGATTTCATTTTGCCGGTTATATAATTTTAGTGCCTGTGCCAGCTTTTCGCCATCTAAATATTTCGCAAATAAGCTTTTGTCGATATAAGTGGTACTCACATCATCTAAATAATCGGTCATTAAAATGCGGTAAACAAACTCGGCACTAAAATTAACACCATTTGCAATTTTATACTTTATACCGGCACCCACAGGAAAATTAATTTGCTTTAATTTATAGATCTTCCTGTCCGGGTATTCTGCAAAACCCTGGCCTTCGGTACTCAATGGCCTCAGGTCTACCCAGGCACTGTCGTACTTAGCCCTGGGGTTAAATACAAAATAACCAATGCCCCCCAACAGGTAGGGTGATAACCGGGGCAATTTTTCATTTTGCGAATACAATTTAAAAAATCGGGGATGAATTTCTGCTACCAGCGACATTTCAAAAATGGTACTTCTGAAATTCAGGTTACGGTCGTACCTGCCGGAAGTAGATTCCTTTACATTTTTAAGCACCGCATCACTTGCTTTTACAATGCCCCATACCGCTTCTGTTCTTAGTGCCACGGCATTGCGGTACACCACACTTGTGAATATGCTCCCCTGGGGTTGACTGTAGCCAACATTCACGTCTTTAATAAAATTTTTACCTGCTCCTTTGCCGCCACCTAAATCGGTAAGGCAATTCATTACGCCAAGGGATGCCCCCACTTCAAGAGTGAATTTGCTGTAATAATAAGGATCTTCAGAAAAATCAGGTCGTTGTGCCAATACAGGTGTACACGAGCATACCAATACAATGGCAATGCCCAAAAATGGGGTAATTCTTTTCATGAAATAAGGTTTCCTGTTTGTGAAAAATGGGGTTATTTTAAGAGGATACCTGGAATTTCACAATTGAATATCTGATTTTTTTTTAATGCGGACAAATTTACAGGCAGTTTTTAAACCACATTCGCTGCATTTGGGGTTCCTGGCGGTACAAACATACCTGCCATGTAATATTAACCAATGATGCGCTTTGTACACATATTCCGCCGGAAAATTTTCAATTAATTGTTTTTCGGCTGCCAACGGAGTTTTGGCATTGGTGGTAAGCCCGATTCTTGCACTCACCCTGAATACATGCGTATCCACTGCCATATTGGGTTGCTGATCTATTACCGAAGTAATTACATTGGCTGTCTTTCTTCCCACACCGGGTAACTGTACCAGCTCGTCCACCGTCATGGGCACTTCGCCATTAAATTTTTCCAATAGCATATTGGCCATGCCAATAAGGTGCCTGGTTTTATTATTGGGGTAAGAGATGCTTTTGATAAATGGGAATAATTCTTCAAAACTGGCCTTGCTTAAAGCTTCCGCAGTAGGGTATTTTTCAAAAATAAAAGGTGTGGTAAGATTAACTCTTTTATCTGTACACTGTGCAGATAAAATTACGGCCACTAACAATTGAAAAGGACTATCAAATAATAATTCCGTTTCTGCATTGGGCGCATGCGCTAAAAAATAGTCAATTACAAACTGGTAACGTTCCTTCCTGGTCATAAAAAAAATCCCCCTACATCTGTCGGGGGAACTAAATTACGTTAAAAACGGGACGATCTTAAACTGATGCAGAAAGTTCGCTGACAGCTTTTTCGGCATAATTCAAAATATTGTCGATCGTTTGTTGGCTAGGTGACATCTTTAAAGTTTCCAGCTGGCTTTGAGCAGCAGTGATCTCTTCAAATTTTTCACGAAGACTCCAGTCATTTTCCAAAGCAGCCTTTATTTCGGCTGTTTGCGCTGGGGAAGTTTCCTTGTACAAATACTGTAATAGATCTTCCGGGGTAAAATTGTGCATAGCAAATGTGGCTTGTGTTAAAAAATTAAATATCCATTATCCGTTTACATAAACGGTATTTTTACGGCGATATTGTATTTTAGCGCAAAATTATTTGCTTTCTGAGGGGGTATTTATTATGAACAGATCTTCATTATCTTTTTTCATCATATAGTTCTCCCGGGCATATTTTTCAATCGTTTGGGAGTTGGTCTTCAATAAATTACGGTCTTTACTGGTTTCCACAATCAATTTAGTCATGTGTTGCTCATTTTTTTGCAACTTGCTGTAAGTCTCTATTCTATTGATAGTAGAAGGAATATCTTTTGGATCAAAGAAAAAAATCCAGACTAAGAAAGCCGTACCCGCAATCAGGTACTTATTTTTTAGCCAGGATGGTATGTGAGCAAGTAATTTCATTTAGTTATAGTTGAAAAAGTTGATGGTTCATAGTTAATGGTTCATGGTAAAACAATGCATTTCCATGAACTATGAACCATCCGCTATAAGCTACTGTCCAAATTTAATCTTTCCTTTTGGATAAATGCCGCTTTCGCCCAACATTTCTTCAATACGGATCAGCTGGTTATACTTAGCCATACGGTCGGTACGGGATGCAGAACCGGTCTTGATTTGTCCGCAGTTTAATGCAACAGCCAGGTCAGCAATAGTGGTATCTTCAGTTTCGCCGCTGCGATGGCTCATGATGGTATTGTAACCACCCTGTTGTGCCATACTTACCGCATTGATAGTTTCTGTAATAGTACCAATCTGGTTTACTTTCACCAATAAGCCGTTTGCAATACCTTCATTGATGCCTCTTTCCAGTCTTGTAACGTTGGTTACAAAAAGATCATCACCTACCAGCTGGCATTTTTTACCTACTGCTTCGGTCAGCATTTTCCATCCTTTCCAGTCATCTTCGGCCATACCATCTTCGATACTGCAGATGGGATATTGTTTTACCCAGCTGGCCCAGAAATTCACCAGTTGTTCGCTGGTCATTTCTTTTCCTGAGCTTTTATGGAAAACATATTTTTTCTTTTTGCTGTCCCACAATTCACTGTTGGCAGCATCCATAGCAATAGTGATCTGAGAACCGGTTTTAAAACCTGCGGCCTGTATTGCAGTCAATACGGTTTCAATAGCCTCTTCATTACTTTGTATATTGGGAGCAAAGCCACCTTCATCACCTACGTTAGTGCTGAAGCCTTTTTTCTTTAATACAGTTTTTAAGGCATGAAAAATCTCAACACCCCAACGTAAGCCTTCGCTGAAAGAAGTAGCGCCAACAGGCATTACCATAAATTCCTGGAAGTCGATCTTATTATCCGCATGTGCACCACCGTTTAAGATGTTCATCATCGGTATGGGTAAAATTTTTGCATTGGTCCCCCCAATATAACGGTACAAGGGAAGGTTAGCTTCCAATGCAGCAGCTTTTGCAACTGCCATACTAACGGCAAGCATTGCATTGGCACCTAATTTTCCTTTGTTGGCAGTGCCATCCAAAGCCTGCAGTGCAGCGTCAATACCGGTTTGGTCAGCTACATCCCATCCTAATAAATTATCTGCAATAACTGTATTTACATTTTTCACCGCTTTTAAAACACCTTTACCACCATACAGTTTTTTATTATTGTCCCTTAACTCCACCGCTTCATGAATACCCGTACTGGCACCACTCGGCACAGCGGCACGGCCCAAATGTTCGTTCTCTGTTAAGATGTCAACTTCTACTGTTGGATTTCCACGGCTGTCTAATATCTGACGGGCATGAATGGAGGCGATGTAGCTCATTTTCTTTGTTGTTTGATTTTTTAATTATTATTTGAAGTCAAATTCCTGAATACTTCTTCCAGGCTGTTATTTTCACTTTGCAAAGAAACAATGTTCCAGTTGTTCCGCAAACTCAGTTCCATTAATTGTTTTCTAATACTTTCGGGATTTTTTGTTGAAAGTTGAAAATCAGAAGCTGAGGACTGGCTGATACCGGTTACGTCTTGTATAGACTGTAACACATCTGCCGGCACATTTTCTTTAAACTGTACCTGTACCACATGGATACCGGAATTGTTTTTTTGAAGATTGCTTAATTTATCATCTGCCACAATATTCCCTTTGTTAATAATGATCACCCTGTCGCAAATAGCTTCCACTTCCTGCATGATATGCGAAGAGAACAACACGGTTTTATTTTTACCCAGTTCCTTTATCACTTCTCTAATTTCTACTATCTGGTTAGGGTCAAGGCCGCTGGTAGGTTCATCTAATATCAATACATCGGGGTTGTGTATCAGCGCAGCGGCTAAGCCTACACGTTGTTTATAGCCCTTGCTTAACTGCCCTATCTTTTTATTGGCTTCTATCTGCAAACCAACAGTAGCTATCACTGTTTCAATCTGTTGTTTAAGATTATCCACTTTATGTACATTGCCCACAAACTCCAGGTACTCTCTCACAAACATATCGTAGTACAAAGGATTGGCTTCGGGCAGGTAACCGATCTTCTTTTTGGTTTCGTTGCTGTTTTCGTCTACCGTAATGCCGCACACCACTGCATTGCCGCCATCTGCCTTAAGGTAGCCGGTAATAATCTTCATGGTGGTGGATTTCCCGGCTCCGTTAGGCCCCAGGAAACCAACGATCTCTCCTTTATTGATGGTAAAGGAAATGTTATTAACCGCTTTTTGAGCGCCGTAAATTTTAGAAAGGTTGCTGACTGTAATAGACATGTACTACTGGATTACCTGAGAATTGAAATATGAATATTTATTTCAATTGCGAAAGTACAAAATATAATGCTTAGAAAACATGATAGAAAACACGGGTAAATTTATTGGGATTATCTATTTTTACCGTAATGGAATATAAACCCGGTAAACATCTTATTGCTACCCTGCAACCTGGTAAGGCTGAGCTTATAAAGCATTATGCCGGTTTTAAAGATCTCATCGACCATTTGGTTGACAATTACCAGCTGTTTAAATTAGGCGAAGTATACCATGATTTTTCCCCCGAAGGCTTTACTGCAGTGGTCTGCCTCAGCGAAAGCCATATTTCTATACATACCTGGCCTGAGCACCGGCTGGTAAATGTGGATGTTTACCTGAGTAATTTTAAAAAGACCAATGACGACACGGTGCAGGCACTTTTTGAAAGTATCACCGCCTACTTTGATGCTATTGTTTTATCTGTACAAACAATAACCCGCTGATGAGCGACCTGCGTACTATATTACAATGCCCGAAATGTAATGCCATGCTGGCGTTTGAATACCCGGCATCCAATATTAAAGAATGTACCTGTGGTGCAGTGTTAGTAAAAAAAGATAACCAGTTAACAGTTGCCGAAGGATTAAATAATGTTACTGTAAAAGGCTACCAGCTAAAACCCGGCACTACAGGCCAATGGGAGGGCAGGCAGTTCAGGATATTGGGAAAAATGGGGGTTTGGTTTGAGGAATCTTTTTTTAGTTATTGGTGTATTGTTTTTAAGGATGGTGCCACCGGATTTTTAGCAGAGGGCTATGGCCTGTATTCCATTTTGCTGGAAGACAAACAGGCGGTTATTAAAGACAGTGATCTCGGCAGTAATAAGGTAGGGCAGGTAGTGATCAATACGGATTACCAGTTTCAAAAAAAAAGCAGCACTTTTTACTGGGAAGTGGAAGGAGAGTTGTGCCTCAAAAATTTCAGCACCTATTTTGATGTATATGAATACGATGGCGAAAGCGGAAAACTTTTTACACTATTTAAATGGGGCGATAAAACAACCGAGACCTTTAGTAATAATCCCACTTCATTTGACGATCTTAAGCTGGAAAATATACAGGAGAAAAATCCCTATGGCATACAATTAAAATGCCCGCAATGTGCTAAAGAAATAGTCATCAGCACTTATCCGTTGGCTCAAAGCTGTACCTGTAATGATTGCGGTACTTTTTACAGCATAGAAAAAAAGAGATTGATCGATAAAGGAAAAAATAATAAGAACACCTTTACTAGCTTACTGCCCTTAGGCGCCAATGGTATTATTAAAAATATAAACTACCGGGTGGTGGGATATACCAAAAAGCAGGAACAAAATGCCTATAAAGCCAAATGGAGGGAATATGTTTTATTTAACCCCACATACGGTTTTGCTTTTTTAAGTGAGTTCAACGGGCACTGGATATATGTAAAGGAAACCCTTGCAGCGCCGGTAATATTAAACGAGAATACTAAAACTTTTGAATTTGATAACGAATCTTTTCATTTGTATAACTCTTACTCTTATACGGTGATAGAAGCCCGTGGCGAATTTCCCTACAATGCTTTTGATAATAAAAACACCATGGTGAAAGAATACATTTCGCCACCGGAGATTTGGATAAGAGAAAAAGATAGTAAAGAAGGGATCAGCTGGTTTTGGGGCCAACATATTGCGCCTAAAGAAATAAAAAAAGCTTTTGCTATTGATAATGCCATGCCATACCGGATTGGGGTAGGTGCAGTGCAGCCTACCGGTTACATCAACATAAAAAAATTAGTATTGATGAGTGCGTTGGGTATTTTAGGTTTATTGCTGGTGTTCATGATATCGTCGGGTAATAAACAAAATAAAATCCTGGCGCAGAATACTTATTATTTTCCGGATTCAGCCGATAAAATAAAAATCGTTACCGAAAAGTTTGTACTGAATAAATGGCGGAGCAATGTGCAATTTGATATATCATCGCCGGTGAGTAACAGCTGGTTTGAATTGAGTGCAACCCTGGTAAATGTGGAAACAGGCAAAGAATATACAATGGAACAGGGTATTGAGTATTATTACGGCTATACAGATGGCGAAAACTGGACGGAAGGCAGCCATGACGAAACCGCTTATATTACTAACGTACCTGCCGGCAAATATTTCCTGGAGATGGAAGGGGCAAGGGAAACAAATTCTGCTGTAAAATTAAACAGCTTTAGCGCAAAAGTAATTTACGATGTAGCGGCCTACAGAAATCTTTGGTTTGCCATTTTCCTGTTATTGCTGTGGCCGGTGATTAACTATATCCGAAACCAGTATACAGAAAAAAGCAGGTGGCAGGACAGTCCTTATTCTAATTACACAGACAATTAAAATGACATACAAAATGAATTTTAATTTTTTTAAAAACCGATCACCATTGTTTCCATTCCGGTGGTTTATTGTAACCTTTCTTGCAGTAACATCACTGCTGCTTTTTTGTGATATTACAGGAAGAAGAATGTTTTCTTTTAGTAACCAGCAGCAATGGAGCAGCAGCGGTCCAGGCAGCCACAAATAAAACTTTTATATATGACACAGCCCATCATCAACTCTCTTTTATATGCTTTTTTAGGCATAGCAATACTGGCAGTATCCTTTGTGCTGTTAGAAATATTAACGCCCCGGCATAATTTGCGTAAAGAGATACTGGAAAATAAAAATGTTGCCCTTGCTATTTTAGCTGGTTTTTTTATGCTGGCAGTTGCTATAATTATTGCTTCGGCCATACATTAATACCATGATAAAAAAAGAAAGCAGCGCCCAGTGGATATTGCTGATTGCAGTATTTTGTATTGCCACCTGCGGTTTAATTTATGAATTGGTAGCGGGTACCCTGGCCAGTTACCTGCTTGGTGATAGCGTTACACAATTCAGCACTATCATCGGCACCTATTTATTTGCCATGGGTATCGGGTCTTTTTTTTCCAGGTATTTTAATAACGATATTTTAAGATGGTTCATTAAAATAGAATTGCTCATTGGTTTGATCGGTGGCTTCAGTTCTGCCTTATTATTTTTATTATTCCCGTTGGTGGTTTCTTTCAGGGTAGTGCTGTATTTAATGGTGTTGGTAACCGGTATTTTAGTGGGGCTGGAAATTCCGTTGCTGATGCGTATACTGAAAGACAAGATTGAATTTAAAGACCTGGTAAGTAAAGTTTTTTCCTTTGATTATATTGGCGCATTACTGGCCTCTGTTGTTTTTCCTTTAGTGCTGGTACCTCATTTGGGTTTGATAAGAACTTCGTTATTTTTTGGTATCATTAATATTGGCGTTGGCTGGTACCTGGCCCATTATTTTGCCAGCCAGATAAAACAGGCCGTAAGCCTGAAAGCCATAGCGATTATATTACTACTGGTAGAAGTAGCGGCATTTGTGTTTTCAGATAACATTATGTCTTACAGCGAAAGCCTTACCTATAGAGATAATATAGTGTATGCCACTTCATCTCCTTATCAACGCATTGTGATCACAAAAAATAAAAGGGAATTACGATTGCATTTAAATGGCAACCTGCAGTTCAGTACTGCAGATGAATATCGTTATCATGAAGCGCTGGTACACCCGGCATTGTCATCTGTTGCCGGCTTAAAAAGTGTACTGGTTTTGGGTGGAGGAGATGGCTTGGCGGTAAGAGAAATATTAAAATATCCCTCTGTTGAAAAAATTAAACTGGTAGACCTTGATGCAGCCATGACGAAATTATTTTCAACACAGGAAGTATTGGTGCATTTAAATAACGGATCATTGCTCAATAAAAAAGTACAGGTACAAAATGAAGATGCTTTTTTATGGCTGACCAGGAACACGGAAAAATTTGATGCCGTGGTGGTAGATTTTCCTGACCCTTCTAATTTTTCTATTGGTAAATTATACAGCACCATGTTTTATGCACTTTTAAAAAAAGTACTTAATCCTGATGGCGTAGCGGTTATTCAAAGTACGTCACCTTATGTAGCGCCAAAAAGTTTCTGGTGCATTAACAACACCATTCAGGCTGCAGGCTTTTTTACAAAGCCTTATCATAATTATGTACCTTCTTTTGGCGAATGGGGGTATATCATTGCCAGCATTAATCCCAACCTGCATTGGTTTGCAGCATACCCGGCAGGATTAAAATATTTAAATGATGCGGTTATTCCGCAAATGTTTGTTTTCCCGCAAGACATGCAATACAATAAACCCATACCGGTAAATAAATTGAATAACCAGGTGCTGGTAGGTTACTTTGAAGAAGAGTGGGATAAATACCTGGATTAAAAAATGAACAGGAAACAATTTATACAAACTGTTTTAGGGGCCACTGCAATCACTACAGCTGCAACAGCCTGTAATACAAAAAAGCATATTGTAAAAGGAACGATCATCGGGGCTGCTTCAAACATCGGCCATTTACTCAGGCAAGCAAAAAATAATACCATAACTGCAAGGGTTCAAAAAAAAGTGGTGATAATAGGAGGTGGCATCAGCGGTTTATCTGCAGCAAGGTATTTGCAGGCCAATAACATTACCGATTTTATTTTACTCGACCTGGAAAAAGAAGTTGGCGGCAATGCAAAAAGCGGGGCCAATGAAATATCTGCATTTCCATGGGGGGCACACTATGTTCCTATACCCAATAATAATCTTACCGAATACATTGATTTTTTATCGGATTGTGGTATTGTAAAAAATACAGGAGCAGATAAAATACCTGAATACAAAGAAGAATATTTATGTTTTGATCCTGAAGAAAGATTATTCATCAATGGGCGATGGCAGGATGGGCTCATCCCTCATTTTGGCGTACCTGGTGCAGAACTTTCGCAGATAGATATGTTCTTAAAAAAAATGAATACTTACCGGTATGCCGTGGGTACTGATGGTAAAGATGCATTTGCAATACCGGTTAACGAATCCAGTAAAGATGCAGATTATACAACGCTTGATTTGATCACCATGAAAGAATGGTTGCTGAAAAACGGATTTACAAGTTCTTATTTACACAACTATGTCAACTATTGTACTAAAGATGATTTTGGTACAGCCTACCACAACATCAGCGCATGGGCAGGCATACATTATTTTGCTGCAAGAAAAGGTAAAGCTGTGAATGGTACATACAGTGATGTAATTACCTGGCCCGAAGGAAATGGATTTTTAGTGAACAAATTAAAAGCCTTATGTGAGCCTCAGACTAAAACCAATTGCCTGGCTACTGGAATTATACCGCAGGATGATAAAGTGGTAGTAGAGTATTTTGATGTGGTAACACAACAATACATTGCCATTGAAGCAGATCAATGCATTGTTGCCACACCGCAATTTGTTGCCAGCCGGTTATTACATGATGAAACCAGAACAGGCATTGTAAAAAATAATTTTAGTTATTCCCCATGGATGGTAGCGAATATTACAACCAACGAACTGAAACAAAAAGAAGGCGCACCAATATCCTGGGATAATGTAGTATATGATACAGCCTCTTTGGGTTACATTGATGCTACCCACCAGCAATTACAACTGTATAAAAATAAACGTAACCTTACTTATTATCTGCCACTGTGCAGCACCGATGCGGTAACAGAAAGAAAACAGGCGCAGGAAAAAAAACATGCCGACTGGACTGAGATAATTTTTAATGATCTGAAAAGGATACATGAAGACATTGAAACACAAACAGAGGAAATTAATGTCATGGTCTGGGGGCATGCCATGATTCAGCCTTTGCCCGGTTTTATATCCGGCAATGCAAGGCATGAAATGGCAGCATCCATCAACAATAAAATTCATTTTGCACACACCGATATTGCAGGGATATCTATTTTTGAAGAAGCATTTTACCAGGGCTTGCAAGCCGCTAAAAAAGTAATTGCAGCAATATAAATTATTACATTATGAAACAACAACCCTGGATAGGTAACCGGACCATTGATGTGTTGTTTATTCTGCTGCCCCCGTTTGTAAGCCTGCTCATTATTTTTCTTTTTCCACAGCTATTCCGGGATGTAAAAGCCATGCCCGATGCCGGTTGGGTAATTTTAATTTTACTGATTGATGTGGCACATGTGTACACCACTTTGTTCCGCACATACTTTGATGCCGGTGCTTTTAAAAAGCAACGCTTTATTTTATCAGCCATTCCATTTGTTGGTTTTATAGCAGGTGTAATGGCCTATTCTATCAGTAGTATTTTCTTCTGGAGGTTGCTGGCTTATGTTGCGGTCTTTCATTTTATACGGCAGCAATATGGATTTATGAGGGTATATAGCCGTAAAGAAATTACCGGGCGATATGCTAAACTGGTAGATACGGTTACCATTTATTATGCCACTATTTACCCGGTTGCCTACTGGCATTTAAAAGGCCCGAGAAATTTTAATTGGTTTACCGACAACGACTTCGTTTATTTTAATGCCAATACAATACTTAACATTTTAACGGTGTTGTACTTTATTACGGTGTTGGTATTTATTGCCAAAGAAATTTATGGGTACGCAAAAAGCCGTAGGATCAATATACCAAAACTGGCGGTTGTAACGGGCACGTTAGTATCCTGGTATTTTGGTATTGTGTATTTTAATGGTGATATGGCATTCACTATTTTAAATGTAGTAAGTCATGGTATACCTTATATGGCTTTGATATGGATCTATGGAAGAAAGAATTATCAGCAACCGCAAAAAGGTAATCGCTTTCTTAAAATAGTGTTTAGTAAATACGGTATTCTTATTTTCCTGGCATTGATTTTTTTATTTGCTTTTGTAGAAGAAGGGTTATGGGATTTTATGGTTTGGAAAGAACATAGCCTGGTATTTAATTTCAGCAATTGGCCTGCAGTAAATATCAGCAATAAGGCTTTGAGTTTTATTGTGCCCTTACTGGCATTGCCACAAATAACGCACTATATTTTAGATGGCTTTATCTGGAAAATAAAAGAAGATAATTTTAAATGGAATAACGAAAACCGGTAGACTACATTTATGTGCCGTAAATAAAAACGCCGGTTTTAAGCCGGCGTTACTGTATAATTATTTATTTTCTCCGCTATTATTATTGGGATTGGGCCTTTGCTGATTCGGGTTAGGTCTTTGTGGTCCACGGTTTTGTGGCGGCCTTTGCTGTGGCCTGTTTTGTTGTCCGCCACCTTGTGGTGGTCTTCCCCCGGGTTGATTAGGCCTTTGTTGTTGTGGCTGGTTTGGTCGTTGCTGATTTTGGCCACCCCTGTTTTGCTGGTTACCACCGCCCCCTTGTTGCGGCCTGTTTCCTTGTTGTCCGCCGCCTTGTGGCCTGTTGCCCATTCCCTGTTGCCTGTTATCGCCTTGCCTGTTGCCTCCCTGCCTGTTGCCACCTTGCTGCCCACGTTCGTTCTCTCTTCTTTTGCGGCTGGTTTTTTCCAGGCTCTTTAAACTGATCTGCCCCACCACATCTGCATACACCGGTTCAATATCTTTTGGTTTACTGGTCACTATTTCCACAGGTTCCAGGTCTGCAGGGCGTACACCCTGCCTGTTTAATTCTTTAATTTTTTTAACCCTTTCAATCGTTAACGGATATTGTTTATTACTGTCGGGCATTGTATACCACATCAGGTTTTTAAAAATATCCTTCTTTACTAAAAAAGCACGGCTTCTTTCCATTTCCAGCATATCTGCATCGTCAGGAAAAAACTGTAAGGCATCCATATAAGTATCCAGTTCATAATTCAAACAACATTTTAAACGGCCGCATTGTCCGCTTAATTTGGTTTGATTAATGCTTAAATTCTGGTAACGGGCGGCGTTAGTATTTACACTTTTAAAATCAGTTAACCAGCTGCTGCAACACAATTCCCTTCCGCAACTGCCGATACCACCCACTTTGCCGGCTTCCTGGCGGGCGCCGATCTGGCGCATTTCTACTTTTACTTTAAACTCGGCCGCATATAATTTTATCAACTCACGAAAATCCACCCTGTCATCAGCAATATAAAAGAAAGTGGCTTTGCGGCCATCGGCCTGTATTTCCACTTCTGCCATTTTCATTTCTAAATTCAGCTGGCGGGCCATTGCACGGCTGCGTATCAATACCTGCGCTTCCCTGGCCTTGGTTTCCTTCATTTTTGCAATGTCGGTTTCGTTGGCACGGCGCAATACTTTTTTAATATCCGGGCTTTTCTCATCCACATTCCTTTTCTTCATCTGTAAACGCACCAACTCGCCGGTCATATTTACAGCGCCTACATCAAACCCACTGATGCCTTCCACAGCAATCATATCTCCTTTTTCGTAAAAATGCAGGGTATTATTTTTAAAGAAATCTTTGCGGCTGCCATTATTAAAACTCACTTCAATAATGCGGCAACTGCTTTCAGGGTCGCTGAAAGGTAAATTTGCCAGCCAGTCGTGTACATTCATTCGGTTGCAACCGCCGGTGCTGCAACTGCCATGACTCTGGCAGCCACCTGGTGCACCATCTTTTGTGCCGCATCCTCCACTTCCACATCCCATATAGACAACAATTAAGTGTTAGTTAAAAAATAAGGAGGAAATTTTTTTTGACCCGGGCAGAAGAATTACTATCGGCAGCATTGGCGTCGCACTCTTCAACTATATATTTCTATTCGGCAGGTACAGCTCAAAAATGGTATGCCGTACAAGTGAGTGACACAACGATGTTGATCAAAGATTATATGTTGATGACAAAATAATCGTTCCTAGTAATTGTCTGTTCCCCTGTTCAAATTCCTCAATTCACCAAAATTACTGATTTGTTGCTAATAATGTGGTATAACCTGATAGAAAGGGCATGGAAGAGCATTTTTGCATTAGCATTTCTTTCAATGTAGTAGCTGGCCTTGTCCAGTTCGTTGATAATGGCCTCCTGCTGGCCAATGCCACAGATCTTGTTCAGGCGCAACGCAAAATCATGGTCAGCAGTCTGTTGTGTATTATCCGAGTCGCCCAAAGCCCTTAACCGTACCGCCTGTTCCAGCAAATGAATAAAATATTTGAGGAATTGTTTTTGTTTTTCCCGGCCCAGTTTGGCAGTTTCGTCAATCCATTTTACCTGCGCTACAGGCCCGGTTTTTAAAATTGCGTTCAGCCAATCCCTTAACATAGCCTGCCAATCGTCTTCGGCATGTTGCAATAATTGCAGGGCTTCCCGGTAATTACCTTCGGCCAAAGCGGCAATCTGCCCCGCTTTTTCTATGTTAATACCTTCTTTTAATTCCAGGGCGGCTTCCACCTCTAAATTGGTGAGCAGTGGAATTTTTACCAACTGTGTTCGTGATAAAATGGTAGGGAGTATCTGCTCTTCGCTTTCTGCCACAAAAAGAAATAAGGTATTGGGTGGTGGTTCCTCAATCAGTTTTAATAATTTATTGCCCTCTTTACCCAAAAACTCGGGTTTCCACATAATGAGGATCTTATATTCACTTTCAAAACTTTTCAGGCTCATGGTGCGGTTAATATCATTGCATTCTGTTGCGGTGATATTACCCTGCTTGTTTTCGGCACCAATAAATTGTAACCAATCGTATACATTGCCATAAGGACTTTGCACCACAAACTCCCGCCACTCCTTTATAAAATCGGCACTGATGGGTTTTTCTCCCGCCTTTTTTGTAATAACCGGGTAACTGAAATGTATATCAGGATGAATTAATTCGGTAGCTTTTTTACAGGCTGCACATTCACCGCAACTGTCGTTGTACGTTGTTGGTTGCTCGTTTGCTGCCTGCACTTCTGGCTCTGGTTCTCCAAATAATGAAGCTCCGGCTGACGCTTGGCGATTCGCTATTGACGATTTACCGTTTACTTTTTCGCAAACAATATATTGTGCAAAAGCCATGGCCAGTTGCAAAGCGCCGCTGCCTTCTTTACCTAAAAATAATAAAGCATGGCTCAGGCGATTGTGCTGAATCATTTGTACCAATTGTTCTTTGGTATCTTTTTGGCCGGTGATGGAGTGGAATTGCATGAGGTGCAAAGATAAAGAAGAGCAGATGGAAATGAATTGTCTAAAATGTCCAGAAACGTTTTTTTTAGATCTATCCATAATGGCGGGCCATCATCGGTTAAAGCTGGCGTTGTTTTTTCTTTTAAAGAATGTGGGGTAATTATCCACTTGCCTGTTCGGTCTTTGTGTAATGTTCCGCTTTCGTACAATTCACCTTCTTTAATACCTGTAAGATTTGCCGGAGCGTATATCCAGATTTTATTGCCTTTAATTTTTATTTTACACTTACCATACATTTATTGTATTCCATATCGCAGTAGTTATAAGTATAAGTACCGCTTTTAGTAATTTGCGCAAAGGAAACAGAGGTAAGAATCAAGAGTAAAATGAGAATATAAATTTTCATACTCTAAAATAAATTAAAAAAAATCCGAAGCTTTTAAAACTTCGGATTTGAAAATTATTGTTTGCACTTATTATAACTTACTTGTCAGCTCTTCGCTCATCGGCTCAACCTTACTTGGGAAATAAGTAATTAAATGCCCGTTTTCATCCAGTAAAAACTTACCAAAATTCCATTTGATCTCAGCATCTAAAACACCGTTTTCACTTTTGCTGCACAACCATTTAAAAATAGGAGCAGTATCATCGCCTTTTACAGAAACTTTTGCTGCCATAGGAAATGTAACCCCGTAATTCTTTTTGCAGAATTCTTTTATTTCTGTGTTGGTGCCTGGTTCCTGTCCGCCAAAATTGTTGGCAGGAAAACCTACGATCACTAATTTATCTTTATACTTTTCGTACAATTTTTCCAGGCCTTCATATTGTGGTGTATAACCACATTTGGAAGCCGTATTCACTACCAGTATTTTTTTGCCTTTGTATTTTGCAAAATCGATAGTGCCGCCATCCAACGCCTCTACTTTAAACTCATAAATAGATTTTGCTGCTACCATAACATTGGTTTCAGGTGCATTTGTGTTTGGAGTGCTGTTATTGAATTGCGTGGCACAGGCAAGTGCGGCAGCAACAGTTAATAGTTTTATCATAATTTTTAAAGTTTACTTTTTAAATAACACATTTTTTAAAATATTGTTCGTGCAATTTTACTGCCAATTTGGTTCTGCAGCAGTACCGCTTATAAAAAATAATGTGTGGTTACTGTTTTTCATAACAACCTAAATCGGGTAAACCAACGTTTCGGTTGCCATCATCCAGGTCTTTTGTAAAACCTGTAGCTATGCCTTTATTGATTCCGGGGGCAGCATTGGTTTTGGTGATCCGGAAATCGTAGATGCGTTTACTGATATCAATACTGTCGAATTGAGGATACTGATTTTTAATATTGCCTGTTAAAGTGCTGTTGGCAGGGTCACTTTGCACCCGGTATAAATTCTTTTCAAAAAGCACATTAAAGGTATTGCTGCCTTGTTTGTTTACCACTACTTCATTATTTACAAAGCCGGTATCGGCCCAAAATATACAGTTACGGAATGTGGCGTTTAAATTGGCTGTAACAGTAGCACCGCCCTGTGTTGCAAAATTACTCACTGTTAACACCGGGTTTTTGTGCAGGAGGTACAGATTTGAAAAACTGGCCACCGTGCAATGGGTAAAATTATATTCGCCGCCATATATTAAAGCAATATTACTGCCGCAATTGCTGATTAAACTATTATTGGCATAAATGCTTGTATTGGCTGCCAGCACACCGGCATCGTAAGCATTGTCAATAATACATTGTTGCAAAATAAGTTTCGGGTTGGTATTCACCGACGGGCTTGTTGCAACTACGGCCTGGTAGGCATTTTTAATAACTGCAAATTTCAACACATTGTTTTTACTGTTGCCACGGAAATAAATACCGGGCCATCCTGCCGGCAGGTCTTTATATTCATTATCAAGGCGGTCGCCAGCAAAAACCACTTCATTGTTTTTTGTGCCATTGATAATAAGTGTGCCATCTACAATAAAAGGAGCATCAGCATGGCTGTAAATTTTTGTGCCCGGCTGAATGGTTAATGCTGCCGTGGTATCAATGCGCAGGCTTTTTAAAATTACAAATGGTAAAGTGTTGGTCCAGGTTACATTGCCAGTAATTACTTTATTGGTAAGATAAATAGCATTCTGCCCGTAAGCCTGTAATTGTACAAAACGGTCGTTACCATTGTAGTTAATTAAAATACTGTCGCTTACAATAAAAGGAAGATTGGCAGCATTAGGGTTAATGGTTACCGATGCAAAAACATAGATGCTATCATTGGCTTCAATTTCTATATTATTTAATTCTGTAGCAGCGGTGCCATTTACATTTATTTTAAAGGCAGATGCAGTGCCGCCCATTAATTTTACTTTACTTAATCTCAGCTTCTGGCTGTTTTCATTAATGATCTTAAACGATTTGGTGATAGAGCCGGTGGTGGTGAAAACAGTATCGTATTTTAAAGAATCTGCGGTAATAGTAAGCCTGGCTTCTGCACTGGTAATGAAGGAATCTTTTTTGCAGGAAGAAAGCAAAAAGCAAAAAGCAGAAAGCAAAAAGCAGAAAGCCCGGGATTTATTCATAATTCAAATTTAAACCAAAACTATTTAGCAGCGTGTGCTAATGTGGCAATATATAATTTTACACCTTCTGTTTGCAGTAATACGCTGCCACAGGCTTCCAAAGTAGCGCCGGTGGTTACCACATCATCTACCAGCAAAATATTTTTACCTTTTACAATTGCCGGATCTCTAACTACAAAGCTTCCTTCCACATTCTCCCATCTTTCTGTACGATGTTTACGGGTTTGTGTTTCGGTAAAACGCTGTCGGATAATATTGTCTTTTAAAACCGGCACATTCATAACCTCAGAAACGCCATTGCAGATTATTGCAGCCTGGTTATAACCTCTTTTACGTTCTTTATCCGGATAAAGTGGTAACGGAACCAGGTAGTCAATATTGTTAAAACGTTTGCTTTGGAGTAAACTGGTGCCCATCAATTCGCCTAAATAAAAACCAATGGCGGTATTATTTTTATATTTCAGTTGATGAATAAGATGCTGCAATAAAGTTTCTTTGGCAAAATAAAACTGGCTGTGTGCGGCAGTAACCGGTATACGCCCCCAGAATATTTTTTCTACCGGGTTATTATTAAATTGAGCAAAATCAGTGTGTGGCAGATCGTTGATGCAATGTAAACAGAGTAGATTATTGTCCTCCAGTAAATCGCTGCCGCAACCCGTGCATACATGTGGGTAGAAAAGGTGAAGGGTAGAGGAGAGTATGTTTTTTAAAGATTGCATAAACTTAAGTCTCGGGTTGAAGAAAATAATTTTCAATATTCAATTTTCAATGCTCAATGTTCAATGAAATACATCTGCATTTTATGTTGAGTATTTTGCTTAAATACATGGCATGCCCTCCTCAAGTTTATCAAAACAAATACTGATACACTTCCTCCACTTTCCCCAACGCCACAATCTCAATATTAGTTTTTTGTTTGGGTAAACTTTTAGCATTGTACTTACTTACAATAATTTTTTCAAAGCCTAATTTTTCTGCTTCAGCAATGCGTTGTTCAATTCTGTTAACGGCTCTTATCTCTCCACTCAATCCAACTTCACCGGCAAAGCAGATCAGTTGCGGCAGTGGCACATCTTCATAGCTGCTGAGCAATGCACATACAATAGCGAGATCAATAGAAGGGTCTTCAATCTTTAAACCGCCGGCAATATTTACAAACACATCTTTTACTCCAAAATGAAAGCCACCACGTTTTTCAAGCACGGCTAATAATAATTGTAAGCGGCGCAGATCGAAACCACTTACAGTACGTTGCGGCGTACCATACACACTTTGCGTAACCAATGCCTGTGTTTCAATCAGCAATGGCCGCATACCTTCAATAGTGGCAGCAATGGCAATACCACTGAGTGCATCTTCTTTTTGGGTAATTAAAATTTCGCTGGGGTTGGTTACTGCTCTCATGCCATCACCGGTCATTTCGTAAATACCTAACTCTGCAGTAGAGCCAAAACGGTTTTTTAAAGTTCTTAAAATACGATACGCATAATGGCGGTCGCCTTCAAACTGTAATACCGTATCCACCATATGTTCTAAAATTTTGGGCCCCGCTATATTGCCATCCTTGGTAATATGGCCAATTAAAAAAACCGGGGTATTGGTTTCTTTTGCAAACCGTTGCAGTTCTGCAGCCGTTTCTCTTATCTGGCTGATGCTGCCCGGCCCGCTCTCTACAAAGGGAGATTGTAATGTTTGTATAGAATCAACAATAACTAATTGTGGTTTTAATTTTTTTACTTCCTGGAAAATAGTTTTAGTATCAGTTTCGGTAAGTAAATAAAAGTTCTCGCTTTTAATACCCACTCTGTCGGCACGCATTTTAATCTGCTGCTCACTCTCTTCTCCACTTATATATAATGTAACCACATCTTTCAGTTGCAAACCAATTTGTAAAAACAACGTAGACTTTCCAATACCCGGTTCGCCGGCAACCAGAACAATGCTACCCATTACAATACCACCACCAAGCACACGATTTAATTCTGTGTCCTGGGTAAGAATTCTTTTTTCTTCGGCACTGCTTACTTCGTTGATGGAAATGGTTTTTATTTTTCCATCTCTTTTATAATCTGCCCATTCATCTTTTTCTTTTTTATCGCTGCCTTTAACAATTACCTCTTCCACAAAAGTGTTCCAGTTATTACAGCTTGGGCATTTGCCTAACCACTTTGCACTTTCATAGCCACAGCTCTGGCAAAAAAATGCCGACTTAGTTTTACTCATGTTGTAAAGTTAACGGAGGATTTGAAATTGAAAATTTTAGATTTATAAAATCAGTTTGCGGATCATTATCACAAAAAATGAAGTAGAAAATATTTTAGGTATGGTTGTACGATATTTTAAAATTACAAACCAATTTTGGTAACGACTGAAAAGTAAAAGGGCTATCATTTCTGATAGCCCTTTATACTTACTAACCCATTAAATTCTATTGCTAAATTACAATTTAAGGCCACATAAAAAAATATATTTTGAGCGATGTTGATAAGTTATGCGTTTAATAAAGGCCGGGGCGGGCAACCAAAGAAGAGTTTTAAAGTGATGATAATCAGTGTATTACAAACCAATTTTGGAGAGAAGAATACTGCAAAATGCAAGGTTAAGAAAAAATTATTTCTGCAAAATATTTGGTTTATAAAATAAACTACTTTACGTTTGTGTAAAATTTAGAAGGATGAAAAATTGGTTTACTTTACTGCTTACGGTGTTGATTTTTTCGGCAAATGCCCAGGTTAAAATCAGCGGTAAAGCGTTGGATAATAAGAACAAACCGTTGGCTGGCGTTAGTATAGTATTAAAAAATACATATGACGGAGCCACCACAGATTCGCTGGGTAACTTCTCTTTTACCACCACCGAAAAGGGTGAGCAGGTTCTTGAGGCCAGCTCGTCCGGTTACAGAACTTTTGAACAAAAACTAACCATTGGTACTATAGATATTACAATTTCTGCTACTTTGAAGGAACTGGTAACCGAGCTAAAAGCTGTTGTAATTTCAACAGGCTCATTTGAAGCAAGCGATAAGAAGAAAGGAGCTGTTTTAACCGATATTGATGTGGTAACCACTCCAAGTGCCAACGGCGACGTAACAGCGGCCTTTAAATCGCTGCCAGGTGCCCAGCAGGTGGGCGAAAGCGAGGGCTTGTTTGTAAGAGGTGGTACGGCAACTGAAAGTAAGATCTTTATTGACGGTACACAGGTAAATAATTTTTTCTACAGCGGTACACCCGGCGTAGCACAAAGGGGAAGGTTTAACCCGTTTTTATTTAAGGGCACGGTATTTAGTACCGGGGGCTACTCGGCTTTATATGGCCAGGCTTTATCATCGGCCTTAATTTTAGAAAGCAAGGACCTGCCCGAAAAAAGCGAAGCGGATCTTGGCGTGAGTGTGGTGGGCGTGGGTGGCGGTATTCAGCATTTGGCAAAAGATAAAAAAAGCAGCTGGGGCTTTAGCGGCAACTATACCAACCTGTGGTTAGCATTTAATGTAATTAAACAAAAACTGGATTATTTTAAAATACCGGTGATCATTGATGGTGATGCTAACTTCCGTTTTAAAACAAAGGGTGGTGGCATGGTAAAATTCTTCTCTTATGTAAGCAGCACCAATGTGGGCAGTCGCAACAATGATATTGATTCTGTTAGTATGAAAGATGCATTTACACTGGGTAATTTTAACCAGTACCATAATATCAGCTGGAAGCAACCACTAAAGAACAAATGGAAACTGAATGCCGGCATTTCTTACAGTACCAATAAAAATGACATTGATAACGAATTGCAGAATGCCAGTAATGTAAAACAGGTGATTACCACACCAATGTTTTATGCGTTTAAAAATTTCTCTCTTACTACCAACGGTAATTTTTTGCAGAACAGGATTGTGCTGGATAAAAAGTTAAGTGGTTTAAGTGCAGTACGCTTTGGAACGGAAGTAAGTGTGAGTAACGAAAAATCTTCTTATACATTATATGATGGCACAAAGTACAGCCAGGCCGTAAAAGAAACTATGGCTGCAGTTTTTGCGGAATCAGATATTTACATCACCAATACTTTAGCAGCAAAATTGGGAGTGCGTACCGAACATTCTCACCTGTTGAATAAATGGAATGTAGCGCCAAGAGCTTCATTGGCTTACCAGTTGAGTAAGAACAGTTCTGCAGGATTTGCCTATGGTATTTTTTATCAGAACCCCGAAACAAAATATTTACCCAGCAGCAGTTTGTTGAATTTTTCGCAGGCAGCGCATTATATTTTGCAATACCAGATGCAAACCGGCGTACAAACTTTGCGGATGGAATTGTTCTATAAAAAATATACAGACCTGTACAAAACGGGCTATACCACAAACGGGCAGGAAACAGCAAGCAGCAATTCCGGATCGGGTTACGCAAAAGGCTTTGAACTTTTTTGGAGAGATAAAAAAACTATTAAGAACGTTGATTACTGGATATCTTATTCTTATTTAGATACCAAAAGGGATTTTTTAAACTTCCCTTCTTTAATACAACCCTCATTTGCTGCAAAGCATACGGCGGCCTTTGTTTTCAAGAAATTTTTCCTGCCCTGGAAAACACAGTTTAACCTGAGCTATAATTTTGCAACCGGAAGGCCTTATTACCGTATTGCCTATGATAATGTTCAGCAGAAAAATGTATTTACTGATATGGGTACCACCATTAATTATAACAGTTGCAGCTTTAGTGTAAATTACCTGCCTACTATTGGCAGAAAAGATACCAAAAACTTTGCGGTGTGGGTATTAGGAATTAACAATGTATTCGGGCAAAAACAGGTCTTTACCTACAATTATTCCAACGATGGCAGCCGCAAAGAGCCGGTAACGCCACAGAGTAAACGATTTGTATTTATAGGTTGTTTCCTGAGCTTTGGCACCGACAGAACACAGGACGCCATTAATAATAATTTGTAAAAATTAAAGTATAGCCATTTAATTTTTTTAAAATTAAAATCACATTATGTCACACTATCGTCAACCTGCTCCCGAAGGAAAGGACCCTGAACTTTGGGAGATTGCACAAAAAAGAGCCGGTTTTAAAAATCACCTGATCGTTTATATAATTGTGAATGCATTTTTATGGGGCATCTGGTTTGTTACCGGGAACCAGCACAGGATATTTGATGGAAGGGAATGGGATATGCATCGTTATCCATGGCCTATATGGACCACTTTAGGCTGGGGCATCGGCGTGGCCTTTCATTTTGCAGGCGCTTATATTTTTCCTAAAACAAATTCGGTGGAAAAGGAATATCAGAAATTAAAAAATCAGCAAAACAAATAAATCAAAACTTAAAACATACAACAATGAAAAAGTTAATTATCGTTTCGGCTTTATTATCCGTTTCTTTTTTATCATTTAGCCAGAGTGATAAATATGTGGCTGCCATGAAAAAAAATCTGGCAGCTATTGATACCAGTTTTCAAAATCCTTCAAGCCTTTTAGCACTGGCCAATAATTTTGAAAGAATTGCAACAGCAGAAAAAAATCAATGGCTGGCCTATTATTATGCCGCATTCTGCCAGGTTAATTATGGTTTTATGTTGCAGGATAAAGATAAAGTGGATGGTTTTGCTGATAAGGCAACAGACCTTATTAATAAAGCTGATTCATTGATGCCCAATAATTCGGAGATCTCCTGTATTAAAAGTATGATCGCAAGCTGCCACATGATGGTAAACCCGATGCAACGCTGGCAGGAGTATGGTGCAGAAAGTAATGGTAATATGGAAAAAGCCATGGAGCAGGACCCTAATAACCCAAGGCCTTATTACTTAAAAGGACAAGGTTTAAAATATACACCAGAGCAATTTGGCGGTGGTTGTAAAACTGCAAAACCTGCATTACAAACTGCATTGGATAAATATGCTACTTTTAAACCAGCCAGTGAATTAGATCCTAACTGGGGTAAAACACAGGTGGAGATGTTGATCAAAACCTGTAATTAATTTAGTTTAGGAGTTTAGAAGTTTAGGGTTTAGCACTAAACCCTAAACCCTAAACTTCTCAACTTCTAAACCTCTAAACTCCTAAACCAACACCATCATGGAAGAGGAAAATTTTTCGCCGCAAGACAGCCTTCAGTTAATACAATCAATGATTGCAAAAACCCGTAGGGATATGGGTGATAACAGCAGTCATTTTTTGCTTTGGGGCTGGGTAACTTTTGCAGCCTGCACCGGACAGTTTATTTTAAAAAATATACTGAACTACGAAAAACATTACCTGGTATGGTTGCTGATAATTCCTGCAATTATTTTCAGTGCATACTTAGGCATAAAAGAAGGTAAAAAGAGAGAAGCCAAAACTTATATTGGTGAGAGTATGAAATATTTGTGGATGGGTATGGGTATCAGTTATTTTGTGTTGAGTATGATATTGAGTAAGATGGGCTGGGATACCAATATTTTTCCTTTCTTTATTTTATTATATGGATTGGGTACATTTATTTCGGGCATGTTACTTCAGTTTAAGCCACTGGTGTTTGGTGGCTTGTGTGCATGGGTACTGGCAATAGTGGCTACTTATTTTAATTACGATTACCAGATGTTGTTTGGAGCTGCAGCCATATTAGTGAGTTATATTGTACCGGCTTATATGTTACGCAGTAAAAATAAATCAGCAAAACAATAATTTTATTTATGTCCGAAGCAGAAGATATATTATCCGAACAGGAGAGCCTGCGGTTGATACAGCAGATGATCCACAAAGCAAAGAACAGTTATCATGATACAGGCATCGGGCCTATCTTATGGGGCAGTGTAATAAGCTTGTGCAGCCTGGTTACGTTTTTCCAGATCAAATACCAGTTTGGTCTACCATTTGATATCTGGTTGCTGACACTGATTGCCATTGTGCCACAGGTTTTTATTGCTGTTAAAGAAGGCCGTACCAGTAAAGTAAAAGGGTACGACGACAGGATAATGGATACGGTATGGATATGTTTTGGTATCTCCATCTTCCTGCTCATATTTATCAATGCCAATATTGTTCGTGAGCTTAATCCTGTTTTTCAAACTTATATTGATGTAAAAGGCACAAAGCCGCAATTTAATTACAGCAGCTTCAGCACCTCTTTCTTTTTATTATTATACGGCATTCCTACAATTATAACGGGTGCCTGCAGAAATATGCGGCCAATGTTTTACGGCGGCATTATCTGCTGGATATGTTGCATTATTTCGGTATTTACAAAAACAGATTGGGATATGATCTTAACGGCTGTAGCTGCTATGTCGGCATGGCTGATTCCTGGCATAATTATCCGCAGTAATTTTTTAAAGAACAGCAAGGCCAATGTTTAAAGAACTGGATCCTATATTACATTCTCAATTACGGTTGGCAGTTATCAGTTTACTGATAAGTGTTAAGGAAGCGGAGTTTACTTTTCTTAAAGAAAAAACAAATGCTACCGCAGGTAATTTAAGTGTGCAGGTCAATAAATTAAAAGATGCAGGTTATATTGATGTAACCAAACAATTCAGTAATAACTATCCCCAAACTATTTGCAGGATCACTCCTAAAGGTATTGATGCTTTTGAACAATATGTAAAAGCACTGCAATCGTATATGAATCCTAACGGAAAATAAAAAGCCCCTTCCTTTGCAGGAAAGAGCTTTTGTTTGTGCTTGGTTATCAAAAGAATTTTATAATATCATTTCCAGATAAGTAATTTAGAACTGAAGCTTTCGTTGTTGGTTGTTAAACGGATTGTATAATAGCCTTCACTTAACGAAGTAATATTGTTTACAATAATGGTGTTATTACCTTCCAGCAAAGAAGCCTGTTGCTTTAATACTAATTTACCTGCGGCGTCAAAAACAGTAATATCTCCGGAGCCTGCTTTTTTAGTGATCACTTTTATTTGTGCATGGCTGTTGGAAGGATTGGGTGATATCAGCATTTCATTCCCTTTAGGGCCGGCAATTTTTACAATTACGGTATTGGTAAGTTTCATGCTGTACTCAAGATCAGCAATCCTTATCCTGTAATAAATGTACCTGGAATTAAAAGTTGCAACATCATCTGTAAAACTATACTCCTGTGTAGAAGTTAAATTATTGGCTTTTACATTTCCTGCCACTTCAAAATTTACACCATCAAAACTTCTTTGTATTTCGTAGCTGTCAAGATTATGTTCCTGCAGGCTCGTCCATGTAACTGTTGTTTTTCCGGCCGCATAGCTGGCAGCAAAATCTACTAATGAAACAGGCAGTGGCCCGGCTACAGGTAAATTAAAGCAACCAAAGCGAACACCATAATCTCCGGCAGGTTGACTATTAATGCTGTTGCAATTAACACCGGGTGCTTTATAATCGTAACCCAGCCTGAATGAAATGGTAGTTTGTAAATTATTGTACACAGATTTTTCTATCACCTCTGTACATCCTGCCACTCCGGTTCTTTCCGCTGTGCTTCCATAAGTTACCAGCCAGCCGCCAACATTTCCACCTTGCAATAATTCAGTTTTTACGGCATTATAATTTGCAGGGTCAAAAGCATTAACTTTTACATAGCTCATTTCTTTATACCAGCCATTATTGCCAACAGTAAAACCATCCAGATCAAAGTTCAGCAGGTTAAGATTGGCCACAGCCATTTCTGTACCTGTTACCGGGGCTCCGCTGCCACTGCTGTGCGTATAAAATTTAATGCTGAATTCAACATACCCGGAACGATTGGTGCAGGAAAGTTGTTGATCGGGTATAATATGTGGTGAGAACAAAGAAGCGCCGCTGCCTGCAACACCAGTTTCTGTAGCAATTGCATCATCATCAATAGCAGAACCGCCTGCGCCTGCTAAAGCAGCATTTACGATAGCATCGATAGAAATTACGGCGTCTAAGTTTAAAGCGGGGATAGCATTGCTGAATTTATATTTAGCCCCTGCGGTTAAAGGGCTGCCCGTTCCCGGTAATTGTATTGCATTTCTAAAATCTGAACTAACAGATTTGGCCGGGTCGCAAATATCAAAGCCTGACGTAGTGCAGGTTTGAGCAGTGGCAATACAACTTATGACTATTGCTATTGCCAGGGTAAAGATTTTTTTCATCTTGTGCGATTTACGGTATATAAGTGTACAAAGGTTAATACAGTCAATAATAAACGCCAGGGAAGATCACAGCATAGTGGATAAGAAAGCAACCTGCATGGCCAGCATAAAATGATATTTCATTTTTAATGACTACTGCAATTAAATTGATCTGTGGGGATGTGTGGTTGAATCAAGAATACGGGTAAGTGGGTAAGCAGAAACAAACATAGCGCATTTTTTGAGGCTGTGCAAGTTTTTTCAGCTCTTTTTTAACCGGCTGCTGTACTTTTGCGAACAAATAGCTCTTTAATCCGTTTTACCTTTACTCATATTATTATATTATGCCGGCATTACTCAGTGTTACTAAACTCTCCAAAAAATTTAAAGACCTGATAGCAGTGGATGATCTTTCTTTTACTGTTAATGAGGGCGATGTATATGGTTTTTTAGGTCAAAATGGTGCCGGTAAATCCACCACTATAAGAATGTTATTGTCGCTGATAAAACCCAGTTCCGGCGAAATAGAAATCTTTGGTAAAAACCTTTTTACGCATCGCAGTGAAATTTTAAGGGAAACCGGCGCTGTAATAGAAAAACCCGACCTGTATAAATATCTATCAGCTTACCAGAACCTTTTCATTTTTGCTAAAATGAGCGGTATTAAAGTTACCCGACGGTTATTAATGGAACAATTAGAGATGGTTGGCCTTGCTGAAAGGGCAAACAGTAAAGTAAAAACCTTTAGCCAGGGAATGAAACAGCGTTTAGGCATTGCAGTGGCATTGGTGCATAACCCACGCCTGATTGTTTTAGATGAACCTACCAATGGATTAGATCCCCAGGGCATTGCCGATATGCGTAACCTGATTTTAAAACTTAGTAAAGAGATGGGTAAAACCATTGTAGTATCTTCTCATTTATTAAGTGAGATAGAAATTATAGCGAATCGTATCCTCATCATCAATAAGGGAAGAAAAATAGTAGAGGGCAATGCGGCACAATTACTGGATCCTGCAAAAACAATTGTGCAAATAGATACTTTAAATAACACTGAAGCAAGAAATAAACTGGTGCAATCTAAATGGGCATCATTTGTCATGCCTTCGGCAGATACTATAAAAATGCAAATGAATAAAAATGGAATACCGGAACTTACTAATGATATGACTGCAATGAATATCGGTATATTATCCATACAGCCCAGGCATTCTTTGGAAGATTATTTTTTATCACTTACAACCCAGCACCATGTGGACACTGTTAAAAATTGAGTTGTACAAAATTTCTAAAAGGCCCCGTACTTATATTGCTTTTATAGCAATTGCAGCAATAGCTTTTATTTTTCAATTTGCATTTAAAGCAGATGGACAGAATTATATGGACATGATGCTGCAAAGTGTGAAAGATACTTTTGAATTTGAAAGAGTAAAAGCTATTAACGGGTATTTTATGTGTTACATTATTTTGAACACATTACTGATACAGGTGCCGATATTGGTTGCATTAATTGCTGCCGATTCTATTTCGGGTGAGGCTAATATGGGTACGTTGCGGCTACTGATATCAAAACCGATAAGCCGGACACAATTAATTTTAGTAAAATTTGCTGCAGCAACCATATTTACTATTTTATTACTGCTGTGGATGGCGGTAACTTCTCTTGTATTCAGCCTTATGATATTTGGCGCCGATGATATGCTCATCTTCCGGTCCAAGGGTGAAGAATCGCAGATACTGCTGATTACAAAAGATGATATTGTGTGGCGATATGTTGCTGCATTTGCTTACGCAACGGTAGCACTTACTGTTATTGCAGCACTGTCTTTATTTCTTTCCATTTTTGCCGAAAATTCTATCGGGCCAATTATAGCCACCGTATGTATTGTTATTGTATGTACCATTATCTCTAATATTAATGTGCCCATCATTGATAAAAATGTAAAACCGTTTTTATTTACATCCTATTTGGTAGGATGGAAGGGATTCTTTTATATTGGTACCACAGAGGATGGGGAAACCATAAAGGGAAGTATTGAAAACTGGCCTGCAATCCAAAGAAGCCTGCTGATCTTACTGGCTCATATTTTTATCCTGGTATCGGCATCTGTAATTGTTTTTAAAAGAAAAGATATTTTATCGTAACATGAAAAAAATAAAATCCGTTGTTATATTGCTCTTCATTTGCAGCCCTTTGTGTTCTTTAGCGCAAGATGTTACCGCCCTGGTACAAAAAGTAAAAGCCAAAATTGAGAAGGTAAATGATTATGAGGCCGCAGGTAAAATGAAAACCAATGTAACCTTTTTAAAAATTCCTGTAGCCACAGTAAAAATTTATTTTAAAAAGCCTAACCGGCTTAAAATAAAAAATGAAAAGGGCATTTCATTTGTACCCAAAGGTGCCGTTAATATAAACCTGAATAGTATTATCAGCGGTGGTAAGTTTACTGTGCTGGATGCCGGTACAGATAAGATTGGAAACACAACTGTAAAAGTGGTAAAATTATTACCGGAAGATGATAATGCAGATGTCGTTTTATCTACTTTATATATTGACGAAGCCAACCTGGTTATTCTTAAAGCAAAAACCACTACCAGGGAAAACGGTAGTTATGAATTGGGGATGAGCTATGGAAAATATATCGACTATGGGCTTCCGGATAAAATAATTTTCTCTTTTAATACTAAGGATTATAAACTACCCAAAGGAGTAACTTTTGATTTTGATGATGGTAGCGAACCTAAAAAAGCAGAAGATAAAACAAAAGGGAAAAAAGGCAGGGCCGAGATCAGCATCAGTAGTTATACTGTTAATAAAGGTATTGCCGATTCAGTGTTTCAATAAATGCCATAGTAGTCTTAATCGTTCAACAATTTATTGCTAAATAAAAACTCCCGGAGAATTTCATTTCTTCGGGAGTTTTATTTTTATAGTTATTTATTACAACTTATTATAGTTTCTGGAACTTGGTTTTAAGCGTAATATCAGTTCCTGAAATATTCATATAATAGGTGCCTGCAGCAAGGCGGGTAACATTTACAGGGATTTCATTATTGCCTTTTTTCAGTAACATGCTGCCATACATAATTGTTCTGCCTGCATTATCAACAATTTTCCATGTTGCATTGGCGGTAACAGGAGATACAACTGTTGCTTTCATATCATTTACTGCAGGATTTGGCAAAATAGTAATAGCACCTTTTGTAAGCGGCATAGCAATGGTAATAGTATTAGAATATTTAAATACTCCGTTTACATCATTAACTTTTAACCTGTAGTACAATATTGCTGATTGCTGATCGGCTGCATCAATATCTGTAAAACTGTAATTAGAAATGGAGCTGGTATTGCCATGAGCAGCAACTGTACCTATTGTGCTGAAATTGACACCATCAATACTTCTTTGTACCACAAAGTTTGAAGTGTTGATCTCGTGATCGGTCTGCCATTTTAATAAAGAAGTATTATCATTTTGTAAAGATCCGGTAAAGGTTAACTGGTCAACCGGCAATACAAGATTGTTAGCTGCAAAGTAAAAGGAAGAAAAGCCTGGAACTGCAGTTTGCAATACATACCCGTTAGGGCCTTGTTGCAAGTCGGTTAAAACTGTATTGGAAGGCGTAAATAATGTAGTTGCATTTGTAATATCCGATCCGCAGGGGTCACTGTTTTTCAGAATTTTCAGGTTACTGATAGAAGCCACACCGCTGGAACCATCTGCAATTAATGCATCTAATTCAGCCTTGGAAATATACAACCTTACTTTAACCGGCGTAGCAAAACTTGTAACCGTTGGAGTAATGGTAATATTTCTGTCCAGGTAATGCAAACCATTTGCAACCCTGATAGAACCCGAGCCATTTTTATAAAAAGATGATGTAACAACACCAAGGCTTTGCCCCATACAATTTAATTCTGCCATAATGTTTCCATCGGGCCCGGTAATTGGCACCCATAAATAATTATTGGAACCGTCAATGGTTACAGTAGTGCCGGGCACACAGGTATTTGTTGGCCCGTCGGTAACATTAACTGATTTTGGTATTGTGCTGAATCCACCGGCATCTGCATAACCCAGGAAAGAGTATTTGATCACACAACCGGGACAAGCCGGCGTGGTAGGATTACCCACACCCGGGCCGGAGGTTGCAGAACTGTTATCCATTACCAGGAAAATATCTTTTCCATTGGGGGCAAAAGCCAAATCCCTGTAGCGGTTTGTACTTTGAAAATAAGTTATGGTATCGGTTGTATTAAGCGAATCAAGATTGCTGGGCATTGTGGTGGTACCGGTAGCGCCTAATGGTAACCGTATAAGGCGGCCCCATTTTAATCCTGCAGCTACCAATGATTTTTTCCAGCCCGGAATTATGGTATTGGTGTACAGGTCTAATCCCGACCATGCTTCGGAATACCAGTTGGCATTACCGGTATTGAGCTTCCACGTATTGGCAATAGTAGCGGCCGGAGTAGGATAGGCCGAGAAAAGAGGACGCTTAAATAACCCGTTGCCTGCTGCATTTATAGTAGCAATATTATTCAATTCGTTGCCAACCGGAGGACAGGTTGAGTTACCGCTGTTATCAGTAAAAGGCGCACCTGCAGAGATACTGGTATTAGTGCTGGGCGTGGTAGTACCATTGTAATTACCTTCGGCAAAACCAATTACCAGCGGATGTCCGTAGTTTTTATAAGGTTGAATGATATTGATCTCGTCGTCGCTATATGGTCCGTGAGAAGATCCATATAAAATATTTAAAGCAGTATCATAAGCAAAGCCCTGGTTGTTTCTGATACCTATACTATATACTGCGCTTGTTGCAGAGTAAGGGTTATCGTTAGGTATCCATGCAGCTGCACCGGCATCACCATCTGTAACAAGATTAAATCTTAATATTTTTCCCTCATAAGATCCCGGTATCTGTGCCTTTTGCGGACGGTCCCTGTTTTCAAACTGGCCCGAGCCCATATCGCCGGAGCCATAGAACAAGTAATTGGTGCCACCTTTAACTACAGGCGCTATTATCATTCTTTGAGAATTATGGTCTTTACTACCCGGCAAAGTATCGCATAGTACTACAGGCGAGCCTAGCTTGCCGGTAGCAGTATTATAGGTAAAGCGTACCAGTTTATTCCTGTAGATCAATCCTGCAGGTGAAGAACCACCTAAAAACCTGTGTACATATGCTACGTAAACAAAATCAGTATTACCGGTACCATCTAAAAAATTAGGGTGTAATGCCATACCTGCAAATCCTCCCTGCGGCCATGGGCTCCAGGTACCCATGTTCTGGGCATTTAAAGAATCTGACGGGGCAGGAAGAAAAGTGCTGCCACTTGAAAGATCCAGCACGGTAGTTTTTACTCCGGTATTAGGATCCATCTTCTGTATTCTATATCCCTGTGCCTCTGTTATCCATAAATTATTATCGGGGCCGTAAGTAATTTCCCAGGGGTAATTAAGTACCCCGGCAGGGGATAATACGGTACGTGAAAAAATTTCACTCATACGGCCACCTCTTGTTTGTGTATTTGTAACGCAAATATCAAAAGTATAATTGGCGGGTACAATTCCTGCGGCATTTCTGTGTACCCTTATATAATAAGTGTTTCCCTGCACCAGCGGATTGGTAATAGCGGGCGTAAGTGTGGCGCCGCTTGCACAAGCTACTTCTGTAAGTGCACCACAACTACCCGAAAGCAATTGCACTTTTACATTGCCAATTCCTCCCCAGCCACTACCTTGGTTGCTGATAGTAATAGTTGGGTTTTTGCTCCTGGCTACAAATTTATACCACACGTCCGGTGTATTGGTAGATGAAAAGCAGGAAGAAGCAATAGTGTATCCCTGGTCGGTAGCATCAGTGAGCGTTTCGCCGGTAAGCGAACTGGTTCCTGCCACACAGGTAGAATCTGACACGATCAGTTTGGCATTGGCACAATCATCATTTGCCGGTGGCTGAAATAATATGGTTTGAGAAAACTGGAACCAGGGATTATTGGCAGTAGTTGTTGTATTGTCTGCTGCAAGGTCGGTGCCGGATGCACTTCCCCTTGATGCGCTGTAGGTTCTGGTTACGGCAGCCGAAACGTTATAACTGCATCCTACTTCAATACATAGGCGTTGTCCTGAAGTGATAGACACAGTACCCACATTTACCGAGGTTACTGTACGGTTAGTTAATGCTGCGGCTAAGGCGCTGGTGGTGGTATTGCCCAATTCTGATGCAACAGATCCATCAGCATTGATGAGCCTTACATACACAAACCCCGTACCCGAGGCCGAGGTTAAACTGCTTAACTGGTAACGGATCTGGCCGGTTAAATTTAAAGGCCCTGTTATGGTTTGAGTAGCCAGGGGAGCAGAAATGAACTGATCGAACAGGCATTTGCCGGTACTTACTACCGTTATATTGGTTGATTTGCTGGCACTGGCACTACCATCTTTTACCGGGCTCATTATATACCGCGTTGCGCCGGCGGTGTTATTCCAACCCGGATTAAAAGCAGGACTTATTGGCGATGTTGTATTGAGGTTGAGATAAAACTTCGTTTGGGCAAGTGTGGTTTTGCTAAAAGCACCCATTAATAATACAAGAACAAATAGACTTTTAGTAAAAAAGAATTTCATAAAAAATTGGATTTACAAGGATAAGTTGATACACAGATAAGATATATACTACAAGTTGTAGTGTAAATCTTACCCAAAAAGAGAATATAAACAGTCAAAACCATAAAATATTGCGATATCAAAAAAATATTTTTCTGTCGATTTACCTCGTATTTATACGATTTTAGCCCAATTCTGTACAATTTTAGCCCGAATGCAGTAAAAATTGCCATTAAGCAATAAAAAACATTTTACGGCGTTTGTAGTAAACGGGCCACATATTGTATAACTGTAATATTACAATAGTTGTACAGTGTGGTCAGTTTATTTTAGACTTTCTTATATCCTGTTTAAACCAATATAAGTTCACTATGGAACCAATTTTACCTAATCGCTTATGCTGTAGAAAAACTGTGCTGATTTTTTTATCAGTACTGCTATTTCACAGTTTTGCATTTGCTCAAACAAGGTTTTATCTTAATTTAAATACTGCTGCTACATTAACACCAGCTTATAACGCTGGCTGGAATGTAACTACTGGTGCTACCCGCTATGCGATGAACACCACTAGAGATGGTAGTGCCATCACCAGTAAAACCTCCAGTTCCATAACCGGCATAGCTACGGGAAGATGTTTGCTTGATCAGTGGATCTCGGATCCATTGGCGGCACAAACCATAACGGGTACTTTTACGGGGCAGATCCGTTACCAATTAAGCAGCGCAACCTCTACCACTGGTCAGGGGTTTATTTATTTACGGGTTATAAACGCAGATGGAAGTATTGCTACCGAAGTAGGTAGTGCAACAACTACTACGCTTTCGGCAACCACACTTACCAACCGCACAATGATTGCATTACCTGTGGGAACATTGAATATAACGGCAGGTCAGCGTATTTGTATAGATTTAGGCTGGAGCTATAATATTGTGGCAGCTGTAAACAGAACCTGTACCATATCCAGGGGAAGTGCAGCCGGTACAGATCTTGCAGTTGATAACACAACAACTACTGGTAATAATCCTTGGGTACAATTTTCGCAGACATTAGCTTTTCTTCCTCCGGCCAACGATGCCTGTTCGGGCGCCACATTATTAACCAGTGGAGTAACCTGTTCAAATACTGCCGGTACATTAATATATGCCAATGCTACAGCGGGTTTAGCAGCCTGTGGTAATGCGGCGTCACCAGATGTGTGGTATAAATTTGTTGCTCAATCGGCTTACCCGACAATTACGCTGAGTTCGGTAGGTGCCAATCTAACTACTGCCGGGCCACGTATTCAATTGTTTTCCGGTACCTGTGGTTCGTTAACGCAGTTAACAGGAGCCTGTGTTGCTTCGCCACTAAACACCCGTACCAATCCGGGGGGAGCTGGTTTAACGGTAGGTGCAACATACTATGTAAGAATTACCACCACCAGCTTAGCGGCACCGGTTACCCTGGGTACCTATACTTTTAATATCTGTATAACCGACCCCGATCCTGTAGGGAGTGCCATTATTGATTATGGTAAAACTTATGTGAATATAACAGATGGTACCGTTGGTGGTACTATCAACCCCGGGGATATACTGGAAATAAGAACTACACTGGTAGTAAAACAAAATGCAGCAGCAGCACACAGGGCCATTGACAGCGTAATGTTTTTTGATACATTACGTGCAAACAAAGGATTTGCCTACCAGGGTAGTACCCTGGCATTAAGAACTAACGAAGGTAAATTATATAAATCGTTTACTGATAACAGTGCCGATGCAGATGCAGGCTGGTATACTACCGCCGGCGCCGGTACAGATACTGCTATTCAGATGAATATGGGTATTGGTGCTACTAATCTTACAGGAGGTATAATAAGAAGCAGTTCAAGACCTTCTTTTTATGGAAACACCTGCATAATAATGGCTACATACCGGGTAGCAGTAAACGCAAATTACGGATCTAAAATTAATTTCGGAGGCGGAGGATTTCAATACCGGGATTCGGTTACCGGTGTGTTTCATTACATCAGTTTTCCAACCGATAGTTTAATTGTTTACGAAAGTCCCGGAGCTTGCCCGGACGCTGTTTCTGCAACTAACGTAATTGGCGACGAATTCAATGGTACATTTGGTGCACCGGCTGCAAGTGCCGGCTCTCAAAACAGGGCAGCCTCTGCTAATACAGCATATATATATGCCACCATTGGTGCTAACTCTCCCAATGATTATTATTACGGAGTGGTAAATAATACCAGTGCTACCAACGCTATTGTGCAAACAGTCCCTAAAGGGAATGCTTCCCGTGTATTTACCGTATGGGATATTACCGGCGATCATACCGGGGCTGCTAATACCGCCCGTGGTAATAAACCGTGTAATCCGGCACTGCCCATCAGCGCCACTAACCCTTGCGGTTACATGCTTACAATAAACTCCGCCTATAAAACAGATGTGGCTTTTCAATATAATGTAACCGGGGCCTGTACAGAAACATACTATGAAATTTCTGCCTGGTTTAAAAATCTATGTTATAAATGCGGTTGCGACTCTACGGGTACCGGTGCCGGTGCCGGCTATATACCCACAGCTCCCGGTGATTCATCTGGTGTAAGGCCTAATATAGCCATGCAGATTGATGGCGTAGATTATTATACCACCGGGGAGTTAGTTTACCAGGGGCTTGGTGGTACGCAAACCGGTTCGGATACTTTAAATAATTGGGTAAAACGCTCTTTTGTTTTTAAAACTCTACCTGGTCAGAATAACTTTACTGTAACTTTCAGAAATAATGCTCCCGGCGGCGGCGGTAATGACTGGGCCGTGGATGATATCAGTATCAGAACATGTTATCCAAACATGTCTTATTCTCCTTCTGCAAGTCCTACAGTTTGTGCAGGACAAACCCTTAAACTTTCTGATACAGTAAGATCCTATTATAATGTATACATTTATTACAAATGGCAACGTAGTACCAATGGTGGTGGCACCTGGGTGGATATTGCGGGTACATCAGGTGTTGCAACGCCGGTACTCATCAGTCCCAACAACTACCAGTTTGTAAATTCCTATACACTGCCTCCATCTGCAACTGCACCTTCCAATAACGGAAACCTGTACCGCATGGTAGTGGCAACAAATGCAGTAAACCTGGCCGGTACCACTTGTAACTATTCCGATTTTGTACCGGTTACATTAACAGTAAATAATTGTATTGATATTGATGATGATAATGATGGTATACCTGATTATGTAGAATCTAATAATCCGGTGGCACTACAGGATGCAAACGGCAACGGTGTTCCAAACTGGAATGATGCTACTTATCCCGGTTATGTAGATTATAATTTTGATGGCGTAAATGATAACTTTGATTATGGCGCCGATGCAAATAACAATGGTATTCCTAATTATCTTGATCCAACGTTCCCCGGCTTTGTAGACAGTAATGGCGATGGTGTAAATGATAATGCCGATAAAGACCTGGATGGAATTATTAACCAATACGACCGTGATAGTGATAATGATGGTATACCCGATACAGTGGAGTCGTATGGTGTAGATACTGATGGCGATGGTATTATCGATAACTATACTGATACTGATGCCGACGGTTTCTCACAAAATGTAGATGCCAATGCTACCGGTGTTGCAGGCTCTTCTAATGGCTTAGGCGCCCAGGATTTTGATGGCGACGGTATCCCTAATTATTTAGACCTTGATAGTGACAATGATGGTATACCTGATGTGGTGGAAGCAAGCGGAACAGATACCAATAATAATGGTAAAGTAGATGGATTTGTGGATGCCAACTTTGATGGTTTGAGTGATAATAACTTTGCCGCAAGTGCATTATTGTTAACAGGTCCGGATGTATCTCCGGTTGATGGCCGTGCAGATAGTTATCCTAATAAAAACCTGGACAGGGATTTCCGCCCCAATGCCTATGATGTGGATAGTGATGGTGATGGTATTGTGGATGTGATTGAAGCAGGCTTACCCGATGCTAACTTAAATGGAATTGTTGATGGCGTAATAGGAACCAACGGATGGTCAGCTTCAGTATCTTCATTAGTAGCTTTAAATTTAAGGAATACAGATGGCAGTGGTAATCCTGATTACCTGGATATTGATTCTGATAATGATGGTATACCTGATAATATTGAAGGTATGTCAACTGCAGGTTATATACGTCCTACTTCTCTTACAGACACTGATGGTGACGGGCTGATCAATTTGTATGATAATGTTGTTGGCTTCAGTGGTTCGGGAATATTTGTATACGACCATGATGGTGATGGTATACCTGATTACAGGGACCTGGATACTGACGGTGACGGACAACCGGATATTATTGAAGGCAATGATTTTAATTTAAATGGTATTGCCGATGACCTGGTTACTTTAACCGGTTTGGATACTGATGGTGACGGGTTAGACAATCGTTTCGATTCATTAAACTCTGTTACTAATATTAAAGGCACTTCTTACAAAATGGGTAACGGCGGCTCGTTAATTGGCGACCCTGCACCGGGAACAAGAGCTACCGTACAAAAGAAAACACCTGCACAAATTGACAGAGACTGGCGTTTTGTAGGAGTAGTGCTTCCTGTGGAAGTGCTTAAGTTTACAGGTGTGCCACAAAACAATAAGGTATTGCTGGACTGGACAATAATTGCTTCAAAAGAGATCGATCATTTTGAAGTAGAACGAAGCCTGGATAATATTGCTTATGCAAATGTGGGTATTGTAAGTGATGCCGTGAAGTTAAATGAACAGCAAAGCTTTGGGTTTGCAGATGATATCACAGGCATCAGAAATGAAATTATCTATTACAGGCTTAAAATAATTGGTAAGGTAGGCGAAATAAAATACAGTGCTGTATTGGTAGTAAGACAAAGCCAGTCTGCAATGCCCGTAACCATTATGCCTAACCCGGCAAGCAGTAATGTAACCGTCAATTTGTATGTTGATAAGAATGCTCAGGTTAAGATCAGCCTGGTTGATAAGATTGGAAGAAAGGTGTTGAACAAGACTGAAAATTTAAGCAAGGGCTTTAATAATATTACCTTAAACCTGGAAACTTACGCCGAGGGTATTTATGCAATGGTAATTGAAACGCCTTCGGAAAGAATAGTAAAACAACTGGTTATCATCCGGTAGTTTACCAATATATTTAATTGTTGCAAAAAGGCCTTATGATTTATCATAAGGCCTTTTGTATATCATACCATTAACCTGTTATACTTTTTATCAGCAGTATTTTGTTAACTTATGCTGCTGCATTTTTTTTAGTAATTTAGCGGGAGCATTACAATGCAATTTCCTAAGTAAAAATACGTTTTTACTTTTTTTAGTTTATAACTTACACCTTGCATCAAACCTGTTTTCATGAAAAAAATTACCTGTTATTTAATAAGTACCTTGCTTTGGCAGCAGTTTTTGCTTGCCCAGCAAAAAGCTGTTATTGATTCCTCTTTAACATTAGATAAAGTTGAGGTTACCGCATTTGAACAAAACAGGGTGGTAAGTTGCGGCACAATTGTAAAAGTACTCACTAATAACAATACCGACAGGTTCAATAAAACTTCTTTGGTAAGCGCATTTAATTCTGTAGCCGGAGTAAGGATGGAAGAGCGTTCTCCGGGCAGTTATCGTATTAATATCCGGGGCAGTTCATTGCGGTCTCCGTTTGGTGTAAGAAATGTAAAAGTATATTGGAATGATATTCCCGTTACCGATCCGGGCGGTAATACTTATTTTAACCAGTTTGCATTTAACAATTTTTCTTCTATAGAAATTTTTAAAGGCCCTGCCGGAAGTATGTATGGTGCAGGAACCGGAGGCTTATTGCTGATGCATAGTTTTGGTAATGCCTGGAAGCCATCTGTAAATGTAGATTATGTTACCGGTAGTTACGGGCTGCAAAATATTTTAGCTTCAGCAGCATTGGGCGAAAAAAATAATCGTACACTTATTACGTATGCGCATAACCAAAGTGATGGGTATAGAGATAATGCTGAAAGCCGGAAAGATAATGTGAGTTTTAATACACAATTAAAAATTTCCGACAGGCAACAATTAACTGCAAGTGTATTGTATACTGATTTATTTTATCAAACACCCGGAGGATTAACCAAGGCAGAGTTTATGGCCAACCCTGAACAGGCAAGGCCGGCAGCGGGAGGCCTGCCAGGTGCAGCCACTGCAAAAGCTACGATCTATCAAAAGAATTTTTTAGCCGGGCTTAATCACCAATATAATTTTACCCCGGAGTTTAAAAATTCAACAAGTATTTACGGCGCTTTTGCACAAATAAAAAATCCCACATTCCGTAATTACGAAAGGCGTAATGAGCCCGGCTTTGGTGCCAGAACTTCGTTTGTGTACGATAAAAAAATAAACGATACCAAATTGCAATTGGTAGCAGGCGGCGAATTACAGGAAGGTTATTTTAATACACAGGTGTCTAAAAATAAAAACGGTAACCCGGATACACTGCAAACCAACGACGATATAAGGTATACCACCTACAGTATTTTTTTGCAGGGCGACATCAGCTTTAAAAACAACTGGATCATCACTGCAGGTGCAAGTATCAATAAATCAAAAGTTGATTTTACAAGATTGAATAGTTATCCTGTATTGAACCAGGGCCGCACATACCAGAATGAAATTTCGCCCAGGCTGGCATTGCAGAAAAATATCGGGAAAAGCAATACCGTGTTTGCAAGTATTGCCAAGGGATTTTCTCCGCCTACTATTGCAGAGTTACTTCCTTCAACAGGAGTTATCAGTACTTTCCTGGAAGCAGAAGAAGGTACCAACTACGAGGTGGGCGCAAGAACGGGATTACTGGATAATAAATTACGGGTAGAGCTAACCGGTTTTTATTTTAAACTGAATAATGCCCTGGTATCAAGAAAAGATAACAGCAACGCCGACTATTTTGTAAATGCCGGTAATACCAAGCAAAAAGGCATTGAATTAAGTGCCGACTATGCCACCAGTTTTGATAATAATATACTGGATTACCTGGTGATAAGACCGGCGTATACCTTTAGTGATTTTAAATATGGCGATTTTCAAAAAGGTACTACAGATTTCTCCGGCAAATATTTACCAAGTGTGCCTAAAAATATTTTCTCTTTTTTAGCCGATGTACAATTTAAAAAAGGCATCTATTTAAACAGTACTTATTACTATGCTACCAAAATATTTTTGGATGATGCTAATACTGTAGCTGAAGATGGTTATCATTTGTTGGGGGGGCGCATTGGCTGGAAAACAAACATTAAAAAAACTGCAAAGCTTAATTTTTATTTTGGCGCCGATAATGTACTGAATGAAACCTACAGCTTAGGTAATGATATTAATGCGGCTGGCGGACGGTATTATAATGCTGCCGCTAAAAGAAATTATTATGCTGGTATTGCATTGCAATTTAATTAAGGCGAGAAGCTGCAAGGGGAAGAGTGGCATCGAATAGAATGGTTATCCCTTGAAGCTAAAAAGAAGCTAGCTGCAAGTGGAGAAGCTGCAAGAAGAAGCAGGTTGCATTAAATAGAATAGTTATCCCTTGAAGCCTGCCGCTGATGGCTTTAGGCTTATTAATTAATCTTCAATAATTTTTTCATCTACAGCCCTTGCCAGCATACCGGCACTCATTTTCTTCAATGGGTTTTTATACTGTGTTTCAAATTCTTTACGGCTGTTGATAATATCCACACATTTAAAAATGGCTTCTCTGAATGAAGCTTCATCAGCTTTACCTTTTCCGGCAATATCAAATGCTACGCCATGGTCGGGTGATGTTCTTACACCTTTAAGCCCGGCGGTATAATTCACTCCTTCGCCAATAGCCAGTGATTTAAACGGGATCAATCCCTGGTCGTGGTACATAGCCAGTACCGCATCAAATTTTTCATATTGGCCTCTTGCAAAAAAGGCATCAGCAGGATAAGGCCCGAAGCAAAAGATATCTTTTTGTTTGGCTTCCTTAATAGCCGGTTTAATAATTTCTTCGTCTTCTTTACCAATCAATCCTTCATCACCTGCGTGAGGGTTTAAACCCAATACCGCTATTTTAGGTTTAGTAATACCAAAATCTTTTTTTAATGAATTATTTACTATCTGTAGTTTGTTTAAAATATTTTCCCTGGTAACAAACTGTGCAATATCTTTTACAGCTACATGTTCGGTAAGTAAGGCCACTTTAATATTTTCAGCCACCATAAACATGGCTACATCGGCAGCGCCAAACAGAGTTTTTAAATAGGGTGTATGGCCGGTATAATTAAACTGGTCGCCCTGTATATTTTTTTTGTGAATAGGAGCAGTTACTAAACCATCTATCTTTCCTTCTTTTAAAGCCTGTGCTGCAGTGGTTAAACTTTTAATGGCGTAGTTGCCGCCGGCATCGCTTAATGTACCCGGTGTAATATTAATTTCTTCTTCCCAGCAATTGAAAAGATTTACCTGTTTATGATTAATGCGGCTAAAATCTTTTATGCTTATAAAGTTGATATTAATATCCGGCACACTCTTACGGTAAAAATTGATCACTTTATTATTGGCGAAAATTACCGGGGTGCAAATATCCAGTATCCTGGCATCGCCCAGGGTTTTAATGATCAGCTCAATGCCTATACCGTTGATGTCGCCACAACTGATGCCAATAACTGGTTTGTTTTCTACTATCGAACTCATATTTTATGCTATTAAAAAGTAAAAATACAATATCTTATTTTAACAGGTTAAAACAGCTGGCTTTAAATAACAAAGCAGCCATAAAAGCTGCCTTGTTTTTATCAATATAAGGGTTAGTACACTATTGTTTTATCAGTTTTGTTGACTGCGGCGTAGCACCGGGTCCATAAGCGGTAACCTGGTAGGTGCCCCTGGCAAGTAGCCGGGTATTTAATACTACCTGGTTGATGCCCGGTAATAATTGTGCGGTTTGATTACCAACGATCCTTCCGCTGAAATCGGAGATACTGATGGTGACCTGTGTTTTTTCGCCGGCATTTATTTTTAGTATGGCGTTTTCCTGTGCAACCGGGTTAGGGCTGATGTTTACCATTTCAAAGCCTTTTGCTTTTACCATTAATACAATGGTATTGCTGTAATAGAATTTATCATTCGGGTCAATGATTTTTATACGGTAGTAATTAAGGCCACTCAGCGGATGTTCATCTGCATTGTCGAATGGCTGACTGCACCGCAACTGATCAGCAGTTACAGTTGATAGCGTAGTAAAATGCTGCCCGTCGCCGCTGCGTTGAATTTCAAAAATCACTTTTTCAGAAGTACAGTTTACTTTCCAGCTCAGCAGATTTTTAGTATCGGCCTGTACACCTTTAAAATAATCAAGTGACACAGCCAACGGCCCTAAAGGGGCGCTGGTAATATAAAACCCAGAGAAACTGGTGACAGGGATTTTTACTTCCCACCAGCTGCGGGTGCTGTTCCAGGTTACGGTAAACCCACTTACTGCAGTGGTAAAATCCTGCGACGGGCCGGTGTAATTATTAGGATTGGTACCTGTGCCATGAAATTGCCTTAACAGCAGGTTACTGATGCCCGTTGCATCTGCCGGCCCGGTGGGTAATAATTTGTAACCACTATCCACAGCTTTTAAATTGTAATTATTAAACTCTGATTGCAGGTAATATAAAGTTACATCGGCTGTAGAAGTAGCAGGATAAGGGTTAATAATGGGTTCTATATCATATTTCCTGGCAAGGTATAAAGAAGACGTGCCTCTTTTGGTAGCGCCGGTATCAATTTTTATACAGGCGTTTATGGAATTGCTTACCGCCGTTGCCCCGCCTGTAGGAACAATGGTTGTGATAAGGTTACAATTACCATCACGGTAATTAGTACCCGAAGCAGAAACACTTATGTTCTGGCAGATCTGTGCCCCGCCAGCCACTGCTGCTAAAGTATAAGACGCCGGGTTTACCGTTACGGTAACAGTGGTATTTCCTGTGGCACTGTTCACTGTGTTTAATGCTGTAACTGTATAGGTTGTAGTAGTTGCAGGTGTGGCAATCACCGTTGCACCGGTGGTAGTATTTAATCCTGTGGCAGGCGACCAGGAATAAGTAATATTATCCGGCGTAAACCTGTAAGCATTAGGCATTCCTGTCCAGCTTGCGGTATTGTTTCTGCCAGTGGCTACTGATGCAATGGTTCCGGTACTGTTTTCAATACCCTGCGCTTTATTGGCAGCGGTATTGGTGCAGTTAGTGGTATGTATTTCTATTACGTTAGTGGTCTCATATAATATGACCTGTACATTGGCGGTGGCCGTTCCGCTGAAAAATTTGAGGTTACTGAAATCAACCACAAATTTTCTGTTAGGGGCAGTGCCTGCTTCAAAGTATTGTAACACTGCTGCATTGGATACGCCGGCAAAAGTTAAATCGGTAGTTATTGCATGAATAACATTATTTGGTGCACCTGCGTTGGGCAATGTAGTATTGAGCCCCGTTGCTGTGCTGTTGGTACTGCCTAAACCAACCCAGCCATTGGTACTTATATGTATCGAATTAAAAGTGTTGCCATAAAAACGAAAGGTAAATGGTAAGCTGATATTATCCCAACGGCCATCATCAAGTGTACCAAAACTTAAAGGTTCAGAAATACCATTTGCCTGGTCAAAAAGTTCGGTAGTGGCAAACATGGTAGGATCGTATGGATTATTGGTAATGGCAGTTACCGTATAACCAACAGGTGTGGCAGTTGCTGTAACCGATACCGAATTGCCTGCACAAACATTGGCAGCAGCACTGGTGGGATTAGTAGTAACAGTAAGTTGGGCAAGTAAAGACTGGGTAATACATAGCATTACCACCACCAGGTAGTGTTTTTTCATGATAAAGGATTTCTTAATGGTTACAAACGTGTTACGTAAAAAAATATTGTAGAAAAAATATTACAAGCCTTGTAATGTAAAAATAACAGCTGTTATTTCTTTGAAAACGTAGAATCCACAGGTAAAAATACGAATCAACTATTTCAGCGTAACCCTGACTTGCGCCTACCCGAAATTATAGTATTGATATTCTGATGGTTTGTAATAAAAGTCAACCAAAAACTACACTTCCTGTAGTAAAATAACGTAGTAATCTTTCTTGCAGGTGTAGTAAAAAAATGACAGCATTTGTAATGAAAAATACAATTTGTTTACTTTCTTTACGTTTCAACCAATATCTAATATCCAACTAAACCAGTAAATCCAATCTAATGAGAAGGAAGTTGTACCTACTTACGGCGATTTTATCTTTTGTACAATTGTGCTTTGCACAAGAGAGAGATACTAAATTTTATTATCACGGTAACCGTACCGCAGATGCCAACCTTGCCCCACACATTGATGTTTCTAATTCAACCGGCCAGAGCGGCACAGGTTCTAATATCGATGTTAAGTATCATAAAGTATGGTGGAGAATAAATCCTGATTCTATTGTTACCGTATCTGCAGTAAAAAGAGGCTACATCAAAGGATGGGTACAAACCAATTTTCTTACTACACAAAATAATGTCAGCAGCATCTCTTTCGATTTAAACTCTACGCTTACGGTAGATTCAGTTCGCTTCAGGGGCGCAAAGTTACCGGGAGCAAGTATTGTAAGTTCCGGAAATGTATTGACATTAACACTGGGTGTTACTTTAGCCAATAATGTACTCGATTCCATATGGATCTATTATAAAGGCATTACACCTGCGGTTAATGGTACTGCACAAGGGTATCAATATACCAGTGTAGCCGGTGCCGGTAACATTATTAATACTTTATCCGAATCTTATGAAGACAGAGACTGGTGGCCCTGCAAAGCAGATATGCAGGATAAGATCGATTCAATGGATATCAGTGTAAATGTTCCCTGGGCCACACCTACAGCGGCTGATACTTTTTGGGTGGCTTCAAATGGTGTATTGGTGGATTCTGCCATCAGCGGAACCAGCCGTACTTTTAAATACAAAACCCGTTACCCGATAGCCTCTTACCTGGTATGTGTTTCTGTAGCACATTACCAACGATATTATAAAGGCGTAAATATAAATGGTACTAATGTGCCGGTGGTGTATTATTTACTCAGCGGAAAAACAGCTGCAACTTATACGTCTATTGTTACCGCAATGGATAAGATCAACCTGGTACTGGCAGCTTTTAGTGCAAAATTTGGTGACTACCCTTTTAAGCTGGAAAAGCATGGTTTTTATGATGGCCTGGTTGGTGCAGGCGGTATGGAACATCAAACCTTTTCTGCCATTGACCCTACGGCACTAACGGATTTGCGTACACTGGCACATGAATTGATGCACCAGTGGTTTGGCGATAATGTAACTTTTGCCACATGGAATGATCTTTGGCTGGCAGAAGGCTTTGCCCGGTACAGCGAAGTATTATGTGGCGAACTGGTGCCTTCTCTTGGCCTTAACCCTTACACCATAAGAAATAGCTTTAAAACTTCGGCTTTAGGGTATACATCAAACAGTGCATGGATACCTAATGCCAATGCAAGTACCTCTAACCTCATCTGGAGTTCAACTTACGGATCTACTGTTTATCAAAGAGGCTGTATGGTGGTTTCTATGTTAAGGGCTTTATGCGGAGATGCTAAATTTTTCCAGGCATGTACCAATTACCAGACAGCACTGGCCGGTAAATCAGCAACAACCGATTCGCTTAAAAATTATTTTAATGCAGTTTTAGGCACCGATATCAGTGAGTTTTTTAATGATTATGCAGGAGGCTCCGGCAATGGTGCCATCAGGGGTGGTGTGGGTAACCCCATCAATACAGTTAACTGGTACAGCCCATCTGCAAAAAAGTTAGCTATACAAATTACCGGCCAATCAAAATCAGCTGGTAGTAATGTTACTTATTTTAATGGCCCTGTAGTGTTGCATGTAAAAGGCACTGTACCCGTAGCAATGGATACTACTATTGTGGTGTACGACTGGGGTGGTGGTAATCTTTCTTATGCAGGCAATGGCCTGAGCGCACCAATAGCCGGTAACCTGTTAACATATAATTTATCTGCTACACCAACATCGGTGCAATACGATGATAGTTCAAGAACATTGTCCACGGGTTCCATTACACATAACCTGATTGTACTGGCCACTACGGTAGTTGATTTTTCCGGCCGCAAAAAAGCCTCCGGAAATGAACTGTCACTTACTTTAAACAGTACAGACCCTATAACAAAAGTAGAATTACAAAAAAGCAGTAATGGTACAGATTTTATTGCCGCAGGTACTATGAATCTTTTAAACCCGGGCAGCCAGGCGATGAATTATAGTTTTACTGACGGTACACCTTACTCTACAGCAACTTTTTACCGGGCTAAAATTTACTACCTGGGTAAAGAAGAGCTGACCAATATTGTAAAAATTCAATCAGCACAGCTTAAGGAAATCACTGTTTCACCTAACCCTGCCAATAAAGAGCTGAGGGTGAACATAGATAATCCGGCCCGTGAGGAATTTAAAGTAAGAATTGTGAATGCAGAAGGGAAACAAATAAAAGAAACAACAACAAACAGTGATTTTATACATTTTGACACAAGTGATTTACCGGCGGGCATGTACATGGTACAGGTAGTACAGCAGGGGCAGGTAGCACAAACCAGTAAATTCCTGGTACGCCATTAATGTAAATAACTACTGCTAATATCCTTTTTAAAAATACCACTATGAAAAGAATTTTATTCTTTCTGATTTGCCTGGTGTGCTTAGCACAAACTGCGCTGGCCCAGCCGGCAACCTACGGTATACCGGTAGGGCTTGGACGAAATAATTGCGGCAGCGGGGGCGGCACAGACTCGATGTATTTCTTTAACTATGCTGCAGCTGGTTTAAGCAGGGCGTCGTACCCGAATGCTTACAGGCCAAGGCTTAAAGTTGGCCCAACATCCACTACAGACAGGTGGTCAATTTTCCAGGCAAGTATTTCGTTTAATCCGAAAGATCAGAAATTATATTACCTGTGGACTGATTATTCACATAACATCAGGCCAACCGGAACCTGGACCTATATCTGGCGCTTTAAACCTGATACTACTTTTGCTACGGCCTCATCACCGGGCACAGCAAACTTTTTAGACACATTACGTTCCTTTCCTTACGATATTGGAGGTGTAGCTTTTGATAATAATGGTATTGGATGGACTTTGGAATTTCCTTTAACTAATCCATGCGCAAGGGCTTTTTTCAGGCCGATTGATTTTGCTGCCAATATTTATAATGCTGCAGATACGCTTGACTTTACAAGTGGTCCCGGTGGTATCGGAGATACGCTGTGGAACCCGGGCAGCGGTGATATTACCATGCTACCCTCGGGCCAGATCTATTACAACTTTGATAATAAATTATACACCCCGGATTACGGTAGTTACGGCGGGCCTACACACCATATTAAATCCACTTATATTGATACCACCAAGCGGCCGGGAGGTACCAGTGCGCTGGTAGGATTGGCTTTTGCTGATGGTGACCTGATATCATCTTATGCAACGGGATGTATTTACAGGCGCCTGGATCCCGTAACCGGTGATACCAACTACGTTAATTATACTTATGGATCAAACAAAGGTGTATATTCTGTTGATATGACACAGATAAACTCCGGTATAGGATCATCCAAAAAACTGGTTTCTGTAACAGCTACAGGTACGGCTAATCAATATGACGTGGTATACGATGTGTATGTGCGAAACTATGGTACTGTACCGGTCACTAATGTGCAGGTATCGGATAACCTGGGATTGATTAATGGTGCTGGTAACGTATCTAATGTAACGGCAGCGTTTACCAGTAACCCGGCGGGGCTTTCTCTAAATCCTTTATACAATGGTACTGTAGTAACTAATCTTTTACTGGGCACGCAAACATTGCCCAATTATCCTACAGCCAATAATAATTTTACTATAAGAATTTCCTGCCGGTTATCAAATATACAGTCGGGTGTGGTATATAATAACCAGGCTGTAGCTACTGCAGGTGGTTTTAATAATACAGCGTTAAGAGACTCTTCTACCAACGGCAATAATCCTGATTTGAATCAGAACGATAAACCGGATGATGTAGGCGAAAGTCAGCCTACGCCTTTTGTTATTATACTTACCCCGGTAACGGCCCCTTGTACCGTTTTAGGTAATGTATTGTACACGCAGGATTTTGGCAGCGGTACAGGTTTAAAAGCTGCTATTCCATCATCTCCTAACACGGCAAGTACAACTTATATCGGATCAGTAACTGCGCCATTACCGGTAAACAGGTTTAGTATAACCAATAATGCTGTAAATGGCGATGGTTCCAACTGGATCAGTCTTACCGATCATACCGGCGGGGCAAATGGAAATATGATGGTGGTGAACGCAGATGCGTCGGCCAGTATTTTTTACAGGGATACATTACCGGTAGCTTGCCCGGGGCAACAATACTCGGTTAGCTTATGGGCAGCATTTATTGGTAACACTTCTTATCAAACAACCTGTAATGGGTTGGGCGGATTTAAATATCCTAAGTTTTTAATAAAAATAAGAGACTTAACTACCGGCCTTGTAATTACTCAAACTACTACTGCAGATATTACAAGTACCAGCTGGACACAGTACGGTATGAAGTTTGGTTTGCCGGCAGGTTACAGCAACCTTATACTTGAGATTGTGAATGCGGGCCCCGGTGGTTGTGGTAATGATGTGGCTATTGATGATATCCAGTTTGGTAGTTGCAGTGCTGCACCTACAGCAAATGTGAGTGGTGCAGGCGGTTGTTTAGGAACTTCCACTACATTCAATTCCACATTAAGCGACCCTACTGCAATTTCGGGTACCCCGGTTTACCAGTGGCAGGTGGCTACTGCACTGGCAGGTCCTTATACTGATATTGCGGGCGCTACTTCAGCAACTTATACCATACCTTCTTTAGCGGCAGCTGATACCGGTAAATACTATCGTGTAATAGTTGCTTCATCGGGCAATATCGGTATTGCAGGATGTCAGTATATATCTCCCGGGATCAAACTCAACGGTTTGGTACCTTCTACTGCACCATCAAGTGTAACAGCTACTGCAAGCACCATTTGTAATTCGGGTTCTACCACACTTACAGCTGTGGGAGCGATTCTGGGTACCGGTGCCAATTACCAATGGGGTACAGGCGCTGTGGTTGGTACCAATCCCATTGTTGGTGCCACCAGTTCAACACTAACAGTATCGCCTACCAGCACTACTACCTATTGGGTGCAGGTTCAAAATACAACATCCCCTTGTTCTGCCACTACCGGTGGTGTAACAAAAGTGGTTACTGTAAATCAACCATCCGTTGCTCCCGGCAGTATCAGCGGAGCCGATTTTTGTAACCCGGGTTCTACTACATTAACCGTTGCAGGAGGTGCTTTGGGTACGGGTGCTAACTATCAATGGGGTACAGGTTCTGTTGTGGGCACAAATCCTATAGTTGGTGCAACTGCTTCTACACTAACAGTGTCGCCTACAAGTAGTACTACTTATTGGGTACGTATAGAAAATGGCACGGCGCCTTGTGCATTAACAACCGGTGGTGTAACAAAACTGGTTACTGTAAATCAGCCATCTGCTGCACCGGCAAGTGTTTCGGCAACAGCAAGTACACTTTGCGGTTCAGGTTCTGTTACATTAACAGCTGTTGGCGCAACATTGGGTACCGGAGCTAACTACCAGTGGGGTACCGGCTCTGTGGTGGGTACCAATCCTATTGCGGGTGCCACCAGTGCAACGCTTACAGTATCTCCGTCCAGTACTACTACCTATTGGGTGCAGGTTCAAAATACAACATCTCCTTGTGCCGCCACTACGGGTGGGGTAACAAAAGTAATAACCGTTAACCAGGCGTCTGTGGCACCAACCAGTGTAACAGGCCTCGATTTTTGTAATCCTGGTTCTACCACATTAACAGTGGGTGGCGGTACATTGGGTACCGGTGCTAACTATCAATGGGGTACAGGTGCTGTTATTGGCACCAGCCCTATAGTGGGTGCAACAGGTTCTACACTTACAGTATCACCAACCAGTACCACTACTTATTGGGTTCGTATCGAAAACGGTACTGCACCTTGTGCAATTACCACCAGTGGTGTAACAAAACTGGTTACGGTAAGTCAGCCTTCAGTTGCAGCAGCAACGGCAACAAAAAATAAGAATAATATTTGCCCCGGTATTTCCGTTAACCTTGGTATTACAGGTGGAACCCTGGGTACCGGTGCCAGCTGGAAATGGTATACCGGAAGCCCTGGTGGCACATTGGTGGGTACGGGAAGTACCCTTAGTGTTACACCATTGGTTACCACTACCTATTATGTAAGGGCAGAAGGTAGCTGTAATACAACCACAGATCAATCCGTAACCGTATTTATCTCCTGCGATATTGATAAAGACAAAGATGGTATCACTGATTTTGTGGAAAGTGCTATGGCTGCGGCATTTGCCGATGCCAATAGTAATGGTGTTATCAATGCCTACGATCCTACTTATGCAGGATTTACAGATAATAATAATGATTTTATAAACGATAATTTTCAAGCCGATGGCGATTCTGATAACGACGGTATTCCTAATTACCTTGATACAACGTTCCCTGGCCGTGTGGATAGTAATGGCGATGGAGTTGATGACCGATTTGATGCGGACAAAGACGGTATCATAAATATGCTTGACCTGGATAGTGATAATGATGGTATACCCGATGTGGTGGAAGCTTACGGAGTGGATGCCAATGGTGATGGCAAGATTGATGGCTTTAGCGATACTGATGGCGATGGGTTATCACAAAATGTAGATGGTAATAATACGGGTGCTTACAATACCGGTTTAGGTTTAGGAAATATAGACCTGGATGGAGATGGCGTGCCTAACTTTATTGACCTGGATAGTGATAACGATGGTATTCCTGATGTAGTGGAATCAGCCGGTGCTGATACCAACAACGATGGAAAGATCGATGGCTTTGTGGATGTTAACGGCGATGGTTTGCATGATGGATATATTAATGCCAGCGGCTTGTTAAAAACCGGTGCCGATATCAACGGCGATGGTAAAGCAGATAGCTATCCTAATAAAAACCTGGACCAGGATTTACGCCCCAATGCCTATGATATAGATAGTGATGGTGATGGTATTGTGGATGTAATAGAAGCCGGTTTGCCGGATGCTAACCTGGATGGTAAAGCAGATGGTGTAATTGGTACTAATGGCTGGTCGGGTACGGTATCGGCAATGGCGGCGTTAAATTTAAGAAATACAGATGGCGTTGCTAACCCCGATTACCTGGATATTGATGCTGATGATGATGGTATTCCTGATAATATAGAAGGCCAGTCTACCGCAGGATATAAAATACCGGTTACCACAGATACTGATGGCGATGGCCTGGTAAATACTTACGATAATGTGGTGGGCTTTGGTGGCTCGGGTATATTTGTATGGGACCAGGATGGCGATGGTATTCCTGATTACAGGGATCTTGATACTGACGGTGACGGACAACCGGATATTGCAGAAGGTAACGACTTTAACCTGAATGGAAAAGCAGATGACCTGGTAACACTCACCGGTTTAGACACTGATGGCGATGGTTTGGATAACCGTTTTGACTCACTGAACTCTGTTACCAACTTAAAAGGTACATCTTACATGATGGGTAATAGTGGTAGTTTGGTGGGCGACCCGGCACCAGGCTCCAGAACTACAGTGCAAAAGAAAACTCCGGGACAAATAGACCGTGACTGGCGTTTTGTAGGTTCGGTATTGCCGGTTCAGTTCCTTGGCTTTACAGGATCAACGTTGAATACACAGGTATTATTAAGCTGGACGATACTGACAACTAAAGAAGTAGATCATTTTGAAATTGAACGAAGCCTGGATAATACTGCTTACATAAAAGTAGGTACGGTTTCAGATGCGGTGAAATTAAATGAGCCGCAAAGCTTTGGTTCAACAGATGATATTGCAGGTATAAACAGCGATATTATTTACTACAGGCTTAAAGTAGTAGGTAAAGCAGGCGAAATAAAATACAGTAACGTATTAGTAGTAAGAAAAAGCCTGGTTAAAACACCGGTAGCTATTATGCCTAACCCGGCCAATGATTATGTTTCGGTAAAATTCTTTGCAGAAAAAGAATCGGAAGTAACCATCAGGCTGGTAGATAACTTAGGTAAAACAGTATTGATACAAAAACAAAGAGCAGGCAAGGGAAACAATGTGCTGCAGCTGAATAACCTGGCCAAATACAGTGCAGGGGTGTACACACTGCAGGTATTTGTGAACAACGAAATGGTAACACATAAGCTGATACTGGAAAGATAATATCATTGCTGAAGTATAAATTTTACAGGCTGCCTTTAAAAAAGGCAGCCTTTTTTAATTCATCCTGCAAGCTGATATTATAATGCCTGCAATTGTTTTACTAATTTAGTAGTTCATATAACAGGTATGCCCGGAAAAATACTCATCACCAGTATAATTATTTTCTCCATTACGGCGGTTTCTTTTTTTTCAGGTAAAAAAGAAGTACTGCCGGAGCCGGTTAAATCATGGTATTTACAACAGGCTAAACAATTTGAGAATGAAATTGTGCAATTGCAACAGCTGGCAGCAACAGGAAACGAAAAACAACTGCAGCAACAATTTTTAAAAACCCGGTTGGCCTATAAAGAAATAGAGCCCATCGTTGCATATTATTTTAATTTTTTTGCAGTAAAACTCAATGGCCCCGGCGTTCCATTTTTTGAAGAAGACGAGCCGGATATGGGCCAGCAACAACCCAATGGCATGCAATTGATTGAGGCCATGCTTTTCCCGTCTTTTAATAAAACAAATACTGTAGCCTTAAATGAAGCCATTGCAAGGCTATTGCTTGACACCAGGACAATGCAGGAAACCAATGAATCGGATGCGTTTAGCGAAGCATTTGTTTTTGATGCCATTACCGAAGAATTATTTAGCATTACTGCTTTGGGTATTGCCGGCTTCGATTCGCAGGTGGCGGCCAATGGGTTACCCGAATGTGGTGCAGCTTTAAACGGCCTGCAAAAAATAACAGCCATTTTTAAAAATAATTTTGATACAAAAGAATATGCACAGCTTCAGGCTTTGTTTAATGATGCCCTCCATTATATACAGCAGCATAACAATTTTAATAGTTTTAACCGGATGGAGTTTATCCGGGTGTACCTAAATCCTGTTACAGCAATTATTGCCAGGTATAAAATGGCAAGGGGGCTGGGTGAAAACAAGTCGCCTATGTTTTACAGCAGTATCAAAAAAAGCAATACACTTTTTGATGTGGGCATATTTGATGTAAATAAGTACTTGGATGACAATACCATATCGCCGGAAAAAATAGCATTGGGAAAAAGACTGTTTTTTGATACGCAACTATCGGTAGATAATAAACGCAGTTGTGCTACCTGTCATAACCCTGCAAAAGCCTTTACCGACGGGCTTTCTACCAGTGTGGCCATGGATGGCCATACCGCTTTGCCACGTAATGCGCCTACCATCTGGAATGCTGCTTTGCAACGTAATTTATTCTTTGATAACCGCAGCCCTTCATTGGAAGACCAGGTGATGCAGGTGCTGAATAACGCAAAAGAAATGCATGGCTCTGCCCGGCAGGCCGCAGAAAAGATCATCACACAAAAAGAATATGTATTGGTTTACGCCAGGGCATTTCCTGGGGCAGAAAAAACAGATGCTGCTCAGAATATCTGTAATGCCATTGCCTGCTACGAACGTACGCTGGTGGCGCTTAACTCAAGGTTTGATAAACATATGCGTGGGCAACCAGCTTTAAACAAAAATGAAATTGACGGCTTTAATCTTTTTATGGGCAAAGCCAGATGTGGCACCTGTCACTTTATGCCCTTATTCAGCGGCGCAAAACCTCCCCGTTATTATTATACTGAAACGGAAGTTATTGGAGTGCCCGATAAAAATTTACCCGCAAAAAATAAACTGGATGAAGACATAGGCAGGTACGCCATAACCAACCTGCCTTTGCATCGATATGCATTTAAAACGAGCACCTTACGCAACATTGCGCTTACTGCACCTTACATGCATAATGGGGTGTTTAAAACATTGGAGCAGGTACTGGATTTTTATAATAACGGCGGTGGCAAAGGCTTAAAAATTGCACCATCCAATCAAACATTACCCTTCGAAAAACTACAGCTTTCCGGCAGCGAAAAAGCCAATATTATCCTCTTTTTAAAAACACTTACCGATACCACAGGGATTTCTGAAAGCCCCGCCGGGAGTAGTTTTTAGCAATTTTTACGGTGTTTTGTCTTAGTAATTTTACTCATTTACAGCAGATATTTTATAGCTACACGTTTTTTAGAAAAAAAACTACAGACCGAGGCTATGAGATGAAAACAAACTGTTCTAATTTTAAAAATGTTTCTTAGGCCAATTTTGTGCGCAAGCTTAAATTAACCTATAATCCAGATTTATGAAAACCAATTTTACCCAAAAGAAAACTGTAGTTTTTTTTATTACAGTATTATTAATTTCAGCTGGCTTTATACAAGCCCAAACCTTAACCCGTGGCCCGTACTTACAAACAGGCAAACAGGATTCCATTACTATCCGCTGGAGAACAAGCAGCGCTACCAACTCAAAAGTTACCTGGGGCACTTCGTTTGGTTCTTATCCCAATGCATTTACGCAGGATGTTGCAACACCCGTAACTGAGCATATTGTTAGAATCGGCGGATTAACTGCTGATACCAAATACTGGTATACCATCGGGTCTACCACCACTACGCTGCAACAAACCAGCACTAATTATTTTCTTACATTACCACCGGATAACACTACACGAAAACTTCGCTTTGTGGCTATTGGTGATTGTGGTAATGCTTCCACTAACCAGGTGGCGGTAAAAAATACATTTATTAATTATATCGGCAGCAATGATATTGATGCCATGATATTACTGGGCGATAATGCCTACACCACAGGACTGGATGCTGAATTTCAAACTAATTTTTTTGATATTTATAAGGATGACCTGTTAAAGTATAACAAGCTGTATCCTGCACCCGGTAACCACGATTATGGTAATAGTACCGCCAATAATACCAAAACTGGTTCTACACCTGCCAACAGTATGCCTTATCATTTAAATTTCACCACTCCCATGGGTGGCGAAATCGGCGGAGTGCCTTCTGGTGTAAAAAACTATTATTCCTTTAATGTAGGTGGCGTACATTTTATTTCGCTGGATTCATACGGCAAAGATGGTGGTAATTTATTGTACGATACCACAGGAGCCCAGGCAACCTGGTTAAAGGCCGACCTTGCAGCCAATACACAAAAATGGACGGTTGCTTATTTTCATCATCCACCCTACACCAAAACCAGTCATACTTCCGATAGCGAAACAGACCTGGTGGCAGTAAGAGAAAAATTTATCCGCATACTGGAACGTAATGGTGTGGACCTGGTTTTATGCGGCCATGCACATGGATACGAAAGGAGTTACTTATTAAAAGGGTTTTATAATACGTATGCATCGCCATTGCTGGATGCTAACTTTAATGCAGCAACGCATACCGCTACAGGAAATACACAAAATGGATTGTATGATGGGGCAACGGGTAATTATAAAGCGTTTACCTATAACTCAGGAAAGTATAATCACGGTACAGTATACACGGTTTCCGGATCAGCCGGGCAGATTGGAGGCACATCAACAGGATACCCGCAAGATTGTATGTATTATTCCAATGCCACCAATGGCGGTTGTTTTTATTTTGAAGTGGACAATAACCGTTTGGATGCCAAATTTATTTCTTACACAACAGCTCCAACACCAGTAATAAGAGACCAGTTTACCATTTTTAAAGACGTAAAGAAAAGAACGAATTATTCTATTACTATCGGGCAATCTTTAACATTTGATGCTTCCTGGCCGGGCAGCTATAACTGGACAGTGCCGCTTAATGGCGGATCGGCAGTAGCACAAACCACACGGTCAATCAGCGCAACACCAACAGCTACCGGCACATTTGATTATATAGTGGCCGATGATTACAGCGATCTGCAGGACACTTTCAGGGTAACGGTAAATGCAGTGGTGTTACCTATCCTGGTAAATTCTTTTACCGCTGCCTTAGATAATAATAAAGTATTGCTCGACTGGTCAACAGATGTGGAGCAGGATAATAAATATTTCACCATCGAGCACTCAACAGATGGTATGAACTTTCTGCCGCTGGGCAATGTAAATGCAGCCGGTAATTCCAATAGTTATAAAGCCTACCATATGGTAGACCTTGCTCCTGCAGAAGGTGTTAATTACTATCGATTATCGCAAACCAATTTCGATGGTAAAAGAACCTTCTTTGAAACAAAGAAAATAAATTATAAAAATAACAAACCCTTCAGTTGTATTGCCATCAATCAATCCAATGGAGCGGTTATGTTAATGATAAGCAGCATTAAAAATGATGCGCTGGCTTTAAGAGTAATTGATATGTCGGGCAAAGAAGTACTGGCAAAAGAATTTGGTGTGGCTGTGGGCAACAATACACAGGCGCTCCGGTTAAAGAACGGCGCTTATATTCTCACCCTTACCAATTCGGCAGGAGAAAGAATAAGCAACAAAATAATAGTGCAATAAAATTGATGAAGAAAAAAAAGATAGTCAGATAAAAATATTAAGTTTTAATACCTATGAAAATATTTAATCCCAATCCGTATGAAAAAAGTTTTACTAACGATCATTGCTGTCGTTGCCTTTCACCTTTTTGAAAGCAATGCACAGGTACTAAGGGCTTTTGCGCCCCGGTACTATAATGCTTCTTCAAGGGGCAGTATAGTATATGTATCCAATAGTATCGTTTCTACAAACGGTATAGGAAGTGGTTCGCCTGGCACCGGAGAAGTGCCTCCTGCCGGCTCTACTACAAATAATGGCAGCACTGCTATTAATATTGATATTGATAATCCTGCGCCTACCACAAAGCTGGCTTTTGGCAGTGTATGGAATTATTTTTCCGGTACTACTGCACCTGCCAATGATGGCTCAGGCAATACCTGGAAACAATCATCCTATACATTACCTGCAGGATGGAATACGGGAGCTTCTCCTGTAAACGGCGCCGGCAAATATGGATACAATGCTACACAAACCACCTGTATACCAAGTGGTATAACACCAGTATGTACACCAGGTGCAGGATCAAAACGTACGGCCTACTATTTTCGCAATACAGTAAACTTTACCGCAACAGAATTATCCACTACTTTTTATGCTATTCAAATGGACTTAAAAAGAGATGATGGTATTGTAGTGTATGTAAACGGAGTGGAACAGGTAAGAAATAATATGCCTACAGGTACGGTCACTTATGCCACACTGGCATCTACCAATATTGCAGTGGGTGCTACAGAAAATGTAACGGTTAATTTAAGCCCGTCGGTTTTTACAGCTGGTGTTAATACCATTGCTGTAGAAGTACATTTAAATGTGGCTACGGCTTCTGATATGTCTTTCGATATGGACATTATAGGATTGGATAACAATGGTACCTATAATTCTTCTTCTGCCAATCTTGGTTTACCCGGTTGTTCCAACGTACTTTTTGCCGGTTTATACTGGGGTGCAGGGCAGGGTAGTGGTGGCGCCAACACAGCATGGATGACAGGAGCAGAAACTACCTGTAAATTAAAAGTACCTGGTGCAGCTAATTATACAACTATTACCTCATCAAAAACCGATTACTGGAACAATACTTTAATTTCCGGTTATGCCCATACGGGATACCAATGCTTTTTTGATATCACTTCAATGCTCAACCTCACTAACCCCAATGGTACTTTTACCGTGGGTAATGTATTGCCGGCATTAGGTATTGGCGATGCCTATGGCGGCTGGACGATCGTTGTCGTGTATGCTAACCCGTCATTGCCGCCAAGAAACCTTACGGTATTTGATGGTTGTGCTATTGTAAAAAGCGGTAGTCCGCCGGCAGACGTTGCAATTTCTGGCTTTCTTACACCACCGGGAGGCCCGGTAAGTTGTGAATTAGGTGCCGTGGTATATGATGGTGACAGAACGTCCAAGGATTCTTTCTTATTCAAGCAATCGGGAGCGGCAGCATTTTATAATCTTACACCAAATACATTAGCCAACCTTAACGATATGTGGAATAGTGTGATATCGTATAAAGGCGCTGTGGTTACCACCCGCAATCCATCTTTTCAAAATACATTGGGGTACGATGCCACCATACTCGATCTGCCCAACACACTTAATGCGCAATTAGGCAATAGTAAAAGCGCAGCAACCGTTCGCTTTGCCTCACCCAGCGAAAACTATATTGTACAGGTGTTAACAACCGGTATCTCCCAATACAATCCAACTTTTGCGTTTGACAAAACGGCAACGGATGTAAATGGTGGGGCGCTTGTGCCCGGGGATGTACTGCGTTACCAGATCAACTACAGCAATGTAGGGAACGATTCCAGTACCAATACCATAATAACCGATAATATACCCGGCGGTACCACCTTTGTACCGGGAAGTATAAAAATAAACGGCGTTGCCAAAACGGATGCAGCCGCAGATGACCAGGCAGAATATAATTTTGCAGGCAATAAAATTCTTTTTCGTATAGGCGTTGGCGCTAATGCGGTAAACGGAGGTAATGTTGGCAGCGGCGTTAGTGGTACCGTACAGTTTGATGTTACCACGGCGTCATCCTGCGATGTATTATCGTGTGCAGGCCCTGTACAAAACAATGCCCGTATTGATTATAAAGGCAAAACATCTTTAGCCGTACTGTACGATTCAAGTGGGGTAAACACTTCAGGATGTATCGTTAAAGGACCGGTTACCAATACCGTTACAGGTACCTGCTTCTCACCAAAAGATACTGTGCTGGTAAACCAATGTAATACCTTTACGGTGGCATTACCTTATGCTAAATACGCAGGCTATACTTTCTATTCTGCACAACCATTTATTCCTGCCAATATTTATAATCAATTTACCCCGGTAAGTGTACCGGGAGTATACTGGGCTTATTTTTCCAATGGCGCAGGTTGTTCTGATACGGCAAGATTTACCGTTATCATTACCAGCTGCCCCGATATTGATGATGATAATGATGGTATACCGGATTATGTGGAATTTAATAACCCGGTTGCTTTGCAGGATGCCAATGGAAATGGTATCCCTAACTGGAACGACCCAACTTATCCCGGTTATGTAGATCATAATTTTGATAATGTAAATGATAATTTTGACTACGGTGCCGATTCTGATAACGATGGTATTCCTAATTTTTACGACAGCGATTTTCCCGGCTTTGTGGATACTAACGGTGATGGTGTAAACGATAATGCGGATAAGGATCTGGACGGTATTCCTAATCAATATGATTTAGACAGTGACAATGATGGCATACCCGATACCGTGGAATCTTATGGAGTAGATGCCAATGGCGATGGTATTATTGATAATTATGTTGATACAGACAATGACGGCTTCTCACAAAATGTGGATGCGAATAACACGGGTGTTAACGGATCAAATGTTGGCCTTGGTGCACAGGATTTTGACGGAGACGGCATTCCGAATTATTTAGATACCGACAGTGATAATGATGGTATACCCGACCTGGTGGAAGCCGGTGGTACAGATAGCAACAACAACGGCCTGATCGATGGCTTTGCCGATGCTAACAGTGATGGTATCAGTGATAGTTATATTAATGCAACGGCATTATTAAAAACAGGAGTTGATGTTTCTCCGGTAGATGGCCGTGCAGATAATTACCCTAATAAAAACCTCGACAGGGATTTCAGGCCCAATGCCTACGATATTGATAGTGATGGCGATGGTATTGTTGATGTAATTGAAGCCGGTTTACCGGACGCCAATTTTGATGGTAAAGCGGATGGCGTAATTGGCACCAACGGATGGTCAACTACTATTGCTGCAATGGGGGCATTAAATTTAAGAAACACAGATGGCGTGGGCAATCCCGATTACCTGGATATTGATTCAGATGATGATGGTATTCCGGATAATATAGAGGGTATGTCAACCGCAGGATATTTATTACCTGTAACAACAGATACGGATGGAGATGGATTAGTCAATACTTATGATAATGTGGCGGGCTTTGGCGGCTCCGGTATTTTTGTATACGATCATGATGGTGATGGTATACCGGATTACAGGGACCTGGATACGGATGGTGACGGACAGTTAGATATTGTGGAAGGTAATGACTTTAACCTGAACGGAGTTGCCGACGACCTGGTAACATTAACCGGCATGGATACTGATGGCGATGGATTAGACGATCGTTTTGATTCTTTAAACTCTGTTACCAATGTAAAGGGTACTTCTTACCGGATGGGCAACGGGGGAAGTCTTATTGGTGATGCTACACCGGGCAGCAGAACAACGGTGCAAAAGAAAACGGCCGGGCAAATAAACCGTGACTGGCGTTATGTGGGTGTGGTACTTCCTGTTCAGATCATCAGCTTTACCGGTACACATCAAAATACACAGGTGTTATTAAACTGGACGATCATCACACCAATTGATATCGATCATTTTGAAATAGAACGAAGTACTGATAACAGCATCTATGCCTTTGCAGGAATGGTAACAGACCCTGTAAAATTAAATGAGCAACAAAGCTTTGGTATGATCGATAATACCAGCAATATTACCGGCGATATTCTTTATTACAGGCTTAAAGTAGTGGGTAAAAACGGGGAGGTTAAATACAGTAACACATTAGTGGTACGAAGAGACAGGTCGGCATCGCCGGTTACTATTATGCCAAACCCTGCTAAAGACTATGTGGCGATAAGATTTTTTACAGACAAGGCATCAACGATAAGTCTGCGGTTGGTAAATGATATCGGTAAAGTCATCTTATTACAAAAAAGCAATGCTTCAAAAGGATTGAACACCATACTAATTAATGATCTTGCCACTTACGGCGCAGGAGTATATACACTGCAGGTATGGCTTAATGGCGAAGTGATCAGCCATAAATTAATATTGACTAAATAGGTGCTTCTGATAGTTTTGGCGAGCCTCCCGTAAAGGGGGGCTTTTTTATATTACTTTTGTTGCATGTACACACTCAAAAAATCGCTGGGGCAACATTTTTTAAAAGACGAGCAGGTTATTCAGAAAATTATTGATGTGGTTAAACAACAAACCTTTACCAATTTACTGGAAGTTGGTCCGGGTGCCGGTGCCTTAACCAGGTATTTGATAGAGCTGCCCGGTATTAATTTTAAGGCAGTGGAATTAGATGAGGAAAAAGTGAATTATCTTTTTCAAAAATATCCTGTTTTAAAAGATAAAATCATTCACGAAAGTTTTTTAGACATTGCCAGACCATTTGACGAACCCTTTACCGTAATTGGCAATTTTCCTTATAATATTTCAACACAAATTTTATTTAAGATACTGGAGTGGAAAGATGATGTGCCCTGTGTGATAGGGATGTTTCAGAAAGAAGTGGCAGAAAGAGCTGCATCAAAAGAAGGCAGTAAAGTATATGGAGTATTAAGTGCATTGGTGCAGGCCTATTACAATGTGGAATATTTATTTGATGTAGGTAACGAGTGTTTTAACCCGCCACCAAAAGTACAGAGCGGTGTAATAAGATTAATAAGAAGAACTGAACCATTGAACGTAAAAAGCGACAGGGCATATTGGGTATTGGTGAAAACAGCTTTTAACCAACGCCGTAAAACACTACGCAACGCCGTAAAAAGTTTATTTACTGCCGAAGCCCTGCAGGATGATATTTTTAATAAACGTGCCGAAGCATTAAGCATTGAGGATTTTGCAGCACTTACTTTTAAAATGAGTTGATTAAAAATATGAAAACTGCATATGCTTTATTGCTTATTGCTTTTTGCGTATTACTTTTTTCCTGCTATACGCCCCGTTATGTGTACAGCCCGGGGGCACATAATGTACCCGTGTTTGTAAAAAAAGGCGATAGTAAACTGGCCGCAAATTATTCTTTCAATCTTTCGGATAACACTATAAAAGATAGTGTACCTGTAAAAGCAAAAGCCCATGGCTACGATTTACAGGCGGCCTATGCAATCACCAATCATTGGGCAATGCTGGTAAATTACCTTCAGCGTACCGAAAGAAATACCGGCGATTTTGATACCGGCATAAGGGATAGTGTGGTCATCAATTATAAAAGAACCCTTACTGAAATTGGTGCAGGATATTTTCACCTGCTGAAAAATAAACAATCTGTCTTCCAGGTTTTTGCCGGGCTGGGTTTTGGAAGATCCGGTTTTACAGATGATGGTAAAGACCCCAACAGGGTATACCGCAACAGGTACCACCAAATGAATGTGACTAAAATTTTTATTCAGCCGGCTTTTACAGTAAGGGGCAAAAAGAATTTTGCGGCTACTTTTTCATCACGGCTAACTGCGGTTTATTTTAAAAACATCAGTACCAATTATACCGCTGCCGAATTGGATAATTACAAATTAGATAGCCTTAATTACAGTCCCCGTGTTTTTTGGGAACCAGCAGTTATAAATACCTTTGGGTTTAAAAAAATACCCGGCCTGCAAGTAGAATTTCAGCTCGGTTTTGCATTTTTAGTAAGCCGCCGCTTTGTAGATGCAAGGGCATTCAATCTTTCAGGCGGTTTGTTGTTTGATTTACCAAAACTTTTTGCTTTTACCCCTCATTCATCTAAAAACTAACAACTGTTATTTTTGTTAGGTGTTTTGCTGGTAAATTTGTAGATGAATCACTAAGGCAGAAGGGCACAAGGCAACAAGAAGGAAATGAAGATCTATTCGTGAATCGTATTCTTCTTAGCGCATTAGTGGTTTACTTACGTAATCGAAATCATTTTATGAGTCTTACATTAAAGAATAAAGTTCGTATTGTAACAGCCGCCAGTTTATTTGATGGCCATGATGCTGCTATTAATATCATGCGCCGTATTATGCAATCCAAAGGTGCCGAGATCATTCACCTGGGCCACAACCGCAGTGTGCATGAAATTGTGGAATGTGCAATTGAAGAAGATGTGCAGGGTATTGCCATTACCAGTTACCAGGGCGGGCATGTGGAGTTTTTTAAATACATGAAAGATTTACTGGAACAAAATGGTTGCGGCCACATTAAAATTTTTGGTGGTGGCGGTGGTACTATTCTTCCTTCAGAAATAGAAGAGTTACACAATTACGGCATCACAAAAATCTATAGTCCTGATGATGGCCGGAAGATGGGATTGGAAGGTATGATTGAAGATGTGATAATGAGTTGCGACTATTCGTTGAACGGCAGCGGCGATTATCCCATGGCAATGACATTGGGCGAAGTAAATGATGTAAGAAAAATTGCAAGGCAGATAACGAATGTAGAGAATGGTCTTAAGGGGTCAGACGGCTCCAAGCCGTCAGACCCCTTGAACAAAACGATACCTGCGTTAGGTATTACCGGAACCGGCGGTGCAGGGAAATCTTCTGTTACCGATGAAATTGTAAGAAGATTTCTTAACGGGTATACCGATAAAACCATTGCTGTAATATCTGTAGATCCGTCCAAGAAAAAAACCGGGGGCGCATTATTAGGTGACAGAATAAGAATGAATGCTATTTCTTCTCCCCGTGCCTACATGCGAAGCCTGGCTACAAGAGAAAGTGAAAAAGCATTGAGCAAATATGTGCAGGAAGCCATCGACATCTGCAAAGCAGCGGGTTATGATTTTATAATTTTAGAAAGTGCCGGCGTGGGGCAAAGTGATGCCAGCATTTTAGATTACTGCGATGTAAGCATGTATGTGATGACGCCGGAATATGGCGCCGCAAGCCAGCTGGAAAAAATAAATATGCTGGATTATGCCGATGTGGTTTGTGTAAATAAATTTGACAAAGCAGGCGCATTGGATGCCCTGCATGATGTGCGCAAGCAATATAAACGCAACCATAATTTATGGACGGCAAAAGACGAAGAGTTACCTATTGTTGGAACCATTGCTGCACAATTTAATGATACCGGTGTAAACGAATTGTTTGAAAGGCTGATGGAAAAAGTAGCAGAAAAGACCGGTGTAAAATTTCAAGGAGAGATAACCCATCATGCACATGTAAAAGACACGGTAAGCCAATCCACTATTATTCCGCCAAAGAGAGTGCGATACCTGGCCGAGATTGCTGAAACCATTGCGGCGTATGATACGTGGACAAACGAACAATGTGTAATTGCAACTAAATTATACCAGGTTCAAGGAACCCTGGCAGCGGTTTCAACCCTGCCGGCGGTGGTGAAGGAAGAGCTGAATAAAATAAAAAAATCTTTTGAAGAGCAACTACATCCCGAATGTAAAAAATTAATTGAGCACTGGCCTGCTGTATTGGAACGCTATGAAAAAGAATTTTACGAATTTAAGGTTCGGGATAAAGTTATTAAGCAACCGCTTACCTATAAAAGTTTATCAGGTACCGTAATACCCAAAGTTATTTTACCTAAATACAAAGATTGGGGCGATATTTTAAAATGGCAGTTGCAGGAAAATGTGCCTGGAGAATTTCCTTATACCGCAGGTGTATTTCCGTTAAAGAGAGAAGGTGAAGATCCTACAAGAATGTTTGCCGGAGAAGGCGGGCCGGAAAGAACCAACCGGCGTTTTCATTATGTAAGTATTGGCCAGCCGGCAAAGCGTTTATCTACAGCATTTGATTCGGTTACTTTATATGGAGAAGATCCGGGCCATCGTCCGGATATTTATGGTAAAGTGGGCAACAGTGGTGTAAGTATAGCAACGGTAGATGATGCTAAAAAACTGTACAGCGGTTTTGATCTTTGCGATCCTAAAACATCTGTAAGCATGACCATTAACGGGCCTGCACCTATACTGCTGGCATTTTTTATGAATGCCGCTATTGATCAGCAATGCGAAAAATACATTGTAGATAATAATTTAAGGGAAGCCGTTAATAAAGCCATAGAAGCAAAATACACTATTGAAAGCCTGCCCAAATATGTAGGTGTGGATGGAAAAGAAATTATTCCGGCAAAAGGAAATTTACAGGGCCTGCTGCCCGAAGGTAATGATGGGTTAGGTTTACGTTTACTGGGATTGAGTGGATCTGATGTGCTGCCTGAAGATGTATACGCCACTATAAAAGCCAGGGCATTGGCAACAGTACGTGGTACCGTGCAGGCAGATATTTTAAAAGAAGACCAGGCGCAAAATACCTGTATCTTTTCTACAGAATTTGCATTAAAATTAATGGGCGATGTGCAGGAATATTTTATCAGCCATAAAGTACAGAATTTTTACAGCGTAAGTATCAGCGGGTATCATATTGCCGAAGCAGGAGCCAATCCTATTACGCAACTGGCCTTTACTTTATCCAATGGTTTTACTTACGTGGAATATTACTTAAGCAGGGGCATGAATATTGATGATTTTGCGCCCAACTTATCTTTCTTCTTTAGTAATGGTATGGACCCTGAATATAGTGTGATAGGAAGAGTAGCCAGGAGAATTTGGGCCAAGGCAATGAAAAATAAATACAAAGCCAACGACCGTTCGCAAAAATTAAAATACCATATACAAACATCCGGCAGGTCTTTACATGCGCAGGAAATTGATTTTAATGATATCAGAACAACATTGCAGGCACTGTATGCTATCTACGATAACTGTAATAGTTTGCATACTAACGCTTACGATGAGGCGATAACTACGCCAACTGAAGAAAGCGTACGCCGTGCCATGGCCATACAATTGATTATTAACAGGGAATTAGGAACCGCCAAAAACGAAAACCCTAACCAGGGTGCTTTTTTAATAGAAGAATTAACCGACCTGGTGGAAGATGCAGTGATGACTGAATTCAACCGTATTACCGAACGTGGTGGTGTATTGGGCGCTATGGAAAGAATGTACCAGCGCAATAAGATACAGGAAGAAAGTTTGCATTACGAAACATTAAAACACACCGGTGAATACCCGATTGTAGGGGTAAATACCTTCTTAAATAAAAACGGTTCTCCAACAATTTTACCTACCGAAGTTATCCGTAGTACAACGGAGGAAAAAGAATTCCAGATAAAAACATTGGCAGCGTTTCATGCAAGGCATGCCCGGGAATCGGCCAGCCGGCTAAAAAAACTGCAGGCTGTTGCAGTAGCCAATGGCAATTTATTTGAAGAATTAATGGAAACCGTGAAGTACTGTTCTTTAGGCCAAATTACCAATGCATTGTATGCAGTAGGCGGGCAGTACAGGAGAAATATGTAAGCCATTTCATTTAAAATTATACTTTCTGCTTGCATTTTACAATGCAAGTGAGTATCTTTTACGCCATATTCACCAACTGCTTATTCTTCCCTCTGAAAGTCATCACTTCTTTGTACGTAATTCTTTAATCATTTATTTAAAACAAAAACTTTCACATGAAAAAAATTCTTTTTATCGCCTGCACGGCATTGTTTGTAGTTAGTTGTACCAACAATGAATCAAAAGATGCCAAACCGGGTGGCGACAGCACAAAAATGGCGGATGCAAAAATGATGGACAGTAAAGCCATTCCGGAAATGCCCTATAAACTGGAACAGCCCTATCAGAACTGGCAACCAGGCGATCCACAACATGCCCTCACTGTAATGAAAGGATTAAAAGCATTTGAAAATGGCGACATAAATACCTGCATGGATGCATTTGGCGACACTGTGAGGGTAGGGTTTGATAATTACCAGACAAGACTGAGTAAGGATAGCCTGAAAGCATCTTTTGCACAGCAAAGAGCAATGTACAGTGCTGTAACTATAAAAATGCAGGACTGGGAATCTGTAATATCTGCCGATAAAAAAGACGAATGGGTAACGCTGTGGTATAAAGAATACCATACCGATAAAAAAGGAAATGTGGATTCACTGGGCGTGGTGGATGATTGTAAAATAGTAAATGGAAAAGCGGTGGTACTGGATGAAAAGACCCAGAAGCTGGGGCCACCTAAAAAAATGTAACTAATGGTTTTTCTCATAAAGTCTCCTGTAATTTTGCAGGAGACTTTTTTTTATACATATTTTTATTTTAAGATGCTCCAACTTAATCACATTCATCATATCGCCATCATCTGTAAAGATTATGCTATATCCATGAAATTTTATACCGAAATACTAGGCTTTACCGTGGTGCAGGAAATTTATCGTAAAGAAAGAGATTCCTATAAAGCAGATCTTTCTTTAAACGGACAATATGTTATTGAATTATTCTCTTTTCCTGATCCGCCATCACGGCCAACCCGGCCGGAAGCAACGGGGCTTAGGCATATTGCTTTTGAAGTAAATGATATGGATGCCACTGTTGCTGAATTGAATAAACATCGGGTTGCAATTGAACCCGTACGCATTGATGAATTTACGGGCAAAAAATTTACCTTTATAGCAGACCCCGATGATTTACCAATAGAGTTTTACGAAAAATGATCCGCTGTTTTTAATCCGTGAAAATCCGTGTACTGAGCTTGCCGAAGTATCCGTGGCTTAAATTCTTTCTGCGCAATTGGCGGAATCACCGGGCAAAAAATTCACCTTCATTACTAAACCTGCTGATTTACCAATAGAGTTTACGAAAAATGATCCGCTGTTTTTAATCCGTGAAAATCCGTGTACTGCGCTTGCTGAAGTATCCGTGGCTTAAATTCTTTCTGCGCAATTGGCGGAATCAGCGGGCAAAAAAATTACCTTCATTGCAGGCCCCGATGATTTACCAATAGAGTTTTACGAAAAATGATCTGTAGTCTTCAATCCGTGAAAATCCGTGTACTGAGCTTGCCGAAGTATCCGTGGCTTAAATTCTTTCTGCGCAATTGGCGGAATCAGCGGGCAAAAAAATTACCTTCATTACTAACCCTGCTGATTTACCAATAGAGTTTTACGAAAAATGATCTGTAGTCTTCAATCCGTGAAAATCCGTGTACTGAGCTTGCCGAAGTATCCGTGGCTTAAATTCTTTCTGCGCAATTGGCGGAATCAGCGGGCAATAATTTATTTTGCAGCATGATAATTTTAGAAAACGAAATACTCCGTGCCGCCATTGCGCCTAAGGGTGCCGAACTGCAAAGCCTGGTGAATACCACCACCGGAATAGAACATATGTGGAGCGGTGATGCTGCTTATTGGGGAAAATTCAGTCCGGTACTATTTCCCATTGTGGGCGGCTTAAAAAATGATACCTATTATTTTAATGATACTGCTTACCAATTACCCAGGCATGGTTTTGCAAGAGATAAAACTTTTACAGCAGAAAAAATAAGTGCGACAGAAGCAGTATTTACGCTTACGCAAGATGAGCAAACACTTACGGTGTATCCTTTTCAATTCCTGCTTACATTGCGGTATCGTTTACATGGAGCAACACTTTCCTGCACTTACGAAGTATATAACCCTGCCAAAGACGAACTGTTGTTTTCCGTTGGTGCTCATCCTGCATTTGCAGTGCCCTTTGCAAAAGATACTGTGTACACCGATTACTATCTGCAATTTAATGCGGCAGAAAAATTACAACGCTGGAAATTAGAAAATGGATTAATTGCAGCACCTGAACCTTTGCCTTTAACTGGCAATACTTTGCCATTGCACGCTTCTTTATTTTATGAAGATGCGATAGTATTGAAACATATGCAAACAAACCAGCTCACATTGGGGTCAACCAAACATAATCATGGCATTCATTTTAAATTTGCCGATTTTTCTTTCTTTGGTATATGGGCGGCAAAAGATGCGCCCTTTGTGTGTTTAGAACCCTGGTGTGGTATTGCAGACAGCGTTACGCATGATCAGCAACTGAAAAATAAAGAAGGGATAAATGTATTAGCTGCAAATGCCCGCTGGCAAAGAAGCTGGAGTGTGGAGTGTTTTTAATAACGTGTAGCAATTACTGCAGCTCCTCGCAATAATACCCTGCGTTCAGCAACATATTTTCCACTTCCTGTGCGGCCATATTTCTGCTTACAATGCGCAACACATTATCGCAGTCATCCAGGTCTACATTCCATTGTACAATATGCGGATGAATATCCAATAGCGATTCTACATCGCTGATGCGTTTGGTATCGGTAAGATTGGTTTTAAAAACAAGGATCTCAACACCGTTTTTTACAGGCAAAGGAGCTGTTGCTGCTTCATGTATCAGAAATTGATTCATTGTTGTACAAGGTTTTGATTACTAAAATTAAAACCGGCATTTAATGCAGCGCTACAAAAAATACCGGCAATATGTAAGATATTACTGCAGTCACGTAATTTATTTTCTTTTTGAGTGAACTGCAGATTTTAAGGAGTGAACTGCAACCTGCAGTTCGTGCTGTTGTTAATCCGCCATCATGGTCTCTTCATCTTTTTTATCAAATCTTCCCCACCTGCCACCACAGCGGTTCTTCCATTCGGCTTTAAATTTTTCCCTTTCGTCGGGGGTCATTTTATCCCAGCGTTGTTTCATTTTTTCTTTCCAGGCCGGGCCACCTCTCCAGCCGCCCCTGCCATGAAAGCCACCAAACAATATTTTACTCAGCAATAAAATACCCAGGGCCTGCCAGAATGAAATCACTTTTACACTTAATACCTGAACCAGGATATTATTCCATAAGCCCATTACTATCAAGCCAAATACTGTTACAGCAATTGTGCCAAAAAACAGTATCATTATTCCTTTTTTAATCCAGAATTTTTTCATGTTATTTTTTTTATTTCCACAGAGATTCCCGGAGGATACACAGAGTAACACAAAGAGATTTTACTCTGTGCAGCCCTGTGAGAACTTAGTGTCTCTCTGTGCCATTTTTTTAATAATTTAATAATTCGTCTTTTAATACACTCAGCCTGCTTCTTAAATGCAATACTGCATACCTTTTGCGGCTGATGAGTGTGGCCACACTTTCTCCGCTTACTGCCGCCATATCTTTAAAAGCAATACCATCAATTTCGTTTTGAATAAATACGTCCCGTTGTTCGGCAGGTAATTCGTCTAAAGCCGCTTTCAGTTCTTCCCAAAAAAGATTACGCAGGTAGTCTGTTTCGGGCGTGCTGTCGTTGGTAAACATTACTTCCTTCCAGTCAAAGCTATCGTCTTCACTTTCCCCGCCCTGCAACACATCTTCTGCCAGTGGTAGTTTTTGTTTGCGATAGCTATCCGTGATCTTATTACGGGCTACTTTATACAGCCAGGCAGTGGTTTGTTCTATTGGCTCGGGATTACCTGCAAACTGGTAAAAAACATCCTGCAGAATGTCTTCCGCATCTTCGGTACTGGCCACCCGCTGTTTAATAAAACCAAAAAGCTTTTTACTCATCAGTTTGATGGTATTGGTAATATTTCTGTTGCGTTCAGCAGCCATTGGTATTGCTATGGTCATTGCATCTTCCATGTATAGGTATAAAGACGAATCACCTTTAAGAATGTTTTATAAAAAAGAAAATATTTTTTAAGGTACAATTTTTTTTAACGGGCAGCCCTATTTTACTGGTTATGTGGTGCTTAGCCCTGGTTGTAGTGCAGTTGTAATTAAAGTAGAGCTAGTACTACAGGGTTTTCAATCCAATGCTATAAAATATACTGCTGCACAGGAGTACATTTGAGTAATGTTTTAGTAAAGCGTCCGTTAATAATCCCATTATCCCTGAAAACTAACGAATCCTGTCTACCCTTTGAAAAGACTACCAGTATTTTTGAGAAACCCCTGACCCAGGGGTTTTTTCTTTTTTAGCAGTTGCCGTGCTCACAATTATTGCTAAAAACAAATTAAACAAATCGATAGTATAACTACTACAGGTTTTCCATCAGGTTGTCTATATGCCGTAATTTACTAACGTGTTAATTTTACACCATGTTTTAGTAATTAAATATCCAATATCCAGATTTACCTCTGAAACCAACCACCATTGAGCCACAGTAAACACTGATCAGCATTATTGAAAACCCCTTAACCCGGGGTTTTCTTTTTTTATTTTCAACAACAAGGGCAGCAGGCTTTTAAGTAGGGCAAATACTACAGGCAGTGGCGCCAAATTCTATACTATTTTATATATGGGTAGTGTACATTTACACTGTGTTCTAAAAGAATATTTTTTTATCCAATCCATCCCTTGAAAGATTACGGAATTGATTCAAACCCCGGAAAACATTAATCAGTTCCTCTGAAAACCCAGCAATGGGTTTTTTTTCGTTACACCTTTACAGTTTATTCTTTTTAATTGCCACCAAGAATTTAGTAGAATTATTACTACAAGTTATTTATATGCAGGTTGACTTAAACGGTTTAGCCGCTGGTATACATTTGTGTTGTGTTCAAGCATGAGAATTTTTTCAACATCCAATTATCTTTTTAAGACCGGCAAATAATTTTATTACAACAGGAAAACCATTGAAAGTCCTTTTTTAGAAAACCCCGTGAGGGGTTTTTTCTTTTAAGCTATACCGGGTGACTGTAAAAAAGCCGTGAAGGCCTGGTTCTGATAGAAAAAAAGAAGTACATTTATCAGATAACTAAATCTATTTTTTATGGACTTGTTTACCCGGCTTTCCAACGGATGGAAAATAACCATGAGCAGCTTTGATGTTTTAAAGAAAAACAAACAGCTGCTGATCTTTCCTGTTTTATCAGGCGTATCAATGGTACTGATAATGGCGGCCATTATTGTTCCTATACTGGCAAGTGCCGGCTGGGATGTGGACAATCTGAATATCGGATCGGATAACCAGGTGGTGCCCTACCTGTTTACATTCCTGTTTTACCTGGTCAACTATTTTGTGGTGGTGTTTTTTAATATGGCATTAATACATTGCACCAAATTGTATTTGCAGGGCGAAGAAGTAAGTGTGATGATCGGTATTAAGTTTAGCATGAGTCGCATTGGTGTTATTTTTTCCTGGGCAGTATTTGCAGCAACAGTAGGTACTATTTTAAAAGCCATACAGGAAAACTCGGGCTGGCTGGGTAAAATTGTTGGCGGCCTGTTAGGTTTTGTTTGGGGTATTGCCACATTCTTTGTAGTGCCGGTAATTGCTTACGAACAGCTGGGGCCAATTGATGCCTTTAAACGTTCGGGGCAAATGATGAAGGAGAAATGGGGCGAAAGCCTTTCGTCTACTTTTAGCCTGGGGCTGATACAGTTTATTGCTTTTATACTTATCATCATTCCTTGTGCATTAATTGCAGCCTATATAAATCCCATTGCAGGTATTGCATTGGGTTTGTTGCTGGGCTTTATTGTAATGACCATCATCAGCGCCGCACAAACTATTTTTGTAAGCCTGGTATACCAGGATATTAATGGCAATGTGCAGGAACACTTTAACCAGCAACTCATCGATAACCTGTTTGAAAGAAAATAACAATTCTTTATGCCGTTTTGCAGTGGCTGCAGGCATTTTTCATCAATTAATTTTTAATTTAGTTGCCAGCCATAAAAGGCTGGCAATTTTATTATGCATAACTATAAACAATTTTTTACAAAATTGCATTTAGCCACAAAGGCTCAAAGACACGAAGGAAAAGGCCTGGCATTTTTATAACCTGCCGGCAGGCAGATTTGTACTTTCGTAGCAAATCCTTTTTGCAGCGAAACGGAGAAAAAAATCTTATTGTTATTTACAAAGAGCTTAGGCCATTTTATTAGTGTTTCAAGGCTGGCCGTACTTCTGTAAGCATTTTAAAAATACCCGCTATCACGCATTTATCTTTTTTATACCCGGCTTATTTTAGTGCCATAAATATGTTCTGATGAAAAATACACTACTGCTGCTGTTGCTGCTGGCAACCAATCAATTAATTGCACAACAGGATTATACTGTTGGGCTGAGTAATAAAGATGGCTTTGCCGGTATTTATAAAACCGTTACCACCTACAAAGACCCGTATAATTACAACAACAAAACCGAAACCCGGTACGGGCTGATGGAAATAAAAACACAAAAAACAGTATTGCCTGTTTTGTACAGGATGGTGTACAGTGCCATGGAGGATAATATGTATGTGGTGAAAGACACGCTGGATATGTTCAGCCTGTATAATGCACAAACCAAAACTTTTATTACAGCACCTGAGTATTCGGCTATTGATTATTTTTCTGAAGACCTGGTAGTGGTGCGTAAACCCGTACCCAAAAGTTATAAAAGCATTTATGGTGCAGTGGATAAAACGGGTAAATTAATAATACCTGTTGAATATGATTACCTGGGCCGGTGTGCAGAAGGGTTACTGAACTTTAGAAAAGATGATAGTTATGGTTTTATTAATAAGCAAAATAAAGTGGTGATCCCCAACCTGTATAAAAATGCCTCCAATTTTAGTGATGGCCTTGCACCCGCCTGTTTAAAAGATGCGATACAATATGGCTATATCAATACTAAAAATGTTTTTGTAATTGCACCGCAATACGCTTATGCTGAAAATTTTTATGGTGGTTATGCCGGTGTATATAAATCCAAAGGCAGCAGGGGTGGCGATGAAATGGGCCTTATAAATACCAGCGGTAAAATGATCATTGAACCCTTGTATGAAAATGTATCCGTTAAAAGAAAAGGCGGTGTGTTTGTAATAAGGCAAAAAGATAAATACGGCTTGGCAGACAGTACCGGCAAAATGCTACTGCCGGTGCAGTATAAAAAAATAGGGGAGTTTACAGCTAACGGCTATGCTGTTGTGGAAGAAACAGGCGGCACTTCGGGTATTATTAACAGTAAGGGAGACTTTGTGTTACCTGCAGATTATGTTGAATTATATGGCAGCTACACTGCTGATAATTTTATTGCCAAAAAAGACGGTAAGTATACCGTGCTGGATGGTAAATTAAAAGTGCTGGTAACACCCGACACTGCTAAAAGAGTGCTGGTTGAGAAAAATACTTTTGCATTGATATATACCAACATGGTAAAAATATTTGATGCAGCGGGCAAACCCGTTAAAACCATTGAACAGGAAGGATTGGATATGTACGGAGTAAAGTTTACGGGAGATAAGGTAAAAGATTCTATAAAGCTGCCCTATTTTTCCAAAATGGTACTGGTGAATTTACCCGGCAATGCGCCAACAAAAATACCCGGCTACGACATCAGCGATTTTAATGAAGAAGGCATTTTTGTAGTGAATGATAACGGCTATTCTTTTTATGATTACACGGGTAAAAAACTCTCTGCTAAAAAATACAACCAGGTGGTTAACTTCAGCGAAGGTATTGCCGGTTTAAAAGAAACGGCTACCAGTACGCCTTACCTGGCCGATAAAAATTTCAATAAGATCATGGACCTTACTGCTTATTACACCGGGCCATTTTCGGAAGGTATTGCAGCCACCAAAGGGCAATACGACGGCATGTTGTATTACATTGATAAAACAGGCAAAACAGTTTTCAGCATTAAAGCCAAAGAAGGCTATGCCTGCAAAAACCGCCGGATAGTGGTGATGAATGAGTACGGCAAATACCTTTATATTACCAAAGAAGGCAAAACAATCAACAATACCACTTACGATTTGCTGGGCCTGTATACCGAAGGGCTGGCAGGGTTTAAGAACAATAACCAATTTGGTTTTATTGATACTGCAGGCAATGTAGTGATCAATGCGGGGTATGATGCCGCCACCAGTTTTACCAGTGGCGTAACCATGGTAAAAAAGGGCACTGATTTCTTTCTCATTAATAAAAAAGGGCAACCGGTTACTGCCGATAAATATATTGAAGCTACCGATGGCGCCAATGGAACTTTCCCTGCTAAAAAAGCAAGCGGCTATGGATTGCTGAATAACCTGGGCAAACCCATCATTGAATTTAAATACGAAAGCCTGTTGCCAAAATATGATGACATGATATGGGCCAAACTAAATGGCAAATGGGGCGTACTGAATGCCGCCGGCAAAGCCATTACTGCATTTGAGTACGATAACGTGGAGAATTTTAATAACGGTTATGCTAAAGTGCAGCAGGGTAAAAAGTTAGGATTAATAAACAAAGCCGGTAAGCTGGTGTTGCCGGTAATGTATGATAAACTGAGTACCGTGTACAAAAATATGATCATCGGGTACCTGCCTGCGGGGAGTACCATGGTTTCGGTGAAGTAGTTTTTTTACCGGAATTTTTTCCAAGGTCCATACTACAAACCACCTTGTTGAGTAGGGGAGAATGGGCCCTTTTATGAATTAAAGAGTAGAATTACCAATGCTGAAGCTACAGTAGTACAAAAGTTTAATATAGCTACCCGGCAGGAAAGGGATGTAATCTTTCCTGCCCTGATTTTTTTTGTTACTTTTTTGTATCAAGAAAAAAAGTAAACAGGGTATATCCTATGCCCGAAAGAGCAGAAAAATAAAAAGTGGCCCAACTAACATTCCAAGAAAAGAAGAAGAGACAACTAATAGGTATTCGTCATATCCTCATCCACACAAATAATAAAATCTGCCTTACCCTTATTCTCTGCCAGTAAATGCAAAACATCCTTCTGGCTTACGGTGGTAACGGTAGCAATTTTAATACCGGGTTTGCTGTGTTGTAAATGCCATACAATGCCATCATGATTATCGGAATGATAGCTGCCGTTATAATGAATGAATAAGCTGCCGGGCACCCAATGCTGTAAAATAAAATACGCCATGGTAGCATCTTTAATGGCCTGTGCCTTTATCATATTGGGGGTACCGTGGCCCGCCATCATGGTAAGCATATTTTTATAACCGGGCAATCCGGCATCGTAGGCAATGGGTAAGGGTGCCATCCAGTTTTTTGCAAAAGGAGGTACGGTATCCAATGCCTCAAAACCTCCTTTGCTTACTGCAGCGGCATACTTACGGGGAATGTTGGTGGCTGTAAATGCAATATGATTGTCTTTAGCAAAATCTACCAATGGTGCATAATCGGTTGGATAATTTTTCCAGAGGCGTGCCATACTGTCTAAACCTTTGGCAGATAATTTTCCCTGTACATAAAGATCCAGTGCAGGCTGGTTATCCTGTTCAAACATTTCGGCACCTAACACCAGTTCACGTTGTGCTTTGGCATCTTTGGTAATTTCCAGTTCCATCCAATGGCTGATGGCATTATTATGGTATTCGCCAATGAGTACAATATCCTGCTGTGTAAGCAGGCGCATCATTTTTTTATAACTCACTTTTTTACCTTTGGCATTGTATAACACATAAGCCGGTTTATGTTGCGCCGAGACGCATACAACCAGCAAAAAGCAACAGGCAAGCAATACTATTTTTTTCATAACCGTAAGTTCGGCAATTTTTATTTGCAGTAACAGTATTTTTTTACTGCCAATTACATTACTGGTACAATTTTAGCGGCTAGGTTATTACACCGAAAATCTTTACATTAGTTTTTAAAAACGCAATTATGGCAAAAAAATCCAAAACGGTAAAAAAAGCTGCAGCCAAAAAGGTAGTGGCAAAAAAAGGGAAAGCTAAAAAAGCTGTAGCTAAAAAAGCTGTTGCAAAAAAAGCCCCCGCTAAAAAAGTTGTAGCAAAGAAAAAACCAGCAGCTAAAAAAGCAGTGGCTAAAAAAGTAGTGGCAAAGAAAAAAACGGCACCTAAAAAACCAACAGCTAAAAAAGCAGTGGCTAAAAAAGCACCTGCAAAGAAAGTAGTAGCGAAGAAAGTTGTGGCTAAAAAAGTAGTAGCTAAAAAAGCGGCCGCAAAAAAGCCCGTGGTAAAAAAAGCTATAGCCAAAAAGGCGGTGGTTAAAAAAGCTATTGTAAAAAAGATAGCTCCCAAAAAAGTAATTGCTAAACCTGCACCTGCAAAAAAGCCAGCTAAAAAAGCCATTGTAAAAAGCATCAGCACCGCAATAGCAGCAAAAACACCGGTGGCAAAACCTGTTGTTGACACACCCGTAGCAATACCTGCATTGCCAATGGCGCAAACCGAACCTGTACCCGTTGCCGTGCCATTGCCTTCTATTACCGAAGCGGCAGACGACCTGGTGGCAAAAGCCGCCAATATTAAAACTACCGTACCGGTAGCAGCAGAAGAAACAGCAGCAACCCCTGCAGTACCTGCCGATGATCCGCTGACTTTATTTGATAAACATGAATTTGAAAAAGCTACTTCTAAAGGAGATCCGCAGGGTAAGCTGCAATTATCTACAGTAGCCAAGGGCAATATAAAGCCATCGGGTAAAAAACCATTATGGCGTAAATAAGTACACATTCCCTCTATTATATATGGTGAAGTGCCGGTTAGCATACCACAGGTTGGTAACAGGCAGTAAAAAAGATTGGCTGAGTGATCAGCCAATCTTTTTTTTGGGTGGGTCACCCCTTTAAGGGTGGGTCACCCTGCTTTATTTTTAAGTGCGGGGAGTTTTCTTAATAGTACCCTTATGCATACTTTACCGGGTGAGCCACCCTTACCGGGGTGGGGCACCCTGCTTTATTTTTAAGTGCGGGGAGTTTTCTTAATAGTACCGTTGTGCATACTTTACCGGGTGGCTCACCCCTTCAAGGGTGGGTCACCCGGTTTTATTTTTAAGTTCGGGGAATTTTCTTAATAGCACCGTTGTGCATACTTTACCGGGTGAGCCACCCTTACCGGGGTGACCCACCCTGCTTTATTTTTAAGTGCGGGGAGTTTTCTTAATAGCACCGTTGTGCATACTTTACCGGGTGAGCCACCCTTACCGGGGTGACCCACCCTGAAGCGATCAAAAAACAAATTGCTGCAGGTCGCTCTCCTGGTACTGGTAATGCAATACCCTTACTATACCAGTGGTATCTTTTTTGCCGGGCATAGCCTTAAATGATACACGAAGTTTGCTGCTGTTTTTTCTTTTACCGGTGGCGGTAATTTTGTTGTGGTTGCTTTTGGTTACAAGCTTACTCATAGGATGATTTTATGGGGGTGAAAACGCTGCAACAGATTTTCTATTGCGCATGTAATATCCAAAATGTATGGTAGGGCTGCAATAGAATAATGATCAGTTTATGTATAGTGGTATTACTACCGGCCGGGGCATCTTTTAAAAGCGGGCTTACCCCTTTTGTTTTTTGCCGGCCCGTGCATAACTCACCGGGTGAGCCACCCTTACCGGGGTGACCCACCCTATGTTAATACATTTCCATAGCCGTATGCATTTCTTCAATGGGGTTGCGGCCACGTTGCTGCAGCACGGCATTACAGCGGTACAATAAGGCGGCGGGCAAATTAGCCGCATCGGCATTGTTCCAGAAGGTGAGCAACAGGTTTTGCTGTATGGTGGTCAGCGGTTCCTGCAGCCGTAATATCAAATGGTGCAACGCAGATATTTCATCATCTTTAAGATGGTTAAAACCGCCATTGGCCAACAGGTCAATAGTAAGCGTAAGGATAGTTTTATTGTGTTGCATGTATAGATTTTTTCAGGTACTAAATTTCTAACTATAACGTAAAGAAATTGTAAAGATTATGTTATGGAATTGTGTGCCCTGCCAAATGTGTGTAGCGTGTGGATAAGGGGTGTTTTGTGGCCGGTGTATTTTTCACACCCGTGGTTGGTGTCCTCACCAACCACTTCACAATGGTTGCTGTTGTCATCAACCACCTCAGTTATCATGTTCGGTGAAGACGCCGGCCATGGTGGGAGAAACCCATTTACTTACGTTAATACGGACTTTATTACAAGCAGTATTTTATGAGAGATTATCTATATCATCTATATCTCTTGGGCGCCCGGTTTCTTTTTTATTTTTTAGCAAGTCGTTGTAGCCAATGAAATTAACTATCAAGCCATCCATGGGTACTTCTTTCCTGTTTTATAACAATCTTCAAAAGTTACACCATCTATTTCTGTTAGTAAGTCAATTCTTAAAGGTGGGTAGCCTAATTGTATAACATTTCCTGGTTTTGTAAAATCAGTTTCAGTGAGGTTGAAAGATGAAAATCCAAATTCATTTACAGTTCTTAAAATGAGCGCAGCATTTTGCGGACTGGGATTTAGCCAGATATCTAAATCACCTGTGTACCTGGGGTGGCCATGTATACCAACTGCATAACCGCCTACAATTAAATATTCAGCCTTGTTTTTTATTAACAATTCTATAAACTCTCTGAAGTCTTGACTGAACATCTTTTTTATAATTTATGTATTGTAACCTTAGCGTTTCAATTGCCTGAAGTCTTTCAATTTCACTCCTCGAAGTCCAATAGAGAAAGTCTGTACTTTTATCCTTCAGGCGTACTATTTTAAGGTTTCTTTCCATACTCAAATATAATTAATTTTTAGTGATTGTAACTGGTAAATTTATGGTATACAACCGGTTCCATTTACTGTGATTCTCCTGCTATTAGTGCCGCATTTGCTGTTGTCATCAACCACCTCAGTTATCATGTTCGGTGAAGAAGCCGGGCCATGGCGAAAGACACCAACTACGGATGACACCGGCCACGGTGGTAACAGCAACCACCAATGGTCACTACTGCTATACTATTTTTATGCTTACTGATAAAGGAGTATTATCTGCCGCCAAATGTGCAGCCTGCAAACGATTTTATTATAGTGCCAGGCAGGCACCATCGCCATACCACATTAAAATAGTATTAAAACTTTTTGTTAAACCCAGTAAAAATGCCAGGCCCTGAAAAGCCTTTGGGGTTTATATAATTCCCCGCATTTTTTCGCCGTATGTCATAGGGGAGTAAAAAAAAAGTTACAGTGAAATTATGTAAACAACCACTTATTAAAAAACGGTAAAAAATTGAAGGGGTAGTTTTTTTGGCACGGTTATTATTTATGGTATAGTGTAAACAATATTATTTAACTAAACGAACAAACATATGCTTATCAACATAAAAAATATGGTTTGCCAGCGTTGCGAAATAATTGTAAATAATATTTTAACCAATTTAGGATTAGATGTTGCCTGGGTTACGCAGGGCCAGGCCATGATTAAAGGAAGAGTATTGCAATACCAATTGCGACTGCTGGACAATGCATTAAAAGAAACCGGGCTTGAAATTATCATTGATAAAAAAAGCCTGCTGATACAAAAAGTAAAAAACATTATTCACGAAACGGTGTACTGGGATGCCGAACCACCGGCTATAAAATTCAGTTGTTATTTAAGCCAGCGCCTCAATTATAGTTATACCTACCTGGCCAACCTGTTTTCGCAGCAATGCCATATGACGATTGAGCGCTACATTATTGAACAACGGATAGAAAAAGTAAAGAACATGCTGGTGGCCGAAAATTATATCCTCAGCGAAATTGCCAGTAAAATGAATTACAGCAGTGTGGCCCACCTATCGGCACAGTTTAAAAAAGTAACGGGCATTACCGCCAGCGATTATAAGGCGCTGCAGGGCGAACAGCTGATGCGCCTATCGGCATAGCGCAACAGGTACGCACAACAACTCTACATATATAGTGTACAGGAAAAGGGCCGGCAATTATTTACTACAGTTTGTATTGCGGGCCAGGGGTGATAAAAAAGATCAGCTGAGTAATTGGCTGATCTTTTTTTGTGTGGGGTAGGGGAGGGTGCCGGTGGGCTGTACCCTACGGTTTATACGGCCCTTGCCTGGCTTTGGTACGGAGTAACCCCCTGTGTGGTACGGAGTAACCCTGTATTTGTAATAAGGCAGGTACGGCGTAAACCAGGTATGGCCGTAAGGTAGCCATGGGCGTTAGTGCAGTAGCTATGCAATACCCGGTGGCTTATTGCTTGCCTGTATGCCTGTAAAAGGCCCGGTGGTTGCAAGGGCTGTTTTTTTCCGGGTAATTGTACAAGCGCTGCCGTTTACAACGCCGCAGTATGGCCGTGCAGTAATTGCTGCAGGGCTTTTACTTTTTGGGTAAGCTGCTGCAGTTGGGCCGTGGTAATAGTGTAGGCCATGGGGTTAGTGGTAGTAATATGTGCCTGCTGCAGCAGCTGGTGCCAGTTGGTGCCGGGCTGGCCGGGGTTAAGTATGTGGGCGGCTATTGTACTGTTTACCAGGGCGGCATAGCGCAGCAGTTTATTAATATTGGGGGTGGCAAAATGCAGGCCCGTAGCCTGCAGCAGTAGGGTATGCAGGGCCTTTACGGTGGCCTGCTGCAGCATGCAAGCGGCCATTTTATTTTGCCTCCTCAGCTGGTACAATGCGGCACCGGCAATACATTCATTTACTGTATTAAGGCCTTGTGTATACCGGCTTTGCCCGCAGGGCTCAGCTGCCTGCGGTGTGGCCGCGGTGGTAAGGGGCATGCCGGTATGGCTGTACAGCAGCGTAGCCTGCTGTATAACGGTGCAGGCAAAGCGCCGGCCGGTGGCCAGCCAGCTGCTAAACCGGTGGCCGGTAAATACCATAGCCGTAACCGGTAGGTACCTGCGGCAGGCGTTTTCTATTTTTTCCTGCACCAGGTTGGCGGTAAGGCCTGTGGCAGCATCAAATAATACCAGCAGCCAGTAGTGTACGGGCTGCCGGGTGCTGCCGCCACCGGGCAAAAAAATGCCGCTGGTATGCAGCTGCGTATGGGCCTGGCCCAGTATGTATACCGTTTGTACGGGTGCGGCCTGCTGTATTAATTGCAGCAGTGTTGCTTCAGGTGCAGTAGTGGCGGGGTGCGGTAAAGGGGCCATCATTTTTTATTTTTTTTTGGTGATTTTTTTTAGCGGTTTGGTATTGCACATGGTGCGTATGTAAATAAGGTGGCAGGCCTCAATAAGCTGCAGCAGGCGCAGGCGTATAAGCAGTAGTTTGCCTGCAGCATACTCTTCATCGGCGGGGCAGCGGCTGAGGGCATACTCCAGCATATCTTCCAAAATATTTTGCCATGCCGCCTGCGTGCAGTGGCCGGTAAATTTTTTAATGGCCTTATAGGGGTTGCAGTATTGCCCGGCGCTAAGGTGCCGCGGAAAAGCCACCCATGCCGGTATACCGGCCGGCTGCGCAAAATGCTGTTGCTTGCCTATATCGGGCAGGCCCGTGGCCTTATCGGGCGGCACAATAGCCTCATGGAGCAGGGGGTAAGTATTGCTAATGGTAAAGGCCGCAGCCATAAGCCCCTGCAGCTGCTTAATAAAAAATATAAGGTTGCTGCCGCTGCCGTTTTTATAGCATTTGTTACTGGCGGCGGCTGCTACCAGGTTGCCGGCCTCGGCAGTGGCATGCTGCACCTCAACAGCCATAAAAAAATCTTTAATGCTGTGCAAGGCATAGTGCAGCTCTTTGTTTGCAGTACAGGGTATGGGCATAAGCATACAGGGTTGTGCAGCATGCCACCGGGTACGGGCTTAGCGGGCTGTTACAAACCGCTTTGGCCATGCTGCCCAATGGCAGGTGCTGCTGGTAAAAAAAAAGGTTTAAAAAAAATTAATTGGGGTAGCCGGTGTATCTGTACGAAGGGGTTGTGCCGCAGTATCTGATTTTTTTTAAGTAGTATACAAAGTAACCACGCCCAGGCATAGCCGCAAAAAATTATGGCGGATAATCTATCCCCCGGGGCAGATATTTTATACCGCTACGCAGGCCGGGTAATTTTTGCTGCCGCAGCGGATTTATTGCCTGGCAGAATATAGAAACACAGTATATTTGTAATGCACTTAACACCGTATATATGAGCAATACCATACACCATGGCCGCAATGTAAAACGATTTAGAGAAATGCTGGGCATTAAGCAGGAGAGCCTGGCCCTGAGCATGGGCGAAGACTGGAACCAAAAGAAAATATCGCTGTTAGAAAGTAAAGAAGTGATAGACGATGCCTTGCTGGAGCAGGTGGCTGGTATATTTAAAGTGCCTGCAGTGGCGATAAAGAATTTTGATGAGGAGAGAGCTATAATTAATATCCAGAACAATTTTGAAGGTTCGAATATGAATGCAGCAGCAGTTGGTCATGGTGCTACCAATAATGAATGCTCATTTAACTATAATGAAAAATTAGTGGAGGCATTGGAAGAAATTAAAAACCTGCAAGTAGCTTTACTGAAAGAGAAGGATGAGAAGATTGCGTTGTTAGAGAAGATGTTGGAGATGAAGAAGTAGTTTACTATTTTAATTGTGACACAGTATGTTCAATAATTATTTATACAAGTTTGACAAATCCATCTTGTATTTCGAATATTCTATCATTGGATGTTAGGTATTCTTCAGCGAGTGTACTAAAAGTGTCAATCTTTTTAGATTTTTTTTCAAGCATTTTCACAAAATCCCGCATTCCATTAACTATATTAGTGCTATAAACTTTATACCCTTCATCATGAAAAGCTTTAAGTACTTTATAAGAGGGATGTCTATAACCATTTCCTGCAGATGCAATTGCATTCTGTATTTTAAAAGATTCGATTTTTTTCCAAAATTCTGGATCGTAGTTTTTAGCCGAACCGTGATGAGCTAATTGACATAGGTGAAACTTTACATTTTTGAAATAATGTGACTCACGTTCCAAAGCACCATTAAAAGCAAAATTCTCAATATCAGAAGTGAGCAGGTAATTAAAACCATCAAATGTTAATTTTAACATTGTGGAAAGAAGATTAGCGGCACGACTTGCTTCTTTTTCATTCTTAACATCATCAAGTTTAACTCTTTTTTGATATTCTTCAATATCGGAATGAGAAGGAGAAATGCAAGTAATTGAAACATGCTTGTCAATAGGTATTGTCACATTTACGATAAGAACGCTTATTTGTTTAATTAATCCAATTTTGTTTAATGCAAACCATTTCTTTTTTATTTTCGTAATAACATCCGTAGCTCTTGTATTTACTTCAAAATATTTCCAATATGATTTAACCCCATTAAATCCTAAAGTATGTCCAAATCTTATAATCGGAATTTTTGAATCTTCTAAGTAGTTCAATAATTCTAAATAGCCAGAGTAATGATCCTCATGCGGATGAGATAAAATAAGAAATGATATCTCTTTGTACTTACTTGATTTAATATACTCAAGTACGGGATTTATTTTGCCTTTTAACTTGCAATCTATGATGCCAATTTTTTCTATTCCCTCTGCATCCTTCCATTCAATAACAATAGAATCTCCTTGACCAACATCTTTAAATGATATTTTCATTATTTGGAAGGGTTTAGCCAGTCAATAGTCTCTTCATCTTCGAAGTTTTCTTCATCTGGTTTGGTAAATTTATTACTTAGATTATCTTGTACGTTTGAAAAATCGATAGTCCTTGAACCTGGTTTAGTAGTAATTTTTATATGTACAAAATTTCCAATTTTTAAATCAATATGATCTTGAAAAGGTAGTAAATCAAATCGTCTGATTTCAAAAACTTTTGGATCTTCATTTATTAGACAGTTTATTAATACAGCGTCATCCTCAATTTCTAGTATCTTCCCATGAAATTCGTGAATATCTATTTCTATTTCTTTTAGTTTAATTCCTAGTTCACCGAGCATCTTTTCTATATTATCCTGAATATTATCTTTAAGATAATCTGGTTTACTTTTTCGATCCAACACTGATGGATAGGGAGCACCAACTTCAACTATAGTTTGTAGAAGGATATTAGTTAAACGTATATCTTTAGACCATACAACTAATGTGTATTTTCTTCCTTCAGGGACAATATGTTTAAGCCATTCTGCACACCAATAAGGATTAAAATCTGCACCATAACCTTCATCATAATATAAGTCTAAAAAAACAAGTTTTACATTTCCTAAAGGATGACCAGGATATTTGGGCTGAATATAGTCGACTTTAAAGTACTGATTACCGACATTCAGATTATTAAAAGCATCCTCAATTGGTTGAGCATCTTGATAATTATCGTCGATTATAGCGACTTGTGAGCCAAATTCAATTAATTCAATTTCTGCTTCCTCCATTAGTTTTGATTTTTATTAAATATTAGTTCAACTACAGCTCCTTTATATTTTTCAGGAATTCCTTTAGAAAGTAAATATTCTTTATCAAATAAAAAATTCAATCTGCCATATTGAATCATTACAGTATCAACTAGATACATTCCAATACCAATGCCATTCTTTTTTCGAGAATAATAAGGGCGTATAATATCTTCTACTTTTTCCTTAAATCCCGGTCCATTATCTGCGATAATTATAGATATACCTTTCTCTAATTTTCTAATGCTAATATAAATTCCTTTAAAATTTTTAAAAGTGGTATCAAGCCAGTAAATACTATTATCTATAATATTCATTAAAATTGTGATAAATAATCTTTTATCGCAAATTATTTCACCAATATTATCATCGTAGTCCGTATCAATCTGGATGTTTCTTGAATTAATTCTCGATGAATAATTATTTAAAGCCTGATTAACACATTCTAATACCGGAATAGCTATATTAGAACTTTTCTTCAATACTGACAATAATCCTTCGGAATAATCTTTCAATTCTTCAACTTGAGTAGTGAGTTTAAATTTATTTAAAGGGTTTTCTTTTACACTTTCCTGCATTCTGGGAATGAGTTTTTCAATTTCATGCATGGCAAATGAAGCCGTCATTCCAACTCCTGCAGGAATCAATAAAGCATTTTTATCTTGCTCGTATTTTTCTTCCACTCTATTTGCTTCTTCCAACAGCAAGGCTTGGCTATTTTCATCGATTCCGGAACTAGTAATTAGTTCTTTAAACCCCGTTAATTGATTTGCAAATGTATTTTGTGTATTTCCTTTTTTGTTAAACTGTAACCATCTCTGCCTATCTGATTGCCTTTCAGCCATAAATGCTGAAAGAATAAAATCTAGGACGACAGTGAGATTATCATATGCATAATTATTAATAAATCCTTCCCTGTTAGTTTTTTCGATTAAAGATCCAGAAGTCTCAGCATCAAGATAAACGTAACCTATTATTTGATTATTAGAAAACCATTCTTTATTATTTACACGCTTAATATCAAGACCTAACCAGTCATCTCCAGGGTCTCCATAGTCATAGACCCTTAGATCCCCTTTAAAAACTTTGATACCCGAATGATCTTTTAGCAGATCTCTTATTAATTTGGGACTAGTTGTTATATCTCTTAAGGAATCAGAGTCTAAATCATATGAAAATAACTCAATCATAAGATTCCCATATGGTAATTCTGCAATGTCGAATTCATAAATTATATTTTCAATTGCAGGCTTATCGTACTCAAGCAATTCTAAAGCGTCTCTAAAAAAAGGTTTCAGTTCACCTTTAATATTATATTCATATTTTTTTCTGTCAGTTAAATTTTCAGTTTTTTTGTTAATACTTCTGTCACCCAATTCCTTGTTGTTGATTAATTTAAAGTCGTAATCAAAAGTCATATTGTAATCCTTGTCAACAAAAACAGTTAGTTTATAAGGAGCAATCTTTAAAAGCGAAGTCGTTTCTGGTATATTATTCAACCACCAGTTCCCAAAATCCAGATTTATTGAAAATTTATTTGAATCATTTTTAGGAGATAACATTGATAAGGTCTGTCTTTTCAATTGCCGAGCCATGCCCCTAGTCCATTCTTCTTTTAAACTATCTATTTGGATAAAAGTGCCAGACGATTCTTTGAATAAAAAAGTATTTTGATCATAATTTTTACCCCATTCTATAATTACATCATCAAGGTATTTACTTTGAGAAAATTTACGCCAGTCAATGTCGACTGTCAACTCATAATTCAGCATTTCATTTTTTAAATTGTTGCCATTTGCATCTACAATCACCTTTGAAGGGCGGGATATTAATTTTATTTTATTTCCCAGCTTATGAACCGCAAAACGCCCAACGCCTTTTTCTCCCATTGGGATGCGATTATATATTGGACTTCGCTTAATTGCCCTTTTTCCTGATTCATTCATAGGTTTACGAAAATCAGTGCCTGGTTCAAACCAGACATTTTGAAGAACATCTTCAGATATTCCGGTCCCATTGTCTTTAATTTCTATCCATGCATTATCAATATTCTCAATTTCATGAAATGTTACATCAATTGTCTTGGCGTCAGCATCATAACCATTTTTAATCAGTTCATAAATTGCCATTACTGGACTTTTGATTAATTCCTCCCCAAGCAATACTAATATATGCGCCTTAGGCTTAAAATTTATTTCATGAGTCTCGACTTGAGAACTAGTCTCGTTAGACATTATAGAATTTATTGGTACAACTGGGTGAGAGTTATTTTTCTCTATTAATTTGTTTGTATCCTTTTCTTCTAAATTGAATTTACCAAGGAAGCCAATCTTGTCGCTTTCTGTCTGCAACAAGAACCCTAAATATTGAGCTTCGTTCTTCTTTACAATTATAACAAGTTCGCCTACGTTAAAAGATTTTCCAAGCCTGGTAATTCTATATTCATTTCTAGTGCCTTGTCCATAATAAATAAAACGACAATTTGCAATGGTCCCGTCTGTCCATTCAATATTTGCAAATTTTTCTTTATTTTCTCCGATTTTACCAGGCTCATCAAAAATAAGATCAATAGAATTCTTGGGAATATATAAACCAGCTTGGTGGGCGCCTGTTGCACCGGCATCATTAGATGAAATAAACTTGCAAAAGCTGTACTGATTTGCTTTAACTGCATCTATTGCACTCTGTAGTTCCTGATTCATTAAGTTTTCGTATTTAACTTGTAAAGCAATAGTTCGTTAAATATATTGATTCTATTTTAGAAGTCAAAGAGATGCAAGAGTAAATTATGAAAAAGATCTGATTTGTTTTTCTTTGACAATGCTAATAAAATCTTTAAAAGTAATTAGCCAATCTTTTTGTTTATTGGTAAAAGTCTGGTGAATTTCCTTAGGTAATACCAATTGAAGATTTTTTGCCTTCATTTCATCAGTTTGATTTTCGCTAATACCAGGTTCTAAAGTTAAAAGATGTTTTAAAGAAATCCGCTCCGCTTCAGATAGTACTTGACGCCAACGATCTTTTAATGAGGTCTTCGCCCCAAGCATGGTTAGAAGATTAGATGGGAATTCTTTATCGTGGTATAAAGTGATGTTTGGAAATATAAAATCCGGTTTTGCTTTATTTTCTGTTTTTTGCCCTTTTGAAAAATGAATACCCGCTTTTTGAAAGATAAAATTTACATGATCTTCCAATGCAGCTCCCGCTCTCGATTTTCTTCTGTTTTGAACACTAAGCGAAAAATTGAGAAAGCCATCAACGTCCTCTGTTTTAAAACCATCTTTTAAGCGAAGGCTTACATTGTATCTTTCCAGGCGGCGAAAAAGTTTTTCTTCCCATAGTAGTAAAGACATCAATGCATGGTCTGGATCTTCATGGATACTATATTTTTCTGTTATGGTCTCTCTCGCATAGGCAGAAAATTCTGCGGTTGTCGGGAACGCTCCAACAAATTTTTCTAATAAACGATCGATTACGTCATTTTCTGGTTCCTCTACTTCAATGCCTAATTCTTCAAGTATAAAACGTGCTGAGAAATCAATCTCCATATTTGAAGCAAAATCAATCTCAGATACTGAGAATAAATTTCCTTGGGGAGAGGACAAATTGAATAGCCAATAAAGCTGTCTTTCAATAGTACTGCCGGGTGGAGTTATTATTATTAATAACGTGTCGTCAGTTCTTCGGGCAATGAACATTGTATCGCCTTCTTTAGCTAATTCAATGGCTGGATTATTTTGGAAATATAATCGGAACTCTGCACTACGATTGGGATTCCCTTTTCTTGCATCATACCAACTTACAGTAGAATCCGCAGCTACAGCTTCATTTTCCTCGCCCATCCAAATGAACTTAGTGGGAAATTGAGCAGTTTCTGTTGTGCGAATTACTCTTTTTAATTGCTTTGTACCATTAAATTCATGTTGATTTGATGAAGATCGATTAGCTTCTACAGCACTTAATGTTTTAGCAATTACTACTTCAAAATATGTGGATAGGTAGCCACTGTTCATATCGCCTTTTTAAAATTTCGATTGGCCTGTTGGAAAGGAATGGCTAATTGATTACTGTTTTGTATACGAATAGCCTCCATGATATATGGTTTCATATACTCAGCCACAGTTTTCGCTGCGGGCACAATTACTGAATTTCCAAATTGTCTATATGCTTGTGTATCAGAAACTGGAATTTTAAAATTTGACTCATTAGGCAAATCAAAGCCCATTATTCTTGCACATTCCCTTGGTGTAAGTCTTCTGGGTCTTTTTCCTTTCTGTTCAATCAAAATCTCCGAGCCATCTTTGTAGTATCGTGCAGATAAAGTACGAGCGACATCATCTGGTCCAAATAGACCAAATCCGAAACCATTACCTTTTAGTGCATGCTTTTCCTTATAAGATTTTAAAAAATCCCACAGTCTTTCACTTAAGGTGTACTTATCTGCGACTTTACCATTTTCGGTGTATGGTAATTCCTCTTCTTCCAATCCATTTTTTTTATGAAGGATAGAACCAAGCTTGGGCCCCAATGCTGTACCAGGAAGCACCAAATTATTCAGATTAAAGCCAAGGTCTTCTTTAAACCCAACTATAAATATTCTTTCTCTATGCTGAGGTACCCAGCTTTTCCCATCTATAATTCTAAACGAAACGTTATACTTTAATTCTTTTGTAAGAACATCATGAATGACCTTAAATGTTCGCTTTTCATCATGGCTTAAAAGATTCTTTACGTTTTCCAATAAGAATGCCGCAGGTCGATGATGGTCAAGTATTTGAGCTACATCAAAAAATAATGTTCCTTGTGTATCACATTTAAACCCGTGTGCTTTTCCAATTGAGTTCTTTTTAGAAACTCCAGCTAAAGAGAAGGGTTGGCATGGAAATCCAGCAACTAATAAATCATGAGCTGGTATTCTGTCTAAGCTTTCGGGGTCTTTTGTATATTCTCTTATATCGCCAGCAAATATGTGTTCGGGGGAGGATACATAGTTTGCTTGATAAGTTAGTCTGGATGCTTTATCCCACTCACTTGTAAAAACACAATTCCCATTTATTGCGTCGAAGGCTTTTCTAAAACCGCCAATTCCTGCAAACAAATCTATATAATTGAAAGAATCTGCTGCTGGCATTCGGTGAATGTTGTTTGCATTTAACACCAAATCTTTCAAATGATTAATTACTACAGGTTTAGGAGAAGTGTCTCCCTTTGACCATCTATATATTGTACGTTCTGCAACACCTAATTTTTCAGATGCTTCTTTGCAGTTTAATCCTGTGGCTTCTAATAGCCTTGCAAATTCATTAGTCATAACTGGGACGATTTTTGACATTATGTCGCAAGTAACTAAATTTTTTAGCTAAAACCAAATTATTTGGAACTTATTTGAAACATTTGGAACTTTTATCTTCCATTATGCAACATTATTTGTTTAATATGTTATTTATTATTGCATCTAAGGTCGTTTCACTTTTAGAGTTCTTTAATTCACACTCCCAAATCTCTAACACCATCCAACCTTCCAACCTCAATGTCTGCATGGCAATATGATCCTTCAATTTGTTCTTATTGATTTTGTTGCGCCACCATTCCGTTCGGGTCTTTGGCACTACATAATACTTACATCCCTCATGTCCATGCCAAAAACACCCATGCACAAAAATCACCGTCTTGTATTTTGGTAACACTATATCCGGTTTGCCCGGTAATTTTTTATCGTGCAGTTTATAACGAAAACCATGGGCATGCAAAAACCTGCGCACCAGCATTTCGGGCTTTGTATCCTTGCCTTTAATGCGGCTCATATTGTAGCTCCTGGTTTTTTTATCATGCACATCTGCCATGGTATAAAGTTACGGCACTACGCAAGGTTTATGGGGTGTATATAAAAAACTCCCGGGATACGGTCCGGGAGTGCCTGTTAAAAACACTGTATAAGCCTTAAAAATTAATGCCAATACCTGCACTTGCGTTTACAGCACTTATAGGCTGGGCAATTTTATCGGTTACCTGCTGATCGCCAATATTGCTGTAGTTGTAGGTAAACTTTGGTTTAAGGTACTGGTAATCGGCATTTACAAATACAAATACGGGGCTGCCGGTGTTTATACGCAGGTTTACACCACCCTGTATAATGGGTGCCCAGCTCCAGTCGCCCTCGGCCATTACTATACCCTGGTAGGTAATTTTGGGCGAGTTGGCGTTGGCTATACCTCCCATTACTTTAAGGTCGGCACAAACGGCAGGGCTTACCTCAATACTAAGCATTGGGCCGGCGGTAATGCCATAAAATTTCCAGTGGTCCATATCCAGCGCAATAGTGCCGGTACCCTCTACAAACGACATGGAAAAGTTATGGGTATTGTAATGGTTGTAAAAAACACTGGCGGTAATGCCGGCTGTTTTTTCGAAGTGGTAACCATAGTTAAGGTTAATGGTATAGCCGGTGGTGGCAAAACCAGCCTTATCGTTACCGGTATTGTTGCTGCTGAAATCGCCAACGGGCAATGCCGCACCGCCATGTAATACCAGGAAGGATTTTTTTTCTGTTTTGGCAGCAGTTTCCTGTGCCTGCAATGCACCACTTACCAGCAATGCTATTGCCATAATTAATAGCTTTTTCATAACGCTGCATTTAATTGTTTACCTGTTACACACTATCGTCTTTTTGCTGGTACAATGTAGGCTGCAACAGTAAGCGGTAGCAATGATTAAAGGCAACAGGGGTAATGACGGTTATCAACGGAGGCCTTCGCCTGTTCCCGATTATTTTGGGTGCAGGCGCACCCCAATTTGTAAATAACTACCGCTTAACTGCCGCAGCGTTTGTTGGCATGGCTATTGTCTGTTACAGGGCAGGCAATATTGCCGGTATAAAAAAATTAATTTTTACTGTTATGAAAAAGATAACCCTGTTTCTGGCGCTTAGCTTGGCAATATGCAGCTTTAGCTTTGGCCGGGATATAACGCAGCAACCACCACAAAAAGTGGCACACAGTGGTATTAAACAAAACAAAAAAGATAAAAAGGCAAAGTACGAAAAGCACAAGCATAAACATAAGCACAAGCATATGAAGCATACGAAGAAGCATAAGAAGTAGGGAGGGAGTGTGACCATTTAAGGCATTTGAGGTATTTAAGGTATGTAGGGTGTATAAGGTATGTAGGGGTGTGACCATTTAAGGCATTGAGGTATATAAAGTATGTAAAGTATATAAGGTATTTAAGGTAGAAAGGGTAATGAGAGGCGGAGGGAAAAGAGTAATTGAATTATAGTAAAGCAGTCTTGTAAATATTACAGGGCTGCTTTTTTTTATGCATAACCGGCGAAAGGTTTTTTGCACCTCTAAAAAAGGCGTTGGTATTAAAAAGAGGGTTTTGGCATAGACAAATAGCCCATTGGTATAACAGTTTTTAAAAAGCTTAGCCGCCATTATAGGTTTGCAGCATCAAAAAAAAAAGTTAACCATAAAAACAAGAACATTATGAGACAAGTAATTTTATTATTCCTTACCGGCCTGTTTGCTGCCCATAGCCAGGCACAGGTAAGCGGTACCACCAAAGATGCACAGGGCGCAGGTATTACCGGCGCTACCATCAGCCTTTTAGCAGCCAAAGATTCCAGCATTAAAAAACTGGCTGTAAGTAAGGCCAACGGCGTGTACAGCTTTACCAATATTGCCGCCGGCAAATATTTAATTAAAGCCACCAATGTTGGCTATACCCCCGTTTTTAGTGCCCCCTTTGAAGTAAACGGAACGGCTGTTACCGTAGCCGATTTAAAACTGGAAAAAGCCGCTGCCAATTTAAAAGGCGTGGTGGTAACCTCACAAAAACCCATGATTGAGATGAAGGCCGATAAGATGATCGTAAATGTGGAAGGTACCATAAACTCGGTAGGCAGCGATGCGCTGGATTTGTTGCGCAAAAGCCCCGGGGTACAGGTAGATAAAGATGAGAACCTGAGCCTGAGCGGCAAGAATGGTGTGCAGGTGTATATTGATGGCAGGCCATCGCCATTGAGCGGGCAGGACCTGGCGAATTATTTAAAAACATTGAATTCGGCACAGATAGAATCTATAGAGATCATCACCAACCCATCGGCAAAGTATGAAGCGGCAGGTAATGCAGGCATCATTAACATACGCCTGAAGAAAAATAAGGCACTGGGTACCAACGGATCGGTAAATGCCGGTTGGAATATTGGGGTGTATGCCAAGTATAACGCCGGTATTAATTTAAATTACCGCAATAAAAAAGTAAACCTGTTTGGTAATTACAGTTATAATAAAGGGCTGAATGAAAATAACCTGAGTATTGTACGTACGGTAGCCGACAGCTCTTTTAACCAGAAGGGACTGATAACCATGGATAATGAAAGCCACAATTTTAAAGCGGGCATGGATTATTTTATTGATAAGAAGAATACGATTGGTGTAATGGTAAATGGTACCCTTAGCAGCCCCGGTGCCGCCAATTACGGCCGTACCCCTATTGCGTATATGCCTACCGGTGTGGTAGACCGCGTTTTGATTGCTGATAATACCAGCATTTTAAAAAGAAACAATGTAAATTATAATGCCAACTACAGCTACACTGCCGGCAGTAAAAGCCTTACAGTAAATGCCGACCATGGGTATTATAATATTAACAGCAACCAGTATCAACCTAATACCTATTACGATGCTGCAGAGCAAAATATTTTAAGCAGTGTAATATACAGGATGAAAGCGCCTACCACCATCAATATTAACTCAGTAAAAGCCGATTGGGAGCAACCGTTTAAAAAAGGTACGCTTGGATTTGGGGGTAAGTTTTCTAATGTAAAAACGGATAATGATTTTCAGAGGTACAATGTAAACAACAATGTAGAAACACCGGATAAAGACCGCAGCAACCGTTTTACGTATAAAGAAAACATCAGCGCAGGGTATGTAAATTACAACCGTGCTTTAAAAGGTATTGCCATACAGGCCGGTGTAAGGGTGGAAAATACCGATGCCAAAGGCACCAGCAACAGCGAAAAGAAAACCGGTACGGTATATAACCCCTATACCGAAACGTTTACACGCAGTTATGTTGATTTTTTTCCCAGTGCAGCTATTACGTTTAATAAAAAGCCCACCAACCAGTACAGCCTTAGCTATAGCAGAAGGATCGACCGACCCAATTACCAGGACCTGAATCCTTTTGAGTTTAAACTGGATGAGTATACTTTTCAAAAAGGGAATATTAATTTACGCCCGCAATACACCAATAGCATTGGCCTGAGCAATACCTATAAGTACAAATTAACCACTACTTTAAATTACAGCCATGTAAAAGATTTGTTTACGCAGGTGTTTGATACGGCTGAAAAATCGAAAGCCTTTATCTCTAAACAAAACCTGGCTACGCAGGATATAGTGAGCTTAAGCATCAGCTACCCTTACCGCTACAAAGCCTACAGTATGTTTGCCAATGTAAACAGTTATTACACCAAGTACGAAGCTGATTTTGGTGCCGGCAGAAAGATTAATGTAAACGCCGGTGGCCTTACCTTGTATGTACAGAACAGTATAAAATTTGCCAAAACATTTACGGCAGAGTTAACCGGGTATTACAGTGCCCCTACCGTGTACCAGGGCACCATAAAAGCAAAGAGCATGTATTTTGCTGATGCCGGTTTACAAAAACAGGTTTTAAAAGGCAGGGCTACCATTAAAACTTCGGTAAGTGATGTGTTTCATACTTTTAAATTCAGGGGTACCAGCGATTTTGCCGGACAACGTACTGATATTAAAGCCAACTGGGAAGCACAACAGTTTAAGCTGAATTTTGTATACCGCTTTGGCAGCAACCTGGTTAAAGCTGCACGCCAGCGTGGTACCGGTGCAGATGATGAAACCAAGAGAGTACAGAGCGGTGGTGGCGTGGCGCCGGGCCTATAATAAATAATGGATATTTGATAATGAGGAATGGGGAGATTGGGTTTTTAGATCGGGCAGGAAATGATACCTGTTGTAAAGGGTTGAGGAACAATTTTTACAAGATTGAATTTAGCCATAAAGGCACAGAGACACCAGGGGAAAATGTGTTGCATTTTTTCTACCTCGTGCCTTTGTGCCTTAGTGGTTACCCCTTGTAGCAGTGCAGCCGATGAAAAATGTATTGCCATTTAAGAAGTGCTTAAACGATTTTTATGAGAGCCCCGGGCTTACCATTTTTTAACCGGGATGCCCACTGTACCAACTAATAACTTAATACTTACAACTAATTACTATTTTTACCAGTAAACAAAAAGCGCAATGGCGGCAAAAAAAAGATATCCTTTTGTAACTGTATTTTTGGTGGTGCTGGCTATAAATGCCCTTTTGTTTATTTTAGGTTTAATTATTGCAAAAGCTTTTGTGGCAGAAGAAACCAAACACACGGTAGAGAAAATGCTGTCGCAGAAGTACCTGGTAAAACAGTTGCTGGATCTTGTTTTTCATAGTTTGTTCTATTATTTTTCGCTCAATTATTTTAATACACTGATAGTAGAAAAACGGAAAGTAACTTACTACGTTATTATTTCTGTTTTGTTATCGGCGGTTGTTTTTTTCTATTTCCTGGGCCGGCATGCTGTTTTTCCGGAAGTAGCCGAAGGTACCATGGCCACTAAAAACGGCGAAGCTATTTTTTATGTCTCCTTTGTTATATCGGCCATTTTTTTAACCGGCCTTTCGTTGCTGCTGGCGTATTTAAATAACCTGCGTGATGAAAAGCAGCAACGCAAAGTACTGGAAGCACAAAAGATGCAACTGGAAGTAGATAAATCACAAGCCAATTTTAAGTTTTTAAAATCGCAGATCAACCCGCATTTTTTGCATAACACGTTGAATTTTTTGTATGCTAAATCGTTGCCGTATTCGGCAGAGTTATCAGAAGGGATATTGACCTTATCGGATATTATGCGCTATGCCTTAAACGAAGCTACAGGCGCCGATGATAAAGCGCCATTGAAAGATGAGATTGAACATGTACGCAATGTGATCAAGATAAACCAGCTGCGTTTCAGCAATAACCTGAATGTACATTTTGAAGTGCAGGGTGTGGTGAATGGTGCAGAGATCATTCCTTTTGTATTGATCACCATTGTAGAGAATGCCTTTAAACACGGCGACCTGCAAAAGCCCGACCAGCCGATTGATATTAAACTGGTGATTGAACATAACCATTTGTATTTTTACTGCCGCAATAAAAAGAAGAGCGGCCCCAAGGAAATTTCTACCGGGCTTGGCCTGGATAATATCCGCAACCGGCTGGATTTTGGCTATGGCAGCCATTACAAATTGCTGATAAAAGACGAAGCTGAATTTTATACCACCGAATTAACTATTGATACTTTATGATACGCTGTTTAGTTGTAGATGATGAACAACATGCCATTGATATTATTGCGCATTATATAGGGCAAACTAATTTTTTAACCCTGGTAAGCAGCAGCACTAACCCGGTGGCGGCATTGCAAACAGTGATCACCGAAAATATTGACCTGGTGTTTTTAGATATTCAGATGCCCGAGCTTTCGGGTATTGATTTTATTAAAGCTATTAACGGTAAAGCAAAAGTTATTCTTACCACGGCCTACAGCGATTTTGCCATTGAAGGGTTTGAACTGGATGTGGTGGATTATTTATTGAAGCCGATCCGTTTTCCCCGTTTTTTAAATGCCGTACAAAAAGTAGTAAAGGCCAGTACCGAAAAAACAGAGGTTACCGAAACTGCCGCTGAAGACAATTATATTTTTGTAAAAACAGAATCCAAGGGCAAGCTGCTTAAGATAAACCTGGATGAGATTGAATACATTGAGGGCATGAAAAATTATGTGGCCATTTACCGCGGCGGACAAAAAACCCTGGTGTACACCAATCTTAAAGACCTGGTGCTTCATTTACCTGCCAAACAGTTTATTCGTATTCATAAGTCTTTTATCATTCCTGTTAACCGTATTACCGGTATCGAGGGCAACCGTGTGGTGCTGAAGAACGTTACGGCAGAGATTTTAATTGGGGAGAGTTATAAGGAGGATCTGATGGAGATTATTAAGCACCGGATGATAACGTAAAAGTTTCCTTCTTCTTTTTCTTGATAAAAAATCATACTGCAAAATGATTGCAGGTTAGGGTATTACTGCGTTTAATTTTTTCAGTTGCTTTTCTTCTTTTCCTTGATGAAAAGAAGCAAAAATCAAGGGCTGCGGAAAAAAAAGCTAAAAATTTATCGTCAAGGGTAAAATGAAATAAGTCACAGCGGCAGAATAAAGCCATACTATGTGCGACTTACGGGCTAAGAATAAAACCAATCATCAGTAACCTTTATTTCATTTTTACCACTTGCCGCTAAATTTTCTTAACGCAATTTTTCCGAGGCCCATACTGCCAAGCTCTTGCTGAATAAGCAACAGTGACAACATTAGTATGTCACTGCATTTAATTCTCACCAGTCCCTGCGTAAGGCGCCTCTTTTTCTCCGGTACCCAACTTGTTGGGGATTGAAAAAATTCGCTTCAGCGATAATTTTTTCAAAGGGGAAAAAGCAGCGCCGGCGCAGGGACGCATCCCGAATGCTTTCGGGACGGCTGTGGAGGCGAAAGTAACAGTCATAAAAACATTTGCAAAGCCAATAAGAAGCAACTCCTGACATTGTGTTTTATCTTTATTGTTTTGATAGTTGTTTTAGCAAGAAGGGAAATTCAATACTCACTATTGCCGTTTACTAAATTACACCTCACTTTAACTCATCTTTTCCCCATAAATTTTTTACCAGCCATTAGCTTGCAGCCGAAATGAGTATAAAAATAAAACAGCCGCTGCTTTTGAGCAGCTTGCTTTTAACAACCACCATTATGGAAGCACAAACCGCAACAGTGCCTGCTACAGGCGAATATTATTTACAGGGTGTAATGGAAACCGCATCGGGGTTTAAACTGAATACCGATAACAGCTTTGAATTTTTCTTTTCGTACGGTGCACTGGATCGTTCGGGGGCAGGGCATTGGAAACAGGAAGGCAATACCATTATATTCAACAGCAATAAGCAGCAGCAAGATTATACTTTGCTGCAATCAAAAAAAATACCTGCAAAAGGTATTACCCTGCAAATAAGCGGCAGCAATGCGCAGGTTAACCAACTGCTGTATGCTATTGTAAAATCGGGCACAAAAGAGGAAACTGTTAAGGCAGATAGCAATGGCCGCATGCATTTTAATATGCCTGCTGCAGATAGTGTGGTGCTGTTGTTTGAATGGTGCCCGGATAAACGTTCGGTATTTGCAATAAACAATACAGCCCATAATTTTTTTGAATTCAGTATTCAGCCATCGTTACCGGATGTGGTATTCAGTAACTTTACTTTGCAGGTAACTGCAGCAGGGCTGGAAGGTGCTCATCCATTGAATGCCACAAAATCGTTTCGCTATAAAAGAGCAGATAAAAATTAATAGCACTGTAAAATAAAGATACCATGAAGCCGGTGTATGTAGTATTATACAGCCTTTTTTTTGCAACCGTATTAATTGGCTGGCAAGTGCAGGATGATAACTGGCACGCTGCAAAACATAAAGGCTATACTTTATATTATACCGCTGCTGATAGTAAGCAGATAAAGGAATACCGTACACTTATTGATAATGGCATGCGTTCGGTAAAATTATTTTTTGCTGAGCCCTTTAATAAAAGCTTTAATGTTTTTATTCACCCCAACAGGCAGTCGCTGGATAGTACCTGGCAAAAAGACTGGCATATGCCCGATTTTAAATCGGAGTGCTGGATGGTGGCTAGTGGTATTGCCAGCCGGCTGGATATGATTGCACCAAAAGCATGGGACAGTGCTTCCTGCGAACATCATTATGCCGAAAGAGAAAAAACACAGCAGCTGATCACACACGAACTGGTGCATGTATTTCATGGCCAGCACAACGGCAGCCCTGATTTTAGTGATACCGAAGGGATAGATTGGCTGGTGGAAGGATTAGCGGTGTATGCGTCGGGGCAATGTGATGCCGCAAGAATTGATGAGGTTAAAAAAGCAATTGCTGCCAATACAATTCCCGGGAGCCTGGATAATTTCTGGACGGGGAAATTAAAATACAGTCTTTCCGGTACTATGGTAATGTTTATTGATGTTAAATGGGGAAGAGATAAACTGAAAACACTTTTACCTTTCAATAAAAAAGCGGCCATACTTGCGGCTTTAAACAGCACCGAAGATAATTTACTCCGCAGCTGGAAAGCATATATGCAAAAATTATAATTGCTGTTACAATCAGTAATAACCGGCATTAATTTTTCATTAAAAAAATTGAATAAAAATATTTAGATACCGGTTTGCAACTTTATCTTTCTACATTTGTTACTACTTTAAAATAAACACACATGTCATCAACAAGATCCTATGCTGCACAAAGTGCAACAAGTCCGCTGGCACCATGGACCATTAAAAGAAGAGCTCCCAAACCTCACGATGTAGAAATTGATATTTTATACTGCGGCGTTTGCCATAGTGATTTACATACAGCCCGTAATGAATGGGGCGGTACTATATATCCTTGTGTACCTGGTCATGAAATAGTTGGCAAAGTAAGTGCGGTGGGCAGCCATGTTACCAAATTTAAGGTAGGCGATATTGCCGGCGTTGGCTGCCTGGTAGATAGTTGCCAGGAATGCGATAATTGTAAAGATGGTTTAGAGCAATATTGCAGCAACGGTATGGTAGGTACCTACAACGGCCAGGAAAAAGATGGCAGTGGCTATACTTTAGGCGGCTATAGTAAATCAATTGTGGTACGTGAAGAGTTTGTATTACACATTTCTGATAAGTTACCATTAGAGGCCGTAGCACCATTACTTTGTGCAGGCATTACCACCTACTCGCCTTTGCGCCACTGGAAAGTGGGTAAGGGGCAAAAAGTGGGTGTTTTAGGATTGGGTGGTTTAGGACATATGGGGGTAAAGTTAGCCGTATCAATGGGTGCAGAAGTAACGATGTTGAGCCATTCGCCATCCAAAGAAGCAGATGCCAAACGCTTAGGTGCACACCAGTTTGTATTAACCAGTGATGCAGAACAGGTAAAAAAAGTAACCGGGTATTTTGATTTTATTTTAGATACAGTATCGGCAGAACACGACTATAATTTTTATTTAAGTTTGTTGCGTACCAATGGTGTAATGGTTTGTGTGGGTGTGCCACCAAGCCCTGCACAAATACCTGCAATGAACCTTATTTTTGGCAGAAAAAGCATAGCCGGTTCTTTAATTGGCGGCCTGCCCGAAACACAGGAAATGCTGGACTATTGCGCCGAACATAATATTGTAAGTGATGTGGAAGTGATTGCGATAAAAGATATTAATGAAGCCTATGAAAGAATGCTGAAGGGAGATGTGAGGTACAGGTTTGTGATTGACATGGCCACTTTATAATGGATAATGAAATAATGAATAATTAAATAATTAATAATGAGCTGCCCGTTTGGGCAGCTTTTTTTATTGGTGGTAAAAGAGGCTGATGAATTTGCAGTAACTTTCGTTTTTAAAAAATAATGGATGCGGTATAAAATAATGCTGCTGTTTTTTATTGTTGTTATTGGCAATGGTTGCAGTAATAATAAATATGCAGCTTCTAATAAAGTTTATAAAAAACAGGCTAAGCAGTTTTCGAAAGTGTTGCGTAAACAACCCGGGATCATTGATAGTGCAATGAATGCGGCACAGTGGGTGGGCACCACCAACTTTGGTATGCGTAAACCTAATTTTGTTATCATTCACCACACGGCGCAAAACGCCTGCGACAGTACCTTACGTACATTTACCTTACCGCGTACACAGGTAAGTGCACACTATGTAATTTGTAAAGATGGTACCATACACCACATGCTGAATGATTATTTAAGGGCATGGCATGCAGGCAACAGCAAATGGGGCAATGTTACCGATGTTAACAGCAGCAGCATTGGTATTGAATTAGATAATAATGGCTTTGAGGCTTTTACAGCACCGCAGCTCAACAGCCTGCTGCAGTTGCTAAAAAAACTGAAGAAGGATAATAATATTCCTGCTGCTAATTTTATAGGCCACTCTGATATTGCGCCAAAGAGAAAGGTGGACCCCAATAAATATTTTCCCTGGCAGTTGCTGGCCCAAAATGGTTTTGGTAACTGGTATGATACGGCGCATGTGACGGTACCCGCTAATTTTAATGCTATACAATCCCTGCGTATCATAGGGTACGATACCAAAGATTCTGTTGCGGCCATCAAAGCTTTTAAACTGCATTTTGTACAACAGGATACTCTGCCGCAAATAAATGAGGCGGATAAAAAAATTATCTATGATCTGAGCAGGAAGTATTGAGCTTTGCTCAACACTTCTTTTTGCCACGGATACTTCGGCAGGCTCAGTACACAGATTTTCACGGATTTTTTTGTTGAATATTGGCGGTCACTCTTTTTGTATTAATCCGTGAAAATCCGTGTGATCCGTGGCCAACCCTTTTCGCCGCAGGCCAAATGCCTTAACCCAGAAATAATATGCGGTGATGTTTGTTGTGTACAGCATTTGCTACCTTAGCAGCCTAATAAATTTATCTATGAAGAAAATAATTGTTGCGTCTTGTGCCTTGCTTTTTTTGGGTGTAACTGCACAGGCGCAAAAAGAATTGACCCTGCCTAATGGCTGGTCACTTTCTCCGGCAGGCAGAAGTTTGCCTTTAGGCGATCTGCCTTTGAATATGGCCGTAAGCAATTCTAAAAAATTAATGGCCGTTACCAACAACGGGCAAAGCAAACAAACGCTGCAACTGATAGATATTAAAGCAGAAAAAATTCTTGATAATATAGAAATTAAAAAAAGCTGGCTGGGTTTACACTTCAGCGCCGACGAAAAATATTTGTATGCCAGCGGTGGTAACGATAACTGGATATTGCAATATGCTATTGACAATAATAAATTGCTGCTGAAAGACAGTATTAAGCTGGGTACCAAATGGCCTAATAAAATTTCGCCTGCCGGTATAGACATTGATGATGCCCGGCATTTGTTGTATGTAGTTACCAAAGATGATAATTCATTGTACATTGTTGACCTTACCACAAAAAAAATTGTACAACAGGTTGCCTTAACGGCAGAAGCGTATACCTGTTTATTATCGCCTGATAAAAAGCAATTGTACATTTCAATCTGGGGTGAAAAAAAGGTAGCTGTATTCAACACCGCAGATAAAAAGTTAACTGCTACCATTAATGTTGGCGAACATCCCAACGAATTGTGTTTATCTAAAAAAGGCGATCATTTATTTGTTGCCAATGCATTGGATAATTCTGTTTCGGTAATTGATACCAGACAACAAAAAGTAATTGAAACATTAACGGCTTCCTTATATCCTGATGCACCACAGGGCAGTACCACCAATGGCCTGGCATTAAGTGCCGATGAAAAATCGTTGTTTATTGCCAATGCCGATAATAATTGCTTAACTGTTTTTGATGTGAGTGAACCCGGCAGAAGTGTATCAAAAGGATTTATACCGGTAGGCTGGTACCCCACCTGCGTAAAAGTGATCGGTAAAAAAATATTTGTTACCAACGGCAAAGGCTTTTCTTCTTTTGCCAATCCCAAAGGGCCGCAGCCCACAAAAAAAAGAGTAAAGCACCAGGCCGATGATGAAGATGGCCCGCAATATATTGGTGGTTTAATGAAAGGCACCATGAGTATTATTGATATGCCATCCGAAAAACAATTGAGTGTTTTTTCGCAACAGGTATACAGGAACACGCCTTATACCAAAGAAAAAGAAATGTTGTCTAAAGGCGAAGCAGGTAATCCTATTCCGCAAAAGATAGGTGATAAGTCGCCCATAAAACATGTTTTTTACATTGTAAAAGAAAACCGCACTTACGACCAGGTGCTGGGTGATGTAAAAGAAGGTAATGGCGATACGTCGCTGGTTTTATTTGGAGAAAGGGTAACGCCCAATCAACATAAACTGGTACAGGATTTTGTGTTGCTGGATAATTTTTATGTAGATGGTGAAGTAAGTGCCGATGGCCACAACTGGAGCCTGGGTGCTTATGCAACAGATTATTTAGAAAAGAATTGGGTAACCAGTTATGGCGGCCGTGGCGGTGGGTATGATGCAGAGGGCACCAGGAATATTGCCAATAATAAAGGTGGATTTATCTGGGATGCCTGTAAAAGAGCAGGCGTAAGTTACAGAACCTACGGAGAATTTGCTGATGACTATAAGGCTAACATTCCCATACTGGAAAATCATTTTTGTACTTATTATACCAGCTGGGATCAGAAGATAAGAGATACCACAAGGGTAAACCAATGGAAAAGAGATTTTGACAGCCTGGTAGCCATCAATCAGCTACCGCAAATGAATACACTACGTTTAATTAATGACCATACAGAAGGGATGAGTAAAAACAGGCCCACCCCATTTGCACATGTGGCCGATAATGATTTAAGCGTGGGTATGTTTATTGAATTTTTAAGCCATAGTAAAATATGGAACGAAAGCGTGGTGTTTATTTTAGAAGATGATGCACAAAACGGTCCCGACCATGTGGATGCACACCGCAGCCCGGTATATGTGGTGGGCCCGTATGTAAAGCGGCATTTTGTAGACCATACACCTTATACCACCAGTGGCGTATTGCGTACCATGGAATTGATTTTAGGTGTTGCACCCATGAGCCAGTATGATGCTGCCGCAACACCGCTGTGGCGCTGCTTTACCGCTACACCCGATTACACCGCTTATACCGCATTGCCTGCACAGGTAGATATTACCGAGAAGAATATAGTATGGAATGAATTATCGCAACGCTCGGCACAATTTGATTTAACCAAAGAAGACCGTGTGCCGGATCTGGAATTCAGCGAAGTGATATGGAAAGGGGTGAAGGGACTGCATAGCGTAATGCCTGCACCAAGAAGAGCGGCTTTTGTAAAAGTGAGTAAGGATAAAGATGAGGATGATTGATTTTTAGCGCAGAGAAAAAGAGGACGGGAGAGTTAGGCTGAGAAATTAAGTACAAAGGTTGCCAATCTTTTAAAATAAGTAAACAATGGAAAAAGTAAATGTTGCTGAGAAATTGTCTTTATTCAATGATTACTTTAATCCGAGGATAGCAGGAGAGTTAAACGGGCAGCAGGTGAAGCTGGTAAAATTCCGGGGTGAATTTGTATGGCATCAACATGATAATGAAGATGAAATGTTTTATGTGATCAAAGGGCAGTTTAGTATTCACTTCAGGGATAAGGTGGTGGAGGTAAAAGAAAATGAATTTATAATTGTACCAAGAGGGGTGGAGCATAAACCGGTGGCTGAACAGGAAGTGTCGATCATGTTGTTTGAACCTGCCACTACTTTAAATACCGGCAATACCGAAGGCGATTTAACAAGACATCAGCTGGAGAAAATATAATGGTGTAAAATATTAATCCAGGTCTTTCATTAAATCTTCCAGCTTAATTTCTTCCAGTATCATTCTTACTGCTGCGTCATTATCGTCGTACCATTTTACCAGGCGGATATAACCGCCTTCGATTTCTATACCGGTAATATCGCCATCATTAAAGCAGCAGCAACCGCTGTTAAAATAGGACGGCCTTAATTTTTCGTTGGCATCTTTTTCAATTTTATTGGCGGGATGGTTAGAATATTTACCTGATGCAAAAACAGGACTATGCGTATGGCCGGTAACCAGCACCATATTTTTTCTGTGACTGCTCCACTGGTGCATCAGCTGGTTGTGCTTATTGCGTAGTGTATAATCTTTACTGGGAGTGTTTACGTTTATCTGCAGGTAACGTTGTACAGGCGCCCATACATGCGCTACTATCCATGTGCTGAGTGCATTGTTATCACTCATTTTATCGCCCTGGTGGCCATGGGTGCAAAATACAGTAAGCGGTAGCTGGTAATCGCCATAATTGCCCACTTTTAAAATAATGCCTTCGTATACCGGTAAGGGCATGGTAAAATAATCTTTCAGGTACATTTCAACATCCAGTTTGTTTTTCCAGGTAAGATCGTGGTTGCCAAAAGTTTTAAAATATTTACCCGGCTGAAATGCGGCTTCGGCAGCAAACACAGTTTTGTTGGCGGGCAAAACATCAGCCGCTTTATATTTCCACAACTCTTCACTATCGCCAAGGTTGATAAACGAATACCCCTGTTGTTTATAATATTCCAGGGCTTTGATATAATTGAATTCGCTGGCCGCAAAATCGTCCCCGCTGTTGCGGTTGCCTTTATGCTGATCGCTGAAGATGATGAATTTATCTTTGGCAGCATCTGCTGTAATGCTGCACACCCTTTTACTGTTTTTCTTTGCGCTGTTGTAGAGTTTGGTCAATGATTTAAACACGGTTTCCTTTTCAGGTTTGGCGCTGAGGGAATTACCCATCCAGGTAAGGGGCTTTCTGAATAAATATTGTAACAGCTTGCGCATGGTGGTGAAGAGTGCCCGCAGATTACGCAGATGCCGCAGAAGATAAGGCGTTGCATTTCTCAGCGTAATCAGCGTAATCTGCGGGAGATTTATGCTTTAAAGTATTTTCCAACAACAGGCAGTTTTGCCAATTCCTTTTTTTCTACCTGTGCAACAAACCAGGTATACATTGCCAGCAACAGCGTAGCAACCGATAATGCCACTATCTTATTATCTGTAAAAGCAATAATGCCTTTATGAATAAAGAACAACAGTACTGCAATTACAATATAGGCACATAATTTTTTCCAGGGATAGGGTACTTTATATTCCTTCTGGCCCCATACAAAGGAGAATACCATCATGCTACCGTAGCAGAAAAATGTTGCCCACGCACAAGCCATATAACTGAAGTGAGGAATAAAGAAATAATTAATGAGAATAGTAATGGCTGCACCGGTAAGTGTAATATACGCACCAGCCGAAGTTTTGTGCCCCAGTTTATACCAGATAGAAAGATTGTAGTAAATACCCAAAAACATATTGGCCAGTAATAAGATGGGCACTACACTCAGGCCGGCCCATAATTTAGCGGCAATAAAATGTTTCCATATGTTAAGGTACAATGCCACTACCAAAAACATCATGCAGATAACGATCACAAAAAATTTCATTACCCTGGCGTAAGTACGTTGCGGATTTTCGGTGCCGGCCTGTTTAAAGAAAAAAGGCTCGGCACCCATACGGAATGCCTGCACAAAAAGACTGATGAGAATAGATAGTTTATAACAGGCACTGTAAATGCCTACCTGTGCTTCTTTAAAATCATCTGTACCAGGCACCCACCACTTCAGCATGATGCGGTCCATGGTTTCGTTAATTACGCCGCCCATGCCTACAATGATCAGCGGCATGGAGTACACGATGATCTGCCGCCACAATTTTTTATCTATTTTAAAACGTATAGCCAGTATTTCCTTTGATAAAAATAACAGTGTAACGATGGCCTGTATTAAATTGGCCACTACAATATAATACACCGGGTTACGGGAAGTATCTACCAGCTTGGCATAAAAAGAAGTAGGGTCTGCTTTTGCATGCACATAACAAACCGATAAAAAGAAATACGTAAAAAAGAGGTAGGCCAGTATCCCGCTGATCTTTGCCATAGCATATCTTACCGGCCGGCCTTCGTAGCGCAATTTTGCAAAGGGGATGATGGTCAACGTATCGATCATGATGATAAAAACGCTGAGCTTAATTAATTCGGGGTAATTGCCCACGCCGGCAAAATTGGCCAGCTGGTGATGAAATAATAATAAGGTGATACCGAAGCACAACGTACTGATGTGTATGGAAGAGGCCGTGGTATTGTAAATGGTATCTTTATTTTCGCCGTTGTTGGAAAAACGGAAAAAAGCAGTTTCCATTCCGTAGGTAAACAACACATTTAAAAACGGTAAAACCGAATATACCAGGCTCATTTTGCCATAATCTTCCCTGGTTAATACGTCGGTTAAGTAGGGGGTAATGAGGTAATTTAAAAACCTTGCGGCAATAGAGCTTACACCATACCACATTGTTTGCCCGGCTAATTTCTTGATATTGCTCAATTCCCTTGTGATTTAGCTCCAAATTTACCGTATAATTTTAATTTATTTTAAAATATCAGGTGCAACGGTTTAGTTACAAAATATATCTTTGTAGCAAATAATTTAATATGAAGAACGTACTTACACTGATAGTTGCCCTTACATTGTACACTTTAGCCACGGCGCAGTCCCGTACGGCCACAGTGGAATACCAGAAGATCAACCGACAGGCCGTAGTGGCAGAAATTCCTTTTCCTGAAAAGACCATCAGGGACGCTATTGACAATAAAATGGAACAAATGGGCTACAAAGGAAAAGACAGTAAAGGCTTTACGGTTTATAAAGGCGTAAGAATGCCTGAACTGGGCAACGATAGTTATGACCTGTACTTTATGGCCGACAGAAAAAGCCGGAAAGAAAAAGAAAACTCTACGCTTACTTTAATGGTATCAAAAGGATTTGACAGTTTTATAAGCGATAGCAGCGATAGCCGTGTAATCAGTAATGCAAAGAATTATTTAGACACTATTAAAAATATGATTGCCGCTTACGACCTGGAACAACAGATTATTGTACAGGAAGATGCCGTGAAAAAGGCGGATAAAAAATACAGCAATCTTATTGATGATAGCGCCAGCCTGGAGAAGAAGAGAAAAAGTATTGAAAAAGATATAGAAGACAATAAGAAAGACCAGGCTAACCAGCAGGCAGAAATAGAAAAGCAAAAACAGATTTTAGAAACCCTGAGAGGTAAACGCAAGGGATAGGTAACCTTACTGCATAGCAAACCTTTTGCTCCTGGTAAGTGTGGTATCGCTAAGCGTAAATAAAAAATAGATCAGGTCATTCTTCTCCGCATTGTTGATAGCAATGCGGTTTTTTAATAAAGTATCCAGTGTAGGCTGCGTGGTAATAATACCAGTGCGGTAATGATCGATAGCCTGGCCAATGCTGTAATACCTGCCATCGTGCATATAGGGAAAGGTAAGCGTTACATTACGCAGGCTGGGCACTTTAAATTTTAAAGAATCGTTTTTATTATTGGTGATGCGCATGCGGCCATAATCATTTAAATAAGTGTTTACAGACAGCCCGTTGTTGCGGAATGAATTATCAGTGAACAGTGGCTCGGTGTGGCAGGCGGCGCATTTGTTTTTAAAAAATGTATACCCTCTTTCTTCGGCAGGTGTAAATTTATCTTCGCCTCTTAATACTTTATCGTACTTACTATTGTAGCTGAGTATAGAACCAGTAAACTGTGCCAATGCTTTTAACATGCGCTGGCTGTTGATCAATGGCGTGCCAAAAGCGGCTTTAAATAATTTAGGGTAAGCCGTATCTTTTCTTAATTTTTTCAGCACACTGTCGATAGTTTCGCCCATTTCGTTGTGTGCGGTAAGCGGCGCCAGGGGTTGCACTTCAATATGGTTGATGCCGCCATCCCAGTGCAGCAATGGCATCCAGGCTAAATTGAATAATGCAGGGGCATTCCGGGTGGTAAATAAATTATTAATGCCATGACTAAAATCGTGTTCGTAAGTGGCAAATGCAGCAAACTGCTGGTGGCAACTGGCACAGGGAAAGTTGCCATCCTTACTAAGGCGGCCATCATAAAATAATTTTTTGCCTAATTGAAAACCCTGTTCCGTTAAAGGGTTATTGGCAAAAATATCTTTGGCAGGTTTGGGCCAGCCTTTGGGAATTTCTAATTTAAGATAGGTAGGTTTATAAGGATCATTGTCTTTTTTTGCTGCACCGATAAAAAGAAATGCGGTGCCAACAAATATTATCAATGCTATAATGATCCTGGTAGTCATTTTTATTGGTTCAGCACGTCTTTAATGGTAAACATCCTGTTATAGTTGCCTGCAATTTTTCTGGATAAGATCCCCGGGGTCATGGTAGCAGGTGTGGTGGCAATTTTTAAATCAGCAGCACCCTGCCATAATTTATCCAGGTCGGCCATGATAATTATCTGGCTATGCTTTCCCTCTTCTATGTGCAATGTTTTTGGTAGCGGCAATGTAATCGTTTGCAATACATTATCAGGCCCGCTGAAACCGCCGATATGATATTCTATTCTTTGATTGATAATAGTGGAAGCCGGTGAACTGCCTTCCAGCTTAAACATTACATAACCGCTGTTCCACGTCCAGAACATGCCGTTTGCAGGGTCTAGTGCACCGCTTTGTGCGCCGCTTACATTTTTCAAACTATCTACTCCCACAATAAATGAAATGCTGTTGTATGTATTGGCTGTGGCATCAAAAGTAAAACTTAGAGAAGCGCTGTCGCTGGCATCAAGCAAATGATAACTGTCGGGTTCAGCAAATGGGTTCGAAGCATGGTGCAATACAATGTTACTGATATAATATTTCAGCCTTGCCACATGATACACTTCACCAAAAGGATTCTGGTATGCAACACTGTCTAAAATAAGCGGCGTATCTTTAACTGTATTAATAAAACCAATCTTTACGCTTCCCTTTTTTTGAGTCTGCCATTCACCATTCACCATTGACGATTCACGTCTAACACTACTGCAGCAAAGCATTACCACAAAGCAGGCTATCGCAAATACGGCTATTTTTTTCAGGGTTGCCATTACCATTTATCAGGCGTTATCTTTTTTCTGAAATCTTTTAAAGTACCCACTTTCTTTTTAAACTCAATTCTTTTTTCCTTAGCAGCTTTGCCGGGTTTGGTAGTCTTTCTTTTTTTGGGAACAATGAGTGCTTTATTTACCAGCTCATTCATTTTTGTAATCACCAGTTGCTTATTGCCCAGCTGGCTGCGTTCGGTCTGGCTTTTTACCAATAAAAAGCCTTCCGAATTGATCTTATTGATCAACTTATTACGGATCAGTTCTTTCTGTTCTGGGCTATATAAAGCGGAGTTTTCCACATGCCAGTAACCTTCCACCATGGTTTCCACCTTGTTCACATTCTGGCCACCTTTGCCGCCACTCCGGGCTGTTTTAAATTTTATCTCGGCAGATATATCAGTCATTATCACAAATTTACCAATAAAAAGAAGGAAATTGCATCCGGAATCGCCTTATTTACGTCTATTATTTCGGTAAGACGATTTTTTTTTACATTTTTGCAATCAATCAGACAGGGAATGACCAAAGGCATTTATAATTCACTAACCGAACGAAAACAACTGGGCAAAAAATCTTTTGCTGTACTCATCGACCCCGATAAGGTGACTGATGATAATATGGAGCAATTGATACAGCTTTCTGTTGCTGCCGGCGTGGATTATTTTTTAGTAGGCGGCAGCCTTGTTATCTCCAGTTATTTAGATGAATGCCTGCAGCTGATCAAAAAATCCTGTACTATTCCTACTATTCTTTTTCCCGGTAGTCCCAGCCAGGTAAGCAAATATGCCGATGCATTATTGTACCTCTCTTTAATCAGTGGCCGTAATGCCGATCTGTTGATTGGTCAGCACGTGATCAGTGCACCATTTGTAAAACAAAGCGGGCTGGAAATTATGCCTACGGGTTATATGGTGATTGATGGTGGCGCACCTACTACGGTATCGTATATCAGCAATGCCACACCTATACCTTCTGATAAAAATGAAATAGCCATGTGTACGGCCATGGCCGGTGAAATGCTGGGCATGAAATTGATTTATATGGATGCCGGCAGTGGCGCTAAAAGAGCCATTACTGAAGACATGATCGCCAAGGTTTCAAAATCTATTGATGTGCCTTTGATCATTGGCGGTGGCATTATTGAACCGGAAAAAGCATACCTCAATTGCAAAGCCGGTGCCGATGTAATAGTGGTAGGCAATGCCATAGAAAAAGACCCCAACTTAATTAAGGAAATGGCCGCAGCGGTGCATAGTGTGCCGGTGAAAGCTTAATGTTTTTTCTCCCCTCGTGGTTGATTCCCATGGTAGTAGGTGAAGACACCGACCGAGGACAACAATTTAAAGCTGCATTACGCGGCTTCAAGCTGACGTAGAAGAATAAAATTATCTAATTGGTTTACTGAACAAGGAGTTGCCATGTTATTGCGTATTTCCCTCCCCGGCCGGTATCTTCACCGGCCAGGAGCAAATTTATTCCACCACTACATTCTTTGAAGCAGAAACAATTTTATTATATGGATTCTCAATAAACATTTTTACAAAATCTATTCCGTCAATACCAAAGCCAGAGCCGTGTGCCCGGTTATGGAAAATCAGTAACTGGCTGTTGGGCATATATCTTTTTATCAGCTTGTTGTAAAATGGCCTGCACCATGGGTCGGCATCGCCTGCAGATATCAATGCCGGAATAGTGGAATACACTGCTGTTTTAGCTACAACAGGTTCCGGTTTTACATTCCAGCAGCTGCATATAACATGGTTTACATTGTTGAATGGATAACCGGAAAGCCAGGGTAACATCTGCTCCTGTTTTTGTACCAAAGCTTTATTGGCAAAGGCAATTTGTTCGCTGCAGTATACCGAGTAGCGCATACCATGCGATAAACTTTTATTGCCACTAAAATTATCATCCAATACTTCGGTTATATATTTTGTGTGATTGCCATTGATCAATTCATTCATTACAAATGGAACGGACTTTAACTGGCTGTTGTTTATCCTGTTGATCACAGCGTCTAACAATTCATTTTTTGTATAGTGTATCTGCAAGCTGTCATTTGTGCCTTTTTCTACATAAGCTATTGTAAAAACTTTTCCATTAATAGTTGTAAAATACTGGTGGAACCGTTCTCTTAAATTTTGGTATTGCGAATTGTTGCCTGAATCTTTTTCGCAATTATCAAATACCTGGTTAAGCGCTTCATTAATATTGAACAAAGCATCTTCTTCATAATTAACGTAACCGGGCAACGGGGAATTTAGTATCAAAGACTTTACAGCCACAGGATGATTTCTTACTACCGTAAGCATTAAGCCACCGCTATATGAAATACCCAATAAATTCAATGAATCAAGCTGCAATGCCAATCTTAAGTCGTTGATATCTGCGGCACTTTCAATAGTATTGTATGCAGACAGATCAATGTTTTGTGCAGCTAATCTTTTACGGCATCTTTTTACTGCTTCCAGTTCCAAACTATCTTTAGGTAAATTTTCTTTATAGGATTTTTTTATTGCCAGATCGATTTCATCGCATTGCAAACAAGGTTGCGATAGTTTAGTACCCCGCTGATCGAATGCAATAAAGCCACCAAATTTTAAAAAATCTGACCTGTACCTGATGCTGTCAAAATTAGCGATGGTACTGTATCCCGGTCCGCCGGTAGTATAGAGCGTAAAATTTTTTTCTGCGTCCTGTTCTGGTTTCCTGGCTAATACAAAGGGTATTTTTATTTTTCGCCCCGCAGGCTTTTGCCTGTTTTCCGGTACTACCAGGTAACCACATTTTGATACCAGGCCATTCTCAATTTTAATAAGACAAGGGCATGGCTCAATTGAAGGAGTATAGCCTTGCGCTAAAGATTTTTGTATAGTGTACGATAGTAAAAACAGGAATAGAACAACTGGCTTCATGTTATTTTTTTGTGCTGCAATTTATGCCGGCACAATAAATAAGAGGGGTAAAAACCGGACAAAATCAGGATTGCCATTGTGATAAGGGTTGCCCGGTAAATTGTGCCACCGCTTTTCTGAAATGACTCATATCGTAATAGCCAAAATTGTAAGGAGAAAATAATTCTTTATTGGTAACATAAGCCGTGAGTGCAGTTCTTGTTCTTACTATAGAAAAATAATTTTTAGGTGCAATGCCAATGATACTTATAAAATACCTGTACATGGTTTTATCTGTAAGCGCAAGTTCGCCGGCAAGTTTATTATTATTGTACTGCATGTCGGATTGTTGAAAAGCATATACGGCATTCCATACTTTTTGATACGGATACTTATTCCTGAATTGTACCTGTACCAGGTGTAAAAAATATTCCTGCAGCATTGCTATCCTTGCTTCAAAGGCATCCAGTTTTTTTAATGCAGAGAGAAAAGCTGCAGGTAACAAGGTGTGCACATTGATGATGTTATTACCGATCTTATTTTGTTCAATGCCAAACACGGCTTCAAAGCCACCGGGGTTAAATTTAACGGTGAAAATATTATCCGTACGCAGGTTGGTTCTTTCTACAATATTATTTCTCAGTAAAAGAATATCAGTGTGGGCATCAATACAAACCTGTTGCCTGCCATTGGTTAAACGATAGGGGGAACCAAGGTTGATCCATATTGTAGGTGTATAACTCGGGAAAAGCTTTACCGTAAATTTTTCGGTATTGATGTATTGATTGGTTGCATCAAGAGAAGTCTCTGAAAAAAACTCAATATAATCTAACAACGCCTCACATGGAGTAGCAAAGCGGTACAGCTTTCTGATATCGTCAAAAATTTCTACCATGGATAAAAATGAAAAAACATTCATACTACCGTGTTTGGTGTCTTCACCGAACACGGTACCTGTCTCAATCCTCAATGCGCTTACTGCTTCTCTACCCTGCTAGGCGTATCCTTACCACTCACAATAGTTTTACTGCTGATAGCAATGGCTTTAATGATCTCCGCCATATTGTTCATATCCAGGGTGCCGATCTCATCACTTTGTTTGTGGTAGTTAGGTTCATCATTTGGGGCTTCTTCCATTTTTGATGTTGAGATGGTATGTGCAGGCACACCTAATGCTGCAAGCGTGGCATTATCACTGCGGTAAAATAAATTTTGTTTGGGATAAGGATCGGGTTCAAAATGAAATTTAGAGCCGGTAAGATTAGCCTGTAAAATTTTGCCCATATCACTTTTTTCGTAACCGGTAATGTAGGCGCTGTTGTTGCCCCATTTACTATCGGTGCCAATCATCTCAATATTAAACATGGCCATTACTTTATCTGCATTCAATTGTTTGCTGAAGTAACGGCTGCCAAAGCCACCAATTTCTTCTGCGGTAAAAGCTACAAATATTATCGTGCGTTCATTTTTTTCTTTTTGTGCGCTGAAGTATTTTGCCAGCATCATCACTGCAGTGGTACCTGCCGCATCATCATTGGCACCATTGTAAATGCTGTCCTGGTTTTTGTCGGGCTTGCCAATACCTAAATGATCGTAGTGGCCGGCAAATACCACATACTCATCTTTTTTGCTTTTGCCAGGCAAAACACCCACTACATTTTTCAGGTGCTGTTCTGTCAATTGGTTTTTGATGTGCAGGCTGATGGTGGCAGGATTAAGATTAGCCGTTAAAATAAATACCTGCGATACACCCGATTGAAATTTTGCATTGCCTGTAAAACGTTGCATGCCCTTAAAGCGCCTGCTGTGTGCAGTATCTACCAGCACCAGCACATTCTTCTCCATATCAAAAACAGGGAACACCACTTTTGAAAAATCATCCTCTTTTTTTACCAGCACCACTTCATAATCTTTCAATGAACTGATATTAATTTCTGCAGCAGTGGTATTAGCTGCAATATTATTCATCGTTAAAGAATCATTATCCAGCATGCCTTTTATCTCAACAGGTTTTGCCTTGGTCATAATAAACTCCTGGAAGTAAGATTTGCTGTTACCAAAAAACTGCAGTTTGCTTTTGGTAAATTCTCCCGCGATAAAATCAGCTGCTTTATCAATACCCGGCGTAAAAGTTTTACGGCCCTGCATATCATCAGCAGATAATATTTTTTCAATCCGCTCCACTTCCGCAGCGTTTATGATCTTGTCAATGTTCTGTGCAAAAGAAAGCAGGCATACGAAGCCTGCTGCAGCTGTTAAAATAAGTTTCTTCATTATCAATTATTAATTATTTAATTGTTCATTATTACAAGCTCATCATCTCCTTAAACTTAACCGCCTGCCTGCGGCTTACTTCTACTTTTTCGCCGGCATGCAATTCCAGTAAAAGACCTCCGTTAAAATAAGGTTCAATTTTTTCAATCATGCGCAGGTTTACAATATGTTTTCGGTTGGCACGAAAGAAAACTTTTTCATCCAGCCTTTCTTCCAGTGCGTTCAAGGATTTTAATATTAATGGTTTGTTGGGGCCAAAAAATACTTTGGCATAGTTGCCCACGCTTTCGAATAAACGCACTTCGCCCAGTTTTACAAACCAGCAGCGTTCGCCGTCTTTTACAAAAACCTGGTCGGCTTCTGTAAGCATGCCGCGGTTAATGCTGGCCATGGTAGCCGCCAGTTCTTTTTCTTCGGCCTGTTGCAATTTTTGTAAAGCATCGGCCAGGCGTTTGGGCTCTACGGGTTTCATCAGGTAATCCAATGCATTTACTTCAAAAGCTTTTAATGCATATTCATCGTAAGCGGTAGTAAAAATAACATGAGGCGCTTTCTCTAATTCCTGCAGCATATCAAAACCGGTTTTGCCGGGCATTTGTATATCCAGGAAAATCAGATCGGGCGAAAGGTTCTCTATCTTTTCCAGCCCTTCATTGGCATTGGCAGCTTCACCCACCACTTCAATCTCCGGAAATTCAAGCAATAATTTTTTTAATTCATTTCTTGCCAAACGTTCATCATCAATAATTACAGCTTTTTGCATACTAGTGTTTACTTTATTTAATGTTGACTATTTTAAATGGTTACCGGCATGGTTACTTTACTTTCCACCATATTATCATTCAGGTTCTTTATTTCAAAATGTGCTTTGCCCTGGTACATCAGGTTCAGCCTGTCCTGTGTGCTTTTAATACCAAAGCCATCACCATTCATATTGCCATTCAGCTGGCCGGTGTTTTGCACCAGTAATTCCAGGTTATCGCCTTTAAAGTCGGCCACAATACGCACCACGCCACCATCTACCAATTTGCTGATGCCATGTTTAATAGAATTTTCTACCAATGTTTGCAGCATCATCGGCGGCACCTGTTGCCCCAAAGTATCCTGGTCAATATCCATTTCCACATTCAGCCTTTCTTCAAAACGCATATGTTCCAATGCAAGATAATCCTTTACAATATCCAGTTCTCTTTGCAGCGATACTGTTTCTGCTTTTTCAGCCTTCATGCTGCTGCGTAAAATATTGCTCAGTTCGGTAATGGCGGTTCTTGCACGGCCGGGATTTTCATCTACCAACGCCCTTATACTGTTTAAAGAATTAAAAATAAAATGCGGATTGATATGTGATTTTATCGTTTTTAATTCCAGCTCTTTTACCGTGCTCTCCAGCTTTAACCGGTCCAGCTGGTCCTTCCTGTTCTTATCCACATAATGATAAACGATATAGATCAGGAACCATAGTGCCACCAGTAAAATATTCTGGTAAATCTGGATGGGTACTGTTTTGTCTTCATACTTCCAGATGCCCTGGCTATTGCGGTGCCAGCCGGTGTTTTTCCTGATATCTGAAATGGTTTTTTTACTGAGAGAATCTTTAACCGGGGTTGAGGCGTAATATGCCACTTTATCAAGCCCGGCATTGGCTTCCAGCTTTTTGGCTTTTTCCAGTTTAAAATTCTGGATATAATGATCAAATGAATAATTGGTGCTGCTTTCAATAGCATTACCACCGTAAGAAAATATGAGCGCAGTAGCTACAATACCAACAATAAAAGCCAGGAAAAGGCGGTTGAAAGAAAACCTGAGCCAGTGCGTTTTTTTTATCACCGTTCTTAAAAGATGGGTAGATATAATACCGCAGCAAAACAAGATGCCGATACTGATAAGGTATTCCGTATCGCCGCCATGCTGGTCAAACTGTTCTTTAAAAACAACCAGGTTAAAATAGATATGAATAAGGCTGAAAATACCCCAGCCCAATATCTGGCACGCCCAATATCTTACGTTTATTTTACCCATAATGCAAATCTAAACTTCAAGATAGTGAAAATACGGTGTGTTTTGATTAATGGCGAAATGCAGTTGTGGGAGGTTGGGTTGTTAACAAGCTGTAGTGGCAACCTTTTGACCGGTTTTTTTGTGGTTTGTGCAACCCTTTTGTATAGCGTTCAATCTACCACTTATTAACTAAAACTTAAAACAAGTAAGATGTCATTTAATCTGATCGATGCAGCAAAAAACCTTTTTACCAACGAATTGGTTGGCAAGGCAAGTGCTTATTTAGGCGAAAGCGAAACAGGTGTTTCCAAAGCCATAAGCGGTATTTTACCCACTGTTATCAGCGGTTTAATAAATAAAGCGGCAACGCACGAAGGCGCTGCCACAGTGGCCAATATGGTTGCTGAGCAACATAATACAGGTATCTTAAATAACCTGGGTAGTTTTTTTGGAAATGATGGTGGCAGTCTTTTAAATAAAGGTGCCGGCTTGCTCAATGGCCTGTTCGGTCATAAAGCAGATGGCATCATCGGGTTGATCTCTAATTTTTCAGGTATAAGAAATTCTTCTGCAGCTTCCCTGTTAAGTATGGCCGTTCCGGCAGTATTGGGTTTATTAGGCAGGCATTCCAATGCAAACGGTACTACCGGGATTGGCGCTTTGCTAAATGGCCAGAAAGATCATATCGCAGCAGCATTGCCCTCCGGATTAAATTTAAGCAGTGTTTTAGGTAATGCAGGAGCAAAAGTAAGCGATATCAGCACTGCTATAAAATCTCCCACAGTAAATTATAGCAATGAAAAAGCAGCAGGATCGGGTAGCGGACTGCGCCTTTTACTGCCCCTGCTTTTATTGGTGGCTGCGGCCCTGCTGGCATGGTATTTATTTGGCAAAGGTTGCAATAACAGCACAGATAAAACGGCCGGAGATACAGATACCACAGCAATTAAAACGGAACAAAACACAGGCGAAATAAAAAATGCAGAAGTTGCCGCCGCAGGTAAATTAGATACCTTAACCGGAGACTGGATCTATGATGCCGGCGAAATGGCTACCATTGATTTACCCAACAACGGCGGTTCATTAACCGTAGGTAAAAACAGTACCGAATACAAACTCATCAATTTTTTAAATGATAAAAGCAAGGCAGTGGATACTGTAAAAGGTGATTGGTTTGAATTTACCAATGTACATTTTAAAAAAGGTGGCAGTGAATTAACTGATGAATCAATAGCGCAACTGAAAAATATGGTGGCCATAGTAAAAGCCTATCCCGCTGCTAAGTTTAAATTTGGCGGGTATACAGATAATACCGGCTCCGATGATATCAATATTCCCTTATCTCAAAAAAGGGCAGCGGCAGTTTCGGAGATGGTAGTTAAACTGGGCGCACCAAAAACCAGCTTTGTTGATGCTAAAGGGTATGGCAGCCAATGGCCAATTGCAACTAATGATACTAAAGAAGGACAGGCACAAAACCGCCGTGTAGCAGTAAATGTAAAAGCAAAATAGTTTTTAAGCATGACCTACATATAGCCTCCGGATACCCGGGGGCTTTTGTTTTTGGGTTAACAATTCACTGATCAATTTAAAAGGCTTAAATCCCTATTTTTGCCGATATGCAATTAATTCCGGTAAACGATAAAACAACTGCCCGGCAGTTTTTACAAGTAGCAGTAGATATCTATAAAAATGAACCCAACTGGATCCGTCCCCTGGATAAGGATATCAATGATGTTTTTTGTAAGGAAAAAAATAAGGCCTTTCGTTTTGGAGAAGCTGAACGTTGGATATTAAAAGATGAAAAAGGGAATTTAATTGGCCGCATTGCAGCATTTACCAACAAAAAATACAAGAATAAGGGCGACGATGTGGTAGTAGGGGGCATTGGTTTTTTTGAATGTATCAATAACCAGAAAGCCGCAGATCTTTTACTGGACACTGGTAAAAAGTGGCTGCAGGAAAGAGGGATGGAAGCCATGGACGGCCCCATAAATTTTGGCGAACGTGACCGCTGGTGGGGATTGGTTACAGACGGGTTTCACGAGCCGCTGTATTGCATGAATTATAACCCGCCCTATTACGTTAATCTTATAGAAAACTATGGGTTTAAACCCTTTTTTAACCAGATATGTTTTGGTATGGAGCCCCAGGCACCCCTGGTTGCCAAAGTGTGGGACAGGCATAATGCAGTAGAAAAAATGGGAGGATTCAGTTCATCCACCATTAAAAAAGACCAGCTGGAAAAATATGCGCAGGATTTTGCCACGGTATATAACAAAGCCTGGGCCGGGCATGGCGGTTTAAAACAGCTGGATAAAAAGCAGGTACTGGCCACATTTAAAAAAATGAAGCCCGTAATGGATGAAAAACTCGTTTGGTTTGCGTATTATAAAAACGACCCCGTGGCCATGTTTGTAAACCTGCCCGATTTAAACCAGTGGTTTAAACACCTGGATGGCAAATTCGGGCTCTTACAAAAGTTGAAATTTTTATGGCTGAAAAAATTTACCGCCAATGATAAATTTACCGGGTTGGTATTTGGCGTAGTACCCGAATGGCAGGGAAAGGGAGTGGATGCTTATATCATTGCAGAATCGGCCAAGGTTATTCAAACCACTAAATACCCCCGCTACGAAAAATATGAAATGCAATGGATAGGAGATTTTAATCCTAAAATGCTGAATATTGCCGATAGTATTGGCGAAACCTACCGCAGCCGCAACCTCACTACATACCGGTACCTGTTCGACAGAACAAAGGAATTCAAACGACACCCGATATTAATTTAAGATCTTACCCCCATCCCCTAAAGGGATGAAATTAGCAAGGCGTATGCTTTTTCAAATACAGCTTTTATGCAAAATGCAATTAAGCTTTTGTAAATTGCGGTATATTTAATCACTAAATTTTAAAAACTCCTTTAGGGGTTTGGGGCAAATGGATAAGTTCATCGTTTCAGCACGTAAATACAGGCCACAAAATTTTTCTACTGTTGTGGGCCAGGCGCATATTACCACTACTTTAAAAAATGCCATTAAGAATAACCAGTTGGCGCATGCCTTTTTATTCTGTGGTCCAAGGGGTGTGGGCAAAACCACCTGTGCAAGAATTTTAGCCAAAACTATCAATTGCGAAAATCAGACAAAAGACGGCGAGGCCTGCAATACCTGCCATAGCTGCGTTTCCTTTGATGCAGGTACTTCTTTAAACATTCATGAACTGGATGCGGCCAGTAACAACTCGGTAGATGATATCCGTAGCCTGGTGGAGCAGGTTCGTTTTGCACCACAGGCCGGCAAATACAAAGTGTATATTGTGGATGAGGTTCATATGCTGAGTGCCTCTGCATTTAATGCGTTTTTAAAAACGCTGGAAGAGCCCCCGCCTTATGCCATCTTTATTTTAGCTACAACAGAAAAGCATAAGATTTTACCCACCATTTTAAGCCGTTGCCAGATATTTGATTTTAAAAGAATTACTAATAACGATACGGTAGAGCACCTGCAGGAAATTTGTGATAAAGAAGAAATAAAAGCCGATAAGGCAGCCTTGCACATCATCGCACAAAAAAGCGAAGGCTGTATGAGGGATTCCTTAAGTATACTGGATAAGATTGTAAGTTTTACCAACGGGCAATTAACCTACAGCAATACTTTAGAGCACCTTAATATTTTAGATGAAGATTATTATTTTAAGTTTTTAGATTTTATGCAGCAGCAAAACATGAGTGATGCGATGTTGCTGTATGATGAAATTAACCGGAAGGGTTTTGAAGGCGATACCGTGCTGGAAGGATTTGCAGAATTTATAAGGAATATATTGGTGAGTAAAGATGCCAAAGCTGCCATATTGCTTGAAGTAGCCGAAGACTTTAAACAAAAATATTTGCAGGCGGCACAAAAAATAAACGCCGGCTGGCTGATAGGCGCACTCAACCTTTTAAACGAAGCAGAAATAAATTATAAGCAGGCACGTAACAAAAGATTGCTGGTGGAATTAACCATCATCAAACTAAGTTATTTGCAACAGGCCATTGAATTGGTGAACAACGATGGCGTTGTAAGTAAAAAAAAACTGGTTGACGCAACAAAGCCCGTAGCATTCAGGGCGGTGCCGATAATAAAGGTTAAAGAAGAAATGCAGGCTGCTGCTCAAAAGCCACAAACTGCAAAGCCGCAGGAAGCAAAATTAATTATAGAGGAGCCTGAAGTAAAGACCAGCCCAAAAAAGCCCGTCACATCTGCTCAGCAACCAACAGAAATACCCCAGCCCAAAACCGGTGGTATTGCATCGCTGGCTAAGATACGCCAGCAGGTTACCGAACAAAATAAAAATACAGGGGCTGCGGCCAAGGAACTAACAGAAGAAGAATTATATGTAGCCTGGGGCATATTTATTGAGCGCCTTATTAACAGGAAAAATCATTCGGCGGTTACCAATTTTAAAATGGCCACCCTTAAGATCATTGATAATAATACGATTGAGATTGTAACCGAAAATAATATCCAGCAAAAATTCATTGAGCAGGAAAGGGCCGATTTGGTAGAGCACCTGCAAACGCATTTTTGTAACCGGCAACTGGTATATACTGTAATTATTATTGAAAAGGAGTACGACTATCAGCCATCAGAAAAGACTTTAACCAGCAAAGAACAATACCTTAAAATTATTGAAGAATACCCGCTGGTAAAGGAATTAAAAGACCGCTTAAAATTAGAGTTGGATTATTAAAAAACCAGTTTCGGGTTATGCGTTTTGTGTTTTGATTGTTTGCGAAGTGTTTAAATGTAATTCGATCGCTAACAATCAAAAACAAAACAAACCCGTAACCCGTAACTTTTTCGTTCATTTCCTCTTTTTGCATTAATTTCGAACCTCAATTCATAAAAAATCAGAAATAAGTAATATATGGCAGAAGTGATACGCATGCCGCTGTTGAGCGATACGATGACAGAAGGGAAGATAGTAGCCTGGAATAAGAAGGTAGGCGACAAAGTAAAAAGTGACGATTCTCTTGCTGATGTGGAAACGGATAAAGCCACTATGGAAGTAGTAGGCTATGCAGATGGTGTGTTACTGTACATTGGTGTTCCGGCTGGCGAAGCTGCAAAAATTAACCAGATCATTGCTATTGTAGGTAAGGAAGGCGAAGACTATAAAAGTTTGCTGGATGCGGATGGCGGAGCTGCTAAAACAGCCCCAACAACTACGGCTGCACCTGTTGTAGCTGCTGCACCGGCACCAGCAACGGCAGCACCGGCTGCAACAAAAGTAGCATTGCCTGCAGGCGCAAAAGAAATCAGGATGCCTTTATTGAGCGATACTATGACGGAAGGCAAGATTGTTTCCTGGAATAAAAAGGTAGGTGATTTTGTAAAAAGCGACGATGTGTTAGCCGATGTGGAAACCGACAAAGCTACTATGGAAGTAGTAGGATACGAAGAAGGTACTTTATTGTATGTGGGAGTTGAAGCCGGCAAAGCGGCCAAAATTAATGAGATCATTGCTATTGTGGGTAAACCCGGAACAGATGTAAGTGCTTATGTGGCTGCTGAAAAATCGGGCGCAAATGCGGGGCAAGCCCAGGTTGCAACGGCGCCACCGCAAGAGCAGGCTGCAAGTGTAACTGCTCAGCCTGTTGCTGCAGAACCTGTAGCTGCAACCAATGGCAGGGTAAAAGCTTCTCCTTTAGCAAAAAAATTAGCTGCAGATAAAGGTATCGATATCAGTAAAGTAAGTGGTAGTGGAGATGGAGGAAGAGTGACCAAGAAAGATGTGGATGGGTATGTACCATCAGCAGCGCCTGCTGTTACTGCTCCTGCTGCAAAAGCAGCCACAGCTCCTGCATACACAGGTGGCGCAGAAGGCCATACCGATGTGCCGCTTACGCAAATGCGCAAAGTAATTGCACGCCGCTTAAGCGAAAGCAAATTCAGCGCACCGCATTTTTATTTAACCATGGAAATCAACATGGATAATGCAATGACGGCAAGGGTGGCGATGAATGAAGTAAGCCCTGTTAAAATTTCTTTTAACGACATGATCATAAAAGCGAGTGCTATGGCATTGCGCAAACATCCTGATGTAAACAGCAGTTGGATGGGAGAATTTATCCGTCAGAATCATCATATTCATATTGGTAGTGCATTGGCATTACCCGAAGGTTTGATTGTGCCGGTAATTCGTTTTGCTGATCAGAAAAGCTTATCACAAATTGCTGCCGATGCAAAAGAATTGTACGGTAAAGCAAAAGATAAGAAATTACAGCCTGCAGAATTCAGTGGCAACACCTTTACCATTTCAAATTTGGGCATGATGGATATTGAAGAATTTACTGCTATCATTAATCCGCCGGACAGTGCTATTTTAGCTGTAGGCGCTATTAAAGAAAAAGTAGTGAAAAAAGGCGATGGTTTTGGTGTAACCAATATCATGAAGTTAACGTTGAGTTGCGATCACAGAAGTGTGGATGGTGCTGTAGGCGCTGCCTTCTTACAAACATTAAAGAAATATTTAGAGAACCCGGTAACTATGTTGGTGTAGGTTTCTAAAACATATTTGAAAGCGTTAGTTGTAAAAGGCTAACGCTTTTTTTATAGGTAAGATTTTAATATCTTGATTGCTTAAAAATAATCGGTAAAATATGAAAAAAGCGCTACTGTTTTTTGCAGGTATTTTTGTTTGTATGCTTTCCTTTTCGCAGGAAATTGTAAACCTGGTATTTGTAAGTGATAACGGGATTACAGATAATATTAAGGATGCCCACTCTTATATCGTAGTAAAAAAATACCCTTCCTGTTTTCAACGGCTTGATTACGGTATAAATAAACCATTGCAAAGACTTAAAACTTATTCTGACTCCAGCTTATCAGTTTTAGAAGGCGATTACTACGAGTACGATACAAACGGACGCATGATTAAAAGCGGGTATTATGAAAATAATTTAAAGGCAAGAACATGGTATTATTACAACGACACTTTTAAAGTAATACTTAAAGAACAGTACGAAGCAGGAGTATTAATAAATACAATTAATCCTGATACAATAAAAGACAAAACGAAAGACGAAACAGCAGTAAAAAAAGTTGAAGTAGAAGCACAATATGGTAAAGGGAAAAATGACTGGGGTAAGTACCTTTCTAAAAATTTAAATGGCGATGTGGCAGATAATTCCGTTGCTGGCGGTGAGGTGGTGGTTCAGTTTGTAGTAAATATAAGTGGCACCTGTACAGATGTTCACCTGGCAAAATCAGTTGAATTTGTATTGGATGAAGAAGCAATCAGGGTAATTGAAAAATCGCCGCTATGGCAACCGGCATTTCAGGATGGCAGAAAAGTAAATGCATACAGGCGGCAACCCATAAACTTCAGCAAACAGTAAAATTAATTTTCAATAAGTTTTGAAAATTCAATAAATGCTTTATCTTTGTGCTATAAATAATACATTATGAAACTGACCGAAGCAAAAGCACAGTTTATCAGCAGTTGGGGCGCCTTTGGTACGCATTGGGGTATCAACCGCACTATGGCGCAGATACATGCGTTATTGCTTATCAGTCCCGACCCTATCACCCAGGATGATATTATGGAACAACTCAACATCAGCAGGGGCAACGTAAATATGAATACCCGTGACCTGGTGGATTGGGGATTGGTAGACAGGGTGCTGATACCCGGCGAACGCAAGGAATTTTTCAGTGCCGAAAAAGACATCTGGAAAGTAGCCACACAAATCATCAAGGAAAGAAAAAAAAGGGAACTGGACCCCATGCTTAAATTATTAAGCCAGCTTGAAAAAGTGGAAGGCGATAAAAAAGATAAGGACACCAAACAGTTTTTAGATACAGTTGCCGGCATCAGGAAATTTGGCGGACAGGCCGATAAAATGCTGGATGTAATGATAAAAGCAGATGAGAGTTGGTTTTTAGGAAGTTTATTAAAGTTCTTTAAATAGTTTTTTACATGATCTGGCGCCCTCGTCTGATCATGGGTGAAAACACAAGCTGCATTTTGCAGCTTTTATTTAGCAATATAGTTTCAATATTTTCTGAAATTATAAAATACACGGTTATGAAACAATTTAAAATAGTAGATTTCTGGATCAGCATCGGGCTGATAATTTCCTTCACAATCATATCAATTCTTGAAGGAATGGAAGATTTTCTACATAATTATTTTACTTCAGGTTATTTTATAGTGGGCGGATGGCAGGTGATCAGTATGTTGGTGCATGCCTTTAATCGTTGCTTTACTGCCAGGTGGCAGGCAAGATATATTTATCACTGGATAGCTTTTATCGCTATTGTCACTATGCCGGGTTCATTTTGGGTATTGCTTTATGCTGCACCTTTAATGGCAGTTTATTATACTTACTTATGCTACAAAGAAACCTATATAAAAATGAAACGTCCTTTATCAATACTTAAATAATATTTATCACACTCTAAACAAATTTTTATGAATTACATTATCATCACCTACTGCCTTTATCTTACTATCACCATTGCTTTAACCATGTGGGTAGCCAGAACATTATTTAAAAACGGGAAAGTGTTTTTGGTAGATATTTTTCATGGCAATAAAGAATTAGCAGACAGTGTAAACAATTTACTTTTAGTGGGCTTTTACCTGGTGAATATTGGTTATGCAGTATATACCCTACAGGTTACCAGCAGCATCACAAACTTCCAGGAAGTAATAGAAAAGTTAAGTGTGAAAGTAGGATTTATTATTTTGATATTGGGCGCCATGCACTTTTTTAACCTCTACATCTTTTTTACATTAAGAAAGAAAGCCACTATGGAAAAAAGATTTAAGACAAATGTCATCAGTTAACAGGTTTGTTATTGAAAGAGAAAAATGAAAATTGTAAACATAACATATTTTAAAATTATTGTGATGCTGGTTTGTATAGCTGTTACAGCATTTACACTTAGCCGTTATGCGTTATTGGTTCAGCATCTTTTAAAAATACATTATAACTGGCAGTTTGAATTGTTTATGGTTGCAGGTATGTTGTTTTTTCAGTACCCGTTCATTTATAAAAATAACCGGAAGTTAAAACTGGCGTATTATTTTAATATGCTGCTGGTTTCATTAATGGGTGCAGTATTACTCTGGCCATTACTTATTGTTAATCATTTTGAATATTGTGTTGACCTGGTGAATATCATTTATTTTTTTGCTGTGGTGTGGGTTATGTTTTGGGAACATAAAAGAATAGTGGCCAGGCTTTCGTTGCCCGTTTTTATTTCGTACACCTGGGTATTATATCGCCTTATTATTTTAATTTTTATACTGTAAACTATGAAACAGAAAATCATCATCGCCGGGGGAACAGGATTTGTTGGACAATACCTTACTGAAAAATTTATTGCTGCAGGATATGAGGTAATTATTATTTCACGGCAGCAAGGCCATATACCATGGAATGATACCGCTGCAATTATTAATGCGCTGGAAAATGCCACAATGCTTATTAACCTTGCCGGCAAATCTGTTGATTGCAGGTATAATGAAAAAAATAAAAAGGAAATTTTAGATTCAAGGGTAAACACCACAAAAGCGTTGGGCGAAGCAATATTGCAATGCCAAAATCCTCCGGCACTCTGGATCAATTCCAGCACTGCTACTATTTACCGCCATGCACAAGACAGACCCATGACAGAAAGCAGCGGGGAAATTGGTTCCGGCTTTTCGGTAAATGTTGCCACAAACTGGGAAAAAATATTCTTCAGTTATAAATTACCTGCAACAAGGCAGGTGGCACTGCGGATGGCAATTGTATTAGGAAAGAACGGAGGAGTGGTCCCTCCCTTAAAAAATTTAGTACGCTTTGGTTTAGGCGGCAGGCAGGGCAGTGGTAAACAAATGTTCAGCTGGATACATATTGAAGATGTGTACAATGCCATTGTTTTTTTACAGCAACACCAGGGGTTAAATGGTGTTTTTAATACTGCCGCACCCAACCCGGTTAATAATACAACCCTGATGCGGCTATTCAGAAAAAAAAGGAAAGCCATAATTGGCTTACCCACACCAGCATGGCTTTTAAAATTGGGGGCTATAATCATTAAAACAGAAACCGAACTGGTTTTAAAAAGCCGCTGGGTAATTCCGGAGCGTTTATTACAGTCGGGCTTTGTTTTTGTATATCCTGTATTGGATGAAGCACTTAACAATATCCTCATTGGTGAATAAGTCAAACAAAGAAGAGTGAAAAATGAGGCGTAACTTTGCCATAGAAATGAAACAACAACCTTTAATATTATTTGATGGGGTTTGCAATTTTTGTAACAGCTCGGTAAATTTTGTTATCAAAAAAGATAAAAAGGCACAGATACAATTTGCTCCGCTGCAATCAGAAAAAGGGCGGCTTTTTTTAAGACAATACAATTACCCCGAAAACAATTTAAACTCATTTGTGTTTATTGAAGACGGTAAAGTGTATACACAATCTACAGCTGCGTTAAGGGTAAGCAGGTATTTAAAAGGATTGTGGCCTTTATTGTATGGTTTTATCATTGTTCCCAAATTCATCCGTGATGGTATTTATAATTGGGTTGCAAAAAATCGCTATAAATGGTTTGGTGTAAAAGATCAGTGTATGATACCTTCCCCGGATGTAAGGGCCAGATTTTTAAATTAACATGACAACAAAAAAAACATTGGTTATAGGGGCCTCCGAAAATCCTGCCCGTTACAGTAACCTTGCCGTAAAAAAACTTACGGCATACCAGCATCCTGTAATTGCACTGGGCAAAAAAACAGGTGTTATTGATAACACCGTTATTGAAACCGAAAAGAAAGCTTTTGAAAATATTGATACCGTTACCTTGTATCTGAATCCATTGCATCAAAAGGAATATTACGATTATATTTTCTCTCTCCATCCTAAGCGTATCATTTTTAACCCGGGTGCCGAAAATGATGACCTGGCAGCTCTTGCAACTGCCAAAGGTATTGTGGCACAGGAAGCCTGCACACTGGTTTTACTGAGTACAGGACAGTACTAAAATACCCTACAAACTGTGTAGATGTTTTTCTAAAAATGAGCGCTTTTCCCTGTAAATAAAATAAAAGAAAATGCCTCCCGTTCTGGGTCTGTAAACAAGTTATTCTTATAACTTCACAAACAGATCCAAATCATGAAAACCCTGATCCCTGCAGCAATACTATTGCTATGTATAGTATTTGCCACTACCGCTACTGCACAAGGTACTACCGGAGCCAAGCCCAGACTTTTCAGTAATTATCCCGGAAAAATTATTTGTTCGCAACAGGAGTTAAGCAAAGTATTTTCCGCAGGTGTAAATCAAAGTGTTGACCTTAATTTTTCTGATAATTTTTTATTCAGTGGTACAGTAACCAGTAATGTAGTAAAGTATGCCAACCTGCAAACAGCAACTATAAAATCGCCTGCTTTTGCGGATGCTGTATTTGCCATATCTAAAATTACCAATGCCGATAAAAGTATCAGTTATATCGGGCGTATCATTAACACAAAATATTTTGACGGATACGAACTTAAAAAAGACGCAGCCAATAATTATCAACTTTTAAAAATAGAAACTGACCAGGTAATACAGGTTTGCAGCCAGAATTAGCAGCCTGTATACGATCCCCTTAATGAATATGAATCCTAAATCCACCTACTATGAAAAAGCTATCTCTGCTTACTGTTTTAGCATTACTCACCCTACTAACATCAGCCGTTCCAAAACTCAGCAGCTACCCTTCGGCAACAGCCGTTATATTCCTGGATTTTGATGGCCATTACGTACAAAGTACGGTCTGGAATGGTGGCGCACCCATTACCTGTGCACCATCAACAATGACGGATCCGGAAATTACAGAAGCCTTTAACCGCACAGCAGAAGATTATCGGCCATTTGATATTAATATCACTACCGATTCCACCGTTTTTTTAGCTGCACCATTAAACAAACGTATCCGTATCATCATTACACCAACAAGCAGTTGGTTTGGGGGAGTTGGTGGCGTGTCTTATATCGGTTCTTTTACCTGGGGCGATGATACACCTGGTTTTGTTTTTTGCGATCGCCTGGGGCCTAACAGTCCTAAAATGGTTGGCGAATGTTGCTCACACGAAAGCGGGCACACGGTAGGGTTATCTCATCAATCCAAATACGGAAGTGATTGCGTAAGCCCGATAGAAACCTATAATATTGGCTATGGGGTAGGTGAGCCCAGCTGGGCACCTATTATGGGCAACAGTTATTACAGGAATATGAGCAACTGGAATAATGGCCCTACACCTTATGGCTGTACCAATATCCAGGATAACCTGTCAATCATCACCACTCAAAACGGTTTTGGCTACAGGCCCGATGATTATACAGAAGTAATGAATGGTAGTACAACAGTGCTGCCTGCAGGAAGCTTTGTAAAGAATGGCATCATCACTACCAATACCGATAAAGATGCCTTTAAATTTTCAATTACGCAAAGCGGCAGTTTTCATTTAACAGCAGTGCCATTTAGTGTAGCTGCAAACAACACAGGCGCTAACCTGGATATTAAACTGGAATTGTATAATAATTCCGGCACATTGATCAATACCTACGATCCTGCCGGCTCTATGAGTGTTACAGTGGATACCGTGTTAAATACCGGCAATTATTATATTAAAATTGACGGCAGTGGTAATGTGAATATCGGCGAGTATGGTAGTCTTGGCGCTTACACATTAAGTGGAGGAAGCGTTGTGTTACCAATAAAAGATATTGCTTTAACCGGCAATACAGATAACAACAAACATAATCTTGCCTGGAATATTATTGCGGACGAGCCAGCAAAAACTATTGAAGTGCAGGTATCTGCAGATGCAATAAACTATAAACACCTCACCACAGCAGGAGCAGGCACCAAACAATTTTCTTATGTGCCTTTTGAAAACGCACCTGAATATTACCGTATAAAAGTAACCTCGGTAATTGGCCAGGAGGCTTATTCCAATGCGGTTTTTTTAAAAGGAATTGTTGGTAAAACAGATAATAATTTTAAAGTATCTACGTTAATACAGAACGAAATAACCGTACATGCATCCGTGCCCTACCAGTACCAGTTGAGCGATATCAACGGTAGTGTAATCTGCAAAGGAATTGGCGTTAAAGGTTTTAATAGCCTCAACATCAGCAACCAGCCCCGGGGGATGTATATCATACAGTTATTCAGCAATAACCAGGTACAATCAGAACGAATTATAAAACAGTAAGGTAGATTCATGTGTAAGTTAAGGGTCAGCGTTAGGGGCTGGCCCTTTTTTAATGCCTCATATTTTAGCAAATAATAAGTAATTGATCTTTCAGGCTGTTGCCAAACAGCTTGCCAGGCGGCAGTTATAAGAAATTATTAATTGTAAATTATCCATTATTCATTCGCTTAAAAATCCGTAACTTTAAAAAACCCATTTTTATGTTATGGAGAAAATTTAATGGTGATCCTATTCAACTTCCCATCAAAAATGCTGTAGAACAAGCTATCAAAAGAGAAACAGCAAATGGCTTTCATTTAAAAGTTTGTATTGGTACCGACAGCCAGGTAAAAGGCAAAGAAACTGAGTTTGCAACAGTTATTGTTTTTTTGCGTGAGGGCCATGGCGGCTTTATGTTTATTCACAACGAAAAAACATTGCACCAGTACAGCATTAAAGAAAGGATGTTGGTGGAAGTGGCCAAGAGTATTGAAATTGCGTATGAACTGTGCGACCTTTTTACAGAGTACAATGTAGACATGGAAGTGCATGCCGACATTAACACCAATCCGCAGTTTAAAAGCAATGAAGCATTACGTGAAGCCATGGGCTATATCCTGGGAATGGGTTTTGCCTTTAAAGCCAAGCCTGAAGCCTTTGCCAGCAGCAGCTGCGCCAATAAGGTAGTGAATTAATAAAGCACTTGTTTTTAAGTGCAGTCTGTAGTAAAAATTACGGACAGTAGATCTGTCTCCCTTTATTTTTCCTCCCCAACCTTACTATTCGTCTCTTCAATAAAATTTAAGATCTTATCTCTGCCCAGTTTTTTTGTAGCACTGGTAATAAAATATTGTGGTAAAAACTGCCAGGTCTTTTTCATGGCACTAAAAAAATCTTTTATGTTTTTGCTTACTATGCTCTGGCTTTCTTTATCTGTTTTGGTAAAAATGAGGCTGAAAGGCACATCCCATTTTCTTAACTGGTCTAAAAATTCAAGGTCATTTTTTTGTGGCGAATGGCGGCTGTCGATCAATACAAAAACCATGGTAAGATTCTCTCTTTTGCGCAGGTAGTTTTCTATCATTTGTTCCCAGCGCCGGCGGCTGCTCTGGCTTACTTTGGCAAAGCCATAACCGGGCAGGTCCACAATATACCACTGGCTGCTGCCGGCATCACCTGCAACAGGTGGTTTATAAGCATTGCTCTTTGCAGTAACTTTTGCCGCAGGGGCATTATCGTCTTTTGCAGGTAAGGATGAAAATATTTCGAAATGATTGATCATTTGTGTTTTGCCGGGGGCTGAGGATGTTTTGGCCAGCTTATCATAATTACACAACATATTGATTAGAGAAGATTTGCCCACATTACTCCGGCCTATAAACGCATATTCCGGTTTATCCGGTACCGGGCACTTGGTATAATCGGGGCTGCTGATAAGATACTTGGCGTATTTAATGATCATGCTGCAAAGATATAGTTAGTTGGCTGTTTTCAATTGGTACTACAGCGTGAAGATTGCTGTTATAGTAATCTTAAACTACTAAACCCTGCCCTGCCAAACTTGTAAACCCTAAACCTTAAAGCCTAAAACCTGTTATCTTTGCACTATGACAGAATTTGCTCATGATACGGTGGTGCCCTATAAGGATGGCGAGGGCAGTAAAAAGCAGCAGGTGGCCGCCATGTTTAATGATATTGCGTTTAAATACGATTTTCTGAATCGTTTTTTAAGTGCAGGCATCGATATCAGGTGGCGGAAAAAAGCCATTCAGCAAATTGCTGATCTGCGCCCGAAAAATATCCTGGATGTGGCTACCGGTACAGCGGATGTGGCCATTATGGCGTCTGGTATATTAAAGCCCGAGAAAATAACGGGCATTGATATTAGTGACGGTATGCTGGAAATTGGCAGGCAAAAGGTAGAAAAGGCTGGTTTAAAAGGAATTATAGAGTTGTTAAATGGAGATAGCGAAACAATAAATTTTAAAGACAATTCGTTTGATGCGGTAACCGTAGCTTTTGGGGTGCGTAATTTTCAGCATTTGGAAAAAGGGTTGAGTGAGATACTGAGGGTGCTGAAACCCGGAGGAAAATTAGTAGTGCTGGAATTTAGTAAACCCAAAACGCCGGGAGTAAAAAGTTTTTACGATCTTTACATGAAAGTAATAACCCCTAACGTGGGTAAATTATTCTCAAAAAACCGCAACGCCTATAAATATCTCGACGAATCAATTCAAAAATTTCCTGAAGGCAAAAATTTTACTCAGATCCTGGATAACCTGGGATATTTAAACACTTATTGCAAACCACTCAGTTTAGGTATATGCAGCATTTATTGCGGTACAAAATAGCTTTTGTCCTATCGGCTTTTCTGTGTAGTCCTTTATTGGGTATATCTCAGTTAAGGGATGGTATTAATTTGCCCGATCATGATGAAAAGAATATTCACTTTGGTATCAACCTTGGTTTAAACCGGTCTCACTTTAGCTTTACACATCACCCCATTTTTATGCAACGGGATAGTGTAATGGTTGTAGAGAGTATCAACAGCACCGGGCTGAATCTGGCCTGGCTGGTAGATAAAAGACTGAGCGAACATTTTAACCTGCGCACTTTTCCATTAGACTTAACTTTTACTGAAAAAGCATTTGAATACAATTTAAAATATCCCGACAGGCCGGGAGGAGAAGATTCTGTTACCATTAAAAAAGTACAGTCCATATCCTTAACCTTTCCGTTGCAATTGAAATTCAGCAGCGACAGGATCGGTAATTTTAAAGTGTATATGATGGGCGGCGGTAAAGTAGAGTTTGATATGGCAGCCAATGCCGGTGCAAAAAAGGCTGAGAACCTGATTAAACTTAATCGACTCGATTATGGCATAGAAGCAGGATTAGGCTTTCACTTTTACTATCCTTACTTTGTATTAACACCCGAACTGAAAATAGGCTGGGGGCTGGGTAATTTGCATGCCCGTGATAAAGACCTTAAATTCTCCAATGTAATTGATCAGATCAACTCCCGTACCATTACTTTTTCTTTAACGGTGGAATAATTATTTTCTTGCAGCTTCTGTAATACTGAACTGCGCTTTTAAAAATTCAGCGATCTTGGTAAACAAATGTATCCGCACCGAATTGGGGCTTCCGTCACTGATATTATGCAGATAATCAGGATAAAATTGCTGGTCAAACTGTTTGCGGTTCTCAATTAATACTTTACTCAATTCCATGCTGTTTTGATAATGCACATTATCATCGGCCGTACCGTGCATCAGCAATAAACCGCCCTGGTAATTGGCTGCAAAATTTACCGGCGAAGCATTGTTATAACCTTCCGCATTTTCTCCCGGTGTTTGCAGCATTCGCTCGGTATAAATATTTTCATACAGGCGCCAGTTGGTTACGGGGGCAATAGCAACGGCGGCTTTAAATTGCCCTGCATATTTTGTAGCTGCTAACGATGACAAATAGCCGCCGTAACTCCATCCCATGATGGCAACATTTGCGGTATCGATACGATAGTTATTTTTAAGATAATTTTTAAAAGCAATGATATCTTCCATTTCCACATCGCCGGGTTTTTTATATGTCGCTTTTCTAAAAGCCTCGCCACGGCCCGGGGTGCCACGGGGGTCTATACAGGCTACTATATAACCCTGGTTGGCCAGGTACCGCATGGTTAAAGTCGTTTTGTCATCCCATTTGTCGGTTACTTCCTGTTTGCTTTGTCCGCCATACACGTAAATAATTACAGGCATCTTTTTTGATGGTGCATCATAGGGTTTTATTACCCATCCTTTTAAATCGTCTTTTGTGCTATTGGTAAATGATACAAATTCTGCTTTTGGAATTTTATAATCATTCATTTTTAATTTCAGCTCTTTATTCTCTAATAATTTACCATTGATAGTATTGCCATCTGTATTGTACATCTGCAGCGAAGAAGGTGTATTTAACGAGCTGTATTCATCAATAAAATAACGGTTATTAGTGGTCAGCTGTACGTTATGATAGCCATCGCCATCCGTTACTTTTTTTCTTTTGGTACCATCAATATTTATTTTGTACAAATGTTTTTCTCTTATGCCCGACTCGTTACCGGTATAATAAATATCGCCGGTACCTTCATTTACTGATTTAATTTCAAATACATCCCACTCGCCTTTGGTGATCTTTCTTTTTTGCATGCCCGCCAGCTTCACTTCGTAGATCTGGTTATAGCCACTATCTTCACTAAGCCACAAAAAACTATTGCGTGTAGGAATAAAATAAATATTACCGGGATCAACTTTTACGTAATCAGGTTTTGTTTCGCTTAAGATTATTGAAGTATGCCCTGTTTTAATATCTGCAGTAAGCACATCTAATTTTGTTTGCGGCCTGTTCAGCCTTTGTACAAATAAGGCTTTGCTATCGGGTTGCCATTTAATGCCCGTAACGTATTGATCGGGGTTAACACCAAGATCAACCTTGGACATGATCTTGTTTTTGATATTGTATATAAAAACACTCACTTCGGGCACCATTTCGCCGGCTTTGGGATAACGTTGTTTATTGGTTTCCGGATACACACGATCGTAATAGGAAATAGGAAAAGATTTTACCGCACTTTCATTAAAACGTAAAAAAGCAAGGTATTGCCCGTCGGGGCTCCATTGGTATGCCTGCATCATGCCAAAGCTATTTTCGTATAAAGCGTCGGCCATGCCATACAGGTTGTTGCCCATAGCACCATCATAGGTTACAGGCTGTACAAAGTCTGTCTGCAGGTCTTTAATATACAGATTACCTTCTCTTACATAGGCCAGTTTCCTGCTGTCGGGCGAAAAGCTGCTGTACGATTGCTTACCTTCGGCTGTAACAGGTTTTAATATTTTATTGGGGATATCCCAAACGTAATTAAATTCTTTGGTGGAAGTATTGAAGAGCGGCTCAATTTGCGTTTTGATAAGGATCCTGGAATCATCGGGAGAGAATTCATAATCTTCAAAAAAAGCAAAGGTTAACGGTGTTGAATCATTGGGTAGTTTTACCTGGTTGGTAAATACGGTGTCAATTAACCTGCCGGTTTCAAAATCAAGGGAAAAAATCATCTCCAGGTTTTTTTCGGGGCGTGCCTCTATAAATGCAAACCGGTTAACAGTGTGCATCATGTGAGTTTGTTTTTTCTTCTCATCAAAAAAACCACTCCAGATTCCGTCGAGGGGTAAATTCAGTTTTTCTTTCTTTTGGGCTCCAGCTCCAGATATAAAAAGCATACCTATGCATACAGCAGCAAATTTCCGGCTCATCATAAAATAATGATTAAGGTTGGTAAATAAACATTTTCATTGTGTAAGAACAATGATTTATCTGGATAAGGCTTACGCTGTGGTTGGTTTAAGAAGTCTCAAAAATAAGGCAAATATTTAATTTAAAAATCGTAATCTCTTTTAAACATATTTAAACGTACACCGGCAGAAAACATGGTAGTATTACTTTGCCCGGTTTTATTGGCTGTTTTATAATCCCTGTATTGAAGGGAAAGGTCAAAATAAAGATTCTCTTTCCATTCGTAAGAAACCTGCAACATGGCATTGAGGCAGGTGGCTTTGTTGCCGCTGCCAACTTCAAATCCTGTATTCTTAGTTCTTGTGGTATAATTTTTAAAAATATTACCGCCAAAGTTAACACCGCCACTATCCAGCCCCTGGTAATAATAAATTGCTTTGGCATTAATGTACCATTTTGGAGAAGGCTGCAAATTTATAATGGCCAGCACTTCCTGGAAGTTGGCACCCAGCGGGTGCGCCAGTGGCTGATTGTAATGGGTGTAATTGGCAATGGTATCGTTGTGTGAGTAGGTAAAAGGGCGTACACGGTTAGCTTCAACCTGTATATCAAGATTGCGTATACCAAATGCATCTAAATATTTTATGCCTGCCTGTATACCAAATTTATTGGTCCAGTTGGTGGGGTCATTTTTTACATTGGATAAAATGAATTCATCTAACAAAAACTGGCCGTAAAATTGAGCCCGGTGAGCAATATTCGCTTTAAAATCCAAACCGGCAACTGCATTATCGGGACTGCCCACAGTGCCTTCAATATGGCGATAAAAAATAATTGGGTTCAGGTATTGAAAATCGAAATGATTTTTCCTTCCGAATATAACGCCTTCGAACAGACCGATATTCAGCCATTTGGTAACGTTCATGCTCAGGTGATGCATGGCAGCATATTTCCTGTCTAACAAAGTATCGCCACTTTTTTTAAACTGTGGCATCAGCTCCATAAATAAATTCTGGTAATTAAATTTCCAGATCTTTGTATTGAGCTTTAAAAATAAATTGCTGTTGCCCCAGTCGCTTAAAAATAAACTGCGGTAACCGTTGCCGATAAAATTTTTATCGTACCCGAACTGCACATCAATATAATTTTTTACTGCTGCAAAAGTGATATACCCTCTTGCATCAAAATAATCGTAGCCATTTGTTTTAAAAGGTTTGTAAAATCCCACTCCCGGCACGGCTTTAAATGTATTTACCTGTTGCTGAAAAAACTGCGGTCCCCGTTCCTGGTTATCAGTGATCATGGTGGCAAACCCGAGCTTTTTAGCAATTAAGCCACGTGCTATTACGCCGCGGCTGTTTAAAAATGTTGGTTTGCTGGTACCTTGTTCAATACCTTCCGAAAATTGTAATACAGGATTTACCGCCAGAAAGAAATCATCATGTTTGATCTCTAAAAAATTGGTCTTGGTTTTATAAAAAGCTTTTAAAAGCGGTTTTTTGCTCATAAAATCCTGGCGTGGTGCCGATACCCATTCGGTATTATTCATCAAAAAACTATGCAGGTTATATTCATCAACCGGGCCAAGGTCAAGGTCGGTCCATTCGGGATATTTGTCACGCCCGGTTGAATCTGGGTAGCCCATTCTGGCACTGTCTAAAAATTCTGCCTGTTGTACTATTGCTTTACGGTTAAATGGCCTTAAGGTAGAAAAGTTGAGGTGGGTATTGGTTTGCTGCTTAATTTCCAGCCTTTCCACAAAATGAATGTCTTTGGAACCCTGGTTTAAATAAGTGGATTGTGCTGTTGCCAAAGCAGGACAAATAAAAAACAGCAGTTTGAAAAAGCTTTTAATAATTTGCATTTAAATATTTTATTTTAACAGGTACTAATTTCAAGATATGCAAAAATACCTTTTTAAGAACATACAGGTTGTAAATGAAGGAAAAATAAAAACCTCCGATGTGTTAACGGATGGTAAGTACATTGAGCGCATCGATAACCATATTGATGTAAAAGGGAATGTAGTGGAAATTGATGGCGAAGGAAAACATCTTTTTCCCGGGGTAATTGATGACCAGGTTCATTTCAGGGAACCGGGGTTAACGCATAAAGCCACCATTTATACCGAAAGCAAGGCTGCAGTGGCAGGCGGTGTTACCAGTTTTATGGAAATGCCCAATACGGTTCCTAATGCACTGACGGCAGATCTGCTGGAAGATAAATATAAAATTGCCGCCGCTACTTCCCTGGCCAATTATTCCTTTTTTATGGGTACCAGCAATAATAATGCAGAGGAAGTATTAAAGATGAATGCACATAAAAGGGATGTTTGTGGGGTAAAGATATTTATGGGGGCAAGCACCGGTAATATGCTGGTGGACAGTCATACTGCCCTGGATAAAATTTTCAGCGAAAGCGAAATGCTGATTGCCACACATTGCGAAGATGAAAGAATTATTAAAGCCAATTATGAACGACTAAAAAAAGAAAAAGGAGAGTTGTCTGCAGCCGACCACCCGCTGGTACGTGATGCAGAAGCTTGCTTTGAAAGTTCTTTAACGGCTATCCAGTTTGCCAAAAAATACAATAGCCGTTTACACATACTGCATATCTCTACCGAAAAAGAATTGCAGTTATTTGGCAATATGCTGCCTTTAAAAGACAAACGCATCACCACCGAGGTTTGTGTACACCATTTACATTTTACTGCAGATGATTATGAACAATTAGACTATAAAATAAAATGTAATCCCGCCATAAAAGCACCACACAATAAAGAGGCCTTATGGAAGGCCTTGTTGGATGACAGGCTAGATATAATTGCTACCGACCATGCGCCGCATACCTGGGAAGAAAAGCAGGGCAGTTACGAGCATGCACACGCAGGATTGCCTTTGGTGCAACATCCGTTGTTGATGATGCTGTACCATTACCAGGATGGAAGGATAAGCCTTACAAAAATTGCTGAAAAGATGAGCCATGCAGTGGCCGACTGTTTCCACATTGAAAACAGGGGCTATATCAGGGAAGGTTATTTTGCCGACCTGGTGCTGGTGGATTTAAATAAACCCTTTACTGTACAAAAAAGTAATATTTTATACAAATGTGGCTGGAGTCCCTTAGAGAATTTTACCTTTCCTGCATCTATAGAGAGAACAATGATAAATGGTAACATGATATATGACAAAGGAATGTGGAATGAAAGTGAGAAGGGGCAACGACTTTTATTTGACAGAGGCTGATAGCATTTACGGGTTGTTTATAAAGGTGACGGGTTATTTTTGTTTTTGATTGTTAGGGAAGGGTGACGCTTATAGAAATTCGCAAACGATCAATAAACCCGTAACCCGTAACTAAAATAAAGCCGTAACCAACCAAATAACTAATTAACTTATAATGCAGGCAGACAAAACCACGCTTACCGACCTATCCATTTTTAATGTTGCCGACGAGCAGGCAGTATTCAATTATTTAGATTTTACCCGTACAGTGGGAGGCAAAGAATGGTTGCGTTTTTTTTTAAGCCGGCCTTTTGATACCATTAAAGCCATTACCGAAACCCAGCATACCATCAAAAAATTTTGTGCGGTGCAGCAGCAGTGGGGCAATACCCTTGTTTCTAACGGCACCATAATGGTAATTGAAAAATTTTATGAAACAGGTATTGAAGAAATTCCGCATAACCCGGGCCTGGTCAGCAGTTTTTATTACAGCATTTTCAGTGCACCTGATTTTTCCTTTATCCGTTACTCTGTAAAACATTTTGCCGATTTTTTTATTGGCATGCAGCAGGCAGCCACGCTTTTACAGGCCGATGACAACCCGGTACTATTGCAAACCATGCTGGAGCAAATTAAATTACGGTTGAACAAACCCGGCCTGCAGGCAGTATTGCAGAAAGAAGACGGTAAAGAGTTTTCGAAACAGCAGCTATTACAACTGGGTTATTTTTTAAAAAGAAGGTATAAGCAGGAAGCCCTGGACCTTATAGAAATATACAGCAAGCTGGATGCCTATTACAGTATGGCCTGCGCCTGCGATAAATACAGGTTCAGCTTTCCATCGTTCACTGATACAGATAAGCCGGAAATAAAAGCCACCCAATTATTTCATCCCTTATTACCCACGCCGGTTGCGTATGATGTTGATCTGCATCAGCAACAGAATTTTTTATTTTTAACAGGCGCCAATATGGGAGGCAAAAGTACTTTTATTAAAGCTGTGGGGGTTGCCGTGTACCTGGCACATACGGGTATGGGGGTACCGGCGCAGCAAATGGAACTGAGTTTGTTTGATGGATTGTTAAGCAATATTAATGTGGTAGATAATTTAGTGCAGGGCGAAAGTTATTTCTTTAATGAGGTACAGCGTATAAGAAAAACGGTAGACAAAATAAGCGATGGTAAAAAATGGCTGATACTGATTGATGAACTCTTTAAAGGTACCAATGTACAGGATGCTATGAAATGCAGCAGCACAGTAATTGAAGGGTTATTGAAAATTAAAAATTCCTTATTCATACTTTCTACACACTTATATGAAATTGGCGAAGACCTTAAAAAATTCCCCAACATACAGTTTAAATATTTTGAAACAGCCGTTACTAACGGTCAGCTGTACTTTAGTTACCAGTTAAAAGAAGGCATCAGTAACGACAGGTTGGGGTACCTGATATTGAAGAGGGAAGGCGTAGTGGAGATGCTGGAAAAATTATGATGTATGTAACAGTGAAAGTTCTTTTTTTATCCTCCTTAAATGCCTTGTTTTTCCGGTTGAGGTGAAATAAAATACAACTGAACACAGGTTTATCGCAATTGCTGCAACTTACGCCGTTGATCTTCTTATGCGGTTTTACTTTTACAGAAAAAAATGAAAAAAGTAATACCGGTTTTGTGCTGTTTAATAATATTATATTCCTGCAAAAAGAACCGGGAATCACAGCCGATACAAACGCCTCCGCAGGTTTTTCCGGAGATGACCTACATCAACCTTAAGGATACGGCAGTACGTTTTAACCATGCGGTAATACTGGATATTGATAACGATGGAACAAAGGATATTTATTTTACAACATTGCTGGTAGGTGATCCTGTTTTGCAGCAGGATAAAATGCAATGGCTGGTAACCGGTGCATTTGATACCAATTTTCCGGTAGCTGCCAATGAATCAATGCCGGTAATGCAGTTTAATGATGCCATCACTGTAAATAATATGCCGGGTTACAACTGGTATAACGCTTCATCAATTTTACTGGCGCAAAAAATACTCAGTATAACTCTTCCTCCTGTTTGGGCAGGTGATTGGAAGAATGTGAGCCACCGATATGTACCTTTTCAACTGGTTAAACCAACAGGAATTTTTAATGGATGGGTAGAAATCAGTTTTAGTACTGATAACGAAAAACTGGTATTGCATAAGGCGGCTGTTTGCAAAGAATTGAATAAGGATATAAGAGCCGGCAATTGAACAAAGTATGGGTTTAGTTACTGGCTGAATTGTGGCATTCGCAATAACGGTTCGGATTATTTGATATTAAAACGGGAAGGCGTAGAGGATAGTTTGAATAAATAATAAAACCTTCCGTACATTAGCCAAAATTTATTACCCCATGTTAGTCAAAACTTTTGGCAGCGCCGTTTACGGTGTAGAAGCTATCACCATTACCGTTGAAGTAAGTGTAAATAACCAGGGCAAAGATTATTTTATAGTAGGCCTTCCCGATAGTGCAGTTAAGGAAAGTTTGCAAAGAGTAGAGAGTGCAATAAAAAGTAATCGCTATTATATGCCTCGTACTAAATTGGTGGTAAATTTGGCACCTGCGGATATACGAAAAACAGGTACTGCATTTGATTTGCCCATTGCCATTGGTACATTGGGTGCTACCGAACAAATAGCTAATCCAGAAAAATTAAGTGAGTACGTCATCATGGGCGAGTTAAGCCTTGATGGAGAGATCCGCCCTATAAAAGGAGCACTACCCATTGCCATACAGGCCCGTAAGGAAGGATATAAAGGATTGATCGTTCCCAAACAAAATGCCAGGGAAGCGGCAATGGTAAATAATTTACAAGTGTACGGTGTTGGCCACATCAACGAGGTAATTGATTTTTTTAAGGATGAAAATACTATTGAACCAACCATTGTAAATACAAGGGAAGAATTTGCACAGGCCCAAAGCGATTTTGAAATTGACTTCAGTGATGTGAAAGGGCAGGAAAATATTAAGCGTGCTTTGGAGATTGCAGCAGCAGGAGGTCATAATGCTATTTTGATTGGCCCGCCCGGAGCAGGTAAAACCATGCTGGCAAAACGTTTGCCTACAATATTGCCACCATTAAGTTTGCAGGAGGCATTAGAGACAACAAAAATTCATAGTGTGGCCGGCAAACTACCGGAGAACGCTACACTAATTTCGAAGCGGCCTTATCGTTCGCCGCACCATACCATTTCAGATGTGGCATTAGTTGGAGGCGGCGGCAATCCGCAGCCCGGCGAAATTTCGTTAGCCCATAACGGCGTTTTATTTTTAGATGAATTACCGGAGTTTAAAAGAACGGTTTTGGAAGTGATGCGCCAGCCAATGGAAGAAAGAAAAGTTACCATCAGCAGGGCGAAAATAGCATTGGATTTTCCGGCGAGTTTTATGCTTATCGCTTCCATGAATCCCTGCCCCTGCGGATTTTTTAATCATCCCGAAAAAGAATGTACTTGTCCGCCGGGTGCAGTACAGAAATACCTGAATAAAATATCGGGGCCATTGCTGGATCGTATCGACCTGCACGTGGAAGTAACACCCGTTGCTTTTAGCGAATTATCTTCTGCACAACAATTTGAAAAAAGTGCCGGTATAAGAAAGCGGGTAATTAAAGCAAGAGAAATACAGGCAGAACGATATAAGGATAGCGAAGGCGTTTATGCCAATGCGCAAATGAGCAGCAAACAATTAAAAGAAATCTGTACCATCAGTACAGCCGGGCAAAACCTGTTGAAAGTAGCAATGGAAAAATTAAATTTATCTGCCCGGGCCTACGACAGGATATTAAAAGTCAGCCGCACCATTGCCGATCTTTCTGCCAGTGCCGATATAAAGCCGGAACATTTGGCGGAAGCGATACAGTACAGGAGTCTGGATAGAGAAGGGTGGGGAGCTTAGAGAGTTTAGAGGTTTAGGAGTTTAGAAGTTTAGGAGTTTAGAAGTTTAGGAGGGCGTCTTAACTAAACCCTAAACTTCTAAACTTCTAAACCTGTCCGATGTTTAAACTTTGTTCCGGCTATCGAATTTGGAAAAATTATCTATTAATTCATGATCAATTATCCATTCCCTACCCTGCCATCTTGCCAGTATTGCTTTACTTGTACGATATTTGCACTCCTGAACGCTTTACTGCTCTAAATTTTAGATATGAAGATATTACTGCACTACCTGAAGCCATACAAATGGCTGGTAACCTTTACACTTTTAATGGCTTCTATAAATATTGGTTTTTCCCTTGTGGATCCTATTTTATTAGGAAAGCTGATCAACCTGGCCAACGGGCACCAGGGCGGAATAACACCCCCCGCAAGCAAATTTACCTGGGACAGATTTTTTAATTCATTTTCATGGGATGCACCAGGTGTTTGGTACGTACTTATTTTTTCCATTTCTGTTGCCATGATCAGCCGTATTGCAAAAGCTTTCCAGGATTATTTTTTAAATGTGGTGATACAAAAATTCGGGGCAAGGGTATTTACTGATGGTTTACAACACGCCATGAAATTACCTTACCAGCAATTTGAAGACCAGCGCAGTGGTGAAACTTTATCAGTACTTACTAAAGTAAGATCGGATGTTGAAAAATTCATGACCAATTTCATCAACATTCTTTTTGGGGTTCTTGTTGGCGTTGTTTTTGTTTTTGTATATGCCACTCTGTTTATTAACTGGCGAGTACCAGTAGCTTACCTGGTGGGTATTTTTGTGCTCACTTTTATAACTAATAAACTCAGCAAAAAAATTAAACTGATCCAGAAAAATATTGTTGGACAAACAACTGCTTTGGCAGGCTCTACTACTGAATCATTGCGCAATATTGAATTGGTAAAAAGTTTAGGGCTAACCCACCAGGAAGTAGAAAGGCTGAATACCAATACTTATAAAATATTAGGTTTGGAACTGACTAAAGTAAAACGCATCCGTAGTATCAGTTTTATACAAGGTACCATGGTGAATACATTGAGACAGGTGATACTGTTTATTTTAATGTGGCTTATTTTTCATGGTACTATGAATGCAGGGCAATTGGTAACGATGCAGATCTTTTCATTTTTTGTTTTCGGTCCATTGCAGGAAATAGGCAATATTTTACTTTCTTACAGGGAAGCAGAAGCCTCATTGAATAATTTTGATAACCTGATGAAAAAAGCACCTGAACAGGAACCTGCTTTTCCAAAACCATTGGGCAATATTGAAACACTGTCATTTAATAATGTAGTATTTCAACATCAAACGGCGCCACAAAGAGCCATTGATAATATCAGCTTTGATGTAAAAGTGGGTGAAACAATAGCCTTTGTTGGACCAAGCGGCAGCGGAAAATCTACCCTGATGAAATTACTGGTGGGGCTTTACCGTCCGCAGGAAGGAAAAATTTTGTACAATAACTTAGACGAAACAGAAATTCACTTTGATGACCTGCGTAAGCAAATTGGATTTGTAACACAGGATACTAATTTGTTCAGCGGAACCATAAAAGAAAACCTGATGTTTGTTAACCCTGCGGCAACAGAAGAACAATTAAATGACGCCTTACAAAAAGCCAGCTGTACCGGTTTAATATCCAGGGCAGAAAAAGGTGTGGACACAATGATCGGCGAAGGCGGCTTAAAATTATCCGGCGGCGAAAAACAACGTATCTCTATAGCCCGTGCTTTATTGCGCAAGCCGCATTTATTAATATTTGATGAAGCTACTTCTGCATTGGATTCAATTACCGAAGAAGAAATTACAGATACCATAAGAGACCTATCTTCTCAAAAAGAACAGATCACAGTTTTAATTGCACATCGCTTAAGTACTATTATGCATGCCGACAGGATTTACGTGCTGGAAAAAGGGGAAGTGGTAGAAACAGGAACGCATGAGGGTTTGCTGGCAGATAAAGGATTATATTTTGCCATGTGGAGGCAGCAGATAGGCGAAAGAAAAAAAATCACTTCAGCTTAATAAAAAATAATTATGCCACTAACATTAATAGGCTTTATTGGTACGGCAGCGGGCTTTGTGTCAACTATAACATTTTTACCCCAGGTAATAAAAATATGGCAAACAAAATCGGCAAAAGATCTGTCTTCGCTTACCTTATTACTGCTCTTTGTAAATGTCTCCCTTTGGCTTACATATGGTATACTGATAGGCGATGCACCAATTATGGGTACCAATGGCATAGTGCTTTCTATGATCATTGCGATGATCTATTTTAAATGGAAGTTTAAGTAGGTGCGTAACTTTTGTAACCTAAAAGGTTTTTTAGTTTAGTACCTTTGCAGCCATGAGCAACCAACCCAAACCCAATTATATCTGGAGTATTTTAACGATGAAATGCCCGAGATGCCGCCGCGGACCAATGTTTAAAGATAGTAACCCGTTCAAAAAATTATCAGTGAAGCATATTTTTGATATGCCTGAACATTGTCCTGTATGTCACCAGAGATACGACCTGGAAAATGGTTTTTGGTTTGGTACCGGCTATGTGAGTTATGCTTTGGCAGTGGCATTTTCTGTAGCCACTTTTGTAGCCTGGTTTGTTTTAGTAGGAGTATCTACAGAAGATAACCGGATATTCTGGTGGCTGGGGTTAAATATTCTTTTTTTAGTATTGATACAACCCTGGTTAATGCGTATAAGCCGTGTAATCTATATTCGCATTTTTATAAGGTACGATGAAAATTTTGAAGACCACAAACCCAAAGAGTTTGATTACTAAGCGCTGTGGTTTTTAAAAATATCTTCAAAAATATTTCCTTTACTTAATTCTTCAATGTCGCTCAGCTCCAGTTCAATGGCTTTGGTGCTTTTATTGATCTCTATTAACGAAAGTATGATAGAGATCAATAAAAAAAGAAGGCTGGCTGCAAATATCCAGTTGGATAATTCCACCCATCCGCGGAAGATAACATACATGCATAGTACACAACATAAAAAACTCATAATACCAAAGCCCTGCATGTAGCGGATAAGATTAAGCCTGCTGCGGATATTTTTTATCTGGCTTAAAATATTTTTTTCTTTTTCGCCACGCAGGTATTCATCATGCAGCTTACGTACTAAGGCAGCCAATGATAAAAAACGGTTGGTATACGCCAGCATTAACAAAGTAATTGCGGGAAAAAGTAAAGCAGGGGTGTTGATATTGATGTCGAGCATACAATAAATGTACAACAGAAATATTTTACCAGTTTGCGTTTATTGTGGTAACCCGTATATGCTTACGATCCACCAGCTTTTGTAGTTTCCAACCCAGCCATGCGCTACCTGCACCTACCACCGCACCTGCAAACACATCACTTGGATAATGCACCCCCTGGTACATACGTGCCCAACCCACACTGGTGGCAAATAAATACGCAGGTGCTACAAAATACCATTTACGATAGCGTAGTGAAACTGAAGTGGCAACACAAAAAGCATCAGCAGTATGCCCCGAAGGAAAAGACAATCCGCCACTTTCGTCATCCCTTTTTATAATAAAGCTATACTTTTCAAAAGGCCGCTCACGGTCAACAATTCTTTTTGTCGCTTGTGTTACTATTGCAGAAAATAAATAGGCACCTCCCATATAAAGGGCATCACGTTTTAGTTTTGGATCATGTTGTATAAAACCTGCAATAGCAATACCTGCAGGTATACCAATGCTTACGGCCCGTACAGAAGAAGCATTTAATTCCAGGTATTTATTCTTGAATGTAGTTTCGTTTTTATTGATGGGTTTTAAGAGGTTGATATCGAAATTCTGTGCAGTAAGATGACTGCCATGCAGCAGCAAAAATAAACCTAACGTAATTACGGATCCCTTATTCATTTTAATAGTATTATTGCAAGATACAAACCGAAACCGTTAAACAGCAGTTAATGAAAAACAAAGGCCTTGTAACTCTCCACTCCGTACTGGGTTTATTTGCAGGTATTTTTATTTTAATGTTGTCTTTATCGGGAGCTGTTCTGGCTTTTCACGATGAGCTTGATGCTTTTCAAAAGCCGGAGGAGTTTCCAACCTTCGACTACCAGAAAAAACTTACCATTGACAGTTGCTATAAAGTAGTGCAGAAAAGATTTCCTTATTCGGCCATCAGCAGCTGCAATATATCCATGAATGAAAAGGAACCCTTTACTTTTTCTATTTATGATACCACTTACCAAAAAGGAGAAAAAGTGTTGCAGCTGTTTCTGCATCCGCAAACAGGGGCATTGTTAAAAAGTCGTGGTGGCAGTGATGATATTTCCGGAAATTTTATGGCCTGGCTGGCCAGCTTTCACAGTTCCTTTCGTGCAGGTAAAACAGGAGAATGGTTGCTGGGATTTTTTTCTATCGTTTTTGTGTTGAGTATTATCACAGGAATAATCTTGTATCGGAGAAACATTATGGCGGTACTGTTATTTAAGAAAACTGTATGGCGAAAAAATAACCTGCACCAGTTGATCGGTACCTGGTCACTGTTGTTTAATGTAATGATTGGTATTACAGGTTTATGGATGCAGCGCTATGTTTTTAAAAAAGAATTTTATCAAAGTAATAACTGGATAAATACAGTGAAAGCTTCGCCAAAACCGTTGTTCAATTTTGATTCGGCTTATAGTGCGGTACAAAAAAAGCATCCGGATTTTACTGCGTACGTTATTTATTTTCCACAAAGTACTTCCGGAAAAACAGCTGTTTATGGTAGTAATAAAACCAATGCCTATATACACTCAAAAAAATTTGCTGATGTAATTGCGTTAGACAGCACCGGCGCCATTGCAAAAACAAGATTCATCAATGAGATATCATCAGCCGACCGGTACGATATCATCAACTCTCAATTGCACATGGGTAAGTATGGCGGCACGGGTATAAAAATTATCTATGCATTATTCGGTTTGTCTTCTGCACTGCTAAGCATCACCGGGTTTTTAATGTGGAGAAGAAAAAGACGTACTAAGAAGGTGAATGGTGAATAGTGAATTATTGACAAGCCACCATTCACCATTCACGTCTCACACCTAATTAAAATTTAAAGGAAAGCTCAGCTTAACCGCAACATTGCGTCCCATATTATAAATTCCACTTCTGCCTGATGCATTGCCCGGGTAAGGTTCAAAATATTTCAACCGGTTTAAGTGCGATTGATAGGCCACATCAAAAAGATTATTCGCCAGTATAGAAAAATTAAAAATGGTTTTCTTTTTTTGATTAACCACATCGCCGCCAAAACCAATATTAAATAAAGAGTAACCTGGTGTTGGTGTCTCTGTTCCAAATTCTAAATAGGCTTTGTCTTGTTTGGCATACCATTCAAACTGCATTTTTGCAAACAGGTTGGTAAAGGCTCCCGACTTTGGTTTTATGTTGGCACGCAATTCAGAAAAAGTATGCAGGGGTGGAATGAAAGGTAAATACTTTGCACTGTCTGGTAAATTTTTTCCACTTACTCCTTTATTGGTTCCGTACACTAATGATAATGAATTTTCAAAATGCAACCAGTCCAACGGATGCGGATGAAGGTCTACACTTATTTCTGTGCCATACAAATGCGCTTTAGCCGCCTGGAACTGGAATGTTTCATTACCGGGTACAATTACAGAATCCTGGCCTGCACTGTTTAATACCTTCTGGTTGAAAATATAATTCTGAATATTGTTGTTGAATAATTCAAGGTTTACCGTGATGTGCTGCGAATTGTAATTTAAACCAATATCTTCCTGCAAACTAAATTCAGGTTTAAAATTTAAATTGCCCAGCTGGTAAATATTAGTGCCGGGATGTACACCGTTGGCTGATATTTCAGAAATATTAGGCGAACGATAACCTCTTGCTATATTAAATTTGGCACTGAAGGTTTTTGAAAAACTATAGGTAGCACCAAGGCTTCCGGTAAGGCCGGAGAAAGTATGCCTGTAATTATAAAAAGCCTGTGTGGCTCCCGCGGTGTCTGCACCATACACCGCTTTGTCAAATCCTGTAACTGCATCAGGCTTGGTAAATAAAGCGTCGTTATTAAATGTCCTCATATCATAGCGGATGCCACCAGCCAGTTCTAATTTTTTATAGGATTTTTTTGCAAATAAAAACGGCCCTAAATCAAATTGCTTATAGGAAGGAATTACAAACTCAGTACCTTTTTCTGCATCGTTGTTTTGATACATGCCGTTTATGCCAGCTGTTACACTCCAGCCATTTTTTTCGGGCAAATAATATTTGGCATCATAAGAATAAGTGTTCAGCAAAAGATACAAACCCGGTACGGCAATTTCCGGATGACTATATTCTCTGCGGATACTTTTTTGGTAGCCGAGGTTTAAGGCAATTCTTGCACCGGTTTTTAAAATAAAATTATTGGCGGTGTAAATTCTGTAGTGCTGTACATGCTGGTGCAGTGCAGGAATTGCATAAGACCTCAATTCTTCATCAGTTACTATCGGGCGTACCGTATCTGCTTCAGTAATTTGTTTGGTGAATTTTCTTGTTGCAGAATCCCTGCTGCCATCGGGTATATCCTGCAGGTCATCAAACACCGAAAATCCGATATGAGAATAGCCCCAGGTTTTATTTACGCCAATCATGCCGTTTACATCTGTTTCCCTGAAACCGGTATTGTACACACGGCCATCGTATTTGTTGCGGTAGTTGGTAGCTTCTTTGTAAGATGCCCGGCCTCTCCATACAATAGAATTTTTATTGCCTGCTAACATTGCAGATCCGCCGAACAATCCATTATTGGTTTGATATTCTGCGGAAATATCGCCTTGTGTTTTTCCCGGCGAAGGAAAATTGGCAGGTATCAAATTGATTACGCCAGCCAATGCATCAGAGCCGTAAATAAGGCTGGCGGGGCCTTTCACCACTTCTACTTTTTCCACACTATTCTGGTCCACTTCAATACCATGTTCATCGCCCCATTGCTGGCCCTCCTGCCTTACACCATCATACAACGTTAAGATCCTGGAAAAACCTAAACCACGGATATAAGGTTTGGAAACATTCGGGCCGGTAGTTACCGCATTAATGCCGGGCACTTTTGCAATGGCATCAATAATATTGGTACTTAAATTCTGTTGTAAATATTGTTTACCGATAGATACAATCGGCACCGGATTTTTTTTGATGGAGGTGGCTTTGGAAGTACCGGTCACCACCACTTCGTTTTCTTCCACCACAGAAGGGTCTAAAGAAAAATCCTGCACAACATTTCCCTGTATGGAAATATTCTGCAAAGCCGATTTATATCCTACAAATTTTACTTCTACCAGGTAATTGCCATTGGGTAAATTACCAATACTGTAATTGCCGTTGGCATTTGTGATTGTTCCTTTCTTTAAATCTGAAAAATATACAGAAGCACCTTCCAGGGGAAGACCTGTTTTTTTATCGGTAACCCTTCCGCTGAGTGTACTTTTTGCAGGATCGGTAAATGTATTTTTTTTGCCTGCATTTGCTGCAGTAACGATAAAGACGGCTGCAGTAAACAAAAATATTTTTATTGAACGCATTGTTTGAGTAGTTAGAGTCTGTAAAAACGTATGCAGTAAAACCAGTTTGCCTGGAAATTTACGCCATACCATAAATGAGAATGAATACTGTAATAACAGTAAAGAAGCTTACTATAAATCAATAAGCTTACGATCAGCAAACAGACGGCGGGCCACGGGTTTCAAAATACGAATAGCTATTTTGAAAAGTGAAAGAGTAATCGGTGTTAGCAGTATAATGATACTGGAACGGTGCAATAAAATGTATCGCCGCAGCAAAAACATCAGCATCTTTAGCCAATTGGTACTCACAAATAAAACATTTGCTTTCTGCAGTGGAATGAAAATAACCAGGTAACCCCGATTTTTTTGCAAGAATATTTTCCTGCTGTGTTAACGATGGCTTGGAAGCATGAGAGTGCGATACCTGTATAATGGTTACCGCAGCTAATAACAGCAGTAGTAATACAGCGGTTAGCTTTTTAAAAAGTATGACTTTTTTAACCCTCACCAAACAAAGGTAATAAAATGCTGCAACATTGTTGCAAAATAAAAGTTAACTGCAATTTACCGCAGCAGAACGTAGTTATGGCTTGCGATCATTTCCCTCAGTCCATTACAGCTGCTCATTGTGTTTACAGTTGTAAAGCCGGGATGCTTTTCGTACTCAAATTCAATTTTGTGTAAAGGAATCGTTTCAGTTGCAGCAATGGTTCCGGTTAATGAATTTTTATCGAGGGTAAAAGAAAAATAAACCGGGAAGTGATAATTATTCCTGATCCTGCAATCTTTATAACCGTAAGCCACCGTAGCATCGCTGCCCAAAGGCGTAAAACGATCTGCATCTGTATAAATATCCATGCTGTGCGGATGGCGTTCCATAATAGTTAAACCACTTTGGATAGATAAAAAATAGATAAGCCCCGATAGCTGGCAAAGGCCGCCACCGGTAGTTGCTTCCAGTTTGCCATTGATGATCGTTCTGCTTGTTTTATACCCGTTTTTTTCAGATGGCTTACCTGTCGATTTCCAGAAGGAGAAGATTTGTCCCGGTGCAATTTCAATATTGTTTATTGCATTGATGGCAAGATGGAGATTAGAAATTTTATTGGCACTGCTTTCATTGGCTTTTACCTGCTGTTGTATGGCAACTGCTTGTTGCAGGTTATCGGGAAGTTGTTGCTTAATATTTTTATCACTGCAAAAAAGTTTTGTATGGCCATTTAAAAAATCTGTAGCAGCTCTTACCTGCAATTGCAGAAAAAGTTTTGCCGGTGCAGGTAGGTATTTTTTTAAACGCAGCATTGTGTTGTTGAAGGTAGTAAACTACGGCCTAAAGAAGCCGGCTAAAAAATAAAAGTATCGGTAACTTAAAACTAATTCGTTTTAAATACAGCAATGTTTATTTTAAAAAATTCCGCTAACTTGAAAACAAATCATTCTTGCTATGAATCAATACATTCTTTCCCTCGACCAGGGTACTACCAGCAGCCGTGCCATTATTTTTGATCAGCAGGGCGCTATCATTGCTGTGGCGCAAAAAGAGTTTACCCAATATTTTCCGCAGCCCGGCTGGGTAGAACATGATGCCAATGAAATATGGAGTACGCAACTAGGTGTGGCTGCCGAAGCCATTACACAAGCCGGGTTAACAGTAGAAAATATTGCAGCCATCGGTATTACCAATCAAAGAGAAACTACCGTAGTGTGGGATAGGGCAACAGGTAAACCCGTATACAATGCCATTGTATGGCAGGATAGAAGGACCGCATCTTTTTGCGATGAATTAAAAAGAAAACAATTAGACACGATCATCAAACAAAAAACGGGATTGGTGATTGACGCTTATTTTTCTGCCACCAAAGTAAAATGGATCTTAGATAATGTGGAGGGCGCCAGGAAAAAAGCAGAAAATGGAGAATTGTGTTTTGGTACCATTGATACCTGGTTATTATGGAATTTAACCAAAGGTCAGATTCATGCTACGGATGTAAGCAATGCCTCACGTACCATGTTGTGCAACATCAATACATTACAATGGGACGGCGAGCTGGAAAAAATATTTACCATACCCGGCAGCATGTTGCCGCAGATACGCAGCAGCAGCGAAGTGTACGGGCACACACAAAATATTTTATCGGCAAAAAATATTCCCATTGCAGGTATTGCAGGCGATCAGCAGAGTGCCTTGTTCGGGCAAATGTGTACCCAGCCCGGTATGGTAAAAAATACTTATGGTACGGGTTGTTTTATGCTGATGAATACAGGCGAACAACCGGTAACGTCTGATCATAATTTATTAACCACTGTAGCATGGAAAGTAAATGGTATTACACAATACGCTTTGGAGGGCAGTGTATTTATTGCAGGCGCTGTGGTGCAATGGTTAAGGGATGGATTAGGGATCATTCAAAAATCATCAGATGTAGAGGCATTGGCGGCTAAGGTTAACGGTAATGAAGGTGTTTATGTGGTGCCCGCATTTACCGGGCTTGGTGCGCCGTACTGGAACCAGGATGCAAGAGGAACGATTGTCGGGCTTACAAGAGGCAGCAATGCATCGCATATTGCAAGGGCAGCTTTGGAAAGTATTGCCTATCAAACGATGGATGTATTAAAAGCGATGGAAGCTGATTCAGGTATTTCTATAAAAGAATTAAGGGTTGATGGCGGCGCAACCGCTAATGATTTACTGATGCAGTTTCAAAGTGATATTTTAAATACCAAAGTACTGCGGCCAAAAATTACAGAAACCACTGCATTGGGTGCCGCTTACCTTGCCGGGCTTGCAGTGGGCTACTGGAAAAGTATTGATGATATACAACAGCAATGGCAAATTGATAAAACATTTGTACCGTTGATGGAAGAGGCAGAAAGAAACGAATTAACAGGTGGGTGGAAAAAAGCTGTGGATACAACAATAAGCAATACAAAATAAATCCGCTAAACCCCGGCAGCGGCTTCAACCCTGCCGGCGGTTGATTCAAGAGACTATATATGAATAGAATCGAAATGCAGCAGCGACTGGATAGCGAAACCGAATGGGATATTATAATTATTGGTGGTGGAGCAACCGGGTTAGGCACAGCTGTAGATGCTGCCACAAGAGGGTACAAAACTTTATTGCTGGAACAGCATGATTTTGCAAAAGGTACATCAAGCCGCTCCACTAAATTGGTGCATGGCGGCGTAAGGTATTTAGCACAAGGCAATATTAAATTAGTAAGAGAAGCGTTGAAAGAAAGAGGATTGCTGCTGAAGAACGCACCGCATCTTACCAATAATCTTTCATTTGTTTTACCCTGTTATAGTATCTGGCAAAAAATATATTATGGCGTGGGATTAAAATTGTACGACCTGATGGCAGGTAAATTGGGTTTGGGTAAAACAAGCATTATTAATAGTAAAGCAACTAAACAATTTTTACCTGTTATCAATACAAAAAAATTAAGCGGTGCCATTGTATACAGGGATGGACAGTTTGATGATGCAAGGCTGGCCATTAACCTTGCACAAACGGCGGCAGAAAATGGTGCTGTGGTTTTAAATTATTGTAAAGTAATGCAGCTCTTTAAAAAAGATAATACCGTCAGCGGTGTTGTAGCACAGGATGTAATTTCCGGAACAACGTATAACCTGCAATGCAAAGTAGTGATTAACGCCACCGGTATTTTTACCGATGAAATATTGCATATGGATGATGCGGCAGCAAAAAATATCGTTAGCCCTTCGCAGGGAATTCATTTGGTAACAGATAAAAAATTTTTTCCCGGAGCCGATGCCATGATGATTCCCAAAACAGAAGACGGCCGGGTTTTATTTGCGGTACCCTGGCATGGTAAAGTAGTATTGGGTACCACGGATACGCCGGTTGAAAGCCATTCCCTGGAACCAAAACCATTGGAAGAAGAGATCAGTTTTATATTGCACCACATCAATAAATATTTAACGGTTGATATAAAACGCAGCGATGTAAAAAGTGTTTTTGTGGGTTTGCGGCCCCTGGTAAAAAAGGGCAGTACCCAAAAAACTGCTATCATGCCCAGGGATCATACCATTATTGTAAGTGCCAGTGGCCTGGTAACAATAACAGGAGGTAAATGGACCACTTATCGCAAAATGGCAGCTGATGTTTTAGATAAAGCGGTGGCTACAGCAAAGCTGGAAAAGAAAAAATGTGTGACTGAAAATTTTAAAATTCATGGTTATATAAATGAAGAAAACAAAAATGATGCCTTGCATTTTTACGGTGCTGATGCTGCACATATTAAAGCGCTTTGCAAAGCCAATTCAACATTGAGCGAATTGATTCATCCGGCTGCTCCCTATATTAAAGCAGCAATTATCTGGGCCATACAAAACGAAATGGCAATGACCGTGGAAGATGTGTTGGCAAGAAGAACACGGCTGTTATTTTTAGATGCCGGAACGGCAATAGCAGCAGCACCGGTAGTGGCACAACTGATGGCAACTGCAATGAATAAAAATACAGATTGGATAGAAAAACAAACAAATGATTTTATCGCTCTTGCAAAACAATATTTATTATCTTGACAAACTTTCACTCCTTAACATTAAAAAATTATGAGCTTAGTTATAGCTGAATTTGCAGGTACAGCATTGTTGCTTTTATTGGGCAATGGTGTAAATGCCAATGTATCATTAAATAAAACTTATGGTAACAGCAGCGGCTGGATAGTTATTGCATTGGGCTGGGCCATGGCCGTGTTTGTGGGTGTGTATGTATGTGCGTCATTAGGCGGAGACGGTCATTTAAATCCTGCTGTAACTATTGCCGATGCCATTAAAACAAAAAACTGGACTAAAGTACCCTGGTATATTGCTGCACAAATGCTGGGTGCCATGACGGGGTCATTCTTGGCATGGTTATCTTATCGTTCGCATTTTGATGCCGCCAATGATGCCAATGCCATGCTGGGTGTGTTTTGCAATGCACCGGCTATTCCCAATACATTTAATAATTTAATCACAGAGATCATTGGCACATTTGCATTGGTGTTTGGAGCCTTTTCGTTAACGGATGCAAAAATTAATGATGTAGGTATTTCCCTGGGTTCGTTAAATGCATTGCCTGTTGCATTATTGGTTTTAGCAATAGGCTTATCATTGGGCGGGCCAACCGGTTATGCTATTAATCCTGCAAGAGATTTGGGGCCACGCATTGTTCATTTTTTACTGCCTATAAAAAACAAAAGAGATAGTAACTGGAGTTATAGCTGGATACCGGTTGTTGGTCCGGTAATTGGAGCCGTAATTGCGGCACTGGTATTTAAGTTGGTACATTTATAGCTTACATGATATGGTAAAATTCATTGGGTTTTCAATAATATTTTTAACCTATTTTATTATAGACGGCCTTGTTAAGCACAAAAGAAAAAAAGACCGCTTTTATTTACCTGGTCATGTAAAAGAGCACTATAAAGAACTGATAGTACCGGCAAATAAAGTAGAAGTACTTGGCAACGAATACCTGGAAGAAGTAGAAACAGGAGGATCGATGCAATACAAAGCGGCAGAATCACTTTATGATAACGGCAGAAATTTTACAAAGGAACTAAAATTTGCTTCGGTCCTCGTATACTATGATTCCCGCCGGGGAAAAAAGATCCGTTTGCACAGTGAAACAATCGATTTGGGGCCTAATCAATTACAATCACTCATTAATTCAAAAGGCAGTATTTCAATTTTTTTCGATCGCAATAATCCCGGTAACTATTACTTCGACCTGTCTTTTTTAGCCGGCTGATTTTTATTTTTTTTCACCAATAGCAAAATCAGCTACAGCGGGATAATGATCGGAATAAGGCACTTTAAACAGGTGGTATTGTAACACATCGAATTTTTTATCTGCCAGTATGTAATCAATTCTTAAAGTAGGCGAAATAAAACGGAATGTTCTGCCGATGCCCATACCTTTTTTTAAAAATGCATCCTGCAAATTACCCTTCACTGTAAAATAAGTATACGAATTGGGCACATCATTAAAATCGCCGCACACAATTACAGGGTAGGGGCTTTCACTTATTTTCTCATGTAACATATCAGCCTGTACGGTTCTTTTTTTATAAGCATGTTTTAATTTCCATATCACCGCTTTTGACCCTGTAACACTGGCTTGTGCTGGTTCTTTCAATTTGTATAAAGCGTCGTATTCGTTTTGCCCGAAACTAACCGATTGCAGGTGGGTGGTAAAAACCCTGATGGTTTGTGTGTCCACTTTTATATCAGCATAAATAAGTGGTTCAACAGAATCCTGTGGGTTGTACAAAAATTTACCGGTTCCGGTAATGGGGTATTTAGACATGATCTCTATACCAATTAAAGTAGAAGTAGTGTACAGCCGGCCTGTATAATTCACTTTTTCAAAATAGGTATATTGATAACCGGCTTCCTTTAAAGCGGGAATAACGGAATCCCTGTAATGGCGGTTCTTATAATACAGCAATTCCTGGAAGCATACTACGTCGGCATCGGCATTTTTTACAAGCTGCACCATCTCTGCCATATTATCGCCATTGTTTGCCCGGTTGGTTTCTCCCCAGCTGGATAAATTCCAGGTAAACACCCTTAACGTACCCGGAGTTTTTGCTGTTGTAAAGCCTGGCGCAAAATGAAAGCTGAACATTACGGCAACCTGCTGCCAGCCCAGCAACAAGGCTGCCAGGCAAACAAACACCCATGTAGACCTTCTGACGGCCCAATAGACCAAAAAACCAAGCAAGGCAAAAAATAATAAAGGGAAAAGCAATCCTGTTAATGCTATATAAGGATATTTACCGCCGCTGGCAAAGGGCACCAGGCATGTGGTTACATACAATGCCAGGATAATGATATTGGCTGTAATAAAACAATACCGGGCAATTTTTTTAAGTTTGGGCGACATTTTTTTATTAAAAAAAAAACCTTTTAGTGCAGATTTACCGCAAATTAAGTGATATATAGTGCCTGATCTGTATTTCAATGCAATAAAGGGTAAAAGTTCAAAACTTAACCCAAAAAGCCCCGCTTCAAATTTCAAATTTCAATCTACAACCCTTACCTTTGCGCCCTAAAATATATACTTTATATACTTAATACTTTTTTATGGCCAATACAGGTAAGGTAAAATCAGTAATCGGTGCGGTTGTAGACGTTCAGTTTGACAACGACAGCAAATTGCCCGAAATTTTAAATGCATTAGAATTAAAACGTGAAAATGGTGATACGCTGGTATTGGAAGTGCAACAGCATTTAGGTGAAGATAGCGTACGTACCATTGCGATGGATGGTACAGAGGGTTTGGTACGTGGTACTGTGGTGGTAGATACAGGTATACCTATTGCAATGCCTGTAGGTGATGGTATTAAAGGCCGTTTGTTTAATGTAACCGGCGATGCTATCGATGGTTTACCACAGGTAAGTAAAGCAGGTGGCCGCCCTATTCATAACAAGCCACCATTATTTGAAAATTTAAGTACAGCAACTGAAGTTTTATTTACTGGTATTAAAGTAATCGACCTGATTGAGCCCTATGCAAAAGGTGGTAAAATTGGTTTGTTTGGTGGTGCCGGTGTGGGTAAGACCGTATTGATCCAGGAATTGATCAACAATATCGCAAAAGCATATAGTGGTGTATCGGTATTTGCCGGTGTGGGTGAAAGAACACGTGAAGGAAATGATTTGATGAGAGAGATGATTGAAGCAGGTATCATGAACTATGGTGATAAATTCAAGCATAGCATGGAAGAAGGCGGATGGGATCTGAGTGCTGTGAATTTAGAAGACCTGAAAGAATCAAAAGCAACTTTCGTATTCGGACAAATGAACGAACCGCCGGGCGCACGTGCACGTGTGGCTTTAAGCGGTCTTACTGTAGCGGAATATTTCCGTGATGGTGATGGCGAAGGACAGGGTAAAGACATTTTATTTTTCGTAGATAATATCTTCCGTTTTACACAGGCAGGTTCTGAGGTATCGGCATTGTTGGGCCGTATGCCATCTGCGGTGGGATATCAGCCTACCCTGGCAACAGAAATGGGATTGATGCAGGAAAGGATCACGTCTACTAAAAACGGTTCTATCACTTCTGTACAGGCGGTATATGTACCTGCGGATGATCTGACCGATCCGGCTCCGGCAACTACATTTGCTCACCTGGATGCCACAACGGTATTGTCACGTAAAATTGCGGATCTTGGTATCTATCCTGCGGTGGATCCTTTGGATTCAACCTCACGTATCCTTACCCCGTTGATCGTGGGTGAAGAACATTACAATACAGCCAACCGTGTAAAATTAATTTTACAACGTTATAAAGAATTACAGGATATCATTGCCATCCTTGGTTTGGATGAATTGAGCGACGAAGATAAATTAGTGGTATCAAGAGCACGTAAAGTACAACGTTTCCTTAGCCAGCCTTTCTTTGTGGCTGAACAGTTTACCGGCTTAAAAGGTGTATTGGTGCCAATTGAAGATACTATCCGTGGTTTTAATGCCATTATGGATGGTGAAGTGGATGAATATCCTGAAGCAGCATTTAACCTTGTAGGTACATTGGAAGATGCTATTGAAAAAGGTAAGAAATTAATGGCTGCAGCGCAGGCTTAAGCAAGCAGTAAGAAAAAAAATCTTGATTCATGAACTTAGAGATATTAACTCCGGAAAGCAAAATTTTTAGTGGCGAAGTATACGGGGTACAATTACCCGGCATCAGCGGTTCTTTTGAATTGCTGGACAAACATGCGCCGATGGTAAGTGCATTAAAAAACGGCAAACTAAAAATTCTGAAAGATAAAAACGCCACCTCTTCTTACGATATCCAAAGCGGTTTTGTAGAAGTACTGAATAATAAAGTAACTGTACTTGTTGAAGGAGCAAAAGAACTGTAACCGGAAGCTACGGCTTACGGCCCAACATAAAAAATCCCGCCACCGGCGGGATTTTTTATGTTGGCTGTGCCCATTTGTATAATTATTGGCCAGCTAATCCAATTGCTTTTTCAACTGTATATGCGCCCATGCCAGCAGCGGTAAAATAAGCAATAGCAAAAAAGATAGCCATTGCTTTGTAATTACAAATACAAGCACCGAAATAATAGCCAGGTAAAGCGGGTAAGCCAGCAATAAAATTGCCACTACAATGGAATCATAATGATCATTATCAAATGCCGCTTTTTTTACAAACCGCCTTACAGGTAAATATAATGGCGCATGCAATAGCCATCCGCCTGCGGAAGGAATAAATAATAATATTTTTTTCAGGTAAGATTGAGGTACATAAAATTTCCGGTGCAGTTCTTTGGTATCGGTTTTGTCAATTTCAAAAACAAAGGGCTGCAGTTGCTGTAAAAGATTGGTATTAAAAGACTGTATATTTTTGCCATGACTGTTATCGTCTTTTATATCATCCGCGGTAATAAATTCCCCGAAAAATATTTTTACATTTTTACCAAATTTTTGAAAAGAACTGTAGTTTATGCCAACGGGTAATACTTTTAATGGAATACCATCTTCCCAGCTGCTGATAGCCAAACGTGCCGTGCCTTTTTTTAAAGGACGCAAATGCCATTCGTTAATGCATTTGCCTTCGCTGAAAATGAGCACAATGCCATTCTGTTTAAATATCTCCTTACACAGGTCAAAGGTCTTATAATTCTCTTCTAAATTTTCCACGCCTTCGCTAACCCGGTATACAGGTAATAATTTCAGGGTGTACAATAGCTTACTGATAAATTTCCCTTTAAAAGCATCTCCTCTTGCCAATGAATACACCGGCTTATCAAATAAAGTGCAAAAGATGATAGCATCTAAAAATGAATTGGGGTGATTAACTGCAAGCAACAAAGGACCATTGGTTTTTAAGATCTCTTTTTTGTTGATGGCAATATCCCTGCAATAGAATTTTATCGCAAGCCTCGCCAGTATCTTTACCAGTTGGTATAACATTGGTTCAAGATAATAAAATAATGTGAAGTAATGTGTTGAACGGTGTGAGGTAACTTTTGCGTTTAGGGGTTTAGACGTTTAGAAAGTTTAGATTTTGTAGTATCATTACTAAACCCCTAAACTTTCAAAACTCCTAACCATTAATTCAATTGCGGATCTATCGGAAAATTCACCATCATTTCATAATCGCCGCCTAAATGCTTCAGGCTTCCTTTCCATACTTCATCAGGTTGTGTAGAAAATACCAGGTTTTTTGTGGCACCAACAGTGAGCCAGCTTTTTTCATCCAGTTCACTGCTTAACTGGCCATCGCTCCAGCCGCTGTACCCGATAAAAAATTTTATTTTCTTCAGGTCAATGCTGTTGCTCTTTATCAATGCAGCTACGGTTTCAAAATTGCCGCCCCAGTAAATATCATTGCTTACTTTATAGGCATCGGGAATAAGATCGGGGTATTGATGAACAAAATGAATGGTATCGGTTTGTACCGGGCCGCCGTAATAAACCGGCAATTGAAACCCTTCAAAATTTTCCAGCAATTCATCTAAGGTTTGTTCAATCTGTTTATTTAACACAAACCCAAAGCTGCCTTCCTTTTTATGATCGCACAAAAGCACAACGGTTCTTAAAAAATTGGGGTCTTTTAAAAAGGGATCAGCAATTAATAATATACCAGGGCCTGGTTCAATCATATTTCTAAAGTAATGCTTAATTGCCATACGCAAAAGGCTAAAAGCTGCTTTTTTAAAAGAAATTTAAGTTCTAAACCTTCGTTAAATTTACACTTTGGCCGTTTTACCATATTTTACAGCCCATTACTGACCTAATTTTGCATGGATGAAGAGAATTTTCCCCATTATAACCATACTGATATTTCTGTCTTTGCTGGGGCTGATATTTTTTCAGTTTCTCTGGATAGAAAGTGCCCGGGAGGCCAAGGACAAGCAGGTGGAGGAAAACATAAAGCAGGCGATAGATTTTGCAGCTTCTGCATTATCGCAGGATAATAATTCAATCGTTCCTTTTGGTAAAAAAAACGACATGCTTTTTCCCGGGGAAAAATTGCAGTATTTTAAACCATCTGTAATGCAGCGGTATACCAAAGATGATATTACCGAAATCATCCGCAATGCATTCAATAAAAATAACCTCAAAAAATTTCCTTTTGAATTTGCCATTTTAGAAAACTCTATAGCAGGTAAACAATTGCTAAGTGATAATTTTTACGAACTTTCTTTAGATAGTGCCAGGAATAAAAATTATGTGTACCCATTGCAACCACCCAGCGGCAGCAACTACGAAAACCTGGTGGCTGAAGAATTATTATGTGTGATTGTACCCAATCAAAAAACCATTGTCTGGAAAGAAATGTTCTGGTTTATTATTGGTGCCATTGTATTTACCTTAATTATTACCACCGCATTTTTTATTACCATAAGAACATTGCTGAAACAGAAAAAGCTGAGTGAGATAAAATCTGATTTCATCAATAATATGACGCATGAATTTAAAACGCCGCTGGCCACTATTTCACTGGCGGTGGATGCGTTAAAAAATGATAAGGTAAAGGGCAACGAAGAGAAAACAAGTTACTTCACCAATATCATCAAGGAAGAAAACAAGCGGATGAACAAACAGGTGGAAACCATACTGCAGGCCGCTTTGCTGGATAAGCAGGAAGTGCAGCTGAACCTGAAAAAATTATCTGCGCACGATTTAATTACACTGGCATTAAATAATATCACTTTGCAGGTGGAAGAAAAACAAGGCGCACTGGATGTACATCTGGATGCAGAAAAAGATATGATACTTGCGGATGAAGTACACTTCACTAACCTGATCAATAATTTGCTGGACAACGCCGTAAAATATTCCAAAGAAAACCTGGCCATAAAATTAACTACAGAAAACAGCGGCAACCAGTTAAAGATAAAAATTGAAGATAACGGCATTGGCATGAACAAGGAAACCGTAAACCGCATCTTCGAAAAATTTTACCGTGCTCATACGGGTAACATACATAATGTAAAGGGTTTTGGCCTTGGCTTAAGTTATGTAAAAACCATGGTAGAAGCGCATCATGGCACTATTAAAGCAGATAGTGTACTCGGTAAGGGTAGTACGTTTGTGGTGACGATTCCGTTGGCTGTGGTGTAAATTTTAGATAATTTTTGACTTGTAATATTGATTTTAATATCCCTAACTTAACTTTTTTTATATTTTATAGTTAAACCTCTCCAATTTATAAATACACTTATTGCCATTTCATTTGTATTTACTCCATGCGTAGTAGCTTGTAGTTTATTATTCATGGCTTTATAACAATTTTTTTTATGGGTGTGTAATATTTGATGTTATAAATATACATAAAAACGGGTCTTATTTATATTTTTACAGGTACTTGGTATTTACTGTTAAGCCATACATTGACGGCGTTGTCATGGCATCTCCGACAAGTCTCTATATAGTTGTATCGAGGTTACAGCGTAAGATAACCGGGTAAGAACGGGATTGTTTTAAATGTGCTATGTTCTGCTGTTATGAAGTGATATTTTTATTTTTAACAAATTTGTTTTTTTTTAATCCAGAAGTTTATTTTAGATTTACTTTGTAATTGCAGTTAATCCTTGCAGTTATAGCAGTTTTTATCTTTCTTTTTTAAGGCAACATATAATTCCAATTTGCTAAAAGGCCGACACGATTTATTTTTGGCCAATTGTAAAAATTGCCAGTTTAAACCTTCTCCACCGATAACCGAAATATTTGTTAGTGTTTGTTTTATTACAAAACACGTTTTGCAACAATTGCAGGATGTGTTGTTAATTAAAAAAAATAATGATGTTTGCACAATACCAACCAAATATAAAAGCGGCTATTACTTACCTTAAACTTTTAAAAGTTAGCGTAAATAATACTACTGTAAATGAGACTCTGCAAAACCACCCAGATTGGCCGAGCCTGCTCTGCATTACAGATAGCCTTAATAAATGGAATGTACCTAATGCCGCAGGTAAAGTAGAGCTTGGTAGGATAGATGAATTGCCTGTACCGTTTATGGCCTACACTAATGACAGGGAAAATCCATTAGCAATTGTAACAGATGTTACGGATAGCGTAATAAGCCTGTATCAAAAAAAATACAAAAAGCGTGGCGAAATGCCAAAGGATGACTTTTTTAAAATATGGAATGGGGTTTATGTGATTGCCGAACCAGATGAACATTCTGGGGAACAAAACTTTAAACAGCAAAAGATAAAATCAATCAGTAATTTACTTGCTCCGGTATCAGCTATTATCGGATTGGCAATATTTTCTTTTTTTCTTTTAAATAAAGATACAGACAAGTCTCTTTTAGTAAATATAACTTTCTTTTATTTACAGTATGTTGTTTTGCTGGTCGGGATTTTTGTCACGTCTATTCTACTTTGGTACGAGATTGATAAAAGTAACCCTTTATTACAAAAGGTATGCTCTGGTATTGCCAAAGGCAATTGTAATGCAATACTTACAGGTAAACAAGCAAAAGTTTTTAAGTGGTTGAGTTGGAGTGAAGTTGGGTTTTTCTATTTTACAGGCGGCTTAGGAGTACTACTATTTTGTGAAAGGCCGCTCACAATTCTTGCATGGCTAAGTATTTTGGCGTTGCCATATACTGTATTCTCGGTCTATTATCAATGGAGGGTTGCAAAACAATGGTGTATACTTTGTCTTGCAGTACAAGCATTACTATTGTGCGGCGGCATCAATGTTGTGGTAAATAAATTTTTCTATCCAGTACAATCCTCTTTCTTATTGATTATTAATACTTTAATGTTTTATATGCTGCCCGCCTTGTTATGGTTTACAGTAAAACCTTATGTTTTACGTTTACAGGCGGCTAAAAGTACAAAACGTGAATACCTTCGTTTGAAATTTAACGGCGAAATTTTTGATACGCTTTTGAACAAGCAAAAGCAAATTACACTATCCACAGACGGCTTGGGTATTGATATAGGAAACCCTGCTGCTACCAATACCATTATAAAAGTATGCAATCCTTACTGCGGGCCTTGCGCAAAAGCGCATCCAAAAATTGAAGCATTAATAGAAGCAAATAACAATGTAAAAGCTAAAATTATTTTTACTACTGCAAATGACGAAACAAACCCCGCTATAAAGCCCGTAAGGCATTTATTAGCTGTTGCAGCAGAAAATAACCCTGAAAAAATTAAGGCGGCATTAGATGACTGGTATTTACCTGAAAAAAAGGAGTATGAAATATTTGAAAAGAAATATAGAATGAATGGCGAACTTTTGAAGCAAGGAGAAAAAATAGCAGCAATGGAAAAATGGTGCAAAGCGACTGACATAGCATTTACACCTACTATTTTTATTAATGGAAAACAACTACCCGATGCTTATAGCATTGAGGATTTACAATATTTTCTTTTAGAATAGTTCCCTAAAAGAAAAGCCTGGCGGAACTACATAATGCTGCAGCATTGTGGCTGGGTAGCCAAAGCCTTTGACGCTAAAAGCAATGGGCGCAAACAATTTTATTAAACTTTTAATTATTAAAAAAAATGCAAACAAAAAAAATGAGCCTTGCTAATATACAGGGAAAATTAAGTAGAACTGAAATGAAAAATATTATGGCGGGCAGCTTATCTAGTAATTATTGTAATGATACCAATTATTGGTGGTGCTATTATGAGGGGCAAAGCTGCTCTACTAGCGGTGGAGGTAGCATTTGTATAAAATGTGCAACTGGCTGGGGCTGTGCACATGGATAAATCGAAAAGGTATTCTGACATTAGAATGTTAAGTATAAATCATAACACATTACAGTTTATGTGTTATGATTTATATTTTGCAGCAACCTCTTCAAGGTTTAGTTAAATGCTAAATTTGGGAATCCGTTATTTTATCTTGGGGTCTATTTAAATTTATTTTGAAGTGGGAAAGCTTTATAGTTCGCAAAATAATTCAATTGCATATAAATAGATAACAAAATTTCATGAAAATATTCAGTAGCACAATACTCTTATTTGCATTTATTTCGTGTAATTCAAATTACAGTAATTTAAATGATAAGGATCAAATTGATTCTGAAAAGGTTATTAATTCTAATAACATGATTTTATCTTTCAATGTGACAAATCAATTTCCACACGACACCGCTTCGTTCACTGAAGGATTGTTTTGGGAGAATAGAAAGTTGTATGAAAGTACAGGGGCTCCGGAAGACCTACCTAATACAAAATCACTTTTCGGAATTGTAAATTTAAGCTCAGGTAGAATTGAAAACTTCAAAGAAATTGATAAAAATATATATTTCGGAGAAGGCATTACTATTCTTGAAGGGAAACTATATCAGTTGACATACAAAAATAAAATTTGTTTCGTTTATAATGCTAAAAACTATAGGCTGTTAAAAACGTTTAGTTATAATAATAATGAAGGTTGGGGGTTAACAAATGACTCCCTAAATCTTATAATGAGCGATGGCACAAATAAAATAACCTTTCTTAATCCTAAAACTTTCCAGATTGTAAAAGAACTCTATGTTTTAGAAAAGAACTCTATAGTTGAAAATATTAACGAGTTGGAATACGTAAATGGGTTTATATATGCTAATATTTATACAACCAATATTATTATAAAAATCGATGCAGCGTCTGGAGAGGTGATAAAAAAAATTGATTTGACTTTTTTATATCAACAAGCCTTAAAACAAAATCCCAACTCTTTAGAAATGAACGGAATCGCGTATAATCCAGAGACTAAGAGATTTTATATAACGGGCAAAATGTGGCCTTATATATTTGAAGGCACTTTTTATTAATAAAAGGATTTTTTTGATAAATTATGCGAAAAGAAAAAATTGCTATTCTTACCTGTTGGTATGGATCTTATCCATGGTATTTTCCATATTTTATTCATTCTTGTAAATACAACGCCAGTATTGATTTTATTATTATAACAGATAATACGGAACCAATAATCGATAAGCCTAAAAACGTAATCATATTTTATAAAACATTAAACGAAATTAAAGTAATTTGTTTGCGAAAACTTGGGATTATCGTTAACATAGATTATCCATATAAACTTTGTGATTTTAAACCTGCGTATGGTTATCTTTTCTCAGAAATTATAAATAAATATGATTTCTGGGGACATGGTGATATTGATCTGGTATATGGCAACATAAGATATTTTATAACCGATGAAGTTTTAAAAAATTATGATGTCATAAGCAGTCGTCATGATTATATTACCGGTTCGTTTTGCTTGTTTAGAAACACAGAAGAAATAAATATTTTATTCCAACAGAGTAAAGACTACAAAATGGTATTTAGTTCTGTTGAACATTATTGCTTTGACGAATGTAATTTTTTATTTAGTGAGCTGCAAAATGGAGCTTCAATATTTGACTATTCAGGCAATATACAAAGCATGACTTATGTAGTGCAAAAAGCTGCTGCTGAAGGAAAATTAAAAGTTTTATTTGATTTTATTATTGTAGAAGGGACTCCCGGAAAAATTAAATGGGAGAATGGAAAAATTATTTACAAAAATATGTTTGAATGTATGTTTTATCATTTAATAAAATTTAAAACGGAATGCAAGAAACAAACTGTTTTGAAGCCCATACCTGAGACATTTTATTTCACCCCAACAAAAATTATAAAAAGGTAAGTGAAATTTCCATTTTATAAACAACTTGACGCCATGGACTGCGGCCCTACCTGCCTGCGCATGGTAGCAAAATATTATGGTCGTGCCATTTCGTTAGATTATTTACGCAATATGGCTGAGTACGGCAAAGAAGGTGTAAGCATGCTTGGCCTTGCGGATGCAGCTGAAGGTATAGGTTTAAAGACCGTAGGTGCCAAACTTAGTTTTGAGGAACTGGTTAATGATGCGCCATTGCCGGCAATTATACATTGGGATCAATATCATTTTGTAGTGCTTACCCCAGGGGTAAAAAAAAATAAACTGTTAGTTGCAGATCCGGCAAAGGGCATACTCAAACTTAACAAAGAAGAATTTTGCAAACATTGGATTGCTACAACTGAAAATGAAACAAGAAAGGGGACTGTACTTTTATTAGAACCGACACCATCATTTAAAGAATTAGATTTTGAAGGTAATTCGCAAACTGCAAAAGGGAAAATTGGCAAAGCCTATTTATTTAGTTATATACAACAACATAAAGCTTATTTCTTTCAAATTTTATTGGGATTATTAATTGGCAGCATACTGCAACTCATTTTCCCTTACCTCACACAAAGTATTGTTGATACTGGTATTCAAACACAAAACCTCAATTTTATACAAATAGTTTTAGCAGCACAGCTCATGCTACTGTTTTCGCAAACAGTGGTGGAGTTTATACGTAGTCGCATTTTATTATACATAAGCACACGTATAAATATTTCATTGCTTTCAGGTTTTTGGGCAAAACTATTAAAATTGCCCATGCAGTTTTTTGATAGCAAGCACCCCGGTGATATTATTCAACGCGTCGGCGACCATCACCGCATTGAAAACTTTTTAACCGGTACAGCGCTCAATACTTTTTTTTCCATCTTTAACCTTATCATTTTTTCTTTTGTATTGCTTTTTTATAACCTGAACATTTTTATAATTTTCGTTGCAGGCAGTGTACTGTATTTATTTTGGATACAATTTTTTTTAAAATACCGGAGAAAATTAGACTACCAACGCTTTGCTATTGCGGCAAAGGAGAATAATGCCACCATGCAGCTGGTGTATGGCATGCAGGAAATAAAATTAAATAATGCAGAAAATACTTATCGATGGGCCTGGGAAGGATTGCAGGCGGGTTTATTTAAATTGAATTTTAAAAGCTTATCACTAACGCAATATCAGCAAATAGGTGCATTTTTTATAAACCAGGGCAAAAATATTCTGATAACATTTGTTGTAGCAAAATTAGTAATCGAAGGACTGCTTACTTTAGGAATGATGTTGGCAATTCAATACATTATAGCGCAGCTAAACGGCCCCATTGAACAATTAGTTGGTTTTAGCCAGCAGGCACAGGATGCAAAAATATCTTTAGAACGTTTAAATGATATTCATGCTTTGGAAGATGAGGAACCGGCTGGAAAGGAATTTAATCATGCTATACTCACCGAACATAGCATTACTATTAAAAAGCTGTCTTTTACTTATCCGGGTGCAGGTAACGAGCCGGTTTTAAAAAATATCAATTTAACTATACCGCAAGGTAAAGTGACCGCAATAGTCGGCATGAGTGGAAGTGGTAAAACCACATTATTGAAATTACTATTGAGGTTTTATGAAAATTATAAAGGCGATATTCATTTAGGTAATATCAATAGTAAAACTATTAGTCCTAAATATTGGAGAAGTATAAGCGGTGCAGTAATGCAGGACAGTTTTATTTTTAATGATAATATCAGAAAAAATATTACAGTTACTGATGATAAAGTAGATAATGGCCGACTGATGGATGCCTGTAAAACCGCCAATATTCTTCCTTTTATTGAATCGTTGCCCTTGGGGTTTTATACAAAACTAGGTGTAGAGGGAAATGGTATTAGCGGTGGACAAAAACAGCGACTGACCATTGCGAGAGCAGTATATAAAAATCCACAATTTATTTTTTTTGATGAAGCTACAAATTCCTTAGATGCTAATAATGAAAAAGTAATACTGGAAAATCTGCAACAGTTTTTTAAAAACAGAACGGTTATTGTAGTAGCTCATCGCTTAAGTACTGTGAAAAATGCTGATAAAATTGTAGTTCTAGAAAATGGAGAAATAGTAGAAGAAGGAACACATGCAACACTCAGTTTTACAAAAGGAAAGTATTATGAGTTAGTAAAAAATCAATTGGAACTTGGAAACTGAAATGGCAGGATGGTTTTAAATTTTTAAACGGCTAAACCAAAAAATGAAAACTGAAAAAGACATACTATCTCTGGTCACAGCCCTTGATGATAATGTATTTGTTCCAAAAAATACATTTTTGGAACATGGCAATGCGATTGAAGAAATTATTTCTAACAAACCTCCTTCGGTTGTACGATGGGGAACAGTGTATTTTTTAATACTGTTGCTGCTGCTTGCTACTATCTGCTGGTTTATTCAATACCCCGACAGCGTAAATACAAAAGCAAAACTCACCTCCATCAACGCTCCTAAAGAAGTAATTACAAAAACAGCAGGCAAACTGATTAAGCTAATTGCAAAAGAAGGACAAACAGTACAGCAAAATGAATTGCTGGGTTTTATGGAAAGCGGTGCTAATGCTGATGAGGTAATTATGCTTTCAGGTATTACAGATACTTTGCAAAATTTACTGCAAAGCAATCTGCTCGAAAAAATTCCACCCTGCTTAGCACAACCATTTGAAAACCTTGGCGAGGTACAACCGGCTTACCAAAGCTTCATGCAGGCCTTCATTTTATTTAACCAATATCTTTCTTCGGGTTATTATTTAAAAAAGAAATTTATGCTTCAGAAAGATATGGGCTACCTGCAAAAGCTACACGTAAATTTATTGCAACAAAAAAGTATACAACAGGAAGATGTAGGATTGGCTGATACTACTTTTAAAATGAACAAAAGACTGCTGGATCAAAAAGTAATAGCCAGCCTGGAGTACCGCAATGAGCGAAGTAAGTTTTTAAACAAGGTTATGAGCATTCCGCAGATCAACAGCAGCATTATATCTAACGAAAGTAACCAGCAGGAAAAGCAAAAGGAAATTTTACAATTAGAAAATGATATTGTACAACAGAAAGGAATTTTTACACAAGCACTCCATACATTAAAATCACAATTGGAAGATTGGAAAAATAAATATTTGCTCACTGCACCGCTTGGTGGCAAAATTGCATTTGCTACTTTTTTGCAGGAAAATCAGCAATTACAAGCGAACCAGATCATTTGCTTTGTAAATCCGGGGAATGCACAATACTATGCAGAAGTGTATATACCACAGACCAATTTTGGCAAAGTAAAAACAGGGCAACAGGTATTATTAAAATTTCCGGCATATCCGTTCCAGGAATATGGAAGCTTAAAAGGCAAGATCGATTTTATCAGCAATATCAGTACCGATAGTGGTTATCTTGCTAAAGTGGTTTTGGTTAACGGGCTATATACAAATTATAAAAAGCAAATTCAGTTTAGAGATGGCTTAACTGCACAGGGAGAAATTATTACCGCTGATATGCGATTGCTGCAACGGTTTTATTATAACATTATTAAACAGGTGCAATAAACCCTTACCGTTTCGCCACCGGTACCACCAGTTTCAATCCGCTCCACAACCCACTCACTGCACAAACCTTTATATCCACCAGGCCATTTTGCAAAGCAAAATTTCTTATCGCATCTTCGTTTACGTTAGTTACAATACCAGATGCTTTTTTGTACCAGGATACCCAGATGATAACGGCAGTATTTGCTTTTGCATAAGGCAGTATTTTTTGCATACCCTTTTCAAAAGCGGCAAAATCTTTTGCAAACAGGTGAATAAAGTCGGGGATTTGTTTGCCTTTGACCAGTTGTCCGCTGATATCCTGCTCCAGCAGATCAAAATAGTTATCCGGCATATCCAATACCAAAACTTTCATTTCGGGCTTGATGCCCAGTTTTTTTAACAAGGGTGTTCCTGAATACCCGGTTGCTGCCATGTTCAAATTGAATTTAGGTTGAAAAATGGGTTATCAACAGCAATGCACACCTATCCACAGGTAATGCACATTCAAAAATAATAAAACCAACGCCAAAGCCAGGCCCGTTTTGGGCAAAGTTCATGTGGATAAAAAACTTTATCTAAAAAATGATAAGAAAGTGGGAAAAAGTGTTATTTTGTGTAAGTTTCTGTTTAAGCAGGGCTAAATAATTGAAAATGATAGGTTTCCTCGGTGAATATGAAGCAACTTTAGACTTAAAGGGTCGCTTTTTACTGCCGGCAGGGTTTAAAAAACAGCTGCCGCAGGAAGGTGCTACCCAATTTGTGCTAAACCGGGGGTTTGAAAAGTGCTTAACGTTATACCCAATCCAAAGCTGGGAGCCTATATTTTCTGAGATCAGCAAACTGAATGATTTTGACCCTAAGGTAAGAGAATTCAGGCGTTATTTTTTAAACGGGGCCACACAAGTGGAGCTGGATAGTGCCGGAAGATTATTGTTGCCCAAAAACCTTAGCGAACATGCCGGCCTGGAAAAAGACATTGTGCTGGTATCGGCCGTTAACAAAATTGAGATCTGGGACAAAAGTAAGTATACACAGTTCTTTGAAACTTTTACACCGCAAGCCTTTAGCGATCTGGCAAACGAGGTGATGAATAAGGTTGTTAATTAGTTAATCAGTTAAATGGTTTAGTAGTATGGATAACAAAGAGGAACAGCTAAAACCAAATGACCAGTTAACCAATAAACCAGTTAACGATTCAGTTAACTATCACACCCCCGTTCTGCTGCACGAAGCAATAGCAGGTTTGAACATTAAGCCCGATGGCATTTATGTGGATTGCACATTTGGTGGTGGCGGACATAGCCGGGCCATTTTACAGCAACTGGATGAAAACGGAAGGCTGTACGTGTTTGACCAGGATGCTGCTGCAAAACAAAATGTACCTGATGATGAAAGGATCATTTTTATCCCTCAGAATTTTCGTTACCTGCAACGTTTTTTACGCCTGCAGAAAATAACACAGGTAGATGGTATTCTTGCAGACCTTGGCGTATCGAGCCACCAGTTTGATGAAGCTGACAGAGGATTCTCTACCCGCTTTGAAGCTGACCTGGATATGCGAATGGACCAGCGTGAAGCTATTACAGCAGCAACAGTGCTTAAGGATTTTACCGAACAGCAATTGCACAAAATGTTTGAGCAATATGGCGAAGTAACCAATTCAAAAACACTGGCTAAAACTATTGTACAACAGAGAGCATTGGCGCCCATCCGTACCATCAATGAATTTAAACTGGCAGTTAAGGCGGCGGTTAAAGGTAATCCTCAAAAATACTTTGCCCAGGTATTTCAGGCACTACGCATCCAGGTAAACGACGAATTAGGCGCATTAAAAGAACTATTAGCACAAGCCACTACACTATTAAAACCAACCGGCCGGATCGCAATTATCACTTTTCATTCTTTGGAAGACAGGATAGTTAAAACATTTTTTCGCAACGGAAGTTTTTCCGAAACCGAAGCAGATGAAGTGTATGGAACAAAACCTGAAAGCCCGTTTTTAATCATCAGTAAAAAACCAATCGTACCAACAGAAAAAGAATTAAAACAAAATCCGAGATCAAGAAGTGCAAAGCTGAGAGTGGCCGAATTAAAGTAAAAGTTTCAAAAAAAAATAGTCAGTAAAAAATAATGCAGGAAGAAGAAATCATACCGGAAAAACAAAGCAGCCAGAAGATAGACTGGAGAAGTTTTTTTAGTTATAAATGGGTGGTGCAAAACATACCCTTCTTTTTGTTTTTAGCAGCATTGGCAGTGTTGTACATCTACAACGGGCATTATGCAGATAAGCTGACAAGAAAAATTGGCGTAACAGAAAAGCATATTAAAGAACTGGAGTACGAATACAAGACCATAAAAAGTGAAGTGATCTTCAGAAGTAAAGCCAGTGAATTAGTGAAGGCAGTAGAGCCGATGGGATTAAAGGAATTAACAGAAGCACCGGTATTATTAACCCCGGAAGCTGATAAAAAATAGCGTATTAATAATAAAATATAATAATCCCTCTTTGGGGATAGGGGAATGGATGTAAAAAAAGACATATTGTGGAGAGTGTATCTCTGTTTTTTAGGGATGATACTGCTGGGCGTAGTGGTATTGGGCAGGGCTTTTTATATACAGCGCATAGAGGGAAAATACTGGAAGGAAATGGGTCAGAGCCTGCATTTAAAATATTTACCCATTGATGCGGAGCGAGGCACCATTTACAGCGAAGATGGTAATATGCTCAGCACATCGGTACCCATATTTGATGTGTTTGTAGATTTTGGTGCCGAAGGATTACGTGAAAAAGATGGCAAAAGATTTAAAGACAATGTAGATTCTTTAAGTATGGCACTGTCCGGTCTTTTTAAAGATAAAACTACCACGGCCTACAAAAAAATATTGCTGCAGGCGTATAAAGAAGAAGACCGCTATTTTATTCTAAAGAAAAAGATCTCTTTTGAAGAGTATAAACAGCTGAGGGATTTCCCTTTGGTAAGATTAGGCAGAAACAAGAGTGGTTTTATTTTCGATCCCCGTGATAAAAGAATTAACCCCTATGTTTTACTGGCTAACAGAACCATTGGTTTATCAAGGGAAGATTCTACCAAAAATGTTGGACTGGAAAGAAGTTATGATAGTTTATTGAAAGGTTCTTCGGGCCAGCGCCTGATGCGTTATATCGCCGGTGCTTATGTACCAGTGGAAGGCGCAGAACTGGAACCTGAACATGGAAAAGATATCATCACCACTTTAGATACGTACATGCAGGATGTTGCCGAAGTGGCGTTGATGAAAATGATGGTTGGCAATAACTCTTTACACGGCACTGCCATTGTAATGGAAACGGCAACGGGTAAAATAAAAGCGATCGCCAATTTAGGACAAAGAAAAGATGCCAATGGTATTGCTATAAAAGATAAAGATGGCAATAGTATTTATGATGAAGATTTGAATTATGGTATTGGTAAAGCAACAGAACCAGGTTCTATTTTTAAACTGGCTACATTAATGAGTTTACTGGAAGATAAATATGTCACCATCAATTCTAAAGTAGACTGCGAAGGCGGTATAAAATATTTTTATGGTTTAAAGATCCAGGATTCGCATTTGGGTGCCGGGTCCATTTCGGTAAAAGATGCGTTTGCCGCAAGTAGTAATGTGGCTTTTGCAAAACTGGCCGATCAGTATTATCATTCACAGCCATCAAAGTTCATTGATCATTTACATCATTTTCGGTTAGATACACTTACAGGGGTAGATATTGATGCCGCTTCTGCAAGAACAACCATTAAAAAGCCAACCAACCGCAGCTGGGCCAACACCACCATTCCGTTTATGGCGCATGGTTACGAAGAGCTGGTAACACCATTGCACATGCTGATGTTGTACAATGCGGTTGCTAACAATGGAAAAATGATGAAACCATATTTGGTGAATGCAGTAAGGGAATATGGGGCAGATGTAAAAACAATGACCCCTAAAGTAGTGGTGGATAAAATATGCAGCGATGAAACGCTGGCGCAATTAAAGGAATGTATGAGGGCCGTAGTGGATAGTGCACATGGTACAGGGCATAAAATATTATCGGGTAGTACTTATGGTATAGCAGGTAAAACAGGTACTGCTGTTACCGCTTTAAATAACAAAGGTTATAACAAGGGCAATAAAATTTACCAGGCGTCTTTTATCGGGTTCTTTCCTGCTGATCAGCCAAAATATACTATGGCAGTAGTGATACAAAACAGTAATGAATCAAAACTGCATTATGGTGCAGACGTTTCCGGTACCGTGTTTAAAGAGATCAGCGATAAAATTTATGGCCGCTTTTTAAGCAGCAAACAATTTACTGCCGCCACAACAACCGATAGTACGTTGTACAATTTTTATGGTACAAAAAATGACCTGGCAGCAGTATTTAATTTTTTAAAAACACCATTCACCGACTCCGCTGTAAGAGGCAGTATGAGACAGGCGAATATGAGAAATAATTTTTCTTCTTTGAATGCACCGCTTTATTCATCCGCATCATCCGGTTCTGTAACCCCTAACGTTGTCGGAATGGGATTGAAAGATGCGGTGTATTTATTAGAGAACAAAGGATTGAAAGTTGCAGCTGCCGGAAGAGGCAGGGTAATGAATCAATCAAAAGTAGCAGGCACAACATTTGAAAAAGGACAAACCATTTCATTAGTATTAAATTGATTTTACAGGACATACTATATAAAGTTGCCATCCGCTCTGTAAAGGGTAGTACCGGTATTGAGGTAAAGGATCTGCAGATCGATTCAAGAAAGATCAGTAGTGGCTCCTGCTTTATTGCCCTTAAAGGAAGTGCAGTTGATGGCCATGATTTTATTGCTGCTGTTGCAGAAAAAGGTGCTGCCGTTATTGTATGTGAAGTATTACCAACAGCATTAAAAGAGGACATTACATATATACAGGTTGATAGCACGGCTGCAACCGCAGGGCTGATGAGCCATAATTTTTATGGCGAGCCTTCTGCAAAAATTAAACTGGTGGGTGTAACAGGTACCAATGGCAAAACAACTATTGCTACTTTATTATTCAAACTATTCAGTGCGTTAAAATACAAATGCGGATTGATCAGTACGGTGCAGAATCAAATTGCAAAAGAGATCATTCCTGCTACACATACCACACCTGATGCCATCAATTTAAATGCACTGCTGAAACAAATGGCAGACGAAGGTTGCGAATATGTGTTTATGGAAGTGAGTAGCCATGCTATTCACCAGCAACGTATTGCAGGGTTGCAGTTTGCCGGTGCTTTGTTCAGCAATATCACTCACGATCATTTAGATTATCACAAAACATTTGATGAATATATCCGGGTAAAAAAATCATGGTTCGATAATCTGCCATCATCAGCATTTGCAATAAGTAATGCAGATGATAAAAGAGGTGCTGTGATGTTGCAGAATACGGTTGCAAAAAAATACTTCTACAGCCTTAAAACAATGGCTGATTTTAAAGGAAAAATTTTAGATAACAGTTTAACAGGATTGCACCTGGTTGTAAATGATATAGAAGTGCATTTCAGGCTGATAGGAGAATTTAATGCGTATAATCTTTTAGCAGTATATGGTGCTGCTGTTTGTTTGGGAGAAGATAAAACAGAAGTATTGCAGATACTCAGCAGCCTGGATGGTGCCGAAGGAAGATTTGATTATACCATCAGTACCAATGATAAATTAATTGGCATTGTGGATTATGCCCATACACCCGATGCCTTATTAAATGTACTGGCCACCATAAAAAAATTAAAACAAGGTAACGAACAGGTTATTACTGTAGTGGGTTGCGGTGGCGACAGGGATAGAACCAAAAGGCCGATAATGGCAGAAGTAGCTTGCGAGTATAGCGATAAAGTGATCCTTACTTCGGACAACCCCCGTAGTGAAGATCCGCTGGAGATTTTAAACGATATGCAGGCCGGCGTAAATGCAGCCGCTAAGAAAAAAGTGATCTCTATTGCCGACAGGAAGGAAGCGATTAAAACAGCGGTAAGCCTGGCGCAAAAAGAAGATATCGTTTTAATTGCCGGTAAAGGGCACGAGAAATACCAGGATATTAAAGGCGTGAAGTATGATTTTGATGATAAGAAAGTGTTGAACGAAATGTTTGTATTGTTAGAAAAATAAAAATCGTGAATTGTGAAACGAGAGTAGTGAGTTGTCAGACGTGAATGGAGCCTTCGAATTGAAGGTGCAACTCACGATTCACTGCTCACGATTCAGGTCTCACTACTAACGAAAATAAAAAATATGCTGTATCACTTATTTGATTGGTTTAAAACACAAGGTATTAAGTTCGCCGGAAGTGAGTTGTATCGCTTCCAGAGTATCCGTGTGATATTAGCTATGATCTTAAGCCTGGTGATTACAACTGTGTATGGCAAAAAGCTGATCGCTTATTTACGTAATAAACAATTGGGTGAAACAGTAAGGGATTTAGGGTTAGCTGGTGAACAACAGAAAAAAGGAACGCCTACAATGGGCGGCATTATTATCATCCTTGCCATTGTAATTCCAACTTTATTGTTTGCCGACCTGGGTAAAGTATACATCCGCTTAATGTTATTGTGTACGGTTTGGTTAGGGGGTATTGGTTTTATTGATGATTACCTGAAGATAAAATCAAAAAGAGATGCACAGAAAAAAGGAGAAAATTATAAGAAAAGCGATAGCGATGGTTTAGCAGGCAGGTTTAAAATTTTTGGCCAGGTGATGTTAGGGATAATTGTGGGGGCCACATTATACTTTACACCAAGTGTGGTGGTAAAACGTGAAGTGCAGGCTGGTATTGTGTTAGGGCCTAAAGAAAGAGCTACAAAGTTTGATACTGTGGTTATTGATGGTAAACAAACGATCTACGCTTCTGTAAAAACGCCAATTACCACTATTCCTTTTGTAAAAAATCATGAGTTTAATTACGCTAAGCTTTTGCCGGAAGGATTGAGGGATTATACCTACATACTCTACATTCTTATTGTAATATTTATTGTAACGGCGGTAAGTAATGGCGCCAATATTACAGATGGGTTGGATGGGCTTGCAACGGGAGTAAGTGCAGTAATGGGCATAGGCCTGGGCATATTTGCTTACCTGAGTGGTAATATAAAATTTGCGGAGTACCTCAACATTATGTACATCCCTAATATTGGGGAATTGTCCATTTTTATTGCTGCCTTTGTGGGCGCCTGTATCGGATTTTTATGGTACAATTCTTACCCGGCGCAGGTTTTTATGGGAGATACCGGAAGCCTTGCTTTGGGTGGCATCATTGCGGCGCTCGCCATTATTGTTCGTAAAGAATTATTGATACCCATCTTTTGTTTTGTGTTTTTAATAGAATTATTAAGTGTGATGATACAGGTGTCGTATTTCAAATACACCAAGAAGAAATATGGCGAGGGGAAACGGGTGTTTTTGATGAGCCCTTTACATCATCATTATCAAAAGTTGGGGTATCACGAAAGTAAAATAGCAGTAAGGTTTTGGATAATAACAATTTTAAGTATGATAGTAGCGATTGCAACATTGAAATTAAGATAGTAATATCCCCTGCGGCTGGGGCAAGTATTTATTGGAAAACCGCAACCTGGAATTGTCAGAGGCTGACATTCTAAGTTTTTCAATTTTTGAGTAATCAGTATCTGTGAAAAGTTCTTATGATCAGTGAAACCCTATACCCGTTAAATTCTATGCTTTTGAAGAACCCTTTTTAGTTTACGGTGTAGCGGTTGAAGTAAAATCGAATTGGAAAATTTGATGCTGTTGAAAAGCCAATTTTTATTCTGTACAAACAGAATAGTTAAAATGTAAGTATTGCATGATGAAACGATTAGTCATACTAGGAGCCGGAGAAAGTGGTGTAGGAGCCGCTATTCTTGCCAAGCAGCAGGGGTATGATGTATTTGTAAGTGATGGCGGTGCTATAAAAGAAAATTACAGAACAGAATTAAGCGACAACGGTATTGCTTTTGAAGAAGCCACACATACCGAAGCAAAAATTTTAAATGCAGATGAAGTAATGAAAAGCCCGGGTATACCTGAAAAAAATGAACTGGTGAAAAAGATCAGGGCCAAAGGTATTTCCATCATCAGCGAGATAGAATTTGCGTACCGGTATAAAGGCAACAGTAAGATAATAGCTATCACAGGCAGCAATGGCAAAACTACTACCACGGCATTAACCTACCACATGTGTAAAATGGGTGGTAGTGATTGTGCAATGGTAGGCAATATCGGTTATTCATTTGCCAAACAGGTGGCAGTTGATCCTAAGCCTTTATACGTTGCAGAAATAAGTTCTTTTCAACTGGACGATATCAAAACATTCCGGCCGGATGTTGCGGTATTAACCAATATCACAGAAGATCATTTAGACAGGTATGACTATAAAATGGACAATTACATCAGCAGCAAGTTTCGCATTGCGATGAATCAACAGGCTGAAGATGTTTTTATTTATTCCTTAGATGATGCCATTACCGTTCAGAGTATTAACAACTATCACATTAAATCAACACTAGCCCCATTTACCATGAGTAAACCACTGCCGCAGGGAGCATACCTGATGAACGCAAAATTGCACTTGAAATGGAAAAACGAAGAAATGCAAATGAGTATTAAAGATTTCGCCCTAAAGGGTAAGCACAACCAGTACAATAGTATGGCTGCAAGTTTAGCAGCATCAGTTGTAGACATCAGGAAAGAAAAAATAAGGGAAGCCTTACAAACTTTTGAAAGTTTAGAGCACCGCATGGAGCCGGTGGCTTCTATTAAAAATGTGGAGTTTATTAACGACAGTAAAGCCACTAATGTAAACAGTACCTGGTTTGCATTGGAAAGTATGGAAAAACCGGTGGTATTAATATTGGGTGGTGTTGATAAAGGCAACGACTATTCTTTAATTAAAGAGCTGGTGAAAGAAAAAGTAAAAGCGATCGTATGCATGGGTACAGATAACAAGAAGATACACGAAGCTTTTGGTGATATCATGCCGTTAATGGTAAACACCGCATCCGCAAAGGAAGCAGTGCAGGCCGCATTTCACTTTGCAGCAAAAGGTGATGTGGTTTTGTTGAGCCCTGCATGTGCAAGTTTTGACCTGTTTAAAAATTATGAAGACAGGGGTAATCAATTTAAACAGGCAGTAAAAGAATTGTAATACACGGTCTGACGTCCTCGTCTGACCATGGTACACGATCAGACGAGGACGCCTGATCACAAAAAATCTCCTCTGGAGAATATGGCAAACTTTATAAACATAAAAGAATTATTTACACCCAACATCAGTAACAACCTGGTTAATAAAACCAGGGGCGACCGTGTGATATGGGGCATTGTGGTAATTCTTGTTTTGATAAGTTTATTGGTGGTGTATAGCAGTACAGGGTCACTGGCATATAAATATAGTAAGAGCACAGAAAGTTATTTGTTCAAACAATTTGGCTTTATTATCCTTGGGGTATTGCTTATCTATTTTGCACACCGCGTTAATTACACGATTTATGCAAGGGTAGCGAAGATCCTGTTTTTAATTTCTATACCACTACTGATCTATACTTTATTTTTTGGCGTGCAGTTAAATGCCGGAAGCCGTTGGATAAAATTACCTGTCATCAACATGACATTTCAAACATCCGACATGGCTAAGCTGGCTTTATTCATGTACCTGAGTTTACAATTGAGCCGCAAACAAAATGTGATCAAAGATTTTAAAAAAGGGTTTTTGCCGGTTATCATTCCTGTGGTTATTATTTGCGTATTGATTGCACCGGCAAATTTATCTACGGCCTTGTTAATTGGTGCTACCAGTTTTATGCTGATGTTCATTGGCAGAATAAGTGGTAAACATATACTGTTATCGATGGGTATTGCAGCAATACCTGTTATTTTTTTATTTGCTATTGCAGTGGGCACTTATGATAAGGCAGCACACAAGCAAAAGGATATTCCTGCAATTTTTGATATTGGCCGTGTACCCACATGGATCGGCCGTATTCAAACATTCATGTACAGCAATAAAGAAGATGAGAGTGAAAAATTATACCAGATCAACCAGGCAAAAATTGCAATAGCTAATGGCGGATGGTTAGGTAAAGGGCCAGGCAATAGTGAAGCAAGAAATTTTTTGCCGCACTCTTACAGTGATGAAATTTTTGCGATCATCATTGAAGAGTATGGATTATTTGGCGCCGCATTCATGATATTTATTTACCTGCTATTCTTATACCGATGCATCAGGTTATACCGGAAATGCCCTTTTGCGTTTGGGGCATTTCTGGCCCTGGCGCTAAGTTTTACATTGGTGATACAAGCAATTGCCAATATGGGGGTAGCAGTAAATGCTTTTCCTAATACCGGTGTTACATTACCGCTGGTAAGCATGGGAGGAAGTAGTTTTCTCTTCACCTGTTTATCTATCGGTATTATTTTAAGTGTGGCAAGAAACGTAGAGCAGTTAGAACCAGCCCCGGCGCCCCTGAAGGGGGAGTAATGGAAGCGAAGATTGGTCAGGAGATAAGGAGGAGTGTATAAAATAAGTTGTAACAGATTTAATAAATGAACGAAGAAAAAAAAGAAAGTAATAATACAGGTTCCCCCTTCAGGGGGGCAGGAGGCACTCGGGTTATAATAGCAGGAGGTGGAACAGGCGGGCATATTTTTCCTGCAGTGGCAATTGCAAATGCTATTAAAAAAGCAGCGCCGGATACTGAAATATTATTTGTAGGGGCTAAGGGAAAAATGGAAATGGAGAAAGTACCACAGGCAGGATTTAAAATTGAAGGATTGGATATAGCAGGGTTGAACAGAAGTTCTTTGATAAAAAATATTGGTTTGCCTTTAAAGCTGGTGAAAAGTTTTATACAGGTAAGGCAAATTTTCAAATCGTTTCACCCAACTGCTGTAATAGGCGTTGGTGGTTATTCCAGCTTCCCGGTATTGCGTTATGCTCAATCAAAAAAGATCAAAACGTTTATACACGAAAGCAACTCCTTTGCCGGCAAAAGCAATATCATGCTGGGTAAAAAAGCCACCCGGATATTTGTAGCCAGTGATGGTATGGAAAAATTTTTCCCGAAAGAAAAAATAATGATCACAGGAAACCCGGTAAGGGCAAGCATATCACAAAGCAAGGTGAGCAGGGAAGAAGGTATTAAATTTTTTGGACTAGATCCGGCAAAAAAAACCATTCTATCCATTGGTGGCAGCCTGGGTGCAAGGAGTATTAATGAAGCGATAGATAAAAATATAAATGAGTTTGAAAAGAATGGACTGCAACTGATATGGCAAACGGGTAAACCCTATGCAGAAAAAGCTAAACAATCAGCTGCAGGTAAAAATAATATCCGGGCAAATGATTTTATTACGCAAATGGAATATGCTTATGCAGCAGGCGATGTGGTGATCAGCAGGAGTGGGGCCATGTCCATTGCGGAATTATGTGTGGAGAAAAAGGCGGCGGTGCTGGTACCTTATCCTTTTGCAGCCGAAGATCACCAGACGGTAAATGCACAAAATTTAGTTAATAAAAATGCCGGCATAATGGTAAAAGACAGTGAGGCGTTAAATCAATTGGTGACCACCATTATCAGTTTATCAAAGAATGAACAACAACAAAACGAATTAAAAGCAAACATCGGCAAACTGGGTATCACCAATGCCGATGAAATTATTGCAAAGGAAATATTGAATACTATACAGTGATTGAATTAAATAAAATAACGAGGATATATTTTGTAGGGATCGGAGGTATTGGCATGAGTGCTTTGGCAAGGTATTTTAAATCTAAAGCAGTGGCAGTAAGCGGTTACGATAAAACAGAAACGGTACTTACAAAGCAATTGGTAAGTGAAGGTATACCTGTTCATTACCAGGATAATATTGAGTTCATTGACAAAGATGCGCAGTTGGTAGTTTATACTCCGGCGGTTCCAAAAGATCATAAGGAGTTAAACTATTACAGGGAAAATAATTACACTGTAGTAAAACGCAGTGATGTATTGGGTGCCATCACCAACAGTTCTTTTAATATTTGTGTGGCAGGTACACATGGCAAAACAACTACCAGTACAATGGTGGCGCACATATTGCAACACAGTGGTTATGGTTGCAATGCTTTTTTAGGCGGTATTGCAGTAAACTACAATAGCAATTTCTGGAGCAGCGAAAAAAATGTTTGTGTGGTGGAAGCAGATGAGTACGACAGAAGTTTTTTGAAATTAAGTCCTGATGTGGCGATCATCACCGCAATGGACCCGGACCACCTGGATATTTATGGTACAGCGGAAAATGTAGAACAGGCATTCATCGATTTTTCTGCAAGAGTTAAAGATGGCGGTTTGCTGCTGAGTAAGTTCGGATTAAAGAGAAGTGATGAATTAAAAGCATCGAACCATCTGACCTATCATTTCAATAATGATAAAGCTGATGCGTATGCGGCAAACATCAAAATGAATAATGGCAGTTACCAGTTTGATGTGATAACAAAAAACTGGCAGTTGCATGATGTGGTGCTGAATATGGGGGGCATGCACAATATTGAAAACATGGTTGCGGCCATTGCTGTGGCACACCAACTGGAAATAGAGGATGAGAAAATTAAAGCGGCAGTTAGTTCTTTTAAAGGAGTGAAGCGAAGGTTTGAGTACATAGTAAAAAATGATGTGTTTATTTATATTGATGATTATGCACATCATCCTGATGAGCTAAGGGCATTGATAACAGGAGCAAAAACTTTGTTTCCGGAACGGGAAATTGCCATTGCATTTCAGCCACACTTGTACAGCAGGACAAAAGACTTTGCTGATGGATTTGCTGAAGCGCTGAATTTGGCAGATGAGGTTTACTTGTTACCAATTTATCCTGCAAGAGAATTGCCAATGGAAGGTGTTACAAGTGAACTGGTCTTAAATAAGATGGAAGAAGGGAAAGGGGTTATTTATAAATCTAAAGAAGAATTATTGGACTGGATTGAATATGCATATGCCGGTTATGGAAGGAATGATTTTTTAATTACAGCTGGCGCAGGAGATATAGACACATTAGTTGAACCAATAAAAAATATTCTGACTAATAAAAAGTAACTAAACTCTGTCGGCGGTTGAAAACCCCGATAGCGGTTAAACAGGATGAGCGAAAAAAAACGATACAGTATTAAAAAAATTCTTTTGGCTGTGCTATGGGTAACCGTTGGCACAGGCACAACTGTATTGCTGGTTGCAGGCATCAATAAAAAAGATGCTGCAAAATGTAAAGGGGTAGCCATAAAAATATCCGGCATTGAAAATACAGATGGTCCCAAATTTGTAGACGAGGAAGACATCCTGAATACAATACAAAAAATAACTAACGGAAATGCAAAGGGTAAATCCCTGGCTTCTTTTAACCTGAGAAAAATAGAGGCCGAACTGGAGAAGAGTAAGTGGGTGAAAAATGCAGAACTGTTCTTTGATAACAATGATAGTTTAAAAGTAAACCTGCAGGAGAGGGAGCCTGTGGCAAGAGTTTTTACAACGGGTAACGCTTCATTCTATATTGATACGGCATTAGCGATGTTGCCACTGAGCGATAAATTTTCAGCAAGGTTACCGGTGTTCACCGGTTTTCCTACTGACCAGATTGTATTATCTGCGGCGGACAGCAGTTTATTAAATGATGTGAAAGTGATCAGCCTTGCCATTCAGAAAGATTCTTTCCGCATGGCGATGATTGACCAGGTGGATATAACACCGGAAAGAAATTTTGAAATGATCCCCAAGATCGGTAGCCAGTTAATTGTTTTTGGTGATGCCACTGCAGCAGAAGATAAATTTAATAAGCTGGAACTATTTTATAAACAAGTGATGGTAAAAGGCGGCTGGAGTAAATATAGTGTGATCAATGTGCAATATAAAGGCCAGGTGGTGGCAAGAAGAAGAGGGGCCGAAGATAAAACCGCGGATTCGGTAAGAACATTACAGATCATGCAGATAATTGCCGCCAATGCAGCGCAACAGGCGGAAGATTCTTTGCAAACCATTTTGCAGGATAATAATAACAATACTGCCGATAGCAGTATGATACAACAATCCATTCAGCGGGAAGATAATTTTGAAACTAATAATACCACAAACGAATCACCTCTAAAGCCAGTGAACAATCAGCCGGCCGCAAAACCGGTTACTAATCCGTTACCCCCTGTAAAACCAGCCGCTGCAAAACCGGTGGTATCCAATCCGGTTCCTGCTAAAAAGCCAATGCCGGTAGCTGCCGGAACAAAACCTGCGGCAACAAAACCCAATCCAAACCTTGTAAAAAAACCAATCACCAATCCTGTAAAACCAAAGCCGGTAGAAGCAAAACCTGCAGCCGGAAAACCAAAAGTTGTAATGCCAGGCAAACCAATTAAAAATGATTATTAAAACAGCTCATAGTTAATAGTTCATTGTAAAGCGCTATAAATTTCCAGGCGCTGCCATGAACCACCAACCATGAACCATTAAACCAGACACAAACACACAAATACATACAATTATGAATCACGAACAACCCATCATTGTAGGCCTGGATATCGGCACCACAAAGATTGCTGCTATCGCCGGTCGCAAAAATGAATACGGCAAACTGGAGATACTCGGTTTTGGCCGTGCCAATAGTAACGGTGTACAACACGGCATGGTGTTGAACATCGATCAAACCATCAAAGCCATTGAAATGGCATTAAAGAATTGCTACGACAGTAACCCTAATTTAGAAATAGGAGAAGTGTATGTAGGTATTGCTGGCCATCATATAAAAAGTTTACAAACCCGTGGTGATATTGTGCGCCAGGCAGTAGAAGATGAGATCAGCCAGGGAGAAATTGACCGCCTGATCGCAGATCAGTATCGTACCTATATTCCTGCAGGTGACCAGATCATTGATGTTATTCCACAGGAATTTACCGTGGATAATTTTCAGAATATCCCTAACCCCATCGGGTACAGTGGTGTAAAAGTGGGGGCTAATTTCCATATTATAACAGGCGATAAAAATGCCATTCGTAATATCAATCGCAGTGTGGAGAAAGCTGGTTTGCAAACCAAAGATTTGGTATTGCAACCCTTAGCTTCTGCAGCAGCAGTAATGTGCGACCAGGACCTGGAAGCCGGTGTTGCTATTGTGGATATTGGTGGTGGTACCACCGATCTTGCTGTTTTTTACGAAGGTATTTTAAAGCATACTGCGGTTATCCCTTTCGGTGGTGAAAATATTACCAACGATATTAAAACCGGTTTGGGTGTTTTAAAAACACAGGCCGAGCAAATGAAAGTGCAGTTTGGCAGTGCCTTAAGCGATGAAGCAAAATCAAATGCATTTATCACTATACCAGGATTGCGTGGTATGGCGCCAAAAGAAATTTCTGTAAAGAATTTAGCGGCAATCATACAGGCACGTATGAGTGAGATCATGGATTTTGTAACCTATCATTTAAAACAGGTTGGTTTAGATACCAGGATGTTAAATGGTGGTATCATCTTAACCGGTGGTGGATCCCAGTTAAAACATTTAATTCAGTTAACAGAATATGTTACCGGGTTGAATGCAAGGATTGGTTATCCCAACGAACACCTGGCATCGGGCCATATTGATGAATTGGCTAAGCCGATGTACAGCACCTGTATTGGTTTAATATTAAAAGGCTACAACGACTACGAAAATAAAAACAAACAGTTTGAAGAAACTTTCAGAAAAGTAGAAGTGCCGGAAAGCCTGCAACAGCAACCGGTTGATGAGGTATTAGATGTGACAGCCGATGAAATTAAACCGGTAAAAACAAAACAACGTAAAACATTAAAAGGCTTTATGGACGGATTTAAAAACGGCCTGATAGATTTATTTAAAGAAGAAGAAGACGCTAAATTATAATGACGTGAATGGTGAATAGTGATTGGTGAATGAGCAATGCTGTACTAGTTACAGCATAATAAACAGGAACATTCACTATTTGCAAATTCGATATATACAAGTACTAACCCACAAATAAACGATTATGATACATTTTGATTTGCCAAAAGAACAGTCTTCCATCATTAAGGTGATAGGTGTTGGCGGGGGAGGCAGTAATGCAGTAAACCACATGTTCTCACAAAATATTGAAGGCGTAAACTTCATTATTTGTAATACCGATGCGCAAGCTATTTCGCAGAGTAAAGTGCCTAACAAAATTCAGCTGGGCCCACACCTTACACAGGGTTTAGGTGCAGGCGCTAATCCTGCCATTGGCAGGCAGGCCACCGAAGAAAGTCTGGAAGAAATAAAACGCATACTGGAAGTAAATACCAAGATGGCTTTTATCACTGCCGGTATGGGTGGTGGTACAGGTACAGGTGGTGCGCCTATTCTTGCAAAAATCTGTAAAGATTTAGGCATACTTACGGTTGGTATTGTTACCACGCCTTTTGCTTATGAAGGAAAGAAAAGAATTGCACAGGCAGAAGAAGGTATTATGCTGTTGAAAAATCATGTGGATACTTTATTGGTGATCAGTAATGATAAACTCCGTCACCAGTTTGGTAATTTAAAAATGAAGGAAGCTTTTGCTAAAGCCGACAATGTTTTGGCTACAGCAGCAAAATGTATCACTGATGTTATTAATAGTACCGGCCAGATCAATGTGGATTTTGCCGATGTATGCACAGTAATGAGTAATGGTGGTGTGGCTATTTTGGGTAGTGCATCTGCCGCAGGCGAAAACAGGGCACAGCTGGCTATTGAAAATGCATTGAACTCTCCGTTGCTGAATGATAACGATATCCGTGGTGCAAAATGGATATTGATCAATATCAATTCTGCCGAAGGCGAGCATGAATTTACCATGGATGAAGTGGAAGTGATTCAGAATTATTTATTGAGTAATGCAGGAGAGGATACAGATGTGATATTAGGCCTGGGGTACGATAATACTTTAGGCAGCGAGATAGGCATTACACTAATAGCTACAGGTTTTGAACATAAAGATCCGTTTGAAAAGAAAACAGAGGTAGTGGAAGAAGAAAAGAAAACAGATAAAATTGTAATGCAACTGGAGATGCCGGTGAAAGAGCAGCCTGTTAGCAAAATGATGAAACCTGTACATCAACCTACCTTACAATTTGATGAAAAAGAAGAAGAACAGGCTATTGCAGAAATTAGCGAAACACCTGTAATGCAGGTGATGGAAGATGAAATGATGCCAAAATTAATTGAAACAAAAATTGAACAAACAAAAGTGGAATTACCACGTAAAACTACTGGGGAAAAAATTGAAGAAGCGCCAGTGTTTTTTGAAATATCTTCGGCCGCAGATCAAACACCTGTAGTGGCGTTTGATATACCCACAACTCCGGTACCCGCAGAAAAACCCGTTAGCAAAACCAGCGTTCAAACAAATATTTCAGCAACGAATAAAGAAGCTAGCAATGCCCCTTCGTCGGGGGTTAAATTGGCAAAGCCATCACAGATCTATGTGGAGGAACAGCCTAAACCAGAATCCAATTCTACCGAGGAGCTACCGCCAATGCAGTTAACAATAAAGGCCGACGAACCTGAAATTGAAATGCAACTGGTGGTTAAATCCCATCAAGCGGCGGAGGAAGAGCAACTTGTACAACAAACTCAGCCCATCATGATGTCTGATGTTGAGGAGCCTGCACCGCAGGACGAAACAGAAGAACTCAGGCGCCGGGCTATGGAACGCATTGCGAAGCTGCGTAATTTGTCATTCAACATCAATGCAGCCGATCCGAATAATGAGTTTGAAACGGTGCCAGCTTACCTTCGCCGCAATATGGAATTACATAATTCCATTGCAGACGTAGAAAATTTTTACAGTAATTATACTGTAAAGTCCGACGATAATAACCAGGCAGAGATCAGTACTATCAACACCTTTTTAGAAGGAAAGAAACCCGATTAATATTTTTTGCTTTGTGAGGTTACTCACAGGGTATTATATACGAAGTTTTGTATTTGGTATGTTTGTGTGGCCCCCCGATGTATCGGGGGGCTGTTTGTTTTAGCAGGTTGTTACCGCTTTATCATCTTATCCTTTATTATATCACCCATCACTTTCTCTCTTAAATTCTGGCTAATGGCGATCTTTTCAATACCCATATCCAGCGTATTGCCCTCTATACTTTTTATTTTGTGCAGGTTTACAATAAATGATTTGTGTACTTTTATAAAGATACCGGCCGGTAATTGATCTTCTAAACTTTTTATAGTGATATACACCATCAGCTTTTTTGAAGTGGTGTACAGCATTACATAATTCAGCATTGCTTCTGCATACACCAGCTCGTTATAAAATATTTTTTCAATCTGGTTATTACATTTAATAAAAAAGTGGTCGTTGATAGTAGCAGCTTGTTCAGTGGCGGCACTTTTTAATACAATGGCTTCCCTGGCTTTATTACAGGCTTTTAAAAAGCGATTGAAAGCAATCGGCTTTACCAGGTAATCCAGTACATCCAACCCGTATGCTTCTACGGCATAGTCAGAATAGGCTGTGGTAATGATGATTTGTGCTTTAAGTGTTGCCGTTTTTAAAAAATCAATGCCATTTATCCTGGGCATATTGATATCCAGAAAAATAAGGTCAATACTATCTCTTTCCAGCAAGGGTATTGCTTTCAATGGCGATTCTGCCTGCCCTGTTAATTCCAGGTAATCGATCTCTTCAATAAATTCCTGTAATATTTTTCTTGCCACAGGCTCATCATCGATGATAATACATTTCAGTTTCATGACAGGTCTATATTTAAATGGGTTTCGTAAATAGTATCGCTGTTTGTAATAAAGAGCTCATGTTTTCCCGGGTATAGTAATGCCAGTCGTCTTTTTAAATTACTGATACCGATGCCGCCGGAATTTGCAACTGTTGTATGGTGCAGTATTTCTTTGGTGTTAGCAAAAAAGGTTTTTAGTTTTTTATTCTCAACACTAATGGCAATGCTGATCGTATTTTCTTTTTCTGTACAACTGCTCACAAATTTAAAGGCATTTTCTATAAGCACTATTAACAGAAGCGGAGCGATGGTTAACCCCGGCTCAATAGCAACGATATCAATGGTTACAATTAAGCGTTCGTCTTTACGCAACCGATGAAAGGCAATATAATTTTTTATATACGCTATCTCTTTTTCCAATGCAATTTTTTCTGCACTGCAATCATAAAGCTGGTAGCGGAGTAATTCAGAAAATTGCAATAAAATATTCCTGGCAGCCTGGTTGTTCTTATCAATAGACCCATACACGGTATTCAATGAATTAAACAATGCATGCGGATTGATTTGCGCCTTTAAATAATCCAGTTCATTTTTTATGCGTTCCTTTTCCAGTAATTCCAGTTGTTGCTGCGTTTGAATGTGGTCGATCAGCATTTTACCAAGCGTAACCAGCAGTACCCAGAATGATATGTTGAATATAGAGTTGACGAACAGGGTGGCAAAATCAATTGCCGTGGCGGGATGAAAATAATGCAGGTTCATTTGCATGGCAACTAATGTTCGTAGCCATCCGGAAAATGTAATGAGCGCAATTAAGGCAATAACAAAAAAAATGTATTTCTTTTTTTGCAGCAATTGAGGCACGATACAATTACTGATAGCATAATAATCGGCGGTAATAAAGATTAAATAGCAAAATTCAATGGTCATTGTTTTGGTTACAGCAACTGAGTAGCTCCTGAAAACAACGACCCAGAACAAATACAGCGCCGCCCAAAAGATGCAATGATATATGATAGCCTTTGTTTTCACAATAAATATTTGTCAAAGGTAATCAGCACCTCCAGGTTTTATAATTTTTTACATTATGCAGGCAAAAATCCTGATAAACGGGCATTTAATCAGGTAAAATGAGTAGATACTGTAAATGTTTTGTGATAAAGCTGGCAACGCATGATGTTTGCGTCATCTATTTACATTTAAAGATTTTAGTCATGAAAAAAATGATCAATTGGTTTCTGCATCCGCCTGTAACAGGCCCATCTTCTATAGCAATTATCCGCCTGATGGCGGGCAGCGTGTTTTTTTGGGAAGGTATTTTAAAATTCGTTTACGTAAACCAGGGCGTGGGCAGGTTTACCAAATTAGGTTTTGCATTCCCCGAAACTACGGCCCATATAATAGCCTTCGGCGAAATTATTGGCGGCATATTATTAATAGCAGGTTTATTCACAAGAATTACCTCCTTTTATTTTATTATACAAATGATAGTAGCAGTACTTACCACAAAAATTGCATTGTATTTGGGTACCAGCCCGTTGCCTTTGCCACCGGCACCGCCAAAAGTGGGTATATGGGCCGTACTACATGAAATACGCTCGGATTATGCTCAAATACTTTGTTGCCTTTTTCTTTTGATTGAAGGCGCAGGGAGAAGGTCGCTTGATTTTGTGATCGCCACATCAAAAAAAGTATACAGTATGAGTTGACAGCGTGTATATGTGATTGTTAGTAATACACTGGTTTTAGCTCGTTTTAAAACAATCCGCATATTATTTTGTAAAATACACAGCAGAAACAGCGGTAAACTTAAGTAGCGTTCAGGTAAATGTGTGAATTATGCAAGTATTTCAAAATATTGTATAAGAACCGGATACAATTATTGTGATACCTTACTCATTAACCTTATATGTTTATGAGTAAAGCTTCCCAGGGCATCAGCAACCAAACCACCATGGCTGATAAAAGGCCTGCTGCAATCCATGCTACCGGCAATCTTAGTCACCTTGCATTTGATAATGTGGCACAGGCCAATGTTATAATTGTAGTTAGCACCGGTAAAATAATAATGGTGAATAATGCCTGCAGCAAACTGCTGGGCTATTCTAAAAAAGAATTACTTACTAAAAAGCGGGCAGATATTTTTGATATTAAAGAGCACAGTTTTAAAAAAATGCTGAAGCAAAGAACTGCTGAAGGCCAATCCAAAGCCATGGTATTTGCTATAAAAAAAAGTGGCAAGCCGTTACCCTGCGAAATTACTTCTGCTGTTTTTATAGGAGAAAATGGTCTTGAAAAATCGATCACCACTATTACAGATGTAACAGAACGTTTGCTGGATCAAAAAAACATTGATAGCCGTAAAGCAAAAGTTGTGGCCGAGGATATTGAACTGGTAGCCATGAAACAAAAAGCGATAGATGTGAAAAAGGAAAAAACAGTGGCGGATAATATCGTCATCGCAAAATCAAAGCAGAAAGCAATAGATGTGAAAAATGAAAAAATAGTGGCGGATAATATTGTTATTGCAAAATCGAAACAAAAAAATATTGACGCGAAAAAACAAAAAATTGTTGACGATAATATTGCTGAAGCACTGGCAAAAGCGGATGCTATGCTGGCGGAAAATAATGAATGGATAAAATATATTGCTCAATCCTCTTACGACGTAATGTGGGATTGGGATACTACTACAGGGCAGATCTATGTGGGTGATAGTATTGCGGAAGTATTTGGCTATAAGCTAAAGAATAATACAATGGCCTTCAGTGATTTTTGCAGTTGCCTCGTTAAAGAAGAAAAAGAAGCGGTGGAACATAAATTATCGGAGGCTGTTGCTTCGGGCAGCAAAACCTGGGATGATAGTTTTATGTTTAAACGCCGTGATGGCTCAATAGCTGCTACCATAAGCAGGGCAAGTATTGTAAGAGATGATGAAGGGAAAGCCATACGTTTAATAGGCGCCATACAGGACGTGAGCAGTGTGCAGGACCTGGAAAAAAAGCTGCAGGAACAAATTGCCATACACGAACAAGACAGCAAAAAATTTTTACTGGCTGCCAGGCTTTCTTTTGATGTGATATGGGATTGGAACTTAACCACTAATGATGTATTTATTGGCGAAGGTTTTGAAGAATTGTTTGGCTACCATATTGAAAATAATAAAGGCAATATGATCACCGACTGGAGTAATTACCTGCATCCGGAGGATAAAAAAATAATTGAACAGGAATTACACCAGGCTATTATTTCTTACACTACGCATTGGGAGCATGCCTATCGGGTTACAAGGGCCAATGGTTCTGTTGCAAAAGTATTTGTAAGGGCAAGTATTATCAGGGATGCATCAGGTAAAGCTTATCGCATGATTGGTGCCATGCAGGACCTTAGCCGCCAGAAAGAACTGGAAGACAAACTGGATCACGAAATAAGGCTGAAGGAAAAACAAATTACAGATGCTACAGAAGATGCCAAAGAAATGGAACGTTCCAATATTGGTAAAGAACTGCATGATAATATTAACCAGTTACTGGGTGCATCAAGAATGTATCTTGAAATGGCAAAAAAAGGAGGGCCTAATACAGCAATGTACTTAAGCCGTTCTTCTGAGTATACGCTTACAGCCATTGAAGAAATAAGAAGGTTAAGTAAAGGACTTTCTACAGATATTATTAAAAATCTCGGGCTTCGTGCAGCCATCGAAAATATTGCAGACGATACCATGGAAGTAAGTTCATTAAAAATAAAATGTGCACTATATTCTTTTAACGAAAAAAGCGTGCATGAAAAACTCAAGCTGAATATTTTCAGGATTGTACAGGAGCAACTGAATAATATTATCAAGCATGCAAAGGCTAAAAAAATCACCATCAAACTGCTGCAAAATAAAAAAATGGTACAGCTTGCCATTATTGATGATGGAGTTGGATTTGATATTTTAAAAAAGCAAGACGGTATCGGGGTGGATAATATTAAAAGCCGTGCGGCAATGTATAACGGTACAGCCGATTTTGCTTCTCAGCCAGGCAAGGGGTGTGAGTTAAAAGTAGCTTTTCCTGTTATGGGGTGATTTTAAAATGGCGTGCTGCCTTTTTTTCAATTCTTCATCCGGTGCTGCAAGTTATAAACATAGTCAGGGTGGTTTTTTGCTGAAGAAGCACCCGGTCAAACTGCTATATTTTCCCTGCTCCTGGGCTACCTGGGCAGTATATGGTGTGCAGCCTGCAAAAAACACCGCCGCTGTATTGCTTTCTGTAGTAAAACAGGTAGCCGGCCGGGCGTTCTTAAAACAAAAATAATCCGCCTCTTATATTCATTTTCAATCTACATTTGTAGCTGTTTTTTAAAAACGGCTTACTATACAGCAATGAAACCGCCGGTAGTACGTTGTTAAGGATTACGGTACTGTTTGCCAGCAGGCCATAATGCCGGAATGATGCAGGTTGCCTATCTTGCGCCGCCATTCTTTATGAACGTTAAAATTTTTTGAAGTGTCCAAACATGTTAACAAGGTTACCGCAGCAGGATTAATTGTTGCCCTGGGAATTATTTACGGCGATATCGGTACCTCCCCGCTTTATGTATTCAGTGAAATTATCAATGGTAAAAAAATTGAACCGCTGCTGATCATTGGCGGCCTTTCCTGTATAATATGGACGCTGACTTTGCAGACCACCATTAAGTATGTGGCACTTACATTAAGGGCCGATAACCGGGGAGAAGGTGGTATCTTCTCTTTATATACATTGGTGCGCAGGCAAAAAAAATGGCTGGTAATTCCTGCTATGATCGGCGGTGCCGCCTTGCTTGCAGATGGTATGATCACACCGCCCATCTCAGTAGCTTCTGCAGTAGAAGGTATGAAGAATATTCCGGGGCTGGAAAATATCACGGAGCAAACTATCATTTTAATTATCCTGGGTATACTTACGGTATTATTTTTTATGCAGCAGTTTGGTACCGCCAGCATTGGTAAAATGTTTGGCCCCATCATGCTGATATGGTTTATGATGCTGGCCATTCTGGGCCTATCGCATATCTCCGATGAATGGGGAATTTTAAAAGCCTTCAACCCTTATTATGCTATCGATATTTTAGTCACCTACCCCAAGGGTTTCTGGCTATTGGGGGCCGTGTTTTTATGTACCACGGGTGCCGAGGCATTGTACAGCGATCTTGGGCACACCGGCAGGGCCAATATCCGTTATACCTGGGTATTTGTAAAGATCTGCCTGATATTAAATTACCTGGGCCAGGGCGCATGGTTGCTGCATAACGAAGGTAAAATATATGCTACCAGCGACCTGGTAAAAAAGATACCCGGTGCCATTGCTATGAAAAATCCTTTTTTTGAAGTAATGCCCGAGTGGTTTTTGGTAACGGGAATTATCATTGCCACCGCTGCCGCTATTATTGCCAGCCAGGCATTGATCAGCGGTTCGTTTACTTTGATCAGTGAAGCGATACGCCTTAACCTGTGGCCAAAAATGAAGATCATTTATCCTACTGAAGCAAAAGGGCAGTTGTTTATACCGGGTATCAATACTTTATTATTTGCAGGTTGTGTGGGCATCGTATTATACTTTCAAACATCCAGTGCCATGGGTGCGGCTTATGGTTTGGCCATCACCTTGTGTATGTTAGCCACCACTATTTTATTTTCCAATTACATGATCTCCCGAAGGGTGAAGCCCATACTCATCTATTTATTCCTGTCAGTTTTTTTAACCATCGAGATCAGTTTCTTAATTGCCAACTTAGATAAATTCCCTCATGGCGGGTATGTTACTTTAGTTGTAGGCGGTGGTTTATTTGCAGTAATGTATGTTTGGTACAGGGCCCGTAAAATTAAAAACCGTTACGTGGAGTTTGTAAGGCTGGAAGAATATATTCCTAAACTGGAAGAGTTGAGTAACGATGTTACCGTACCCAAATATGCCACGCATTTGGTGTACTTGACCAGTGCTAATAACCCTAAAGAAATTGAACATAAAATTATTTACAGCATACTAAGTGGTAAACCCAAACGTGCCGACATTTACTGGTTTGTGCACGTGGATACCTTAGATGATCCTTATACGTCTGAATATTCGGTAGAGCATATTATTCCCAATGATATCATCCGTGTGGAATTCCGCCTTGGTTTCAGGATTGCGCCAAGAATTAATCTGATGTTTAAAAAAGTGGTGGAAGACCTGGTAGCCAATCGTGAAGTGAATGTAACCAGCCGTTACGAAAGTCAGCAACGTAATAATGTAACCGGCGATTTTCAATTTGTGGTAATGGAGAAATTTTTATCGCAGGATAATGAATTGCCTTTCTTTGAAAAACTGATCATGCGGTTGTACTTCTGGGTAAAAGAAGTATCGCTGAGCGAAGAAAAAGGTTTTGGGCTGGAACAAAGTAAAGTGCAGGTAGAAAAATTTCCGCTGATAGTGGCGCCGGTGAGTAAATTGAAACTGACAAGAATTTATACCGACGAAGAGGAAGAAGACTATGCATCATAAATAACGGTTGTTATTGTATAAAAGCTACCGTATGTTCTTAATACCGGTTGTATTACTTTTAATTGCGTTGGTAGTTATAGGTGCCCGGTATCTATTTGCTAACATGGGCATTTATCTGCCACCTGCTGTATACAGGATATTAATGGGCATTCATCTTTTCCTGTTACTGCTTTTTATTTCTACTTTTATACTTGCGCCCTTTAATATTTACTGGAGGGGATATCGATCCACCAGTATCATTTTTATTGCAACTGCCATTACAGGTTTGTTATGTGTGTGGTGGTATAAGGGAAGACCATTTGGTATTTTTATGGTACTGGTATTTGTGCAAACAGTTTTTGCTACAGCTGTTATTTTTGATATTACGTACAATACTGAAAAAACAGTGTTTTACAATGATGATAAATACAGGGTAGAATATGTACGGCGTTTTATGTCAAAATTCGAAAGCCTGCCCGACCTGTTTATAAAAAAAGGGCTATTTGAAGAGAAAATTGTACTGAGTGATAAATATGAGGTTGGTGATATGGAGCTGTTTGCGGGGAACATAAAAAAAGTTGTGATAACCGAAAAATCTCCACAAAAAATCAATATGGAAATTACTTATACAGTGGATACAGTAAAGGTTAAAAAAGAGGTGCTTACAGTGGAGGTGGATTTAGATCAGTAAGCTTTAATACAAACAATTATGCAATCAATAACAGCAACGGCGCTCTCTCAAAAAATTAATAGCAAAGAAGATCTTCAACTGATAGATGTAAGAGAGCCGGAAGAACATGAAGAATTCAATATTGGCGGAGAACTGATTCCGCTGGGAGAAATTGTACAGCAGGTAGAAAAAATTGCTACTGATAAACCTGTAATTATCTATTGCCGCAAAGGCATCCGCAGCCAGATCGCTATTCAAAGGCTGCAGGAAAAATATCCTTTTACCAACCTGTTTAATCTTATAGGCGGTACTGAGGGATGGAAGAAAGCATTTGCTGTTTAAAGTCTGCTGTTTGCGATGTTGAATAGAATGACTAATTTAACACTCGGCATTTAACCATAAAACATCAACCATCAACTAAACCTTGCTTCACATTATTCTCTATATCATTGCAGGTATTGTGGTACTTTCTGTGGTTATTTATTTTGCGCAGGAAAAATTTATTTTTAAACCGGAAAAGCTACGGCAGGATTTTATTTACAAATACGATGCCCCCTTCAGGGAATTATTTTTTGATGTGGAAGAAGGGGTACGGATAAATGGCTTACATTTTTATACAGAAAATCCTTCGGGCCTTATTTTATATTTTCATGGCAATAGCCGCAGCATAAAAGGCTGGGCAAAATATGCCAAAGATTTCTACCGCTATAAATATGATGTGGTGCTGGTGGATTACCGTGGTTTCGGCAAAAGCACCGGCAAGCGCAACGAAAAAGATATGCTGAATGATATGCAGTTTGTGTATGATACGCTTACTAAAACCTATCCGCAAAATCACCTGGTTATATATGGCAGAAGTTTAGGCAGCGGTTTTGCCGCAAAGCTGGCGGCAGATAATACCCCACGCTATTTAATTTTAGACGCACCGTATTTTAGTTTTAAAAAAACCATTGAACGTTTTTTACCCATACTGCCGGTGAAATATATTTTACGTTTTCACTTGCGTACCGATAAGTGGTTACCAAAAGTAAATTGCCATACATACATTTTACACGGCACCAGGGATTTCTTAATTCCCATCAGTAACAGTGAAAAATTGCAGCAACTCAACCCAAGAAAAATTACATTGATAAGGATACATGGCGGCAAACACAATAACCTGCCCACTTTTCCGGAATACCATAATTTTATCAGGGACATTTTGCAGGTGTGACAAAGGGGAGCAGTAAAAAAGGGAATAGGGGAAGAGCTGCAAGGGATAAGTATTCTACTGGTTGTAGCTTGCTTGCCCCTTGGGCTTTTCCCTTGTAGCTTCTCTTTCCCTTACTTTTGTATAATGAAGAAGAAAAAAGGCTTCCGTTGGTTAAAAATAATGGTACTGCTGTACTTCGTAATTGGTACGGCCATGTTTTTTTTACAGGAATTTATTTTATTCAAACCGGAAAAACTGGCTGCCGGCCATCTGTTTCATTTTAGTGTACCCTTTAGCGAAATAAAGATTCCTTTTAATGAAACTGATACCATGAGCATGGTAAAATTTTTTCCCGCTGATTCAGTAAGAAAAGGAGTGGTAGTATATTTTCATGGCAACAAACAAAATATTGAACGCTATGCAAAATTTGTAAATGTCTTTACTAAAAGCGGTTATGAAGTGTGGATGGAGGATTATCCCGGGTATGGAAAAAGTACCGGAACAATAACCGAAGAAAAATTATACCGGCAGGCATTGGAAGTACAACGCATGGCATTGAGCAGGTTTGGTAAAGACAGTGTTATTTTATATGGTAAATCACTGGGCTCGGGCATTGCTGCTTATGTAGCGTCGCAAACAGGTTGTAAAAGGTTAATTCTTGAAACACCCTACTATAGCATTCCTGATGTATTTGCAGCCTATGCTTTTATGTATCCTACGCAAAGTATGATCAGCTATAAAATTCCTACCAATAAATATCTGCAACAGGCTAAATATCCCGTTACCATTTTTCATGGTACCAACGATTGGGTAATACCATACCGTTGTGCATCAAAATTAAAAACTGTTTTAAAACCAACGGATGAATTTATAACCATCGAAGGCGGTACACATCATAACCTGGCCGGTTTTGATCTGTATAAACAAAAGCTGGATAGCTTATTGAAAAATTAATTTAATCACCGCCGCCACAGCCGCCGCATCCTCCTCCGCCGCAACCGCTACCACCACAACTGCTGCCGCAACCGCTGCTGCAGCCTGCCGAACCATCGCCTGAATATCTTTTTTCCTTTGCACTAAACGAATGGAATACATTTTTTAATACACTGTACTCTGCAAAACCTGCAATGGCTGCAGCGCCTAAAATGGTAAAGTTGTTAATTACGTTACTGCTTTGCCCGTAACTGTTTTGTTCGTCCCAGTAAACACCCAGGTGTTGCCTTACTGTTTTGGTATAAGAAAAGTACTGCAAAATTGCCAGTGCAATAAAACCGAATGCCCCCATTTCAAATACCAGCAGGCCTACCGGTTTATCATTGGCCATGCCTTGTAAAAACCTTGCAAAGCCAACCAGTAAAACAATACCGGGAACGATCAGTTTTAAATAATCCACTTTTTTAGAAAGCCGGTGCAATCGTTCCAGGCCGGGGTGCAAAACGGTATCCCTGTCAATCAATCCCAAACCTTCATTGTAAGTAAAAATGTCATCCTCATTAAATTGCTGCATCAATGGCTGCAACAGCGGATTATCATCTCCTTCAGCAACATACATTTTTGGCCTTGCAATTTTGTAATCGTTGCCACTGGTTTGTATAATACCTCTTCTTAACAGATCTACCAATGCTGTTTGGTAACAACGATGATTACCGTATAAAAACCGGGCCACCTGGTAAGCTGTAAATTTTTGCGGAATATTATTCCCGACGATAGTTTTTAACCTGCTGTTTTTATGCAGTTGTGTTATTAATAATACCACTAACCCTGCAAGGGAAATAAAAAGATAGTAGCCTAAAAAATCTTGTCCTTTGGTATGAAAAAGATTGACACCTAAAATAAAAAGTACCAATACCGATGCAAAAAGAAAAAGCAGGCGCCTGAAAAAATCGGGTTCATAAATGTCTTCTTCTATCTCCGTTGTCATCTCGTTGCCAGGGGGCCAGATATCCTGCGGCGGCTTACTGTTAAATTGCTGTTCATACAATAGTAACGTTGCCACATACCAGTTTTCGTGCTTTTCTTTCTCACCAGTACCACCTTTGCTGGGGTGATGATGAATTTCTTTTGATAAAGTGTTCTTACAAAACCGGTTCCAGTAATTATCGGTGTAGGTAAGGTGCAGGTGCCATACTTCATCTACAATTGCAGAAGGCGATGCGCCGGTGGGAGAGATGCAGCAGAGAAAAATAAATTTTTTGTACTCTTCAATTGCCCTGTTGGTAAAAGTGGTTGTCCAGTTGTTTTGGTGTGCTAATTTTCGGGAAAAGGGGAAAGCAGATGCAGGGTCATCAAGCTGAAAGTTTCGGATTTTTTCCCACAACTCCTGTTGTGAAAGTTGGTTCATTTTTCACAAAATTATAATGATGAAAGAGCGGTTGCCAAATTTTTCATGTTACCAAATTGTTGTCATTTTTCTTTTAACTGTACCAATTTGCCATTAACTTTTAATTCGTAGCTCACGCCCACTTTCAGCGCATAGTTTTCTTTGCCATGACTTACAGGAAAATTAAAGCAAACCGGGTAATCGTATTCCGCAATAATTTCCCTGATCGCTTCATACACCGTTTTTCCAAAAGGCCGTTCAGTATCTTTCATATCGGTAAAACCACCAACGATCAACCCAGCCAGTGTATCCAGTTTACCGCTGCGTTTAAGCTGGTACAGCATGCGGTCGATATTATAAATGTATTCACCGATATCTTCAATAAATAAAATTTTGTTTTTGGTATTGATATCAGATGGAGTGCCGGTTAAGTGCGCCAGCAAAGAGAGGTTACCACCTACCAATTCACCACCGGTAATTCCCGTGGTGTTAAATTCATGTGGCGCCGCTTTATACGTAGCTTTTTTTCCTGCAATAGCTTTTTGTAAAGACCGTATGAATTCATTTTTGTATTCCCCGTCATTAAATGCCGCTGCCATTGGAGCATGTAAAGAAGCAATTTTTAAGTTGGTATAAATATGACTGTGCAAAACAGTAATATCGCTGAATCCTATTATCCATTTAGGGTTTTTCTTGAACTTAGTAAAATCCAATGTGTCAATTATCCTGCCCATACCATATCCTCCACGGCCGCATAAAATAGCGTTGATATTTTTATCATCCAGCATCGCCTGCAATTCATCTCTTCGCTCTTCATCAGTAGCAGAAAAATAATTTACAGAACTGCTGCCCAGTGTTTTACCCACCATTACCTGGTATCCCCACTGTTGTAAAACATCAATACAGGTCTGTGCTTTTTCTGCAGCCATATAACCAGCGGGGCAGGTAATACCAATGGTGTCGCCTTTTTTTAAATAGGGAGGAATTTTTGCCATGTGTAAATTTTATGCAAAGTATTATAAAATGCGGAATGATTTTTGGGTAAATTTACAAATCCAAAACTTACTTATGCGTTTATTACTCCTTATCTTCTTACTATCATCTATCATATTCAGTGTTAGTGCTCAACCATGCCAGGGGCCGGGGAGAACAGCAACTTCTGCAACTGCTGTTTGTGGCACTTTGACTTTTAGTCAAAAAGATCTTACTACTTGCACAGGGCAACTTATTCCTAATCCAACCGCTGGCTGTGGCAATATTGTAACTTCTGATAACGCAGCATGGTATAAATTTCATTGTTATCAAACCGGTACACTTGGTTTTTTGCTTACCCCCTTGGGAGTAGGGGATGATTTTGATTGGGAGATTATGGATATAACAGGTCATGATCCCAATGATGTATTTCTGATGGAGTTAAGGGTATCATTAAATTTAAGCGGACAAACCGGGCCTACTGGTTGCACACCTGCCGGAACACTTAATGTGCATTGTGCTGGTGGTGCAGCAGGCACTCAATTTAATGCAATGCCCACTATAACAACCGGACATGATTATATTTTAATGGTAAACAATTATTCTAATACAGGTTTGGGTTACGATATTACTTTTTCCGGTTCTGCAGTATTAAACAACAATACACCTCCAACTATTACTAGCGTTGGGATAGTAGGTTGCGATGCTTCTAAAATAAAAGTTACTTTTTCTGAAGATATTTTGTGTAGTACTATATCCCCGTTAACAGGTACGGAGTTTAGTATAACAACAGGCACTCATCCTATAGCTGCCCTTGTATCCGATTGTAATATTGGCGCTAACGGAATTCCTTATATCACCATTAATCTTCAAACTGCGTTAACCCCGGGGAATTACCAATTAAATATTGGTACCGGTATAGATGGAAATACTTTAGAAAATGCATGTACAACAGAGATGTTGCCCACATCAATACCTTTTACTGTTGCGGCAATTACACCTGCTGCAGTAAACACTATAACCCATACCGGTTGTGCACCAACGGTATTAGATGTAAAACTTGACAAACCCGTATTGTGTAATACAATAACTTTCTCTGGCTCCAACAGTGAGTTTACTATTCAACCCGGAAATATCCCTGTCACATCGGTGCAAGGCGTTTGCACGGGTACTAACCCAATAGCCGACCTGATTCATATTAATCTCACCAATCCATTACCATTTGGTAATTATCAACTGGTAATTAATGCTGGTCCCGACGGTAATACTTTTATTGACACCTGCGGCCTTCAGGTCGTGGCAACTACTATCCCTTTTACTATCAATCAAACCACCGTAGCACCGGCAATTCAATCTGTTGTTTTTGATGAATGTCATCCCGATAAACTGGTGGTAAATTTTGACAGGCCTGTGATGTGTTCCACCATATCACCTGCTGCCAATGAATTTTCAATAACACCAGGTGCATTGCCCATTAGCAATGTAAACTACACCTGTGGCGGTGTTGGCAATTATATTACACAAGCCGTTCTTACTTTGCAAAATCCTTTGCCTGCCGGCAATTTTGCAGTTACCATTGTTCCCGGTACTGATGGCACCACATTAGCAGACACCTGTTTTGCCTTTATGGCCAATGGTGCCAACAAAACATTTGTAACCACAAAAGCACCGGCACCAAAATTTGATTCGGTACAATTTGATAAATGCAATCCTTCTTTTGTAAAATTATTTTACAGCAATGCTATCAGGTGTTCGTCAGTAAATGCTAATGGTAGCGGCTACAGTATTACCGGCCCTTCTGCAGTAAATATTACGGGTGCGGTTACCGATGGCAACTGTGGTACTTTAGGCTATACCAAATGGGTACAACTACAGTTTGCGCAACCGGTAAATGTTTTTGGTAATTATGTAGTACATAACGGCGGAGGTATCACTGATACCTGCAGTGCGGTGCAGAATATTACGGAAACCATTGCATTCAATGCATTGGTAAAACCTTCGGCAGCATTTACCAGCCAGGTAAAATTTGGCTGTACAACGGATACGGTTATTTTATCACATGCCGGTGGTAATGGTATCAATTCGTGGACATGGTTATTTCCTGATGGTTCAACTGCAACAGGACAAACTGTTACAAAACTTTTTCCTGTTACAACAGCATCACTTACTATACAATTAACCGTAGATAATGGTTCCTGCAGCGATGTGATCAGCCAGGCTGTTACGTTAGGCAATTCATTTAAAGCAGCATTTGCCATCACGCCAAAAGATACCACCTGCATCAATACCCCTGTAAATTTTACCAATAATTCTAACGGAACCAACCTGCAATATGTATGGTTGTTTGGAGACAATACACAGTTTGCAGGGCAAACGCCTCCTGCGCATACATATACCAGCAACAACACCTACAATATCAAATTGGTGGCTATGGATACTTATGGCTGTGCAGATACAGCAGGCACAGTTTTGGAAGTAGTGGCGGCCGCCACCATGGATTTTACAGGCCTGGCACCGCAATACTGTTCGGATAAATCGATGACACTTACCAAAGTGGCCAGCGCCAATATTTTAACCTATACCTGGAATGATGGTGATGGTATGACCGTACAGGATAAACCTTCGGTACTGTTTACTTACCCTAACCAGGGCGTTTACACGATAACACTTACCGGAACAGATAAATTTTGTGGCAGTACAGTAGCCAGTAAACAGGTGCAGATATATGCTGTACCTAAACTTAATTTAGGTAACGATACCATACTATGTCCTGCTACAACATTGCAGATAGGCCCTGCGGCCATTACCGGGTATACTTATTTATGGAGCAATGGTGCAACCACTTCGCAGATAATGACAGATATGACTACTGCCAGTTATTCTTTGCAGGTAGATAATAATGGTTGCAAGGCTTCAGACGCCATATCTGTAAAAGTGTTGACCGCCTGCCTGATAATGGTACCCAATGCATTTACACCCAACAATGATGGTAATAATGACAGGCTTAAACCTACCAATGCAGACCTTGCAAAAGAGTTTTCGTTTAAAGTATATAACCGCTATGGGCAGTTGATCTATGCCACTAACAATCCTGCCGAAGGCTGGGATGGTACCCGTAAAGGTGTGCGGTCTGAAGCCGGTACTTATGTCTGGCAACTGAGTTATGTTGATCCATGGAATGGAAAGAAAGTAGTGCAGAACGGTACCAGTATTTTATTGCGTTAAGATCATGTACACTTTTGCTAAAGAAGTCAGGCCTTTAAGGCTTGACTTCTTTTTTGCAGTTTGAAATATACGATAGTAGAAACTATTTTATGCTTTCCTCTAATGAAACGGAAGATGTATTTACTGTAAGTTTATGTTTGATGCCGCATTTCAATGCAACATTATTTTTTTGATGCCCTACCGGAAAATCGAAAATGACGGGATAGTTGTACTCTTTTATTTTTTCTAAAACAATATCGTAAATATTTTTTCCAAATTCATCTGCAACATCTTCGGCAGGTTTTATTTTAAAGCCACCGATGATCAATGCTTTAAGCTTGCTTAACTTTCCGGTACGTTTCAGGTTCCAGAACATGCGGTCGATACTGTATAAATATTCGCCGGTATCTTCTGCAAATAAAATTTTACCATCGGTAGTAATATCACTTTTGCTGCCGGCCAATGTTTCCAGCGTTTTTAAATTGCCGCCAATTAAAATGCCTTCTGCAATACCGGTCTTATTGGCTTCGTTGGGTACAGCAGTGTATTTCATTCTTTCTCCTGATAAACATTTTTGTATCGATTCAATAGTTTCAATCTGTACAGGTTCGGCCCTGCCCCAGTCTGCAGGAAAACTATTACACATTTTAGAATGGATAGAGGCGATACCGAAATTTTTATTGAGGTGCGAATGTATTACCGTGATATCACTGAAGCCGATGATCCATTTGGGGTGTACTGCAAATTTTTTAAAATCGATACCGTCAATGATTCGTACGGCACCATAGCCGCCTCTTGCACACATAATTGCTTTGATGGTTTTATCATCGAGCATTTGTTGCAGGTCCTGCCGGCGCTCTTCATCGGTGCCGCCAAACGTAAAATCTTTTTTGCCCACAGTGCTGCCGATCTTTATGGAATAACCCCATTCCTGCATTTTAAGTACCGCAGGCTGAATATCTTCCAGGGTAATAAAACCGGCAGGGCAGGTAATGCCAATGGTATCGCCTTTTTTTAAATAAGCAGGCACTTTAAGGGGCGTATCCGGCTCGTCAATAATTGGCGCATTGCCTGCTGCAGTTAATACGGCACCCAATGGAATGATAGAAGAAAGAAAATGTTTGCGGTTCATTATTCTAATGTACAGTTATTTATTAAAAAAACTGATCTGGGTGCCTGCCAATATTTATTTAAAAAATTACCCAACCCTTTTTTGTTACTACACAGTTATATATATTACATGAACCAACTTTTACCTAAAAAGCGATTCTTGAGTATAAACCCTGATATACTGATAAAAGGCTGCCAAAACAACGATCTGCAATGCCAGCAACAATTGTATAAATTATGTTATCCTGATATGATAAAGATATGTTACCGTTATGCCAGAGATGCTGACGGCGCCGGTACTATTTATAACAATGCTATGCTGAAGGTTTTTAAAGGCATCGGAACTTATAAAGAAGAGGGGAGATTAATGGGGTGGGTGAAAACCATTGTGGTGCATTGCTGTATCGATTTTTGTAAACAGCAACATTCTTTTAGTCCGTTTGATGCTTATAAATACGAAGAAGAAACAAGCATTAACCCTGAAGTATTTAATACCGTTTCCGGTAAAGAAATTCAGCAACTGATAAAACAATTACCCGGCGCTACAGCAATGGTGTTTAACCTGTACGTATATGAAGGCTTTACGCACAAACAGATTGGCGAACAACTGGGCATAAGCGATGGTACCAGCAAATGGCATGTAAGCGAAGCCAAAAAATTATTAAAACCTAAACTTGAAAAATTTACTCAAACAGAATTAAAAACCAATGCAGCAGGATAATAACCATATTGAAAATAATTTAAGGCAACTGGAGAATAAACAACTGCCCGACCTTAGCCAGATGGATGCTCACTGGCAGCAAATGCAGGCTGTACTGGCGCCAGATGCCATTACGCCACAGAAAAAATCGTTCTTTAATGACACGGTAAAAAAATTATTGTTTGCGGCCGGTATTATAGCAATTGCACTGGTAGCATATTTTGTGAACTTTAAAAATAATGCGGATCATAAAAATGAATGGGTAAATAATACAGAAGCAGAAAAAGCTAATGTTAAACAGCCGGCAACGCAACCTTTTGATACTGCAGCAAAAAAAATAACGCCGGTGACTGCCGCAAATATTCCAGCCCGGCAAATGCAGCATAAAGCAAATAGTATTTTTGCCACGGGAGATTCTTTGGCGCCGGATACTGCAGTAACCCCCGATTTTTTCAATGACATGACTGCCGTTGCAAATGATAACAAAATGTCGCTAGATAATTTTTATAGCATCATAAAAAAACCGGTACAGGAATTTATTATTGAAGCGGCCAAAGGTGGCGAGATCAACTGTAATGCAGGTACAAAATTTTCTATACCGCCTGCAGCTTTTTATGATGCCAATGGAAAACTGGCAAGCGGAGAAATAAAAATATGTGTTGAAGAATTTTATTCTTATGCTGATATGATTGCTGCCAACCTGGTCACCATGTCTGATGGCAACCAATTGGTAACAGGGGGTATGGTGAAGATAACCGCTTCAAAAGATAGTGTTGAACTGGAGCTGCGTAACAACAAGACAATAAATCTTTCTATGCCTGCCAGGTATTATGATGCAGAAATGGAATTGTTTTATGGCGAAAAAAATACAGGCAATGTAAAATATGCGGTTAATGCAGAGCAGGCAACTGCCAGTTACAGAAAACGGGTTAACTGGAGAGTGGCAGGATTACAAAACCGTTACCCGGCATTTGATGGTAAAACCAATGTGATGGTGTTTGATGATAAACCGTATAAAGTACACAATACATTCAGGGTAATTGGTAAATTTAATATTCCTTTAGAGTCGCCTTACACCGAAGACGAAGCCAAAGCAATTTTGCAGGAAAAATATGGTGGTTATTACGATAAAATAAAAGTAAGAAAGGTGAATAAGAATTTTGTGCGCCATGGTTTATTTGGCAAACGGGTTACTTATGACCCCCGTATTGTTACCGGAGATTCAATCAGAATGACAGTGGCAGAGGCATTGCGACTGGGGCACATACAAAAAGCAGACAGTTTGTTTTATGCCAAAAAAACAATTGCCGATAGCCTGTTGTTTGTAAAGAAAATTTATTCGCAGCGGTTTAATGGTAATCTGACTAACCCGGTATGGGTACTCAACCTGAATAGGGACACTATCGCAGGAATGGAGTACAGGATTGACAGCAAAATTAATTCAGATTCCCTTCAAAAGTTGTACGAGGCAAGAATTAAAACAGAAGAGCGCTATAATTTTACAGTGAAAAATATGGGCTGGATAAACTGCGACAAATTTTATAGATACGACAACAAAACTGATTTTGTACTTAACCTGCCGGCTGATGTAGAGGCCGATAAATTTGTGACGCAAATTGTGTTTACCAGTATTCGCTCTGTTATGCCCGGGCAATTTTATAAAAATAAAATAGGTTTTATGAACATTCCGGCCAATATGCCTGTTTATGTGGTTGGGCTGGGAGAAAGAAATGGTAAAGTAGTATCATTCATGCAGCCACTTAAAACAAGTGCCAATGATGTATCTATTACTTCTCTTGATGAAACCACTCCCGAAGCATTTAAAGAAAAATTAAAACAACTTGATCTATAGAAAAATTTAGACGAACAATCTTTGAGGTGTAATAATAAGCGGCACTGTATTCTTACAGTGCTGCTCTAATTTTAAGCGGGCAAAAACTATAATTCAAATCCCATTCCACCCTTTAAAGCTTTTTGATATTTACGCAGATCGAATTTGTAATAATAAGGCGCTTTATGCGCCACACCTTTTTTGGTTTCGTTCAATCTTTTTAAAATCCCGGTACTTACAATCTTACGTTGAAAATTCCTCCGGTCTAATTTACGGTCTAAAATGGTTTCGTATAATTTCTGCAATTCGGGCATGGTAAATTTTTCGGGTAATAAATTATACCCCAGCGGGTGATAATTTAATTGCATCCGCAGGTCATCCAGCGCCTTATCTAAAATATTCCGGTGGTCGAGTATCATTTCAGGAATATCATGAATGTTGAACCATTTACAATCCGAAGAAAGAATATCGGTAACCGGTTGTACCTTCGAAAAATCTACCAAAGCGGTATAACCTACAGTAATAAAACGATCAAACAGCCAGCTTTCTTCCATTTCTATCCCCACATTTTTTAAAAACTGTTTATTAACTTTTTTAGTGGATCGGCCGGGTTCACTAAATACATGAAACTGCTGCATATAAATGTCATCTACACCGGTGCGCTGCTGTAAAATACGTTTAGCCGCATCGTCCATATGTTCGTCCTTCAAAATAAAACCACCGGGCAAAGCCCATATACCGGCATATTTAGCCTGCAGCAATAGTACTTTCAGCTCATTTTCATGAAAGCCGAATATGATGCAATCCACCGATATACTCCGCAGGTATTTTTCATGCCCCCTGGCGTAGATCTCTTTTATTTCTTTCTCAAAACTCATACGTAAAAGTAAATTGCTGTGGGCAGACTAAAAATAAATTTTCAAAATACAGGAATAATATTTATCATTGTGTCATAATAACGCAATGGAAAATTAAAATTTGCCTGTATGAAAAAGATGATTGCTTGTCTGCTTACAGCTTGTACTGCCTGTTCCGTTTCAGCACAAAACAAAACCGCTAAAGCAGTAGTGGCTAAAATGACGCTTGAAGAAAAAGTAAACCTGGTGGTAGGTATGGGTATGGTTTTACCCGGTGCAAACCAGGGTAATGGCACAGGCATTGGCCTGGTAGAAGACAAAGTGCCCGGCGCTGCCGGTACTACATTTGCCATTCCGCATTTGGGCATTCCCGCAACGGTTGTTGCTGATGGGCCCGCAGGTTTACGTATCAGTCCCACCCGTAAGAACGATAACAAAACCTATTATGCTACTGCATGGCCGGTGGCTACACTGCTGGCCTCTACATGGGATACCAAATTGGTGGAACAGGTAGGTAAGGCAATGGGTAACGAAGTAAAAGAGTATGGGGTAGATGTATTGCTGGGCCCGGGTTTAAACATTCATCGTAATCCACTGGGCGGAAGAAATTTTGAATACTATTCAGAAGATCCTTTGGTGTCGGGAAAGATGGCCGCAGCCATGGTGAATGGTATACAAAGTAATGGCGTAGGTACTTCTATAAAACATTTTGCTGCCAATAACCAGGAAAGAAACCGCAATACCGTTAATGCCATTATCAGCGAAAGAGCATTGCGTGAAATTTATTTAAAAGGTTTCGAAATAGCAGTCAAAGAATCTAACCCATGGACGGTAATGAGTTCTTATAACAAATTAAATGGTGTGTATACATCAGAAGAATATGATCTGCTGACCACTATTTTAAGAAAGGAGTGGGGCTTTAAAGGATTGGTAATGACGGATTGGTTTGGTGGTAAAGATGCTGTGGCGCAAATGAAAGCAGGTAATGATCTGTTGATGCCCGGTACACCTGCACAAAAAGAAGCTATAATAAATGCGGTAAAAAATGGTAGTCTTGATATAAAAATACTTGACCAAAACGCAGCACGTATTGTGAATTATATTTCAAATACACCGGCGTTTAAAAAATATGCTTTCAGCAATGCGCCCGGTTTAAAAGCGCATGCAGTTATTGCACGTAAAGCCGCAGCTGATGGTATGGTGTTATTGAAAAATAATAGTAATACGCTTCCAGTGCCAGCAGCAAAAAAAATAGCTGCATTCGGCATTACATCTTATGATTTTGTTAGTGGCGGCACGGGTAGTGGCGATGTAAATGAAGCATATACCATTTCTTTGGTACAAGGATTATCCAATGCAGGGTATAGTTTAGATAAAGCATTAAATGATACGTACCAGGCTTATGTAAATGCTGAAAAAGCAAAGCAGCCTAAAAAAACTTTCTTCGAAGAATTCTTTAACCCTACACCACGTATTGCCGAGATGGTGCTTGACAATAATTTGTTTGAAGCCAAAGCTGCCACTGATGATATTGCATTAATAACAATTGGCAGAAATGCAGGCGAAGGCAGCGACAGGAAAGTGGACAATGACTTTAATTTAAAAGCAGATGAAATAAAACTGATTACTGAAGTAAGCAATGCCTTTCATGCAAAAAATAAAAAAGTAGTGGTGATCATTAATGCAGGAGGGGTAATTGAAACGGTAAGCTGGAGAGATAAAGTGGATGCCATACTACTTAGCTGGCAACCCGGCCTTGAAGCAGGCAATGCCGTGGCAGATATTATAAGTGGCAAGGTAAATCCAAATGGAAAACTGGCAACAACTTTTCCTGTACAATATGCAGATGATATTACAGGTAAAAATTTTCCCGGTAAAGAATTTACTGACCAGCAAACAAAGGGCATGTTTGATATGCCACAAATTCCTGCAGAGGTAATTTACGAAGAAGGTATCTATGTAGGCTACCGGTATTACAATAGTTTTGCTGTAAAACCAGCCTATGAATTTGGTTATGGGTTAAGCTATACCAGTTTTGCATACAGTAATCTTAAATTAAGTAGCAGCTCTTTCAATGGAAAAATTATTGTTACCGTTGATGTGAAAAATACCGGCCCCGTTGCAGGAAAAGAAGTGGTACAGGTATACATTTCGGCACCTGCACAAAAACTACAAAAGCCGGCAGAAGAATTAAAGGCTTTTGGCAAAACCAATTTATTGCAACCCGGGCAACAACAAACCTTACAATTTGAAATTACAGCCAAAGACATTGCTTCATTTGATACACCCTCATCAAGCTGGGTGGCAGAAGCCGGTAACTATATTGTAAAGATTGGCGCTTCTTCAGAAAATATACAACAGAAAAAAACGTTCTCTCTTAATAAAGAAATAGTGGTTGAACACTGTCATAAAGTATTGGTGCCGCAGGTAACCATTAATGAATTGAAACACTAAAAATTCAATAACTACGATATTCAGTTCAAGTACGATAAAGGCCTTTGCATACTGCAAGGGCTTTTTCGGTTCCGTAAGAAAAAGTATACCCGTAAATAAAGTATGCGGCAATCCGGGGCCGTCTGCCTTTGCTTCAATAAAATCCGTGGAATCCGGGTAATCTGTGGCTGATACCCATTTGCCGCAGGCAAAACCACTCTGCAAACCAAATTGTTTGGGGATTGCCCCTGCTTTCGGTAATTTTGCACCGCAATGAACAATCCAAAAAGATATTTAATTACTGCGGCACTGCCTTATGCCAATGGGCTGAAGCACGTGGGCCATTTGGCCGGCTGCTATTTACCGGCCGATACGTATGTACGTTACCTGAAAGCACAAAAACGTGATGTGGTATTTGTTTGCGGAAGCGACGAACACGGTACCGCCATCCCTATACAGGCTACAAAAGAAGGCACCACACCACAGGCCATCATCGATAAATACCATACCATCATCAAACAGAATTTTGATGACCTGAGTATTGCTTTTGATATATACCACCGCACTTCTGCTCCACTGCACCACGAAACCGCACAGGAATTTTTTACTTACCTGAACGATCGTGGAGAACTGGAAATAAAAGATAGTGAACAGTATTACGATGAAGCTACTAAAACATTCCTGGCAGATCGGTATATAAAAGGCACTTGCCCTAATTGCGGTTACGAAAACGCATTTGGCGACCAGTGCGAAAGATGCGGTACTTCCCTCAGCCCGGATGAATTGATCAATCCGGTTAGTACCATCAGTGGAAACGCACCTGTAAAAAAAGCCACCAAACACTGGTACTTGCCTTTAAATAAACATGAAGCCTGGTTAAGAGAATGGATTTTGAAAGAACATGCAGGCGATTGGAGGTCAACCGTAGTAGGGCAATGCAAAAGCTGGATTGAAGGCGGACTGCAACCAAGAGCGGTTACAAGAGATTTAGATTGGGGAATTAAAGTACCCTTACCCGATGCAGAAGGCAAGATGTTGTACGTTTGGTTTGATGCACCTATCGGTTACATCAGTGCTACCAAACAATGGGCCATCAATAATGATAAAGACTGGAAACCTTACTGGTATAATGATGATACCAAACTGGTACATTTTATTGGTAAAGACAATATTGTTTTCCACTGTATTATTTTTCCGGTGATGTTAAAACTGCATGGCAACATTGTTCCTGATAATGTACCCAGCAATGAGTTTTTGAATTTAGAAGGTGATAAGATGAGTACCAGCCGTAACTGGAAACTGGAGATGCAGGATTATATTGATGATTTTGTGAACAAGGAAAATGGAGGGCCACAATGTGTGGATATGTTGCGTTATTACCTTACACAAATTGCACCTGAAACAAAAGACAGTGAATTTACATGGAAGGGTTTCCAGGATGCGGTAAACAGCGAACTGGTGAGCATCTTCGGCAATTTTGTAAACAGAACATGGGTGCTGATGCATAAACTATGCGGAGGCAAAGTACCACCATTACATACGGAACTTTTAGATGAAAATGATAAACTGGTAATTGCTGAAATTGAAAATTCAAAAGCCAAAGTAGAGGGTTTACTGGAAGAATATAAATTCCGGGAGGCTTTATTTGAAGTGATTGACCTGAGCAGAAAAGGCAATCAATACATGCAAAAGAAAGAACCCTGGATAGTGGCAAAAACTTTAGCTGAAAATCCCGGCAATCAAAAATTAATTGATAATGCATTGCATTTGTGTTTGCAGCTGACAGCAAACCTGGCGGTACTCATCAACCCGTTTTTGCCCAATACCGCAAAGAAAATGTTAGGCATGATGAAAGTGGTGGACAAAATACTGGATTGGGAAAATGCAGGTAAAATAAAATTACTGAGCGTAGGCTATAGCTTAAGAGAGCCACAATTATTATTCAGGAAAATTGAAGACGAAGAGATAATTGTGCAGGTAGAAAAATTAAAAGCCAATTCAAAACCCCAAATAGAAAAAGCAGGTAAAGTGGAAGAAAAAAAATCGGAATCTGTAAATCATACATCTGACATCACAAATCTGAAATCCGAAATCGTCTTTGATGATTTTGCAAAAATTGATTTAAAAGTAGGCACCATACTGGCTGCAGAAAAAGTAGAAAAAGCAGATAAATTATTAAAGCTGGAAGTAGACCTGGGTTTTGAAAAAAGGACCATCGTGTCAGGTATTGCCCTCCATTTTAAACCCGAAGATATTGTAGGTAAACAGGTAACAGTGGTAACCAATTTAGCGCCAAGGAAAATGAGGGGTATTGAAAGCAATGGAATGATCTTAATGGCCGAAGACAATGAAGGTAAATTGCATTTTGTAAAACCAGAAACGGTTATTAATCCCGGTGCAGGCGTTAGTTAAACAACGTAGGGCATCGAAATATTTAAGGTGCAGCCATTATCGGGGTAAGTGATGATTTCTACTTTGCCATTGTAGGCATCAATCCTGTTAAAAATATTAATAAAGCCAATGCCATTGGCTTTTTGTTTGGTTTTGTCAAAGCCAATACCATTATCACTGATAACAAGGCAGCATTGGTTATTTTTTTCTGTTAATGAAAAAGTAGCCGCAACAGCTCTTGAGTATTTGATGATATTATTACTTTGCTCCTGTATGATCCTGAATATAACCAGTTGTTGTTCCTGCGTTAATTTATCAATCACCTCTTTATCAATATCAACAGTAACCGTGATGTCGTTAAACTGTTTCATATTGCGGGTGATATCAAAAATACTTTGTTCCAGCCCTACTGATTTTACAATAGATGTATTCAGCCTTTTAGATAAACTCCTGATCTCTTCAACTGCCTGCAGCAAATAATCTGAGGCCTTATTTAAAAGCTCTTCCTGTATATCGCTTTTTTTAGCTGCACCAATATGCAAACGGGCGCTCATTAAAAGCTGGTTTACATTATCATGTAATTCAGCACTGATCATGCCCCGCTCTTTTTCCTGCGCTTCAATGGTAGCCTGGTTAATGAGCTTTTGTTTTTTTACCTGCTCTGCAAGTAACTGTGCTTCCAGTTTTTTTCTCTCTGTAATATCCTGGATGGCACCAATTAAACGGATCGGTTTACTATTTTCATAAATGGCAAAACCTTTATCTGCAATATTCCTGTAACTGCCATCTGCATATTGAAAACGGTATTCATCCTCCCAGTTTCTTTTACCTGCCAGCAGGTCTTGTTCAAAACTTTTTTTCACCCGGTCCTTATCTTCAGGATGAATTTTATTGAACCACCAGTCGAGGTTACCGGCTACCTGTTCTTTTGTGTAACCCGAAATTTTATAAAAAGCATCGCTGCGGTAGATCTCATTGGTTTGCAGGTCCAGGTCCCATACCGCTTCAGAAGTAGCATTTACAGCATACGTAAACCGTTCATGAATTTTTTTGATCTGCTCTTCACTGTTTTTTCTATCTGTAATATCAATGGCCTGTCCGCCGATATAGCGTTTGCCATCAGTAGTTTTAAAAATAAAAGTATTGGATACAAAATGGATTATCGTGCCATCGGGCCTTGTTAATGAATGCTCGGTGATCTGCGCCTTATTTTTTGCAAAGGTTTCCTTATTCCTGGCTATTAATTTTTCTGCAAGCTTTGCAGGAAAAATTTCGGAAATATGTTTTCCTATAGGATCGCCTTCAAAACCTGTAGAATCAGTATAGGCAGGATTGGCAAAAACAATAACATCTTTTTCGTCGTAAATCCAGCAACCGGTTTTGCTCTTTGCCATAAACAGGCTGAAAAATGTTTCACCCGCCTGCGCAATCGGTAATTGGCTTTTAACATGTGGCTCGTTTGTAAGCCTGCTGGTTATTACAACCGTATTGCTATTATTAATTAAACTGGCACTGGTGTAAAAATGTAATTGCTTTCCTGTGGCCTGCGTAAATATAATTTCGCCACTCCAGCTACCGGTTTTTAATAACACAGACAGCGCATTTTGCCGGGTAGTGTTTTTAAAATCAAAAGCTATAGCATCACTTAAAGAGGTGGTGGCAATAATATTTTCTGATAAATTAAAAGTAGTAGCGGCTGTTGCATTAAAGCCGGTGATATAAAATTGAGTGTTGGTGATTATTACTGCGTCTTGTACATGATCCTGGCCGGGAGGCAGATCAGCCCCGGCCTTATAGCTTACACTCAGGAAAGCTTCTGCTTTTTCAGTTTGTTTGTTGGCAAGTGGATTCATGATATTGGATGTGCATTCAACCTTTGAGCTGCAAAAACAGTGTTATGGCATTTTTCAGTTAAGTGTATGGTTAATGTTTCCCGGTTGCCGCTTAAACTACCCTCCGAATAGTATAAACGTAGTTTTTCGCATTTTAGTATGTTAATTATACGGTCTTTTACGTTTTTTCACTCTTAAAACTTACCTTCGAATAAAATTAGTTGTTTAACTAACTAATTTCGGCTAAGAGAATTAATTTTGCTGATGCGTAAATCAATTGCAGTTATATGAAATGAGCCCCGTAAAAATTGGTGCCAACCAAAATTGTAACCGGCAAATTCCATATGGCCAAAGACAAATAAAAATAAACACATGAAACGGATTATTAAAAAAGTAGCGGTTTTAGGTAGCGGTGTTATGGGCAGCCGCATTGCCTGTCATTTTGCAGGTGTGGGTTTACAGGTTTTATTATTAGATATTCAACCCAAAGACCTGGCCGCCGATGCAAAGCCGGCAGAAAAAAATAAAATTGTAAATGATGCTTTAGCGGCGGCTATTAAAAGCAACCCTTCGCCGGTATATACAAAGGACGTTATTAAAAATATTAAGACCGGCAACTTTACCGATAATATGAAAGATATTGCCGGTTGCGATTGGGTGATAGAAGTAGTGGTGGAAAGATTAGATATCAAGCAATCCGTTTTTACTGAGGTAGAAAAATACCGTAAGCCGGGCACTTTAATTACTTCCAATACTTCAGGTATCCCCATTCACATGATGGCGGAAGGGAGAAGCGATGATTTTAAAAAACATTTTTGCGGCACCCACTTTTTTAACCCGCCAAGATATTTGCGCTTACTGGAAATTATTCCCACACCATACACCGATCCTGAAATTGTAGATTTTTTGATGGCGTATGGCAGTTTGCAATTGGGTAAAACAACGGTGTTGTGTAAAGATACGCCTGCGTTTATTGCTAACCGTGTTGGTGTATTTGGAATGATGGCCATAATGAATGCCATGGAAAAGCTACAGCTGAATGTAGATGAGATTGATGCTTTAACAGGGCCTGTCATCGGTCGTCCTAAATCGGCTACTTTCCGCACTGCAGATGTAGTAGGTATTGATACATTGGTAAAAGTAGCCAAAGGCGTTGCCGATAATTGTCCCGACGACGAAGCAAAAGAAGTATTTGCAATACCTGCATGGTTAAATAAGATGGTAGAAAATAATTGGCTGGGCGATAAAACAGGACAGGGATTTTTTAAAAAGACAAAAAGTGCCACCGGTGAAAAGGAAATTCTGACATTGAATTTACAAACGCTGGAATATGGCACCAGGCAAAAGCCAAAATTTGCCACTTTAGAAACGGCAAAACCAATTGAAGATCTGCCATCCAGGATAAAAGCTTTGTGTGCAGGTACAGATAAGGCCGGAGAATTTTACCGCCAGTTTCATTACAGTTTATTTTCTTACATCAGCCATCGCATACCCGAGATCAGCGATGAACTTTACCGTGTGGATGATGGTATGATGGCAGGCTTTGGCTGGGAAACAGGCGCCTTTGAAAGCTGGGATACACTGGGACTTGCCAAAACAACTGCGGCAATGAAAACTGCCGGCTATAAAGTGGCGCCATGGGTAGATGAAATGATTGCCGCCGGTAACACTTCTTTTTATAAAGTAGAAAATGGAAAGCGTTTATGCTATGATGTTACCAGCAAAACCTATAAAGCATTACCCGGCGGAGATGCCTTTATAGTAATGAAGAATTTTGATAACCAGACCATCTGGAAAAATAGTGCCTGCCGTACTTATCATTTAGGTGATGATGTATTGGGATTGGAATGGTATACTAAAATGGGCAGTATCGGTGGGGAAGTTTTGGAAGGTATTCAAAAATCAATTGCATTGGCCGAAGAAAAATATAAAGGGTTAGTGATCGGTAACGATGGTAGTAATTTTAGCGCCGGTGCTAATGTAGGGATGATATTTATGCTGGCCATTGAACAGGATTATGATGAGATTGATATGGCAATACGCATGTTCCAGAATACGATGATGAGAGTGCGCTACTCAGGTATACCTGTTGTGTTGGCACCACATGGTTTGGCATTAGGTGGCGGCTGCGAAATTTGTTTACATGCCGATAAAGTTATTCCTGCTGCAGAAACTTATACCGGTTTGGTGGAAGTGGGCATTGGTGTAATTCCCGGTGGTGGTGGTACCAAAGAATTTGTACTGCGTGCTGCCGATGAAATGCACGAAGGTGAAGTAGATACGCTGACATTGCAAAATCGTTTCTTAACTATTGCCACTGCAAAAGTGGGTACTTCAGCCTACGAAGCCTTTGATCTGGGCATTTACAGGAAGGGAAGAGATACAGTAAGCATTAACCAGGGCCGCCGCATTGCAGAAGCCAAGCAGGCGGTGATAGAATTATACAACGATGGCTATGTAATGCCGGTGCAGCGTAATGATATTAAAGTTTTAGGCCGCAGTGCATTGGGAGCCATGCATGCCGGTATTAATGGTATGTGGCGTGCTAACTACGCTACCGATCATGATGTGACTGTGGCAAAAAAATTAGCGTACGTGATGTGTGGCGGCGATTTAAGTGAACAGCAATTGGTAAGTGAACAATATTTACTCGACCTGGAAAGAGAAGCATTTTTAAGTTTAACCGGTGAGAAAAAAACATTGGAAAGAATTCAAAGCATATTGAAGAGTGGGAAGCCGTTGCGGAATTAACAGCCGGCTAATCGCATGATCAGACGAGGGCGTCAGATCATGCGGTCCCACATGGTCTGACGTCGCCGTCTGATCATCTTGAATCACATAAGCCTTGCCGGAATTACAGTGTAGTACGCACAAACCTTTTCTGCATGAAAGCCTTAACAAAAAAAGTTAGGCCATGAAATTTTTACCGGAAAATTTTTACCATGTTTACAACCAGGGTAATAACCAGCAAAACGTATTCATCAAAGATTTCCACTTTCTTTATTTTCTGCAACTATACAAAGAATAGGTGTCGCCTCATTGCGAAACTTTAACCTGGTGCCTCATGCACAATCATTTTCATTTTATGCTCTATGCCGATAGCAGATGCCTGGAAGTAAAACAACAGGGAGGATTACTGCTTGATCCGGTTACAAATGGATGTAGAAAACTGTTGAGCACTTACGCTCACGAATTCAATAGCAAAAATAATCGTAGTGGCGCTTTGTTCCGCCCCAAAACAAAAGCATTTGTTTAAATGAAGAAGCAGAATTGAATAGCCGGTTTTTATCAAGGCAGGATTATTACTTCAACACTTTTAATTATATCCATTACAATGCGGTAGAAGCTGGTATCGTAAATAATCCGGCAGATTGGAAATGGTCTTCTTTCCGTTCTTACAATGGATTGCGCCCTGGTTCAATGTGCAATATTGAATTGGCAAAGCAAATCTGTGGTTTGATCTGACATCCTCGCCTGATCAAACCCATTGATAGGTGGTCACACGAAGGCGCCAGACCATAGGTCATAGGTATCTGGCCATATATTTTTCAATACATTTGTTCTTCAATACATCAATATGAAACAAATCTTTTTTTCTCTTGCGCTTTTTATCAGTACATCATTGTTTGGTCAAAACAAACTATTAACTATGGAAGACGCTATGGTTAAAAACCGTAGCACATTGGCAGTAGAAAATTTAAAGCAATTGCAGTTTATATTTGGCACAACAGATTATGTATACCTCAAAAAGATAGAAGGTAAAGAGGTTTGGGTAAAAGGAAATATGAAAACGGCAGAAACGCCGTTTCTAACGTTAGAACAACTGAATGATAAATTAAAAACATCCGGTTACGGCGATTTGAAAACCATGCCTGCAATACAATTCAATGTGTCAGCAGATTGGATATTGAATGCCAATGGCAATAAAATTGCATTGAACCCGGTGACCAATCAAACCAAAGAACTACTAAAAAGTACGGTGGCAGATAAAACTGCAGCAGAAGAAAGCAGCGCTGGTTTTGTAGCCTATGTAGAGAATAATAATTTGTTTGTAAGCTCCGGTTTTTATGGTACCAAACAGGTAACTAAAGATGGCAGTGCTAATATGGTATACGCCCAATCGGTACACCGGGATGAATTTGGTATCAGCAAAGGAACATTCTGGAGCAACAATGGAAAATCACTGGCTTATTACAGGATGGACCAAAGCATGGTAACAGACTATCCCATTATCGACTGGACAAAATACCCCGCAGTAAATCAGAATATCAAATACCCGATGGCAGGAGGCCAAAGCCATTATGTAACTGTGGGTATCTACAATGCCATCATTAATTCCACCACCTGGATCAGAACCGGCATACCTACTGATCAATACCTTACCAATATTGCCTGGAGCCCCGATGATAAATGGCTCTACATTGCCGTATTGAACAGGGAACAAAATCACATGAAGCTGAACCAGTACAATGCCAATACAGGTGAATTAACAAAAACATTATTTGAAGAAAAAGATGAGAAATATGTAGAACCATTGGTGCCGATGTTATTTGTAAAAAATAAACCTGAGCAGTTTATATGGCAAAGCAACCGGGACGGGTGGAATCACCTGTACTTATACAATGCCGACGGTACCTTAATAAAACAACTCACCAAAGGCAACTGGGAAGTGCTGGAAGTGAAAGGCTTTGATGCGAAAGGGGAAAATTTATTTTACACGGCAACAGAAGAATCTCCCATCACAAAAAATCTATACCAGCTCAATTTAAAAACCGGTCAATCAAAAAGACTTACCATTGCAACAGGTGTACACGCTGCACAAATTAGTACAGATGGCAGCACTGTTATTGATGCATTCAGCACAGCGGATAATCCCAGAACGATACAGCTGATAGAAATAAAAACCGGCAGGTCAAAACAATTATTGCAGGCGGCCAATCCCATTGCAGACTATGCTATGGGCAGGCTCAGCATCTTTGCCATAAAAAATACTACTGGTACCGATTTGTATTGCCGGATGTTTAAACCGGTACAATTCGACAGCACAAAAAAATACCCGGTGATTGTATATTGGTATGGCGGCCCTCATGCGCAAATGATTTTAAATGGCTGGAATGGCGGAGCCGGCGATTATTGGTTCCAGTACATGGCTGAACATGGTTATGTGGTATTTACAATAGATACCAGAGGCAGCGATAACCGGGGTAAAGTATTTGAGCAGACTATTTTCCGCAGGGCAGGGGAAGCACAAATGGAAGATATGATGAGCGGCGTAGATTATTTAAGCAGTTTATCTTACATCGATAAAAATAATATGGGCTTATTTGGCTGGAGTTATGGCGGATTTATGACCACTGATTTTGTATTGCACCATCCCGGAGTATTCAAAGCCGCGGTTGCCGGTGGCCCCGTAATGGACTGGAAATATTATGAGATCATGTACGGCGAACGTTATATGGATACACCACAGGAAAATCCTGAAGGGTATGAAGCCACTAATCTTATTAAACAGGCAGGCAAACTAAAGGATAAATTATTATTGATCCATGGCTTGCAGGATCCGGTAGTAGTACAACAGCATTCTGTAAATTTTGTAAAAGCTTGTGTGGATGCAGGCGTGCAGGTAGATTACATGATCTATCCCGGCCACGAACATAATGTACTGGGAAAAGACAGGGCCCATTTATACCAGAAAGTCACAGATTATTTTATGAATAACCTGGTACATTGAAATTTCATTTCAATACATTCCTGGTCCAAATGAAATTTCAATGTACTACATATAATGGGCGAAGCAGAAATTTTAAAATATAAAAATCAACTCATCCTCCACGCTGTAATATTTATTTATGGCGATGCTGCCAATGATGAGGTAGCAAGATTTATTGCTGCTGATATTGCACATTGCTGGAACGATGCCAACGGCAAAGTGAAAATAAAAAATGAAATGTATGCTGTACAATTTAATATCGAAGGCATCTGGAGTAAAGCGCTGATACCGGCAATGATCTACGAAAATACCAATCCGAGAAATAATTATTTCAGGATAGAAGAATATGCATCAGGCAATATTTCTTTTGTGGATGGCATCAACAGCAACACCGGTTATTTCAAACTGGATAACCTCTTAAATAAATCCACCACTGCAGCACATGAATTTGGACATACTATAGGATTAGACCATCCTGAAGACCTGGACATCCGAGGGAAAGGCACACCAGGTATTATGTATCCGAGAGGTACTATTGTAGATAGAGTCTTTCAATACGATCCGGCTGCCGAAGCACATGCCATTGGGGGTACCATGAGTCCCTTTACAAGAAAAGTATTGCAGCAGGATATTGATAATTTAAAACTGCACAAACTGGATTTTAATGCAGGCGGATTTGCCATGGTAGGTGGCTTTACTTCTTTGTGGCATCCAAAGCAGGTGCCTTAGATTTACCTTTCATAAAATTCCGGCAATTGAGGATTGCAAAAATCCCTTATCTTCAAAGCTTAAATAATAATTATTGCCATGGCGGTTTTAACGGTAGATAATCTCTCTAAAAATTACAAATCAGTAAGGGCTTTACAAAACGTTAGTTTTTCGGTACCCGAAAAAACAGTGTTTGGTATTTTAGGTCCCAACGGAAGTGGCAAAACAACTTTGCTGGGTATTGTGATGGACGTGCTGAAGTCCACCAGCGGAACTTTTTCGTGGATAGGAGAAGGAGGGTCAGCTGAGATCAGGAAGCGGATCGGCACGCTTTTAGAAACACCTAATTTTTATCATTACTTAAGTGCTACCGATAATTTAAAAATTGCGGCTAAAATAAAAGGCAGGGGAGAAGAAGACATAGATAAAGTACTGCACATCGTAAACCTCTACGAACGCAGGGATTCCAAATTCATCACCTATTCATTAGGGATGAAACAAAGGCTGGCCATAGCTGCGGCGTTATTAGGCGATCCTGACATTTTAGTATTTGACGAGCCAACCAATGGATTGGACCCTGCCGGTATTGCAGAAATAAGGGAGTTGATAAAAGAACTCAACCGTAAAGGCAAAACCATCATCATGGCCAGTCATATACTGGATGAAGTGGAAAAGGTTTGTACGCATGTGGCCATTATACAAAAAGGTGTTTTAAAAACAGTAGGCTCGGTAAGAGAAGTGATGGCTCATACCAGTGGCGATGCCGCTGTAACAGTGCTTATAGAAGTTGGTGCAGATAACGACGAAGCATTAATACGGGTATTACAACAAATGAATGGCGTACTGGAGGCGAACCTGGTTGACAATGTACTGCAGGTTACCTGCAGCGAAAATATTACTGCTGCCCAGGTAAATAAATTTTGTTTTGATAATGGTATCATATTAAACCGCCTTAACGAAAAACGAAAATCACTGGAAACAAGATTTTTGGAAATTACCGGTACAAAAAGCGAAAAATAATTTTATATATTTTAATACTATCCGATGACTGAGCTTTTAAAAATAGAATGGCTGAAACTAAGAAAATATATGGCTTTCAAAATAATGGCAATTTTCTTTTGTGTAGGTGTGTTGGCAATTAATTATATCGTATTTACGGTAAACAAAAATATAGTTAATAATGTGCCGGGTGCCGGCCTCATTTCTTTCTCACCCTATAATTTTGATAATACATGGCAAACAACAAGCTATGCTACAGGGTTTATTTTATTGCTGCCATCATTGCTTTTACTGATGCTATTTACAAACGAATATACTTTTAAAACGCATCGTCAAAATATTATTGATGGCTTAAGCCGGCAGCAATTTATAAGTGTAAAAATTATGATGGCATTAATATTTGCAGTGGTGGCAACAGTGCTTGTATTTATTACGGCACTTATCTTTGGTTTTGGGTCGGGTACTTCATTTTCTTTTAATGGAATTGTTAATGTAGGATATTTTTTCCTTAAGGCATTGTCTTATAATTTAATTGCTATCTTATTTTCTGTTTTGATAAAGCGTACAGGCTTTGCTACAGGTGTTTTTTTTATATACCTGGGTGCAGAGAATATTATTTCACAGTTGTTAAATGTACTTAGTATAAAAATGAAAGCTGACAGCGGTACTGATCTTGGGAATATCGGTGACTATCTTCCCATGAATGCTGCTGATGGATTACTTGCTTTTCCCGACAATCCTTTTAAAACGATGAGCAAAGTGATAATGCCGTCGGATTATACATGGCTGGTATTGGCACTTGCTATAGGGTACCTTGTGCTTTTTTATTTTTGGGCCAGCAAAAAATTTATTAATTCTGATCTTTAAGTTTTGGTAAGGTCTTCCAATGCACTGTCGATATTTTTAAATTGAAAAGTAAAACCTGCGGCCATAATTTTTTTACAACTCACTGCTGCACTTTTTAATATTTCAATACTTCTGCTACCCAGCATGATTTTTAAAACAAAAGTGGGTACATGCAAAGGGATGAAAAACAAACGCTTCATTTTTTTTGCCAGTGTTATGGTGAGCGTTTTATTAGTTACAGGTTCCGGGGCTACTGCATTGTAAACACCAGTAACGTTTTCGTTTGCTATGGCAAACAGAAACATGTTGCACAGGTCATCAATATGTATCCAGCTGATGATTTGTTTGCCGCTGCCTAAAATTGCAGCCACCCCCAGTTTAATGGGAGTGATAAATTCTTTTAATGCCCCGCCTTCTTTACTAAACACAATACCTATTCTGAATTTCACCAACCCTATGTTTAATTGCGTAACAGGCGTTATACTATCTTCCCACAACCTGCAGGTGTCACCTAAAAAACTATTGTCAGCAGACTCTTCTTCAGTATGTAATTGTTCGCCGGGTGAATACCAGCCAATGGCGCTGGCACTGATCACTTTTTTTACTTTATTGGTATGATGCTTTAAGCTATTCACAATCAGCTTTGCACTTTCTACCCGGCTGCTTACTATTTCATCCTTATACTCAGGGGTCCATTTTTTATCCATCACACCAGCTCCCGCAAGGTGAATAATATAATCTGCCTCTTGCAAAGCCACAATATCCATCTCCTGCTTTTTTACATCCCACTTAGCTGTGGCTACACCGTTGGCTGAAGTTGCCACAGCCTGCCTGCTCAGCACGATTACCTTATATCCTTTATTTACCAGGAGTTTACTTAAGGCCTTGCCCACCATTCCGGTGCCACCACTTATTAAAACTGTCTGCATTTTTGTAAATTATTTAACGGTTTATGTAATCACAAAATTTCGTACATCTTGTTAACGTAAATTAACGCTATTGGTTTTTAAATCGTAATTTTAATTATAAAGATCCTCATTCATGAACCGCATCATTTTTGTTATTGCTATATGCTTTGTTTTGCCTGCTATGGCTTTTTGCCAAAAAGTTACCTATTCAGATTATGAACAGGAAGATAATAACCGGGATATAAATTTTGAAATCATCGGCAAAATGAATGGTCATTTTTTAGTGTATAAAAATGTAAAGTGGCGCCATAAGATCAATATTTTTAATTACGACATGACCATTAAGGAAACGGTCAAGCTGGATTTTGTGCCGGAAAAAACTTTCAATGTTGATTTTGTAATTTATCCCGATCATTTTTTCATGATCTACCAATATCAAAAAAGAAATACGCTGCATTGCATGGCCGTAAAACTCGATGGTGATGCTAAAAAAATAGGAGAACCTTTTGAACTGGACACCACTCAAATTCCGATACTGGCCGATAATAAAATTTATACCACCATCAACAGCGAAGACAAGCAGAAAATAATGGTGTTTAAAATTCATAAAAAATATGACCACTACGGCCTGGTAACACTTTTATTCGACAGCAGTTTGCACCTGCTCTCTAAAAGCAGGCGTACCCTGGAGTATAACGACCGCAGGGATAATTACGATAATTTTTTACTGGACAATGACGGTAATCTTATTTTTACAAAAGACAGTAAAAACGGCAACAGGGATAACAGCAATAGTTTAAGCCTGGCCATAAAAGCTCCTATGCAGGACAGTATCATCTTTCACGAGATAGATCTCGAAAAATATTATATCGATGAAGTGAAAGTAAAAGTTGATAACCTCAACAAAAAGTACATTATCAATTCTTTCTATTACAAAAAAAACCGGGGTAGTATTGAAGGGTTATTTACTTACGAGTGGGATCGTGACAGTGCTAAAACCTTTATACATGATTTTACCGTTTTAGGAGATTCGATCAGGGATGAAGCCAAAACAAACGGTCAGCTGCGTTTTGCACTGGATGATTTTTTCATACGCCAGGTATTTGTAAAAAAAGATGGCGGCTTTTTACTTACTGCCGAAGATTATTCCACCCAGGGCCGGGGCAATAACAACCCCTGGAACCGCTGGGATTACCTGAACAATTATTATTACAATCCCTATTCAACCTCTTCATACTACTATAATCCCTACTACAATTATTACCGCCCCTTAAGCAGTTATAATTCTAATCAAAGCACCAGGTATTACTATGCTAATATTATGATCTTAAGCGTAGATAAAAACGGTAAGCTGGAATGGAGCAGGGTAATTCACAAAGATCAGTTTGATGATGATAATGAGAACTTTTTATCTTTTTCTACCATGAACAGCGGAGGAGAGATTCACTTTTTATTTAATGACGATAAAAACAAGAACCAGATCATCGCCAACCACAGTATTACACCTTCCGGGGTGGTTACCCGTAATCCTACATTAAAAAGCCAGGAACGGGGCTACCAGTTTATGCCCAGCCTCAGCAAGCAGGTAGGTGCCAGCCAGTTGATTATTCCCTGTATGTACAGGAGTTATATTTGTTTTGCCCGGGTGGATTTTTAAACACTTTGTGCTTGTCAAAAAAACTTTTCAATCCTTGCAATAATTAACCACCTTTGCAAAGCATTACTAATTATTCATTCTCAACTATTCATTACCTGTGACGGGCACTTTTAAAGCCAACAATCCTTACAATACTTTTTTATTGCTGATCTATGGCATCTTATTAAAGCTGCCCATGTTTTTGTCTCCCAAAGTGCCGCAGGAGCAGCAGATCGATGGATTTTTATACAGGGCTTTATTAAAATGGCTGCACCCGCTTGCCGGCGGTATCCCCGTCATCTATCCCCTGATCGCTTATTTATTATTGTATACACAAGCCGTTTCTTTTAATAAACTGGTGAATGAATTAAAGTTGATGCAAAAGCCCAATTACCTTACCGGTATGAGTTATTTGCTGGTCACTTCCCTATTTTCAGAATGGAATATGCTTTCTTCCCCTCTGATCATTAATACACTCATAATATGGGTATGGGCTAAGATGAGCGGTTTGTATAACGATGAAAATCCCAAACGATCATTGTTCAATATCGGTATTGCTATTGGCATCGCTACCTTTTTTTATTTCCCATCACTGGCTTTTGTAGTGCTGGTGATTTTTGGCCTCGCCATCATCCGCCCCTTTAAATTATCAGAATGGTTCATCGCTTTGCTGGGCATTGTAACACCCTATTATTTTTTACTGGCCTGGGCCTTTTTAACCGACAGGTGGAAAAATTATCAATTTCCAGGCATAGCAGTTACCAGCCCGAAGTTCAATCAGACCAACTGGTCTTATGTGGCAATAATAGTGGTATTGATTACCTGTGTTACAGGCTTCTTTTTTGTACAACAGAATTTCAGGCGCCAGTTGATACAGGCCCGTAAAAGCTGGAACCTGGTGTTTTTATACCTTTTAGTAGCTGTTTTTGTACCCTTTATAAACGCTACCCACACATTTGAATACTGGATATTATCTGCTGTGCCGCTTTCTGCACTGTTAGGAGCCGCATTTTTATACCCCAATAACAGAAAAATTCCGCTGTTGTTACACTGGGTAATGGTGGCTTTTGTTATTGCTATCAGCTACTTTGTGCAATAGATATGCAGGATATGGAAGTGGCGGACATTCAATCTGTCCGTAGTCGGAAAATTTCCGGCAACCGCTAAGCCGGTTATATCCACACATCTGATATTCGTCTATTCGATATTCGATATTGTTTTACATTTGCAACTAAAATAGTTCGTTATGAAGTTTGGCGTAGTAGTTTTCCCCGGCAGTAATTGCGACAGAGATATGATAGAATCCCTGCAAAATGACCTGAAGCAGGAAGTGATTCAGCTTTGGCATAAAGATAAAGACCTGAGCATGTTTACTACCGACGATTGTATTGTACTACCCGGCGGCTTCAGCTATGGCGATTACCTGCGTTGCGGCGCCATTGCCCGCTTTAGCCCTATGATGCAAAGCGTTATTGAATTTGCCAATAAAGGCGGTAAAGTTCTGGGTGTTTGCAACGGTTTTCAGATCTTATGCGAAAGCGGTTTACTACCCGGCGTATTATTGCGCAACAGCCAGCAGCAGTTTGTATGCAAAAATATTTTTATGAAGGAAGCTGCTTCAGAAAGTTGTGAAGCAATAAAAATTCCGGTGGCACATGGCGAAGGCAGGTATTTTGCCAACGATAAAACACTGGAAGAACTGGAAATGCACCGCCAGATCATTTACCGCTACTGCGACGAAAACGGAAATATCACTTCAGAAAGTAATCCCAACGGTGCCATACACAATATTGCAGGCATCTGTAATAAAACAAGAAATGTATATGGAATGATGCCGCATCCCGAAAGGGCCACCAGCAGTATTTTAAATAATGAAGACGGCAGAAAAATATTTAACCACCTGTTTGGTATAAATTAAAGCCGGCTTAAATGCTGCCTGCAATCAATAGCTGTATTTTGTCGGCTATTTAACAATTCTGATTAAACTGTGGGGCTAAATTTGCATATTGAATGGAAGTGTTGAATAATGATGGTAGTACCGGCCAACTATAAGTAAATTAAAAACATCTTGTTTAAGTAAACAGCTAATTAAATTAAAAGAATGAAAAAAATAATTGTTGCAATCGGGTTGATGATTTTTACAATTGGTGCTGTTACTGCACAAAAGGTAGCCTGGTCTTATACCGCAAAAAAATTAGCCGGAGACAAGTATGAATTGCATATCACTGCACAACCTCCTGCAGGCTGGCATATTTATTCTCAAAACACCCCCGATGGCGGGCCGGTACCAACTACATTTAAATTTAATAAAAATCCGCTGGCTACAATAACAGGAAAAGTTAAAGAGGCCGGCAAGCTGGTATCTTATTACGATAAAAGCTTTAAAGTAAACGTAAAATACTTTGAGGGTAAGGTTGAGTTTACACAAATAGTTTCGGTAAAAGCCAAAATTAAAACCAACATCACCGGCGAAATAGAATCCATGATCTGTAACGACAGAACCTGTATGCCGCCTACTACCGAAACATTTGCTATCGCTATTCAATAATTTTTAATGAAACCTAAGTTTGTCCCGCAATACCTGAAGCAACTGGCTACGCTGTCACTGTTGCTTTTTTTATCGGCTGTATTATTTGCGCAAAACACAGGGCAGCTTAAATGGCAGGTATCATCGCAAAAAATAAATGATAAAGATTATATTATTACTGCAAAAGGAATTGTTGCAGATGGCTGGCGTGTTTACACTAATAAAACAGTAATTGACGGCCTGGAAAAAGCCAGCATCAATTTTACCGACAGCAGCATTAAAAAAAACGGTGAGGCTGAAGTAGGAGGAGAAGAAAAAAATATTACCGACCCGGTTTTTAATAAAAAAGCAGTTGTTGTTGAAAAAGAAGTTACACTCTCCCAGAAAATTACTTTTACAAGCACCATTCCTGCTAATTTAAAAATTTCACTTGGTTATAGCTTTGCAAAAGGTAACGACCAGTTTTTTCCTGAAGCCGGAGAAAAATTTGATGTAGCCATTGAAGGTGGTGTAGCTGTGTCAGCAAATGACAACCGAATCAAAATAAATTCTATAGATCTTAAAAATCCTGTTGCAGTTTGTGGTAACACTACCGCCGAAGAAAGCAAAGGATTATGGCAGATATTTTTAATTGGCTTTTTAGGTGGTTTAATTGCATTGCTTACACCTTGTGTTTTCCCTATGATTCCGTTAACCGTTTCTTTCTTTACCAAAAAAGAAACCAATCGCAAAAAGGGTGTGTTTAATGCATTGATCTACGGCGGGTTTATTTTTCTGATCTACGTATTGCTTAGCGTGCCTTTTTATTTTTTACCAAAAGGCAACGAAGAGATATTAAATAATATAAGCACCAATCCCTGGTTAAACATTACGTTCTTTATCATCTTCATAGTTTTTGCATTATCGTTTTTTGGGTTGTACGAAATTACATTGCCATCATCTATTGCTAACCGTGCCGATGCAAAATCCAATACCGGAACGTTAGTGGGCATTTTCTTTATGGCGCTTACCTTGGCTGTGGTTTCATTTTCATGTACCGGTCCAATCCTGGGAAGTTTATTGGTAGGTGCATTAAACGGCGGCGCTGTAAATCTTACTGCAGGGCTTGCTGGCTTTGGTTTAGCCCTGGCATTGCCTTTCGCCGTATTTGCTTTATTTCCGCAGCTGCTTTCTTCTTTACCAAAAAGTGGCGGCTGGCTGGGCGAAGTAAAAGTGGTACTGGGTTTTATAGAACTGGCCATGGCGATGAAATTTTTAAGTAATGCAGATCTTACTCAACATTGGGGCGTTATTAAAAGAGAAATATTTATCGGCACCTGGGTTTTTTGCGGGCTATGTGTTACACTCTATTTATTAAACCTGCCTCCGTTTAAAAGAAAATACCCGGTTAAATCTTCCAAAGCAAAATTGATATTTACCCTATTGTTTGCAGCAATAACCATTTACCTTATTCCCGGGTTAACTAACACTAAATATGCAAAACTTTCTTTGGTAAGCGGCTTTCCCCCACCATACTGCTACAGTGTTTATCAGCAACCTTTTTATTGTGATGAACCTTTGAAAGATTATAACGAAGCATTAAAACTAGCCAAAGAAAGAAACAAACCCATCATGATTGATTTTACGGGGTGGAATTGTGTAAACTGCCGCAAGATGGAAGAAAATGTTTGGCCCGATGAAAAAGTAAAAAAACTGATGGGTGAATTTATCCTGGTATCATTGTATGTAGATGACAGAAAAAAATTGCCTGCGTTTAAACAATTTACTTATACTACTACCGATGGCACAAAAAAAGATATAGTAACGGTAGGGGATAAGTGGGCTACATTTGAAGTAGAAAATTTTGCTCATACTGCACAACCTTATTATGCACTTATTTCGCCTGATGAAAAATTACTGAATACTCCGGAGCCTTACGAGTCAAGCCCGGCGGCTTATGCAGCATGGCTGCAGTGTGGCCTTGATGCATTTGCCAAAATAAAAAAGTAGCTCATTATTTCGCATCAAAACTCACGCACTCCTTCAATTCTTTTTCTGTATACGCTTTGTTGTATTGTTTTAAAACATCAGCAGGTACGCCATTCCATTGTGTAGGTGAGTTGCCGGCGTAGCCGATATCTTTTACACCAATTTCGGAGGTATAAAAACCGGTGGCCGTAAGGTTACGCATCAGCTTAAAAAATTCCACACCCTGGCTCATTTCGGGTTTTGCTTTTTTAGGGTAGGCGATCATGTCTATAATTTCAATCTGCTGCTGCTGGCTGCAATCTTTAAAAGCTTTTTCGTAACGGGTAAGGCATTGCATATCTAACCAGCGTAAACCACCTTTCATTGGTAGTTGGTGCCTGGGCATATCTTTTACAATAAACTCAATAAACTCAGGTACTTTAGCATCGCTGGCACTGCCACTTACTGCGTCTTTAGGAATAATAATATCTCCCAAAATGGTGATCGTGGTCATTTCTTCAGCAGTAAAGAATTTTTCCTGTGCTAACAATGCTTTTTCACGTTTTAACTCTGCCGGGTTACGGTCCAGGTTAAAAGTTGGCTCACCTGCTGTTGCTTCAGCTTTTTTATCTTTGGGTGTGCAACCGTCAATTACAGCAGGCGCAACAAAAGCACCGGTAGCTAAAAGTTTTAATGATTTTCTCCTATCCATTGTAGTCGGTTTTTTAAATTGAACATTTTTGCTGAGATCCAGAAACTACAGGTTGTTTTTCTTCATCTCATCAATAATATATTCTGATGCTCTCATACTCAATGCAAGTATCGTCCACGTAATATTTTTATCTGCCTGGCTTACAAATTGCCCGCCATCCACACAAAATAAATTTTTACAATCATGTGCCTGGCTGTATTTATTCAGGGCCGATTTTTTAGGGTCATTACCCATTCTTACTGTGCCGCCTTCGTGAATAATTTCTCCCGGCTTGGTCAGTCCCCAGTTATTTTTCTCATCGTCATCGCCCCCCGAAGTGATGATGGCGCCCATATTATGCATGATCTCCTTAAACGTTTCCTTCATGTGCTTTGCCTGGTTAATTTCATAATCGCTCCACTTTACATTGAATTTTAAAACAGGAATCCCATATTGATCAACAGTATTGGGATCGATAGCACAATAATTTGTTTCTACCGGTATAGCTTCTCCACGGCCGGCCATGCCAACGCCTGCACCATAAAAATACCGGAAGTCTTCCTTTAACGATGCCCCGTAGCCGCCGGCTTCTTTTTGTTTGCCATTCACCACATATTTGCCATTCAGGTTTTCAATATTAAAGCCAAAACCATAAGCAGGCTGACTTTGTCCGCCCCAGTATTCAATATGATACCCTCTTGGGAAATCCAGTTTTTTATTATCTAACCACCATGGAGAATAAATATGCATTCCACCAACACCATCTTCGTTATATCTTTTTCTGCCGAACAACTCCGGCAATATACCCGATACAGATGCACCGGTAGAATCGTGCAAATATTTACCCACTACATTACTGCTGTTGGCTAATCCATTCGGATGGCGTTGCGATTTGGAGTTGAGCAATAGCCTGGCACTTTCGCAGGCACTGGCAGCCAGTATCACTATCCTGCCACTTACCTGGTATTCCATCATGTCATCCTTTAAAATGTACGAAACACCGGTGGCCAATCCTTCTTTATCAGTCAGCACTTCTCTTGCCATGGCATTAGCCACCACATCAATATTACCCGTTTTCATTGCAGGGTATATCAATACATTGGGCGAAGAGAAATCTGCTTTGGCCATGCTGCAGTTTCTGCCGCACTGTCCGCAAAAGAAACAGGCTTTTCTGTCTGCATCATTTTCTATCGGTTTTGTAAGAATAGAAAGGCGTGATGGAATTACCCTTACGCCCGATTGTATGGCGGCTTCTTTTATAAACAGTTCATGCAATCTTGGCCTTGGCGGAGGCAGAAAGATACCATCCGGGTCATTTTCCAAACCTTCATTGGTACCAAAAATACCAACCATCTTATCTAACTTATCGTAGTAAGGTTTTACATCTTCATAGCCAATCGGCCAGTCATCACCCAGCCCGTCAATACTTTTTCTTTTAAAATCTTTGGGGCCAAAACGCAAAGAAATTCTTCCCCAGTGATTGGTTCTTCCGCCCAGCATTCTTGCACGCCACCACAACCAGTCTGTTCCTTCTTCTTTTGTATAGGGCTCGCCTTCTAAACTCCACCCTCCGTAACAGGCATCAAAATCGCCGAACGGTCGCATAGAGGTACTGGCACCGCGGCGTGGCGAATCCCAGGGGTGTTTAAGTTGTGTAACATTTTTTTGGGGATCGTACATGTAACCGGCTTCAAGCATACACACTTTAAAACCGGCTTTGGCTAATGTATAAGCGGCCATACCACCACCTGCGCCTGAGCCAACTATCACTACGTCGTATTTTTTAGCCTGTTTCTTAATTTGTAAATCTCCCATACAGCAAAAATGTTTTTTATATCAGTTGAAAATTTACAGCAATATTTTTTAATAAAATGTTTTTGAGTAAAGATTTTATGAGTAAAAGTCAGAATGGTTATAAATACACGAACACGGATGATAATGATTGTACGGATAAAAAGCTTTTTATTTAAATAAGCCATTTGCTTCAGATAAGAATTTTCTAAGAAAGGAATTATTACAGGTTTTCTGCTATGCAGCATACCGGATTACAGCAGAACCCAAACTTTTCTGCAATGCAGAAAAGATCCGTAATCATCCGTTCAACCTCTCCAATCCGTGTTCCAAAATCAAAAAACCCTTCAAAAAGTTTGAAGGGTTTCAATTTGTATCGGGGGTTACAAAATTTACAGGGCAATTTGCTTTTCAGTCATCAGCTTGCGCAGGTTAATTAAACCATAGCGCATGCGGCCTAAAGCAGTGTTGATGCTGCATTTAGTAAGATCAGCAATTTCTTTAAAACTTAAATCGGCATAGTGGCGCAGGATAATTACTTCACGTTGGTCTTCAGGGAGCATATCTACCATTTTCCTGATCCTTTCGTGGCTTTGGCCACTCATCATTTTGTGGTCGGCACCGGGTTCGCTGAAGTTCAATACTTCAAAAATGTCCCTGTCGTCGCTGGTTTTAATGGTGGGGCTGCGTTTCACTTTTCTAAAATGATCTACACACATATTGTGTGCAATACGCATTGCCCAGGGTAAAAATTTTCCCTCATCGGTATAACGGCCACCCTTTAAAGTGTCGATAATACGGATGAATACGTCCTGGAAGATGTCTTCGGTCAGGTACTTGTCTTTTACCAATAAGTAAATAGAGGTGTAAATTTTGTCCTTGTAACGCATTACGATGGTTGCAAGAGCATCAGCGTCGCCATCCATATACAAATGAATAAGCTGCTGGTCGGTAAGATTGTTAAGGCATTTCATAAACTTCTACAGTTTTAGTGTGTTAGGACTTTAATTACAGGACCAAAAAATGGGAAAATTGCGTAGAAGTCTTTTAGATAGGCTTTTTCGGCTTTTCACTTTTTTGGATATTGGACTGTAAAAATAATAGATGTTTTGAAATTATTATGAGTATAAACCCTCTTTTTTTTCACACCGTTAACATGGTAAAAATACTAAAAGGAAGTTCTCCACAACAGGTGGATAAGCGCTTTAAGAAAAGTTTCACATATGGCAGGCAGCATAATATGGCCACAGGGATACACCGCCTGGCCGGAGTTTCACGAAGATTTATCGCTGAAGCTATCGCTGTAATTTCTGTGGCATAAAATAGAGTAATTTTGACAATACAGAGGGTATATAAAGTAAACAAGGTTATGGAAGTAAAAAAAGTAAGTAAAGCAGTTAAAGTAAATAACACAGATAAAGTAAAGGTAGCTAAACAGGCTACCGGCATAGAGATAAAGGGGGCAAGGGTACATAATTTAAAAAATATAGCTGTTACCATACCCAGGGATAAACTTATAGTGGTTACCGGTGTTTCAGGTTCGGGTAAATCATCTTTAACTATTGATACCTTATTTGCCGAAGGCCAGCGCCGCTATGCCGAAAGCCTTAGTGCCTATGCCCGCCAGTTTATGCAGCGCATGGATAAACCCGATGTGGATTATATAAAAGGTTTATGCCCGGCAATAGCCATTGAACAAAAGGTAATTACCCGTACACCACGCAGTACAGTAGGCAGCATGACGGAAATTTATGATTACCTGCGCCTGTTATTTGCAAGGGCGGGCAAAACTATTTCTCCGGTAAGTGGTAAGGAAGTAAAAAAAGATGATGTACATGATGTGGTGGAATTTATGGTGCATTTAAAAACCGGCGATAAAGTATTGGTACTGGTACCCTTTAAACAGCAAAAAAACAGGGATGCAAAAGAAGAACTGAATATTTTATTACAAAAAGGTTTTTCAAGGGTATATCAAAATAAAGAAATAGTAAGAATAGAAGATTTACTGGAAGCAGAAAAGCCACCTGCAAAAATTGATCAGAAATCAACTTTCCTTCTTATTGATCGTTTTGTAGTAAAAGCATTTGATGAAGATGACAAACACCGTATTGCTGATTCTGTAAACACTGCGTTTTATGAAGGAGAAGGAGAACTGTACCTGGAAATTAACGGCAGCGATAAAAAACATTTTTCCAACAAGTTTGAAGCGGACGGCATTGTTTTTGAAGAACCGGTGCCTAATTTATTTTCTTTTAATAATCCATATGGCGCCTGCCCCACCTGCGAAGGTTTTTCCCAGATACTGGGTATCGATCCCGACCTGATTATTCCTAACAAACAATTAAGCGTATACGAAGGAGCTGTGGCGCCGTGGAAAGGAGAGAAATTAAGTGCATGGAAAGACCAGTTTATAAGAGCTGCCAAAAAATTCAACTTTCCTGTTCATACACCGGTGATTGACCTTACACAAAAGCAAACAGATGATTTATGGAATGGCAACGAACATGTGGAAGGCATCAATGATTTTTTTAAAGAAGTAGAAGCTAATTTATATAAGGTACAATACCGTGTTTTATTATCCCGGTACAGGGGAAGAACACAATGTACAGATTGCAAAGGCTACCGCTTGCGTAAAGAGGCATTATATGTACAGGTAGGCGGCAAACATATTGGCCAGCTTTGTGAAATGCCGGTAAAAGACCTGCAGGTATGGTTTGAAAAATTAAAGCTGAATGAATACGATGCTGTAGTTGCCAAAAGGATACTGATTGAAATTCATCACCGCATAAAAACATTAATGGATGTGGGCCTGGGCTATCTTACACTAAACCGTTTGGCTAATAGCTTAAGTGGTGGCGAAAGCCAGCGCATTCAGCTTACAAGAAGTTTAGGCAGCAACCTTACCAACTCACTGTATATATTAGACGAACCTTCTATCGGTTTACACAGCAGGGATACAGAGCGATTGATAAAAGTATTAAAAGAATTACGGGATCTTGGAAACACGGTCGTTGTAGTGGAACACGATGAAATGATGATGAGAGAAGCAGATCATATTATTGACATGGGGCCATTGGCCAGCCATTTAGGAGGAGAAATAACAGCCGAAGGAAATTATGACGCTATCATCAGTAATCCTGCAAGCCTTACGGGAAAGTATTTATCAGGCGTTTTAAAAATTGAACCCCCAAAATCAGTCCGTAAATGGAACCGCTCGGTAAAGGTGGAAGGGGCAAGACAAAATAATTTAAAAAATATTACGGTTGAGTTCCCCTTAAATGTGTTGTGTGTGGTAAGTGGCGTAAGCGGCAGTGGCAAAACAACCCTGGTAAAGCAGATTTTATTTCCGGCATTACAAAAACTAAAGGGCGAGTTTATTGATAAGGCAGGATTGCATAAAGCCATCAGCGGTGATATAGAACATATTTCCCAGGTTGAAATGGTAGACCAGAATCCCATTGGCAAATCTTCAAGAAGTAACCCCGTTACTTATATAAAAGCCTACGATGAGATAAGAGACCTGTACAGCAGCCAGCCATTGAGTAAGATGAGGGGCTTTCAACCTAAACATTTTTCTTTTAATGTGGATGGAGGAAGATGCGATGCCTGTAAAGGTGAAGGCGAACAGGTAGTGGAAATGCAATTTTTGGCAGATGTGCATTTAACCTGCGACGTATGTGGTGGTAAGCGTTTTAAAGAAGAAGTGCTGGAAGTAAAGTACCGGGATAAAAATATTTACGAAGTACTGGATATGAGCGTGGACGATGCTGTAGATTTTTTTGCTGATGAACCCTCCGTAGCCAATAAAATAAAGCCCTTAAGCAATGTGGGGCTGGGTTATGTAAAATTGGGGCAGTCATCCGATACACTGAGCGGCGGCGAGGCACAAAGGGTAAAACTGGCGTCCTTCCTGGGCAAAGGCAAATCGCAGGGTAGCATCCTGTTTATTTTTGATGAACCTACCACCGGGCTGCACTTTAACGACATCAAAAAACTACTGGCTTCTTTTAATGCCCTGATAGAACAGGGGCATTCTATATTGGTAATAGAACATAATACCGATGTAATTAAAAGTGCCGACTGGGTAATTGACCTTGGCCCCGAAGCAGGCGATGGCGGCGGAGAACTGGTTTTTGCGGGTACACCGGCTGATTTAAAAAAGAATAAAAGCAGCAATACTGCAAAGTATTGCTAATCAATGCCTGTATTGTAGAAAAATAACTACATTTTGAATTAAAGAAAAAAAAGTGTTGGAAAATTAAAACCGGCTACGTATTTTTACGACGTAAATAAGTACCCTAACCTTACTTACCGCACTAATTCAAACTGTAACCCAACACAGAAATCACAATCAATCCAGTTTTTTCCTGGTTTATCTTTTAATAAGATTATAATAATTTTATTAGGAAAAAAGTTTGACCTTTAACGTCCTTTCAGATATTCTCTCCGATACCTAAGAAACCTATCCTGTCCATTTCCTGCTTGCATTAAACCACAGCTTATCACACTTTATTTTTTAAAAAATTAAAAATGGACAACATGAAAAAGTTTTTACTTACTTCAAAACGAATTGCTTTAATGGTGTTTGCGATTATTATCACATCATCAGTAGCTAATGCTACCACTTATTTCTCAATTGCTACCGGTAACTGGAATGCCAATACTACCTGGTCTTTAACCAGCGGTGGTGCTGCAGTTGGTGCCGGCGTTTATCCTGTTGCAGGCGACGTTGTAAATATCGAGGGCGGCGACAATGTTACTATTCCTGCCGGATTTTCGGCATTTTGTACCACGTTAAATGTAGCTAACTCTACGGCTACCGGAACCGGTACTTTAACTTTTACTGCAACCGGAGCATTAACTGTTTCCGGTAGTATTGTTGTAGGACAAGCAGGGTCAAATTCAAGAGAAGGTACAATTAACATGAGTGCAGGTGGTACATTAACCTGTGGTGGTAATGTTACCATTGGTAATGATGGCACATCTACTCCAACAGCAAGTGAGATCACTCAAGGTGCAGGTTCATCAGTTAGTGTAACTGGTAATGTTTCAATCCTTGCACCTGCTAATAACAATTTTACCAACCAATGGGTTGTAAATGCCGGAACCGCAACTATAACAGGTACATTGTCTATGGCAAATCCAACAGCAGGCAGAGCCTGTACTTTTTCAGTATCTACAGGAACTGCAACTGTAACCGGTGCCGTAACTATGGCTGGTGCCGCAACTGAAAATAATCTTATTGTTTCTGGCGCTGGTACACTTAATTTAGGTAGCAGTATCAGCACTTCTGCAACGGGCACCTTTACTCTTGGTGCAGGTTCTACAGTGGATTATGAAGGGGCTGCACAAACAGTGAGAGCTGCAACTTATCAAAATCTTACACTTTCCGGTAGCGGTAATAAAACTATTCCAGCTGCAACAACAGTTAACGGTAAACTTTCTTTACAGGGAACAGCGGCTGCAATTACCAATGCTCCGACTTATGGCGCAGCATCTACCCTTGAATATAAAGGTTCTGCTGCACAAACTGCTACTGCAATTGAATTTCCTGCAGCAAATGGTCCTGCCAGTCTTACAATAGACAATACAGCCGGCGTTACTTTATTAAACGCTGCAAGAACTTTAACCGGAACTTTAACCCTTACTAATGGAGTTTTAACGATACCTGCAGCAGCAACACCAAACTTAATTCTTAATGCAAGTCCTGCTAATGCAATCGCCGGTACATTTGGTGCGACTACGCATATTAAAGCAGCAACTTCAGGGGCTAACAGTGGTTTGATCCGTGTGAATAATATCACCGTTTCTTCTCCTTATACTTTCCCTGTAGGAGATGGTACTTACTATTTACCGGTACAGCTTACTTCAGGTAATACTTTAGCTAATAACAGCTTTAGTGTTGGAGTATTTGATGGCGTAACTGCTAATGGTGCTCCAAACGGAACAGCCTTTACTGCAGCTCAAAAATTAAAAATTGTTGATGCCGTATGGATAATAAACTATAATGGTACAGGTACTCCTACAGCTCCGTCAGGCGTTAATATGCGTATAGACTGGGATGCTAACCTGGAAGGGGCGTCTTTTACAGCAAACCCTAATGCATTGGTAGGTATTGCTCACTACGGCCCGTCTTGGGGAACTTGTCAGCAAACAACTGCTAATAACGCTTCAAATTTTGTTACTCTTAATGGTGTAACTACTTTCTCTCCTTTTGCAGTAGGTACAATTAATGCAGGCGGCGCACCTTTGCCTATCAAGATCTATTACTTTAATGCATCTAAAGGTAATGTTGCCAACACTTTAAACTGGAATGCAGAATGCACCAGCTCTCAGGCTACTTTTGAAATTGAGCGTTCTGCAGATGGTAAAAACTTTACCACTATCAATAGCTTTACTGCAACACAGGCACGTTGTGCATCACCATTCAGCTATGATGACGCAGCTCCTTTAACCGGTACTAATTTCTACCGTATCAAGATCATTGATATTGATGGCAGAATTAACTACACTTCAATTGTAAAAGTAGGTGCCCAGGTAAGAGATATGCAACTGGCAGGTATTTTACCTAACCCGGTTAGCAATACTGCTCAATTAAGTATCACTACATCTAAAAAAGATAAAGTAGAACTGGCTATTGTTTCCCTGGAAGGTAAAGTTGTTTACAGGAATACTGTACAGGTACAGTCTGGTTCAAGCCTTGTTAGCATGGATGTTTCAAATCTTGCTACAGGTACTTACTTTGTAAGAGGCGTATTCAGCGACGGACAAACCAATTCAGTTAAGTTTGTAAAACAATAACACACACATCAATCTATAAAAATGAAAGAGCGTCCCGTATACTTACGGGACGCTCTTTTTATGTAAATGTTTTTTTGCAGAGATTATCTTAACCGGTCGCTGTCTTTTACCCGTTTTTCATCTTTGTTGATAGCTCTTGCAGCTAAAAAAAATAAAAAGACAGCAATACCATGCAGCATAGCCCACAGGGAATAAGTACCCAATGTGAAAGTGCTTACTTCTCTGTAATATAGAAATATCAGCAATGCTTCTAACACAATACCCAGTACACAAAGCCTTAATTGTAAAGGCCTTTTTTTAAAGAAGAAAATGATCAGCAATGCCAGCAGGCAGGTAACTATTGTTGTACTGAACAGCAGGAAATTTTCTGTAGCTTTTAATTCATAAGAGGCTACCCCCTTTGCATTAGTGCCGCTGTAATAAGGTAGTTTAGCTGTAAGCCCGATACAGGCCGCTGCAAGTAATAGCCAGACAGATTGGATGCGTTGTATCATAAAAAAAGTTTAGGAGTTTGGAAGTTTAGGGGTTTAGGAGAATGCTGACTAAACTCCTAAACCTCTAAACCAATTTTTAACCCAATTCCGGGTATAAAGGAAACTGTTGCATAAATGCTTTTACTTCTTTTGCAATACCAGCCAGTACCGCTTCATCATCAGCATTCATTAAGGCTTTATCAATAAAGTTTATTACCGTTGCCATGTGTTCTTCTTTCATACCTCTTGTGGTAATAGCAGCAACGCCTACACGAATACCACTTGTAACAAACGCACTTTTGTCGTCGTAAGGCACCATGTTCTTATTAACAGTAATATCGGCTTTGCCTAAAACCTGCTCTGCTTTTTTGCCACTGATGTTTTTATTTCTAAGGTCGATAAGCATTAAATGATTGTCGGTACCGCCACTGATGATCTGGTATTCTTTTTCATTAAGTGCTTTAGCCATTGCCTGCGCATTAGCAATCACCTGTTTAGCATAAATGGTAAATTCATCTGTAAGTATCTCGCCAAAAGCTATGGCTTTAGCAGCAATTACATGCTCCAGCGGCCCGCCTTGTGTGCCGGGGAAAACAGCCATATCCAGCAAATTGCTCATCATCCTCACATTACCTTTCACATCTTTTAAACCAAAAGGGTTTTCAAAATCTTTTTTCATCATAATGATGCCGCCCCTTGGCCCACGCAAAGTTTTGTGGGTGGTACTGGTTACAAAATGACAATACTCAAACGGAGAACTTAGTAAGCCTTTTGCAATAAGCCCTGCAGGATGCGCCATATCGCACCATACAAAAGCGCCCACTTCATCGGCCACTTTTCTAATTCTTGCATAGTCAATATCACGGCTGTAAGCACTGGCGCCGCAAATGATCACTTTCGGCTTTTCAGTTCGTGCTTTTTCTTCCAGCATTTCATAGTCAATAAGGCCGGTTTCTTTTTTTACACCATAAAAATGCGGTTGGTATAATTTGCCGCTGAAGTTAACCGCACTACCGTGGGTAAGGTGCCCGCCCATGCTCAGGTCCAATCCTAAAATTTTATCGCCCGGCTGTAAAATAGCCAGCAACAAGGCGGCATTTGCCTGTGCCCCGCTATGCGGCTGCACATTGGCATATTCGCAATCAAAAATTTGTTTTAAACGGTCTATAGCCAGTTGTTCTACCTGGTCTACAATTTCGCAGCCACCATAATAGCGGCGGCCGGGATAGCCTTCAGCATATTTATTGGTTAAAGACGTGCCCATGGCCTGCATCACCTGCAGGCTGGTAAAGTTTTCTGAAGCAATCAGTTCAATGCCATTGCGCTGCCTTTCTAATTCTTTATTGATAAGGTCAAAAATTACGGTATCTCTTTGCATTAAGTATAATTTGGCGCAAAGATAATTGCAAGTTTTTATCCTACCTAAAATGTACCCTGTGTAAAAAATACATAGCCTTATCAAAAAATCGCTAATTTCACATCCTTTTAAAAAAAACGCTTCACAAATATTCAAAGCATGAAGGCCATAATACCGGTAGCAGGCGCAGGCACTAAACTTCGTCCGCACACATACACACAACCTAAAGCGTTAATTCCCCTGGCAGGAAAAACAATACTTAGTATTATTATAGATCAGTTAAAAGATGCAGGCATAAATGATTTTGTTTTTATCATAGGATACCTGGGCGAAAAGATACAGGATTATGTAAAAGAAAAATATCCCCAGCTGAATTGCCATTTTGTGCAGCAAAATGAAAGGCATGGTACGGGCCATGCCATCAATCTTACCAAAGAAATTATCGGCAGCGACGAAATACTGATTGTACTGGGGGATACCATTGCAGAATATGATGTAAAAGAAATTATCAGCAACCCTCACTCTATGCTGGGGGTAAAAAAAGTGGATGACCCCCGCAATTTTGGTGTGGCTGAAATAGATGAGGATGGCTTTATAAACCGTGTGGTGGAAAAGCCAGCCATACCTAAAAGCAATATGGCCCTGGTAGGAGTGTATAAGATTAAGGAAACCGGGTTTTTATTCTCCTGCATCGAAAAAATAATTGCCGCCGGTATTAAAAGCTACGATGAATTTAATTTGACCGATGCGTTGGAATGTATGATACAGAATGGCGTTAAGTTTCAGCCGTTTAAAGTACAAAACTGGTTTGATTGCGGTAAAAAAGAAACGCTGCTGGATTCCAATGCCACATTGCTTAAAAAATTTGGTGGTAATATAGAAGAAAAGCACTCGTTTGAAAATACTATCATTATTCCCCCGGTAAGTATTGGCGAAGGCTGCGATATAAAAAATTCTGTGGTGGGCCCCAATGTAGCTATTGGCGAGTACTCCAAACTAAATCACGCTATCATTAAAGATTCCATTATCGGGTCTTATTCCAATCTTTTTGAAATAGTATTGAATAACTCCCTTATTGGCAGTGATGCTGAAGTAAGGGGCGTAAGCCGTAGCCTGAATATAGGCGATAATACAGCTATTGATCTTGGTGGCGGTCATAAAAACTAATCCGGAATACAGGTATTCAGATTAAATAAAGCTTGGATTTATAAAATAAAATCTTTTACTTTGCGTTTCAAAGTACTTTTTGTTTTGTTTTAAAGCTGAACAGATTAATTGATCATTAAAATGAAGAACAGGGTAACACAACTCTTTAATATTGATTATCCCATTATACAGGCAGGAATGATATGGGCCAGTGGCTGGCGCCTTGCCAGTGCTGTAAGCAATGCCGGCGGTTTGGGGCTTATTGGAAGTGGCAGCATGTATCCCGAAGTACTGCAGGAGCATATTAAAAAGTGTAAAGCAGCAACGGCTAAACCATTTGGTGTAAATGTTCCGTTGCTGTATCCCGACATAGAAAAACATATCAGCATCATAATAGCGGAAAAAGTACCTGTTGTTTTTACATCGGCAGGCAATCCTAAAACATGGACAACGGTATTAAAAGAAAACGGGATTAAGGTGGTACATGTAGTAAGCAGCAGCAAATTTGCACTTAAGGCCCAGGATGCAGGTTGCGATGCAGTGGTAGCCGAAGGTTTTGAAGCCGGCGGGCACAATGGAAGAGAAGAAACCACAACAATGGTACTGGTACCCGCAGTTTGTGGGGCAGTAACTATCCCGGTAATAGCCGCAGGGGGTATTGCAACTGGCAGGCAGATGTTAGCGTCTATGGTGCTGGGTGCAGAGGCGGTTCAGATTGGTAGCCGGTTTGTAACAAGTGAAGAAGCTTCCTCTCATATCAATTTTAAAGAGGCCATTATACATGCCGGCGAAGGCGATACCGTGCTTTCGCTGAAGCAATTAACACCGGTAAGATTATTGAAAAATAATTTCTTTACACAAGTGCAACAGGCTGAGCAGCAACATGCATCTGCAGAGCAATTGAAGCAATTATTAGGCAAGGGCAGGGCAAAAAAAGGCATGTTTGAAGGTAACCTGGAAGAAGGGGAATTGGAAATAGGGCAGGTAAGTGCAATAATAAAAACCATAAAGCCGGCCGTAGCAATTGTAGAGGAAATATGGAATGAGTTCAGGTTACTGCAAAACCAGGTAGCAGCATTTTAACCAGATTGGAAAATGTAATCATTATGACAAAAAAATTAAGGCCCGGTTTTCGGGTTTCAGATAGAAAGCGTATCAATTTAAGGTGTGTATAGCTTTGAAGCACCCACTAAAATAATATATTATCTTTGCCATCAAATTTTTGAAAATCAATCCCCAACAGATGTTAATGAACTCACGACAAGTAAGCGGCTATATAAAAAAGCTATTAATAATATCTTCATTAATCTTTAGTGTAAATATAAGCAGTGCCCAGGCGCAGCCACCGGGAGGTAAGTTAGACCCCAGTAACGGAGGCATTCCAGATTTACCTGGCAGCCAGATGGACCCGGGCCAATTAAAGACATTTCTGGCAGATAAGAATCCTGACACAAAATCAACCATTGGACAAGATAATAATAAGGCGCTTAATAAAAAGATCAATACAGATAGTCTTGTAAAAGAAAATACACCGCAGTCAAATAATGTTACTGAAGATATCTATGGTATGCATTTGTTCCGTAGTGGTGTTGTAGCATCTATTACCGAATTGTCTACACCTCCTTTAGATTACCCTATTGGTGTTTACGACCAGATCATTGTATCCTTATGGAATGGTGCGGAAGCTACATTAGATTATACCGTAGCAAGAGATGGTTCTATATTTCCTACAGGCCTGGGTAAAATTTACCTGCAGGGCTTAACTTTTGAACAAGTAAGGTCACTGATCATTCAACGGTTTAAATCCTATGTTCCGGCATCTACCAATATTACTGTTTCATTAGGGCAGCCACGAACTATTTCTGTTAATGTGGCCGGGGAGATCAATAACCAGGGGCCGGTTACCGTTTCGGCATTCACCAATGCCTTTAATATTATTGCCCTTGCCGGCGGGCCAACCAATATGGCTAACCTGCGTAATATTTTAATTAAACGCAATGGCAAGGTAATAGACGAACTGGATGTATATAAATACCTTACTACCGGCGATTTTGGCAAGCATATCTACATGGAAAATAATGATTTTGTGATTTTGCAAACAGCACAAAAAAAAGTAAAAGCTGAGGGAAGATTTAAAAGGCCGATGTATTATCAATTGAGAGATGATGAAAACATGAAAGCACTGTTAAGGTACTCCGGTGGTTTGCAAACAGACGCTTTTTCCAGTGGGGCTAAAGTATACAGAACAGAACTGGAACAACAAACTATTAAAGATGTAAACGTTACTGCAATTGTAAATCCCACCAATGACCCCCGTCTGCTAAAAGAAGATTTTGATTTAAAAGATGGAGATATTGTAAAAGTTATTGCAGTAAATCCGGGATTATTAAATAAGGTTGAACTTAAAGGGGAAGTATCTTATCCCGGGCAATACGAGATCAGGAAAGGCGATAAACTTTTTGACCTGATCAACAGGGCAGGGGGTATTACCAGGAATACGTATTTGCCAAGAGCCTACATTTTCAGGGGTGGTGGTGATAGTACCAATATTAAAACGAGCAGGGTGGATGTTAATCTGAGTGGTATAACCAGTAATGATACTTCAAGTATTTTTAACGTGCCTATTTTTGCTAACGACCAGATATTATTGTTCAACAATAACCAGTTTGGCGACAGGCAATATGTAGAAATTTTTGGTGAAGTAAGAAAAGAAGGGAAGATCAATAAATATGGTGGCATGACCTTGCAGGATCTGTTGTACTTATCCGGTGGTTTAAAACAATCAGCAGAATACGGAAGAATTGAAATAGCGAGTGTGTTAGATTTGGATTCTGCAAAAAGGGAACAAACGCCTACACGGGTGGTATTAAAGCAAATTAAAGTGTCACCTAATCTGGATGTGGATAGCGCTTCTGCTGCAATTGTATTAAAACCTTATGACCAGGTATATGTAAGAAAAAATCCAACTTTTGAGTTGCAGCAACTGGTGCAGATTAATGGATTGATTCAATATCCGGGCCCCTACCCACGCCTGAACAAACACGAACGCTTATCGTCTTTTATAGACAGGGCAGGAGGAATAAAAGAAGGTGCAGATTTAACCGGTGCAATTTTATACCGTAAAAAAGTTCAGTACTTCAGGGAAAATGTAACCAATAAAGTAAACTCTCTCACCGATTCGCTTGGCGGAATAATTTTAGATTCAGTAAAGACAGACCTTAGTGAAGTTTCACAGGAACCTGTAAGTATTGATCTTTACAAAGCCATGAAATACAAGAATTCTAAATACGATGTGGTATTGCAGGAAGGCGATGTGATATTTGTGCCGGAAATAAATCCTTTTGTAAGCGTAAAAGGAACGGTTCAATCTCCTTTAAAACTCACTTTTGACAAAGAACACACTAATTTATTATACTATGTAGATAAGGCTGGCGGATATGGAAGGCGTCCGTGGAAGAGCCGTATCTATGTGCAGTATGCCAACGGCAAGAGTAAACGCACTAAAAATATTTTCTTCTTTCATTTATATCCGAAAGTTGCGGAAGGAAGTACGGTGAATGTACCATTAAAAGCCGAAGGCAGCCAGGTGGTTGATATAGTTAAACAGGCCGGGCTTTCCATTATCACCATTGTTACGGGGGTTTTAGTTGCCAAAGTGGTGTCAGGATTGTAATTGAAGTAAATTAATAAACATTCAGATGAACAACATAGAACTTATTAAGCAGGTTGTAAAACGGTTAAAGAAATTCAGCTGGTTAATTGCTTTGATAGCAATAGTATTTGGCGGATTGTTTTACTTCCTGGCAAAGCAGGGAATACCAGTTTATACTTCAAAATCTACAGTATTCCCTTTAAATAGTTCCAGCGATAACAATATTTCGGGTTCTGCAATAAGTAATATTTTAGGATTGTCCGATGCGCCCAAATCTTTTAGTGGCGAAGCCTCTATTAATATTGTGGAGTTGGCTACCAGCCGCAGAACAAGGGAAGCTGTGTCCAGGGCAAAAGTGCCTTCCATGCAAAATAAAACAATTGCCGAGTTGTTGATAGATGAAAATAATAAGCATACCGGCTTTATGCAAAACGAAAAGATTATTGCAGATAAAAAGGATACCTTGAAAATGGTGAATATTGCAAGCAATATTTTACGCAATACGTTTACTGCAAAGATCAATAAGAATGGTATACTTGAATTGTATTACAGCAACACCAACCAGGAGATTGTAAAAGTAGTAAGTTATGTTTTTATTGATAAGATATCAGATTTCTACATTGATCTTAAGAAGAAAAAAGCACAGATTGATTATGAGTTTGCAGTGAACAAAGCTGATTCGCTGTTAAAGGTTTTAAATTTATTGGATGAACATGCCATTAAACTGGATGAGACCACTTTTTTTACCAATAACGAACTGAAGCGTTTTAGTCTGCCTAAGATTAACCTGGATAACGATAAACAAACCGTACAATCGCAATATTATTATGCAGTAAATAACAGGGAGGCTGCTGCTTATAAATTGCAGAAAGAAACGCCGATTATTGAACCTTTAGATAAACCTGAGGGGCCATATGATATGGATGGTAAGTCAACCAAATTATATGCTTTTATAGGTTTGCTGCTCGGGATTTTTATTGGTATTGTGGCTGTAAGCTGGAAGATTATCAGCAATTACCTTAGCGCAGAGTTGAATAAGGCAATAGAAAAAGCAGCAAAACCAAAGGAACAACCATTGGTACAACCGCAACCGGAAGTTGCCAAGCTGTAAAATATTCATTGTATCATGACCAATAAAAAACAGGTTTGCAAAATGCAAACCTGTTTTTTAATTATTGCAGTAATAAGTTATTTGCGAAATGCCCATTTGATCATTTCTTTCCAGCTTGGTTTTTTGCCGTACATTAAAATACCGGTACGATAAATTCTTGCAGCAAACCATGTAGTAAACATAAAACCGGCGATCAGCATTGCCATAGATAAACCCAGTTGCCATAATGGTACTGTATTGGGTACTCCAAAAGGAATACGTGCCATCATTACTATCGGAGAACTAAATGGTATAATACTGGCCCAAACTGCAACAGGGCTGCTGGGGTTTGAAATGGCCGGGGTCATCAATGCAATGGAGAAAATGATGAGCATAGTTATGGGAAAACTCAAAGACTGTGCTTCTCTCATATCTTCATTAATAGCACTGCCGATGGCGGCATATAAAGAAGAATAGAAAAAGAAACCAGCTAACAGGTAGAATATAAAACAGCCTACCACCAAAGGAACGTTAACACTGGTGAAAACGTTTTGTATCTGGGCTACCATTGCAGATGCGGCGCCACCACTGCCCGATGTTTTTCCAACATTGTAAATGATGAAAATACAGGCGATCCATATCAGGAACTGTGTTAACGCCACCATTCCTATACCAATGATTTTACCGATCATTAGTTGAAATGGTTTTACTGATGATACCACCACCTCTGCAATGCGGCTTGTTTTTTCTTCTGTTACACCCATCATTACCTGGCTGCCATATAGTAATAGAATCAGGTACATTAAAAAACCGGATACATAACCGATTGTGGTAGCAATACGTACATTCGCATTTTTGTCTTTTTCGTTATTTAATTTTAGATCAATTGTTTTACCTAGAATGGCTTCTTTGCTGATATCAATACCCAGGCTATCCCGTTTTATTCTGTTCCACATCTGGTTGATCTTTTTTTCGATCGGGTTTAATGCACCAATGCCGAAAGATTTTTTTGTGTTTACCAAAAGACTGTCTACACCGGCTTGCCAGGTAAAATTTTGCGGTACCACAACATAACCATCATAACCCATTGAATCAAAAGCCGCCTTTATTACTTCGGGGCTTACAGCTACTAATTGTATTGTGTTAGCAGTGTCATTGCCGGTAATGGATTTTATCAGGTCCTGCTTAAATAAACCCGACTGATCAACTAAAGCGATCTTCAGATCTTCCCTTGTTTTATCTGCAATATAACCGGTACCAAAAATTAAACCCAGGTATAATAACGGGAAAAGAATAGTACCGATGATGAAAGTTTTTTTTCTTACCCGTGTAAGAAATTCTCTTTTTATGATCAGGATAATTTTATGCATCTTTTGTAAATTGAAAAAGTAAAATGTTGTGATGTATGTGGTAATAAAATAAATGATGTTTTAATCAATTATCCATTGTTTGAAATTGCCTTGCTGTTGGCGTGCCTTCTACCAGCTTAATAAATATATCATTCAATGAAGGCAATATCTCTTTAAAAGAAACTATACCACTACCGCCATTAATAAAATAGCCTAACACATCGTTAGCTTTGTAACCTTCATTGATCTTTACAATAAGCTCGTGTTTGTTGGTATTAATTATTTCAAATGCATTACTATTGACAGAGCCCGGAATATTTTCGAGCTGAAGGCTAAAAAGATTTTCTTTAAAATCCTGTTTTACATTACGCACTGTGCCATCTAATATTTTTTTTCCTTTATTTACCAATACAATATTGTTACAGATCTCTTCTACCTGTTCCATACGGTGTGTACTGAAAATTATAGTAGTGCCATTTTGTGCCAGCCTGTAAATTTCATCTTTTATCAAATTAGCGTTGATGGGGTCAAGGCCACTAAAGGGCTCATCTAAAATTATCAGGTCAGGTTCGTGCAAAACGGTAATAACAAATTGTAATTTTTGTCCCATACCCTTACTCAGGTCCTCTACTTTTTTATTCCACCAGCTTTCCATCTCCAGGCGTTTGAACCATGCTTTAATTTTAATCATCGCATCATTTTTGCTGAGCCCCTTAAGCTGGGCAAGGTATAATGCCTGTTCTCCAATTTTCATTTTTTTATACAAGCCTCTCTCTTCGGGCATGTAACCAATGTATTTGGCATCGTTTTCCGGATCAAACTTTTTCCCTTTTAAATTGATATCGCCGGAATCAGGGTAAAAAATGCCTGTGATCATTCTTATCAGCGTTGTTTTACCGGCGCCATTGGGGCCCAGTAAACCAAAGATGCTTCCTTTGGGAATTGTCATGCTGATATCGTCCACTGCTTTTTGCGTGGCAAAATATTTTTTAAGATTGTGCAGTTCTAAAATATTCATTAAGGGGTGTTTTAAGCGTGAAAGTAAAGGAGCACTAAAATAAATAAAATGCAATTTCAAATACAGCAATTATTATACAAGTGGTAATTTCAACTGCATTAAAGATAGGAATAAAATTTCCGGAGGCTTTATGATTTTAATGCTGCTATCTGAACAGCGATTCTTTCACCATCCATAGCAGCACTTACAATACCACCTGCGTAACCGGCTCCTTCGCCGCAGGGGTATAAATTTTTTATTCCGGGATGGGTAAGGGTGTCGTTATTTCTCGGGATGCGTACAGGAGATGAAGTACGGCTTTCAGTAGCTACTACTACGGCTTCGTTGGTAAAATACCCGGGCATTTTTTTACCAAACTCAATAAAGCCCTTAGCCAGGGAATGATAAATAAAATCGGGCAGCACTTCTTTTAACTGTACCGGTTGCAAACCTGGCTGGTAAGAACAGGCGGGTAATAAAGAAGATGTTTTTCCGTTGCTGAAATCCACCATGCGCTGCGCAGGTGCTACAAATTTTCCACCACCGGTATCAAAACATTTTTGCTCCACCATTTTTTGGAATGCCATTAATGTAAGCGGATGCTTTTCATTGAACATGGAGTATTGCGCATTGCGCATTGAAAATTTCTTCATTTCTCTCACGGCATCCTCCAACTCCACCTGCACCACCATACCACTATTAGCAAACGGGTTATTTCTTTTAGACGGGCTCCAGCCATTTACCACTACTTCGCCTGCTGCTGTAGATGCCGGTGCAATAATACCACCCGGGCACATGCAAAAAGAAAATACACCACGGTTGTTTACCTGTTTTACAAGGCTGTAAGATGCCGGCGGTAAAAAATCATTGCCGGCATTACTTTTATACTGGCAATTATTAATGAGCATTTGCGGGTGTTCGATCCTTACACCCAATGCAAAGGGCTTTGCTTCAATTAGAATATTTTTTTTGTGCAGCAATTCAAAAATATCCCTGGCACTATGGCCTGTGGCTAAAATAAAATCATCAGCAGTAAATGTATCACCATCCGCAGTTTTTACGGATGTAATTTTTTCTTTTTCAATACTACAATCCACTACTTTTTTCTCAAATAAAAATTCGCCACCGCAATCGGTAATTTGCCGCCGCATTGCCGTGATGATATGAGGTAGTTTATTGGTGCCGATATGTGGGTGTGCTTCGTATAAAATTTTTTCTTCGGCGCCAAAGCGCACAAATAAATTCAGTATCCGGTCTATATCACCACGTTTATTGCTACGGGTGTATAATTTACCATCGCTGTAAGTGCCGGCACCGCCTTCGCCAAAGCAATAATTGCTTTCGGGATTAATAATGCCTTCCTTGTTCAATGTTGCTAAGTCCCTGCGTCTTGCCCTCACATCTTTGCCTCTTTCTAAAATAACGGGTTTAATGCCCTTTTCAATTAATTGCAATGCGGCAAATAAGCCTGCTGGCCCTGCACCAATGATCACTACTTTTTTTTCAGCGGTACTAACATCTTTAAAATAAAAGGGCTGAATATCTCTTTTATGAAAAGGTTCATCAATAAAAGCATTTACTGTAAGATTAATCCAAATGGTTTTAGCCCTGGCATCTATTGATTTTTTGAGAAGGTGAAAACCCGTAACAAGGCTTTCTTTTTTGCCGCAGCTACCGGCAATTCTTTTTTTGATGATGGATTCATCTGCTGCTTCTGCAGGAAGCAATTTGAAAGAAATTTTTTGTTGCATGCCCCTGAATCCCCTGAAGGGGACTTTGAAGAGAATGAAAATTTTTCATTCTCTTCAAAGTTTATAGATTTAATGGTTGAATATTTAAAAACTATTTTACTCCAAGTTGCCCTTTGGGGGCGGAGGGGCTAAAATGGCAAATCATCTACTGCATCCGGCGGTGCAGAAGAAAATGTATCCAGGGGTTCCAGGTATTCATTGTCTGTTTTAGCAGTAGTGCCAGGTTGTAAAATCTGTTCAATTCTCCAGGCATCCAAATTGGTGATATAATTTACTTTGCCATCTTTTTCCCACTTACTGCCTTTGATATTAAAGTACACTTTTACATCGTCGCCGATGTTCACCCTGTCTACAATGGCTGTTTTATCCTGTACACACTGAAATTTTACATAATTGGTGATGGTGCGGCCATTGATATCCTCTGTTTTTTCAACCGCAAATTCCCGTGTTTTAAAAGTCTCTGTACGTTGAACGATGTCGTATTTGGCAACTAATTTGCCTGTTAATTCATAACTCATAATGATAATTTAATATGCCAAAAGTAATTCTATTTATTGATAAAATTTTTATTCGCTATTTTCTTTGCTGTTAAAAAAAATAACTACCTTCCTTTTGTATTTCGTCTTAACCCTCAGCTAAAACCAGCATATTCTTTTTTCAGGAAAAAATAGTAGGATTTGTGAGATTGGTAAACCCCCTTGCCACCGGGAAATTTTTGTGTGAACGGGATAGTACCGGATAGTTTGTGTGAAAAATAAAATAATCCCGAGCCATAAAGAAAAAAAATGCTGTAAAAAACTAAAACGATTGCCTGCAGTGCTTTTCAAGGATAAGTAAGCCGAAAAAATGACTGGCAGAATAACGATATGCAGGATGAAACCAGTGTGTTTTTTAGATACTGAACGGCGATAGGGTTTTAAGAGGGTTCAACCAAAAAAAATGTCAAAATCCAATACTGTGATTATTGCGAAAAAAACAATTGAATAAAAAATTTTTTTTTCAATAATTTATTCGATATTCGCTGTCCTGCTAAAAATTAATTTTCATTTAAAACTGAAACTGATTTTGGTAAGAAAATCCCCCGGAAAATAATATTCTTAAATCAACATAAATTCTAAATTGCTTAAGTAAGGACTGATGGATAAAGCGTTTGAAAAAGTTTGGGCTAATTGTTTAGAGATCATCAAAGACATTGTTGAATGGCAACATTTCAAAACGTGGTTTGAACCTATTAAGCCGGTTGCACTTAAAGAAAAAATATTAACGATCCAGGTACCAAGTCAGTTTTTTTATGAGTACCTTGAAGAACATTATGTTTCGCTTTTAGCAAAAACATTAAAAAGAGAATTAGGAAAAGAGGCCCGTTTGGAATACAGAATTATGGTGGATAGCGGTAACAGCAAAAATAAGCCGCTTACGATGGATGTTCCGGGCCATGGTTTTAAATCATATTCAAATAATGAAATGGATTTTCCGCTCGTAATAAATAATCCTGTTAAGAACCCATTTGTAATTCCGGGGCTTAAAAAGATGCAGATTGATCCGCAGCTGAATCCTGCTTATACATTTGATGCATTTATAGAGGGGGATTGTAACCGTGTTGCCCGCCGTGCCGGTAAAACCGTTGCCGAAAAACCGGGTACCACTTCTTTTAATCCTTTAGTAATTTATGGTGGTGTTGGTTTGGGTAAAACGCATTTGGCCCAGGCAATAGGCAATGAGGTAAAAAGATTGCACACGAATAAAGTAGTGTTGTATGTCAGCTCAGAAAAATTTATCAATCAGTTTATAGATCATAGCCGTAACCAGGCCATCAACGATTTTATACATTTTTACCAGTTAATTGATGTATTGATCATTGATGATGTACAATTCTTCAACCGGGCAGAAAAATCGCAGGAAGCTTTTTTTGCAATTTTCAACCATTTGCACCAAAGCGGTAAGCAACTGATCTTAACCAGTGATAAGCCTCCAAAAGACCTGGAAGGTGTGCAGGAAAGATTACTAAGCCGTTTCCGCTGGGGATTAAGTGCCGATTTGCAGGTGCCCGATTACGATACCAAGATTGAGATACTGGAAAAGAAAATGAAGAATGACGGGCTGGATATGCCTCGTGAAGTTGTAAAATATATAGCTTACAATATTAATAGTAATGTAAGAGAGTTAGAAGGTGCATTAATATCATTATTGGCACAATCTTCGCTTAATAAGAGGGAAATAGACCTCGAATTGGCTAAAAAAGTATTAAGAAATTTTGTAAAATCCTCCAGTAAGGAAATCACCATCGATGCCATCCAGAAAATGGTATGCGAATATTTTGATGTGCCTTACGATAAGCTACTGCAAAAGACCCGTAAAAGGGAAATTGTACAGGCAAGGCAGATCACGATGTTCCTGTCTAAAGCTTTTACTAAAAACTCATTAAAAACTATCGGCGAACATTTTGGTGGCCGCGATCATACCACTGTAATTCACAGCTGCCAGACAGTAAAAGATCTGATGGATACGGACAGCCTTTTTAAAGAAAGTGTATTGGAGCTTCAGCAGAAAGTGCAATTGGCAGCTATGTAAGTAAATAGTGTATCAACATAATTGAATCCAGATCCGGCAACGGGTTTGGATTTTTTGTTTGATTTCATTACACAATTGACTTGTATACAATAAAAGTTCAAGATCAGGGCTGTTCTGCAGGATGGTAAAATTTGAACTTGCGAACTTATCTATACGAATCGGGACAGGAAAATCGGGGGACACTATTTCAGAAAAATATTCCTGACAGTTTACCCAATAAAAAAGCCCCTCAATAAAAATTGAAGGGCTTGGGTTGTTCTGTCGGGATGGTTACGCCCCGAAGCGTGACGACCTTCCCGCCTCAAAGCGGGACGCTATAATTCAATTTGAATGTTATTATCTAAAAGGAATCTTCTGATCCCTCTTTTTTTTATTTTGACCTCCAATTGCATAGCCGTCGATTTATCGACACATTCAATTGTGAAAATTAATTTCCATGGCAAGCCGGCTTTAGTGCTTAAGCTTTGGCCACTATTATGCCTTTCTAAACGATCTGAAATATCATTAGAAACACCAACATAATATCTTTTTAATTTGTCACTATACAAAAAATACACAAAGCAAGGCATAACAGAAGATTTTGAACATAAAAAAGCCCCTCAATAAAAATTGAAGGGCTTGGGTTGTTCTGTCGGGATGGCAAGATTCGAACTTGCGACCTCCTGGTCCCAAACCAGGCGCGATAACCGGGCTACGCTACATCCCGAACGAAAAATATTTGCTGGGGTTTATTGGGAGCACCCGAACAATGTAAAAAGTTAATAAGAGCTTTTTTGCGGAGAGGGTGGGATTCGAACCCACGGTACAGTTTAACCCGTACGACGATTTAGCAAACCGTTCCTTTCGGCCACTCAGGCACCTCTCCTAACCTGCCCAAACCTTTACCATTTAACCGGTATTGTTTAAGGGGTGGCAAAAATACAATTCCGTACGGTATTACCCAAAACTAAATGCATTTTTAATGTAAATAATTTTCAGCGTGGCTAAAGGTGCTTATTTAATTTACTTTTTTGTTCTATACAAGCCCAACCGGCAGCTTTGTTTTAAATAAGGCAGTTTCATTTATTTTCTTTAATTTATGGTTAATTAAAATGTGCATATGAAATACGCCCCGCTAAAAAATTATATCAACGGAAAATTTGTTGATAGCGCCGCTTCCAGGGTAATGGAAGTGATTTCTCCCATCGACGGCAATTTGTTATCCACCGTGCCCATGTCATCAACAAAAGACCTGGATGACGCGGTGAAAGCTGCCAAAGCCGCTTTTCCTGCATGGAGTAAAATGCCCATTAAAGAAAGAGTACAGGTTTTCTTTCGCTATAAAACTTTATTGGAAAAGAACCTGGAAGCGCTGGCACAATTATGCAGCGAAGAAAATGGCAAAACATACAGTGAGTCTGTTGCTGAAATAGAAAAATGTATTGAACTGACAGAATTTGCCACTTCTTTACCACAATTAATTACCGGTGAGTTACTGGAGGTAAGTAAAGGCGTGGAATGCAGAACAGAACATGTGGCATTAGGGGTGGTAGCTTCGATAGTACCCTTTAATTTTCCCGCCATGGTACCAAACTGGACGATGCCGAACGCCATTGCATTGGGCAATTGTATGATTATGAAACCATCAGAAAAAGTGCCGTTGAGCTGCGGACGATTGGCCGACCTTTTAAAAGAAGCCGGTTTACCCGACGGCGTTTTTAATATTGTACATGGCGATGTGGAAATTGTAAATGCCATCTGCGATCATCCGGGTATTGAAGCAGTTTCATTTGTGGGGTCAACTAAAGTGGCCAAGATTGTTTATCAAAGAGCCACCTCCAATTATAAAAGATGTTTAGCGTTAGGCGGCGCAAAAAATCATCTGATGGTTTTGCCCGATGCCATCCCCGGCATGACGGCACAAAATGTTGCTGCCAGCATGAGCGGTTGTGCAGGGCAGCGTTGCATGGCTGCCAGTGCAATGATCGGCGTAGGCAATGTAGATGCCATCATTGATAAGATTTGTGATGAAGCCAGGAAAATTATTCCCGGTGAAAATTTAGGCGCTGTTATCAGTAAAGAAAGTAAAGCAAGGATTGAAAAATTTATCGGTGAAGCAGAAAGGGATGGCGCTAAAATTTTAGTGGATGGCAGAAATACCATCGTTGCCGGAAAAGAAAACGGTACGTATGTTGGCCCTACAGTAATTGATTTTGTAACACCAACCATGAGTGTGGCTACGGAAGAAATTTTTGGCCCGGTGATTTCCATCATGCGAACGAATACGGTTGATGAAGCGTTGGCTATTGAAAATGCCAATCCTTATGGCAATGCGGCCAGTGTGTTTACCCAGAATGGTGGTATGGCGAGGTATATAATCGACAGGGCCAGTGCCGGTATGATCGGTGTGAATGTGGGTGTACCCGTACCACGTGAACCTTTTAGCTTTGGTGGCTGGAACGAAAGTAAATTTGGTGTAGGTGATATTACCGGAAAAAGTTCGATCGGGTTTTGGACGAAGTTGAAGAAGAGTACGATCAAGTGGAATGCGGAGGCTGGGGTTAATTGGATGAGTTAGGCGGGAACACGGATTGGACGTTGAACGGATGTGAAAGGGATTTTTTGCTATGCAAAACTTTGGATGCTTCTTTTTTTGAAGACTGATTTTTTGAATAATTAGATACCTGATGAAACACGAAGAAATTACCGAAAAGATTATTAAGGCATTTTATAAGGTTTATAATACGCTTGGGTACGGATTTTTAGAAAGAGTTTACGAGAATGCCATGTTTATTGAATTAACTGCTATGGGATTTAAAGTTGAAAAACAGAAGAAGATATTAGTTTATTACTTTGGAAATATTGTTGGTGATTATAACGCCGACCTGATTGTTGAAGAAATGGTTACGGTAGAATTAAAAGCGAATGAAATTCTGGTTGGCGAAAATGAAAACCAATTAATAAACTACCTGAAAGCTACAAGTATAGAAGTGGGATTGTTATTGAATTTTGGAAAGAAGCCACAAGTAAAAAGGAAGATATTTGATAACGATAAGAAGCCGATGTTACAAAGTAAATAATTCGTGAAGCACTTATTTTTTGTAAAAAAAATAGAACACGGATACCGGAAATCGGATGAATTTAAAGGGATAAAACAATAGGTTTAATTTATCCCGATTTTCTGTGTAACAGAAAAATATCCGTTTCCCATCCGTTGAAACCGTGCAATCCGTGTTCTGAAAAATAAAAATTATGAATACAAAAACATTATCCGAAGCAACTGAAATTATTCAAGATAATCTTGATTACACATTATTCTCCTGGAGTAAACAAAAAGGTATTGCGCCTATTGCTGTAAAATATGCTGAAGGGGTTTACCTGCATGACTATGATGAAAAAAGGTATATCGATTTTTCGTCGGGGTTGATGAATGTGAATATTGGCCATGGCGATCAGCGTATAACCGATGCTGTGGTAAAGCAAATGCAGGAAGTAAGTTATGTTACCCCAAGCTGTGTAACAAAAGTGAGGGGAGCGTTGGGGAAGAAGCTGGCAGAGATTTGTCCGGGAGACCTGAACAGGTCATTCTTTACTTTATGTGGAGCCACATCAATAGAGAATGCGATTAAACTAGCAAGGCTGTATACGGGCCGCCATAAAATTATTACCCGTTATCAATCTTATCATGGCGCTTCTATAGGTGCCATGGCTGCCAGTGGCGACCCACGCAAATTGCCGGTAGATGCACAACAGGCACCTAATTTTGTGCATATTGATATCCCGGTTTTATACCGTTGGGAATATGGCGAAGAAAAATTATTGAAAGAAACCGTAGCACAATTAGAAAGAGTGATTGCTTATGAAGGGCCCGGAAATATTGCCGCTATTTTATTGGAAGGTGAAAGTGGTTCATCCGGTTGTTTAAAATACCCGGTGGGTTATTTAAAAGCGGTAAGGGCGATATGTGATAAGCATGGCATACTGTTAATTATGGATGAAGTGATGAGTGGTTTTGGAAGAACGGGTAAATGGTTTGGATTTCAAAATCATGATATCATTCCTGATATGATTGCAATGGCGAAGGGATTAACCTGCGGGTATTTACCTTTTGGTTGTTTGCAGGTGAGTGATAAAATTGCAGCTAAATATGATGATGCCATGTTGCCACTTGGATTAACGTATTCTGCACACCCGGTTAGTTGCGCTGCAGCTTTAGCCACTTTAAAAATTTATGAGGATGATAATTTAATTGCCAATACTGTGGCTATGGGGAAATATATGGAGCAGCAGGTGGAAGCAATGAAAGCCATCCATCCTTCAATTGGCGAATTCAGGAATACTGGTTTATTAGGTTGCATAGAATTAGTGAAGAACAGAACTTCCAGAGAACCCATGGCGCCTTTTAATGCAAAGCCTGACGAAATGGAAGTGATGAATAAAGTGGCGGCTAAAATTAAAGAACTGGGTATGTACACATTTGTAAGATGGAATTATATTTTTACTGCACCACCACTGTGTGTTACTAAAGAGCAAATAGACGAAGGGTTGGCGATAATAGGTGAGGCGATAAAAATTGCGGATGCGGCAACAAAATAATTTTGCCCAAAGCAGTAAATAGCAAAGAAATACATAAGAAAAATTAGGGGCCTTATTTCGGTTACGCCTTTACGAAAAAACCAGGGTAAAAAATAATGACAGAAACTACAGCCATATCTGATCCTTCTCTCATCAATGAAGACCTTGCGCCTATACCGCAATCCAGGCGTACCTGGGGCACATGGAATTATGCTGCGCTATGGATAAGTATGAGCTTATGTATACCTACCTACATGCTGGCAAGCTCACTTATACAGGGCGGCATGAATTGGTGGCAGGCCATCCTTACTATTTTTTTAGGTAACACTATTGTATTGATACCAATGATCCTGAACGGGCATGCCGGTGCTAAATATGGCATTCCTTTTCCTGTTTTGGCAAGGGTAAGTTTTGGAACAAAGGGGGCTAATATTCCAGCGATGTTAAGGGCTATTGTAGCATGTGGTTGGTTCGGTATACAGACATGGATCGGTGGCGCATCGCTCTATAATATTTTACGGGTATTAAATCCTTCCTTGGAAGAGATCAGTTATGCAGGTTTATTTCCGCAGGCATTGCCGTTGTTATGTTTTTTTATTTTCTGGTTACTGAATATGTTTATTGTTTATTTAGGAGTAGAAAGTATCAGGAAATTACTGGTGTTTAAAGCGATCTTTTTACCGGTTGCTGCATTGGCATTATTATTCTGGGCAATCAGTGCAGCACATGGGCTTGGACCCATATTACAACAACATTCAAAATTTACCGACACGCCTTCTTTTTTAAATTTCTTTTTTCCTGCATTAACAGGCATGGTAGGTTTTTGGGCTACACTCTCTTTAAACATTCCTGATTTTACACGGTATGCAAAAAGTCAAAAGGCACAGATCAACGGACAGATCATTGGCTTGCCACCCAGCATGACCTTGTTTGCATTTATTGGCGTGGTGGTAACTTCTGCCACCGCCATTGTTTACGGCCAAAGCGAATGGGATATTGTAAAACTGGCCGGAAGATTTGATAGTAAGCTGATGGTGATTATTGCAATGATTGGCATTATTATTTCAACGCTTGCAACAAATATTGCTGCAAATATTGTAAGTCCTGCCAATGATTTTGCTCACCTGGCACCTGGAAAAATAAATTTTAAGACCGGTGGTTATATTACAGGTATCATTGGCATTTTAATTTTTCCATGGAAATTAATTGCCAGCCCGGATGGATATATTTTTACCTGGCTGATTGCTTATTCCAGTTTGCTGGGTCCGGTTGGAGGTATTATGATCGTGGATTATTTTTTTATAAGAAAGAAAAATTTAGTGGCAGAGGATTTGTATCAACATGCAGGAGCCTACGGTTATAAAAACGGGTTTAATTATAAAGCGATCATTGCATTGCTGATTGGTATTGCACCAAACCTGCCGGGATTTTTATTGCAGGTAAAACTAATTGCTGTTACGGCATTCCCGGCATGGCTATCAGACCTGTATCATTATGCATGGTTTGTTGGATTTATTGTGAGCGGATTAGTGTATTTATTATTGATGAAGCAGATTGAAAACAAGAACACGGTTAACACAGATCAGATAGATGAAAACGGGTTATTTTGATAGATCAAAATCCAGGATTTCTGCAAAGCAGAAAAAAGCCGTTATCATCCGTTCAACCTGCCCAGCCCATGTTCAAAAAAAATAAAATAACATGAGCGTTCTAATTAAAAATGGAAACATCATCACGGCTACTGATAATTATATAGCCGATATTTTTATTGAAGGCGAAGTCGTAAAAATTATTGGAAAAGATTTATCTGTTACTGCAGATAAAACGATTGATGCAACAGGTAAACTGGTTTTTCCCGGAGGTATCGATCCCCATGTGCATTTAGACATGCCTTTTATGGGAACCTATTCAAGTGATAATTATGAAACAGGTACGAGGGCTGCATTGTATGGTGGCACCACCATGGTGATAGATTTTATCCTGCAAAAGCAAGGTAACAGTTTGCATGATGCATTAAATGAATGGAAAGGCAGGAGCGATAATAATTGTGTGGGAGATTACAGTTTTCATATGGCGGTCACCGATTTTAATGACCATACAAAAACAGAAATAAAAGATTTTATTGACGCAGAAGGCATCACTTCTTTTAAAACTTTTATGGCATACAAAGGGGCATTAATGATTGATGACAGGCAGATGATCGGCCTGATGGAAGAAGTGAAAAAGCATGGCGGTTTAATAAATGTGCATGCCACCAATGGAGACATGATCGATTACCTGACACAAAAACATCGTGGTGAAGGAAAACTTTCACCATTGTATCACTATCTATCGCAACCTGAAATTACTGAAGCCGAAGCCAGTGAACGTTTTGTGGATATGGCATCCTACACCGGTTGCCCGGGTTACATTGTACATCTTACCTGCGAAGGCGCATTGAATGCTGTACGCAATGCAACAAAGCGCAATCAAAAAATGTTTGTGGAAACCTGCATCCAGTACTTGATTTTAGATGCATCGTTATACGAACAAAATTTTGAAGGTGCCAAATGGGTAATGAGTCCGCCATTAAGGGAAAAAAAAGACCAGCAAACTTTATGGGCGGGTATTAACCAGGGATTAGTGCAAGTGGTGGCAACCGATCACTGCCCGTTTAAATGGGAGCAGAAATTAATGGGCAAAGATGATTTTAGTAAAATTCCCAACGGCCATCCTGCAATAGAGAACCGGATGGAATTATTATTCAGTGAAGGGGTTGCTAAAAATAAAATCACACTCAATAAATATGTTGAAGTAGCCTGTACCAATCCTGCCAAAATATTCGGCATGTTTCCCCGCAAAGGAACCATCGCTGTTGGCAGTGATGCCGATATTGTAATTTTTGATCCCTATGAAAAACATACGCTCTCTGCAACAACGCATCACATGAATGTGGATTACAGTGGCTATGAAGGATGGGAAGTAACCGGTAAAGTAAAAACTGTTGTATTAAGAGGAGTAGTGGCAATTGAAAATAATGAATGCAAAATTGAAAAAGGATTCGGTAAATTTATAAAACGCAATAAAGTGTCTCAGACAATTTAATACAGGAACAGCGGAACACGGATTGAATGGGTTGAAAGGATGGTAACAGATTTTTTTCTGCTTTGCAGAAATCCCGGATTTTGATTTATCACAACAATCCATTTTTATCCGTTCAGCCCATTCAATCCGTGTTCCCCAAAAATAAAATATATACTATGCCAAGAATTATTAAATCAGGACTCATTCAAATGAGTTTGCCCAAAACAGAAGGTGAAGGAACCATTGAGGAAATTAAAGAAGCAATGGTGCAAAAACATATTCCGCTGATTGAAGAAGCCGGAAAAAAAGGGGTGCAGATATTGTGCCTGCAGGAAATTTTTAATACCCCTTATTTCTGCCCGGGGCAGGACAGGGCCTGGTATGAAAGTGCTGAAACTGTTCCCGGTCCTACAACAGATCGAATGGCGGAGTATGCGAAGAAATACAATATGGTGATGATTGTGCCTGTATATGAAAAAGAACAGGCGGGAGTGTTGTACAATACTGCCGCTGTAATTGATGCCGACGGTACGTACTTAGGCAAATACAGGAAAAATCATATTCCGCATACTTCCGGTTTTTGGGAAAAATTTTTCTTTAAACCCGGAAACCTTGGTTATCCTGTATTTCAAACCAGGTATGCTAAAGTTGGGGTATATATTTGTTATGACCGCCATTTTCCTGATGGCGCAAGATGTTTAGGATTGAATGGCGCTGAAATTGTTTATAATCCATCTGCAACAGTTGCAGGACTCTCACAATATTTATGGAAATTAGAACAGCCTGCGCATGCAGCAGCCAATGGTTACTTTATGGGTTGCATTAATCGTGTGGGTGAAGAGAAACCCTGGAACCTCGGCAAGTTCTATGGCAGTAGTTATTTTGTTGATCCGAGGGGACAAATATTTGCGCAGGCCAGTGAAGACAAAGATGAATTACTGATCGCAGAATTTGACCTGGATATGATTGAAGAAGTAAGAAGTGTATGGCAGTTTTTCAGGGATAGAAGACCGGAGACTTATGGTAAGCTAACGGAGTTGTAAATACAGGCACATGGAATAAAATGGGAACACGGATAACACAGATTGGATGGATACAATTGGATGGTTTTGATAAATTAAGATACTGAATTTCTGCAAAGCAGCAATGAATCCATTATTATCCGTTCAACCCTTTTCATCCGTGTTCCCAAAAAAATAATTATGGCAATAACGAATAATAAATTATCACCACAACAATACGCCGAAAACTTCAGCGATATTCATCCGCCGTTTGAAACGCATAACGCGGCATTGGTGGAAGCTAACCGTTGTTTATTTTGTTATGATGCGCCTTGTATTAAAAGTTGTCCTACCGGAATTAATGTTCCGAAATTTATTAAACAAATTACTTCTGATAATATCAAAGGCAGTGCACACACTATTTTTTTGTCGAACATTATGGGAGCCGGTTGCAGTAAAGTATGCCCGGTAGAAAAATTATGCGAAGGCAGTTGTGTTTTTAATTTAATGGATGAGCCACCCATTCCCATTGCTAAACTGCAACGGTACAGCACAGAAAAAGCGATGCAACAAAAATGGCAATTGTTTGAAAGAAAAAAATCTTCGGGGAAAAAAGTTGCGGTTGTTGGTGCCGGCCCGGCTGGTTTAAGTTGTGCCCATGTTTTATCAAGAGAAGGTATTGATGTTACCATTTATGAAAAGGAAAGTAAAGGCGGCGGCTTAATGACATACGGTATTGCAGCTTATAAAGTAACACCGGAGTTTTGCGAAGAAGAAGTGAATTATATTTTATCAGTAGGGGGCATAAAAATAAAATACAACCAGGAATTAGGTAAGAATATTTCATTAACAGAATTGCAAAAAAATTATGATGCTGTATTTCTGGGCATTGGTGTTGGTTTAGCGAGGCAATTGGAAATTCCCGGTGAAGACCTGGAAGGTGTGGAAGATGCGATTGAATTTATTTACAACCTGAGAGATAAAGGATTTTCTGCAATACCTGTTGGCGATAAAGTGGCCGTAATTGGTATGGGCATGACAGCGATTGATGCAGCTACACAGGCAAAACGCCTGGGTGCAAAAGAAGTAACGATGCTGTACAGGAGAACACAGGAAGAAATGCCCTGCACACAACATGAGTTGGATATTGCGATGCTGGATGGCTGTAAAATAATATGGTTAGCTGCACCAAGAGAATTAAAAGGTGTTAACGGAAAAGTTTCTGAAATTATCTGCAGTGCAATGCAACTGGGGGAGCCCGATGCCGGCGGCAGAAGAAGCCCTGTTGAAACGGGTGAAACGTTTTCATTGGAAGTTGATATGGTAATTAAAGCCGCAGGGCAAATGCCTTTTGAGCAATTGATAACGGCTAATGGAATAATGAATAATAAAGGGAAAATTAATATTGAAAATAGTGCCACCAATCTTAAAGGTGTGTTTGCCGGTGGTGATGCAGTGAATGGTGGTAAAGAAGTGGTGGATGCCGTGCAGGCGGGTAAGGATGGGGCTGCGTCGATTATAAAGTATCTTCAAAATAATTAATAATTATTAATCAATAATTACTTAAGCATTCTTTATGGCTGATATCTCTTCAAATTTCCTCGGCATAAAATCTCCCAATCCATTCTGGCTTGCTAGTGCGCCGCCTACGGATAAAAAATATAATGTGCTTCGTGCATTTGAAGCCGGCTGGGGAGGTGTGGTATGGAAAACATTAGGCAGCCAGGTAAAAAATGTTTCTTCCCGTTATTCTGCTGTGGATTATGGCGGACAAAGAGTAATGGGTTTTAATAATATTGAACTGATCAGTGATCGTCCTTTAGCAATAAACTTAAAAGAGATTGCGGCATGTGTAAAATTATTCCCCGACAGGGCAATGATTGTTTCACTAATGGCCGACAATGATAAAAACAGCTGGCATGAACTGATAAAAAAAGTAGAAGATACCGGTGCACATGGATTGGAATTAAATTTCGGTTGTCCGCATGGCATGACAGAACGTGGCATGGGTGCGGCTGTAGGGCAGGACCCTGAAATTGCCTCTATGGTAGTAGAGTGGGTAATGGAAAGGGCAACGATTCCTGTGATAACAAAGCTTACGCCTAATGTACATTCAGTGGTACCCACAGGAAGAGCAGTTGTAAAAGCAGGTACTAATGCATTATCATTGATCAATACCATTCAATCTGTAACCGGTGTTGACCTGGATACACTGGTACCCAACCCTTATGTGGCGGGTAAATCTGTTTTTGGTGGTTACTGTGGCCCTGCAGTAAAACCAATTGCATTAAAAATGCTCACTACTATTGCACAGGATGAGTTGACTAAAAAAGTGCCCATAAGTGGTATTGGTGGTATAGAAACATGGAAGGATGCTGCAGAATTTATGTTACTGGGTGCTACTAACGTTCAGGTGTGTACGGCAGCAATGAAACACGGGTTCAGAATTATAGAAGATATGTGCGAGGGATTGAACAACTGGATGGATGAAAAAGGTTTTGCAAAACCGGATGATTTTATTGGCAAAAGTGTGGCCACCATTACACATTGGGAAGACCTTGACATCAACTATCACCACATCGCAAAAATAAACCAGGATAAATGTATCCACTGCGGTTTATGTTATATTGCCTGTGAAGATACTTCTCATCAATCTATTAAACTGGATTACGGGAAGCCCTACAATAAATACACGATCATCGATGAGGAATGTGTTGGTTGTAATTTGTGTAAATTGGTTTGCCCGGTTGATGATTGTATCACTATGGAAGAACATCGTGTAGCACCTGAATATTTAAACTGGATCGATTTTCAGAAAAAAGGCCTGCCATTGAACGATCATTAAATTTTCTTCTTCATTATTTACGCTTTATTAATCTGCTTAGTTATACCTTGCAGCCCAACCTTATTCAGCATGATCAGATTAGAATATTTTACCAATAAAGATTTTACGGAGTTAATGGGATGGATCTGTGATGAAGAAATTTTAATGAACTGGTCGGGTGCCTTATTCAGTTTTCCATTAACACAGTCCAGCATGGAATGGTATGTGGAAGATGTGAATGATATTAAAAGATCGGAAGCCTTTATTTACAAAGCTGTGGATGTAGCAAGCGGAAAAACAGTGGGGCATATTTCATTAGGCGGCATCAGCAAAAAAAACAGGGCCGGAAGGATCAGCAGGGTATTAGTAGCGCCTGAGTACCAGGGTAAAGGTTATTGCAGGCAAATGGTAAGTGCAGTGTTGAAAATTGGGTTTGAAGATTTAAAGCTGCATCGTATTTGTTTAGGGGTGTATGATTTTAATAAAGCTGCTATCAGTTGTTATCAAAAAGCAGGATTAGTAATTGAAGGTACCAACAGGGATTGTTTATTGTTTAAAGACCAATGGTGGAGCCTGGTAGAGATGAGTATTTTGGAAGAAGAGTGGGCAGCCCCTTCCGCCCCCTAAAGGGGGAGCTTGCGAAGATGCCCCTATCCCCTAAAGGGGAAATGGAGAAGAACTTAGCAAAGATCATGAAGGAGATTTTGCTTTTTGTTCCGTAGAAGCTTAAGGCGGGTAGAAAAAGTATGCAAGAAATTTCACATCGTGCCGTAGGGACCACAGGTGCTTGTGCAAAACACAATTAATGCTCAACCTGCCTGCCGGCAGGTAAAGAAATATAGTTGAAGAGTGCGACGCCACCGCAGCCAAGCAGAATTACAAATGATTGTCTTAAAAATAAAAATGGAACATTTTTAAATGTTCCATTTTTATTAAGAATGAAATGATTTTATTGCAACTTAGCTAACCATAAAGAAGCATTCATGAACAATGGAATGTGACTATAAGTCGTCCAGCCATTGAATAACGTATTGCCGGAAGCGCCGGTACCATCATCAATAGGGGAACTATCGGTAACTACATACACACGGCCTGTGCCATAAGTAGAAGATGCAGACATCAGGTTGCTGCTGTTTTGTGTAACGCCGGTTTTCCATATCAATCCCTGTACGGTTGGATTTGCCGTAGTATTTAAAGTAAGTGTTGCGCCATTATGAAAATCTAGTTGTGTTACATTGCCTTGCGTGCCATGCAATATAGGATTGGTAGCATTACCTGTTAAAACATTAGCCGTAAGTTGTGTGATATTGGTGAGGTCCACAATAAAACCAAAAGGATTGGTCACAGTGCCATTATTATTCATCAGGTCGTTCCAGATATCAGGAGAATCCCAGCCATCATTATTTCTATCCGATATGGTGTGATCAGAAACCATAAACAGGCCACCGCCATTGCTTACGAAATTTAATATGGCGGTTTTTTCTGCAGCAGTAAAACGGATATTAGGTTCGTCTACTACAAACACATCATATTTGGAAAGGTCTTGTGCATTAGATGTATTGCCATACGTAATAGTACCGGTGGATGGTAAAGTTTCAACTGTTTGCCCGGCTTTTACCAAAGCAATGCCCCAGCTTGAAATGGCGCCTGTCCAATATGTTTCTGCAGTGCCTGCTGTAATGGTGGATTGCAAAGGCGTTGGAATCTGCTGCGGACTTGCATCCTGGTCAATCACCCAATCTGCATTGCCTGCAGTTTCTGCTTTGGTATTATCAAATAAAAATTTCTTGCCGGTACCTCCACCGCCACCTGATCCAAAATCGGTGATGCTGATATCATCAAAATTAATACGGTTGGCGCTGCCATCGGTTTTGCGGATTTCGAAACGGATAGTACCTGAAATATTTACGGTAAAAGAAGTGCTCTGTAAAGTGGTACTGCTTGTTGTTATTGTTGCTCCGGTTTGTGTATAGCTGCTGCCGCTGTTGGTGCTGTACCACAATTGCCAGGTGCTGCTGGCATCGGTGCCATATTTAGCATGCAATACAGTAACGGTTGCTGCGCCATTGGTTACATTAAATTTCATGGTTAGTTTACCACTGTTACGTACACGTGCAGATTGGGTGCCATTCTTTCTGTCGCTGGTGGTGTTGCCAATTAGGGCATCATTTAAATTCCATACACCGGTGGTTAATGTAACATCGGCTGCTGCATACGCCCCTTTGGTGCCGGTTTCAAAATTTTCAGTGGTGGTTACCAGTGAAGCAGCAGCCACTGCTTTTGCAAGGCCACTGTTGGTGTTTTCATTTACTGTTATTGCTGATTCGACCGGTGTTTGTTTTTTGCAGGCAATAAAAAATACCAATACAAAAAAAGGCAAAATTGTTTTGAGTGTTTTCATTGAAAGATGTTTTTAGTTAAGGGTAAAGTAAAAACTCTGGTATTAACTTATCATGAATACCTTTAAAGCGTTATGCACCTCTTATGCACTCACAGTAATTTTACTGCAATTATACCAATGTAATTGTTAATAGTACGCAGCAGTATTACTAAAAACTACCTGTAAATTGCTAAATATCCGGCGAGATAATTTCTTTTTCTCAACTATTTGCCTTTTCTTTATTTTATAAACCAAACGTACTGTTATGAAAAAAATGTTTTTATTTATTACTGCCATTATGCTCAGCTCTGCTATTGCAATGGCCAAGGGTGATACAGATTCTGCTTCGCTTGCACTAGCCGGCCAAATTAAGCTGGTTGATTCTATTGAAAAAGCAATGAAATACGAAACGGGCAATATCGCTTTGCCAAATGGTATCATTAAATTAAATGTGCCTGCCGGATTTAAGTATTTAAATGCGGAACAAAGCAATTATATATTAACTGATGTTTGGGGCAATCCTCCTCAAACGGGTATTTTAGGTATGTTGTTTCCTTCAAACTCAGGTCCGTTCGGCGAAAATTCTTATGCTTTTATTCTTACCTACGATCCGGCAGGATTTGTAAAAGATGATGATGCGGATAAAATAAATTACGACGAACTGCTGAAGGATATTCAAAAAGAAGAAGTGGAAGAAAATAAAGCGAGGGCTTCTCAGGGTTATCCTGCGATCAATATGGTGGGCTGGGCTTCTCAACCTTTTTACGATAAAAACAATAAGGTGCTACACTGGGCAAAGAATTTACATTTTGCAGGCCAGGATGTTAACACATTAAATTATGAAGTAAGGATATTGGGCAGAAAAGGCATTTTATCTATGAATGCAGTAGCCACAGTAAATGAGATTGATTCTGTAAAAAAAGATATTGATAAAGTGTTAGCAATTCCTTCTTTTACCGAAGGCAATACCTATAAAGATTTTGATTCTAAAACAGATAATGTTGCCGCATGGACCATTGGCGGGTTAGTAGCAGGGAAAATTTTATTAAAAGTTGGCTTTTGGGGAATCATCGTTAAATTTCTGGCCGCAGCCTGGAAATTTATTTTAATTGGTATTGTTGCTATATGGGGTGCTATTAAAAAATTCTTAGGCAAAAAACCAATTGTAGAAGAAGACCACTCGGTGCCGCAATAATAGTTTTCCATTTTTAAAAGATATCCGGAGAAGGCTGTAAAGCCTTCTTTTTTGTGTTTAACTTTTGTTTTCATCTCCAACATCTTGAACACCCTTGTATTTAAATAAATCCTTCGGATCGCACACTTATACGTCATACAATCGGGTACTTTAATTGAGCATTAAAAATTCAATTGCTGAAGTTGCATTTTTTTTTAACTTTAGTAAAATAATTTATTATGGGTACCGTAGCAGAAAATAGAAGCCCTTTAACTAACCTGCAATTAGAGTTGTTAAAAAGCCTTAAGTATATGGCTTCGGAAAAGCAATTGCAAGAAATTAAATCGTTGCTGCGATATTATTTTGCTCAACAATTAGATACAGCCATTGATAAGGTAGAAGCTGAAAAAAATTATAGTGCTGAAATTTATGAAAAATGGCTTCAGGCAAACAATAACAATGATAATAGTTTTATTGCAGCATGAAAATTGTAATTGACACGAATTGTGTTATAAGTTCAATTGGAAAAAAATCTCCCTATAGAAATGTATTTGATGCTTTTCTGAATAATAAAATCATATTCTGCGTTAGTAGCGAAATATTGTTAGAGTAGAAGAAGTTTTTTTGAGGCATTGGGGTAAAGAAGTTGCTGATAATTTATTAGGCTTGTTTGAAGTAAGTGATAATTTTGTGCAAGTGCAGGTATTTTATAATTTCCTTTTAGTTGAAAAAGATAAAGACGATAATAAATTTGTTGACACATACATAGCTTCAGGGGCGGCACATTTAATTTCAAATGATTCGTCAATTACACGGCTTAAAAATAATATTTTTCCTCCATTGTCAATTCTAACGTTACAGGAATTTAGCAACATTCTTCGCTAAATGAATATATTTTAATATTCCGATCTTAGCATTGCTCCAGCGCCCCCAGAATATCGCCTAAAATATCATCCACATGTTCCAGCCCGACAGAAATCCTTATTAAGCCCGGTGTAATATTTACAGCAGCTCTTTCCGCTTCGGTAAGTTTGGCGTGTGTGGTGCTTGCAGGGTGAGACGCAATACTCCTGGTATCACCAAGGTTAGCCGTAAGCGATAGCATTTTTAAATTATTCAAAAATGTACGGCCGCTTTCCAGGCCGCCACTTAAATTAAAACTCACTAAGCCACCACCATTTTTCATTTGTTTAAGAGCAACCGCATGTTGCGGATGGCTGGGCAGGTAAGGATATTTTAACCAGCTTATTTTTGCATGGCCTTCCAATGCTTTGGCAATATGTAATGCATTTGATGCATGGCGTTCCATACGCACATCCAGTGTTTCTAAACTTTTGCTTAATACCCAGGCATTAAAAGGCGACAATGCAGGGCCGGTACTTCTGCAGAATAAGTAGATCTGCTGTATCAATTCTTTTTTGCCAAGTACAACACCACCTAAAACTCTTCCCTGCCCGTCGATCCATTTAGTAGCAGAGTGAATAACCAGATCGGCACCAAAATCAATGGGCCGTTGGTTTACCGGTGTGGCAAAACAATTATCTACATTCAATAAAACATTATGCTTTTTAGCCAGTTTACTCACCACATCTAAATCGATAACATCCAGGCCGGGATTGGTAGGTGTTTCCATGTAGATCATTTTGGTGTTGGGCTTAATAGCCGCTTCCCAACTGGCCGGATCGCCGGCACTTACATAACTTACTTCAATGCCATAGTTGGGTAAATATTTATTCAATACGGTAATGGTACTGCCAAAAACAGAACTACAGGCAATTAAATGATCGCCTTTTTTAAGCAATGCCATAAATGATGCAAACACGGCACTCATGCCTGTTGCCGTGGCATAGCCAGCTTCTGCACCTTCCAGTGCCACCATCTTATCGGTAAATTCCTGTACCCCGGGATTACTGAAACGGCTGTAAATATTATCATTGCTTTCATCCGCAAATGCAGCCCTCATATCTTCTGCATCATCAAAACAAAAACTGCTGGTTAAAAACATAGGCGTGCTATGTTCCATTTCATTGGTACGGTCGGTTTGTATTCTTATCGCTTTCGTAATCGGATTCATGATATTGCTTTAACTAATAAATAAGTTAACCAGTTAACTAGCTAACCACCACTTCCCAGGTAAGGTCGGTGCCACTCTTTCTTAATGTTTCTGCCACACTGCAATATTTATTCATTGATAATTCGCAGGCACGGTAGGCTTTTTCTTTATCAATATCTCCCTTTAAAAAAAAGGTGATCTTAGCGTTGGCCCATAAAGATGGTTCTTTTCCCGCCTCTCTTTCGCCGGTAACTTTTATGGAAAAATCATCAACCGTCTGACGTTGTTTTTTTAATATCATTACAATATCAATAGCGCTGCAACCTCCCAGCCCCATCAACAACATTTGCATGGGACGAATACCAAAATTCTGGCCACCACTCTCGTCACTGCTATCCATGTGAACAATATGTCCGTTGGCATCTTTGGCTTCAAAACCAAAGTCGCCAGATACCCGCTGCATATTAATTTCTATCATTTTAAAACATTTTTACAAATATAAATATTGCAAGCCTTTACTTTGCATTTTATTTGCTCCTTCCGCTCCCTAAAACGGGAACTTTTTTTGCGAAGATTGAAGCGTAGGGTGGGTCACTCCTTAAAGAGTGGCTCACCCGGGAAAAATAAAAGAGGGCGCATTTTAAATTGCCTGCAACAAGAGTTTCAGGCGGGAAGAAAAACGACGTTACCAATAAATGAATGTATTTAAATATACCGATAGTTTTACCTTAGAAAGTGGCTTTACCTTCCCTGCAATTGATATTGCTTATACTACCTATGGTACATTAAATGCCGATAAAAGCAATGTGGTTTGGATATGCCATGCCCTTACAGCCAACAGTGATGCGGCAGACTGGTGGAATGGCGTGGTGGGCAATGATCATGTAATTGACCCTGGGAAATATTTTATTGTTTGTGCCAACATACTCGGCTCCTGTTATGGCAGTACCGGGCCGCTAAGTATCGATCCGCTTACACAACAACCTTATTACGGCAGTTTTCCATTGATCACCATCCGTGATATGGTGAATGCCCATATACTGCTGCGCAAACATTTAGGTATTGAAAAAATATATTTATTAATGGGTGGCAGTATGGGTGGCTACCAGGCTATGGAATGGTGTGTGATGGAAAATAAAGTAGTGGAAAATTTATTATTGCTGGCCACATCAGCAAGCGAGAGCGCCTGGGGCATTGCCACGCATACCGCACAACGCCTGAGCATTGAAGCTGATGGTACCTGGAATACGCCCTCACCAAAAGCCGCAGCAAAAGGCTTGAAAGCAGCACGTGCCATCGGCATGTTAACCTATCGCAACTATGGCATTATGGTGCAACAGCAAACAGATGCGGATGCAGAAAAAACAGATAATTTTAAAGCGTCCTCCTATATCAATTACCAGGGACAAAAATTAGTGGACCGTTTTAATGCGTACACTTACTGGCAACTCACCAAAACTATGGACAGTCATCATTTGGGCCGTGGCCGTGGCGGACATTTAGAAGCGGTATTAAAAACCATTACCCCCAAAACGCTGATCATTGGTATCAGCAGCGATATTCTTTGTCCGCTGATTGAACAACGTTTTTTGGCGCAGCACATTCCCGGTGCCACAATGATTGAAATTGATTCTGATTATGGCCACGATGGTTTTATGGTGGAATCAACAATAATTTCGCAGCATCTGTCGCAATGGTTAGCGCCGAAAGCTTAACATCTCCCTGCACAGCATTACATTAGTTTTCCCTAATTTGTACTATTAAAAAATAGGTATGAAGCAGTTGCTTATTCTCTCCCTGTTATTTTTATTGGTAAAAAATAGTGTGGCGCAACAGCCGGCAGCACCCGATAAAATTTACGGCCAGTTATTTGTAGATGTGCAAATGGCAAAAATTTTTCCGGATGGTAAAACATTTGTGGATTGCACACCCAAAAGAAAAGTGAGGGATATTATGTATGACTATGGTTTGATAAAAGGCCCCGGCCTGGATCTGAAAAAATTTGTAGCAGATAATTTTAATACCCCTCCGCCACCGCCGGCTTTTAATTATATCATGAAGGAACCGGTTGCGGCCAATCATATCAAAAACCTGTGGAGTAATTTGCAAAGAGATGCAGATAAAGCGGCAGAAGGTTCCTCTCTGTTGCCTTTGCCCAAACCTTATATTGTACCCGGTGGCAGATTCAGGGAAGTGTATTACTGGGATAGTTATTTTACCCTGCTGGGTTTAAAGGAAAGCGGGCAAACAGCCATGATAGAAAATATGGTGGATAATTTTGCCTACCTCATTTATCAGTACGGCCACATTCCTAATGGTAACCGCACTTATTATTTAAGCAGGAGCCAGCCACCGGTATTTAGTTTGATGGTGGAGTTACTGGCCGGCATTAAAGGCAATAGCGTGTATGGAAAATATTTTACGCCATTGCAAAAAGAATATGCTTACTGGACAGGTAAAACACAAGATGGTGCGGGGCATATGGTAACCATGCCCGATGGCAGCCAACTAAGCCGGTATTACGACAAGGATAGTGTGCCAAGACAGGAAAGTTATAAAGAGGATTATGAACTCAGTGAGCAGGCGGTTAATGAACTGGCAATGCGTATAAGGATGGCATCACCTGAAGCATTGAAAAAAATACTGGATGATAAAAGAAATTCCGTTTGCAGAAATCTTCGTTCGGGTGCCGAGAGTGGCTGGGATTTCAGCAGCCGCTGGTTTGCAGATGAACAAAACATCAGCACAATACAAACCACCGATATTATTCCTGTGGATTTAAATTGTTTATTGTATCATTTGGAAACTACCCTCGCAAAAATCTATGGTTTAAATAAGGATAAGAAAAATCAAAAGCTACTTACCGGTATTGCCAACAAAAGGAAAACAGCCATTATAAAATATTGCTGGAATGCAAAAACCAATTTCTTTTACGATTACAATACCGTAACAAAATCACAGCAGGCAAATATTACAGCCGCCGGTTTGTTTCCCTTGTTTGTAAAGATAGCAACCACCACACAGGCCAATGGAGCTGCTGCAACGGTAACAAAATATTTATTAAAGCCCGGAGGCCTTGTTACCACTACTAACAATAGCGGCCAGCAATGGGACGCTCCCAATGGCTGGGCACCTTTGCAATGGATAGCCGTAAACGGATTGAATAATTATAAGCAGACAGTACTGGCAAAGGATATTGCCACACGCTGGCTGGCTTTAAATGATAAAGTATATGCAGCCACAGGCAAAATGATGGAGAAATACAATGTGGAAGATCTGACCGCAGCAGCCGGCGGCGGCGAATATCCCTCACAGGACGGTTTTGGCTGGACGAACGGCGTGTACCTGGCACTGAAGGCTTTGTTTAAAAAATAAATCCGTCATTCTTAAACTGATGTTTTATTTGCCCTGCCTTTTAAGGCCCGGATGCATTTAACAGGAAGGCACCGGGCTTTGGCACTACAGTATTGGACCAAAGCACGTTTGTAAAATGTTTATGTTTCACCGCTCTAAAGGGCAGTGCCATAAAAATACAAGGATACTTTGCTATTCTTTATCCACCACAAACGTTTGCAGATTTTTACGGCAGCTTGTTTTGATTACATTTATACTAACGATTCAAAACGCTGCTAATGACCTTTACCAAACCGCACTTAAGTTTCTGGCAAATTATCAATATGAATGTGGGGTTCTTTGGCATTCAGTATAGTTTTGGTTTACAACAAAGTGCTGTTAATCCCATTTATGATTTTTTAGGTGCCAGGCCGGATGAAATTCCGTGGCTGAATTTAGCCGGTCCGCTTACAGGCTTATTGATCCAACCTGTTATTGGTGCACTGAGCGATAAAACATGGATACCAAAAATTGGCCGTAGAAAACCTTATTTTTTCATTGGTGCCATGATATGCAGTATTGCATTATTTCTTTTTCCTTTCAGTAGTTCATTATGGATGGCAGCAGGTTTGTTATGGTTATTAGATGCAGGCAATAATACAGCAATGGAACCCTACCGTGCTTTTATTGCCGATAAATTAGATGCTTCACAACAGCCTACAGGTTTCCAGGCGCAAAGTTTTTTTACCGGCTTCGGACAAACATTAGCTAATGTTTCATTGTTTATTTTTCCAATGATCTTTATTGGTAAAACAGGCAAATTGCCTACCTGGGTTTTTGCTTCTTTTATATTGGGATCGGTATGTTCTATTGGTTCAGTATGGTGGAGTTCAAGAACCACTGCAGAAATTCCACCCACAGCAGAGGAATTGAAAAAAATGAAGGCAGAGCCGTTGAATATTTTATCTCCATTTATTGACATTGCAAAAGCAATCAAATACATGCCGATGGTGATGTGGCAACTGGCGCTGGTATATTTATTTCAATGGTACGCTTTGTTTTGTTACTGGCAGAATTCTTCTAAAAGTATTGCATTGTCTGTATGGAAAACCACGCCACAGCAGGATTCCAGGTTATATGAAGAAGCAGTGGGCTGGACAGGATTAGTAAACGGCTGGTATAATATCGTTACTTTTTTATGTGCTTTCGGATTAGTCTGGTTTGCAAAAAAATATTCACCCAAACTGGTGCATTTTGGTTGTTTGGTTTTAGCAGGTATTGGCTTTTTAGTTTTTCCGCATATTGAAAACAAGTATTTTCTTTTTCCTGCCATCACCGGTTTTGGTATTGGCTGGGCCAGTATGATGGGCATTCCATATTTAATGGTGGTAAGTAAAATTCCAAAAGAAAGGTATGGCGTGTACATGGGCATTATCAACATGATGATCGTGATACCTATGTTTATTCAAACGACCACATTTGGTTTTATCTTAAAACATTTTTTAAATAATGATCCGAGAAATGCAATTTCATTTGCCGGTGTATTTTTATTAATTGCAGCAGCACTAACACTTTTAATAAAAGCTGGTAAACCAACTGATGATGTAGTATTGCCTGTTGGTGGCGGTCATTAATTTTTTTTATGAAAAAAATACTTTGCATAGGAGAAGCCTTAATAGATATGATCTGTACAGATAAGGGCAGTTTATTATCTGACGGTAATAATTTTTTAAAGAAAGCCGGAGGTGCACCTACCAATGTAGCAGCGGCCATTGCAGCATTAGGCGGTACTGTAGAGTTAGCTGCCAAAGTAGGTGTTGATCCTTTTGGAAAGCACCTTGTAGAAGTGATGAATGATTTTGGTGTAAGTACCAGGTGGATGTTGCAGGATGAACATTATTTTACCACGTTTGCATTTGTATCGCTGATGGAAAATGGCGAAAGGGATTTTTATTTTAACCGCGGTGCAGACGGGCAATTAAGCAGGCAGGAAGTGGAAGCGATTGACCTGGATGAATTTTCTATTATTCATTTTGGTTCAGCAACAGGTTTTTTACCCGGGCCATTGCAGGCCGCTTACCAGGGCTTATTACAAAAAGCATTATCGAAAGATATTTTCATCAGCTTTGACCCTAACTACAGGCATTTGTTATTTAAAAATAATACCCAGACTTTTATTGACCAATCGTGGAATTTTTTAGACTGCTGTCATTTTTTTAAACTGAGTGATGAAGAAGCGATATTGATAACAGGCGCTGCAACATTAACGGATGCCGTTACGATCTTATTGGAAAAAACAGATGGCGTGTTTGCCATTACATTGGGTAAGGAGGGTACCATGCTGGGTTTTAATAACACCACAATTATCATCCCCAGCATTGAAGTAAAGCCTGTTGATACCACGGGTGCCGGTGATGCATTTGTTGGTGCGGTGTTGTATCAATTAAGCGATAAAACACTGACACAGATAAAAGCCATGACTGAAACACAATGGAAAGCAATTGTGATGAATGCCAATAAAGCCGGTGCCAGAACCTGCGAATACATGGGTGCAATGGAAGCATTCAAACATTTAAACAACAGTATTTTTAAATAAAACCTAAACCACTAAACTTCTAAACTAACCAAGTGTACGATCCGGAATTACATAAAGCCATCAGCACCGTACTTCGTAAAAAGAAGATCGATATCGGCAATGCCGACAATATGTTTTATACCCGTTTTGTTGCCAATGCCACTGCTATAAAATTTTTGTATTACGAATTATATAAAGCACACCCGGATAGCGATAGGCTATTCAATCAATTGATTGAAACCATGGCCAAAGCCTACACCGGAAGGCCTGCCGCATTAAAAGAAAGAGATGAGGAAAAAGAAAAAAAAGGCAATTGGTTTTTAAGCAATGAGATCACCGGCATGAGTTTGTATGTAGATCGTTTTTGCGGCAACCTTGCCACATTAGGCAATAAGCTGGATTATTTTAAAAAACTGGGTGTAAATTTTTTACACCTGATGCCGGTAATGGAAAGTCCGGAAGGTGAAAGCGATGGCGGTTATGCCGTTGCTGATTTTAGAAAAGTAGCCGAACGTTTCGGTACCATGAAAGAGCTGAAAGCAGTGCAGCAAAAAATGAGTGCAGAGAAAATGTACCTGATGCTGGACATTGTTTTAAATCATACTTCCAGTAAACACGAATGGGCACAAAAAGCAAGGGCAGGAGAGAAAAAATACCAGGATTATTTTTACATGTATGAGGACAGGGATATTCCTGATCAGTTTGATAAAACTATGCCGGATATTTTTCCTGAAACGGCCCCCGGCAATTTTACATACGTAGAAGAATGTAATAAATGGGTGATGACGGTCTTTCATAATTACCAATGGGACCTGAATTACAGCAACCCCCTGGTGTTTGTTGAAATGCTGGATACAATTTTCTTTTATGCCAATTTGGGTGTTGATATTTTAAGAATTGATGCACCGGCATTCATCTGGAAACAATCGGGTACTACGTGCCAGAATTTACCGCAGGCACATACCATTTTACGATTGATCAAACAATGTGTGCAGGTGGCAACACCCGGTATGGCATTATTGGGCGAAGCGATAGTAGCACCTAAAGAGATCATGAAATATTTTGGCACCGGTTTATATGCCGCCAAAGAATGTGATTTTGCTTATAACGCTACGCACATGGCATTGCAATGGGACGCCCTGGCAACAGGCGATACAAGGGTGATGCTGGCAGCTCAACATGAAATTTTACAAAAACCTTTTGGCACATCGTGGATCACGTACACAAGATGCCATGATGATATTGGATTAGGTTATGACGATTATATGATACAGTACGCCGGCTACAATGCTTATGAACACCGTAAGTTTTTAAAAGAATATTATTCCGGTGTGCATGAATTATCTCCGGCAAGGGGTGCTTTATTTTCCGTAAATCCAAAAACACAGGATGCCCGTATCAGTGGTTCCCTGGCATCGCTTTGCGGATTAGAAAAGGCGATTGATAATAATGATGCTATTGGCATTGATATTGCAATCAGGAAAATACTGCTGATGCAGGCGCATAGTTTTTTTATTGGCGGTGTACCGATGTTATTTTACGGAGACGAAGTTGGCTACACCAACGATTACAGTTATTTAAATGATGCCGGCAAAAGTTATGATAACCGCTGGATGCATCGCCCTGTAATTGACTGGCGCAAAAACGCAAAAGCAGATGAGGCAGGTACAATAGAACAAAAAGTTTTTTCCGGTACACAGCAATTGATCAGCATCAGGAAAAAGTTAGAAGTGGTAAGCGATTATAAAAATTTAACCTGGTTGCAACCACACAATATACATGTGGCAGGTTACCTGCGTACGCATAACGAAAGCAAGTTGTACTGTATTTATAATTTTACAGGAGAGCCTGCCTTCTTAACCTGGTTTGCTTTTAAACAACATGGGCAGGTGTCAGAAAAGTTATATGATCATTGGAAAGCTGAATACCACCAGGTGGGATTTGATCATGAGTATTTTATCCTTGAACCTTACAGTTTCTATTTAATGGAACCTGTTTGGGACAATGTTTAATCCGGGTGTTTTATACTGAGGGTGATAACTCAGTATTTTTCATATATGCAGTTAGTTTTGGTAAACAGCCCCCGTTTTTACGGGGGCTACCTTTTTGGAGGTCAGCAGCACTTATTAAAATAGCCGGATAGTTGTTTGCTTAGAGAAGATTGGAACACGGATGAGACGGGTAGGGATTTTATGCTGCTTCGCAGCAAAATCTGGATTGTTTAGATAATCCTGTACATCTGTCAAACCTGTTTCATCCGTGTGCCTGTATCCCGTTTTTTGCAGGGTGGCACATGATAGTTTACGCTTTTAAAAAGGTATTTTTAAAGCTGCTTAATATCGCTGTATGAAAAAAAATCTTGTTTTTATTTTGATGCTATTATTGGTGGGTAAAAGTTTTGGCCAGCAACTGGCCATCACTGATCTGCAATGTGAACATAAAGTAAATCCCACGGGCATTAATACAGCCATACCACAATTCAACTGGCAGTTGCAATCTCAACAAAGAAATGTATTACAAACCGGTTACAGGATACTGGTGTCGGATAAACTTGAATTACTTCAGAAAAATACGGGGAATATATGGGATTCCAAAAAAGTAGCCAGTAATCAATCAATACAAATTTTATTTAAGGGCAAAAAGATAAATGCCGCAACAAAATATTATTGGAAGGTACAGGTGTGGGATAATAAAAATAACATGGCATGGAGTGAGGCTGCAAATTTCGCTACCGGATTATTCACGGCCAATGATTGGAGCAATGCAGAATGGATCGGCTATGAAGCATTGCCCGATTCACTATTAACGGTGCCCGGTGTTCATAGCCCGGATATCAAAAAAAAATTAGGTCCCAATAAATTAAAGCAAAGAAGTATTGTGCCCTTATTCAGAAAATCATTTACAGCAGAAAAAGAAGTTACTGGTGCAACTGTTTATGTAAGCGGGTTAGGACAATATGAATTGAGTATTAATGGGGAAAGAATTGGTAATAGTTTTTTAGCGCCGGGCTGGACCAATTACGACAAAAAAGTATTGTACAATATTTATGATGTCACCAATATTGTAAAGAAAGGCGATAATGTTATTGGTGCAATTGTTGGTAACGGATTCTATAATATCAGCAGGGAAAGGTATATCAAACTGGCAGTAGCTTATGGTTATCCAAAAATCATCTGTAAAATGGTGCTGACCTACACTGATGGATCAACTGCAATTGTGGTGAGCGATCAATCATGGAAGACAATACCATCACCGATTACTTTCTGCAGTATTTATGGTGGCGAAGATTATGATGCTAACCTGGAACAGAAAGGATGGGATGAAAAAAACTTTAATGATAGCGGTTGGAAACAAGCAATAGCAGTGACTCCGCCAAAAGGAGTACTGGAAGCTGAGATGGACAATGCCATAAAAGTAAATGCTGTTTTAAATGTACAAACTGTAATTAAACCAAAGGACAGTGTGTACCTCTTCGACTTTGCACAAAATCTTTCGGGGATAATTGAATTGAAAGTACAGGGTAAAAAAGGACAGGTAGTAAAATTATACCCCGGTGAATTAATACACAGTACTAAGATCATCAATCAGAATGCAACGGGGAGGCCTTACTATTATTCCTACACGTTAAAAGGCGATGGGGTGGAAACCTGGCGTCCACGTTTTACTTACACCGGTTTCAGGTATGTACAGGTAGAAGGCGCTGCGCCTGATACTGCTGCTGGTGCCGGAGATTTTGCAACAATCATCAGCCTTAGTGCTTTGCACACCGGTAATTCAGCTGCATCAAACGGATCATTTGAATGTTCCAATAAATTATTCAACGATATCAATCGTTTAATTCAATGGGCTATTAAAAGTAATTTACAAAGTGTGGTAACAGATTGTCCGCACAGGGAAAAATTAAGCTGGCTGGAACAGGATTATTTAATGGGCGGTTCAATCAATGCCAACTATGATGTATACCATCTCTATAAAAAACTGGTGTATGATATGATGGAAGCACAAACAGCAGAAGGCCTGGTTCCTGATATTGCACCGGAGTTTGTTTTCTTTGATGATAATGGTTTTGGCTTTCGTGATTCGCCGGAATGGGGAAGTGCTTCGGTAATTGTGCCCTGGCTATTGTACAAATGGTATGGAGATGAGGCGATTTTAAAAACGGCTTATCCCATGATGAAAAAATATGTGGCGTATTTAAAAAATAAATCTGCCGGTAATATTTTAGATTTTGGGTTGGGTGACTGGTATGATTACGGGCCTAAGCCTCCGGGTGTGGCACAGCTTACGCCGAAGGCTTTAACAGCAACGGCCATTTATTTTTATGATGTGCAGTTATTATCGCAGATAGCGGCTGTAATAAAAAATAATGCTGATGCTGTGCTGTATAAAAAAATGGGGGAAGAAATTAATATGGCATTTACCAATAAATTTTTTAATGCTGCAACAAAAGTATATTCCACCGGCAGCCAGACGGCGATGGCGATGCCTTTATGTGTTGGATTGGTAGCCACTAAAGATAAAGCAGCGGTGATGAAAAATATGGTGGATTCAATCATTGCATCCGGAAAAAAATTAACCGCTGGTGATATTGGTTTTCATTTTTTAATACAGGCATTGCATGAAGGCAATGCGTCGCAATTGATTTTTGATATGAATTACAGGGATGATGTGGCCGGTTATGGTTACCAGCTAAAAAAAGGCGCTACAGCTTTAACTGAATCCTGGGCTGCATTGGCAGAAGTATCCAATAATCATTTGATGCTGGGCCATATTATGCAATGGTTTTACGAAGGGCTGGGAGGAATACAACAGGCTGCAAATGATATAGGCTATAAACAAATTGTGATTAAACCTGAAGTTGTTGGTGATATCACTTATGTAAATGCTAATCACCAGACCGTATATGGTAATATTGTGAGCCGGTGGAAAAAGAATGGGAATGTTTTTGAATTATATGTGGAGATTCCTGCTAATACAACAGCAATGATCTATTTGCCATCGAAGGAAATGAAAAATATCACGGAAGATAATAAGCCTGTTACCCATGCCAATGGACTATCAGATGCAGGTGTGGAAAATGGAAGGGTGAAGATAAAAACGGGTTCAGGAAAATTTAATTTTAAAATTGTGAATGCTGTTTTTTAGTTTTTAAATGACTGAACCGAACTAATAATTTTAGTGTACCTGACGCCGTGGGTGGATTCGAACCACCGTAAAAAGGTTTTGCAGACCAATACCTGTCCAGCTCGGTCACACGGCTGTGCCTGGAAGCGGAGCTTCCAGGTACTATTTTAATACATACCTGTAATAATTTTTTTGCAACGTATTGTAATACGAAATGATCATCGCCAGCACAAAAATGATAACTGCTGTTTTTATTTGCCAGTAACTGGCAGAATAAAAAGGTAAATAAAATAAAACAGCCAGCCTGATATATTCCATATAAAATACCCAGCGTTTTTGTTCCATGATAGCACCACAGTTGATCAGTGTTAATACAGTTACTAAGGCAAAAGCAATTTTAATATTTAGCGAAGCATACTGCTCCAGTAAAATAAAAATGGAAAGGCTGATGAGTAAAACGATCATTTGCCAAACCACATATTTATTCAAGGGTTTATCAATGGAAACCTGGTTCTGGTGTATATTAAAGATCGCTTGAGCTTTTTTACGTAATGCCGGATCTACTTTATCCGGCTTTCCAAATAAGATTTTTATTTTTTCTTTAAAGCCATAGGCATTTTTTATCGCCAGCCACAGTTCAATAAAAAAATGAAAATGCTGCCAGAGAAAACTATACGTATTTAAAGGCTTGGTGAGGCCATAAACAGGTTCTTCTTCTTCCTTTACAAAAGTGCCAAAGAGTTTATCCCAGATGATGAGTACATCGCCATAATTTTTATCAAGGTATTTTTCATTGCAGGCATGATGTACCCGATGATGCGAAGGTGTTACTAAAATATATTCTAAAATACCAAGCTTTCCTATCAAACGGGTATGAATAAAAAAAGGGTAGAGGCCATGCACGAGGAGTATGGCGGTTATCATGCCTGCATTAAAACCTAACAAAGGTAATACCAGCCAAAAGCCATGACGAAAAATAGCTTGCAATACTGTGATACGTGCCGATACGGTTAAATTATAATCTTCGCTCTGGTGGTGTACAATATGCGCCATCCAGAAAAGATTGATCTCATGCCCCAGGCGATGATACCAATACCAGATAAAATCAGTAGCAATAAATAAAAGTATCCACACGAATACGCCGGACTGAATGTGAAAGAGCCCGTATTTTTTCTGCACGGTATCGTACACAAAATAAAATACACCGGCTACAAAAACATCAGCCAGCCTTTCGGCAATGCCAATACTGATATTGGCAATAGAATTATGCAGGTTAAAATAATGGAGGCCTTTCTTTTTTGCAATACTGTATTCCAGCAAAATAAAACCTACAAATAAAGGGATGGCAAAACCAAGGATGTTGAGGTGCATGCGATGAATTTTATTTTTCCTTTAATTTAATAACAAGCTTTTGTGTGGTACTGGAAATGGTTAGTTTATAACTCTCGTAATTTTTATGGCAAACAATTAAGGTGATGGGCAATGGCATCCAGGTAGCAATTTTAAATTCTCCTTCTTCGGTGGTGATCGTTTCCTCAATTCTTGGAACAAAGTATACCTGTGCTCCTCCTACAGGAATATTGGTGTTGCAAATCACTTTCCCTTCTATAATGGATGGTAAAAGCTGCTGCATATTGTTATAGGATAAAATCATGATCAGAAAAAAATAATACTGCTGTAAATGTAGGTAATTTAAATAGTCTATCAAAATTATAGACTATTTAAATACAGTTTTAACAATTTAGTTTTTATAATAAAAATTTAATCCATTTTTAATCTAAAGCAAAATAATTATTCGCCTTTGGAAGCGGCGTATAACTCGTACCAGTCCTGGCGATCGAGGTCAATAGAAAAAGCATTGACGATATTTCTTATCCGCTGTTCATTAGTAGTACCAATGATAGGGAGTGCACCTAATTTTATTAACCAGGCAACAGCAGTAGATTCTACATTGGCATCATATTTTTTACCGATATCCTCCAGTTTTTGTTGTACCCTTATGGCCAATTTATCTGTGCCTGTTTCAATTCTGCCGCCGGCCAGCGGTGCAGAAACCAGGGGACGCATGTATTTCTGCTTGATATAATCCAGTTGCCCGTTATCCAATGCAACAGTATTCAATAAATTTAATTCGATATGATTGGTTACAATAGGTGTTCTTAAATAAGAGGCTAATAACTGGTGCTGAAAAACTGTAAAGTTAGCTACGCCGATATTTTTTATTTTACCAGAGCTTCTCAATTGATCTAGTTGTAAAGCGGTTTCTTCCAAATTTGAAATGGGATCTAAATGATCTAAAAGAAAAATATCAATGTAATCAGTTTTCAATTTCCGTAAAGAATTATCAACGCTTTGCAGGATATGTTCTTTTGACGTATTGTAATGCTTGATACGGATATCGGGATTACCCGGATTAGGGATATTCAATCCGCATTTGGTAAACAATACAATATCTTCTCTTTTAAAAGATTTCTGCGCCAGTACTTTTCCAAATACTTCTTCGCTTTTCCAGGAGCCATATACATCGGCATGATCAAAGGTATTGATGCCTAATTCCAAACAGAGGTTCACAATTTTTTCCATTGTGGCAGCGGTATTATCTACTTCTGCACTCCACCTCCAGAAACCGTAAATGGCGGGAGAAACTTTTGGGCCTGCGTCGCTTAAATATATTTTTTCCATACTGTTATTTTTTGTTTTCTAAGTTAAGTACAAATTGTTGAATTACTATTACGGCTTCTTATTCCTGGCATCAATGTTCTGAAAGAAGAATACTCTTGCTGCATTAATACTTTTATATTTATTGCCTGCAGCTAATTGCTGAAATACATTCATATATCCAAATTGCAGGTTGCTGGTTTCATTTACCTGGTATTTTAAACCGAGAAAGAAACGATTCTGATCAAAATAATTATTTACAATTTGTTTGCCGAAATTAATATGTACTTCATCATTTGTTATGAACGACCAGGCTTTTGGTACCACAGCTTTGCTACTCAGCGGTATTTCGTACCAGAAGTTATAACGCAGCTTCCAGCCAAAACCATAACCATCGGCTAAAGTGGAATCATTTAAGATTTTGCGCTTGTATTTTTCTTCCAGCCTGAACCACTGCATCATTCTTTTTTTACCATATTTGGTATGCCATTGAATTTGTTGCCAGGGGCGGTGTTCTGCCTGTGATATTTGTTTATGATTATCACCGGGATAATTGGTTACATAAGCATAACCCAGGGTGAATTTTGTAGCATCATTGATATAATAAGTCAAGCCCAATCTTATAATGCTCTGCGAAAAATTATTTACAAAATCTTCTTTGGTTCTTAAATGCAGATCTGTCCACAAACCAAGCTTATTACTAAAACGTGTTTGATTAAAATAACCCAGCCATACCTGGTTTAATTTTTCAGTTTGTTTGGTTTGTGCGGTACTGTGATTACAAAAAAATAATGCGGCACAGCACACATAAATTTTAAAAGCCAATAATCTTCTTTTCATCAATGCTATTGTTTTGTTGAACTGCAAATTATTTCTTTGTAAGTGAATCTATGTTTTTTTAATCCTTTTTTAATTTGCAGGAGGCTGTTCTAAACAACTCCTGCAAGGTGCTTCCGGGTAAATTTTGACGCTCTGAGTGGATTCGAACCACCCTCTGTGATTTATGAGATCACTCAGCCTCCTACGGCCAGAGCTGTGTAAGGGCATTCCTAAGAATAGGATTGCCGGTTAACGATTGTGCTATGCTCTAAATAATCGTTTTAGTTTAGTGTGTTGTACCTGGAAGCTCCGGCTTCCAGGTTTTATTTTTAATACTTTTTCAATTTACCGGAAGCCGGAGCTTCCGGCTACAATTTGACGCCCCGGTTGGATTCGAACCAACGTAAAAGATTTTGCAGATCCTGGCCTGTCCGCTTGGCTACGGGGCTGTAAGTAAAGCCCCCTTAAGAATAAGGGCGCTTTAACGATTGCTTGCTATGCTATATGAAAAAAGGTTAGTGTTTTATTTGTTTAATAAACCATCAACAGTAATGGCGGCATAATATAAAGCACCAATGGTTGGGCCACCTGCATATTGAATATGCCTGTTGTTTAAAATATCGGTGCCGCCTAATTTTATGGTAGATTTTATTTTAGGTAAACGATAAGTCACCTGGGCATCAATATTATTAATGGCCTCAACATTGCCTGTTACCAGCGGACTTTCCCATAAGAAACTATCCTGCCATTTCCATACAATATTAAAACCGATATTTCTTGTAATGGCCCTGTTACCAAAAGAAATGTTACTGGTAAACTTTGGTGTATTAAAACCGGTTACAAACAGATCAGGTGTACTGTTGCCTTTGATATTATTGTAGTTAACATTACCGGAGATGGTAAAGGTTTTATAAAAATTATACGTTACACCTAACGAAGAACCATAAGTAGTGTATTTGTTTTTTGCATTGGTGTATACCCGGTACCGCTCCTGGCCTTTGCTGGCTGCATTACCACCGCTTGCAGTGGTGGCATCCCTGTTCCTGTCTATCATGGCAATGGTTGCCGCATCTGAACCAACAGTTTCTCCAATGGGAACATATACCTGTACCTGTCCGAGAAAACCATCATAAATATTGGCATAGGCATCTACATCAATAAATACTTTATTGTTATCCAGTACAGCTTTATAACCTACTTCATAAGAGTTGATACCTTCGGGACGGCCATCAGGTAAATTTGCCACCTGCAATAAATTTTTGTTGGCTATTGCTGCAGCATCTGTATTGCCGGCAGCCTTTACCGCTGCATTAAATACGGCAACAGAGGATTGTGTGTAACTGTTTTCCCTGTAACCTAAACCTTCGTTGATAACGGGTAAGATGCCCACACGCTTTACCCTGCCGTTATTTACATAAGACAAAGCTTCAAATAAAGCAGGGAAGCGATAGCCTTGCTGAAAAGTAAACCTGAAATTATGCCTTTCATTGGCAGTATAAACTGCAGCTATGCGTGGGGTTAGTTTAGCAGTAAATTCAGGATTGTAATCCGCACGCAGTGATCCCCATAATTTTAATTTTTCGTTGAAGAAAGTTTTAGTGGCCTGTACAAAACCGCCGATCTTTTTATAGTAGGTGTCTTTTCCAAAAGTACCATCCGGTAAAACCGTATTTCTTTCTGCGATCGGGCGGGTGAAGTCAACAAAATTATTGCCATCCGGTATCAGTGCATACAAACGGGCGTCGCCACCTACCAGTAAATTAAAATACTTTACCTGTTGGGTAAGGTCTAACTGACCTTCGATATGATACAAATTACTTTTTTGAATTAATGCTGCACCACCGGTTACAGGTGCATTTGGGATAGTACTGGATTTAATATCCCAGTTGTTAATTTTAATTATGGAATCTTTTACAATATTGAATCTTTGAGTGCCCGGTTCCACACGGCCCAGGTCGGCCTGCTGGCGGGCATACGCTGTTGCTGCTGCAAGATTAGCAGAGGTTAAGCTTCCGCCATGATCAACTGCGTAACCATTTAAGGCCGCCTTATATTTAGCGCCCCATACGCTTGCGCTCCCCCCGGTATACAGATCTAAATTATCTGCCAATGGTTTTACGTTGTAAGAATCGCCGGTGTTTTCATTGGTGGTGTAAGCTTTAATGGTAAAACCTTTACCTTTTAATTCCAGTTGATGATTTTGCACCACAACATTATCCAGTTTTACTTTATTGCCTCTTTGAAAAACACCATCCATTTTGCCAATGCGATAGGTATAAGTGAGCTGTGTGTTTTTGGTAAATTTATAAACGAGTGCGGCATCAAATTTCAGGTTGTCTACTTTGGGATCAACCAGGTCTTTTTCCCAATAGCCGGTACGGGCAACCGTTAGTGTCCTGTTGGCGGTGCCATCAATGTTTAATCCTGTTACAGAAACCGTGTTGCTTCCTGCCAAGGCATCATCACCATATTTATTCCAGCCATCAAATGCAATATTGCCGGCGCCATCAAGTGAAGGGTAGGCAGGGTTAGCAGTATTTTTGTTATTAGGATTTTGGTCGGTTTGTGTATTGGATATCCAGTCAACGCCTTGTAAATAGCTGCCGTTTATTTTAAATGCAAATTTATTTTTAAAAGCTTTGGCATAACGGAATGCCGTTTCGGTTAATAAGCTTGTACTGTGGTCTGTACCATCAACATGGTTTACACCGGTGCGTTGAAATACGCTTAATCCCTGCGTGGTAAATGGATTTTTTGTAATCAGGTTCGCCATACCGTTAATAGCATTCATGCCATATAAAGCCGATGCGGCGCCAGGTGTTACTTCAATGCTTTGAATATCTAATTCAGTGGGGCCAATAGCATTACCTAATGGCACACCCAATGTTGCCGCCTGCATATCTATCCCATCCACCAGTTGCATAAAACGAAAGTTATTGGGAATATTAAAGCCTCTTGTATTGGGTACTTTAAATGTTATTGAGGAGGTGGTAAGCTGTACACCTTTTACATTACCTAATGCATCATAAAAAGATGCCGCAGGTGTTTCTTTCAATGCTTTCAGGTCAAGCTTTTCAATGCTTACGGGTGATTTTAGTATTTTTTCTGAAGTACGGCTTGCGGTTACCACCACCTCATTGGCTAAAAAAGTCTGACTGGTTAATTGGATCGCCAGTTTGGTATTGGTACTTTTTACTTCCAGCTCCTGCGGTGCAAAACCGATGGAAGAGATAACAATAGTAAAAGGCAATTTCTGGTTGATCACCAGGGAGAATTTACCGGTAGAATCGCTGCTGGTGCCAATGGAAGTACCTTTTATTGCTACACTTGCCCCTGCAAGACCCTCGTGGTTTTCGCCCACCACACGGCCGCTTAAAATTAAAGCACCGTTCAATTGAGCTATGGTAAAGAGCGGCAATGCTGTAAATAGAAATGCTATAATTTTTTTCATGTTCATTTTATTGGTTTTGGTTGCATGTAATTTGCCTGGATAACTATGCTTTTCGGTGAACAGTCTTCGGGCTCATTGCATGTTGTTTTGATATATAAGTTGATAATAAAGTCTATAAAAATAGTAGACTAATTGGATAAAAAAGTTTAAATCATCCGGAATCGCATTCGATAGCAACATCGGTGCAGGGGTGGAAGTGCATGCATAGTAAAGTCAGTCTGTTTCATCAAAATATTTATTTGATTGCAAAGATAAGGGGATTTTTATTAGTCCACCAAAATTATAGACTTTAATTTTGAAAATATTTTCACTAATGAAAATAGCAGAAAAAATAAGATTACTTTGTTATTTTAATAGCAGTATTTAAACGCTGTGCAGCATTATCCCAGTTGATGATATTAAAAAGTGCATCAACAAAATCGGTGCGTTTATTTTTGTATTTTAAATAATAGGCATGTTCCCACACATCAATTACCAATAGTGGTATAGCACCCCATTGTGTAAGTTTTTCGTGGTTTTCGCATTGTAAAACAGTAAGGCTGTCGCTGTAAGGCTGGTAAGCCAGAATGCCCCAGCCATTGCCGTCTACATTTTTTGATGTTTCGGCTATCAGGCCTTTTAATTTATCATAACTGCCAAAATTTTTTTCTATGCGCTTTAGCAGGTCGCCATTGGGATCAGTTTTTTTATTGGTGAGATTGGTCCAGAAAATGGAATGCAATACATGAGAGGAAAAATGATAAGATAATTTTTTTGTCCAGTAATCTACTGTTTCCAGGTTATTGTCATCCATGGCTTTCTTTATCATTTGCAGATCTTTATTAGCCCCCTTTACTGCACCACCGTGATGAAAAGTATAATGCAGGTGCATGGTTTCGGCATCCATATAGGGCTCTAAAAAATTTTCGTTGTAAGGTAGTGGCTGCATGATGTAATTGCCATTGGCATCCACTAATTTATCAATATCGTTATCAGTTAAATTTTTTGCAAAGGCGTTAGTGCTACCCAATAAACCGGCAGCGCCGGTAATAGCGCCTGCTTTTAAAAAACTTTTCCTGTTCATATAGCTAGTTTTAAAATAATACCAATAATTGCAGCTACAAGAATGATATAGGGCTCCTGTAGTTTCTTAATGTAAATTAAGGAAAATACGGTTGCTGTTGCAATCAAAATAGTTGGTATATCTGCAGTTGTTGAAGCACCAATAAAAATACTTCTTCCTGCAATAACAAATACAGCTCCCGCCAACGCCCCAACCACAGCTGCGGTGATACCTTCCACAAATGCTTTTACCGGTTTATTCTTTGCAATTTTATGAAAATACGGGGCAGGGATAACGGTGAATAAATAGCAAGGTAAAAAAGTGGCCAGTGCTGCTACGCAAGCTCCCGGAAAACCGGCAATAAGATAACCAATAAAACCAACTGTAATTACTACCGGCCCGGGAGTGATCATGGCAACGGCAACAGCATCAATAAACTGTTGTTCGGTAAGCCAATGATTTTCGGTAACCACGCCGCTATGCAAAAAAGGTACAATGGCAAGGCCGCTGCCAAAAACAAAAGCGCCGGCTTTGGTAAAGAAGACAGCAATCTTCTGCAAGGTGGAAAATTGAAAATCCCAAAAGCCGATTTGCAGTAATACGAATGAGTTAGCTAATTTACCCGCAGAAAATCCGGGAGGCGCTTTTACCAGCATGTACAATAACCCGGCACCAATAAACAATAAAATGTTTTCATTTTCAGTGACGAAAGTTATCACAGCGGCAGCAACAAAAAATAACCATAATAACCAGTTTGTTTTAAAAGAATGCAGGTTGAATTTGCCGATTGATTTTATAGTAAGTTTATAAGAACTCATGATGATAATGCCGATCACCGCAGCACCCACACCATAAAATACAGCATTCATCCAGCGCAGGCCGCCAAATAGTTTATAGGCAATACCCAACAATACCACCATGATGAAAGAAGGTAATACAAATGCCAGTCCTACTAAAGTTGCACCTAAGATACGGTAATGCACAAAACCTAAATAAATGCCTAATTGAGCTGCTAATGGTCCCGGTGCTAATTGTGCTAAAGCAAGGCCTTGTTTATATTCGTCTTCTGAGATCCATTTTTTATTTTCTACTAAATCTTTATGCATGTAACCTACTAATGCTACGGGGCCACCAAAGCCGGTACTGCCTAGTTTTAGAAAATATTTTACCAATGATGATAAGGAGTAGGAAGGTTTTGGTTGCATGATAGTATTTTATAAACTGCACCAATCTACAATTCAATAAAAACTCTATAGTGATATGTAGTTGGAATTCATTTCAGCAATAAAAGATCGTCTGACAAATTTGTATAAGGAGCAAAGCGCTTCTTTGTTACTACTTTAAAAATATCGCCCTGTAAATGGTAATCAATCCGCAAATGATTACTACCACACCTACTGCAACAAACATTTTTTTTGTGGGCAATTTTGCAGTGAGCATAGCAGAAAATGGCGCCGTAACAATACCTCCAATGAGCAAACCTGCCACAACATTCCAGTGTGAGATGCCAATGGTAAAAATAAAAGTGACTGCACTGGCTACAGTAAGGATACATTTTGCAACAGTTGAACTGCCGATTACAAACCTTGGGGTATGGCCATTTTTTATAAATGTACCGGTAACCAGCGGGCCCCAGCCACCACCACCAAAAGAATCGATAAAGCCACCAATTAAACCCAGTACAGTGATATTGCTTTTTTTCTTTTGCTGGTTGATGGTTTTCTTTTTAAAAGCATTCTGTAAAATTTTTATGCCCAGGTAAATAGTATATGCAGCAATAAAAGGTTTGGTAACCTTGGCATATTTTTCTCCCACATAAGTTAATAACAAGGCGCCAATTACTGCGCCGATAATTGCTGGAATGGCCAGTGCTTTTACCAGTTTTTTATTTACGTTGCCCAGTTGCCAATGACTGAAAGAGCCTGCAGCACTGGTAAATGCTTCGGCAGAATGTATACTGGCACTTACTACAGGTGGGGGCACATTTAATATTAACAGCAAGGAAGTACAGATAACGCCATAGCCCATGCCCATGGAACCAGCAACGATCTCTGCGCCAAAACCTACCAAAAGCATCCAGTAAAACCGGTAATGATCCTGTTGCAATGTCAATTGCAGATCAGTCAGCTGTTCAGCAGATAAAAAAAGATAGGTAGATAGCAGTAGCAGCAAAATAATAAATATCGCCACCATGTATTTATTGATCACTTTTCTCCTGGAAGAAGAAAGTTCCTGTTCTGCTGCCACCACTTCTTTGGAAAGGGTGATCTCTTCTATTGTTTCTTCCGGTGTATGGTTAGACATGTGTACTGCTGCTGTAAATGATATGGCTGGGCCAGAAAATGATGAAGTGTAAAAGTAAGCAAAAATATTAATCTATCAAATTAGTGGACTATTATTACAAAAAAATTACTTTTTATCCGTAAGGCCCCTGGTAAGCTCGTTAAGCTGTTTTACTTTTTCGGTGAAATCGCCACTCATTTTATTGCGGATATTCTGCATATTGTCTAATAACGCATCTATTTCATCCGGCAAGGTCTCATTTAAAACCTCTTTTACCCTTTTTGCAATGGTGGGTGATTTGCCATTGGTGCTGATAGCAATTTTTAAATTCCCTTTTTTTACCACTGAGCTTAAATAGAAATCACATAGCTCCGGTTTATCCGCTGCATTCACTAATATCTTTTTGCTTTTGGCATCTTCAGCAACCTGCCTGCTTACAACAGGATCGTTGATGGCAGCAATAATGATATCATGGCCACTAAGGTCATCAATATGGTATGGTTTTTCCACTAAGCTGATATTTGGATATTGCGCAGCCACATTTTTTATTGCATCACTTACCTGGGTTGCAACGATAGTGATTTTTGTTGCCGGCGAATTACTGAGTACCGCCTCTAATTTTTCCATGCCCACATAACCGCCGCCAACGATCAGCAATCGCAGGTTTTCTAATTTTAAAAAAACAGGAAATAAGTTGTTACTGTTTTGCATACACTAAATTATTTAGGAAAACATAGCCGCACCTTATTGGCTACAATTTTCTGAATTTTTCCCTGGCGGAACCAGGGGCTTTAGTACTCAATTTTTTCAATCCATTTTTTGGCATGCCTTGCCGCATAAGAGATAATGATATTGGCACCGCCACGTTTTAAAGCTGTCCATACTTCAATATGTGCTTTATCTCTTTCGATAATATTATTTTGTGCCAGCAATTCTATACTCTGGTATTCGCCACTTACATGGTAAGCCGCCAGCGGATGTTTTATCGTATTGCTTAATTCATGTATCACATCAAGATAGGGTAATGCAGGTTTTACCATTATAATATCAGCCCCTTCTTCAATATCCCTTAATGCAGAAAGTATGGCATCGTTTTTATTAAAGGCAGATGCCTGGTAAGTCTTCCTGTCGTGAAGATTGCAATTATTGCCTGGTGTGGATTTACAGGCATCCCTGAACGGCCCGTAAAATTGCGAACTGAATTTTGCAGCATAACTCATGATGCTGGTATCATCAAATTGGTTTTCGTTTAACGTTTCTCTTATCGCACCAATTCTTCCATCCATCATATCGCTGGGCGCAATACAATCGGCACCGGCTTTTACAACCTGCAATGCATATTTTGATAATTCTATTACTGATTCCGTATTCAACACTTTATCACGACTGGCATTTAAAATACCGCAATGGCCATGACTGGTATAGGCACATAAACAAAGGTCTGCAGCAATCCACACCGTGTTGCCAAATTTTTTCTTTATTTCACGAATGGCATTAATAATAAAATGATAATCAAAATTGGAAACACTTTTTTTTGCCGGTACCGGGAAAAGTAAAAATTTACTGATACCATTCTCCAGGTCTTTTTCAATTTGTAATAATGCAGATTGAATGGTATCGGAGTTGATTTCATGTAATGTTTCAACAGGTGTTGGTGCACTTATTGTTTCATCTAAAAATAAAGGCTGGATGAATTCTTTATGGTTCAGCTGAATGGAGGTAGCTAATTCACGGATATGCTGGTTAGCCCTTATCCTGCGGCGGTTGTTATAGTACAAATCGTTCAAGAGTTTTTCTGTTGTTTAGATTTTCCGGTCAGGATATATGACGCCAAAAACAATTGCTGCGTTGCAATTTTCTTTAAGCACATAGCCCTTCCCTTGCTAATATACCACTATAATTTACAAAATTCAGCGGGAATACAAAAATACAGATTTACTACCAGCAGGGCAGGCTGGTACAGCATTAATATACTTTCACCGGCAGTATTTTAATGTATAGGTATTCAAATGATCAGCTGATTTCCCCCAGGCTTTCTTTTGTTTTGAGGATGGTTTCGTCTAAATCGGTGTAAGTGAGTGCATTATTCAGGAACCAGCTTTCAAAGGCAGACGGAGGCAGGTAAACACCTCTTTTCAGCATGGCGTGAAAATATTTTTTAAACATTTCGTTATTGGCTGCTGCTGCAGTTGCAAAATCAGTAACTGCATGATCGCTGAAGTGAATACTGATCATAGAACCAAACTGGTTGATGACATAAGGTTGTCCCCAGGCTTTTAAAACTTTATCTAAACCATTTTTTAAATAGATGGTTTTTTCTTCCAGCTCTGTATAAATAGCGGGATTGTTTTTTAATTCCGTGAGCATCGTAAAACCTGCTATCATGGCAATGGGATTACCACTTAATGTGCCCGCCTGGTAAACATTACCCAGCGGTGCAATATGCTGCATGATGGCGGCTTTACCGCCAAATGCACCCACCGGCATACCGCCGCCGATTACTTTTCCGTACGTAACCAGGTCTGCTTTGATATTTAATTTTTGTTGAGCGCCACCGGCAGCTAATCTAAAACCGGTCATCACTTCATCTAAAATGAAAACAATATTTTCTTCATCGCAAATTGTTCTCAGCGCTTCTAAAAATCCCGGTGCCGGTAAAATGCAACCCATATTGCCTGCAACAGGTTCCACAATGATGGCTGCAATTTCATTTTTATTTTGGGCCACTAATTTTTTTACTGCATCAATATCATTGTAGGGTGCAGTTAAGGTGTCATTGGCCACACCTGCAGTAACGCCGGGTACTGTTTGAATATTAAATGTTGCCACACCGCTGCCGGCCTTTACTAAAAACGAGTCTGCGTGACCGTGATAATGCCCTTCAAATTTGATGAATTTATTTCTGCCCGTATAACCTCTTGCCAAACGTAACGCACTCATACAGGCCTCTGTACCACTGCTCACCATGCGTATCATATCCACATTGGGTACCATGCTGATAATGAGTTCGGCCATTTCAATTTCCAATTCTGTTGGTGCACCAAAAGATGTGGAACCCAAAGCTTTTTCCTGTATAGCTTTTACCACAGGTTCATAGGCATGGCCTAATATCATTGGCCCCCATGAAGCGATATAGTCGATGTATTTATTACCATCGGCATCATATAAATAAGCGCCTTTTGCATTGGTCATAAACACTGGTGTGCCACCTACGCTTTTAAATGCACGTACCGGAGAGTTTACTCCGCCCGGGATAGATTTTTTTGCTCTTTCGAATAGCTGCTTACTTTTTTCGTACATGGGTTTTATTTTAACCACAAAGGCACAAAGTTTCACTAAGAATTCTTTGTGCTATTTTGTGTCTTCGTGTTTTAGTGGTTTAAAATTCTTACTGCATCTTTTGCAAAATACGTCGCAATCAGGTCTGCACCTGCTCTTTTAAACGAAGTTAATGTTTCCAGGATCGCTTTGTCTTCATCAATCCATCCCATTTTAGCCGCAGCTTTTATCATGGCATATTCGCCGCTGATATTGTATACACTAACAGGAACGGTTACCGCATTTTTTACTTCCCTTACAATATCAAGATAAGGTAATCCTGGTTTTACCATTACAATATCTGCACCTTCTTCCACATCCATCAACGCCTCTTTCACTGCTTCAATACGATTGCTGTAATCCATCTGGTAGGTTTTTTTATCGCCAAAGCCCGGCGCACTATCCAGTGCATCACGGAAGGGGCCATAAAAACAAGAAGCATATTTGGCACTATACGCCATGATGCCGGTATTGATAAAATTATTTTCTTCCAATGCTTTTCTTATAGCGCCAATACGGCCATCCATCATATCGCTGGGTGCAACAAAATCGGCACCGGCCTGGGCATGGCTTACACTCATTTGTGCCAATACTTCCACCGTAGGGTCGTTTACAATTTGCCCGTTTTCTACAATGCCATCATGCCCGTAAGAAGAAAACGGGTCCAGTGCCACATCCGTCATCACCAGCATTTCGGGTACGGCATCTTTGATCGCTTTGATACTTCTTTGCATTAAACCATTGGGGTTTATCGCTTCTGTTCCTTTATTGTCTTTTAATTCGTCTTTAGATTTTACAAAGAGTAACACAGATTTGATACCCATGCTCCACAACGCTTTTACTTCCTTAACAGTATTATCTATGCTAAAGCGAAAGTAATTGGGCATGGAAGCAATTTCCTGGGTTATATTTTCGCCTTCGGTAATAAATAGCGGAACGATAAAATCGTTGGGCGTAAGTATAGTTTCAGCTACCATTGAACGAATAGCTGGCGATTGACGTAAAATGCGATTTCTTCTTTGCAGATACATAATTATTTTTTATAGTCGTTTCTAATCAACCGCCGACGGGGCTGTTAGCCGCCTTCGGAGTTTTAGCAAGAGTTCGATCTTTTTGCCCATTCATTTTTTTCTTCTTCACTGATTATTGCTAGCCAGTCTTTAGGATGCAGGCAGGCTTCCTGCATTTTATATTCTTCTGTTCCGTAAGCAGGCTGATAATTATATTCAAAACGTACAGTGGGGGGTAAGCTCATCAAAATACTTTCGGTACGGCCATTGGTTTTTAATCCAAACAAAGTACCCCGGTCGTGTACTAAATTAAATTCTACATAACGGCCTCTCCGTATTTCCTGCCAGTGTTTATTTTCCGGCGTGTAAGGCATTCCTTTTCTTTTTTCAACAATAGGAACGTAGGCTTTAATAAAACCTTGTCCGCATGCTTTGGCAAGGTTCATCCAGAAATGTACATCCTGTTTTTCAGTTGGCCGCTGGTGGTCATAAAATATTCCCCCAATACCTCTTCTTTCTTCATTGCGGTGATGGTTTACAAAATAATCATCACAGGTTTTTTTAAACTGCGGGTAGAATGCAGGGTCGGATGCATCGCAGGCATCTTTATAGGTCTGATGAAAATACCGGGCATCTTCTTCAAATAAATAATACGGTGTAAGGTCCGTGCCACCACCAAACCAGCGGTCTGCAAGGTTATCATTTTCGTCGTACAATTCAAACATCCTGTAGTTGCAATGCACAGTCGGCACAAAGGGATTTAACGGATGTATCACAATACTTATTCCTGCTGCAAACCATTTGCTGCTGTTAATACCTAAATGCTGGCGCATTTTTTCCGTCACATGTCCGTACACCACCGATGTATTTACGCCACCTTTTTCAAATACATTGCCGTTCTGTATCACTTTGGTTAATCCGCCGCCGCCTTTTCCTTCTGCACGCTGCCATTCATCTTCAATAAATGTTGCTTTACCGTCAACTGCTTCCAAAGCGCTGCAGATATCATGCTGTAGATGATAAATAAATTCAATCCACTGCCCACGTAGTTCGGCTGTTTCGGTTTTGTGTGTCATAGTCGTGAGTTGTGAGACGTCAGTTGTGAGTGGTGAGACGTTAATTGGAGAGCCTTTAATCATTGGAGACCCATTCACGTTTCACCATTCACGTTTCACGCCTTATATTCTTTTACTGCATCTACAAATGCTTTTGCATGATCAACCGGAACGTTCGGTGTAATGCCATGGCCTAAATTAGCAATGTAATTCTGAATGCCAAAGGCATCGATCATTTCTTTTACTGCTTTTTTAATATCCGGTATTGGTGCCAGCAATTTTGCAGGATCAAAATTACCCTGGATCGTGATCTTGTTACCGGTCAGTTCTCTTGCCATTTGCGGCGACACACACCAGTCGATGCCAATACCTGCCGCATTGCTTTCACTCAAATCTTTCAATGCATACCAGCTGCCTTTAGGAAATAAAATCACCGGGGCATCATCTTTTAATGCATCTGCAATTTGTAATAAATAAGGTTGTGCAAATATTTTAAAATCTGCAGGGCTTAAAGATCCTGCCCAGCTATCAAAAACCTGTACTGTATCGGCACCGGCTTTTACCTGTGCTTTTAAATAAGCAATAGTGATGGTAGTTATTTTTTGTAATAAGGCATGCGCCAGTTCAGTTTGTGTATAGGCAAATTGTTTGGCTTTGTCCCAGGTTTTGCTGCCTTTGCCTTCAATCATGTAACATAAAATGGTCCAGGGTGCGCCGGCAAAACCAATTAATGGTACACGGCCATTCAATTCTTTTTTAGTGAGGCTTAATGCATTCATCACATAGCTTAAACTTTCTTCGGCACCGGTGGTAATCAATGCATCAATGTCTGCTTTTGTTTTAATGGTCTTTGGCAGGGAGGGACCTTTGCCTTCTTCCATCAATACTTCCAGGCCCATCGCCTGCGGTATCACTAAAATATCAGAAAAGATGATGGCGGCATCAACGCCTACCTGGTCTACAGGTTGCAATGTAATAGCAGTTGCCAGTTCCGGTGTTTGCACCCGGGTAAAGAAATCATATTTATCCCTCAGCTTGATATAATCAGGCAAATACCGTCCTGCCTGGCGCATCATCCATACAGGCGGGCGCTCAACAGTTTCTTTTCTTAAGGCTCTTAATAACAGGTCGTTCTTTAGTTGTGTCATAATGTGAGTTGTGAATCGTGAGGCGTGAGTGGTGAATCGTCAGCGAAAAGTCTTCTATTGCAGACTGCCACTCACGACTGACGATTCACCACTCACGTAAAATATTCCATCATCTTCTGCACCAGGTTTTCTTTTCCCGGCGCATCGCTGATGATGATTTTATTATTAGTAAATTTTTTTATTGCTGTTGCTGTTGTATTACCAATGGCAAACAAAATTGTTTGATCCGGAATTTTATTATTGCTGAAAAAACTTTCTACCGCACTGGGACTAAAAAAAAGTATACCATGGTAAACTGTAGTAATTTTATGTGGTACAGCTATAGTTTGATAGACAGTGATTTCATTTACTTCAATATCATTTTGCTGCAGTATGCCTGGTAACTCATCCCTGCGCTGATCGCCGCAAAAGAAAATGACTTCATCAATAAATCGGTCTTCGGTAATTACATTGGCTAATTCGGCAGCAGAATTGGCTGTGCCTGCAATACTTTCTTTACCGAAATATTCCTCCACCAGTTTATGAGTAGTAGTACCAATGCAATAAATATTCCAATCGGGTTGCTGTTCATCTTTCCAGGCAGCCACAGCTTCTACTGCATTCATGCTGGTAAAAACTACGGTGGAAGATAAAAGCAATGCCTGTTCAATTTCCTGTTGTACTTCCGTTGTTTGTACAGGTTCGGTTTCAATAAAAGATAATTCATCAATAGCAATGCCTTTGGCAGCTGCCTCTTTAACCAAAATTGTATCTAATGGCCTGGTGCATAGTATAGCAATCTTATTTTGTTGCATTGCGGATGTCGTCGGCAATTTTTTGTCCCCCGTTGGCCAGTAAATATTCAGCAGCAGTTTTTCCAAGGCCGGCTGCCCCGGCAACAGGAACAGTTTTTTCAACCGCTACTTTTTCTTTGCCATCTACAGATAAAATATTGCCTTTAAAAATTATAGTATCATTTTTTACTTGTGCCAATGCACTGATAGGGGTTGAGCAGCCGCCCAATAATATCCTTAAAAAATCTCTTTCTATTTTAGTGCAGATAGCGGTATTGTTATCGTTAAAATGATTGCAGGCTTCCGAACAAAAATCATCGCTTTCCCTGCATACCACCATGATAGCGCCTTGTGCAGGTGCCGGCAACATCCAATCCAATTCAATGCTGTTAGTGGGGCGTAGATTGATTCTTTCTAACCCTGCTGCCGCAAAGATGGCGCCATGCCAGTTACTTTCTGCAACTTTTCTTAACCGTGTATTTACATTGCCACGCAAATTTTCCAGTATATGATCGGGAAAACGGTTGAGCCATTGTGCTTTTCTCCTGATACTGCTGGTTGCTATCGTGAGTGGTGAGTGGTGTGTGGTGAGTAAGGCTTCAAAATCTGAAGGGTCATTGACGATTGACGATTGACGATTGACGTATACAGGGTCTTTGTATACCAGCAAGTCTTTGTATGAGGCTCTTTCTAAAACCGCTGCCTGCACAACGCCTCTGGCTAATTGTGTGGGCACGTCTTTCATGGAGTGAACGGCAATATCAATTTTATTGGTGAGTAAGGCAATATCTAAACTCTTTGTAAAAATGCCCTGCACGCCCATCTCATATAAGGGTGTCTGCAGGTCGATATCGCCCTCGCTTTTAATATAGACTAACTCTGATTGAAAATTATTTTGTGCCAGTAATTGCTGCACCCTGGTTGCCTGCCAAACAGCTAACTGGCTTTCTCTCGTTCCGATACGAATGATTTTGCCCATCTGTTTTAGTTTGTGCCCGTAGCAATATATTCATTAATAGCAGCAATATAGCAACAGCCCTTTTGGTTATGGCTGCGCATTTGTATAGCCATGCCATTTACTACTTTCTGAATTTTAGTTGCTGTACCTGTGCTTGTATAAGTAGTGGTGTTCTGTCTTGCAATGTAATCAATATACAAATTACAGTTGTGCATGGCGTGTAATTTGTTTTTTATGGATTTTAAAGCGGGAACATTTTTACGCATCTCATGCCATTCTAAAAATTCAAATATCTGTTCTTTAATGATATCCTGTGCTTTTGGTACTTCCGCTTCTCTTTTATGCAAAGTGGCATCTTTAATTTTAGAGAGGTCATCTACGTTCACAAAACTGATATTACTTAATTGTTGTGCTTCAGTGGCCACATTGCAGGGAATAGAAAGATCAATAATAATTTTATTGCCCTGGTTTAAAACATGCGAAGCCAGGATTACCGGCTCTGCACTATTAGTGGCTACCAAAATAATATCTGCACTGGCAATATTATGGTCCAGTTCTTCCACCGGTGCATATTGCAATCCTAATTCGCCGGCCAGTTCTGCTGCTTTTGATTCGGTGCGGTTGATGAGGGTGATATTCCTTGTTTCCAGGTAATCCACCAGGTTCTTACAGGTATTGCGGCCTATCTTTCCTGTTCCTATCAATACAATTTTTTTACCGGAAATATCAGCAACATTTTCTTTGATGAATTGAATGGCAGCAAAGGAAACAGAAACCGTTCCGCCGCTTAACCCGGTATTGGTCTTAATTAATTTAGACGCCTGTAAAACCGCATTGATCATCCTGTCTGAATAAGCGCCTATAAAATTGCGTTCTCTGGCAAACTTAACAGCCAGTTTTAACTGGCCTAATATTTCGTAATCACCTAATATCTGAGAATCCAGCCCGGCGGCTACATCAAACAAATGTTGTATGGCAGCTTTGCCATTTTTTATGTAGGCTATTTGTGTAAAGGTTTCAACACTACCTTCTGTTTGAGTACATAATAACCGGCAAAGATCAGCGGCGTTTTCTGTAAAGCCATAAATTTCAGTACGGTTACAGGTAGAAATAACAAATAATTCGTTCAGGTTAAAGGAAGGCGCTAAACTAAGGATATTGGCATATTGATCAGTACTGATAGCGAACTGCCCCCGTAATGCAGCGTCTGTTTTTTTGTAGTTGATACCAGCTACAAAAAAGGTTGACATGTCTTTTGGTAAATGATCGGGCATTTAAAATTCGATTGCTTTTTTTAACAACACAAAAATACTTTCGATCGTTGGTGTAAACTAATTTCTTTGTCATTGCATTGTCATTTTGCTTCCTGATTGTAATCAGTTGCGTTTCTGAGTAAAGTCATATACGGAGAAGATACAATCGGTGCTGTATGAATTGTAATTTAGCGCAACAAAAATCTGACTGCACATTGAACTTTTACCGGGTGTAGTGGTTACTTTTGATATAATTTTTTTCTATGGCAATTAAAAGAGGTATTGTATTAATGAATCTTGGCTCGCCGGATTCCACATCAGTTAAAGATGTAAGGCGTTATTTAAATGAATTTTTAATGGACGGTAAGGTGATTGATGTGCCTTACCTGTTGCGCCTGTTATTGGTAAAGGGCATCATCGTGCCGTTCAGGGCACCAAAATCTGCTGAGGCTTATGCTACCATCTGGACAAAAGAAGGTTCGCCACTGGTGGTATTGACCGAACAGTTGCAACAACAGCTGCAGCAACATGTGGAAGAACCGGTTGAAATTGCCATGCGCTACGGCAATCCCGATCCTGCAACCGCATTTGATAATTTAATGAAACGCCAGCCCGGATTGGAAGAGGTAATTGCAGTACCGCTCTATCCCCATTATGCCATGGCCTCTTATGAAACAGCGGTGGACTATGCTATTGATATTCATAAAAAAAATAAATACCCTTTCAAGCTTAGTTTTATAAAACCGTTTTTTGACGAAGCAGATTATATCAGGGCGATGGCAGAAAATATACGGCCCTATCTGAATGAAGCATACGATCATATTCTATTCAGCTATCACGGCATACCAGAAAGGCATCTTAAAAAAACTGACCCTACGCATTCGCATTGTATGATGGTAAATGATTGCTGCAATGTGGCATCACCAGCACATAGCAAATGTTATCGTCATCAATGTTTTGTTACTACTAAACTTATTACGGATGCATTACACATTCCTAAAGAAAAATTCAGCATCTCTTTTCAATCAAGATTAGGCAAAGGATGGTTAACACCTTTTACTGATATCCGTTTGGAAGAAATGCCGAAGGAGGGCATTAAAAAATTACTTATTCTTTGCCCGGCTTTTGTGAGCGATTGTTTAGAAACACTGGAAGAAATTGAAGAACGGGGAAAGGAAAGTTTTATGAAAGCAGGAGGCGAATCGTACAAAATGATCCCCTGCTTAAATACTAACCCGTTGTGGGTGGAAACATTGGATAAATGGGTGAAGGAAATTAATACCGGAAACAGGGAGATGATATTGTGAGGCGTGAGTGGTGAGACGTGAATGGTGAATGTTCGTAAGGATATGAATCATCAGCTATGAGCCATGAACCAAAACAACAAAATGAAAAAATCTTTTAATGCCTTATAATTATATCAAAGCGCTGCATATTATTTTTATCGTTACCTGGTTTAGCGGTATGTTTTATATTGTAAGGTTATTTATTTACAATACCGAAGCAGGAGAGAAGGAAGGCATTGAAAAAGCAATTCTACAAAAGCAATTTTCCATCATGATAAAACGGCTGTGGATGGGGATTACCTGGCCGTCGGCAATTCTTACTATTATTTTCGGAGGCTGGATTGTATCTACTTACGCGGTAATTCCGCAATGGCTCTGGATAAAACTGGGTTTTGTTGCAGGTTTGTATGCCTATCATTTTACATTGCAAAAAATTTATGCCGACCAGATGAAAGGCCTGTTCCGGTATACTTCCAATCAATTAAGGGTGTGGAATGAAGTAGCAACTATTTTTTTAATTGCCATTGTAATGATCGTAACCGTAAAAGATAATATGAGCTGGTTATGGGGACTTATCGGGCTGGTTTTATTTACCGTAGTGTTAATGAGTGCGATTAAGATTTATAAGATCATCAGGTTAAAAAAATAAGCAATGCGCTTAAATAGCTTTGCTGAATCTTGGTGTTGCTGTGGCTGCCTGGTTGCGCAATAAATGAAGGTCAAAAGCTTTGCAGATATTCCTGATAAAATTATAGCCTAAAGCTGTTACGGTTGCGCCTTCTTCGTTCCATTGCACTAATTCATCTGCCTCCAGTTTTTCCAGTTCGGGAAAACTGAATTGCCTTAGCAAAGGAAGGTGTTCTTTTTTAAAAATCGTTTTGCCTTTGCAGCTGATATCTAAAATGTATTGTTTAAAATCCACATCTTCTTCGTTTAAAAAATAGCCCCGCTTTACAGGTAATTCATTACGTTCAATGCCGGCATAGTAATCATGCAATGTTTTTTCGTTTTGTGCATAAGCTACGCCTGCATCACTGATGCTGGAAACACCCAACCCTAATAATAATTTGGTGTGCTGCGTGGTATAGCCCATAAAGTTCCTGTGCAGGCGGCCTTCTAATTTTGCAATGTACAAATCATCAGATGGCAATGCAAAATGATCCATACCAATATCATGGTATCCATTTTCTGTAAGTAATTTTTTACCGAGCTGATACAGTTTCATTTTATCATCTGTCGAAGGCAGGTCTTTCTCATCAAATAATCTTTGTCCGCGGCTCGTCCAGGGTACATGCGCATAACTGTAAAATGCAATACGGTCGGGTTGGATAGCAATCGTTTGCTCAATTGTTTTTTGTAAACTGGCAATAGTTTGCAGGGGCAAACCATATATCAAATCAAAGTTCACCGATTTAAAACCCACAGCTCTTGCTGCATCAGTTGCCTTTTGTACGTTTTCAACGGGCTGAATTCTGTTGATGATCTGTTGTACTTTGGGATCATTATCCTGTACGCCATAACTCACCCTGCTGAAACCAAGATCATACAAAGTTTGCAAATGTTCTCTTGTAGTATTATTGGGATGCCCTTCAATACTAAATTCATGACCAGGTGCAATGACCGATTTTTCAAAAATGATATGTAGTAAACGGCTTAAATTTTCCGGTGTAAAAAATGTAGGCGTACCACCACCTAAATGTAACTCCCGTATTACCGGCGGTTCCTTCATCAGTTGCAGGTACAATGCCCATTCTTTTGCAATCACCTGTATATAATCTTCTTCCACACTATGGTTGGTGGTTATTTTTTTATTGCATCCGCAATAGGTACATAAAGATTCACAAAAAGGCAGATGAATATATAGACTGATGCCTTCTTTTTTATTGTGCAGGTTAAATTGCTGTTGAAAAATATGTTGCCATTGTGCCGCATCAATACCATCTTTCCAAAACGGAACTGTAGGATAACTGGTGTACCTGGGCACAGGCACATTGTACTTATTCAATAGAGAAGATTCAATAGTCATAGTCTTGTTTTGTCGGTACAAATCTATTGGTTACCACAAAAAAACGGGCTGATTTGCATCAGCCCGGCTATTGAACAATATCATATTTCAGCTATACCAATGCTTTTCTTACAGCAAAGTCGCCGAATTTTTCTTTGGTATTTCGTTCTTTTTTATACGCAGCAAATAAACCATCCAGCTCGGCTAATATGGCCGGCTCTTCCAGGTTTTCTTTATATAATTTATTCAAACGTTCGCCCTGGTTATCACCACCCAAATGCAGGTTGTATTTTCCGGGAGCCGTGCCAATAAATCCAATTTCTGCCGCAGCGCTTCTGCCACAACCATTGGGGCAACCGGTCATGCGTAAAATAATATCTTCATTGCTTAATTCATGTTTATCCAGTAAAGGTTCAATTTTACTGATCAGTTCCGGTAGATAACGTTGTGCTTCTGCCAATGCCAGCGGGCAGGTAGGCAATGCCACACAGGCAATGGAATTTTTGCGGAGCAACGAAGCACTTTCTGTATGCTCGGGCAATTTGAATTTTTGCAGGATGGTATTGATACTTTCTTTATTCTCATCTGCCACATCACTGATAATAATATTCTGGCTAGATGTAAACAGGAAATTACATTGGTCTGTTTTTGCAATTTCCAGCAATGCCGTTTTCATCGCCAGTTTTTCATCATCCAGTACCCTGCCGTTTTCTACAAACAAAGTATAATACCATAATCCGTTGGGCGCTTTCTGCCAGCCATAAAAATCTTTACGTTCCTCAAAAGTAAATGGCCTTGCCGGTTCCAGTTGAAAGCCCGTTCTTTTTTCCACTTCTTCTTTATATTTTTCTACACCTAATTTATCAACAGTATATTTTAACCGGGCTAATTTTCTATCACTGCGGTTACCAAAATCTCTTTGTACCGTTACTACTTCATAAATAGTTTTTAATATTTTTTCTTCGGTATCCGCAAAGCCAATTACTGTTGCCAGTCTCGGGTACGTTTCTGCATTACCATGTGTGGCAGATAAACCGCCACCAATAGCGATATTAAATCCTTTCAATTGTCCTTCTTCAATTATTGCAATTAATGCCAGGTCGTTTATTAAAACATCCACTTCATTGTTAGGTGGAATACCAATGCCGATTTTAAATTTTCTCGGTAAATACCTATCCTGGTATAAGGGATCTATCTCTTCATTTTTATCGGCAACCTTTTCATCATCGATCCATATTTCGTAATACGCTTTTGTTTTTGGAAACAGCAGATCACTGATCTTACCGGCATACGCAAATATCTCTGCATGCAAAGGCGATTGTACGGGATGCGATGCACAGGTTACATTACGATTGATATCACCGCAGGTAGCAATAGAGTCTAAATTGGCTTGGTTAAATGCAGTGATGGTAGGTTTTATTTTTGATTTTACAATCCCATGCAATTGTATGGTTTGCCGGGTAGTAATTTTTATGACACCGGTAGAATTGTCATTGGCAATTTCATTGGCGGCGATCCATTTTTTTGCACTGACGGCGCCACCAGGTAATCTTAAACGGATCATAAAAGAATACAAGCGGTCTAATTTTTTTTCTGCCCGTTCTTCCCTTCTGTCACGGTCGTCTTGCTGGTACATGCCATGAAATTTTATCACTGCCTGGTCGTCTTCACGAATAGCACCGGTAATTTCATCGGTCAAACTTTCTTTGATAGTGCCCCGCAGTCCGTCACTATTCACTTTTATTTTTTCAATTGCGGATAAATTATTTTTTCCTGACATTATTGTAAAACTTCGGTTTAATTTATTTTGAACGGGAGGGTCACTCTTTATAGATTGACTCTACCGGTTCGAAATTTTGTAGTGTGCCAGCTTTATGAGCAATGGCTTTTTTTTCCTTTTGCCGGGTGAGCCACTCATTAAGGAGTGACCCACCCTACGCTACAGCTCCTCCACAATCAGTTCCCCCTTCAGGTGTCGGACGGGGTTTTTAATACACATCCTTCTCATACCTTCCCTGTTCCTCCATATGCTCTAAATATTTTTTTGCTTCTGCTTCTGTTTTATTGCCATGCTGCTGAATGATCTGCAGTAATGTATTTTCAACATCGGTACTCATCGGGTGTTTTTTACCGCATACAAAAAATGAGGCACCACCATTCAGCCATTCGTATAATGTTTCGCCATGCTCCAGCATTTTGTGCTGTACATAGATTTTTTCTTTCTGATCTCTGCTGAAAGCCAGATTCACTTTATTCAATACGCCGGTCTCAAACCAGTTTTGTATTTCTGTCTGGTACAAAAAGTCGGAAGCGAAATATTGTTCACCAAAGAACAACCAGTTTCTGCCTGTAGCACCGGTGGCATCACGCTCTGCTAAAAACGAACGGAAGGCTGCAATACCTGTACCGGGCCCCACCATGATAATATCTTTATTTTCTGCTGGTAAACGGAACCGTTTATTAGGTTGTACAAAAAACTGTTGTGTACTATTTATCTTAAGCCTGCTTAAATAATCAGAACACAGGCCAAATCTTTTTTTATCATTTACGTAGTAAGTATCTTTTACCACAACAATATGTACTTCGCCCTCGTGTGCTGCGGGAGACGATGCGATGGTGTATAATCTTGGAGAGATGGCATTCAGCGTAACCAATATCTCTTCAAATTGCGCCGCATTTTTTACAGGATATTGTTTTAACAGGTCCAGTAAATCATACCTGCCGGCAGGAATTGCATGACCGGTTGCGGTAGCATATAACAGCACTAATCTTTCGGTGAGGTGAACGATATTGATCTTTCTCTTCAATAATTCATACACCGTAAATTTTTCTTTTTTAAATTCCAGCGATTTATTACCATCCACATTTGCAGTGGCGATAATATCAGTTACCAGTTGCGAATCATTTTCGGCAAGTATACCGATAGAATCGCCGCACTGATATTCCAAACCAGGTGCTTCAATTTCTATATGGTATGTTTCTTTATTAGAACCCCTGTCGTTTAAATTGATAGCCGTTAATACTTTGCCGCTATAAGTTTGTTTGCCTTTTTTTGCAGCAGGTGCCACTGCAGGAGCAGCAACAACTGCAGCGGTTTCTTTTTCAGGCGCTGTTATATTTTTTAAAACCGTATTGATCCAGTTATTAGCTTCATCATCATATTCCACGTCGCATTTTTGTAAGGGCACAATGCGGCTGCCACCAAGCTTGTTCAATTGTTCATCCACATCTTCACCGGTTTTGCAAAACAGAGGGTAGGAGGTATCCCCTAATGCCAGTACACCGTATTGCAGTTTTTCTAATTTAAATCCGTTGTTGTGTATATGGTCGTAAAATTTTTTTGCAGCAGCAGGTGGTTCGCCTTCGCCATGTGTACTGATAACCGCCAGTAAATATTCTTCTTTGGTAAGATCCGTTAAGCGGTATTGGTCCATACCAATTACTTTAGCATGCACATGATTTTGTTTTGCTTTTGCAGCAAATTCAGTGGCCAGTTTTTTTGAATTGCCGGTTTCCGTACCATATACAATGGTAATTTTTTTGGTGGCACCTCCGGTAACAGCTGCTGCCGGTTCCACAGATGCTATTGTATTTTTTACAATACCATTCAAATAACCATTCATCCAGATCAACTCCTCGTTGTTTGAATTTTTGATCAGTTCTTCCAGTACTTTCAATTTTACATCAGCCAGCATTATACAATAATTTATTTTTTAACTAACAGGTTTAAAGTAAAGTTCATCAGTATGATTGCTTTTATGCCAGGCAAATTGCCGGTGCAATGCCACCACTTTTCCTATGACCACCAATGCAGGAGATGCAAATGTTTTCCCTTTTAAAGTGTTATCATAGTTATATAAATTACAAACAGAAACATTTTGCATAGGCGTAGTGCCTTGTTCAATTACCGCCAGTAGTTTAGCTGCATCAATTTTATGCGCTGTTAAATGGTGCACCACGTTATCAAGTGTTTCGCTACTCATATAAAAAACCAGGGTGTCTTTTGTCTCAGCCAGTTCTTTCCAGTATGCATCGGTTACAATTTCTTTTCTGTAAGAAGTAAGAAAGCGCACTGATGTAGCATAGCCTCTTGCCGTTAATGGTATACCTGCGTAAGATGCAGCACCTGATGCTGCAGTTACGCCGGGTATAATTTCAAAGGGAATATTATTCTCTGCTAAAATCTGCAGCTCATCCAGGATATTACTGAAGAAAGAAACATCGCCGCCTTTTAACCTTACCACAAATTTATTTTGCAAAGCATATTTTAAAAGCAGCTGGTTAATTTCCTGCTGCTGCACAGAAGCATCTTTATTATATTGCTTACCTACATAAATAATTTCTATACCGGGCTTAACGTATGTTTTTAAAATTTCTTCACTCACCAACCTGTCTGTTAAAACAATATCTGCCTGCTGTAAGTAGCGGGCTGCTTTTACAGTTATTAATTCAGGATCGCCGCAACCTGCAGCAGCTAAAATTACTTTGCCGGTATGGTGGTTAGTTTCTGTCATTTTTTAAGCGAAATATAATTAGTATAGTCCCTCAATACTCAAATATCTTTCCCCGGTATCATAATTAAACGTCAGCACTTTTGAGCCGGCAGGGATATCTTTTAGTTTTTTTGCAACAGCAGCTAAAGAAGCTCCGGTTGATACACCTACAAAAATCCCCTCTTCTTTTGCAATGCGTTGCGCATAGCTGTACGCTTCATCTTTGCCTACCTGTATAATACCATCTAAAATTTTAGTGTTTAATATAGAAGGCACAAATCCTGCACCAATACCTTGCAATGGATGCGGTGATGGTGCTCCGCCACTTAATACAGGCGATAATTCCGGTTCTACTGCAAACACTTTCAGGTTTGGCCATTTTGCTTTTAATACTTCTGCCACGCCGGTGATATGCCCGCCGGTACCAACTCCGGTGATGATATAATCCAAACCTCCGGGAAAATCATTTAATATTTCCAGGGCTGTTGTCTTGCGGTGTATCTCGCTGTTAGCCGGGTTATCAAATTGTTGTGGTACCCAGGCATTTTTATTTTCAGCCGCTAATTCATTGGCTTTTTCAATGGCACCTTTCATACCTTTTTCCCTTGGTGTTAAAACAAATTCAGCACCATACAAACTCATCAGTCGCCGCCTTTCGATACTCATGCTTTCGGGCATTACTAAAATTATTTTGTAACCTTTTACTGCTGCCACTAATGCCAGTCCAATTCCGGTATTGCCGCTGGTAGGTTCAATGATCACACTGTCTTTATTTAATAAGCCTTTTTGTTCTGCATCTTCAATCATGGCCAATGCAATACGGTCTTTAATGCTGGCACCGGGATTGTTTTTTTCTAATTTGATCCATACTTCGTGATTGTTGCCAAACAAGCGGTTGATCTTTACATGCGGTGTATTACCTATCGTTTCTAAAATACTATTTGCTTTCATGTGTTATGTTTAAATAAAATAATTATATGGTTCTGTAAATGTTTTTTTATCTCTTATGGTAATTTCCGATTGTTGAAAAACAATAGAGAAGGGTTGCACAGGTTCTGTTAACCAAACGTTTCCTCCAATCACACTATCATGACCCACAATTGTTTCGCCACCTAGTATGGTAGCATTGGAATAGATGACCACATTATCCTGTATAGTGGGATGCCTTTTTTCGCTGGCCTTTTCTTTTTGTACCGTTAATGCACCCAATGTAACACCCTGGAATATTTTTACGTGATTGCCGATTGTGGTGGTTTCGCCAATTACAATACCGGTACCATGATCAATAGAAAAAGATTCGCCAATGGTGGCCGCAGGATGAATATCGATGCCTGTTTTACTATGTGCATATTCACTGATGATACGTGGCAGCAAAGGAATTTTCTGCTGGTGCAACTGGTGGGCAATGCGATGTGCTGCTATGGCAAAAAAACCGGGATAGGCGATCAGTACTTCATCAATATTTTTTGCGGCCGGGTCAGCTTCAAAAATAGCTGTAGCATCCAGCAATAATTTTTGATAGAGCTGCGGTATGGTGGAAAAAAAAGTAGCGGTTTGCGTTTCGCTATTACTGCTGCTGTGCAATACCGGGAACAATAAGAATTGCAACTGGCTTTCCAGTTTTTTTAATTGCGACTGAATTTCAAATTCATTATTATCGGCTTCACTTTTACAGATGAATAAGGCCTCAAATAATTTATTTACAAAGATCTTTGCGCCTGAAGCATCAGGAAAAGAACAACCTTGTTGTTTTTTAAAATTGACTATCGATGTATAAAATTGTTGTTCCATAAAAATCATTATTGAAATAAAACCGCCGCTACAGTGGCATTGCTGGTTTCGTCAATTAATATGGCAGCGCCGTTGCTGCGGTTCTTTTTGTAACTGTCAAACACCAGTGGTGCTGCCGTTTTTATTGATGCTTTCACTATTTCATTCAGTTTTACCTGTTGTACATCTTCGATATGGTTTAAACTGTTCACATCTATTTTGTATTCCAGGTTTTTAATTACCGCTCTCACGCTGCGGTTGTTGTGCTGCAATAAATATTTATTGCCGTTTTGTAAAGGTTTATCGCCTAACCAGCAAAACAATACTTCTGCTTCGTTAGTTGCTTCAATGGCTTCAGATGTTTTAATGATGGCATCACCACGGCTGATGTCAATATCATCAGTTAATAAAAGTGTTACACTTTGCGGTGCAAATGCTTCTTCCACTTCTACGCCGGCAATTTCAATTTTATCGATGGTGGTTTCAATACCTGCAGGCAATACTTTTACTTTATCGCCTTTTTTATAAATACCACTCGTGATCTTTCCTGCATAACCCCTGTAATCATGCAATGCTTCTGTTTGCGGACGAATAACATATTGCACCTGGAACCTTGTATCGGTATGGTTCACCGCATTCTTTATTTCCACTTCTTCTAAAAATTCCAATAAGGGTTTGCCTTCGTACCAGGGCGTTTGTAATGATTTCTCTACAATATTATCTCCATTCAATGCGCTCAGGGGAAAGTAGGTTACATTTTCAATACCTAATTGCTGTGCCAGTTTGCTGTATTCAATTACTATGTTGTTGTACACATCCTGCGAATAATTTACGAGGTCAATTTTATTAACTGCAACCACCACATGCGGAATACCCAACAAAGAAGAGATGATACTATGGCGGCGTGTTTGTTCCACCACTCCATGCCTGGCATCAATTAATACGATAGCCAGTTCAACATTGCTTGCACCGGTGATCATGTTACGGGTGTATTGTACATGGCCGGGGGCATCAGCAATAATGAATTTTCTTTTATCGGTAGAAAAATAACGGTAAGCCACATCGATCGTTATGCCCTGCTCTCTTTCTGCTCTTAATCCATCGGTTAATAAAGCCAGGTCAATTTCACCATTCTCTTTGTTCTTGGTGCTCTTTTCAATCGCTTCCAGGTGATCAGCTAAAATGCTTTTGCTGTCGTATAATAAACGGCCAATTAATGTACTCTTGCCATCATCAACACTTCCTGCGGTTATAAATCTTAAAATATCCATCGCAATTTTATTTTTTTTGTTTCAGGCATTGTTGCCTTTAATTAGTTGTATTTTTTATTTTGGCTAAACTCTTATTTTTAACCGGGTGAGCCACTCTTTATGGAGTGACCCACCCTTGCACTCCATTCACGATTCACCACTCACGCCTCATGGTCTAAAAATACCCCCCTTTCTTCCTGTCTTCCATTGCTGCCTCAGTTACCTTATCATCAATTCTTGTTTCGCCTCTTTCGCTGATACGGGTAATTTTAATTTCATTCACCACTTCCTCTAAAGTAGCGGCCAAACTTTCTACGGCAGCAGTACAGGTCATATCACCAACGGTTCTGTAGCGTACTTGCTTTTTTACAATTACATCGGTGTCATCAATTCTGATGAATGGCGAAACAGCGATCAATTGGCCTTCGTGCTCAATCACTTCACGTTCGTGAGTAAAGTAAATAGAAGGTAAAGAAATTTCTTCGGCACGGATATAATTCCATACATCCAATTCAGTCCAGTTGCTGATGGGGAATACCCTTACGTTTTCTCCTTTGTGAATTTTACCATTGAAGATATTCCACAACTCAGGCCTTTGTAATTTTGGATCCCATTGGCCAAATTCATCTCTTACAGAAAATATTCTTTCTTTGGCCCTTGCTTTTTCTTCATCACGTCTTGCACCACCAATGCAGGCATCAAAACCAAACTCCTCAATGGTATCTAATAAAGTGTAAGTCTGCAACCAGTTACGGCTGGCAAATTTCCCTTTAGGTTCAGTTAAATTTTTTGCTTTAATGGTATCTTCTACTTTGCGTACAATTAATGTAGCGCCTACTTCATTGGCCAGCCAATCCCTGTAAGCCAATGCTTCGGGGAAATTATGCCCGGTATCTATATGTACTAACGGGAAAGGGATTTTTCCGGGAGCAAATGCTTTTTTTGCCAATTGTACTAAAGTGATAGAATCCTTACCACCACTGAACAATAAAGCCGGCCTTTCAAACTGCGCCGCCACTTCTCTGAAGATGTGGATACTCTCTGCTTCTAATTGCTCTAAATAATTTAATGTGTGTTTACTCATAATTTATTAGTCTATCGATTTAGTAGACTGCTGTTTAAAAAATTTTTAACTATTGATCTTTATTTCTTCATGCACATGCAGGCCGCATTCTTTTTTATCGGCATCTTCCCACCACCAGCGGCCCGCCCTGAAATCTTCGCCTGGCTTGATGGCTCTTGTACATGGAGCACAACCAATGCTTACAAAGCCTTTATCATGTAAAGGATTATAAGGGATATGATTTTTGCTGATATGCGCTTTTACTTCTTCTGTTGTCCAATGTAATATAGGATGGTATTTAATGATCTGGTTGGCCTCATCCCATTCAATGATGGGTAAATTGGTTCTGTCTGCTGAATGTTCGGCACGTAAACCGGTTATCCAGATGGCATTACCAGCCAAAGCCCTTTTCAATGGCTCTACTTTTCTTATAAAGCAGCATTGTTTCCTGTTGTCAACCGATTCATAAAACGAATTCGGCCCTTTGGCTGCTACAAATTCCTGTAAAGTATTTGCCTGTGGATAATAAGCCTGGATTTTAGTCTGGTATTTTTCATTAGTACTGTTCCATACAGAATAGGTTTCTGCAAATAAGCGGCCTGTATCTAAAGTGAAAATTTTTACCGGTAAATTATTGCTGAGTATTTCATGCGTCACCACCTGGTCCTCATAACTAAAACTGGAAGAAAAGGTTACCTGCCCCGGAAATTGCGCTGTAAGTAATTGAATGAATTCTGCCGTGCTTAGTCCACTAAGCTGGTAGAGTAATTGAGATATAATATTTTTTTGTGTAAGTGACATTTTCTAAAACATGATTAAAGTTGGCGTGATTGATTACAGTATGATTTAACAACGGTAAACCATTACAGTGCAACATTTGCACATACACATTATGTGAGGGATATAGAGCATAGCATTTAAAGTCTATATAATTGGTAGACAAAGATAATGGATAAGTTTTAAACTGATCGTAAAAATTTGCCTGCCACACTAATTTTAGAAAAATATTAATAAACAGTAGTAAAACTGTTGAAAATCCGTGAACATTATTTATGATAACGTTGCCAATTTAATAGTTTGTCGCCTAAAAATAAGCAAGCTATGCATTCCGGCCGGTGAATACACCGGCCGGGGAGGATCAACCTGGTTGGTGTATTCACCGAATGAAATATTATACCACACCCGCCAGTTCAAGGCTGCGTTTGCTTATTTTCCTATAATCAATATTTTCAATAATGGCATCGGGATAAAGGATCAGCGAAACACCTGGCTGTTTCCACCAATCGGTACTGAACAATTTATCTGCATGTATAATGCCGGTTAACCAACTGAAATTAAATTCATTGTGCCATTCCTCTATCCATTCAAACCCTTCTTTGTTCAGCCTGGCAATATCATCTACACTTACAAACACTTTTAGATAAAAATCATTGCTTAAAACAGTATCGGTCTGGTGGTGTATCTTTTTATATTCATATTTATAATCGTAACGCAACGCAGAAATATCGCTCAATACCGCAGAAGCTGTAGGAAAAGCACCGGCGCCTTTGCCCTTAAAGAAATGTTTATCAGAAAATGTACTTTCTGTTGTTACAGCATTAAATTCATTTTTTACATGGAATAAATCATCTGTTTCGGCAACAAATTGCGGTAATACAAATGCCGCCAGTTTGCCATTGGCTAATTTTTGTGCATTGGCTACTAATTTAATGGCGTAATGTTTTTCTTTGGCTACAACTGCATCATTTAATGAAATATTTTCGATGCCATTAAAAATAAATGCATTGGTTTTTGCCACCACCCCAAAGGAATGCGCTAACAGGATAGCTAATTTATTGGCGGCATCAAAACCACCGATGTCTAATTTAGGATTGCTTTCTGCAAAACCCAGTTGCTGAGCTAAAAGCAGGGCCGCATTGAATTCCAGTTGCTCATCAAAAATTTTACTCAGTATAAAATTAGTAGAGCCATTGATGATGCCTCTTATCGATTGCAACAGGTCGTTATCATAATACTCTTCCAGGTTGCGTATGATGGGCATACTGGCGCAGCAGGAAGCTTCGTACAAAAACGGGGTATTGTGTTTTTCCTGCAATGCCAATAGTTCTTCAAAATGTTCAGCGATCATTTTTTTATTGGCGCTTACTACAGCCTTGCCATTTTGCAATGCTGTCTTTACAATTTCAAATGCCGCATCTGCATCATCAATCAATTCCACAATTACATTGATGTTGGTATCATTCAATAGAACAGCTGCATCGGTGGTAAAATTTTCTGCAGCAATACTTCTTTTTTTACCGGCATTTTTAATGCAGATCCTTTTTATAGAAGATTGTAATGTTGGCGTGCTGTGTAGTACATCGTATAAACCTTTTCCTACCACGCCAAAGCCAAACAGGCCGATGTTTAATTGATTTGTTGACATACTTTCTTTGTTAATTAGTTTATTTGTTAACTGGTTAATTAGTTGATGAACACAATTGTCAAGAGAGTGGAGTTTTAGCAACCGCCGCCAGGGCTGATAGCCGCTGCCGGGGTTGCTAAAAACAAAAAAGCTCATCCGTAAATCAGATGAGCTTTTAATATTTTTTAATGAAGTATTTAAGGCTGTTAATCTGACTTATCTGTCCCGATGGTTATCGGGGTGGAATTGGCACCTTTTTCCCGCTATTGCGGGACTGGTTGTCAAGGCTTCATCGGGCCATTACCCTCTGCCTTTCTTGATAAGAGATGTTTAAAGAACTGGTGCAAAGATATAATCACAAGAATGAAACTTCCAAATAAAAAATGTAAAATAAATGTAAAGAAGCCTGAAATCCTTTGTGGTATTGGTTTTTATCAGGCCGGGTTTTTAAAATTACGATCCAGCCATTCTTCCTGCGAATTGGCCGGTTGCTCCAACGTAACTGCAGCAGCAATTTTTGCCTGCCCCTTGATGATAGATTTTGTAACCAGCGAATGCTCAATCACTTCGTCTTCCTTCATGCCCAGCAATTTCATCATCGGTATCATTTTTTCGCTGCCCAGGTGTTTAAACAAGGGCTCATCCATGGCGCTGTACACCACAATTTTTTGCAAAGGCCAATGTTCAACCAAAGCGATTTCTTTATTATGTAAAGGATAATGCTCTGTAAAAACCGGTGTTTTATTTTGCAGCAGGGCGCTGTGTATTTGCCTGGCATCAATCACTTTCGTTTCATCCAGGCCCTGTTGTACAAAAGCAGCCCTGAAATTTTTAAGCGTTTCGTTAAACCAGCAGATAAATAAAGTATCGGGTTGTGCTTTTGCCAATGCCATGCAGGCATTGATCTTTGCTGCAGTGGTCATGTAGGTCTTATCGGTAAAAATACTTTCCGGTGCGCTGTCGTCTTTCTTTCCAAATAAATTAAATAGCATGGGCTTGTGTTGAGGACGCAAATTATGCCAAAATGAAAAGAATATTTCACCGGCGAACTAATAAAACAAATATTGCAGAACTAAATACTTTAGTTTTTGTTTATCTTTACAACAAGTAAGTACAAATGGGTAAAGTAAAAAAGGCTTCCGCTACGGAAGCAATCAGCAACAACGATTTTATTGAAGTATTTGGAGCCAGGGAACACAACCTCAAGAATATTGATATTAAGATCCCTAAAAATCAACTGGTGGTTTTTACCGGCCTTAGTGGCAGCGGTAAATCATCATTGGCATTCGATACTATTTATAACGAAGGACAACGCCGGTATATGGAAAGCTTTGGCGCTTATGCCAGGCAATTTGTAGGCGATATGGAAAGGCCAGATGTGGATAAGATCACAGGCTTATCGCCGGTAATTTCCATTGAACAAAAAACCACCAACAAAAATCCACGCAGCACTGTTGGTACGGTTACTGAAATTTATGATTTCCTGCGCCTCTTATATGCAAGAGTGGGAGAGGCGTATAGTTACAACACCGGAAAAAAAATGGTGAAGTTTAGTGAAGAAGAAATTGTGACCGCCATTTTTGATCGTTATGAAAATAAAAAGATCAGTTTGCTGGCACCATTGGTAAGGGGCAGAAAAGGACATTACAGGGAATTGTTTGAAGAAGTAAGAAAAAAAGGATTTTTAAAAGTAAGGGTAGATGGAGAAGTAAAAGACCTGGTGCCTAAAATGCAGGTTGACCGTTATAAAATTCATGATATAGAATTAGTGGTGGACAGGTTGCCCGTGAATGATGATATGAGAGTACGGTTAAGCCAGAGTGTACAAAAAACCTTGCAGCTGGGTAAAGACCTGCTGTTTTTACTGGTAGAAGGCAATGATAAAATTGTACAGTTCAGTAAACAACTGATGTGTATCGATACCGGTATCAGTTACGAAGAGCCATCACCCAATGCATTTTCATTCAACAGTCCTTATGGTGCATGCCCAACCTGCAAAGGATTGGGTAATGTGTATACGATTGATATGGATGAAGTGTTGCCGGATAAAAGCAAAAGCGTAAAAGACGGTGCTATTGTTCCTTTGGGTGAAGAAAGAGAAGCCAGTGTATTTCAGCAGGTAGTTGCTTTTGCAAAAAAACATAAAATTAATTTAGAGAAACCTTTAAAAGACCTGCCGCAACCGCAGGTTGATCTGTTGTTGTACGGCGACCAGGGAATTAATGGTGACCTGAATCTCGACCTGAGTGATGATACAGTGCCATTGGAATATACCGGCAGTTATGAAGGTATTATACCAATGTTGAAACGTTGGTTCTCATCACCCAATAGCAACGAAGCATTAAGGGCATGGGTGGAAAAATATATGCAGTTATCAGACTGCACTACCTGTAATGGTACCCGTTTAAAAAAAGAAAGCCTTTGGTTTAAAATAGACGAAAGAAATATTGCAGAACTGAGTGCGATGAATTTAGATAACCTGGCAGCATGGTTCGACGGGCTTGAATTGCGGTTGAGTAAAAAACAAAACTCCATTGCAAAAGATGTATTGAAAGAAATAAGAGAGCGCTTACAATTTTTATTGGATGTGGGATTAACGTATCTCACTGTTGGCCGTCCTTCCAGAACACTGAGTGGTGGCGAAAGTCAGCGTATTCGTTTAGCTACTCAAATTGGCAGCCAGTTGCAGGGCATCACGTATATTTTAGATGAGCCGAGTATTGGTTTGCACCAGAGAGATAACCAACGATTAATTACAGCACTGCAGAATTTACGTGATATTGGTAACAGTGTTTTAGTGGTGGAGCATGATAAAGATATTATGCTGGCTGCAGATTATTTAGTAGACATTGGCCCCAAGGCCGGCAAGCATGGCGGAGAAATTGTTACAGAAGGCACACCTGCATTTGTTTTAAAATCTAACTCTGATACCGCACAATATTTAAATGGTAAAAAAAGTATTGCCGTACCAAAAGAAAGAAGAAACGGAAACGGAAAATTTATTGAGCTTACAGGCGTAAGTGGCAACAACCTGCAAAATGTTTCCGTGAAATTTCCCCTGGGAAAATTAATTGTGGTAACCGGTGTAAGCGGTAGTGGTAAATCAACATTGATCAATGAAACATTATACCCGCTGCTGAATAAATTTTGTTACAACAGCAAAGCCAATCCATTGCCCTATAAAAATATTAAAGGGATGGAGCAGATAGATAAAGTTATTGAAATTGACCAGTCGCCCATTGGCCGTACGCCAAGAAGTAATCCTGCAACCTACTGTGGTTTTTTTACTGATATCAGAACTTTATTTGCTGCCGTACCCGAAGCAAAGATCCGTGGTTATAATGCAGGCCGTTTTTCTTTTAATGTAAAAACAGGAAGATGCGATGTGTGTGAAGGCGGTGGCATGAGGGTGATAGAAATGAATTTTTTACCTGACGTATATGTGCATTGCGAAAAATGCAATGGCAGGAGGTACAACAGGGAAACATTAGAGATCCGTTACAAAGGAAAAAGCATCAGCGATGTGCTGGATATGACGGTGGATGAAGCTGTGGAATTTTTCCAGGCGGTGCCTTATATTTACCGCAAAATAAAAGTGTTGCAGGAAGTTGGCCTGGGTTATATCACATTAGGACAAAGTGCTGTAACATTAAGTGGAGGTGAAGCACAACGTGTAAAATTATCTACCGAGTTAGGAAAAAAAGATACCGGTAAAACATTTTATATTTTAGATGAACCTACAACGGGTTTACATTTCCAGGATATACAGCATTTATTAGTGGTGCTGTATAAATTGGTAGACAGGGGCAATACTGTGCTTGTAATAGAACATAATATGGATGTGATAAAAGTTGCCGATCATATTATTGATATCGGGCCCGAAGGTGGCGATGGCGGTGGAAGAGTATTGTTTGAAGGAGTGCCTGAAGGTTTGGTTAAAGTAAAAGAAAGTTTTACAGGAAAATTTTTACAGGCAGAATTAAAATAAAATTTCGTGAGGCTTTACAACCGCCGTCGGGCTTCACAACCGCCGTCAGGGTTTGCAACCGCTGACGGGGTTGTGAAAGAACTGCTGAGTGATCTCTAATTTATATTTATTATGAGCGATGAAAATATCGGGCGCTTCTTCAATTATCATGATGATGACTATGATAATGAAGATAAAAGCGAAAACTGGAAACCGGTAAAGCAGTACGGCAAAGAATTGTACAGGAAAAGTATTGACATCTTAAACCTGGCGCAAACAATGAGTGATATGTTGCCTGATGAAGATGATGATGACCCGGCTGCTACCAAACATCTTATAATGCAGAATGCGTACCTGGTGCCTGCAAAAATACAGGGCGCTATGGCAATGGAATATTACAGTTTGATGATGGAGAATGCCGTGATCATTAAAGTGAATATGTGCCAGTTAAGAGAGCAACTCTGGGCCTGTAAGGAATTTCATGGAATAGAGCAGCAATATATTGATGTCATAAGAAATGAAATAGAAGCTTTCAGAAAAATATTTATTAACTGGGTAAATTCTATTGATAAGGAAAAAGACCTGCCTGATGAATGGCACTTGTTTAATGACCCTTCCACATTTGCCGAGGATGATGAGCCATTTAACCCCAATGATCTCTTTTCTAATTTTGATCCGGAAGATGAGTAAATCACGGATGAAAAAGATAAGCAGGATTTTAAATGATTTCCTTTTGGGCTCAGCAGCTTATACCACTAAATAATTCACGCTGCAAATGGATAGCCCCGATAATGCTGTTTTGCAAAACACTCAATTGCCGAAGTAATTCAGTTTATTCAGCAAAGCAGCATAAACAATCCGTAACCATCCGTTCAACCTGTGTTATCAGTGTTCCTGTAAAATAAAAAATTCACCCTGCAAAGGATGAATCTTTTATAAGAAACTGCTTACAAACACAGACAAATTAGTTCAAAGGATAGTAACGAAATCGTAAGATTGTGGTTTCAGGGGTAGCAAGGCACTTAAATAAGTTCCTCGGTTCCTCGGGGGTTGACTTCTGTTGTATCACTTTGTACTACATAATCGTTAATGGGTTAAAATTTTATATAGTGTAAAATCAAAAACATACAGGTGGCTAATACAAATGCCGCTTTTAATGTTACCGGGTTGATGTGTAGATTGTTGTTCATAATATTGGTTTTTATGGATATTGATAAACTAAACTAAACTATTACTATTAATAAACTGACGGACACCTTGTTTGTCTTGCAGCCCTTCTTGCAAAAGAACTTTCGTAAATAGGGCCCAGTCTGAATCCTACTTTAAATACTACTGAAAAATAAGTATCTGCATTTTTCAGGTCACCACGCTGTGTTCCCTCAGGGTATCTTGTCATACCGGGATAAATGATACCGATGGCTTTATCACTTAATTTGGTAGCTAAAGAAGCTGTTTGTGATGGTAAGTATTTAGCAAAGTTCTTGGGATCAATATATTTCTTGCTCACATCATCAAGATAATCTGTAAATGTTTTGCGGTACAAAAATTCAGCACCAATATTTACCCGGTCAGATAAATAATATTTTAAACCGCCACCGTATAAAACATTCAGTTGAGTTAAACTGTAAGGCTTGCTGTAAGGATACTCAGCCATGCCTTCACCTTCGGTGCGCAAAGGATGTAGATAGTACCAGGTTTTATCACCATTAGATGCTTTAATAGAACCTTGCGGATTAAAATGATATACACCGGCTCCTATTAAACCATAAGGCCTTAACCTTGGTTCGTTATCGGGATCAGCAGCAAACATCATGGTGGGGAAAACTTCAATAGAACCATTTACTTCAGTTACATTGGTTCTGAAATCGAGGTTACGTTGTTTACGCCATAGTTCATTAATACCGTTGGTGTTAATGGTAGCATCGTCACCTTCAAGATAAGTAAGGCTGGCGGCTAATCTTAAGCCTACCCATTTATTCGGATACATGGTGATGTATGCACCCTTCATTAATTTAGTAAATTCGAAGTTGAGATCTTTCAGGTTGTTGGTACCCTTTCCGGCATTACCACCTAAATCGCCAAGGAAGAAACTGGGGCCAAAATTTACGCCTACTTCCCATTTAATTTTTTCGTTGCCAAAAATAAATGCCTGGGCGTTTGATTTGCTTATGAGAGAAAAGCAGACCATAAAAAGCAGCAAGGCTTTACCAGCAAATTTGGGTAAACTTGGTTTCATCAGATATTCAGATTTAGTGTTTTCTACAGAAATTGGATAATAATTGCAGTGTGTAAGTCAGCTACAAACCCTGGTCACAAATTAAAAATTACGGCACTACTCAACATAAACGGAAGGTTTTGTTAAATATTGTTTTTGGTAAAAATTATTTTGATAACAACATCTCAATATGGGGAATATTATCTTCAAGATATTGCCCGCTGCATTGTACAAAGCCAAGGTCTTCGTAAAATTTTTTTAAGTACAGCTGGGCGCCGATCTTTATCCGGGTGCAGTTGAATTGTTTCAATGTATGCTGTATGCTCAATTCCATCAATTGTTTGCCGGCACCGCTGCCACGGTATCCCGGGCTCGTAACAACACGTCCGATACTGGCTTCGGTATAGGAAATTCCCTGCGGAATTATACGTGTATAGGCTGCAAGGGTGTTACCATCCCAGCCCATAAAGTGTAAACTTTCCTGGTCCTTATTATCGGCATCCTGGTAAGGGCAGTTTTGTTCTACTACAAATACCTCGTTGCGTAATTGTAAAATAGCGTAAAGCTCTCTATTACTGAGCGCCTCAAATTTTTTCAGCTTCCACTCTAATTCCATAGTTCAAATTCGCCTTTGGCAATATTTATTTTTTCCCCTGGCTGGTGTCTTGTACGGCCAGGACTGCATTTATAATATAGAATGATTGTTATTCGCATTACTCATTTTAAACAACATTACACCTGCAATGGATTGGGCCCTTACTTTTGCTGCTGTTGCAATTTTACCTTCAAATAATTCATCTATTGTAGCTGCAAACAATTGCATCCAGCTTTCAAAATGTTCTTTTTGCAGGGGGATTTTTTTATTGAGGTCGTAATGCATTTCCATCGCATTCTTTTTATACACCGGGTTATCTAATAAAATGCTTTCCCAAAAATCAACGATCACCGGAATATGATGTGCCCAATCAATTTTCACTACATCGGTAAAAATAAAACCAATAGTTGCATCCTGTTTTACTTTTTCATAAAAGGAAATTATCAATGTTTCAATATCCGCTCTTGATGCAATATCTTTTTTCATTTTCGTGGTTTTATATAAGGCAGATAAAAGGAAGTGAGATTTTAAAAACCTGGCTTCCTTGCAGCATCATTGCCTGGCTTTTAAATAGGGCAACACTTCATTTATACTCACCGGCTTTTGCTGGTCATCAATTTCAAATACAATTATATAACCATCGGCGCCACCGGCTTTTTTAATGGCATCCACTAATTTCTGCTGATCACTTATTGTTCGTTTGCCATCAATGGCACTCCATATTTCTTTGGTGGCTAAACATCCTGCTGTGGGTGTATAAGGATAATAAGTTTGTCCTTTGTAATACTCCGGATCTACCGTTGTGCCGTGTGCAATGATTTCGGTACGGCCAATGGCACTGGCATAAAACGTTCCGAAGATGGGATGATATTTTTTTAAACCGGCAGGTAGCAGCCGTTCATATAATTCAGGTGTCCATACTGTATCCGTAATTGAACTGTCTTTTAAAAAATGCTGTACTGTAGTTTCAAAAGGCATGGTAAGTTGCAGGTTTTCTGTCGGGCCCAGTGCCGGACTTTTACTCACTGCAAATCCATACATGCGAAATATACCTTGTGGTGTATTGCCATTGGTTAAATAGCCGGGCATATTGGTAATGCTTCTTGCTAATTGCGGTACAGAAAAAATAATCCCTGTATCATCACGGATGAATTTTCCATTCTTGTCTCTAACCACAACCAGTCCCGGGTAATTCCGGTTTTTCCTCTGTATGCTGTACACCACAATATTATTTTTCAAAAAATTATTATTCAGTAATACTGCCGGCTTTAATTTTATTTTACTACTTTCCTTTTCTGCCAGTTGCATAATGGGCCATAATATTTCAAATTGAATTTCCGACGCCATTTCTGCATTATCAAAATCTTCCGGATTTTTATTGTACACAATTGATGCGATGCTCTCAATATTATTTCTTGACTTATCAGCCCGCAGTAAATATTCTGTACACATGGCAAATACTTTTGCATAGGTGGTTTTTGAGAATAAGGAATTTATATTGCTTTTAAATTCGGTAGTGTAATTGGTATATACCAATTCCATTAATGCCCTTTGAAACTCTGCACTCCTTTTTTCTATTCCAGTAAATGCTGTTTTAATTTTCTCATTCACCCAGGGTTGCCTGTAATTAATTAATTCCATTGCAGAAAAAGCATCTTCCCAATCTGCTTCGGTACTATCAGATAATGGTAAAGATAAATTTTGGGTGATAGAATTTTTGATGATGCTATTATACAATTTCTCCCGGTTGGCTTTAATTGCACCTTTAAATACAGGCACAGCATCGGTTTGTGCCACGGTGTGCAGGGCGGGCAACAACAAAAGGAAAATAAACAGGATCTTTACATGCTTCATCGGCACAAAGTAAGTGTATTGCATTAATAGCCGTATTTGTTTTTCCATAAAGTTTTTAAAAACTTTCTTAGTTCGTCTTCACGGGCATTGGCACCGGGATTATAAAAAGCCGTGCCTTTTATTTCATCAGGCAAATATTCCTGCGGCGAAAAATTATTGTCGTAATTATGGGCATATTCATAGCCTTTTCCATACCCTTCTTTCTTCATCAGTTGGGTAGGCGCATTGCGGATGTGCAGGGGAACAGAAAGATCACCCTGTTGTTGTACAGCCGCCATGGCAGCGCCAATGGCAACAGTGGCAGAATTACTTTTGGCACTTGACGCCAGGTAAATGGCACATTGCGCCAATATCAACTGGCTTTCGGGATAACCAATTTTGTTTACCGCATCAAATGTGGCATTGGCCAACAGTAAGGCATTGGCGTTGGCATTGCCAATATCTTCACTCGCCAATATCAGCATGCGGCGTGCAATGAATTTTACATCTTCTCCTCCTGCAATCATTCTTGCTAAATAATATACCGCAGCATTAGGGTCACTGCCACGAATAGATTTTATAAAAGCCGAAATGATATCATAGTGCTGCTCACCTTTTTTATCATACAAGGCAATGCGCTGCTGTGCAATTTCCATTACCGCATCGTCAGTAATTATTGCATTGTCACCTAAAGTATCGGTAACTAATTCTAAAAGATTTAATAATTTTCTTGCATCGCCACCGGAAATATTGATGAGTGCTTCCGTTTCTTTCAGCTCAATTTTTTTTGTTTTTAAAATTGTATCTTCTGTAATGGCATGATGCAATAAGGCAACGAGGTCTTTTTCATCCAGTGCTTTTAAAATATACACTTGTGTTCTGCTGAGCAATGCGCTGTTCACTTCAAAAGAAGGGTTTTCTGTGGTTGCGCCAATAAGAGTGATAATACCTTTTTCAACTGCACCTAATAATGCATCCTGCTGGCCTTTATTAAAACGATGGATCTCATCAATGAATAAAATTACACTGTTTTGTTTTTTTGCCAGTTCAATTACTTCACGTACTTCTTTTACACCGCTGCTGATAGCGCTCAATGTATAAAACGGCACCTGTAATGTGTTGGCAATAATATTGGCAATAGTGGTTTTGCCCACACCCGGTGGCCCCCATAAAATCATGCTGGGCACTTTGCCAGCTTCAATAGCTTTTCGCAAAATGCTTCCCTTGCCGGTAAGGTGTTGTTGTCCGGTTAATTCATCCAGTGATGTGGGGCGCAAACGTTCGGCGAGGGGAGGAAGATTCATAAAACAAATTTACCATAAAAACGGGTGACTATTTTTATGTAACAGATCATTTGCACCGGAAGTTTTTACCGGGTTCGGATGCCGGCACATTTACCAGTTGGAGCCGTTATTGCTAAATTGAATGACAATTAAAGAATCGGTATCATCTTTCCGTATTATTTGCCTTCCCTGGTATAGCGTAGATACGGTATCGCCACAAAAATTCTCCAGCGTTACAAAGGAATAGGTAATAGTAGCTGTTGGTTTGAATGTTTTTTTCTCCCTGTGGTACCATCGTTGGCAGGCAAAGCTGCAATCTACCTTAATTGGGCTTGCATTGCCAAAGAAACACCTTGCATATAAACTGGCCTCGCTTTCTGTAAGATCCCTGTAATAACTATTATTAATTTTCCAGCAAAACCTGTTGCCATCTGATATATAATAATTACAGTTGGTAATACTGCTGCCGTTAAAATAACTGCCACAGGTATTATTTTTTACACAGTCCAGCAGCTCTGCTTCAGTTTTGTCGCAAACTGCATTAAGGTCGTTGCCATTTGAGTCTATCAGTTGCCAGCAATGTCTCTCAGCTGTTTCTTTTTTACAACCTGTAAAAAAAGCGATGCAAAGGAATACGGTAGGGAATAATTTTTTCATGAAAAATATTTTATGGCACATTTGCAATAATAAAAGCCTGTATCTTATTAAACGCATCTTTATAAACAGCATCACCCCAATCATCGCCATGGCCTTTGCCGGGATATAATACATATTGATTGGCTACACCAGCAGTAGTTAATTTGGTTTGCACTGCTACAGATTGCGAAGGGTTTACCAACGGGTCGTTGCTGCCATGCAGTAAAATTGTAGGCGGTGAACCTGCACCAATAAAATTCACAGGGCTGGAACTGGTATACAAGGCCGCATTGGTGGTAGGCGTTGCCCCGATTGTTTGTGCCAAAACCAATTGTGCTAAGGTAGGGTTGGGGCCAACAGGATTGTTATACATGTCGGTTAAATCGCTGGGGCCGAATAAAGATACAATGGCTTTGGGTTTTAAAGGCGTATTGTATTTATAACCCTGTAACATGCCCAGGTGTGCGCCGGCACTTTCACCAATAAAAACATATTTATTACTGATGAAATAATCTGCAGCATGATCGTAAATAAATTGCACCGCAGCCTTTATATCATTTTCCTGCGACGGAAAAAGATTGGTGGTGCCGGTAGATAAACGATAGTTGATATTGAATATGGCATAACCAGGAAAACGTGTTTTTAATGTATCGGTGATCACCATACCAAATTGCAAAGTGCTGTAATCTTTTTTATCACCACCACTCCAGGCGCCGCCGTGTATCAGGATAATTACTTTGGTGTTGGCCACACTCCGGTTGGCGGGCAGGTACACATCCATTTTTTGCGCAGCATCTGTACCATAGGTTACATCTAAAAAAGTTTGCGCTGTAGTGGGGCTGGTTCCGCCTCCTCCTGTATTACCGTCATCAGATTTTTTACAGGAAATAAAAAACGAAATGAATACAACAAACAACAGCAGTTTATGGAATTTCATAATTCAGTTTTTTTGATTGCGAAAAGATAGTAAGAATAGTGTTATGAAAGTACAAAAACTATACTGAATTCCGGTGCAGGAAGGCTGATAGTATTAAGGTTTGAATTTTTCAGGTTCCCCGATTTCGTTTACTAAGGACTCCAGCCGGGATTTTGAATTCCTTTTTACCAAAAAGAAAAAATAGAATTGATAAAAGCTGATATAGATTCCATTTAAAACCTCGGTGAATAAAAAAATGTTTCTCACTTTAAATGGAAAAGAAATTGTAAACCCTTTCTCAGCATATTCTGTATAAGAGATATAACTTTTGTAGGCTGCGAATACCAGGAGTGCAGTTAAAGCAATAAAAAGAGTATAAAGAAGCCAGAAAAATATTTTTCCGCCCAGGCTCATTGATTCCTTATGTGAATGTTTTTGGATCAGTTTAATATTACTGATACAATTGACAACAATTAATAAGGGTATTAAAACAACAGCCATAAAAGCAGGCGTATCGGTATAAGGGATGGGATTATAATAAAAGGTATAGCTGAATAGGACTACAGTAGCAGCAATATGAACAAAATTAAGTATCCTGAATATTTTCATTTGCAAATTTAATTTTCGGCTGTATTGCCTGATGCTGATACCATTTTTATTATATGAGCTTTAAACTTTCTTTTTATGATCCGGTAGCTGATGCTTAAATAAATTGCAGTGACCATAAAGAAAAAATATAACAGATAAAAAATATTTCCCTGGAGGTGGTGCTAAACCTGTATTTAAAATAATTGTTGACCAGGTCAATAGCTTCTATTATCAGGAAAAATGATAAAATGTTGAAAAATATACAGCAAACTGTTCCGGAAATACCTGCTCTTTTTAAAAATTGCAGGCCAGTTTTAACCACTTTGTTTAAAGTGTAACAGGCAAAACTAAATGCTGCAACAATTAATATGAAAAACAAACCCGGGAATACGTAAATAAATAAAAACTCATCAGCATTATAGTTTGAATTAAGATTCACAAATATTCCATATCCGGCAAAAGTTAAAAGTAAAGCACAGTTGAAAACATAATTCAGTTCAAATAGTTTCCTGCTTTTCATTTTTAAAGTTCAATTTTTTGATAATGAAAAGATAAGAAGAAATCGATTAAGTGAAGCCTGGTGTTTCTTTGTTTTCAGTGATTAAGGCAACTTAGTAAATACCTGGAGAAATTAAAAGTGCCATGCCGGTGTAGCATAGCACTTTATGAATTGGTAACAATATTCGGTTTGTATTTTACATACAAAAGCTGTGTTTATCCATTAAATCCAGTCATCCGTGTTCTACGCTTTCAAATCCAGCTTTATCTGTAACTCTTCAAATTGTTTGGCATCAATAGTACTCGGTGCATCAATCATTACATCACGGCCGCTGTTATTTTTAGGGAAGGCAATAAAATCACGGATGCTTTCGCTGCCGCCTAAAATAGAACACAACCTGTCGAAGCCAAAGGCAATACCCCCATGCGGCGGAGCGCCATATTCAAATGCGCCGAGTAAGAATCCAAATTTATGTTGTTGCTCCGCTGCGTCCATTCCTAATGCAGCAAACATTTTTTCCTGCAATTCTCTCTGGAAGATACGGATAGAACCACCGCCAATTTCATTGCCGTTCAACACCATATCATAAGCATTGGCCTTGATATTGGCATACGGATGCTTTAAATATTCAGCTGCATTTTCAATTACAGGATTGTTGTTGATCATCTCTGCAATCTGTGTTGGCTTAGGAGAAGTGAACGGATGGTGACGGGCAACCCAGCGGTTTCCTTCTTCATCATATTCAAACAGCGGAAAGTCTAATACCCATAATAATTTAAAATCGGTTGGTTTGCGCAATCCCAGTTTATCAGCCATGTACATTCTCAGGTCACTGATGGCTTTTCTTGTTCTCTCTTCTGCACCTGCTAAAATTAAAACCAGGTCGCCTGCTTTTGCATTGGCAGCAGCAGCAATAGCTTTTAGTTTTTCCTCGGTATAAAATTTATCTACGCTGCTCTTAAAAGTACCATCTGCATTACATTTAATAAACACCAAACCCTTCATGCCAATCTGAGGTCGTTTAACCCACTCCGTTAGCTCATCGGTTTGCTTGCGGGTGTATTCGCTGCAACCAGGTACAGCAATAGTCACCACCGTTTCAGCATCATCAAATACACCAAAGCCGGCACCATCAATTAATGCAGATTGGCTTACTTTGGTTGGAAAAGTATGCGCAGGGAATTTTAAATTGCAGATAGAAATATCAAAACGGATATCCGGTTTATCATTACCGTAATTCCACATTGCTTCTTCCCAGGTCATGCGTTGTATCGTTTCGGTATAATCGATATTCTTTACATCTTTAAAAATGCGTTTTACCAAACCTTCAAAAGTCTGCAGTATGTCTTCCTGTTCTACAAAACACATTTCACAATCTATTTGTGTAAACTCCGGTTGCCTGTCGGCACGTAAGTCTTCATCACGGAAACATTTTACGATCTGGTAGTAACGATCGTACCCGCTCACCATTAATAATTGTTTAAAAGTTTGTGGCGATTGGGGTAGTGCATAAAACTGACCGCTGTTCATCCTTGACGGCACCACAAAATCCCTTGCGCCTTCAGGCGTACTTTTAATTAAGAAAGGCGTTTCAATATCCAGGAAATTATTTTCGTGCAGATAATTCCTGGCACTGCGGCCTACAGCATAACGCAGTTCTAAATTTTTCTTTACAATATTTCTTCTCAGGTCAAGAAAACGATATTTCATCCTTAGTTCATCACCACCATCGGTATCATCCTGGATGGAAAATGGCGGTACAGCCGATTTATTCAATATTTTAAAAGAAACCACGTTGATCTCAATATCACCGGTTGGGATATTGGCGTTTTTACTGCTGCGTTCATTCACGGTACCATTTACCTGCAATACAAATTCCCTACCCAACGGATTGGCATCCAGCTCGCCGTTCAGCGCTTCAGAAAATAACAATTGGGTAATGCCGTAACGGTCTCTCAGGTCCACAAAAGTGATGCTGCCGAATTTTCTTACGGTTTGCACCCATCCGGCCAGGGTTACGGTTGTTTTTACGTCGGTGAGCCTTAATTCGCCACAGGTATGAGTTCTGTACATTATTTTGGTATTATAATTTATGTGAATTGGCGGCAAATATACGTCCTATCCGGGTTTTTGTAAAATGATTGGTTTTGAGTGCCATTTCACCAAACAGGCACATTGAAAATCCAAATGCCCTGGTAGCAAACCATAAATGTCTCAAATGTCTATATGTTGAAAGTTCCGGATTCCTGCAATTAATCACGTGAGGAAAACATGGTTTCTCTGCCATCATTAAATTTTGTATTTTTCTGTTCTGATCAAATTTGTAAAGCTGCCGTAATGATATCCGGGAAAAACATAGCATACATCGTCGTTTTTTATACCGTATTTTTTTTATGTCCGGGTATTGCCGCAGCGCAATATAGCAAAGCCGATTCCGTAACAGTTTTTACTACTATTGATAAGGCAGAAGAATTCTTTACCAGCAGCAATTACGATTCTGCGCTTTTTTATTGCAGCAAAGCAGAAGAATACAGCAAGCTACACAATTTTAAAAAAGGACAGGCCTATGCACAGATAGAAGCCACCGATATTTATATTGATAAAGATGACCTGGGTAAAGCAGATATTACAGCAGCTGCAGTAAATAAGCTGGGCCTGCAAATGAAAGACTCCCTTATTACAGCAGTATCGTGGATGCAGATGGCACAAATAAAAATGTACAGCGATAAATTTGATGCCGCCGTGCCGCTGTTTGAAAAAAGCCTGCAATATTACCTGGAAAAATATCCTACCAAATATTCTGCACTGGCGTATAACGACCTTGGTTATACCTGGGGCAGAAAAGGAGAGTTGAGTAAACAGGCAGATGCATTGCTGAAATCCATCCGTATTTATGAAAATTATTTTCCGGACAGGCATGGCGAACTGGCGATTGCATTAAGTAATCTTTCCACTGTTTATTATGGGTTGAATCAAAAAGATAAAGCCATTGAGTATGCAAAAAAATCGTTGGTGTACAGGGAGAAGAGTGGTGATATAGCGAGGCTGTCGTTAGGCTGTTGCAATATCAGCCAGTACTATATCGGTATTAACAATGATGAAGCAGAAAAATATTTACAGCAATGTGTAAAATATGCGTTGCAAAGTAAACAGGAAGCCCGTATCGTTCACTCTTATGTTACTGCTGCCTATTTATACAATACCAATCATAAGCCGGAACAGGCATTGGAATATGAAATGAAAGCCATTGCCATGATGGAGAAAAGTAGAAAAGATTCTGTGATGCTGGCGAGGCGGTATATGTCGGCCGGCGCTATTTGTCAGCAGTTGAAAAAAGATACAGCCACTACAATGGAATACTACAATAAGTCGCTGGCTATCTTAAAATTATTGCCCGATAAATTTAACCTGAGGGATTTCTATCTGCAATTATCGAATTATTATAAAGAAATAAAAAATTACGCTGCAGCTTATAACAGTTACAAACAATACGTGTTGTATAAGGACAGTATTGTATCTGCCAATACCCAATCTTCTATTGCAGAGATAGCCACCAAATATGAAACAGAAAAAAAAGATAACGAGATCAGTAAGCTGCAGATCAATCAGCGGATAAGGCAATTGGAAATTGAAAAGCAAAAAGCCATCATTGCAGGTAATTTATCAGAGGCAAAACAAAAGCAAAATGAGATCACTTTATTATCTCAGCAAAAAGAGTTGCAGGATGCAAGAATAAAGCAACAGGGCGAATTGCTGGAAAAACAGCAACTGGTTTCAAAAAACGATCAGCAGCAATTAAAATTATCCCTGCAGGAAAGAGAACTGAAAGAAAAAGAATTACAGGTGCAAAAACAATTGCGGAATATTATTATCGGTAGCGGTATCGCAATTTTAATTTTGGGCGGATTTATATTTAACCGCTACCAGTTAAAAAGGAAACTGCAGCAGCAAAATGAATTACTCTCGGTTCGCAATAATATTGCCCGTGACCTGCACGACGAGATCGGCTCCACACTTACCAGTATAAAAATTCTTTCTGAAGTGTCACGGAATAATATTGATAAGGATAGCAAAAAATCTTCGCAGCTATTATCGCAGATAACGGAACAATCAGCACAAATGCAGCAGGGTATGAGCGATATTATCTGGGCTATAAAACCCGATAACGATAAGCTGGAAAACATACTGTCACGGATGCGTGAGTACACCAATTATGCACTGGAGCATAAGAATATTGGGGTTGCATTTAGCGTGGATGAAAAACTGCTTGCAGAAAGCATCAGCATGCAGCAGCGAAGGGATTTATTTTTGATCTTTAAAGAAGCGGTGAATAATGCCGCAAAATATTCTGCTGCAACAAAAGTAGATATTGTACTGCAGAAAGAAAATGAGAATATCATATTGCAGGTAAAAGATAATGGCAAGGGTTTTACAGAAGTAAGCAAACCGGGAACAAACGGGCTTATTAATATCAGGTCGAGAGCGGTGGCCCTGGGTGGTGTGGCAGAAATTATTGCTGCACCTGGTGAAGGCACAACTGTGGCCGTAAAAATTCCTGCTACATGATGATGTGGTGCGGCGCAAATTTTTTCCGCAGTAAATTTGAAATTGATTATGGCTATTAAAGTACTGGTATACGATGATAATGTGGCCCTGCGTAACAGCATGCAGGTGTTGCTGAATGATATTGATGATTTTGAAGTGGTGGCAGCAATGCCCAATGCAGAAACCGTTGCAACTGACCTGCAAACATTTACGCCCGATGTAGTGCTGATGGATATTGATATGCCTGCGGTAAATGGTGTGCAGGCGGTAAAAAATATCCGTAAAATAAATGATCAGTTACCCGTGATCATGCTCACCGTATTTGATGACAATGAAAATATTTTTAAAGCTATTTGTGCAGGGGCTTCCGGGTATATTTTAAAAAGATATGCTACAGAAGAAATTCCCGCAGCCATACGTAATGTACTTACGGGCGGCGCACCTATGACAGGTTCTGTAGCAAGAAAAGTATTGCAGATGGTACCACAGGCAAAAAATGAGCAACAGGAAAAGGCCGACCTCTCCAAAAAGGAAACTGACATATTGCAATTGCTGGTTAATGGCTATAGTTATAAAATGATCGCTACCGAAATTGGCATCAGCATCGATACGGTTCGTTTTCACATCAAAAAGATATACGACAAACTACACGTACATTCTGCAACAGAAGCCGTTTCCAGGGCACTGAAAGATAAGTTGCTTTCCTTTTTCATTTAAATCACCACATGATGATGTAGTTGTATAAAGCTGCATGCATGGGTATTTTTGGTTATTAAAATTAACCGGAAATGAAAACACCATTTCAATTCGCCTTACCTGTATTCTTTGCAATGCTGTGCTATACTGCAACAGCACAAACGCCTGTTATCCCAAAAGGTACCACACCGGGTAAAATAAATTTACCTGCGCCGAAAATTGCTTTACTGAAACCCGACCTGCAGTTTGTAAGTTCTGATGTCATAGCGGTGGAAGAATTAACCGCACAGCATCTTATACGAATCAAACTTTCCATCACTTATAAAAATGCAGGCGCTGCAAACGCCGATAAAGATTTTAGTCTTGACCTGCAGGGATTTTTTGACGACCGCGGTGGCACCAACCATTTACCGATAGGCAGCAATTGTACACTGCATCCGCTGGCAGCCGGGCAATCACGTACGGAGGAATGGTGGTTTTTAAAAGATGTGACTGCATTGGGCAGAGGCCATCATCAATGTGTGGTACGTATTGATTGTACCAACAGGATTGCGGAATCGGATGAAAGCAATAATAATTCTCCACAGTTTGATATTAACGTACAATAAACTGCCGCAACATATTTTAACCCGGAACACCTGACAAAAACATAAAAATAAAAACATGAAACCTCAGATCATTTTTCTTGCGGTAGCTGTACTCAGCTGTAGCGAAACAAACGCACAAACTATTGGCAAAAGAGTAAAAGACAGGGCCGCTACCAATGCCAGTAATAAAGTAGATCAGAAAGTAGATAACGCAGTGGATAGTGCGTTTAATAAAACGGGCAATGCGATCAATAATATTTTTAAAAAGAAAAATAAAAGCAAGACCGATAAAACAACAGAAGGCAATACAGCGGCCACTGATAAATCTGCTGCATCTTCAGGCAATAACAATTCAAACAGTTCTACTCCGGCAACAGGTGGTGGCGCAAAAAACAGTGTCAGTTCTTTTTTAGATTTTGTGCCGGGCAACAACGTAATATTTGAAGATGATTTTTCTAAAGATGCCCTGGGAGATTTTCCAGCCAAATGGAATACCAATGGCAGTGGTAAAATAGTTACCATCGACGGGCAGCAGGGAAGGTGGCTGGAAGTAGTGCATAATTCTATTATTAATCCTGTGATGGATAAAGCGTTGCCCGAAAATTGTACTATCCAGTTTGACCTCTTCCTGCAAGCCGACGGACAACATACCACGCCATTCATTCAGTTTGGTTTAACCAATGTTCGTGATATCTTAAAAGAAGATATGTTTTATAAAGACCGGTTCTTTATGAATATTAACCGCTATACCGAAGTGGATGGCAAGGCAGTTGAGTACGGCCTTAAAAATGATGTGGTAGGAAACAAAAGTGATTTTCCGGTTACCTCTTACGCAAATAAAGTGTTGCACGTGGCGATGTCGGTGAATAAAACACGTATCCGTATTTATCTTGATGAAAAAAAATTAATTGATTTACCAAGGGCACTTACTCCTGAAATGCGTAATAATTTCTTTTTAAATAATAACTACATCATTCCTGCATCCGAACTGGGTATGCTGGTGGGCAATGTGCGTATAGCCAGTGCTGATGTGGATGCCCGTAGTTTGCTTATTAAACAATTAATGGAAGAAGGCCGTGCGGTAACCAATGATATTTTGTTTGATGTGAACAGTGATGTGATCAAAAGTGAATCATTTGCACTCATCAACCAGTTTGGTGATGCGATGAAAAATAATCCCTCTCTTAAAATAAAAATAACAGGCCATACCGATAGCGATGGTAATGCTGCTGCCAATACAGAACTTTCTAAAAAGCGGGCCGCAGCAGTAAAAAAATATTTAGCTGCCAACTATGGTATTGCAGACGACAGGGTACAAACAGATGGTAAAGGTGCTATGCAACCGGTAGCTGATAATTCAACCGCTGCAGGCAAAGCAAAAAACCGCAGGGTAGAATTTGTTAAGCTGTAAAAATCATCACACTTTTCTTTATAAAATACTATAATGAAGTTTATAACACTATTTACGGTTTGTTTACTGGCATGCTGCATTGCTGTAAAAGCGCAACCGCCACGGGATTCTGTAAGGCATGATACCACCCTTTTTGGATGGGATCAAACACGTGCCCAACTCATTAATGCGCCCATACTCAGGGGCAATTCGGAAGGAACGACCATTGTGCCTGTGCGGCAACAGTTTTGTTTTGATATGACGATGGAAATAGAATTATTTTATGGCGGCAGAAGAAGCATGCAAACCTGTTTGTTCATCAATACCGTTGATGGTTATATGGGATATACGCAACCATCAATGGGAGGGGCGATAAATGTGTTAATGCCCGAAGTGGAAAGTTTCAGGTTTACTGTGGTGAGTTTTAAACTGGGTAATATCTTTACTTATCATAACCGCAAAGGCAACAACAATATTTTGCAGCACCTGGTAAGCACTTCCAATACTGATACGCATGAATACCAGATGAATAATTTGCTTACTGCATCGCCTTTAAGCCGCAAAAGCGAACATCGTATGTATTGCGATGGAAAAGCTGACGCATTGGCCTATAAACGCTCTGATGAACCTACCACATGGTTTATATACGGTGATCGTTACCCGGCAACATTGCAGGCGCAAAAATTTTTGGGAGGCTTTGGTGTGGGTGTGGTACGTACAGATGCAGGTGTGTACATAGTAATGGAAAGACAATCGGGAACCAGCTACACGGTGATAAAACGCATAGAAAGAACAAGGGTTTGTTTTGATCCCGCCGGCTACAAAATGGAAGAAGCCGATTTTTTTACCAAACGTACTGCTGATCTTGTAAGAGAAAGAGAAAAGCTTGACAGGGATGAAGCTGCTGCACAAAGTTCAGGAAGATGTGTGCCGGAAAAAATGGCGGTGATCAATTTCAGAAGAGAACAGTTGCAGGTACAGGAAGATAACCTGCGCAAAAGCCAGGCCGGCAATCTGATACAGGACAGGACTGCACAAAAGGGAATGATTGATATGATGGACCCGGTTGTATCTGTGCAAACAGGGATTTTACAGGCCAAAGTGGGCATCTGTAATGCTCAGGAAGATATGAGCCGTAATCCTTCTCATGCCGCAGGCGCACAACAAAAAATTGATTGCCTCAATCACCAGATCAGTGTATTAATGCAGGCAGAAAATGACATGCGTGCAGCAGAAAGAAGGTATGCTGCTAACCCGGGGCAAGCCTTTGCAGAAAAATCAAAAATATATATGACCGCTATGCGGACGGCAGGGTGTAATTAATGAAAGAGGCAATTGAAATTAAACATTACATTGTTTCTGTAGCACTCTTATGCCTGGGCCTCCAGATAAGATAATAGTACATTAAGAAGAGTAAGCCCATACAAAATGGTATCATCGCCGTTTGCTTCCCTGTTAAACCAAACAATAATATCTTTTCATCAAACTTAAAGAACTCACTGATCATCCAGAAACTGTTAGCGCTTATCCAGAATACGATAGCAAAGTTGTGGCAGACCTCACTTACAAAACTTTTATTTTTAAAAGCGATCCAGATCGCAATCACCAATGTAGGAATGATCATGATAATGCCTAGTGGCCGCCACACCATACACCAGCTGATATCTTTAAACAACCAGAATACGATATGCAGGTTTTCCATTTTTCTGAAACGAAGTGGTATAGCGTAGTTTTGCTCATCAGCCATGGCTCAATAATTTTCTGAATGCACAAAATACAGGAATTGTTTTAAAACAAAAACACGAATTAGTGACTAAACTAATTCGTGTGATTCGTTGTAATCCGTGTTTTATCTTACTCCACACTTACCCTTATTCCCTCGCTATGGCTGGTAAACTCCGGTGCATACATACACTGTATACTTGTAATGCCATTGCTGAAATTACCGGTATGCGTAACAAACATGGGGTATTCAAAAACATAAGTGCCTTTGCTGATGCGGCTGAAAAAGAAATTGGTGCTGGCATCTTTGGTACTCTCATAGTAACCTAATCCGCCCTGGTATTTATATTCACTCAATGCATTTACCGGTTCCATGCAGGCGGCTCTCATATCTTTCATGTGAACGTATTCCATCTCTCTGTCTGCACGTAATTCAATACGTACTTTTATTTTGTCACCCACTTTTAATACAGCGCCATCTGCCAGTGCTTCCAATACGGGGCCTTTATCAGTATTTCTTTCAATGAACAATTGCTTTTTCAATTTCAATGGAGTTTCTGAAGGAGTGATCTTATCTAAGTCTTCAAAGTATTGCCAGTATACACTTCCCCAGCTTGTGGTGCTTTGGTTTAATGGTTTAGAGTTTGAGGAGTTCAGGGTTACCGAAATATTTCCCATTTCCGCTTTTACTTTTTCACCAGCAATTCTTTTTTTGAAATAGCCCGTGCCTGCTTCTGTAGCATCATCGCTGCTTTTAATAACAGTGTTACCTAAATTGATCACCACTTCCTTTTCTTCGCTCAGCCAGTTGCTGCCACCCAACAATAAAGCATAACAGGCTTCCGCAGTAGCCTTGGTGGTTTTCCAGTTTTGTGTTTGTTTTTGTTTCAGCAGCCAGGTTTTTAAATCATCAACAGTAGCAGTGTTCTTTTCAATATCACCAAATGCCTCTACCATCATCGCCTGTGATTCTATTGGTGCCTGCTGCCAGTAATAGCCGCCTGTTGTCCATTCTTTCCAGTACATGCCCATCTCTTCTTTAATGATAGCATTTTCTTTTAATGATTTAAGAATGGCTTTTGGTGTTACCTCATCTTTTGTGCGGTATAAGGCCAAAGCGATCATGGCTTGCGTATACTTGCCATTGCTTAACCAGTATTTCTGTGCCTGGCCCCGATAATAATTGTAAGCGGTTATTGAAGCATCCGCAATTTTATATTCTGAAAAGAAACTACGCATGTACAAATACTGCACCTGGATATCGCTTAAATTATTGCTGCTTAATTTTGCTTTATAACGGATTAAATTATCGTAATCTTCTTTTATTTTTTTATCGAGATATACAATGCCTTTATCAACGATCGCTTTTACTTTTTGATAATTATCGCCGCTTAATGCATTCAGTTTTCTTAAATGGCCAATGCCGGTGATGATGTATTGGGTAATGTAACGATCATCAGGACCGCCTTTAAACCATACAAAACCACCATTGCTGCTTTGCATGACTTTTAGTTTATTGAATGCTTTATCCATTTCGCTGCTCATCTTTACCATATCAAACAACAGCGCTATATTTTTCTTTTGCTGGTTCTCATTCTGTGCATCCAATACCCATGGTGTTTCCTGCAATAAAGCTGATTTTAATTCCTCATTTTTTTGCAGGTTAGAAAGTAAGGCAGCCGTATCAGCAGTTTTCCATTTTTCAAAAACAGCTTTAATTTTTGGCATACTGTTGCTCACATAGGTAGCTAATGCATTAGCATAATAGCGATTGAAAGTTTGCTCCGCACATTCGTAAGGATATTCCATTAAATAAGGCAATGCCTGTACTGCATACCATGCCGGATTGCTGGTATACTCTACCGTAAGTGCATGGTTGCTGATGGTGGTACTGCTACCACTGTTCAATAATTTATCAAACTTAAAATTCTTTGTGGTTTGATTACGCAGGTTGATGGGCATTGATTCTGTAACCAATGTACGGTTGGTTAAAACAGGTATGGCCATTTCTTCACCATCGCTGGCATTTTTTGTTTTTGCAATAATGCGGTAGGTCATGGCACTATTAAAATTAAACGGCACTTCCATCGGGAATTTTACTGCAAAACTCTGCCCGGCTGCAATGGTAAAATATTGATTAGGAAAAACATTTTTAAACCAGCCATCTATAGGTTTGTTGGTAGCCGCATCCAGTAATTCTAATTGAGCGGTGCCCGTTACTTCACTATCACTCATGTTCACAATTTTTGCGCTGAACTCCATGGCATCACCTTCACGTAAAAAACGGGGTGCGTTAGGCTGTACCATTAATGGTTTTTGAGTAACCGTTGTTTTTTCGCTGTAACCACTGGCAAGATCTTTAGTGTGTGCCAGCGTCATCAGTTTCCATTTGGTTAATGCTTCAGGAATAGTAAACTCAAAACTGATATTACCATCGGCATCTGTTTTAAGGTCCGGAAAGAAGAAAGCAGTTTCGTTAAAATTCTTGCGTACCTGAACCGCATCATTTGGTGAAGTCGGGTCTTCCCCAAGTTTTTTAATTTTTTCTCCATAAACAAACATCTCTTCCTGTTTTGAAACTACTTTCCCACCTTCTTTTCGTTTGCTTGTACTTGAAACATCGCCATAGCCAATAACTACTACATCCGATTTGTCCACTCCTATAGCTGGAGCTGCCATTGAAGCCTGCCCTCTTAAAACTACACCGGCATTATATCTCACATTAGGATTCAGGTCATGTTGAAAATTATCATAATAGGTTCCTGTATTAAAATCTCCATAAGCAGCACCACCGAAATAGGCAAGCCTGTCATAAACTTTGTTATAGTACTGCTCATTGTACTCAGGTAATTTGTTGTACTCTTCACTTTCTACTTTAGTAAAACCTTTCTCTTGCCAGTTTACAGTATTGTATAAACTAGGCCAGATGTTTAACCTGTTCCAGCTATGCGGCTTAAACTGGTCTAACGAAGCATCATACATACCTGCCAACATTTCTGCAGCTACCTGTTCGCCCTTATGCCCGGTAATTTTTACGGTCCATTTTTCATTGGCACCGGGTAATAATTTATCCCTGAAAGTGGAGTAAGTAATGTTCAGTTCTTTATTGCTCCAGGGAATAGCAAAACTTTCGCCGCCTTTGTAAATGCGGTTGTGTTGTACAAAAGCATAACTCATGGCCATACCTCCGCGGTCGGGTTCTCCCGCAGATTCCGCAAATGACGCCGCTTTATTTTTTGTTATGGATTGATAAGTGGTGTTGGTTGTTTTATCCATTTTTGTCAACGTATGAATCAACCAGATATTATCAAAGCCGGTAGCAATATTGTATTCAATTTTTTCGCCGGGTTCAACGGATTGTTTTTTTACATCAACAGCAATGGGTTCGTTAATTTGTCTATTAGTTGAGGAGTTAATTAGTTGAATGTATTTTTCTGCTTTTACTGCTTCGCCATATTTATCTTTTGTTGTTGCTACAACTTTATACCACCCGGCATCAAATTGACCATTTACCATGGCCCATTCGCCATTTTCTTTGGTAGTATCGGTTTTATCAAGTGCTTTATCACCTAAAGGCCATTTGCTTTTCTGGTCTTCATCTTTATACACGTCGTAAGGAAAGTAGCCTTTATATTCGTCCTTACTCATTGTAAACTGGTCAGGCATATCCCAATAGCGTTCACGGTAAATTGTATTAGGCGATTTTACTTTGGTGATAGTAAGATTTACATTGGCTTTTTCAAAGATGTCATTCAGGTTGGTACTGGTGATCTTTATATTTTTCAAACTGTTGGCAATAATTTTTTCAGGCATATCAATACTCAGTTGCAGCATTTGATAGGCTACAGCAACAGAAGTATTGCCACTTCTCGTTTCACCATTGATATCGGTAACATCAGCACTTACTTCATAATAAAATACAGGCTGGCTTTTTTTATCAACGCTTTCATCGGGCAATGCTTTAAAAGTTATTTTAAATTCACCTTTGGCATCAGTAACTACTTCGCCATTGGTGATTTCATTTTCTTCGCTTCTGCCATAAATCGGGCTGATCTTGCGCCTGCTGGTAAAGCCCCATTCCCACCAGATAGGATAACGTACTTTACGCACCACACGATATTTTACATTGGCACCGTCTACATTATTGCCGGCATAAGCTTTTGCGTTGCCGGTAATTTTTATGCTGTCGTTTAAACGGTAGGTGCCTTTAGGTTTTTCTACTTCTACAAAAAACTTAGGGCGCTTATATTCTTCTACATTAAAACGCTGCATAGAATTTGTAGTGCTGTCAAACAAACTGAACTGGCCGTTTAACACACCTTCGGGTAATTTAAAAGAACCTTTATAGCTGCCGTATTCATTGGTAGTTACAACAAGTTCTGTAACTTTTTGATAATTGGCGTCACGTAATAAAATTTTTGTTTTAAAATCAGGGACCACAGCGGTAGCACCCGATTTTTTTTCACTTTTTATAACAATGCCCTTAAAGTAAACTGTTTGCCCGGGGCGGTAAATGCTGCGATCGGTAAATAAAAATGTTACGGGTTTCAGTTCGGGTATATCAAGGCTGTTGTAGGTATTGTAGCCTTCGTTTTCATCCATAAAGAATTCATCATTGTTGTATTTCAGTTGCAGTAAAAAATTACGGTAGTCTTTACTGGCTTTCATTTTAAACATACCGTTTTTATCCGTGGTATATTTTTCTGCTTTTATTTCATCCGGGCTATTGGTTTGATAATTGTATTTGCTTTCCCACACCTGTACCTGTGCATTGGGCAGCGGCTGGCCATTGTTCCTGTGCAATACATAATACTCATTGCTATTATTATGGATGTAGCTGATATTGCTTACATACACCGTTTGTTTGGCTATAATGTTTTTGGCAAGAGAAAAATTTTCGGTAAGGCTGGCAAGAATAAAATACACGCCATTATCGAGCCCGTCTATTTTAATTTCTGTTCCATGCTCCTGGTAATCTGAAGGGTCGGGTAAGGTAACGCTCCAGCTTTTAACGGCTTTAAGATTCACATAATAACTCCATAATTTTTCATAATCCCTGCGGTCAAGTTTTTTTATTTCTTCTTTGGATGTTTTAACAATACGGAAATAAACCTTGGGCACATTCTTATATACTACCAATGTGCGGAAAGGATCGTTGATGGTATTTACTTTTTCTGTTTCAATATTCAGCGCAGGTTGTATAATAGTTCCTATTAGGTTCTGGCTGTAAATGCCGCCTTCACTTTTTGGGAATTTTTTAGCAATAGCTTCACATAATTCTTTCGCTCTTTTTTTCTCAAATTGATTGTCTGTTTTGCCATTGGCTTCAAATTGTTCGCCACGGTCGTAATATATCTTTGCCCTTAAATAAGCAGCTTCTGCAGTTGCCGGGTTATCGGGATATTTATTTTCTATACTTCTTAATGCAGCCTCATATAATTTTTCCTTGTCTTCAATAGTGTTGTACTGGTTTACAAAATTTAATCGTATCAGGTCAGCATCAATTAACGCATCGGGCCTGGCATCGGTTAAATGAAATTTTAAAATATCCTGCAGTAATAAAATGGCTTTGTGCTGCAGTGATGCGGTATCTTTTGTTTTAAAAGACGCCGTAACGAATTCTGCTGCAGGCGCAAATACTTTGGCATCATTTATTTTAAATTCGTAAGCAGGTTTGGTTAATTGATTCTCATCCGTCATAAAGTACGCCAGGGCACGGTGCGCTAAAAAATCATAGAGCGTGGGCCTTAGCTGCCCGGTGTTTTTGCCTTTTATAATGATGGGTGCAAAAGCATCCAGTTTGGTTGTTTTTAAAAGAGACTCATTTTGTAATGATGCTTTAAATAATTTAGAGATTACACTGTGTATCTTATCGATGCTCCATGTAGTGATGTCTTTATTTTTGTCTTCCTTTAATTTGGTACGGTCGTAAAATTTCCAACGATTATTTTGCAGGTATTGCCAGAACATTTCTGCCTGCATACTTTGTAAGATATTTTTGGCAGGTCCTTTTGCTTTATCAATTAATGTGTCTGCAAAAAAAATATTATTCTCATTGCTTTCTTCTTCCACCATATTTCTATACCTGATCTGGTACATGCTGCTTTTTATCTGCTGGGCATCGTTGTTATCTTTTATGGCAAGTGTGTAGATCGTCATCACTTCTGCCAATGCAGATTTGGTAAGGCCTTTCTTTTCCAGGTCTTCTACCTTCTTCCAGTTTTTTAAATAGTCGTTGTTTGTTTGTGCCATGGTGCTAAATGCGAAGCCGGTAAAAATTACCAGCAGGATTTTCTTTAAAAACATAAGGAACTTATTTTAATTACAAGATACAATTTGTTATTGAGCGGTTATGCATGAATGATTTAAAATACTTTTAAACTACAGCGTAATTTAAGTTGCCGCGGATTATACAGATTTGCACGGATAAATACAATAAAATAAACTGCGAAAATCTGTGCAATCTATGCTAAACCCAATTCGCGTTGCGGATTAAAATTTAGCTGCGAAAATTTTTATTGCAGCAGTAAACAGATGTGTAAGCTGCATCATTTTCATAAATAAGTAAGATTTTTTTCTTTAACGTTTTATTAAGTGTTTGTTTGTCATGCGGCACAACGTTTGAATATTCAATAGTAAGCAGTAAAAAAATAAAACTGCGAATTGTATTTTTCACTTTTAAATTTTACTACAATGAAAAAGATTTTTACATTTTTAGCCGTAATGGCCATTTTCTCATCCGGCTTTGCTCAATGGCGGGGCGGTAACGACAGGGGACCACAATATGATAACCGTAACAACAGTTATAATAGCAGCTCCTTAGTTATTAATGCTTTTACTGAAAAACGTTTTACAGTAATGATTGATAACATGCAATACCAGTTGAATGACAATTATCGTAACACAAGACGTGATAACAGTATTGCTGTAGGTGCCATGAGCCCTGGCCGACATACCGTTACTGTATACGAATACAGGAGCAGCTTCTGGGGTAAACAAAAACAAAAAGTAATGTACAGTTCTGTATTGTTCTTTAAACCTGGTGTTGAAACCGCTTTAAACATCAACAATTACGGGCAGGTAAACATTACCGAGAAACAAGGCTATCAGAATAATGGTTATGGCCGTGATGACAGGAGAAGAGATGATGACAGAAGGCATGATAATGACCATGACGGATGGCGCCACTAAGACTCCTTTGGATTCTGCATACAAAAACAAAGCCCCGGAAATTTTCGGGGCTCTTGTTATTTATGAATTCAGTAAGACTGGCTCAAGCCCAGTCTCACAAACAATGTCGTAATTATTTTTTTAAAGCTTCAGCCATTGTTTTACCAATATCTGCAGGGCTTGCAGCCACATGAATGCCACATGCAGCCATAATTTTCATTTTAGCAGCAGCAGTATCATCAGCTCCACCAACAATAGCACCTGCATGGCCCATACGGCGGCCTGCCGGGGCAGTCTGGCCTGCGATGAAACCAACTACAGGTTTTTTATTACCGGTACTTTTAATGTACTCAGCTGCTTCAGCTTCCATACCACCACCAATTTCACCGATCATTACAATTGCATCGGTTTCAGGGTCATTCATAAACAATTCCACTGCTTCTTTGGTAGTAGTACCAATAATGGGATCGCCGCCAATACCAATAGCTGTAGAAATGCCCAAACCTGCTTTGGCCACCTGGTCGGCCGCTTCGTAAGTTAAAGTACCCGATTTTGACACAATACCGATCCTTCCTTTTTTAAAGATAAAGCCCGGCATAATACCCACTTTACATTCTTCGGCAGTGATCACCCCCGGGCAGTTTGGCCCTATTAAACGGGTGGTTTTACCCAATAAATAATTCTTCACTTTTACCATATCCTGTACCGGGATACCTTCTGTAATACACACTACCAGTGCAATTCCGGCGTCAGCAGCTTCCATAATAGCATCGGCAGCAAAAGCCGGTGGTACAAAAATGATGCTTACATCAGCGCCGGTGGTTTTTACCGCATCCGCTACTGTATTAAAAACAGGCTTATCAAGATGAGTGGTGCCGCCTTTACCGGGTGTAACGCCACCCACTAAATCGGTGCCGTATTCAATCATTTGTGTGGCATGAAATGTACCTTCTGTACCGGTAAAACCCTGTACAATTATTTTGGAACTTTTGTTAACGAGAACTGACATGGTTCGATGAAGAATTTTATGTTAATAATTTAAAAACCTGCCTGCCGGCAGGCAGGTGCGGCGCAAAGATAGGACAGATGGGTTATTATAGAAAGGGATATTTTGGAGACGGGTAATTAAACGCTGATGGGGCTGTATTGGCCACGAAAGCTTTTGGCTCCGGTTGAAAGGTATATCCCTGATTCGGCTTTTATTGAAACAGAAATATGGAGTAGAACTTATGTATATTTAATCGCTCAATTGTACACATGAAAATTTTTATCCGCATACTTCTTTTACTGCTGATCATATGTTTTGGTGTTATGGGTATTATATCAGAGTTTGGGGGCAACGAGATCGGGTTTATGTCTTTTTTAAAGTATTTGAGTACACTTTGTTTGCTTAGTACAGGTATTATTACATTTTTTACAGAATGGAATAATTACAGAAAGCATAAAAAACTGTTGGAGTTTTCTGTTACCTGTATTGCTTTGTTATTTTGTGCGGTTATTTTTTATGCGGTTGCTAAAAGAGCATTTATAGAAAATACAACCACTTTGATAAAAGTTTCCAACCTACCCGGTGCAAGTAACAGGATGACTTTTGAATTCAGGGCGTACCATAATTTAAAATTGATCGAATATGGCGGGTCAATAATGACAGTGTATTACGGCAAGTACAATAGAAAAGGGGATACAATGACAATAAAAGAATCTAATTATAGTGGCTATGCAAAAAAACTTCCGGAATTTGGCGTGATAAGAAATGATACGATGTTCTGGAATACATTTGATACGATGCTGGTGAATAAGCCATAAATTATTGAAGTTAGAAAAATAAGCCCACAGCAGCAGTATGAAAAATTACTTCAACAGGTCATCCATATTCCTGTTGTTATCAATCTTTCCTTTAGCTTCCAGCATACGCATATCTTTTGCATCCTGTAAAAATTCGGATGCAAAAATGAAACTGTTAAGGCGTTCGCTTTTAGAAAAAATAATTTCCTTGTTATTGCCACTCCATTCTTTTTGGCCCTGGTACATGTATAAAATATTTTCACCAATTTCCATTACACTGTTCATATCATGGGTATTGATAACGGTGGTCATGTTAAACTCCTTGGTGATCTCGTAGATCAGTTTATCAATCACCATACTGGTTTGAGGATCGAGGCCGGAGTTAGGCTCATCGCAGAATAAATATTTTGGATTGAGCACAATAGCCCGTGCAATGCCCACACGTTTTTTCATGCCACCACTGATCTCTGCTGGGTATTTTTTATTGGCATCTATCAGGTTTACCTTGGCTAAAACCTCGTCTACTCTTTTTTGTTTATCGTGGTGGCCCAGGTTAGAAAACATATCCAGCGGAAACATCACGTTCTGCTCAACGGTCATACTGTCAAACAAAGCACTGCCCTGGAAAAGCATGCCTATCTGCTGGCGCAATTCTTTGCGGTTCTCTTCCGTCATATCAGTGAAACTTACGCCATCATAAATAATTTCACCTTCATCGGGGTCAAATAAACCTACCAGGCATTTTTGTAAAACTGTTTTCCCGCTACCACTGGTGCCAATAATAAGGTTGCACATGCCCGTTTGCATTACATGACTCACATCATCAAGTACTACTTTATCACCAAAAGATTTTTTTATGTTTTTAAATTCAATCATAAGAGGCTTCAAGGGGAGTAGCTTCAAGGGCGAAGCCTGGTTATTGTACTCCGTTTAATTTAAAAAGCTAAGATAAGGGAAAAAGCTGCAAGGGAAGAAGGAGTAAAGGTAAAAGCTTCAAGGGGAATTGCTTCAAGGGAGTAGCAAAAGATTTTATAAGCGTTAAAAAAAACAGAAGAGCTTAAGTGCACGGACCTTGAAGCTTTTCTTTAAGGGTGCTACAGGAAAATCGCTGCCAAAATATAATCGGCAAATAAGATCATAATACAACTCACTACCACACTCTTTGTACTGCTTCTTCCAATTTCCAAAGCGCCACCTTTTACATAGTAGCCATAATATGCAGGAATGCTGCTGATGATAAACGCAAACGTAACGGCTTTGTACATGGCAAAACGAACGTTAAAAGGCATAAAATTTTCAATCAGTCCCCTGTCGTAGGTATCAGTAGATAAAATACCAGATGCTGTGCCTGCTAATCTTCCGCCCCAGATACCTAAGGCCATGGCCAGGATTACCAATAAAGGAATAGTGATTAAAGCGGCCACAATTTTTGGCATGATCAGGTAAGCCCTTGTATTGATACCCATTATTTCTAATGCATCAATTTGTTCACTCACCCTCATATTGCCCAGTTCGCTGGCAATCTTGCTGCCTATTACACCTGCCAGTACAATACATACCAGTGTAGGAGCAAATTCTAAAATCACCGTATCCCTTACAATTTGTGCAATAGTTGATTTGGGAATGATGGGACTCACCAATTGGTAGGCAGTTTGTACCGCACTTACCGCACCCATAAACACAGAGATGATCACCACAATGCCTAAAGCGCCAATGCCTATTTCAACGCATTGGTGCATAAATTCTTTCCAGTACATCTTCATGTTCTCGGGCTTGCTGAACATGCCCTTTAACATTAACAGGTAACGGCCGAAGTGGGTGAAAAAAGTCATTTAGTTTTATTGGCAATTGGGGATTTTAGATTTTGACCCGACTGCAGCTATTGCAGGCAAATCTAAAATCTAAAATCCGAAATCCGAAATTATAAATCGTGGCTGGTTTTACGGAACTTTTTCCACCATTTACTTTTTTTAACTTCTTCCCGGGTATTGGTCTTGCATTTCAGCTGTGCATCTACCACGGCAATTAATACCATATTGAATATAGAACGGATAGAACTCCCTAATTGCAATACATGCACCGGTTTATTTAAACCTAATAAAACAGGTCCTATTGAATCAGCACCGCCAACTTCCTGCAATAAATTATAGGCAATATTGCCTGCCGCAAGATTAGGGAAGATGAGCGTATTGGTTTCTCCGTTTACTAATTCACTGAAGGGATAATTCTCTTTTAAAATTTCTTTATTAAAAGCCATGATGCCCTGTACTTCACCATCGCATACCAGCTCCGGATCTTTTTGTTTTACAATTTCTCTTGCCCTGCGAACCAGTTTAGCTTCCTCGCCTTCGCTGCTGCCAAAGTTAGAGTAGGAGAGCATGGCAATACGTGGTTTAATATTGAATTGTTTTACTTCCTTAGCTACTAACAAGGTGATCTCTGCCAGTTCTTCGGCAGTAGGATTAAAATTGATAGTGGTATCCGCTAAAAACAAAGGCCCACGCTTGGTGAACATGATGTACATGCCTGCGATCTTTTTCACGCCTTCTTCGGTACCAATTACCTGCAATGCCGGTTTAATGGTATCAGGATAATTTCTGCTTAAGCCACTGATCATACAATCTGCTTCACCGGTTTCTACCAGCATGCAACCAAAATAATTGCGGTCCTTCATTGCTTTATAAGCCTCATACCTATTTACACCACGGCGCTGGCGTTTGGCAAAAAACTGGTCACCCATTTTTTTACGTAACTCTTCCTGGTCATCGGCTTTAGGATTGATGATGGGCATGCCTTCCAGGTCAATACCATTATCTTCTGCCAGTTTTAAAATGCGTTGCTCATCGCCCAATAAAATAGGGTAGGCCACACCTTCTTCCTGTGCCAGCTGTGCTACTTTTAATATCTTTAAGTTTTCTGCATCTGCAAACACCACTCTCTTCGGATCTTTTCTTGCTTTATTGCCAATAACACGGCTCAGCTGATTATCTAATCCCAATCTTTGATTGAGTTGTAATTCATAAGCATCCCAATCGGTAATAGGGTTTTTTGCCACGCCACTCTCCATTGCGGCTTTAGCCACAGCCGGTGCAACGGTGGCTAATAATCTTGGGTCCACCGGTTTTGGAATAATATAGTCAGGGCCAAAGGTGATTGTCTTTTCGTTGTAAGCCATGTTTACAATATCGGGTACCGGTGTTTTGGCCAGTTCTGCCAAAGCTTTTACTGCAGCCAGTTTCATGGCTTCATTAATGGTAGTGGCCCTTACGTCCAAAGCCCCTCTGAAAATATAAGGGAAACCTAATACATTGTTGACCTGGTTAGGATAATCACTTCTTCCTGTAGCCATGATCACATCCTTACGGGCATCAGTAGCCGCTTCGTAAGTAATTTCCGGATCGGGATTGGCCATGGCAAAAATGATCGGGTTTTTGGCCATCGATTTCACCATTTCTGCGGTAACCACATTGCCTTTACTTAAGCCAATAAATACATCTGCATCTCTCATGCCTTCTTCCAGCATATAAGCTTTGGATGCAGAGATGAATTCTTTTTTAATGTCATCAAGATCGTTGCGCCCCGCATGTATCAATCCTTTACTGTCGTAAACACTTATATTTTCCCTGCTGGCACCCAGGCTGATATACAACTTCATACAGGATATAGCAGCGGCTCCGGCACCATTCACTACGATCTTTACTTTACTGAGCTTCTTTTTTTGTAACTCCACGGCATTCAATAATGCAGCCGCAGATATGATGGCCGTACCATGCTGGTCATCATGCATGATCGGTATCTTACAACGTTTTTTCAACTCCTGTTCAATATAAAAACACTCAGGAGCTTTAATATCTTCCAGGTTAATACCACCAAAAGTGGGTTCCAGTGCCTGAACGATCTGTACAAATTTTTCCGGGTCCGTTTCATTGATCTCGATATCAAAAACATCAATGTCGGCAAATATTTTAAAGAGTACACCCTTCCCTTCCATTACGGGTTTACCGGCTTCGGGGCCAATATTACCTAATCCTAAAACCGCAGTACCGTTACTGATAACACCTACTAAATTTCCTTTAGCGGTGTATTTATACACATCTTCAGGATTGGCGAATATTTCCATGCAAGGTGCTGCAACGCCGGGAGAGTAGGCTAAGGAAAGATCTCTTTGTGTTTTGGCTTCTTTGGTAGGTATTACTTCTATTTTACCGGGCCTGCCTTTGGCATGATATTCTAAGGCCTGTTGCTTACGTAGTTCTTCTTTTTGCATAAAAAGTGGTTAATGGTTCATAGTACACCGGAATTTTATTCCGGTACTTGTGTTTTTAACTGCCACCATTTTGTTTTATTACTACAACGATGGGGCTATTGAACTTTGAGGGTGCAATTTAGGTAAATATAGGGAGAGAAGCAGCTATTCTGATAGCGGAAGCTTTTGTTAAATATTACACCGGGTAAAGTAACACATTGCTGCACCAGTCAAATAACCTGTGTACGCTAAATCAAATTTTGGATTCTCATTTTTTGTCTCTAATATTATAATCCTGATTTTCCTCACACTTAACCAAAAACTATGCAACGCTGTAAACAATTCTATTGCTTTATGCTGTTCTGTATTTCGGGTTTTATCACACCGGTTTTTGCAATTGATAACACCGATACCAGGATGCTTTCTCAACCTGCTGCAAGCGCAAATAATATTGCCTTTATTTATGCAGAAGATCTATGGGTAGCCAGGGCCGACGGATCGCAACCCAGGAGGTTAACAATCGACCGGGGTGTTGAATCGAGCCCCGTATTTTCTCCCGATGGAAAAGCAATTGCGTTTAGCGCACAGTACGATGGCAATACAGATGTATTTATAATACCGGTAGAAGGCGGTGTGCCTAAACGCCTTACCTGGCATCCTTCACCGGATATTGTAAGAGGGTTTACACCTGATGGAAAAGCTGTACTCTTTGCGTCGCAAAGAAATGTATTTACCGGCCGCTATGCTCAATTATTTACAGTTGCCGTTACGGGTGGCATGGCTACACAGTTAGAAATACCCAACGCATACTGGGCAACCTATTCGCCCGATGGAAAACAAATGGCCTATACACCTTTAAGCGATGCATTCAGGCAATGGAAACATTACAGGGGCGGTACAATATCGGTTATACATATTTTTTCTTTTGCTGATAAAAGTGTTGTAAAAATTCCGCAACCCGCCGAAGGATGCAATGATGTAAGCCCGATGTGGGTTGGTAATACCGTATATTTCAGAAGCGACCGAAATGGAGAATTTAATTTATTTGCCTACAATACGGCTACAAAAAAAATTGACCAGTTGACCAGGTATAAAGATTTTCCGGTGCTGAATGCCAGCGCCGCAAATGGTAATATTGTTTTTGAGCAGGCCGGCTATTTAAATACCTATACAATAAACGGGGCTACTGCAACAAAATTAAAAATTGGTATTGCAGCAGATTTACTGGAACTGAGAGGCCGCTTTGTAAAAGGTGGCGATTATATCCGTGGCGGAGATATTTCTCCCACAGGTGCAAGAGTAGTTTTTGATAGTCGTGGTGAAATTATTACTGCGCCTGCAGAAAAAGGAGATTACAGGAATATTACACAAACCCCCGGGGCGCATGAAAAATATCCTTCATGGTCGCCTGATGGAAAAACGATCGCCTACTTTTCTGATGCAGGCGGCGAATACCAGTTGTATTTAAAACCACAGGATGGAAAAGGCGAAGCAAAAGTTTTTAAGCTTACCGGTACAGGATTTTATGCCTATCCCGAATGGGCTCCCGACAGTAAAAAAATAAATTTTACCGATAATGGCAGAAATTTTTATGTGTTGGATATAGCATCAGCAACCATAATAAAAATAGATGCCGATGAATTATATACACCCGGCCCGTTCCGTTACATGAATGGCAGCTGGTCATCCGATTCTAAATGGATCGCCTACACTAAAATAACCGAAACGCAATTCAAACGGGTGTACCTTTACTCCATAGAACAGAAAAAATCATTTGCGCTAACAGATGGCTTAAGTGATGCATCAGACCCTAAGTTTGATAAAAGCGGCAAGTACCTTTACTTTTTTGCATCCACTGATGCAGGGCCGGTTATCAATTGGTTCGATCAGTCGAATGCTGATATGCGCTCTACCAATTCCATTTACCTGGTTACCCTGCAAAAAGAAACCATTTCTCCTTTTGCAAAAGAAAATGACGAAGAAACTGTAAAACCCGATACTGCAGCGGCGGTAAAACCAGCGGATAAAAAAACAGCAGCAACTGATAAAAAAGATGACCAGCTGCGTATTGACTGGGATGGTATTGAAAACAGGATCGTTGATCTGCCCATTGCCGCTGATAATTACGGGCAATTGGGTGCAGGAAAGGAAGGCGAATTATATTATGTTGTATATCCTGCCGGAGGCCAGGGTAGTGGCATGTTACATAAATACGATTTAAAAGCACGGAAGGATGCCGAGATTACTGCAATGGATGGATATATACTTTCTGCAGACGGTAAAAGAATGTTGTATAGCATTGGTAACAGTTGGGTGGTAACAGATGCAGGCAGTAAACCGGCACCTGGCAAAGGCAATATTAATACAGGTGCTATCCTGATTAAAATTGACCCTGCAACTGAATGGAAAAATATTTTTGAAGAAGCATGGCGTGTAAACAGGGATTATTTTTACGACCCCGGCATGCATGGAGCTAACTGGGCCGCAGTTAAAAAGAAGTATGAAGTTTTTTTACCCGACCTGACATGCAGGAGCGATCTCAATCTTTTGATACAATGGATGTGCAGCGAGCTGGGGGTTGGTCACCACCGTATTTCAAACCCGGGAGACCAGATGTACACACCACAAAGAGTGAGCGGCGGTTTACTGGGTGCAGATTATACTGTAAACAATAACCGTTATCAAATCAAAAAAATATATGGCGGATTAAACTGGAACCCCAATTTAAAATCGCCTTTAACCGAACCTGGTGTAAATGTAAAAGCAGGCGATTACATCATAGCTGTAAATGGTAACGATATTACTGCTTCTGAAGACCTCTATCGTTATTTTGAAAATACCGCGGGCAAAATAACAGAGCTTACAATCAGCAGCAATGCCGATGGCGCTGCATCCAGAACGGTAAAAGTAGTTCCGGTGGAAAGTGAATCGGCTCTGCGTAACCGTGACTGGGTAGAGGGTAATTTGAAAAAAGTAACTGAAGCCACCAACGGGCAGGTAGCGTATGTGTATGTACCCAATACTGCCGAACTGGGGCATGATTATTTTAAAAGATATTTTTATCCGCAGGCTAACAGAAAAGCCATCATTGTAGACGAAAGGTTTAATGGGGGCGGCAGCCTTGCAGACTATTACATCAATTTATTATTAAATCCGCAACAGGCTTACTGGAATATGCGGTATGGTAAAGACCTTAAAACACCAAGTGCATCTATACAGGGGCCTAAAGTAATGTTGATTGATGAAACTGCAGGTTCAGGGGGTGATATGTTGCCCTGGATGTTCAGGAAGTTTAAAGTAGGTACTTTAGTGGGTAAACGCACATGGGGTGGCCTTGTAGGTATTTTAGGATTTCCTGAATTTATTGATGGCGGTTCGGTAACAGCACCTAATGTGGCCATCTGGACAAAAGATGGTTTTATTGTAGAGAATGTTGGTGTGGCTCCGGATGTTGAAGTGGAGCAAACTCCTTCTGAAGTAATAAAAGGTAATGACCCGCAATTACAAAAAGCAATTGAAGTGGCCTTAAAAGAACTGGAAAAAAATCCGCAGGTTACACCTGCCAGGCCACCATACCCGGTAAGAGGCAATAACTAAAGCCGGGCATATTATTTTTATAAGAGGTTCGTTTTAACGAACCTCTTATTGTTTAAAACAAGTCGGTGTTCGAACTGTGCCCCTAACGGCTTTAATTTTGCACACTGCTATTTCAGGTGCTTCGCTTTAAAACTCCAGGTAATTAAAAATTCAGCTACCACCTCTCCATCGGCATTGGTGCCGGTACTTTTTGCGGTTACAGTTTTACCTTGCCCGCCTGTAATAGCATCTTCAATGGTTTGTTTTATTAAAAGGCCATCGGTACAGGTAAAAGTAGTTTTGCCTGTTGCTTTTTTAAAAAAACTGCCGCTGATATTTACCACTAACATGCTTACTGCAGGATGGCGTTTATAAATATGTGCCAGGCCCAAAACACCGGTGGTCATTTCTGCGGCCATGCTCAGGCAGGCAAAATAAGTACTCTTAAAAGGGTTTTGGCTCAGCCATTTAAATGGAACTGTGGCAACACATTTATTTTCGTCGGCATATTGTACCCGTACACCGCAAAAAAATGCGCTGGGTAATTTTGATAATAAAAACAGGTTGAACTTAAACCGGTTATTGATCAGTTGAAAAAAAATGCTGTTATTATCACCCATAATTTTAAGTGTAAACTTTATAAATGATCAATCAAAAAGTTCATCAGTGATCTCAAGTAAATTGTTATTCCTGAAATCACTCAAAGTGCCTTTTTTACTTTTATTATTACCAGCAATATTGGTTGTTTTATTTGTTTTTAGATCAATTATTTTGATACCTGTTTTAAAACTGTTGCCTCTTGCAAAATAAGTATTGTACACAACATAACGGAAGTTGTTATTATCGAAATATAGATAATCGAGATCCATTGCTTCGTTTGCTAAACCTCCGCCTCTCAAATAGTAGGAGTATTTAAAATTTTTCCAGCTTGTTTTACTATTGTATGGGAATTCAAATTCTATTTTAGCAGCAGAACCATACCTGTATACAAGGTAAGCATTAGCAGTATCTTTAGCAATTACTACCTGTTTGCCTGTTTTTGTTTTAAATGAAAATACATTGACTTCATTAGCAAGTAAAAAATTCTGCGCCCTTATAGAAGTGGAACAAAAAAAGGAAGCTAAAAAAAATAGGACTCTCAAAATGCTGTTGTTTATTTTAATTGCAGATTTCAGATTGCCTTTAGTGGCCAGAGAATTGATAAACCTAAAATCCGAAATCGGTTTTAGTCGCCATACATCTTCGGATTCACCGCATTCGGGCTCCACATTTCTAAAAAAGCCTGCACTTTATTTTTGTCGTAACTTTTTTTGCCATCTTCCAAATACTCACTGTTTTGTGTGTGAATACGTTTGCCCTCACCATCTAAAATAATGAATACCGGAAAGCCGAAACGTTGAGGGTATCCATATTTAGCAAACAGTTTTTTGTTTTCATTTTCTTTGCTCCAGTTAAAATGATACCATACATAGGAAGCATTGATAACAGAATCAATTTTTTGATCGGCTTTACAAAACCTGGCAAACTCAATACACCAGCTGCACCAGTTGCCACCGCCCTGCAATAAAACATATTTATTTTCGGCTTTGGCTTTTTTAATGGCCGCAGCAATATCTTTTTCTGCGTCGGCAGCAGGGTTGTAGAGTTTGGTTTCCTGTGCTTTTGTTTGTATCACCATTGCAATACAAAAAAGAAGATTGAATAGTAATTTCATAATTGGAGAAGATTTATAATAATTCCTTTAATTTTTTTTGTAACATTTTTTTCTCTGGCAAATACAATTGGTATTTTGATACAAAAATTTTATTACTGATACCTCTTAAAGCATATTCAACGGTAATATCATCTTTTTGTTTTGTGAGAATGATTCCTATCGGGGGATTGTCTCCTTCAACATTTTGTTCTGTTTCAAAATAATTTAAATAAAGATTCATTTGCCCCACATCCTGATGCTTAAGATCTTTTACTTTTAAATCAATGAGTACAAAACATTTTAATATACGGTGATAAAATACCAGGTCAATATAGTAGTGTTTATTGTTTAGCGTAACACGATATTGTCTGCCAATAAAAGCAAACCCTTTGCCTAATTCTAAAATAAAATGCTGCAGGTTATCAATTATTTTTTGTTCCAGGAAGCGTTCGCTTACCTTATAGTTCTCCGGTATGTTTAAAAACTCAAGTATGTACGGGCTCTTAATTAAGTCGGTATTCTGCTTAATAGCTTTGCCATTTTTTGCAAGATGTAAAACTTCTTTTGCGTTTTTGCTTAATGCTATTCTTTCAAATAATGCAGTATCTATCTGCCTTCGTAATTCCCTTACAGACCAGTTTTCTTTTATAGCTGTTTGTTGATAAAAACTGATTTCCAATTCGGTACCGCATTTTAACAATTCGTAATAATGCGACCAGCTAAGCAAAGGTGATACCTTAAGGCTCATTTTTTTGCTTCGTCCAGACACTGTCAGGACAGCTTTTTTTGAGGCAGAAATTTTCTGTCCTGACACTGTCAGGACATTCTTAAATGCTTTGCTATCTAAAGCAAAGTGTAAGTAAAAACTCCGCATTGCAAACAGGTTAGAACGTGAAAATCCTTTGCCTAATTCAATGCTTAAATGCTTTGACATTTCTAAAATAAACGGACTTAACGAGGCTTCATTCATTTTGTCACTGCGCTCTCTACGCACTAGTAAATTTCCAATTTGCCAATAAGTATATAATAACTGCGTATTAATATTGGTGGCAACAAAATTCCGGGCTTCTGTTACCAAAGCTTTTATCTCAGTAATTAATTGATCAGGTTTTCTCTTCTGCATTTAAAAATAATCTTGCTGATAATACACCATAGCTTTACTGTTTATCAATTTCCACCACACATCCCACTACATTCTTTTGTTCCGATGCATCAGCTTTAAAATAAATATTGCCCGTACTGCTGTTACTGAATTTTACATTACTGATAGCCATGCCGCTGATGGCTTCATTTAATTTACCGGCATAAGTAGACTGCGTGCTTTTGTTGATGGCGGCATTTAATGCAGCATAATCCAAAGGTTGTTTACTTACCACAATCGCCATAAAATCTTTATTGCCGATACTATCCGCCATTAATGCTTCTTTACGGGGAAATAAACGATAACCCGTTACACCAAAATAAGGTGAGTGAATCGGTTTATATGGAAACAAAACATAACTGCTGTTATCAGTTTCCATACCAAAAATATAAGCGTAACATTCTAAAGCATTCTTAAGCTCTATCCTGAATTTAGTGCCTTTTTTTATTGGAGTTGTAGTGGTAAAAACATTACCTGAACCTGCCCGTAAAGCAATGTATTGTTTTGTAGCTCCATTTACCAAACCAATATTACATTCAAAATCTACTTTTAATGCAGCGCCGGTTTTTGGTAAGGGATCAATACCATAAGCTTCCCTTACAAATTTTCTGAAATCGCCATAACGTATATAGCCAATTCCTTTTTCGCCCCATTCAGGCCCCCAGCTATTCATGATCTGGAAAGCACCATCTTCAATGCGGTCATCATAGCCAATCACACACATCGCATGGCCGCCAAATCCCTGCATGGTATAATCGTCCTGTGTTGGGTGCCATACTTTCTGGCCCATCATATCCTGCATAAAACTTCCGCCTACCATCATACCAATTACCACCGGTGCATCTTTTGCCAAATGTTCTTTAATAGCACGGAAATTTAAAACACTTACACCGTCATCATCTGTTAAGCGGTTAAAACCATGGATTTTATTATTGGCGGCCACACCTAGTAACGAATGGCCCTGGTCGCTGCAACTCTGGTCGGTATAAGGAAATTGCTGTAATGGTACCGCACCTTTCTGCTGCATAAATTCCATGGCTTTAATAATGTAAGAACCCTCACATCCGTCAAGCCCGATATTATTATATAAAAAAGAAGGGCTGTAGGCAATTTGATTGGCATCTTCATGGGTACTGGTAGCCTGCAGAATGGTACGTGCTGCATAAGCGCTGCTCCAGGCAACACAACTACCCTGGTGCCCCTGGTTTAAACGATCGGGCGCATAGCGTGCTAATGAAACAGCTTCTGGTAAAGGGTTCTTTCCGTTATCATCTGTAAGGCCTTCATACACACTGGCTTTCTTAAATTCATTGGGGTCTAATTTACCACCTGTGGCAAATTGAGCAACAGCATTACTTACCAGGCCGGAGCAGGATTGATTGCGCATTAAAAAAAAAGCAGCTGCGGCAATCACCAAAAGAAAAATTATTTTTTTACCACCCCCTCCGCCGCCTCTGAACAGGCCGAGTATCAGGGGTAAAAAATTAAGGAGTCCGCCACCGCCTCCGCCGGTATTAAATCCTCCGCGGCCACCACCGGAATTGTCATTTTGTTCATTATAGTTATCCTGGTTTTCCTGGTCATCAACCATTCTTATTGGCATAGTAGTAAAATTTAAGTCATTAAAAATAAGCAGAATTTTTATAAACTGCTTTGTGTTTATCAGTTTGTACCAATAGATAGCTGCAGGAGTAATTTGGTTGCAGGAAAGCTTATGGCTTTTCTTTTTCCAGTATCTCAAACTGGCGGCTTACACTCAGGCCATTTTCATCTACCAATGTAATAATATGAATACCCGGCGATGGGTTGAGCGCCATCTGGTGAAAGTTTTGTGTGGTACCGATAAAATTATCGTCCAGGCTCCAGAAAATTTTTGCGCTGCTGCGGCGGTGTGCGGCAGTAAAAACAGTATTGCCTCTTTGGCCACTCACCTCCAGCGGTACATAAATTTTTGCATCGGGTTGCGGGTAGATGATCTCCATTACTTTGCCTGTTTCAGCAAATTCGCAACCGGCTTTAAAAGGCGGCAATATTTTATAGTCGGCATTTTTTTGTTTGTAGTAATATTCCATTGCAGGTGTAAGGATGAACCAGCTTTTGTGCTGCATGGCCGAAGGGCTTTCACATTGTTCTGTTACACGAAAGTTACCGGTAGCATCTAAGTGGATCATTTTATGATATACACATTGCGGCACTTTGGTTCCGTTGGGGGGCATAAATAAAGTATCTACATCGGGGCAATCAATATTGGCACGGTAACCGCTTTGCCTGCATACCGGCACAAATGAATAGTTGTATTTTGGTTTTTCAAACCAACCTGCCTGCCCGGCAGGCATATTAACGTTTGGCAGTACACGAAAAATATCAAACAGGATTGGTGCAGCGGTTTGTACGCCAATTAATCCGGGTCTTCCTTCGCCATCTGTATTGCCTACCCACACCGCCACTACATTTTTTGGTGTAACACCAATGGCCCATCCATCCCTGAAGCCAAAACTGGTGCCGGTTTTCCAGGCAATTTTTTGAGAAGAAGTGAATTGTTGCCACAAACCTTCTTCGCCGGGCCGCATTACTTCCTGCATGGCCTGGAAGGTGAAGTAAATGGAAGTTGCATCCAAAGGCAGGTTGGTAGTTGATAGTTGCTGTTGGCCGGGCGTTTGTTTAGCAATATAATTAGGCGGATGAAAATCATCCGGGTCGGGCTTGCCATGATTTTTGGTTTGATGGTTGAGTGTACGTGCCATGCTTGCATACACACCTGCAATATCCCATGCGGTTACTTCGCAGCCACCGAGAATTAAGCTTAATCCGTAAGTATCCGCATTCCTGTTTAATGTAGTGATGCCACATTGCTGCAGTGTTTCGTAAAAGCGCTGGTACTTGTATTGCTGCAATAATTTTACGGCAGGGATATTTAAACTTCTGGCCAATGCCCTGTTGGCGGGCACAGCGCCATCATAACCCAGGTCAAAATTTTGCGGCGCATAGCTGCCTATTTGTGTGGGAATATCAGGAATGATGGAGTTGGGCAATATCAGTCCATCACTCAACATGGCCGCATACAAAATCGGTTTTAAGGCACTGCCAGGGCTTCGTGGTGCTGCAATAACATCCACATCACTTTCCATTTCTTTATTTAGCGGATCGTAAATATTGCCAACATAGGCTAAGGTATTTCCAGTTTCCACATCTAATACCAACGCACAGGCATTATTGATGCCATTGCCTTTTAAAACCGCCTGGTGTTGTTGTACAATAGCAGCTACATTTTTTTGCAGGGCACCATCTAATGTTGTTTTAATTTTTGTGGTAGTGCTTAAATTTTTATTGTCTTTAATAAAACGTTGCAGCAGGTGGGGAGAATATTGAGGTAATGGTAAAGGATTACCCGGCAAAGATTCCAGCTTGGCTAATGTGCAACTGCTGGCATCAATTTTACCTGCATCTGATAATTTATCTAGGAGAGCATTTCTTTTTTTTAATAATACATCCCTGTTTTTTCCCGGATGTACTAATGCCGGTGCGTTGGGTAAAACTGCCAATGTTGCCATTTCGCCCCAGCTTAATTTATCCGGGCTTCTGCCATAGTAACGCCATGCGGCAGCATCCAGCCCAACTACATTGCTGCCGAATGGGGCATTGCTGGCATACAATGCTAAAATCTCTTTTTTGGAATAAGACATTTCTAAACGCACTGCTAAAATGCTTTCTTTTAATTTATTCCAGATGCTTCGTTTATCATCTTGTTTGGATAGCCGTATCACCTGCATCGTTAATGTACTGCCGCCCTGCACCACGCCTTTGTTTTTTATATTCTTTACCACCGCTCTGCCAATGGATACAGGATCTACACCGGGATGTTTAAAAAAACGTTTGTCTTCAAATGTGGTAATGCAATCAATGAATTTTTGTGGCACATTTTTATTGTAAGGAAAGCGCCATTGGCCATCGGCAGCGATAGTGGCATTGAGTAAGTTGCCATCTTTATCTTCAATTACATAACTGGTAGGAGCGTTGAATAATGTTTTTGGAAGAGAAAAATAAAACCAAATCAATAAACCTGCCACCATCAACAGTTTAATTTTGGTTGCTGTGCGGAGAGATTTTATCCGGGAGAAAATATTTTTCAATGTATATGCAAAACGCAATTAAAGTTCAATAAAGGTATGACGCAGAAGTGAAATTGATTTTTCCTTTTACTAAAAGAAAAAATAAACAGAACAGGTTCACAATGATGTAAGATAACATTACCGGGCTGGTCCAAAAAAATACAACCGCCGGCAGGGTTTGTAACCGCTGCCGGCGGTTGTATAAAAATTATTGGTTTACTACTTCCACCCATTTACCATTCACACCTGCACTGATCGTATTGTCATACATTGCTTCGCAGAAAGTACCGGGAAGAAAATATCTTCCGAGATACGAAGCATTTAATTGCACGTAATAGGTCAATGTTTCGTTAGGGTTGATGTTGAAATAAGTGTACACCCGGTCATCACGAATATCCTGGTAGGTAGAAAAAGATGATTTGAATGCACCTTCGCCACCCAGCATTCTTGCATTTAAGATTTCCCAGCCACTCGGGAAGATTTGTGATAATGCCATTTGAGAATAGTAACCACGGCCTCCGGGATTTTTCAAAATCACTTTGGCCACAAAGTCGCTCCCCTGTGTAAGTTTGTTGATGTCAATGGCTTTACCGTCCTGCGACATATAACTCACGCTCATAGCCAGCACCGCCGGGTTGTTGTTTACTTTTAAGCTATCGCCTGCCAGTGGTTGCCCTTTAGTGATCATTCTTACATACAAAGTATTGCTGCCTTTATTGGTGATGACCACATTACTTGTATTCTGATTTTTAAATACCACAGGTAACTGGCGGATATAGGTCGCCGCATTGATGTCTGTTTGTTTGCCATCAATGCTTGCAGAAGAAATGATCTTGGCACCGCTTGGATTTTTACCGCAGAATTTTGCAATGGCAATTAAACTGTACGCCGTGGTTTGTGTGCTATACCAATAATCCTGCGATAATTTTGCTGCAATTGAACGTAAGAGCTCCTCTGCTTTTGCTTTTTTGCCGAGCAAGGTTAAGGTTTCTAAAACCATGGCTTCATCTCTTGTGTTAGAACCATAAGTATAACCCGGACTGCTTCGCACATCAAATGTTGCAGACAAACCGCTGATGAGATCTAAAGCAGTATTGCTTTGTCCTGCTAATTGATAAGCAGCCGCCAGGCGCCATTTGGCTTCAGGAGACAAATATTTAAATTCTTTTAAACGGTTCATTGCACCAAGTTCAGGCGCTTTTGCTAACGCTAATGTATACAAGCGATAGGATTGTGTAAGATCGCCACCATAAAAATTACTGGTGCTGGGTACCCAGCTGTTGGCTTTGCCACGCTGGTAATTTTTCCACTGCTGTAACATATAATCACTTACAAAATAGCCGTTGGCTTGTGCCTCTACCAAAAAGTGTCCGGCATAATTGCTGCCCCACTCATCGCTTTCGCTGCCACCGGGCCAGTAACTAAAACCACCATCGGGGCGCTGAAAGTTTTGCAGTTTTCCAATACCGGCTTTTACATTTTTATCTACCTGCGATTTTTTGTAGTCATCTAAATCAGTTAATTGATTTAATACCAGCTGCGGAAAAACTGATGAGGTAGTTTGTTCTATACAGCCATGCGGATATTCAATTAAATAATCCAAACGCTTTTGCAAATTCATTGACGGTACGCTGGAAATTTCAATGGTAGCTGAACTTGTTGCTGCCACACCAATTGGTGCTGCGGTGGTTTTCCATTGCTGCCCTGGTGCTAATGTAATTTCACTGATGCTGGTTACCGGGGGATTTGGATTGCGTATATCTAATTCCACTTCGTAATCCGCTTTTTCTCCCCCCGACGAAGCCAGCAATTTTACTTTGCCAATACCGGTATTGGGTTTTACCCTTACATCAAAATAAGCCATTTGCTCACCGGGTTGTGTAAAACTTATGGTTTGTGTGCTGCCGCCTGCCACTTCTAAAAACGGATTGGATTGCAAAGAAAGAGTTACATTTTTAATATTATTCTCCATCGCAAAAACAGTAACGGGTAATTTGATGGTTTCGCCCGGGCCAAGTACTCTTGGCATAGTAGCTAATAACATCAGTGGTTTTTTTACAGCTACTGCTTTTTCTGCAAAGCCATAACTGCCTTCGTGTGCAGCCACTACCATAGCTCTTACCGAACCAATATAAGAGGGTAATGTGAAGGATTGTTTTTGCGTTTGCCCGCTGCTTAAATGAAATGGCCCGAGATATTTTACCACCGGTTTAAAACGGTTGGCAGTTTTTTGCTTACCACCTGTAGCATCAGCATCACCACCAATAGTTAATATTCTTTCTAAGTCGCCACCCCATGCGCCGATCACATAATCAAACATATCAAAACTTTTTACACCTAATGCTTCTCTTGCATAAAATGCTTCATGGGGATCGGGAGTTTTAAATCTTGTAAGGTCTAATAAACCTTCATCAACTATAGCAACACAATAGGTCATTTCTTTTCCTTTCTCTTCACTCACCGTAAATGAAACGTTTTGTTCCGGACGTATGCTGCTGGGAATAGTAATGATCGGCTTTAATATCGTATTCTTATCTTCCACAAAAATGGGAATGGAGCCATACATTCTTATAGGCAGGTCATTAATGGTTTGTGAATGTGGTTGCAATAAACTCACCGTAGCATACACATTTGGCGCCATGGTTTTATCGGCTTTAAATTTCACTACGGTTTGCCCTTGTATCGTTTCCTGGAAGAAAGATTGTAATACTTTGCTTCCGTTTTCAATACTTACTAAAACCCTGCCGCCTTTACTGCTGGGAATATTTAACGCAACTTCATCGCCTACATTGTATTTTTCTTTACTGGCTTTAAAAGAAAGCATTGATGCCGCCGTCTGGTCTCCATCACCGCCACGGCTTTGCCAGCCGGGTTCATCAATGTATAAAGTAGAGCCGGAAGTGTGTCCGCTCTTCAGATCTTTTACTAAGATCAAATAACGTCCCCATTCATTTTCTGAAGTGCCAAATGTCCACTGCCCACGACCGTTAGTTAAGTGTACGGTTTCTTTTTTCAGCAACTTGTTGTATTCATTTTGCGTAAAATTGCTGAGGTTGTCGCCATTATTATCCCACCACCAGCGCCACTGAATGCGGTAGAATTCCACTTCCACATCATTATTGCCGCCAATTAAATTTCCTTTGCTATCCACATTCACAATTTGTGAAGTATGTTTTTTCCCGGTCAGTAAATAATCAAAAGGTTTTTCACCATCAGGTAATTTTAAACCCACATAACTGCTGTACGGGCTATAAGGAATACTCATATTATCAATACTGAATGTACCACCCGGCTCAAAAACTTTTACCACTAGGTTAGCCGTTAACATACCCGGTGCAGTTTCATCGATCTGAAAATCGGGTTTTAATGTGGCATTGCCTTCCGCATCTAATGTGCCATCATAAATTGTTTTTTGTTGGGTAGAATAATTAGCAGTCGGGTTATCAAAATCAAAACCTGCAAATTTGGGGAAGGAAGTTGTTTTGGCATACAGCGAAGCATCGATCTTGGCTTTTAAATTTTTACCCACTGCACCAAATAACCATTTGGCATTGATGGCACCTGCAGTAGTGTTGCCCTGGCCAAGCACCGCATCTTTTCCAAAATCAACATTTATTTTAAGGCGGTTAGGCATTACCGTTTCTACCTTTACTCTTTTTTCAAAAGTGGCGCCGCCTACTTTAATTTTTGCCAGCCAGTTTCCTGTAGGTGAAGCTGCATCAGTATTGGTTTTAAAAAGATAAAAACCATCATCCGCATTATTCTGCACCACATGTTTATACAATTGACCGGTAGGGGTGAAGAGGCTGAATTCAACCGGGTGGTCTTTAGGTAATTTACCTTCCTTATCTTCTACAATAAAATTAATGTACATAGTGTCGCCCGGGCGCCATACACCACGTTCGCCAAAGATGAAACCTTTGATGCCATTCTTTACTTCTTCGCCACTTACATCAAAGCGGCTCAGGGCTAAAGAATTACCATCGTCCAATTTTAAATAACCTCTTTCTTCACCTTTTTTTGCAATGAGCAAATAAGGTTTTCTTTTCAGGTCAATATCTGCAAATCCGTCGCTACCGCTTTTTACTTTGCTGATAATGGTTTGCTGGTAATCCATAATTTCCAGTTCAACATCACCCATTGGTTCAGTAGTAAGAATATTGGTAACAGCAATTTTTATACTGTTATCATTACCACGCTTAGCGGTAAGGCCAATATTGCTGGCAAGAATATTCCTGGTTGCCCAGCGGTCTTTGTTATAATAAGATTTGCTGGTGGGGTCGTCTCTTCTTTCCCAGTTATACCCGTAAGGATAATATTGATCGTAACGGTCCCAGAATTCATCATCGTCATCTACACCATTTCTATTGTATTCACCATAGCCTTCGTCATAGCCTTCTTCCTCGCTGTCTTCAGCTTTGCCTTTTGTTGTATCTGCTGATTGTGATTGATACATCGAATACTCCGGCCTGAAGCCAATGGTTACACGATAAATAGCCCCTTGCTCTGTTTTCAAAAACTTATCAATGTCTAAAGAGAAATGTTGTTTTTTATGCAGGTCCAATGTTTTATCATCATCTAAACGCAATGTTTTTTGAACAATAGGTTTTGCCACTCTTCTTAATTCGCTGTTGCCGCTCAGGTCATTTTCCTGTAAAAACTGTGGTACGTTATTCTCATAAATTTTAATGATGCTGATATCCACCGCATTCAGATTGATGGATTCAAAAGGCAATACCAATCTGCCGCTATTAGGCAAGATATTCCCTTTACCATGAATTTTTACCGAGGGCATCCTGTTCTGGAAATTAATGTTGGCGGTAAATCCTTTATCTAACACATCGCCCCAGGTATTTTTGATGCCTGAATTAATATTTACAGTATAGTTGCCATCTAATTTTCCATTACCAAAAACTTTTACTTCACTGCCATTGATGGTATAGGAAATATCCGATTGTCCGCTGATATTGATCAGGCCAGTTAATTCCTGTCCCACAGCAATCGGGTCGCTGAATTGTACAGATGCATATTGCTGTGCATCATTAATAGCCGTTACATTTAACACTTTAAAATCACCCACTGCCGGAACAGCCACTGCACTATTGCCCTTTACATCCATACTCATCGGGCTGCCATCCCAGTGTATATCAACATTACTTACAGATGACGTTCTTTCAATATTATCAATAGTATAGCTGTGCGTTTTAGTGGCATCGTTATGCTGCCAGTTAATTTTTAAAGCTTTGCCGCTTTGTGTTGCTACCAGTAATTTTTCAACTTCGGCACCTTTTTCCACGTCAGCTGTCTCCAGGTCGCCGCTCAAGGTCATTTTATTTTTTACGCCGCTGCTGCGCAATCCTTCATCGCTTACTTTAAATGAAGGCTTAACGGTTTGCATACTGAATTTAAAGTCTTCATACTTGCCGGGTACTTTGGTTACATTACCCAATTTGAATTTTACGGTATACAACTGATTGGGCTTTAACCAGGCTTCCGGTTTAAATTCAATTGTTCTGGCGTCTAACCAAAATGCTTTTCCCTTAACTGAAGGAGAAAAGTCAAAGAGGTCATCTTTTACGGCTTCTCCTACGGCATGGGTGGTGTTGGCATCAGTTGCCAGCTGAATGCGTACGGCAGATGTTTTGGAAACGGTGCCTGTAGTGTAGGCGTCAATGTACTTGCTGAATGCAGGATCTACATCAATCCATTTGTCTTTTTTGTTGCAGGATGAAAACAGAGCAAGGATTACTGTAAGGCACAGTATTGCCCTAAAAGTTGCACTGAACTTTTCAGGACGGGGAACACGGTCGTGATCCATAAATTTAAAGTTGTAATTTTTTTGTTCAGCAAAACCAGGACGGCTTTACTGTTTTTGTTTTGATGACGTAAATGTGATAAGAATTTTTGGATTCTGCAATAGTGGGGAGAAATATTTTTAGTTAAAGGTTGTATAAAACTAGCAAAAGGTAAATCAGTTTTGTTTTTTAGAGAGATTCGTTAGCAGTAAATATATAATTACCCCTCCGCACAAAACAATAAAGCTGTTGCTGTCAGGATTAGTTGGCCTGTTTGGGTCGCCGGTGGAAATATGTATAATTTCAGAAAGCATACCTCCGCCAAATAAACTAATAATAACTCGTACCCAGGTCTTTTGAAGGTATTTCACAGCTGTAAAGTTTAATCTGATAAAAATGATTAGTCTAATTTGGTTACTTCAACGTTGTATGTGCCATTAGTTAGTGAAGAAGAGGTTTGTTGTGTGTATGACCTTCCTGATGTGGCAATGATCTTTACATGAATTTCGAGGTTGGATGGAAAATCAATTTTATTTTCATTACGGATAACTTTGTCCAGCTTTAGTGTATAGGAACAGTTGTCCTGCCAGGTAATGCTGAATCGTACCACAGCCTTCAGCGATTCACTGGACTCAGTCTGGTAACCGCCTCTGCGCTCTGCAATGGTTACCACACCCACTCTTGTATCTGCAATCCTGAATTTGCCTTCTTTAAATTTAAAGCAATCCGCAGTTTGACTGAATGCTGTAAAAGCAGGTAAGAATAGTAGTGTCAGTATAGTGATATTTTTCAACATTATTAAAGCACCTGGTTACTCAGTATATCTTCAAATGTATCTCTTTTTCTTATGAGAGTCGCTTTACCATCTTTTATCAATACCTCGGCAGGTTTGTAACGGCTGTTAAAGTTGCTGCTCATCTCAAATCCATAAGCACCTGCGTTTTTAAATACCAGCAGATCGCCTTCTCTTACGGCAGCAATTTTTCTATCCCAGGCAAAAGTGTCGGTTTCGCAGATATTACCGGTTACGGCATAATGTTTTTCTTCGCCGGCAGGGTTGCTGATATTCTCTATCTGGTGATAAGCATCATAAAACATAGGGCGTATCAGGTGATTAAAACCAGTATTCAATCCTACAAAAGTGGTGTTGGTATTTTCTTTGATCACATTTACTTCTGCAATTAAATAACCTGATGCACTTACTAAAAATTTACCCGGTTCAAACCAAACCTGTAAATGTTTGCCATTGGGGTTGGGATGATTGGCAAATGCTTCATGTACTTTTTGCGCCAATAAAGGGATGTCCGTTTCTGCGTCGCCTTTTTTGTACGGCACTTTAAAACCACCGCCAAGATCTATAGATGATAATTCTTTGAATTGAGGGATGATGTCGAACAAAACTTCAATACCTTTTACAAATACATCTACGTCTTTAATATCGCTGCCCGTATGTATATGAAGATTTTGGATGAACAGATCATATTGTGAAACCAGTGCAACGATCTTATCTAACTGGTCAATGGGAATACCGAATTTACTTTTATCATGCCCGGTAGAAATTTTGATATTGCCACCCGCCATAATGTTGGGGCGTAGGCGAATACCAACAGGATAACTATGCCCGAATTTTTTGCCGAACTTCTCCAGGTTGCTCAGGCTGTCGATATTGATATTTACGCCTAAGCTTTGCGCCTCTTCTATCTCGCTAAAATGAATACCATTGCTGGTGTATAACACATTGCCGGGCTCAAAGCCAGCCAGCAAAGCCAGTTTTACTTCGTTGATAGAACTGCAATCCACATTGCAACCAATGCTTTTAATGTGTTTTAAAATATTGATATTGGTGAGCGCCTTGCAGGCATAAAAAAACTTTGTATCAGTTTGTGCAAAGGCATCGGTTAGCCGTTGGTATTGTGCCGTGATGTTGTCCGCATTATATACATACAATGGTGTACCAAACTCCCGTGCAGCGGCAATTAATTGTTCGTTGGGTAATTGTTGTGACATTTTGCGAATTTACGAAGGAATGGAACACGGATTCCGGGGATTGATAAAGATTATAGAAATTGAGATGAAAACTTTAAGCTTCGCTTAAATAAATGGGAATATGGATTGTGCAGCCAGGATCGATTTTTACCGATAAAAAAAGGCATGAAATAATTCATGCCTTTTAAAAACCTGTATAATATGCTTAGCCTTCGTTTTCTTCTTTATCAGCATCCGGCTTTTCTTCAATAATTTCTCCTGCTTCAGTAACTGCTAAAATAGTTTCTTCCTGTGATTCTGCAACTACAATAATTTCTTCGGTTTCTGCAACTTCAATTTCTTCTTCTGCAGCAATCTCTCTTTCCATTGGTGTGCCATGGGCAACATCAGATTCGTATTCCTGTTGTTCCGCCCTGGCTTCAATTACATTAGTAGCATTTACCAATTCTTCCATCATTACTTCACTAATCTTAGGCAGATCATCTGCACTGTTGATACCAAAATAATCCATAAAAGATTTTGAAGTAGAGTAGATCAATGGCTGGCCCACTGCATCTTCTTTTCTTCCGGATATTACCACCAGATCTTTCTCTAATAACTTTTGTACGGCATAATCGCAGTTTACTCCACGAATAGCTTCCATTTCACTTTTAGTAATGGGCTGCTTGTAGGCAATAATAGCCAGGGTTTCCAAAGCTGCAGTAGAAAGGCGTTTTAAAAATTTATCGCCATTTAATAAAGCAACTGTTTTATAGTATTCCTTCTTGGTTAAAAACTGTAATCCACCTCCTATCTCTCTCAGTTCAAAAGCGTAAAATTCAGCACTATACTTTTCTCTTATACCATCAAGGGCAGCGTCAATCTGCTCGGGAGTTGCCCTGTCTTCAATAAAGCCTAAAGCATTATTCAGCAGGTCCACCAGTTCCAGCCTGGTCAATGGTTTATCACTTGCAAAAACCAATGCTTCTATATGAGGTATAATCTGAGAAAGCTCCATTTTGATTGTAGATTTTAGATTGTAGATTTATGATTTGAATTGCGTTGTAAAATCCGCCATCTGAAATCATTAATCACAAATCGTTTTTTAGCCGTTTAATGCAGCTGCACCACTTACAATTTCTGTAAGCTCAGTGGTAATGGCAGCCTGCCTTGCCCTGTTGTAACTGATCTTTAATGATTTTAATAATTCATTGGCGTTATCACTTGCCTTATCCATTGCTGTCATCCTTGCACCATGTTCGCTGGCATTGCCATCAAGTATAGCCTTGTATAATTGAGTATTTAAGATCTTGGGCATCAGTTCTGCAATCAAAATCTCTTTGCTGGGTTCAAAAATGAAATCTGCATTTTTTTGTCCTGCAGCTTTTTCAACTTTTGATACCGGTAAAAAAGGTTCTGCAATAAAACGCTGGGTAGCGGCATTTTTAAATTCGCTGAAAACTAATTCTACTGCATCTACTTCTTTATTAGCAAAAGCATCCATAGCATATTTTGCGGCAGCCTGTACTTTATCAAAACTTAAGCCGGTAAAAATATCCCAGTATTTATCTACTACTTTAAAACCATTCTTGGTAAAATGTTCATACCCCTTTTTGCCAATAGGTAATACCTGAACATTGCCTTTTGCCAGTTGCTGGGGGTATTTGTCTTTAATTACCTGCTTGGCTAATTTAATCAGGTTACTGTTGTAGCCACCACATAAGCCCCTGTCGCTGGTAACCAACATAATTAAAACTTTTTCTACCGGCCTTTCAGCAGCCAATGCCACTTTTACATCGCCATCGCTATTGCTCACAATATTACTCAGCATTTCCTGCAACTTGTGTGCATAAGGGCGCATTTGTGTAATGGCATCCTGTGCACGGCGCAGTTTTGCCGCACTCACCATTTTCATAGCTTTAGTGATCTGCTGTGTGCTCTGCACACTTTTAATTCTGTTACGAACCTCTTTTAATGCACCTGACATATTGAAATAATTAGAAAATTAACGCTTGGTTTTCGGGTGGCAAAGGTAGGGCAAAACGGGCAAAAACAAACACCCCTTTTCGAAATGAAAAAAGCCCGGGTAATCGGGCTTTTCATTGTGGTTTCATAGCACATTATCGAATTATTTGCTGTAATCGGGGGTTTTACCGGCTTTAAAGGTTAGTGGACTTTAAATTGGCTTAAGAGGTAAAATTAAAAGAAACCGTTATGGTTCTTGTGTTGTATACGGCTTAATGATAGCCGTATTAGCTATTTTTTTAAAGTACTTGCTGTATTTCGCTGGGCAAATAGCTGAATTCTTTTTTAAATGCCACAGAAAAATTGCTCAGGTTCTGGTAGCCCAGCATGGTGCCCACCTGTGAAATACTGTGCTCACGGCTACACAGCAATTCCTTTGCTTTATGCATCCGGTTCTTTTGATAATATTGATAAACGGCCATGCCGTAAGCTTTTTTAAACAATTTCTTCAATTTGCTTTCGCTCATATAAGCTGTTTTGGCAAGTGTTTCTACAGAAGGAAAACCGGCAGTAAGGTTTTTTGATAACAGGCGCTCCACTTTTACGATGGCCTGGAAATCTTTGGGATTAGCAAATTCGGGCATACTGGTTAAGCCTCTGTGGCAAAGCCGGGTAAGAAATTGCTCTGTTAAACGCAGTACCCTGCTTTTTATAAACAAACCGGGCAGCAGGCTTTGTTCGGAACTAATAAAAATATCATTTAAAATACTGCGCTGTTTAGCACTGATAAAATCTGTTACACAATCTTTTTGTTTTATCATTTCCAGTTTCTCCGGGGTAAGATCTTTGATGTTTTCTTTTAACCAGGCTTCGGATAGCTGAACAGATAATCCTTTTACAATAGTGCCTTTTTTTAATTGTAAATGCTGATGGGTTAAACTGTTGGTCATTAAGGCAATGCTGTAATATTTATCATTGCTTTCAATAACAGTACCACCGGTTTTGCAATACACTTTTTCATCAAACTGCACTTCGTAAAAATAGAGCATCAGGTGCAGCTCTTTGGATGGGGTGCGCAGGCATTCAAGATCTGTATGAAGGGTGTAGTTTACGATCCGGTAAGACAGGCCGGGTTCAATAGTTTTTGCTTTTGCATATCCTGCCGCAACATTTTCGGGATAGGCTATCCGGTCGGCAAGGGTGGTGGCTTTAATATGGTTGCCAAAATTGGTTACCCATTTTTCATAATCTTCCTGGTAATAATTGAAAACCAACGGTTTGCCGGCAATATTCAGGGCATTCATAAAAGATAAGTTTATAATGTATGCACTCAAGATGGAAGGCAATAGAAAATGGTTGCAACTACAGGCAACTAATTCGGGCGCAGGTGTCACCGAAAAAGACAAATGGGGAATATGGTATGATTTTGCTATACAATATTCCCCACCCGGGTATTTATTAGATTAGAATTTGTTTAAAACATTCTCATGGCAGGGCCGCCCATGGTACGCATATTACCACCTTGCGCCGCCTGGCCCACAAATTTTTGAATGCGGTAGGTGAACGTAAGTAAGAAATAACGGGTTAATTTATTGGTTCGGGTATCAGTTATAGAACTACCGTATATGCTGCGGCTGATATTGGTATTTTGTTTAAACAGATCGTAGGCGGCAAATTTAATGATGCCGTTCTTCTTTTTAAATAATTGTTGTTCTATTGAACCATTCATTAAAACGGGGTTTTGGCTTACACCGCTGGCAAGGCCATTGTTCATGGTATAATCAAGGTCATATTTTACTACCAGCGTTTTGGTTACATTAACATTGATATTGTTGGTCAGCGTCCAGGCATTGCTGCTGCTGTTTACAAAACTGGTAGGTTTGTCTGATGTACTTTTATATTTCACATCGTTCAAACTGTAGTTCACTCCGCTTCCTAATTGTAACCATTCCTTTAAATTATATTCAAAACCAAAACCCTGGCTGAGTACCCAGTTTTGCCCGATGGTTTTAATATCATCAGTAAGGTTGATATTGTGGTTAAAGTTGGCAGAACCGTTCAAACTGAAAACATACTTGCGGTTTTTAAATGGTTTTGAAAAATTATAAAAACCCGTAAGGTTGTAGTAGCCATTTACATTTTGCGGAAGGCTTGTTCTGTATCCTGTACTTTTATTGATGATACTGTTGTTGATGATCTGGTTTTTAATAGTGCTGAAATTAAGGGCAGTAAATAATACTTTGCCCGTGATCAGGTTAAAACTATTGTAGGTTAAATTGATGTTCTGTGTAATGGATGGTTTTAAGTTAGGATTACCAATAATAATATTCTGGATATTACTTGAATCTACAACCGGCTGCAATTGGGTAAACGTAGGCTGGGTGGCATTACCGCTATAAGTAGCATTAATTGCTTTGGTACGGCTGAAATTATAAACCAAACGTGCAATAGGAAAAATATTTACCCTGGTAATGGATTTATACGCACTGTCTTTAGTAATTGATTTACCCTGCAGATCAACCGGCTGTACACTTACACCCAAAGTGTAATTGTATTTTTTCATGGTAGTTCTTAATGAAAGGCCGATACGATTATTATAAAAATCATTTTCATAGTCATTACTTAAAAGCCCGTTCATGGTTTTTATCTGCGTTAATGAATCTACGTTGTACGTTTTTTTATTATTGCGGGCATAGTTTAAATTATGAGAATAAGAAAGATCTAAACTGCGGTATTTGCTGATGGGTTCGGAGTAAGTGAAACGAACACCATAATTATGGTTATCATTTTCCTGGTCAATATATTGAAAGGTATTTTTAGGACCGATAAAAGGACCCTGGTAATAATAACTCAGGTTGGTTGCATCCTGTGTGGAATTACTGTTTGAATTGCCCAAACTTCCGCTGGCTGAAAAATTTCTGCCACGTTTCCGGAATTTATGGTTGAACAAAACATTTATACTGAGGTTAGGCGATTTTGAATCGCTTAAATTTTTATTGCTTCCGTCGGTAGTTTTACCCGTACCGGTTTTAGTATTGTTGAAAACAGTGTTACTATTACCATCACTATTGCTGTAACTGAAATTGGGTGTAACTTTTAAATAATTAAAGGAATCTACCTGGTATTCTATATTAAACGTTGCCCGGTGACTGCCGCCGGTAGTTAAAGAATTGGCATCCTGCTGATTAATGAATGTACCATTGGCAGAATTATTTTGAGAAGAAATATTTTGTAACTGGCTGGTGTTTCTGTGGCTGTAACTATAGCTGCCGTAAACACTCACTCTTTTACCCCATTGGTCCCTGTAATTAAGACCGGTTGAGTTTGTTGCAGTGATACCGGAATTTCCACCGCCGCCAAACTGGCTCATATCTATTCCTCCGCCACTACCCATTGCTATCATACTGCTCATACCACGGTTGCCGCCACCACCAAAATTAAACAAAGAGGCATTGGTATTATTGCTGTTGCCTACGAGGGATATCTGCGTATTATTGTTGAAGTAATTACCGTTAAAAGAACCGAGGTAACGGTCTTGTGTACCTGCTCCCACAGTAGCCCTGCCAAAAAACCCTTTATTCTTATCTTTTTTAAGCTGTATGTTGATCACTTTATCGGGATCACCATCTTTAATGCCGCTTACGGTTGCCTGGTCGCCGTAATCATCAATTACCTGTATCTTATCTACAATATTGGCAGGTAATTCTTTGGTGGCAGTTTTAAGATCGCCACCAAAAAAATCTTTGCCGTTTACTTTTACCCTGGTAACGCTTTTGCCCTGCGCTTTTACATTACCATCTTTATCAACATCAATACCAGGTAATTTTTTCAACAGGTCTTCTACTACAGCACCTTCCTTGGTTTTAAATGCATCCGCACGGTATTCTACGGTATCTTCTTTTACAATTATGGGGGCCGATTCTACAATCACTTCATCCAGTAATTTGGCACGGCTGGCTAAAATAACAGTACCAATGCTGATGGTTTTTTCCTGTTGCTTTACAGGAACAAATTTTGCAACCGGTGCAAAGCCACTGTTGGTAATGATCACAGAAAAATTTGAAGAAGGGACCACATCAAAATTAAATTCACCCTTATCGTTGGTAAAAGTATAAGTGGTATCGGTAGGGTTGGTTTTAATAACAAGGCCTACAACGGCTTTGTCAATTGGCTTTTTTGAAGCAGAATCAATTACAGTGCCCTTTACCTGGGCTTTTGCAGCAAGTATGCCTACGGTTAAACACAGACTAAGTACAAGTTTTCTCATAAAGAAGTTATGGTATTACGAAAAATTTCGTGTAAAAGTAATACCCCGGACTTTATTTCAAACTTTTTTTTTATAAGTGGTAAGTAGTTTATAAAATGATTAACAGTTTTTTTTCACTGATTGTTTTTTACTATTGGCCAAATGTGTAATTGAAGCGGACAATTGAGGGGGTGAATTATTGTTGCTATTTTCAACGTTTAAATAATATACCTGCACAAGGGTATTGCTCTTTTAACTGCATATGATTAGTTTCACGTAAACTTTCAATGATGAAGCAGTTTTTCCTGGATGTGGTGGAAGAACCCTGGCTGCAAAGAAATGGCAGGGATATTATTATACTCACCATAATGGCGGTGGTAGCCATTGCAGCTATTGTGGGTATTTTTATGTGGATCAAAAAAAGAAAAAAATGACAATAAGTACAATACTCCTCGATGGTGTTCCGGAGGAATTTGGAATTGCGATAAGTTTCATTTTTTTTGGTGTTGTGGTGCTGGCGCTTTTTTTACTGATCTATTTTTTTCTTAAACAAAAAAATAAAAAATCCTGATGCCGGTATGGTATTATTTCCTGCTTACTTTAGTTATTGAACTGCCAATAGTTGGTGTTTTTTTTAGTAAGCGATGGAAGTATGCATTACTCATTGGTTTTTTATTAAATCTTTTTACATGGCCATCGCTGAATATTTTATTGTTTTACACCCACTGGAATATTAATGTTTTGGAAATTGGCGTAGCTGTAACAGAAAGTGCCGGCTACTATTTATTAATGCAATGCAGTTGGAAAAAGGCGCTGTTACTCGGTTTTATAGCAAACGCTATCAGTTACGGAATAGGAGTAATACTGAATAGCTATTTATAGCGGCAGAAAAAAAATACTCCATATGCAATGTTCAATACTAAATGAAAATAAGCCTGCGTTTGTTGAATATTGGATATTACCGTGACGTTTTATTATAAACTAACACGTTTTAAATAACTATCGAAGTGAAGTATAACTATCAGCTACCAGCTAAAAACTATCAACCTGTATTATGGGGTTTGCTCCATGGCCTCAACGATTTTGCTGCAGGTTTTATGCTGGCAGGTTACACTTATCATCATAATGCTTCCGATAGTTTTTTATTCATCGTTATTTATTCCATCATTGGTTTTGGCGGTCAGTTGCCTGTTGGGTTTTGGTTAGATTATAAAAAACAAATCAAACCATTTGCTGCTGCTTCGCTTATATTATTACCGGCATCAATGCTGATGTATTTTATAAATGCAGAAACGGGTATTATATTCTCAGGTATAGCATCTGCATTGGTGCATGTAACAGGCGGGGCGGTGTGCCTGCTACATGAGTGCGGCGGACAGGGACAAGAAAATAAGGCCGGGCCACTGGCATTATTTACAGCACCGGGCGTTTTGGGCTTAACCATTGGTGGTGCGCTGGGAATGTTATCAATGTATAGTTTGTGTTTTGTTATAGTTGCAGTTGTACTGGTTGCAGTATTTATCCGTAGCAATAATTTACCTGTTTATAAAGCACCCGAAAAAAAGCATAGTGAACTGGATGCACATGATTTTATCATGCTGGGTATTTTACTCATTATGTGTTTTCGTTCTTTTGTTTTTGATATTATTAATCATGTGGCACATGATTATGAAAATGGTATTCTTATTATTGGTATCAGTGCATTTATTGGAAAAATAGCCGGCGGTTTTGTAGCCGATAAAATCGGCTGGAAAAAGTTTGTGTACATTTCACTCCCCATTGCATTGGTGCTCTTTCAATTTGGCAAAGAAAATATTTATGCATTGGCATTTGGTATTGCCTGTTTGCAAAGCAGTGTGCCCATTACACTATTGTTGATGAGCAGGAGCCTGCCTTTGTATCCTGCAACAGCAACGGCTTTAAGCCTGGGTACCTCGGTGGCCCTGGCCGGCTTACCGGTTTATTTAATCAGCGAAAGGAAAATAATACTGGATGGTTTTAATAATGCCTGGCTGACAGCCATTGTATTTGTTCTGTTATTTTTAAGCTGGCTGCTGGCAGACAAATTTTTATTTGGAAAAAAATTACTCCGATAGTTTGATCGTCACCGGTCTTAACGCATAGCGTATGCTTATCTTTCCACCTTCGGCAGTACTTTGCTGCAATGGGATGCTTCTGTATAACGCTGCTTCAAGGGTTAATGTTTTGGTTTTCTGACGTTTCAATTCTTTTGCCGGTATCACAATAGTATTGCTTTTATCTGCGGCATTATGTGTAACACTAAAACTACTGTCCGTATTGCCGGTGCCTACTTCAATATAATCATCGCCCTGTAATGGCGTAGTTTCAAAATTCAGGTTAAAGGATTGTTTTTTGGAAACTGTGGCCGGTACATTTACCAGTTTAAAAGGATCGAAAGAAAAACGATTCTCCAGCTTTTTATTATCGGTTGTGGTAAACGTGATGTTATGCTTTCCTGTAAAACCAGCCGCCGGCTTATAGATGCTGTAATAAGCGCCCCCGCCGGCGCTGCTGTCTACCGGCAACTTTTCTCCGTCAAATTGAACCTGGCTGGGGGTATTTAATACCAGTGTTGTGCCATGCTGACCGGCAAACCTGAACTGGCAATACACTTCTGCATTGGTGTTTCCTTCTGTATAATTAACCGTATATCCCTGGTAAATTTTATCCTGTGCTACATCTTTACTGTCACCTATTTCGTTGCTGCTGCAGGCTGCAAATGCAAAAATAACTGCAATTAAAACGGGTGCTGGTTTACTTTTAAACATATTGTTGGTTTTTTACTTTATGCCCTGTTTTATTAAAAAGTTAGTTAACAAAACCCTAAACCCCTGAACTCTAAACCCCTCAACTGGTAAACCTCTAAACTCAAAACCTCTAAACCCAAACTATTTGCTACCTTTGCCACCCTCATTAAACCGGGGACAATTGCTGTCAATTTGGCTTTAATTATGTTTTCAGCACCATATTTGACAACACAATAATCTTTATAATTAATTATTTATACAATACCCAACAACACTGAATTTTATGTTAGGCATTATTTCAAAACTATTTGGCGGCAGTAAGAGTGAGAAAGACGTAAAAAAAATTACCCCACAGGTAGATAAGATCAACCAGTTTTTTGCACAATACCAATCATTAAGCAATGATGAACTGCGTGGCAAAACTGCTGAATTTAAACAGCGCATTGCTGCTCATCTTACCGCAATCGACAAAACCATTGCCGATAAAAAGCAGGTTGCAGAGGAATTACCCGTTGCAGAAATTAACAGCAGGGATATTATCTATAAAGAGATAGACGAACTTAAAAAAACAAGGGATAAGCAGATCGAAGAAATTCTGGAACAGTTATTACCCGAAGCTTTTGCGGTAGTAAAAGAAACCAGCCGTAGGTTTAAAGAAAACGAAACATTGGAAAGTACAGCCACAGACCTGGACAGGGATCTTGCTGTAAAAAAAGACCAGGTAACAATAGTTGGAAGTAAGGCCATTCATAAAAATACCTGGACGGCAGGTGGTGGCGCAGTAACCTGGAACATGGTGCATTACGATGTACAGCTGATAGGCGGTACCGTATTACACTCCGGCAAAATCGCCGAAATGGCAACGGGTGAGGGTAAAACCCTGGTAAGTACTTTGCCTGCTTACCTTAACGCTTTGGCAGGCGAAGGCGTACACATTGTAACAGTGAACGACTACCTGGCTAGAAGGGATAGCGAATGGAACGGGCCAATTTTTGAATGGCTGGGCTTAAGGGTGGATTGTATTGACAAGCATGAACCCAATACTGATGCCAGGCGCAATGCCTATAATGCCGATATTACCTATGGTACCAACAATGAATTTGGTTTTGATTACCTGAGAGATAATATGGTGCATACCCCTGATGAAATGGTGCAGCGTAAACCACATTTTGCCATGGTGGATGAAGTGGATAGTGTATTGATTGACGATGCCCGTACACCGCTGATCATTAGTGGACCGGTTGGCCATAGTGATAATACCCAACAGTTTTTTGATCTTAAACCACGTATAGAAAAATTATTGGAAGCACAGCGTAAAGCGGTTAACCAGTTTTTAATTGAAGCCAAGAAAAAGATTGCCGAAGGTAACGATGATCCAAAAGATGGGGGACTGGCCTTGATGAGGGCCCACCGCGGTTTACCAAAGAATGGTGCTTTAATTAAATTTTTAAGTGAACCTGGTATCAGGGTGAAACTGCAGAAGAGTGAAAATTACTATTTAGCCGATCAGCAAAAACAAATGCCTAAGGTTGATGAGGAATTGTTTTTTAACATCGATGAAAAAAATAACCAGGTAGACCTTACTGATAAAGGTATTCAACTGATCACCAGGGCAGGAGAAGATCCTAATTTCTTTATTGTTCCGGATATATCTACCAAATTAGCCGACATCGAAAAAAGTGATGCCAGTGCCGAAGATAAATTACATAGCAAGGAAGCATTGCTGAATGATTACTCTGTAAAAGTTGACCGTATACATACTGTACAGCAATTACTAAAGGCTTACACTTTATTTGATAAAGATGTGGAGTATGTAATTATTGATGATGCTGTAAAAATTGTTGATGAACAAACAGGCCGTATCATGGAGGGCCGTCGTTACTCCGATGGTTTGCACCAGGCGCTGGAAGCAAAAGAAAATGTAAAGATTGAAGCCTCTACGCAAACTTATGCAACAGTTACTTTGCAGAATTACTTCCGTATGTATCATAAACTTTGTGGTATGACGGGTACTGCCGAAACTGAGGCTGCAGAATTGTGGAGCATTTATAAATTAGATGTGGTAACCATTCCTACTAACGTAAAGGCTATACGAAAAGACGAACAGGACCTTGTGTATAAAACCAAACGTGAAAAGTATAAAGCTGTAATTGACGAAATAGAAAAATTGCGTATTGCAGGACGACCTTGCCTGGTAGGTACCACTTCTGTTGAAGTAAGTGAATTACTGGCAAGAATGCTGAAGCAAAAAAATATTCCGCATAATGTATTGAACGCAAAACAACATGCTAAAGAAGCTCAGGTAGTTGCCGAAGCAGGTTTTGCAGGTGCTGTTACTATTGCTACCAACATGGCGGGCCGTGGTACCGATATTAAATTAGGCCCCGGTGTTAAAGAAGCCGGTGGTTTGGCTATCTTAGGTACAGAGCGCCATGAAAGCCGCCGTGTAGACAGGCAGTTACGTGGGCGTGCCGGTCGCCAGGGTGATCCCGGCAGCAGCCAGTTCTTTGTAAGCCTGGAAGATGACCTGATGCGTATGTTTGGCAGTGAGCGTATAGCAGGATTGATGGATAGGATGGGGTATAAGGAAGGCGAAGTGATCCAGCACAGCATGATCTCTAAATCAATTGAAAGGGCACAGAAAAAAGTAGAAGAAAATAACTTTGGTATAAGAAAACGTTTGCTGGAATATGATGATGTAATGAACAAGCAACGTAACGTGGTATATGGCAAACGCAACCATGCATTGTTTGGAGAACGCCTGGCACTTGACCTGGATAATGCATTCTATTCTGTTGCCGATGGTTTGATCAACTCATTTAAAGAAGGTAACGATCATGATGGATTTAAATTAGCCGCCATTGTAAACTTTGGTATTGATACCACTATTACTGCGGAAGAACTAAGCAAGGATGACGCTAACAGCTTAACAGAACGTTTGTATACAGAGGCTATAACACAATACCGCCGTAAAACAGATGCGATGATTGAGCAAACCCTGCCGATCATTAAAAATATCCGTAAAGAACAAGGTACACATATTGAAAATGTACAGGTACCATTTACAGATGGTAAAAAAGGTATACAGGCATTAGCAAACCTGGATAAATATTTAGCCAGCAACGGAAGGGAATTGAATGATGCACTGGAACGCAGCATTACCTTAGCTTTAATTGATGATGCATGGAAAGAGCATTTACGTGCGATGGATGATTTACGCCACAGTGTTCAAACTGCCGGTTACGAACAAAAAGATCCGTTGGTGATATACAAGATAGAGGCCTTTAGTGCATTTAAACAAATGGATGATGAGGTAAACAAAAATATTGTGAGCTTCCTTTGTCATTGCGGTATACCAATGGAACAGCAACAGCCGGGTAATTTAAGAGAAGGCCGTGAGCAAAAGACTGACCTTAGTAAAATGCGTGCCAATAAAGCTGAGATTGATGCCGCCGGCGAAGATTACGCCGCCAACGAAAAAGATTATTACGATCCTTCCGAAGGTATAAAACAAGCACCGGTAAAAGTAGAAAAGCTGCCGGGCCGTAATGACCAATGCCCGTGCGGTAGTGGAAAGAAATATAAAAACTGTCACGGCAAAGAAGCATAAATATCTCTAAGTAATTTTAATTATCACCGTCCCCAACTTGTAGGGGACGGTTTTTTGTTACCCAACTGTTATTCGATCAACCAGGTAAACGCTGTGGTTTTAATAACTCAATTTATTTTATTAGTTTTACTGCCTGCTTGTTATCCCGCTTTTTATCAACCAAAACTATGTTATTATGAGACAATTATTATTGACAGTATCCTTAATTTTCAGCAGTTACCTTTTGTTGGCACAACAAACGATAACGGTAAAAGTAAAAGATGCAAAAACAGGAGATCCTGTAACCAGTGCATCAGTAGTTGTAAAATCAACCGGTAAAGGTGCTTCTACCAACAACGATGGTGTCTTCATCATCCAGGTTAAAGCGTCGGATGTTTTAGAAGTAACCAGCGTTGGTTATAAACCCCAGTTAGTAAAGCTTACAGGGTCAAACGAAATCACTGTTTTTCTTGAAGTGGCTTCTCTCGACCTGGGAGATATAGTTGTAATTGGTACACGTGGTGCAGCAAGAGCGAAAACAGAAACTGCAGTACCGGTAGATGTGATCAAAATAAACCAGGCCGGGTTACCTACTGCAAAAATGGATCTTACTTCAGTTTTAAATATGGCGGCGCCATCATTTAATTACAATAAACAAAGCGGTGCCGATGGAGCAGACCATGTTGACCTTGGTACACTGCGTGGCCTGGGACCCGACCAGACATTGGTGTTGATTAATGGCAAACGCCGCCACTCCACTGCCTTTGTAGCTTTATTTGGAACAAGGGGCAGAGGTGCATCAGGATCTGACCTGAATGCATTTCCTCAAAACGCAGTAGACAGGATAGAAATATTACGTGATGGTGCTTCGGCACAATATGGTAGTGATGCCATGGCTGGTGTAATGAACATCGTTCTTAAAAAAGATATTAATCACTGGACGATCAATACCGGCTGGGCTGGTTACTATGATAATAAATTCAATACTTCAAAATTCAATGAAGGCAACCAGTATTATTCCGGCAATAAAATTGATGGCGGCACATTTACCTTTTCTGCCAATAATGGCTTTGGGTTAGGTAAGAACGGGGGCTTCATTAATTTTTCTTTGGATTATCTGACACAAAATAAAACGTATCGCCAGGTAGATACCACCAACTGGCAAACGGATAAATATGCCTTACCCTATATCAATAGCGGCCGCAGGGCATTTGGCGATGGTTCTGTAAAAACTTACGGTACCATGTACAATATGGAATTGCCAATAAAAGATACAAAAACGGTGTTCTATTCATTTGGTAGTGTTAACCAGAAAGAATCGGATGCATTTGCCTACACAAGAAATTTAAGCGCCAAGCCTAAACGTTTTCCTACCAGTGCAGGTGGTGCCCCGATATTTGTACCTGGTATAATGAGGGTATCAAATGACGGCGAAACTTATTACAATCCTCATATCGGTACTAATATCAATGATGCCTCTATTGCTTTAGGCTTCAGGGGTATCAGTACAAAAAACTGGAACTGGGATGTGAGCCTTACCAATGGAAAAAATGATTTTCAATATTTCGGCGATAAAACATTCAACGCTTCATTAGTAGGCAATACCGAAAAAACTTATTTCCTTGACGGCGGATTCAGATTCAGGCAAGCTACTTTAAATGTAGACCTGAGTAAATCATTTAAATCTGTTGCACAGGGATTAAATATCGGTTACGGATTTGAGTACCGCAACGAAAAATATACTATCAATAAAGGAGAAGAAGCTTCTTATGCGGCTTACCCTAACAGTTATGACCTTGCACCCGGTGCACAGGGATTCCCCGGATTCAGCCCTGCCGACGTAGTTGATGCAAGGCGTTATAACTTTAGTGCTTACGGCGATGCCGAATTAAATGTTACCGATAAATGGCTGGTTGATGGAGCAGTTCGTTTGGAAACTTATTCCGATTTTGGTTCGGTAGCTACTTTTAAATTTGCGACCCGTTACAAAGTGGCTGATAATTTTAATTTAAGGGGATCAGTAAGTACAGGTTTCAGGGCCCCTTCTTTACAACAAATTAATTTCAGCAATACGCTTACTTCTTTTAGTAACGGGCAACTGGTACAATCACGTGTTTTACGCAATGGTGATCCTATTACCAAATCCATTGGTATTCCCGATTTGAAAGAAGAAACTTCACTAAATGCCAGTCTTGGTTTTGCATGGAAACCTGTAAGCGGATTTACAGTTACCGTAGACGGGTACATGATAAAAGTAAAAGACAGGGTTGTGTTATCAGGCTTGTTCAGCCAGGGTGATCCTTCTTTGCCCCAAAGTTTCAACGACCAGTTAGCAGCCCTGGGAGTATCCACGGCACAATTTTTTACCAACGCAGTTAATACCACCAATTACGGCGCAGATGTAGTGGCAGATTATACAAAAAAATGGGGTAGCCATAGTTTTAAAATATTGCTGGCAGGTAATTTTCAGGATATAAAACTGGACAAGATAAATGTACCGGCAGCATTAAGTACCACTACATTGAATAAAAATACTTTTTATAGTGACAGGGAAATTGCCTTCTTAAAAGCATCGGCGCCCAAAGCGAAATTTAATTTGAACCTGGATTATGGTTGTGGTAAGCTGGGCTTTGGTACACACCTTACCTATTATGGTGGTATTAAGTTATTGGGCTTTGGAGATTCCACACCTGATAATCCATACAACTCCGGTATTAATCCAATGGTGCCTTCTGATGCCAACGGCACGTATGTACCTGAAGTATTTGATTACAAAGGAAAGCTGGTAACAGATCTTTTTGCATCTTATAAATTCTGTAACCAGGCTACCATTTTTCTTGGAGCCGATAATATTTTTAATGTACATCCTAACCTTGGCGTTAATCCATTGGCAAAAGGCTGGGCTGGTGATAATGAAAGCGGCGGCCCATGGGATAGCGTGCAGATGGGCTTTAACGGTATGAAATTATTTACTAAGCTGGTGCTTAATTTTTAATACTGTATTCCGGTTTTAAAAAAGGTGGTGAACTTTCAAGTTCACCACCTTTTTTATTTAATAAAATATTTAAAGAGAACTTATCTTATTGTTATGCCATAAGAAACAGCAAATGATAATCTTTTTACTCTGTATTTAAAAAAATCCTCGGGAGAGTATTGGCTGATTGTTTTTAAATAAGCAGTGACATAATCAATTTGCTTTTCTATCCCCAGCTTAAGAAGCCCTTCATTGTTTTTGGAATAAAAAATACCGAGATTAAACAGGGCCCCGTTTCTGAATTTATAAATATAATCATCCTGCGAAAAAAATATAAAACCTTCAGCAGCTTCAATTCCGATAGTGCTTTTTTCAGGAGCCCATATTGTATACCGCTGAGTCAGTTGCAGGGAGGGCCTTAGGGTGGTTCTTTTTAAATTGTAAATTACCGGAGAGTGTTCTGAATAATGCACATGGATGCCTGTTTGCAACCCCAGTTTTAAGTTAGCTGCAGCAGCATAGGATATAGTACCCAGCAAATTAAAATAAGGGTGATCAAATTTTTTTCTTGAATAATATTGAAGGCTTACGAAAGAGGGGTTAGTTATATAGGTGCGTTCAAGGTCGTTACTAAATGATTTTCTTACGCCAAAACTCAGGTCAATACCAATCTTCTTTTGGGCGAATGCAAAACTTGTACAGAATAGCAGGAATAAATAAATATGACGGCGGATGATGCTGATAAACATAAGGTGATAGTTTAGTCTTATTGCGAAGGATCAAAAAATCAAGCAGTCATAATTTTTGCAACAGGTAACAAGGATAGATAATTTTTACCGGGCCTGCAAATTTTCTGTTCGTAAAAGCTTCGATTTAACTATTTTGCAACTATTACTTTTATAACTGAAATGCCTTTACAGATGAATAAGATTATCGCTGCTTTATTATTTCCCTTTGTTTTTTCTATAAGTACAATACTTGCTCAAAACAAGATCGTAGTCTTTCAATCAGATTTTGGAGTAAAGGATGGCGCCGTATCGGCAATGAAAGGCGTGGCGATGGGTGTAGACAGCAGCCTGAAATTATTTGATCTCACCCATGAAATCCCGGCGTATAATATCTGGGAAGCCGCTTATCGCCTGGAACAAACGGTGCAATACTGGCCGGCCGGCACCGTGTTTGTATCTGTAGTTGACCCCGGGGTAGGAACGGACAGAAAATCTGTTGTGCTAAAAACAAAAGCGGGGCATTTTATTGTTACACCGGATAATGGTACGCTTACTTTAATTGCTGCATCAGAAGGTATTGCAGCCATAAGAGAAATTGATGAAGCGGTGAACAGGAGAAAAGGCTCGGAAAAATCTTATACTTTTCATGGACGTGATGTGTATGCGTATACAGCTGCAAGGTTAGCTGCAGGTGTGATCAGTTTTGAACAGGTGGGGAAATTATTGCCTGAAGCAGTAGTGAGCATTCCTTACCAGAAAGCAACTATAGAAAATAAAAAAGTAAAAGGCACCATCGCTATTTTAGATATCCAGTATGGTAATATCTGGACCAATATTACTGCCGACATTTTTAAACAGCTGGATGCAAAAGTGGGCGATAAATTACACGTTGTAATTTATCAGCATAAAATAAAAAAATACGAAGGCTATATGCCTTATGCCGAAACTTTTGGTGCCGTTGCAAAAGGCAAACCATTGTTGTATTTAAATAGTTTGTTGCAGGTTTCATTTGCATTGAATATGGATAATTTTTCTGTAGTGCATAAAGTGTATAGCGGCAGCGAATGGACGGTGGAAGTTTCTAAATAAAATGATTATTTAAAAACAATTAAGTATACAGTATGGTATAAAGTACAAGAGAGCAAATTCATTTGCTCTCTTGTACTTTATAATAATTTATTTCAACGTCATCCTGCTACAACCTTCCGGGATATTCTTCTAAAGCTTTTTCCAAACAATCCATAGCAGCATTAATTGCAGTTGTATTTAGCACATAAGCCAAACGCACTTCCTGTTTGCCTAAACCCGGTGTGCCATAAAAGCCTGTAGCTGGCGCCAGCATTACTGTTTGCCCGTTGTAACTAAATGATTCCAGTAACCATTGACAAAAAGTATCGCTGTCATCTATCGGCAATTTTGCCATGGCATAAAATGCACCTCCGGGGTTAGGGCAAAATACACCAGGTATTGCGTTCAATCTTTTTACAATAGTATCCCTGCGTAATTTATATTCTGCTTTAGTGGTATCAAAATAATCATCCGGTAAGTCAACAGCAGCTTCGCCTAAAATTTGGGCAAAAGATGGAGGGCTTAATCTTGCCTGTGCCAACTTCATTGCAGCACCCAGCAAGGCGGCGTTTTTTGTTACAAATGCACCAATGCGTCCGCCACAGGCGCTGTAACGTTTACTGATCGTGTCCATCAATATTACATTATCATCCACACCGGTTAAATGCATGGCACTGGTATGGGTGCCTTCGTAACAAAATTCACGGTAGGCCTCATCAGCAAATAAATACAGGTTGTGTTTAAGGATGATCTGCTTCAATACTTCCATTTCGGCGGCACTGTATAAATATCCTGTTGGATTATTGGGGTTGCAGATAACGATCGCTTTTGTTTTTGCAGTGATAGCTTTCTCAAAATCTTCAATGGGCGGTAATGCAAAACCATTTTCAATAGATGATGTGATAGGCTTTACAATTACACCGGCTTCTACAGCAAATCCATTGTAATTGGCATAAAAAGGCTCGGGAATGATCACTTCGTCACCGGCATCCATGCAGGCCATAAAACCAAAGATGATGGCTTCACTGCCACCTGTTGTAATAATGATCTGTTCAGGGGTAACATTAATGCCCACTTTTTTATAATACTGCGTAAGTTTTTTACGGTAGCTTTCATTACCTGCACTATGGCTGTATTCCAATACTTTAAAATCGGCATTGCGTACCGCATCCAGGCATTGTTTGGGTGTTTCAATATCAGGCTGCCCTATGTTTAAATGATACACTTTGGTACCCTTTTTTTTAGCCGCTTCGGCATAAGGTACCAGTTTACGAATGGGAGAGGCGGGCATTTGTAAGCCCCGGTTACTGATTGTTAGCATGGCGCAAATATAAAGCAGAACCGCCTGCGGCGGTAATAGGAACGCAGATTTTTATGATAATTATGATATACACAGATAAGATCGTAATAAATTAATCCCCGTCTTTAAAATCTGCGTTCCCGAAAAAAGTACTGAAATTGCTTAGGTGTTTTTTAAAGTATCTTTGCGCTATGCAAATTTTTGAAATCATCAGCCGTATAATTGTAACCTGCAGTAATCGTCTTTCGCCACATTTACAAATGGAAATTGAAGCATTGGGGTTAAAGCCCATACGTATTTTTAAAACCGGTGTGGAATTACATGGCAATTTGCATGATTGTATCAGGCTGAACCTGAATTTGCGCTGCGCCAGCCAGGTATTGTTTTCTGTAAAAGAATTTACGGCTTTTAACGCCGATGCTTTATACAAAACTTTATTGGATTTTGAATGGGAAGACATTATTCCTGCAGAAGGTTATTTTTCTATCACCAGTAATGTAGATAATGAAACCATCACCAATAATTTATTTGCCAATGTAAAAGTGAAAGATGCTATTGTTGACAGGTTCAGGAATAAAACAGGGCAACGCCCCAACAGCGGTCCGGAATTAAACCAAACGGTAATTCATTTATACTGGAAAGAAACTATTGCAGAAATATTTATTGATACTTCGGGAGAAACTTTATCCAAACATGGCTACAGGAAAATTCCGGGAAAAGCACCGATGCTGGAAAGCCTTGCCGCAGCCACTTTGTTAGCAAGCCGTTGGGATAGAAAATCGGCATTCATTAATCCGATGTGCGGTTCAGGTACCGTTGCCATTGAAGCCGCATTGCTTGCCACTAACCGTAAGCCGGGATTGCTAAGGCACAATTATGCTTTTATGCACCTGGTAAATTATGACGAACAATTGTATGTAAAAGAATTTTCCAAATTAGAGGCACAGGTTACTACTATGCCGGAATTAAAAATTATTGCTACTGACATCAGCGAAGATGCGGTAAGCATTTCAAAAATAAATGCCGGCATTGCAGGTGTGGAAGAAATGATTGAATTTGATGTATGCGATTTTGAAGAAACGAAACTTATAGAAAATGAAGCTGGCGTGGTGTATTTTAATCCGGAGTATGGTGATCGTTTGGGGGTAGAGGCAGAACTGGAAATTACTTATAAACGCATTGGTGATTTTTTAAAAAAGAAATGTAAAGGTTATACCGGCTACATCTTCACGGGCAATTTAGAACTGGCAAAAAAAATCGGCTTAAAACCTAAAAGACGAATTGAATTTTATACAAGCAAGATTGATTGCAGGTTATTGGAGTATGAGTTATATGACGGAAGTCGTGAAAAACGTGAGGCGTGAAATCGTCAGACATGAATCGTGGGTTACCGCTCGGTTAAATAGTTATTTGGTCTCACTAATTTAATACTCTGCTCAAGTTTCACTACTCATGCCTCTTTATTCCTGATATACACCAGCTTTATCCCCGCCTTATCTGTTTCTCTTTTATCAATTTCAAATTGTGGTAAAGATTTTATCAGTGGGGTTAGTTTTTGAAAACCATAATTCCTCGGATCAAAATTGGGTTGCTTTTTCAATACTAAATTGCCTACATCTCCTAAAAAGGCCCAGCCATTTTCATCGGCCAGGTCATTAATGGTATGAGCAATTAATTTCAATGTTTCTTTATTCAGTTTATCAACTAATGCTTTAGGTTTTGGATTAGCAGCTTTTGTTTTTGTGGTGCTGGTTTCTTCAGGCTCGGCTTCAAATGCAGGAATGATCTCCATGTAAATGAATTTATCGCAGGCTACAATAAATGGATTGGGGGTTTTCTTTTGGCCGATGCCAAATACTTTCATGCCGGCTTCTCTTAACCTTGTAGCCAGCCTGGTAAAATCACTGTCGCTGCTTACAATACAAAAACCATCTACTTTACCGGAGTATAAAATGTCCATCGCATCAATGATCAAAGCACTGTCGCTGCTGTTTTTGCCACTGGTATAACTGTATTGCTGAATAGGCGTGATAGCATTTTCCAGCAACACATTCTTCCAGCCACTGATAGTTGGTTTGGTCCAGTCGCCATAAATTCTTTTAAAAGTGGGGGTGCCGTATTTGGCAATTTCTTCCATTACACCTTTTACATTGCTGTAAGGCACATTATCGGCATCAATTAAAACAGCCAGGCGAATATCTTTTTGTATTTCCATACTTTGTATTTCAAATACAATTTACTCTTTTTTATGCAGAACGTTTGCTCATTGCTTTTGCAATACCGATAAACAAGGCGGCAATTACAACAAAAGCAAATGTTACAAAAATGCAGTTGATAAATACTTTGTTGTAACCAAAACTATCTACATCAACAAAAGGATAAGGGTACCAATGCGCCAGCGGGCCCCGTAATAATGTATAGATAATGTACAACAGGGGATAGGCCAGCCAGGGAAAAATATTTTTCCATTCAATATTTAGTTTGGGCACAAATTGTAACCAGAAAATAATAAAGCCTGATGGGATGACACTATGCAGTAATTCATCGGCAACTTTTGGCCATCCCTGTGGAGCCCATTGAAAACGTAAAATGGTATTATAGATCAAGCCAACTATTGTGATGTACACAACTGTTGCGGTTAAGGTTTTCGGTCTTGCAAAAAAGTTGCCGGTTACTGCAATGCCTTTAAAAAAAACAATTGTAAAACTTAGCGCTACCAATATATTGGTGAGTATGGTAAAATAGCTGAAGTAGCGTACAATAGTTTCGGGAATACCAGCTAAGCGGTTTTGAATGATAAGGTATAGCTGCAATAGTAAAGCAAGCCATCCAACTATAGCGCCAACAGCGGCATAGGTTTTTGTTGATGACGACATAAGGTGTAGTTTGTAAAATAAAGTTAGGGTAAAACAAGCGTATGGTCACCTCTTGTTTTACCCTCGATATTTAGTGCACTGGTGTTTAGTAACCACCATCAACAGAACTGATATATAACGCTTCCACTTTTTTTCTGGCCCACTCCGTTTTGCGTAAAAATTTTAATGAAGAATTAATGCTGGGGTTATCAATAAAACAATTGATACGAATGGTATCACCCAGCTCTTCCCAACCATATTTGTTCACTAAATATTCCAGTATGGCTTTTAAAGTGATACCATGCAGCGGGTCTTTATGGGCAGCCTTGTTCATCAATTATTTATTGCTTAAAAAATAGTCTGCTTTAATGGTCATCGGTACTTTTTGTCCGGCCATTTCCATATCTGCTTTTACATCCATTTTGTAAGAGCCATTTTCAAGATAACCATCTTTCATTGCAATGGTAAGCATTCCTTTTTGTGTGCCCGACATCGACATGGCAATTGACATGCCATTTTGTTTCATATCTCCTTTGCCATCAATAAGGCCATCCACATCAATATCTGCCATGCCATTTTTAACACCCACCAATTTATATTTTATGCTTACCTGCATATCTATATTGGCAAGGTTTACTTTTGACTTAGAGGTCCAGGTTTCCCCTATTCTAACCGGTTTGGAAGGATACATACTGAACATCATACCAAACATATTATTCATCTGGTCTTTCGAAAACATTTTTTCCATCATCTGCTTGGTGGCTTCGTTATCGGTGCTGTTCAGCATCAGCGAATCAAAACCCTTTACCCCGGTGATTTCGTTGGTGGGGGATAATTCTATAAGAACCGATTTACCGATCATTTTTCCAACAGATTCATTCATGATGCTATCCATATTAATAGCGGCCATGGCTTTATTGCCCATATCCATTCCCATATGCATTTTGGTATAGGTTAATTGTAATTCCTTGCCGGTGCTGGTAGTATCGGCCACTTCAAATGTTATGCCTGCATCCATATTCATTTTCATGTCCATTGCCTGGCCCATTACATTCATCTTCATGTTCATATCCATTTTGATATTCTGATGAAAAGTATCAGCTTTATTCATCCTCATCTTAATGGTATAAGCTTCTCCGGTAAGACCACTATTACAGGAGGATACTACTACACAGCATGCAGTGGCTACTAAAAGGAACAGGTTGATTTTTTTCATAAAAAATATGATTGGTTGATTAATGAGGGTATAAATGTAAACTAAAAAGGCAACTATTACAGTTGCCTTTTCTTATTTTGTTTTAAATAGATTTTACAATCCCATCTTCGCTTTTAAGTTAGCGTCAATAGCATCTAAAAATTCTTCGGTGTATAGATAATGGTCACCATGTTTTACTTTGTTGCCATGTATACAAACTGCAAGATCTTTTGTCATTTTGCCGCTTTCAACGGTTTCAATACAAACAGCTTCCAGTGCATTACAAAAATCGATCAGTGGCTGGTTATCATCTAATTTACCACGAAAGGCCAAACCTCTCGTCCATGCAAAAATGGATGCAATAGGATTGGTAGATGTTGGTTTACCTGCCTGGTGCTCCCTGTAATGGCGGGTAACGGTACCGTGTGCAGCTTCTGCTTCCATGGTTTTGCCATCAGGTGTAACCAATACAGAAGTCATTAAACCCAATGAACCAAAACCTTGTGCTACAGTATCACTCTGTACATCACCATCATAGTTTTTACAAGCCCATACAAAGTTGCCATTCCATTTTAAGGCACTGGCTACCATGTCATCGATCAGGCGGTGTTCATAAGTAATGCCTGCTTCGGTAAAGGCAGTTTTAAATTCTTTCTGGTAAACTTCTTCAAAAATATCTTTAAAGCGGCCGTCGTATTTTTTAAGAATAGTGTTTTTTGTAGACAGGTACAAAGGCCATTTTTTGCTGAGTGCCATGTTAAAGCAACTCCTGGCAAAGCCATAAATACTTTCGTCGGTATTGTACATGCACATAGCAACGCCGTCGCCTTTATAATTGTACACCTCAAAAGTCTGAGCTTCACCCCCGCCTTCCGGAGTAAAGGTCATGGTTAACTTTCCTTTGCCTTTTATTACGGTATCAGTAGCACGGTACTGGTCGCCAAAAGCATGGCGGCCAACAATGATAGGTGCCGTCCAGTTTGTAACCAAACGGGGAACGTTCTGCATTACAATCGGCTCACGAAAAACGGTACCGTCTAAAATATTACGGATAGTGCCGTTGGGAGATTTCCACATTTGTTTCAGCTTAAATTCTTCCACCCTTTGTTCATCAGGTGTAATGGTGGCGCATTTAATACCTACCCCACAGGCTTTAATAGCATTGGCCGCATCAATAGTAACCTGGTCGTTGGTCTCGTCACGGTATTCCATACCCAGGTCATAATACTGAATAGGTACATCCAGGTAAGGGAGAATTAATTTGTCTTTAATGAATTTCCAGATGATCCTTGTCATCTCGTCGCCGTCCAGTTCCACCACCGGATTTGCTACTTTTATTTTTGCCATGTCAATTAAATTGTTTTGGGGTAAAATTACAGAAATACTGGTGTATTATCAGCATTTTACTCATATTGATAAACGCAGAGTGCCTGTGTTTAAGTTTTACCCTGCATTTTTATAAAATGAACAGCATGTAACCGGGTAAAAAATTATCTGTAAAACGATACAACTATTTTCCTTGTCTTTTCGACTAAGAACCTGAAACAAACTCCTTTGAAAGGCTAAAGAGCTTTTTATTTATATTATTTAATCATTTTAAATCGGAGTTTGTGAAAAAATTATCTACATTTTTTGTTTCCCTGTTATTTTTATTTTCGGCCCATGCCACGCTTTATACCGGCACTTTAAGCAGTGCAACAGGTACTGCAGGCAGTGCCGTTACAGTTACCTTTAACCTTACCAGCGGCCCGGCCATTAGCGAACTGGTGATTTACTCTTCAATTTTGGGCACCGTAACACCGCTTACTACGGCCAATAACCCGGTTTTTGGTATTTATAATAATAATTACACGGCCACCTTTACCGTACCATCCGGATACCCGAATGGCACACCCGTATTTTTTACCATAAGTTCCAACCCGTTTGGCACCGTATATGGTAATACAAGTCCGTTCCCTATGTACACTATTTTACCCATCACCTATATCAGTAACTCGGCCAGGTATATTGAAGCCGGAAATAAGGTGGCTTTAAACTGGAAAATCGGCTCTACAGATGGTGTAAAAGAATTTAAGATCATGCGTAGTACCGACGGCTTCAACTTTACAAAGATCGGTACTGTGTTACCGGGTTCAACCACCGATTATACCTACGAAGATTACCTGCCTAATACAACCGTAAATTATTACTATAAAATTTCGGGAGTAACCATGGATGGTATGGTAAAAGAAACAGGAAGAATGCTGATTAAAAAAAGCGATAAAAATGCGGCACCGGTTATTTTAAATAACGGGAATGTAAAAAATGAGCTGCTGGTTACGGGGGTTAACCTGATGGATTATAAAACCGGTGAAGTAAAAGTTTTTGATGTAACGGGCCGCAGCTATGCAGCCACTATACAAAGCAGCAATTCCATTTTTGTTAGTACGTTATCTGCAGGTATGTATTTTCTAAAGATCAAAGATCTGCCTGCCCTCAGTTTTATGGAAAAATAATTGAGCAGCCCATTTAGCAAATTGTTTAAAAGATAGTTTATTTATCATTACGGCATCGGAAACTATACTCATGAAAACAAATAAAATCTGAATACCTGACAAGCCAAAAAATAGCAGCAGAAAAAACCCGGTTATTACCGGGCTTTTTTATTACTGTATTTTTTAGTATTTCGAAAATCGACGGGTATTACAAACTGGAGCTTTTTTTCAATTGAGCTTCACCGGTTACGGTACCCATATTGTTTATGATCTCTGCACCAAACTCACTTGTTTTTAATAAGGTTGCGCCGCTCATTAAATTGTAAAAATCTATTGTTACCCGCTTGCGCATAATTGCCGCCTGCAAGGCATCGGTGATAAGGTCTGCAGCTTCTTTCCAGCCGATATACTCCAGCAACATACAACCGCTTAAAATTACCGAAGAAGGGTTCATGCTGTTAGTGCCTGCAAATTTTGGGGCCGTACCATGTGTGGCTTCAAATACAGCATAACCGGTTTTGTAGTTGATGTTAGCACCCGGTGCAATACCAATACCACCCACTTCGGCTGCCAGGGCATCAGAAATATAATCGCCATTTAAGTTTAAAGTAGCCACTACCGAAAAGTCTTTAGGTGCAATCAGTATCTGCTGTAAAAAATTATCTGCTATCACATCTTTTACCAATAATTTTCCTTCGCTTAATGCTTTACGTTGTACTTCATTGGCATGTGCTTCGCCATGGTCTTTCTTCAGCTGATCCCATTCGTCCCAGGTAAAAGTTTTGTCGCCAAATTCCTGCCTGGCCACTTCATAGCCCCAGGTTTTAAAACCACCCTCGGTAAATTTCATGATATTGCCTTTATGCACCAGCGTTACCGAAGGCAGGTGGTGCTCCAGCGCATGTTCAATAGCAGCCCTTACCAATCTTTTGCTGCCTTCGTTACTAACTGGTTTTACACCATAACTGGAATCACCCGGGAAACGGATATTTTTCACGCCCATTTCTTCAATCAGGAATTTTTCAAATTTTAACGCTTCAGCGCTGCCGGCCTTCCATTCTATACCGGCATAAATATCTTCGGTATTCTCCCTGAAAATTACCATATCCACCTGCTCCGGATGTACTACCGGGGAAGGCACACCTTTGAACCATTTTACCGGACGCACACAGGCATACAGGTCAAGGTCCTGCCGCATGGCTACATTGAGTGAACGGATGCCACCGCCAATAGGAGTAGTTAAAGGACCTTTTATAGAAACGATATAATCTTTCGCAGTTTGTAAGGTATCGGCAGGCAGCCATTCCCCGGTTTGTTTAAATGCTTTTTCGCCGGCCAGCATTTCTTTCCAGTTTATTTTGCGGCTGCCACCATAAGCTCTTTCTACAGCGGTATTAAAAACTTCTTCTGCCACTTTCCATATTTCGGGGCCAATACCATCGCCTTCAATAAACGGGATAGTTGGGTTGTTGGGCACATGTAGTTTTCCGTTGGTACCCATTGTAATTTTTTCTGCCATAAATAATTTATTTTGTTTAAACAGTTATCCTGATGCAGCACACATTAATGGCGCCTGTTCCGGGAGAGATTTGTGTGCCACCTCGGAATCGCACTTTTGTACAATACATCTTTATTGAAACTTTTTTTGTGTTGCAAATTTACAACATGTGCTGATATGGGAAAGCAGAAGATTTTAGTTCAAAAAATCAGGTTCTTCTTCTTGTTCTGAAAGAGCCGGAAACTATATGAGTAGCACTTCCATTAGTTCTTTCAGCAAAAATGCCTGAAAAATTTCCTGAAACAAATTGTCCAACAGGGCCGTATTCTATGATGTTTACATAAGTAAAAGGGTTTGTTGGAAGTAAAACCTGGGAAGGTATTTTAGAGGTAACAAATTCCCTGAGTTCCTGGTTACTGTTTGCAGCCATACCAAATCCACGGAAATCTATGTAGGTAAAATGAGTGCTTACCGGTTTGTCCTGGGCAGTAACGTAACCTTCAGGGGAGGTTGCTGAACCTGTAAATGAAATACTGTCTTGCGGAGTTGTCAGCAAATAATTTGTACCATCTATGCTGTAATAAAAATATTCCTGTGAAGAAATACCACAGGCAGTTAAATTGCCTGCGGCATTAGCTCCGGGATGTATGGTAATATTGATAGGAGCGCTTTGTTGTAAAGTGGCTGTATCTTCTGCAAACAGAGTGATACTTGAAGTATTGCCACACATAATTCTTGAAAAGCTAAAACTGCCATTGCTGTTTAGCGGGTATTTATTGTACTCATTGAATTCCGATACAAAAACATATCCATTGCTCACGGGGTTGTTGCTGCAATTGGTGACTGTGCCGCTTATTATTGCAATAGCATTATTGGTAGAAATATTGATGTTGCCTAAAGAAACAGGGACATTGGTGGTGGTAAATGTAGTTGAATATGCAGGTGTGGTACAAATACCTGAACTAAATACTTCCAGTAACAATTGTGCATTACCGGGAACCGGGCCACTGACATAACCTGCGGCATTGGTATGCGCATATCTAAAATTAGCGGGGTTATTTACACTGGAAATTTTTACAATTGCGTTGGCAACGGATTGAAAGCTATTGACATCAGTAATAATAGTACAATCAAACTGTACAAGAGGTCCTTGCACATCATAATTCCAAAAAGAAAAATGACTTACCTCTCCTATATAGTTACTGCCCGTCTTATTTGCACTGCCTTCCTGTTTCCATAAGCCATTGATTTCATCAAAATACCATAAAGGAATTGTTGCAGGTGCTGTTGAAGATAAAGCAGTAGGAATTGGTAAACTTAATATAGCTTTTTTGCCGGATGCAATTTGTAATAACTCTCCGCCGGTTCCGGTTAATTCAACAGCAGCCATACCATAAGTGCTTAATAATTGTACATTTCCATCAGAGTTTACGCCACGTAAATCGCCTGGCATTATTTGAGGTAATTCATTACTGACAGGATTTATCCAGTAAGCGGCAATATTTACAGTGCCGGTATAAACGGTATTGGTAGTAGTGGTAATAACGCTGTTATCAGGTAAGGTGATACTTAATCCATTGCTTAATGTAACGGTACCGCCTGCACTTGCACTAACTGTTCCTGCTATAGTTTTTGGGATAAGTTTTATTCTGAAAAAAGCACTTTTACCAGCTTGTGCAATATAGGTTTTGATACCTTTAAAATAACCGGGTCTTGTAACAGTAACCGTTGCCGCGTCTTTTACCACCTCAACATTCTTTGCTTCAAAATAACCATATTTATCTGTGGTAATTATAGCTGTACCAAACTGAACGCTGGCGTTTTTTACGGGCAGGTCGTTTTCATCGGTAACAAAACCGCTTACGGAAGAAGTTACTTTGGTAGTTAAATCGGGAGGGCTTAATAAAGTGTTTTCATTAGTGTTTTTTCTGCAAGCTGTGAAAAAAGCAATGCAGCAGATGGTCAATAGTAATAGTACCGGTATTTTCGAACGGAAATAGCTTCTCATAATGATGTATAAGCGTTAGTCAATATACGGACAAGATACATTATTAAAAAGTTGCCTGTAAGAATAAGTATTGTGAAATTAAAATGGCTGTAACGGGAAATTAATACTGCAATTCACCCATTCCCCATCAAACTTTACCCCTGCTAATTTTTTATAAAAATTTATTGCCGGTTCATTCCAGTCTAATACCTGCCACATCATACCGCTGAATTGTTGTGCTTTACATTCTTCAATAAGGCTATCAAATAATAATTTACCAATACCCCTGCCTCTCATTTTTTCTGTAACCAGCAAATCTTCTAAGTACATGCGTTGCCCTTTCCAGGTACTGTAGCGTACATACCATAATGCAAAGCCTTCTACCCGGCCATTGTCTTCGGCAACAAATGCCCACCATACCGGGTTTTCTCCAAAACCACTTTTTACAAAATGGTCAAAATCTACAGTTACTTCTTCGGGTGCTTTTTCATATATGGCTAACTCCCTGATGAGTTCCATCATCCGGGCACAATCTTCCTGAACTGCTTTTCTTATGATTACTGGCATTATTAAAATTTTATGACTGAAAATACAACTGTTAATTGTAATGTTATGGCAATGGCCAGGCAAATGATCCAGCCCCGAAACCATGTGAGTGATACACCGGTATTTTTTACATTACTGAAATATAAAGCGATCATTACTGCTACTGCAATCAACAAAGACGAAACAAAAAATGTTGCTGAATTATAATGGCTCCATGTGGCCATCACCGCATAAGGCAATAAAATTATGGAGCCTGCCAAACAGGTTGCGCCAATATTTTTTATAAAATCCCATTTTTTATTTTTTAAAAAGAAAAAAGCTGCAGCAATTTGCAAACTCCACTTAGCACCTGCAATACCTGTTGATAATAATTTTTGCTGCAGGCTGCTGTACAGCGGGCACACATCCACAAACCACCAGGTGATTGCCGTAGAGAGTATGAAATAAATTATGGCCAGGGATATCTTTTTACTGTTGTTCATTTTTATCTCAGCGCCTGTTCTAAATCCATTAAAATATCCTGTACGTTTTCAATACCTACACTCATGCGTATCAAGCCATCGGTAATACCATATAGTTCTCTTTTTTCTTTGGGCACACTGAAATGCGTCATGCTTGCAGGGTGGCAAAGTAAAGTATCGCAGGTGCCTAACGAAACTGCACGTATGCACATCTGTAAGTTGTCGATACATTTTTTAGCTGCTTCCAGGCCATCTTTCATTTCGAAGCTCAGCATGGCGCCCGGGTGACGCATTTGTCTGGCACCGGTCTTATAATCAGGATGCGAATGCAATCCTAAATAATTCACTTTGCTGATAGCAGGATGCTGCTCTAAAAAATGAGCTACTTCCATGGCATTATGGCAATGGCGGTCCATACGAACTTCTAAAGTTTTCATGCCCATGGTTAATAAGAAGGCATCAAAAGGATTGCTGTTGCCGCCTAATAAACGATGCACTTTAGTAACATGCGTATTCATTTTTTCTATATCTCTTCCTAGCAGCACGCCGCCAATGGCTGTGCCATGACCATTTAAAAATTTGGTGGTACTATGAAAAACATAATCCACACCATATTTAAAAGGCTGTTGTAAATATGGTGTTGCAAACGTATTGTCGCAGGCAACAATAAGGTTATGTTGTTGGGCAAGATTGGTAAGTGCTTCAATATCCACACAATTTAAAGTGGGATTGGCAGGCGTTTCTAAATACAACATTTTAATGGCACTATCTGCTTTCATCAGTTCTGCCGCTTTATTCAGATCCCTCAGGTCGGCAATGATGGCTTCAATACCCAATGGGGGTAAAATTCTTTCTACTAAATCCTGTGTGCCGCCGTATAAAGAAAAATGTGTAAGAATTTTGTCACCGCTTTTTAAATTGCTGATGAGTAATGTGCTTAATGCCGCCATACCGCTGGAATGCAAAATGGCTTTCAATTCCAAAGGGTTGCCTGCATGATCTGTAACACCAAAACTTTCCAGTGCTGCAATTTTTTCTTCTGATTCAGAGATGGTGGGGTTGCCCCAACGGCTGTAGATATACCCTTTTTCTTCGCCGCTGAACCTGCGCATACCTTGCTCTGCTTCGTCAAACACATACGTGCTGCTGGCGTAAATAGGCGTTAAGTGTGCATAGTTAGGATCGGCGGTATGGCCGGCATGAATGGCGAGAGAACTGAAACCTGTAAGCGGCATTTTTTTTTCAGACATGTTTTTTAATTGATACTGTTGTAAGTAATAATTGATAATTTAGGGTATTCAAAAGTACAGAAAACCATGAAGGAATTATTACAACAGTATGCCGCTTATAATGTTTGGGCCAATAATATCTTATTTGAAAGAATTGCAAAGCTTAACGAAGAAAAGATACAGCAGGAAATAGTAAGCAGTTTCCCTTCTGTATACAAAACAGTAGTGCATATGTGGCAGGCCGAAAATATCTGGTGGCAACGGCTTCAGTTAGTAGAAAACATCAGTGCTTTAAGTGAAACTTTTAAAGGCAGTTTTGCAGATGCTGTTGCAGGCCTTGCTGATCAAAGCCGGCAATGGGCCGCCTGGGTAAATGCTGCTAACGATGCTCAGTTGACTGATGTATTTGCTTTTGTACGTAACAAAGAACCGTTTACAATGAAGGTAGCTGATATGCTGTTACATCTTTTTAATCATGCAACTTTTCATAGGGGGCAGCTGGTAACCTTATTAAGACAACTGGGAGAAACAGAGCATATTCCTTCTACCGATTTTTCTACCTATACCAGGCTGAAAAAATAGGGCAATAAAAAAGCTGCATGGTACATGCAGCTATAAGTTTTTTGTAAGTATATCTTTAATTGTGGTCGATCATTTTTAAAATAACGCCGTAGGAATTATCAGAATAAGTGCCATTGGCATTGCCTTTGTTCCAGTACAAAAAATTGCGGTATACCAGGCCAATACCTTTTGCATATTTGGCTTCGCTAAAAGTTCTGTCAATTGCAGTTTGGTCGTCTATTTCAGAAACTTTAATAGTGCTGTCAACAGTTAAAGCACCAATTTTTGCAGGCATATTCAGGCTGTCGTAATAATAATCCCAATCATCATAATATTTAAGATAAGGCGTTTGCGAATTGGTATTGATGTAGGAGTTGCCTTTCCAGGTATAATCCTGCTGGATAGGTTCTTTTAATTTCATAAAACGCAGGTTGTTCTCCACCCATTCAAGAGTAGTGCCCGTATTGATAGCCATAAAAGTATTATCGGCCACCCAAGCTGCAGTTGGTGTGCTGCGGATATATCTTATAATACGGTAGCCGGGCCTGCCCAGGTTATCTGTAACCTGTGCATCCACCACCTGTTTTACCTGGTAGCTTTTTGTGGAAGCCGAAGTACCGAAATTATCATAATAAACGATAGAATCCAGGCTGTAAGTAATGTACTTGCCTACTGTTAGGGGGAAATAATCGCTTAACGGGGCAGTAGGGAATTCCTCTGTAGTTTTTTTACAGGCACTAAACGTAACCAGTGAAGCGATGGCAATAAAGGAAAATAATTTTCTCATAAGTTATACATTACAGACGCTATTATAAGCTAAAAGGCTGCTCATTCCGCTGAATAACTCCTCCGCCGATCACATCATCACCTTCATAAAAAACAGCACTCTGCCCGGGGGCAATACCTTTTACATTATCATAAAAACGTACATTGATGCCATTTTCGTATGTAAAGAGGTTAGAAAGCGCACCTTTATCTTTATAGCGGATCTTCGTTACGGCTTCCATACCTTCAGTAACGCCTTCGTATTTTAACCAATTGAGTTTGGTCACTTTCATTTCGGTGCGGTTCAGGTCATCTTCTTCGCCCAGTACCACGGTATTGGTTTCGGGGATGATCTCGGTAACAAATGCCGGCTTGCCTAAAGCAATATCCAGGCCTTTACGCTGACCGATGGTATAGAAAGGATAGCCTTTGTGCTTACCTAGAATCTTGCCATTTTTATCTACAAAAGAACCGCCGTCCACTCTTTCTTCCAGGCCGTCTACCTTGCGTTTTAAAAAGCCGCGGTAGTCGTTATCAGGCACAAAACAAATTTCGTAGCTCTCGCTTTTTTTAGCCAGTTCGGGGTAGCCAAAATCATGCGCCATCTGGCGTATTGCTGTTTTGCGGTAAGTGCCTAATGGTAAAATAGTTCTGCTCAGCAAATCCTGCTGTAATCCCCACAGGGCATAGCTTTGGTCCTTGGTTTCATCCAGGCCTTTGCGTAAAAAATACCTGCCGTTGGTATGCTGGTGCACCTGTGCATAGTGGCCTGTAGAAATAAAATCGCAGCCTAAGGCATCGGCACGTTTCATCAGTGCCCGCCATTTGATATGCGTATTGCACATTACACAGGGGTTGGGTGTACGGCCGGCAATATATTCATCCACAAAATTCTCAATTACAAAATCGCCGAACTCTTCCCGTATGTCCAAAATAAAATGCGGAAAGCCGTGATGTACAGCGGCTTGCCGGGCATCATTAAAACTATCCAGGTTGCAGCAGCCGGTTTCTTTTTTGCCGGAGGTACCTACACTGCTGGCATAATCCCATGTTTTCATGGTAATGCCCACCACTTCATACCCTTGCTTATGAAGCATCAAAGCCGCTACGGTACTGTCTATACCGCCGCTCATCGCCATTAAAACTTTTCCTTTTTTACTCATGATAATTTCTCCGCTGCAAAGATAGGGCTTAGTTGATAGTTCATAGTTGATGGTTGAGGTTTGGGGTTTTCGATTTGGGGAGTTTTTTGGATGGCTGGCTAATCATCGTCTGGATTAGCGAAGGTTAAAGGAAATCTTACTTTTCTTTTATTACACCAATAACTTTTACATTTGAGGTTACAGTTGTTTTGGAAAGATATCATAAGGTTGACGACCCTCAGTGCTTCTTTATCATATTCAGAGCCAAGACTTTGTACAATCTTTGCGTTGCCAGCAGTACACGCCGAATCTATTTCATATTCAACGATCACCGTTCCGGATAATTTATTTTCGTCGGGGAGGTCGGGATACCTTACTTGAAAATTACGTTGGCATTTGCATGCATTGCTGTCTTTTTTTGCATCTTGAGCTAATAATTTAAAAGGGAAGAGCAGGATAATTAATGTGGTAAAATGGTTCATGTCATTTAAGAAGCAGATTTTAAAGAATTGCATAAATGCACTTTAAACAAGTCTTAATAAGTTTCGGATCTTGACTTTCAACTTTTCGTTTATTTTGCACTCATGCAACAATACCTTGATCTAGTTAAACATATAATTGAAACCGGAACGGATAAAAGTGACCGTACCGGTACCGGCACCAGGAGCGTTTTTGGCTACCAGATGCGCTTTGATCTTAGCAAAGGATTTCCTTTGGTGACCACTAAAAAAACGCATTTAAAAAGTATTATTTACGAATTGCTCTGGTTTTTACAGGGCGATACCAATATTGGCTATTTAAAAGAACACAATGTAAAAATATGGGACGAATGGGCTGATGAAAATGGTGACCTGGGGCCGGTTTACGGCAAACAATGGCGCAGCTGGACAGGAGCTGATGGGGTGGAGGTAGACCAGGTAAAAGACCTGATTCACCAGGTAAAAAATAATCCCGATAGCAGGCGCATGATCATCAGTGCTTGGAATGTGGCGGAATTGCCAAAGATGAAACTGATGCCTTGTCATTGCCTGTTTCAATTTTACGTAGCCAACGGAAAATTAAGTTGCCAGTTGTACCAACGCAGCGCAGATGTATTTTTAGGTGTGCCTTTTAATATCGCCTCCTATGCTTTATTAACCATGATGATTGCACAGGTTTGTGATTTAGAACCGGGAGAATTTGTACATAGTTTTGGCGATGTACATTTATACAGCAATCATTTTGAACAAGCGAACCTGCAATTAACACGTACCCCATTTCCATTACCAACAATGAAAATCAATCCCGAAGTAAAAGATATTTTCAGTTTTAAATATGAAGATTTTGAATTGCTCAATTATCAGTCTCATCCGGGGATAAAGGCGCCGGTGGCCGTGTAAGCTACCATTATTGCCAGCGGAATGTAGTTGTATAAGTATAGATTCCGCTGGCAATAAAATATTTCTTCTTTGTGTTTTTTGTCTTTTGCAAAATAATTTATGGCCTGTGTTAAAAATTATTGCTAGCGGAATCTATGTATATTTGTGTAGATTCCGCTAGCAATAATTTAAATTTGTAAATGAAAAAGATAATTATAGGACGGCAGGAAGAGCAAAAAATGCTTGCCGAAATTGAGTTAGCCAGTGCAGCTGACATGCTTGCTGTTACCGGACGAAGGCGGGTAGGGAAGACCTATCTTATTAAAACTTTTTTTGACAACCGTATGCATTTTGAATTTAGCGGAATTCTGAATGCAGGAACCGGTCAGCAATTACAAAGCTTTGCGATGGCACTTGCAAAACAAAGCAAAAAAAGAACAGGTAAAAGTATTCCTGCAAACTGGATGGAAGCTTTTCATCAATTGGCCGATTACCTTGATAGTTTGAATACTAAAAAATTGATAGTGTTTATTGATGAACTGCCCTGGCTGGATGCACATAAAGCCGGGTTTTTGCCGGCGCTGGATTGGTTTTGGAATAGCTGGGCAAGTACTAAAAATATATTGTTGATTATTTGTGGATCGGCCGCATCATGGATGGCAAGTAAAGTGATTAATAACAGGGGCGGCCTGCATAACAGGGTAACTAAGCGTATGCATCTGCAACCTTTTAGTTTAAGCGAAACAGAGGCCTACCTAAAATACAACGGTGTTATACTATCCCGCTATCATATTTTGCAATTGTACATGGCATTAGGGGGTATACCGCATTATTTAAAAGAAATAAAAAAGGGACAAAGTGCAGCACAAAATATAAGCCGCATCTGCTTTGAAAAAAATGGCTTGCTGGTAAATGAATTTGATAATTTATATAATGCTCTTTTTGTAAATGCCAGGCAGCATATAAGCATAATACAGGCATTAGCCTCCAAACAAAAAGGGTTATCAAGAAAGGAATTACTGGCAATAGTAAAACTAAAAGACGGGGGCAGTTTCAGTAAGCTATTAACCGAATTGGAGCAATCTGATTTTATTACCGCGTATTCTCCATTTGATAAAATAAAAAAAGAAACCCTGTACAGGCTTATTGATGAGTATTCTTTATTTTACCTGAAGTTCATACGCAATAAAAAAAATATTAACTGGTTGCAATTAGCTGCTGCTTCAAGTTATAAAAGCTGGAGTGGTTATGCTTTTGAAAATGCTTGCATGAAGCATATTCAAAAAATTAAAACTGCTCTTGGTATTGCGGCAGTATATACAGAACAATACAGCTTTGCCTATAAAGGCAATACCGTAAGCGAAGGTACACAAATAGACTTATTGATTGACAGGAATGACAATGTGATTAATATCTGCGAAGCTAAATTTTACGATAAGCCTTTTTCTATTACTAAAGCTTATGCAGATGAGCTGCGGAAAAAGATGATGATATTCCAGGAAAAAACAAAAACTAAAAAATCGCTTTTTATTACCATTATTTCTACCTACGGTATTGTGGAAAATATGCATAGTATTGGCTTTGTTCAGCAGGAAATTACTATGGAAAATTTGTTTTAAGCCCGTACTATTTTCCTCATTTTTTCGTTATAGTCGTGGCCAACTATATTCTATGAAGAAAATATTTACTTTTTCAGCACTCATTCTATGTGCTGTAACTGCCGCAGCACAGCCTGCCATTGATACCACTTTAAAAGAGCAAAAGGAAAACGTAATTAAAGAATCTACCATCATCAAAGTGGAAAACCTGGGTGAATTGATCAATACTGCTCACCCCGAAATGAGGCCCACTATTTCTGCCGATGGCGATCTGTTGTTCTTTATCCGCCAAAATGATCCTGCCAATATTCAATATCAAACAGTACCCAATTCGCAGGATATCTGGTATTCTACCAGGGATAGTGCCGGAAAATGGAGCAAGGCCAAACATTTAAGTGCTAAAGTAAATGCCTCCCAGTATAATGCCGTGTACTGGATATCGCCGGATTTAAATACCATCTTATTGAAAGGTTCTTTTATTGACGGGCAGTATTTAGGTATGGGGGTAAGTATGATTCACAAAAGGCCGGATAACAGCTGGACCAATGCCGAAATGCTGAAGATCAGGAATTTTAATAAGTTTAGTTTTACGCAGCAGATCGGTGCTTCTATGGGCCATGATGGAAAGACCTTATTGTTCTACATGACCGATAAAAAAAACAGTACTGATAATGATCTGTATGTTTCTTTTTTAGAAGGCAATGATATCTGGACGGCACCGAAAAGTTTAGGCAAAAAAATAAACCTGCCTGATTATAATGAGATGAGCCCTTTTATTGCGGCTGATGGTGTTACATTATATTTCAGCAGCGACAGGCCGGGAGGTTTGGGTGAAAATGATATCTGGATGAGTAAACGTTTAGATGACAGCTGGACAAAGTGGAGTGATCCTGTAAATCTTGGAGCACCAATAAACACAGCAGGCTCCGAAGCATTTTTTACCCTGGATGCAGGGGGAGAATATGCGTACCTCACATCGAGCGATGGGGCTTTTGGTGCCAGCGATATAGTAAGAGTGAAACTTTTAGAAAAAGAAAAACCCAATCCTGTGGTGTTGGTGAGCGGTAATGTATACAATGCAAAAACAAAAGAACCATTAACAGCGCAATTGATATACCAGACCTTGCCTGATGGCGCTGATGCAGGCAATGGCGTGAGCAGCCCTATTGACGGTTCGTTTAAAATTGTGTTGCCCTATGATAAAAATTACAGTATCAGGGCATCGGCAGATAAATTCTTTGCCATCTCCGAAAATTTAAATTTGGATTCTTTAATAAAAGCAGGCTACAAGGAAATTCATAAGGACCTGTATTTAGCACCGATAGAAATCGGGCAGGTGTTCCGTTTAAACAATGTATTCTTTGATTTTGATAAATACAATTTAAGGCCGGAATCTTTTGTGGAATTGGATCGGGTGGTGAAATTCTTAAATGATTATCCAAATGTGGAAATTGAAATGAGTGCCCACACGGATAGTAAAGGTTCTGATACCTATAATTTTACCCTGAGTGATAACAGGGCCAAATCGGTAAGAGAATACATTTTATCCAAAGGCATTGCCGCATCAAGAATTATATCACAAGGGTATGGCGAAACCAAGCCTGTTGCCACCAATGAAACAGACGAAGGACGCCAGCTGAACCGCCGTGTGGAATTTAAAATTCTGAAGAACTAAAAAATAGTCCCGCACATTTCGCAGATATCGCTGAGTGAAATACAGTTTTTGTTTTTCTGCGACATCTGCGAAATCTGCGGGCCATATTCTTCGCAGCAGATTCCTTATTTTTGTTTTTATGATCTCAATAATTGTAGCAGCATCCGAAAATAATGCCATTGGCAGGGAAGGTGAATTACTGTGGACCTTACCCAACGATATGAAGTTTTTTAAAAACACCACCTGGGGTTTACCTGCCATTATGGGCCGCAAAACCTATGAAAGTTTAGGAAAGCCACTGGCCGGCAGAATAAATATTGTAATTACAAGGCAAGCCGGATGGAATGCAGAAGGGGTGATGGTGGCAAAAGATATTGAAGAAGCACTGGCAAAAGCTGCTGAAGCCAATTGCAAAGAAATATTTATTATCGGCGGTGGTGAGATTTATAAACAAAGTATGGATGTTACGGATAGGATTTATTTAACCAGGGTACACCATTCGTTTAATGATGCTGATGCTTTCTTTCCTGCAATAGATGATAATACATGGGTATTAAAATCCAACGAAGACTTTGATTTTGATGCGAAGCATGCTTATCCCTATTCATTTCAAGTCTGGGAGAAGAAATGATATACGATCCGGCATTTTATTTTTATTTTTTTTCAGGGTTCTATCTTTCCATCTACGTATTTGCAGCAATACTGCTTTTGATTGGCACTACTTTTTTAAAAGCTACATTTAAAGCAGAATCGTGCAATCTTTTGTATGTATGTAATACTATGGCAGCGTGGTGCTCTTTTTATATTTTAATTTATTTTTCAGTTGAATTGTTTATGGCATGGTATGGACAAAATCCATACGAATGGTACTCTTTCACTCCCCGTACGGCAGCGTATTCAATGAAGTGGTTTTGTTTTAGAATGTATTTGCCGTATTTTGCCGGGTTGCTTTTGTTGTTTAGAAAACTGAGAAGTAATCGTTTGTACACTTTGCTTTTCCTGCTTTTTTTAAATATAAGGTTAATTGAAAAATTTATTAACAGGTACAATGACTACCTGCCATCATCATGGTCGACTAATTACCATGAACCATATAGTGAACAATTTATGAAATATGCAATAGCCTTTTTATTACTGGCCATAATTTATTTCGTTGCAAAGAAAAGAAACAAACTTCCTTACCCTTCCGTATTTTTGAAATAGCATGTACAGCAAATTTCAGTTAGCCAAAAAATACCTGCAGTATTACTTTACTGCTTCCAATGGAAAAGGCCATGGCATTCATTCGCCTTTTGTATTTGATTTTATTATTCATGTATTGAATGATAAAAAAGAATACGGTTGTTATACTGCTATTGAAAAAAGAAGGCAGGAGCTACTGCACAATACCACGGCAATTGAAGTAGAGGATTTTGGTGCCGGTTCATCGGTTATAAAAACCAATACAAGGGTGGTGAAAGATATTGCCCGGTCGTCTTTAAAACCAAAGAAGTTTTCGCAATTGTTGTTTAGAATGGTTCAATATTATCAGCCTGAAACAATTTTGGAATTAGGTACTTCATTTGGTATTACTACTGCATACCTGGCCTCGGGCAATACCAATGCACAGGTATTTACCTGCGAAGGAGCAAAAAATATTGCCCAAATTGCACAACAAAGTTTTGATCAGCTCCGGCTGAAAAATATTGTTTTAACCGAAGGCGATTTTACTATTACCCTGCCACCACTTTTACAGCAATTACAAAATACCGGTCTTGTTTTTATAGATGGCAATCACCGCAAGCTACCCACACTGGATTATTTTACACAATTACTGAGAGTTTCCTCTCCTTCAAGCATTCTTATTTTTGATGATATTCACTGGAGTGCCGAAATGGAAGCTGCCTGGGATGTAATTAAGCAGCATCCTGCGGTAACACTTACCATCGACTTGTTTTTTATTGGTATAGTTACTTTAAATAATGATATTAAAGTAAAACAACACTTCAGTCTCAGGTTTTGATGATAACCGTCAACGCCGGTTGAAAAATCCTGTTTAAAGTCATATTGATTTTTTAAGGAGATAGAGTCAATTTCTGTACCTTAGCAGCAATTAATTTTCTTATGACAATAGGCGTTTTAAAAGAACCATCCCCCGAAACCAGAGTCTCTTTACTGCCAGAACATTTAGCTACCCTTAAAAAATGGAATGTAAATGTTTGTATCGAAAGCAATGCCGGTGCAAAGGCTTTTGCCAATGATGATAAATATACCGAGGCAGGAGCAACAATAAAATCCCGGGCAGAGATTCTGCAAAGCAGTGATATCATTCTCTCTATTAATACACCACAGCAATCCGAAATCGATAACCTGAAATCAAAAATCGTTCTCGGTGTGTTTCAGCCTTTATTCAATGCGTCATTAATGAAAGACTGGGCTGCAAAAGGCGTTACTGTTTTTAGTATGGATATGCTGCCACGTACTACAAGGGCGCAAAGCATGGATATACTCAGCAGCCAGGCCAACATTGCAGGATACAAAGCAGTGCTGACGGCAGCCAATTTATTTCCTAAATATTTCCCCATGTTTATGACCGCAGCCGGTAGTGTGCCGCCTGCAAAAATGTTGATACTGGGAGCAGGTGTTGCAGGATTACAAGCTATTGCAACAGCAAAGCGTTTAGGTGCAGTGGTAGAAGTTTTTGACACCCGCCCTGCGGTAAAAGAAGAAGTGATGAGCCTGGGTGCAAAATTTGTAGAAGTGGAAGGCGCTGCTGATGCCAGCAAAGCCGGAGGGTATGCAGTAGAACAAACAGAAGAATTTTTGCAAAGACAAAAAGCAAAAATTGCAGAGAGTGTTGCCAAAGCAGATATTGTAATTACCACGGCGCAGATACCCGGCAAAAAAGCGCCGGTATTAATTACCACAGCCATGATAGAAGGTATGAAGAATGGTTCGGTGGTAATAGATCTGGCAGCAGCTACAGGGGGCAATACCGAATTAACCAAAACAGATACTACCGTAATTTACAATGGTGTAAGTATTGTAGGCAACTCCTATTTAGCAGGTACGATGCCCAGTGATGCCAGTAAATTGTACGGAAAAAATATCCTGAACTTTTTGCAACTGGTTATTACTAAAGAAGGCGCTGTCAATTTAAATTTTGAAGATGACTTAGTAAAAGGAACCTGTGTGGTACATGACGGAGTGATTACAAATGAAAGAGTGAATGCAATAATTAATAATGGATAATTGCATTGTGGCGGTTATACCAATTAACTAATGAACCAACAAACTAATTAACTAAAAACATGGAAAATATTTTAGCATGGATTTCTGAAAATCAGCAGATCATCTATATCGTTATCCTGATGATATTTGTAGGGATAGAGGTGATTGGCCGGGTACCCAGTGTGTTGCATACCCCTTTAATGAGTGGTGCCAATGCCATTCATGGTGTGGTGATCATCGGTGCTATTATTGTAATGGGCAAAGCCGAAACAGATAATTACCTGGCGTTGGGCCTGGGCTTTTTTGCAGTAATACTCGGTACCTTAAATGTAGTGGGTGGATTTGTAGTGACGGATAGAATGCTGGAAATGTTTAAGAAGAAGAAATGATGCCCCAAACCCCTGAAGGGGCTTAAAATGCAGACGCTGATATTTTGGAATTTGTCAAGTTGGGAATTACTGTTATAATTAAAAGATACTTTAAATAAAAATTTCTGCGGCCTCTGTGCCACAGCTTGAAAAAATATACGAATGGAACTTAACCTACTCACACTCTGTTATCTTATTGCCTCTGTAACTTTTATTCTTGGGCTTAAAATGTTATCCAATCCTGCCAGTGCACGTAAAGGAAACCTGGTAGCGGCATTTGGTATGACGGTTGCAATTTTCGGTACCATCTTTTTGTATGAAGACAATGGTGAAAAACTACACAACTATGCCTGGATATTTGCAGGTTTACTGATTGGTACTGTTGCAGGAACGCTCTCTGCAAAAAAAGTAAAGATGACGGCAATGCCGGAGATGGTGAGTTTATTCAATGGAATGGGCGGCGCCTGTGCAGCATTAATTTCTGCGGCAGAGTTTTATCATATTTATAAATTACATGAAGCATCTCCTGAAACAGCTTTTGCAGAACTGGCAACAGTTGGTCATTATATCACTATTGTTGCAGGTGCCATCATTGGTACTATTTCTTACACCGGCAGTATCATTGCATGGGGAAAGTTGAATGGTAAGGTAAAAGATTTTTCTTTTAAAGGCCAGCATATAGTAAACATGATCGTGCTGGTGCTGGTAATTGGAACAGCAGTTTGGGCATATCAATCAAATATCGGCAGCATGTACATTCCTTTTTTGCTGATTGGTTTTTTTGCATTCATCTACGGAATATTATTTGTAATGCCGATTGGCGGCGCAGATATGCCGGTAGTAATTTCTCTTTTAAATTCCTTTACCGGTGTGGCTGCAGCATGCGGTGGCTTTTTATATGATAACAAAGCCATGCTTACAGGTGGTATATTAGTTGGTGCTGCAGGTACATTGCTTACCATACTGATGTGTAAAGCGATGAACCGTTCGTTAACGAATGTATTGATCGGTTCTTTCGGCGGTGGAAATAAAGCTGCTGTTGAAGGTGGCCCTGCAAAGACGCAAGGCAATTACAAAGAAATAAGCCTGGCAGATGCTGCAATGGTAATGGGCTATGCTACTAAAGTAATGATTGTTCCGGGTTATGGTTTGGCGGTAGCACAGGCACAACATATTTGTCATGAGCTGGAAAAAATATTAACTGAAAAAGGGGTGGAAGTAAATTATGCCATTCATCCTGTAGCCGGACGTATGCCCGGGCACATGAATGTATTGCTGGCCGAAGCAGATGTGAGTTATGATAAACTGATGGAAATGGAAAATGCAAATGACGAATTTAAAACTACTGATGTGGTATTGATATTGGGTGCCAATGATGTGGTAAATCCTGCTGCAAAAAATGATCCGGCCTCACCCATCTATGGAATGCCCATATTAGAAGTTGAACAGGCCAAAACTGTAATTGTAAATAAACGCAGTATGAAACCCGGTTATGCCGGTATTGAAAATGATCTCTTCTTTCAACCTAAAACAAGTATGTTATTCGGCGACGCTAAAAAAGTGTTACAAGACCTTTGCGCCGAAGTAAAAGCAATTTAAATTACTCACTGATTTATTGCAACGACTTTTTTTAAGCAGTTGTGTTAACCGCTTGTAAATTAAAAACGGATTAAAATAAAATTAAAAAATTTTAATTCAGTGGCTACGCCACGTGTATTATTTTTGTTCTGCTATCACACACAACATATTTACCCAACCATTTTAATTTATTGTTCATCTTTTTATTGAATGGATTTTAAACTGTTCTGTAAAAAGTAAGTCCATTCATTTTAAACAAAACTAAAATGATCATTCAATTTTGTGGGTTGTCGGGTTCGGGTAAAAGTACTTTAGCAAGAGCTGCAGAAGCAGAATTGCTGAAACAGGGTATTGAAACAGAGATCATCGATGGAGATGAATATCGTGCCACCTTGTGCAAGGGCTTAGGATTTTCGAGACAGGATCGTTTTGAAAATATGCGCCGCATGGCCTTTGTGGCGCACCAACTGTCCAAACACGGTGTTGTAGTGATCATTTGCGCCATTAATCCCTATGAGGAGATACGTAATGAAGTTAAAACAACTTATCCCGATGTATTAACAGCATTCATTGATTGCTCTGTTGAAACATTAAAGATACGTGATACCAAGGGCCTCTATCAAAAAGCATTTCTTCCTTTACATCATCCGGACAGAATTAATAACCTTACCGGTATCAACGATCCGTTTGAGGACCCGCTGGCCCCGGATATTTATATCAATACCGATAATGAAACCATTATCCACTGTGTAAATAAAATGGTGGCTTTTGTAAAAACAAATCTGCATAAAAAGCAAACCACACTTTTACCGGGGTACTTGAAAAGCAATATTCCTTTTTTAAACCGTTACATTAATTCATGAATTCCAAAGTACTTATCATTGCAGGCATGCATCGTTCAGGAACGTCGGTAGTAACCCAATGGTTAAATCGTTGCGGACTTTTTATTGGTAATAATTTATTAGGCCCGGGTATTGGAAATGAACAGGGGCATTTTGAAGATGCTGAATTTTTAAGCCTGCACCAGAAATTTTTAAAGAAAAGAAACTTTCCTGATACCGGGCTTATCACCAAAACTCCCGGACGGTTATCGGAGATAGAACAGATGGAATTGAAAGGTATGCTGGAAACCAGGAACAGGAAGCATGATGAGTGGGGATGGAAAGACCCCCGTACCTGTTTGTTTCTTGGTGAGTACAGTAAATTAATTCCCTCTGCATATTATGTTATAGTCGTACGGAATTTTAATGCTACTGTAAGTTCGTTAATTACCAGGGAGTTTAAAATGAATGAAAAACGGTTTCAGCAAAAAAGAGGATTGTCTAAACTGAAATGGCAATTGTTTAAAAGAAAAGGCCTGGAAAAAATATTTGAAAAGGAAACGGACCGGTTTTTAAAAGTATGGGTACATTATTATGAAGAGATCTTACAACATGCCCGTTCGTTACCCGTTGATAGTGTAGTGTTTTTAAATTACAACACACTGATGGAGGCTGATGCAGGTATTTTTTCAACCATCAGGGACCAGTGGCATTTTGCAATAAATTATTTTCCTTTTACAAACGTGTATAAAAAGGAATTGCTGAGTGAGGAGCAGGATATAAAAAAATACATTAAAAATAAAGACCTGGAAGCAAGAGCGCTGGCAATAGAAGAATACATGATGCAGCATTATGCCCTGTAAATTTCAGCAGTATTATTTTAATAACCTACTTGTGCATTTAATTTTTTAAATTGCTCTTAAAAATTGAACCTGCCAAAGTATAGTCGCTGTATAATCATAATTTCCTCTTTTTTATTTTGTAGCAATACTATAAATGCACAAAACCTTTTTGCTAACCCCGGTTTTGAGGCCATTAATAACTGTGTTGAATTTAAAGCAGATTGTTCTCCTGAAGCCTGGTTCAATATTCCTGCCGGTAATTTTTTAGTGAATAGCCGTATAGCTCCAAGGCCCGTAATTGGCAATATGGTATTGATTGTGCCAGCAGGTAGTGTGCTTGCAAATTTTAACCATCCCAGGTACGTGTACACCGGTTTATGTTGCCCGCTGGTGGCAGGAGAAAAATATGGCTTATCGTTTTATCTGAATTCTGCAAATGGCAATTTTAAACAACTGGCTTTTTATTTTACAGCAAAAGAACCGATGCTGGCAACAGTTAAAGATTTACCTGCAACCCCTTCTGTAATTATTACAAAAGAAAATATTGATGGCGATTATAAAGACTGGAAGCATGTAAAATGCGAATACCTTGCAACAGGCAATGAGCAATTTCTTACGATCACCACTGCAGGGTTACCTGAAGTAGAATATAATATGGGTGATGCCATGAATAAAAGCGGGGATGTTTTATATTTTATTGATGAAATTAAATTAGAACCCCGGGGTAAAGTTCCCGTTTGTGCAGCATACGAGGCCAACATAACAAAAATGTTTGACTATAATTACCGTCACACTAATAATGTACCTGTTTTTAAAGAAGCTCCTGTTGCCGCACCGGTTGTAAAATTTTCAACAGACACTATTGTTATTCCTGATTTATTATTTGATGTAGGAAAATATGATCTGAAACCAGGATTGAAAAATATCCTCGATAGTCTTATCACGAAGTTGACTGTGAAAAAATTTTTAACTATCGGTATCAGCGGACACACCGATAATTCGGGTAGCGAAAATAAAAACCTGTTGCTTTCGGTAAACAGGGCAACAACAATTAAAAATTACCTGGTAGAAAAAATACCGGGCACTGCAGAAAAAATAACTGCTGCAGGAAAGGGGCAATATTTTCCGGTAGCAGAAAATACCACTGCAGCAGGAAGGCAAAAAAACAGGCGGGTGGAAATAGTGATCACCTATCTCAGCATCAGCAGATAAAATTATTGTAACAACTGTTTTTGCAAGCCGCCTGCAATGGAGTAATTTGCAGCGTGACCATTTACTTTCTCAGTGGCCTGGGTGCCAATTACAGTGCTTTTAAATACCTGGCATTTCCACCGGATGTTACTCCTGTTTTTATAGACTGGCTGGCACCCGAAAAAAAAGAAACGATAAGGCAATACGCCAAAAGAATTGCTGCAAAAATTAACAGCACAGAACCTTTCATACTAATAGGTTTATCATTTGGCGGTATGCTGGCTACTGAAGTAATAGAATTTGTGCAACCACAAAAAACGATTCTTATTTCCAGTGCAGCAAGGCGACAGGAGTTGCCTGCGTATTATAAAGCAGCAGGTACACTCCGGCTGAATAAATTATTTCCGGCAGCAGTAATAAAAAAAGGAAACCTGGTCATCAATTGGCTGATGGGAGTTTCCGCCATAAAAGATAAAGCCTTGGTGCAGGAGATACTGGCTGCATCCAATCCTGAATTCTCCAGGTGGGCCATCAACGAAATTGTAAACTGGAAAAGAACAACGGCTCCCGCAAATATTATCCGCATACATGGCGATAAAGACAAAGTATTACCCATAATCAATTTTAAGCCGCAACACCTTATAAAAAAAGGCGGCCATTTTATGATCGCTAACAGGGCCAATGAAATTTCAGCAATATTAGCAGCGATACTTAATGAAACCCGTAGCATACTGTAAGATCTTACCACACCGCCAGCCTTTTTTTACATTCCGGGCTGATGCTACGTATTCATTTGTTAATTAATATCCAATAAATAATTGCTGTGCAGAAGCTTTGAAAGTTTTATTGCATTTTTATAATCCTTAACCTGGCCAACTGTATTATGCGATCGATCCTTTTATTTATTTCCATTGGTTTTTCTGCCACAGCGTTCAGTCAATATCATAAGGTATATGGTAAGATCACCAATGGCAGGCAAGATCCGCTGGCCTTTGTAAGTATTCAGGTAAAAGAGATCAGGCAGGGTACCGTTACTAAAGAAGATGGCAGCTATTCAATAGCTTTGGAAGAAGGTAAGTACGATCTTGTAATTACATTGGTAGGCTATAAACCACAGGTGATTACTGTAATTGTGGGCAAGGCAGATTACCTGCAGAATATTATAATGGAAGCGGCTGATGCTACCAATCTTTCTGAAGTAGTGGTAAAAGGAAAAAACCGTGACAGGGCAGAAGAGTACATCCGTAATGTAATCCGTAATAAAGATGCTGTAGAAGCAGCTTCGGGGCCTTATTCCTGTAAAGTGTATATTAAAGCATTGCAGGAAGATTCTTTGCCGGAGAAAAAAAGTAAAAAGCCAATAAGTGATTCCCTATTAAAAATACAACAAGCCAATGCAGAACTTAACCGTATGGCAATGGCAGAAATTGTATTGCAATTAGATCATGGCTCTGCAAAAAATAGTAAAGAAGAAAGAACGGGTATAAAAAGAAGAGGCAATACACAAAGTTTATTTTTTCTTTCCACAACAGAAGGCGATTTTAGTTTGTACAATAACCTCATCAATGTACCTTCTGTGTCGCAAACGCCTTTTGTATCGCCATTAAGTTACAGTGGTTTGCTGGCGTATCGTTATAAAGTTTTAAAGACGGATATCGTAAACGGGAAAAAAATATTCACTATCAGTATTAAGCCAAGGCAATTAAGCAATGCAACAGTAGAAGGAGAAATAACCGTGGCCGATAGTCTTTGGGTGGTGCTGCACACCAAACTGCGGTTGCCTAAATATCATTTGGCCGAGTATGATTTTTTTGAAGTAGAGCAACAATACAGTTTGATACACGACAGCGCCTGGATGCTGAGCCGGCAGCAGTTTACCTACAATGCCGCTTCGGGAAAAAAGAAATCATCGGGCCGTACCGTGGTTACCTACAATAATTTTGAATTGCATAAGCAGTTTGAAAAAAAATATTTCGGTAGTGAACTGAGTGCGGCAACAACGGAGGCGTATAAAAGAGACAGCACTTTCTGGCAGATCAACCGGACAGAACCATTAACAGAAAAAGAAGTCCGGTTCATTCATTATAAAGACAGTATTTACAGTGCTACGCATACCAAAGCCTATCTCGATTCGATGGACAAAGTGATCAATAAAATTACTTTGGCCAATCTTTTTATTAAAGGCCAGAATTTTAACGATCATGTAAAAAGAAGGAACTGGTATATTCCACCTATACCCAATTTATACCAACCATTGCAGTTTGGTGGTACCAGGATACAACCTTCATTTTTTTATTTTAAAACCTATGAGTCAAGAAAAAATGTAAGCCTGTTTACAGAACTCAGTTATGGTATCAGGAACAAAGATGTGAACGGCAGTATACGGTTAAGCAGGATGTACAACCCGTTTAACCGTGGCGCTTATAATATACGGTTGCAGAAAAGTTTTGATTATATTTTTAATGGCGATGCCTGGATAAACATGATCAGCCGCAGTAATCTTTATCTTAACCAGGGCCTGGGAGCCGGCCATAGTTTAGAATTAGCCAACGGATTATTTTTTTATTCAGATGTGGATATGGCATTCCGCCGTTCATTAAAAGATTATAAAAGAGGAACGTTCCTGGATAGTAGTTCAATAGGAAATATATTTGACAGCACCAATAACCAGGTGGCAGCATTTGAACCTTACAATGCTTTTTATGGAACACTGCGGCTGGAATATACACCACACCAACGTTATATACGGGAACCCAAAGAAAAGGTACTACTTGGTTCTTCGTGGCCTACATTTTATGCAACGTGGAAAAAAGGTATTCCGCAAATATTCGACAGCAAAGTAAATTTTGATTACCTGGAATTCGGGATGAAACAGTCTATTAAAATTGGTACTGCCGGCATTTCGTCATACACTTTAAAAACCGGTTCCTTCTTTAATACAAAAGACCTGCGGCTGGTGGATTATAAAAGAGAGCGACGTGGCGACCCGGTTTTCTTTTCTAATCCTAACGAAGCATTTCAGTCACTGGATTCTTCCTTTCCTGTTTTTAAACGATTTTACGAAGGACACTATGTACATGAATTTAATGGTGCCCTGTTAAATAAAATTCCGCTCTTTAAAAAGATCGGCCTGCGTGAAATTGCAGGTACCGGATTTTTAATAGCTCCCGAAAGAAATAACCTGCGTTACATAGAAGTATTCTCGGGTATTGAAAGGGTATTTAAATATCCTTTCAATCAAATGGGTAAATTTAAATTGGGTGTTTATGTATCCGGCTCTGCAGCTAACCAATTCCGCAATCCGGTGCAGTTTAAAATTGGTGTTACCACCTGGGACAGGAAGAATGGAAAATGGTTTTAACCAGGCTGTTTTTATTTAATTGCTTTTAATAGCTTTGTATCATTTACAGGCGATGCAAAATACTTCCGGCAACATACCATTACAAACCTTACCTCTTTTTCCTGTTCTGGATAAAGCATTAATTGATTTACTTCAATCATTAACTGCCGAAGAATGGCAATTGCCTACCATTGCAAAATTGTGGACCGTTAAAGATATTGCATCGCATTTGCTGGACGGTAACCTACGGACTATTTCTTATTACCGCGATAATCATATTGAAGCTGCGGGCAATATTAATTCCTATGCCGACCTCGTGGCTTACCTCAATCAACTGAACATGTCGTGGACCAATGCCACCAAACGTTTAAGTCCGCAGTTGCTGATTGAATTGCTGGCATCAACAGGAAAAGAGTATATAGAACAGTTGCAAAAGCTCGATCCTTTTGAAACAGCCATATTTTCTGTAGCCTGGGCCGGTCAGGAGAAATCTGCCAACTGGTTTCATATTGCCCGTGAGTACACCGAAAAATTTATTCACCAGCAACAGATACGGGAAGCAGTTGGCAGGCAGGCCCTTTTTACCCGGGAATTATTTTATCCTTTTATCGATACTTTCATGTATGCGTTGCCGTACACCTACCGCAATGTTGGCGCTGCAACAGGAACGGTGCTGCAAATAAAAGTACTTACGGATATTGGCGGCGAATGGAATATCGAAAAAACCGAAAAGGAGTGGGCATTGAAAAAAACAATTACTTCCCAACCTGCGGCCACCGTCAGCATCACTCCTGATATTGCGTGGAAACTTTTCTCAAAAGGTATTACACCTGAAGTAGCTTTTCCGCAAATTACCATTACCGGCGATAAAAAATTAGCTGCAGTTGCCTTGCAGATGGTAACAGTGATGGCCTGAAATAAAAATTAATTTTTCTAAAACCCATGTTGTTGTTTCTCCGTACATGCCTGTAAAGCAAAATTAACAACACATGAAAAAATTAATCTTTATCCCTGTTTTAGCAGCACTTATTATAGCCTTTACCGGATGCAGTAAAGACGATGATACAGTTGTAATGCCCCCGGTTATAGTGGTAAAACCCGATCTTGTATTCTTCGGCATATCATCCTCTAATCAATTAATAAAATACAATGCCAATGCGGTGCAAAATGTAGCAGCACAGTTTACTATTACCGGTTTGCAAACCGGGGAGAATATACTGGCCATCGACTTCAGGCCTGCAACCGGGCAATTGTATGGCCTTGGCAACAGTAGTCGCATTTATGTGATTAACCCCGAAAGCGGAGCAGCCAGGGCTATAGGAACTGCAGCTTTTACACCTGCATTAAGTGGTACAGTTACGGCTTTTGATTTTAACCCTACAGTGGACCGTATACGTGTGGTAACCAATACGGGGCAGAATTTAAGATTGAATCCTGAAACAGGAACTGTAGCGGCAACGGATATGGCTATTAATCCTGCTGCTGTAATTACCGGTGCAGCATACACCAATAGTGTTGCAGGTGCAGCCACCACAACATTGTTTGATATTGACGGACAAAAATTATATAAACAAGACCCGCCGAATAACGGTGCCCTGGTAGAAGTAGGCAGCCTGGGTATATCGGGTATGGGTAGCAGTGATTTTGATATCAGCCCCGATAATAAAGTAATACTGGCACCAATAACGGTAGCCGGTGTAAATAATTTATACCAGGTTGATACCGCTACAGGTAAAGCCACTGATCTGGGAACATTGGCTACACCAATTATTGGTGTAGCTATTCCAACAAGGCCTGTTGCTTACAGTACTGATAACGCTAATAATTTACTGATCTTTAATTTAACAAGTCCTGGTACGCCGGTTACAAAACCAATTACCGGTTTACAGGCCGGTGAAAATATCTTGGGTATGGATATGCGTCCTGCAACAGGCCAGTTATATGCATTGGGAAGCAGCAGCAGAATTTATACGATCAATATGTCCAGCGGTGCAGCAGTTGCGGTTGGTACAACACCTTTTACAACATTGTTAGCAGGTACTTCTTTTGGTTTTGATTTTAACCCCACTGTAGATCGTATAAGAGTAGTAAGTAACACCGGGCAGAATTTGCGTTTAGATCCCAACACAGGTTTAATTGCGGCAATAGACGGTAATTTAAATCCGGGAGCACCCGCAGTTGCAGCAGCAGCATACACCAACAATTTTGCCGGTGCCACTGCAACTACTTTATTTGTAATTGATCCTGCAACAGATAAATTATATATGCAGAATCCTCCCAACAATGGCACATTGGTAGAAGTAGGCCCATTAGGTATTAATGCAGAAACTGATAATGGATTTGATATTGGAGGTACTTCCAGCAAAGCTTACGCATTATTAACCGTAGGTACCACATCAAAAATTTATACCATTAATTTAAGCACCGGCGCTGCGGCCGCAGTAGCAGATATTCCGAGGCTTGCAAGAGGCTTTGCAGTTGGTTTAGGGTTTTAAATATTTCATGGCTATAGTTTGTTTTCTTCTATCCGGCAGATTCATCTGCCGGATTTTTATTTTTACAACAAAGGGTTTGCTGCAAAAAAAGAAGCCAGGTTTTCAAAACCCGGCTTCTTTAAACATGATATTGTGCTAGTATTTTTTAGCAATAGTATAATAAAAAAATGTTGGTGGCCCTTCTACGCCGGCCGCAGCCATTTTATCTTTCAGGTCTTTTGATGCCATAAATGCTTTTGCTTTAGCCATATCGGTAATAGCAAAAACTATTCTTACCATGTGGTTGTCATCAATGCTATGCCCCACCACCCTGTCAACAAGGCCGGCATCAAGCCTTACCTGTTTGTGGCTGTCAAATTCTTTTTTCCAGGCATCCCAGTCTTTTACTTTATGCGTAACCATTACACGGGCAATGGTATTGGCCATGGTACTGGTGTCCATCATTACGTTTTCTTCAAAAAATACAATGGGGGCGCCAATTACACCACCTTGCTTCATTTTTTCTTTCAGTGCAGGTGAGCTGGCCATTGCTTTTGCTTTTACCGGGTCGGCCATTTTTAAGGCTACCAGTACAGTATTGGAATCTTTATCCATCCCTCTGCCCAAAACGTAATTACTTAAACCATTGGCCATCCTTGCAGAATCATCTGATTCATACAATGGCAGCCATTTGGTATAATTGGCTACTTTGTGAATAATAACAGCAACATTAAAAAGAGTTGCCGGAGCTGGTGCGGTTTCTTTAGGTTTTGCCGCAGTAGTATCCGGCGCAGCAGCAGTGGGTTCGGCTTTTTTTTCATCTGCATTGTTGCAGGCCGTAAAAACAAATGCCATAATAATTGGAATGGCAGCCAAAAATTTGAATTGCTTCATTGTTGGTTAAATTTTTAGAATGAACAATAAAATTTCAATGTAGTACAGCGCAATCGTTTAGAAGGGGAGATGACTGACAAAATAGAGTTTATATTTCAGGAATGCAAGAGAAATCTTGGCACAACAAATAAATATTAACCCCACCGGGTTAACTTTGCTGCTTACACTTAAAACAACCATCAACATGCAAAATGCTTTTATACACCATGTTTATTTCTGGTTAAAAGAACCTGCCAATGATCTGCACCTGCAACAATTAATTGCCGGCCTGCAGAAATTATCAGCAGTAACCACTATAAAATCTTTTCATATCGGCAAACCTGCTGCTACCAGCAGGGGGGTAATTGATACCACGTATTCCATCAGCTGGTTAAATATATTTGACAGTGCTGCCGACCAGGATAGTTACCAGACAGATCCCATTCACCTGAACTTTGTAAAAGAGTGCGCTCATCTCTGGGAAAAAGTGGTGGTGTATGATAGTATTGCTGTATAATAAAAAATAAATATTGAATTTACCGGAATCATTAATACAATCCCTGCAACAGGTTAAAGGCTTTGATGAAGAAGCTTTTAAAAAAGTTCATCTTTCCGGGGAACAGATCACTTCTGTGCGGTTGAATCCTGCAAAAGTATCCGGCCTTCAATTTTCAACTTTCAATCCTGAGCCTGTACCCTGGAGCAGTAATGGTTTTTATCTTTCAGAAAGGCCTTCGTTTACAGCCGATCCGTTATTTCATGCAGGTGCTTACTATGTACAGGAAGCCAGCAGTATGTTTTTGCAACAGGCCTTGCAACAAACCGTTGATTGTACTCAACCCTTAAAAGTATTGGATCTCTGCGCTGCGCCCGGTGGAAAATCTACTTTAATTCAGTCACTGATTACTTCGGATAGCTTACTGGTAAGTAACGAAGTAATAAAAACAAGGGTAAATATTTTAAGCGAAAATATTACCAAGTGGGGCGCTGCCAATGTAATGGTAACCAATAACGACCCCAAAGATTTTCAGCGGGTAGAAAATTTCTTTGATGTGATTGTTGCAGATGCGCCTTGCAGCGGCAGCGGATTATTCAGAAAAGATGTGGCGGCCATTGAAGAATGGAGTATCAATAATGTAATACTCTGCAGCCAGCGCCAGCAAAGAATTTTAGCTGATGTGATTTCATCGCTGAAAGATAACGGGATACTGATTTATTCTACCTGTTCTTATTCAACAGCAGAGGACGAAAGTATTTGCGACTGGCTGACAGAAGAACTGGGATTGCAGACGGTGCAGTTGACACCTGCAGCTGACTGGAATATTGTGGTAACCACTTCTGAAAAAAAACAGGCGTATGGCTACAGGTTTTATCCTGATAAATTGAAAGGCGAAGGTTTTTTTATTGCCGCATTTAAAAAAAATGAGGCGGCTTCATTTAACCGGTATGCGATAAAAGAAAGAAATACGCAGGAAAAAATTTCTAAAAATGACATTGAAATTGTAAAGCCCTGGTTAAAAAATGCAGCAGATTTTTTCTTTATCAAACAAAATGAAGAGATCATTGCCGTACCGCTTCATTTGCAACAGGACCTGAATGTTATCCAGTCATCTTTATACATCAAAAAAGCGGGTGTAAGAATGGGCACGGTGATTCGTAATGAATTAATTCCCCACCACGAACTGGCATTGAGTACTATTTTAAAAGATGACATACCTTATTGCGATGTTGATCTTGAAACAGCCTTACAATACCTGCGCAAACAGGATGTAAAAATAGAAACCCCGGTAAAAGGCTGGGCATTGATAAAGCACCGGCAAATGCCTTTGGGCTGGATAAAAGCATTGCCCAACCGCATCAATAATTATTATCCTAAGGAGTGGCGGATTCTTAACAAATAATACACGACACATTTGCCGGCCGGCAGCCTACCGCTTTATTGTGCGCTGCAGCCGGTTGTTAACAAGTAAATGGCTGTGTAAACCAACTAATTTTTGCATATTTGCAAACATAATGCGTTAGAAAATGAAGAAATTATTTTGCCTCTTGTTTTTAGTACCCTTTTTTGCCGTTGCACAAAAAGTGATCACACATACTGTTGGCCCTAAAGAAAGCTTAAGTAGCATTGGCCGTTTATACAATATCAATGGCCGTGAACTGGCAAATTATAATAAAATAGATTATGATAAAGGGCTTACTATAGGACAGGTATTAAAAATTCCTGTAAAACCAGGTACTGTAACTGCTACTCCCCCGGCGCCTGCTGTAGTAAAAGAAACAGCACCGGTAAAGGAAACACCGGTAACAAAACCGGCTGTTACAGCAAAAGAAAATGGTACCGGCAAACCCATTTATCATACGGTAGCTAAAAAAGAAACTTTATATCATATCAGCACCTTGTACAACAAAGTGCCCATTGCAGATATAAAAAAATGGAATAACCTTACCAGTGATGCCGTGAGCGAAGGGGCACAGCTGATAGTTGGGTATACTAAAGAAACAGTAAAAACACCGGCATCAAAAAATAATGATGAGGAGGCAAAGAAAGCTGCACAACAAGCCGCAGAAAAAATGAAGGAAGCAGCAGAAGCAGCTGCAGCAAAAGCCAAACAACAGGAAGCTAAAAAAGAAGATGCCAAAACGGAAGACGTTAAACCAGTAAAAACTGTTGAACAGGTAAAAACGCCGGAGATTGCGGTTAAAGCTGCCGACTTTAAAGGAGGTATTTTTAAATCAGTTTTTGATGAGCAGGCAAAAGGCAAACAATTAATAAGTGAAAACGGGCAAGGAGGTATATTTAAAAGCACCAGCGGCTGGGAAGATGGTAAATACTATTGCCTTCATAATAATGCAGCGCCGGGTACCATTTTAAAAATCACCAATACTGCCAACGGCAAAGTGGTCTATGCAAAAGTATTAGACCTGATTACAGATATCAAACAAAACAACGGCCTCATCCTGCGGTTAAGTAATGCGGCGGCTGATGCACTGGGCGTGGTGGATAACAAACTGGATTGTACAATCAATTATTCAAAATAAATTTTATGAAGAAAGTGTTTTTGTTTGCAGTAAGCACTGCAATGTTTATGGTTGGTGTAGCACAAAATGATGTTCAGAATGCTGCTCCGCAGGCAGTAAAACCTAAGGAAACCAATACAAAAGATAATCCAAGAAACCCTGCCAATTATTTTACGGTAGAAAAAAGCATTGCAGCCACCAGCGTAAAAAACCAGGCCATGACGGGAACCTGCTGGTGTTTTTCCACTACCTCATTGGTGGAAAGCCAATGCCTTAAAAATAGCTGGGGCGAATACGACCTGAGTGAAATGTTCAGCGTAAGAAATATCTACATAGAAAAAGCAAAGAATTATATTTTAAGGCAGGGCCATGCACAATTTGGCGAAGGTGGTTTGGGGCACGACCTGATAAGGGCAATTGCTACTTATGGAGCGGTGCCGGAGTCAGTATACAGCGGATTAAAAGCAGGGCAAACACAGCACAACCATGTAAAATTATCGGCTGACCTTAAAAAATATGTTGACAGTGTGATGGCAATACACCCCTTACCTGAAAACTGGCTGGCCGGTTATACCCATATACTGGATACCACATTGGGTACACCTCCCGAAAAATTTACTTACAATGGTAAATCGTATACACCACAAACATTTGCAGAAGAAGCCTTGCATTTTAATGCAAATGATTATGTTAATATCACTTCGTTTACGCATCATGGTTATTACCAGCCCTTTATTTTAGAAGTACCTGATAATTTCAGTAATGGCGCTTACTATAATGTGCCTTTAGCCGATATGATACAACTGACCAAAGATGCTTTAAACAAAGGATATTCTGTATTGTGGGATGCTGATGTGAGTAATGACGGGTTTCAGCAAAGGCTTGGTGCAGCGGTAAACCTTGGTGCGGCTTCTGATGTTATGGTAAGTAAAATGAATGTACTTACAGGAGATGTAAAAGAGGCTAAATCGGATGCGGCCACCCGACAGGCTTTATTTGAAAACCTTACCACACAGGATGATCACCTGATGCATATTACCGGTATAGAAAAAGCCAGGAATGGCAATAGTTATTTTTTAGTAAAAAATTCATGGGGTGATGTAGGGCCGGCTCATGGTTATATCAATGTGTCGGAGTCTTACTTTGCTATCAATACTATAAGTTTAGTGGTTCCTAAAGCAGCGCTAAGCAAAGCCTTGCTGGAAAAATTAAAATTGAAATAACTTGTTTTAAATGCGTCAGACGGCTCTATGCCGTCTGACGCATTTAAAAACGATATCCTCTTAAAAAATCTTCGATAGTCATTTTTTTCTTTCCTTCCAGTTGTAATTCTTTTACCAGGATATAGCCATCGGCGCAGGCAAATTTTAAAAATGTTTTACCATCGGTCATAACGGCCGGAACGCTCCCAGCGATCTGAATGCTCTTATGATTGAGGCCGCTCGTAGCGTCCCGGCTTATTTCACATTTATATATCTTCAACATTTTACCATCCAGTGTTGTAAAGGCCCCGGGAAAAGGAGAGAGGCCGCGGATTAAATTATGCACTGCTGCTACTGTTTTGCTGAAATCAATTTTGCAGGTTTCGGTAAATATTTTTGGTGCATGTTTTAATGAATGGTCAATGGTCAATGGTGAATGACCACTCAAATCTGCAGTGTTTTTTATTGACGACTCACCACTCACCATCGACGTTTGCGGTGTCTCTTTCAAACTGCCATCAACCAGGCCTTTAACTGTTCTTACTAAAAGCTGTGCACCAATTTCTTTCATCGTATCATGCACATCACCTGCGGTATCATTTTCGCCGATAGGAAAACTTTGCTGTAATAAAATATCACCGGTATCTATTTCATGTTTTAATTTAAAGGTAGTAACGCCGGTTTCTTTTTCGCCATTAATAACGGCCCAGTTAATAGGCGCTGCACCGCGGTATTGTGGTAATAAACTGCCATGCAGGTTTACCGAACCCATCGGAGGCATATTCCAAACCACTTCGGGCAGCATGCGGAATGCCACTACAATCTGAAGGTCGGCTTTTAAAGCTTTCAGTTCTTCTAAAAATTCAGGGTTCTTTAATTTCTCCGGTTGTAAAACTTTTAAATGATGCTCCACGGCATATTTTTTCACTGCACTTTGTTGTAATTGCATGCCACGTCCGCCCGGCTTATCGGGCGCAGTAATTACCCCCACAATGTTATAGCCGGCATTTACCAGGGCATCTAAACTGGCCACCGCAAATTCCGGTGTACCCATAAACACTATGCGCAATGGTGTAAGGGTGATATTAAAAGTGGTGGCTTTATTTTCTTTTTCTTTTAATTTAACTTCAATCATTGCTGCAAAGGTACAACACAAAAATTGCCCGCAAATTCCGCTGCTGCTGCAAAGCCGCAAATCAAATGTTTTTTCTGCGGCACCTGCGAAATCAGCGGGCAAACCTTAAATAAAATTTTTCAATCCCCCGATTGAATGCTATATTTAAAAAACGATTGTATTGCTGATCAACATAAATTAATTTTATTATGGCAATACGGGTAGCAATCAGGCACAAAACAGTATATAGTTACGACAGGCCAGTCGCAGTTTCTCCGCATATTTTCAGGTTAAGGCCCGCCGCTCATTCACGAACTGCCATCGAATCGTATTCATTTCAAATTGAACCGAAGGATCATTTTATCAACTGGCAACAGGACCCCTTTGGTAATTACCAGGCAAGAGTGGTTTTCCCGGAAAAAACCACACAACTTAAAATTGATGTGGAAGTAATTGCCAACCTGGTAAGTATTAATCCCTTTGATTTTTTTGTGGAAGAGTACGCTGAGAATTTTCCTTTTAAATACCAGGGACAATTACCGAAAGAGTTAGTGCCATACCTGGAAATAAAAGAAAGCGGGCCAAAATTGATGCAATGGCTGGAAGGCATAGATAAAAGTAAAAAGACCATTAACGATTTCCTGGTGTACCTGAACCAGAAATTAAATAAAGACATTAACTACTCCATACGTATGGAAGCGGGGGTACAATCCTGCGAAGAAACTTTAGAAAAAGCCTTAGGCTCCTGCAGGGATACGGCCTGGTTATTTGTACAGGTATTGCGTCATTTGGGATTGGCATCAAGGTTTGTATCCGGTTACCTGGTACAACTTTCTGCAGATGAAAAATCACTGGATGGCCCTTCCGGCCCGGAAAAGGATTTTACTGATCTGCATGCCTGGGTAGAAGTGTATATACCCGGTGCCGGATGGATCGGGCTGGATGCCACATCAGGCTTATTTGCAGGAGAAGGGCATATACCACTGGCATGCACACCCGATTATGCCAGTGCTGCACCTGTTGTTGGTGCTACAGACAAATGCGAAGTGAGTTTTGAATTTGAAAACTCGGTAACCCGTATTTATGAAGACCCACGTGTTACCAAACCATACACTGAGCAACAATGGTTAGAGATGAATGCTATTGGAGAACAGGTAGACAGGGATTTAGATGCCGGTGATGTACGCATGACCATGGGCGGAGAACCAACTTTTGTTTCTATTGATGATATGGAGTCGGCACAATGGAATACGGCGGCTGATGGAAAAGAAAAACGTATTCTTTCTCATGATTTAATTTTCAGGTTAAGAGAAAAATTCGGCCCCAATGGATTGATCCATTATGGGCAGGGTAAATGGTATCCCGGCGAACCATTGCCAAGATGGCAATATGGTTTGTTCTGGCGTAAAGATGGTTATCCTGTCTGGAAAGATGTATCACTGATTGCTCACGAAAAAAATAATAAAAAATATACGCATAAAGAAGCCGGGCAATTTGCCACGGAACTGGCCAAATGCCTCGCGGTAAGCCCGGCTAATATCAGTGCAGCTTACGAAGATGTATTTTATTTTTTATGGACAGAAGGAAAAAATCCGGTGAATGTAGACCCTTTAAAAGCTAATTTAAAAGATCCGTTTGAGCGGCGTACGCTGGCGCAATTACTTAACCAGGGGCTGGGCGACCCGGTGGGTTATATCCTGCCGCTGCAATGGAATTACTGGAACAGCCAGTGGCTGAGCTGCAAATGGGTATTTAACCGGGAGCATTTATTTTTAATTCCGGGTAATTCACCTATCGGGTTACGGTTACCGTTAGAATCGTTGCCGGTGGTGGCAAAATCAAAAATGCCGCAACGGGTGGAACGGAGTTTATTTGAAGAGTTACCGGTGCTGGATCATTTTCATGAAACGATCACTACACGTTACGGATCAATAACTATTCACGAACAACCCCCGCAACGTATTATACCGCAGGTAAAGGAAAAGATACTCACTGAAGCAGAAAGAAAAAAAACGGAGAAAGAAAAAAAGGAAGAAGAGCCTGAGCCGGAAATTGCTTTTGAAGTAGCCACGGTAAAAACAGCATTGAGTGTGGAAGCTAGAGAAGGCAATATTTATGTGTTTCTGCCACCGATGGATTACCTGGAACATTATTTAGACCTGGTGGCCTCAATAGAATCCACGGCAGCCCATTTAAAAATGCAGGTGCGTATTGAGGGGTATGAGCCACCACGTGATAACCGTATGGAGCGTTTGGTAGTTTCTCCTGATCCGGGCGTGATAGAAGTAAATATTCATCCGGCAAAAAACTGGAAGGAACTTTTAACTAATACAGCAACCTTATATGAGCAGGCAAGATTATCAAGATTAGGTACAGAAAAATTTATGCTGGACGGAAGGCATACCGGCACCGGTGGCGGCAACCATATCACCATTGGTGGCGCTACACCGGCAGATAGCCCTTTATTGCGCAGGCCCGATGTATTGCGGAGTTTAATCACCTTCTGGCAACACCACCCGGGATTATCTTATTTATTCTCCGGTTCTTTTATTGGCCCAACCAGCCAGGCACCACGTATAGACGAAGGCCTGGAAGATCGTTTGTACGAAATGGAAATTGCTTTTAGCCAGGTTCCGGAAAAAGGGTATATCCCGTTTTGGGTTACGGATAGAATTTTCAGGCATTTACTTACCGATATTACCGGCAATACGCACCGCTCCGAATTTTGTATTGATAAATTATATTCTCCCGATTCTTCTTCGGGCCGTTTGGGCATTTTAGAATTCAGGGCTTTTGATATGCCCCCGCATAAGCAAATGAGTTTGCTGCAGATGCTGCTGATACGGGCACTGATAGCCGCTTTCTGGAAAAAGCCCTACAAACATAAATTAGTGCGCTGGGGTACAAGCCTGTATGATAAATATTTATTGCCGCATTATGTGGAGCAGGATCTTGGAGATGTGGTGGACTATTTAAATCAGTCCGGCTATGCATTTGATATCAACTGGTTCAAGCCATTTTTCGAATTCCGTTTTCCGCATTACGGTTCGGTGGTGGTTAAAGATATCAGTATGGAAATACGCATGGGTATTGAACCCTGGCATGTTTTGGGTGAAGAAATGAGCAGCACCGGCACGGCACGTTTTGTAGATTCTTCGCTGGAAAGAGTGCAGGTAAAATTAAAAGGGCTTACCGAAGGAAGGTATATTTTACTTTGCGGTGGTATTCGTGTACCCCTTACAGGTACAGGTGTTAAAGGTGAGTATGTGTGCGGTATACGCTACAGGGCCTGGCAACCTCCCAGTGCATTACACCCTACCATTGGTGTGGATACACCACTTACTTTTGATATTGTGGATACCTGGAACGGGCGCTCTATTGGCGGTTGTACCTATTATGTATCACACCCGGGTGGCAGAAGTTATGATACATTTCCTGTTAATAGTTTTGAAGCAGAGAGCCGCCGCGTAAGCCGCTTTGGCAATACCAGCCATACGCAGGAACCCCGTTTTGTAAAAACACTGGTTGCTGTGGTGGAGCATTATGTGGAAAACAACCGTGGCAGTTTTGTGTATGATGCGCCTGCCCCGGAAATTAATAGCGAGTTCCCTTGTACATTGGATCTGAGGCTGGGAAAAAGATTATAGGAGCAGCAGACTCCTATAATCAAAATGAGGGTTACAATTTAAGCCTTGTTTTTACGGTAAGGTGCTGGTTAATAATAACAGCATCTGCATTTTTTGCAGGCATGTTATTAATAGGCCAGATCTTTTCCTGGGCTAATTGAGGTTGCGAAGTTTTCACAGGGATAATCTTTTTGGTACTGTCTGGTTTTTTAGTTTGTGCAAATGCTGTACAACATATTACAGTAAATGCTACTGGTAAAATAAAATGCTTCATGTTAGGGTTAAGTGGTTTTCATAAAAAAAACGCACACTGCAAGGTAATAGTATGTACTACAAAAAATAAAAACGGTTACATTAAAGATGCATTTTATACGAGAGAAAATACACGGTATTTTCACCAGGTTTATTATAAAGAATTACTATTTCAACCGCATAAAATAGCGTATCATAAATATTTTGCATAGAATTTTTTCTACACATTAAATTTACTGCGGCTCAAAAGAATCCACATCGTTTAGTAAAGCGATGTCTAAATAATTTCATCCACAGGTTTTATATTTCTGGCACCGGATTTTTCTTTCCTGTCTATTATCCTGATTTAAGGTTAATACAGTTTTTAGTTTTGTTGCTGAAAAACAATTCATCATTTTAAAGTAAGCAACATGAAAAAATTAAAAACAACCGCATTACTGGTAGCGCTGGTAATGAGTTCCGGTTTTGCCAATGCGCAAAGCGAAGAAGGCTACATTGCACCAGTGTCTTCCAGATGGATCTCTGCAAAAGGATTTTGGGTAATTGAATCAAACATTAAAACACCCAAAACAGCAACCGTGCATTTTTATACTAACCATCAACAGCTGATCTCCAGCATTGCTGTTGAAGGAAGGGTGCTGAATATTGAAAAAAGAAAAACCCTGAAAACCCTGAAAAAAGCACTGGAAGTTGCTGTAGACTCCTGGGCAAAGAATGGTTCGGTAAAAGATGAAGATATGCTGGTAGCATTATTAAATGCGGACGGTAATAAAAATTAGTACAGCCATGTAAATACTGCCTTCTTTATTGAGGGCAGGTGCAGCAAACCTTGTAAATAATTTACAGGGTTTGCTTTTTGCAGACTAAAAGCTTTTGTCGATGTTTTTAAACTGTATGACCATTTTTGTGAGGAAGGGTTTTTAAAAATGGCCTTTCTATATTATTTTGAGGATGTTTTACTATGCAGCAATACCCTTTTATATTTTCTGATGCACCAGCTTACCGTATAAAACGGCATGTGGTATTCTGGTTGGTATGGTGGCTTTTCCAGGGCTTCCTGTATTCGTTTGTGGCTATCAATAGCGCAACGGCGTATTTTGTAAGGTTACCGGCAGCCATTGTTGAATCGCTGATCTTTCTTGCAGCCCACATGTTTTTAACTTATTCACTTATCTATTTTGTTATCCCACGTTTTGTTATTAAGCAGCTTTACTGGAAAGTTGCTGTTTGGGTACCCCTGCTGTTTTTAATTGCAGCCGCTATGTCTGCGTTCTTATCAATAACAATAATTCCATCTGTAAGAGAGGAAATAATGGGGCTGCGATACGAAGGCCCTGAAAGAACTCCGGCCGTTAATATTTTTTTAGGATTGATGGCTGGCTTAAGAGGTGGTATCACCATTGGCGGTATTGCATCGGCTATTAAACTGATGAAATACTGGTACCTCAAAGAACAAAGAAACCTGCAACTGCAAAAAGAAAATGCAGAGTCGCAATTACAGGTATTAAAAGCACAGGTGCACCCACATTTTTTATTTAATACGCTCAACAATATTTATTCTTACACACAAAATACAGCTCCGCAGGCTGCCCATTTGGTTACCGGCCTGTCTGATATGCTGCGGTATATGCTATATGAATGTAATCAGCCGCTCACTGCATTATCAAAGGAAATAAAATTGTTGCAGAACTATTGTTCGCTTGAAAAAGTACGCTACGATCGGCAGCTTGACATTCAGTTACGGTTACCCGAAAATGAAAAAGAATTATATATTGCCCCCTTGCTGTTATTACCCTTTATAGAAAATTGTTTTAAACATGGTGCCAGCAATATGGTAGAGCATGCCTGGATCAGTGTAACAATTTCAACAGAAGGCAATCGTTTAAAAATGAAAGTAGTCAACAGTAAACCATTGGACGAACAACAAACGGATTTACCTGGCAAACCTGGTATTGGTATTGCCAATGTAAGGGCCCGGCTGCAGCTACTGTATGCCGGTAAATACGAATTGAATATCACTAACGAGCCTGATGTGTTTATTGTAAATCTTGCAATAGTGCTGGACGAACAGCCCAATCATTTTTTCACCCCGGCTGCGGCACAAAAATTACCAGCTCATGAACAGCTATAAAAAAATACGTTGCCTGATCATAGATGACGAACCACCTGCCCGTGAAATTATCGCACGCTATATTCAGCAGGTGCCGATGCTGGAGCTTGCAGGGGAATGCGCTAACGCAATACAGGCTTTAACTTTTTTGCAGGAAACCAAAGTAGACCTTTTGTTCCTGGATATACGCATGCCGCAGCTTAACGGTAATGATTTTTTAAAAACGATGCGGCATCCTCCCAAAGTAATTTTTACCACAGCCTACCCGGATTATGCATTGGAAGGGTATGAACTGGATGTAGTGGATTACCTTTTAAAACCAATACCATTCGACCGCTTTTTAAAAGCAGTAAATAAGACGGTAGCTCTGGCCCCGGAATATGAAGCCAGCATCCCGGTTATACAAGAGCAGGCTTCCGCAGCGCCATTTGTTTATTTCAGGGCCGACCGTAAAATGGTGAAAGTGTTATTGCAGGATATATTTTATATAGAAAGTATGAAGGATTATGTGAAAGTGTGTACAGCATCGGGTGTTATTATTTCCAAACAATCCATCAGTTCGGTAGAAGAAATGTTACCCGAAAATAAATTCATCCGTACACACCGTTCTTATATCATCTCGATTGAAAAAATAAAATCTTTTACCCACGAGTTAATTGAAGTTGACGATACTACGATACCCATTGGTAAATTATACAGGAACATGGTGATAAAAATGCTGGATAAATAATTACATCCTCCTTACATCCACAGATACCCTCATTTCATGCGGACTGCTGCTCATGATGACGCCTTTTAAAGGCACAATATCGAAATAATCACGGCCCCAGCCAACGGTGATGTATTGTTCATCAGGGATTTTATTATTGGTAGGATCAAAATCTACCCAGCCCGTTCCGGGAATGAATACAGAGAACCAGGCATGTGAAGCATCAACGCCGGTAAGTTTTTCTTTTCCTTCTGGTGCTAACGTTTCTATGTACCCGCTGATGTATTTTGCCGGCAACCCCATGGCATGCAAACAGGAAATACCTAAGTGTGCAAAATCCTGGCATACACCTTTTCTTTCTTCCATTACAGCAGAGAGGGGCGTGGAGATGGTAGTGAAGCCGGGTGTAAATTTAAAATCGGTATAAATGCGTTCCATTAAATGGTATACCGCTTTAAATAAAGGCCGGCCGGGTGTAAAAGATGCAGCAGCATAATTACTGATGGCAGCAGTTGGAGCAGTGATATCCGTTACTGCAATAAATTGTTTCTCATCAATATATTGCCCTGCAGAAGCCTGCAACATATCTCTTACAGCTTCCCAGCTGATAGTATTGACAGGGTCAGTAACAGGCATAGGCATTTTTTCTATTACAGAATTGACTGTTACAGAAAGAGTATCATGCTCCTGTTCTACCACAAAATAAATAGCTTTATTGCCAAAAAAATCGGTGTGGCTATCGAGCACTTCGGGTAAAGGAGAAATAATGATATTGCTGCTCCTGCATACCTGTGTGGCGGTATCTCTGGGGCTTAACATCGCTATATTATGGCAAAGGCTTACCTGCTCGTGGTATAAATAAGTGGTGGTATGTGTTACAGAATACAGCAATGAGTTTATAATAAGTTAGTGGTGAATAATTGTTTTTGTGCCTGGCTATGGCTGAAATAGGTTTTAGATACCAGCATGGAAGTGCTGATAAGCAGGTCATTTAATTTATCTAAAAACTCATGCAATGTTTTGTAGTCTTTGCCGGCACTGTCATACTGCGCCAAACTGGTACCATCCACCAATTTTAACATGGTGTCTGCTTCCAGTATCAGTCTTTCCTGTTCGCTCAGTGTGGTGTCATTTCCTGTTTGCGGCAGATCTGAAACATACCATTTTATTTTGCTTACCAGGTAGGCCAGTGATTTAGGATAATTCATATCCAGCATCAGTAATTCTAAAACCAATGGTAATTGTAAATGATCACGGTAAGTGTACCGGTAAGTAATTAAACTCTGTGTGGCAATCATTACCGATTCCAGCAGATCGTATTCGGTTTGTTCGTTTTGTTTTTTATAAAAACTGTTTTTTAAAAGTGCGATGATGTATAGGGATTGCTCCAGTTTGCGGCCAAGGTCTAAAATATTCCAGCCCTGTTCTCTTCTTACACTTTCACGGTTCATACCTAAAAATGCAAACATCGATGTATTTAATTTGTCGATAGTAGTGATCATTTTTAAATGATCGGCATGGTGTTTTTGCCTGGCCTTATCCCAGTCTTCTTCCATCTGGCGCAATACTCGCCAGGTATCCAGCGCCCAGAAATTTCTTACACTGTATACTGCATTTTTTAATAAGGTAATATTATGGCTAAGGCTGCCATTTCTTTTTTCATTGTATAAAATGTCTGTTAATTCTTTCCATGGATCATCATAGTTAGCGTTTCTTACTTCAGGTTCCTCTTCATTAAAAAATCCCGGGAAGGTATAAGTACAACCGGTTAAAATCTGCAATAACAGTGTTTCTGTAATTTCATTTTCCTTACTCAGCGGACGATTGTTTTTCAGCATCCATTGCATTGCGGTGCGTTGCAACCTTGCATTGTAAATTACCCTTTCGGTATAACGGCCTACCCAAAAAAGATTTTCAGCAGTATGGCTCGGTAAAGAACGCTTTTGCGGAGCATATACTGCGGCATCTGTTTTTAATTGTAATAAAACCGGTTGTTGCTCTTCCTCGCTGGCGGCAATTACCCAGGTGTCTTTACTGATGCCTCCCAGCTGGTTGGAGATTAAAAAATTATCTTCTGCCGCACTGGTACGTGTTAAGCCGCCGGGCATAGCAATATAGCTGTTGTTATGACTAACTAAAAAACTTCTGAATAAAGAATGGCAGGGTTTTATTTTTCCTTCTACCCATGAAGGAGTAGAGGAGAAATTTATTTTTTCCTGCCCGGTATATAAATGGGGTTGTGCTTTTATTTGAGCAATAAGCGCTTTTATTTTTTCTGCAGTAAGTGAAGCCCCGTCGATGGTGGCTCGGGTGCCGGCTTCGTGGCGGAAAATTCTTTTGATCACTAAGGTTTGAATATTATCAATTACATACTGCATTTCTTTTGGTTGTCCGCACCACCAGGTAGCAATTGATGGCATGATCAATTCCGTATTCCAGAAATGTTTTGCAATAGCCGGTAAAAAAGGTACCAGTCCTGCATTTTCCACAATGCTGCTGCCAAGCGGATTGGCTATGGCAACATTGCCCTTTCTTACTGCCTGCATTAAACCGGCAACGCCCAGTAAGGAATTACTTTTTAATTCCAGGGGGTCGCAGTAGCTATCATCCAAACGGCGAAGGATGACATCAATTTTTTCAAGCCCTTCAATAGTTTTCAGCCACACAAAATTATCTTTTACAATCAGGTCATTTCCCTGCACTAATGTAAGGCCAAGGTAGGCAGCCAGGTAAGAGTGTTCAAAATAAGTTTCATTGTCCGGCCCCGGTGTAAGGATAACGATCCTGGGATTATCGTTGTTATGGGGTGCAATGGCCATCAATGCTTTTTGCAAAGCATCAAAATAAGGCGATAATCTTTTTACAGATAAATTGTTGAAAAATTCCGGCAGCACCGTACTCATGGCATGACGGTTTTCCAGCGCATAGCCGCTACCGGAAGGTGCCTGGGTTCTGTCGCCGATAACCCAGATGCGGCCATCGCTGCCACGGGCCATATCGGCAGCATATAAAATTAAATGTTGTGTGCCGGGTAACGGAATATTTACACAAGCCCGTAAAAAGCCCGGGTGCAGGTAAATTAATTCCTGCGGAATGATGCCTTCTTTAATCAGTGTTTGCGAACCGTAAATATCTTTTAATATCAGGTCAAATAATTCGGCTCTTTGTATCAACCCAGCATTGATGGTTTCCCAGTCTTTTGCAGGAATGATCTGCGGAATGGGGTCCAGCTCCCAGGGGCGGCTTTGCCCGGAGGGATCGTTGTAAATATTATAGGCTACACCATTTTCTTTTAACAGGCGCAGGATATCATTATTGCGCTCCTCTATTTCGGCAGTACCGGTTTTTACCAATGAAGAAAAAAAAGTTTTCCAATCCTGCTGCATGGTTTTATCAGCAGCCAGTATTTCATTGTAAGAACTGATATCGGGGATATAAGTTTGTAGTAGCGAATTAATTTGTGGTTGATCGGGCATTCAGCTTGGTAATATGTTGATGGCTTAAAAATACAAAATAAATCAGGAACAGCGATTACAGACTTACCGCACCAGCGCTATTGCCCATATGTTGTTGATAACTAAGATAAAGCCTTACCTGGCAGTATACAATACTTTTGAATATAGTAATAGATAGTAGAGCAGTACTATTCAGTTGTTTTTGGTTTACTGTATTTTTTGCCACTATGGCTTAAGCCTGCAGCAAGGTCCCTGGTGATATAATACACCCTAAAGCCAGCCCAGTAAGGTGAAGGGATCTTGTAAATATTTCTTTCCAATGTAAGATAAGCTGAATATTCACTGATGGTATACGAGAGTGCTACCCTTGCTTTTGCTCTTTCTTTTTCTACATCTTTATCGGGTGTAAAAATAAATTTAGCAGGTTTAGGGCCATCCAGGTGGCCGCCATCAGGACCTAAAATAGAACTGGAGGTAAGAAATGTGGCATCCAGTTTTACCAAGAAATTCTTTAGTACCTGGTCGTTTTGAATATTGTACGCTTTTAATTCGCCCCATGGTAATTCAGGAGTTGCCTGCATTAATTTTTTTATCCACTCAACAGAAGCTCTCTCTGCTACTTCAACGGCTTCTTTATTTAAAGCCTTTACCGAGCAATCTTTATTTAAGTCTGCATGATTTTTCTGGCCTTTTGCAGAGCCATCAGGATAAGCGCCGGTGTATAATTGCAGGCTGCGCCTGTAAGCACTGTCTTCTCCAAACCAGGTAGGAATAGTGGTTTTATTTAAAGAGACATAGGTATTTACCCAATTGGAATGCGAATAAAAATCCTGCACAATATGTAATGTGGCCCCCAATATATTGAACAACACAATTAACCTGAACCCGCTTTTAACTTCGGGATTATTATTATATTTTTTTAATGTTGCAATACTGTTCTCATAAAGTTTCTGCCAGTTTTTTTCAATATCAGCTGTGGTGTAAATCGCATCAAAATGCATGTATTCGTAAGACATCTCCTGTTTTAATTTAAATACTTCCACTCTTTCTTTTTCAGGAATACCACTGCCAAATAAAATGGCTGATTGAAAATCGGTAACATAATTAGATACCTGTGTGGCTAACCTGGCGTCGTTGGAAAAACCATTGGCCACCATGGCTTTCCTGGTGCATTCTGCATGCCACCAGGTATCAAATGCCATTACATGTAATGAGCTAATGCAGCAAAGCAGTAATAGTAATTTTTTCATAACAAAGTTTAAGGTTTATAGTATTGTGTTTTTATTTCGGGAATTAATGCGGATAATTTTTTTATCCTGGTTTCATCAGAAGGGTGTGTGGATAAAAACTGTGGCAGCTTGTTGCCTTTATTTTGTGCAGCCATTCTTTGCCAGAAAGGAATGGCTTCTTCAGGATTATAACCTGCCATGCTCATAAAAATCAATCCCAGTTTGTCAGCTTCACTTTCCTGCATACGGCTGTTGGGTAAAGCAATGGCAAGGTTGGAGCCGATCATATACAAGCCGAGGAAAAGTAATTGCGTTTCCTGTTTTTTTTCTTTTAAGGCCTCTTCTAAAACCAGGCCACCTAAATTTATCAGTAAACCTTCGCTCATGCGTTCGTTGCCGTGGCGTGCAATGGCATGTGCAATTTCGTGGCCCATTACAACTGCCAGTGCGGTTTCATTTTGTGTAACGGGCAACAAGCCGGTATACACCACCACTTTACCGCCAGGCATACACCAGGCATTAATGGTTTCTTCATTAATGGTGTTGTATTCCCATTTAAAACTTTTTATTTCTTTGCTCATATTGTTTTGCTGCATGTAGGCTTCCACTGCTTTCTGAATTTTAGAGCCCACCCTGGTTACCATTTGGGCCCTGGTATCATATTGCGAAAGGGTGTTGCTGATCTTAACAACAGAATCGTATTGTGAAAATGCCATTGCCTGTATCATGGCATTGGGTACCAGGTTCAATTGTTTACGGCCGGTTACAGGCACTGTTTTGCAGGCCTGCAATATGCATAGCGTAAAAACAGGTATTGCCAAAAGAAAGCGTTGCATAGAGATAATTTAGAGGTTAAAAGTATTGCTTACCAATAACTGCCACAATCCTCTAAAAAGGGGAGTTTATAATTATTGGCAGGTAGTACATTTATGCAATAATTAATGCTAAGGATATGAAATGTATATTACTACTGCTGGGCGTATTGCTGCTTTTAAAAACCACCGCACAGCAAAACCTGGTTGTTATTAAAGATACCTTGCCGGCAAAAATGGTTATTAAGAATAATGCACTTGCCAAGAAGGCAACCACTGTTTTATCTGTAGCGGCCACCATTGAAAAAGAAATGAATACAATTGTAGCGGCTTATATAAATCAACCCAACACAGCCACAACATGGGCGCAGGTTAAACTGGCTGCAGATAATTTATTGTATCAATATTTCAGAGCCGGGAAATTAATGGGTACAAAAAAAGAACAGGCCTATTATATTAAAATGGGCACAGAAACAATGACGGCTGCTGATATTGAAGCACGTAAACTGGTTTTAGAATACGGCATTGCTATTGTAAAACCGGCTGAGTTCACAATAAACAGGATAGAAAGAAAACTGTGATAACTGATGCCTAATAATTTTTACAGTGATATTAAAAAAGAAGTTCCATTACTGGCAGATTGTAAATTGATGTTGCACCCGATTGCTTTGGCAAGGTCCTTTACAATATGTAAACCTAATCCGTGCCGGCTACCCGAAACGGAGGTTTCGTCAAATAGGGTTTTGGCTTTTTCGTTGCTGATACCGGGGCCGTTATCTGTAACGGATAAAATTACTTTTCCGTTTTCTTTTTTTACTTTCCACTCAATGGCAGCATTAGGAGTATGCTGCAATGCTTTTATAGCGTTGGCGGTTAGATTTTGCATGATGGTACGCAGATAATTTTCGTCGGTGTATACGATTATGCTATCGGGGTCGTCAAAGCTGAAACGGATATTTTCGGTGCCGGAAAAAAACTTTTGCAGGTAGGTAAAAAGATTGCTTACGGGTACTGCAGTTATTTCAGGTTTAAAATTGTCCATTTGGCCCTTGCTCCACAATAGCATGCCTTCCATAGTTTCCAGCAATGCACTGGCAGAAGTAGCAATTTTATTTTCTCTTGCTGCAATATCCTGTTCATTGAGTATACCGGGGTTTCTTTTTTGTAATTGTAAAAAATTGATGAGGTTGGCCACAGGGCTGCGTAAATCATGACTTAAGATACCAAAGAATTTTGCCTTTACTTTATTGGCTTCGTCAAGCTCGCTGTTAAGTTGCAGCAGGGTGGTATTGGTTTTTTTACGTGCCAGCCCCTGCCTGTATAAAACGGCTCCCAGGATAATTAAAAAACCAATACCTGTTGCCAGTAACCACATCCTGTTTTTTTGAGTGGTGATGGTAAGTTGTTTAATAGCTAATTCCTCATTTTTTTTGGCAATCTCATATTTGCTTTCTGCCTCGGCAATTTTATTTTTGTTTTCCTGCGAAAAAATGGAGTCATTTAATTCTTTATAGGATTTTAAATGCAGGTAAGCATTTTTAAAATCATTATTATAATTATCCAGCTCCGAAATGTAGCCGTTTATTTCTGCAATATGAGCCTTGTTTTTAAGTTTGTTACTGGTTTGTAAAGCTTCGTTATAAAAGCTTTTTGCCAGCGCTAAAATGGCCGCTGTATCTTTTGGGATGGTTTTGTCGGCAGCTGTTTCTGCAAAGCGGTTATCTTTTACAATGGAAAAATATAATTGCCCAAGGCTGGTAAGATTGCTGATAGCAGTAACATCACCTGCAGAATATTTTTCCAAAAGCCCTTGCGCTTTTTTTCTCATTGCAATGGCAGCGGGAATATTTTTTTCAATTTCTGCCGCACTGGAATAGGCAGCCCCTAAAAACCTGGAATCGTTATTTTTTATTGCGGTGGCTATTCCCTTATTCAGGTACAGGGCAGCATTGCTGCTGTCTTTTAATTTACTGTAGCACAGGCCCATGCCGGTGTAGGCGTTTGCCAGGCTTGTGTTGATATTGGTTTTCTGCTGCAGCAGCAGGCATTTTTTCCAGTTCTCTAAACTTTTTAAATAATTGCTGTGCTGAAAATATACGAGGGCAATATTTGCAAACGATGAAATCATGATCGTACTGTCTTTAAAAGCTTCAGCATTTTTAAGCACGTACGTAAAATATTCAATAGCTTTTGTATAATTACCTGCACCCTGGTACACTACACCCATATTGTTTAATACGGTGTTGGCCTGCGCTTTGAAATTATTTTTTTCAAAAAGGTCGTAACTCAGTTTGTAATAATAAATGGCCGAATCTGTATTGGCATAAATAGCCTGGTAATTCCGGCCCATGTTTAAATTAAATGCAGCAATGCCTTTTATCCAGTTCATTTGCCTGGATAATGCAAGTCCTGCCCTGGTATATTCTAATGCTTTTCCGGGTAAAGTGGCAAAGCATTCGTCAGACAATGCTTTGTACATTCTTGCCCTTACGGTATCATTTGCAGCTAATGGTAGCATTGCCGTAACCGAATCAACAAATGCCTGTCCATGCTTTTGCGAAAACCCCTTATGCGATAACAACACCAAAAGGAACAAGAAATACTTTTTCATTCAACAATATTAAGGTTGGATATTTTTTAATGCATCTTTAAAACTTCTGCCCACAGGCAATGCAAAATCTTTTACCAGCACTTCTCCCGAACTTATTTTTTTAATAAAATGTTTTTGTACTGCATAACTGCGGTGGATGCGAATAAAACTGCCAAAGGCTTTTTCTTTGATGAGTGTACCCAATGGTGAAAGCACGGCATATTTTTTTTGAGCCGTAACAATACTGGTATAATCTTTCAGGGCTTCCAAATAAATTATGTCGTGCAGTTGCAGTTTAATTTGCTCGGTACCATCTTTTATAAAAATAGTGTCGGCCCCCAGGGTATGTTCCAGCAAAGCGGCTTTTTGCATGATACTGACATGTTGCTGCAGCCGCTCCATCATTTTGGCAAAACGGGCTGCCGTAAATGGTTTTATCAAAAAATCAAGGGCCGCCATCTCAAAACCTTCCAAAGCATAATCGGGATAAGAGGTGATGAATACACAGGCCGGGATATGCATCAATTGTTTACGCAGTTCAAGTCCGCTCATTTCCGGCATATCAATATCTAAAAATAAAACATCGGGAACCCGTTTTTGTATAGCCTCCAGCGCCATCACAGGCGATTCAAATGCATCCAGCAATTCTGTAAATGGGTAGTCATTTAAAAAAGAAACGGTGGTCAGCCGGTCAATTTTATCATCATCCACCACTATGCAGCTGATCTTTTTATTCATGCGGATATAAGGTTGCAACAAAAATCTGTTTTCAAATATAATTCATAAACAGGAATATTGTTGTTGAGCGATTTTTTTTGTTGTTAAGCGATTGGTTCTTTTTAAACCTGTACTATGGAAGTAGGTTTGCTCTATAATCATTAATAACTGTTACAAATGAAAATGTACGTTTATCCGCTGGCCACTTTTGCAATATTGATGTGCCTGCTGCTCTCATGCAAAAAAAATAAGGTTACTGATCCCGGCCCCGGTACGGGTGGCATTTCTGCCAGCCATCCCAATTTTATTTGCCAGCATCAGCCGGGCAGTGCGTCATTAAATGGCCAGTTTGTGATCTTCGACCTTGATCATGATGCCAACACGGGCAAAAATTATTTCATTGTATCTGTATTGCCTAATGGTACCGAATTTACCGACAGCTGCCGGGTGATACAAGAGCCTAAACCTATTGATAGCTTGGCATTAAACTGGCCGGCACAAATTAAAAGTGCTGCCATGGGGGTAACGCGTAATATTGTAACGGATGCAAAAAATGCAGTTACGTATAGCACGCCCGATCCCTGGATATATGCGCCAATTAATACCACTACCAATTTATACAGAAAATTAAATGACCCTCAATATGCTGCAGGTAAAGCCGGGCAAAAACCTTACGGCAATAATTTTTACAGCACAGTATATTATCCGCAAACCGGTTATACTCCATATACCAGGTTCTATAGAGACATTACGTACTATTTTAAAGATGTTGTATACACTGATAATACTCCAGGTGGCGGATTAAGATCACTGGATACTTTGTTTGTTGGCGCAAACCTGGTGGGCTGGAAAAATATTGATCAAACAGTTTATGTAGATTTTGAACGCATCAATAACTATAGCCGTTACTTCAGAAAATATTTTTATTTCGACTGGACCAACTGGAAATATTATGTAGTTACCGAAACTGAAGAGCGAAAAGACTACCTGAGTTATTCGCCGGTGTACTATATCCGCTGGGATGTAAAGTCTTACAGCCTTGATCAATTTTGCAAATGGCCTGCAGGCTGGGGCAAAAAATAAATGTCGGTTTTGTACTATCAATAAGAAGCAGTGCTCCGATAGTTTTGCACCATTACGATCAACGATCAGTATTGGTTAGCAAAATAGTACCCTGGTGGCAGTTGAAAAATTTCCGCTGCCAATGAATATGCCGGCCAGAATTTGGTATTAGAGAGGTATCAACAAACAAGGCACTATTGTTTTCTAAAGCTTTAAAATTGTTTAAATGAAAAAGCATCAACCGCATACCTTATTACCGTTCCTTGTATTTGCTTCAGTTTTATTGGTCAACTGTAATAATACTACCGATAAAAAAGCCACTGCACATGCCAAAGATACCATTGCAACAGCTGCTGCTCAGGCAATGCCGGAACCGCCAGGGCATACAGACGATGGCAAACCGTTCTTTTCTATTCACTATACTGTAAACGGTAAAGTAATGCTGGATTTTTTGTCGGATAAGCCACTGATTTTTTTGGGAGATAATAATATGGTAGTGCAATTGGATTCCTCACATCATTTATTGAAAAATGGTGATATGCTCAATATCTACATCAATGCCAAAAAAGAAGGAGATTACCCGGTTGTAGCATCCGGCGCCGGCAGGGACAGTGCCACAATGATCTTATCATTTAAGCAGCCGGATACTTACCTGCCATCATTCAGCCCTGCAAGCGGGCATGTGACCATCACGAAAATGACAGACAAAATATGTAATGGAAATTATGAAGCAGCTGCAACCATTGGCAACAATACAATGATATTAAAAGGTTCGTTTTTTAATGCATCAATTAATTAGTATGAAAAATATAGTTTTTGTATTTGCTTTATTGTTTTGTGCTTACAAAAGTGAAAGTCAGCTTTTAAAGAAAATAAAAACGACTATTGTTTCCGGTGCCTCTACCGCTGCAGAAGGTAAACTGTATAGTGAATCAGGTAAAGCTGTTAATAAGGTTTTAACTCCCGGAAAAAAAACGAGTCCCGGTAAATCAAATGAATTGCCCCCGGAAAATACCACCGGGTCTGCATCAGCCGACGGTTCTTCTAAGAGCAATAAAACAGAAGCCCCTGCACAACAAAGCAGCGACGGCTTTTTAGATGTTGCCATATCCTCCAAAAGTATTTTTATAGGCGGTACACTTTTTTTTACCGGGCAAAGCGGTGTATACGAAAAAGTGAATAGTGTTGAGGTTGTAATTTCTTCAGGCCATAATCCGCAAAATTTTACCGTACCACTCGATAAAAGTGGAAAATTCAACACCGGATGGACCGCCAATGGACCAACAGGAAATTATACTGCCACCGTGTATAGCAGTGATAAAAAGACAAGCAAGGTATTAAGCTTTACGGTAGGTGGCTTACACGACCTGGATGATATGGCCGGCGAAAGCATCTCGGTTACCAAAAAAATTGTTGCACAGATAGAAAAAAGAGTAGCTGCTGCCAAAGCGGGCCTGGCTACCAAAGATGCTGCGGCATTGGAAAAAAAATCAGCTGAAGGTAAACAACAGGCCAATACACTGATAGATGCTTTTGAAAAGATAAACACAGCGGGCAAAACATTTTCGGCTGCTGCAAAGCAGGGCGAAGTGCTTCCGGTAACGTTATCGCATAACCTGTCGGTGCTTAAGAATGAACTTACAAGTTACAATACCTCATCACAGGTATTGCTGGACAATATTGAGCACCGTACAAATCCATACACCATTTGTGAAACGCTCGTAATGGTCTCGGAGGCTTGTGCAGCTTTGTCTACCGCCACCAATTTTGCTGCAAAGGGAGCAGGCTTTTTAAAAAATATCTTTTTAGATAAGGTCATTCCCTTTACTGCAGCCGGCATGAATGACATGGCCCCCAACCTTACCAAAATGTCCGGTGATAAAGTGGCACTGGGTGTAAAGTATTTGTCTGCTGCTCATTTAGACCTGGAAAGTTTGAATACCGGCATGGGTAAACTGGGCATTGCCGGCGACCTGGCACAGTACGCAGCCAATACACTTTTAAAAAACTACTGCGGTGTTTTTGAAGGCAGTGTAACCCATAGTTATGCGGTGGATTTTAGAAATAAAGATGGTATTACCTGGTGGAAATACGGGTACAATACTGGCGCAAAGATCGTATTGCGCTACCCGAAGGATAATGGCAATGGCAAGATCGTAAATATGAAAGGCCATATTGAAGGCAATGCCACAGGTTTTGATTTTTACCAGAATATAAAAGCAGAAGATGGTTTTTATGAAACCACCAAAGGCCACACTATAGTAAAACAATTGGCGGTATTAACACCGTTCACTATACCTGTTGTAAGCGCCGAAGCAGACAGGCTGGGTTTTGGCATGATGTCCAGGGCCGTAGCCACACCCGCTTACTTTTGTTTGCCTGTGGATGCGATTTATGACAGGAACGCACAGACGATTCGTATTGTGATGACCGAAGGAGGGATTGATTTTACAGAGCTGGTAAAACACCGGGTACTGTTTTGCGTACCTGTACCATTACCATTGTTCAGGATACAGGATTTCCCTATAGAAAAATGTAAAAAAACAATGGATGCGGTGATCAGGCGGTATGGCGAGTATAAGGTAGTGGAAACCAAAGGCGGCGGGCTTTCCTTTGCCGGTAGCAGCGTACATCATGCCGGTGGCAAGGGCTCCGAAATAGAAACCACAGTAAACTTATCCATAAATGCAAAACAGGAATAGAATTGTCGTAAAGCTAAAAATAGATACAATTTTAAAACATACAAAAGCAGCAACAATGAAAAGGATATCATTGACATTATTTTTTATAACGATTACCACTGCCGGTTTTTGTCAGAGTATTACCGGTACCTGGAAAAGAACTTCCACCATACTGGAATATGCTGATGGGAAAAAGGAGGACCTGCAAAAATCAATGCAGTCTGGATTGCCCTGTACGGCAGGAACAAAATATTTTTTTAAAGCAGACGGTACACATTACACGCAATCGCCTGCCGGTTGCGAAATGGTGGATAAAATGAGTAAAGCTACGTGGAAACAAAATGGCAGTACATTAATTGTGGTGACTGCCAGTGATATTAAGCTGAAAACCGGTGGAACTGCCTACACACTTTCTTTTAGTGGAAACACGGTAACCATGATTCATGTATACACTGAGGCTGAAAATAAAGTAACTCATACCAAAACCAAAAAGATCACAATCGTTTATCAAAAAAATTAAATTTTTTATGCGGCCATATTTTTATTCTGTTTTACTGTTGCTTTTTATTACTACAGGCTTTACGCGGTGCAGCGCACCCCAGGCTAAAAGCGGGGATATTTCCGCAGCTGAAACAGCCGGAACAAGTAAGCATAGTTATCTTTCAATGAAGGTCAATGGGGTTAGTTGGGAAGCTGACCATGATATCACTGGTATTTTTCATCCCAAAGGTTACAATAATGCGATACTGATTTCGGGTAACAAAGGTGCAAAAGATAAAACGGAACAAACTTTCAATCTCAACCTGTACAATGCCAATGGTACAGGTAGGTATGATATAATTGGAGGAAATAAAGATAACAGCGAAGTGCAGTTGGCTAATTTAAGCAACGAGCATTACCTGTATGGAAATGTGCTGGGATTTTCTTTTCATGCCCGGATTACAAAGGCCGGCAATAATCCAACTGAACTTGAAGCAGGTTTTGAAGGAGTATTGACTGGAAATGCAGGCGATACAATAAAAATAACGGACGGAAAATTTTATTATCATGAATAGGATAGCGCTGTTAGTTGCTTTTTTTAGTTGGTGCATAGTGTCTCATGCACAAACATTGAGCGATGGTGAATATTTAATTAAGATAAATGCTACAGGGAAATATGTGGCTGTTGCCGGTGCATCCACCAATAATGGAGCCTGGATCATACAATGGGACAATGAATATAAAGCTCATTTTAAATTTATACTGAAAAACCTCGGCAATAACATTTATTCAATTAAAGCATCGCATAGCGGCAAATACCTTAGTACAGAAGGTAATGCGGTACGGGGTGCAAAAATTATCCAATGGGACTGGCTGAACCAGGACAATCAAAAATGGCGGATAGAAAATTCCTCTACCGGCTGGCATATTACCTGTGTGCAAAATGAGCAACGTATGTATTTGTCTGGCCTTAATGCCGCAACTGCTGCTGCGGCAAATGGCGCCTACTTCATCTGCAACAGTGATGATGCCGCCATGAATTTTACTTTCAGGAAAAATGAGACCGGTCAGCAACTGATCAACACAAAGCCCGGTAATAAAATGACCAGTGTTAATAATGATATTACCGCAGTTGCCAAACAAATAACAGCCGATGTACCTGATGGTATTTATAAGATCCGTATAAATGAAAGCGGTAAATACCTGGCCATTGCAGGAGAAGAGGATATGAATAATGGTATGCGGCTGATACAATGGGATATGCTGCCACGCAACAATCACCTGTTTGCACTGAAGCGGATGGATAATGGTAATTATACCATTACTGCTGTGCACAGCAACAAACTGCTGGATGTGGTAGACCGCCAGGCAGCAGACGGTACGCAGGTGCAACAATGGGATGATCTGCAAGGCAGTAACCAGCAATGGAAAATTTATGGTACTGCCAACAGTTATAAAATTGTAAGCGCTGCCAGCGAAAAAGGACTGCAGTTATCTGCCGGTATCTCCAACAATAATAATGGTACGGCTTTAATAATAACCGGCAACAGTATGCAAACATTTTCGCTGCTGCCTGCAAGGGCCAATAAGTTTACTGAATACATTACTTTAAAAAACCTGCGCCTTACGGTGCCGCATGGCGGCGATCTTGATATGTTTGGCGTGATACAGGTGCAGGTGGTAAATAAAAACGGGATCAGTTTAAATAAATATTATCTCACTGCCAATGTATTGCTGAGTGCGCCTGAATCAATGGCCATAGATATGGATAAGAAAAGAGTTTTTGATGTGTTGAACACTGATGTGAAACTGGCAATTCCTGCTGAAGAGATAGCCGGTGCACAGGTGAAAATTATTTATGGTATTAACGAAAGTGATGCGGATGTGAATAATCCTTTTAAATCATTTGGCGTTGCAGCGTTTAAACCAGGGGGTAACCCGGAGGCTCCTGCAAGTTTCAGTACCGCTCCCTTTGTTGCCGGGGGAGCTGATGATTATTACCTGCTGAAAAACGTACTGAGTACCTGCGTCAAGAGTAAGGTAGATGCAGGGCGTTACACCAATACACAATCCTTTTATGTAAGTGATATACCAAATGAATGCATGGTACATGTAAACCTGCAGGATGAAGACGGCAGCGATAACTGGCTGGATATTTTTTTTACAATTACTAAAGAAAGAAAATAAAAATATGAAATCAATTACCCTTTCTGTTTTAGCGGTCTTTTTTTGTATGGCTTTTGCTGCAGCACAAAACGGTTATGTGCAAAAGACATTTCAACTGCCCATGAGCAATGAGGCCAAACCTTATTATGTGAAGCTGGCAGGTACTGATTATTTATTGAACGGTGATATTGTGGTGGGTAATACACTGCAAAGTACAAGGCTCTATCAAACCAACGACCGCAACAGTTTTATTTGGCCCAAAGGAAATGTGCCAGTTGAGATTGATGAAAACATCAAACAAATAAGCAGTGTAAAAAACAAGAACAATATGAGTTTGTGTGATATTATTATAGCGGCCATACAATCACTCAATTCCACTAACCTGCGTATTGTAAAGCATACAACCGAAAAAGATTACATCCATATTAAAATGATTGGCCCGCAGGACCTCGGTTTTCATGGCGGCAGTTCCCCTGTGGGCAAACAGGGTGGAGAGCAAATGATAAAAGTAACTTACGATTGCAGTGAATGGACAATTGCACATGAATTATTGCATGCACTTGGTTTTTGGCATGAGCAAAGCCGCTACGACAGGGATAAATATATAGTAATTGATACAGCAAACGTAGAAGCAAAAAATCAGCATAATTTTCAGTTAGAACCAGGAACTGCTATTGGTGCATATGATTATAATTCCATTATGCATTATTCAGCCTATGATTTTGCAAAAGACCCCGGGAAACCTGTTATGAAATGTAAAAACGGCAATACAGTTAGTGAATGTACTTTCGGCCCCGGAAAATATTTATTCAGCGACCTTGATGTTAAAGCCATAAATGCGGCTTATTATTTTAATGCAAACACACCGGAAGCGGCATACAGGGAGTATACAGCAAAAGCACCGGGCACTATTTTCCAAAATTCAACAGGCAGCACAGATCGTTTTACAAATATTGGGGTAACACCCATTACTACAGGCTGGTATAAAATAAAAGTGAACCAAACCGGCAAATACCTGGCTATTGAAGGTGTAAGTATGGCCAATGGTGCAAGGCTGGTGCAATGGGATTTTGTAAACCAGGCCAATCATAAATTTTTTGTGCAGGAACTGGGTGGCGGCGATTACCAGATAAGCGCCCTGCACAGCAATAAATATATCAATGCAGCCGGGCAATCACAGGCGGATGGCACGGCCGTAATACAATGGGACTGGGCCAACCAGGATAATGTAAAATGGAAAATTGTGTACAGGGCAAAAAATGAAGGGTCGCCTGGCGGCTGGGTAATTCTTAATAAAAACGCTAACTCACCTTTATGCCTAAACGATATGTTCAGTAAAAATAACGGCGAGTTTTGTATCATAAAAAAGCCGGCCTATGCAGATGGCGGGTACGAACCGGAACAAACATTCAGCTTTGAACGGATCATCGAACAACAACCCAAATTATCAGAACAAGGATTGTATAAGGAATCGCCGGGGATGCTGAATAAAGTAAAAAATTAAAGAGCAATTTATTGGTAAGGAATATTTCTTGATTCAAACCATTCTTTAAATTCCTGGCCACGCTCGCCTGCATAATTGATGCAGATCTCTTTGCCGGCGGGGATATTTTCTATTGCAAAAAAAGTGATCTGTCGGGTTTCCCGGTCTAAAACATAGGCAGCATTGGAATTAACCGCATGATTGTACAATGAACCAAAACCCAGTGCTAATGCAAGGGTACTTTCTTCTTTATTAAAATTAAAAAAATAATCTACCAGGTGCGATGCTACTAATGTATCGTAGTCTTTTGCAGGTAGCGCAAGCACGGGGCATACTTCAATTATCTCGTCTTTATTAATGGAGCGGTTACAAAAAACACCCCGGCCTTTGTGCTTTATTTTTTGTATGAATAATTTTTTTTTCATACGGTGGGTGCTTCGGGTGGAAAATAAACCGGTGCAGCATCATCGGGACTGCCGTTATAGTTTAGTGTGATCTCATCCCCGGGCTGAATGATTTTACAGGCTTTAATTACTATTGCCGCATCTTTTAAGGAAATGCTGTACACTGCATTGGCATTGTATGCATGGTTGTATAAAGAGCTGTAGCCAAGCCCCAAAGCCACAGGTGTTTTTTCATCCGCCACCAAAAAATAATAACTGAATAGGGTAGTGCCCTGCAAAAAATCTCTTTCTGCTTTTTCCAATAATACTACAGGGGCTGTTTCAATAACAGCTCCCGGTTTAAAATATGTACAGGCAAACACTCCCCGGCCATGCAAGGGGCTTGGTTGTACAGCAATACCATCCGGCTGGCGAATTTTATTTTTTGTGAACCAATGCAGCATTACCCTTTATGTGGTTTGCTTACAGCGGGGCTTTCTTTCATTTGTACCGGTGTGGTCTTTTTAATGTGGTCAAATTTAATGGCCTTATCTGTTGCTTTATTGGTGGTGCCTATTTTTATTGCTTTTAATGAATCAGTTGCGGTAATTTGCTTTGGCAATACCGGCTTTACCGTTTCTTTTTTTATTGCAGCGGTGTCTTGTGCTTTTACGCCTGCAAAAACTAACAGCGAGCTGAAGAGTCCTAATACTTTTTTCATGTCGTAAATTTTAAAGTGAAAAATGATATGGGTTAAAAATTTGTCCATTCTGTATTGGTGATGGCGTCCCAGCCAAATTTACGGGATACTGTTGACGCCCCTGTTTTTGCAATGGAATAATACGTCCACCCGATCCTGTTAGCCTGTAAAGAAACGGTGGTATTCGTTACTCCGTTGCATCCCATGATCTCGGTACATGATAATACTTTTACCTGTTCCATTTTTATAGTGTAGGAAATGGCCGGCGCACCCAAACCATTCGGGGCCATCGCTACCACATCTCCTGCGGCTAGCAGCTGCCCGGTGGCCATTGCTTTTTTCAGGTCTGCAGAAGCCCCGCTAACCGTCATGGTAAAATTAAATTGCGTATTGTTTTTTCCTGCTGCACTGGCAGAGGTAGCTTGTATCTGTCTTTCAAATCCCTTTGCTACTGATTCGCCCCTGATCATCTGCCCGGTGGCATCGGTAAGCTTAACATAAGTGTTATTGCTTTGTGCGGTGGAGAATAGCGGTGACAGCAACAGTAATAAGATAATTGTACGCATGGGTATTGTTTTAGTTTAATGATTTATTTAGCAATTCCGTAAAGTGTGTAAATGCCCGATCCGGGATAATCCGCATCCAGGAGATGTAATACCCTGGCACCTTTTATGCAAGACCAGAAGGCATGGTATGTTCTTGGTTTATTTTCAATCATTGAAAAATGAATCTGCCAGCCATTGGGCACGGTAAAATTGCCCGACGATTTTACCTGGTTGAATTTTGCGTTGCCTACCATGCCATTTACCACTAATAGTTTCCAGTTGTATGTATTGCCCTGGCCAAAAACAAACTCTTCATTCGACTGGTTCATGTTCATACCTGCATAGTTGCCAGTATATACATTGTACATTTGTTGTATCCCGGTAAAATCACTGGTCCATTTTCCGGTAAAATCTGCAGCATCTATAGCAAACTTGTTGTAGCCGGTCATATTTGCCAGGGGTTTTAATAAATCTGATTCGCTATCCCAGCCTATAGTTTCGGGATCAAATTTATATTGCTGTATAAAACTGTTTTTATCAGGCGTTATAAATTCAAGCCAGCCGCTCTGTCCCTGCCGGAAGAAAACAATAAATACTTCTTTGCCGGTGGCATTTTCAGTGGCAGTGCCCATACCCAGGTAAGGCCTTTCGAAAGTAGTGATATAAGTGGTTTTGTAATTTTTAAGATTGCTGTATCGGGGTGCTACTAAAATATTCCATGCCCCTGTGGTTAATGGCTCAGGGTCGGCAGGAAAGATTGTTCCTGCTTTTGGATAATGCAACAATACTTTGATGTTGCCTTTCGTCACTTCTACCCAATCGGCCTGTTCTGTTGCCGTCCAGCCATCATCAAAATTGGTAGTATTAAATTTATATCCTGAACTTATTGCAGGCGTTATAGTATTACCAGTTGTTTGATTTGGCACCTGCACTTGCTGATCTTGTTGTGTATTGTTAACCTGCTGTTCTGTTACGGTATTATTTTGCTGCACCTCATTTTGTACCTGTGGCGGGGCAATAATTCCTGCGGGAGCCTGGTTGCTTTCTCCAAAATAGATATTGATTTCTTTTTTTGCAGGATAAAAATAGGCCAGCACAGTTTTCCCATTCTGTTGCAGCCAGTAATATTCTTTATCGCCTGTTGCAGACAAAGTCCAACCGGCTTGTTGTGCTGCCAACGCAAAAGAATCTGCATTGTAAGCATTACTGGTTGCCGGTGGCAGCGACAGCACTTCGGTATTTTTTATAACAGCACCGGTTTTCTTTCCTTCCATATCCAGTAACATTTGTGCACTCACTACGCTCAGCATACGTTTGTCGTGTTTACTGCCTTCGGGTAAAGCAATACCGGTGAGCGGCGAATTTTTTACTGGTGCTACTTTTTGAGCAATAGCATTATTTGCTATAATAATCAACAGCGATAACAGGCTGATTTTTTTAAGGGTATGCCAGTATTGCCAGGCGATATTTTTGCTGCCACCATATTGTGGTGTTTTTGCAAACGATGTTGTATAAAGCGGAACCATAATCAAATAATTTACAGGTCAAATATATTTACTGGTTACAACTGCTGCTATCCTATAAAAGGGGGATTTTGCTTACAGCTTTGCAATTTTTATATCGGTGATGAAATATTTCTCTGATGCGGCATTGCTGTTAAGGTGTGCAAATTGCAACCAGTTGAATGATGTGCCTGCAGGCATAGCTTTAGGCACCGCCGTGATCAATTTGCCATCTATAAAATACGCCAGCGTTTCGCCTTGTTTTTTGATGCTCACTTTTACCTGGTTAATAGCAGCATTGTTAGAAAAGCCCGGTGCATCATAATAAGATTTTACACCTGCAAAATATCCGGTACCGAAATTTCCGTTAACAGATGTTTCGCCTGCACGACCATCAAAACCGGGCCTGAGCCTTATTAAAAGGCGCTGTCCGTTTTCTTTATAACTGCCTTCAGTTCCCAGGTATATTTCAAATGCTTTGGCGCCCCATGTAAAATCTTTGGGTACGGCAATATCAAAACTCAATTCAAAATTTTGTGGCAATGGTTTTTTAAGGTTGTTAGGAATTAAGCCGTTATGTCCTTTTACTTCCAGCCATTTTTTATTTTGTACAGCTATTACTTTACTGTAACTGCCTTGCTGATTGGTGGATGAAAACCAGCCGGCAGGTTTTTGATCTATGGTATTACCAGAAAAATCTTCAAAGAAATGTATATTGTTATCCCGGGCTGCATTTTTTGCAGCATTGGATTTTTCTGTAACCATTACAGCTTCTTTTGCGTAAGGTGAATGCAATGGTTTATATGATTGCCCTCTTACTTTTTCAGGAGCAAAGAAGAAGTCATACAAATATTGAAAATTAAAATTGTTAATGATCGATTCATGCATATGGCGGGTACGCTCGTCACTCAGCAGCCAGTTCCAGGTAACCCTTATCCACAAAGGTTTATCCTGTTTTGATTGTTCTACGATGCCGGGGGCAAATTTGTAAACCGGGAATACTTTATCCGCAATTGTTTTTTCTTCAATTTGTGCCCGGGTAAAAATATCGTAGCCATTTACAAAATCAAAATAATCAAATTTATAAGGAAGGTATGCCCATGTGTTTAACCGGGTGGTGTACTTTTCTTTATGTTTACCCAGGGTTACCAGTGCTTTCTGGTAATTTGCATTTTCGTATTGTGTAAAGTAGTCAATGCTTTTTTGATCGTCTTTATTTTTTTCTTTGATGTCTTTTAATTTGGCCGCATGAGATTCCTCAATCATTTTCCCCGCTTTGGTAATCAGTTCTCCAACGCTTACCTGTATAAAAGGGAGTTTATTGTCTTTGCATAATAATACCGCTTCCACAAAACCTGCATTCCTGTCGTAGCGTGATGCTGTACTGTGTGCAGTATTAAAACCGGCAAACTGCGGCAGCGTTTTTATATTATACCTGTCAACAATTTCTTTAGGTACATTATTATCAAACGGATTAATTTCTTCCATAAAAAAATAGTACTCACCATCGGTACATAAATTTTCCATCGCTACACCCGGAACTTCATTGGCAGTAATACCCCATGGAATTTCGGTTTCCTGTATGGGCGTGGGCTTACCATTTTTCATTTCCAGGGTCCAGGTGTAGGAAGTAGCGCCGTAGCCCTGCGGAGAAAACTGCTGGTGTTTATTATACAAGCCAATTGCAGGCATGATCACTTTTCTTACATCGCCGATGGTGCCTTTAGGCAGGTAGCTGGCCTGCATCCAGTTGGCAAAAGAATCGCAGGTTGAAAGTTGTGCAACACTGAAGGTACGGTTGCCTAATGTGCGTGGGGCTTTGGCCCCTTTAAAATTATAGATCTTCATCCAGCCAAAACTGCTGTCGGCAATAACCTGTTCGGTAGTTTTTTGCGCCGGCGAAATAGTGGATAATAATAACAGTGCTATGGAGAAAAATATTTTCATACTGTAATTATTTATTTTGCTTCAGGTAATATAATTTTTACGTTGTTGGGAGAAACAGGGTCGTAAAGCCAGGCGTTATTAAAAACTGCATTGCCACTAAACGGGCCATCCCTGTTAGTAGCTTTGCCGGCCTGCAATACCAATGTCCATCTTTGTATGCCGGAAAAATAGTGTTTGGTAAACTGGTAAATCACTTTTTCCAAAGGTTGGTTTTGTGAGTTGAGTAGTTTGCCCCATTTATCGGCGCCATCTTTTTTGCTCCATCCTTCCAGTACACTTTTTTTAGGGATTACCGTTATACTGGTGCCACTAACCTGGTAGGTGCCTGTTTCTCTACCCAATATAATTTTATCCATTAGCGGATCAAATGCCTTGCTTACAAAACTATACGTGCCATTGGCATTAAAATAATATTGCCTGCTGATATAATTCATTACGCCATTCTTCATCCTGAAACTGGACTGGTCACTTGCAGTAGCGCCCCATTCGCCAACGATGGATTTGCTGTCGTTTACATCAGTCTGCGTTTGTGCAGTGGCGGTAGTTTCAGGTTTTTTCAGGTCGAGCGATGCTAAAAAACTATCAATGTCTTTAATGTAGTCCTGGCTGTTGGTAGTGGATACAACACTTACACAACGATTGTATCCACTGGCAGTAGTGAGCATTGCCATGGCATTGTTATTTTGAAAAATAAATTTTCCGCCACCTGCTTTTATTTTCCAGCCATCAGCTTCCTGCACCGGGTTTACCTGCGGGGCATCAGTAACTTTATAACTTTTAACAATCAGCTCCTGCCACTCACTATCAAAATCTTTTTCAATATCGCCTTTGCTGGCAGTACTTTTTACAATTGATATCTGGCACCAGGTATTGTTTTTTTTATCTGCAATGGTAAAGCTGGTAAAATTTTCTTTCACTTCTTTTTTCCATCCTTTGGGCACTGTATAACTTACTATATCAAAACTTGCTTTTTGCGCCAAAGTTATTGACGCAAAAATGCAGGCAACAGGTAACAGGAGGGTCTTTTTCATGATTTTGTTTTACAGTATCAAAACTATCTTTCTCAGCCGGTGGCTGCCATCCTGTAAAACAGGGAATTTTGCACTGTTATTTTCCCAGCATATTTTTCAACAGGTTAAAATCAACAGCTTTAGTAATATCGGTATAAAATTTTGCAGCAACAGGTTCCTTAAGATTGGCTCTTACATATACACAAAAAAAATGCGGTGCCGACCTGGGTAATTTTTTATTGAAGTACCCGGGGTTGGGTTTTATAAGCACTTTTCCAAAAGGGTCATCATCTGTTGTAAACAGGTAATTGAATGTACTGTGCGGATCGGGCTTAACAATGGCTGGTTGCTCCAGTTGTGCGGCGGGCATTGCAAGTTGTGATTGAATAGCTGCAAATGCCGGGGCATAGGTTTTTTGATTTTCTGCCAATAGTTTTTCGTACCTGGCCTTTTGTGCACTGTATTCTTTTTTCATATACTGCTCCATTTTAGCAGGATCATTTTTAAATTCTTTTTCTTTAAATGATTTTTCGATATCAATATTTTTAAGTGCATCTTTATAGCCACCTGCGGCCATTTGCTGCATTGCGGTTACAGCCTGTATTCTTTTTTCTAAAAATTCCTTTTTGGTTACATAGGCATAAGGAAGTTTATCATCGTAGGTGATAAGCCACATGCTGCTTTTGCCGGTCATTCCAAAACCAAGGTTGGCATCCACTTCTCCAAAGTACCAGTAACCATCTTTTTTTACCGGCATATCAGGCATTACGTTAAAACATTCCATTAGTAAACGGTCTCCCTGTGCGGTATCATAAATTTCTGCTTCAAACATATTGGCACCCACCTGGAAATAGCTGGAAGTTTCATCAGCTACTTTTACTGTTGTACCAGTGCAATAAAAATTCAGCGGTATAATATTGTAGTAATAGCTGTTGGCAGGCATGTTGGGATAAGGCCTGTTGTAGGCCCCATGAAAATTAGCCTGCACACCCATGGGACTGTATTTTGCTTTTATCGTAGCATGGATTGCTGCCACTATCTTTTTTTCTTTTACCAGCTCTGCTACGGTGCCACCTTCTGAGCCTTTGGGGCTTTCTTTCCAAATGCCATTTTTTTGTAGCAATGATTGCGGCGTACAATCCTGTGCATGAGAAAGTATAACTGATAAAACAGCGGTGAGCAATAGCAGAAATTTCATCTTGCAGTAATTTAGCGAAGCTTATAAAGATCAATATCGGTCTTTATTCAATATTTTAATTTGCCTTGCCGTAGGCAGAATAACCAGGGTACGTAACATCAGACAGCCATAATAAACGACTTCCCTTTACGCAGGAAAAAAAAGCATCGTAGGTCTTGGGTTTGCCTTCCATCTCTGAAAAATGTATTTGCCAGGCATTGGGCAATGTAAATTTTCCGTTTGATTTTGCACTTTGAAATTTGATATTACCTACGAAACCGCTGGCAACACCAATATCCCATTTGTAGGTACTGTTGTCACCGAATATAAATTTTTGAGACGAAGCGTGGGTGTCAGCACCTGCACTGGCGCCCGTGTAGGCGTTAACGTACTGTGTCATCCCGCTAAAATTATTGGTCCAGGTTCCGTTGAGGTCGGCGGCAGCTACGGCAAATTTATTTCTAAACTGCATGTTGGCAGTTTTTTCCCAGCCATAAGATTCCCTGTGGTAGGCACCAAATTCATTTTCATAAGCTGCCTTGTTATCAGTAACAAATTCCAGGTAGGCGCCGCTGCCATTACTGTAATGTTCTTTAAATAATACGATATGCACTTTTTTTCCTGTGGCCGTTTCTGTAGCGTCAGCTTCCACAAAAGTTATCGATTGCCAGCTCTGTATCGTCTTCCATTCAAAATTACTCATATTACTGTAGCGGGGTGCTACTAAAATATTCCATGCATTATAATCACTTTCTTTTAAAACAGAATTGTAGGCATCGGCTTTTGCATTGGGATAATGGATCAGTATTTTGATATTTCCTTTTATTACCTGCACCCAATCTTCCTGTACCGTACTGGTCCAGCCATCATCAAAGTTGGTGGTGGTAAATGTAAAACTGCCATTTTTTGCAGGCGCTGCAACCGGCGGAGCTACAGTGTTATTTGCAGTGGTATTGGGTTTGTTTACGGGAGGGGTTGTTTTTACCAGTGTAGTGGCCGGTTTTTTAAAACTCATTGATGCTGTGAAAGCAGTGATCTCTTTTTCATATGCATCGGTGTTAGTAATTATCACCAGGTTGATCATGCGCTGATAGCCGGTTATTGTAGCCAGTACCACCACACCTTTACTACCTTCTGCTTCAAAAGTTGCAGAGCCGCTTTGCAGGTCCCATTCATTTTCCTTAGAAGGTGCCAGCATTTGCGGGGGATCTTTTACAGTAACAAGGCTTTTGATTATTGTTTCCCAGGTATCATCAAAATTTTTCTTTGCATCATTGGAGGCTTCTACCGATTTGTATAAAGTAATGGCGCAATATGCACCAGTGGTTTTATCCTGTTTAATAAACTGCACCACATTTCCCTGCAACTGTTTTTTCCAGCCTTTTAAAACGGTGTAGGTGGTAAGGTCAAGGGTTTCTTTTTGTGCAAAGGATATTGCGGCGCACGCCAGTAAAAAAAACAAAAAACATATCTTTTTCATGTTGGTCAATTTATGCTTAAAGGTATTATGGCGGTGCATATCAGTTTATCCTGTAAAAAAGGGAGTTTTATTCTTTGGTGATCTTTACATTACTCATGTAAACTTTGATATTATCCGCATCATCGGTAATGTTGCTCCAGAAAATGTTATGGAACTTTGTACCGGCAGGCACGCCGCAACTGATGCATTTACCGCCGTAGGTCATTTTAAAATCGGTACTTACCGCAACTGGTTTGTTATTGATCAATACGGTAAGCACATTATTTTTTACGGTAAGTGCCACATGTATCTTTGTTTTTTTATTGGTGAATTCCCGTAAAGGATATTCATATACCAGGCCGCCGGAATAATTTTCCTGGTTTACTTCGGGAGTGGAATTGATCTTTATTCTTACAAGGCCCCTGTAATTGTTGTTGTCATAATCTCTTTCGTTGCCGGAAATAATGTCCATGCTTATTTTTGTGCCATTACCACCGTTGACCTCGGTACCATCGGCTGTTGCCGGCCGGGAATTTAACGATAAGCTGATAGCACCACCGGTACGTGAATCAAAATCGCCATCGGTTACCATATCATATTCCAACGTAAAGTTTTCTGGTATTGGTTTTTTTAATAAGGAGGGATTTACCGGCGTATTATAACCTAACTGCAACCATTTACCAGGTTGATTTTTTATTGTTGCAATAACGGCATGTTTACCATACTTTCTAAAAAACCAATTGGCAGGATCATCACCTTCATTGCCGGAAGAAAAATCGTCGAAGAAAAATGCATTGGACAGTGCAGTAACAGGATTAGCTACAGGTTTAATAGCTGCTGCATTTCTTCTACGGTAATCATTCAGTCTTGCTGTTAACTGCTCTTCATTGGCAGGTTTATAAGCTATTCCTTTTACTTTTTCGGGATCAAAAAAATAATTGTACGCATATTCATAATTAAAATTTTGTGATAGCGCCGTATACATTTCATTTAACTGGTTGCCTTTTTCCTTGTTGGCATAAGGGAAAGCAATTCCCACCCATTGTGGTACATCTGTTTGCATTTTGGCGTATAACGCAGGATCAACTTTATACACCTGGTATTGGTGCTTCAATCCCTTTTCGTAAGTGTCAATTTTAAAAATATCAGGGTCAAGTTCAAAACTATACATGGTGGGTTGCATGTCTCTTATTACTGCGGGTTCGTTCAATGTACTTTGATGTCTTTCTCTTAACTTTTTAATATTGCTCCTGTATTTTTCTATACTTTGTTTGCGTATAACCAGTACTTCATCCTGCGTTTTTTTATTATCGGGCCATTTGGCCTGCACATCTTTTATTTCATCGGCCCATTGCTTATCCAGGCCTTCTTCTGCTTTTTGTAAAAGTTCGCCCTTGGTTAAAGCAATAAATGGCAATTTATTATTGGGCGTAAGATAAACGGTTTGCCAATCGTTGCACCAGGTAACGTATTTATAAACATTGGGGTGAATTCTGGGGTCAGCTTTTTTACCATTCACCTGCACCTGGTCATTAGCAGCATAGCCGTCAGGCTGCATGGTAAAATAATATTCATTTTCTTTTTGTAAAAAGGGAATGGCAAAACTGCCAAAGGTTTTATTAACACCCACCCAGAACGGCGTATTTTCTTCAGCTATGGGTTTAAAATTTCCGTTGGCTTCGGTCCAGTCCTTATCATGGCTTACATTCCATACTTCAAACAATACCCCATAGCCCAGTTTATTTATATAGCGGCTGTAAGTGCCCAGGCCAGCCACAGGCGTGTAAGTTTTTTTTACCCACTCCAGTATTTTGTTTACATGAGCTTCTTTCTTTTTAGCAAGCGGATCTGTTTGTGGTTTCAGGTGATCAAAACGGGTATTGCTCCACCACCCAATAACGCTGTCCTGTATACGTTGTTCTGCAGTAAGCTGTGCTGCAGATTGCAACGATAATAAAATAATAACTGTAAATAAGGCCGTGCTTTTTTTTTGTATCATAGATCTTTGGGTTGTATGTAATTCCTGTTTTTATTTTGTTCTTACCAGCCTGTACTGCATGCCACCTGCATCCATGCATAATATCCTTCCACCCCTTATTACTTTAAACCAGCTGTTAAAGTTTTCTGTTTTACCTTCCCACCTGTTGGTGGCAGTAATGCTCCAGTTAGTAACCGTGTAACTGCCTTTGTAATTTTGCTGAAAAGTGCTCATTGCCCCCACAGCGCCGGTGGCACCATTGTGAATGCTGGTGTAATTACCGCCTGTATTAAAAGTAAATGTAGCGCTCCTGGCGGCCACAGTCATGCCGGCATAACCACCCGGGTTACCCGAAGACGCAGTGTAATACCATTGCAGGGCAGAGGTATTACCATCCTGCCAGGTGCCTAAAATATCATTTTCACCAATGGCAAATTTGTTATAACTGCTCATGTTCGAAAGATCGGAAGGACCAAAGCCGGTGCCATTGCCTTTGGGAAACTGTTGCCATAACGAAGCTTCGTCTTTTGCAGAACCGATAGTGATATAGGCTGTGTTAGGGGCATTATCCAGCCGCATGCCAATAAATCTTTTTTCACCTGTGGCTTTGTCGGTGGCCCATCCTTCCACGTAGTCGGGTTGTAAGCTACCAATCATTTCACCGTTATCCTTGTATTGTTTTGTTTCAACAGTAAAATATTTTGTTACAATGTTATCCCAGTAATAATCCCTGGCTCTCAGTCCTGTGCCTGTGAAATCAGAACCATTAAAAGGCAATGCATAAAACAGGTAAACTTTTATATCGCCCTTTGTTACAAGCACCCAGTCATCTTGTATCACGCTATTCCAGCCATCATCAAAATTGGTGGTATTAAAAGCATAGCCGTCTTTTGCAGCAGGTTGATTGATACTTTGTGAGGGTTGCTGTACATCGGTTTGCTGTGCAGTGGTTTGCTGCGTGGCGGTTTGATTTTGTTGTGTAACGTCTGTACCCGTGGTAGTTTGTTGTATTGTTGAAGTGCTGTTTGTTGCTCCCACGTACAATTCAGTTTGATTTTTTCCGGGTGAGATATAAGCTATTACGGCATGCCCGTCTTTTTGTAACCACTGACATTTTTTATCTGTTGCAGAAGGGGTGGCTGTCCAGCCTGATATACTGAATAACTGGTTAAGGGAATCAGCGGTGAATGTAACCGGAAGGTACAGCACTTCTATACTGCTTACAGCGGCACCGGTATGTGTTGCTTCTGCCTGCAGCAGGGCTCTGGCAGCCACTTCTGTCAGCAGCCGGCTGTCTTTTTTAGTACCAGCCGGCAATGTAATGGCTGTAACAATTGATTGCGTAACCGGCACTACTTTTTTTTGTGCCTGTGTTTTAAACTGCAGCAGCATTGCCACAGCGCAGCATAAAACTAATGGTGTTAAAGTAGCGAAATATCGTTTCATTGTTCTTTATTAAGTTTTTCAAAATAAAGTTGTTGTAGTTTGTACTGTAAAGATGTGAAGAAGAAACAGCAGGCACAATCCCGTAAAAAAGGGATTTTAGTTGATACAATATATGATAGAAGGGGATTGATCTTTACTGATCTCCAGGTTACTAAATGAACATTCACTGCATTGGAGTACCGCCCGGGCTCTGTTTTTTTGTGTGTTATTGAAAGCGATCTTGCTGAATGTGGTGGCTGGCGTGACTCCTTCTCAAATACAGACTTTGCAATAACTCTTTTTAAAATCCTTTGGTGCAGCCACTTGTTTGTTGTTGATGAACAGAACGGCCTGCCATTATCCTGTCAGCATTGGCTAAAATCATCCATAAAAAATACGCCCTGCGGCAATGGTTTATTTTTCACTAACAGCGTAATGTTTTTTCAACTGTTGTACCTGCTCTTTCTGTTCCCCGGCATTGGATGGAGTGTAAGCCATTCCTTTTATTTTTCCGGGATTGAAAAAATAGTCGTACACATAATCAAAATTAAAATAGCGCAGCATGGCTCTGTGTACCTCATACGATTTTACCCTTGTACCCGGTTTTGCAATGGGCCAGGTTATCTCTATCCAAAGCGGTTTATCTTTTTTGCTGTTCTCAATGGCTTCTTTTGTATAACGGTATACAGGATAGCCGGGAATATCCTGGTACCAGTCTTCAATAAAAAGTGTGGGCAAACTGCTGGTACTTGTAAATTCTGAAAATGAAGGCCCCGCCCAGCCATAAAGTTCTGCAGGCTCATTCAACCGGCTTTTATATTTTCCTTTTAAGGCGTTCAGGTTTTTTATGCATTGCGGGTATAATTTTTCATCCAGGTCTTTTATTATGCCGGCATAGTAAGACGGGTTGTTGGATGACATATGCCTTGCTTCGTTCTTTTTTTCTTCCAGTTCTTTTTGCAAACCTTTTTCACAAAGCACCAGTACTTCACCCTTCGTTAATTGCTCAACAGGCAGTTTGTTGCCGGGTATCAATACAACGGTTACCCAGCTTTGGGATAAAAAATAAACCATGTATTTTGAAAAGCGGCTGTCATCATGCAATCCAAATCCTTTTACCTCATCAATTAATTTTTGATTGGTAAAAGTGCTGGCATAATTATCTTTTGGCATCGTAAAATAAAAGCAATCAGGTGAACTAAGCAGTGCAGCATTGTTAATACCTGCAAGGGTGTTGGTATAAATGAAAACATCATCATGGTCTTCATTTGGCGTCATTTGATATTTGCCTGTACGCCCGTTCTTATAAAAGCCATAAAAGCCTGCGGTCATTCCAATGCTTTGGGGCACCGGAAATTTATTTTGCCGGGAGGTAAAGTCTCTCTGGTAAATATCTCCAAAACCACCAATAGGCGTGTAGCTCCGCTGTATCCAGGTAATAAATGAATCCCTTAATGATTGCTGGTAAGGCGAAAATGTTTGCCCGTCAACAACCAGTGGTTTATACTGTTTGTTTTTAAAATTTAACAGGCTTTTCCATCCAATAACACTGTCCTGTATACGCTGTTGCAGGTTGGGCTGCGCAAAGGAGTATGATATTGCTGTAATAGAGACTATTAAAACAAATGTTTTCATTGCTGTAAAAAATTATTTCTGAAAAATGCCGGTACCATAAATAGAACCACTGCCGCTGATCAAACTTATCTTTCCTTCTATACCTGCGTCAATAGAAACATCCCCAACGCCTGCTGCCGCACCTACGCCACCAACTGTATATACATCACTTACTCCATTCCTGTCTATTTCCATACCAATACGGCCACCTGCAGATACACCTACTGTTAAAGGCCCTGTTTTTACTGTCTTGCCTATTTGTGCGCCCACTTCAACATTACAGGTCATAAACTGGTCGGCAAAAGTTTCCTTATCCATATTTTGTTTTAAACCCAGTTTAATAATTCCTGCATCCAGTTCAGTGGTCATCCTGCTGCAGTCTGATTTTATGCTGCCTAATCCCAATTTCAGTTCGCTGTGGTATTTACAGGCCACATCATCAAACTCCGAAAGTTTTCCGGCTGCACCGGGAAGTGGTTTTACACATTTGTAGGTAGTAATGGATTCAAAGCCCACGGGCTCCTGTGCTTTAAGTGCACCCAGCCAGGTCATCTGAGTCTGTAGTTTTGTGGCTTCAAACATTTCGGGCCATTGCACATACATCAGCCAGTAAGCAAGGTCATTCAGGTAAGGTTTTTCAATAGAGATATACTCTTTGTATAAATTTTCCAGTTCACTGTTATACCCGCTTAAATACTGGTCAGCAGTAGCTTTATATTTCGGACAGAAGTCAACGTTAGGTAGTCCTTCCCCGGTTTGTTCCAGGTCTTGTTTACGCAGCAATTCCATAGAAGCTTCGTAATTCTTTTTTAGTTGAACCGATCTTCCTGACAGGAAGGCCGACATTTTTTTTGACCATGCTTCCAGTTTACGGCGGTACTCTTCGGTAACCTGGTTGGCCTTAAGCGAGGCAGCGGCCGCATGCAAAGGCATGGCTGTTAACATGCCTTGCGGACTGCCTGCATTCAGCGAAGCTTTTACCATAGCTATATCAGCCTCATTTCTTTTCTGCTGCATGTCAGTAGCCGTTTTCAAGGCATCTTTGTATTGCTTGCCCAGCATATTGATCTTGCGGTCCAGTTGCTCCCTGTAGCCAGCCCATATGGGCTCAAGCGCAATACACTCATCTACCGATTTAGGAAAAACCGGTGGTGCAGAACCACCAAGATTCAGCGGATCTGCTTTTGTTTTAGGTGGCAGTTTAATATCATCACTATTCATTTTATACCCCAGTTTGCGTAACCGGTCTTCTTTATCTTTTGAATACGCATGCAGCATCGATTTTTTTACCAGGCTCACCGCTTCTTCTTTATTTCCTTTTTCCTCTGCAATAAATGATTTGGTAAGATTGGCCTGCGGATGGTTGGCATAAATGCGTATCGTGCTGTCTAAATATTTTGTGGATTTATCCATATCACCCAAACCAAACCAGGCCTGCCCAAGATTATTCAGGATAGTACTGTTGCCGGGATATTTTGCATTGAGATAATTAAGCAGGGGAATTGCCAATTGCTGTATGCCACACATTGATATCATGGAGGCGTAGTTGGCCAGGTTATCGCTATTAGCAGCATCTTCAACACAAATTTTACCCATGATGTATAAAGCCGGTTGCAAACGCCCCATGATCCATAAACCTGCAGCTGTATTGCCAATGGCATCACTGTTTTTACCCGCCGATTTTAATTGACTGTAAATTTTTTCTGCCAGCGTTTTTGATTCAGGCCATAACAATTGCAATGTTTTATTATGCACATCCGTAACAAATGCAGCTACACTGCCGGAAGATAAAGGCGTTTTAAGGATAGCAGCGATCCTGGCATTATCTTTTTTAGGCACAATAAGATTTTCTGTTTCCCAGGCCTGGGCCAGTTGCTGATCACTTACTTTGGGCACATTTTTTAAGGAGGGCATTTTTATACCCATACTGTCCATCATCTTTTTATCTTCGGGGCTCATTTCATCTATGGCTTTTTGCGCCTCTTTCATCATGTCTTCCATTTCTTTTTGCGTAGGCGGCTTTTCTTTTGACGCCGGTTTTTTACCCGGTTGTGCCAACGTTAAAAAACCTGCGGAAAGAAAGATCAATAAAAGGAAATACTTTTTCATGAAAGAATATTTATGCGTTTTAACTATAGTGTTATTAAAATGTACGGCCTTCCTTACCAGGAAAAATTGTAGGAAGACACCACGGGTGTTGTGTTTATTTTTTTTTCAAAAATGCAGCACGGTAGCCATAAAATAAATCCTGTTTTTACAGGATTTATTTTATGAGCAGTTTTTTATCTTATATTACTTGTTGCGCTAAGAGCAGCTTTATTCATTATCCATTTTCCACCACCGCTGGTGTTGGTGCCACTGCCCCAGGTACCATTTAATTGCGAGCCTGTTAATGTAGCAGCAACTGAAAATACGCCGCCATTATTGTAGGTGTATTTTCCGGAGAGTTGATTATTTGAAAAAACATAATTGCCTTTTGCAGTGATATTGCCACTGGCGTCTACCAGCTGCATGGTGCCATCCGCATTTAAACGGAAGGAATAAAAACTTGGTGTATTATTTTGCCCGGTACCATAGGTCCCCGTCCATACCCCTGCAATTGTGTTTGTTGTGGCCGGGATATTCAATTGTTTAACACCCATATTATTATTGGTATTGTTTGCGGGTGGCGGTGGTGGCGGTGGTGTTTGTTTAGGTGTGTATTCTACACGGATCAATATGGTGTAATTACCATGATCACGGAGATTGCCTACAGCAGCTTCATCATAATTTACTGCAATTACACCTTTACCAAAACCCATATCGCTATTACAGATGGTAACAAGATTGGGTGTATTTAATGCCACGAGTTTGGCAGAAAAATCACCATACTTTTCCATGCCGATAGGGCGTGTGCCCGGTTTGCCTAATTCGCCCTGGTCGCCACCGGCTCTTACCTTTGATATACCTAAGCTTGCAGAATGATAAATTACTGCACCTAAATTTCCGGTGAGTACATTAAAGCCGATCATTATCGGGGCTATTTTTTGGTTGATATTATTGTAAAAACTTTTAAACGTTGTCATGAATGCAATGGAATTATCAGCAATAGGGTCATGCTCCCAGGCTGTGGGAACAATGGTTAGAATATCGCTTTCATTCATATCGTACTCTCCAATGATATCATTGCAGCGGTATGTATCGCCTGCTTTTATACCACCCTTATTATTGTTGAACAGATCCACACAACTACCTGCACTGATGCGGTTGGAGAATTGGCCGGTGGCATCGCCATATACAGCGGTCCGTTTTTCGTAACTCAGTTTTGAATTACCATTTTTATCAGCAAGTAAAAAAGAAAAATTAAAAAATACTTCATCTCCTTTTCCATCGCTGTTTAAAATATCATCCCAGGTTTCACGATAACAGTCAAAGCCAACAAAGGAAATGCGTATCCTGCCACCTTGTGCAAAAATTGTAGTTATTGTACCGGTAAGAAAAATCAGTAGTATGATCTTTTTCATTGTTATAAATTTTTATGCTACAAATATGTTTTTATTATTGTGTTGATGCAATCCCTTAAAAACAGGATTTTAATAATTAAAGACAGGTATCTTTATTCCACGACAAGGTTACCCTGCAACCACCCTGTATGGCCGGTAGTACATTCCATTTATAATTTAATAAAGTATGCACACCCAATAATTTAGCTTTCCAGAAACTGATGCCTTTATTCACGTCAATTTCACTCAAGGGGATCTGTACAGTTACTGTGGTCCTGTTTTCTTCTTTTATCAGGGAATGATTTTGTACCCACAACAATGTTTCTGTATTGTTTGTCTTTGGTATACCGATCTGTTTCCACCAGGTTGTTTTTTTAGAATTCAATTCACCCAATTGTAAAGTAAATTCTACTTTGTCTGCAGGCACTGCATTGTAGTCTACCCTAAAATCAACCATATCGCAATCATCTCCTGTGCGTAAAGTGCCGCTTGCGCCTGAGGGTGTAACGGGAAAGGGATACAACTGCCGTGCATATTGCCTGTCTGTTGAAGAAAAATCTGTATTAACAGGAGTTGACTGGCCATTGGTGGTTAACGAAGCATCAAAATTGTAATGCATGATAGAGAGCGGATCATAGGCAGAATAGTTGGTGGTTGATTTTGAATATTTCGCAAAAATATTAAAGTCAACTTCTGCCCTCGACCAATTATTAGGCGGGCCGGCAAAATAGGCATATACTTTTTCTTTATCCCAGGGAATGCCACCGGCAGCAGGAGATTGATGTTCGTGTATAAATCCCAGTGCATGGCCAAATTCATGCAATATCACCCTCCGGAATTCATCTTCGAAAGTGCTGTTATTAAACATGCCAAAATGCACGGTGTAAAATTGCAGGGGATTGAAGAGTACATCACGCCCTATCCACGACCAGCTTTTATTATCACTGCCAAATTCTACTTTTATTTTTGCATTACTGAAACTGGAATTAAAATCGAATTTTATGTTGGCAATACTTTCCCACTGGCGGGCATAAAATTTTACTTTATCTCTTATAAAATCAGATCCGTTATTAGGAGAAAGAAATACAGTAATGGTTTGCCCGGGGTCCCACATTTTAGGCGTTTCGCCTGCCAATGGCTGGCGGCTTACTCCAATGGCATTGTAACTGCCATCGCTGTTAATCCTGGGCGGTTGTTTTACAGCCGTAAAATTTCTTTCGGGGAGATTGCCGTTAGCTGCAGGCCTGTCTACACACATTTTTATATTACTGAAATCGTAGGCGGCAGGCAGATTTTTTATCATCTTGTTTACAAGAATTGGTTTCTCCGTCATTTTAACCGGCGGTTGTGCGGTAACTGCAGTGCCACAAAACACCGTAAGTGCAAAAAATATTTTTTTCATTTCAGGTTTTTTTTATTGTTGATTATTGATACTGTAAAGATGATACGCAATACATCTGTTTACAATCCTGCAAAAACAGGATATTATAACAACGATGAAAAATCATGGAAAACAGGGAGCAGGTTGCAACAACAGGAACGGCGCAATTAAGCGCCGCTCCTGTTATAAAATGATGCAATGATTTATTGTTTGATAAAAGAAAAAGCCTGCATGGTTTTATCTTTCTTTATTACACGCAGTATATACACTCCTGCATTTAAATTTTTGATGTTCACCTGCATATTTACTGTTGCTTTTTGTTGCAGCAGTATTTTTCCATCACTTGAAATTACCTGTACAAAGTCATCGGTAACGGTACTGGTATTTTTTACCTGCAGTATTGCCGCTGCAGGATTTGGATATACACTAACCTGGATACTTTGGTTGATATTTATTTTTACCGTCGCAGTGTAAATAAACCTGCCATCAAGATCAACCTGCTTTATCCGGTAGAATAACACATTGTCTGCTACGCCGGAGTGTATAAAACTATAACTATTTTTTCCCGGTACATTATTGGCTCTTACCGTTGCCAGTTTTTTAAAGTTTATTCCATCTGTAGAAAACTCTACGTCAAAATACGAAGTGTTGATTTCGTTTTCGGTATTCCATACCAATGTAACATCATTCCTGTTTGCTGTGGCATCAAATGAAAGTAGGTGTAATGGCAGTGTGCCTGCTGCCGAAATTTTTGATGAATAAATATCATAGTCGAGTGTGGTTCGCAGATCCGTCCATGCAATAAAGGCGCCATTAGCGCCATCACTGATAAGTTTTGCAGCAGATTGGGCATGGCCTTCATTGGCAACAGGTACACCGTTGGCAGTCCATAACGCAACACCCGTGGCATCCAAAGCCTGTGCATAAATATCCTGCTGGGCACTGTTCCTCGAATCTGTCCACACAAATACAGCGCCGCCTGCTGTTCTGGCTACCAGCTGCGGTTCCTCCTGTGTATCGGCGGTATTACAAACCGGGATACCGTTTGCAGCCCATTGTGCGGTACCGGCTGCATTAATCCGTTGTGCATAAATATCCCGGTCTGTTCTTCTGTCTTCCCAGGTAAAAATAAAACCTCCGCCGGCATCGGCAACAACCTGGTGCGAAAATTGTATGCCGGCTGCAGTGCAAATGGCTATACCATTACTGGTCCATTGCACACTACCGGAGTTGTTTACACGCTGTGCGTACAGGTCTGTATTCGATCCGGAATTTCTTTTATCTTCCCAGCACATAATAGCGCCACCACTACCATCGGCAACCATTTTTGTGTTGTATTGTTGTGCAAAATTGGGTTCCGAACAAATCACTACACCATTAAATGTCCAGTCGGTAAATCCATTGGAAATATGCTGTGCATAAATATCCGGCTGGCTGAAATTTCTCCAGTCTTCCCATGATACAATAGCACTGCCGGCACCGCCATCACTTATTATCTGCGGCATATTTTGTAAAGAAGAGGCATTACATACAGATATGCCATCAATCGTCCACAATGGTGTACCCGCCTGGTTAAGGCGCTGAGCGTAAATGTCTGCATTGGCACTGCCACCCCGTCCATCACTCCACACAATCATAGCGCCTGAATTATCTGCCAGTAATTGCTGGTTGTTTTGAATGCCTGTTGCCGTGCAAACAGGTAAACCATCTGCACCCCATTGTACCACCCCGCTTGCATTTACACGCTGTGCATAAATATCATAGTTTCCTGCACCGGCCCCGTTCCTGTCATCGATCCATGCAATAACGGCACCGCCTGCACCGTCTGTTACAATTTTAGGATTGAGCTGATTAAAAGCTGCCGTACACAAGGGTACACCGGCCGTAGCCCAGAGTAAATTACCTGTTGCACTAACGTGTTGTGCATAAATATCAGTAGAAGAATTCCGGGTATCTTCCCAAACGGCAATGTAGCCGCCGGTTCCGTCGCTTGTCATTTGTACATTGGATTGGCTGCCGGTAAAATTACACACTGCATTATTTACAGTGGGGTCGTTGTTCCATTGGGCTTTACTATAATTAAAGCATAGTACTAAAAGTAAAAGGTAGGTTTGTCGCATAAAGTTTTTTTAATTGCAGCAAACCTATTCTGCATTGGTAAGATTTACTATCCTTTAAAAACAGGAGATTTGAAAAATAAAAATCCTGTAAAAAGGGGAGCTGGTTTAAGAGGTACTTTAGTTTATTTGTATTTTGGATACAATTCCCTATTTTACTGTATGAGAAAAATTATACTCCTTATCATCTGCTATATGCCCTTTATCGGGTTATCGCAGGACAAAGTTTTCGATAGTATCCGCAACCGAATGAAGACAGAACCGAATGATACAGAAAAAGTAAGGCTGCTGGTACAGCTGGGGAATAAAATAAAGTACAAAGACACTGCGGAAGCCTGGCGCTGCCAAAAAAAGATCGATTCTTTTTCGACCGTTAAAAAGAATGATTTTTTTAAAGCACAATCTTATTTTTTAGCAGCTACTATACAGCTGGCTAATCAAACGCAGGCTTCTATTGATAATTATGAGAGGGCGATAAAAATATTTTCAAAGTTCCCGGATAATTTAAGGTCCCGGGTATCCATGGGAACCTGTTATATTAATTTAGGATTACTGCATGCCAACAATGCCGATTATGAAACGGCTACTTTTTATTACCTGAAGGCAGAGGAAATTTATTTAAAAGACAACCCGAACAACAGCGACCTGGGTGTTTTATACAGTAATCTTTCTATTGCTTATGGCACCATTAACAGGTGGGATGAAGGTATTAAGTACAGTGAAAAAGGGTTGGCATTTGCCAGGCGCAATAATGACAAAGCCAACCTCTTAAATGCATGGTATGCCTATGGTGGTAGTTTGGTAAATGCAAAAAGAGATGCAGAAAGAGGGTTGCGCATACTGGATTCTGCAAAAAAAATTGCACTGGAAATGAACAACCTCAATATGATCTACTCCTGCGATTTTATGAGTGCAATGTATTACTACAATACCAAACAATACCAGAAGGCAATTGATTATTATACGCTGTGCCTGGACTTTGCCAGGAAATATAATTTTACCGCCGGCATTGGTAACAATTTTTTAAATATTGCGGCTAATGAAGCAGAATTAAAAAAGCCAGAACTTGCCGCAGCGCATTTGGATTCTTCGGCAAAATACCTCGACTATTCACAGATCACTACCTCTAAACAAATGTATTTTGAAAATTATGCGGAAGTATACAAACAACTGGGCAATTTTACCAAAGCATTTGCCTATAAGGATTCTGTTGGGGTAATTAAAGATTCTTTATACCAGGCAGATAATATCCGGCAAATGGAGTTCCGCCAGGCAAGGTATAATTACGAGAAAAAACAAAACGAAGTGAATGAACTGGAGGCAGAAAAAAAGATACAGGAATTATCTATCCGCCAGAAAAATACCCTCAATTATATTTTAATCGGCAGTGCCATTACATTGCTGGTACTATCATTACTTGCCTATCGCAATTACAGGCAAAAGCAAAAACTGCAGCAACAAAGAATTGCTGAATTGGAAACACAACAACAATTGACTGCTACCGAAGCCGTATTAAAAGGAGAAGAACAGGAGCGGACAAGATTAGCAAAAGACCTTCATGATGGTTTAGGGGGCATGTTGTCGGGAATAAAATATTCATTCAATACTATGAAGGGAAATTTAGTAATGACAGCGGAAAACAGCCAGGCATTTGAACGTAGTATGGACATGCTGGACAGCTCTATTAAAGAAATGCGCCGTGTGGCACATAATATGATGCCTGAGGCTTTGGTAAAATTTGGATTGGACACTGCACTGAAAGATTTTTGCGCTGATATTAACCAGAGTGGTGCATTAAAAATCAATTATCAATCTATCGGATTAGAAAATGCAGAGATCGATCAGACTACAGCGATTACTATCTACCGCATTGTGCAGGAGCTCATCAATAATACATTGAAGCATGCTGCTGCAACAACAGCCATTGTGCAGGTAACAAAATCGGACGGGCAATTATCAGTAACTGTTGAGGATGATGGTAAAGGATTTGATACAGCTATTTTAGAAAATGTAAGATTGCGACCGGATGAGCAGGGTGGCCGCGGAATTGGCTGGAGCAATATTCAAAGCCGTGTTGATTTCTTAAAAGGGAAACTGGATATCAATTCGCAGCAGGGAAAAGGCACTTCTGTTTTAATTGAGTTAAATGTATAGTGCAGCTTTCTTTTAATTGCTATAAAATCCTGTAAAAAGGGGAGTAGTGTAATCTTTTAGTATTAGTTTATTTGCATAATTGCCATAGATATACAGCCATGCAAAAATTTCTTTTCATAATTATTTTTTTTACACTGCGCCTGGCAATCTTTGCGCAACAGCATTCCGGTAAAGATAGCTTGCTGCATTTGCTGGCGAATGCCAAAGCAGATACCACCAGGGCAGATCTTTATTTTGCCTTATCCGAACTATACGAGAATTCTGCACCTGATTCGGCCAGGTACTATATTGCAAAAGGCGGGGATTTAAGCAAACAACTGAATTATAAAAAAGGTGTTCTTAAATCTTACCGGATGTTTGCCTATGTGCTTTCTTTTCAATCAAAGTTCGACTCGGTATTATACTACAATAAACTGGTGTTGGATATTGCCCGTAATGATAAGGACTCTTTTAACATTGGTGTATCGCTTTTTAATATCGGCACTGCTTACCGCTTTATGAGTGAATTGGATAGTGCGGTGCAATACACATTGGAAGGCTCAAGAATACTTGATGGTAAGGGATATTACAATATTGAAAGTACTGTTAACGACGGGCTGCAATCGCTTTACATGACCCTGGGCCAGTACGATAAAGCCATTGAATACGGAAATAAGGCGGTATCACTGGCAAGAAAAATTAATGACCAGGGGCAGCTGGCCAATGCGCTCAGTAACCTGGGGCTTTCCTATGCCGGGCAGAACAAATTACCCGAGGCTAAAAAACTTTTTAATGAAGCTATAGCTATCGGCAAAGCCGATGATAATAAATCTCTTGAAGCAGTGGGATTAAATAACCTGAGTGATATTGCAATAAAAGAAGGCGATTTTGAAATATTAAAAACCTATGGCGAAAGAAGTGTGCTGTTATCAGAAGCAATGCAGGATGACGGTACCATGGTAAGTGCAAAACTTACGCTTGCCGTATATTACCTGGCTAAGAAGAATTATGTGCAGGCGCAATCACTGGCCGGCGAAGCCTTACTACTGGCGCAAAAGCAAAACCTGCTGGAAGGTAAAAGTACTTCGCTCGGGATGCTTTCGAATATTGCTTTTGCCATGCAGGATTATAAAAAAGGCTTTCAATATTTTTATGAAAGAGATGAAGCACAAGCCAAAGCATTCAACGAATCGATGCAGCAAAAAGAAGTAGCCACAAGAATAAAATACGAAACGGAAAAAAAAGACAACCAGATATTATTGCAGCAGGCACAAATTCAAAAAAAGAATACGCTGAACTATCTATTGATGGGAGGGGCTGTTGCCCTGGTGATAATTTCTTTGCTGGCCTACCGTACCTTAAAACAAAAGCAGAAACTACAACAGCAACGTATAAACGAATTGGAAACAGAGCGGCAATTGACAGCCACAGAAGCCGTATTAAAAGGAGAGGAGCAGGAACGTACACGATTAGCCAAAGACCTGCATGATGGTTTGGGGGGCATGTTATCGGGAATAAAATATTCATTCAACACTATGAGAGGAAATCTGGTAATGACGCCTGACAACGCACAGGCATTTGAACGCAGCATGGATATGCTGGACAGTTCCATTAAGGAAATGCGCCGGGTGGCACATAATATGATGCCCGAAGCGCTGGTTAAATTCGGATTAGATACGGCACTAAAGGATTTTTGTACAGATATTAATAATTCCGGGGCATTGCAGGTATCCTATCAATCCATCGGGCTGGAAAATGTAATGATCGATCAGACGGTTGCCATTACTATTTACCGTATTGTTCAGGAGCTGATCAATAATACCATGAAGCACGCAGCTGCTAAAACTGCCCTGGTACAGGTAAGTAAAACCAATAATCAATTAACGGTAACAGTAGAAGATGATGGTAAAGGATTTGATACCGCTATTTTAAACCGGTCGGGAGGAATTGGCTGGAGTAATATTCAAAACCGTGTTGAATTTTTAAAAGGTAACTTAGATGTACAATCCGGAAAAGAAAAAGGAACTTCGGTACATATTGAGATCAATAATTTATAATTTTAAATTCCTCTTTTGAGGATAAGGCATGGCAATAAAAATTTTTATAGTGGATGATCACTACATGGTGATAGAAGGTATACATTCATTATTGCAAAACGAAAAAAATATCGAATGGATGGGCCATGCCACCAATGCCGCATCCTGCCTGGCTTTTTTGCAGCAGCAAAAACCGGATGTGATTTTAATGGATATTAACCTGCCTGATAAAAGCGGTATTGACCTTTGTAAAGAAGTAAAAGAAAAATATCCTGCCATTGCAGTTTTGGGGTTAAGTACTTTTAACCAGCAAAGTTTTATCGAAAAAATGATTGCCAGCGGTGCATCCGGCTATGTACTAAAAAATGCCACGCAGGAAGAGCTGATGGAAGGAATTGAAACAGTGGTAAAAGGAAAGCAGTTTTTAAGTTTTGATGCGGCACTCGCCCTGCGAAAAACAGATACACAAAATAATATGCCCGTTATAACGCGGCGTGAAAAAGAAGTGCTGGAGCTGATTGCAGATGGTATGACCAATAACGAAATTGCGCAGAAATTGTTTATCAGCAGTACAACTGTTGATACACACCGAAAAAATCTATTGGCTAAATTTGAAGCGAAGAATATTGCAGCACTTATTAAAGTGGCCGTACAGATGCATATGATTGAATAAGGAATTTATTTTAACTTTTTTCTGCACAGGGAAACTCCATTAACGCAGAAGTACCTTCATTGGCCCTGGTACGGTAATCCATCTTTCCCTTTAATATTTTTATCCTGCTTTCGATATTTTTTAAGCCCATGCCTTTATTTTTCAGGCCTTCTTCCAAAACAAAACCTTTGCCATTATCTTCAACAGTAACATACAACCGGTTTGAATTATAACTTAATTGTACAATAGCATTTGCTGCCCCGGAATGTTTGATGATGTTATTGATCAGTTCCTGCACTATCCTGAAAATATGAAAAGCCTGTTCTTCGGTGAGTTGCATTTTTTCTGTATCCAGTGCACTGAAGGCAATATGCAATACGCCGGGTTGTATAATACTGTTACAATAATCCCTCAGCGAATTTTCCAGCCCGTTGTACATTAAATTTTCTGATGCAATACTGTGAGAGATATTGCGTAATTCTTTTATTGATTCATTCAGCTTATCAATATTGGAATGAAACCGGGTTTGCTGATCATCATTCAGCGTTATTTCATTCTTCATTGCCGAAAAAGAATGTTTAATGCCGCTGAGCATACTGCCTAAGCCATCATGCAGTTCGCGGGCCATCCTGATGCGTTCCTGCTCAATAGCATTTTGTTTTTCCAGTTCTGATTTTTCTCTTTCTAATTTTTGTGTGTAATAGGTTTTTATTAAATACCATACTGCTAAAGCCAGTGCTGCTACCAGTAATACATTAAACCACCAGGTTTTATTCCATGGTGTGGCAATAGAAAAGTGTACCGGTTGTTCTGTTTCATTCCAGCGGTTATCGCCTTTATGTTTTGCCCTTACTTTAAACGTATAGTTGCCGGGTTTTATATTGGCATAAGAGGCTGTTTGATTGACGCCTGAAAATATCCAGTCTTTATCTGCACCCTGCAGTAAGTAACTGTATTCAATTTCTTTTCCTTTATTAAAATCAATGCCAGTAAAATGAAATTGTAAATTATTTTCTGAAGGCCCCAGGTTTAAATTATTCTGCAGGGTATCATCATATTTTTTTCCATTCAAAATAATTTCATCCGTATAAACAGGGAATTGCTCTTTGGTAATATTCAGCAATACATCGGGATCAAATTCCATTAATGTACTATTGCTGCCAAACCATAAAATATTTTTTTCTTTATCGTAATAGCTGCAATGGTCAGTAAAATCATCTGCAGGTAAACCATCTTCTTTTTTAAAATTGATGAATTTGTTTTCACGGATGATGAAACAACTCAATCCCTTCAGGGTACTTATCCATAAACGGTTTTTATTATCAAACTGCAGGCCTGTCACAAAATTGCTGGGTAACCCGTCGGCAATATTGTAATTAACAGCGGTATTTTTAACAGGGTCATATTTTATTAAACCGCTGCCATCAAATGCCACCCATATATTATCAGCACTGTCATGTGTTACCATATTGATGCCGAGGTGGCCGATATTTTCAGTTCCTTTTATGGTAAAAAAATTGATCTCATTAAAACGGTCTTTCAACAGGTCCCAGTGTAACAAGCGATCGGTTTTATTAACACCAAACCAAAGGTTTTTTTTACTGTCTTCGGTACAACTGGTATAATAGCCACTGGAGAAAGTGTTGATGCCATCATCTTTTTTATAGGTTTTGTAAGTGCCATTACCTGCAAGTTTACGCACAAAGCCGCCACCACGGTTAGCACTATACCACACATCGCCGTTGCTGTGTACAAAACCCAGCACCAGCAATTCTATATGGGGGTAAAAAGATTGCAAGCTGTTATCTGTTTTAAATTGCCTGGTACTGGTATTGTAAGACAAGAGGCGGTTGCCTGCGCCGGTCCGTATCACTTCATCATCTTTAACAAATAAGTCCCAGTTGTTGGCATTACCAGGATGTTGTAAAGCATTTACTTTACCGGTATTGGTATTTAACTGGTATGCCTTGCCAAAATATACAGAAGCATACATGTTTTTATCAGCCCCTTTTACCACACTCATTAAACCACTGCCATCATTGGTTACAAATTCATCGGTCCAGCTTTTTATGGCTAATGCATTGGCATTTAATTTATAAATTCCTGCTTTGGTGCCAATCCAGAAATTGTTGGCCTTATCGGTATAGCTGGTAAATGTAACACTGTTAAATACCGAGGCATTTTTGTCTTTGGCAGCAGTAATAAACGAAACGGTATTGGTAATTGTATTAAGGATTCTGATTCCGCTTTCTGCCAGTAGCCATAATTCATTGTTTGGCTTCGGTACAATTTCATATACAAAACTGTTAGTGTAGTAAATGCCGTTAGTGTCTCGTACTAAATGCACCGTTTTCTTTTCTTTTAAGGAATAGCGGTAGATGCCAAGCCGGTATTCGCTGAAGTACAATTCCTGTTTTGCAGTATCGTAATACCTGAAAAAAGGAATATAGCTTTTATCGGGAAAATTAAAGGCAATGGATAAGGGAGCAGTTTTTTTTGTTTTGTTATTATAAATCAGCACAGTGTCGAAAGATTGCAGTAATAATAAACTGTCAGTTAAATAAAATGCGTTTAACTGGCTGCCCGTGCCTGCTTTTTCTGAAAGCCTGATACTATCAATTATGCTCAGCTGTTCATTAGCAATATACACTTTGGCTGCAGCACTCAGGTAAAAAATATTTTCTTTGGGTGATTTGTCCAGCCAGGCAAATGCGCTGGCAGGCAGTACAGGTAAATAAAATTTTTCTGTATAGGTATTAAAGCAAACCACACGGTTGTAATTGGTAAATAGCAGGTGCCCTTTTTTATACTCGTAAATATTGCTGAAAGAATTGCTTTTTACAATGGTGTCATTTTTGGGAGCGTAAAAATTCCTGAAATTCTTCCCATCAAACCTGCTGAGACCTTCATTGGTGCCGATCCAGATAAAGCCGCGGCTGTCTTGCGTTATAGACTGTATAATATTATCGCAAAGGCCTTGTGCAGTGGTATACCTTGTAAAGGAATAATTTTTTTGTTGTGCAAATACATTACCTGCATACAAAAGCAATATGTAAATAATAAGCCGGTGCATGCGGTAACAGGTTTATTCAAAATCTTTGTACAATAAATATTTTTTGCGGATGAGCTTGAATGCAGTGAGTTGTGGTGCCCAGCTTTTCCTGATATCTTCTTCTGATGCACCGTTTTTTACCTGCTGCATCAGTACCGCATTGCCGGCAAGTTTATTAAAAAAATAATCTTCTGTTTTACCGCTTTTGGGTTGCAGGAAAAAACTATCCTTAGCAGGAAACAGGCGGTAAGCCTGAAGTAAATATTGTAATTGTATTTTTTTGCCTGTAGCTTTTAAGATGTCCTCATTAGTGCCCGTGATATTCCAGCCATAGCAAAGCTGGTTAAAACATTTACCGCTTTTTGCGCCGGCATTGGGCATTGGTGTAAAGGCAAATAAATTTTTTGGTAATGAGGGATGCCCGAATACCTGGAATGGATAATCAGTGCCTCTGCCTTCACTAATTGCGGTGCCTTCAAAAAAGCAAGTGGAAGGGTAGAGGTAAATACTTTGCATTTGTTTTAAATTAGGCGAAGGATGTACCGGTAAAACATACCTACTGTTATGATCGTAATTTTTGCAATTGATAACTGTTACATGAAAAGGGGTATCGGCAGTGGGTTTGGTAGTAACATTATAGGCATTTATGGCATTGGCGGCAGGCGATAGCCAGTTTTCCCCGGCTAACATCAATGCATATTCACCCATCGTCATTCCATACACAATCGGTATGGGCTGCATGCCAACAAAGCTTTTAAATTTCATATCCAGTACAGGGCCATCCACATAAAAACCATTGGGGTTGGGCCTGTCTAATATCATCAGCGGCTTGTGGTTTTCCAGCGCTGCTTCTAAAAAATATTGCAAAGAAGAAATAAAAGTATAGAATCTTACACCCACATCCTGTATATCAAATACCAGGATGTCCACATCCCGGAGGTCTTCCCCGGTGGGTTTTTTATGTTCGCCATATAAACTGATGATGGGGATACCGGTGCTTTTATCTTTATCATTGGCTACCTGTTCGCCGGCATCGGCAGTGCCCCTGAAACCATGTTCGGGGCCGAATATTTTAACAATTTTTATGCCTCTTTTTAAAAGGGTATCCACCAGGTGAATGCCGTTTACCAAACTGGTTTGATTGGCGAAAACCGCTACGGACTTGCCTTTCAGGTAAGGGAGGTATACTTCTATGCGGTCGGCGCCGGTGATGATTTGAGATTTTTGATGTAAGATTTCAGATTTGATGCCGGCCATTTGAGAGATGGCAGCTTTAGCTGTAACAAGGATAATAAATACACCAAAAATTGCCTTTTTCATGTGGTAAAGTTGCCGAAAAGTTTTTAAATGCCGTATTTCATTTATGGATAAATTTGCAGTTTAATTTTGTCCGCACATTGATTTTAAAAGATCGTAAAGGCAGCAGGTGTAAATCCTCTGACCTGCATTATCCTTCCAAGTCCCGGTTCAGACAAATTCATACAAAAACAAAAAACAATGCAAGCAAAAAACGGAGATAATGTTAAAGTACATTATACAGGAAAATTAGTGAATGGCGAACAATTTGATTCTTCTGCAGGAAGAGAACCACTGGGTTTTACAGTGGGTGCAGGCCAGATGATCAAAGGATTTGACGCCGCTATACCGGGAATGGTAGTAGGAGATAAAAAAACTATCAATATACCTGCAGCAGAAGCTTATGGCGAAAAAGATCCCACAGCAATTATTGAATTCCCTAAAGAACATGTACCTGCCGAAATGAAACTGGAACCGGGTATGCCATTAACCTTAACCGATCCACAGGGCAATCCTGTTCCGGTAATTGTGGTGGAATTAAAAGATGATGTGATCGTTTTAGATGCCAATCATTTTTTAGCCGGCCAGGAGCTCATCTTTGATATTGAGCTGGTAGAGATTAATGGATAATTGATAACCTGCCTGCCGGTAGCCAGGTTTATTAATCAATAATGAGGCAGTTTGTTACTACAAACTGCTTTTTTATTTTGTGCATTTTTGCTGCTGCCTTTAGCAGGCATAAGGTTAAACCATTTGGCATTATCCACTATTCATTAAAAAATTATCCATTAAATTTACTTCATGATTCAAATAAGCCCCGACCTCATTGCCGAACGTTTTATGCGTTATGTACAGGTAGATACACAAAGCGATCCCACCAGCACTACACATCCCACATCTGAAAAGCAAAAAGACCTGAGCAAAATATTGCACCGGGAATTACTGGCTCTTGGCATTACCGATGCCACTACAGATGAGTACGGGTATGTATATGCCACCATTCCCGGTAACAGTGATAAAAAAAATATACCGGCCATTTGTTTTTGCGCCCATGTGGATACTGCTCCGGATTGCAGTGGTACCAATGTAAAACCTATCCATCACCGTTATTACGATGGCAATGACATTGTGTTACCCGATGATGCTACGCAGGTATTAAGCATCAGCAATTCGCCTTACTTAAAAGAACATATTAACCATGGTATAATTACCGCAAGCGGCTTAACCTTATTGGGAGCCGATGATAAAAGTGGTGTGGCTGCTATTATGCAGGCCGCTGTTTATTTTATGCAATACCCCGATGTAAAACATGGTGATATAAAAATTTTATTTACGCCTGATGAGGAAGTAGGGCAAGGTACTGCCAAAGTGGATATGCAAAAACTGGGAGCACAATTCGGGTATACTTTAGACGGCGGTGAAGCAGGCAGCCTGGAAGATGAAACCTTTAGTGCTGATGGCGCCACCATCACTATCCATGGCGTGATTGTGCACCCCGGCTATGCAAAAGATAAACTGGTAAATGCCTTAAAAGTTGCCGGTGCCATATTGGATGCATTACCCAAAAATGAATGGAGCCCCGAAACAACAGAAAAGAAACAGGGCTTTGTACATCCCACTGCTGTAAACGGCATTGCAGAAAAGGCTACCCTGCAACTTATAGTAAGAGATTTTACTACTGAAGGATTAGCGGCTCACCATAACCGTTTGAAAGATATCGCAGCAGCAGTGGTAGCACAATTTCCCGGTGCAACCATGGAGTATGCACAACAGGAACAGTACCGCAATATGAAAGCAGTGCTGGACCGTTACCCGCAGGTAGCGGCTTATGCTAAGAAAGCTATTGAACGTGCCGGCCTTACCGTAAAAATAGAAAGCATCCGCGGAGGCACCGATGGCAGCCGCTTTAGTTATATTGGCATGCCATGTCCCAATATTTTTACCGGCATGCAAAATATCCATAGTAAATTAGAATGGATCGGTACAAAGGATATGGCGAAGGCAGCAGAAACGATTGTGCATTTGAGTATGATATGGGAGGAGAGAAGTTGAACATAAAAAATCCCGGGAATTAAGTTACCGGGATTTTTTTTTAGGCATTTTACTCCTCAACAGCCTGGTTGAGTTGTTGGGTAAACTGCTCTACTGTTGGTAATGCCTGTTTGATATTATTAGGTAATTGTGTGTAGGTAAATTCGCTCACCCCCATTGGTTTGTTTATATCCTGCAAACTAAAATCGACCACCACATCATTTTTATTTTTGCAAAGCAAAATGCCAATTGTTGGTTTATCATCCTTTTCTTTCACCAGCTTATCAATTGCTGTTAAATAAAAATTTAGTTTTCCCAAAAAATCAGGTTCAAATTCTGTTACTTTAAGTTCTACAATAACGTAACATTTTAATTTTGTATGATAAAATAGCAGATCGGTTCTAAAATCCTTTTCGCCAACTTTTATTAAAAATTGCCTTCCCATATAAGCAAAGCCCTTGCCTAGCTCCAATAAAAACCGGGTAATATTTTCCACTAACTTTTGTTCCAACTCATGCTCTTTAACATGGGCAGTAAGGTTTAAAAAATCAAAATTATACGGGTCTTTTAATAATGCATTGGCAAGGTTGCTGTCAATTTCCGGCAACGTAGTTTTAAAATTATTGATAGCTTTACCTTGTCTGCCAAAGAGATTACTTTCTATTTGCATTTCCAGTACAGCACGGCTCCAGTTGTTTTCTATGGTTTGAGCAAGATAGAAAAGCACTTCTTTTTTCTTTTTTACTTTTTCGATTATTGTGATATTATGTGCCCATGGTATTTTTAGACAATGCTGCAAAATAGGGGGTAGAGAATTTGGATCTGCCAAATGCTTTCTGGTTTCCGAATACCCGGCAGTTTGCCGGATATTCAGATCGGCTATTTGTCCAGCAGCTTGCTGGACAAATTCAGATGGCTGACTGTAAAACAGGTAGAATTTTTTTACTGCAAATAAGTTTGATCTGGAAAACCCTGCCATTTCCGGGAACTCAGTTTTCAGGTCCTTACTCAGCTGATCTATAAAACCTGAGCCCCATTTAGCTTTTCCCTGTTTTTCTACTATCTGTCTGCCCAGATTCCAGTACAATAATATTAACTGGCTGTTTACTGCTACAGCTGCTTTTAGCTGGCTTTGTTTAATGGTTAATTTTAATTCAATCAGCCATTTTTTATACTCATTGTTTTTTAATAACTCAGTCATGGGTTGGGCTGTAAAATTGTTTTCTTTTACAATCCTTTCAGACTGATTTATTACACTACAGGTTGCCTGCAAGTGCAGTACTTTATAGTATTACCCGGTGGAATTTACAATTAGCATTTACCCCATAGAAGTATTGCTTTGATATATATTAGCGGGGCTTAATTTTTCACCAGAAATATTTTCTTTAAAAATTTATTGATGTGCGTATCAATACGCTCGGTATACAATATGCTTAGCCAGGTCATTACAAAAACCAGCAGTATCGGCAAAGCATAGCTGAGCGGATAAAAATAATGTCCCCACCTGTTGATGATAAGTAGGGCAATATGTTCATGCACCAGGTACAGCACATACGAAGCAACACCAATTCGTACAATGATCTTCTTCTCCAGGAAAGATAATTTATCAGGATAATAAATAAAGCCAAGAAACAGCAGAAACATCAGTACGAAAATGATGCGTTCTTCCAGTTTGGCACCTGAATAAATCAGCAATACAAAAAGAATAGCCAGGCATATTTTTATAAAAAGAGCAGTCTTTACATTATTCTTTTTGTTTTTAAACAACAGGTAAAATATAACCCCGATGGCAAAAGAAGTCAGGTAATTAAGCAGGTTAAAAATCGTTTTGATCCACAACAGGTAAAATTGTGCCACACTATCCGGTATTTTAATATGCAGCCTGTTGCCGCCTGTAATACTGAGGAATATGGTATTCACCACAATCAGGGCAATGGATAATACAAGGAAATTCCGCACAAATTTTTCTTTATTTAAAAAGAACAGTACGCTTACAAAAAGATAAAATTGAATTTCGGCCCAGAGGCTCCAGTAAACGCCGTTAATATAACTGTAGTAATGCGGTTTGCCCGAAATAGTATTGAAGAATTCCGGCGTAATAAAAGTAAAACTGGGTATAAGGTTCCTGGCTTCGTGGCTGCCGGGGAAAATATTATCAGGGTCAAGAAACTGGAAGATCAGGTAGGTGATCAATGTAACCACAATTATAGAAGGCCATAGCCTGATCATTCTTTTTTTCCAGAATACACCAAAACGATCAGTGGTTTCTAAAGTGTAAAAAATAACAAACCCGCTGATCATAAAAAAGAACTGTACCCCCAGGTAACCATATTTAAAATAAGGAAATTGGGTATTATCATAAGGGTATAAAGAAACCGGGTTATTGGGAGGAGCCCACCTGGTGAAATAATGAAAGAACAGTACCGAAATAATTGCTATTGCCCTGAAACCATCAAGTATACCGATCCTGGATTTTGCCATGCCCGTGTAGCGATTTGAAAATTAAGGTTGAAAATAGTTGTTTAAGGTTTTGCATAAGCCCGGAAAATGACGTGACAGTGGTACCAAAATGTTTTTCATGTAAGGAACCTCGTCGACGGGTAATTGAAAGTACGAACTAAATATTAAATTATTGGCAGATGCACTGATAATTTGAAAAGAAGGTAGTTTTGTTTTCTTTCAGCTTTTCCCTTTTTCTAATATCCAATATGATTTGCTGCGTATTATTTATTACATGCTTTGCCGCAAGTAAACCAGTTGGCCTGTTACTATAACGCAACTTTTACTGTTGTATTTAGCCGGCTTGCTAAAAAGCTGAAAATACTCCTGGCCGATTACTTTACCACGTAATTAATGAATCTGAAATTTTTCCTTTGGTAACACTAAAAATTCTCTACCTTCAACTCAAATTTTATACATATGAATGATTATATTCAGTATTGGTGGGTAGCAGTTTTAGTAGTAGCCGTTTTAGGTTGCTTTGTTACCATCAACCAGGGGCTTATTGGTGTGGTTACCATGTTTGGAAAATACCGTCGTATTATGCGTCCGGGATTGAATTTTAAATTGCCCTTCCTGGAGCAGATCTACAAAAAAGTGAGCATTCAAAACCGCTCTGTAGAACTGGAGTTCCAGGCTGTAACGGTTGACCAGGCCAATGTGTATTTTAAAAGCATGTTGCTGTATTCAGTTATTAATGTTGATGAAGAAACCATTAAAAATGTGGCTTTCAAATTCATCAGCGATAAAGACCTCATGCAGGCATTGATACGCACCGTAGAAGGTAGCATCCGTGCATTTGTGTCTACTAAAAAACAGGCAGAGGTATTGAACGTAAGAAGAGACATTGTAGAGAATGTAAAAGAACAGGTGGATATTACTTTAGAAAGCTGGGGCTATCATCTGCAGGATCTGCAGATCAACGACATTACTTTTGATGAAGCCATCATCACCAGTATGAGTAAAGTGGTGGCCTCAAATAATTTAAAGGCTGCTGCTGAAAATGAAGGACAGGCTTTACTGATCACCAAAACCAAAGCTGCCGAAGCAGAAGGTAATGCCATTAAAATTGCAGCTGAGGCAGAAAGGCAGGCTGCCCAGTTACGTGGACAAGGTGTGGCGTTGTTTCGTGAAGAAGTAGCAAAAGGTATGAGCCAGGCAGCAGAACAAATGAAACAGGCTAACCTGGATACTAATGTGATCTTATTCAGTATGTGGACAGAAGCGATCAAAAACTTTGCAGAATACGGAAAAGGAAATGTGATATTTTTGGATGGCAGCAGCGAAGGCATGGAAAAAACCATGCGCCAGATAATGGCCATGCAACAGATGGATGGAAAAAGATAACCTGATCTGACGTCTGCGTCTGATCAGGTCAACAAGGTCTGACGTCCCTGTCTGACCTTGTTGACAAAACACAAATCATAAACTTAGTGCCCCCCAAACCATTGGAGGGCACTCTTGTATTACTAAAACTTCATACTATGCCCCACTTTAAACAAGACCAACCTTTTGTGGTACCTACCACCGATGGTAAATTAATTGAAGAACATTTTGGTGCGTCCACCAATGAAACTAATGTAAGCATTGCACATATGCTGGCACCTGCAGGCTGGAGTGAGCCTTTTCAGAATCCTGAATTTGATGAATACACATTGGTAAGCCGTGGCAAAAAAATGTTTGAAGTAGACGGAGAAAAAATTATTGTAGCAGCAGGCCAAAGTATTTTAATTACAAAAGGCAGCCGTGTGCGCTACAGCAATCCCTTTGATGAACCTTGCGAATACTGGAGCGTTTGCCTTCCTGCATTTTCTATTGCCTTGGTGCACAGGGAAGATTAACAATTCTTTAAGCAGCATTTTTGCATTGTGTTCGTTTAGGTTTTAATCTTGCAACGGATTGGCACAATTATAGTGTACAGCAAACTAATTATAAATTAAACAATTACTTTTGTTCCTAAATCAGCTTAACTATGTTTGATATTCTTCTACAGATCGACAGCACCGGAATGGCCAAGGCTTTGGCAGTACAAAAAGAAAGTGTGATGGGCCTTTTGGTTAAAGGCGGTATATTAATGATTCCACTGGCAATATTATTTGCCTTAGCTATTTACTTTTTCATAGAAAGATTGATCGCTATCAGGAAGGCAAGTAAGATAGAAGATAACTTCATGAGTATTATACGTGATCATGTAATTACCGGTAATGTTACAGCGGCACGCAGCCTGGCAAAAAATACCAACAATCCTGTTGCCCGTATGATTGATAAAGGCCTGCAACGTTTAGGCAAGCCCATCGATGCCATTGAAAAAAGTATGGATAATGTAGGCAAGCTTGAAATTTATACCATGGAAAAAAATCTGAACATTCTTTCTGTAATATCCCGTATTGCGCCGTTGTTTGGTTTTGTGGGTACTATCTTTGGTTTGATCTTATTATTAAAAGATTTTGCGGCTGCCGCTAACCCTGCTATCAGCGACATTGCGGATGCGATGTATGTAAAAATGATTACCTCGGCTACAGGTTTGATCATTGGTATACTATCATTTTTAGGTTATAGTTTTTTAAACACACAAATTGATAAAACGGTGAACCGAATGGAAGCTGCAAGCGCTGAGTTTATTGATATTTTGCAGGAGCCTACGAAGTAATTGTGAGACGTGAATGGTGAGGCGTGAGTAAGAGAAAGTAAACTATAAAGCTATCAACTCACGATTGACGATTCACAACTGAAGTAAAATAATGCTACACCAATAAATTATTTTGTATAATGAGTTTACGCAAACATTTAAGGGAATCACATAGCGAAGTGGATACTGGTCCATTGAATGATATTCTGTTTATCCTGTTGATGTTCTTCTTGCTGATTTCTACATTGGCCAATCCCAATGTTATCAAAACCAATCTGCCTAAGGGCAAAAGCGATACCAAAATGCGCCAGAGTGTTACCGTAGGATTAAATAAAGATGGTAAATTGTATATGGGGCAAATGCCTATCAGTTTTGCCCAGTTAGATTCGGTGGTTAAAATAGAAGCAGATAAAGTAAAACCTGATACACTTTCTATTGTAATTGCTGCAGACACTGCAAGTAAATATGGAGATGTATTTAAAATATTTTATGCAGCCAAAAAAGCCGGAGCCAAAGCAGGTTTTAATGTAACGCCTAAATAAATTTGATAAAATAAAAATCAGAAAGAAGCGATCACCATTCTTTCTTTTCCAAACATATCTTTTTTTACAATCACCTGCTGGTAAGTAGCTGAAAAAAGCTGCGCTACCTGCTGTGTGTAATCTTCATGTGTTTCTACAAAGATTTTACCGTTATAGTTTAAATGATTGCGCCCGAATTTGGCGATCTTTTCATAAAACAATAATGGGTTATTATCAGGTACAAATAAAGCGGTATGCGGTTCATAATTCACCACGTTCTTATCTAAAAGTTTTTTTTCTTTATCAGGAATATAAGGTGGGTTGCTGATGATGATATCAAATAACATCAGCTCGGGCCAGCGGCTTTCGTCTAAAAAATCAAACAACGTACATTGAATATTTGTTTTATTGGTGATGGCATTTGTTCTGGCAACCTCCAGCGCATCTTCACTTATATCCAGCGCAATCACTTTTGAAGAGGGCAGATTTTTTTTGATTGCCACCGCAATACAACCGCTTCCGGTACCGATATCCAGTATGCTGATCTGCTTTTGTTCAAACCGGTAATTGTTGATCACCATATTGGTCATCTCTTCCGTTTCCGGCCTTGGTATTAACACCTTGTCATTAACCTGGAACTGCATGTTGAAGAACGTAGTGTTACCCATTACGTATTGCACCGGTTTATGTTGCAATAGTTCCTCCTGCTTTACCGCAATCTTTTTTATAATGGCATCCGGCACTTTTTGCAGGGGATTCTTGATAAGGTCTGCTTTTTTTATATGGGCAATATTCTCAAATACCCAATCGGTAATTACAGTAGCTTCACTCAGGTCGTAAACAGATTGTAATTCCACTAAAAAATTCCGGTATAACTCTTTACTATTCATTTTTGCAAACATACTTTATTTTTTGATGCGTATTTTTGTCCCTTGACCGATAATGAAAAATATATATACCGTTGCCTGCAGCTGGCCCGCCTGGGCGCAGGGCATGTAGCACCTAACCCCATGGTAGGCGCCGTTTTGGTATATGAAAATAAGATCATAGGAGAAGGGTATCACCGGCAATACGGCCAGGCGCACGCCGAGGTAAACTGCATTAATAATGTTGCTGTAAACGAACAACGGCATATTGAAAACAGCACTCTTTATGTTTCACTGGAGCCCTGTGCTCATTTTGGTAAAACACCGCCTTGTGCCGACCTGATCATTAAAAATAAAATCCCCCATGTTGTTATCGGGTGCCGTGACAGCTATGCAGAAGTAGATGGAAAAGGTATTGCAAAATTAAAAGCTGCCGGCGTAAATGTAACAGTAGGAATTTTAGAACAGGAAGCGCTGGAACTGAATCAACGTTTTTTTACTTTTCACCAGCAGCAACGGCCGTATATAATTTTAAAATGGGCACAAAGTAAAGATGAAAAAATAGCAGGTAAAGCAGGCGCACCCTTGCACATAAGTAATGCATTTACCAACCGGCTGGTGCATCAATGGCGCAGTGAGGAAGCGGCAATAATGGTGGGCACAAATACCGCACTGCATGATAACCCGGCTTTAACCACCAGGTTGTATCCGGGAAAAAATCCTTTACGTATTGTGATCGATATGGAACTTAAACTTCCGGGTTCCTTACAGTTATTTGATACTACCGTAAAAACGATTGTGTTTAATGGAAAAAAACAAAGTGAAGGTGACATGCTTTCCTATTATCAGCTCCATAAAAATGAACCGGTCATTCGTCAGATGCTAACGGTGTTGTACAATTTAAAAATTCAATCCCTAATTATAGAAGGCGGAACAAAATTATTACAATCTTTCATCGATGATAACCTGTGGGATGAAGCCAGGGTGATCACCAACACCGAAATGATAATAGGCGAAGGCATACAGGCGCCGGTATTGCAACAGCAGCAATTATTAAAAGAAGAAATTATACTCACCGACAAAATCAACTATTTTACAAACAACAAGCAATGATCTATTTATTTGGCAGCATTCTTTTCAGTTCTTATTTAACGCTTTCGTTTAAAGTATTACAAAGGTTAAAGATCAATACGCTGCAGGCTATCGTATTTAATTATATCGCCTGTGTACTTACAGGTTCGGTGGTTAATGGTTCCTTCCCGGTAAATAAAACCAATATAGCAGCGCCCTGGTTTGTGTGGGCATTGCTGATGGGAGCCATGTTCATCAGTATTTTTAATGTGATAGGCTTTACCACACAAAAGTTAGGGGTGGCTGTAGCTTCTGTGGCCAATAAATTATCGATGGTGATCCCTTTCGTTTTTTCCCTGTACCTGTACCAGGAAAATTCAACCGGTTTAAAAATTGCAGGTATTGCTGTTGCATTGGCAGCCGTGGTATTAACTTGCTATCCTTCGCAGAAAAGCGATGGCACAACAAAACAAAGCCGGCAACTTTTATTACTGCTGCCACTGCTTTTATTTGTGAGCAGTGGTTTGCTGGATACTTTAATTGTATACGTAAAAAATAATTTCTTCATCAATCCCGAAGATAATTTTAATACTTTTCTCATCACCGCTTTTTCTGTTGCCGCATGCATTGGCTTTCTTATTTTAGTATTGCAGGTAGCTACAGGCAAACAACAATTTTCTTTTAAAGCGATACTGGCAGGCATCATCATCGGCATACCCAATTATTTTTCTATCTGGTGTTTGGGAAAAGTGATCACTGCCTACAAAGGCAATTCATCGGCTATAATTCCTGTGAATAATATGGGCATTGTATTGTTTAGTGCGGTTGCGGCATGGGTATTATTTAAAGAAAGATTATCCTTAATAAACTGGATAGGAATCGTGTTGGCTATTGCTGCTATTGCATTAATTGCGTATGGATAATTGCCTTTAGTACTATCAGTAAAGACGATGATTTAAGAACAATTTTATTTGAAATGAACGAACAAGATTTTTATTATACTATTACGCAATCTTCCATTGCAGAATATAAAGACAGGGGCAGTAAATTTATTGCGTACGCATTTCCTATCGAAACAGCAGATGATTTTAAAACGCAACTACAGCTTTTAAAAAAAGAACATCCCAAAGCGGTACATCATTGCTTTGCGTACCGTATCGGAACTGATGGCAATAATTTTCGCAGCAGCGATGATGGCGAGCCCTCGGGTACGGCAGGCAAACCCATACTGGGACAAATAGACAGTAAGGAACTTACCAATGTTGCAGTAGTGGTGGTGCGTTATTGGGGCGGCACATTACTGGGCGTGCCGGGCTTGATCAATGCTTATAAAACGGCTGCCGCACTGGCTTTCCAGGTTACGCCAATTATTCAAAAGCAGGTAGAATTAAACTACAGCATTGAATTTGACTATACACAAATGAACGATGTAATGATCATATTAAAACAATTTAACTGCACCATCATTACCCAGGAGATGCAATTGTTTTGTATGATTAAAACGGGCATCCCTAAAAACCGCCTGGAAGAAACGCTTTACCGGCTGAAAGAGCTGCAAAATGTGGTTACAAAAAGAGTAGCATAGTCATATTTTTTGTAACTTTCTGTAAAATCAGGCTATCATAAATTTTTTATGAGGCCTCTTTGAAACAATGGAAATTTAGAATTCGAAAGCTCTGGCTCCCCTTCAGGGGCCGGGGGCAAAATACGATGGCTATGGCTACAGAAAAAAAATACAAAAGCTTCTGGAGTTTTTATCCTTACTACTTAACTGAACATGGCGATGCAAAAAATCGCACGCTGCATTTTATTGGCACAGCCGGTTTGCTGGCAATTTTAATTGTTGCTATAGTGTTACAAAAATGGTGGATGCTGGCATTGATACCCGTTTGTGGTTACGGCTTTGCATGGGTGGGGCATTTTTTTATAGAGAAAAATAAACCGGCTACTTTTACTTACCCGTTGTATAGTTTGGGTAGCGATTTTGTAATGTTCTGGCATATACTAACCGGGCAGATCAATAAAAAATTAGAAGAAGCAAAAAAAATAATTCAACCCTGATCATACAATGGACATCGAACAACTTAGAGAATATGTTTTACAAAAACCTTCTGTAACAGAAGGTTTTCCTTTTGGAGAAGATACTTTAGTGTTTAAAGTAAAAGAAAAAATATTTTTATTAACCGGTTTAGACAGCAGCCCGTTGCGGTTTAATGTAAAATGCGATCCTGATAAAGCCATTGAATTAAGAGACGCATTTCCCGATAATATTTTGCCCGGTTTTCATATGAATAAAAAGCATTGGAATACCATTGTGGTGGATGGAGGAATTACCCAAAAATTATTGAAGGAAATGATTGACCACTCCTATGATCTTGTGGCTAAAACAAAGAAAAAATAACTAGTACTCACGACTCACGTCTCACGCCTTATATTTCCAGTTGCGACTTTTTCCTTCCGCCATCATTTCAATAGCCGAAGCCATACGTTTATTCCTCGTCTCTTCCGTTTTGGCTTCAGTGATCCATTGTACATATTCTTTTCTGTGAGAGTAAGCAAAAGCATCAAATACCTGCTTTGCTTTTTTATTTTTAGCAATTGCCTTTATAAAATAATCGGGCACTACCAATTCTTTCTTCTCTGCAGGTTTGGGCTTAGCTACTTTAATGCCTTTATCATTTAAAGCCATCGCTTCTTTTATCCAGGCGGCTATTTTTTTATCTGAAGGCAGGTCCTTCATTGATGTTAACCTTCCTAAATGCCCCATTGATATTTCTGATTGCGCATTGGCCATCAGTACCGGGTCTTTCATCAGCGACGCTTTCCAGAAGCTCATTACAGCATGTTGTTTAAATGCTGCCATATGGCATAGCATTTCGCCTTTGTAGTCAAAGAAGGGCATGCTCCATTTCATTTTTTCTTCCGCATCCGGGCAGGTTTTATGCACCAGCTCACGAATATGATTTAAAATAGGTTTTGCAAAATCGGCTGATTTGGCAATATAGGCATCTACTGCTTTTTCTTTTTTTGCCATACTGTGGTTATGATTTTTTTATTGCGGTACACATCCAGTCCCAGGGATAAGGTTCGGCCAGCCATTTAGGTGGTTTGTGAAACTCCGTGGTCCATGGATAATTTATTTTTTTTACCAGGGTTACTTCAAAACCTTCCTGTGCCAGCAGGAATTGCAGTTCTTCTTTTAAATAATGCTTGGTAGGCACATTGTCAATATCTGTAACGCCCTGGTTAAAGTTTTTTATTTTCTGAATCGCTTCTTTAAGTGCAGGGGCCTTATCATTTTCTGCGTCATCTACATTCCACCTGTCGGCAATGATATTGGTATATAATTTTGATTCCAGTGATGGTACCACCAATACCAGCTGGCCTCCTTTATTTAAACAAATAGACAATGATTGAAAAAAATTGATTCTTTTTTCAAGCGAAGCCGTAAGGATAGCATTGATACAAACCGCCACATCACAGGGTATTACAGTAAGGTCGTTGGCCGACATATCCATGCGATGGTATTCCACGTTATCATATTCAGGATACCTTTCCCTGGCTATCTCCAGGTTTTTTGCAGATATATCAGCAGCAATAACCTGCTTGAATTTTGGTGCCAGTACCGGTATCCATTTACCTACGGCACAACCAATATCAATTACACTTTTATCCGGAGCAGCCATTTTTTCAATAGCGGCAACAATACTGCCCGATACATCATTCTGCAGTACATCAAAAATTTCTTCGTCGTAATTAGGGGCAATTGTTTCCCAGTATTTTCTATCCATGTTGGGTAATATTAAAAAACAATTTTACAAATGATAATTCAAGATTAAAATCTTTCAACTTTCGATCTTCAATGTAAAAAAATAATTTTTATCCTGGAAAATATAAAGTCCTTTTTTTTACAGGAGATATACACCATTGCAATAAAACGGGTAAAAAAAATGCTTACACGGTAAGTATAAGCATTTTTATTTCAGCCATTATGATATTACTTAAATCTTTCACTCACCACCAACTCTTTACTTCCTGCGATATATTTATAAAATCCTTCGCCGGTCTTAACACCTAATTTATCTGCCATTACCATATTTACCAATAGCGGACAAGGGGCATATTTAGGATTACCAAAACCATCATGCAATACATTTAAAATAGAAAGGCAAACATCAAGCCCGATAAAATCGGCCAGTTGCAATGGCCCCATCGGGTGTGCCATACCTAATTTCATTACGGTATCAATCGCTTCTACATTGGCCACGCCTTCATATAAACTGTAGATCGCTTCATTGATCATCGGCATTAAAATACGGTTGGCAATAAAGCCGGGATAATCATTTACCACGCAGGGTATTTTACCCAGTTGTTTACTCAGTTCAATAACGGTTTCAGTTACTTCTTTTTTAGTGCCATAACCATTTATTATTTCCACCAGTTTCATTACCGGTACCGGGTTCATAAAGTGCATACCAATAACCTGTCCTGGTCTTTTGGTAATAGCAGCAATTTTGGTGATGGAGATAGAAGACGTGTTGGTAGCTAAAATGCAATCTGCCGGAGCATCCATATCCAGCAGTTTAAAGATAGTGAGCTTTGAGTCTATATTTTCTGTTGCAGCTTCCACCACCAGTCCTGCATTTTTTACACCTGCAGCAATATCAGATAGCGTTGTGATATTAGCAAGCGTGGCTTTTTTTTCAGCTTCCGTAATAGAAGCTTTTGCCATTTGCCTGTCCAGGTTTTTCTCTATCGTTGCCAAAGCCCGGTGCAATTGTGTGGGGCTGGAGTCAATTAAATTTACTGTAAATCCGCTTTGTGCAAATACATGTGCAATACCATTGCCCATGGTGCCTGCGCCTATGACGCTGATATTTTTAATCATTTCCTTAGAGTTTTTATTTGTCTGAGTCAAATATAAGTAAGCTCAAAATAATATTTGCTGACTTATCTCAGTTGCCCGGGTAACAGGCGTTATTATTTAAACGCATTCAGGCCGGTTACATCCATTCCTGTTATCAGCAAATGGATATCATGCGTGCCTTCATAGGTGATCACACTTTCCAGGTTCATCATGTGGCGCATAACGGGATATTCGCCTGTGATGCCCATACCGCCAAGCATCTGTCTTGCATCTCTTGCAATATTCGTTGCAATTTCGCAGGCATTTCTTTTAGCCATGCTTACTTGTTGCGGTGTTACTTTTCCTTCATTCATCAATACGCCCAGGCGCCAGTTTAATAATTGTGCCTTGGTAATTTCAGTTACCATTTCTGCAAGTTTTTTCTGCTGCAACTGAAATCCGCCGATAGGTTTACCAAACTGAATTCTTTCCTTACTATATTCCAATGCAATATGATAGCAATCCATTGCTGCACCCACTGCACCCCAGGCAATACCATACCTGGCTTTGGTTAAACAACCCAGCGGGCCTTTCAGCCCTTTTACGTTGGGCAAAATATTTTCTTTAGGAATTTTTACATTATCAAAGACCAGCTCACCGGTGGCGCTTGCACGAAGACTCCATTTGCCATGCGTTGTTGGCGTAGTAAAGCCTTCCATGCCACGTTCAACAATCACGCCCTGTATCTCATCCTGTTCATTTCTTGCCCATACCACCGCTACCTGCGCAAAAGGTGCATTGCTGATCCACATTTTAGCGCCATTTAAAATTACATGGTCGCCGGCATCTTTAATATTGGTTAACATGCTCGACGGGTCGCTGCCATGATTCGGCTCTGTTAAACCAAAACAACCCAGCCATTCGCCACTCGCCAGTTTGGGTAAATATTTATGGCGTTGCGCTTCGTTGCCATATTGGTAAATAGGAAACATAACCAATGAGCCCTGCACACTTGCCGTAGAACGAACACCGCTATCGCCTCTTTCCAATTCCTGCATCATCAGTCCGTAGGAAATATAATCCAGTCCGCCGCCGCCATATTGTTCCGGTACAGTGGGGCCAAAGCAACCAAGGTCGCCCAATTGTTTTACTATTTGCAGGGGAAATTCTGCCCGCTGTGCATAGTCTTCAATAATGGGAGAAATTTCTTTCTTTACATAATTGCGAACACTTTCCCGTATCAACTTGTGTTCTTCCGTTAATAGTTCATCTACATTAAAATAATCCGGAGATTGAAAATTGTCTGTTTTAGCTGCCATTATCGTTAATTAGTTTATTGGTTAACCAGTGTATTTGTTAATTGTTTTATGGGTATTTTATTTTTTCGGGACAAGCATTTGTAATTCTGTTTAGCATAGTTGTGAACTTGTTCTGTTCTTCTTTTCTTTTAGTAAAAGGAAAGAAGAAGCTCACTTGTACCGCATACCTTTATTGGACTTTTATCTAAGCGTAGAATAAAACACAAAAATCTGGGCTAATCTGTTAAATCCTGGTCATCCGTGTTCTATTCCTCTGCAAAGATAATACCTTCATTCCCACGAAAATGCCTGTTTTTTTACCTTTGATGCAACATTGTTGAAACCCTCTTGTCTCTACTATTAAAACCTTTCTTTTTGGAACTGACGGTATTGCCACATCACGATGAACTGATTGAACGCTGCAAAAGGGGCGAAGCGGCGGGCTACAAGGAATTGTACCAGCGTTACGCCAAAGCCATGTTCAATACCTGTTTGCGTATTGTGTACAATGTAGCTGAGGCAGAAGATGTGTTGCAGGAGAGTTTTGCAGAGGCTTTTAAAAACCTGCACCATTTTGAATACCGCACCAGTTTTGGCGGTTGGTTAAAACAGATCTGTATCAACCGGAGTATTAACCAGCTTAAAAAAAGAAAAGTTACCTGGGTGGATATTGACGGCACCGATACTCACAACAGGGCAGACGACACCTTTATCGATGAAAATGAGATCCGCCTGAAAGTGGAAGCGGTAAAAAAAGGCATTATGGCTTTGCCCGATGGTTACCGAACGGTACTAAGTTTGTATTTACTGGAAGGTTATGATCATGAAGAGATTGCAGAAATATTAAACGTTGCCGAATCTACCACCCGTACGCAATACATGCGTGCCAAACAAAAATTATTACAATACTTAAAAGAAAGTATATGAGCAGGAAGTTAGAAAAGTTTATTGGCGATAACCGTAATGAGTTTGATGATGCTATGCCATCAGGCAAAGTATGGGAAAACCTGGCGGCAGGCTTTGAGGAAAAGAAACAAAAAAAAGCAATACTGGCACCCCTGTATAAATGGAGCATTGCTGCAGCCCTGGTGATCACCGCAGGACTCAGTATTTTTTTAGCACTGCATAATAAAAAGACTACTAACGGAGATCCTGATGTGGCAAAGATCGACACTACAACCATTAATTCTATAGCACCGGAATACGCACCGGAAGTAAATGAATTTGCAAAAATGGTGTTGTTAAAACAGGAAGAATTAAAAGCACTGGCACCGGAGCAACCGGAATTATACAAAACATTTGCCACCGACATTAACCAATTGGACAGTTCATATAAATCCCTTAAAAATCAACTCAGCAATACACCCAACCGAGAAATGCTGATTGAAGCCATGATTCAAAACCTGCAGCTGCAGCTGAATGTATTGAACCAGCAATTAAACATCATCAATCAAATTAAACAATCAAAAAGTAATTACCATGAAAAAAATAAGCAGACGACTATTTAGTGTAGTACTGTCATTATGTATCATACAGCAAACAGTTGTTGCACAAAATGATAATGACAATGATAACAAAAATGAAAAAAATAAAAAGTACGAATTTGTAAAAAACAAATCGGTAAATAAATCGTACAATGTTTCTTCATCTGACAAACTGAAAATTGACAATTCATTTGGCGGTGTGGAAGTACATACCTGGAATAAGAATGAAATAAAAGTGGATGTAACCATTGAAGTGTCTTCAAATGTTGAAGCAACAGCCCAAAAAATAATTGATGGAATCACTATTGATGAATCAAAAAGCGGTGGCGATATCAGTTTTAAAACATCTATAAAAGGCACTAACAACGGCAAAGGTGAAAATAGTACGATGAAAATTAATTATGATATCTCAATGCCTGCATCCAACCCGTTGCGTATCAATAATGAATTCGGAAGTACTGTTATACCCGACTTCAGGGGAGAAGTTGAATTGTCAAGCAAATTCGGCTCTTTAACTACGGGTACATTAAGCAATGCCAGGTCAGTAAATGTTGAATTTGGCAGCGCTAAAATTGAAAGTACTAACGGAACTGTTGCTATTAAATATTCTTCTGCCTCAATTGGTAAACTGGTAGGTAATGTAAAACTGAACCTGGAATTCAGCAGTGCCACAAAAATAAATATTGACAACAGCCTTACCGGGCTGGATGCAAAAGTTTCTTACTCAACAGTAAATCTTAAACCCACAGGCGAATTATCTGCTTCATACGATATCTCTACCAGCTTCGGTAGTTTTAAAAACCGCACCGGTATAAAATTCGATGGGGATGATGATGATGACAAAGATGGCCATGGGCCAAAGTTTGACCATAACTACAATGGAAAATCAGGCAGTGGTTCGGTACCGGTTAAAATAAAATCCAGCTTTGGAAAAGTGATCCTGGGGGAGCCCAATCCTGATGATATGAAAAAAGAAAAAAATAAATCGAAAAGCAAAACCACCTGATAACAACTGTATAGCCATGAATGATAAAAGGTTCGTAATTATTACGGACCTTTTGTATTTTCGGTCAAATAATTTTTATGCCCAAAAAAATACTGGTGGTATTACTGGCTGTATTTTGTTGTATCAGCACACAAGCACAAAATAACGATAGCAAAAAAAAGAAACCACGTGCTGAAGACCAGATTGAGCAATACTTTTTTGTATTGATAAAAACCGGTCCCAAACAGGATTTTGATTCAACTCAAAAAGCGGAGTTATTTAAAGGCCATATGGCAAATATTAACAGGTTATATTACGACGGCATTTTAAAAGTTGCCGGCCCTTTTGGTAAAAATGATTTTAACTGGCGGGGTATTTTTGTTTTTGATTGTAGAACAAAGGAAGAAGCAGAGAAGATCGCACAATCAGATCCTGCAGTGGCAGCCGGTTTATTTGCAGTGGATATTTCGCCCTGGTATTCGGCGCCTATAGGAAGCTTTAAGCATGGTAAACCTGCAAAACCAAAACCGTAATATGAAACTGATTACAAAAATCCGCCTGCTGATTTTATTTTTTATTGTGGCTTTACTATTAAGTGGTGTTACTGCATTTCCGCTGGAAACGGAACTATATTGGTTACTCCATCATCCTGCATTTGTGCCATCTTTTGCACGGCAATGGTTGCAGGATGTGTATGCTGCCCTGGTAGCAACAAATGCAAAATATCCTATGCTGGCTTATGGTTTCGACTGGCTGGCATTTGCACATATTGTAATTGCAATGGCATTCATAGGGCCATTACAAGATCCGGTTAAAAATAAATGGATCATCGATTGGGCTATACTGGCTTGTTTGGCTATCATTCCTCTGGCATTTATTGCTGCACCCATCAGGCATATCCCACGCTTTCATGTTTTAATTGATTGCAGCTTTGGTGTAATAGGATTGATTCCCTTATTGATTTGCAGGAGATGGATTAAACAACTTGAAAAATATGAACGCTAAAACACAAAGCATTGTGGCAATTATTATAGGCCTGGTGGTTACTACGGCAGTGGGTGCAGCTTTAATTCCGCTGATGAGAATGGTGCTGACAAATATCTATACCTATTCTATTGAAAAAGATTTGCCCCGGGATATTCAGATCTATGGGTATATTTTTTTATGGACTGCCATTTCATCTTTTATCGGCGGCTATGTTACCTGCTGGGTAGCTGTGGAAAGAAAAGTATTTGCAGCGTTGCTCATGGGGCTTTTGGCATTTGTAATACTGGGGTTACTGGGTACCATATTCGGCATGGCCAGCTTATCCGGTATCTTAACTGCATTAACTGTAATTCCATTGGCATTAATGGGAGGCATCGTAAGGCAACTGGTAGAAAATAAAAGAGAAGATCAAAATTTTTAATCACTATGCATTATACTTATTTAGCATTAGGGGATAGTTACACCATTGGAGAACTGGTGTTGCCCGAAGAAAATTTTCCTAATCAGACTGTAGCGCTTTTAAATCAAACCCCGTCAGCGGTTACAAACCCTCACGGCGGTTGCAGTTACGCTGCCCCGGAAATAATTGCCACCACCGGCTGGACAACAGATGAGCTAAATGCAGCAATTGATGCAGCTAACCTGGCAGCAACTTATGATATTGTTTCCCTGCTTATTGGTGTAAATAATCAATACCGTGGACGGCAGGTAGCAAATTTTGCCATTGAATTTGAAAGCCTGCTTAAAAGAGCTATTTACTTCGCCAACAATTTTTCCAGTCATGTTTTCGTTTTAAGCATTCCCGATTGGGGGGTAACGCCTTTTGCAGAAGGAACAGACAGAAAAAAAATTGCGGGAGAAATTGATGCTTATAATAGTGTATGTAAATCGGTTGCTGAAAAATGGCATGCACATTACATTGATATCACCACAGCACAAAGAAATGATGGTAACAAAGAAGAATTTTTAGCGGCAGATAAACTGCATCCTTCCGGCAGGGAATATAAAAAATGGGCAACACAATTAGCAACAGCAATTCAACCGGTATTTAATTAACTATGCATACATTCAGCGAAGTACAAAGATTCAGGGTAAGATGGGCATGGCTTGGAGCTATCGCTTTAAATGGGCTGTTTATTTATGCCATCATTCAACAGGTAATTTTAGGTAACCCATTTGGCAAAACGCCTGCATCCGATACAGTACTGATCTTGCTGGAAATATTTGTTCTATTACTCCTGGCCTTCATAAGATCGATAAAATTAAAAACCAGCTATAACAGTACGGGCATACAATACCGCTTTTACCCGTTTCAATTTAAAACCACCCATATTGAATGGCATGAATTGAGCGATGCTTATATCAGGGAATACAACTCCTTTTATGAATATGGTGGCTGGGGGATTCGTGTAGGCGCTCCTAAAACAGGTCGTGCTATTAATACTTCGGCTTCCTGCAACCAGGGATTACAGTTGCGTTTCCGGGATGGTAAATTATTATTGATCGGCACTAAAAATCCTGCAGCAGTTCAAAAAATTTTAGATGAAGTTATTATTGCCGGAAAAATAAACCGTATCATTTAAAACCTAGTATTCAATCATTTTTCTTTCAACCGACCCATCGGCAAAAAAATCAAACATTGCAAACGCCGGCGCAAAATCCTGGAAAGCACCGCCCCACCAGTTGCCGCTTACAGCACCATTGCAATAATATTTTATACCCAGGTATTCCACTTCATCCTGTAAATGCACGTGGCCGCTGAGGCAGGTTTTAATGTTGGTATATTTTTTAAAAAGGTCTTTTATCTTCCTGGTATCGGTATGCAGTAACGCTCTCGATAATTTCCAGTCACCATCCGGCAACATATCTTTAAAGAACATCGCACTGCAAAAAGACATGATGGGAATATGCGAAATAATACAGATGAATTTTTCTTTATTGTTATTCAACTCATTCTCCAGCCAGCTGAATTGTTCCTCATCCAGTAAAGCAATATAACCACCCTTATTTTCCTGCACACTGTCTAAAAAAATAAAATGCCAGTTGTTTTGTGTAAAGCTGTAATAGGTTTTTGCATATCCTGTTTGTTGCAGCCACCAGCCCTTACCGTAAAGCGGATCAGTTTTTATAGCGTCCTTTAATTGCCAGCCCCAGATATCATGGTTGCCGATGCAATATTTTATGGGCAGTTTATTTTCTGCCTGCAATATTTTGTTGTACAGGTTCCATTGTGCTGCGGTTTTTTCTTTATCTGCCGCCAGTGCATCCATGATACAATCGCCGCCATTGATGATAAGATCCGGTTGCAACCGGTTTACATGTTGTAAGGCTTTTGCCATTCCTGCTTCGGCAACAGCAGAAGGCTTTACATGTATATCACTGATGAAGGCCGCTGTAAATTTCTTTTTCTTTTTTTCAGCTGAAGCAATGCTTACTGCAGGCAAACCTGCAGTTGCAGTAAGCAGGGAAATGTTCCGGAGGAATTTTCTGCGTTGCATAAATAGAATTACTGTAATGAAATAACCTAACTTTTATTTTCTTTAAAACGGGCTGCAATAATTTCCAAAGCCTGGTCGGATAGTGCAGAAGATGATCTTAGTAAACTAATAAAAGCTGCTACTTCCGGTTCACTTGCAGGGCAACCAATATTGTCGCCGGCTTCGTCTTTGCTAACGCCTTCTTTGCGCATAAAGCTATCCCCTAATAATTGTCCGTCTTTATTTAAAATTACCCAGAAAGGCAATCCTGCTTTATCGCCATGGTATTTTATCAATACCTCATTCCCGCCGGGATTTTCTAAATTTTTCTTACCTGCAGATTCTGCCACAGTAAGGTGTACGGTAACATAATTATCATCAAAATATTTTTTGCATCTGGCATCCTGCATGCTGGCATCCATTTTTTTGCACCAGCCACACCAGCTGGCATGAAAAATAAGGATCACATTTTTCTTTTCTTTTTTTGCCTGTGTATAAGCTTTATCTAATACTTCTTTTGCAGGCAAAGGTTTGGTTTGTGCCTGTACAGCAACTGAAAAAGCAAAGGCGGCCATTAATGCAATAAATTTCATGATGATTGTTTTATAACTAAAAATAAAAGGAATTAAATTATAGCAGTTGTTAAATAATGACTCATTTCTGTTTGATATTGTTGCGCAATAGCCCTTGCTTCTGCTGCAAAATCTTCTTTTTCGCTGGCAAAGATGATAGCACGGCTTGCATTTACCAGTAAGCCGCAATCTTTGTTCATGCCATATTTACTTACATCTTCCAGGCTGCCCCCCTGGAAACCAACACCCGGCACCAGTAAAAAATGTTCAGGAATAATATCTCTTATGTTTTCAAATTCTGTTGCCTGTGTTGCACCGGTTACAAACATCAAATTACCGGGATTGCCCCAGCTTGCTATTTTTCTTAATACACGTTCGTATAAAAATTCAGGGCGTAAATGTCCGCCCGGGTTTGCTTCTTCACTTACCAGCCGTAACATTTCAAAATCATTGGCACCTTTATTACTCGTTAATCCTAAAACAATGGTCCATTTATTTTCATATGCTAAAAACGGCCGAATACTATCTTCTCCCATATAAGGCGCTACTGTGATCGCATCAAAATTCATGGTTTCAAAAAAAGCTTTGGCATATTGCGAAGAAGTATTGCCAATATCACCACGTTTGGCATCTGCAATTTTAAAAAGTCCTTTGGGAATATAGTTTACGGTTTGCTCCATCGCTTCCCAGCCTTTTAATCCTAAAGCTTCATAAAAAGCTGTGTTTATTTTATAACCAACGCAAAGGTCTTTGGTGGCATCAATAATAGCTTTATTGAATTCGAAAATGGCATTGGGCTGCGATTGCAGGTGCCTGGGGATTTTTGTAAGGTCAGTATCTAATCCTACACAGAGGTAAGATTTTTTTTGTTGTATCTCTTCAACTAATTGTTTTCTTGTCATGTTGTAAAATTATAATCTCTTTTCCATTTCCACCGCAATTGCAGCAGAATTATGATCGCCACGTTTTTTTAATTGTTCAATAATATTTTTTTGAGAAGCTGTATCACGGTTCTGGCTGAGTTTAAAAGTATTCTCCATACTTTCTACTTCAATGGTAAAACCAACAATGGCTTTTACCATATGGTCAACATACTCTTTGGATAAATTATCAAAAGCCCCGGCAGACGTGGTGCCTTCATATTTGTCGCTAACTGCTTTTACAGCGTTGATAGTACCTTCTTCATCTGTAAAACGGATGGTGCCTTTTGCCTGCACCGTTACATAATTCCATGTAGAACCAACACCGGGGTTAGTATACCAGCTGGCGCTGACATAGCAATGTGGCCCAGTAAAAAGTACCAGTACTTTATTGTTTTTTTCAAACGCCAGGTGATGGTCTGTCTTTCGCATGAGGTGGCCGCTTAAAAATATTTTGCCGTCTTTTATTTCAATAGCCAAAGGAATTTGTGTGGCCACAGGATATTCTTCCCCGGGGCCGGTAATTAATGCAAATGCATTTTCTTTCATAAAGGCAATTACCTTTTGTTCATCCTGTTCGGTGTAGTAGGGAAATTTGTACATAAAATTAGTTGGCTGAAGCCTGTTGTTTTTTATCCATTGCCCCGGGCCTAAGCCCGGGGCAATGCCATAAAATGTATTCGGGCTTTAACTTTTTTTTATTCGTTCAATAGTTTTATCATTATTTGCTCTATGCCTTCGCCCTGCCAGGTATTTTCAATATCCGGCAATGCCATTACCTGTTGCATTATTGCTTCCTGTCTTATACTATTCTTTAATGCGTCGCTGTAGCGTATCTGCGGACTAAAGGTTACCTGTGTATATGCCGGTATCCACTTGTCGGGATATTTTTTACTGAAGGCCGCTTCAATTTTTTTCTGCAATAAAAATTTAGGGTCGCCCACTTTATCCCTCATCTCAGTGAAATTATTCAGGGCCAGTTCTGCAATGGCATCGGCGTCGGGTTTACGTAAAGCCTGGTATTCTTCCAGGATAATTTTCCAGTCATCATTGTGCTTGCCGATCAGTTCATTTAATACCCGGCAATCTTCAAAGCCGCAGTTCATGCCTTGCCCAAAAAATGGAACGATCGCATGTGCCGCATCACCTATCAGCGCAAATTTATCTTCTCTTACCCAGGGAAAACATTTTACGGTGACTAATGATGAAGTAGGGTTAGTAAAAAAATCATCTTCCAGGTCGGGAATTAATGCAATAGTATCAGGGAAGTTCTTTTCGAAAAATGAGCTTACCTTTTCTTTAGTATCTAATGCAGCAAAAGAAGTTTCACCTTCAAAAGGAAAAAATAATGTACAGGTAAAACTGCCATCAATATTGGGCAATGCAATGAGCATATAATTTCCCCTGGGCCAGATGTGCAATGCATTTTTCTCTATCAAAAATTCACCGTTTGTTCCGCCAGGTATTGTTAGTTCTTTGTAGCCGCAATCAATATAATACTGCTGGTATTGAAATCGATCGAATTGGGTTTGACATTGGTGCCTTGCTGCAGAATATGCGCCATCGCTGCCAAAGGCAAGTTGATAGTTGATGGTTGATAGTTGAAAGTTGCTGGCATTTTGAAATGAAACTTCATTTGTTTTCCAATTGATATTTTCGCATTTTTCATTGAAGAAAATTTCCACCCCATTTTTTTCTGCCAGGTCCATCAGCATTTTATTCAGTTCTCCTCTTGATACAGAATTGATAAACTGTCCCTCAGTGCCATAAGGCTGGTAGGCAGTACTGCCATCAGCATTGTGGATATATCTGCCATGCATGGGAATAGCAATTTTCTTTATTTCCTCCATAATGCCCACTTCTTCCAATGCTTTAATGCCTCTGTCACTTAATGCCAGGTTGATTGAACGGCCGGCAATAATTTTTTCTTTACGCATATCAGGCCTGCGTTCATACACTTTTACATTGTAACCTCTCTTGCTTAAATAAATAGACAACAAAGAGCCTACTAAACCTGCTCCGATGATAACCGTTTCTTTTTTCATTTTATAACCTGGCTATTTAATATTCACTATTGTTGATAATAATCAATCAGCGAAAAACATAATTCTTATCATGATCAATGTTCCAAAATCGCTTTTACAATTTGCCCGAATGTAAACACATCGCTGAAAGTATTGTACAGGGGCACAGGGGCCACACGAATTACATTCGGCTCTCTCCAGTCTGCCAGCACACCATGTTGTTTTAATGCTTCAAAAACTGCTGTCCCTTTTTTCAGCATCAGCATACTTACCTGACAGCCTTTTTCTTTTTCATCCCGTGGTGTAATTACCTGGATCAACTTTTCTTTTAAACCATTATTTATTTCGTCAATGATAAATAATAAATAGTTGCTTAACAGCTTTCCCTTTGCAATTAAATTATCCATTCCTGCGTCATCAAAAATATCTAATGATGCTTTATGTGCTGCCATGGATAAAATCGGCGCATTGCTCAATTGCCACCCTTCTGCCGTGGGTATGGGTTCAAAACCTTTCTCCATTTTAAAACGGGTGTCTTTGGTATGGCCCCACCAGCCTGCAAAGCGTGGAATGCTTGTATCAGTAATATGTTTCTGATGGATATAAATTCCCGATACGCCACCGGGGCCACTGTTTAAATATTTATAAGAACACCAGCAGGCGAAGTCTGCATTCCAATCGTGGAGGCGGAGCTCTACGTTACCTGCCGCGTGGGCTAAATCAAATCCTGCAACAGCACCCGCGGCATGCGCCGCTGCGGTTATTTTTTGAATATCGAAAAACTGGCCGGTATAATAATTTACGCCACCAAATAAAACCAGCGCCACACTATCACTATGTTGCTTAATCGCTGACAGAATATCTTCTGTGCGTATGGCATATTCACCTGCTCTGGGGCTTATTTCAATTACAGCGTCTTCATAACTAAAGCCATGGTATTTTACCTGCGATTCCATAGCATATTGATCAGAAGGAAATGCTTTTGCTTCGCAGATGATTTTATAACGTTGTTTTGTTGGCCGGTAAAAACTTACCATCAGCAAATGTAAATTCACGGTGAGTTGATTCATTACCACAATTTCTTCCGGTAATGCACCAATGATCTTTGATAATTGAGCGGGAAAGATTTCATGATAAGGCATCCATGGTTTTCTTGCATGAAAATGCCCTTCCACGCCAAAGTTCGCCCAGTCTTCCAGTTCATTCAACACATAATCCTGTGTGGTTTTAGGTTGCAGGCCAAGAGAATTTCCGGTGAAGTAAATGCATTCTTTTCCATTGATGATCGGAATATAAAACTGGTCTCTGAAATGTTTTAAGCCATCATTTTCATCAAGCTGTTGAGCAAAGGCTAAAGTGTTTTCGAATGTCATAAAATATATATCGGGCTAAAGCCTCGTAGTTTTTTACATTGCCTTTAGCTTAAGCCATGGGCAATTGATTTTTATTTTCGCAGGGCTTAGCCCATTGATCAATCTATTGTAGCAATCACTTTTAATTCTATTGCAATCGGTGTGGGTAAACTTTTTACTTCCACTGTTGTTCTGCATGCCTGTACTGTTGTAAAATATTGCGCATACACTTTATTATAAACCGGGAAATCTTTTTTCATGTTAGTTAAAAAAACAGTTACATCAACAATCTTATCCCAGCTGCTGCCACTGGCTTCCAGTACGGCTTTTACATTGGCAAAACATTGATGGCATTCTGCTTCTATATCATACTTTAAAATATTCCCTTCACTATCTGATTCTAATCCGGGAATAGCATTGTCTGTTGCATTCCTGCTACCAATGCCGGAGAGAAATAACAAATTGCCCACTTTTCTTGCGTGGGGATAAGCGCCTAAAGGCTTTGCGGCATCCTGTGTATTAATTATTGTATCCATTTTTCTTAAGGGCCAAAGCCCATGCGTTTTTTGCATTGCCGGGGGCTTAAGCCCCCGGCAAGTGATTATGTAGTAGCGGGGTTTTAGCCCCTAAAACTGTAAACAAATATTTTTTGGCTCAGTAAAAAAGCGTAAAGCTTCCCAGCCACCTTCTCTGCCCACGCCGCTATTTTTCATGCCTCCAAATGGTGTTCTTAAATCTCTTACCAGCCAGCAATTGATCCATATAATTCCTGATTGCACTTTTGCAGCCACCAGGTTTGCTTTACTGATATCCTGCGTCCATATGGTGGCTGCCAATCCATAATGGGTAGCATTGGCTGATTGTAGAGCTTCATCTATTGTTTCAAAAGATTGCAGGGTAACAACTGGTCCAAAAATTTCTTCCATATTAGTTTTACAATCTGGTCCAAGATTTTCAATAACCGTTGGTGCAATAAAGTAACCATTGGCACATCTGCCCTCAACAATAACTGAATTGCCGCCGCATAAAATGGTGCCTCCTTCTTCTTTAGCCAGCGCAATGCAATGCATCACTTTATCAAAATGTACTTTACTTACAATGGCACCTTGTTTGGAATGGTCATCTAAAGGATCTCCAACAGTTAATTTTTTCGCTGCTTCAACAAACGCAGTTTTAAATTTTTCGTAAATACTTTGCTCAATTAATATTCTGCTGCTGCACAAACAAATTTGTCCCTGGTTGCTGAAAGACGAACGCACCGTTTCCTGCAACATCTTTTCCCAATCGCAATCAGCAAAAATAATAGCCGGATTTTTTCCGCCTAATTCTAAAGATAATTTTTTAAACAGGGGCGCAGCAATAGAAGCAATGCGTTCTCCGGCTCTCGTACTTCCGGTAAAGGAGATCGCTTTAATATCGTGGTGCTTTACAATCGCTTCGCCGCAATTGGGCCCATCACCGTGTACAATATTTAAAACACCATCAGGCAGTCCGGCTTCTTTACAAATTCTTGCTAATAGAAATGCCGTCACCGGTGTTACTTCGCTGGGCTTTGCAATTACACAATTGCCTACGGCTAATGCCGGCGCAATCTTCCAGGTAAATAAATATAAAGGTAAATTCCAGGGAGAGATGCAGCCCACAATACCAATGGGATTACGCAATGTGTAATTAATGGCTTTATCTTCCATCGCATGGCTTTCGGCAGCAAAGTGCATAATACCAGTGGCAAAAAAACGAAAGTTATCGGCCGCTCTTTTAATATCCATTCTTTTGCTCAGCCATAATGGTTTGCCGTTGTCATTGGTTTCTGCTACAGCCAATGCTTCAAAATGCGTATCAATGAGGTCTGCAATTTTATTGAGTATAGTAAAACGTTTTTCTGTAGCGGAAATGCTCCATTCAGGCAATGCTTTTTGTGCCGCTTTTACTGCAGCATCAATATCTTTTTTATTGCTGTTGGGTATTTGTCCTACCACTTCACCGGTTGCAGGATTCACATTGTCTAAAAATTCACCGCTTAACGGGCCGATAAAATGTCCGCCGATAAAATTTTCTAAATGATATGGAATGGCAAGGTTCATCTTGTAAAGTTAATAGTTTATAGTTCATGCCCGCCGCAATGAATATTTCTGTTGGAACGAATCTTTCGGGCTGGCGTTAGCATGGGGCTGGTAGTGGAAGATTAGTAAAAAAAATCTAACTTACAACCCTAAAATATAGTGCTATGCCAGTTATTGCGCCTTTCAATTTAAAGAAATGGATTGACGAACACCGGGACCTGCTAAAACCGCCGGTAGGCAATCAATGCATATATAAAGATGCGGAAAATTTTATTGTGATGGTAGTGGGAGGGCCCAATGCCCGTAAGGATTATCATTACAACGAAAGTGAGGAATTGTATTACCAGGTTGAGGGCAATATTGTATTAAAGATCATCGATGAAGGAGTACCTAAAGATATTGCCATTAACGAAGGAGATATGTTTTTATTACCACCCAAAACACCGCACAGTCCGCAACGTGGGCCAAATACCGTTGGCCTGGTAATTGAAAAAGTAAGGGCCACTGAAGCAGATGGTTTTTTATGGTATTGCGAAAACTGCGGCAATAAATTGTATGAAGAATATAAAGTGATCACAAATATTGTAACCCAATTGCCGCCGGTGATGGAAGGCTTTTACAAAGACGAACATAAAAGAACCTGCAGTAAATGTGGCGCCGTGATGGCACCTCCGGTGCGTAAGGGATAAGGGCGGAACGCAGATTTTTATGATGATGATGATTTTCGCAGGTGATTTTAAGATATGATTTTATACCCTAACAAAACTTTATGGCGGATAACTATAAACACAGCGAAATAACAGAGCTGGTGATAAAGGCATTTTATAATGTGTACAATAAATTAGGTTATGGCTTTTTAGAAAAGGTATATGAAAATGCTTTATCAATTGAGTGTAGAAAACTGGGGCTTACTTGTCATCTCCAATGTCCGGTAGAAGTATTTTACGACAGTACACAAGTTGGTTTATATATAGCTGATATGATTGTGAACGGTTTTGTAATTGTAGAAATAAAAGCCGCTTCTGTTATTACGGCAGAACATGAGATTCAGTTAATCAATTATTTAAAAGCCACAGAAATTGAAGTGGGACTTCTTTTGAATTTCGGAAAGAAGCCTGAGTTTAAAAGAAAAGTCTTTTCATCTGAATATAAAGAGTGCTAAACAAATCGTAATAAATCATAACCATCATAAAAATCAGCGTTCTGAATAAAGAACGAAGTTCTTTTCATGAAAATAGACATCCACACACATATAATGCCGGACAAAATGCCTAATTGGGTACAAAAATTCGGCTATGGAGAATTTATACACCTGGAGCACCGCAATTGCAAAGCCTGTATGATGAAAGGCGATAAATTATTCAGGGAAGTAGACAACAATTGTTTTGATGCTGCTTTGCGAATGAAAGAAATGGACGAAACGGATGTAACTGTGCAAGTACTTTCTACCATTCCTGTCTTGTTTAATTACTGGGCAAAGCCCAAAGATGGTTTGGAAACCAGCCGTTTTTTTAATGATCATATCGCAGATACGGTGGCAAAAAATACCCGTCGTTTTATTGGTATCGGTACTGTACCACTGCAGGATATTGACCTGGCGATAAAAGAAATGGAACGTTGCGTTACCGAATTAAAAATGCCCGGGTTAGAGATCGGCAGTAATATCAATGGCGATAATTTATCAGACAAAAAGTTCTTTCCGTTTTACAAAAGAGCTGAAGCATTAGGTTGTGCCTTGTTCATTCATCCCTGGGAAATGATAGGAGAAACACAAATGCAAAAATACTGGCTGCCCTGGCTGGTAGGTATGCCTGCAGAAACTTCCCGTGCCATTTGCTCCATGATATTTGGCGGCGTTTTAGAAAGCTTTCCCCGGTTAAGAGTAGCATTTGCACATGGCGGAGGCAGCTTTCCGTTAACGATCGGAAGAATTGAACACGGCTTTAAAGTACGTCCCGACCTGGTTGCGATTGATAATGCTGTTAACCCAAGAGATTATATTGGTAAATTCTGGATCGATAGTTTAGTGCATGATGAAAAAGCAATGCAGTATATTATTGATGTAATGGGCGAGGACAAAATTTGCCTGGGTAGTGATTATCCTTTTCCATTGGGCGAACATCACCCCGGTAAATTAATTGAAGCCATGCATTTTGAAAATGCGGTAAAAGAAAAAATGTTATTTAAAAATGCGAATGATTGGTTAGGGATATAGAACGCAGATTGTTTTGATATTTAGGATTAAGATAGATTAAATCATAACAGGTCTTCATCATCATACAAATCAGCGTTCCGCTTTTCTTTCCATCAGCAACAAAATAAAAACCAGCGGCATTAAAAGTACCACAGCAGCATCAATAAAATTCAGTTTATCTTCCTGCAATAAATGTATTAAACGACTGCCATGGTTATACAATTGCTGCACCATTAAAGCGCCAAAAAACCACAGGAACCACTTGGGCCTTTTTAATAAACCATACATGCAGATAGTGCAAATGCCAATAAATAAAATATGCCGCCATGCCGGTGTGGCATCAAAGGGTTGCACGGCCCCAACAGTATGATACAACATGGCTGCAAAAGCAAGCCCTGCAAATACCATAAATAAAATATGCCGGGCCTTACTATTCATTAAATAAATTGGGGTAATCAGAAATGATACCATCAACGCCCAGTGCTTTTAAACGGTCAATTTCTTTTTTGTCATTCACCGTCCAGGGAATGATCCTGATGTTTTGGTCATGGCATTTTTTTATCACCGCTTCGGTAGCTAAAACATAGGCAGGACTGTAAATAGTGGGTGTAAATCCTAAAGTAGTAATTTGTTCCTCCAGGGTCCGCTTATCAAAATCTTCAATCAGCATGGCTGTTTTTATAGCGGGATAATGCAGGTGTAAATATTGCAGTGTTCTGAAATCAAAAGATTGAATAATTACAAAATCTTCCATCCCGTTATCCTTTATCACTTTCATTAATAATTCTACAAATTCTGCCGGTGCCGGATGAAAAATATTATCTGTTGCCGGCATTGTTTTAGTCTCAATATTAAAATAAGGGAAGGGCCTTCTCCTGGTCATCATATCTTTTTTCACCGCCTCAAAAACATCCGCCAGTAAGGGTTTTACGGCTTTCATTTTTTGCTGCTGCGGAAAACGGGGGTGTGGTTTCATACCCACATCGTACTTGATGACCGAACTATAATCCATGTTGTACATGTTATAATTCTTTTCTTCTTTTTCAGTTATAAAACTACCATCAGGCGTAGTGGTTATTTCATGATTAAAAAATGGTTCGTGAGAAAGAAAAGCTTTTTTGTCTTTGCTGAAGCAGATATCCATCTCCAGTGTAGTAACGCCCAATCCAATTGCATTCAACATAGCAGGAATGGTATTCTCCGGCATTAAACCACGACAGCCCCTGTGGCCTTCTTTATCAAAAGCCACGGCCGCTGTATTACTGGCAACAGGTTTTTGTGGTTCATTATTCAAAACAGTATTTTTTTTAGATGAATTACAGGAAAGGAAGATTAGGAATAAAGAAAGCGCCAGAGAAAAATATTTTTTCATAAAACATCTGTTGAGGATTGTTTGAAACACAGCGTAGCAAAAACTTTATGTTTTTTGTTGCCACAAATGACACGAATTTTAACTAATAGTGTTTTATTATTCGTGCCGCTTAGTGCCATTAGTAGCAAAACTCATTCACAACGTGAATTTTAAAAAAGATTAGCCCTCTACAATTTCCTGTATCTGCGTAGGTGCAAGGTTGGCATTGCGCATTGCAATACCCCTCACCGCATTACCTGCAAATTCTTCAAAAGCTTTTCTGCTGATAGCATCATCACTCACCATTACCGGAATACCCAGGTCGCCACCTTCACGTATGCTTTGTACAATCGGTATCTGTCCCAGGAAGGTCAGCTCAAATTCTTCTGCTAAATTTTTGCCGCCGTCTTTTCCAAAAATATAATATTTATTGTCAGGCAATTCTGCCGGGGTGAAGTAACTCATATTTTCAACCAAACCAATTACCGGCACTTTTAGTTGTGCCTGCCCAAACATGGCCACGCCTTTTTTAGCATCAGCCAGTGCCACCAATTGCGGTGTGGTAACCACAATTACACCCGTAACCGGAACGGTCTGCACGATGGTTAAATGAATATCACCGGTGCCGGGTGGCATATCAATTACCAGATAATCCAGTTCGCCCCAATCCACATCACTTACAAACTGGCGGATGGCACTGCTCACCATCGGGCCACGCCAAACCACGGCCTGCTTTTCATCGATCAGCAAACCAATGCTCATTATTTTAATACCAAACTTTTCAATCGGCACAATCATGCCTTTACCATTACCATCATCTTTCATCAATGGCCTTTCGCCACGTATGCCAAACATAATGTGCTGGCTGGGGCCGTAAATATCGGCATCCATCAAACCCACTTTAGCACCACCGGCAGCCAATGCCAGTGCAAGATTGGCGCTTACAGTGCTTTTTCCCACGCCGCCTTTGCCGCTCACTACGGCAATAATATTTTTTACACCACTTAAAACAGTCTTGGCATCCTTGCGGTTGCTGCTGGTATTAGCAGTAAAATTCACTGTTATTACTGCCTCCTTATTCACCAGTATTTTTATCGCATTTTCACTAGCCATTCGCATCATGTCCTTCATAGGGCAGGCAGGTGTAGTGAGCACAATGGTAAAAGCAACATTATTACCATCAATTGTAATGTCTTTTACCATGTTTAAGGTAACCAGGTCTTTACCCAGGTCGGGCTCCTGTACATTGCTCAGCGCCTTCAGTATATCCTCTTTTGTCATCGTTCAATTATTTGTTAAAAATCCACCAGAAATGCAAATTTAAACACTCATACCTTTACTTTGTTTATTAATTAAGGAATGTTGTTATTTTTGGGGACAAGCTTTTGTAATGCTATTTGGCTTTATTGGCTTTGTTCCGGCACACCGGGATACAGCATACCAAAATTCAACTATTATTGATGCGTAGATTTTTACCCATATTCTTACTGTGTTGTTTTCTTAAACCTGTGCAATCCAAAGCACAATTTGAAGCGTTTAAAGATTCTGTGGTACAGTTATATGGTATAGTAATGACAGCCGATAGCCTGAAAGGCCTGGAGAGTGTAAGTGTGGTGGTAAAAGGGCAAAACAGGGGTACCATCACCAACGATAAAGGGGTTTTTAGCATCGTGGTACTAAAAGGCGATGAAATTGAATTCAGCAGTGTGGGCTACAAAAACAAATCTATATTTATTCCTAAAGACCTGCCCGGTAACCAGCAAAGTGTTATACAGTTAATGGTAAATGATACCGTATATCTTCCGGCAACAATTATTAAAGCAAGGCCAACCAGGCAGCAGTTTGAAAGAGATTTTTTAAATAACCCCGTGCCCGACGATAATATTGCCATAGCCCGGAAAAATAATGAAGCCGCCACCCGCCGCATACTGGTAGCCAATATGCCATTGGACGGAAGGGAAGCCAGTTCCCAATATTTAAAACAGGCCAGTACCAAAGCCTATTATGCAGGCCAGGTAGCACCTCAGAATATTTTTAATCCTTTTGCATGGGCCGAATTTATTAAGGCATGGAAAAGAGGGGACTTTAAAAAGAAAAGTTCCGGCACATCATCATCTTCTTCTACCTCTACAGCGCCTTCCACTACGCCAACGCCTAATGATATTTATAAGCCGCGGCATTAAACGCACCCCCCAAACCCCCTGAAGGGGGAATTTATCGTAGCAAGATTGAAATGAGAATGTCTGCAAATATCTTAAGCCTGAATTTTTATTCGTGTAAATTTGTGCCATTAGTGGCAAAAAAATCAACATGAGCGATTCGGATAAGTCAGGTGCAAATATTTTTCTTGTGGGCTTTATGGGCAATGGTAAAACACATTGGGGCAAATTATGGGCTGCCGAAAGCGGGCATGAATTTTTTGATCTTGATCATGTAATAGAAAAAGAAGAACAGAAAACAATTGCGGCCATATTTGAACAAAATGGGGAAGCCTACTTTCGTGAAAAAGAAACAGAAACGCTGAAAACATTTGCCAACAAAACCAATTGCATTATTGCCTGTGGCGGTGGTACACCTTGCTTCAATAACAACATGCAATGGATGAATGAACATGGCACTACTGTTTACCTGGCGGCAACACCTGCCGATATTTTTAAACGAGTTATTGGCGAGCAGACTAAACGGCCGCTGATAAAAAATCTTTCTGCCGGTGACCTGATGCGGTTCATCGAAAAAAAATTACAGGAAAGAGCGCCTGTTTACAATACCGCAAAAATAATTTTACCGGTTACTGAAATCAATGCCGCTACCATTAATAGTTTATTATGAAAAAGAATTTTTTAAGTGCCGGTGCTTTACTGGCTGCCGTAGCTGTAATTGGCGGCGCTTTCGGGGCTCATTATTTAAAAACAAAATTATCAGCAGAAAGCCTGCAGACTTTTGAAACGGGTATCCGCTACCAGTTTTATCATGCACTGGCATTGCTTGCTGCCGGTATCGTATATAAAGAGTTTCCCGGTAAGCAGGTGCAATGGGCAGGTAATCTTTTTATTGCAGGAATCGTTTTGTTTTCCGGCTCCCTGTATATTCTATGTGCAGCACCGTCAATGAAATGGTTAGGCCCCGTTACACCTTTGGGTGGCTTATGTTTTATTTCGGGCTGGTTGTTGCTTGCACTTGCATTTATGAAGAAAAATTAAAATCGTTGATCACCCGGTGCAATGTAATTAATGTGCCATTGTTATTTTCAATTGAAAAATTGATACCGATATCTTCCATCCTTTTTTTCATGTTCTTCAGGCCGTTACCAAACTGGCGCAGTTTATCAAAATCAATGCCGGTGCCATTATCCTGTATAAATAGTTTAAGGCCATCGCTTACCTGCTGTAATGTAATAGTAACTTCTGTGGCACGGGAGTGTTTTAATACATTGTTCAAAGCTTCTTTCACCACTAAAAAAACATTTCTTCTTATCTCTCCGCTTACCACAATATTGGGCAGGTCTTCGGGAATGCTGATACGGCAATTAACACCGGAGTCCTCAAAATATTCCAGCGAATAACTACGGATATAAGCCACCATATTGCCCAGCGAATCGTTGCTGCTGCTCATACTCCAGATGATGGCATTCATTTTATTCAGCAACTCATTGGCCGAGGAAGATATCTTTTCAATTTCAGGAATAGAGGTATTGTCGCCAATGCGGCTCTTGGCCAGCTCGCTGTATAATCTTATCGTGGTCATACCGGCGCCAAGGTCATCATGCATATCAGCACTGATACGGTTACGTTCTTCCTGCTGCGCTTTAATAATGGCTATCTGCTTTTCAAAATCTTTTTTCTCTACATCTAATTTCAATGATTCCTGTTCCTGTATCCGCTCTACCAGTTCACGCCGGTTTTTATAGGTGAGGCCTAAAAGAAAAAAGGACATTGCAAATACCAATGCTATATCATGGTAGAATAAAGCGTGAAAAAATATCGATTTAGGCGGCATTCCCATCAGGATGATGGTAAGAGAAACTATATTGAAGAAAATGGCAAATGCACTGCCAAGTGCTAAATAAACAATTAACCTTTGCTTTTGCTTAAAGGCAATAATGATAAATACAATACCAATACTCAGTACAATAAATTTCATCAGGTTCTCCAGCATGGCTTCAACCAGGTACCACTCAGTTAAGTAATGGGTAATAGTGAAAGTCAGTAAAAGAATTATCAAAAGCCATTCTTCTATCCTGAAAACCTTATCCAGTATGGTGTAATTGGTTTTTGTATTTAGAAAATGACGGGAAAAAGCCAGGTAAAAAACATTGCCCATAATAAGCAGGCAAACATCCAGGTAGCCATTTAAAAAGGCAGGAAAACTACCCCAGGTGCCGCCGGTAAGGGCATACAGCAACACCAGTAAAAACATCAGCAATGCATAACCAAAATAGTACAAAAATTCTTTTTTCCTGTTCAGTATATAATTCACCATTATAAAGAGCAGCATCAGAAACAACATGCCACTCATCAGGAAACCAAAGCTTACAATGCCTGATGATCTGCTGCGGGCAACAGACAGGTAAGTAGACCAGTAATGCAGTTGTATTAATTGGGGCCTCAGGTAATTAAAATCGTGCCGGCAAAAATCAAGTTTAATAAAAAAAACTTTTTTTTCACCTGGCCCTAATACCAGGTTGCAGACCCCGTTTTTTGAACCATTGCCAGCATATTTTAAATTGCCCGCTGCCGTTTGTTCATAAAAAAGTATTTTATCAAATAATGAACCGGGGAAAAATGAAACCGTGTCTCTCACTTTGCTACTATTGTTTACGCCGATCTGCATATAGGCAAAAGTGGATACCAGCCTGCCCGGAATATGTTTCTGATCGATAAAGCTATACCGGGCAAATGGTAAAAATTTTTGTTGCGGTAAATTTTCAATGCCGGCAATATTGGTACTGTCAAAAAAAAGCAGGGTTTTATCAACTGCCAGTACAGAGTCCCTGATGAGTGCAATATCTATATAATTACTGTCGGGGATTGTTTGACCAATGCCTGAAAATTGTAGTAGAATAAAAAGGGCCAGAAATGAATGTTTCTTAAGCATCCGCTAGTTTATAACCAAACCTACAATTTTTTTTAATATAAATAACAGGTTTGGCTGCTTTGCTTTGGTATGCAGTAATGGTTTTCTTTATCTTTGTTGCTAATGGCAACTAAAACAAAATCTGTAAAAACAAAAGCCGAAAAGCCTGAACAGTTGAAACAGGAGAAGGAAGAAACAGTGGAAGTAAAGCAACTGCTTAAGGATGAACGTACGCACAAAATTGCCGGTAGTATTTTACTGCTGACAGCTATACTGCTTTTTGTGGCTTTTACATCTTATTTATTTACCTGGGCCGAAGACCAGGATAAGTTCAGCTATCGCATGTTGCTGGCCAACGATATTAAAGTGCAAAATCTGCTGGGCACGCTGGGAGCCTTTCTTTCAGAAATTTTTATCCGCAAAGGTTTTGGAGTAGCCGGTTACCTGGTGTGCACTTTCTTTTTTGTAATGGGCGTAAATCTTTTTTTTTGCAAGAAAGTATTTTCCGTTTCCCGGAACATTAAATATTTAATAGTTGGCTTGCCGGTAATAAGTGTGGCTACGGCAGTTATTTTTAACGGGCAGCCTTTTCCCTGGGGCGGTGCAGCGGGGGATATGATAAAAGAATGGTTGTATAAAACCGTTGGCCAGGTGGGAACGATAGGCGTTTTGGTGGTAGCCGTATTATCCTACATTATCTGGCGTTTTAACCCCGTGTTTAAACTGCCTTCAAAAAAAGACCTTATACCTGCAGATAATATTGTGGTACCTGCAGCAGAATCCATTGCAGAAACTGTGGAGTGGCCGGTAGATGAAACTACCACCAACGCCACCGCTAAAATAAATGCGTTAAAAGGCGAAGGCAATGTTTTAATTACTCCGCCACAGGATAATACTACGCTGAACCATGAAATTACGTTGATAGAAAAAGATGAACCCGTAATTGAAGAAGAAGAAAATGAAGAAGCAACAAAAGAAGAATTGGTTTTACCGATAGAAGAAATTATAAAACCTGTTGCGGTAACGCCTAAAATAAAAGATAACAATATTGAACCGCTGGAACTGGAAATTAAAACAGTACCTGATAAAATTGTGGAAGAAGAGGCAGCGCCGGTAAATCCCAAATTGCCGAATGCAAAACCTTACGACCCGATTTTAGATCTTCGTGACTATAAATATCCTACACTTGATCTGCTGGAAAATCATGGCAGCGATAAAATTGTACAGGATAATTCTGAGCTGGAAAATAATAAAAACCAGATCATCAATACCCTTAAAAACTACGATATACAGATCCAGAAAATTTCCGCCACTGTGGGGCCAACAGTTACATTGTATGAAATTATTCCTGCCGCAGGGGTACGTATTTCAAGAATTAAAAACCTGGAAGATGATATTGCATTAAGCCTTGCGGCATTGGGTATACGCATTATTGCACCCATACCCGGTAAAGGTACTATTGGTATTGAAGTGCCGAATGCAAAAAAATCAGTGGTTAGTATGAAGACCTTATTGTCTTCAGAAAAATTTCAGCACAATAATTTTTCTCTGCCTATTGCTATTGGCAAAAAGATCGATAATGAAAATTTTATTGTTGACCTGGCCAGCATGCCGCACTTGTTAATGGCCGGTGCCACCGGGCAGGGAAAGTCGGTAGGATTGAATGCCATACTGGTGTCGCTGTTGTATAAAAAACATCCATCGCAATTAAAATTTGTATTGGTTGATCCTAAGAAGGTGGAGTTGAGTATTTATAAGGCGATAGAAAAACACTTCCTGGCAAAACTGCCCGGTGAAGAAGATGCGATCATCACCGATACCAAAAAAGTGGTACATACATTAAATGCCCTGTGTATTGAAATGGATAACCGCTACGACCTGTTAAAAGAAGCCGGTTGCAGAAATATTCGTGAATACAACGAAAAATTTGCGGCCCGTAAACTCAATCCCGAAAAAGGCCACCAGTTTTTACCCTTTATAGTATTGGTGGTGGATGAATTTGCAGATCTTATAATGACAGCGGGTAAAGAAGTGGAAATGCCGATTGCCCGTTTGGCGCAGCTGGCCAGGGCGGTAGGTATTCATTTAATTATTGCTACGCAAAGGCCTTCAGTAAATATTATTACGGGTACTATTAAAGCCAACTTCCCTGCCCGTATTGCTTTTAAAGTAAGTAGTAAAATTGATAGCCGTACTATTTTAGATGCAGGTGGTGCAGAACAGTTAATTGGTAAAGGTGATATGCTGATCAGTTATAATGGCGAATTAGTGCGTTTGCAATGCGCCTTTGTTGATACACCGGAAGTAGACAAAATTGTTGACTTCATTGGTGAGCAACGTGGCTATCCGCAGGCATTTTTATTACCCGAGTACATTGATGAAAAAGAACTGGAAGCGAAAGGTGCCGATCTTACAGACAGGGATTCTTTATTTGAAGATGCGGCAAGATTAATTGTGGCCAGCCAGGTAGGAAGTACCTCGCTGTTGCAACGCCGGATGAAATTGGGTTATAACAGGGCAGGCCGTTTGATGGATCAGCTGGAAGCCGCCGGCGTTGTTGGTATGAACCAGGGAAGTAAGGCCCGGGACGTTTTAATTAAAACAGAAGCTGATCTGCAGCAAATATTTGATACACTAATTTGAGAACGTGAGGGGTGAATGGTCAATAAAACAGGCTGCACTATTCACTATTCACCATTCACTATTCACCATTCACATGTCTAAATTCTTAATCGTTGGTCTTGGTAATATAGGTGCTGAATATGCCAATACCCGTCATAACATCGGGTTTGATGTAGTGCATGCCTTTGTAAAAAAACACGGCGGCAATTTTGAAGTAGGCAGGTTAGCGTATGTTGCTACAGTAAAGTGGAAAGGGAAAGTAATTGTATGTATTTGTCCCACCACTTACATGAACCTTAGCGGTAAAGCCTTTAAATACTGGCTGGATAAAGAAAAAATTGCCATTGAAAATACCCTTACTATTGTAGACGATGTGGCATTGCCATTAGATAAAATACGTTTGCGGCCTGCAGGTAGCGCCGGGGGCCACAATGGATTAAAAGATATACAGGCTGTTTTAGGCACTGATGTGTACCCTAAATTACGGTTTGGCGTAGGTAATAATTATCCCAAGGGTATGCAGGCCGATTTTGTATTGGGTAAATGGCTCAAAGCTGAAGAACCCACCATTTTACTGAAGATAGAAAAGTGTATTGATATTATAGAAAGTTTTATTGCATCGGGTATTGATCAAACTATGAGTGCCTATAATAACCTCTCTGTAAAACCATAACTGGTGTCATTGCTACACATTGTTGTTTTTTATATGCTATTTGCCTATATTCGCTCTTGAAACCTATCCCTCTAAAAAAGCACTAAATGAAGATAATTTGTGTAGGCCGCAATTATGCGGACCACGCCAAGGAACTTGGCAACGACATACCCGAGGAGCCGGTAATATTTATGAAGCCGAAAAGTGCATTGCTGCAGAGCCATACACCTTTCTACTACCCGGAATTCAGCAACGAACTGCATTATGAATGTGAGTTGGTTTTACGTGTTTGCAAAAACGGTAAGTACATCCAGGAAAGGCATGCTTCCAATTATTATAATGGTATTACTGTTGGTATTGATTTTACAGCCCGTGATATACAGGATGAATTAAAAAAGAAAGGCCTGCCATGGGAAAAAGCAAAAGCATTTGATAATTCTGCTGCGGTAGGAAAATTTATCGATGTTACACCGGCTATGAACCGTAAGAACATCAACTTTACTTTTTATAAAAATAAAGAACTGGTGCAAACGGGTAATTCGGGTAATATGATATTCAGTATCGATTCTTTGATTTCTCATATCTCCAATTATTTTTCTTTAAACATCGGCGACCTGATCTTTACCGGTACACCCGCCGGTGTGGGGGAGTGTGTGGTGGGGGATGTGCTGGAAGCATTTTTGGAAAAAGATAATTTGTTGACGGTAGAAGTGAAATAAAACACAGTAAAATAATTTGAAAAGATCGCAATTACATTGCGATTTTTTTTTTTGCCACGAATTACGCAGATTTACACGAATTTTTTATGTTTTGTTTTAGTAGTCAATTGTATTTATCTGTGTAAATCCGTGTAATCCGTGGCTAACCAAAATTATTTTACATTTGACCAATGATTGCCACCGAAATTTTATTAAAAGCCTACCGACTAATGTGCACTGCCAATGCCATGGCAGCAACTTATGAAGCTAACCGGCCTGTCTGCAAATATGTACACTCCACATCAAGAGGACACGAAGCCATACAACTGGCTGCAGCATTTCAGTTATTGCCCTGCGATTATGTAAGCCCTTATTACCGTGATGAAAGCATGTTGCTGGGTTTAGGTTTTACGCCGTACCAGATGATGCTGCAGTTGCTGGCCAAAGGCAATGATATATTTACAGGCGGCCGGGAATATTATTCGCATCCCAATTACCGTGGTGCTGATAAACCCGGTATTATTCACCAGAGCAGCGCAACCGGTATGCAGGCCATACCCACCACGGGCATTGCACAGGGTATTAAATATTGGGAGCAGTTAAGAGCTGATAGTTCAACGTTGATAGAAAGCGATAAGCTACCGGTTGTTATTTGTTCATTAGGCGATGCTTCGGTTACAGAAGGAGAGGTAAGTGAGGCTTTTCAGTTTGCGGCCTTACACCAGTTGCCCATTATTTACCTGGTACAGGATAATGGGTGGGGCATCAGCGTAACATCAGATGAAGCCCGGACCACCAACGCCAGTGAAATGGTAAAAGGTTTAAAAGGCATCAGCAGGATCAGTATTGATGGCAGCGATTTTTTGCAGAGTTATGAGGTAATGAAAAATGTAGTGGAAGAAGTGCGGAGAGAAAGGCATCCTTTTTTGGTACATGCTAAAGTGCCTCTGCTGGGACATCATACCAGCGGTGTGCGAAAAGAATTTTACAGAACAGAAGAAGACCTGGCTAAACATACTGTTGATGATCCCGGGCCAAAACTCAGGAAAAAATTAATGGAGCTTGGTGTTACTGAAGAAGAATTGATTCAAATAGAAAATGAAACTGCTGCTGTTGTTGCCAATGATTTTAATGCCGCTGTTGCAGCCCCGGAACCTGACCCTTCAACAGTAAGTGATTTTGTTTTTGTACCTACACCGGTTACGCAGGAAAAAGGAGAACGGTCACCCGTTGGTAAAGAAAAAATATTAATGGTAGATGCCGGCTTGTTTGCCATCAGGGAAATTATGGAACAATATCCCGAAGCACTTTTGTACGGGCAGGATGTAGGACGTAGGCTGGGAGGGGTTTTCAGGGAAGCGGCAACATTGGCCGAACAGTTTGGCGATCACCGTGTTTTTAATACTGCCATACAGGAAGCGTATATCATTGGCAGTACTGCAGGCATGAGTGCAGTGGGTTTAAAACCAATAGTAGAAGTACAATTTGCCGACTATATTTACCCCGGATTAAATCAACTGGTTACTGAGATCAGCAAGAGTTGTTATCTGAGTTGTGGCAAATTTCCGGTACAAACATTACTTCGTGTACCCATTGGCGCTTATGGCGGTGGCGGGCCTTATCATAGTGGCAGTATTGAAACTACATTGCTTTCTGTAAAAGGAATTAAAATTGTATACCCTTCCAATGCTGCAGATATGAAAGGATTGATGAAAGCCGCTTTTCTTGATCCCAACCCGGTGGTAATGCTGGAGCATAAAGGTTTATACTGGAGTAAAGTGCCCGGTACCGAAGAGGCAAAAACTGTTGAACCTTCAGCTGATTATATTATTCCGCTGGGCAAAGGGAATGTTGTATTACAGGCCAGTAACGATTGTATAGAAGAGGGAGAAAGCTGCTGTGTGATCACTTACGGCATGGGAGTGTACTGGGCCAGGGCCGCTGCGAAAAACTATAGCGGCAAGGTTGAAGTGATCGACTTAAGAACCTTATTCCCTTTGGATGAAGAACTGATTTTTACTACGGTAAAAAAACATGGTAAATGTTTAATTGTAACCGAAGAGCAACAAAATAATTCTTTTGCAGAAGCTTTGGCAGGCAGAATAAGTAAAGCCTGTTTTAAATACCTGGATGCCCCGGTTGAAGTGCTGGGGGCCCTCAATTTACCTGCAGTACCAATGAATATTGCCCTGGAAAAGGAGATGTTGCCCAATGCAGATAAGGTTTCTGCCAGATTAGGACAACTTTTAAGTACTTAACCTTTTCCCTTTTGGTAAAATGCCTTACATTTGCAGCCCGTAAAACGGATGTCGGGGTAGCTCAGCTGGTTAGAGCATCGGATTCATAACCCGAAGGTCGGCAGTTCAAGTCTGCTCCCCGATACAGTACAGGAGTTTTCAATATTATTTTGAAAACTCCTTTTTTATTTTCCTTATAACCTGGTGAAATTGAAGGTGCTGATTCAATAAACTGCCTTCCGGTGCGGCTATTATCGCTGTAATAATTATCGGCTGTAATGGTATAAAATCAGGGAAATTGTAAGGTTTATGTTGTTTATCTCACAGAAATTTCAATGAATTATATATTGTGCTCTTCATTGTTGTCTTTCTTTTGGCATACCATGATAAGCAGAGCGATGAATGAAATGTTGCGGATATCTTTCAGCGGGCAATAATGCTATTTTGTGGAGGGAAATATCTTTTTGTTTAACCAATGACATAAGTAAGCGCTTCCGATTCCTACAGCAGCACCTGCAATTACATCGGTTGGGTAGTGCACGCCCAGGTAAATTCGTGAATATCCTACACTGCCTGCGTACGCATAAGCAGGTACCACCACATACCATTTTTTACATTCTATGGATAAACTTGCAGCTGTTGCAAATACCAGTGAGGTGTGGCCTGAAGGAAATGAACGGCCGGTAACATTCCTGTAGGGAAAAATTTCGGCAGGATAAGATTCTGCCGGACGTTTCCTGTTAAATCCCTCTTTCATTAATTCTGAAATTATAAGCTCCATTGTGATGCTGCCCAAAATACGATACCCCTTCCTCCTGGCCTTGATGTCATCTTTTATAATGCCTTTTGTTAAAAAATAAATTGGAGCAGCGGCACTGAGAAAATAAGCAGAACCGCTCATGGCTTTCCAATATGTGCTATGAGGGTTTTCTGGATTAATGCTTTTTGCATTATTGATATCCCAATTTTGTGCATCAATTGTAAAAACAATACTCATTATAAGTATAGCTATTAACCCTATTCGTTTCTTCAATGATTGTGTTTTAGTTTTTAAAATAAAAAACCTGTTCTGATTGTAAATACATTTACTTCCTTTGACGATGCATAAAATATATTTATCGCCAGTTTATTGTAGGGAATAAAATAAATACCTCCTCCATAGTCTGTATGCAGTTCGTCGGACTTATCATCTTTTATCCAAATTCTTCCGTCATCAAAAAATGCATAGACACCTATTTTACCTCGTATTACGTAGCCTTTTAAATCCGCCAGTTGTAATCTGGCATCAGTGTTTTGAAAAAAGCTGGTTCGGCCGGTAAACCTTGTTCTCCAGTAGCCTCTCATATTCTCATGTCCGCCAATGGTATTGGCCTGGTAAAACTCATACTCACCAATATTTGTAGCGGCGCCCGTACGATGGGCAAAGGTAAGTTTTTTAAATGGCGTATAATAAAAAGTAAAACCGGATTGCAGGTTGGTAAAACTTCTTTTGCTCTCTTTTAAATTGAGTAACCATTTTGCAGTGGCATCATAAATAACACCTTTTGTAGGATATTTTGAGTTATTGCTATTATTAAAAACGAAGCCAAGATGAGCACCTCCAAAATATTTTGTAGTAAAAACGCCCGGATCAAGTGATGCATCCCGGGAACTAATAAACTTATTATCAGCAGTTTTTATTTTTACTGTATTAAACAGTAACCCGGTCTGGAGAGTAATATTTTTCCAGGAACGGCTTACTCCGGGAGAAAAATAAATTCCTTTTTGCCTTACCCGGTAATAAGATTTTTCACTGGTATTTAATTTTGTGTCGTTACCCAGTCCATAGTAATTCAACACATAAGCAGGCGCATAATAATCAGCAGCTATATCAAAATCCCATTTACCAATTGCCTTTCTGAATTTTCCTTTGTAAAACAAACTGTATGCTCCGGTTGATGCAGCATAGTTACCGCCAATACTTTGCATCCATCCAAAAGGATTTTTATTCCACTGTTGTTTTTTGTAAATAACTGTTGCCCCAATTACAAATCCATCATCAGGATTATACCCGGGAGTGAGTAGCGGAACCCACCAATCGTATTTGAAAGACTTGCGATTATAATTCGTTACGGAAGTATCAATAGTAGCATTGTATTTGTAAGTACCTGATGGTTTAGGTTTGTCAGAAGGCGCATCATAGATTTTTGTTTTTTTGCCTTGCCCATTTGCTCCTGCTTTCGAGAGATAAATATCAGTACCTTCTCCCCCGAGTACATGAACACGGATTTTATTTTTTGTACGGCCTTCAAATATGAATTGATCATTTTCTCCCAAACCATACAGGTTTATTTCTTTACTAGTGTTGTGATCAAATACCCGGTGAAAAATAGTTTTGCCTGCTGCTCTATTTTTATTTAAATCCTGTATTGTGATTTCTGTGGCATTTTCAGACACTTTATTTATGGTGAATAATTCCGCTTCGTCAGAACCGGTAATAGTTACTTCCCTGTTTAATATCTTATAATAGCGCATGCCGAATTGCAGCATATTATCACGTCGCTCTTTTAGCCGCCGGTAAATAAAATCGCCTGAAAGTTTAAATATCTCAGGCGGCATCTGCTTTACCGCATTTAATATTACTGAATCAGAAAGCAATTGTTGCACAGTGGTTATTGTTTGTATCCAGTCATCTTCGGTAAGTGCTGTTGTAAATTTTTTATCAATCACTTTTGCTGATAGATTGGTACCGATAACATCTTTTACAGTAGGGTCCATATTCTGAACACTTCTGAGTGCCCACGGTCTGGATAAAAAATACAGACTTATACCATCGGTTTTAGAAAATGCCTGGTCCCTGTCTCTTGCAAATGGTTCGTATATTGTTTTGCCATCCTTTTTTTTACCTGCCCAAATCCACTGATCTTCATGCCTGTCCCAGTCATTGATCAGCATATCTAAAAACCTCACTTTTAAAAATTCTTTCTGATCCACTGATTTATTATTCGTTGCTGATAATTTAGTAAATAATTTTTCTGAATTAGTAATATCATCGGCGTACCCTGTAAGTGACGTATTTTCCCAGCCATCTCCCGAAGGTCTTTCTTCAAAGAGGCAAAGTTTATCGGCAAAATCTTCCCGGAATTCTCCGAGCCTTGTATTATCTGTTACAAATACAATAACCGGATTGGTGTGTAAAATTTCGATACCCTCAGCTAATTTTGCGATCACGATAGGGCCAAAGGGGTGAGCAGTTGATACCTGGTCATTTACCAGGTCATTTACAAAACTGCCTTTAAATGCTTCAGGGATCAATGCATCCAGGCTTTTATCAATAGTACGTAATACATATTCTCTGCCATTCTTTCCCATCAGGCGCAGTGTTTTTGTCTCATGTCCTCCGCCTCTCTTCAAAGCGGTTAAACCTCCTGCAGTGGTATCCATGTTGAAAACAGGAAAACTTACTGCTGTCATCCATTCCTCACGCCAATGCTTACCCCACCAGAATTCTTTCCAATGAGACGCTTTGTATTGAGCGCCTGCAGCCATTGAAACATACTTTACTCCTGCAGAATCAAAAAATGTAATGCTTTTATTTTGTGAAAAGCCGGAAAGAGGGAAATACAACATCCCGATGCAAATGGCGCAAGCTATAAAAATCCGTTTCATTGTTTAGTTTTTTAAATGTGAAAACAATAGTATAGTTCCGGCGCCATCTTTTCCTTCATTGGAAATCAATAAATCTCCCGCAGTAGAAAAGCAAATCCCTTCAGGTTGAGAAAATTCCTGCCCGGAAAGCGGTTGGACATTTATGATGTTTCCATCATAACTACATTGTATAAACAGCTTGGTATGTGTGCTGATACAATACCACTGCTGCACTGATTCATTGAATACAATCGCTGATGTATGAAAAGGAACTGGTAACTGGCTTGCACCTGGCGAAATGTAATCGGGTAAATTAAACAGCGGCTTGCTTACTGACCATTCAGAAGTGAGTTTCCATAACGGAAGATCGCCTGTTTCGTTTCGTTTTTTATTATGATAATATTTAGCAGCTATGTATAAAGTGTCTTTGCGATGACAGAGGCCTTCCAGTTCAAATGGAGGCGCAATGTTTAGAGTCACAGAACTTACTTCTGGCTGAAGCAAATAATTTTTAATAACCCAGATAACGCCTTTGGAATCTAAAACATATAGCGTGTCTTTTACTATGGTCAGATCTTCGAAATCTCCTTTATTTGCAAATTTTAGTTTTTTGTCAATTGTGCTGCTGTTAAGATTATAGAAATATACTTCACCCTTTTCATCTGCAATACAGGCAATAATACTGTCATCAACAGCAGCAATTCCACTTATCTCCTGTAAAGATTTGGGTAGTTCATATCGCTTTGATGGTGCCTGCAAATTGAAAGGAAAACTATTTGCAGATTTCTTTTCGCCTTTCTTACCACTTTCTTTTTGCAGGCAGGATTGAAGTGCAATAGAAAAAAATAAAAATATGGTAGTAAACTTCTTCATTTTACCACCGGGGCGCTTTGAATGGCAACTACAAAAGCAATTATTGACAATACCAGTCCTCCGATAAAAACCCAATAAGCCTGGGAGAGATACCTGAATTTGTTAGACAATACTTTTCGTACATTATAAGACTCTTTATAGATCTCCATATACACAATTTCCCTGGCTTCACTAAACAACCCGGTAAGCTGTTCAGCATACTCTTTCCAGGTAACATGCCTGAAACTCGGATCGATGAGATCAAAACTTCCAAAGAAAAAACGTTGGTAGCTCAATGGTTTTTCTTTGTCAAAAAAAATATTTTTCTGCGGCCGGCTGGCCAGTATAGAAAGCAGTATCGTTGTCATGCAGACAGACAGCAATAATACCGCAGGCCATAAAAGAAAAGAATACCTTTCAATTCTGCCCAATATGAATGCAAGCATAAATGAAATGATAATTGAATTGACGTTAATGAGTAATGATGCTTTTGCATCTGCTACAGATACCAGGTGATTGTAATTACGAAAAGCAATTTTAAAAAGATCCTCTGTTTCTTTATTGTTCAGAGTTAGTTCATTTTTTTCTTTAGGTTGATCGTCTGCAAGTTTTTTTTCTGTTACTTCAAGTTTATTAATTCTTTTTTCCAGCAAATGAAAATTCTTTTCTCTTTGACCGGAATAGTTTTCATTTGCGTAATCTGTATAATATTTTCTTTTAAGAAACTGGTCGAGATAGTATCTGAGGAAAAAAAGTTCGCTCTTATCGGTTTTGGTAAGCCTGTTTGATTCTTCTTTAAGCAGAATAATATTTTCTACAAAATTCGTTCTGGCCAGCCGGCTGTTGATGGCATCACAAACAACCTTTTGTAATTTAGTTTCCGCATACCTGTTTTTGTTGTAAGCCTGGATGGCATTTTCTAATACAACACGTTCCTGTTCGGGATAGTTAACACGGGAATAAAATTCATTCAATAATCTGCCAGACTTTGTTGCTGTTTCTAAACACAGTTCTGAAACAGCAGAAAAACTAAACCAGGCTGCAACAATGGAATTTTGATATTCCATATCCTTTAACTCCAATGATTTTGCAATATGCCTGGCTTCCTTAGCAATTTCGCTGAGAAATCCAAAGCTGAAAAATATATTCTCTGCCGAATTATTTTCATAGTACGATTTAAGAAATTGGCCAGCGGCCTTGTGATAAGATATTTTTTCTTGCAACATGCTCATTGTGCCTGGTTGATTATTGCTGTATTGATTTCCATTTCAACGTCTTCAGGTGATTTAACTATTTGCATCTCACTTTCAGGTACGGCAACCAGTGTATTATTCTTTGCCTTTTTCGGCAATAAGGTAATATAGTAATTGGTAACGCTGCCCATTTTACTTTCCAGGTACCGGATAATTTTCTTCTGTTTCTGTTTCTTCAAACCATCCAGGTGCACCATTGCAGCTGCAATTAACTTGTTGCTTAATTCTTTTCGTATTTGTTTTTTCTTATTTTTCATTTAATGAGTTTTATATTGTTATAAAAGTATTTTCAGTAGTGTTATTTGTTTAGCGGAATATTTTCAACAGCTGACTAATGTTTTGGGAATTTTAAACTCCGAATAAGTCAGCATGTCTTTCAGTTTTTTTAGAATCACCGGAGGTATCTTTAAAACATTACTGGTATAATGCCTGATTAGTATACCTTTTGCACTGTGGCAGGGAGCGATAATCCCCAATATGATTATGCCGTTTTGTTTTTGTGACCCTTCGATAAAATGATAGCATTCTGTGATAAAAAAATCTCCGGCACGAACCAATATTTTTTTCTGCACCCAAAGCAAATCATTACCTGAAATATGGAAATCATAATTATAACCGTTTTGGTGTAACCCAAAAATCGCATCCTGTTTAGTTAAATAAATTTTCATAACCTTTATTTTGTATGTAGTGCACAGTCTGAAACGACTTTTATCGTTTTAAACTGGCTTATGCAACAAATTTGATAAAGTTGGTTCTCCAGGGCAATTGACAAATCACTGCAATTGTTGTACAAATCGTATTTTATTATAACCAATGTCCGGCGCCGGCTTTTTAAAGTGTTAGTTGTTATTTTAAATATTCATTTAAACAAGTGAGAGATTAAAATACCGGGTAGCCTGAAATTAACTACCGGCATATTGTTTAGTAACGATGGCAAATTCTCTATTTTTATTTAGTTCCTTTAAAAGCCAGGCTGCTATGCATTTTAAGCTATTTGTGATGTATAGCTTTATTGCCGGCATTACAGGATTGATTTGATCAGTCCGCCTTCTACCCGAATGGAAGCGCCATTGGTTGCTGACGCCAGTGGGCTTGAAAAGTAAACAGTAGTATCGGCAATTTCTTCTACATTGGCAAAACGTTGTAATAAAGAAGTTGGACGTATGTGTTTAAAAAATTCTTCTTCAACCTCATGTATATTTTTGTTGCCTGATTTTGCCAGGTCTTCCAGGAATACACCAACACCTTTTGATTTTGTCGGCCCCGGTAAGATCGCATTTACAGTTACATTAGTTCCTTTTGTTAGTTCTGCCAGGCCTCTGCTAACTGCAATTTGTGCAGTCTTTGTCATGCCATAGTGAATCATTTCTGCAGGGATAAATACTGCCGATTCGCTTGCAATAAATATAATACGACCCCAATTCTTCGCTATCATTTTAGGGAAGCAATGCCGGGATAATCGAATGCCACTCATAACATTAACCTCAAAAAATTTAAACCAATCTTCGTCTTCAATTTGCGCAAAGGGCTTCGGTTCAAAAATGCCTGCATTATTTACCAGGATGTCAATTTCGGGTAAACCGGTAATTAAGTCATTGACTTCATCCACCTTTGAAAAATCTGCAGCAATACCAGATACATCGGCATTTACTATTGATGACTTTAATTGACCTGTTGCTTTATCCACACTTTCTTTTGTTCTTCCATTAATAATAACCTTTGCTCCTTCCTGCAGAAATCTTTGTGCAATTGCGAATCCAATCCCTGCAGTTGAACCACTTATAAATACCATTTTATTTTTCAGTTGTAAGTCCATTTTTTATTTTTTTTAGTGCAATAATTTTTAAAAATTCCAGATAAAATGATACTACATGCCGCAGTATCTGCAAAGCCGGCAACGAAAAATATTCTGCGCAACAATACAGCTGCCTGCTATTTTTTGATTAACTGAATCTCTCCATAAAATTTAACTTCATCACTCACTACAACATTTCCGGCTTCTGTTAGTGCACCCCAGGTTAAACCAAATTCCTTACGATTAATTTTCACCTGAACAGTAAAACCGGCTTTCGTTTGCCCGTAGGGATCAATTACTATACCTCCGAATTCGATATTCACCACCACAGGTTTTGCAATACCACGAATGGAAAGATTACCGGTAAGTTTCCCTTCTTTGTCAGAGCCTGCATAAGCCGACCCTTTAAATACTATTGTGCTGTAGATTTCGCTATCAAAAAAATCAGCGGATTTCAGGTGAGTATCCCTTTGCTCATTATTTGTATCAACAGAATCCGTATCGATTGTAAAGATTATATCCTGCATCGTTGTAAAATCATCATTGTCAGTTATTGCCTCCAGACTAAACTTTCTAAAATGCCCCGTAACTGTACTTATCATCAGATGCTTTACTTTAAATTGAATTTCGCTGTGTGTCGGATCAATTGTCCATTTGTTTTTTGACATCTTTTTAATTTATTTGTGTGAAAGGTTGATTAAAATTTAAGCTGTGCTGTGAATCCGGTAAACAGAATATCCTTACCAGGACTGGCTATTTTTAAATAGGAACCGGATTTAAACCAGGTAAACTCTGCCCTGAAATACAAAAACTTACCAGGCGTATACGTTAGTTCTGTTGCATATTGCTGACCAATGAATTTGCTGTTGATATTTCTGCCTGTATAGATCAGCGCTGTACTTGGGGCATAAATACCATCATTGCAACTGTATCGCCAAAAAGCATCGTAATCAATCGTAAGCTCTATTTGTTTAGATAAGTCAAAGGACACAGAAGGGTGAATATCCTGGAGGTTAGATGGCCCAATGAGTGCCGCTAACCCAAAATAAGCGCCTCGTGGAAATAAGGGATTGAAGGAATTTAATTTATTGTCATCGTAATTTTTATCCCCGGTAATCAGTTCTGTTTTCAAACCTATTTGGGGCTTTAATTTCAACGAGTTAAAACTGTACGAGGTATTGGAAGATATCGTCCATGCAGAAATATTTTTTGATGCGAATTTTCCGAACTGGTATAGTCCTTCAAAATCATATTGCCAGTTGCCTGTTTTTTTCCAGATCCGTGATCCGATGGAGTGCCGTACTTCCTTTCCTTTTCCATCATCAAAAGTTGTTACAGCTTTAGACAAACCTAAATAATAGAAATCTGCATTTTGAAGAACCGGAATTTTATTTACCGCTATGTAAGTACCCCAGAATTTGGTAGTTTTATTAAACCCGTCATCAAAAATATTTTGTTTGGAAAGAACATAATGCGAAAAGAAAATATCTGCTTTAAAATGATTGTTGGTGTACATCAATTTTGCTGCATCAAAAGACTGCCTGTTATTAGGCCCATCTCTTACCGCCACTAATCTTTGCGACCCATATAATAATTCCTGCCGGCCAAAACGCAGCAGTAATTTTTGCTTCATTGAAACAACAGGTAGCACTATATCGATAAATGCCTGGTGAAGATCCAATTGATTCTCATCTACTCCGGAAGGTTTATTTATTTTACCATTAGCTAAACTACTTTGTAATTGCAGGAAAAACCTGGTATATTTTCCTGAATGAAAATCAGCGTGGGCAAGGTAACGGGTTAAAATATAGCCATCTTTATCCTTTGGCGTTCCACCCCAATTTTCATTCTTAAAATAAAAATACTGGTACCTTATTTCCCCACCCAAACTGATATACGTTTCACCATTTACAGAGAGTGGATTGTATTTTGCTTTTTTATACCAATTAAGACTGCTGTCTTTTTTTAGAATGGAATAGTCTTCATCATATCTCAACGGTTTGAAAGCTGGCAGCGTTTGGGCATAGGAACAAACCTGGTAAAAGTGTATTATCAGTATAAAAAATATTTTTTTCATGATTAGAATTTTCTGATGATGACTACGCCTGTTATTATTAACACAACGCCCAGCAACTTCCATACAGTAACAGTGTGCTGTTGTGCAACAAGGATATTAAAATGATCAAGCAAGACCGACATGGTCATCTGGCCTGCTACAACAATTCCAAAGGTCATTGCCGGCCCTATTTTTGGGAATGTTAAAATGATGGCCGTAACGTAAAATGCCCCCATTACGCCTGCCAGCAAAACATAGGCAGGAGCGTTTCGGAACCCTGACCAATACACCTGTTGCTTTGTAAGAATACTGTACAGTAAAACCGTAACTGCCCCCACAATGAAAGAAATTAGCGATGCATGCACCGGGCTTTCAATAGCTTTCCCCATCCGGGAATTCAGCCCGGCCTGTATCGGGAGAAATGCACCCGATACTAACGCTATAATAATCCAGGTGATTTTCATTATACTATTTTTTTAGAGATGTAATTATCAATGGAATATTTTCCGGGCCCCAGTACCAGTATGAATAAAAAAATAACACTATAAATAAATGGAGTATCTCTTATCAAAACCGGGTCATTCCAATGCAAGACAAAATAGCCGGTGAGGGTAACCGCAAGCGTTGGTAATGTGGCCAGCCTGGTACATAATCCTATCAATACCAGAAAGGGAAAGAAAATATTTGCAGACACTGCAAAAGCATAATTAAAAGTTTCAGGCAAATGCAATGGGTTGGGCACTTTTTCTGCTTCTGCAACACCAATACCTAATTTTTTAAACCCATGTACAAAAATCATTTCCAGGCTAACAGCGATGCGAAAAAATAACATGGTAGTATTAAAAAGGAAGTATGTTACAGACGGATCAACTAAACGGGCGAAAATCTTTTTCATAAATTAATTGTTTTGATACCCACCATAAAATTTTACAGGGCTCCATGATGGAATAACTGCAGGCATTTCGGGCGCCAGGTTTTGATAGGCCCCTTCTGCATACACTACTTTTCCATTTACAATGGTGAGTAATGAATGAATATCCCTTATATCATCAACAGGTACAGAAAAATAATCCTTGTTAAGGATCGCCACATCTGCATACTGCCCTTTTTCAATTTTGCCTTTTACTTTTTCTTCGCCACTAAACCAGGCACTACCGCTGGTGTATAACTGCAGCGCTTCAAATCTTGATAAAACATCTTTAACAGGCCAGAACTGGTAACCACCCATTGTTTTACCTGTTAGTGCCCAATGTAAACTCATCCAGGGGTTAAAGGTTGATATCCTGGTAGCATCGGTGCCAAGCCCTACCGGAATTCCCATGTTTATCATTTTGCGAATGGGTGGTAGCTGATGATCCGGCTCCCCATACATTTTTTTGTACAACTCACCCTGGTAGTACATTCTAAACTGCACGGCAATGCCACCACCCAGTTTTTTTACTCTTTGTAATTCGCTATCAGTAATGGTTTCCGCATGATCAAAAAACCAACGCAGGCCATTGAAAGGAATTTCCCGGTTTACTTTTTCAAATATGTCCAGCATTCTTTCTATCGATTCGCCATACGTGGCATGCAAACGAAAAGGCCAGTGATTTTTTACCAGTAAACGGATGATAGGTTCAAGGTCAGCTTCCATATCTTTTGATAGTTCTATCCTGGGTTCTAAAAAATTTTCAAAATCTGCTGCGCTGGCAACTAAGTTTTCTCCGGCTCCTTCAGCCATATAGCCGTTTGCAACAAACATGTTATCATTCTTATGGAGTTGTGTTGTCTTCACCCATTTTTCATAATCCAGGTATTCCCTGCCTTTTACCTGTGCAAATAAATAATAGGAAGTGCGGAGCGTTAGTTTTCCCTGCCTTGCCAGCTCTGATGCAATGCCATAATCTTCAGGATAATTTTGTCCGCCGCCGGCAGCATCGATAGCACTCGTTAATCCAAACCTGTTTAGTTCATGATAATATTGCTGTGTTGAATTCAATCTTTCTTCATGATTAAGCACCGTGGTTAGAGCCAGTGTGGTATAAATTGCTTTAGGAGTTAGCTTGGCATATAACATTCCTGTCGGGTTTCCCTGCGCATCCAGTTCTACCAGGCTTCCATCATACTTTGTATCCTTATTATATTTCAACACTTCAATTCCTTTTTTATTCAGAAATGCCTTGCCATACAGGTAGGTAATAAAAACAGGCTTATCAGGAACCGCTTCATTGATCTCTTCAAGTGTAGGTTGTCTTTTTTCCTCAAACTGGTATTCGTTCCACCCTCCAATCACTTTTATCCATACTCCATCCGGTGTACGTGCAGCCTGCTCTTTCAGCATTTCCATTGCACGTTTTAATGTCTTTACACCATCCCATCGTAACTCTGCATTATAGTGTAATCCTTCCCGTATTATATGGATATGACTGTCATTTAAACCAGGCACCACAGTTTTGCCACCGGCATCAATTAATTGTGTTCCGGTATTTTTATAAGCAGCTAATATTTTTTTTGAGTTGCCCACTGCAAGTATTATCCCGTCTTTAATGGCAACAGCCTGCTTAAATTCTCCCGGCTTTGTCATCGTTGCTATTCTGGCATTGTAAATGATAATAGCTGCATTTTTTTGTGCGGATAATTTTATTACAATTACAGTAAGAAATAATAAGGAAAATAATTTTTTCATCACCTGGAGTTTTTTATTTTAAATATAATATGCGCTATTTAGCGGCTGCCATTGCTGCGGCTTCAATTACATCTGCAACTGCTTTTGCTTTAGACATAAATATTACGTGGCTTCCTTTGATCTCGGTAACTGTTGAGCCTGCTCTTTTGTACATCGTACGTTCAATTAAAGGGTTTATACTTTTATCTTCAGTTGCTACAATAGCGTAGGAAGGTTTTGTTTTCCATGCGGCCTGTGTGAGTGGCGTTAAAAAACACTTTACAGCAATTGGTCCCTGTGAGGCATACATAAATTCCGTTTTTTCTTTACTAAGATCAGCTGCAAAGCCAGCATGATATTTAGCTTTATCATACCATACAAAACCTTTTTCATCCGGCGGAAGAATGCCATTTTCAGCGGCAGGCGGTGCCGTTTTAATAAGGTCAAGTGCAGACTCGCCTGCTTCGGGAACAAAAGCTGCCACATAAACCAGGCTTTTTACCTTGGCATGAACGCCAGCCTGTGTTATTACTGCTCCGCCCCATGAATGGCCAACTAATACTACGGGGCCATCCTGCCTGTCTAATATTCTTTCAGTAGCGGCAACATCATCTTCTAAAGAAGTTAATGGGTTTTGAACCATAGTAACATTGTAGCCACGTTCGTGAAGTATCCTGAATACATTTTCCCAGCCCGATCCGTCAGCAAAGGCGCCATGAACAATTACAATGTTTTTTGTTCCGGTAGCAGGTTGTGCAAATACCGTTGTAATTACAGTAAACAAAACTATTAGTGTGTATAGCACTGGTTTGTGCAGGTTTATTTTATTTTTCATGTTATGTTTTTTTTAATGATGAGCAAATATTTATTTCATCGCATTAGTGCTTCAGCATATCATGCGCATATTGTGCACCTATGCCATAAGCGCCGCCATATTTTATAACCAATGCTATTACTGCATTATACGTTGACTGGCGTGCCCAGTCTCTTTGCAACTCCAGTAAATATTGCAGTGCTGTCATTGGTTTTGCGCCTGCCTGAATCATGCGTTTAACTGCCATATCGTGGGCTTCCACACTTACATCTCCGCAGGCATCAGTAATTACATACACTTCATATCCTTCAGCAATGGCTGATAGTGCTGGCCCAACTATACACACACTGGTCCATAGGCCTGCAAACACAATTTTCTTTTTCCCTTTTGCAGTGATAGCTTTATAAGCATTTACATCTTCCCAGGTATTCATACTGCTTCTGTCAATATAATTTGAGGTAGCCTGCGGATAAAATGATTCCAGCTCGGGGAAAACCGGGCCGCTGAACGATTTTTCTGCCACTGTAGTTACTACGGTAGGTATATTGAAAATTTTTGAAGCCCCTGCTATCAGTGCGGTATTATTTCTTAATTCGATGATACTGCTGTTCTTTGCTGCAAAAGCCATCTGGCTTTCGAAGTCGATAAGCACCAGTTCATGATTAGCAGGATTTAATAATTCTGTTGAAGGCTTTTGTGCAATAGTTTTTATTGCAATAGTGATGATAAATAAAGTCATAATTGACCTGGTCATCTTTTTCATAATTTTAAAATTGTCAGGTTAAGAAATTTATATTGATAAGCTGTCTATTTAATTGTTCACAAAAAAATCTATCAGCCCTTTTTGTACCTGTGCAGTTTGCTCCTGAACTATCCAATGCCCCGACCCTGCAATTTTAAATTCAGAAACATTATCAGCAACAAGCTTGCAATGAGTTGCTAAAAATGGTGCGCTGAAGTGTTCACCACCCATGGCAAGCAGCGGCATGGTTAATTTCTTTTTCATGAATTCATGGTTATCCTTTACATCCTGTGCAAATTCACCAAACCAATGAAAGCAACCGGTGGTGGCACCTTTAGTGGCAAATGCCCTTATAAATTCATCGCTCTCTTCTTTTGTAAAAGGCTCTTTTACAAATCCAACCTGTGGCCAGAAGTCAGTTAAGAATTCTCTTTCATGCCCTGCAACGATATTACCTGCAACAGGTCTTGCAAAAAAACCAAAATGCCATACCGTTGTGGAGATCTGTTGCCATACCGGTTCCACGCCAGGTATCAATGCATCAAGCAGGGCCATTTTTTTTACTTCGACGCCAAATTGCGCCGCATAGGCATAAGCCACCATTAAACCAATATCATGACCAACAAGATTTATGCTTTTATAGCCTAGACTTTTTACCAGTTCATGTATATCTGTGGCCATTGTTTTTTTATCATACCCACCGGAAGGCTTGTCCGATTCACCGGATCCACGCAGATCAGGAGCTATCACCGTAAAATGTTTAGATAACTCCGGCAGCAGACGGTTCCACATAAACCAGTTTTGCCCAAAGCCATGTATCAATACTAAAGGCTCGCCTTCGCCACCAATAACGTAATGGATATTGATTCCATTTACAGTAGCAGTTTGATGTTTAAAATTCGATGGTGGTGCAGCCGGCTGAGTTGATACTTGTGCAACACCTTCAGTTGCAGCTGCATTTTCTTTACTTGCAGCCATTGTTTTATCTGTGTTATTACAGGATGCCATAAAAAATAATGAAAGGGATAATAAAAAAAGTGACTGTAATTTGCTCTTGATGGCTTTGTTACCGAAATGATTTGTAATAGTGTTCATAATATTATTTTTAAGTGTTTAGATATGTATTTTTAATTGACCCGGGGCTGATGGTTATTTTGATTTGTTCGCTTTGATATCTTTATAGGCATTAGGGATGTTAAAATTGAAATGAAGCCAGTTGAATAAAACGTAACCTTTATCAAATTCTTTCATTTTTACCGTTTGAATCGTTTGCTCCAGTGTCAACCCGTTGGATACAGCTTCTTCCACATTTTTTTTCAGTGCTTCCACATAATCTATGGTAAACTTTATCCCTGCTTTGTTGGTAATTCGTCCATGACCGGGAATTACAATGGCATCAGCAGGTAAAAAATCATACATCTTTTTTAAATTTTCGGAGGGCTCTAAAAAATAGCCGTCAAATAACCAGGGGATGGCCGGGCTTTCTGCAATAAAAGGATTGCCTGCCCAAAAAACTTTTAAAGAGGGTAGCCAGATAAAAAGATCGGCAGGCGATTGTGCGGTACCGGTATTAATGAATTCCACTACCTTTCCGTTACCCAGGTCAATTTTGAGATTGTTATTTTTCGGTATCACAATATCTGCGGGCCTGTAGGTCGAAACTTCTATTCCCCTGTCTTTGCCAAACAGTTTTATCATGAACTGCTTGATGTATTCGTAATTCTTGGCAAGATTTTCTTTTGCATATTCATTCTGAATAATAACTGTTGATGGCGGCAATAAATAATTTGAAAAGCAATGGTCTCCATGGTCGCTGGTATTCACCGCATAGATAATTGGCTTATTGGTTACCGAGCGTATCAATTTTATTTCCTGGTCATAGAGCCTTTTCGATAACATTACTTCAATGAGCAACACGCCTTTTTCACCAACAATAAATCCTCCTGTTGTAGCCTGGGGAATTCCTTTTGTTGTTTCTGCTGCTGCAGAGGCAGGAATTATTGCATAAACATCAGTTGCAATTTTATTCAGCTGCAGTTCTACTTCATTCGCATCCCAGATTGGGATATGGGGAGGTAAAGAGTTTTGTGCCAATGCCGTATTACTGAATACCAGCATAAACAAAATACCGGTTAGTATTGATTGTATATTTTTCATTTCGATGATTTTAGCAGGTGATGGTATTTAGAATTTTAATTGTGTTTGTATCCAGTTCAGTATATAATCTGCATCCTCTTTCCACGTTGGTTGCCCCAGTATAAAATGATTTCGTCCTTCAAATTCTTTGTAATCAGTAACTGAATTACTATTCCGGTACTTCTTATAATTTGAATAATTAAGTGATGCAGGTATGGTATGATCTGTACTGCCGGAAGTGAGCAGCAGAGGCGCATGCGCAGTATTAAAATTTATTTTTGCTGCGCTGGTGATTGTGTCTCTTACGATCAGTTTTGATTCAGGTATTGCAAATCGGTAGTATGATTCTTTTTGCTCCTCACAGGGCATACCGTTTGTAAAAGCATACTGCCACTGCCTGAACGACATCAGGAAAGATTTTTTAGTAGAAGTAAAAAATCCAAGTGGTCCCCAGCCGGCTTTTAAAAAAGAAAATTTAAAAGTGATTATTCCCTGTGGTGGAACGGAGTGAATGGCAACACCACACGCAGCAAGCCCACGTTGCAATAAAAGTTGCACGATCAATCCCCCGATGGAATGTCCGATAAGGATAGGTTTTTCTGTTAAAGCCTGTGCGATCCTTGCATAATAGTCGGTAAGCGCTGCTAGCCTGTTGGAAGCAATACCAGCATCCGGGTGACAGTTCCTTAATTCTTCCGGTGACGCACCTTTATGGGGCCATGCAGGTGCCATTGTGTTGTAGCCTTTGCCTTCGAAGTATTTTCTCCATTCATCCCAGCAATTATTACCAACAAATGCACCGGTAATAAATAAAATTGATTTTTTAGAAGTGCTCATTTTTTTACAATTGGTTTACTACACAGTAACCAAGTAAGTGCCAACAATGCAAAAGTTTGTAAACCAACGTTTTTTAAATTGGGGCAAGAATAGTGACCACTGTATTTCGTGGAAACCCGGTAAATACTACGAAACTTAAGAGTTGTTTTTATAGCAGCGAGAAGCAGGAACTAATGAAAGCTTGTGAGGCAGCGGGTTTTGCAATTTTTATGAAATAAGGTAAGGATTTTGATAGATTATGGAGTAATTTGTTTTCACAACGCCACATAAAAGTTATGTTTCCCAAACTGGTTTTAGCTTATATATTTAGTATCAGTATAACATTGTGTTTTGGTCAATTACCAAAGATCGAAACAAAGGAAGATGCATTAAAAGCATTGAAACAAAATTTATCTGATAGCAACCGCCAATTCATCTACAATTTTTTAGGCGTGTTTTACATGAGTAATACCAGCCATGACAAAAGTTTGATCGATAGTGCCTTTTATTGCCTGCGAAAGGCCGTTTACTTAGGGGATTCAATAAACCGGGATAATAAGGATATCACCAACGAAAGTCTTTCCCTGCTGGCAAAGGCATACCTGTGGAGCGGTAATGCATCAGCAGCAAAACGAATTTTCCTGCAGGTAATATCCAACTACCATACCAGGCATCAAAAAATAAATGAAGCCAAAGCATGGCGTAGAATGGGAAAAGAATTTTGGTACAGCGATATCCGGTATCTGGAGATAACAAATTATTTTGACAGCGCTATCGTTCTTTTTAACCAGCAAAAACTTACAATAGAAAGTGCACAGGCAATGTTTGACAAGATGAATTTTTTTTCAACTATTGGTAACAATGTTGCAGCGGAGGAAGTATTGCAGCAATTAATTAAGCTGGCTAAAGCCGATCACTTTGAAAACTTCTCTCATATTTACGCTTTGCTGGCAAGGCAGAACAGGTACACCGGTAATTTAAATAAAGCCCTTGAATATGCCTTGGAAGCGATAAATCATATTGATTACCTTAAGGACAAGTCGGGAGTGGCAAATTTTTATGGTGAACTTGCCGAGATATATGAAGAGCTTGGGGAAACCGGCCAGAGTATTACATGGTATAAAAAATGTATTGCAGAAAGGGAGCGCAACGGAACTTCATTATATGTTATTTACAGAACTGTATCCCTGATGGTAGTACAAATGATAAAGGCAAAAGAAGAAAATGAAGCTCTTGCATTGCTGCGGCAACTACTTAAAGATAAACCACCTGTTACGCATGCCGAAAAAGCAATATTGGCGCAGAGTTTTGCATACTGTTATTCAGCACTAAAAGAATATAAACTAGCTGAACCAAAATTTCTTGAAATGATCAATGAATATGACCAGGGAGAAATTCAGCAGGAGATTCTTTTTCTGGCCCATTATGATATTACAAAATTCTACGTTGATATTAATCAATACACAAAGGCCCGGTTTTATCTGGACAAGATACCGTCGGTGGGAGCATCAATCCGGCAAAATAAAGATCTCTATCTGCTGATGTTTAAAATTGATTCCGCAAACGGAAAACTGGCCTCCGCTATAAATTATTATCAAAAATATAAAGCGCTCAATGATACCATATTTAATGAGGCAAAAAGCAAGCAAGTGAATGAGCTGATGATTAAGTATGAATCAGAAAAAAAAGACAATAATATTAAAACCCTTGAAAAAGAATCCGTAGCTCAACATGAAAGACTGGTACAGGCGAACCAAACCCGTAACTGGATACTGGGTGTTGCCATATTACTTTTCATTATTACCGGCTTATTTATCAATAATTCACGTATCAGGCAACAAGCCAATAAAAAATTGCAACTGCAACAAAAAGAAATTCAGGGCAAAAATAAATCGCTGCAGCACCTTTTAAAAGAGAAAGACTGGCTGGTAAAAGAAATTCATCACAGAGTAAAAAATAATCTTCACACCATCATTGGCTTATTGCATACCCAATCTGGTTTTCTAAAATCAGAAGAAGCTTTACTCGCCATCAATGATAGCCAACACCGTATTCAGACAATGTCACTTATTCATGAAAAATTATTTCAAAGCGCAGATCTGTCGACAATTGAAATGTCAGGATATATTTACGAATTGGTGGACTATTTGAAACATTCTTTTGATACAGGGCAAAACATTCAGTTTAAACTGGATACCGAAGAACTGGAACTTAAACTTTCCCATGCCTTGCCGCTTGGGTTGATTCTTAATGAAGCTATCACAAATGCTATTAAGTATGCGTTTCCTGCAAACAGGAGTGGCGTTATAACGGTTTCTTTTAAAAACATAGCGGGGCTGCAATACCTGCTTACCATTGCCGATAACGGAATAGGATTGCCGGAAGGTTTTGATTTTAAAAAAAGCAGCAGCATGGGCATGAACCTTATGGAAGGATTGAGCGAAGATATACAAGGCAATTTTTCCATTAAAAATAATAATGGCACAGCAATAAATATTCTATTTTTATACGACCCGTCCATTGCTGACGAGAAGGTGATTCAGCAAGACGGTAGTTCACCAGAAACTATTTGACTATGAAAAAGACTGTTCTGATAGTAGAGGACCAGTTTGTAGAAGCAAATTATCTACGCTCCATGCTGGAAAAAGCAGGTTATACAGTTACCGGCATAGCCCGCTCGGTATCTATGGCAAAAGAACTGATTGACAAAGAAAGACCAGGCCTGGTGCTGTTGGATATTTTCCTTTCGGGAAAACTTACCGGAGTTGATCTGGCGAAAGAATTAAAAGAGGAAAATATTGCTTTTATTTATTTATCTGCAAATTCAAATGAAGATGTATTAACTGCTGCTAAAGCTACGCAACCGTATGGTTTTTTAGTTAAGCCATTCAGAGAAAAAGACCTGTTGATCACTTTAGAAATTGCACAATACCGGCACGAGCAAAGCCAGGACACAAAATGGCGTATGGAAATACAAACGCAGAAAGAGTTGAACAGCATTCAAAAAATGGAAGGAAGCTGGATACAGAAATTAAAAACAACTGCTAAAGCATTACAACATTATGTGCCTTTTGATGTGCTTGCAGTAAAGTTCAGGCAATTGGAACATAATCATTTTGCCGGGTTTGCCTTTGTTCGTATTGGCTTTGAAGAATACCAGTCCATAGGAATACCGGAGCTATCTGTAATTACAGGATTAACTGCAGCTGAAATAAAACTATTGTTGCAACAAACAAAAGATGATGAATCTGCAGGATATTATAATGGGGAGGATTTTAAAAGTCTGGCATTAATTCATCCGATGAAAAAATTATTCGCCAAACAATTTGATTTAGCATCTAATTTGGTGTTCCCGTCTTTATCTTCCGGTAATAATATTTTTACATTGAGTTTTTTCAGGAAAATACCGGAAGGATATACTTCTGAAAAACTGGATTGGCTTTTCAGGTTTCAACAATCTCTGGCAGAGATTATGAATAGTGTTTCTGCCGAAGAGAAAGATCACATTTTTGCAACCATTGAAACGCCTAACCTTGCCTTAAAAGAAAAGGCTGTTAATAATCAACTCAACTTCGACAATATTATAGGCACAAGTTCTTCGCTGCTGCATGTAATGGATCTAATTAACCAGGTAGCTGCATCAGATACTTCGGTTTTGATATTGGGAGAAAGCGGTACCGGCAAGGAAAAGATTGCCGATTGCATACATAACCGTTCGCCACGCAAGGGCAGGCCTTTTATTAAGGTTAACTGTGCAGCACTTCCGTCTACATTAATTGAATCTGAATTATTTGGACATGAAAAAGGAGCATTTACAGGTGCTACCGATAAAAAAATAGGCAAATTTGAGCAAGCCAATAATGGCACTATATTTTTAGATGAAGTGGGAGAGTTGCCTTTAGATCTGCAGGTAAAGCTACTGCGGGTATTACAGGAAAAAGAAATAGAAAGAGTGGGGGCAGTAGCTACGATTAAACTAAACATCCGAATTATTGCAGCCACCAACCGCAATTTGGAAAAAGAAGTAGCTGCAGGTAAATTTCGTTTAGACCTTTATTACCGGCTCAATATTTTTCCTATACTACTACCACCTTTACGGGAACGGAGAGACGATATACCTGCACTGACCGCTTATTTTATTGACCATTTCAACCGCAAGTCGGGAAAGAAGATCACCGGCATCGCAGATAAAGTGGCAAAAAAGATGGCAACCTATAACTGGCCGGGTAATATCAGGGAGCTGGAACATTTAATAGAGCGAAGTGTTCTGTTATCAAAGGGAACTTTGATTGAAGATATCAGTTTACCGGAATTTAATCCAAAAGAAACAGATGCACTTACCAAAGAAAACCGGATAAAAACGATGGAAGAAAATGAAAGGGATCATATCCTGGCCGTACTAAAACAATGTAAAGGAAAGATCTGGGGACCGGGCGCAGCAGCAGAAATACTCAAAATACCCCCGACAACCCTGAAATCGAAAATGGACAAACTGGGGATTAAAAAAGTATTTATGGAATAAGTAGTATTAAAAAAACTGATCAGTTAAGTATAACTGAATTTATTTAACTGAAAGATAGTCGAAGTGTGTAAAACAGGCAAAGAGTAAGAATGCCATTTAATCTTTAAATTTACCGCATGTTTAACAGCATCAACAAACAGGTATTAAAACTCATCGATCTTTCAGAGGAAGAAATTGCGATTTTTAATTCGTTGCTGGAATTTAAAAAAGTACCCAAAAAAACCATGCTGCTGCATGAGGGTGATATTTGCAATTTTGAAGCATTCATCAATAAAGGTTGTATCCGCAATTATTACATAGATGAAAATGGCTTTGAAGTAATATTGCAATTTGCGATAGAAGACTGGTGGGTGAGTGATATTGCCAGTTTTCATAACCATACCCCCAGTAATATGTTTATTGAAACACTGGAAGACTGCGAATTATTGGTCTTATCACCACAAACAAAAGAACAACTTTTGAAGGCGGTGCCTAAATTAGAAAGGATGTTCCGCCTGATGGTACAAAAAAACCTTTCTGTTTTACAAAAGCGCTTTTTAAACACGATAACTACATCTGCGCAGGAAAAATACCTGGATTTTATTGAACGTTACCCTACTATTCCACAGCGTGTAGCGCAACATTATATTGCTTCCTATCTCGGCATTTCAGCAGAATTTCTCAGCAAAGTGAGAACAAAACTCTCCAAAAAATAACAGCTTCTTTTTTCATTTCTTGTCCTGGTTCAATGTTTTGGCCCTCCCGCCAATAGCATCTTTGTATGGCAAACATTGAGACGGCGTAAGACATTATCAATTATTCATTTTATAATTATCCGTTAAACTGAATTTCTTGTCCTGGTTCAATGTCCTGCAATTTTAAACGATTCAACTTTGTGTTATCAAAAACAAATAAAATTACTACCATGGAAAGAAAAGATTTTTTAAAGAAAGGTTTGATGGGCACAGGTATGTTTGTTGCCAGCGCTGCATTAGGTAATGTAATTAAAAACGAGGTAGATGAATTAAAAGAACTGGAACCAGTTGGATTCAATCATTTGCCCAATACTGATTCTGCAATTACACCCAGTACAGTGTTGCATAAAGCAGACAGCCGCGGACATGCTAATCATGGCTGGCTGGATAGTCATCATACATTCAGTTTTGCCAATTATTATAACCCGGAAAGAATGCACTTTGGTGTATTAAGAGTATTGAATGATGACCGTGTTGACCCGGGCATGGGTTTCGGCAGGCATCCACACGACAATATGGAAATTATTTCAATCCCTTTAGAAGGAGACCTGGAACACAAAGACAGTATGGGTAATGTTGCCATCATTAAGCATGGTGATATACAGGTGATGAGCGCAGGCACAGGAATATTCCATAGTGAGTACAATAAGAATAAAGACCAGGAAGCAAAATTTTTACAGATATGGTTGTTTCCAAAAACCAAAAATGTAACACCGAGGTATGATCAGATGACGTTGGATGTAAATGACCGTCATAACCGGTTACAACAAATATTGTCGCCTGATAAAAATGATGCAGGTGTCTGGATCAACCAGGATGCATGGTTTCATATCGGAAAATTTGATAAAGACTTTACCACAACATATACTTTAAAAAATCCGGCTAACGGAGTGTATGCCTTTATAATAAAAGGAGATATCACAATTGCCGGCATTGCCCTCCACCAAAGAGATGGCCTGGGTATATGGGATGCTGACAAAATATCATTGCAGGCCGGTTCACAGGATGCTGAAGTATTGCTAATGGAAGTGCCCATGTCAGTGGTGTAAATAATTAAAACCTGATATATCCAAAGATTGCGATAATACGTACAACAAGAAAAATAAAACAAAACATAGTATTACATAAAAATAAAACAACACAAAATGTCACAAAAAACTAAATGGGCAATAGACCCAACACACTCAGAGATCGGCTTTAAAGTAAAGCACATGATGTTCACCAATGTTTCCGGTAAAATTGTAAAATACGATGCAACGGTAGAAACTGATGGCGATGAATTTACTAATGCAGTTATTGATTTTAGTGCCGATGTAGATTCGGTAACTACAGGCAATGCAGATCGTGATGCTCACCTTTTGAGCCCTGATTTTTTTGATGCCACACAATTTCCGAAAATGAATTTTGTCGCAACATCGTTGGTAAAAGTTGATGATGCTGATTTTGAATTAACAGGCGATCTTACTTTACATGGTGTTACAAAATCGGTAAAATTAGCAGTTGAATTTGGCGGATTAATGAAAGATCCGTGGGGTAATATCAAAGCCGGATTCAATATCAGCGGCAAAATAAACCGCAAAGATTTTGGCCTTACCTGGAACGCAGCATTAGAAACCGGTGGTGTATTGGTTAGCGAAGAAGTAAGAATTATTGCCGAAGTACAATTAATCAAACAATAAAGACATGAACGATATAAAAAGGGCAACAACAAAATATCCTGTGCTGGATATTATAAAAAACAGGTGGAGCCCGAGAAGCTTTTCTGATAAATCAATTAGCGAAGAAGATATCAATACCATCATTGAAGCAGCCACCTGGAGCTTCAGTGCAATGAACGAACAACCATGGCGCTATGTGGTTGCACGCAAAGGAACGGCATTGTTCAATGCGTTTCTTGAATTGTTGTATCCCGGTAATAAACCCTGGAATACACAAGCCGCAGCATTGGTATTAAGTTTGAGGAAGACGACCTACACAGGTACTGACAAGATCAATGCTATTGGATTGCACGATATTGGTGCTGCCAATATTTTACTCACTTTGCAGGCAAACAGTATGGGCATTTATACGCATGTTATTGAAGGTTATTCCAAAGAGGCAGCAAAAGAATTGTTAGCATTGGATGAAGGCCTTGAACCTGTTGTGATGATTGCACTTGGCTATCCTGATGCTGCCGAAAAACTGGACGAACCATTTAAGGCAAGGGAGCTTTCGCCAAGATCAAGAAAAGATCTGACTGAAATTGTATTGAATCCTCAATTAAATTAAACAGGCATGAAAACTCAAATACTGGTAGTTGGCAGGCATGAAGAAATTCTGCAAACAGTTTTAAGACTCATCAATAAAAACGAGCAGTGGCAAGCCCAGGGCACTTTGGATGATGCGGAAGCAATACGACTTTTCGATACTTTCGATTTTGATATCGTATTGTTAAGTAGTGGTATTTCTGAAAATTGCGAGGATAGTCTCTGCTTATATTTCAGAGATAAGAAACCTTCAATCAAAATCATCCAGCATTACGGCGGCGGCAGTGGATTACTGAGTAATGAAATTCTGCAGGCATTGCATTCACCTGCTGTTTCAAATACGCAACAGGATTAATATTTCTTGTCCTGGTTCAATGCCGGGGTATCAAAAAGAGTTGACATTTGTGTTATAAAATTAATTATCATGAACAACAGTATATTAGGTTTGCACCACATTACAGCAATCGCTGACAATGCAAAAAGGAACTTTGAATTTTACACCAACGTGTTGGGTTTAAGAATGGTAAAGAAGACCGTGAACTTTGATGATCCCGGCACCTATCATTTTTACTTTGGTGATGAAGTGGGCACACCAGGATCGATACTCACTTTCTTTCCCTGGGAAGGTATTGGCAGAGGAAGAACGGGAACCGGTATGGCTACAGAAATTGGTTATTCTGTTCCGGCAGGCAGTCTTGAATTCTGGGCTGCCCGTTTTACGCAATTCAATGTAAAACACGGTGCCATTGCTGAATCATTTGGCGAGCAATACCTTTCTTTTGAAGATCCTGATGGATTGAAAATTAACCTGATCGTTTCAAAAAATACTGATACCAGGAAACAGTGGGAAACAGCAGACATCAAGGCAGCAAATGCATTGAAAGGATTTCATAGCATTGTGCTTACCCTTAGAAATATAAAAGCTACCGCAGCAATTTTAACAGAAATATTCGGCTATAAATTCCTGGAACAACAGGGTAATCGTTACCGGTATATTACTGATGCTATTGAAACTGCAGCAATTGTAGATTTATTAGAATCCCCGGACGAAGCAAGGGGCAATAATACTGCAGGTACCAATCACCATGTTGCGTTCAGGGTAAAAGATGAAGCAACATTAATGGAATACCGTGAAAAAATACTGAGCAAACAGCTTAACATCACTGAAAAAATAAACCGTGATTACTTCTTCTCCTTGTATTTTAGAGAACCCGGTGGTGTATTATTTGAACTGGCTACAGAAAATCCCGGATTTGCAACCGACGAAACCGTTGCTGAATTAGGCAGCAGTCTTCGTTTACCAAAACAATATGAAGGGGCACGTGCAAAAATAGAAGCAGCTTTACCAAAGCTGGATTAATTAAATACAAAAATTATGCATCAGAAAAATATTATTACAGCAGGCAAAAAATTAAGTGAAGCAAAAAAGGTACTGATCATGGCCCATGGGCGTGGCGGTTCTGCAGAAGATATTTTATCGCTGGCCAGCCATTTAAATGTAAAAGATTTTGCACTGCTGGCACCGCAGGCTATAAATAATAGTTGGTACCCTTATTCTTTTCTTGCTCCGCCTGCAAGCAACGAGCCCGGATTAAGTGCAGCATTGAAGGTTTTAAAAGATACCGTAACGGATATCACCAACAGCGGAATAGCTAAAGAGAATATTTTCTTTTTAGGTTTTTCTCAGGGAGCCTGCTTAACATTGGAATTTGTTACGCAGAATGCAGCAAAGTATGGCGGTGTAGTGGCATTCACCGGCGGTTTGATCGGCGATAAAATTTATACAGAAAATTATACCGGCGATTTTGGCGATACGCCTGTATTCATTGGCACCAGCGATCCCGATCCACATGTACCGGTGGAAAGAGTAGAAGCCACCACTACTATTTTAAAAGATATGAATGCCGATGTTACGGTAAAGATCTACAAGAACATGGGGCATACCATCAACCAGGATGAAATTAACCAGGTGAACAATCTTATATTTAATAAATAATACTATCCATTGAAGTACTTACAAAGCCGTTAATGTCAAAAACCACATACTTTAAAAGCCTGTAAAAGATTACAAAATCTTCTACAATCAGGTTAGATAATCTTGACTCTTCCGATATATATAAATAAATCCCCGAAAATAGAATCGGGGATTTATTATGTTTCATATCGATCAACGCACTTGCTGCCAAAACCGGCAACTATTTTTAGTTAATATTTTACAGTTGCCCCGGCTTTAAAGGAAGACGTACGGCATTATTAACAGGTTTAATGCTTTTAAGGTAACTGAAAATGGCTTTCACATCTTCATCAGTCATTTTTGCATAATTAGGCCAGGGCATAGGTGGAAGCAGTTGCCTGCCGCCATCCTGGCCTTTAAATTTTCCTTTGGTAAGGGCATTTTTAAATTGTTCCGCTGTCCAGCCGCCAATGCCGGTGGCAGAATCCGGTGTAAGGTTGGCTGAAAAACTGGTGCCCCACGGGCCGGTGGCTGCGGTTAAATCGGGGGCAAAAACGGAAAACCCTGCAGACAAAACATTTTTATCGCCTTGCGGAAGGGGCGTATGCTGCGAATAGCCGGATAGCATCAATTCGGGTACCAGTTCCGGACCGTTGGGGCCGGGCTTTTTAGGCGAATGACAATCATTGCAACCGGAAATTTGCACCAGGTAGGCTCCCCGTTTAATTAACTCTTCTTTGGTAGCAGTAGGTGCTGCTGTTGCTTTTGTAGTTTCATCTTTACTGTTGCAGGCGGCTAGTGTAATTACAAAAATTAAAGCCATGGCAATAACAGGATGTTTCATTTTTTTAGTTTAAGGTTTGAAGAATAAAAAATTGTACAATTTCAGCAGGTAACCAGCAATAATGATTTTGCTGCACTTTAAAAATAATAAAGTTTTTTTGAAGATGCTAACCATTGCAGGCAGGGGAGGGCTACAGGTAACAGATCACTATTGTTGTAAACACTATAACCAGTACAGCAGCTATAAAAATCTGTAACAACTTGTATAGCATTTGTGCCAGCATCCTGTTCCTTTGTTCTTCTTCATGCTCCATATAATCAAAAGAGATGCTGCTGTTTTACAAACTGTTGCTTCGCAGAAAAAAAATTATTCAGCCGTGCAGGTAATGAAGGGATAGGTTATACGAAATGATGTATACGATAGTTAATATTTTGGAGCGGCTTAAATATTTTTCAGGAATTATGTAGACTGAATTAACGGATATACTTCTTTGTTTTAGTGATCTGCCTGTCTTTAAATTCATATTCAATGGTAAATGTTTTATCCGTTACATTGGTTAAACGTATCCGGTTAAGCCGCTGCGGTTCATCAAAAATCTCTTTCGGAAAAGCATATTGCCGGTTCGTATTTTTTTTGGCATCAAATAAACTCATGCTATCCGAAGGTAAAGGCACATCTGCTTTCGAATACAAGAGCACCTGCCTTGCTGTATCAACGTCAATCCAGGCACTTCCGTTGGCAATTAAATTCGTAGCCGTTTCTTTATCGTATAATTGTATATAGTCAGGGTTGCCGCTGCCATAAGATTGCACAAACACAAAACTGTTGTCAAAATCGGCACCTATATAACCTGAATTTTTATACAAAAGGCCTAATGAACAATTGCCGATAGTGTCAATTATTTTTTGTCCTTTTTGATAGAGCAAAAATTGGTCTTCGGTATTGTGGTGAAAAGATATTGAAAAGCCTCCTTTCAATGAAGTATCATACTCGGCAGCGTATGGATTCTCTTGTATGGCTTTAACCATGGCCAGGTAATTACTATCAATAGTATTGGAGTGGGTAGTATCAGTAGTTGTTTTAGCTATAGCTGGTTGCACAGAATCTTTAGATGATATCGGTATTGTTTTGTTGTGGTTGCAGGAAAATAGCAACAGCAAAAAGAGCAGTAAGAAATTACGGAGCATCATAGTATAAAGTTTGCATTAATATTTCAATACCCGTGTTGAAAACAGTAAATCTAAGCAATAAAAAATCCCGGCACAACTTACCGGGATTTCAATACTTTATTTTCACTTCCGCTTAACTCATTTCCGCAAAGCACTTATGGAAATACGGTATCGTTTCAATGCCTTTGTAAAAATTATCAAGGTTGAATTTTTCATTAGGGCTGTGCAGGTTATCGCTATCTAATCCAAAACCCATGAACACAATTTTAATACCCAACTCTTTTTCAAATAAGGCACAAATAGGAATGCTGCCTCCTCCACGAACAGGAATGGGCGTTTTACCAAATGTAGTTTCCATTGCCCTGGCAGCAGCTTTGTAAGCTTTGCTGTCAATTGGTGTCATGTATGGTTCGCCGCCATGGTGTTCAAATGCATGTACGCTTACATAGGGCGGAGCAATCTTTTTAAAATGCTCCAGCAACATCGCTGTAATTTTTTCAGAAGATTGATTAGGTACTAAACGGGTAGAGATTTTTGCAGTGGCTTTACTGGGCAAAACAGTTTTGGCACCTTCACCCTGGTAACCGCCCCAGATACCATTCAATTCCAGTGTAGGACGAATGCCTGTTCTTTCATTGGTGCTGTAACCTTTTTCGCCCCATAATTCCTTTACTCCTAAATCATCTTTGTATTCCTGCTCATCATATGGCGCTAACGACATTAATTTTCTTTCTTCATCAGTTGCATTTAAAACATCATCATAAAAACCAGGTATGGTAATATGATTGTTCTCATCGTGGCAGCTGGCAATCATCTTTGCTAAAATAGTAATAGGGTTGGCAACAGCTCCACCATAAACACCGCTGTGCAGATCACGGTTAGGGCCGGTTACTTCCACTTCAATATAGCTAAGGCCACGTACACCAATATCAATACTGGGTGTATCCAGGCTTATCATTGCACTATCGCTGATCAATACACAATCTGCTTTTAATAATTCAGTATGTGATGCTACAAATTTGCCCAGGTTAGGAGAACCCACTTCTTCTTCCCCTTCAATACAAAATTTAATATTGGTGGTCATGCTGTTTGTCTTCACCATTGTTTCCAGCGCTTTCACATGCATGTAAAACTGTCCTTTATCATCGCAACTGCCACGGGCAAAAATTTTACCATCAATAATCACGGGTTCAAATGGTCCGCTCTTCCACAATTCCAATGGTTCGGCAGGTTGTACGTCATAATGGCCATATACCAATACTGTTGGTTTGGCAGGGTCAATCATTTTTTCGCCATACACCAATGGGTGGCCATCAGTAGGGTAAATCTCCACTTTATCGGCACCGGCTTCCAGCAATCTTGCTTTAACTGCTTCGGCGCATTTTTGCATATCGGCTTTATGTTCGCTTTTAGCGCTGATGCTGGGTATGCGTAACAGGTCCAGGAGTTCGTTTAAAAAACGGTCTTTGTTTTGTGCTTGATAATCTTTCCAGGCTTGCATATAATTAATTTAGTTTAGATGTTTAGTGCGTAAAACTTTGGTGTACGAAAGTAGGCGTTTTTAACGGAAATTGTTTTATCAAAATTTTACATAAAAGATACAATTTGTAAGCACTAATGCCATTACTTTTGCGGTAGATTGTTTGTCAATTTATCAGCCTTTGTTACCGTTGCATTTTTGGTGAGTGCTTCGATGGCAAAGGCTGAGCCAATTCAGGCCAGTAAGGAACTCATTTTCTTTTGGCTGATAATATAAATTAGTCCTGCAAGGCAATACAATGCAGCCAATAAGGCCAGCACCCATTTTATAACAGAACATATAGTGGTACACAAAGCCACTGTTCCCGATGTAGGTCCGGATAATGTATATAACATGCCTGCATTTTCCAGTATATCTAAAAAACCTGCAATTAATGCAGCTTTGGCAAATAATATTCCGGCCTTGCTAAAGGCGCCGCTACTCAGCCTTGCAATTTTTTTACAGGTAAAAAATAGAGATAAGGCATAAAAAAACAGAAAAATAAAATCTAACCAGGTATTGGCGCTCGCTGCGCCGATATTATTAGTAGGAGGGTTAAGTATCCAGGCAGTTTTAACATCATTTGCTAAAGCGGCATTATAAGCAAATTCCAGGTCCAGAATGCCTTTGGGAGTATCGGGGGTTTTTAAAGTAGCGCCGGTTTTTGCCATTACTACAACCATAATTAAAGTGCCCGCTAATAAAAATAACAGCGAATATTTTTTCATGCGCTTACAATAAGTTTGGTTGTTAAAATACAACTAATAATGATAAAAAAGAAACAGCCCACACCCGGGTATTCCGGGAAGAACCTGGAAATACCAAAGTATGAGCCGCATGTGCCGGGTACTGATTTTTATAATTCTACTTCTCCAATAAATACTTCTCCTTGTTTATCTTTTTCCATTTGCAGGGTGATGATCTTTTTTTCTTCATTGGCTGCGCCATAATGTAAATAGATCTCCGCCATTACTGTGGTGGGGCCGGCAATGGTAACCTGCCTGTCGCTGTAGTAATTGATCTGGATTTTATATTTGCCTTTAACTCCGGTTTTAAGCATGAATTGTTCAGGGCCAAAACCTTCGGTGAAATCATCCGATATGCGTCCACCCATTTCTGTTAGTTTATGGCTGTAAAAACATTTCTCTCCATTGGGGTCGGTTACCCATAGGTCAATATCAGAATTATTTTTATTCCAGTTCATTACTACTCTTACATCAGTTGGCATAGCCGCAATAATGTTTTTATCTATTTTTTTAAGGTCCAGTTCTTTTTTGTGTAATGCTATGATGCGGTTGATCTCCGTTAAAAATATTTCCTCAATGCCGTTATACATCCTGTTCATTTCGCTGCTGTAACTTTTGGTCATGCCTTCGTACAACATATCCAATGCCTGCTGGTAATAACCCAGGTCGAGGTATGCCAGGGCACAATCCCTGAAACTTTGCGGATCAGAAGGGCGCAACTCCATTACTTTTTTAAAGGCTGATAACTCATTTTCGTAATCACCGGCTTCTTTTAATTTATAGCCCAGCATCTTGTATAATTCATAACTGCCGTTTTCCAGTTCGGCAAGATTTGTGAGAATAGTAATGCCATTAATTTTATCACCTGTTTTTAATAGATAAGAAGCGATATCAAAAAAATACGTTGGCCTGTTACTATAGTATTTACGCAGTTCTAAATATTTTAAATAACGGTTGGCCCTGTCGGTTTGTTTGATGGCCTTCAGGTAATCAAAATTTGCAGGATTAAAGGACGGGTTTAAAGAATCGATGGGCAGGGTTGCAGATTGATAATATCCATCGGTCGTATTTTTTCTTCCGGTTGGTTTACTGTTCGCATTATTTTTATCTTTCCACGTTGCCTGGAACCTTGAATCGTCATCGGGGTTAAGAGGAGCCCTGTCTTTAAGTATTTCACCATCTCCAAAATTCACCAATCCTGAATTTGCATCAAGACCATTTTGTCCACGTAAACCAACATTATTACTTGCGCCGGGTGTGGTGGCAGACTGGCTTCTTACCTGTACACCCGCCACTTTTCCGGCCAACGCATCATTAATATTATTTTGTCTCACTACATTTAACTGTTCGCTACTTATGTTTTGGACACTGCTGCCTGTAACCATTGTTCTTTTTTCCGAGCCGTATCCAATTACCACCACTTCCTGTAATTCTATTCTTGATTTTTCAATTACAACAGAAATCATACTACTGTTACTGATGCGTTGTTCAAATGGAATAAAACCTACCGCCGAAAATTGTAATACATCGCCTTTTTTGGCACGTATGCTAAAGCCCCCATTGGCATCCGATGATACACCCGTATGGGTACCTTTTAGCATTACTGTTGAGCCTGCAACGGCATTGCCATCTTTATCAGTTATTTTACCCGAGAGGGTTTTGGTTTCTCCAACAGGCCTTGGAGTGATGCCAACAGGCCGTTGTATTGCAACAGGGTTGTTTTGCGCCGGTGTGGTAACTACTTCTTTTTTATCATACCAGCCTTTCAATACCGCCATCATATTTAATGAATTTCTCAGGTCGGCTTCTTTTTTTGTAATGATATCGCCGCCACGCATTTTCATAATTCTGTCATATTCCTGTCTCAATTCTGCAGGCGGTTCTATCTGGTATTGCAGGTAATCGTTAATGGTTTCCAAAACAATTAAAGAAGTATTTCGGGTAACCACCCCAAACTGTTTGCCCAGTCTTTCAATCTCCTGTTTATTTTGATTGTATTGAATATCCAGTTCTGCAATTTTCTTTTGTGCAAACACTTTAGTGATGTCGAAGTTTTCGCAAAGTTGTTTGTCAGAATTGATGGTGATTGTTTTTTCGTAGGTCACATTGTTGCCATAACCAAATTGCAAAACCATTTCCTGTATAGCTTCATCGGCAATACCTGCCACTGCAAAATTATCAGCCACCACAACGGGTATAGAAGGATAATTTTCTTTAGTGAAATTGTTTTGTTTAATGCCTAAAAAGCGAAAGGGTTGATTTACCAGTTTTTTCAGTGCATCTGCTATTGCTTCATGCTGAATATCTATAACAAGGCCGCCTGTTTTGCCGGCAATAAATTTAAGGTTGCTGTAATCGGCGGTTACAGAACTATTGATACAATACACAGGTTTATTACCCAACTGCAGGGTTTTATTACCTAAGGTATGGTGCCCGTCACTCACCAGTAAAAATTCATCTGCCTTTATATTTTTTAAATTAAGATTGCCTAGATCTGTTGCGCCATCGTATTGCAATGCAGTAATATCTTTTTTTAATTCCTCCCAATTACCGTTCGCAAGCGTATAGGTTTTTGTGTTTTTTATAGTATTGCTGAATGCAATAAAATCAATGGTTGCAGAATTTAGTTTTTTAAAATACGCATCCAGTAATTCCATTTCTTTTTTGATATTTCTGCCGGTGCCACTTAAAGAAACATCCCACAACAAACCTACTGCTGAGGGTGCAGTTTTTTCTCTTTCATTTTTTTGCAGCCTTGTATTGATGAGGTAATAATATTTATTTTCAAATTCCTGTAACATTACTTCAGCAGCGTCCAATGGTTTGGGTATACTGAACGACAATGCATACCCGGGCACATAATTAATTTTATGCATTGCGGCATTGTACTGGTTATTGCTGTTGGTAAAACTGATGTTTTCATTAAGGGACGAATCAAAAACGGGCTGTGTAGCGGATTGAATAACAGATAAATCAAGATTAAAATCAGCAACCGTATCTTTTAAATTTAAAGGAAGATAATAATGCAATGCAGCATCGCCTGCCAGGGGCAATTCTTCTTCGTAACCTATTAAAACGGTACGGGTGCTATTAGGATTGATAGGATAGATACGGGTACGGAAGGTGTTGCCGTCTGCTTTTTCTAAAAGGCCGGGATCAACTCTTCTTCTTTCGATGGTTTCAAATACTTCCGTGCCTTTTGCCCGGTCTACAGGTACCGCTTCTCTCATTTTTCCGTTAATGTCTAATGCATAACGGCTTGCACTTAATCCATCTTTAAGCGGAAAGTTTAAGGTGCCCTCCAGTATTTTTGAGGTAGTGTTTTTAAAGGTCATTTGCCAGGTGGTTCTGGCTACGGTACCGCATACTTTTACATCTATTTTTAATGCCTGTAACTGAACCCCGTTATTGGTTTTGCCATCAATGGTAAGCTGTGGCATTTGAGCTTTTGTAATAATGGAACACAACAAAAGCAACAGGGCAACCGGAAAATATTTTCTCATAAAACTGTTTGGCAACAGGATGAGCAAATAAAAACGATTACATAAAAACGAAAAAATATTTTTATGTAATCGTAAACTATGTTTTAAAGAAGCCGGCCTTTAAGATTTAACTTCTCTTAGTAATATGCTATAATTTTTCAAAACGCTGCTGCACAAAATCCCAGTTTACTACATTCCACCAGTTCTCAATATAATCAGCTCTTTTATTTTGATATTTTAAATAGTAAGCATGCTCCCAAACATCTAATGCTAATAATGGAGTGCCTTTAATATCGCTGATGTCCATCAGGGGATTATCCTGATTTGGTGTGGAGCCAATCTTAAGATTATTATCCTTATCGGCATACAACCATGCCCAGCCACTTCCAAACCTTGTTGCACCGGCAGTAGCAAATTGTTTTTTAAATTCAGCAAACGAGGTAAAACTCTTATCAATGGCCACCGCAAGTTTTCCGGAAGGTTTATTGTCTGTGGTTTTTGCTCTCATACATTGCCAGAATAATTCGTGGTTATAATGCCCGCCACCATTATTACGCATCTTGGGAGAATATTTTGAAATTTTTGCCAGCACATCCTCCAACGGTTTGCTTACGTCTACCGCTTCGGCCGCCGCCGCTTCTTTTACATTTTTAGCATATGCAGCGGCATGCTTACTGTAATGAATTTCCATCGTCATGGCATCAATTACATTTTCCAGCGCATCGTATTTGTAAGGTAATGGCTGCTGGTCAAAATTAGTGAACACCATAGTTTTTGCAATTGGTTTTGCTTCGGCACAGGATGCAATAAAAGTTCCTGCAGCACTTAACCCTACGCTTGCGGCAATAGCACCTTTGGCAGAATTGGCAATAAATTTTCTGCGACTTTTTGATATTGATGACATAGTAAATTATTTAGAGGTTTGTAATGTATTCTTTGCTTTGCTAAATGTACTTAAAAACAGCCTGAATCTTTTGAAAACCCTGTTATAAAATTCTTTGCTGAATAACTGTGAGTCGTGCAACGCTTTATAGGTAAGAAAAATACCTACCGGAATTAATACCAATACAGAAAGCCACATGCCCAGCAGGGGAGAAGTGATATCTTCTTTTACAAATTTTTCGCCAAACATATTCAGCAGGTGAAAGATCAGGAAGAATACAATGGCTACTACAAGCGGCATGCCCAACCCGCCTTTGCGGATTATGGAACCCAGCGGGGCGCCAATAAAAAATAATACCAGGCACGCAAGCGAAAGCGAATACTTTCTGTGCCATTCCAGTTTATGAAATTTGATCTCGTTATCCTTATTGGTTATCTCGCTGATATTATTCTGAATAGTGTTACGCATAAAAGTGGCTGTGTTGGTAGCGGTCTCATATACGTTAAGCCTGGCACTGTCAGGTAAAAGATTATCGATAGTATCTGCCTTTGCAGTTACTGTATTTTTTTTCCAGGTGCTGTCGTTAATAGTTAAGTAATGAACGAAACCACTTATTTCTGCATTGATTCTCTTGTATAACGAATCATCAATCTTTTTTAAAGAGTCGATACCTATATTGAGTAAACGCACACTTTTCATTTTATAATTACTCTTGTAAATAGAATCGGGAGTGGCGCCCATTTGTAATGCCCTGAGGTCAAATAATTTTTTAAAGGTTTTAAAGCCCAGCCGTATATATTCTGTGGCGGTATCGCCTGAATTTCCTCTTTCCTGGTACCGATAGCCGTTTTGTAAATTGAATTCTAAATATTGTTTATCATCTGAGGTTTTCATGATCCCTGTTTCTGCAACAATACAATTATCCTGCATCGGGTTCGATTGCTCATAGATCAAAACATTATGTATCGTTTTGCCGTCGGCATCTTTTTTCCCTATCTTAATCGCATACGTAGGAATATGCGTATAAAAAACCCCTTCCTTAAGATCAAGTGCCGGCTTTTTATACATGATATCGTTGTACAATGCAGTAGATTTAAGATAGGCTACAGGTATCAGGTAGTTGGCAAAAACAAAAGTGATACCGCATAGCAATAGCGCTACAAAAAATAAGGGCCGCATAAAACGCAGCAAGGAAATGCCGGATGATTTAATGGCCACCAGTTCAAAACTTTCGCCCAGGTTACCAAATGTCATGATAGATGATAATAAAATGGAGATGGGCATGGCCAGCATCAGCAAAGTGGCACTCATGTACCAGATAAACTTTCCTATCGTCCAGAAGTCAAGGCCTTTTCCCACAAGGTCATCAATGTACTTCCACAAAGTTTGCATTAACAGGATGAACAGGGTAATAAAAAAGGTAGCAATAAATGGCCCCAGGAAGGATTTAATAATGAGCTTGTCTAATTTTTTTATCATACCCCTTTGTAAAGGCTGTTAAAAGTTATTTGTAAATTGTATGCTACTATGACTGAAGTATCAAAATTAACGCTTTCTTCCGGTGAAATGCAATTGGTAACAAATACGGAATGGATTTTAACGAAACGTATCATTATCGATAAGGTGAATTTGCTTTTTGGCGCAATAGCAGTTGCCATGCAGGATATTATTGAAGCCGAAAGGGAATATCTGCCAACGGCGGCCATTATAACGGCACCAAAAATTGCAAAAGGAGAAAATTACCTGCAATTACCGTATGTGCTGCTGGATTACCCCCGCTGTTTTGACAGGGAAAATATATTCGCCATTCGTACCATGTTCTGGTGGGGAAATTTCTTTAGTTGTACCCTGCACTTGTCGGGTACTTACAAAACAATGTTTAAACAGGCTTTGCAAAACAACAGTAATGCCATGCGGCAACATAATCTATACCTATGTACTAACAATAACGAATGGGAACATCATTTTGAAGCCGGCAATTACATAGCTGCCAATACACTGGATGAGGAAGAAATAAACACAGCACTATCACAACAGCACTTTATAAAAGTGGCTGCAAAATTTTCACTACACCAGTGGAATCAAATGGATGTATTGTTGCAAAAAGCCTTTTCAGATCTGCTGCACCTGTTAAAATATTAACTGCCTATACGATGGAAAAGATCTTTGATCTGGTATTCCCATAACTGGCTCTGGTCTTTAATATCCTTTTTTTCTGCAAAGTCCTTTATTACCAAAATGGTTTGGTTAGTAACTTCAGATTTTTCAATGCTCCATTCAAAATACTCACCCTTAGGCATATGCGACCAATGAAAGCGTACAAATTTATCTTCTTCGCTTTCCAATAACTCAGCTTTATCAGTAGTGCCATTCCACGAAAAACTAAAAACGCCATCACGTTCATCCACTTTATCTGCAAACCATTCCTGTAAGCCTGCTGGTGTACTTAAAAACTCATACAAAATGCCGGGTGAACATCTAACCGGGTATTCTAATGTAAATAATTGTTTCTTACTCATCCTTATATTTTAATAAATCCTTTCAAGCATGCAATAATAACAAAATAATTCTCGTAACAAAATATTTGCGCATTTATTTTACGCTTACTTATTAACATACCGCATTGCGAAAATGCCTTTTTAAAGCTGCTGAAAGACAGGTTGTTACAAAAAGTTTTTTGGTCAGATACTTTAAATAGTATAAATTACGTTAATAATAGTAATATTTTTTAACAAATCATTAACCCGCCTACCGGCAGGCAGGCCGCAAACCATTTCTAAACCTAACCTTTAAAACTGCAGGCTTATGAGCATGCGTCAACTAAAGATCACCAAGTCCATCACCAATCGTGAGAGTCAGAGTTTAGAGAAGTATTTACAGGAAATTGGAAAAGTGGAATTAATCTCTCCCGAAGAAGAGGTTTCCCTCGCCATCCGTATTAAAAACGGCGACCAGGTAGCATTGGATAAACTAACCAAAGCTAATTTGAGATTTGTAGTATCTGTTGCCAAACAGTACCAGAACCAGGGCCTTACTTTACCTGATCTTATCAATGAAGGTAATCTTGGCCTCATTAAAGCAGCACAGCGTTTTGACGAAACCAGGGGCTTTAAATTTATTTCCTATGCCGTATGGTGGATACGCCAGAGTATTTTGCAGGCATTGGCCGAACAATCGAGAATTGTAAGATTACCTTTAAATAAAGTTGGCCTCTCCAACAGGATCAGCAAAGCCTATTCTTTATTGGAACAGGAATTTGAAAGAGAGCCCAGTGCAGAAGAACTGGCTGCTTTTTTAGAAATGGATATAGAAGAAGTAAGGGCTACGCTGGGCGCAGGTATCCGCCATGTAAGTATGGACCAGCCGTTGGCAGATGGAGAAGATAATACCCTGATGGATGTGATGATAAATCCCAATGCCATCAGCACCGATAATGAACTGGCTTTTAAAGCTTCCTTAAAAACAGAAATTGAACGTTCCCTGAGTACCCTTTCCGAAAGGCAGAAAGATGTGATCCGTTACTTTTTTGGCATTGGTATAGATCATGCACTAAGCCTGGAAGATATTGGTGAAAGATTTAACCTTACCAGGGAAAGAGTAAGGCAGATTAAGGACAAAGCCATTACCAAATTAAGAACGGCCTCCAGGTGTAAGATCTTAAAAACCTACCTGGGAACCTGAAGCATTCGCTGGTTTAAAACTGAAAAACACCCCTTAAAAATAGTAGTTGTGCAGCTTACAATAGCTGCACATTTATTTTTAACCATATTTCTGCAAATCAATTTCTATAATCCTTTATTTTCCCCGAAATTTGCACAACTCATAAAAATAAATAGATGGCAATCGACATAAAAGTTCCTACTGTAGGAGAAAGCATTAGCGAAGTAACTTTAGTGAAATGGCTTAAAAAAAATGGTGACTATGCCAACAGGGACGAAGTAATTGCAGAACTGGAAAGCGAAAAAGCCACTTTTGAATTGAATGCAGAGCAGGCCGGCACCATTAAAATAATTGCACAGGAAGGCGATACCTTGAAGATAGGAGATATTGTTTGCTCCATTGATACCGATGCAGCAAAACCGGAAGGCGCCGCTGCCGCTACAGAAAAGGCACCCGAAAAAGCAGCAGCAAAACCTGCTGAAGCGCCGAAATCTGAAATCATAAATCCCAAAGCTGAAACCGAAACCAAAGCTACTCCTGTAGCCGCAGCCATTATTGCCGATAAAAAAGTTGACGTTAAAACTGTTACCGCTACCGGCTCTAACGGAAAAATAGTGAAACAGGATGTATTGGAAGCATTGAGTAATCCCGGCCGAAAACCAGGCGTTGCTATGTTTGGCCGTACCGACAGGCCGGAAAAAATGAGCAATCTCCGCAAAACCATCAGCCGTCGTTTGGTGGAAGCAAAAAATACCACGGCAATGCTCACCACTTTTAACGAAGTGGATATGAGTGCCATAATGGAAATAAGAGCAAAGTATAAGGATAAATTTAAAGAAGGCCACGGGGTCAACCTGGGCTTTATGAGTTTCTTTACCAAAGCCTGTACCTATGCATTAATGGAATGGCCATCGGTAAATGCCTACATTGATGGCGAAAATATTATTTATCATGAGTACTGCGATATCTCCATTGCTGTAAGTGCCCCCAAAGGGTTGGTGGTACCGGTAATAAGAAATGCCGAAAGCCTGAGCATGGCCGAAATTGAAAAGAAAGTGGTAGAACTGGCCACCAAGGCAAAAGACAATAAACTGACCATAGAAGAAATGACCGGGGGAACCTTCACCATCACTAATGGCGGTATTTTCGGGTCGATGATGAGTACACCGATCATCAACATTCCGCAATCGGCTATTTTGGGTATGCATAATATTCTGCAAAGGCCAATGGCAGTTAATGGCCAGGTGGTAATTAAACCAATGATGTACCTGGCATTAAGCTACGATCACCGTATTATTGACGGCCGGGAATCGGTGAGTTTCCTGGTAAGGGTCAAAGAATTACTGGAAAATCCTGCATTATTATTATTTGGAAAAGATCCCGTAAAGAGTTTGCTGGAATTATAATATAAATAGAGTTTCAACGTTTTTAAGCCTGTTGTTTCGCAACAGGCTTTATTTTTGTACAAATGCGCTACCAATCCTATTTAAATACTAGCAAAAGATTACTTGAATTATACAAGGGAGAGGAACCTTTTGCCAGTTATTTAAAAAAGTTTTTTGCAGCCAATAAAAAATACGGTTCCAAAGACAGGAAATATATCGCTTCACTATGTTATGCATATTTCCGTTTAGGAAAAGCTGCCGCTACTGGTTCTGTTGAAGATAATATTTTAACGGGCTTGTTTTTAAGCGAAACCATTTACAATGAGGTCATCCATTTTTTTAAACCAGAGTGGGACGAGTGGATAGGAAAACCCCTGGAAGAAAAAATAGCGTTGATCAGTTTTTCAGCAAAAGAAATATTTCCTTTTAAAGAAGAATTAACAGCTGCAGTAAGCCATTCAAAATTCTGCGAATCTTTTTTACAACAACCCAAATTATTTTTACGGGTAAGGCCTAATAAAAAAAATATCGTTGTTCAGAAATTACAAAAAGCAAAAATCCCATTGGCCTTAATGGATGAAGATTGTATTGCATTATCCAATGCCACTAAGCTGGATGAGGTAATTGAAACCGACAGGGAAGCTGTGATACAGGATTATAATTCGCAGCAGGTATTTAATTTTTTAAAAGGTTTTGCAATCGGCAAGGCTGCAGTTACAGCCTGGGATTGTTGTGCGGCAAGTGGCGGTAAATCCATTTTATTATTTGATATTCTGAAAAAAAATATTGAGCTTACCGTATCTGATATCAGGCTGAGTATTCTGTTAAACCTGCACCAGCGGTTTAATAAAGCCGGTATAAAGAATTACAATTATTTTTTAGGAGACCTGAATACCCCCGGGTTTAAATTTCCTGCATTAACGGCAAAAGGCACGCAGGGTGTATTGCCATTGTATAATTACCAGCTGATTGTTTGCGATGCACCTTGTACAGGCAGCGGTACCTGGAGCCGTACACCCGAAAATCTTTTTTATTTTAAACCGGAAATTATTGCAGAGTTTACGCAGCGCCAAAAGCAGATAGTTACTAACGTAATACCTTACCTGCAAACAGAAGGGTTGTTTTTTTACATTACCTGTTCGGTATTTAAAGAAGAAAATGAAGAAGTGGCACACTTTATCAAAGAAAAATTCAACCTGCAGATACTGCACATGGAATTATTAAAAGGCTATGATATAAAGGCAGACTCTATGTTTGTAGCGGTATTTAAGAAATAATTACCGGTTCACTATTTGCTTCACGGCTTCTTTTTTATCATTTATAAATACAGCTACATAATAAACCCCCGACGCCATTTGCTTCATTGGTATGGAATAGGTTTGTGTACCTGCTGCCTGCTGCCCTGTGGTACTATATATTTTTTCTCCAAGCGTATTATAAATTATGAGCTCTGCTTTTATCCCATTTTTATTGGTAATAACCACTTTAAGTTTGTCACTCACCGGGTTAGGGGTGATAGTGATTTTATTAATAATTACAGGACAAAGCTGCGGGTCATTATTTACTGTTACCAATGCTGTATCCGAACAGCCGGAAGTATTAACAACAATCAAACGATAAATTCCTGCAACACTTACGGCAGAAGGAGTGGCGACAGGAGTACCGCTAATTGTCCATGAAGTGGTTAAACCTGTTGTGGTAAACAAAGTGGTTAAATTAAAACTGCTGTCTGTACATTTTGCAACCACTTTATCTGCACCAAGATTTGGCTTGGCAATAAAATTCAAGGTTACCAATGCGGTATCAGCACAACCCGAAGTATTGTTGCCGGTTAATTGATAAATGCCTGAAACATTCACTGCCGAAGGATTAGCCACAGTAATGGTATTCAGGGTCCATAAAGCAGTTAAACCAGCAGTGCTGTATAAAGTAGTTAAATTTAAACTGCTGTCGCTGCAGCGGGTGATTGATTTATCTGCACCAAAATTTGGCTTAGGCACAAAATTCACTGTTGCCGAATCTAAATAAAAGCTGGTATCGCTGGCAATATTCACTTTAAGCCTGTATTTAATAGTGGTGCTGGTAATTGTTGAAAGGTCATCATTATAGGTAAAATTTCTTGCTGCAAAAGCACCTGTTGAAGTAAGTGTATTGAGTGGTATATAATTAATATCAGAACTCAGTTTTCTTTCTACTACCAGACTGATAACAGAATCTGTTTTTACATTCCATTGCAGGTTGGTTTTGCAGTTGGATATAGCAACCTGTTGCGAATGCAATTGTTTGATCAGCATTACAAAGGCTTTCTTCATATCCGGTATGCCGTATCCCACCCGGTCATCAGGGTTTGCAGCCCTGGTAGCGGACTGTTGTAGTGTATTGATGATCGTCATGTTATTCACTTCGGGAAAAGCCTGCCATAAGCAGGTGCTCAATCCCGCCATATTAGGGCAGGCAAATGAAGTGCCATTGCCAAATGTGGGTTGGCCATTGGCACTGTTGGCAATTACTGCACCAACACCTACTGCTGCAACACTGGGTTTTACCTGTCCATCGCTGCTGGGCCCAAAACTGCTGAAACCGCCTACTACACCGTTGGTGGTTACAGCGCCAACCGCCATTACACTATCCGCATCGGCAGGCGTGATGATGTAGTGCCAGCTGCTGGTACCTTCATTACCTGCTGCAACCACTATCAGCATTCCTTTTTTGGCAGCCATATCCGCAGCCTTTGCAATTAAGGTGGTATTGCCATCCATATCAGCATAAGTGTGGTTGAACGCCGGGTTATCAAAAGTGAAATAACCTAATGAAGTTGAACAAACGTCTACGCCCAGGCTATCGGCTCTTTCAATGCCTGCTGCCCAGTTCTGTTCCTCTATCGGGTATTCTGAATTCACATCTTCGGTACGGTATAAATAAAAAGATGTTTTAGGTGCGGTACCCATAAATACGCCGGGCATATTAGCTGCAATTGTACTCAGGCAATTCATACCATGTGTATGATCTTCATCCACACTGGCATTGCCGGCAACAAAATCCCAGGTACCCAGCACCTGGTTATTATTTCGTATACTGTCAAACGTGGGTAAACTTAAGTAATGATAAAAACCTGCGTCCAGCATCGCCATTTGCATACCTTCTCCCCTGAAACCCCGGTTGTGTAAAAACTCTCCGTTATGCAAATGCACCTGGCCGAATGACTGTCCGTAACTGTAATAATCACTTATTGTGTTTTGCGGCAGGTGATCACCGGGAGCAAAATTGCCGGTAGCGTCCAATTGTTTATTTACCGGCACTTCTGCAGGTTGTATCAATGCCGCAATGGGATTGGTGCTGATAACAAATGGAAAACTGCTGATCTTGTTCAGTGCATTAACATCCGTTGTTTGTATCGCCACCTGGTTCAGCCATTTGCTGCTGTTAAGAATGGTAACAGCACCTGCCAGGCGTATGCTATCAATATACCTTGGTGTTATCGGCAGATCCGAGGAATCGATGGCTACAGCATACCTGGTACGCCGTTGAATAGCACGGTTGGTAAGATAAGCCGAAGGATTGCTGAGTGAATAGGGGTTGGTGCCTTTATCTTTAAAACGAACGATAAAACGGGAGGATTGGCAAAAGCTATAGTTGGAGAAAAAGATAACCAATAAAAGTAAAAGTATTCTTTTCATAGATTGCAGTTAGGATACAAATATAGCTAATAAGTAAAGAATTTCCATTGCGTAAAGCCCTCCGAAGAATTAGTATTAACTGTTAAAACTCAGGCTGGTAAAGCTTCCACAAAAAATAAATGCCTTGTTGTGGGCTTATTAGTGTATGTTTGCACTGTATTATCGTATTTAGTTCAAAGTATTATTGATAGATTCTATTTTTCAAATTTTCTCACCACAATAGTTTTCCCGTCTTTATAGTTTGCTTTCTCCTTAATGCAAAGGCATTTAATTTATTTAATTTTTAATTTTTTTATCATGAACATTTATGTTTCAAATTTAAGTTTCAACACATCTGATACAGAATTATCAGATCTTTTTTCAAAATTTGGTGAAGTATCTTCAGCTAAAGTAATTACAGACAGGGAAACAGGCAGAAGCCGTGGTTTTGGATTTGTAGAAATGGGTAACGACGAAGAAGGTAAAGCTGCAATGGCTGGCCTTAACAACAAAGAAGTAGAAGGACGTGCAATGTCAGTTTCTGTTGCTAAAGAAAGAGAAGCAAGAACCGGCGGCGGTGGTTACGGCGGCGGCGGAAGTCGTGGCGGTGGTGGTTATTCTAACAACCGCGGTGGCGGTGGTGGAAGCAGGTGGTAATATGTAATATCACATTCAACCTATTATAAAATAAAGCCTCTGATTAATCAGAGGCTTTATTTATTATGTATGATTTGTGATTTCATTATAATCTATCACAATACTTATATCATAAATCTAAAATCCTATATCCAAAATCAACTATTATAAGCCCACTTCAGCCACGTCGCTCCCCAGGTAAACCCGCCACCAAAAGCAGCTAAAATAATATTATCACCCTTCTTCAATTGCTTTTCCCAATCCCACAAACAAAGCGGTAAAGTACCCGCCGTGGTATTGCCATATTTCTGAATATTGATCATCACTTTTTCCCTGGGTAAACTCATGCGGTTGGCGGTAGCATCAATAATCCTCAGGTTGGCCTGGTGCGGTACCAGCCAGGCAATATCATCAGCAGTTAAATTATTACGTTCCATCAGTTCGTAACTAACATCAGCCATGCCTTTTACGGCAAATTTAAAAACCGCCTGGCCTTCCTGGTAAGCATAATGTTCTTTGGCCAACACGCTTTCCATACTTGCAGGCTTTACGGATCCACCTGCCTTCATGTGTAAATATTTGCTGCCGCTGCCATCGCTTTTTAATATACTATCTAAAACCCCACAGCCTTCTTCATTAGGTTCTAATAATACCGCACCGGCACCATCACCAAAAATAATACAGGTGGTCCTGTCGCTATAATCAATAATACTGCTCATTTTATCTACCCCAACCACCACTACTTTTTTATAGCGGCCACTTTCAATAAAACTGGCACCTGTGGTAAGCGCAAACAAAAAGCCGGAGCAGGCAGCGCCAATATCAAATCCAAATGCATTAACAGCCCCAATCTTATCGCATACTATGTTGGCCGTGGCAGGAAAAACCATATCAGGCGTCACCGTTGCGCAAATCAGGCATTCAATTTCGCCGGGGTCAATGCCTCTTTTTTTACACAATTCCAACACAGCAGGCACCGCCATATCGCTGCTGCCAAGGCCTTCGCCTTTTAATATTCTTCTTTCTTCAATACCTGTACGGGAGCGTATCCACTCATCATTGGTATCCACCATGGTTTCCAGTTCTTTGTTGGTAAGCCTGTATTCGGGTACATATCCGCCAACAGCGCTGATAGCAGCAGTAATTTTTTGCATGTAAATCGGGAGTTTGTTTAATCGGTTCTGTTTTATTGGTTTCTGAACGATAAAAGTACATAAAAAATAGCTATTGCTATTTTAACAACGATGCTCACAAATTATTCCTATTTTCGCTATGTAAAACTAAACAAAGGCGCTCATTGTAATAAAGTGCTGCATTTTAACTAAGAACTATTAACTGAGAACTGATTAATGTACGCATATTTACAAGGAAAATTTACCGATAAAACACCGGCACAGGTATATGTAGATGTTAACGGTGTGGGATATGAAGTAAATATCAGCCTCAATACGTATTCGCATATTCAAAACCTTAATGAAGGTAAGTTGTATACGCACCTGCAGGTAAAAGAAGATGCTCATGTATTGTTTGGCTTTTTTGAGAAATCGGAAAAGGAAATGTTTTTATTATTAATAGGCATTTCCGGGGTGGGAGCAGCTACTGCAAGGATGATGCTGTCCTCCTTAAAACCCGAAGAAGTAAGCAGGGCAATCATTCAAAGCAACGTTAAGTTGCTGGAAAGCGTCAAAGGAATAGGAAAGAAGACTGCCGAACGTTTGGTACTGGAGCTCAAAGACAAACTGGGCAAGCAGTCTTTAAACGAAAGTATTTCACCCAATTGGGGCAATAGTTTGGAACAGGATGCGTTAAATGCCTTAGTTGCACTAGGTATATCAAGGCAACAGGCAGAGCAATCCATCCAAAAAGTTATCCTGAACGAACCATCTGTATCTAAATTAGAAGATTTAATTAAAAAAGCCTTAAAAACCATTTGACAGAACTCTACGTTAATTGATTTACCGGATGTTGCTTATAAGAAAATTTTTTCCGAACATAATCTGCTGTGGGGTGCTGTCAGTAATGGGGGCACTATTTGCTGTAAATAAGGCTGCCGCTCAGGATTCATTACATTATCCTATCCACGACAGGAGAGGAGACCCCGTTTCTGACCCTAAAAAAAATACACTCGATCTCAGGAATCCATCTAACCTGAGGGATTCTGTAGTATACGATCCAAAGACCAAAAGATATACCGTGTATGAAAAAGTGGGTAATAAATATTACCGCACACCCACCACTTATTCATCCGAAGAATACTGGAAACTGCGTGGCAGGCAGATGGAAATAGAATATTTTCAAAAAAGAGCCAACACTACCACTATACTTAACCGGGGTAAAATAAAACCCAAGCTGTCTATCTATGACAATTTATTCAACCGCTTATTTGGTAACGGCAAAATTAATATTACCCCACAAGGTAATGTGGGCATCACTGCAGGGTACCAGGGCCAGAATATTAAAAACCCTACTTTACCTGAAGCCGCAAGAAAAAACGGCGGCTTCGATTTTGACCAGCAGATACAATTAAATGTAAATGCTGATATCGGTGGTAAATTAAAATTCCCGATCAATTATAATAACCTGGCCAATTTCGGGCAGGATAACCAGTTGAAATTAGACTATACCGGCCTGGATGATGAGATCATCAAACGTTTTGAACTCGGTTCTGTTTCTTTCCCCAGCAGAAGCACATTAATACCGGGTGCACAGCAATTATTTGGTATCAAAACACAATTACAATTCGGTAAACTTTTTGTTACGGCTGTTTTAGCTAACCAAAAATCACAAAGGCAAACGGCCAATTTACAAGGCAATACTTCATCACAGTTATTTGAAGTAAAAGCAGATGAATACGAAGAAAACCGCCACTTCCTGGCAGCACAATATTTCAGGGCCAATTACAATAAAGTAATGTCTACCATCCCTGCAGTAACTGCCCCCATCAAAATATTAAGGATGGAAGTTTGGGTAACCAATAAAACCGGCGCCACTGTAGAAACAAGGGATGTGGTGGGTTTAGCCAACCTGGGCGAAGATGGTAACCTGGTAAATCCAGGAATACCTACTAATGGTTCAAATGCTTTGTATTCAAGCATTATTTCTAATGCCAGCAATCGTAACCCCTCATCAGTGTACAATAACCTGATAAGCCTGGGCCTGCAACCGGTACAGGATTTTGAAAAAACCTATGCCCGTAAATTAGATTCTACCCAATACACTTTTCACCCTTCGGTGGGTTTTATTTCTTTAAGCCAGCCTTTACAAACAGATGAAGTACTGGCAGTGGCCTATCAATATTCCTATGCCGGAAAAATCTTCCAGGTGGGTGAATTTTCGCAGGATCTTCCTCCGGATAGTGCATCAGCTACTCAAAAAATACTATTCTTAAAATTGCTTAAAGCCACTTCGCAGCGCCCTAACTTACCGATATGGAATTTAATGCTGAAGAATGTGTATGCTATTGGTTATGGTACACTAACACCAACAGATTTTAAACTGGATGTATTGTACCAGGAGCCGGGCCTGGGTTTAAAAAGATATGTGCCTTTTGGAAATAAAAATGCCGGTTTCCCTATTATTTCACTGATCAATTTAGACCGGCTGAATAACCAGGGCGACCCACAACCCGATGGTGTATTTGATTACGTGGATGGATACACGGTATTTCCGCAATTCAGCAGGGTAATGTTCCCGGTGCTGGAACCGTTTGGGAGAGACCTTGCGCAGGGCATTTATACTAATCCCAATTCGGCTACCATAAAAGATACTTTGTATTATGCTTTATATGATTCCATAAAAGCGGTGGCACAGCAGTACCCTAACCTTAACCGCTTTGTATTAAAAGGATCGGCAAAAATTTCAGGTTCTTCTGATATCAGCATTGGCTATAATATTCCCCGTGGTTCGGTTACTGTAACTGCAGGAGGAAGAACCTTACTGGAGGGTGTGGACTATGATATTAACTACGACCTGGGAACTATAAAGATTATTAATACCGCCATCATTAATGCAGGCTTACCCGTACAGGTGAATTATGAAAATAACGCCGGTTATGGGTTGCAGACAAGAAATTACACCGGCTTAAGATTTGATTATAATGCTAAAAATACCGCTAAAGAACAACTTTCTTTTGGAGGTACATTAGTGCGCCTGGGCGAAAGGCCCTTCTTCAATAAAACCAATATTGGCGAAGATCCTATCCGTAATACCATGTATGGCCTGGATGTGAATTACCGCAAAGAAACTCCACGTATTACCAAGTTGCTGGATAAGCTGCCATTTTACTCTACCACAGCACCGTCTTCAATAAATGTATTTGCCGAAGGTGCCGCTTTAAAGCCAGGCCATGCGCCGCAAATTGGTAAAGGGTCTAATGGTACTTCTTACCTGGATGATTTTGAAAGCAGCAAATCCGGTATCGACCTGCGTTTTCCGCAAAATATATGGACATTGGCTTCTACTCCGCAGGGAGCTACAGATGCTTCAGGTAATCCTAAATTCCCTGAAGCTGCCTTAAATGATAATATTGATTATGGTAAAAACAGGAGTAAAATAGCCTGGTACCAGATTGAACAAACCTTACAGCAGTACAGGGGAAGTAATAACCCATTGGGTGGTGATCCTATCGAATTAAGTGACCCGAGGGTTCGCCAGGTATATCAGAAAGAGATCTTCCCTCAGCGTACCACCGGCTTTGGCGAAAGCTTTCTGCAAACTTTTGATCTGTCTTATTACCCTACCGATAAAGGGCCTTATAACTACGATGATGTAAACGTTACAGCAAATGGTAAGTTAACACAACCCAAACAACGCTGGGGTGGTTTGATGCGTAGCCTTGATCAGACCGATTTTGAAACCAGTAATATTGAGTTTGTGGAATTCTGGTTGCAGGATCCTTATATCAATTCAGAAAAAAGGCCAGCTGCCGATGCTTCTACAGGTGGTAAACTCTATTTTAACTTTGGTAATGTATCGGAAGATATTTTAAAAGATGGTAAAAGATTTTATGAGAATGGTCTAAGCACACCCAATGCACCTGCACCGGTAGATAATACCAACTGGGGCCGTGTGCCACGTAATCCTATACAGGTAACTAATGCTTTCAGTAACAATCCTGATGACAGGGTATACCAGGACGTTGGTTTGGATGGATTGGATGACACAGCTGAAGTAAATAAACGCAGCGCTTACCTTAACCAGTTAAGAACCAGTTTTGGCGCCGGGTCAAAAGCTTATCTGGATGCCTTGAAAGATCCGTCAAGCGATAACTACCAGAATTACAGGGGCGATAATTTTGATCAGCAGGGTACAGGTATCCTTGGGCGTTATAAAAATTACAATAGTCCCCAGGGTAATTCGCCTATCGCCGATAATAACAGCACATTTACATCTGCCGCTACTTTATACCCCGATGCAGAAGACCTGAACCGGGATAATACACTCAATCAAACCGAAGAGTATTTTCAATATATAGTTGATATTAAGCCCGCCAACCAGATGAATGTGGGGAGCAATTTTATTGTAGATAAAAAAGTAGTGAGCGTAAGCCTTGCAACAGGTAAAAGCAGGAATGAAACCTGGTACCAGTTCCGTATACCGTTAGACGAGTACAACAAAAAAGTAGGTAATATCCCCGATTTTAAATCTATACGCTTTGTGAGGATGTTCCTTACAGATTTTGATGATAGCGTTACATTGCGTTTTGGTGAATTGCAGTTAACAAGAAATACCTGGCGTAATTTTAATAACAAGATCGATAATTCGGGCCAGTATGCGCCGGTACCTAATCCTGGTACAGTATTTACAGTAGGTGCTGTTAATATTGAAGAAAACGATAAACGTTTGCCACTGCCTTACCGTACGCCAAGAGAAATTGAACGCCAGCAAACATTAAGCAGCAATGGTGTAAACCTGTTGCAGAATGAACAAAGTATGAGCCTGCAGTTTTGTAATTTGGTTAAAGACGATGCCAGGGGTGTTTTTCAAACCTTCCCCAATAAGGATCTGCGGCAGTATAAGAAAATAGCCATGTACATACATGCAGAAAAAAAGAACAAGCTTACCACATTAAATGATAAAGACCTTACTGCAGTTATTCGTATAGGAACAGATTTTGTAAACAACTACTACCAGATAAGGATACCATTGAATTTAACCAGCCTGGATGTTGCAAGCATGGATCCCAACTCTAATGCTTATAACGATACTTTATGGCTGGGGTCAAATTCCCTGGATGTTAACCTGCAGGACCTGATAAAATTAAAACAAAACCGTAACGCAGATCCTGCTGCATTGATAACAAAAATATACCGCAAAACACAGGCTAACGGTCAGGAATACGCGGTAATCGGCAGCCCTAACCTTGCAGAAGTAAGAGGCCTTTTGATCAGCGTGGAAAACTCTAATCAGTCAGCAGGTGCCTGCGGCGAAATGTGGGTAAACGAATTGCGTTTAATATCACTTGATGAAAGTGGTGGCTACGCAGCATTGGGAAGGGTGGATATGAATCTTGCAGACCTTGGTACATTATCTTTATCAGGTAATATACATACCGCTGGTTTTGGTACTTTGGAGCAAAGGGTAAATGAAAGGTACAGGGATAATTTTTCGCAGTTTGATGTATCAACCACATTGGAACTGGGTAAACTATTACCTAAGAAAGCTGCGGTATCTATCCCGGTTTTTGCCAGCTATTCGCAGTCTGTAAGTAAACCACAGTATGATCCGTATGACATGGATATTAAGCTGAACGACAAATTAAAAGCAGCTAAGGATAAAGCAACAAGAGACTCGATAAGAAATGATGCGATAGATTTCACTTCTACCACTACAGTCAATTTTACCAACGTACGTAAAAACAGGACGGGTAACAAAAAGCCTAAAATTTACGATATCTCCAATATTGATGTTAGCTATTCCTACCTCAATACTAAAAGGCATAATCCTTTAATAGAAAGTGATGAGGTAACCAAACATCATGGTGGCATCGGTTACCTGTTTAATCCGCAGCCGAAATATATAGAGCCATTTAAAAGGATATTTAAAAAAACAAAAACACATTGGTTCGACCTGGTGAAGGATTTTAATGTGAACCTTATTCCTTCTACCTTAAGTTTCAGGGCAGATATCAACCGCCAGTTTGGTGCTATAAGACCAAGAAGCGTGGGTGCATCAAAATACGCTATCCCCGAAACCTACGACAAGTATTTTATCTTCCAGAGAGATTATATTTTGCGCTGGAACTTTACCCGGTCACTGAATTTCGATCTTACAGCTACCAACAATTCAAGAATTGACGAACCTGCAGGAAGGTTGGATAACAAACAAAAGAAAGACAGTGTTTGGAAAAACTTTATGAAGGGTGGTAGAAATACTTTGTACAGGCACACAGCTAATTTTACCTATACTTTACCTACGGCCAAATTTCCTTTACTGGACTGGACAACCGTTAACGTTAGTTACCAGGCTACTTACGGATGGATCGGTGCATCACGCCTGGCTGTAAACCTGGGTAACATTATAGAAAATGGCCAGCAAAGAGAAGGAACGGCTCAATTAGATTTTACCCGTTTGTATCAAAAGTCTAAATGGTTACGCCAGCTGGAGCAACCATCTAATAAAGATGACAGGGAAAAATGGAGGAACAGGATACAAAAAGTAAAAGACACCGTGACTTTAAAAAGCGGCAAAAAAGTTATTAAAACACGTAAAATAATTGACAGAACTGCAGTGCCTTATGTTGGCGGTGTAGAAAAAGTATTCGGTAAATTATTAACCAGCATTAAACAGGTAGGCGCTACCATTTCTGAAAATGCCAACACCCGTTTGCCGGGTTATGCAGACAGCACTAAATATTTGGGGCAGAACTGGAAGAGCATGGCACCCGGAGTAGACTTTATATTAGGGCGTCAACCAGATACTACGTGGCTGAATAATGCCGCACAAAAAGGATTGATAACAAAAGACACTACTTTCAACTCCTTGTTTACGCAAAACTTTAACCAGACCATTACGCTTACAGCACAGGTAGAACCGGTAAAAGACCTGACCATTTCTGTGAATCTGAAAAAGACCTTCAATAAAAATTATTCAGAAACGTTCCGCTACGCAGACACGAGCGGTGGTACCAATTATAAATTCGGTCACCTCAACCCTTATGCAGGGGGAGGTTTTGATATCAGCTATATCTCTTACAAAACCTTATTCGGCAAATTCGATCCTAACAGGGTTTCTGAAACCTTCAGGAAATTCCAGGATTACCGTTTAATATTATCACAACGTTTGGGTAATGCCAATCCTTACAGTAAAGCACAAGGTACCGGTGCCGATGGTTATTACTATGGTTACGGAAGATATGCAGTTGACGTGTTGGTGCCCGCATTCATTGCGGCATACACGGGTAAAGATCCTAACTCCGTAGCGTTGATCAAACAAAGCAATCCTAATATCAGGTCTAATCCTTTCAGGGCAATTTTGCCAAAGCCCAATTGGAAAGTGGATTATAACGGATTGAGCAGGGTGAAAGGATTGGAAAAAATATTTACCAACTTCTCTTTATCACATGGCTACATTGGTAACCTGAGCATGAATGGATTTACTTCGGCATTACTGTACCAGGATGTTTCAAGATATGGGTACCCGTCTTTTTACGATACCTTATCTAAAAACTTTATTCCTTATTTCTTAGTGCCTAATATTTCAATCGGCGAGCAATTTGCACCGCTACTAGGCGTGGATATGATGTTCACGAACCAGATGCAGTTTAAATTTGAATATGCCAAATCAAGGCAGTTGAGTTTAAGCCTTATCGATTTTCAATTAAGTGAAGTACGCAGTTCAGAATTTAGTATAGGGGCCGGCTACAGGAAAAGAGGCATGAAATTATTAGGAGGTTTAACCCTGCCTAAATTCCTGCAAAGTAAAAAGCCCAATGCCAGCAAAACCAAACTGGAAAATGAGATCAATTTCCGTTTAGACTTTAAGATAAGAGACAACGTAACTGCTAACAGCCGCTTAGACCAGGATAATAATTTTGCAACCGGTGGTAGTAAAGAGATCACCATTAATCCAACGGTTGATTATTACCTGAGCAACAGGGTACAGATCAAGTTCTACTTTGAGCAGCGCAGGGTAATTCCTTACATTTCTTCCAGTGCGCCTATTACCAACACAAGGGCAGGGGTGCAGGTGAACGTGTCGTTAGCGCAATAGGCAATAATATTTCAAATGAATATTTTTAGTCCTCATCATTTTTGGTGGGGACTTTTTAATTAGCCCACAGATTTCGCAGAAGTAAGGAATTAATAATTATTACCTCTGTGCTCTCTATCACTCCGCATGCTAATTCAATCCAATTTGATTGGCTAAAAATTTAAGGCAGTAACACGAAGTGCAGCTATTGTAAATTATAAACCTTTCTGCGCCTTCTGCGGGCCACATCCCCTGAATACAAAAGAGTCCCGCATTATACAGGACTCTTTTAAATTATAACCAAGCAAAAAACAACTTACTTAACTTTTTTCAGCAGCATTACGTAGCCGCATAAATTCTTCTTCTTTTTATTTACCTGAACAGGCTTCATCATATGGTATTCAGAAAATTTAGGTATGTAAGAATAACTGATCACATTACCATCCACATCGCCCCACATCTTTTTCTGGTATACCACCTGCTTTTCGTTCCAGTCAAACATTCTTACTTCGTATAATTTAGAGGTAATATCTCCTATAAATACAAACTGGTACCAACTGCCTTCTGTAAGCGGAACAATTACCGGCATTTCGTATTCACTTTCCATTTCCATGGATGCCTCTTTAACTACAATAAAACCTTGCTTTGCCAATTCCTGTTTAACGCTATCGGCCTGGTGGGCAATAGCCGGACTGGAGCATGGTTGCTGGCGTATCACATCCTGGGCATCGGCTTGCGAAGCGGTTAAAAAAATGGAAAAAATAATGGTGGATAAGGTTATAAGGCGTTTCATTGGTCTTTCGCTTAAGTAATAGGATAATACAATTTACAACTTCTGCCCCGGTTTTCATAATTTTTTTATTGAACCGAGTTCAGTTGCCTCATGAACGCTAATTATAAAGCCAATATTGTGCCACGGAAGTTAAATAAAATATATCCTTTTTATAAATATATTTTAACAGCTAATCTATTGATTTCTATTGAAGTAAAAGGCATCGGCCTGTTGCGTGGGAGTGATTACTAAATCATTGATACACACATGAGCCGGCAGGTGGCAACAGTAAAATATGGTTTCGGCAATATCTGCACCTGTAAGCGGGGTAATGCCGTTGTAGGTAGCTGCTGCGGTAGAAGCATCTCCTTTATATCGTACTAAAGAAAATTCAGTTTCCACAGCACCCGGATGAATACCGGTTACTTTAATATTATGTTTTAAAAGATCGATACGCATGGCCCTGTTTAAGGCATCTACCGCAAACTTGCTGGCGCAATAGCCATTGCCTTTTTCATACACTTCTTTACCTGCAACAGAACCCATATTCACAATATGCCCTTTTTTTTGAGCGATCATAAAAGGCAATACGGCCCTGGTAACATACAACAAGCCATGCACATTGGTATTCAGCATGGTTTCCCAATCGTTCATATCGGCATCTTCAAAACTATCCCTGCCCAGCGCAAGCCCGGCATTATTAATCAGTATAGAAATAGTTTGCCATGCTGCAGGCAAATTACTGATAGCTGCAAATACAGCCGCTTTATCCTGCACATCAAAGCAAAGCGGTAATACCGAAACCTGGTAAGCAGATTCCAGTTCAGCTTTTAAGGTTTCAAGCCTGTCTTTCCTTCTTCCGGTAATAATAAGATCATGCCTGGCAGCCGCAAACTTTTCAGCGCAGGCTTTTCCTATGCCGGATGTGGCACCGGTAATTAATACGATATTATTCATGCTTGCAAATTACGCAGCAACGGGTTAATAAAAAAGTAGTGTTTAAGGTTGAATTTGTCTAACATAACGCAAGTGCGTTTTTATTGAACATTGAGTATTGTATGTTGAACATTGAACATTTCATTTCGGCTGCGTATTCCGCGGCATCTGTGGGCCATTTCTTACTGCCTTATCAGCACAGCATACCCTTTCTTCTTCTTCACTTCTCCTTTGTAAGTTACCCCTTCTGCCATCCATACAAATGTTGCAGGGTCTTGACCCTTACCACCATAAATGCCATCCCATCCCTTCCCTATTTCGGTAGTGCTGTACACCAGGTTACCAAATCTGTTATATACCCTGAAATAGCGCAGCTCTTTCATGCCCAGTAAAATGGGCCTTAAGATATCATTGTTACCATCACCATTAGGCGTAAATGCAGTAGGCACATACATATCGGGATCTACTTTAAACACATGCACCAGTATACTATCGGTGCCAATGCAACCACCAGCCGATGTTGCGGTAACCACATATAAAATATCGCTTTGTGGCAGAGAAACGGGATTTCGTATGGCAGGGTTATTCAGCCAGGTGACAGGGCTCCACAAATACGTAACACCGCCGGCAGCATTTAAAGCTAAAGGTTCGCCCAATACCACGCTGGTATCTCTTGGCCCGGCATTGGCAATTACTTTGGGATACACATTTACCCAAACTGTATCTCTTACAGGTTTAGGACAACCCAGTGTATCCGTAACCGCTACAATATAGCGTATAGAAGCAGCTGGATTTATGGAACGTGGATTGGCAATATTGCGGTTGTTTAAAAAAGTAGCCGGCGTCCATAAATAACTGCTGCCGCCTGAAGCAATCAGCTGTGCAGAAAAGCCTGGGCATATTGAAGCATCCGGCCCTGCATTGGCAGCAGGGTAAGGCACCACTTTTATGGTTACATCATCCTGGCTCTGGCATTTGCCGATATTGGCTACCACATGATAGGTAATGGTAGTAAGAGGTAAAGTAAAAGGACGTTTTAACGTATCAAAATTTAAATAAGTTGCGGGACTCCATTTATAGTGCAGGGCATCACTTTGCGTTGTGAGTAAAAAACCATCGGTCTGGCAAATGGTGGTATCATTGCCTGCAAAAAGTGTTACATGATCTTTTACATCCACAAAAACAGTATCATCGCTATGGCAGCCGAAAGCATCTGTTAACCGTACAAAATATTTTGTGGGCACATCCGGGCTTACCAGCGGACTGGGCACTGTGGTGCTGCTGATCATATAATTGGGGCTCCAGGTATAATTGCCAATACCCGTAGTAGTGAGTTGCAAAGTATCGGTATTGCAGATCAGCGTATCGTTCAATACTGTAAGTGGCGGCGAAGGTTGAACGGTTACAATTAAACTGTCGTTCCTGGTTTTGGGGCAACCGTTAACGCCAACTGTTACCGTGTAAATAGTAGTAACACCCGGAGATGCCACAGGATTGGCAATATTGGGATTGCTCAAACCCGTTGCAGGCGACCAGCTATACGTGTCGCCCCCACTCGCTGTTAATTGCGTGGATTGCTGCCCGGTACAAATAACCGGGCTTGGCCCTGCATTGGGTACCGCCAAAGGCTTTACGGTAATTATTTTACTGGCAGTGGCCACACAATTTTTGCCCCAGGTAGTGGCAAGAATATAATTGGTGGTTGATGCAGGAAAAACTCTTGTTGTTCCGTTTGTGGGAGATGCTACCGTTGCCACCGGGCTCCATTGCCAGCTTACATTGGGGGCATAATTACTGGTACCCGTTAAGGTTATGGTGTCTTCTTCGCAAATGGGGCTGGGGCCGGTAAAGGCATTGGTAAGATCGAATTTGGGCGTGACCGTTACCGAATCTTTGCTGCTGCAACCGGCTAAATTGGTAAGTGTGGCATAATATGTTGTGGTACTGGAGGGAAATACGGTTGGTGTTGCCGTATTGGCCCCGATAATATTGGTGTTGGGCAGCCAGTTAAAACTACCCGTACCTGTTCCCGTTAGTTGAATAGAATCCAGTCCGCAGTAAATGGTATCGGCAGGAAAAACATCAACTATGGGAAGATCGGAGATGGTTATTGGCCTGGTGATGGAATCAATACAGCCCTTACTGTTGGTAACCACCAGTTTTACATTATAAGTAGCGCCTGGTGGTGGATAAGTATAAGTTGGATTGGGGAAAATACTGGTATCCGCCAGTGTGGTAAGGTCTCCAAAATCCCATCGCCAGCTGTTTACCGTGCCATAAGTGGTTTTGGAAGTGTCGTTAAATTGAATGGGTTGCCCCACACAAAGTATTGGCGAAGCTTTAAAGCCCGGAACAAAACCGGGGAATACACTTAATGGTTTTATGATGGAATCGGTGCATTGGCCGGCAATGGAAACTCTTAGTTTGATATTAAAAATGCCTGCGGTAGTAAAAGTGTGTGTGGGTACCTGCAAAGTGGAAGTATCTGCAGTACCACTGGCAGGGTCACCAAAATTCCAGAAAAATGTTGTTGGGTTACCTGAACTGGCTTCATGAAAAGTTACTGTAAAACCATCGCAGGTAATGGGGTTAAAGTTAGGGATTGCAGTTAGTGGAACGCAACCCGATACTTCAACAATCAAATCTTTTCTATGTACGGTTATTAAAACGCCATCTCGATAAACAGATGCACAAACACAAATAACATATTTACCTACTCCGGGTGCTATACCAGATATAATCCCGGTACTTGAATTTATAGTAACCTGGCTACCCATTGGACTAGAAGAAGTATAAGGTGCAATGTATGTAACTGCTCCATATGGCGGAGCCACAGGGTCTTGAAAATCAGCCAAAGTGGCCGGCCCTCCATTAAAGGCATCGCAAAAATTATAAACTAATGAATCACCGGCGTCAGGATCTGTTGCGCTAAAATCTAATGTAAATGGTGAATTTTCGCAAATTGCTGAGATTGGTAATTTATATGCTGGAGAATTATCGATTTGTGGTCTTGGTAAAACGTTTAAACCAGGAATGGTACAACCATAGTTTGCACCTTGATTTGGATTAACGTTATTTGAATTTTGTCTGCTGTAGGTTTGAAAAGCAACAGTATAACCAGTATTGTTATCAGTTAATTCAATGATAAAAGAATATGTTTTATAAGTGTAATCTAGTTGCGGCGGCGGTTGAATACATGGCGAAACTATTATTGGAACATTTAAAGCTCCGGAGAAATCTTCTACAGCTGCCCAATTACTATTTGCAGCCGGACCTAATACCTTAGAACCATTATCATTATTAAAAACACCAACAATATATTGAGAAATGAAAGTTGCTCCTGTAGGACCTCTTAAAAGTAAAAGTTTTATTCTGTATTGTTTCGAATTAGGAGAACTGCCTGGCCCTATATATTCGTAACGCATTTCACCACCAATAAGATGTGTTGCAAAAACACTTAGTAGTGAAAAAGTAAAAAAACAAACAAGTAGAATCTTCTTCATAAAAGTACCTGGCGTATCTGGTAGGCGTTAAAACTAACAAAAAACGCTGTCTTTTCAAAGGAGACAGCGTTGTAAACTATAAACATTTTGGGTTACCGTATCAACACCACGTAACCTTTCTTCTTAATTTTTGTACCCTTATAGTCGGTGCCTTCGGCGTACCATACATACGTGGCGGGATCTTGTCCCTTGCCGCCGTAAGTGCCATCCCAGCCTTTTTGGGCATCGCTGCCACTGTACATTAATTGGCCCCAGCGGTTGTATACACGGAAGAGGTCTAAAGATTTCATACCAATAATAATGGGTCGGAAATAATCGTTACTGCCATCGCCATTGGGCGTAAAGCCACTGGGTACATAAATACCGGCATCCAGTTTAAATAAATGTACCCTGATGCTATCGTAATCAAAACAACCGGCATCGTTGCTCACTTTTACAATGTATTCAATATCTGCCTGTGGCAAACTTACCGGGTTGGAAATACCAATATTGGTAAGCCATTGCGCCGGGCTCCATAAATAATGAGTGCTGCCGGTAGCCTGCAATAACAAAGGCTGGTTCAATACTACAGATGTATCTCTCGGCCCTGCATCGGCTTTTATTTTTGCAACAAATACCACCACTGTATCTCTCACAGGTTTGGGGCAACCCAGTGTATCTGTAACCGTTACTATGTATTTTATATTGGCTGTCGGGTTAACAGAAACGGGATTATAAATTAACCGGTTATTTAAAAATGCTGCCGGCGTCCACGAATAGGAGCTTCCACCGCTGGCACTCAGCTGCGCCGATTTACCAAAGCAAATGGTCTGATCAGCACCGGCATCGGCATCGGGGTAAGGCACTACTTTTACCCTGATAGTACTTTGCGCTACACATTTACCAATACTGCCCACTACAGAATAAGTGGTATTGTTTAGCGGCGTAGCCGTTGGATTTTTTATGTTAGGATTATTTAAGGTATTGCCTGCCGGAAATTCCGTCCACTGGTAATAGAGGGCATCACTAAGCAGGTTGAGCACCACGCCATCTGTTTTGCAAATAGTGGTATCATTGGGCGCAAACTGGGTAACCTGGCTTACCACACTTACTTTAACCGAATCGGAACCCACACAACCATAAGGATCGGTAAGGGTTACATGATAAGTGGTGGTAACATCCGGACTAACCAATGGATTACTGATATTGATATTGCTGATATTGTAATTGGGATTCCATACAAAAGAACCGGTGCCGATTGCGTTGAGTTGTAAAGTATCAACTATACAGATTAAGGTGTCGTTGGGTACAGCAAGCGCAGGTTTGTCAGTAATTAAAATTGTTTTAAGAACTGTATCTATGCAGCCTACGCTGGAAGATACAATTAGTTGAACATTATAACTATTAGAGCTTACATAAGTATGTGTCGGGTTTTTTATTGTAGATGTGTTGGTCGCTGAACCAATTTCCCCAAAATTCCAACTCCAATTGTTTATGGTGCCATATGTAGCAGTGCTAATGTCATTAAATTGAATAGGTGTGTTTTTGCATTGACCGGTTACTGTAAAATCCGGATTAAAACCCGGGAAGAGTTTTAATTGTTTTGTTACAGAATCAACGCAATTAGCAGAACCAGTTATAGATAATTTAACGTTGTAAATGCCGGCTGCGGTAAAAGTATGTGTTGGGGTCTGAGCGTTAGATGTGTTTGCAGCACCACTAGCAGGGTCGCCAAAATCCCAGGAATAAATACTCGGATTACCTGAACTGGCTTCTGTGAAAGTAACAGTAAGACTTTCGCAATTAATAGGAGCAAAGGTCGGGTTCGCAGCAAGTGGTGTACAAGTGTTTACTGCCACAATTAAATCTTTTCTATGAGTGCCGATATATTGCTTGTTTTTATACTCAGATACACAAACGCACAAAACGTATTTACCCGATGACGGGGCTATACCGGAAATGATACCGGTTCGTGAATTGATTGTTACCTGCGACCCCATTGGAGAACTTCCCGTATATGGGGGTACATAATTTACTGAGCCATATGGCGGGCCAACCGGGTTCTGAAAATCTCCTGCATCAGCAGCTCCTCCATTATAGGCATTACAGAAAGTATAAACTAAAGAATCTCCATCTGCATCAGTGGCACTAAAATCAAGGTTGAATGGCGAATTTGCACAAATCACCGAAATGGGTAATTTATATTTGGGGCAATTATCTGTTAGTGGTGATGGCAATGTACTTAACCCCGGAACAACACAGCTATATGTTGCACCCTGATTAGTAACTATGTTAAATGAATTCTGGCGACTAAAAGTTTGAAAGGCAACAGTGTAACCTAAATTATTATTAGGCAGCTCAATTGTGAAAGAATAAGTCTTATAAGTGTAAAGTAAAGTGGTGTCACCGGTAATACACGGAGATACGGTAATGGGCACGGGCAATTTCCCTGAGAAATCTTCAATTGCAAGCCAATTACTATTATTGGCAGAACCTGGAATTTTTTGGCCATTATCATTATTGAATACACCAACTACATATTGATTTATTAAATCAGCCCCCCCTGCATCTCCTTTTAAAAGTAATAACCTTATTCGATATTGTTTGGAATTTGGTGACGAACCAGGTCCGATATATTCATACCGCATTTCGCCACCAATTATATGTGTAGCAAAAACAGTAAAAGCAGAAAATGAAAGTATTGTTATAAGTAAGTATTTCTTCATACACAACTCTATAGTATATCAGACCTAAAAATAATGCAAAACGCTGTCTTTTCAGTAAAGACAGCGTTTTAAAACGTTAAAACAACATTATTATTACCGTAACAACATTACATATCCCTTCTTCTTTATTTTATTATTCTTATAATCTGTACCCTCGGCATACCACACATACGTAGAAGTTTCCTGTTTTTTACCTCCCAGGCTGCCGTCCCAGCCCGGGGCACCGGTGCTGCTGTATACCAGTTGTCCCCAGCGGTTAAATACTTTAAACAGGTCCAGTGAGCGCATGCCAATCAATATCGGGTGAAAATAATCGTTGTTGCCATCACCATTGGGGGTAAAGGCATTGGGCACATAAATGCCGGCATCCAGTTTAAAAAGGTGTACCGTAATACTGTCGTAATCAAAGCAGCCGGCATCGTTACTCACTTTTACAATGTAGCGGATATCGCTTTGCGGCAAAGCAACAGGGTTGGCAATGCCGGGGTTGCTGAGCCATTGCGCCGGGCTCCACAAATAATGCGTACTACCGGAGGCGTTTAATACCAGGGGCTGGTCCAGCACTACCGAAGTATCAGAAGGGCCGGCATCAGCTTTTATTTTGGCCACAAAAACAATTACAGTGTCTCTGCCGGGCTTGGGGCAACCCAGGGTATCAGTTATGGATACCACGTATTTTGTATTGGCAGTAGGGTTTGTAACAGTGGGATCAGCAATCAGCCGGTTATTTAAGTATGCGGCCGGGCTCCAGGAATAGGAACTGCCGCCGCTGGCAAAAAGTTGCGTTGAATTGCCAAGGCAAATAGTTTGGTCGGCACCGGCATTAGCTGCCGGGTAGGGCACTGCTTTTATAGTAATGCTGCTTTGTGCAATACATTTACCAATACTGCCCACTACATTGTATGTGGTATTGGTAACAGGGGTAGCAATGGGATTTTTTATATTTGGATTACTGAGCGTATTGCCAGCCGGACTTTCCGTCCATTGATAGGTAAGGGCATCACTGACTAAATGTAAAACTATGTCATCAGTTGTGCAGATGGTGGTATCATTGGGCGCCAGCTGCGATACCTGGCTCACCACATTTACCTTTACAGAATCTTTTGCAATGCAACCTATATCATCAGTAAGGGTTACACGATAAGTAGTAGTTACATCAGGACTCACTAACGGGCTGCTGCTGTTTACACTGCTGATATTATAATTGGGCGACCATGAAAAAGTGCCTGTGCCAATAGCATTCAGTTGTACGGTATCAATGGTACACATCAAAGTATCATGGGTAAGGCTTAAAGACGGACCGCTGGTGATGAGGATTGTTTTCAGTACGGTATCAGTGCAACCTTTATTATTGGCAACAATAAAACGAATATCATAACTGTTGGCAGCGCTGTACACATGCGTGGGATTTTGTTGCGAAGAAATATTATTGCCGGTAGCAGCATTAAAATCGCCAAAATTCCAATACCAGAAATTTACATTACCATAGGTGGAAGTAGTGAGGTCGGTAAATTGTACAGGTGCATTGGCGCATTTGTTTTCCAGTTTAAAATCGGGTTTAAAAACAGGGTACACTTTCACGATAGATGTAGTGGAATCGGAACAGGAAAGCCCCCTGTTGACCACTAATTTCAATACATAATCTCCCGGGCCGCTATAGGTATGCGAGGGAAACTGCAGATCAGAAGTATTATTTACCCCGCTGGCAGGGTCACCAAATTCCCAGTAAAAACTTTGTATGATATTACCCGTAATACCATTGCTGAAGCTCATGTCAAAATCGTCGCAGCTGTAATACTCCGGTTCCAGTAATGCTTTGGAAGAAACGCAGTCGGCCACTTCAATATGCAGTGATTTTCTTACTTCGCCTCTTTTAATGGTAGTGCCTTTAATAAATTCGGTCACCGTAACAGTCAGTACATATACTCCTGATGCATCCGGTGCAATACCGCTTACCATGCCGGTATAGGGATTGATCTTTACGGTTTTTCCCAATGGCTCACTGCCTGTATATGGCGCCTGGTATTCTGCTGAATTATAAGGTGGCGGAAGTGATACCTCGTTAGCACAGCTACCACCGGTGCCGCCATCGGGCGTGCCGGCATAGGCATTGGTAAATGCGTAGCTTAAAGAATCATTATTAAGATCGATCGCTCCGAAATTGTAAGTAAAATAATTGCCCCTGCAAATAATGGCGGTATCATTCTGGGGAAAACGGGCGCTTGAATTGGTGGGGCATAATGGGCTGGCAGCATTGCCTGGAATATTCACCGTCCAGGTATCTCCCACAACAAACGTGGGTTGCTTAAGATTGATTATACCCGAAATGCGGCAGCAGCGCTGGTAAGAAATGGTGTAGCCATAAGCCGTAATGGGCAATTCTTTGATAAACTCGTAGGTAGTTATTTTGTAGCAAATGGGCGCCGGCAAAGGGCTTACGCAAGGGTGGCATTCGGCAGTAGGGCAATTACGCATATTTACCGAATCGGGAGAGCCGATCACCTGCCGCTCCAGCAGCGAATTGCTGGCCGCACTAAAAATGCTGATGACCACAGTAGGGCAATATTGCGCCGGGTTATCTAAAACACATTTGGTGTATATCTTAAGGGTAATTCTGTAGCGGGCACTATTGGGGCTGCTGCCCGGGCCTAAATAAGTATAATACATCCATCCGCCCTTGGTATGTTCGGCCATTGCCGTATAAGCCATCACAATAAAAAGCAATGAAGTAAAAAGCTTTCTCATTAACACTGAATTATTGTAAAGGCAGGCCAAATAACTATGCAGCTGGTTGCTGCCAGTAATGGTTCCTGTACTTTAAACGATATAAAATTTATTCTGGTTGCCCTTGTAAAAATTCCAGCAATGCAGCATTGGCCTTGTCAGCTTCTTCCCACATACCCATATGTGCGCTATTGCGTAATATGTATACGTACGATAGATCGGGTAAATAAGATTGCTGTAAACCCTGTGCAAATGGCACTGCCTGGTCGTGTTCTCCGATTATAAACAAGATCGGATGTAAAAAGTTTTTAAGAATGGCAGTTCTATCCGGCCGGGCAATCATGGCCTGGTAGTATTTAATTAAGGCCCCCGGGGTGAAGTGCCTTGATTTTTCTACGAGTTCTTCAATATAGGGGGACGAAGGATTTGAGTTGTCCTGCCCCTGAAAAAACAAGCCGGGGATGGCTGTTTTTAAAAATTCGTAAGCCCCATTGTTTTCTATAAAGCCAATGGATTTTAAACGGGCAGCTTTTTTTTCTTCACTATCTGCAAAGGCAGAGGAGTGGAATAAGCCTAAACAATTTAATAATTGCGGATATTTTTCGGCAATAGCTAAAGCGATATAGCCGCCCATACTGTGCCCGATAATGCTCACTGCAGAATAAGCGTGAAGTTCAGGTGCAATGATTTCTTTTATTGCATCAGCCATTCCTTCAATGCTCATATCAGCAATCAGATCCGATTTGCCGGAGCCTGGTAAATCGGGTATAATGAGGGTGAAATAGTTTTTTAAAAAATCAATTTGTTTTTCCCATATATCTCCATCTTCGCCAAAGCCATGTACCAGTACCAGCGGCTTACCTGTGCCGGTGATGCGGTAAAAAATAGTAGTGTTTTGATATGCAATATTTTTCAGCAACATATTAATTGCTTTCAAAAAAAACTTTTGTAGCGCTGCGGTAAATCAATAATAATACAAAGGGAATCAACGACACATTTAAATGTTGTTTTAAAAAGAACCAGGCCAGCAGTACTATTACCAATGCAACTGAAGTAACGGCAAAATATTTTTTTACCCAGTCTTTTTTGCTGTTTACAAAAAATGCAATGAAGATATGTGTAGGCCATGCCCACAATAAATTAAAATTATTTTTTGTCATGCTGTGATCGGTACCAAACCACATAAAAATTAAAATAATGCCCAACAGCCCTGTAAAAAAGAACAAAAGCCCGTCAAAACCCTGCATGAATTTTTGCGCAAATTTGTTTTTTGATAAACTGATCAATGCAATTATTACCAGTAGCAAACTAAATACTACTAAAGGATTGAATAGTGATGTTGAGCCCGGTGTTGTATTGATGGTATATAAATTCTGATGCGAAAGAACTAAAGGGTGACTGGCACTATCTAAACTTTTCATCAGGTTGTCGGGTAAAAACTGCATTTGCTCTGCCGTCATTATTCTGTCGCAAGGCTGGCCCAGTAAAATATCAATACCCAATTTGCTCCATTGCTTATCATTTTTATCCAGGTATTGATAAATGGCCTGCCTGAAAGTAGTGCCCAAAGGCATTACCGGTTTGACAGTAAAGGCAGAGTCGTGATTTTTTTTGAGGATATCTCTCAGTCTTGTAGTGCAATTATCAAAGAAAAAGTCGTATTTATAATAGCGGTTTTCTTCCCGTAAATTATTATTTAAAAAATATTGAATGGTAGTTTTTTCTGTTGCAGTTAAATCCAGCACCTGCTCGGTAATGCCCCTGTTGGTAGATTGGTAAGTGTCCCGGAAATCAATGAAACTTTCAGCAGAAACATAATACAATAATTTTCCTCTTACGAATTTTAAATAAAAGCCATCATCATCAAAATTAAACGTGCCGTAGTTATACACCACATCCCTGAAATTATCATTGAATGATCTGCTGCTATCTACAATTCTATATGCACTGTGCCCGAATGTTGAATACAATTCATCACCCGGGGTACAGGTGAGTAACGAAATTCTTAAATGAGAAGAGTCCTGTGCAACAGCACCCAACTTCGTAACTGCAAACAGGCAGGTAAAGAAAAGAAGTTTTAATAGTTTATTCATTGAGATCTAATGGGTATTATTAAGCGCCTTTAAAAATGTTCAATGTTCAATACTCAATGTACAATTTTCAATGTAAGGCAACTCTTTTCTGATTGTATTACTCAGCGTAAATTACAAAGAATAATACTGTTCGTTTCTATTTAACATTGAGAGCTGAGCATTGCATATTGAATATTTTTCTTCCTCTATAACCAGTTTCTCCTTTAGGGGCGGCGGCTTCTACCTGCTGTAATTCGGTGCTTCCTTAGTAATATCAATGTCATGTGCATGGCTTTCTCTCATGCCGGCGTTGGTGATCTTAACAAAAGTGGCTTTTTGTAATTCGGTAATATTTTTCGCACCACAGTAACCCATACCTGCACGCAGGCCACCGGTAAACTGGTGTACTACTTCCCTTAAATAACCTTTAAAAGCCACACGGCCTTCAATGCCCTCAGGCACAAATTTTTTCACATCATCTTCCACATCCTGAAAGTAGCGGTCGCTGCTGCCCTGGGCCATAGCGCCTAAACTGCCCATACCACGGTATTGCTTGAATTTACGGCCTTCGTAAATAATGGTTTCGCCAGGGCTTTCTTCTGTACCTGCAAAAACATTACCCATCATTACGCAACTTGCACCTGCAGCTAAAGCCTTTACCATATCGCCGGTATACCTGATGCCTCCATCGCTGATAATACCTACTTTTTTATTTTTTAATGCGGCTGCAGCTTCCATTACAGCTGTTATTTGAGGCACCCCGGTACCTGCTACAATCCTGGTGGTACAAATTGACCCCGGTCCTATACCCACTTTTACAGCATCGGCACCTGCATCGGCTAATGCTTTTGCGCCGGCTGCGGTACCCACATTACCGGCAATTACCTGTATGTGTTTGTATATCTTTTTAATTTCTTTTAAAGTGTTGATCACCCCTTTGGTATGGCCGTGTGCACTGTCAAGGCAAATTACATCCACCCCAAAACTGTTTAGTGCAGCTACTCTTTCCAGGCTGTCTTTTGTAATACCAACACCTGCACCTACCAGCAAACGTCCTTTATTATCCTTTACTGCATTGGGATTAGATTTTAATTTCAAGATATCGCTATAGGTGAACAAGCCGATCAGTTTACCTTGTTTATTTACTATTGGTAATTTTTCAACCTTGGTTTGTTTAAATAACTGTTCTGCTTTTTTTATATCGGTGCCTTCGGGGGCGGTGTACAAATTCTCTTTCGTCATGGCCGTACTCACTTTAGCTTTAAAGTTGGTTTCAAAGCGTAAATCACGGTTGGTAAGTATACCCACTAATTTATGTTGTGCATCCACAATAGGAATGCCGCCGATCTTATTTTCTCTCATCAGCCTTAAAGCCTCGCCAATAGTGGCATCTGGTGTAAGGGTAACAGGGTCTACTATCAGTCCGCTTTCGCTACGTTTTACTTTACGTACCTGCTCTGCCTGCTGATCTATCCCCATATTTTTATGCAGAATACCCAGGCCGCCTTCTCTTGCCAGGGCAATAGCCAGTGCTGCTTCTGTAACGGTATCCATTGCTGCGCTCAGCAAGGGTACGTTCAGTGTAATGGTTTTGGTGAGCTGGGTTTTAATTTCCACTTCCCGTGGTAAAATCTGAGAGTAGGCGGGCATTAGTAGCACGTCATCAAACGTTAAGCCTTCGCCGAAAAATTTAGTTGATTTGTTGGAGGAGTAATTTCTTATTGCCATGTGCAAAGATAAAGAAAAACCCCTAAATCCCCTAAAGAGGCTCCCGGAACAGTAAAATTATTTGTAAGTCTGTTATTTGATAAGGGTTACTTGTTTATGACATAGTTGGCAAAAAAGCTGCAAAAGTCTCCTTCAGGGCTTCGGGGATTTAAGCCAGCTTATACACTTTGCCCGGCAGTGAAAGTATTACATTCTGCATTTCCAGCATCAGCAAAGCCTGCGCTACAGCACTGCTGCTCAGGCCGCTTTTAAAATACAATTCGTCAATCTGTATATTTTCCCGTTGCTGCAGAATATCTGTAATGATCTTTTCATCAGGGGTTAATTCAATAAATAACTCCCGCTGCTTTTTTTGCTGTACTTTCTCATTGGGTATCCAGTTCATTAATTCTACCAGGTCGGCGGCAGAGGTAATAAGTGAAGCTTTGTTTTGCCGGATCAGGTAATTACAGCCTTCGCTTTTGCCATCGGTGGTTTTACCAGGAATGGCAAATACATCTTTATTGTAGCCATTGGCTAATTCGGCTGTAATTAAAGAACCACCTTTTTTACCACTTTCAATTACTACTATGGCATCGCACATGCCGGCTACAATACGGTTGCGTTTGGGAAAATTCTGTTTGTCGGGGTTGGTATTGCTGGTAAAGTCAGTAAGCAGTCCTCCCTGTTCTGTCATTTGCCTGGCAAGATTTTTATTTTGACCGGGATAAATTCTGTCTAATCCATGTGCCAGCACGCCCACAGTGCACAAATTATTTTTTAAGGCAGCCTTGTGTGCAATAGTATCAATACCAAATGCAAGGCCACTTGTAACCAGTACGTTTTGTTCTGCCAGTTCTTCAATTAATTTTTCGCAAACCGATCTGCCATAGTCACTGTTATTCCTGGTACCCACAATGGAAATTACTTTAGGGGCATTTAAATCTGCATTGCCGCGGTAATATAATAAAGCCGGGCAATCATAAGAATTCAAAAGCCGCTGTGGATAATTTTTATTGGTAAGAAATAAAGGGGTGATCTTATATTTTTCTATAAATTTTATTTCTTCTTCGCAAGTGGTAAAATCTATGAAACTTTTAATGCTGTTGGCCCTTATTGTACCAATACCTTCAATAGCTTCCAGCTCCTTTTTTTTTGCTTTAAAGATGGATTGGGCATTACCGTAAATATTCACTAAAGCTTTGGCGTGTACATCACCAATATTAGGTACAAGGGTCAGGGCAATCTGGTATGGTAGATCGTTAGTCATTAAAAAGCAATAATAAAAAAATCTTTTTATTATTCAGCTTTTTCTAATTACTAATTACAGATAATTCTGTTCGCCTGTTCTGCGATTTACCGGTATCGGTAGTGTTGTCAGCTATGGGTTTTGCAGCCCCAAATCCTTTGTAAATAAGTCGGCCGTTAGCAATGCCCTTACTCAATAAATAATCTACAACAGCTTTTGCCCGGTTATTGGAAAGACTGAGATTGTCTTTTGCCAATCCTACATTATCAGTATGCCCGTCAATCTCAATTCTAAGTTTAGGGTTATCATTTAGCAACAATACCACTTTGTCCAATTCAGCAATTGATTCCGGCTTCAGGTCAAACTTTTTGGTATCGAAAAAAATGTTTTTCAAAACAATATATGCCCCTGCTTCAAGTGGCTGCAGCGGAATGTCTTTATAAAAAACTGAATCGGCAGAATTGTCCTGCAAGGAAAAATTATCAGAATAAAATAAATAGCCTTTACGGTTTACATTAAATGCATAATCTTTACCTACGGGCAAAGTAGCCAGGTAATTACCTTCTTCGTCGGTTTGTATTTTGCTGACTATATTCCGGGTCTTTAAATTGATCAGCTCTACCGATGAAGGTAATCCCGCCATTGTTTTTTTATCCAGTACTTTACCACTTACCCATAATGTTTTCAATGGACGGATATCTTCTCTCATTTGAAAAGTGTACAGGTCAAGTCCACCTTTTCCATCAGCACGGTCGCTGGCATAATAAGCTGTTTTTGCATCAGCTGCCACAATTAAAGATCCTTCATCATCAATGGTGTTAATAGGATAGCCCAGGTTCTCTGCTTCCAGCCATGAGGTATCACTTATCTTTTTTGTAAAGAAAAGGTCTGTTGAACCATAGCCGGGGCGGCCATTACTATTAAAATACAAAGTTTCATTATCAGCATGCATAAAGGGGCAGCTTTCATCGCCACTGGTGTTAACAGCAGCACCCAGGTTTTCCGGGCGGCTCCACTTACCTGTTAGTGAGCGATGGGTAACCCAGATATCCCTGCCACCAAAACCGCCGGCAATGGCGCTGGAAAAATACAGGTCTCTTTTATCAGGCGATAAGGAAGGAGAAGATTCCCAAAAATCGGTGTTCACCATCGGACCTAGATTTTCAGCTTCGCTCCAGCCATTTTTTGTTTTGTAAGAAATATAAAGATCGCATTCGCCCTGGCCCTCGGGATAATTGCATCCGGCAAATATAATCCATTGCCCATCCTGCGATATGCACTGAGCCCCTTCATTAAAATTGGTGTTTACTTTGCCTGCTAATGGTTTTGCCTTATTCCATTTGCCATCTGCAAAATTACTTTCATAAAAATCCTCGTCACTGTTTATACGGCGTGTAAATACCAGTTTACTGCCATCAATAGTAAGAGAAGGATAATATTCCAACGCAGCTGAGTTGATACTGTCGCCTAAATTTTGTGGTGCAAACACATAGTTTTTTACAGGGTGCGTCTTATCGTAATTTAATGCAAACTCGTAAGTAGTTTTTCTGAAGTTACCGGCTCCGATGCTTTTTTTATTCAGCTTGTCTATGGCAAGAAATTTATTGACTGCATCTAAAGCCCGCTGAAATTTTCCGGTTCCTGCAAGAGAGATGGAATAGGGTAGCAGGTAATCTCTTGAATATACTGAATCCAGTTCAAAAGCCTGTTCATATCCTGTTATAGAGGAATCGTATTTTTTTAAAGTGCCATAAATGGCGGCTTTTGAAATATAAGCGTCTACTAATCTCGGGTCAGCTTTTATAGATTCATTAAGAAGACGGATAGCGGCTGCATAATTTCCGGCAACACCTTCATTAAGTGCCTGCCCATAAATATCAGCAGCTTTTTTATTTACTTTTTCGGGGTCGTACCATTGGGCAGTACAAAAACTAACAACAATAAATTGAAAGCTGAAAACAAGAAAAAACGGGAGGATATTTTTTTTAGTAAGCATCTGTTTTATTTCAATTGTTGAAGATAAAACGAAAACTGCTTATAATTAGTGTACAGGGATTTAATAACAAGTTTTTATGGTTTTAACCTCCCTGTTTGCTTAAGGACACTTTCTGAAGAAGAGTGTTTTGCCATACCTTGTTTCCCAGGTGCTTCTGGCAGTGTCGTTGCGGTTAACAACAAGGATGCCTATCCCTGCTCTGTTGCAACTGTCTTTATACATAGTGCAGATAGTATCACAAATGGCATTAGCGTGAGCAGCATAGGTAGTATCAATTGCCAGAACCACGGTGTCGTTATTGTTATAACTTAAAAAAGCGTGCTGGCCACGTGCACTATCTTTAAATAACCAGAATGAAGTTCTTTCATAGCACGGGTCCAGTACAACCGGTTTTGTAGTAGCTATAAAACTGATGGCATAAAAAAGGATACCAGTAACTGCAGCAATACTAAATAACACTTTTCTTTTCATGCTTAAAATAGTTTAAAGTAAGCAGGCTTATAATTACAGCCAATAATAAATCTGCCCAGTCAAAAGTAAATTGTGTTGAAAAAAATACCTGTATAACTTCAGTTAAAGACACCCCCAAAACAATTAATGCTGCCCGCTTTTTATTTTTTATGTTACCTGAAAAACACCATATTAAAAAGCAGGTTAAAGAATAATCCCAGAGTGCATCAGGAACGTGATTTAAAAAAAGTATAACAATGGGCTTATCTTTTACCCGGTCATAAAAATTAGGAAAGGACACAGAATCTGCCATCCATTGGTGAAGCAGTAAATTGGGTTGATGAAAAAAAAGGTATATCGTAAAGCCAATCAGCAGTGGAAATATACAATGCCATGCAATGCGCTTTAACATCTGTATATTTTATTTACGGCACATTAATGTATTTGTGTATCTGCAGGCTTAATTCCCATTTAGGATTAGCTTTTATGTAATCGATAATTAATGGAGTAATAATTGCAGCCTTATCCCATTCAGGTTGTAAAAATAATCTGCAGCCCGGCGATACCCGGCTGGCATACTCTTCGGCCCAGTCAAAATCGCTTTTATTAAATATTACCACTTTCAATTCATTGGCTAAAGGCAGTATCCCGGGTAATGGCGCTTTAAATTTTTTGGGAGATAAACAGATCCAGTTCCAGCTGCCGCTTACAGGATGAGCCCCGGATGTTTCAATATTAGTTTCCAATCCTTTTGATTGTAATGCGGCAGTTAATGCATCTAAATTATGCATCAATGGTTCACCTCCGGTAATCACTACCAGCGTAGTACCCGATTGACAGGCAGTAGAAACTAAATAATCAATATTACATTTAGGATGTTTGGTGGCATCCCAGCTATCTTTTACGTCGCACCACACACAGCCTACATCACATCCGCCAAGGCGAATGAAATAAGCTGCCCTGCCCTGGTGAAAACCCTCACCCTGCAGAGTGTAAAAATGCTCCATCACGGGCAGCAAAACTTCCTCGGTATTTTTAGTAGTCATTATTAATTATCCCTTGTTCATTAAAGCCGCATTATAGGTATTCATCATCAGTGCGCCAATGGTCATTAATCCTACGCCGCCAGGCACAGGTGTAATATAGCTGCATTTAGGCGCTACATTTTCAAAATCAACATCGCCTTTTATGGCAAAGCCGCTTTTTTTGGTGGCATCTGCCACTCTTGTAATACCCACATCAATCACTACAGCACCTTCTTTCACCATATCCGCAGTTAAAAAACCCGGTTTGCCTAATGCGGCAACAATAATATCTGCCTGTAAACAAATTTCTTTTAAATTGGTAGTGCGGCTATGGCATACTGTTACAGTGCAATTGCCGGGATAAGTATTCTGGCTTAATAAAATACTCATAGGCCTGCCCACAATATTGCTACGCCCGATTACAACTGCATGTTTACCGCTGGTTTCAATTTTGTAATGTTCCAGCATCAGCATTATTCCATACGGCGTAGCAGGAATAAAAGCCGGTAACCCCTGTACCAGTTTACCAATGCTTACCGGGTGAAAGCCATCCACATCTTTATCAGGATGAATCAGGCTGATGATCTTTTCTTCGCTTATTTGTTTAGGTAATGGCAACTGCACTAAAATACCGTCGATATCGTCGTCATTATTTAACCGTTCAATAGCAGCAGTTAAATCAGCTTCCGCAATAGCTTCATCAAACCGGATCAATGAACTTTTAAAGCCAATTTCATGGCATGTTTTTACTTTGCTCGCCACATAGGTTTCGCTGGCACCATTAGTGCCAATCAAAATCGCTGCCAGGTGAGGCACTCTTTTACCCTCAGCTTTTAATAAGTCGGTTTTCGTTTTCAGCTGATCCTTTACATGCTGAGCAACTATTTTTCCATCTAAAATTTGCATGCTGCAAAAGTACTTAACAAAAACCTATTTTACTAGGATCACTGCATGACAACCTTTTTATATGTATCCCGGTCTTTAAGTAGAATAAACGTTTACTGCTTTGAGATATACCATTTCACTCATCATTTTTCTTTTGGCAATAAGTTTTTTTAAAACTGCAAAAGCTCAGTCGCTACGGTACCCGGTGGCATTGCCTTATGCAGGATTATCTGCATATTCTGCCAAACAAACCGACCCGCTTTCTTTTACAGCTAACCAGGCAGCATTGGCCGGCAATAAACAGCCGGGTATTGGCTTGTATGGCGAACAGCGGTATTTACTGGCAGCAACCAATTCATATACGGTTGCAGGTGCATTGCCTACAAAAATGGGCAGAATTGGTGTGCAGTTCAATTATTCGGGATTTAAGAACTATAACGAACATACCATTGGACTGGCCTACGGCCGTAGCCTGGGGACCAAAGTGGATATTGGGATACAGTTCAATTATTTCGGCTACAGCATTCCTGCTTATGGCAATGCATCCACTATAAATGCTGAGGCCGGAGCTATTATACATTTTACCGATAAGTTAAATGGCGGTTTTCATATATATAATCCTGCCGGTGGAAAGCTGGGTAAAGCCGGCGATGAAAAACTGGCTGCTGTGTATACCATGGGATTAGGCTATGATGCGTCAGAAAATTTTTTCTTAGGTACAGCAATAATTAAAGAAGAAGATAAACCCGTAAATGTAGTGGCCGGATTTCAATACCATTTTTCCAAACAATTTTTTGCAAGAGCAGGTTTTACGAGTGTTTCTTCTACAGCTTTTGCAGGGGCAGGAGTGGGCTGGAATAATTTTCGGGTAGATATTTCCGGTAGCTATCATCCGCAACTGGGGGTATCTCCGGGAATTTTACTGATTGCCTACTTTGGAAATAAAAAAGAATAATGATCATCTGAAAAATTTAAAATACAAAGGAATATTGTGCCGTTTATTACTGTTTATAACAACCAGGTAAAAGCTTTTAAAGTAAAGCAGGTGTTGCTTAGTTTAGCAGTTTGCCTGTATACAACCTTTTCGCTGGCTCAAGCCCCTGAATTGCCCGCCACCACCACAGAACAACAACTGGAGAATATCACAGCGAACAATGCTGATGCCGAAATTGAGGATGATACTTACCTGCAACAAATGCAGGAATATAGCAGGCATCCTGTAAATTTAAATACTGCCGATGAAAATGAGATCCGGGAATTAAAAATACTTAGCCCCCTGCAAATTCAAAGCCTGGTTTTATACAGGAAACTTGTTGGAAAATTGATTGATATTTATGAATTACAGGCCATACCAGGCTGGGATATTCCAATGATACAAAAGATTCGTCCTTACGTAATGGTTTCTGCTGAAGCAGCATTGGTAACTACGATCCTTACACGTTTTAAAAGTGGCGAACATAGCATGCTGGTTAGGGCAAGCGAGGTACTTGAAAAATCGAAAGGTTACCAGTCAGATCCATCATCTGTAACTAATTTTTATCCGGGCTCTCCGCAAAAATTATTAGTACGGTATAAATACCAATTTAAAAACTTACTGCAGTTTGGTATTACCGGGGAAAAAGATGCAGGGGAACAGTTTTTTAAAGGTGCTCAAAAACAGGGTTTTGATTTTTATTCCGCTCATTTTTTTGTACGAAAGATTGGTGTTATAAAAGCCCTTGCCTTAGGAGATTTTACCGTTAATCTGGGGCAGGGTTTAATACAATGGCAAAGCCTGGCCTTTAAAAAGAGTGCGGCAGTAATGAGTATAAAAAGAGAGGCAGATGTTTTACGCCCTTACAATGCTGCAGGGGAGATCAACTTTTACCGTGGTGCAGGAATTACTTTTTCCAAAGATAAATGGGAGGCAACAGCCTTTATGTCATATAAAAAAACAGATGCCAACCTGGTAACCGATACTACGCAAAACCAGGATGATTTTATTTCATCGCTGCAAACCTCGGGTTACCATCGCACCAAAAGCGAAATTGATGATAAAGGTGTGCAGCAGCAACTGGTGTTTGGCGGTAATGTGGCATACAGGTACCATTCGTTTCACGTTGGATTAAATGCTATGCAGTATAAATTCAGGTTGCCGGTAGTTAAATCAAATGAGCCTTATAATCTGTATGCGTTGGCAGGCCGTTCTTTTGGTAATTACAGTGCAGACTATAGCTATACCTATAAAAATGTACATTTTTTTGGCGAAGCTGCATGTTTTCAAAATGCCGGAAAGGCTATTGTAACGGGCATTTTGATGAGTGTTGCCAGTGATGTTGAAATGAGTTTTTTATACAGGAATATTTCAAATCGTTACCAGTCACTATCCACAGCGGCTTTTACAGAAAATACTTATCCCAATAACGAAAAGGGTTTTTACGCAGGGGTGTCCGTGCACCCGGGTAGTAGCTGGCGAATTGATGCCTATGCTGATTTTTACAGGTTTCCCTGGTTAAAGTATGGTGTAGATGCACCATCCGGCGGCACTGAATATTTAATGCAACTAACCTACAAACCCAATAAACAACTGGAACTGACCAGCCGTTTGCGCAGCGAATCAAAAGCTACAAATTCTAATCCTGCCCAATTTGCGCTTTCTCCGGTGGTTTTGCAACCAAAGTTAAACTGGCGTACACAATTCAGTTACAAAATAAATGCAGAAATGGCTGTTAGCAACAGAACCGAAATGCTCTGGATCAACAGAAAATCAGAAGGCAGTGAACAAGGACTTTTAACGTATATAAATTTTTTATATAAGCCGCTGATGAAACCCTGGACTGCTAATATGCGCCTTCAATATTTTGAAACCGATAGTTACAACAGCCGGGTATACGCTTACGAAAATGATGTTTTATACAGTTTTTCCATTCCTGTTTTTTACGACAAGGGGTTAAGATATTATATAAATTCAAGTTATGACTTTAACAAAAAAATGACTTTCTGGATAAAATGGAGCCAGACAATTTATGCCGGTAAAACACTTATTGGTAGCGGACTTGACGAGATAAAGGGAGGTAAAAAAAGCGAAATAAAACTCCAGTGGCTGTACAAATTTTAACATTTTTTTCAGTGGTTAAGCAGCTAATTCAAACCTTAATTTGTCCTTTATAAATCTAAGGGTCTTAAATATTTAACATTTTTTTGACTTTAAAGAAATATTCCTATTTTTACACATCATTAAACTTAATTAAACGCACATGAGAAGATTTTTATCACTGTTCACAATGCTGATGCTCTGTGGGGTGTTTGCATTTGCCCAAAACCGGGTGGTGTCCGGTAAGGTTACCGACAAGGATGGTAACCCGGTACCTTTTGCTTCTGTTAAGGTTAAAGGATCACAAGTTGGTCTTTCTGCAGATGCAAATGGCGCTTATACTATCAAAGTAAAAGACGGAGATGTTCTTGTTATCTCAGGTTCAGGTTACAAAGCAACTGACGTACCTGTAGGAACATCTGCTTACCTTAACACCGTACTGGAACCCAATTCAGAATTAAAAGAGGTGGTGGTTTCAAGTGCTTACGGAGTTAAGCGTAGCTTAAAAACTACCAGTTCAAACACACAGGTGGTTACTTCAGAACAATTGAATACAATCCGTAACACCAATATCAACGAAGCGTTGGCTGGTAAAGTTTCCGGTATTCAGTTACGTGGTCAGTCTGGCGCTAAATTAAGCAGCACTGGTGCAATCCGTTTGCATGGTGCAACTTCATTAGGTGGTAACTCTGGTTTGTTATACGTTTTGGACGGAACAAGGGTTTCTGCTGATGATATCAACACAGATGACGTTGAAGACGTTTCTTTGTTGCTTGGTCCTGCTGCTGCAGCTCTTTTTGGTCCTGATGGACAAAATGGTGCAATGGTAGTTACTTCTAAAAAAGCTAAGAAAGGTGCAACTAACAGCATAGGAATTGATGTTAACCTTGGTGTTAGATTTGACAATGTTTATATTCTACCTAATTATCAGAATTCTTATGCCGGTGGTGATTTCCAGGATATGAAAAAATATACCTGGAAAGCTGGTCAGCCAATTGAATGGAAAGCATTAGATGGTAAATACTATCCTGACTATTCTGAAGATGTTAGCTGGGGTCCACGCATGGTAGGCCAGGAATATATTCCCTGGTATGCATGGTATGGTGGTCATGAAAGAGCTTTCAAAACAGCTTTATTGACTCCACAGCCAAGCAACGCACGTGATTATTATGAAACTCAGTTTAAGAAATTCAACACAATTTCTTTCTCTAAAGCAAATGATAATTCAAATGTTAAGATCAGCTACACCAATGTTGATGTAAAAGGTTTAGTACCTACTACATGGTTAAAAAGAAACCAGTTTACTACTGCTACTTCTATTGACCTGAGCAACCGTTTAACTGCTGGTTTCAATGTTAACGTTATCAACCAGAAATCAAATGGTGACTTTAATGATGCTTATGCTAACCAGTCTTCAGGTTCATTTAACCAATGGTTTCACCGTGACCTGGATATGAGCATTGTAAAAGAATTAAAAGATCTTAAAACTCCGGGTGGTATCCAGGCAAGCTGGAACCATAATGGTCCTGATGCATATAACGCAGCTAATCCTAAAGATTTCTACGGTCCTTATTACTGGCAGAATTTCTACACTGCATACGATCAGGTACAGCAGCTGAACAATTTTACTAAAGTATTAGGTGATGCATCTTTAACTTATAAGGTAAGCAAAGACCTTAAAGTAAGAGGTACTTACAGGATCAATGAATTAGTTTCTTTCAACGAATTAAAAGTGAGCAGCGATTTAACTGATATGAAATTTGCATCTCAGGCTGCTTTTGGATTTACTAAAGGTGGTTATGCAAGTACTACCAATACCCAACACGATGAACATATCGAATTGACAGGTATGTACTCAAAAATCATCAAAGATTTCAATATCGGTGCAACTGCCGGTTTGGATATCCATAGCTTTAACAGGCATTCTAACTCAGGTTCTACTTCTGACGGATTTAACACGCCTAACCTGTATACTTTAGGTAACTCTAAAGGAACTATCAGTTCTACTGACGTTCGTCAAAAACAAAAAGACAATGCAATTTTCCTTTCTGCAAACTTTGGTTTCAGAAAATTCATCAATGCTGATGTTACTGTACGTAATGACTGGTTCTCTACATTACCATCTGGTAACAACGACATCCTTTCTAAAGCATTTGGTTTATCATTTGTTGCAAGCGACCTGTTAAAAGGCCAGGCTTCATGGTTATCTCTTGCTAAATTAAGAGCTTCATGGGGTGAGATTCCTACAAGTATTGGTATCTATCAATATCCAGGTTCTTTATACAACCAGGGTGCAGTACAATGGAATGGTAACTTTATACAAGGCGTAAGCAATGCTGGTATCGATCCAAATATTCATGGTGCTGTTGCAACTGAAAAAACTGCAGGTGCAGATTTCAGCTTCCTGAAAAACAGGGTAGGTTTCTCAGTTACTTATACTGAAAGAATCAGTAAAGACTTCCCAACTAACGTTGTATTTAGCCAGGCTTACGGTTATCCAACTTTGTTGACTAACGCCGGTGAAATCGACTTTAAAGGCCTTGATCTTACTTTCAATGTTAAACCAGTTTGGTCTAAAAACCTTAAATGGGAAATTAACGCCACTTATGCTAAAACAATTGATAACACAGTGGTGGATATAGATGGTCAGCCTCAGTCTGTATGGAAAAATGCAGGTACTGCAGCTCCTTCTATTACAGTTGAAACTGCCACATTTGGTCCTACATTACGTGCTACTGAAGGTCAGCAATGGGGTCAGCTTTACGGACATGGTATTAAAAGAGATGCCAGCGGTAATGCTTTATTAAATACCAATGGTACTTATGTTTACGATAATAATGCAAACTTTGGTAGTGTATTACCAGAATTCACCGGTGGTTTCCAGAACTCATTCACTGTGTTTGGTAACTTCACTGTAAATGCAAACGTGGATTTCCAGAAAGGTGGTAAATTCTATTCTACTTCTACTAAATGGGGTAATAGCACAGGTGTATTAGCTAAATCTGCCGGTCTTAACGACAAAGGAATTCCAGTAAGGGATCCGGTAGCTGATGGCGGTGGTATCCATGTATTTGGTGTTGATGCAACCACACTTAAACCAGTTGATTATTATGTAAATGCAAGGGATTACCTGAACGGTAGTAACAATACATTTGATAATGACATCTTCGATTTAACTTATGTTAAATTACGTGAGGTTTCTGTTGGTTACAATATTCCTGTAAGCAAATTGGGTATGGGCAAATGGATCAGAAAAGCTAACTTCTCTGTTGTAGCCAGCAATGCTGTTTTGATCTATGCTAAAACTAAAGATTTTGATCCGTCAGAAATTTCTGGTCAGAGTGGTGAAGGTGGACAGTTCCCGGGCTTACGTGGATTTGGTGTTAACCTAAAACTTGGATTCTAATTTTTAGACCCTTTAAATAAAAGTAAAATGAAAAATACTCATATAAAAATTGCTCTTTTTTCAATGGGGCTTACAACTTTGGTAAGTTGTAATAAAATAAAAGACTTTGGTGATACCAACACCAATCCAACGGCTATTACCACTCCTGCTACTTATGCCATCCTTACCAACGTTGAGTCTGGTATCTCTGGTTGGGCAAAAGACGGTGCGGCAAGTGCCTGGATACAGTACAGTTCAGAAACACAATACCCAAGTGAAGGTATCTATGATGTTACTACCACTTACTTTGGTTTTGGAACTTACAGTGGTACGTTGTTAAACTTAAAAACTATCATCGATAAGAATAACAACCCTGATGAAGTGGCTGCTGCAAGGGTACTAACACAGTACGTTTACTGGCATTTAACTGATGCATTAGGTGATATTCCTTATTCTCAGGCATTCGCAAGTAAAACTCCTGCTTACGACAAACAGGAAGATATTTACAAAGGAATGATCAAAGAATTAAAAGCTGCAAAAGCTCAATTTGCAAACACCGGCGGTTTAAAAGGAGATATCCTGAATGGCGGAGACGTTAACAAGTGGATAAAATTTGCTAATTCTTTAAGGGCTATGATGGCTATTCAATTAACCAAAAGATACCCAGGTGCTACAGACTATGCAGCAACTGAGTTTAAAGCTGCTTTAGCTGATGGAGTGATTGACAACAATACTGACAACATTAAATTGGTTTTCCCGGGTGGTTCATTTAAAAACCCATACTGGAGCGATTATGATGGTGCCCGTGATAATGGCGAAAGCACAACTATCTATGCTATGTTGGCTAACTTAGGCGATAACAGGCATGCGGCATTTGGTACTTCTGCTAAACCGGTTCCTTTCGGTTTAAAAGAAGCCAGCATCAATGACTGGATCAAAAATAACGTTGGTTGGTCTCATTTAATGGCCGATAACCAAAGGTTAGAAACCAGTCCTGTGTACATGTTAACAGCATCTCAGCTTTATATTGCACGTGCAGAAGCTGCTGTAAGAGGCTGGACAACTGAAAACAAAACTGCAATGTTAGTAGCTGGTGTAAACGCTTCTTTTGCTCAATGGGGCCTGGCATTACCTCCTGCTTCTTATTTTACTCAATCTGGTGTTGTTTTAGATGGTACCAACGATATCAAGAAAGTGGCTGAACAGGCATTTCTTGCTGGTTTCCCTAACGGAAGGGCAGGTTGGAACGTATGGAGAAGAACAGGTTATCCTGTTTTAACCAATGCGCCTGATCCTTTGAATGCTGCTCATACCACTATTCCAAGAAGGTATATCTACACTCCTGCAACTGCTTCAACTTTCTCTGAATACAGTTTGAACGCAGCGAATGTAAATGCAGCTGTTACAAAGTTGGTTCCTGCAGCGGATCAACCGGAATCTAAAATATGGTGGGATCAATAATACTATTCATGAAACCCGGTATTTAACCCCCGGGTTTCATGATATTTTTTATTAAATAACTAAAACATATACCAAAATGAAATATTTACAAATTACAAAACAGTTTGCCGCTTTGGGATTAGCAGCAATGTTGTTTTCTGCCTGTGATAAGGTTGAAACAACTGCCCCATTAGGTGATGCAGGACAAAACCTTGTTACAATTTTACAAGGTGCTACTCCTTATAATGTTATTAAAGATCCGGTTGATTTTGTGGCTACTCCTACTACTTTAACCAAAGGTGTTATTGATGTAAGAAGGGAAGTTCCTACAGCTGCTGCTCTTAATCAAACAATGACTGTTACTATTAAAGATGATACTGCAGCTGTAAGAGCGGCTAATGCATCTTATGTTCAGTTCCCTACATCATTGTACACCCTTACACTTTCTGACGGTGTAACAAAAGTTGGCGGACAAGGTGGCACTTTCACTGTAGTTTTTAAACCAGGTGAATTTGCAAAACAGATTTACATCAATGTGCCTAATGCAACTTTATTAAATCCAAGTGCATTATATGCTTTAGGGTTTACAATTACTTCTGCTGATGCTGGTGGTAAAATTGCCACTGCTAAGTCTGTAGTTGTTGAAGTGGGTGCTAAAAATAACTGGGATGGTCTTTACGAAATGTCCGGAACTTTTAATGATGTTTCAAACACAGCCTTTACTTACTATGGTGACCAGGAATATGCTTTGGTTACAGTAGGTGCTACTACCTGCGATGTGGTGAATAATGATTTAAATACTGGTTATCCTGGATATCTTTTCTTAAATGCAGGTTCTGGTACATATTACGGAAGCTACGGTTTGGTGATATCATTTAACCCTTCAAATAACACCATTAGTGATTTGCATAACTATTATGGAGATCCAAGTAAAGCTGCTACAGCTGGTGGAACCCCATCAAGTGGTACAGGAGCTCCGCTTTATGCTGCAAGTAATACTCGTCGTGCTGTATTAGATCCAACAGGGGCCAATGCTGCACAGGGTAATAAAGATATTCTTATCAAGCACTGGTTGGTTCAACCAAGCGTTATTACCGCTTCACCTAACATTCGTACATATTTCGACGAAAAATGGACATACTTAGGTCCTAGATAATATTTAAAATAAAAATCGTTTTATTTGCAAAGAGCCCCTTAATGGGGCTCTTTGTTTTTATCTTTGTAAAAAAATATATCATGACAAATACCGAACAGCCCAATCAACTTAATATAGAGATATCAGAAGAAGTATCCGAAGGTGAATATGCTAACCTGGCCATTATTACCCATAGCCACGCAGAGTTTGTAATAGATTTTGTAAATGTGATGCCGGGTACACCCAAGAGTAAGGTAAAAAGCCGTATCATACTTACTCCCTTTCATGCCAAACGTTTTATGAAGGCAATGATTGAAAATATTAAGAAATTTGAAACGGCTAACGGCACTATACAGGATATGGAGGCCGTGGAAATACCCTTTAATTTTGGCGGGCCAACGGCGCAGGCGTAAAAACAGAGAGCTAGATCATCCCGTCATCCGCAAAACTGTAGTAGCCTTCTTCACTCACAATAATGTGATCAATTACTTTTATATCGAAGTACCTGGCAGCTTCTTTAATTTTTTTCGTGAGTTCTTCATCAGCTTTGCTGGGTTTTAAGCTCCCCGAAGGATGGTTATGGCTTAGTATAATGGAAGTTGCATCTTCTTCAAGCGCCTTCTTTAAAATTATTTTCGGGTCGGCAACAGTGCCTGTAATACCCCCACGGCTGATGATTTCAAAATGATTGATCTTATTGGCACGGTTTAAAAAAAGTACGGCAAAAACCTCGTACGAAAAATCCTTCAAAACCACTTTTAAATATTCGGCAATGTCTTTACTACTTAGTATTGTAGGTTTATCCAATGTTGCTGCCGCATGTCTTCTTCTTCCCAATTCTAAAGCAGCCGCAATAGTAATTGCCTTGGCAACTCCAATTCCTTTTACGTGCAGAAAATCTTTCAGCGAAATTTTTCCTAACTCATTCAGGTTATTTTGTCCCAGTTGTAGTATCTCTTTGGCAAGATCTACTGCAGATTTATCTTTACTGCCCTTGTTGATCAGGATAGCAAGTAATTCAGAATTACTTAATGCTTCGCCTCCCTTGGCCAGCATTTTTTCCCTGGGCCTGTCATCTATACTCCAGTTTTTGATAGATGTGGATGGCTTGTTGAAATTTTCCATGACTTCAAATATTATTCGTGTAAACTAAACGATACTTTTGCGGCATCTTATTTTTATTATCTCAAACAACTATATGGAACCAACAGCAAAAATTTTTTCCGGAACAGGCTCTCAGTACTTAGCCGAAAAAATTGCACAGAAATTTGGCGAACCACTGGGTAAAGTAAATATCCAGCGCTTCAGCGATGGTGAAATTTATGTAGAGTTCCAGGAAAGTATCCGGGGCAAATTTGTGTTTTTAATACAAAGCACCTATGCCCCATCTGACAACCTGATGGAACTGCTGCTGATGATTGATGCCGCCAAAAGGGCATCGGCCTACAAAGTAATTGCTGTAATACCATATTATGGTTTAGCAAGACAAGACCGAAAAGACCGCCCCAGGGTTGCCATCGGTTCAAAATTAGTAGCTAATATGCTTACGGCTGCCGGTGCCGACAGGGTGATCACCATGGATTTACATGCACCGCAGATTCAGGGGTATTTTGATATACCTGTGGATCACCTGGAAGCATCTGCTATATTCATCCCTTACATAGAAAAGCTTAACCTGGCAAACCTCACCTTTGCCGCACCTGATGTAGGCAGCGCTAACCGCATACGTGAAATAGCCTCTTATTTTGAATGCGAAATGGTGATTTGTGATAAACACAGGAAAAGAGCCAATGAAATTGCCAGCATGGTGGTAATTGGAGATGTTGCCGGCAAAGATGTGGTACTGGTGGATGATTTGTGTGATACCGGGGGTACTTTGGTAAAAAGCGCCGCACTAATGAAAGAAAAAGGCGCCAATAGTGTGAGGGCACTTATTACGCACCCGGTACTGAGTGGTAATGCCTACCAGAATATCGAAAACAGTGTGTTAGAAGAATTAGTGGTTTGCGATACTATACCACTGAGAGGCGAGAGTAGCAAAATAAAAGTACTTTCTACAGATGAATTATTTGCAGTAACTATACGTAATGCCTTTGAAAACAAGAGTATTAACAGTCTTTTTATGCGTAGCAGGATGGCAAATAAGAAATAATGGATTCTTGTTTAACGGATAATGAATAATTAGTTTTTAATTTAAAAGCATCAATTATTCATTATCCATTTTTTCATTACTAATTATCCATTATTTGCTTACCTTTGCGCCTCACAAAAAAATCATAATAATGAAATCAATTACAATCGAAGGACAACTGAGGACCGAAAGCGGAAAAAAAGCCACCCGCCAACTTCGCTCTCAGCAACTGGTGCCAGCTGTAATTTATGGTGGTAAAAAAGAGATCAACTTCTCTGCTCCGGCTACTGCTTTTAAAGACATCGTATACACCTCAGAATTTATGTTGACAGAAGTTAAAATAGACGGTGCAACTTACCGTTGTATTTTAAAAGACCTGCAATTCAACAAAGTTACCGACCTGCTTACGCATGTTGACCTTTTAGAACTGGTAGACGACAAAAAAGTAATTGCTACTTTACCTTTAAAATTTACCGGTACACCGGCAGGTGTTAAAGCGGGTGGTAAATTGGTTACTAAAATGAAATCTTTTAAAGTGAAAACTTTACCTAAATACCTGAGAGAATTTATTGAAGTAGACCTTACTAAACTGGAACTTAACGAAAACGTAAGGGTAGAAGATGTGAAACTGGAAAATATCGAAGTTTTAAACTCTCCACGTATTCCAATTGCTTCAGTAACCATGACACGTCAGTTGAAACAGGAAGAGGCCACTGCTCCAAAAGCTGCTGCCGCTGCACCAGCTGCAAAAGCTGCCGCTCCTGCCGCTGCTGCCAAAAAATAAGACCAGACTTTTTAAGAATACAGCCCCTGCCAAAAGCAGGGGCTTTTTTGTAAAAAAGGGGCTAATATCTTAAAGGGCTTAACCCGTAAGTTTCCCTACCTTTGCGCTCTTAAATTATTTTACAATGGGAATGGACAGGAATACGATCATAGGGTTTGTATTAATTGGTGCGTTATTAATAGGCATGTTGTATGTTAATAGCAAAAGCAGCCAGGCATTGCAGGCCCAACAGGCGCAACAAAAAAAGACTGCGGATTCTCTGGCAGCTATTAAGGCCAAGAGCGATACCACAACAATAAAACTGGAAGCAAAAAAACTTGACTCTCTGCAGAATGCAAAAAAACAGTTGCCACAGACTTTTAAAACTGACTCTATTGAGCAGCTTACAACAATTGAAAACGATGTTTTAAGGGTTACGTTTACCAATAAAGGTGCACAACCTAAAACAGTTGAACTGAAGAATTTTAAAACTTTTGATGGCAAACCACTTTACCTGCAATCAGGCGATTTTAATAAGCTCTCCTATGAAATAAATGCCGGCGGCACCAAAAAAACTTCCGATATTCTTTTTACAAAAGGCGGGGTTAAAATTAATGCAGATAGCTCTCAAACTATAACCTATAGCATAAAAGATTCGTCCCAAACTAAAAATGTGCTTACGCATGAATTTACTTTGCCGGCACCTCACAAAGACGGCTACATGCTTGATTTTAATATCACCATGAATGAGGGAGACCAGTTAGTTACACAAAATACTATGAACCTGGTATGGCAAACTGAAATACCGCAGGTTGAAAAAACCATTACCTATGAAAAAACACAGACACATATAAGTTACCTTGAAAATGACAAGTACGACTTTCATCAGTTAGGTAGTGGTGGAAATGAAAAATTAGATAAACAAGTAAGTTGGGTGGCTGTTAATCCCCAATTTTTTGTGGCTACTTTACTGGCAAAAAATAAATTTAATAATGCTGAAATAAGTTGGGTTACACCGGCTGATTCATTGAAGATACTTGCTCAAAGCTCGGCACAATGCAGGGTTAATGTACCAGCTAATGGCATTGTTCCTTTGCAGTTGTATTACGGCCCTAACGATTATAATATCCTGGATAAGTATAATAACGAGATGCACCAGATTACAACTTATGGTAGCGGGCCGTTTTCGTTTGTAAAATATATTAACCGCCATTTTCTTTTGCCGGTTTGGGATTTTATCAGGAGCCATGTAGCCAGCTACGGTATTGTTATTCTGTTACTCACTTTATTAATACGCCTGATCACTTCACCAATACTTTATAAGAGTTATTTAAGCGGTGCCAAAATGAAACTCTTAAAACCCGAGGTAGATGCATTGAAGCTGAAGTTTACTGATAAGAGTGGCACTATGGACCAGCAGGCATTTAGTATGGAACAGATGAAACTGTGGAAATCGGCAGGTGTAAGCCCGCTGGGGGGATGTTTACCGGCACTGTTGCAAATACCGATCTTTATGTCGTTGTATTATTTCTTTCAAAGCAATATTGCGCTGCGTGGACAAAGTTTCTTATGGTCAAAAGATCTTGCAGCATACGATTCTATTGCACACCTGCCTTTTAATATTCCATTTTATGGCGATCATGTAAGCTTGTTCACCATTACAGCTACTCTTACCAGCTTACTCATATCTATTTACAGCATGAGTAATATGCAGGATAATACCAATCCGGTAATGAAGTATATGCCTTATATCTTCCCTGTGCTGTTACTGGGCGTATTCAATAACTTACCATCGGCATTAACCTGGTATTACACCGTTTCTAACACCATTACGCTTTTACTTCAAATCATTATTCAAAAGTATATTATTGATCATGATAAGATACTGGCGCAAATATCCGAAAACCGTAAAAAGCCAGTGAAGCAAAGTAAGCTACAGGAACGGATTGCGGCGATGCAGGAAAGCCAGAAAAAAATGCAGGAACAGAAGAATAAGAACGGCAGAAACTAGAAAGTTAAGTTAAAAGCACCGGCCTGCAACCTATTTACCAGGTTGCAGGTCTTTTTATTTGTGGTTACAATTTCTTTGGCACGGGATTTTATTATCTTTATTAAAACTTATAAAATGAAAAAATTACAAAGGGCAGGATTACTGGTTTTATCACTGGGATTGTCTGTTTTTTCATTTGCACAAAAAACAATTTCTGAAGGAACGATCGTGTATGATATCGTTATTCAGTCGGCCAGCAAAGAACCCCGGATGGCGGATGCATTGGATGGGGGAACCGTTACAGTGTATCTTAAGGGAGCACAGAGCCGTTCAGACATGGTTAGTTCAATAGGTAAGGAATCTACCATTCATGATGCCAAGACAGGTAATGCCGTTATTTTAAAAGAATACAGCAGCCAGAAACTGATGATCACTTTAACAAAGGATAACTGGGCCGAAAAAAATAAAGCCTATAATGATATTAAATTTGATATTACAGACGAAACAAAGATGATAGCAGGGTATACCTGTAAGAAAGCTATTGCAAAAATGCCGAGTGGTAAAACCTTTACAGTATATTATTCGCCTGATGTAACGGTAACCAATAAGGAATATGATGCTACTTTTAAAAACCTGCCAGGGTTAGCTATGCAATATGAATCCGGATCGGCCAGCTATAAGTATACGCTTACCCTATCTAAAATAAATTTTGAACCGGTTGCAGCTTCTAAATTTGATATACCAAAATCGGGTTACAGGGTAATGACTTATGATGAGAATCAGCAGATGAGAAAGGGGGACAATAAATAGCTAAACGGTTGGGCATAAAAAAACCTCTTGGTGAAGAGGTTTCTATTTTTAGTGAGATTTAGTTTTTATCATCAGTTTCATTCCGGTGGCGCCATTGGCTTTAATATCCGGCATCACCACTTTTTGTTTATAAGGAATAATGTAAACTGTATTTCCTTTTTGATATGAAACGAGTGTATTACTGATCATTGAATTATTCAGCGTATGCTGGTTAACTAAAACGCTTCCTGTATATCTTAAACCTGATCTCAGGTTAAGTGAAACAGAATTTCTTAAAGTAGTAGGGGTACTGATATTTAAAGTAACTTTTGCTTTACTTTTTTTCGAAATGCCTCTATCAGCCAAAGCACTTAGTGCCGGGCCCAAAAGCACGACAACTGCAAGTGTTAATTTTGATAATTTTATCATTGGTGATAATTTATGTTACAAATATATTAAAAAATATCGGGTATTTGTATACCGTTCATACATTCTTTTGTCATTTCTTTAACGTTTTACGGAAAAAAAAGTTACAAAAACTTGTATAGTTATTTAAAAGGGGGTAATTTACAATAACTTATACCGTATGAGCAAATATCCTTACCGTCAGGACAGAGATGAGTTAAAAGAGTTATTGCAGCAATACGATAACCTTAAATCAGGAAAACCTAACTCCTTTATCGAGGAGGACTCGTTTGAAAGGTTGATAGACCATTTTGACGAAAAGGAACAATTATCGCTGGCTTTGGAGGTTTCTGAATACGCCATCAGCCAGTATCCCTATTCTTCTACATTACTTTTAAGAAAAGCAGACCTTTTAATAGCATTGCGCCATTATAAGGAAGCGCTGTATATCCTTGACCAGGCAGAATTGCTGGACGGAAAAGATACCGATCTGTATATTTTAAAAACAGATGCTTACCTGGCCTTGGATCAACAGGAAAAAGCAGCAGCTGTTTTAGAAGCGGTAATAGATGATTTTGATGGAGAAGAGAAGATAGATCTGTTATTTGAATTGGCAGATGTATACGATGACTACGAAAATTTTGAAAAAGTTTTTGATTGCCTGAAAATGATCCTGGAGCAGGAGCCTAACAACGAAGAAGCATTGTATAAGATTTGTTTCTGGACTGATTTTACCGGTAGAAATGAAGAGGGCATCAGGCTGCATCAAAAAATAATTGAAGACTTTCCTTTTAATGAACTGGCATGGTTTAACCTTGCTGCCGCTTACCAGGGGTTAAAACTGTATGAAAAGGCAATTGATGCCTATCATTATGCAGTAGCAATTGATGATAAATTTGACTATGCATGGCGTAATATGGGAGATGCTTTTTTACGCCTGAGGAAGTATAAGGAGGCTATTGAGGTACTGGAAAAAGTACTGGAACTGGCAAGGCCCGAAGATGTGATTTACGAGGCTATTGGCCACTGCTACGACAAGATGGGCAATTTTGCACAGGCCCGGTTTAATTATAAAAAAGCTGCACATTTAAATCATAATGACAGCCAGTTGCATTATAAGATAGCCTGCACCTACATGAATGAAAGCAACTGGAGCAGTGCTGTAAAAAACCTGGAAATTGCTTTACGGGTGCACCGCCTGCAACCTGAGTATAACCTTGCTCTAGGGCAATGTTTCATGGAAATGGGCAAGCTGGATGATGCCATCACTTATTTTGGCAATGTGGTAAGGGTTAGGCCAAAAAATTTAAACGGATGGACCGAGTTACTGAAATGCCTCTATAAAGCAGGGCTTTTAGAAGAGGCATTGGAATATGCCGGTTTTGCATACGACCAAACAGACGGGAAAACGATTTTTATTTTCTATAAAAGTGCTATTTTATTTGCGATGGGTAAATCAAAAGAAGCCATACTGCAACTTGAAAACGGGATGGAACGAAGCCCCAAGCTGATAAAAAAAATAATAGAACTCAATCCTTCTATTTTACAAAGCCAGCAAGTGGTGGACGTCCTGGCCAGGTTTAAGAAAAAAAGATCTCATTAATCTTTTACAGCTACAACTCGATAGCACTACTGCAAAACATTTATCCCAAACTGCTTATTGAAAGGGCTTTATTACCATTTCCATTGCCTATTGCCTAATTGTTTTTACATTTGCACCACTTAAAAAACAGCAGGCATGAATTTTAATCTTTCTCAGATTCCCGATAGAAATAAGAAACCCCGTGATCATGGTATTACAATGGTGATGGACAAGGGTTTAAGTATTGAAGAAGCAAAGAACTTTATGAGTGTTTCTCATCCGCATGTGGATGTGGTGAAGCTTGGATTTGGCACTTCTTACGTAACACCTAATTTAAAGGAAAAACTGGAAGTATATCGTTCTTATGATATACCGGTTTACTTTGGCGGTACGCTGTTTGAAGCATTTTTAATCAGGAACCAGTTTGATGATTATATTGAAGTGTGTAAAGAGTTTGGAGTGTCTTATGTAGAGGTTAGCGATGGCTCAATTACTATACCGCATGCTGAAAAATGTGGCTATATAGAAAAACTTACCAAACATTTTACTGTATTAAGTGAAGTAGGTAGTAAGGATGCAGCGCATATTATACCTCCCTATAAATGGATCGAATTGATGAGGGCTGAGCTGGAAGCAGGTTCAACTTATGTAATTGCAGAAGCAAGGGAAGCAGGAAATGTAGGTATATATCGTGGTACCGGTGAAGTAAGGGAAGGGTTGGTACAGGAAATTCTTACACAGATACCGGAAGGAAAAATTCTTTGGGAAGCACCACAAAAAGCCCAGCAATTATACTTTTTAGAATTGATAGGATGTAATGTAAACCTGGGCAATATAGCCCCCAATGAAGTAATACCGCTGGAAACCATGCGTATTGGTTTACGTGGCGATACATTTCATTTATATTTAGATTCAAAAGAATCCTGATGAAAGTGTATGGTATCATAGGGTATCCTTTAGGCCATTCTTTTTCAAAAAAATATTTTACCGAGAAATTTATAGCGGAAGGCATTGCCGATTGTGCTTACGAAGTTTTTCCACTTCAATCAATTGAAGAATTGAGGCCGTTGCTTGTTAAAAATCCTGCACTTTGCGGATTGAATATTACTATACCGCACAAGCAATCTGTATTGGCGTATCTTGATGACAGGCCTCACCTTCCGGCAACATTAAGCGCCTGCAATTGTATCAGGATAAAAGACGGCAAATTATCGGGGTATAATACGGATATCATAGGTTTTGAAAAATCACTTTTGCCGCAGTTAAAAAATTATCATACTCATGCTTTGATATTGGGTAACGGGGGAGCCGCCGAAGCCGTAAAGTTTGTACTCAACAAATTGAATATTGGTTTTAAAGTGGTAAGTCGAAAATTACACGAGGGCTCGGATCTGACCTATGCTGATCTTGATGAAAAAATTATTAATGAACATCTCCTGATCATTAATACAACGCCACTGGGCACGTTCCCTAATGTTGATGAATGCCCTGCAATTCCTTACAACTATTTAACCAGCAAACATTTTTTATACGACCTGGTATATAATCCTTACAAAACCTTATTTCTGCAAAAAGGGGAAGAACATGGAGCCGCTACAAAAAATGGTTATGATATGCTGGTGATACAGGCGGAGGAAAGCTGGAGGATATGGAATGCTGTAGAATAGTTTTTTCTATAAGATTGCTTTCAGTTTTTCAGGAATGCTAATTACTTTTCTAACAGCATAGTCATAACAAACCATTCCTGTTTTAGCCAGTGCCAGCAAAATATTTTTTTCGTTTCTTGTTGCAGATAGTTTATAAAACAATTCAAAACTTACTTTTGATATTTCTCCCGAAGCAATGGTTACTTCAATAATGTCGCCATAAAAAGATTCATTCTTAAACTCAACTGCTAAATCTGCCAGGATTAATCCTGCGCCTTCAATATTTAATTCGGTATAGCCATGCCTGCTCAGCCATTGCATCCTGGCCTCATGGATAATAGCCACAAAGGCATCGTTGCCCAGGTGGCTGCCGTAATTAATATCGGTTATCCTTACCGGGATGGTAATAACTGCAATTGTATTGTCCGGTATCTCTAATTTTATCCTGGCCATTTTTAATTAAAGATAGTATTTACTTTAAAAAGCAGCGCTTCGCATAAAATGCGAAGCGCTGCTTTGAGTACTGAATTTTAAAACGGGCAATGCTATTTATTTCTGTCTTCCAGAATTTTGCTTAATTCTATAATATCCATAAAGTTTGAGAAAGAGGGAGCAACAGTGTTATTGGTCATTTTATCACGCCACTCTGCAAATATCTTTTTCCACCTGGTACTTTCTTCTATGATAACGTCGATATTTTCCTGCGTATCAGGATTGCCTTCTGCTAAATAACCAATAAGGTTAGAAAATTTAGATGAGACCTTTACAGTTTGCCCATCGGCACCGGTTATGCTGAAATAGGTATTAGGTGTATTCATCAACGCAATGTCCATCGGTATTTCGCCTTTGCTGTTTTGCAATTTTTCTCTACTGTCAACACCAGGTGCTTGCGCTAAATCAACAATTTCGTTACCTTTTACATAGTCCTGTATTTTACTGTTAACAGCCTGTTGAATAGTTGATCCTTCAGGTTGATTGTTTGCAATGCCTGTTTTTACAGGATCGGTTTTTGGTGTACCGGCAATAACAGGAGTAGTGGTTTTATTTTCTTTGCTTCCATTTCCGGAATTTGTACCTGCGATATTTACATCTCCCTGTTTTGTGTTTTTTGTGAGTTGTAAAACAGCCAGTAGCAGTATGGCAATTACAGCAGCTGCAGCAACCATCCTTACATAAATTGCCCTCAAGTTTTTGCCTGCAGGAAGGATGGGTATCACTTTAGCTTCTTCTTTATCCATCTCTGCAATGATATTGCTCCATGCTGCAAGGGGGGCTTGCTCAGTATGATTTTTAATTCTTTCAATGTAGCCAGGTGCTGAGGGTTGTGCATCCTCTTTATCCAACGCATTAAAAATATCAGACAGCACTTTTACGGGAGGAGTTGCCTCGTGCGCAAGCATTTTAGTTTTCAGGTCACTGCTAATCGTTTCATCTTGTTTGTCCAGCTCGTTGGTAATATTTACCCAAGCCTGCTCAGGGGGAGCAACTTCATGGTTGAGTATTTTATTTAACCAATTAGAGGTCATGATTTACTTAAATTGAGATTAGGTTTGTTTCGTTTTTATTTTAATTAAGTTCCTGCCTGTTTTGCTCCAACTTTTCTTCCACCATTTTTTTCAGAATTCCTTTGGCCCTTGCTAACTGTGATTTACTGGTACCTTCACTTATGCCTAAGATATCTCCAATGTCTTTATGGGAGTACCCTTCAATCACATACATGTTAAATACCTGTCTATACCCGGGGCTAAGCCCCTGTATCATTTTTATTATGTCTTTCTCAGCAAGGTTATCAAGTGCACTCCAGGAGGGGTCTTCAAGTAGTATTTCCTGCGTTTCAGTTACAGGGAAACTCTTTAGCGATTTTCTGAAATGTTCAATAGAAGTATTTACAAATATCCGGCGTATCCACCCTTCAAACGAACCTTCTCCACGAAACTTGTCCAGGTTCTTAAATATTTTTACAAATCCATCCTGTAAAAGATCCTGGGCATCTTCTGCATCTTTACAATACCTCAGGCAAACCGCATACATTTTAGATGAAAAACGGTGATAGAGTATTTCCTGCATTTTTCTATCCTTGTTCAAACATCCATTAATTAAGTCGGCGTCAGATACATTTAGGTTGCTTTCGGTATTCAATTTTAAATAGGTTGGTTTGGTTGTTTAATAATTTCTAACCTTTTCAGGTATTTATTTTAACGGGAGATTAGAAATTCAACCAGTTTTTCCATTGCTTTCTTTCTGTGGCTGAACAGAGATTTTTCTTCCATCGTCATTTCAGCAAAGGTCTTACTGCTCCCGTCGGGGATAAAGACGGGATCGTACCCAAAACCGTTGCGTCCCTTTCTTTCCGTTGTTATTACACCGGGGCATATGCCTTCAAAAAAGTATTCTTTCTCATTCAGAATGAGGGAAATAATGGTTTTAAAGCGGGCATTCCGGTTGTTTTTGCCGGCCAGGTTTTGTAATAATTTATCAATATTGTTTTCAAAAGACCTGCCTTCTCCGGCATAGCGGGCACTTTTTACCCCGGGTTCGCCATTTAAGGCCTCTACTTCAAGCCCGGTATCTTCGCTAAAACAGTTTTTTTTGGTGAGCCTGTGAATTACGCCTGATTTCTCAGTGGCATTTTCTTCCAGTGTGTCATGTGGTTCAGGAATATCTATATCTATCCCGGCCTCTTTTAAAGTGATAATATTAAACCTGTTGCCCAATACCAATCGTATTTCATCAACTTTATTTTGGTTATTGGTAGCAAATATGAGTGTGTCCATTGATCTTTTGTTTTACATCAGCTGATAGAAAAAATTTGTTTCAGGCAATTCCACAATTTTGTTTTTTCTCCTTTGTCTGCTGCAATAGCAGCAAGCGCAGGGGCGGCCAGGTACACCTGGTTGTTGAATTTTTGAATTTGGTAATGCGGAAATTGCAGTGGTAATTGCAATTGCGAAGGGCTTACTCCAAAGAGCAGTATGGTTGCTGCACCCAATTCTTCCTGAATTTTGCCATAGCTAACAGCCCCGGTTTTTGCAATATTCACCAGTGCCACATCTGCCATAGAAAGTTTGCAGGCATTTAAAATACCCATCAGAAAATTCAATTCTTCATCGGGCAGGTAAATAGTAGTGGTATCATCTGCAATAATGGTTACCTGTTTATGGTTATTGCCCAGGAATGCAATACCTGCCGTTTTTTCAACGGGCTTTTTTGCAATGCCTCCATCTACGTCTACCAATGAATTTTTGAACAGATCCTGTAAAACAATTGCCGGTAGTTGAATATTATCTAAACTCATAAAAGCCTGCTTTATACGCTGTTTTTTTTGTTTCTTTGCTGTAAAATTAATGAATATGACAGCAGCTGCGGATATAAATGTTACAAGGGCAGAACAGAGTAAATTAAAAGATATCAATTTAGAAAATATTCCCTTTGGTAAATATTTTACCGACCATATGCTGGAAGTGGATTATGAGGACGGGGAGTGGAAGAATGCTGAAATTAAGCCCTACCAGCCTTTGTTGCTGGCGCCATCTTTGGCCGCATTACATTACGGACAGGCTATTTTTGAAGGTATCAAAGCTTATAAGAATGCTGCCGGGGAAGCTTTTATCTTCAGGCCTTATGATAATTTCAGGCGTTTTAATATTTCTGCAGAAAGAATTGCTATGCCACAGGTACCGGAAGAGATATTTATGGAAGGCATGCGTATGCTGATAGATATTGACAAGAGCTGGATTCCCGGACAAAAAGACCATTCTTTATACATTCGCCCGTTTATGTTCAGCAGTGACGAAATGATAGGAGTGAGGCCAAGTGAAAAATATAAGTTCCTGATCATTTTAAGCCCCACTGGTCCGTATTATGCTGCGCCAATGCGTATTAATGTGGAAGAGCATTATGTACGTGCAGTGCCCGGAGGTGTGGGCTTTGCAAAAGCAGCCGGTAATTATGCCGGAGCCATGTTTGCTACTGCACAGGCAAGATCAAAAGGATTTGACCAGGTGTTATGGATGGATGCCCTGGAGCATAAATACGTACAGGAGTGCGGCGTAATGAATGTATTCTTTATTATTGGTAATAAAGCCGTTACACCGGATTTAAAAGAAGGTACCATACTGGCCGGGGTAACCAGGGATAGTGTTATCGTGCTTTTAAAAGAAATGGGCTACACTGTTGAGGAGAGGGCCATCAGTATTGATGAAATTACCGAAGCGTATAAGCAAGGCGCTTTAAAAGAAGTGTTTGGAACAGGTACTGCAGCCACTATTTCGATGATAAAGGCCCTGAATTATAAAGATTTTGAAATGATCTTTGATGTGGAGCAATGGAAAGCTGCCCCAGAAGTAAAGAGAAGGATGGATGCGATAAAAGCCGGGGTTGAGGCTGATACACATGGTTGGATGTATAAGATTTAGGATTTTTGATTGCCGATTTCAGATTTGGTATTGCGGATGTTGAGCGATGTTATCTGAACAGGCCGATTTTTCAGGGGTATTATTCGATACTTTTTCACAGAAATTGACGGTTTTTGGCCTTAAACGCATGTTTTTATTAAGACTACAAAAAAATCTTACATCTAAAATCTAAAATCTAAAATTTTCCCCTACCTTTGCCGTCCGAAAAATAAAAGCATTATAATGCCTACAATTCAACAGTTAGTAAGAAAAGGAAGACAAATTATCAAAGCTAAAAGCAAGTCAAGGGCTTTAGATAGTTGTCCTCAGCGCCGTGGAGTATGTACAAGAGTATATACCACAACTCCTAAAAAACCAAACTCAGCTTTACGTAAAGTAGCTAAGGTTCGTTTAACCAACAAAATTGAGGTTATTGCCTACATACCGGGTGAAGGACACAATTTACAGGAGCACAGTATTGTACTGATCCGTGGCGGAAGGGTAAAGGATCTGCCGGGTGTACGTTATCATATCGTACGTGGTAGCCTGGATACTGCCGGTGTAAAAGACCGTAAGCAAAGCCGTAGTAAATATGGTACTAAAAAGGAAAAAGCTAAAAAATAATACCTCTGACCTTGTAAACAGGAGAGGAAAATAAATATTTAAAAAACGGTTGAGTAAAGTTTTAATACTTGAAGAAATTCAGCCTAAAATCAAAATTAAACAATGCGTAAATCACAACCGAAAAAGATACCGTTAGCGCCAGATCCGAAATTTAATGATAAACTGGTAACACGTTTTGTAAACAACTTAATGTGGGCAGGTAAAAAAAGTGGTGCTTATATTATTTTTTATGATGCTTTGGATAAAGTAGCTAAGCAAACCGGTGAAAACGGTTATGAAGTTTGGAAAAAAGCTTTGGCAAACATCACTCCGGGTGTGGAAGTTAGAAGCCGTCGTATTGGTGGTGCAACTTTCCAGATTCCTGCAGAGGTTCGTGCTGACAGAAAGATCTCTTTAAGCATTAAATGGATGGTAAAGTACAGCCGCGACAGGAACGGTCGTAGCATGGCTGATAAATTAGCTAATGAAATTGTAGCAGCAAGTAAAGGTGAAGGTGCTTCTTTTAAAAAGAAAGAAGATACCCATCGTATGGCTGAAGCTAACAAAGCATTCGCTCACTTCAGAATCTAACAAAAGTAAATATACTGGTAAAGCCGTCCCCAACAAGTTGGGGACGGCTTTTTTATTTATTGCCACTGAGGCGCAGAAATACAGGGATAGTTAAAAATTCATAACCTGAATTTTGGCTTTCAATTTTCAGTAACTTTAGTTTTTAACCAAATCATATTGTTGCTGTATGAATACCAGAAGAACCTTTATAAAACAATCCAGCTTATTAACAGCAGGGTTAATGATGAATCCATCAGACCTACTGAAAAAACAGAAAACAGTGGGCATCCAGCTTTACTCGGTACGGGATGAAATTGTGAAAGACCCTAAAGGGGTACTGCAGAAAGTTGCAGCAGCCGGTTATAATGAAGTAGAGATGTACGGGCTAAGTGCCGAAAATAAATTTTATGGCTTAACTGTAAAAGAACTGGCCCTGGTATTAAAAGATAATAATTTGAAAAGCCCGAGCGGCCATTATGCGCCGGAAAAATTTCTTTTTGATAATGGTAATGGCGACGATGTAAAAAACTTTTGTGATGCAGGACATACACTGGGGAATAAATATATCATCATCCCGTATTTAAAGGAAGAGCAAAGAAAAACAATTGACCAGTATAAAGCATTGGCCGAAAGAATTAATAAGGCTGGTGAAATATGCAAAAAGGCAGGTCTTCAGTTAGCGTATCATAACCACGATTTTGAATTTATTGACATCAACGGTGAGCATGGATATGATATCTTTTTAAACAATACGGATAAGGATTTGGTGAAAATGGAAATGGACCTGTATTGGGTAGTAAGGGCAGGCTACAACCCGGTAGAACTATTTAAAAAGCATCCCGGCCGTTTCCCATTCTGGCATGTAAAAGATATGGATAAGGCAGATAAAACCAAAAACACTGAAATAGGCAGCGGTACGGTGGATTTTAAATCGATATTTGCCAATGCAAAACTGGCAGGCGTGCAACATTACATGGTGGAACAGGAAAATAATTATAAGCCGGATATTTTCAGTAGTATAAAAACAAGTTGCAGCTATACAAAAAATACATTGCTGAAATAGTTCTATGTATAGAATTTTAAAATATCGAATACTGGTTGTTGTTAGTGTTAAATGATGGCTGGTATTCGATGTTTTATGTTTCTAAATTTTCTTTGGTTCAATCATATCCCACAAATTGCCATATAGGTCTTCAAAAACAGCTACTGTTCCATAAGGCTCGTCCACCGGTTGACGCACAAAATTGATTCCTTTTTCCGTATAAGCCTTATGGTCTCTCCAAAAATCGTCGGTATATAAAAATAGAAATACTCTTCCGCCTGTTTGATTGCCTACACGGCTTTTTTGCTCTTCCGTAGCAGCTTGTGCCAGCAATAAGCAACATTGTCCATCGCCTTTTGGTGCTACCATCACCCAGCGTTTGGTTTCGCTTAGTTTGGTGTCTTCAATAAGTACAAAGCCCAATTTTTCTGTATAGAATTGTATGGCTTCATCATAGTTGGCAACTACCAAAGCAATGTGTGCAATGTGCTGGTTCATGGTCTATAATTTTAGTATTGGCAAGTCGTTCTTTTGTTTCTTAAACGTGCATTCAAAATAAAGCTGGCCGGGTTGTTTATTTATAGTAAGCTGTACCGATTCCAGGTTAGCGATGGCTTTGGTAATATCGCCAGGTAAATACCGCAGCAGATCTTTTGGGATTTTAGTCAGCATCAGTTTAAAGAAAAGCACAGCCTGGATATTCCTGTCTGTTGATACTGGCTGGTAATTGGCTGCTGTAATATGTAATGTGGTAGAAGATGCTTTACTGCAATACGATTTTACAAATGGCATGCCGGTGAAAAGTTGCCCTGCATCTGTTGGTTCCAGTTTATTATTGTGCTGCCAGTAATTATATATGTTAGTAACGCTATCCCCTGTAATGGCAAAATTAAATGCCGGTTCCTGTACTGTGTTAACCACGGTTTTTTCTACTTTATTAAAATCATCGTCGTATGTGTAGCTGATTGCAGAATCATTTCTTGACAGGATACCTGAGATACCTAGGTTGTAATTTTTATTGGATGGCAGTAATACGGAATCAATATCCTGGTTCAGCGCTTTTGAGATATTGGTTTTATCAGTATTGCTTAACAGGTTGAGTACGGCCTCTGGTGGTTGCGTAAATGCAAGAGTGCAAAGAGAAGTGCTGTTACAATCGAAATTATCCGCACTGAATGTAAATTGTTTTTTTTGTGTTGCTGTGCAAATGAATTCGATTTCATTCTTATCGAAATTACCGGAAATAACAGCTGGCTCTTCTAAAAAATTATTTGCTGCTATGTATACTGCCAAATGACTCTTTGCTGCAATGGCTTTTTCCAGGGTTTGTTTTGCAACATAGTTTTTTTGTACAAAGAGTTCGTTGGCTACCAGTGATAAATTATTGTCGTTTTCCGAAGTAGTATTAGTCAGCAGTATTTTATCTCCGCTCTTAAAAAAAGACAAAGAATAGTCTTTGCTTATGTAACTGTTACTGTCTTTTTTTTCAAAATGATATACCTGTAATCCCTTTGCAAAATCGGTTTCATTTTTTACCTGCAATACTACATACCAGGTATTTAACGGTTGCTCTTTTACATGAAATGCCAAAACATAATCGGGTATCTCTACCATATCCTTCCAGCTTATTTCATCTTTATTGCCGGATGAAAAACTGATCTTCTTCCACTGGCCGGGTGTAGTAATGGTATTCCAGATTATTGTATTGGTAATCCTTTTTACATCAACTGCAATAATACAATCAGCACTGCCTGTAATAACGGCAGTGCTGTAAGTTTTGTAAAATAATTTTATGTAACCTAATACAATTACCGCAATCAACACTACTAATGCCCATCGCTTTTTGTTCATTTAATTTACTGTTTTTTCTTTTTCCTGGTGATCCTTTTCGATGATGCTGTTAATAGCATCCATCATGTTAAAGAAAAACTCAAGGCTGTTGCTATGGTTGCCTTTAATACCCATGGTAGTAGTGCCTTGTATCATGCCATCTTTCATACCGCTTTCCATGGTAAGGTCGCCCATGTTTTCCTTCATATAGTCAGCTATTTTTTTATTCATATCTGTTGTGAACTCGGGGCCTAATTTTTCAATCAGTTTTATAACACTGATCTTTAAAGAGTAGTTATTGTTGAGGATAGAATTTTTTGTTGCTGCGTCAGTAGCAAAAGCGGTATTATTAAGCGTCATATCCACCACTGCTTTAGAAGTGGTTACAATGGCTTTGCCATCTTTCACCATAAAATATAAACTACTGATAGGGTATTTACCTTCTTCAAAAGCCAGTTCGTAATAACCACCTTTATCTTTATAATTATACTTTTCTTTTTCGGCATACTTCAATGGCAGGCGGGCAATCTTTTCCATAAAACCTTCTTTTTTGGTTTCCATGATAAAGGTAAAATCCGGAGAAAGTTCCTGTTTGGTTTTCTTTACTTCTTTTTTATTGAATTCCTTATCATAGTCATAATCGGTATAGGTAACTGTTTTGGCTTTCATGTCGTGCATTACAAATAAATAATTGCCCGGCGTTAATTCTGCTATTCCTTTTTCATCAATCAGTATCTGTAAAAAATCTATATACACATCCACTATAGCTGCATAATCATCAGTACCGGAGATACCGCCGATGTATTTCTTTAAAAGTGTATAGTAATAGTTGGCCATTGCCTCGGTATTAATGCTCATGGAGAAATAACCAATGTTATCAGGGTTTACATAGTTCACTAAAGAAGGATTTTGTTTGCTGTTCATTACTTCATTGCCCATTTTAGCAATTTTAGAATCGGCAGCAAAAGTTTTTTGTTCCATCCTCATTTTGTCTTTATCAAAATAGATGTTTACAGATGATTTAAAACCATCAGTGGTGTCCTTGATGATCTTTGGCATATTATGCAGAAAATAGTAAGAACCCCTGTATAAATAATTCCAGTATTGGCTGGAGATACTTTCGGTATTGATCCACACACTGGCATGTGCCGCAGGGTCGATGATCTTTTTATAAGCCACTTCATTTTCTATTGACGTAATATTGCTGTTAATAGTATTGCTCATTATTTTTTCTGCCACCGCCTGCTGTTTCTTTTTAGCAATCATATCCTGCTGCTGTTCCCACAATTCTCTTTTTATATTGTTGATACTATCCTGGATACGGTAATTATAATTTTCATTTACATAAACTTTTTTGGGAGCAGTTTTTTTAGCCGGTGTTTTACCTTTTGCAGTTGCAGGTTTTTTTGCAGCAGCCATGGGCTTTTTTTGGGTACCTGTAACTTTACCTTTTGCAGCTTTAGGCGGCGGAATGCTGTATGCGTTATCTTCTACTTTAAGTTCTTCAATGGTGGCAACAGCGGTATCAGCTTTTACACTTATCGTGTCGTTGCTGTATAAATGATCGTAATAGCTTTTTTTATGCTGATAAGTGGTGTTTACCACTATCGCCATGGTTTCATTCCAGCCAATATAGGTTTCTGGCGATACCGCTAAAAAATCAAAGCCATCTTTTTTCTCTGTTTTTGCAGCCATGCCTGCTTTGTAGGTGCCTTTGATCAATTGCAAAAACTGCGGTACATTATCCAGGTGCAGCAGGGTTACAAAACTCATAGAAGAATCTTCGGTAGTAATGTACTGGTAAGTATCCTGTTCAAAATTGATACCTATATTCTTCAGCGAAGTCAGCGTATCGATATGCAGCATTTTAAAAAAACTGTGCTTAATAAAATTGTAAGAATCTAATTTTTGTATGGGTACATTTTTACTGAAGTTATCACCTGAGTATTTTATTACTACAGAAGATGATGAAGGCACTTTGGCTAAAAAATTTTGTGCCTGTATTGCAGGCAATACAACACAAAAGAGGGCTACGGCAAGAATGAATTGTTTCATTTTATTTGTTGGTTAAGGTGATTTTATTTTCTACTGATTTTTTTTCTGTGATAATATCCAGTGCATTTTGTTTTAGCATGGTGGCTTTTTTACTGGGCGATATTTGTGTACCCTTGTTGGAGGCCCCAACAACAGTAGCTTCAAATTTATAAATAGAAGTATAGTTGGCTGTTGCAAATACTTCCTTATCAGCATTGCTCAGTTTTTTATAATCGTCCTGTATAGAAAATTTGTTTATCCTGCTGAAGGTATTGGTAGCAGCATCATAGTCATAAGTTTTTTCAACACCTTTCAGTTTGCCGTTTTCTTTATCATATACATTTTTTACGGCGGCATTCAACTGACTTACCTTGCCAAAGTTGCAGCTTAGCGTGGCAATATAATTTTCAAAATCCACACTTGTTTTAACGCCGCTTAACCCGGGTGTTTTTGCCACTGTTTTTTCAATTTCAGTTATCCTGTACCTGATCTCGTTTTTACCAGGCACATTATGCCCGTTAATTGTCTGCATTTTAATAATGGAATTGAGCCTGGTTTTACTCTTGCTTAAGTTAACCACCAATTGAAAATTGCCGGAACCATCATTTTTTAAGAACACCGTTTCAATAATCTCAAAACAACCCTGTAATAAAAAAAGGCAGGAAAACAGCAGCAGGTAGGCAATTCTTTTCATGATACAAAATTAAAAATCGCAACAAAGCTAACTATTTATATTATCCAAAAAATATATCTGGCAAAAAAGAATCGGTTACGTATTACATTTTTAACCATATCAATCGCAAATATTGCAGATATCATATTCGCAGGCACATTTTTTAAGTTTTCATCTTATATATCTTTTATTGAAATACATCGTGCAGGTTTTGGTGTTAAAAACCAATAGCTATTTGTTAACAATTACATAAAGTTCAAACAACGATTTTGACGCATCTTTGCAGCTTAAACAAACTAAAAGATGAGATTAAAATTTTTACTAACATTGTTTTTAGCAAGCGTTCTTTCGTTTGCTTTTGCACAGGAAACCACGTCGGAGATACAAGGTATTGTTACCGATGGCAGCAACGGATTAGGCAATGCCACCATTGTTGCAGTACATACTCCAACGGGTACTAAATACAGTACCACCAGCCGCAGAGACGGCCGTTATAACCTGCCTAACTTACGTGTGGGCGGGCCTTACACCATTACTGTAAGTTTTGTTGGTTTTAAAGCCGAACAGCAGGATAACATTACATTGTTATTGGGCCAGGCTTACAAAGCCGATTTCAAATTGTCTTCTACCTCATCTACATTAGGTGAAGTAGTGGTAGCAACAAAAAGGCAGGATAAAATTTTCAGTAATAACAGAACCGGTAGCCAGGAAGTGATCAACCGCACACAGATTGAGCGCTTACCCACTATCAGCCGTTCATTACAGGATTTTACCAAACTGGAACCTACTTCAAACGGCCTTAGTTTTGGTGGCAGAAGCAACCAGTATAACAACGTAACTGTTGATGGTGCTAACTTCAACAACTCTTTCGGGTTATCGGGTACGTTAGGTGGACAAACAGGTTCTCAGCCCATCAGCCTTGATGCGATTGAGCAGATACAGGTGAACGTTTCTCCTTATGATATCCGCCAGGGTGGATTTACCGGTGCCGGTATCAATACTGTTACACGCAGTGGTACCAACCAGATAAGAGGAACGGTATATACTTATTTGAAAAATGAAAACAACCAGGGTTATAAAGTAGCCAATACACAATTAACTAAAACACCCATCACTTTTAATTTAAGAGGTTTTTCAGTTGGTGGTGCTATCATCAAAAATAAAGTATTCTTTTTTGTAAGTGCTGAACAGGTTAGACAGGAATTACCTGCTACAAGTTATATCGCTTCTGATGCAAGCCATCCACCGGTTAACGGAAGTGTATCACAGGCTAATGCAGATACTTTAGCTAAACTGGCCAGCTTTTTACAAACCAAGTTTGGATACAATGCAGGACCGTTCCAGGGTTACAACCAAAAAACACAGAGTGATAAGATCACTGCTAAAGTAGACTGGAATATCAATGACAAGAATACACTTACTTTAAAATACAATTATCTTAAATCAAGTTCAGACCAGTTTGCAAGTACAAGCAGAAACGGATTTTCAGGATTTGTAACCGGTGGACAGCCTGGTTTTAATTCTATGCCTTTTCAGGGTAGTGGCTATGTAATTAATAACAACTTCAATATTTTTATTGCTGAGTTAAATACAAGGTTCAGTAATAAGATCGTAAATAAATTCCAGGTTGGATTTACACAATTACGTGATTTCCGCAGTACGCAAGGAAATTCTGATCTGCCTTTAGTAGATATTTTATCAGGTGGTAATATCTATACTACTTTTGGTTACGAACCTTTCACTTACAATAACAAACTGAATACAGATAACTTCCAGTTCTCTGATATCCTTACTTTTTACAAAGGAAGCCATGAGATCACTGCAGGTACTCAAAACTCTTTCAAAAAATACCTGAATGGTTTTGCTCCTGCTTACCAGGGGGCTTACCAGTTTGCAAGTCTTACTGATTTTTATAACAGTGTAAACGATGGTACTACTAAAGCACTTCGTTATGCCGTACAGTACTCTGCATTAAAAGATGGTTCTTTCCCTTACGCAAAAGCGGGTTCAAATGATATCAGCGTATTTGTACAGGATAAATGGAGCGTAAAAAAGAATTTCACTTTAACTTATGGTATCAGGTTTGATAATTCTTCTTATACAGGAAGTTTTGACCAGAATCCTGATTTTGCTGCATTAACTTTTGCCAACGGTGCAACATATGATGTGGGTAAAAAACCAAAAAGTGCATTACTGGTTTCTCCACGTTTAGGACTTAACTGGGATGTATTAGGCGATAAGAGTTTACAGGTAAGAGGTGGCGGTGGTATCTTCTCCGGCCCTCCTCCTTTTGTATGGATCAGCAACCAGGCTAGTAACAATGGTGTACAGTTTGGTTCTGTTATTAAAACCGGAGCTACTGCGGTACCATTCAGCACAGATCCTAATATTTACAAACCTACCGCAGGTGCAGCTAATACTGCTTACAGCGTAGCACTTGTAGACAATAAATTCAAATACCCATCTGTAGTAAAAACCAGCCTGGCTATTGATAAAAAATTAAAACACGACTGGATATTGACTTTAGAAGGTACTTATACCAAAGATATCAATGCGGTGTATTATTCTAACGTAAACCTTAATGAAACAGCAGCATTTGCTTTAGCTGGTCCGGATAACAGGTTACGTTATAACACTTCTACCACCACTACATTAAATAACAGCAGCAAGTATTATTTTGCCGGCACTTCAGCAGCTAATCCAAACCTGGGTAATGCGATTTTAATGAAGAACTCAAGCAAAGGATATTCTTCTACCACTACTTTCAGGGTACAAAAAACTATTAAGAGTTTGTACCTGAGTGCAGCTTATACCCATTCAAAAAGTAAGAATACAGCAGAAGGCGGAAGCACTGCAGGTAGCTTATGGAGTGGCAGGGCAGTTTCAGGAACTGATCCTAACGAAGCTAACTTATCAAATGCATCATGGTACCAACCACACCGTGTAGTTGCTTTTGCATCTTACAAATTTAATTATGCAAAATATTTTGCTACCAGCTTTGGTTTGTATTTTGAAGCGGCACCAAACGGTGTAACTTCTTATATCTACAATGGCGATTTAAATGGTGATGGAAATAATAACGATCTTATTTTTATTCCGGCTGCTGCAAACCAGATCACATTGGTGAAATCAGGTTCAGGCGGTTTAGGTACAGGTACAAGTACAGATACACGTACAGCTGCACAGCAATGGGCACAGCTGAATGCGTTTATCAGCCAGGATAACTATTTATCTGCTCACCGCGGAGAAATAGCTAAAGCTAATGCTGTAGTATTACCTTACTTTAAAAAACTGGATGTTAATATTACACAGGATATCTCTATCAGAACAGGTAAGAAAGCTGATGCAGACCGTCATACCTTAAGATTATCTTTAGATATTCTTAACGTGGGTAACCTGCTTAATAAATACTGGGGTATTGTAAAATCTCCAACTGTTACCAACTTCTTACGTTATGAAGGTTTGGGAGCTGATGGTAAAACACCTAGCTTCTCCTTTACACAACAGGATGCAGCTAACCTTACTCCTTACGTAAATAGTTTTGCAAACAGCACCAGCATTGCTTCACGCTGGCAGATGCAGTTTGGTATCCGTTATTTATTTAACTAAGCGCTTAACTACAATAATAAAAAACTGTCCCCATTTACCGGGGACAGTTTTTTTATGCCGTAGTGTTTGCATTTTTTAATTCACTGATCAAAGAAGCCAGGTTTTAAAGCACCCAGGTTTCTGAAACCTGGGTGCTTTAAAAATAGTACTATGTGGCTTTATCTTTTGTATTGCGCACAAGGCCAATGCCTGCAAAAAAGAAAATAGCACCAATAATGCCTGCCACGATAATAGCTTTAACATTCCTGGTGCCCGTGCCGCCATTCATAAAATATACACCTGCATATATAAGGCCGGCAACGCCCAGCAGAGAAAGAATTATACCTAATACCCGCTTTTCCATAACTTGTTTTTTTACAAGGTAGGGTTATAAAACTGTTGAAGGTGGTAATGTGGGAATGATGTAAGGGCTATCCGGAATTGTGTAAGAACATTATTAAGGCAAATAAAGCAGTTTTTTATCAAAGTAAAATACGTTCAAAATAAAGTTCTTCCTCCCGGGAAGGCGCTTCTTTTTTGTAAAACAACCCTATTTCATTATCGTTGACCTCAAAATAATCTACAAAAGAATACCTGTCTATACGGGTATTGGCATTCATTACAAATGACCTGATGGTTCGTTGGTAGCCTGCTTTATCAAATAGCACCAGGCAGGTGGAATCCCATCTTTTATCTACCTGCGTAATAAAATTGCCATTGCGCAGTGGCTTGGGTTTTAAATAGAACCACCTGTTGCCAGGCTCTGTGGTCCACCGTGTATGACCCTGTTTATCCAGTAAAGCAATTTTAGAAACAGAGGCCCAGCTATTTGGTGACAAAGCATAGGTGGAGTCAAAAAAAATCACACGATCACCACTGGTAAGCAATATTTCACGTTTTACTTTTTTATCTTCCGGAATGAATTTTTCTCTTGCTGTAATGGAATAGTGCAGGTCTTTATCACTGCTCACTTCAAGTAATGAATCTGTTTGATAAAAAGGTAAAACCAGTTTTTGCTGATGCAACAGCAGGTGCAAGCTATCGCCTTTGATTGTGAGGCCAGATAAAAAACATTTTTCAAACAATATTTTATTCATCACTTCGCCACCGGCAGCTAATTTTACCAGGTAAGAACCTTTAAAGTCTTCCTGCCTGTGGTCAAGAAAATACGGGTCGGTCAATAAAAAAATATTGCCTTCTTTGCTTACCGTAAAATCGGTAAAGCCACTTTGGTGTGGCAGGTCGTCAATTTTAAACTCCAATTCTAATTCCCAGTTGGAGTTGTATACAAAGCAATTGCGATAAAATTCCCTTTTGGTATATTTTAGATCTTTATCGAGTAAATAATATTTATGGTTAAAAGTTTTAAGTACGGGATTGTCGGCATACCGGGAAAGTATAGTTACAAAACTGATATTGCCATTTTTGTCGATGCGGCTAACGATTAATTCAGATTTGTCTTCATTCTTCTTTTTCCAATAACTGTCGGGCTTATGACTGGTGATGACATAGATATTGGAATCAACACCTTTAATAATGTTTTTAAGCGAATGAAAGAACTGGCGATGCAGGTACCAGGAATTATTGTCTGTTGATTTTATCCAGGTCTGTGCATTACTGTTTTGGTGGCAAAAAAATAAAATGGTAATGCATAAAGCTTTTATGGAGAGTTTATTTTTTTTGTAATGCATATCCTTACATGGGTTTAAGGTGTCCGTAATCGGGGTTCAGTTGCAGCTGTTTAAATTTTTTAAAATATTTTTTCTTTGTCAGTGTCATAATAATTATGCCGTTTCGTCCCTCATGGCCATAGATTGCACTGGCTGCGGGATCGTTGGGGCTTACTAAATAAACCTCCTTAATATAGGTTTGGTTTATCAGTGCTGTCAGCGCCACAATTTTATGGGTTGCTGTTTGGTTATCAATCAAAAAAGGGGTGCCATCAATTACCATCACTGGCTTGCCGTCGCCATATTTACGAGTGCCCAATGAATCAACAATTGCAAAGTTGGTTTTAATCCTGTCGTTGTACAACTGCCGCAGGTAAACATTGGTATCGGCCAGCAACCTGTTTCTTATATTCAGTAATTGCTGATCAAATGGTAATGCTTTTACACTATCCATCCATTTGTTATTTTGCTCCCGGGTAAGAATTAAACCTTTCAATTGGCCGTAAGCCGTTGAAAAAACAAGGTAAAATAAAATGAGCAATGCTGAAGATTTCTTCATCGTGCCGCTTACTTAATTTATAAATGATTCCAGTTTTCTTATTCTATCCAAAGTTTCCTCCGTATAAGCATCATTGGACATTGCATTACAGCCAGAGCCGCCTTCACAATTGATATGTGCTACTTCTACATTGGCATCCCTGGTTTTTATCCATTGGCGTTGCGAATTAATGATAGCGTTTTTAAGGCGTTGGTTCTGATCAATATTTTTGGTGCGGAAATATATTTGATCTTTATCCGGAGTTTTGGAAAGTTTTTTTTCTTTGGCCAATGCAATTTGATCTGCTTTAATCTCTTTGTCAATAGATCTGAGTATGTTTTTGTATAAACGATTTAATAAACTGTCTGCAAACTCTGCTTTAGTACCGGAGCATAAATTTATTTCCACTGTGCCCGTGCCGGTATCGCAGGGGAAAGTATGTGCTTCGTATATGTCTACTACACTGGATTGTGCAGGCGAATGAAAAGGGATGCTGTAAAAGACGAAGAACAGGAGCAGAGATTTCATGGTTATATTTTTACAATACTGCTTAAAGGATGCCGGGAAAGTATTTTTTACACAGTTCATGTAAATCATTCGTTTTGTAATTTTAATTGGATACCTCGTAAATCACGGTGATCTTTTCTTCCAGCTCTGTTTCTTCTACCTGGAATTTATCAAAGGATGTGTTATACCTGATATCTGTATCTCCAACATTTTTCGGCGGTGTAAATCTTACATAACTGATTTCATTTGCAAATACCTGGTTACGGGCATTTTCTTTATATACCTGTTTCACTTTTGTAATGGTCAGGCCCAGTTTTTTAGAAATATTAGCGGCATTGGCTTTGGCATCTTCTATAGCAGACTGTACTAACAGCAGCCGGGTAGATTTTTTCCAGGCTGTCTGAAATACCGGTTTCATAATTGAAATCCAGGTCTTTAAAGTTCCTGCTTTGTATTTCATTGTAAAATGCATCAATCAGTTTATTGTCGAGCCGGAATTCTACTTTTAAAATATTGGTTGCAGTATAGGTTTTTTGTTTCCTGTCTTCATCAAATGAACTGGAAATTCTGTAATCTGAAACTTTGACGGCTTTATTTTGAAAACCCAGTTTTTCCAAAGACCGGGAGAGTAAATCCACTTCTTCATTGAGAATTTTAATAACATTCTTTTCTATGGTGTCTGATTTTTCAATTGTAAGTGTGAATGTAACAATATCAGGCTTCACCTTTATTTTTGCGTTTCCTTCTGCCGTAATTTCTGCCAACTTTTTGTTTTGAGAAAATGCACTATGGCTAAAAAGTGATACTGTAGCCAAAATAATTGCAATGCGGAACGAAATGATATTACTGCTCATAAGGGAAGTTTAGTATAGAGATTCAAATTAATAAATCCTCCATAAAGAAGGCTTATCTGAAACTAAATGTATAAATAAAACCTGATGATTGGTATCCCGAAAGCAACTATGCTCCAATTATTAACATTTTCCAATATTTTGAGAAAGGGATTGCTGTCAGCATTTACTCTTTGTTAATTATAATTTCTCTGATTAAATTACCTGTTGTTATTTTTATTCGTGTAAAATGTTTTTCTGCCTGTTGTTGTGTAGGATACCATTTCCGGTTTGTTTCTACAATTATAAATAAGCCATTATCATTTCCTAATGTAACAAATTCTTTGCTTTTAGTGCCTTTGGCAAAAACGGGCAATGTATTATCAAGCATTAATTGATCTGCAAGTTGTATTGGTGCATCAGTAACTATCCCTATCTCACTTATAGATTGAATGGATGAGATGCTGAAAGTTTTATCTGATGTATCGGGAAGATCAAAACGTGCAATGAATTCTACAATGTTTTTATTATTGTCGTAAAAATAAATAGCTTTTGCATTCCAGCTTTTAAAGTCTGCTACCATGCCACTACCGGTAGTTGCTATTAAATTAAGTTTTGCTGTAGCCCATTCTATCGCCTCATTTAATTTATTATGTGGAATGTTAAAAGCAAAGTGATATGTCGGATGTAAGTGATTGGATTGAATAAAAGTGAGTGTTGATTGCCCGGCTGAAAGCGATATTGTATCCGATGTTTTGTTTACCAGCTTCATTCCCAGGATGCCGGTATAAAATAATTCTGTTGCGTTAAGGTCGTCAGTCTGTATCTCTATTTCCAATATATCCATTACACCAGTTGTGATTATGTAGTTCAGTTCAATATGACTATATCATGTATTATAGTTTGCTTGCCAGGCATTAACAAGCATACGTTACTTTCCCTCCAGCTCCTTTAACCTGTTTTTCGCTTCTTCATACACCGGTGTTATGGCAAGGGCTTTTTTATAATACCTGATCGCATCTTCTTTTTTATTCAACGCTGCATAAATATTACCCATGGTAACCATTACAAGGTCCTTATCCGGAAACTCAGCCACATTATTTTCAGCAATTATTGTTGCTGCTTCAAATCTTTTAAGATCATATAATTGCTGTGCAATAAAATTCATCGAGATCCAGTCAATATAATAATGGGCCGTATCTGCTTTCATTTTTTTATATTCATCCACGGCTTTAGCAGCACCCGATCGTTCAATGATGGTTTCCATTTTTTTGTGTACGGGCTGTTTCAGTGTAACCGGTTTATTGTATAATACTTTGTACAAATTGTTGGTGATGCCAAAAAAATCAGTAGGAGAACTGTTGCAGAGTATTACCACAACACTATTGGTAGCAGGGATGCGTCGGATAAAAGAAATAAATCCTTCCGTCATACCTAAATGAAAATTAGAAGCCACGCTATCAACGGGTGTATATTTAAATTGTTTATTAAACCAGCCATAACCGTATTGTGCCAGTTCAATACCGGGGGTAAACATTGCTGACGTCAGTTCCTTATTCAGTAAACTGTTATCGGATAAAGCCAGATGAAATTTAAAAAGATCTTCCACAGTTGAATAGATATCACCCGTGCCCATGGTGTTCGACTGGTCCCTGAAATCGGAACTGGTATAACCGCCAAAACTATAATCATAACCTGTTGCCCTGTTGGGTACAATCTGTGTATGATAATAAGAACCCGAGTTGACCATGTTGAGTTTTTTAAAAATATCGTCGGCCATTAATTGGGCATACGTTTTATTGGTTACTCTTTCCATGATATAGCCCAATGTAAAATACCCCCAGCTGCTATATGCATAATGAGTGCCGGGTATAAATGCAAGCGGAGAATCAATAAACACTTTTATATATTCTTCCCTGCTGTAATGCTGGCGGCTTATCCTTGGAAAAAAATCTTTTATGATATCATAATTCGGTATGCCCGAAGTATGACTCAGCAATTGCCTGATGGTAACTTTTGCCGCCGGTTTATTTTTAAATTCGGGTAGATAGTTGTCAATAGTTTTATCTAAACCTACCAGGCCTTTTTGCACCTGTAGCAGCATCAATACAGCTGTTAAAGGTTTTGAAACAGACCCGATCATAAACTTTGTATCTGCCCGGTTTGGAATATTCCATTCCCTGTTGGCCAGTCCAAAAGCATCTTTGTAAATCACCTTCCCGTTTTCAGCCACCAGCACCGCACCATCAAACATGTTGTAATCATGATAGCTTTTCATTATTGCAGCCAGTTTATCTTTTTTGTTCTGGGCAAACATCACCGGCCCGATGATAATGCCGATAAGCAGCAGGAATATTTTTTTTGAATTCATATACGCTTATTTAAAAGTATGCTGATGCAATTGTTATTTGCTATATTTTTTTCTGTATCTGCCAGTAGTGCCCGAAAGGATCTTTAATGCTGCCTTGCCTGTACCCGTAATCATAATCCTGTGCAGGACTGATTTCAGTGGCTCCTGCTGTAATGGCGTTGTGCATTACTGCATCTACATCAGCAACAAACAAACCAATGCAAACTGTGGAGCCATTATTTTTACCCGGAGAAAAAAATGATGTATTTGCTGTTACTTCATGAACATGAAATATAGCGCCGTCAATGGAGAGCTCTGCCACATGAATACTGCCATCGTCGTTTGTAAAACGCAGTTGTTCTGTTGCACCAAAAGCATTTTGGTAAAATGAAATATCCATTACTCCGTTATTGATGAAAAGTTCAGGAGCAAAAAAGGTTTTATTTTCTTTTGCGGTCATAATTTTTTATTGAAATAATTGAAAAGGCCGGATGCTATCCGTGACATAATATTTTCAGAGTACCAAAACCAGTCTGAAAATATTTTATTGAAGTTAAGCATTAAAATACACCGGTGCAAGTAGATGAAGAAGGTGGCCGGCGGGGGAAAGTGTGGGTACGGGAGAATATAAACAGCAAAAATGTTTTTTAATGGTTGTCTATTGCAACTTGCGCTTAAGGTTTTCCATGTATTTTGTCCATGCACCCGAACAGGCATCATAACATTCAATCTGTGGTACCAGGCCGTCGTGGGTAAATGTTAGTTTTGTTTTATTCCCCTCTGTGGCAATATCAAAACTGATCCTGGTATCAACCCATTCAGCAGGGTGGCTTAAAAAACTAAGGTTACTATCTGTTACCAGCCAAACGATCTTTTTGCCGGGTACAAGCTCCACTAGTTTTTGTTTTGAATAATGAGCACCGCCACCTGCGGTAAAACTAAACTCATCATTAAGTTTTTTGTTTTTCCCTTTTATGGTTTCTTCATACAAACCTGACCACCATTGTTCAATATGCAACAGTAGTTGAAAGATATCCGCTGGCGTTTTTGATGAAGTGAAACTATTGGTGTAGCTGCCTTTTTTCATGTTGATTGTTTAAGATTGTTCAAATGTATAGTGCAAAACTACCGTCTTTATACTACTTTAACAGGGTGTAAAATAGACTTTGTAACGGGTTGTTTTAGACAAGACTTTTTTCTACCTTTACCAAAAAAACGATGAAGCATTTAACCATCCTGGTGCCCGACGGAGAAGGGAATAACCTCAGCAGCATAGTAGGTGCTTATAAAATATTTACCCGCGCCAATGAATATTGGTCGCAGAACGTTGCGGGGAAACCAAATGGCAGGCGGCAAATGTTCCAGGTTGAACTGGCGGGTATTTCAAAAAAAGTGGAGTATTACGACGGCTTGTTTTCGGTGAAGCCACATAAGAATATTGCAGCCATTACAAAAACTGATCTCATCATTATTCCCTCTCTAAATCACAATTATCAAAAAACTATAAAGCAAAATAAATTGCTGGCAGACTGGATCGGGCAACAATACAGGCACGGTGCCGAAGTAGCCAGCATTTGCACCGGCGCTTTTTTACTGGCCACATCGGGGTTGCTGGATGGAAAAAGCTGCTCCACACATTGGTCTGCGGCAGATCATTTCAGAACCATGTTTCCTAAAGTAAATGTAGCAACCGATAAACTGATCACCGATGAAAAAGGAATATATACTAACGGCGGTGCCTATTCTTTTCTTAACCTTATCATTTACCTGGTAGAGAAATACTACGACAGGCCCACCGCTATTTTCTGTTCCAAAGTATTCCAGGTTGAAATGGACAGGCAGAGTCAGTCGGCATTCATTATCTTCCGGGGGCAGAAATTACATGGCGATGAAGTGGTAAAAAAAGCACAGGAGTATATTGAAAGCAATTTGCATGAAAAGATATCGGTTGAAAATTTATCTTCCCGGCTTGCGGTGGGCAGAAGAAATTTCGACAGGCGTTTTATCAAAGCAACAGGTAACACACCTGTGGAATATTCGCAGCGGGTGAAAATTGAATCGGCAAAAAAATCACTGGAGACAAGCCGGAAAACCATCAATGAAGTGATGTACGAAGTAGGCTATTCGGATGTAAAAGCATTTCGAGAAGTGTTCAGGAAAATTACAGGCATCTCGCCGCTGGAGTACAGGGACAAATATAATAAAGATGCGGTGGTATAGGAGAGAACATGTTTTTCGCCAGGCTTATTTTTACGATTTCATGTTGGCTATAGTTTTAATCAATACCTAAATCGTCTGTAAATATTTTTTCAATTCCAATCTCCGAATAGTCTACGCCAATTTTGTCCACAGTAATTCTCATGATGGCGATATAGATTTCATACTTTGATTTGTACTCTATTGTCAGGGCATTGCTATTCAGATTTTTTGCAAGCGTTATATCTATGAACTTCTTCCAGGTGATCTTATCGAAGTCAATATCATCTATCATAGTCAACCAGTGTTTGACATTTCCCAATATTCTATTGCTATTTTCAGGTTTAAAATAGATGCCAGGCAATTTTAAATTTAATTTACTTTCAATTGCCTGTATTAAGCATTTGTCCCGGATATCTAAATTATCAGCAACTTTGCTGCTTATTACAAAGTCAACGAAATCTTTTCTTTGGCTTTGTAATTCTGTTTTGAATAATGAGAATATTTTTTCCCTTAGTGTGAAGTCATAGGATTTAACCGCTAGAATATTTGCCACACAATCTACGAGTTTACCAACCGTGTAAGCTTTCTCCGCTTCACGGTCGGGGATTGAAATAGAAAAATGATTTTCTACTTCCAATATCAATTCAACGCTGTCGAGTCCCATAAAAATCAGTAAAGCAGGGGTTTATGAAATTTGAATTGTTTGCTGTTATCTATTACCCAATACCACAACATCCATTGCATTCACATTAACCTGGTTGCCGGCAGCTGAATGCGTAAACAAATTTTTATACTGCTGTTTTTTTAATTCCGGGTTGGTGAATGATAATGATTTGCCGCTGCGGTTAATGATCACGATCACTTCTTCGTTGCCCAGCTTACGGGTGAAGGCATACAGTTTTTTTTCATCATCAATAACCAAAGTGTTGTAGCTCCCCAATTTAATAGATTTGTATTGCTGACGTAAGCCGATAAATTTTTTATACCAGGCAAACAGATCTTTGTCGAACACCACTTCATCAGTACTATGTTTACTTTGATCAGGATTAAAAGTTTCCGCATCATATTTTTTATCCGGCCATAGCATTGGTTTACGGCAGTCGGGGTCGTTGGCGCCCCACATACCGGCTTCATCACCATAAAAAAACATGGGCGCACCTAAGTAAAGCATTTGAAATGCTACTATCAGTTTTTGTTTTTGCCTTTGTTCCGGCGTTGGTTTACGGGCATTGTATTTTTTGTTATTGCTCTTCTGGCTCCAGCCAAAATATTTTCCCCAGTCACCAAACTTTTTACCATCAGGATTTGCTACGGCACTTGCAAGCCTTGTGGCATCATGACTGTTCATCAGGTTCTGCATATTTAAAGCCACGTCTTCACCAAATGCTTCCCGCAATTCTTTCAGCTTCCTGTCAAACTCAGTAACTGTTGAGGCAGTGGTATCCTGCACAAAAAAATCATGCATGATAAAAGCAAAGTTGTAATTCATGGTAGCATCAAATTCATCGCCCTTTAAATACGGTTTTGTTTGTTCAACAGGATACACCAGTTCAGCAGTTAAATAGGCATTAGGGTTGATATGGCGAACCCACTTGCGCCAGTCTTTCCAAAAAGGATGGCCCACATCATAAGCCACATCCAGTCGCCAGCCGTCAATACCATAAGCTATGCCTTTGTTCATCGGGTTCATCCAGCGCATGGTGGAGTTAAAAATGTATTGTTTCGGGCCTGCAACTATGCCGCTGCTGTCTTCTTTTAATTCAGGTAATGTTTTTACACCAAACCATCCGTTGTAGTCGAATTTTGTACCTTTTGCACTATCCCCCCAGCTTTTTATTTCAAACCAGTCTTTGTATGCGGATGCCTGTTGGTTTTTTACCACATCCTGGAAGGCAAAATTCTTTACACCCAAATGATTGAACACACCATCGAAGATAATGTACATCTTTCGCTTGTGTACTTCTTCAATCAGCTTTAAGGCAAGCAGGTCGGCCTTTGTCCATACCCAGGTATCGGGCTTCAGCGGATCTTCTTTTTGCATCATGGTTATATCTCCTTCGGGGTCGGGACCAAAAGTAGGGTCAACATGATGATAACAAAGGGCATCATATTTATGTGAGGAAGGCGACCAGAAAATGGGTGTCATGTAGATTGCATTTACACCTAACGATTGTATGTACCCGAGTTTATCAATTACGCCCTGCAGGTCGCCGCCATACCTCCTCCGCTGCAGGTTATAATAAATGTCTTTCCCGTTTTTTTGTTCATAAGGTTGCAACTGGTACCAGTCGCTTGTCCAGGGATGAATCTGAAATGGGGAAGTATCATCAAAAGGATAGGCTCCGTCCTGGTCCCTTACTTTCGGGTCGTTGGCGGGGGCGCCATTATTAAATCTTTCCGGAAATACCTGGTACCATACCGCACCTTTGCTCCATTGCGGTGCAGGATTATTTTGTGCTGCAACGGGTGCTGCATAAAATAACAGGAATTGAACGAGGAGAATAGTGGAGATTATTTGTTTTTTCATTTTTTAAATTTGAAATGTACTGCGTACAACTGGGAGAGGTGGAGTTGTTGGGGAATAAGTATTATGCCTTCCATTGCCGCTGGGGATTGAAAATGTAATTGGTGAAGTTACGCACTAAACCCCATTTTTTGCTCGGCTTAAATAACCGCCCCAATTTGTAAATGATTGATGCTTGTATATCAAAATACATCTGCTCTAAACCTGAGGTTTGGGGCTGCATTAGCTCTTTTTCTTTTTTTTATGTTTCGGATCAATATATTCCGGAGTAATAATCTTTATGATTTTTTGATCCGGCAGATTAGATCTTACAAAAGAATTCTCTTCAATCTGAACTCTCCACATCTTTACTATGTAAGACGAATCAATCATAATGGATGAATTATCATTCACTATGTGATCATCCAGGATTAAAATTACCGGAGCATTTTTCTCAATATTATTAAGTTGAGCAATATCCTGAATTGATAAAAATTTATAATCGTTGGGGTTTTTAGACTTCATGTAAATTTTTCCACCTGGTGCTGTGGTATCTCCATCATTAATTTCATTCACACTTTCTATTTTATCAGGATTAAATAATGTGATTTTATCAAGCCTGATTGAATCGAGAAAATAAACCGGCTCAGATTTATTTTTTTTGTTTGTCTTTTGAGATATGGCATGAAACGACATTAAAATGGGAATAATTGCGAGCAAATATGTACGGATTTTTTGAAGCATTTTATTGAAATTCAATCAGGGTGTATCATTTGGTTAATATTGTTCATGCTGTTCAACAGCATGTTAGGGTCAGTTTTTTATTTTAATTTTATTGTTGCAGCCAGTTTTTTAAACTCTGCCAAATTATTTTCTATATCTTTTTTTGCGATTCCTTGTATAACTATAGCCTTGTCATCTTTAGCAACTGAACATATATAAATTACTCCGCTTTTACCTTGCAGTTGTCCATACACTTCAGCTTGATATGTATCATAGCCATTTCGCTTTTCATTACTTATATTTTTTATTTCCGGATTTGTTAAGCCATATTGTTGAGCCTTTCCAATCATCATATCTGAAATACTTTTTACTGTAGCAGAGTTACTCATTGGAAGCTGAGTAACCAATAGTATTGGTGCTTCTTTATCGCTGCTGTTATCTTTCCCGTCAATGGAGTAAATGTATAGATTGGAACTGTATTGATAGAATTTAAATTTTGACTCCTTGTCGCTTAAAGAAAAGTTAGCAGTTTCAAAAGGTTCTATTTTTTTTGATTTATCATAGTAGATGGTATTTAAGCAATCAATAATTTGCTTGCCGGTAAGTTCTTCATTTACCGGATATGCGGCCATTATCATAACAGAAAAGGTAGTGTCTCCAAAAACCAAAGCAATTGCTTTAGCGGCTGGGTCGCCTTGCATAGAAATATATTTGGCCGGGTAGCCATCGACTTTTATTTCTTTATAGTCAAATATCTTTACCCCTTGCTTTTCAAATGATTCTTTACTAAAAGTTGCTGTATTTGTGTAAAAGTTACCTCCTACTAAATCGTAAACGTTAAGCATTGAACTCTCACCCTTTTGTAAACCCAGAAATGTCTTTGAAACTGAAAAGTTAACGGGTGGTATTACGAATAATCTTGTACCTGGAATATTAATATGCTTTGTTGTTTTACTATTAGAAACAACTTGTTTTATTTTCCCTGTTTGTGTCTGTCCACAAGCAGTCAAGGACAAAATAAAAAAGGGATAGATTAGTTTTCTCATGTAGAGTATCTTTTAAAATTACCTGCAGATTATGCATCTATGAAACTCTTATTCACTAAAAACAAAAAAAATAATTGACAAATGAACAGAGATTTTTGATTGGCTAATTGTTACTAAATAAAATTAATCTTTAATTCCTGAAATAAAAAATCCTCCCCAGGTCATTGAGGAGGATTCAAAATAGCATTCAAAAAAAGATTTACGCAAAACTCTTCTCCGCCATATCCGGTATTTTCTCTGCTTTATAGGCACCGGCATCCAGTTTCTTTTTGGTGGCTTCAAAAGCCTGTAAAGTTCTTTCAATATCCGCATCGCTGTGTGATGCAGTAGGGATGAGCCTGTAAATGATATCGCCTTTAGGTATTACAGGGTACACCACAATAGAACAGAAGATACCGTAATTCTCTCTCAGGTCCATTACCATTTGCGTAGCTTCAGGTACATCACCTTTCATGTAGATAGGTGTTACCGGGCTGTTGGTATCGCCAATATCAAAACCACGTTCTTTTAAACCGCTTTGTAATTTAGTTACATTGCTCCAGAGTTTTTCTCTCAGCTCGGGCATGGTTTTTATCATGTCCATACGTTTCAACATACCTTCTACTACTAACAACGGAACACTCTTGGCAAATATTTGTGAGCGTACATTGTAACGCAAATATTTAATCACCGCTTTTGGTCCGCAGATAAAACCACCCAGGCTACCTAAGCTTTTTACCATGCTGGAAAAATACAGGTCAATACCATCCTGGCAACCCTGTGCTTCATCGGCACCTGCACCAGTGGGGCCCATATAACCAAAGCCATGTGCATCATCAATTAAAATACGGAATTCGTATTTTTTCTTCAGTGCAACAATATCTTTCAAAATGCCCTGTTCACCATCCATACCAAACACGCCTTCGGTAATTACTAAAATACCACCACCGTTTTTAGCTGCTAATTCAGTAGCCCTCTGCAATTGCTTTTCGCAATCTTCAATATCGTTGTGTTTAAAGGCATAGCGATGGCCCATGTGCAGGCGTACACCATCCACAATGCAGGCATGAGACTCTGCATCGTACACGATCACATCACGGCGGTTCACCAATGCATCAATACAACTCATGATGCCCTGGTAACCAAAGTTCAGTAACATAGTATCTTCCCGGCCTACAAATTCGCTGATCACTCTTTCCAGCTCTTCATGCATGGTAGTGTTGCCACTCATCATTCTTGCACCCATGGGATTGCCCATACCGTATTTGGCAGCTGCTTCAGCATCTACTTTTCTGATTTCAGGATGGTTTACCAGACCCAGGTAATTATTCAGGCTCCATACCAATACATCTTTACCGCGGAATTTCATGTGTGGCCCCAATTCACCCTCTAACTTAGGGAATGCAAAATAGCCATGTGCCCTGTCCATATAAGCACCAATCGGGCCACCGTCTTTTACTAACTTTTCAAAAACATCCATACTGATTGTAGATTTTAGATTTACGATTTTAGATTTTGTTTCCAATACCCTGGTCTCTGCACCTGATTTGTACTTAGGATCTTCAGACGAAACAATAAAGAGTAGCTAATGTTAAAAATCCTTTTAATCTTTATTATCCTGCTAAATCCCCGTTCCAACAATTCCGCAAAAATAACGTAATCCGGGCAAAATGCATAACATTGGCATAACAATGCACCGGGGTATAAATCATGTGGTTAAAGATTATCTTTGCCAAAATTGTCAATATGCACAGGAGATATTCCCTTGGTTTTTATTTTGTATTACTGGCGCTTACTGCCGGTCTGTCTTTAAATGTTTCAGCACAGGCACCTGCCAAACCAAAACTGGTGGTGGGCCTTGTAATTGACCAGATGCGCTGGGATTACCTGTACCGCTACAATGCTTTATATAGCAACGGTGGTTTTAAAAGGTTAATGAAAGAAGGTTTTACTGCCGAAAATACTTTGATACCATACCTGCCTACTTATACCGCAGTGGGCCATACCTGTATTTACACGGGCAGTGTACCTGCAATTGCCGGTATTGTAGGTAATAACTGGTTCGATAAAACCACGAATAAATTTGTGTATTGTACCGATGATAGTACAGTAAGTACCGTGGGCAATAATGGCATTGCCGGAAAAATGAGTCCTGCAAATTTGTGGGCCACCACTATTACTGATGAACTGCGCCTGAGCAACAATTTTAAAAGTAAAGTAATTGGTATTGCTTTAAAAGACAGGGGCGCTATTTTACCTGCAGGCCATAGCGCCAATGCCGCCTATTGGTATGATGGTGGTAAATGGATCAGCAGTACACACTACATGAGCAAATTACCTGATTGGGTAAACACATTTAATGCTAAAGACGAAGCCGGTACTTTTATGAGTAAGGACTGGAATACGCTGTTGCCGATAGATCAATATGATTTGAGTACGGCAGATGACAAGCCTTATGAGAATATGATCCGTGGAGAAAAAACTGTGGTGTTTCCGCACCGTCTTTCTGCCATTGACGGAGGCAATAAATATGAAGCCTTTCGCACTACGCCTTTTGCCAACACGTTTACTTTTGACTTTGCCAAAGCGGCAATAGAAAGTGAAGGCCTTGGAAAAAATACGGTACCAGATTTTTTAGCGGTAAGTATTTCTTCCACTGATTATGTAGGCCATTCTTTTGGGCCCAACTCCATTGAAATTGAAGACACGTATTTACGTTTGGATAAAGACATTGAAAGTTTTTTAAATTACCTGGATGCAAAAATCGGCAAGGGTAATTATACGTTGTTCTTATCTGCCGATCATGGTGTGGCGCATATTCCGGCTTTTTTAGAAGAGCACAATATACCAGGCGGTACATTTGATGATGCAGAAGTGCAGAGAGATTTAAACAAACAGGTGGAAGAAAAACTGGGTGTAAAAACTGCTGTAAAAACAGTGATGAACTACCAGGTGTACCTGAATAAAAATAATATTATGGATGCCGGTAAAACAATGGCTGAAGTAAAACAATTTGTGATGGATGCTTTAAAGGAAAAGGATTTTATTATTGAAGCAGTTGACCTGGCTAAAGTGGGCGAATCATCTTTACCCGAACCACAAAAAAAGATGATGATCAATGGCTACAATCCAAAACGCAGCGGCGATATACAATTTACTTTTAAACCCGGTTATTTTGATGGGGGTAAAAAAGGTACCACCCATGGTTTATGGAATCCTTACGATGCTCATATTCCCTGTTTATTCTTTGGCTGGGGTGTAAGGCCGGGCAAAACGCACCGTGAAACTTATATGACGGATATTGCACCAACAATAGCCGCTATGCTGCATATACAAATGCCGAGCGGCAGCGTGGGTAAGGTGATTGCGGAATTGGTGAAATAATATTTTACAGCTTAATTGCCTGTCCGGTTCACTACAGAAACGGACAGGCAATTTTTTTTTTCGATAAAAATTACTTCACTTGTAACGGCGGCCCTGCAATAACCATATCATGATCGGTAAATGCTTTTGCCATTTCTTCTTTTGATGGTGGCATGGTCCATGCAGCAGTAGTTTTAAAAAATGCTTCCATTTTTCCTGCAGGTAAATAGGTAACCATCATTCTTGCTTTTTCGGTAAGCTGCACAAAAGCATGTGGTACATTTTTCGGTAGAAAAATAGTATCACCGGTCTCCAGGTAAAATGTATCTTCTCCTACCTGGAAATAATATTTCCCTTCCACCACATAAAACCATTCGTCCTGCAAAGGATGAATATGCAATGGCGGACCGCCATTGAGTGTATGGCCTGTTTGTTCAAATACTGCAATGCCTTCGTTGGTATCTTTGCCGGAAATTTTTATATCTAAAGTATTTGCAGTTACACCTTTCATCGTGTAGTGTTCACCAAACCTGGCTTCACCGGATTTTACCTTGAATCCTTTGTTGGTTCTTTCCATAAGTTGATTTTTAAATTGAGCGAAAATACTTACCGGGTATAAGGCCAAGGAAGCCAGGAGAAATTTTCTGCGTTGCATAATTTGTAGTTTTATTCTTTAATGAATTTTATCGTTTGTTCGGTATCCTTTTCTTTTAATCTGATGAAATATATTCCTTTAGGCAGCTTGCTGATAGTGAAATAATTTGCAGCAGCGCTGATAGAAAGACGGTCAATTGTTTTTCCATTAACATCAGTAATTACAGCGGTAGAAATATTGCGCAAGCCATGTATATACAATTTATTTGTTGCAGGATTAGGGAACACAGATAAAGCAACTTTTGCAAAAGGGTTTAAAATAATAGTATTGCTGTAACTCGTTTTGCCGTCAATATCTTTTTGTAATACACGGAAATAATTTTTAAAAGTAGTATTGGCAGAAACTGTACAGGAATAGTTGTTACTGTTACCTGCATTCACTATACAGGCATCGGTATATGTAGTGCCGTTACTGCTTTGCTGTACGGTGTAATCTTTTACATTTACCTGGTTAGCAACCTGCCAGTTTATTTTTGCCTGTGCATTCTGCCATTGCGCCTGTATGCCTAACCATGTAACGGGTAATGTGCCCGGGGTAAGTTTTAATAATTCAAAATCTATTGCAAAGCCATTGCAAATTCCGGAAAAATATAATTCAGTATTGAAGGTTGCAAATTGAAATATATTACTAAAACTACTTACAGGGTTAACCGTGTTTTGAAGTACAATAGGAATAGTGCCCGCAGTGGAGCCATTGCTTTGCCATACCGGGTAAGAAAAATTATCATTAACAGTGAAATATAATTTACCATTCCAAACCGTAAGCGCTTTCAGATCATTAAGAAGGGGTTGTCCTCCGCCACCGGTTTTAACCAAACTGGTACCGGCAGCAGTGCCATCAGATTTCCATAATCCGTGTGCATTGTTGCCCAGGTAACAACAAAAAAACAACTGCCCGTTGTAAACAACACTTTGAAACGGATAACTGCTATTGATGCCCGGCTCCATATCCATTACTATTTGTGTGCCTGCAGCCGTGCCATCAGTTGAAAATAATTCCCTGCCATGGGTATCATCTGTAGCAGTAAAATAAACCTTGTTATTGTAAGTGATAAAATTATCCGGGCTGCCGCTATACATTACGCCACCTGATTCGGGCATTAAATTGATGACCATATTAGTGCCCGCAGTGCTGCCATCACTCACCCATAATTCGCTGCCATTGATACCATCATACGAGTTAAAATATAATTGGTTATTTAACACGGTATAATTACTTCCGAAAGTATTGATAATATCTGGCTTTACTATTACGGTTCCTGCAAGCGTGCCATCGCTTTTCCATAAGCCATATCCGGCGCCGCTACCGTTATCACTGGTAAAGAAAATGTCGGTATTCATCACGGCAAAATCTGTCATGCCATTAAAAAGTACTACGCCATTATCTTTTATAATAGTGGTTCCGGCTACGGTACCATCACAAACATATAGTTTATGATTATTGTCGTTAATAAAAAAAAGTTTATCATTCGCTACCGTAAAAGCTTTTGGAAATGACCCGCTACTGCCCGGTTCAATATCTTTAAACAATGCCGTACCTGCAGGTGTGCCGTCACTTACCCAAAGTTCATACCCGTTAACACCATCGTTGTAAGAAAAATAAATTTTATTGTTGTAAGCAATGATATCTTCAAGACCATTTACTGGAGTTGCTGGCGGGGTGAGCTTAATCGTGTTGCCGCTTGTGCCTTCGGTTACCCAAAGGCCATTGCCATTTACATTGTCATTGGCAATGAAAAATAATTTATTGTTGGCAATCGTAAAATCAAAGGGAGAAGAACTGTTAACGGGATTGATCTCTTTTACTTTCTGGATATTTTGTGCCTGCATTAGTGGTAATGTAAACACCATGAAAATAAGCAGGGATAAAATTTTGTGTACGGTAAGAAAAGAAAAGCGTTTCATAATTTCAGGTTTAATGATTTTACAACATAAAAGTATGGAGCCGCAAAATTGAAAAACAACTAAGTAGATGAAGGGACTAATTCAGAAAGCAGACAACGTAATTGGTTAAACCTGTTATATTATTAGACATATATTGTTGTTTGTCTTCAAAATAATGTCGTTTGTCTATAAAGGGTTAAGCATATAGGCGGCGCATGTATTTAGTTGTACTTTTGAGAAACCGCCGAAAATGAAATTCCAGTCTTTTTTTGCAAAGCATGAGTGGGTAAGGAAGATATTGTTACACCTGCTATTCTGGATCATTGTGCTTACTTATTTTGCCTGGGGATTTGGGGCAAAAACAAGTTTCGCTACTTCTTTTTACAATATCATAATTTACCTGCCGGGTTTTATGCTCATGGTATATTCACTAATTTATTTTCTGACTCCCCGTTTTCTTTTCCAAAAAAAATACGGCTATTTTTTTGCCGGGTTATTGGTTGTTTTGTTATTGTGCCTTGGCTATTCAGAGCTGGTGCAAATGGTGGTTAAAAGCAAAGTGTTTAACGGCCTTACCATGAACGAAGGCAGAGGTGTATTGCCATTCATTCATATCGGCGGCATTGCTATTGCCATTAATCTTTTAAAATACTGGTACCAGCAAAAGCAACAAACCTTAGAGGCAGAGCAAAAGAAAACAGCAGCAGAACTGGAATTATTAAAATCGCAGGTTCATCCGCATTTTTTATTCAATACCCTTAATAATTTGTATGCGCATGTTTTAGATCAGTCACCTAAGGCGCCGGAGATTGTGTTGAAATTATCTAACCTCCTGCGTTTCATGATCTATGAAAGCGGTGTGCCTTTAATACCACTCACTAAAGAAATTAAATTGCTGCAGGAATATATTTCATTGGAACAATTGCGCTACGGCGACAGGCTGGATGTTTCGGTTACAGTTACCGGTACGCTGGAAGATAAACAGGTAACACCATTATTAATGTTGCCGTTGGTAGAAAATGCGTTTAAACACGGCACAAGTAATCAAACCGATCAATGCTGGATAAGTTTTGACTTGCACGTTACAGAACAAAGTATGCATTTTAAACTGGTGAATAGTAAAGATGGTGGACCGGCTTCGGTAAGTAATGAGAGTAAGGGAATTGGTTTATTAAATGTAAAACGCAGGTTGGACCTGCTGTACAATGGCCGGTATACATTTGCTACCGAAGAAGATAATGAAGTGTTTGTAGTTAATCTTGAAATACAATGGAACAACAGCGTTGCCCCAAAAACTGCTGCAGCAATTATTAACCAGTCAATCAATCAGCAATATGAAATGGAAATGTTTACTGGTTGATGATGAACCACCGGCATTAAATATTCTTGAAAAATATATTGCCCTGATCGAGCAACTGGAAGTAGTGGACAAATGCAGCAACGCCTTCCAGGCAATGGAGGTACTGCAAAAGAAAAAAGTAGACCTTATTTTTTTAGATATCCAAATGCCGAAGCTCTCCGGTACTGGTTTTTTAAATACGCTGAAAAATCCGCCAAAAGTAATTTTTACAACAGCATTTAAAGAATATGCCAGCGAAGCATTTGACCTTGATGCAGTAGATTATCTGGTGAAGCCGGTGTCGCTGGAACGCTTTATTAAAGCGGTAAACAAAGTAACACAGGCCAATAATTTTATAGCAGAAAAACCAGCTACTGCTGATACAGCAGGGTTTTTATATTTCCGGGCCGACCGTAAAATGGTGAAGGTATTTTTAGATGATATAATTTATGTTGAGAGTTTAAAGGATTATATCAAAATTTACCGGGTAAAAGAAAAGCCTTTACTGGTAAAACAATCTATGAGTACGCTGGAAGCGATGTTGCCGGAGCATTTGTTTTTAAGGGTGCATCGTTCATTTGTAGTGGCAATAAATAAAATTACAGCGTTTACAAATCATGATGTGGAGGTTGGAGAAATGGCAATTCCGATAGGGCGCCAGTATGCCGCCAGACTGCAACAGTTTCCGGGGTTTAAAAAACAGGGGTAAATAAAAACGTCGTTCACAATTTAGTTGAAGACGGTTTTTTTGTTTACCCTGAAATAGGTTGACTACAAATCAACCAAAATGGAAATCAAAGACCAGACCATTCAGGAGTATTTAAACAGCGGTTGCGGTTACCGAATATTACAAGCCAGGTATGGCATTATCAAATAGCAATGGGGAGAGCTCTTTTTTTGATTTATTAGGGCGCAATAAACTGCTGGTACGTAAAACAAAAGGAAGTGTACACCATCAAGTGCAAACACCGTTTTCGCCACTATCCCAACCTGGTAAAGCCTGCCTGCCGGCGTGCAGGTTTTGCAGTACGGCTTATGTGCAATTTTTACAACGGCACCAGGCACACGTCAGCATGACTCAAAATGGCGACCCTTATGAAAATACCCCGGTAAGCTATCGGGACCGAAAGAGTGAATGGAATTTTAAAGCCGGAACTGATCAGGAGGTATTACGATACGATTGATAATGCATCGGTCTTTTTTTACCACTGGTATTGTATAAATTATTAAAACCTGTAAATGAAACTTACGCAAAAATTATGGTTCTTTTAGCAGTAATGAGTGTACCAATATTTTTCTTAAATGTTCAAAATCAATTTAACGTTCTTTCGCTTGTCAGCAATAAAAGCAATCATTTAGGTTTTGCTGCCGGACAACTACAATCGCAGGTTATATTATATCTTGGCCAATTTGACAATGGTATGCGAATTGTTCATATATTTTCAGGACTATGGTTATTTTCGTTTGGATATTTAGTTTTCAAATCAGGCTTTCTGCCAAGAATTTTAGGTGTGTTATTAATGCTTGGCTGTCGGGGGCATAAAGCTATTTTAGTAGTTTATTGCATACCGCTATGAATGCTTGTTTTCCTGTCTTGCCATTGGCGCTGAAGCTTTCGTATTTTATTTTACAGGCAGTATTGATTTTCATGCATTCATGCTGCACACCTGCCTGCCTGGTTATAAGGATACAGCACGAAGGTTTACCGCCAAGTTTGTATTTCCTGGGCCGCCCCGCATGCTGTTACCGCTGCTGTAGGGTGGTGTGTAACTCCGCCGAAACTGACTAGTTGCCTGGGTTTTGTTATAAGTGAGTTTTGGCTACGCCACATTTTTTACAATAGGATTAACCATTTTCAAAAGATAATTAAATGTCATTGATGCTACGCTAAATACAAAATGTATAACATAAAAGTGTTGACGTTTAACAGGGGTTATTTAACTTCATAGCATAGAATAGCATAAGTACACCTGTTAGCGGTAATTTAAAATGATACAATCTGATAAATCAAGACATAATATTTGTGTTGCTAAAATCAAGCGGAGCACAATAAAACCTTATGATTTTAAATGGACAAAATTTCATGATAGCAACATTGAATTTCAGAACTTATACTCTAATATTCCGGTTGACATAGCTGATAGCGAATTGATAATTTGCTCTACAATTATTGACTCAGACAACTATAGCATTCTAACCACCAGACAACTAATTACAAATAAGAACGCTGTACTAAAAAAATGCTCGGTACTGGAAGCTACTAATAAGTTTTATGGCGATTTTAAAGGCTATGAAAAGAAGCCTTATACTTTCGGTGAAATAAAATTAAGAGAAGATAATATTTTTGAATACTTTATTGAAGTTGGCAATGCTTCAATGATAATGATTCATGGTGTAAGAACAATTATAATGACAAATAATATGACAGCTGCTCAAGTAGAAAATATAGGCCGGGCATGGAATAATAGGCTTAACAAATAAACTACCGCTAATAAAAAGTTTGCCAAAAGTATGGCAGTACAAACTAACATCAGCAAAGTATAAAACCGGGCATTAGTGTGGGCAGGCACAACGCTATCGAACTTTAATGCTTAACTTCAACTCATCAAATTATTCAGCAGAAGTTAAGGCGGGCACAATACTGATTCCACACCCTTGCCGGTACTTGCTCGTTAGCGGTAATAGCAAAGACAAACAAAACAGTAAACAACAATAACAAACATGGAGAATGGAATTAATTCCTTATAAAGAAGAACATAGAGAACAAATGATTTCCGTTTGGGAAAGATCTGTAAGAGCAACTCATCATTTTGTAAATTCAAAAGAAGTTGACAGGCTAAAAGAATTGGTAAAACAAATAGATTTTAATTCATTTTCAGTATACTGCCTGATTGCCGGTGATAAAGTAGTAGGGTTTTTAGGTGTTGAAGATTATGTCATAGAATCCTTGTTTTTAGACCCTGACTATATTGGGCAAAAATTGGGAACCATGCTGATAAATTTTGCAATAAATGAGTTGAAAGCCCATAAGGTTAATGTAAATGAACAGAACACAGAAGCCATTAAATTCTATGCTAAATTTGGATTTGTTGTGTATGAAAGAACTGCAAAAGACGACTATGGTAACGATTATCCAATATTAAAAATGACACTTAAACCTAAAGTACTTATTCGAAACGCATATCAGGACGAACAAATTCCTTACGACTTGTTATTGCTATCTGATGATACAATAGAAGCAATAGACAAGAGTCTGAATAATGGCGAATTATTTGTAGCAGAAATCAATAACAAAGTCATAGCTGCATTTATTTTGAAAATTATCGGAAAGGATACGATTGAAATTAAAAATATTGCAGTATCAGAAGATCAACAGGGCACTGGGATTGGAACAATATTACTTCAACATATAATCTCAGTTGCTACACAAAGAGATTTTAAAAATTTAACCGTTGGCACTTGCGACCTTTGTAGTAAAGAAATTCAATTTTATAAAAAATCAGGATTTACCGTCACCGATATCCGTAAAAACTTTTTCATTGACAATTATAAAAATCCCATCTATGAAAATGGAATGCAGATTAAAGATATGGTCATGTTGTCGATAGATTTGAGTTCTAAAATGGCGAACTGAAAGACAGAAAACAATTACCGCTTACAGGATTGGTGTAAGAACCTCAACAAAAACCCTGTTTTGTTGAGCTAAATTATTATCAGGTTGGTACAAAAAATATTGGTTTATTTCCCAACGTTGATCGGGGCGTAAACCTGTTGTAATAGTGCATTACATACAGCGCTTGATCCTTGTTTTCCTGCCTTGTCATTGGCAATGAAGCTTTGGTATAATACTTTGCTGGCGGTATTGGTTTGCATTGCATTGCTGCTGCACACCTGCCAGGTTTTTATTTCCAGGGCCGCCCTGTATACCGTTACCGTTGCTGTAGAGCTGGGGTGCAACTCTGCCAAAACTCATCATCTGCTGGGGGGGTGTTGTAAGTGAGTTTTGGAAATACCCCATTTTTATAACAAAATCAGGCATATTAAAAAAATAGTTAAATGTCATTGATGCTACGCTAAATACAAAATGTATAATGTCAAAGTGTTGAATTCAATACAATTTCATTTAACTTCATAGCTGATAGTAGCATAAATACACAAGTAAGCGACAAGCAATTTCGGCGATAGTACTTCTTTCAACTATGGAGGCAGCATCAAAAACAAGTTGGCAAAATCACCCAATTCACAATCCTAAAAAGATTAACTTTTCAATTCACTTCAATTACAAGCAATTTGAAAAGCTAAAGCATGGACTCATTCCAAAGCAAATGGAAGACAAATGGTTTATCTTTTACGAAAATGATTGGCTTTACTTTCATCGTTCTTGGACAGGTTTCGGACTTTATAAAGCACAGCTAATAAAAGAACAAGACGGGTATTCAATAAAAGAATTTTGGGCAGAGAGGAATCAAGAGAAGTACAAAAATGAAGATGACAACACCGACATTGATAATATTTCATTTCTCATCGCAAGAGGACTTTTAGGAATTGATGTTCGGGAACTTTACGCAGACAAACACATTGAATCAGAAAATGACAGTTTAAAAGGTTGGAGCACCTTTGGACATCTTTTATTTACAAATCAAGGTGTCGATTATTCTGACAAAATAAAATCTGTTCTTTTCGGGGTTGCAGTTGGTGATGCAATTGGTGTTCCGGTTGAGTTTAAGAGCAGACAAGTTATTCGCAAAAATCCTGTTACCGATATGATTGGTTACGGCACTTACAATTTACCACCAGGAACTTTCTCTGACGACAGTTCACTAACTTTTTGTCTTGCGGAAGCTTTGACAAACGACTTTAACTTAGAAGCCATCGGACAAAATTTTGTAAAGTGGTGCTATAACAACTATTGGACGCCGAGAGGAAATGTTTTTGATATTGGCGTCGCAACACGGCAGGCAATTGACCGACTTGCAAAAGGTGTACGACCAGATTTAGCTGGAGGTTTTGACGTTTCGTCAAATTGCAACGGCTCACTAATGAGAATTTCTCCATTGCTTTTCTATTTGTTGGATAAGCCAATCAAAGAACGCTACGAAATAATAAAACAAGTTTCTTCAATTACTCACGGGCACATTCGTTCTGTAATTGCTTGCTTCTACTATCTTGAATTTGCCCAACAACTATTTGCACAGAAAGATAAATTTGAAATTTATAAAGCCCTGCAAACAGAAATCACAAATCACCTAACATCTCTTTCAATCGATTCAACAGAGATTGCGTTGTTTGACCGTTTGCTAAAACAAAATATTCACGACCTGACAGAAGAGAATATTTTTAGTAGCGGTTACGTGTTACATACACTTGAAGCAAGCATTTGGTGTTTACTGACAACTGACAATTATAAAGACGCAGTGTTGAAAGCGGTAAATTTAGGTGAGGACACCGACACAACAGGAGCAGTAACGGGCGGGCTTGCAGGTCTACTTTATGGATTTAATAACATTCCAACGAATTGGATAAAACAAATAGCAAAACATAACGACATCGAAGAACTTGGTGACAGGCTGAGCAACAAGTTTGCCAGACGCTAACGGGCGGTTTTGCAATATGGCGGGGCGACGAATATATGCTCAGCTTTTTGTTTGCTGTTCGGCTTCAGTTTCAGCCGACGAATAACGCCAAGCAGTAGAATAAACAGTGAACTTTTATTTATAAATTCAGCATTGGTTAAGGGCTGACGATTTTCGAATTCAACCACAGTGCCAAGCCGTAAACCGTAGTGTGCTATTTTAAAGACGACACGAAATGAAAACTATATTGACCACAATGGTTCTTGTTTGGATTACAAATTTTTCATTTGGACAAACAATAAAATCTGGTGAATACGAATTTGGATTAAAATTGGCTTTCGACAGCAAGACACAAAGTTTGACTGGCTATTTTGAAAACTATACAGGTTGGGACGAAGAAACAAAGAACCCTAAATTTTCGTGTATTTTTTACATCGAGGGTGTTGTTACTGACAATAAATTTCAAGTGTTGACCTATCATCCGGGATACAAATCAGACGATACAATAAGTGGACTAATAGAAATTGTCAATGACAGCACATTAAAAATTAATCTGCCAAGTGAGCACGGAGGTTGTTGGAATGTTCAGCATTTTGCTGACCAGCCAGTTGAGTTTGACCTTGAGAAGAAAAAGGAATGGACGGCGATAAAATATGTTGCCGTTGGTAAGGCATATTTCTATTCGGAAAAATCTGGGGATAAAAAACAGAAGGCTTATATAGTTAAGAACGACTTTGTATGTATCGACCGGACAGAAGGTGACTGGGCGTATTGTACATATTTCGGGAAACGAAAAACAAAAGGGTGGATAAAGATTGCAGACTTAAATAAAATATAGAAAGAAAAACAGCACATAGCATTGGGGTAGGATCAAGTTTGGCGGTACGTTTTATCAATGGGCATTTTATCTACATCAGCTATCAGCCGGGCAGAACAAACAATGAATTCCATATTTATTCAAATAACAAAAAGACATGAAAGGAATTGTGGGAATGGATTTGTTAGGTGAAATTGTACTTCAATAAAAAATTGCCAGGCGAGCTGCCGAACTACTTGAAGCTTCTCAGAATAATTTTGATAACGTTGCAGTCTGGTGTTCCATCCAATCTATTCTGGTAGCTGCAGGAAATGTTTCAAAAAATCTCTGGGCGTCTGAAAAAAAATATAAAATTCGTGGAGAGAGATTGAGGCAAATGGTCAAAGTACAAAATGAAAATATTTTATCAGATCGCAAATTTCGAAAACATATTGAGCATTACGATAGCAGAATTGAACAGTATAATGCTGCTTCAACATGCCCCGTGCCATCAATAGATCCTTCTCTTGACATGGCTGTATTTCCGGAACCAGCCTTGCTTTCCAATTTGCTGAATAACTTTGATTCCGGTTATTATCCAAATCGATAGATATATATTGCGTTTTTTTGCACCAAAAACTGTCCGGGGTTTTGTACTCAGCCACATTAGGCGTATTTTTATTTTACGGTTGGTTTTTTACAAACTCCCGTTGGCGGTAACCGTATAGAGACATCCTGAACATCAGGTTTTTTAGACTGAATACAATGACAACTCAAGAGATTTTAAACAGTATAGGACAATTCACTGATTTTGAGATAGCACTTTTTAAAAAATATGCTGTAAAGAAAATACTTAATAAAAATGAAGTCCTGCTAAACGAAGGAGAGGTCTGTAAATGTTTTTATTTCATTTTATCAGGCTCATTTTCTCAATTTCGAACCTGCGAAATTGACGAAGTAATTATTGATTTGCATTTGCAAAATGAATGGATGTTTAACCAACAAAGCCTAACGGAACAAACTCCATCTGAAACAACTATCAGGGCATTTTCAAAAGCGGAAATTTTGGAATTGAGTTTAGACAGCTTTCATTGGCTTTGTTCAAAATCACAATCCTTTTTGCAATTTGGCAAAATCCTTAATCAATCCAAAAACAGGGCATTCATTTTTGACAATTCACTAAAGCCAAACGAAAAGTATAGCTATATAAATATGGCTAAACCACGACTGGCAGAAGTGTTTCCAATTAAAATGATTGCTTCATATTTAAAAATTGCACCAGAAACTTTAAGTAGAGTCCGGGCGAACTATTGAATTTAATGATTTCGATCAAGTTATTATTCCGGGTTTAACGACCATCTTTGTAAAAAATACTATGCTGACTAACATTGTTCCCAAACTACCAATGCGTGACAAAACAATCACAAAAGAATTCTATTTGACCCAATTAGGTTTTACTGACATCGGGAGTGCAGATTTTGACGGTTACCTGTTGGTTAAAAAAGATAATGTTGAAATTCACTTTTTTGAATTCAAAGGACTTGACCCCAAAGAAAATTATGGCCAGGTTTATATTCGTACTACAGATATTGAAACGCTTTATCAGTCAATGGTAGACAACAATAATCAGATACACCCGGCGGGACATTTAAAGAACAAACCCTGGGGGCAGAAAGAATTTGCGATGCTTGACCCGGATAACAACCTGCTGACTTTTGGACAAGGAATTTAGTGTGAACGGGTAAGGCATTACCCAGCATGAACAGCGTAATGTTGCTCTATTGCCAACTTTTACTCAAACAAAATCAGGCATATCAAAACATCTTTTATTTAAAACGGTACCTGTTGACAGAACATTTGCGGGCCATCTTTCCACAATGAAAAAAAAGTGGATTTCTTCAATTAGGGAATAAAAAATGTGCTCTTATTAATAACTAAAATTAAAAATTACCCTGCTTTCGCTCAAAAACCTCCTGTAGTATCTGCAGAAAGAAGGACCGGCACACTGTTCAGTTTTTTTAAGTTTGAATAATGAAAGCATTGAGACTCTTTTTGAAACTGTAGTGCCTGGTTACATAAACAGGCCTTTCACTAAGCGGACGAGCAATGGAAACACCAGCGTTTTTTATAGACAACTTATGCCGGAAGACAAATCAAAGGTGGTCCGTTTCATTAACGGGCAAATAAACACAATACCGCAGGATTTTTTCTTTCCACCAGACCTGGCCATCATTGAAAAATCATTAAGTAGCGAAAGCGGAATTTCTCACGGCACTTTTGACCAGGAACAACTCGTAGGAATCAGGCTGACTTATAAGCCTGGACTTGACAAAGAAAATCACGGCTATGATTTAGGCTATGCTGAAACTGAACTAAATCAAATTGCACAGTTTCACGGAACACTTGTTGTCAACGATAGAAGGTATAAAGGGATTGGCACCAATCTGGTGAAAATTAATTGCGAAGAGATTTTTAAAAATCATTTTTTGAGAATTTTAGCCACGGTTCATCCGGATAACTTTACAAGTATCAGAATGCTCTTAAATAATAATTTTACCCAAAGACTTTTAACGAAAAAGTATAACAACTTACCGAGACTGATATTTGAAAAAATAAAACAATAAGGCCCCTATATAGATCTGAGCTAGTAACAAATAGAATATTATTTTCTTTTCAAAGCCGGTAGTTTTTCCGTTCTACAAAAATCACATCATGCCCGCCATTTCCCCGGCAGTTTAATTACTCCTTCGCCCGCAAACACAGGTACAAAAGGAAAAAACAGGGTAACAGCATCCAATACCCCGAAGCGAAACTTGTATAAGCCTTCAAAAATCTACAAGCAATACATAAAAAAACAGCACTCAACTGCTGCCTGTTTTAAACCTATTGCCGCACTTATTGTTTAGCATCATGGGGCAAATACATTGGCGATAATTATTTCAGCTAACGGCCTTATAAAATGCCATGTATTATATCAGGATGCAAAAGCACCTGTTATAGTAAACATTCATATAAACTGGTTAAAACTAAAAATGCAGACACAAATAAACTATCCCGGATTAATGGCAATGGAGCAACGTAAACGGGCGCACCTGGTCAACAGCGTGGGCGGCTTTAAAAGCGTCTGCCTTATCGGTACTACCGATAAGCAGGGCAATACCAACCTGGCTATATTCAGTTCCGTTGTGCATATTGGTGCTAACCCGCCGTTGATCTGTTTTATTATGCGGCCCGATTCGGTGGAAAGGCATACACTGTCTAATATAGAAGCAACGGGCGTGTATACGATCAACCATATCAATGAAGATATATACAGGCAGGCGCACCAGACATCCGCACGCTATCCTGCAGATATCTCTGAATTTGATGCCACAGGTTTAACCACAGCATACAAAAATGGTTGCATTGCGCCGTTTGTAAAGGAAAGTAAAGTGCAGCTTGCGGTGGAATTCAGGGAACGGATTGACCTGGCCATCAACAATACAATAATGATTATTGGTGAGATCCGGGATTTATATTTCCCGGGAGATTGTTGGGCCGGGGATGGTTACCTTGATATTGAAAAAGCAGGTACCATTTCCTGTTCAGGCCTGGATAGCTATCATACCACGCAGCGCTTACAAAGACTGGCCTATGCAAAACCTTAGTACAGACTACGATATAATACTGGAAAGGCTGCAGCAGATCGATCCCGTTAGTTATGCCAGGACAAGAAATTTTATTAATGGGGCAGTCACTTATTTGTCACCCTATATTTCAAGGGGTATCATCAGTACCATGCAGGTGAAGGAGGCGGTCTTAAAAAAAGGATACAAACGATTTGAAATTGAAAAATTCCTTCAGGAATTGGCATGGCGTGAATATTACCAGCGGATTTGGCAGGCAAAAAAAGAGCTGATCTGGCAGGAACTGAAACAACCACAGCAGGATGTGTCGCATCATCAAATGATAACTGCTATACAAAATGCGGCAACTGGTATTACAGCAATTGACGAACAGGTTAATAATCTTTATACAACCGGTTACATGCACAACCATATACGTATGTATGTGGCAGCCATAGCCTGCAATATGGCAAAAGCGCATTGGCTGCAGCCTTCAAAATGGTTATACTATCATTTACTCGATGGCGATATAGCCAGCAATAACTGCAGCTGGCAGTGGGTGGCCGGTGCTTTTGCGGCAAAAAAATATTACTGCAACCAGGAAAATATTAACAGGTATACGCTCAGCACCCAGCAACATACATTTTTAGACCAGTCCTATGAAGCAATCGCGGCAATGACGGTGCCGGGTATACTACAACAGTCTGGTGTTTTGCAATTGCAAACTGCCCTGCCTTCGACAACGCTGCCGGCTATTGACTGCAACAAACCCACCTTACTCTATAACGCCTATAATCTCGACCCATTATGGAGGAGAAAGGACGATGTCAACAGGGTATTATTACTGGAGCCATCCCATTACAGCAGGTACCCGGTTAGCGAAAAAGTAATTACATTCATTATCAGCCTTTCCAAAAACATACCCGGTATTCAGGTATATTGCGGCGAGCTGTCAACCCTGCAGGACTTGTATACTGAAACTAACCTTTCTCCCGATCGTGCATTTATTGCGAAAGAGCACCCTGCCTTTGATCATTACCCCGGTATTAAAGACAGCCGCGACTGGATGTACCCTTCGGTCACCGGCTTTTATCCTTCTTTTTTCAGTTACTGGAAACAGTGTGAAAGGTGGTTGGAATAATTTGCAGCTCACAACTCCACCAACCCGCTAGGTACCGCTTCCATCGCCATGCATGTCCGGCTTTGCACCTGCAGCTTCCGGAACACATTCATGCGGCAGGTTTCAACGGACTTGGCGGCAGTTGCATCAGCATGACGATCTGCCGGTAGGTATAACCACTGCAGGCATACTGCAGGAATTTCCGTGCTTCAACGATCAGCAGCAATCCACCAGGGTGATGTATTATTGTACTAAGCTACACAAGGTTCGGGCTAAAGCGCCAGCCCCGGAGTTATCCGTTACCCGGCCCTCCGGTTATAGTACTTGTAGTCCGTCCACGCTTCCCGGTGACTCATACCGGCTTCCGGAACACTTGTAGATTAGAACGCTTGCCAGGCCACATTTTAAATAATTAATTGGTCCTTAGTATAAACTATATTCAGATGAAATAATTATTGAAATTTTCCTTTGCATTGACCACGTCCGCTTTCCTCTCAGGTTGTTTTAAAGATCCGCCTGCCGGAGCTCTTCTATGCCAGCGCTTCAAAGCGGTAATAACCGGGGCAGGCCAACAATTTCCGCCTATTGCGAAAGCTGGTGACCATAAAGTGCTGATGCCTGGCAATGGACTTTGTCAACAACGTTCGTGCTATTGAATTTTTAAGGCCCCTTGCCCTTGTGCCACAAAAAGATCAAAAAGACTGGTCGCCCGTGCAATAGTGGTATGATATTGCTTTGGCATTTGGTAGAAAATTGCGGTTGTTCCGTCACTTCAAAATGGTTATCCATAGGTAAATTTGGAGCAGGTACAAATATTTGCCAATTTTGATTATTGGCAAAGGAGAAAAGAAAACATATCATTTACTGGCTGGCATATTTTGCGTTTGAAGTATACATTGAATATGCCTGGGTGAGGCAGGATATTCATTTACCTCATTGGTACCAGATTGCCTGGATAACAATACAGACTGAATTCCTCAGGTTGTTCCTGAAAATTCCTTTGTCCTATATTGTGGTGCGGCAGGTAACTTCCCTCATGGAGGGAAGGAAAAAGCTGTTTCTCCGGCTCTCAGGGATCATCATCAGTTACATCGCCGCAGTTGCGGGCTATGTATTTTTGATCTTTTTCGTATTTTATCCAGGATTATATAAGGTTCCGGTTCCGTCCAATGAATCCTATTCCAGCTGGGCCTTGTCAGGATTTCTGGACCTTACTTTTGCAGTGGGAATATTTTTTTCCATATTTCAGTATTTTCAATACCAGAAATGGAAATTACGTGAAACACAACTGATTAATGAACGGGTATCTGCCGAATTAAAACTCATTAAATCCCAGACCAATCCCCACTTCCTTTTCAATACACTCAATTCTTTGTATGCATTGTCGCGGAAGAATTCAGAAGCGGTTCCTGCGGGAATTTTGAAATTGTCCAACCTGCTGCGCTTCCTTCTGTATGAATCCTCTGAAAATGGTGTATTGCTAAGCCGGGAGATAGGCATCGTGCAGGACTATATTGAATTGGAACAAATGCGCTGGGGAGAAAAGGTGAGGGTAATATTTACGAAAAGAAACGGTTCCCGGGATGCTGAGATCATCCCTTCTGTTCTATTGCAGCTGGTGGAGAATGCTTTTAAGCATGGAGTGGGTGAATCCAGGTTTGATTCTTATATTCATATCGACCTGGAACTTGCTGATTCCTGTCTCTTTTTCACAGTGAAAAACAGTGCGGAAGAGGCTAAAGAACCGGATGAAAAAAGTCTGGGATTGAAAAACCTGAAACGTTTGATAGAACTTTCTTATTCAAACTATCATTTTTCAAGCAGGCTACAAAAAAACGAATTTACGGTGGAGTTAAAAATTGCGTTAAATGAAAGAAAATTATCTTAACTGTATTATTGTCGAGGATGAACCTCTGGCTGCCGAAATCCTGAAAGATTATATTGCGGAATTGCCGGTACTTAAACTGCTGGCACATTGCACCGACGCTATTGCTGCACTTGAGGTGCTGAAAAATAATACGGTGGACCTGGTTTTCCTGGATATTAATCTGCCTAAGCTAAAAGGCTTTGATTTTTTAAATACCCTCCAGTCGAGGCCCGGTATAATCATCACCAGCGCCTTCCACGAATATGCGTTAAAGGGGTTCGAGTATAACGTGGTGGATTACCTGCTGAAGCCAATTGAATTCACCCGCTTTTTAAATGCCGTCAATAAGTTGCTCGACAAACGCAAACAGTCGCAGGTGGCAGAACCGGCAGCAGAGGTTCTTCCTGCAAGGAAATTCCTGTTTTTTAATGTGGGCAAAAAGAATGTTAAACTCTTCCTAGACGACATCAATTACGTGGAAAGTGTACGGGAGTATGTAAAAATATTTTACGGTGGTAAATTCCTCCTTACAAAAGTAAAAATAAGCGATATTGAACAAGCCCTGCTCTCACATAATTTTATTCGGGTGCACCGGTCCTACATTGTGAATATTTCAAGGATAGATTCTTTCACACAGTACGACATTGAGGTGTGTAATAAACTCCTGCCGGTGAGCAGGAGTTATAAAGACAAGGTCCAGGAAAAGTTGGGAAGTTTTAATTAACCGGCGGCAGCATATCAAATAATGCAGGCGTTTTCGGGAGGTCGCTGTAAATCCCATATCCGCCCCCGATCAGTTTCTTCCAGGTTTCATAGTTCTGCTGCATCGTTTATCTGAGTAATAAGACTGCCGGGCTTTTACAAAGGCACTAAAGCACTGGCAGGATTCTATGTTCTTCTCACTCCATGCCGCGACGGATTTTTTTTGAATAATGTTCAATATAGAATTTGTCAAGCAGGTATTTTTTACGCCAGGATTTGTTGAGCTTGCTTAAAACAATGCCTTCTGCAAAACCGGTTGAATAAAAGCAAACCCGCTTTGTTTCCTGCAGTGTATTGTTAAGCAGGTTCTCTGTTTCATTACGGTACATTTTTGATGCCAGTGCCGCAAAGGATATGAAGTCAGGTAATGCAAGGATTTCATTGGAAACGGTATGATTCGTAAGTAGTGTTAAAATGTTATGCTCCATATGTCTTGCCAAACCTTCCTGCCAGATTTGAAAAGAAAAATAGCGATACGCCGCGGGAGGCAATACTGCTTTAAATTTTTTGCGTTCGGCCGGGTAAGCTGCGAGGTTTAATTTAAACGCCTTTTTACCAGGGGTGGTGATTGTTTTGTACAGTGCTTTCGTGTATAGTTCGTACTGTTTTTTTACAGTTAAACTGTCATATGGAAATGGATAGTTCAGCATCCACATGCCGGATTGGTCGCCGCCGGAAAGCTCAAGTCGGTTAACACTTTTATAATAATCCGGGTAAGCATTTTGATACTGGTGGAAATGTTCATGCAGCAGCGTGATGATCCATTCTGTTGAATTTTTATGTGTGTTCTCAGGTGTGCCAACCACAATGCAGCTCAGTCCGTTAACGGCCGGGAATGTAGCAAGGAAATGAGTATTGAACCGGGTCTTACGGTAATAAATATTGGTTTGCAGAACGGAGTCATAACCTGATAAAATAAAATCAGGCGATGGGTTAGGGTGGTTCATCAGGAACTCGGTACTGTCTGTTACCAGGATTATGGCAAAAGGAACCTTGCTATACCCTTTGAATAACTGGTCTCCATACCGGTCAGAAATAGCCATAGCTTCCCTGATACGGATTTTGTCAGCAGTCCTGGGTTCGGGGCGTTGCTGTGCGAATAAATGGAGGCAGATCAGCAGGGTTGCAAAGAGAGAGCCGGCTTTCATAATATTTTTTTACAAAAACACGAAATAATTCGTACATTGTTTAATGCCGGTTATTTTTTAATATTTTATTTCGGGTGTGTACGGCAGGTTTTATAAATACCTCTGCTGCCGGCAGTGAATGGTGGTTATTACACCGGTATTTATAAGTCAACGGAGCGTTATGGCCAATTACTGCATCGTGACCACCTTTTGGGCAATGAGTTCTGTGATCAGCATACGACCGGTTAATTTTTGCAGCCGGCTCACAAACTGTTATACAATAATAGCAACCGGCGTCCCTATCCTGTAAAATACCGGCTTTGTTTCAGCTTATCCGTTTAAAAGAATTAAATAAAAAGGCTAGGGTATATGCTGTCTATCCGGGAAATATTTGCAGGTTTGAACGAAAAGCAGTGAACACAATATAAGCAGTAGGCTTTTCTTATCTGAATATAATGTCCGGATTTTCATAACTCCACCCGGGGCCATTTCCAGGCATAGCGGATGATCAGGCAAAGAAGAATGACTTCTGTTACCGCACCAAACACCATGTGTATCCAGGCCTCTCCGGCAAGGTTAAATAACATATAGGGAATATAAATTGTTGCCACAATTATGTTCGTCATACGGTTTATTTTGGCCGGCAGGGCAACAGAAAGGAAGATCATCATTATCGGAATGGTCGCTGAGGCAAGTGCAGCCAAAAGAAATCCACCCGTAATAGAAAAATTAAACACTTTACCATTCAGAATATCCCCGATTTTACCCGGCATATATAAATGGAAATAATCAACATAGATAAAAAGAAACATAAAACTTGCCCAAAGGGCGGCAAGTTTCTGTTGCAAACTGGCTTTGTTCTCTTCCAGTGTTTTTTTTGAATTCATAAAAAGTCAATTAAAAATTAAACCCAAAATCAAATCCGGGTTGAATAAAGTAGTTAGGCCATTTTTTTTCAACTGATTTAAACGATTCCGGTACATTCGCTCTTAAAGGCCAGTAACTACATCCGATACCAGGTTCAAAAAAGAACCGGTTTTTAAAAAACCTGAACTGGTAACCCACATAAAAATCCAGGTATAACGTGTATCCGTTTCCAATCTTTTTACCATTTACATCCATATATTTTTCAAAAGCATTCAGCGCCTGAATGGATGTATAAGCTCCTTTCCACCAAAACCGCTGGTATCCTAATGTAGGAGCAAGTATGCGTGCATGCCCGGGATATTTTCCTCCCGGTTTGCGAAAAGATGGTCCAAATGGGATGCCTATCGGCCACGAATAGACGGACCTTTTAAACCTAAGGGAAATAACATCTTTAGGAGTTATCCTGTATCCGGCATTTATTTGTATATACTCAGGGTTATCTTTTTTATCAAAATTTCCTAAAAGCCAGAGTGTACTCCCAACGTACCACTTTTTATAGGTACTGTCTTGATGGGCATTTTGTCCATTCACTCGTAAACTGTTTACCATCACCAGGGCAAATCCAAGCCATAAAATTTTCTTTTGCATGTCTTTTTTTTATTTTTTATTAGACTGCAAAGATGTACCGGCGTATACTTAAAATCGTTCACTTAAGTTAAGAAATACAACTTGTTACTTTTTTTCAAGAATTCTTCCCCTAAGTCTGCTTAATGATTGAGGCTTAATGCCCAGGTAGCTTGCTAACTGGTGTTGTGGCACACGCTGAAGAAGGTCCGGTCTTTTTTGTAGTAAATTAAGGTATCGTTGTTCCGGAGAAGAGGTCTTAAACTCGTCAAAATTAATTTGTTCTTTAGCTAACAATTCTTCTGACAATTTTCTGCACATAAATTCAAATTTCGGAAATTTACTGTTTATTGCTGCTTCCATATCAGCATTTGAAACTGAAAGAATACTGTCTTCAACGCAACAAATGAAATAGTCAGAAGGAGTATTATTGATAACACAATGAGGTGTTAAGGCATCCATTTCTGTATAGAAAGCCGTTGTCTTTTCTTCTCCATCTATGATGTAATAAGTCCGGATACAACCTTTTAGAACAAAGTAACTTTCTATCGATTGTTGTCCCTGTCTAAGTAAAATAGTGCCTTTCTTTACCGGACGAAATAGGTCCAACGAAAGTATTGCGTTCTTTTCCTCATCAGAAAGCGTTATGTATTTAGATATAAAGTCAAATAGTATGTCTTGCATTTTTTATAATATTACTTTTACTATTAGCGTTGCAACCAGCCCGGATGGCTTTGTGGGAGTATGAAATTTTCCGGTTGTCCACCTTTGGCACTGTTGAATATTTTGATCAGGTAAAGGTAACAATAAAAGCCGGAAATTGAAGGCTTGCCCGGTGCTGAATATGGTTGATGCAGTCAGCCGATTGTAGTATTTACAATTGCGCTTCACCTAAAGCGCTTGTTGGCTGAAGTTACCTGCCTGGGAATATTTCTTCATCGATAATGCTATCGTTCCTGTATAATAAATAGCTTTAAAATTGATTCCTTCTCTCAGCCTGAATTTAAAATGAGTAGTACCATATTACAGGTAAGCCGGAGCTATAAAAAAAGACTGCAGTCATTACCCAATGCCATGACATAATTTCTGCCTGCCAACTACAGCTTTTTAATGATGGATGAATATTTCCTACATACCAATTGATTCGTAGAATCTTTTTTGTTATTCATAGATAATATTGAACTGGTCATAGAGTTAGAAAATTAATTATAGTCGTTACAAATAGTTTTATAAAAATTTTTGAACCAAAAACTAACTGTATGAGAAAACTGCTATTATTATTTCTTCTCCTGGCAGGAACAGCTGCTTATTCGCAAAAAAATATAACCGGGAAGGTTACCGATAAGGCTGGCATACCTATAGCTTTTACCTCGGTGACGGTAAAGGGGAAAAAAATAGGAACACAATCTGATCAAAACGGAGATTTTTCATTGCGTGTATCCCTGAATGATATACTTAACTTCAGTAATACGGCCTTTGTGTCTGCTGAAATAGTAGTTGGTGCTGCAAACTATTATACGGTTATACTGCAACCAAAAGAAAACACTATTCCGGAAGTGGTGGTAACCAGTGCGTTTAATATTACCCGTTCTGCCAGGAGTGTGTCTTCAAATATTCAATCTGTATCAGCAGAAAAATTAAATTCTGTACGGGCGCCCAATATCAATAATGCGCTGGCGGGAAAAGTAGCGGGAGTGCAGGTGCGCAGCCAGTCTGGCGCAGCCCTGGGCCGTGAGACTTTAGTTAGGCTGAGAGGTGAAAATTCTTTGGGAGCGGGTACGGGTGCCATTTATGTGGTGGATGGTACGATCATCACCAGTGCAAATGACATTAACCTGGATGATGTGGAAGAACTTAATGTGTTGCAGGGGCCATCTGCAGCTGCCTTGTTTGGACCGGAAGGTTCGAATGGAGCCATTGTGGTTACCACGAAAAAAGGACGCAAGAGTAATACCTTAGGCATCGAAGTTAATTCTGCTGTTTTTTTTGATAATATTTTTGTTACTCCGCAATATCAGAATGCCTATGCAGGCGGAAGTACATACGATTTGTATCGCTATAACTGGCAGCCTGGACAGCCGCAGGGTTGGAAAGCTCTGGATGGCAAGTTTTATCATGACTACACCGATGATGCATCATGGGGGCCCCGGATTGCAGGGCAGGAATATATACCCTGGTATGCCTGGTATGGCGGACATGAAAATTCATTTAAAACCGCCAAGCTTACCGCTCAACCAAATAATGTAAGAGATTTCTATGATCATGGCATTACCAAACAGAATAATGTAAATTTCGTAAAAGCCGGCGATAATTTTAAGGTACGTTTTTCTTACACTAATCTTGATGTAGAGGGCATAATCCCCAATTCTTACCTGCAAAAAAACACCTTTAATACAAGCGCTTCAATTGATTTGTCTCCACGTGTAACAGTCAATGCCAATATCAACTATATGAATCAAAAAAGAAATGCAGAAAATAATGATGCATATTCCAATCAGTCTGCAGGTAGTTTCAATCAATGGTTTCACCGGGATTTGGATATGAACATAATGAAGAGTTTGAGAAACCTGCGTACTCCCGAAGGTATTTATGCCAGCTGGAATCATAAAAATCCCGGCGCTTATGATGCGGGTAATGTTTTGAATTTTTATGGTGCTAATTATTGGATGAACCCCTACACTTATTTTGATTTGGTGCAGACGCCTGATACAAGGGACCGGTTTTACGGCGATGCAGGTATAACAGTAAAAGTTACAAAAGATTTAAAACTAAAGGGGACCTATAGACGAAATCAATTGAATACCAAAGCAAGCCTTATTTATCCGATGGAAATGGAAAATAGTGCAACCCAGTCTTCCTTTAATCCTTTTGAAGGCAATGGCCTGGCTGCCTATGGCATTGATAATGCTGAGAATGTCAGGCAGAATTTTGAATTGCTGGCCAGCTACTCCAGGAAAATTAAATCTTTTCAGCTTAATTCAAATGCAGGTGTTGATATACTAAAAAGTCTGGTGGAAAGATACCAGATCAATACCATTGGCGGTTTAAAAGTGCCTGGCTTATATTCAATTGCCAATTCGGTAAGTGCTGCTAAAAACTCTTTTTCTGCTACGGGCAATCCCCAATCTATATCTCCACTAAATCAAAGGGCATGGTTTGTGAGAGGAGATGTAGGGTACAGGAATTTTATTTTTGCAGAAGGATCTTTAAGAAGAAATTTTATTTCGAGTGAACCCGCAGGTAAATCAATCGATGCCTATTCTGTTGGGACCAGTTTTATTTTCAGCGAATTTATTAAAGAGAAAAAAATATTATCCTACGGAAAATTGCGGGCTTCTCTTGGGCAGGTAAATAACAGGCTGGAGCCTTTTCAACTCGACAATACCTATGCACCCAATGCATCGGAGGTATTTACAATGTCGGAGCCTAATACATACATCGATCCTAATCTCCACGGCAGTGCAAATACTGAAAGGGAAATAGGAATTGAAACAAGATGGTTTAAAAACAGATTTGGTGTAAATTTTACTTACTGGGACAGGTCCAATACAGATTTTCCTGTAAATATCAATATCAGCAGTACTACAGCCTACAATCAATTTAGAACCAATGCAGGAAAAATTGAAAAAAAGGGCATAGAAATTCAGGCCTTTGTTAACCCTGTTCGGACAGATAAATTTGATTGGCGTATAGATGCCAGTTTTGCCAGGATGATAAAGAATCAGATTGTTTCACTTGCTCCGGGGGTAACAAGGTTAACTGTAGCATCCGGTGCGTTCTCAGGCTCTTCTTCAGCATATACCGTAAACGCCGTTAACCAGCCCTGGGGACAAATTTTTGGCGGAGGGATAAAAAGACTTAATGGAAAGCCAATATTAACCGTGGATGGTCTATTTACCAAACAGAACGAGGTGAATTTTGGAAGTGTACTGCCTGATTATACCGGCGGTTTTCAAAGCACCATGAAACTGTTTACCAATTTCAGCTTAAATGTGAATGTAGATTATCAGTTCGGCGGAAAATTCTTTTCTCTTTCTGATTTTTGGGGAACATACAGCGGGCTGACCGCAAGAACTGCTGCCTTAAATGACAAAGGAAATCCTTTGAGAGACCTGGTTGCCGATGGCGGTGGTGTAAGGGTGGATGGCGTAGATGCTGCCGGAAAAGACGTTACCTTTTACATAGATGCTCAAACTTATTTCCATCAGTTCAGAAGCAATAATATTGCCGAAAATAGTGTGTATGATCTGACATTTGTTAAGCTCCGTGAATTGAGTCTTTCTTATGATTTACCCGTTTCTAAAATCTTCAGGAAAACGCAGATCAGTGGAATTAATTTTTCACTGGTGGGCAGGAATCTGTTCCTGCTGTATACCAAAGTGAAAGACTTTGACCCTTCAGAAATTTCGCAGGTGCAGGGAGAGGATGGACAAATGCCTGGGATTCGTTCTTTGGGTTTCAATCTTAAATTAAATTTTTAACACTTAACTAAATCGCATTATGAAAAATAATTTTTTAAAATGGAAAGTTGCTTCACTGGCATTAGGCCTGATTTGCCTGGCTGGCTGCGACAAATTCAAAGATTTCGGGGACACCAATAGTAATCCTTACGGTTCAGTTTCTCCTATTAATTCAGGGTTACTTACAGATGCAGAATTACTTATTGGCAATGTACTGGTGGGAGGTACACAGACAGGTGTTACCAGCAGCTTGTATGCACAGCAAATTTCAGAAACCCAATACACTGAAGCATCATTGTATAGTGAACCAAGGTTTGAATACAGTATAACCTACAGGGATATACTATCAAATCTTCAGGTGATCATTAACAGGAATACAAATCCCGGTACTAAGGAAGCCAGCACTGCTTACGGGTCTAACGCCAATCAGATAGCGGTAGCAAAAATTTTACAGTCGTATATTTTTTGGCAACTTACCGATTGCTGGGGAGATATTCCTTATAGTCAGGCTTTACAAGGATCTGCCTATGTTACTCCTGCCTATGATAAACAGGAGGATATTTATCCAAAATTAATTACTACATTAAAAGATGCCGTTGCAAAATTTGATATTGGTCCTTTGGTAAAAGGTGATGTTTTTTATAATGGTGATATTGTTAAATGGAAAAAACTGGCCAATACACTGCAGCTTCTCATTAGCCTGCGTATGATAAAAGCGGCACCTGCTGCAGCACAGGCTGCCTTTACACAGGCATACAATCATGCTGATGGATACATCACTTCAAACAGCGACAACCTGGTGATTACTTATCCCGGTGATGGCACTTACAATAATCCATGGTTTAGTATTTATGATGGGAGAACAGATTATGCGCTATCCAAAACATTTGGTGATATACTCACTAATATGAACGACAGTAGAAAAACAGTTTTTGGATCTTCAGCCACAACATTTCCCTATGGGTTAAAGAAAACGGATGCAGATAATTTCAGTGCTGCAAATTCAAACTACGCAAGAGTGTTAATCCCTGCTTTAAGACAAAAGAACGCTCCTTTTGTATTTGTTAATGCTGCATCATCATTGTTAGCAGTGAGTGAAGGTGCTGTAAGAGGCTGGGTAGGCGGGCCTGCTACTGCAAAAGATGCTTATGATAATGCAGTAAGAGCATCATTTGAACAATGGGGGCTTAGTGCAGCAGATGCAAATACAGTCTTAAATAATGCAGGTAATTTCAACAGCGGTATTGGAGGTGGCAATAATATTGGTGCCAACAGCGTGAACTCCGTAACGGGACAGCATGCAAATACCACCAGTTTTTTACAACGCATTTTTTTGCAACGTTATATAGCTCATTTTCCTGATGGTATTCAGGTTTGGAGTGAGTGGAGACGCTCTTGTGATGTTGCCCAGCCAAATCCGCTTACCGGGCTTGCAGGTATTCCCGCTCTCGGACCCACTGCTTTTGCAACTAATTCATCAAAGGGTATTCCACGCCGTTTTGTATATGGTACAAATGAGTACAGTACCAATAGTGCAAGTGTAGGGGTTGCTGCAGCAAGGCTAACCGGCGGTGATGTTGCATTTGCAAGAACATGGTGGGATAAATAATCATTCAAAGAGAAAAACATGAAACATAACAGGTATAAAATTTTAGTGCTGTCATTTGTAACAACACTCTTTTTTACGGCATGCAAAAAGGATAAAGAGATTCCAGCCATTACCGACGAAGGCAAAACAACAGTTAAGATAATATCGGGAGGTGCTCCGGATCACAATGCAGGGCAAACGCTTACGGGTATCGATTTCGTTAATAAACCACAAACCATTACTCTTGCGGAGATCAGGCGTGATCCCAACAGTAGTGCAGCATTAAATACCTCGATGAAAGTAAGTTTGCAGCTGGATACGGTTTTATTAAAAAGAATAAACGATACAATAATAAATCACGGCGGAAGCCCTTTGCAAAAAATGCCTGCATCATGGTATGCACTCAGTACAGGGGGAGAATTGGGTAATACAATGGTGCTTGATTTTGCTGCCGGGGAAATAAGTAAAACAATAAGTGTTTCAATTCCAAATGCTCAGATGTTTGACCCCGGCAGTACTTATGCGTTTCCGTTCAGGTTGGTTTCCGTCTCAACTGCCGGTAGTAAAATCAGTATCAATAGTGCATTGATCGCAAAAGTTGCCGCAAAGAATCAGTATGATGGAGTATATGAATTGACTTTTTCAAATTATCATCCCACTGCTAATCCTGGCTACACAGGTGATAAGGTAACTGTTCAATTAATAACAACAGCGCTTGATAAAGTCAAAATTTACTGGCCTGATGAGGGTGATTATGTAAATCCCGCAGTTTTATCCGGGAGCCTGAGCTACTTTACCGGTCAGGAGCCTGAGTATACTATCGACGCTGCTACCAATAAAGTTACTGTACAAAATGCCTATACGGGGGCTACCACTTTTTACAGCATGAATCCGGGATTCAATTCTTTCTACGACCCGGTGGCTAAAAAAATATATGCGAAGTGGGGATATAATTATGTAGGGGGAACATTTGCACTTGGTACCTCAAGAGAATGGATGCAGGAATTCAAATATACCGGGCCAAGATAGGTCTGATGGTAATACAGGGGGTTAAAAAAATAATTTACTTCATCTGGAATACTGGTCTTTTCATGACTAAAATAAGTAAGGCAGTGAGCCTCAGGCCGGATGTATTTATACCCGCTATCTTTAAAATATTACTATGAAAGATAAGCCATTTATTGCTTTTGTAATTTTTCGAAGTGTCGTTTGTTTAATGCTCTTTATTCATGGAGCAGAAAGGTTTTGTTTATGGGAAAAAGGAATACCCGCTTTTGGTCAATATCTGAATGAAAAAGGATTTTTATTTGGGAATTTTATAGCGGGGGCTATCACCCTGCTTGAAACAGGTGGTGCAGTATTAATTGCTCTCGGGAAATACCTGAAGTGGCTCATTCCGTTATTTATTATTTATCTGCTAATGGGGATTATTATGGTGCATATAAAAAATGGCTGGTTTGTGGTAGGAAGTTCTGTAAATGGAATTGAGTACAATGTTTTATTGATTAGCTGCCTTCTTTTTATTTGGTATCAAAGTGTTTTCTTAATGCGTAAAATATAGATAGTTCAAGTTTTTTGTATAAATATTTGTATAAAATAGTCAGACTATAAAAATGTGTTTTCGTTAGTACTAAATTTAAAAAACATCACTAAACAATTCAAATAAGCAGTATGCGAACAATGATTTTGACCATGGCATTTATTTTTTCGCTGACACATATTTTTGGACAGGAAGAAAAAGCAAAACTCGAAATCTACCATTTGGCAGGGGACTTTTATATTTACACAACTTACAACACTTACGAAGATTATCAAGTGCCGGCAAACGGGATGTATCTTGTAACTGATCAAGGTGTGGTGATGTTTGATACTCCCTGGGATACTACACAATTTCAACCTTTACTTGACAGTATAAAATTAAAACATAACAAAACTGTAGTAGCATGTTTTGCAACTCATTGGCATAGCGATAAAACTAACGGACTTGAATATTATCGGCAGCAGGGAATTAAAACCTATACTACTATTCTTACTGACGAATTGAGTAAAAAGAATAATAAAAAAAGAGCTGAATTTTTAATGGCAAAAGATACGGTCTTTAATATCGGTAAATATTCTTTTGAAATTTATTATCCCGGACAGGGTCATACCGAAGATAATATTGTAATCTGGTTTAAAAAGGAAAAAATCCTCTATGGGGGATGCTTAATAAAAGGTGCTGATGCCGAAGATTTGGGTTATTTAGGTGACGGGAATATATCAGAATATGAAACAACATTAAAAAAAGTTCAAAGCAAATTCCGGAAACCAAAGTTTATTATCATAGCACATAGTGATTGGAAAAATTTAAACTCATTGAAGCATTCTATAATGATGGCAAAGGAACTTAAAAAGAAAGACGATCGCTAACATTAATCTGGTAATACTTGAGCTGAGACTCATATTAAACCAATATTGGAATTCCTATTGAACATCTATGCAACGACAGGATTTATGCTTTTGAAATGTATTAAAAGTAACAAGTGGAAAGCCAGTATAGATTACTGAAACCTATCCCGATAAATTAAAAGATGAAATGAGTAACTACATTTTTAGAAACAACTTTTATAAGTGTCATTATTTGTTTGTCTTACTTCCAACGTGGCAAATAAGATCGCTAAGGTGGAATATAAAATCTGTTAACAGCCCAAAACTTTATGTATCTAAGCAAACGGAATGAGGATTTTCCTGAAAATGTTAAAGAGAAAAAAAATTACCATTTGGAGTTTAGTGATGAGTTCAAGGGAGAAGAGCTCGATAAAACAAATTGGTTACCTTTTTATATGCCGTTCTTTTGTGCAAAAGGGTTGGCTATACCCTGTTATGAAATCCGGAAAGGTAATTTGGCATTAAAAATTACAGACGAGCAGGAATCATTGTTGCCGGAATTTGATGGTGAGTTAAAAGGGTCTTCTATTCAGACTGGCATCTATTCGGGAATAAAGGAAGAGGCTAATGGTTTACATGCAAACGAACTTCTTAATAAACCCTTAGCAGCAAATCAATTTAAAAATACCTATACCCCTCAATATGGTTTTTTTGAAATAAGGGCAAGGGTGTTGATTTCAAAATCTAATTTGGTTTCTTTTCGCTTGAGGGGGTACGACCAAAACCAAAAAAAGACCGGTGAAATATGCATATTTGAGATTAAAGGAAATGCACTGAAAGGCAATCAGGTGATAATAAATTACGGTGTTCAGAAATTTCATGATCAAAAAATCAAAGAAGATTTTTTTCAGCGCTCATTCGATATTGATGTATCCTGGTTTCATTGTTACGCTGTGGAATGGGATAGAGAAAAAGTCATTTTTTTTATTGATAATAAGAAGATAGGGCAAATTAATCAATCACCGGATTATCCAATGCAACTGATGTTGGGCATTTTTGAATTTCCCGTTGCCGAAAAGGATATCATCGACAGGATATACCCTAAAGAATTAATAGTTGACTATGTAAGAGGATATAGACGGGTAAATGATTTTAAGGAATACGGGAGCAGTAAAGCTGAAATAAAGGATTGGTAAAGCAACAAAATCACTTACTGCACTTCAATTTTTCCATGGTGTATAACAGAAACTAAAAGAATGCTTTTTCTAACTACAAAATAGTAAACCTAATGAAAAAAAATATCAACTGGCTTTTCCTGCTGTTGACTACTGTATCACTATTCTTGCAGGCTTGCAATAAAAACGATGGAGATCGGTTGCCTGCAAACAATACGAGGGTAGTAAAATATGAAATTACCGGAAATTATACAGGTAAACTAACGGTAGTGTATAACGACAATGTTAATGGTAATACATTGGTGAACGATGTAGCTGTACCCTGGTCGAAGGAAGTAACCTATTTGCAAAATATAACAGGTATTGGTATAGGAGCCCAGGCTTCTATGCCTGGCACATTGGGGCAAACTGCTACTTTAAAAATTTATGTGAATGGTACCGAAGTAAAAAGAAGTAGTGGTTCGGCTGGCACATCAGGAGAATTGATATTGCCTGCGATTGCATATGTTTTCTGACCATAAATAAAGCAAGCCGAATATTTAAAACATGAAACGATTTCCTTTTTTTACCCTGCGTCAGACCTTAGTCCTGCTGCGATATGCTGTGGCTTTTGTTTTTCTGGCTCATGCGGTAGTCAGGATTATAAACAAAACAATTCCCCAGTTCACGCTCTTTCTGGAAAACAAAGGATTTTTATATGGAACAATAATAGTATGGGCGATAACAGTTTTTGAAATCGCAGGCAGCATCCTGCTTGCTGCAGGTTATTTTACCAAATGGCTTTCGGCAGGGTTTATCCTAATGCTGCTGATCGGAATCATTTTGATTCATGCTTCATTAGGTTGGTTTGTAGGTGAGCATGGAACGGGGGGGTGTGAATACAGTTTTATTTTAATTATCTGCCTTCTGGTGTTGGCTTCGGAAAATGAAAAGCTTTAGTCTGGTCATGATAGAATATAAACAATCTTGGAATAAACAATTTTTGTGTAGACGATTAGTAACTAAATGGAAGACAATAATTGTTGTTGTAAAATGAAAATTATCTGCAGCTCAATACATTTCAATCTTTAAGAATTCAAAGTAATCCAACCTGGAGTTGAGGATTGAAATCATTGAATTGCTACTGAATATAACCTCTTTCAAAAAATAATAGAACTTACTAATTGTCAATATTCAAACGCCTGAAAATATTAAAATTTACAACCACCAGGAAATAATTTCCTTTACCGAAGCAATTAGTCTGTATGGCTTGTTGATTCAATCAAAAGTTTTGCTTAAAGAATTAAAAGAATAAGAGCATGGGCTTATGCCGGTTTTATATTTGACTTGATTTTAGCATTTATAGCCGGATGCTCAATCAATAGTACAGCTGACTGGGCGAAAGCGTTAATTGCAGTTTGTGATTTAATATTCACTTATGCATTGTTTCTCAAAATAAAAGATAGTGTTGCCGGATAGTATCATTTTTATTTTTTTTTTGATGCCGGAATGGGAAGGAGAGAAGGAATTATCATTAAGCAATACACTTATCAAAAGAAGCTGCCGGATGTATAAATGTAACTTCGGTGTATGATAAAGATGGGAACTTTGAATTCACGATCTTCATGCCTGGCGATTATTATTTGTTTACTGAATTTATTCTTTTATCATAAAACTGACTCGCACAACGTTCCTGCATGATGCGCTTGTTAAAAAGTTGGTAATGATTCAAAATATTATCGGGTTCCTGTCTTTCTTAACTTAAGTTAATTTCTTTTCCATGTAGTAATGCCAATTTTGCATAATAATTTTACACCATAACTTTTTTGACATAAATGAAATCAATGAATAATTGAAGTGCAATAAAGGTAGCCGGACGTTCAGACGTCTGCTGATTTTCTTTTATTTTAATTAATAATCATCCTGAAAATTTTTAAACAAGAAGTATTATGACAATTGGCAAAACAATGAAAGCCCTGTTATTGCTTTCATTATTCAGTTCAGCCCAAAAAGCGATAGGGCAAAAACATTATACAGTTAGCGGCATTATTAAAAGTAAAAACAATGGAGAGTTCATTATTGGCGCAAGTATTAAAGTGGTAAACAGTAATTATGGAACAACCTCAAATGAGTATGGTTTTTATAGTATATCATTAGTGCCTGATACCTATCAAATTGTTTATAGTGCATTGGGCAGAAAGCCAGATACTTTAAGAATTAATTTAGTAAGTAACATTGAAAAAAATATCATTCTTTCAGATGCGGATTACGACTTGACAGGTGTTACGGTTACTGGCAATAAGTCTCCCGGCCGTTCTGTTACCGGGTCACAAATGGGTATCGAAAAATTATCGGTGCAGGAAGCCCAAAATATTCCGGTCATTTTTGGCGAAAAAGATTTATTAAAAACCATTCAATTACTACCTGGCATTAAAACTGCAGGCGATGGTAATAGCGGCATATTTGTAAGAGGCGGAAGTACGGACCAAAACCAGATAATTTTAGATGAAGCCAATATTTACAATGCTGCTCATTTGTTTGGTTTCTTTTCCACTTTTAACAGTGATGCAATAAAAGATATCGCAGTGTATAAAGGAGGGATGCCGGCACAATACGGAGGAAGATTAAGCAGTGTGCTGGACGTAAGAATGAATGAAGGAAACAATCAGAATACCAGTATTAGTGGCAGTTTAGGGCTTATAAGTGCTAAACTGAATGTGGAAGGACCCATACAAAAAAGTAAATCTTCTTTTTTAATCACAGGCCGGAGAACATACGCAGATATGTTTTTAAAAATGGACGATAAGTACAAGGATAATCAACTGTACTTTTATGATTTAAACGCTAAGCTAAACTATGAACTCGGCAAAAAAGATAAGCTTTATTTGAGTGGGTATTTTGGTAAAGATGTTTTAGGATACAATAATCAATTTAATATCAACTGGGGCAACGGGACCGGTACTTTACGCTGGAACCATATTTTTAACAGTCGCTTATTTCTGAATACATCACTGATTTTTAGTAATTACAACTATGAGTTTAAAGTTAAAAATGGCACGAACGATATAAAAATATTTTCCCAGATCAGGGACTGGAATTTGAAGCAGGATTACCAGTACAGCATCAGCAATAAAAACAATTTGCGTTTTGGATGGTCTGGTATTTACCATATTATCCGTCCCGGAGAAATTACTGGCAATGCCACATCCAGCATCAATGATAAAATTCAGGATAAAAGGTATTCTTTCGAATCTGCGATCTATGCAAGCAATGTATTTAAGCTGAATAAAAATCTAAACATAACGCTTGGTGCAAGGCTTAGTGGCTTTAACGTAATGGGTGGTGGCAGGTTTTTTAATATAGATGACAAGGGGAATATTAAAGACACCATGAGATTTGCGAAAGAAGAGATCGTAAAAACGTATTGTAACTTTGAGCCAAGAGTAGCTATTGGTTATATGTTAAATGCCAGTACATCCATCAAAGCAGCCTATACACGGAATGCCCAGTATATGCATCAGATAACCAATTCAAATGGATCTAATCCTTTGGACAAATGGGCAAGCACAAGCAATATAATTAAGCCGCAAATCAGTGACCAGCTAAGTATAGGCTATTACTCAAACATATTACTGAACAGCTATGAATTTACTGCCGAAGTGTACTATAAGGAAATGCAAAATGTTTTAGATTACAGAAATGGTGCCGACTTGTTTTTAAATGAGACTGTGGAAGCACAGTTACTTTTTGGTATGGGCAGGGCTTATGGTACCGAGTTTATGTTAAAGAAAAAAACAGGGAAATTTACAGGATGGATTAGTTATACTTTAAGCAGGTCTGAGAGAAAGATCAATGGTATAAATAACAATAAATGGTACAATGCAACGCAGGACAGGACACATGATGTGTCAATTGTTGGCATATACCAGTTAAGCAAGAAATGGATACTAAGCGGAAATTTTGTTTACTATACCGGCAATGCAGTTACATTTCCTTCAGGCAAGTATCAGGTTAATGGACAAACTGTTTACTACTATAACAACCGGAATGCTGACAGGATGCCGGCTTATCACCGTATGGATTTTGGTGCAACATGGCAATTGAAAAAAGGCAGGAAATGGACTAAAGAACTGGTATTTAGCCTGTACAATGTGTATGGCAGAGAAAACGCCTATTCGATTAATTTTAAAGATAATAAGGACAACCCAAATGTTACAGAAATCAGGCAAACCAGCTTATTCCGATGGGTTCCGTCTATATCATACAATTTCAGGTTTTAACCAATTAATAATAAAAAAATGAAAGTAAAATACACAAATTTATTTGCTGCACTACTTGTATTTTCATTAACAGGTTGCGAAAAAATAATAGATCTCGATTTAAATACCACTGCCCCGGTAATAGTGGTTGATGGCCAGGTGACCAATAGTTTAACAGTAGGCAGTATTGTCAGGTTATCCTACACGAATAAAGTAAAATCCGATAACAGCGTTGTGCCATTAATGGGGGCCACAGTCACGATCCGTGAGGATAGTGGAACTGTTTATTCTTTGCCCGAAGTATCGAATGGCGTTTACCAAAATGTAGGTTTGGCAGGAATTACAGGCAAAACATACCATCTTAAAGTAGTAACAAGTGGTATAACGCTTACCGCAAGTTCTAAAATGCCTGCAATGGTGAAATTTGATTCTCTGGTGGTGGAAGACTTTCCGGTTTTTGGTGAAACGGCTAAAGTGGTAACCCCGTTTTATAATGATCCGGCAGGGCTTGGAAACAACTACAATTTATTTATGTTTAAAAATGGCAGGTTAATTAAAGATATCTTTGCTTATGATGATGCATTTATTGACGGGAAAAAAGTGACCTTTCCATTAATTTACTCAAGGAAAGAAGATGAATTTAAAAAAGGTGATACTATTGAAGTTGTGCTGAATTGTGTAGATGCTGACAATTACAAATTCTGGTTTAGTTTTTCGCAGTCTTCCACAGGTAGCCCCCAGGCGGTTCCGGATAATCCCGTAAGTAATATTAAGGGCAATGCAATAGGTGTATTTGGTGCAAATACATATCAAAAGAGAAGTGTAGTAATTCCATAAAAAAAATGCGACCACTTAATCACTTCAGCTATAAAAAATGCACTACAGGCATAGGTAATATGTATCTGCCGCTTTATTAAAATCTGAATTATAAAAACACAGTAATTATTAGTAACCATCCTGATAATTTCCTTTTCCCACCCTCATTCATTTGCTTTGGGAAAAGTTATCCTGTTATAAAAGGTTATGCCCCGAAATATTACTGAGGTAGCCGCCACCTCAGTAATATTTCAGGTAAATCAGCCTGTTGGTAAATATTAATTTCAGGGTACTGGCAAAAATAAGGGAGCAAAATGTGCTGATGTTGGGGCACGGCTCTTGCAGACGACGGTGGTGCGTTTAAACGATTAACGGAGTTGATTCCTGCAACAGAGAAAAGGTATGCGGATAGGGGATACAGTTAGGGAGGAGGAACTCCCGCCCGGAAGTTTCCAGGTAAGGTGCAGGAATTCGGGTATTACGGGCCTGGATAAACTAATATACAGCTTAGGTTATAGGGCTTTATCAGGAATCCATCATTTCAGGTGGAAATATGGCAAGGCCCTTTGGTTAATACTAACGGCGGGTATTTCTATACCGGCCTCTTTTGAAAAAATAAAGAGCAATAAAAATATAGGTGGAATCACTGTTCATTAGGGTTTTAATTGCAGTTACTCGTAACCGTTATCATTCTGCAGATTGCATACTCCTGCCGGTGATTGCAGCCGCCAGTAAGGAAACTGTGCAGGGGTGGGGCGGCAATTGAAACCAGGCAGGTTCATCATTCCATGTCTTCATGAAAAACGTTTCTCTTTCCCATAATATAGGTTGGTTATAGTATCAATGCAACTCATCCTGCAGCACGGAGGGGGTATTTTTAAAAAGACCTGCAAACCGGGAACACCCTTGCCGGGGATATCAACACAGCAGCACCCTGTTGGGCGATATGGTAAATCTCCTGTTGGTCTGCTCCGTGCTGTCAGGCGATCCGCAATCCTTTGATGCCCCATAAATAACCTGGCCATACCCGTACAAAAAAAGTAAAAGAACGGGGAACGCTGCCGGAAGCGACCTGCTGACCAGGGTAACAGCAGTCATTGCAGGCGACGGCAAACCGGAACCGGAGACCTCTGTTTTCTATTGGTAGGTTAAATCAGGTTATCTGTATATCCTTCATGAGAACTGGTGGTTTTTCTTTAAAAGAAAAGGCGGTATTACAGAAATTCACAGGAAATAAATTAAGCCATAAAAAAAATTAAAATGAAAAGATTTTTTGTTGCGGCAGCCCTGTTGGGCTGCACTGTTTTTAATGCCAGCGCACAAGCAGGAAAGGCATTTTCCAAAGGGGATAAACTGGTGAATGCCGGTTTGGGTTTGAACTCCTATTACAGTAATGGATTTCCCGCAGGGGTCTCCCTGGAAGTGGGAGTCTCTGACCTGGTCAGTGTGGGAGGGAACGTGGATTACCTGGCAGCTAATTACAACTACAGCCCGGGTTATAAATACAAATACACGGCCCTGTATTTCGGGGCGAGAGCATCTTATCATTTCAATGAGATATTACAGTTGAACAATGAAAAAGTGGACCTCTATGGTGGTGTCACACTGGGTTTCCGGAATTTTTCTTTCAGGGATGATTTCAGTAATAACGGGCTGGGTAATGAATATTCCAGCGGATTGTTCCTGGGGGGCTATCTCGGGGGCCGGTATTATTTCGGGAAAAGCATCGGTGCTTTTGCGGAGCTGGGTGCCATAGGTGCAACAAATGCCCGGGTGGGGATCACCTGTAAATTCTAATCTTTTTTGCATACAGTTTCAATGGTGATGCTCAACGGAGCATGAGGTCAGCAGTGGAACTGGTGGTTTGGATGAATTTTTTCACTTTTTAAAAATCGTAAGCAAAAATCATAAACAAAAAGTTAGCCATATGCGTAAATTGATTGCACTCCTTAGTGGGTTTGTCTTAAGCCTCACTGCTACTGCACAAAAATCTGACACGGTATTCATTAACGGGAAGAACCTGCATCCCGAAGTACTGAAAGAAGGGACCCACCGGTACCTGGTCTATTTTAAAAAAGGGGAGGATGCCCCACGCTCAGAGGTCCAGTTCTGGAACATCGATGTCCGTAGAACTGCAGAAGCAGGCAAACCGGTCATATCCGTTACCCAGGAATGGGAATACAAGGATACCATCTTGCATAAAGCATGGTCGGTCTGTGATGCAGGAACCATGCAACCGCTGACCCATAAGATATGGTGGAATATTCCCAGGATGGGCCTGGCCGCTGTGGATTTTGAAAATAAGACCGTTGAACTCAATGGTAACCGGCTGAGTGATGCCGATACCTCCAGGATGGCAAAAAGAGTCTGGACGGCATATAAGTCTGCAGAAGGCAAATTCCTGCTGAACTGGCACCTGGACCTGGAAGTGTTTTCCATGCTGCCCTATAAGGCGGGGGCCGTTTTTTCAATTCCCTTTTACGACCCTGGAACAGGAGCGCCATTTGAAAATGCTGTGTATACGGTAAAAGGGGCAGGTAAGCTTCTGGGGTACGACAACCAATCAATCGACTGCTGGTTACTGGTACACGAAAGTGATAACAACAAGGAAGTGTTCTGGGTCAGTAAAAAAACAAAAGAAGTGCTGAAGCTCGAACAGAAGTTTGGCAAGTCCTACCGCTTTAAGATAAAACTGGGATTTAGTAATTGATGGAGACGGGCAGCTCCGGTTGCCGGTACCTGCATTATTCGTGTATTGATAAACGCTATAAAAACAAACCGCCATTAAAAATACAGTCATGAACAGAATTCAGCTTTTGTTTTCCTTTTTCATTATGACCGCCCTGTACACCCGCGGCCAGACTACCTGGTACGTAGATGTCACCCGCAGTAACAATACCGGTGCCGGCACCAGCTGGGGCACCGCTAAAAAGGACCTGCAGGCAGCCATCAACGCGGCCGCTGCAGGTGATCAGGTTTGGGTGAAGGCCGGCACCTACCTGCCCACCATGGATCCCTTTGCCAATGCCACGCCGGCGAATAACCGTAACAAGACCTTTACCCTGAAATCGGGGGTCAGTGTGTACGGGGGCTTTGCCGGAACAGAAACTCAGCTAAGCCAGCGCAACTGGCTGAGCAATGTCACTACGCTTAGCGGTGACCTCGGTGTGCTAAATACACTATCCGATAACGCATATCACGTGGTGCTGGCTGTAAATAATGCGGCCAATACTCTGGATGGTTTTATCATCACAAAGGGCTACGCCACAGCTCCAGGTTCAGCCTCACAAACGGTGAGCACCCGGCTGGTGGAAAGTTTTAAGGGCGGAGGTATATTTAATTCCTATTCGGCTACAGCTTTTAAAAACTGCATCATCCGTTCAAACAGTGCTGATTGCACGGACACCAATGATGATGCCTGGGGAGCTGGGATATTGAACGACAATTGTTCATCTGTTTTCACTAATTGTACCATTGACGGAAATTCTTTTCTAACGGGAGGTAGCAGTTTTGGTGTGTACGGAGCAGGAATGTTTGTAAGTGGCGGTAACTGCACTGTCAGCCAGTGTGCCTTTGTAAATAATTCCAGTGGCTCTGGCTTTTTTGCCGGCTCTCTCGGCGGGGCTGTATACCTGCTTTATACTGCTACTAACATTGTGAATTGCGTCTTCTATAATAACAGTGCGCAGAACGGTGCCTGTATCGCAGCAGGCGGTGCAGCTTCCAATACTTCCACCGTTACAAACTGCACTTTCGCGGGTAATACGGGTTCCTATGCCGGTGTTTCCTTCACGGGTTTTGCAAAAATGGTATTTAAGAATTCAGTGTTTTGGAACAATGCACCCTCTGTGTCTTCTGTTGCAGGCCGGGATGAGATCTACAGCCAGGAAACTACTGTGGCAAACCAGCCTTCATTTATTAATTGTATAATAAAGGATGCCTTGGGCAGTCCGCTAACGGTGACCAATTCCCAGCTTTCCGGTTGCCTGGCAAACTATCCGCTTTTCAATAACCTGTCGGATGGTGACGGCGCTGATAATACAATCATGACAGCTGATGACGGACTGAGGTTACAATGCACATCCCCTGCAATAGCAGCGGGCACCGGAGCCAGCCCGGTAGTGGATATCTTGAATATCCCACGTACTGCGGTCATTGATATCGGTGCTTATGAAGGGGGGCACCTTGACGCATCTTCCAACACAATACCAACAAGCAATACCACAGTGCATCTGGCACAAAATGCGTCAGGTATTACTAACTATTCGGATTGTGTGAACCAACTGGTCCAGGTACAATCAGGAGGAACCTATACAGTTAGTGGGCCAGTAACTGCAAAAGTATGGATCGAAGGGACACAACCATCCAATTTTGTAAAACGTCATTACGAGATCACGCCGCAACTGAATGCAGCTTCGGTAACTGGAAGGGTTACACTATATTTCAGGCAGCAGGATTTTACAGATTTTAATGCCGTGAATTCAGTTAAACTGCCCACCGGTCCTGCAGATGCAGCGGGCATAGCAAATATCCAGGTAGAAAAGCGGGGAGGGGTAAGTAGTGACGGGACCGGAATGCCAGCTACTTATACAGGTTTCATTCAAACGATCGCAAACGCAGCCTTGTCAAAGGTATGGAATGCTACTGCCTCCAGGTGGGAGATCAGTTTTGATGTAACTGGTTTCAGCGGGTTCTTCCTGAAAACACAATTCGCCACCTTGCCTGTCCGGCAACTGGATCTGACTGTAGTACAAGGGGATGCCTGTAATTTCCTGCGCTGGGAAACAGAGGGAGAATCGGATACCAAAGAATTTACAGTAGAAAAAAGTACCGACGGTCATTCTTATCAGTCTGCAGGAACCGTAGCTGGCGTGGGGGCGGGCAATAATTCATACCGGTTTTCTGACTGCCACCTGGAGCCGGGTAAAGTATTTTACCGGCTCAGGGTGACTGACAGGAACGGGGCCTTCTATTACAGTGCGGTGATGAGTGTACGGAATAAGCCCGTCAGCAACATCACTGTTTACCCCAATCCGGTTGCTGACTACATTATCATTAGCTGCAATGACCGGTCCCTGCTCAATACCTCTGTCAGTATTACCGATGCTGCCGGGCGTTTGGTAAAGAGAGAACTGCTTACAGCAACTACCTATAGGTTTCGTTGCAGCGGGCTACCGGCAGGCACCTGGTATATACATTTTACAAACGGTATAACGATGGCATTCATTAAAAAATAAGGGACGAAGGCAATTGGGGTAGCAGGTGCGCTGTGCGATCCGGAGCCAGGCAAATTTCCGGGCTACGGGTTAGTTCCTTTGTGCTGTTGCCTGTGCCTGGCAAAGAGAAGTGCAGCAGAAGAAAACTGGAATAAATTTTTATCCCATCTTACCGAAATGAAATAATGTGATTGCTATCGCGGAAATGGTTAGACGCTTTTTTGTTTTTTTTACCTTTTTTATAAAATGCGGCATTGGATATTTATCGTTCCGGTCATTTTGCAAAATGACAATAAAGTTTCGGGGCAGGTATTTTTTAAGCTCCGGTTGCGGTTACCGGATTTCATATGTGCTTTTCTGTATTTCGTAGAGTTTTTATTGTAATTCGTAGTTTTTAAAAGGGCATACATAAAATTCGGCCTACCTTCCTTGGGAGACCACCTTTCAAAGCGGTTTTTTTTCTGCAGGCAGGCAATAATTTTACTGTTGCCCGTGAGGCAGCGCAGCCAGCACCTGCAAAAAATGCACTGAACTGTGGTAAAGGCAAAATAAGCAGCTAAAATTTAAACAAAGGATATGCGGAAAAGAATTCTTTTACTGGCAATACTGGCAGCCGGTTTTTTCACTGCGGTTGCCCAGGATTTGAAGGTTTTTGACCTGAAACTGAATGACACCTTTAATATCAGGGAATGCGCCTGTACAACCGGTGAAAATGCATACCGTGATGGTGTGGCGGTGAAGAAAAATAAATGGCGAGGTATACTCGGTAAAAAGCCGGATATTTTAAAAATGTATGTGTATACAGAAAATGTACCAGTAACGGGTAAGTGCTTTCAGCGGGTAGGCTTGTATTACACCCAGGCGCCTGTTCCCGGCACTCCGGGTGCCGATGTTTTGCCTGTGCCATTGCCGCCGGATAATCAGAAGGTGAAACTTGTATATGCAAAAGAGTTAAGACCTCGTATTGCTGATGCCGCTGATATCTGGCTGGGCATACAGAATCATAGGTTAACAGGTATTCGTTTCTATTTTAACTACCACAATGCAGACAGTGTATACCAGACTTTGGTGAGGAAATATGGAAAACCGGCATCGCAGAAGAATTATACTGTTACTGCACCGATGGGCAACAGCAAGGATTATTATGAATCAAAATGGGTCTTTGCTACGCTGACCGTAACTTTTTTAAGTCTCGATACCAATCAGATCGGGTATGATCCCAACGATGCGCCACTCGGCTATCTCAGTGAAGTGGGCAGTGTCACGGTCCAGTATAAGAGCACCGGCAAGGGCACACCCAGGGATAATAATCCATTCTAAAAAAGCTCCGGTCTGCTATTCATACAATGAATGACGTTATTCGTAAATGGAAAATTGAACACCGCTTAGTTCTTGTCACTTGCTGCAATAAAATGCAGGGCAGCCACGCATTACCCAGCTACAGAAAAAGTAATCCGGTGTGTGATGGATAAACTTAAGCTGAAATAAAGGCAGGCCGCTTACCCTGCCCTGAATTTTCTACGCAAACAAAACAGTACCCTTAAGCTTCCCTCCGGGTGTTGCGATGGAGCTGCAATCCGGTATACCCGTTATCGTGAGTACAACACCTGGGTAGATTGCCAAAGCCCGCAGACGCATAAAAAAAATAATTCTTACTGTATTAATATTTTTTTTGTTGATCAACCTTATCCTAGTCAGCCAGGCTTATCACCCCACACATTTTTACGAGTACGGAACCGTTAAGTCGGTGAAAGCGCAAACAAATAATTTTGGGGACCAGGCAAGCGTGGTTTTGTTTGGGCTGAAACAGGAAAAGCTTATGCCCGAAGCACGTCCGGATTCTGCATTTAGTGAAATTAAATTAAAAACAAAAGATAGTTTGACCTTAGATGTATGGTTCATTCGTGTACCGCATTCGAAAGGAGCTATTGCATTATTTCATGGCAACGGGAGCGAGAAATCAGCCAATGTGTCCCAAAGTAATTCATTTAATGAAATGGGTTATTCAACGTTATTGATTGATTTCAAAGCGCATGGTTTAAGCGAAGGTAATACCTGCACCATTGGGTACCGGGAAGCGGAGGATGTAAAACTGGCTTATGATTTTTTGAAGAAGAACGGCGAGAACAATATTATTTTATATGGCATCTCAATGGGCGCAGCTACTGTTACCAAAGCTATAGCTGATTATGATTTAACTCCTCAAAAAATAATCCTGGAAATGCCTTTCGCCTCTTTAAACGAAACAGCAGAAGGTAAAATGAGAATGGCGGGATTACCCGGCGAACCACTTGGTGGTTTATTAACCTTTTGGGGAGGCGTGATCAATGGTTTTTGGGCATTTGACCTGAGACCTAAAGAGTTTGTAAAAAAATAAATGCCCTGTATTATTACAATGGGGAAGAAAGGATAAGGGCGTGACCGGGGCAGAGATCAATGAACTGTTTAAAAATATACCTTCCTCCAAAAAATTAATTGTGTATGAAAACAGCGGTCATGAAAATCTCTGTGAAAATGAACCGGACAAATGGGAAGAAAATATAGAGGCTTTTTTGGACCAATAAAGACCAATGCATCCTGGTCGGAGACGGGGACGAAGCTTTCTAAAAATCATCATCACGTTTGGAAAGAATGGTTTTTAAATCAAGAAAGTATTTTGTTATTTGTTCATTAATATTGTTTTTTAGATCCTGCCATACACCATCAACTTTTTTTTGGCTGGTCATTGCTGGTTTTATAGGAGAGCCTGTTGCAGAAGTGATAGGGTCAAAATCAATACCGCTGTTAAGGTCATCATGAAATGAAAGACCATACATCTCTGCCTTATATTTTCCGTCTTTAAAAATTATGTTCAACGAAAACTTAACGATGCCCGTTTGTTTAGTATTGCTGCCAAATACCCGCACATTAAAGAAAGATTTAAAAGATCCATTGCAAACCAGTTGGTCTTCCATATCTGATTTTATAACAGCACTGGTATCTTTGAAAGTGTTTACGAACCAAAATTTTGCCTTTCTATGCAGGTCAGCTTTTTTAGCATTTTCAACTGTAACAATATCCCTATAAATGATCGCAGAATCCTGGCAAAAAGCAACGGCGGGGAATACCAATAAAGTCAAAAAGAATATTTTTTTCATGATAGGTGTTTAATAAAAAGGTTGAGACCTATTTTATTTTTTAGTGGATAAAAAAAACCAACCTGTTTAAAGTTTACAGGTTGGTTTTGTTGGGTTACTAGGATTCGAACCTAGAAAGACAGAATCAAAATCTGTTGTGTTACCATTACACCATAACCCAATCGTATCTTTGCCTAAGCTCAGAATTTGGAGTGCAAAAATAGGGTTTCGGGCCATTTCAGCCAAATGGTTTTTAAGTTATTTGTTGTAAAATATAAAAAAACAACCATGTAGTCAGCATATTACTGAGTATATTGACTGCATCATTGGTACACCAGGCAAGTCCTTTTAGTTGTTTTGCGCCGTCAACGGCATCATCTGAAACAACACCATTGGCAGTGCTGTACTTCACCTGTAACCAGCTGCCTAAAACACTGTCTGCCAGCATACCCGTAAATCCGCCCACAGCAATCCAGGCAAATACCGTAAAAGAAAAATGATAGCCATATGTGGCTACAGCAGCAATCAGTACCGCTCCTGCAAGGCCAGCCAGCGTACCTGTTAAAGAAATACCTCCGGAAACACCAACGGGCAATTTTTTAAAAGATAAAATATCAATAGTGGTCCCTTTAAAAAAAATCCCGGTTTCTGAACTACAGCTATCGGCCATACTGATAGAAAAGGAAAGGATAGCGGTAATTAAATAAATATGTTGTTGTGTGCTGCCAAACAGCACCATTAACGCAACGCCAATAATACCATTGGCAAAAACCTGCACTGCATTTCGGCCTTCTTTTTCTTTTTGTGGTTTATTCAGTTTAGATAAGAGGCTGCCACTGATTAAAAAAATGCCAGGAGCAACAAATGCTTTGTATCCGCCTGTAACATATAATAATAATGCCACCCAACATGCTGCAACAGCACCACTTACCGTAAGCCATTTTTTATACACGGCAAATATAGATAGCGCAGCAAATACAGCAACAGATATAAATAATAGCAGTAATTGCCGGTCCTGAAAATGCAAAATGAGTAAAACCCATACGGCAGTAAAAACGGGTACAGTAAAATTATCACTGCCACGGTAACTGAATAATTCTGTTATGGCTGGTAATAATGATAATGCTATACAAAGTAAAACGCCGCTAAATGAGAAGTCATTAAAATAAATGATGGAAATGATAAAGGCAGAAATATAAAATGCAAAAAAGCCGATCCATGATTTCTGCTCAAAAAGAAAAGCGATTTTTTGCTTGCCCAAATACTCGCCACAAATGCCTGCCAAAGCATCGCTGATACCCAATATTAAAACCGCATATACAATAATAGAATTGGTGAATGCAGGAATGAACAGCAGCGCAGCAAAAGCTAAAGGGAAAAATGCAATGCCATAGGTTTTGTACTCATTCACCTGCATCCAACCCTTGCGGATGACGGCCAGCAGTATAAAAAAGAACAATAAAAAAATATAGCCCAAAATTATCCTGTTGTCAAAACGATGAATGGCCCAGGCGCAGGTGCCTATGGCGCTGCAATGCAATAGCTTTCTGCCCAATAATTTATTTGTCCATTTGTTTTTTACTGACAGCTCAATCCCGGACAATACCACCGCAATTACTGCGATGGCTATTAAGCCGGTAAAAAGGTCCTGCTGCGATAAATGCATTATATTGTACATTAATGCTGTAATTTAAGCAATGATAAAAGAACTGGAAGATTATAATTGGTTTCCGAAAATACTCCGCCGCTGGCAAATGGAATTTGTGGGTAGCGTGAGTGTATGGACAAAATTATATCAACCCTTGTCGCCTGTTCTGGACGAAATGGTCATACAGCATAAGGTTGCCGCTTTACAGGATCTTTGCAGTGGCAGCGGAATTCCTGCGGTGTATATTCATCAGCATCTGAAACAAAAAATTCCATTGCAGCTAACGGATCAATACCCGGATACAAACTTTAAAATCAAACCCGGTATTGTATATTCTTTAAACTCCGTTGATGTGCTGGAATTACAGCCAAAAGAAAATACAGGCTACATTATGTGCAATGCTTTTCATCATTTTTCTGCCATACAACAAAAAGAAATGCTGCAAAAGATGGCTACGAATAAAGCACCGGTTATAATAGCAGAAATACTTGAACCGGGTTTATTGAATATGTTTAAAATAATTTTTACCACCATCATTATTCAATTGCTTACAGCGCCGTTTGTAAAACCATTCTCTTTATTAAGATTGTTGTTTACTTATATTATCCCGGTAAACCTGTTTACGGTAACTTACGATGGCATCATTTCGGTGTTTAAATCAAAGACCGCAAAGGAATATAACGGGGTATTAAAAAGTATTTCAACCCAATCATATCACATCTCCGTACATACCGTAAACAATTGGAAGGGAAACCTTGTTTACATTAAAGGGGCACCTGCAAATACATGAAAGCATTAAAGATACTCTGGCAATTCAGCAGACCACACACTATCATTGGTTCTGTATGCAGCATCACTGCCTTGTACATTATTGCCAATAACGGAAGCAACCTGTTACAGCATGGCTGGCTGTACGCCACCACTTTAATTGCAGCATTGGCCTGCAATGTGTTTATTGTAGGTATCAACCAGCTTGCTGATGTGGAGATGGATAAGATCAATAAACCTTATTTGCCATTGGCTGCAGGAACACTAAGCCGCAAAAATGCATTGGCGATTGTTTACACGGCATTGGCAATTGCATTGGTCTTCGCATTCCTGGCTTCAGTATTTTATTTTGTACTCATCATCATCATACTTTTAATTGGTATTGCCTATTCATTACCGCCTTTGTATTTAAAGCAACATCATTTGCCTGCGGCATTGGCTATTACGTTGGTAAGAGGATTGCTGGTGAATGTGGGCATCTTCCTCCATTTTCAAAAAACGATCAATGGTAATTATGAGCTGCCCGGACATATCTGGTGCCTGGCTTTTTTCATCATGGCTTTCAGTATTGCCATTGCATGGTTTAAAGACCTGCCCGATACAGAAGGCGATGAAAAATTTCATGTACGCACATTAGCAGTTTTATACTCTAAAAAAAATGCCTTGCTGGGAGGAACGCTTTTAGTTGGCGCTGCCTATGTATTTGTTTTGGCCTGGAGTTTTTTTTATGCCATAAAAAATCCGTGGTATCTTATTGTTACCCACGGATTGTTATTTGTGTTTTTCTTACTCAATTATTTTTCAGTGAAACTCGAGGATAAAAATTCGGTGAAGAAATTTTATCTGAGGTTTTGGGTGTTCTTTTTTGCAGAGTATATTTTGTTTGCGGTGTGGGTGATGATTTAACTTACTCCGCATCCTCTTTCTCCTTCAAATTCTTTATCAGGTCCAACGCTTCTGCAACCACATCACACATGATGGTAATTAAACTACCCGGTTTGGCATTATCGTACGCAAACATGATGGCTTCTTTCTCGTTGTAAATGATATTTACAGGGATATCTTTGGTCTTGGTTTCATTAATACCTTCTACCAAAAGATTTACAATTTCTTCTGCTGTGCGGCCACGCAAATGTTTGTCCTGGCGAATGATGATCTCATCAAAATGCCGCCCGGAAATTCTTCCCAGTTCCCTGATGTCGTCATCTCGCCTGTCGCCGGTTCCGCTGATGATACCCACTTTAGGTTCGCCATCCATTTTGCTGATAAAATCACACAACAATTCCAGGCCTGCAGGGTTATGAGCAAAATCCACCAGGAATTTAAAATGTTTAAACTGGAACATGTTCAACCTGCCTGGTGTTTGCGCAGGAGAGGGTACAAATGTTTGTAAAGCCAGTTTAATGTCATCAATAGAAATATTGCGCCAGAAATAAGTAGATAGAACGGCAGGCAAACAATTCATGATATTGTGTACCGCTTTACCACCGTAGGTAACGGGTACTTCTGTAACTTTTACCACACGTATCTTCCAGGTACCTTTCATAATGGTGATATAACCATTTTCAAACACTGCCGCATAGCCGCCTTTTTTGCAATGGTCAATAATGCGTTTGTTATTCTCATCCATGCTGAACAAAGCAACATTGCATTGCAGGCCATCCTTCATGGCATAAACCAGATCATCTTCGGCATTTAAAATAGCATAGCCATGTTTAAACACGGTTTCGGGCACCACAGCTTTTACTTTGGCCATTTGTTCCATCGAATCAATACCTCCTAAGCCAATATGATCGGCGCTGATATTGGTAACCACAGCCACATCACAATTCTGAAATGCCAGACCACTTTTTAAAATACCACCTCTTGCACATTCCAATACGGCAAAATCAACTGTAGGGTCTTTCAATACAAACTGCGAAGAAATTGGCCCGGTGCAATCACCCTTCATCATCATCTGGTTCTGTATGTACACACCATCACTGGTAGTATAACCCACTTTATAACCAGCCGTTTTTGCAATATGCGCTGTGAGTCTTGTTGTGGTTGTTTTACCATTAGTTCCGGTAATAGCAATAATAGGAATATTACCTGCGCTGCCTTTCGGGAAAAGCATATCCACCACAGGTTCTGCCACATTGCGTGCCAGGCCAACAGAAGGTTCAATATGCATGCGGAAGCCCGGTGCTGCATTCACTTCCAGGATAGCGCCGCCATTTTCTGTTACGGGTGTACGAAGATCGGTAGCCATGATATCGATACCACAAATATCCAGGCCAATGATTTTTGCAATGCGTTCGCACATAAAAATATTGGCAGGATGCACTTCATCAGTAACATCGGTTGAAGTACCACCGGTACTTAAGTTGGCCGTAGGTTTTAATAATACCAGTTCATCTTTAGCAGGTACTGTATCTAAAGTATAATTCTTTTCGTCCAGCATTTTTTGTGTAAACTGGTCGATAGTGATTTGTGTCAGCACTTTTTCATGCCCGTATCCACGTCTCGGGTCTTTATTGGTCTCATCAATTAAATACTGAATGGAGTTTTTACCATCACCCACTACACTTGCAGGTGTGCGCAAGGCGGCACAAATAAATTTATAATTGATCACCAGTATCCTGAAATCAAAACCGGTAATATATTTTTCAATGATCACACTGCGGCCATAAACCTTTGCTGCTTCAAAGGCACGCAATGCCATTTCCCAATCGGTAATATTGGTGGTATTGCCTTTGCCGTGGTTACCATCAATAGGTTTTATCACACAGGGATAACCGATTCTCTCAATGGCATCTCTCAATCCTTCTTCTGTTCTTACCACATCGCCTTTTGGTACCGGGATTTCGGCAGCACCCAATAAATTTTTTGTTTCTTCTTTATCGCAGGCAATATCAACGGCAATATTTCCTGTTGTACTGGCAATGGTTGCCCGTATTCTTTTTTGATGCACACCATAACCCAATTGCACCAGGCTATGTTTGTTTAAACGGATATAAGGAATGCCTCTTTTAGCTGCTTCATCCACAATACAACCGGTGCTGGGGCCAAGTCTTGTGTCTTCACGTATCTCTCTTAATTTCTGGATGTCGTCATCAAGGTCATAGGTTTCGTTAAAAATTAAAGCATGTGCAATGCGTACCGCTGCTCTTGCGGCATACACACCGGCATCTTCTTCCATATAACTGAAACAAACGTAATATTCCCCCTCTTTGCCGGTGCCCCTGGTGCGGCCAAAGCCGGTATCCATACCTGCCAATGTTTGTATTTCTAAAGCAATATGCTCAATCACATGGCCCATCCAGGTGCCTTCTTCCACACGTTCAAAAAAACCGCCACGGGTACCCACGCTGCAACGGTGCTCAATTAATGAAGGTAGCAGTGCTTCTAATCTTTCCCTGAAACCGGGAATAGCATTGGTAGGCATCTGTTCCTTTTCTTCCAGGTCTAATTTCATCTGGATCAGTTTGGTGCGGCGTACGCTCCAGTAATTCGGGCCTTTCAATACTTTAATTTCAAGAATCTTCATAAATAGTTTTTGATGCCCCTCCGCCCCTAAAGGGCAACTTTATTATGGAGAGGATTATGTTTTAGTATGATGCGGAAAATAAATTTCTCTGTTTCCGTGCCTCTCCCGAAATGATCGGGACAGGAGTGGCAAATTGAAAATTACCGAAATCATCTTGCTTTACAAAAAACAAAATCAGTAAATTGTAATCCTAAAACTAAAAGCATGGCCAACCGGCGTTCTTTCCTCAATAAGATATCGCTGCTATCAGCATCTGCATTAACAGCGGGGATGTTTCAACCTGCGTGGAGCAGAAATTTAAAAAGTGCTTTAAAGAATGCAGAAAATGTTGCACCGGGTGATTTAGCTACCGATGATGAATTCTGGTACTATGTGCAACAATCGTATACGATATCATCTGGTTTTATCAACTTAAATAATGGAGGAGTATCGCCTGCACCAAAAGTGGTGGCTGATGCTATGAAAAGATACTACGACATCAGCAATGAAGCACCCAGTTATTTTATGTGGCGGGTGATTGACCAGGGCAGGGAACCTTTAAGAAAAAATTTGGCACAACTTGCAGGATGCGATAAGGAAGAAATTGCCATGCTGCGCAACGCATCAGAAGCATTGGAAGCGGTGATATTTGGTATTGAATTAAAAGCAGGCGACGAAGTAGTGTTAGCCAAGCAGGATTATCCCAATATGATCGGTGCATGGAAGCAACGGGAAAAAAGAGAAGGCATTAAATTAGTCTGGATAAATTTAGAATTACCCAGTGAAGATGAAAAATACTTAGTAAAACAATATACCGATGCTTTTACGGATAAAACTAAAGTGGTACAAATAACCCACATGATCAACTGGATAGGACAAAAAATGCCAGTGAAAAAAATAGCCGATGCTGCTAAGAAAAAAAATATTGATGTACTGGTGGATGGCGCACATACATTTGCGCAATTTGAATTTTTAATTCCTGATTTGAATTGTGATTATTTTGGCACCAGCCTGCACAAGTGGTTGGGCGCACCTATTGGCACGGGTATGCTGTACATACGTAAAGAAAAAATAAAAAATATCTGGCCCATGTTTGGTGCAGGAGAAAAAGAAGAAGATAATATCCGCAAATTTGAACATTTAGGCACAAGGCCTTTCTTTATTGAAGAAGCCGTTGATAAGGCCATTGATTTTTTTGATATGATAGGCGCTAAACGAAAAGAAGAACGTTTATTGTATTTGAAAAATTACTGGATGGAAAAAGTGCAGCACATTCCTAAAGTACAAATACACACTTCTTTAAAAAAAGAATTTGGTTGCGCTATTGGTTTGGTAAGTGTGGAAGGGAAAAAACCGGCTGAGCTGGACAGTTATCTCTGGACCAATTATAAAATTCATGCTGTGGGCATTGAATGGGAGAATATACATGGAGTTAGGGTTACACCCAATGTATATACTTCTATTAAAAATTTAGATCGTTTGGTGGAAGGGATTGAAAGTTTTGCGAAGAGTTGACAGGTTGTAATCAACAACAGTTAATAACTAAACAACCGGCTTAAAACACGATTTCCCTTATTTTTGCGTTATCATAACAAAAAGGATTAAATGCAATTTGCCAAAGGAAAATTGATTGCGATAGGTGGAGCCGAGGATAAAGGGACAGAAACTGATAAAGACGATTATAACCGCAACAACCTCAACTTTTTTGAACTCGGTATTCTCCGCAGGATTGTGGAGGAAGCAGGTGGCCCCCTCAGCCGTATAGAAGTGATCACTACTGCCAGCACTATTCCCTACGAAGTGGGCGACAATTACCTCAATGCTTTTGGAAAGATCGGTTGTACCAATATTGGTTTAATGCATATCCGCAACCGTGCCGATACCAATAATCCGGATTATTTACAACGTATAAAAGAATGCGATGCGGTTATGTTCAGCGGTGGTAACCAGTTGCGCCTGAGTGTAACAGATGGGGGCACCGAATTCCTGTCTATCATAAAAAAACGCTACGCCGAAGAAAATTTTGTAATAGCAGGTACTTCTGCGGGCGCTATGGCCATGAGCAATACCATGATCTATGAAGGTAATGCAGCAAAAGCGCACTTAAAAGGCGAAGTGAAAATGACAACGGGTTTAGGTTTTTTAGATTCTGTGATCATTGACTCCCATTTTGAAAAACGTGGCCGCTTTGGGCGATTGGCGCAGGCTGTTGCCTGTAATCCCAGCTGCATTGGCATCGGGTTAGGGGAGGATACCGGCATGCTGATCACCGAAGGCAATAAAATGGAAGCAATAGGCAGTGGTTGTGTGATCATTATTGATGGGCACGATGTCAGCTACAGCAATATTGCCGATATCCCCGATGGCAATCCATTCAGTTTAGAAAATTTAAAAGTACATATCTGCGAAAAAGGCAATGGCTATTGGGTAAATGAGAGGAAGTTTATTCCGGAAGTTGCTGAGGGAGCAGTTATACAAAAACAGGTAAGGGTTGAGTAAAAAATTCAGAAGTTGCTGATAAATAATTAAAAGCATCACTCATTGTGATGTTTTTTCTTTTTAACTTACTGCCATGAATCGTAAAAAGTTTATACAACAAACTTCGCTTGCTGCAACTGGTATATTGCTCAGTAAGTATTCCTTTGCAAAACCTGCAGCTGATTTTCCGGTAGTAAGAATTGCAGAAAGCCAACGTAAATTTAAAAGCCCTGCCGTAGAAAAATTAATTGCCGAAGTAAAAAAGAATATTGGCAATAAAGAGCTGGGATGGCTATTTGAAAATTGTTTCCCAAATACTTTAGATACTACGGTTGATTTTGAAATGATCAGTGGTAAACCTGACACCTTTGTAATAACAGGTGATATTGATGCCATGTGGTTAAGAGATTCAACTGCACAGGTATGGCCTTACCTGCCCTTGATGAAGGAAGATAAAAATTTACAGGAACTCATAAAAGGCGTGATCAACCGCCAGGTAAAATGTATTTTGAAAGACCCTTATGCCAATGCATTTTATAAAGATGAAAATAAGATCAGCGAATGGAAGGATGATAAAACAGTAATGAAACCGGGCGTGCATGAACGCAAATGGGAGATAGACAGTTTGTGTTACCCGGTACGTTTGGCACATGGTTATTGGGCAACAACCGGCGATATTACTGTATTCGACGATGGTTGGAAAGAAGCGATGCAGTTGATAGTAAAAACTTTTACCGAACAACAACGCTTACAAAACGAAGGTTCATATAAATTTGAACGTACTACCAGTTGGGCAACAGATGGTGTGCCCCTGGGTGGTTATGGCTATCCCACAAAAAAAATCGGATTAATTCATAGCATGTTCCGGCCAAGTGATGATGCCACGGTATTTCCTTTTTTAGTACCCAGTAATTTGTTCGCTGTAAAAGCAATGGAACATTTAGGTGATCTGCTGGATGCTGTAAAAGGAAAAACGGAACTGCGGAAAGCGGTATATGAATTAGGCAAATCAGTTTCAGCCGCATTAGAAAAAAATGCCATCATTAAAAATGAAAAATTCGGCAATGTGATTGCCTACGAGATGAATGGCTTTGGCAGTTATAATATAATGGATGATGCTAACGTGCCCTCATTAATGTCGTTGCCCTATTTAATTGGCGATCATATTGGCAAAAAAGAAGAATACATCAACACCAGGAAATTATTATTAACAGATAACAATCCTTTCTTCTTTAAAGGCAAAGCCGGAGAAGGAATTGGAGGGCCGCATGTAGGTATGGACTATATCTGGCCCATGAGCATTACCATGAGAGGTTTAACCAGCACTGATGATAAAGAAATAAAATATTGTTTGGACATGCTGCAGAAAAGTCATGCCGGCACCGGTTTTATGCATGAGGCATTTCATAAGGATGATGTTAGTAAATTTACAAGAAAATGGTTTGCCTGGGCCAATACCTTATTCGGGGAATTCATCTGGAAAGTATACAGGGAAAGAAAACACTTATTACATTAATTTCAATTGATCAATATGAAAAAATTACTGGCTGTTGTACTTACTTTATCAACCCTTGCATTTATGCCCCAACAAAAAAAACAACGCATCGTTTTCTTTGGCGATTCTATTACCCAGGCAGGGGCAAACCCCGGCGGCTACATCATGCGTATAGACAGCATGTGTAATGCAGAAGGCAAAAAAGCAGGTTACGAATTCATGGGTGCAGGTATCGGCGGCAATAAAGTGTACGACCTGTATTTACGTATGGAAGAAGATGTGCTGGCAAAAAATCCGGACATGGTTTTTATTTATGTAGGAGTGAATGATGTATGGCATAAAGCAACTTCAGGCACAGGAACTGATGCCGATAAGTTTGAAAAATTTTACCAGGCCATCATCAAAAAATTAAAAGATAAAAATATCAAAGTGGTATTGTGTACACCGGCAACAATAGGAGAGAAGAATGACTTCAGTAATCCGCAGGATGGCGACCTGAATCAATACAGCAAGATCATCCGTGACCTGGCCACAAAAAACAGTTTACCATTGGTAGACCTGCGTAAAATATTTTTAGCGTATAATCTTACCAATAACCCCGAGAATAAAACCAAAGGCATCCTTACTACAGATGGTGTACACCTGAATGCAAAAGGTAACCAGTTAGTAGCTGATGAAATGTGGAAACTGATAAAAGGTAATTAAACCGCTTTAACCAGGTAATAGTTTTTCTTTCCTTTTTGTAATAACAGGTATTTGCTGTGCAACAGTAAAGCAGTTTCTATTTTAGTGTCAATGCTTTCAACTTTTTTACGGTTGATACTAACGCCACCGCCCTGTACATTTTTTCTTGCTTCGCCTTTGCTGGGAAAAATATTGGTTTCTGCTAAAAAAGAAACGATATCAATACCAGTGTTGATCTTATCTGCACTGTAATCTATTTTCACAATACCTTCCATATTGTTCAAATCATCTTCACTTAAATCTTCTGCTGATGCATTTTGATTAGCAAATAATTTTTCAGTGGTTTCTATGGCTTTATTGTATTCTTCTTCCCCATGTACAAAAACAGTAATTTCTTTAGCCAATGTTTTTTGTAATAATCTTTTTGAAGCATCCTGGTGATGGGCAGCAATTAAATCAGCAATAGTTTTTTGATCTAAAAAAGTAAATATTTTTATCCATCCCTCCGCATCAATATCATTGGCATTTAACCAGAACTGGTAAAATTGAAATGGGGTTGTCTTATTGGCATCCAGCCATATATTTCCCTTTTCCGTTTTGCCAAACTTGCCGCCATCTGCTTTTTTTATCAATGGGCAGGTAAAAGCAAAAGCTTCGCCGCCATCTTTTCTGCGTATCAGTTCGGTACCCGTAACTATATTGCCCCATTGGTCGCTGCCGCCCATCTGCAACTTGCAATTTTTATTTTTGTACAACCAGTAAAAATCGTAGCCCTGCACCAGCTGGTAAGTAAATTCTGTAAAGCTCATTCCGTTCTCACCTTCCAGCCTTTTCTTCACACTGTCTTTTGCCATCATGTAGTTTACCGTGATGTGTTTGCCCGTGTCCCGGATAAAATCTAAAAAGGAAATATTTTTAAACCAATCGTAGTTATTGGCCATTTCGGCTGCATTGGGTTTGCTGGCATCAAAATCTAAAAATTTTTCCAGTTGTGCTTTTACACAGGCCACATTATGGTTCAGAATATCTTCACTTAATAAATTACGTTCTTCGCTTTTACCACTGGGGTCGCCCACCATACCGGTAGCACCCCCTACCAGGGCAACAGGTTTATGTCCTGCCTTTTGCAAATGGATCAATAACAAAATGGGCACCAGGCTGCCAATATGCAGGCTGTCTGCGGTGGGGTCAAAACCAATATAAGCAGTGGTCATTTCCTTTGCCAACTGTTCTTTTGTACCGGGCATAATGTCCTGTATCATGCCCCTCCATTGTAATTCTGCTATCAGATCCTGCATAAAAATTATTTAAAGCCTGTTTTTTGGCAAAATTGCTTATAAAAAATGATAAAACCACATCTTCACCTGCAATAGAATAATTTACAGGTAAAAGCATCTATTTTTTATGTCGCAGCGTCTTTAAAATGGCAATAACTATTATTTCAGTAAAAAGAAGAGTTGTTTCCGTTGAAAAGCAATACCAGCAAATAAAAAGGGCAGGTTTGTAATTGAGGCAATTGAGCAATGGCCTGCTTTTTTAGTCCCTGTTACAAAATTTTTTGGCGTATTTTTAATCAGGCTTTACCGCCAGCCGGATACTGAACTTTTTACTTGCTTTCACCAATCAGTCAGTTGAAAATAAAATATATTACAAAGGACCAGTTATGAAAAAATCTTTACTTACTGTAGTTCTTTTATTGATCATTGCAATGGGGTATGGTCAATTAAACAACAATTGGATCGACTATAATAAAACCTATTACAAGTTTAAGATCACCCGGGATACACTTTGCCGTTTATATCAACCTGCTTTAGCTGCCATGGGACTGGGCAGCACACCTGCACAAAACTTTCAGTTGTGGCGTAACGGACAGCAGGTAAGATTATATACCTCCGTTACTACAGGTACATTAGGAGCTACGGATTTTATTGAATTTTGGGGAGAGATGAATGATGGCAGGCCTGATAAATTATTATACCGTGATACCAGCTCTCAACCGGATGATAAATACAGCCTGTTCTCTGATACCGCTACCTATTTTTTAACAGTCAATACTACAGGTACAAATTTGCGCTATGTGCAAACTGCTAACCCCGTTGCAGGCAATGTGCTGCCTGCCGATGCTTATTTTATGCGGCGGGTACAAACACATTTTAAAGATCAGATCAACAGGGGAATGGCCGCAGATTTTGGCGAATATGTTTATTCAGCTGCATTTGATCTAGGCGAAGGCTGGTCTACAGGTGATATAAACCCCTGCTGTGCATTTACCAATACCATCAACGGGCTTAATAAATATGCAGGCGGTCCTGCCAATAGCGTTACTTTTACATTGTCGGCTTTCGGTAATGCTTTATATACAAGAGATCTCGGAGCAAAAATTAACGGTACCAATATCTGGGCAGTACCCAATCCTCTTCCTTATTTTTCTTATCATAAAGACACCGTAAGAAATTTGCCTTTGTCAATTTTGTCAAGCCCTTCTTCACTACAGGTAGATATACAACCGCTTAATTCTTCCAATTCATCTGTCGACCGTATAGTAGCTTCGTGCTTTTCGGTAACCTACCCTGCAACTTTTGATTTTAATAACGAAAAGAATTTTTATTTTGAACTAGCGCCATCTGCAACAGGCAACTATATAGTGATAAATAATTTTAATAACAATGGGTTGCAGCCAATACTATATGATATCAACAATGGCAGAAGATATTTGGGCGATATCAGCACTGCCGGACAGGTAAAATTTGTATTGCCGGCTTCTTCAGATGCGGTACGAAAATTTAATTTAATAAGCCAGGATGTTACTAATGTTTATACCATTGCTGCATTAACAGCAAAAACATTTTTAAATATCACTGCTGCGGCCAACCAGGGTGATTATATCATTATCAGTAATCCTGTTTTATATAATGATGGAAATGGTGTAAACTATGTAGATCAGTACAAACAATACAGGATTTCGGCTACAGGTGGAGGTTATAATGCCAAAGTGTATGATATTAATGAGCTTACTGACCAGTTTGGCTTTGGGATCAGTAAACATCCTGCTGCAGTAAGAGATTTTATACGTTATGCTAACCAGCAATTTGGTGTAAAGCCTAAATTTGTGTTTTTAATAGGACGTGCAGTTGCTTATAATGAATATAAAATTAACCAGGCCGACCCGGCAGCCGATAAGCTAAATTTAGTGCCCACTTTTGGCTGGCCTGCTTCTGATGTGCTTTTAGTGAGCGAGCCGGGTACTGTACTGCCATTAATTCCTGTAGGAAGAATTGGTGCCATTACAGGCAATGAAGTAGGTAATTACCTCGAAAAAATGAAGCAGTATGAGCAGGCACAAAAATCAACTATTCAAACTATAGCCGAAAAAGCGTGGATGAAAAATATCATCCATATTGCAGGGGGAGCCAGTGATGCAGAAAGCGCCGGTTTTGTTGGGGATTTTAGTGCTTATGAAAAAATAGCAAAAGATACTTTGTTCGGTGCCCGTGTTGAAACGTTTATTAAATCAGGTTCCGGACCGGTGCAGCAAGCCAGTAGCGCTTATATTGAACAATTATTTAAGGAAGGTTTAAGCTTTATCGGTTATTTCGGTCATTCATCAGCCAGTACGCTGGCATTCAATCTCAGCAGCCCTGAAATTTACCAGAACCAGGGCAAATATCCCTTTATAAATGTTAGCGGCTGTAGTGCAGGTAACTATTTTAATTTTGATGCTACCCGTTTAACGGGCAATACTTCATTATCTGAAAAATATACTTTTGCAGGCCAAAAGGGAAGCATTGGTTTTTTGGCCGATACGCATTTGGGTGTAGAACCGTATCTTGATCAATACAATAAATATTTTTATAAAGAATTTTGTGTAAATAATTATGGCGGTACTGTGGGAGACCAGATGAAAAAAACAGTGCAGAATGTGCTTATTGATCCATATCCTGGTGATCTTTCTCCGGGCCATTTTAATACAAGGTTACATTTAGAAGAACTGGCATTGCAGGGCGACCCGGCTTTACGGATAAACTGGCATAGCAAGCCGGATTATATTGTAGAAGAGCAGTCAATAAAAATAAGCCCTTCTGTAATTACGGTTGCAGATCCCTCTTTTAACCTGAATGTAAAGATGCTGAATATAGGCACTGCCATTAATGATACCATAAGGGTTACGGTTAAGCGTAAACTACCAAATGATACCATCCAGGTACTATTCAATCAACCTATCCCTGCAATCAGGTACGGCGATTCTGTTGTGTTACCTGCTGTTCACATCAATCCTCTTACAGATAAAGGCTTAAATAAAATTATAGTAACACTGGATGTAGATAATAAAGTGGCCGAACTTTCAGAATCAAATAACACTGCGGAAAAGGAATTTTATATTTATGAAGATGAACTACGCCCCGTATATCCATATAATTTTTCTATTGTAAATCAGCAAAACATAACCTTTACTGCCAGTACAGCTAATCCGCTGGTACAGCAAAGGCAGTATGCAATGGAGATTGATACTACAGAGTTGTTTAACTCTGCATTTAAAAAAACATATACTGCATCAGGCAACGGTGGTGTGATAGAATTTAAGCCTGCTAATTTAACTTTTACCGATAGTACAGTTTACTACTGGAGAACATCCATGGTACCGGTGGGATCAGCCGCTACAATATGGAATAATTATTCCTTTACTTATTTAGCGGCCAGCACCAGTGGTTTTAATCAATCCCATTATTATCAACATTTAAAAAATGATTACAGTAATATTGAGTATTTAAGCAGCAGGGTATTTGATTTTAAAACCACCACAAAAGCGATTGCCATTAATACCGGTATATATCCCACCTATTCAGGAGCCGATATCAATGTACAGATAGATAATGTTATGATAGAAAAATATGGCTGCAAATATGGTTCATTGCAATTTTATGTATTCGATTCAAAAACGCTGGAACCCTGGCAAAATTATCCTGTAAGCCCCAGTTCAGGCAGATTTGGCAGCTGGTCACCTGCCTGCGATGTGTCTCATGAAGGTGCAACCCGTAGATTTTTTGAATTCCCGTATACAGACGCTGCTTACAGGAAAAAGGCATCAGACTTTATTGATAGTATACCCGATGGCATGTATGTAGCCATCAATAATCTTGGCTGGACCCCAAACACTACTTTTGTTGCCGATTGGCAGACAGATCCGGCTCCCAATCTTTACCAGAAGTTAAAAAGCCAGGGGTTGAATAAAATTGACAGCTTTTACAGGAACATACCTTTTGTGTTATTTTTCCAGAAAGGGCCAACAGGTTTTGTACCTGTGCAGGATATGGGGGCTACAGCTGATGCCAGAATTGAGGAATCAATTTTATTACCTTCAAAATATGTTGACGGTACAATCACATCGCCTGTATTTGGTCCTGCAAAGGCCTGGAGCCAGTTTCACTTCAGGGGGAAAAGTGTTGAGCAGGTGAGCACAGATTCTCTCAGCTTTCAGGTAATTGGAATAACAGCATCGGGAACAACAGCAACAGTATTTAATTTAGATTCAACGCAGCATGATTTTGACATATCTTCTGTTAATGCAACTCAATATCCGTATTTGAAATTAAAAATGTTTACTAAAGACAGTGCCAATGCAACACCCTATCAATTACGCTACTGGAGGCTAAATTATACACCCGTGCCCGAAGGTGCTATAGCGCCCAATATTTTGTTTAGTATGAAAGATACTGTTGAGCAAGGTGAAGTGATTGATTTTAAAGTAGCGTTCAAAAATATCAGCCCATCAGCTTTTGATAGTGCGATGAAATTTAAATTTACCATTACCGACAATAATAATTTACCACACCAGGTCAGTCTGCCCAAAGGTAAGATTTTGATTGCCGGAGACACCCTTTCTGTACAATACAGGATTGACACAAAAGACTATCCGGGTAATAATACTTTATTCATTGATGTAAATCCAAACAACGATCAGCCTGAGCAATCGCATTTTAATAATGTATTGTTTAAAGATTTTTTTGTGAAGCCGGATAATTATAATCCACTGCTGGATGTAACTTTTGATGGTGTACATATTTTAAACAGTGATATTGTTGCCGCAAAACCACATATCTATATCAGGCTTAAAGATGAAAGCCGTTTTATGGCCCTCACTGATACTTCTTCTATAAAAGTGCAGGTTCGTTATCCTGATAACACTTTACATAATTACAATTTTGGTGATACCATGCGTTTTAATCCTGCCAATCTTGCCAGTGGTGAAAATAGTGCCAGTATTGACTTTACGCCTTATTTCCCTGTAGATGGCGACTATGAATTGATTGTTTCGGGAAAAGATGTGGTGGGCAATAAAGCCGGTGCATTGGAATATCATGTAATGTTTACTGTCATCAATAAACCCATGATATCAAACCTGCTGAATTATCCTAATCCATTCACTACTTCTACGGCATTTGTATTTACAGTAACCGGTAGTGAACTGCCACAAAACATACGCATTCAGGTTTTAACCATAAGCGGTAAAATAGTACGGGAGATCACCAAAGATGAATTAGGACCGATCCATATCGGAAGAAATATCACCGAATTTAAATGGGATGGTACGGATACTTATGGACAGAAATTAGCCAACGGTGTTTACCTGTACAGGGTACTCACCAATTTAAATGGCCAGTCATTGGAAAAGTACAAAGGAAAAGATGACAGAACTGACCAATACTTCAATAAAGGTTATGGTAAAATGGTCATCATAAGGTAAGCTGTCGAATTTATAAAGTCTTAAAGCATCCATTTAGCGAGAAAGAGAGTCTTTAAAGCGGTGGTAATAATTGCTGAAATATATTGTATTTGATAGCTATGTATTGGTTAATTTTATTTCCGATATTAGCACAATTTACCAAGTATTATTACGTTTTAGTGGATAATATCCTGTAAAATTCTGAATAACCCCTAACATATTATGAGAAAATGTACAAAAACAGGCTTGCTATTGTTCCTGCTATGGCCGGCTGTAAGTTTTGCTCAATTTAGAAAATACTCCAACGAATTTTTAAACATCGGAGCCGGTGCAAGGGGGCTTGCCATGGGTAGCGCACAGGTAGCTTCTGCCAGCGATGCTACGGCCGGATACTGGAATCCTGCAGGCCTGGTAGGCGTAAAAGATAATCCCAATTTAAATTTAATGCATGCCGAATATTTTGCAGGCATTGCAAAATACGATTACGCCGCTTTGGCAATTCCCATCAACGAAAATAAAAGAACTATTGGTGTTTCTGTTTTGCGTTTTGCAGTAGATGATATTCCTAATACGCTTTATCTTGTAGAACCTGATGGAAGCATCAACTACAACAATATAAAAACCTTTTCCTCTGCCGACTGGGCATTCTTATTATCCTTTGCACAAAACATAAAAGCCAGCGAAAATAAAAGCATCAGCTTTGGTGCCAATGCAAAAGTGATCTACCGTAAAGTAGGCACATTTGCCACAGCCTGGGGGTTCGGGATTGATGCAGGTATACAAATGCATGGCAAAAGGGGGCATTTTGGTATTGTTGCAAAAGATCTTACCACCACATTTAATGCTTGGTCCTTTCATTTTACTGATAAAGAAAAAGAGGTTTTATACCTTACCAATAACGAAATACCGGTTAAATCAACAGAGTTAACTGCACCGCGGCTTGCCATTGGAGGAGGGTACAATTTTAAGATCAGTAATAGCTTTCATCTTATGGCTGAAGCCAATGTGGATGTAACCTTTGATGGTAAAAGAAATACGGTATTCAGCACCGATCCGGTAAGTGTTGATCCGCACCTGGGGCTGGAGGCAAATATCAAAGATGTATTTTTTGTACGAGGCGGTATCACCAATTTTCAAAAAGCCCTTGCAGATGGTGATACGCTGAACCAGAAAAAGGTATGGATCTATCAACCCAGTGTTGGTGCCGGGTTTAAAATAAAAAATGTAATGCTCGATTACGCTTTTACCAACCTTGCCAATCAATCCAATCCTTTGTATACCCATATATTTTCTTTACGCATCAACCTGGTGAAAAAAGAAAATCAATAAAATGCAATTTTTATGAAGAAAATTTTATTTACTTTATTTGTAATGATGCTTGCTTTTGCAGGCTTTTCGCAATTAAATAACAGCTGGATCGACTATAATAAAACCTATTATAAATTCAAGATCACCAGGGATACGCTTTGTCGCTTATATCAACCTCAGCTGGCAGCAGCGGGGCTTGGCAGCACCCCTGCACAAAATTTTCAGCTGTGGCGCAATGGCCAGCAGGTAAGAATATATACCTCTGTAGCAACCGGCACATTAGGGGCATCAGATTTTATTGAATTCTGGGGGCAAATGAATGATGGAAGGCCCGATAAAACTTTATACCGGGATGCCGATTTTCAGCTGGATGACAAATACAGTTTATTTACTGATACAGCAACCTATTATCTTACCGTAAATAGTATCAGCTCAAACTTACGTTATGTGCAAACTGCTAATCCTGTTGCAACAAATGTGCTGCCGGCAGATGCCTATTTTATGAGAAGGGTGGAAGCACACTATAAAGACCAGATCAACAGGGGGTATGCCGCTATATTGGGCGAAAGTGTTTATTCTTCTGCTTTTGATATGGGGGAGGGCTGGTCAAGCAGTGATATTAATTCCTGCTGTGCATTGAGTAACGTGATAACCGGGCTTAACAAATATGCAGCGGGCCCGGCTAATAGTGTAACCTTTACCGTATCGGCTTTTGGCAATGCCTTGTATACAAGAAACCTTGGTGGTAAATTAAACGGTATTGTGGCTTTGCCTGCCGTAAATCCAATGCCTTATTTTTCTTATCATAAAGATACAGTTAGAAATCTTCCTTTATCTATACTTACCAGCCCCTCATTCGTTGCAGTAAGTATTAAACCCGAAAACTCATCCAATACTGCCAACGATCGTATCGTTGTTCCCACTTTTTCGGTAACTTATCCGGCTACATTTAATTTTAATAATGAAAAGAATTTTTATTTTGAATTAGCAGCTTCTGCAACCGGCAATTACCTGGTAATAAATAACTTTAATAATAACGGAATTGAACCCATATTATATGATATCAATAACGGCAGGAGATACCTGGGCGATATCAGCACTGCCGGACAGGTAAAATTTGCATTGCCGGCTTCCTCAGATGCAGTGCGAAAGTTTAATCTTATCAGCCAGGATGCATCTAATATTTATACTGTTGGCGCATTAACAACAAAAACATTTTTAAATATTACTGCTGCAGCCAACCAGGGAGATTATATTATTATCAGTAATCCCGTTTTGTATAACAATGGCAGCGGTGTAAATTATGTAGATCAATACAAACAATACAGGAACTCTGCCGCAGGCGGAGGGTACAATGCAAAAGTGTATAACATTGATGAACTGACAGAACAATTTGGTTTTGGGATCAGTAAACATCCTGCAGCAATACGGGATTTTATTCGCTATGCAAATCAGCAGTTTTCAGTAAAACCAAAATTTGTTTTTTTAATAGGCAGGGCTGTTACTTACCTGGAATACAAGGGAAACCAGGCCGACCCTATTGCCGACAAACTTAATTTAGTACCCACTTTTGGCTGGCCAGCGTCCGATGTGCTTTTAGTTAGTGAGCCGGGCACTGTAGTGCCAATAATTCCTGTAGGCAGAATTGGTGCTATTACAGGTAATGAAGTAGGCAACTACCTCGAAAAAATGAAGCAGTATGAGCTAGCACAAAAATCAACCATCCAAACTATAGCTGAAAAAGCGTGGATGAAAAACATTGTTCATATTTCGGGAGGTGCTGATAGTACAGAAACAGCAAGTTTTTCTGCTCACCTCAAACAATATGAATATGTAGCTGAAGATACCTTGTTTGGTGCCAATGTGGAATCTTTTGCCAAATCAGGTTCGGGCTCGGTACAGGAAGCCAGCAGTGCCAGAATTGATCAGTTATTTAAGGAAGGGTTAAGTTTTATCAGTTACTTTGGGCACTCCTCGGCAAGTACACTGGCATTTAATCTTAGTAACCCGGAGATCTATCAGAACCAGGGTAAATATCCTTTTATAAATGTTAGTGGTTGTAGTGCCGGTAACTTTTTCAATTTCGATCCTACCCGTGTGGCAGGTAATATGTCGCTATCAGAAAAATATATTTTCTCTCCGCAAAAAGGAAGTATTGCGTTTTTAGCTGATACACATTTTGGTATTGAACCTTTTCTGAATTATTACAATACTAATTTATACGATGAATTCTGCAGGCTTAATTATGGAGGTACTGTAGGCGATCAGCTCAGGCAGGTTAACCAGATTGTGGGGATTAATCCTCAGTCGCTGGATTATTATACACGTATACACCTTGAAGAGCTGGCATTACAGGGCGACCCTGCATTGAGGTTGAATACCCATGCAAAACCGGATTACATAATTGAAGAACAACTGATCAAAATAAGCCCTTCTGTAATTACTGTTGCAGACCCTTCTTTTAACCTGAACGTAAAGATGCTGAATATAGGGATGGCAATTAACGACTCTATAAAGGTTACGGTTAAACGTAAATTGCCGAATGATACTATGCAGGTGTTATTTAACCAGGTTATTCCTGCAATGAAATACAGCGATTCAATAGTAATGGTGGTGCCAATAAATCCACTTACCGATAAAGGGCTTAATAAAATAATAGTGACTCTTGATGTGGATAATAAAGTTAGTGAACTTTCTGAATCCAATAACGGAGCCGAAAAAGAATTTTATATTTATGAAGATGAATTACGCCCTGTTTATCCGTATAATTTCTCTATCGTAAATCAACAAAATATAACCTTTACCGGTAGTACTGCTAACCCATTGGTAGAACAGCGGCAATACGTGATGGAAATTGATACCACCGAAACATTTAATTCTTCTTTTAAGAAAACCTATAATGTATCGGGTAGTGGTGGCGTGGTTGAATTTAAACCTGCTAATCTTACTTTCACAGATAGTACCGTATACTATTGGAGAACATCAATGATACCAATTGGTTCCGCAGCTCCCATATGGAATACCTATTCCTTTACTTACTTAGCTACTGGTAGTGTAGGTTTTAATCAGTCTCACTATTACCAGTTTTTAAAAGATAACTACAGTAGTATAGATTATTTAAACAGCAGGGTATTTGATTTTAAAACCACCACCAAAACCATTGCTTTTAATACAGGTATATATCCATCTTATGTGGGGTCGGATATTAATGTGCAAATAGAAAATGTTACCATAGAAAAATATGGTTGTAAATATGGCTCATTGCAATTTTATGTGTTTGATTCAAAAACACTGGAGCCATGGCAAAACTATGCTGTTAGTCCCGGTGTGGGACGATTCGGAAGCTGGTCACCCGCATGTGATGTATCTCATGAAGGACCTAACCGCAGGTTCTTTGAATTCCCTTATACCGATCCGGCATACAGGAAAAAAGCAATGGACTTTATCGACAGTATTCCTGCTGGTATGTATGTAGGAATCACCAACCTGGGTTGGACACCCAATGCAACATTTGTGGCCGATTGGCAGGCTGATCCTGCACCTAATCTTTACCAGAAACTAAAAAGCCAGGGGCTGAATAAAATTGATAGCTTCTACAAAAACATACCGTTTGTGTTGTTTTTCCAAAAAGGATCAGGCAGTTTTGTTCCGGTACAAAATATGGGTACTGCAGCTGATTCCTATATTGCTGAGTCGGTTTTGTTAGGTACCAAATCTGTTGCCGGTACCATTACATCACCGGTTTTTGGCCCTGCTAAATCATGGAGCCAGTTCCATTACAGGGGAAACAGTATAGAAACAGTTAGCGCCGACTCTATTAATTTTCAGATCATAGGTATAACTGCCACAGGTACTGAAGCCACCGTGTTTACATTAGATTCTACTCAACACGATTTTGATATCTCATCTGTAAACGCCGCTCAGTATCCGTACTTGAAATTAAAAATGTTTACCCAGGATAAAACTAACGCCACACCGTATCAATTGCGGTACTGGAGGTTAAATTACACCCCTGTTCCGGAAGGTACTATTGCACCTAATATTTTGTTCAATATGAAAGATACGGTGGAGCAGGGTGAAGTGATTGATTTTAAAGTGGCATTTAAAAATATCAGCCCGGCTGCATTTGACAGTGCCATGAAGTTTAAATTTACCATTACAGACAATAACAACCTGCCGCACCTGATCAATTTGCCAAAAGGTAAAATCCTGGTGGCCGGTGATACATTAACGGTACGCTATAAAATTGATACCAAAGATTATCCTGGTAACAATACCTTGTTTGTAGATGTAAATCCTAATAATGATCAGCAGGAACAATCGCATTTTAATAATGTATTGTTCAAGGATTTTTATGTGAAGCCGGATAATTATAATCCTTTGCTGGATGTAACTTTTGACGGAGTGCATATCCTGAACAAAGATATTGTGGCGGCAAAACCCCATATCTATGTTAAACTTAAAGATGAAAGTCATTTTATGGCTTTGAACGATACAGGATCACTTAAAGTGCAGGTTCGTTATCCTGATAACACTTTACATAATTACAATTTTGGTGATACCATGCGTTTTAATCCGGCTAACCTGGCCAGTGGTGAAAATAGCGCCAGTATTGACTTTACGCCTTACTTCCCGCTTGATGGCGATTATGAATTGATCGTATCAGGAAAAGATGTGGTAGGCAATAAAGCCGGTGCACTCGAGTATCACGTTATGTTTAGTGTGATTAATAAGCCGATGATCTCAAACCTGCTGAATTATCCAAATCCATTTACTACTTCAACAGCATTTGTATTTACCGTAACCGGTAGCGAAGTGCCACAGAATATGAGGATTCAGATATTAACCATCAGTGGTAAAGTGGTGAGGGAAATCACCAAAGATGAATTGGGGCCTATCCACATCGGAAGGAACATCACCGACTTTAAATGGGATGGTACCGATACGTATGGCCAGAAATTAGCCAACGGGGTTTACCTGTACAGGGTACTCACCAATTTAAATGGCCAGTCATTGGAAAAGTATAAAGAAAAAGGTGATAAAACCGACCAGTTCTTTAACAAAGGATATGGTAAGATGGTGATCATCAGGTAAAGTGATAAAAAATATTACTTAAGGCTGTCTTAACGGACAGCCTTTTTTATTTGCTAACTTTGCAAAAAAAATTACATGGCTAAAATAGCTATCAACATAGCAACGGGAAGTTTACAGCAAGATGAAATGATTGTAGGTATTGATCTGGGTACCACCAACAGCCTGGTGGCCATCATACATCCCGAAAGTAAAAATCCTGTGGCATTAAAAGAACACAATGCCAGTTCATTAGTACCGTCCGTCATTTATTTTGGCAGCAGCGGTGAGTTGGTTGTAGGCGATGAAGCAAAGCAACACCTGGTAACAGACCCTGCTCATACTATCTTTTCCGCAAAAAGATTAATGGGGAAAACCTATAATGATGTAGCAGGCAACGCCTCTTCGCTGGCATATAAAATCATTGATGATGAAGGAAGATTAGTGAAAGTTCAGGTAGATGATAAATTTTATTCTCCTGTCGATCTGTCGGCACTTATTTTAAAAGAATTAAAAGCTAAGGCAGAGCATATTTTAAAAACAACCGTAGGTAAAGCTGTAATTACAGTGCCGGCATATTTTAATGATGCCCAGCGCCAGGCAACAAGAGACGCCGGAAAATTAGCCGGGCTTGATGTTTTACGCATAATAAATGAACCTACCGCTGCAAGTTTAGCATATGGCTTTGGTATAAAAAAAGACGAGGCAAAAACAATTGCAGTGTACGATTTGGGTGGCGGCACTTTTGATATTTCAATACTGACCATTAATGACGGCATATTTGAAGTGCTCGCTACCAATGGTGATACTTTTCTGGGTGGGGACGATCTTGATATGGCAGTAGTGAATTATTGGGTAGATAAAAATACTTATGCAGGCGATAAAAACGAAATAAAGCAACAGTTACGCTTAAAAGCTGAAGAGGCAAAAAAATACTTATCAGCCAGCGATGTTTTTACAGGTTCATTTCAAAATGAAAAAATAAGTCTTACCCGCCAGGAGTTTGAAGCGATCATTAAACCCGTTATCGATAAAACGATAACCTGTTGCAGTAATGCTTTAAAAGATTCCGGTTTGGCCAAAAAAGAAATTGATGAAGTGATAATGGTAGGCGGAAGTACAAGAACACCATTAGTGAAAAAAATGGTGAGTGATTTCTTTGGTAAACAGGTAAACGATACCGTTAATCCTGATGAAGTGGTGGCGTTGGGTGCAGCAATACAGGCTGATATTCTGGCGGGCAATACCAAAGATCTTTTATTACTTGATGTTACGCCTCTTTCGCTGGGATTGGAAACGATGGGGGGATTGATGGATGTTCTGTTGCCGAGAAACTCTAAGATACCTGCAAAAGCTGCAAGGCAATATACCACCTACAAAGATGGACAAAGCGGGATGAAGATAGCCGTTTACCAGGGTGAAAGGGATATGGTACAGGACAATCGTAAACTGGCAGAGTTTAATCTTTCGGGCATACCGGGGATGCCTGCAGGCCTTCCAAAAGTAGAAGTGAGTTTTTTAATAAACGCAGACGGTATATTGGTGGTAAAGGCAAAAGAATTACGCAGCGGCATTGAGCAGGCCATACAGGTAAAGCCACAATATGAATTAACAGATGAAGAAGTGGAAAGAATGTTGCTGGATTCTATGCAGAATGCAGAAAAAGATATAGCCACAAGAGCGTTGGTGGAAGCAAGAACAGAAGGAGAGCAATTGCTGGAAACAACAGAAAAATTTATTCATAAAAATATTGCAGCCTTAACCCCTGAAGAAATTACTGCCACTTCATTGGCGATGCAGGCTTTGCAATTGTCACTTGATATGCAGGATAAAAATCTGATACAGGCAAAAACCGAGGAATTAAATGCTGTTTCAAGACCATATGCAGAGCGGATTATGGATCAATCTGTGGCCCTGGCGATGAAGGGGAAGGCGGTTTAGTTTTTAGCAACAGTAGCAGCATACAATATAAGATCAATGCTGATAAACTGATCAGCATGGCCCATTTAATAAAATCAGGCTCAAAGCTGAAGGTTATTTTGTTCTGCCCTTTATTTACAGGGGCACTCATAAAATTAATGCCAAAACTATCAACGTTATTTTTTAAGCTGCCGGTTTTATAATACCAATGCGGATATAAATTTTGTTTCAATACAATTACAAATGGGGAGTCAGTATTGGTATTTATTGAAATACTATTGGGAGAAAAAGAGGCGATCGTAATATTCTTTACAAAAGAATCGCTGCTGAAAACAAAAGGTTTATCTGCATAAATTTCTCCCGGTGAGGTTCGTCCTTTTTCAAAATATGACTTCATGTTTTTTAAAACAATCGGGTAAGCTACTTCCTGCCTGGTGCCGATCTGTTTGTTATACATACTCCAGTCGCCAACCAATCCTTTTTCTGTTGCGTTAAGGGTATCGTTCTGTAATAAAGATTGTAAGGCAGGAATGGGAATACCTTTGGATGATTTGTTGAGCACGGACTGCACTTGTGCAACAGAAGCTTTACCTACACCGGTAAACGGAATATTAAGCAGGCATGCCAATATCATATCTGCTACTACAATTTTTTTTAGCAGTTCATAGTTGTTTAATTTCAATGACCGGCCTATACTCCATAAAATAAATAGTTGCAGAAAACTCTGTATCCATATAGTATCATAAAAACTAATAGCATCGATGAGTGCTTTTAGTTTCAGCGCAAAACCTGTTTCATGTACCACTTTTTTAACTTGAAAAACAATACTGTTATCAGCAGATATCGCTTTGTACATAGCACAGATGCCGCTTACCAGTAATATTGATCCGATAAATAAAATAAGCCGTTTTGCTTTGCCCGCAGATTCATTCTTGTTTTTACTAAACTTATTTAATTCAATGGCAGCGATAATGATAAAGCATAGTAGGGCAAATATCCTGAACTCACCATTCAAACGTACATATCCGATGAACGGAACAAATTTGTAAGCAAAGGTTTTAAAAACTCCCCCGGAAGATAGCAGTGTGAAAATTATTCCTGTTAACAGAAGAAATTTTTGCCAGCTATCTTTTTTGCTGATGAGCGCCACAAGAAAAAATAATAGAAGCGTAAGGCTGAAATAGCAATTACGCATACTGGGGTCGGTATTGTACAGACTATCGTTTTTTACTGTGGCAAAAGGAAGTAAAGCACTGATCCAGCTTTGCAGGTTAGTAGGATTTGAAAGCGAGTCAGCAAGGCTTATCTTTTCACCTCTCACAAAATAAGGCAGTATATCAAAATATCCTGCAAGCATACCGGTACTTAAAATCAAAAGCAGCAGCAGCAGCAAGCCATTTGCTTTACCAATGGTTGTAATTCTTATTTTTAATGAATTGCCATTTTTATTTTTAAGAAAATGAAAAACCAGTACTGCTGTAAAAAAATACACAGCACAAATTGTAATGCCGGGATGTGCCGAAGAAACCAACATGTAAAAAAGTAAGGCTGCAGCTATAGCTCTTTTAAAAGTAAAATTGTTTAGTAATTGCAGGTAACTCCAGAAACACCAGGGTAAAAAAGCGGCACCGCTAAGCCAGTTAAAATGCTGCAGGTGCCCGGTGGTATAACCGCAGCACATAAATGCAACGCCGGCGATAATTCGTACCGGCTTATCTAGTTTCCATAAGCCGGTGAGGGTGTACATGCCAATGCCACCGAGTAATATGTAAAACAACACTTCAAGAGTAAGTGTGTAAGCATTGTAGCCAATAGTGCTTGCAATCAGCCAGGTAACAGGGCTCCAGTAGCCACTGCTCATGTCACCATATTGCGGTATACCAAAATTGATGTAAGGGTTCCATAACGGCAGGTGGCCGGCATGTATACTTTCGCTCATAAAAAATTTAGGGGGAAAGTATCCGTTAAAAGCGTCATTCTTTAAAAAAAACAGGAATGTGGAAACCGGTAAAAAGGCAAGAACTAAAACAATAATAAAAAACAGGATAGTATTTAGCGAAAGCCTGTTTGAATTTGCGTAAACTTGCATGGAATAAAAATACACTATTCTTAAAAAATGAGTGAAAGAACTTTTGATGATTTTGATGACTATGCAAAAGATTACAGGGATGTGCATACGGAAAATGTAAAATTATCCGGTGCCGACAGTTTTTATTTTGCAGCAATGAAAGTGCAATTGCTGCAGCAGTTTGAAAAAAATACTACTTTAAAAATACTGGATATCGGTTGCGGTGACGGCGCTACAGAATTATTTATGCAGCAATATTTTTCGCAATGGAAGGTAGAGGGTATTGACGTTTCGGAAAAAAGCATTGCAGCAGCCGGCACAAAGAATATTGCCAACAGCAGGTTTAGTGTTTATGATGGTACGCAAATTCCTTTTGATGATAATAGTTTTGATATTGTTTTTATAGCAGGAGTTTTACACCACGTTGATTTTGCTTTGCACCAGGTGATAATGCGGGAAATTTTCAGGGTGTTAAAAGCCGGTGGCAGATTGTATCTTTTTGAACATAATCCGTTAAATCCCGTAACCAGGCACCTGGTAAATACCTGTGTGTTTGATAAAGATGCAAAACTGTTGCATAATAATTATACCAAAGGACTCATTAAAAAAAGCGGACTTACAATCAGGCATAATAAATTCATCATCTTTTTTCCAAGAAAAGGCCTGCCGGGTAAATTTATTTTTTTAGAAAAATACCTGCAATGGCTGCCTTTGGGCGGACAGTATTTTATACAGGCCTGCAAATAAAAACCTAATCTCTTTCAGGTAAATTTATTTTCTTATTGACCAGGTAAAGCGGCCGGTTCTTTGTTTCGGTAAATAAACTGGCGATGTACTCTCCTAACAATCCTATGGCTAATAATTGTGTACCACCTAAAAACATTACGGCAATAATTAAAGAAGCCCAGCCGGGAATAGTATTACCCTGGAAATAAGCTACCAATGCAAAAATGCCAAAACCAAAAGCGGCCAGCGAAATCAGGGAGCCAATAAGCAGTGCAATTCGCAGCGGTTTAAAGCTGAAAGAAGTAGTGCCTTTTAAAGCAAGCTTTAGCATTTTGCCAAAAGAGTATTTTGTAGTACCGTATTTTCTTGCAGGCGCATCAAATGAAACAGTAGCAGTTTTAAATCCTATCCAGCTGAACAGGCCTCTTAAAAAAAGTTCCCTTTCTTTAAACAGTAAAATACTTTTCAGCACTTTACTGTTGAAAGCTTTAAAATCTGCAACATTGGCTTCTATTTTTGTATCAGAAATAAAATTGATGAATCGATAAAAAACAGCAACCAGTATTTTTTTTATCAGCCCGATATTTTCGGTGGAATTTCTTTTGGTATTCACCAGGTCATATCCCTCGTCTAATTTATCCAGCATTGCCGGAATCAAAGCCGGAGGATGCTGCAGGTCTCCATCCATAATAATAATGGTATCGCCGGCAGCATGGTTCATACCAGCCATCAAAGCATTCTGGTGGCCAAAATTCCTGCTTAGTGAAATGCATTTGTATCTGCTATCAGTTGTGGCAATGGCTTCAATAGCAGTAAGTGTTGCATCAGTGCTGCCATCGTCAACAAAAATCACTTCGTACTCAACTTTGCAATGCATGCTTAATTCTGCATAAAGCGGCGCAATGTTTTCCGCTTCATTATAAACAGGAATGATGATACTAAGCAATTTCATTGTTTAAGTTTGTAACTTGAAGATAAATTTAAAAGTAGAGATAAATTTTATATTTCCTGCAATCTGCATTAAATAAAATAAAAGCATAAGCGAAAATGAACTTTAAAAAATACCTGGGCAATTTTATACGAAAGACAAATCTTGCCCGGGTTGCCGATAAAATACGCTTCTATATACAATACAGCAGCAATTATTTTACTAATAAAAAATTTGCAACACAAAATCCTGCGGCAAAATTTCCTCCACCTTATTTTTTATACGAAACTTACGAGGTTAATTATAAAAGCTATTATGAAGATGGGTTTCAAACCGCATCAGAAATCGTTGCGCTTTTTCAATCTCATCTGAATTTTAGTGAAGCCGGCAAAAAAATACTCGACTGGGGCTGCGGTCCCGGCAGGGTAGTAAGGCATTTACCTGGCATATTACAAGATGCGCATTTGGTTTATGGCTGCGATTATAATGAAGCATACATTAACTGGTGCAGTAAAAATCTTACCAATATTTCCTTTGAAAAAAACGAATTAGATCCGCCGGTTTTATTTATGAGTGATTATTTTGATGGTATATACGGTCTCTCAATTATAACACACCTTTCACTTAAAAGCCATGTGAGCTGGATCGCTGAATTAAAAAGAATATTAAAACCTGGTGGGCTATTGCTCATTACATCGCAAGGCAACCAGTTTAAAGAAAAATTGTTGCAACACGAACTGGACATGTTTAATGCCGGAAAATTGGTAGTAAGAGATACCGAACATGAAGGGCACAGGGTATATGCGGCTTTTCAGCCGGAAACATTTATGAAAATTTTATTAAAGGATTTTACCCTGCTGCAATTTATACCTGGCGGCAGTAAAGAAAGCATTCATGGGTTGCAGGATACCTGGCTGGTGCAAAAAACTTTTATTTCAATTGCATAAACCGGTGTACATATTTCCCTATCATATCAAACTCAATATTTACCAGCTCTCCTTTTTTTAAAGTATTGATATTAGTATGATGATAAGTATATGGAATTATGGCTACCGTAAAAGAATTGCGGCCTACTTTAAAAATGGTAAGGCTGGTGCCGTTTAAACTGATGGAACCCTTTTCAATAACCAAATGCCCGAATGTTTCAGGAAAAGTGAAAGTATATTCCCAGCTACCATCTTTTTCAACTACTTCGCTGCAGGTGGCAACAGTATCCACATGCCCCTGAACAATATGCCCGTCCAGCCTGCCATTCATTTGCATGCAGCGCTCTAAATTTACCATAGCACCCGTGTGTAACTGGTTCAGGTTGGTTTTTAAAAGGGTTTCTTCAATAGCGGTAACCCGGTGCATGCCGTCTTTGATTTCTTCTACGGTAAGGCAAACGCCGCTATGGCTAAGACTTTGGTCTATTTTTAACTCGTTTGAAAGGGGGGAACTTATCCAGTAGGTCTTATTAGTGCCGCTCACTTCAATAGCTTCAACAATACCCGTATTTTCAATTATTCCTGTAAACATGCCCCAAATTTCGGAATTTGTCAGTACTTCTGAATTTTATTTCAGACATTAATGAAAGAAGTACATTTTACAGGTAAAACAGCCCGGAATAAAATTTCGATATACAAGATTTCATTTTTTTAAATATTTCTGCTATCTTTGCGCCCTCCCGATTGAACCGGGATATTTAAATCACCTAAAGGAGGTATAATATTATATGTTAATTATTGACTCAAAAGATTGCGAAAACATCGACAAAGCGCTTAAGAAGTACAAAAAGAAATTTGAAAAAAGTAAAATTTTGTTACAACTTAGAGACAGGCAGGCTTTTACCAAGCCATCTGTTAGGCGTCGTAAAGAAGTGTTGAAAGCGATCTATAAGGATCAGGTTACCGCTGGTAAATTCGATTAATAACTTATAGCACAAAATATATTCAACTGATACCCGGTTATTGTAACTTCGGGTATCAGTTTTTTTATGTCCATAACCAACCCCAAAGCATTACAACAATTCATCGATTACCTTAAATTTCAAAAAAGGTATTCACAGCATACTATCATTTCTTACCAAACTGACCTGGCAGCCTTCTTTGATTTTATTGAACTTACTTTTGGGCATACTTCTTTGCCTGATATAAAGCCCGCTTTTGTTCGTACCTGGCTGGCCAGTTTAAAAGAACAGGGCATGGAAGCCAAATCTATCAACAGGAAAATATCTTCTCTCAAATCTTTTTTTAAGTACCAGCTTAAGGAAGAACTGGTGCAGGTGAGCCCGATGAGTACCATCATTTCTCCAAAAACAAAAAAAAGACTGCCCCAGTTTGTAGAAAAAGCAGACATTGATACTTTGTTTTCTTACGTGGAATTCCCTGATAACTGGCAGGGAAAGACCGACAGGATAATACTGCAGTTATTTTACAATACCGGTATAAGGCAGGCTGAATTGGTATCGTTAAAAGAGGGGCAGGTGGATTTGTTCAGGAATTCCATTAAAGTACTGGGAAAAGGCAATAAGGAAAGAATTATACCTGTAAGTGCAGAGTTATTGGGTTTATTGAAGAATTATATGGCCGAAAAAAGAAAAGTTTTGGAACATTATAATGCTGAAACCTTGTTGGTTAATGAAAAAGGGAATAAGTTATATCCCAGGTATGTGTACAACTCGGTAAAAAAATACCTCAGCATGATCACCACTATCAGCAAAAAAAGCCCCCACGTACTACGCCATACTTTTGCCACTCATTTAATGAATAATGGAGCCGATTTAAATGCGGTTAAGGAATTACTCGGCCACAGCAGCCTTGCAGCCACACAGATTTATACACATAATTCAATAGAAAAGTTAAAAGACATTCATAAAAAAGCACATCCCAAAGCCTGATCTGCTTTTTAAAACGGGGCAGCAATTTGCCACAAAAAATTTCGTTAGGGTTTATTACTTTAACGGCTTGGGAAATATTGTTAAATTTAGCAGGCCTTCCACAAAATTTTATTTTGTAAACTACGTTTCAAATGTTAACTTCATTATCAGATAAAAACCAGTAAAAACCCAATAACAGATTGCCTATGATTTAAGTGTACCTAAAGAAGTTCTTTCACATTATTTTTCACAGATTAAAATCAGAAGTATGAACGTAAACATTCAAACTGTGCATTTTGACGCAGATTCAAAGTTGGTATCTTATATTGAGAAAAAGATTTCTAAATTAACACAGTTTCACGACAGGATTACCAAAGTAGATGTGTATTTAAAATTAGACAATGTAGTACACAATATTAAAGACAAGATCGCCGAAATAAAAGTTCATATTCCCAGGTATGAATTTTTTGTAAAACAATCATCCAAATCATTCGAAGAAAGTTTTGACGTAGCACTGGACTCTGTAATAACCCAGATAAAACGAAAAAAAGACAAACAGGCAGCATAAAAAAAATAACCTCGTCCCGTCCCCAACTTAGTTGAGGACGGGATTTTTATTTCCGGGTTATACACATTTTATAAATCAGTTGTAAAAAATTCCTTTTCAAACTTTTTGTATTAATCATTTTCTCTTACCTTTGCCTTCCGAAAAAAATAGGGCTGCTTTAGTGTGGACCAAATTATTCGAAAGTTCTTTCAAAATAAGCCGGATTATCCCAGCAGGTCAGGCATCCCGATTTCTCTTCGGGAAGGTTATGGACCCTGCTAAGGAAATACGATTCATAGTAAGCCGAGGTAGCTCAGTTGGTAGAGCAGCTGATTTGTAATCAGCAGGTCGTGGGTTCGACTCCCTTCCTCGGCTCAGTATTAGTTAACGGGTTTATTAGTTACTTAGTGGATAAAAAGGGTTACACCTGATTAACTATTTAGCCAATAAACGAATTAACTAAACGGGGGCAGATGGCCGAGTGGTTAAAGGCGACAGACTGTAAATCTGTTCTCTCCGGAGTACGTAGGTTCGAAACCTACTCTGCCCACAATACCTGCAAGCTCCAGCTTGCAGTATCTTAGTTCTTTTGATTTGGAAGCTGGAGCTTCCAGTTACCAGCGGAAGTAGCTCATTTGGTAGAGCGGTAGCCTTCCAAGCTTCAGGTGGCCGGTTCGAGCCCGGTCTTCCGCTCTTTTGAGATGATAGAAGTTAGATGATAGTTGTTAGCATTGAGCTGTCATCTAACATCCATCAACTATCAGCTCCTAAGCAAGCCGTCGTAGCTCAGGGGTAGAGCACTTCCTTGGTAGGGAAGGGGTCGTGAGTTCGATTCTCACTGATGGCTCAGTAAACAATAAAGTACAAAGTAGTAATACTGTGTGCATAAAGTATAAAAGTCCACGGTTCAAAGACTTTAAATAAGAACCAATTTCAAAACAAATATTAAAATTTAAACAATGGCAAAAGAATCTTTCAAAAGGGATAAACCCCATTTAAACGTTGGTACTATTGGTCACGTGGATCACGGTAAAACAACACTTACAGCCGCTATAACCGATGTTTTGTCAAAAAGAGGTTTAGCGGAGAAAAAAAATTATGATGATATTGATGGTGCTCCTGAAGAAAAAGAAAGGGGTATTACAATTAATACAGCTCACGTTGAGTACGCTACTGCTACTCGTCACTATGCTCACGTTGACTGTCCGGGTCACGCTGACTATGTGAAAAACATGATCACTGGTGCTGCTCAGATGGATGGCGCTATCCTTGTAGTGGCTGCAACTGACGGTCCGATGCCGCAAACCAAAGAGCACATCTTATTGGCTCGCCAGGTAGGTGTACCTCAGATCGTTGTTTTTATGAACAAAGTTGATCTGGTAGATGATCCTGAATTATTGGAATTAGTAGAAATGGAGATCCGTGAGTTATTGACTTCTTACGGTTTTGATGGCGATAATACTCCTATCATCCAGGGTTCTGCAACCGGCGCATTAGCTGGCGAAGAAAAATGGATTGCAAAAATCAACGAATTGATGGATGCCGTTGATAGCTATATTCCTTTACCTCCACGTTTAGTTGATTTACCATTCCTGATGAGTGTTGAGGACGTATTCTCTATCACTGGTCGTGGTACTGTTGCTACAGGTCGTATCGAAAGAGGCCGTATCAAAGTGGGTGAAGCTATTGAAGTAGTAGGTTTAATGGAAAAACCATTATCTACAACCTGTACTGGTGTGGAAATGTTCAAAAAATTACTGGACGAAGGTGAAGCTGGTGATAACGCAGGTCTTTTATTACGTGGTATTGAAAAAACTCAGATCCGTCGTGGTATGGTACTTTGCAAACCAGGTACTATCACTCCGCATACTGAATTTAAAGGTGAGGTTTACGTATTAAGCAAAGAAGAAGGCGGACGTCATACTCCATTCTTCAATAAATACCGTCCTCAGTTCTATTTCCGTACTACTGACGTAACTGGTGAAGTTACTTTAAATGCTGGTACTGAAATGGTTATGCCTGGTGATAATACCAACTTGTCTGTTACATTGATCCAACCAATCGCAATGGAAAAAGGTTTAAAATTTGCGATTCGTGAAGGTGGCCGTACAGTAGGTGCTGGTCAGGTAACTGAAATTATCAAGTAAGCAAAAAGCCAAAAGCTTTTAGCTTTAAGCAAATAATTTTTATATATTTGCAACATATTCTAAAAGCTGTTTCGGTAAAACGAAATAGCTTTTAGCTTTTATACGGGCATGGTGCAACGGTAGCATACGGGTCTCCAAAACCTTTGATCTGGGTTCGAATCCTAGTGCCCGTGCGAACATTGTTAAATAGTTAATTTGTTAGCCGGATTTAATACCAGCTAACAAATTAACCAATTAACGAATTAACCAATTAACATGAATAAATTAAGAGCATATATCAGTGATTCCTATAAGGAACTGGTACAAAAAGTAACCTGGCCATCATGGGATCAGTTACAGCAATCCACAATGATTGTTTTGGGAGCTACTCTCGTTATCACTGCTGTAGTTTGGGTGATGGATGTGGCTGCAAGCAACTCATTGAAATTTATTTACTCTTTATTTAAAGGATAATCATGGAAGAAATAACACCTATACCAACTGTAGAAAAAGCGGAAAAGCCTGAAAAGGAGAGTAAGTGGTATGTACTTCGTGTGGTAAGTGGTAAAGAGCGCAAGGTAAAAGAATACCTTGATAAAGATATTATCCGCAATGGCTGGGGCAATATTGTAAAACAGATCTTTTTACCGGTAGAAAAAGTTTATAAAGTAGCGAATGGTAAAAAAGTGATGAGGGAAAGAAACTTCTATCCCGGTTATATCATGATTGAAGTGGCTGATGGCAAATTACATGATGATATGATCCAGAGCATGAGCAATGTGAGCAATGTAATGCACTTTTTAACTGACGGTAAGGGTTCTAAAGGAAATATTATTTCTCTGCGTAAAGCCGAAGTAAATAAAATGCTGGGTAAGGTAGATGAGTTGAGCGAGGTAGGTGGTGTTACTATGAGTGAGCCATTTATTATCGGAGAAACAGTGAAGATCATCGACGGGCCTTTCAACGATTTTAATGGTGTAATTGAAGAAGTGAACGACGAAAAGAAAAAACTGAAAGTTCAGGTAAAGATCTTCGGACGTGCCACACCGGTAGAACTAAGCTACATGCAGGTAGAAAAATTAGCATAAAATATGTAAGTCATCCCCAACTTGTTGGGGATGACTTTTTTTAACTATAAAATTTTGCAGTATGAAAAAACTATTCTCTTTAATTACCGTAATGATGATGGGTTTTGCCCTGATGGCGCAACCACCAAAGGGCCCTGCGAAAAAAGGCATGAACTTTGGCGCTAAAACCACCGTGGCAGGTGCAGTTGCAGCTAACGAACTCACCAATGTACTGGCAGACAAAACCACTGCCGATGTAAAAGTAAAAGGAAAAGTAGTAGAAGTATGTAAGGCTGAAGGTTGCTGGATACGCATGGAAACCGCAAGCGGCCCGATGCTGATCAAAATGAAAGATCATTCCTTTACTGTTCCATTGGCATTAAATGGTAAAACTATTGTTGCTGATGGTGTGGCAGAATTAAAAGAAACTTCTGTTGAAATGCTGAAACATTATGCAGAAGATGCCGGAAAAAGCAAAGATGAAATTGCTGCAATTAAAGAACCAAAGAAAGAAATTATTTTGCAGGCGAAGGGTATATTGGTCTTGTAAGCATTTTAAACATAATTATAACTAAATCCTGGCAGTAGCCGGGATTTTTTATTGTAGCTTAAAGGGAAATGAAAATCCTTTACATTTGAATTACCAACCATCGCCATTAAACTATTAAACATGAAAATTTTTTCAATTGTAATATTTTTACTAACCTTATCGTTACATTCCACATCCCAGGTAATTACTTCTGCACAAATAGATTCCCTTACCGAACTCACTTTAAAAACCTTTGATGTTCCCGGCATAGCAGTAGGCGTGATCAAAGATGGTAAACTCATTCATGCAAAAGGGTATGGCGTAAAATCGTTACGTACCATGCAAAAAGTAGATGAGAATACTTTGTTTGGTATAGCAAGCAACAGCAAAGCCTTTACCACTGCCGCTTTAGGCATATTGATAGATGAAGGCAAATTAAAATGGGATGATAAGGTAACGGACTATATTCCTGAATTTAAAATGTACGATCCATATGTGACTGAGGCATTTACGATAAGAGATTTGTTAACCCACCGCAGCGGATTAGGATTGGGTGCAGGCGACCTGATGATGTTTCCCGATTCCAACAACTTTACTAAAAAAGATATTATACACAACCTGCGTTATTTAAAAGCAGTATCCGGCTTTAGAACAAAATACGATTATGATAACAACCTCTACATTGTTGCAGGCGAAGTGGTGGCAAGGGTAAGTGGTAAAAGCTGGGAAGATTTTATTGAGCAACGTATTATGGAACCGTTGGGTATGACGGCGAGTAAGGCATCTATAAACAGGTTGACTAACCGGAATAATATTGTAATGCCACATGCGCCGGTTAATGGAAAAGTTACAACCATTGATATTGAGTGGAGTGAAATAGCTAATGCAGCCGGCGGTATTGTCAGCAATATTACAGATCTGAGCAAATGGCTCATTATGCAAATGGATAGTGGCCGTTACGGTGGCGGCAAAAAATTATTCAGTGAAGAAGTACATGAAGATTTCTGGGCGCCACAAACTATAATTAATACTAATGGTACAGGCGCTTATAATACACATTTTGCGGCTTATGGCCTGGGCTGGTTTTTAAGTGATGTAAAAGGGTATAAGCAGGTAACCCATACCGGTGGGTTGGCAGGTATTGTTACACAGATCACTTTAATACCGGAACTAAAACTGGGTATCATTGTATTGACCAACCAGCAATCCGGTGCTGCATTCACCGCTATCACCAATACCATTAAAGACTGTTACCTGGGCGTAAAAGGTGCCGACAGGGTTAAGCAAATGCATGACAGGGTGGTTAAAAATGAAGCTGAGGCAAAAAAGATCACGGACACTATCTGGGCAGGTATTGCTGCACAACAAAAAAGTACTGCCCCTAAGGCCGATATCAAAAATTTTATTGGCACTTATACAGATCAATGGTTTGGCGATGTAACCATTTCCATTAAAAACGGACAACCCTGGTTTGACAGCAAACGTTCGCCAAAACTAAGTGGTGTGTTATTGCCTTTTAAGGGAAATACCTTTGTGGCTAAATGGAACGACCGCAGCATGGATGCCGACGCCTACGTTAAATTCGAGCTGGATGAAAACGGTAAAGCATCAGGGTTTAAAATGGCAGCGATTTCACCGTTAACAGATTTTAGTTTTGATTTCCAGGACCTGGATTTGAAAAGAGTAAGGTAGCAGCATCGATATTTTCCTTAGTAATTGTTAATGCAACTTAATAAGATTCCACATAGTCTTTAATATATATTTTATATAAATAAGAACTGATAAATGGGAAGTAAATTACAGCTGAGATAATTAATTAAAGAATTTGAAATGAAATACATTTTAACAATATACTTATCCGCTATTAGTTACATTCTTTTAGCTCAATCTGGTGAATTGAATTGCTCAAAGAATTCCTATTTTGAGTTTGTTGGCAACGCATCTATTGTTAAATATCCGGTATCAGCCGTTGATACGGGAAGAAATATTGTATTTCGATTATCTAAAGAGTATGATTGTACTTCTGATATTTTTGATGACGAAATCTTGGTGAGAGCAGTTTGGGAAATCCCAGAAAATACATCCAGCTATAACATTCATATTTCTGCTAAAGACTCCTCTAATATTCCTTTTATTTATTTGTTAAGAGAGGGGCCAAATATTCGTGAGTTTTTAATATCGGCAGAAGGGTATATCAATTGTAAATTGATTGGCGATATATGGAAAATCGAAGCTGATTTGAACATAGCGGTATATAATTCTTCAACCAAAATTACAAGTAAGAAAAAACTTAATTTTCAAGAATCTTTTAGCAAATGGAAAGGAGGAAGCGGAAAAAGAAAATTTGGTTCTTTTAAAATTTAAGAAATTATAAAACTCTACAGATATACCGTAAAATCAAAAATATTAAAACCTCAAATCATTGGTTTTCAGCAATGATTTCAAATTTTAAAAAATCTCCAATCTCCAACCAAAAATCTAAAATATTTACCTACCTTTGCCGTCCCAAAATAGTTCTTAAAGGAATATTATTGTATTGGGAGTCCTGGTAAATGCCCGGACGTTATCACCAAAAAATGTAAACAATGGCAAAAGAAATCACTGGCTATGTTAAACTCCAATGTAAAGGAGGGCAAGCCAATCCAGCACCGCCAATCGGACCTGCCTTAGGTTCTAAAGGTGTGAACATCATGGAGTTCTGTAAGCAATTCAATGCAAGAACCCAGGATAAACCAGGAAAAGTTCTTCCTGTATTGATCACCGTTTATGCTGATAAGTCTTTCGACTTCATCATTAAAACTCCACCAGCTGCAGTACAACTTTTAGAAGCTGCTAAATTGCAAAGCGGAAGTAAAGAACCCAATCGTGTTAAAGTAGGTAAAGTTACCTGGAGCCAGGTAGAAGAGATCGCTAAAGATAAAATGGCTGATCTTAACGCCTTTACTTTAAACAGTGCCATGAGCATGGTTGCTGGTACTGCACGTAGTATGGGATTAACTGTTGACGGAAAAGCCCCTTGGGAAAATTAATTATTAACCTGTCTGCCGGCAGGCAGGCCGAAAATATTTGTAAAAATGATTACGAAAAAAAGAAAAGTAGCAAATACTAAGGTTGATATTAATAAAGCTTATTCCCTTAAGGAAGCATCAACTTTAGTAAAAGAAGTAAACACCACAAAATTTGATAGTTCTGTTGACCTGCACATTAAATTAGGCGTTGACCCTAAGAAGGCAGACCAGGCCATCCGTGGTACGGTTTCATTACCGCACGGTACCGGTAAAACTAAACGTGTATTGGTTTTGTGTACGCCAGATAAAGTAGCTGAAGCAACTGCTGCAGGTGCTGATTTTGTTGGCCTTGATGAGTTCATCACAAAAATTGAAGGTGGCTGGACAGATATTGATGTTATTGTGGCCACTCCGTCAGTAATGCCTAAAATTGGTAAACTGGGTAAAGTGTTAGGTCCTCGTAACTTAATGCCCAACCCTAAAACCGGTACGGTAACTAATGATGTAACTGGTGCAATCAATGATTTGAAAGGAGGTAAAATTGCATTTAAAGTAGATAAAGTGGGTATTATCCATGCATCTATCGGCCGTGTAAGTTTTGCACCTGAAAAAATTGCAGAAAACAGCCAGGAATTAATTAACGCTATTATCAAATTAAAACCTTCTTCTTCAAAAGGTACTTATTTAAAAGGCGTTAGTATGGCAAGCTCAATGAGCCCCGGTATTGCAATTGACACTAAATCTGTTCAAAACTGATCCTTCGGCTAACGCTAAGGATGAAAAAAATATTTGTTATGACAAAACAGGAAAAAAATGAAGTGATCGAATTTCTGAAAGAGAAATTTAATCAATATGATAATTTCTACATTACCGATACAGAAAGTTTAACTGTTGCACAGGTAACCAAACTGCGTCGTGTATGCTTTGATAAGAATGTAGAAATGAAAGTGGCTAAGAACACTTTAATTAAAAAAGCATTGGAAGGTATTGACACTGCAAAATATGCTGGTGTTTATGATTCTCTGCATAAAGTAACTGCATTATTGTTCAGCGAAAATCCTAAGGAACCAGCTGTAATTTTAAGCAGTTTCCGTAAAGAAAGTAAAGGTGAAAAACCTGAGCTGAAAGCGGCATTCATCAACGGCGATGTGTTTGTTGGCGACAATCAATTGAAAGCGTTAACTAACATCAAAACCAAGAATGAGCTTATTGGTGAAGTTATCGGCTTGTTGCAATCTCCGATACAACGTGTTATTGGTGCTTTGCAAAACAGACCAGAAGCTGCTGCTGAAGTAGCTGCTGCGCCGGCAGAAGGTTAATTAGTTAACTGGTTAATTGGTTTCCCGTAAATTAATTAACTAATACAACAAATAAATACCTCTCCCAGGTTAAAGGGAACAAACAAATTTTTTTAATCTCCGCCGGAGTCAAAAACAATGAAGGCGGAAAAAATTTAATCATTATGGCAGACGTAAAAGTATTAGCTGAATCATTAGTAAGCTTAACAGTTAAAGAAGTTCAGGAATTAGCTGAATTCTTAAAATCAGAATACGGTATTGAACCAGCTGCTGCTGCAGTTGTAGTAAGTGGCGTTGGTAGCGAAGCTGCTGCAGTTGAAGAGAAAACATCTTTCAATGTTATCCTGAAAAGCGGTGGTGCTAACAAATTAGCGGTTGTTAAGATCGTTAAAGAATTAACAGGTTTAGGTTTGAAAGAAGCTAAAGATTTAGTGGATGGTGCTCCAAAACCAGTTAAAGAAGGTGTTGATAAAGCAACTGCTGAAGAATTAAAAACAAAATTAACTGAAGCTGGTGCTGATGTTGAGATTGCTTAATTCGTAAGCTTTTCTAAAAATAGCTTTAAAAGCCGGTCCGCCTTTGGTGGGTCGGCTTTTTGCTTGAAAGGACTGCCAAAAAGTTAAAAAAGCGCTGTTATCCACAAAAACCCTTCCAAAACCAGAAAAATCCAAAATCGGAAATCAAAAATCTAAAAAAAATCCCTACCTTTGCCCTCCTTTAATTTAGGCTTAGTGGCATCAATAGCTTTCAAAGCCGGATTTTAAAGGATCTTCTGCACACTTAAACGTCTTAATTACAATATGTCTGCAACAAAAACACCCGCTGCTAAGCGTATCAATTTTGGAAAAGTTGAACTCTTGGCAGAACAACCCGATTTGCTCGGAATCCAGATCCAATCTTTCAGAGACTTTTTCCAGCTGGAAACAACCCCTGATAAAAGGAACGTAGAAGGATTGTTCCGTGTATTCAAGGAAAATTTTCCTATTACTGATACCCGTAACATCTTTGTACTGGAATTCCTGGATTACTTCGTAGATCCGCCACGCTACACTATTGAAGAGTGTATCGAAAGGGGATTGACTTACGCCGTGCCTTTAAAAGCAAAATTGCGTTTAAGTTGTAATGATGAAGAACATGTGGATTTCCAGACGATTGTTCAGGATGTGTTCTTAGGAAACATTCCTTACATGACCCCACGTGGTACTTTTGTTATCAATGGTGCCGAAAGGGTAGTGGTTAGCCAGTTACACCGTTCACCTGGTGTATTCTTCGGCCAGTCAATTCACCCCAACGGAACAAAAATATATTCTGCAAGGGTTATTCCTTTTAAAGGAGCCTGGATGGAATTTGCAACAGACATCAATAACGTGATGTATGCTTACATCGATCGTAAGAAAAAATTCCCTGTAACCACCCTGTTACGTTCCATCGGTTTTGAAACTGATAAGGACATCCTGGAATTATTCGGTATGGCTGATGAAGTAAAAGCAGATAAAAAAACTTTAGCTAACTATATCGGCAAGCGCCTTGCCGCCCGTGTATTACGTACCTGGGTGGAAGATTTTGTGGATGAAGATACCGGTGAAGTGGTTTCTATCGAAAGAAATGAGATCGTTTTGGAAAGGGATACTTTGTTAGACGAATCCAACATCGCCATGATACTGGAAATGGACGTGAAGAGCGTTTTTATCCAGAAAGAAGAAGTGAGCGGTGATTATGCCATTATCTACAACACTTTAAATAAAGATACTTCTAACAGTGAACTGGAAGCGGTACAGCACATCTACAAGCAATTGCGTGGAGCTGATGCCCCTGATGATGAAACTGCACGTGGTATCATTGATAAATTATTCTTCAGCGATAAGCGTTACGATCTAGGTGAAGTAGGCCGTTATAAAATTAACCGCCGCCTTGGTTTAAACTTCCCTATCGAAAAGAAAGTATTAACTAAAGATGATATCATCGCCATCATTAAAACCCTGGTATTATTAACCAATGGTAAAAGTGAGATTGATGATATTGATCACTTAAGCAACCGTCGCGTACGTACTGTGGGCGAGCAATTATATGCCCAGTTTGGTGTTGGTCTGGCCCGTATGGCCCGTACCATCCGTGAAAGAATGAACGTACGTGATAATGAGGTGTTTACCCCGGTTGACCTGATCAATGCAAGAACATTATCTTCTGTTATCAACTCTTTCTTTGGTACATCACAGTTGTCCCAGTTCTTAGATCAAACCAATCCTTTGAGTGAGATTACGCATAAGCGTCGTATCTCCGCACTAGGACCCGGTGGTTTAAGCAGGGAGCGTGCAGGTTTTGAGGTTCGTGACGTTCACTATTCTCACTACGGCCGTTTATGTACTATTGAAACTCCGGAAGGACCAAACATTGGTTTGATATCTACACTTTGTGTACATGCCAAGATCAATGACATGGGCTTTATTGAAACACCTTACCGTAAAGTAACTGATGGTAAAGTGGATATGAAAAAGATCACTTTCCTTAGTGCCGAAGAAGAAGATACAGCGAAGATTGCACAGGCAAATATCGATATGGATGATAAAGGAAACTTTGTTGAGGATATGATCAAGAGTCGCCAGACAGGTGATTTCCCGATCCTTCCAAAAACAGAAGTGGAATATATGGATGTGGCGCCTAACCAGATCGTTGGTTTAAGTGCTTCATTGATTCCGTTCCTTGAGCATGATGATGCTAACCGTGCCCTGATGGGATCGAACATGCAACGCCAGGCTGTACCATTGATCAAACCTGAAGTGCCTATTGTAGGTACCGGTTTGGAAGGTAAAGCTGCACGTGACGCAAGGATCCAGATTCATGCAGACGGAGACGGTGTGGTAGAATATGTAGATGCAAATGAAATACACGTTCGCTATAAGAGAAATGAAACACAGCAATTGGTTTCTTTTGAAGAAGACCTGGTAGTATATAAATTGACCAAGTTTGTTCGCACCAACCAGGAAACTACAATTAACCTGCGTCCTGCTGTAACAAAAGGACAAAAAGTTAGTGAAGGCGATTTCTTAACTGAAGGTTATGCAACCAAAGGCGGTGAATTAGCTTTAGGCCGAAATATGAAAGTGGCGTTCATGCCATGGAAGGGGTACAACTTTGAGGATGCTATCGTGATCTCAGAAAAGGTTGTTAAAGAAGATTTGTTTACGTCTATTCATATCAGTGAGTTTGAAATTGAAGTACGTGATACTAAATTAGGTGAAGAAGAACTGACTCCGGATATTCCAAACGTAAGTGAAGAAGCTACTAAAGACCTGGATCAGAATGGTATCATTCGTATAGGTGCACATATTAAAGAAGGTGACATCATCATTGGTAAGATCACTCCAAAAGGTGAAAGCGATCCAACTCCTGAAGAGAAGTTGTTACGTGCCATCTTTGGTGATAAAGCAGGTGATGCAAAAGATGCCTCATTAAAAGCACCAAGCGGAACAGAAGGTGTTGTTATTGATAAAAAATTATTCCAGAGAGCTAAGAAAGATAAGAATGCCAAGGTTCGTGAAAAGGCTCAGTTGGACAAGATTGAGAAAACGCACGAAAAGAATGAAACAGACCTGCTGGAATTATTGATCAACAAACTACAGACTTTATTGAAAGAGAAGAGCAGTGCAGGTGTTAGCAATAATTTTGGTGAAGTATTGATTGGTAAAGGTGCAAAATTCAATGCTAAAAACTTAGCCAACATCGACTATCAGAATGTTAACCCGTTAGGATGGACCGGTGATGCTAAAGTGGATGAATTGATCAACATCTTGTTGCATAACTACAACATTAAGTACAACGAGGAATTAGGAAGGTATAAGAGAGAGAAATTCAACATTTCCATTGGTGATGAATTACCTGCAGGTGTGTTGAAACTGGCTAAAGTGTACTTAGCGGTTAAACGTAAATTAAAGGTGGGTGATAAAATGGCGGGTCGCCACGGTAACAAAGGTATTGTTGCCAAGATCGTTCGCCAGGAAGATATGCCTTTCCTTGAAGACGGAACACCGGTTGATATTGTATTGAATCCGTTGGGTGTACCTAGTCGTATGAACCTTGGACAGATCTACGAAACAGCGTTAGGCTGGGCAGGTGAAAAATTAGGTGTTCGTTTTGCAACTCCAATTTTTGACGGTGCTTCGGTAAATGAAATTGCAGAAAAAATTGACGAAGCAGGTTTACCTAAATTCGGTCATACCTACTTATACGATGGAGAAACCGGCGAACGCTTTGACCAAAAAGCAACCGTAGGTATCATCTACATCATTAAGCTGCACCATATGGTGGATGATAAAATGCATGCCCGTTCAATCGGACCATACAGTTTGATCACACAACAACCGTTAGGTGGTAAGGCACAGTTTGGTGGACAGCGTTTTGGTGAGATGGAGGTTTGGGCATTGGAAGCATACGGTGCATCTAACATTTTGCAGGAATTGTTAACGCTTAAATCTGATGATATCATCGGAAGGGCTAAAACGTACGAAGCAATTGTAAAAGGTGATAACGTTCCAAGAGCCGGCATTCCTGAATCATTCAATGTATTGGTACATGAATTAAGAGGATTAGGTCTTGATCTTAAATTCGAATAACGAGGCGTGAGACGTGAATCGTCATGCGTGAGACAGAGCGAATAGTTCTCCACTCACGACTAACGTATCACGACTGACGAAGATTATTCATTATTAATTACTAATTATTAATTATCATATGGCATTCAAAAAAGAAAACCGTCCGAGGGCAACATTTTCACAAATCACTATTGGTTTGGCTTCTCCGGATAGTATTTTGGAAAAAAGCTATGGCGAAATTTTAAAGCCTGAAACCATCAACTACCGTACTTACAAACCTGAAAGAGATGGTTTGTTTTGCGAAAGGATTTTTGGGCCGGTAAAGGATTATGAATGTGCCTGCGGAAAGTACAAGCGTATACGTTATAAGGGTATTGTGTGCGACCGTTGCGGTGTGGAAGTAACAGAAAAGAAAGTACGTCGTGAAAGAATGGGACACATTAAACTGGTGGTGCCTGTGGTGCATATCTGGTACTTTAAATCTTTACCAAACAAAATTGGTTATTTATTAGGAATGAGCTCTAAGAAATTAGAGAGCATTGTATATTATGAAAGATTTGTGGTGATACAATCTGGTATCCGTGCTGATAAAGGACAGAACTACGGTGATCTGTTAACTGAAGAAGAATACCTGGATATTTTAGATACATTGCCAAAAGATAATCAGCATCTGCCTGATGAAGACCCAAACAAATTCATTGCTAAGATGGGTGCACAGGCTGTACATGATATGTTACAGCGCATCGACCTGGATCAACTGAGTTTTGATCTGCGTCACTCTGCTGCCAACGAAACATCTCAGCAACGTAAAGCAGATGCATTAAAGCGTTTGAGCGTTGTAGAAGGTTTCCGTGATGCCAATACAAGGATCAACAACCGTCCTGAGTGGATGGTAATGCAATATATTCCTGTAATTCCACCGGAATTACGTCCATTGGTGCCATTGGATGGTGGCCGTTTTGCATCATCTGATCTTAATGACCTTTATCGCCGTGTTATTATCCGTAATAACCGTTTAAAAAGATTGTTGGAAATTAAAGCTCCTGAAGTGATCTTACGTAATGAAAAACGTATGCTGCAGGAAGCGATAGATAGCTTATTTGATAACAGCCGTAAATCCAATGCTGTAAAAGCAGAAGGTGGCCGTGCATTGAAGTCATTGAGTGATGTGTTGAAAGGTAAGCAGGGACGTTTCCGTCAGAACCTGTTAGGTAAACGTGTGGATTATTCAGGTCGTTCTGTAATTGTGGTAGGACCGGAATTGAAAATGCATGAGTGTGGTTTACCGAAAGACATGGCTGCGGAATTATTTAAGCCGTTTATTATTCGTAAACTGATTGAAAGGGGTATCGTTAAAACGGTAAAATCTGCCCGTAAATTAGTTGATAAAAAAGAAGCTATTATCTGGGATATCTTAGAAAATATTCTGAAAGGTCACCCGGTAATGTTGAACAGGGCCCCAACCCTTCACCGTTTGTCAATACAGGCCTTCCAGCCAAAATTGATTGAAGGTAAAGCGATACAATTGCATCCATTGGTAACCACGTCGTTCAATGCGGATTTCGATGGTGATCAGATGGCGGTACACGTACCATTAAGTAATGCAGCGGTATTGGAAGCCCAGTTATTAATGCTTTCTTCTCACAATATTTTGAACCCACAGAATGGTACACCTATTACCCTTCCTTCACAGGATATGGTGCTTGGTTTGTATTACATTACCAAGGGTAAAAAAACAATCGGAGATGATATTGTAAAAGGCCAGGGTAAAGCGTTTTATTCTGCTGAAGAAGTAATTATTGCCTACAACGAAAAGCAGGTTGATCTTCATGCTAACATAAGGGTAAAAGCCAATGTGCGTAATGCTAATGGTACTTTAACCAATAAATTAATTGAAACAACTGTTGGTCGTGTAATTTTTAACCAGCACGTTCCGAAAGAAGTTGGTTTTATCAATGCACTGTTAACCAAGAAATCTTTACGTGAGATCGTTGGTGACATTTTGAAATGGACCAATGTTCCGGTTACAGCTAAATTCTTAGATGATATTAAGACATTGGGGTACCGTATGGCGTTCCGTGGTGGATTATCATTCAACATTAATGACCTTATCATTCCTGATGTTAAAGAACAATTGATTGATAATGCGCAAGGAGAGGTGAGTGAAGTGTGGGATAACTATAATATGGGTTTAATTACCAATAACGAGCGTTACAACCAGATCATTGATATCTGGAGCCGTGTGGATACCAAGGTTACTGAAACCCTGATCCGTGAATTAGCAAATGATAAACAAGGTTTCAACTCTGTTTATATGATGCTGGATTCGGGTGCCCGTGGTAGTAAGCAGCAGATCAAGCAGCTGGCTGGTTTGAGGGGATTGATGGCCAAGCCGCGTAAATCAGGTTCATCAGGATCTGAGATTATTGAAAACCCGATCCTTGCAAACTTTAAAGACGGCTTAAGTGTATTGGAGTACTTTATCAGTACGCATGGTGCCCGTAAAGGTTTGGCGGATACGGCTTTGAAAACAGCGGATGCTGGTTACTTAACACGTAGGCTGGTGGATGTTAGCCAGGATGTGGTTATCAATGAAGAAGATTGCGGCACTTTACGTGGTATTGCAACTTCGGCATTAAAAGATAATGAAGATATCATTGAGCCATTGAGCGACAGGATTGAAGGTCGTACTTCTTTACATGATGTATTCCATCCTGTAACTGAAGAATTGCTGATCAATGCAGGTGAAGAGATCAGTGCTGATATGGCGAAGAAGATTGACGAAAGCGGTATTGAAACTGTTGAAATACGTTCTGTATTAACCTGCGAAAGCAAACGTGGTGTGTGTGTGAAATGTTATGGTAAAAACCTTGCCTCCGGTATGCTGGCACAAAGAGGTGATGCTGTAGGTATCATTGCTGCACAGTCTATCGGTGAACCGGGTACGCAGTTAACCTTACGTACTTTCCACGTGGGTGGTGTGGCAGGCTCTGCTTCTGTAGAATCTACATTACCTGCTAAGTTTGATGGTACCATACAGTTTGATGGTTTACGTACAGTGGCTACTGAAGATAATGAAGGCAAGAAAGTACATGTGGTAATAGGACGTACCGGTGAGGTGAGGATTATGGATGTGAAGAACGATCGTTTATTAATTACCAATAACGTTCCTTACGGTGCTACATTGAATGTGAAAGACGGACAGAAAGTTACCAAAGGTGAAGTGATCTGTACCTGGGATCCGTTCAACAACGTTATTGTTGCTGAAGTGGGCGGACAGGTTAAATTTGAAGCATTACTGGATGGTATCACTTATCGTGATGAATCAGACGAACAAACCGGTCACCGTGAAAAAGTGGTTATTGAAACAAAAGATAAGACCAAACTGCCTACTATCATTGTAGAAGGTAAAGAGAAGAAATCTTATAACTTACCGGTAGGCTCACACGTAGTTGTAGAGGAAGGAGATGATGTGAAGAGCGGACAGGTATTGGTTAAAATTCCAAGGGTATTAAGCAAGCTGAAAGATATCACGGGTGGTCTGCCACGTGTAACAGAATTGTTTGAAGCAAGAAACCCAAGCAACCCTGCTGTGGTTTGTGAAATTGATGGTGTGGTTGCATTTGGTGCTATCAAGCGTGGTAACAGGGAGATCATTGTGGAAGCTAAAGACAGCGTGGTTAAGAAATACCTGGTTCCATTGTCCCGCCAGATCCTGGTACAGGATGGTGACTTTGTAAAAGCCGGTGCAGCATTAAGTGACGGTCAAACTGCTCCTGCTGATATCCTGGCTATTAAAGGACCATTTGCTGTTCAGGAATACGTGGTGAATGAGATACAGGAAGTATATCGTTTGCAAGGTGTGAAGATCAATGATAAACACGTAGAAGTTATTGTAAGGCAGATGATGCGTAAAGTAACTGTTGAAGATGCCGGCGATACTAAATTCTTAGAAGGAGATACAGAAGACAGGCACGACTTTAATGCTGAGAATGATTACATCTTTGACAAGAAAGTTGTAACTGAGCATGGTGATAGTACTAAGTTGAAAACCGGACAGATCGTTACTTTACGTGATGTACGTGAAGAAAACTCAGTATTAAGAAGAGCAGATAAAAAATTAGTGGAATTCCGTGATGCACATCCTGCAACCTCTTCACCGTTGTTGTTAGGTATTACCAAGGCATCATTAGGTACACATAGCTGGATATCTGCTGCATCCTTCCAGGAAACTACCAAGGTATTGTCTTCTGCAGCCATACAAGGTAAGACAGATGAAATGCTTGGCTTGAAAGAAAACGTTATTACAGGACATCATATACCGGCTGGTACAGGCTTACGTGAATTTGAAAATATGATCGTGGGTAGTAAAGAAGAATACGAATTGCTGATGACTACAAAAGAAGCAATGAGTTTTGATGACGAAGAGTAATTAGTACAGGTAGAACGAATTTTCAATTCGTTTAAAATAGCAAAGGAGCAAGATGAAAATCTTGCTCCTTTTTTGTTTAGTACAATGAATTTTCAATTCGTTTTTCTTTTATCCCAGTAATTAAAATTACTATGCCCGGTGACAAAGAGCAGGCTAATCCTGGACCCGTAATTATTTTATATTTACTGATTTCTACTTATCTTAGTTTGTATAATTACACCATTTTTTATAACTCTGAAAGCCTGGCCAGATGGAAGATTCTACTCATGTATTTAATGAAAGATTAAAAAGAATAGAACCTGTTTCAAAAAAGTGCAGTTATTGTTTTGATGGCATTGCAGAAAAAGTAAATGACAGCTATTTTGTACCCATTTTCAGAGAAAAAGACAGGACCAATATTATCGTATACCGGTCTGTAAAGTATGCTAAAATTGATATTGGCATTCCAAGATGTGCTAATTGCAGATCGATACACGAGGCGTCTAAAAAGAAGGCATTAGTAATTGCAATGGTAGCGGCAGCTGCAGTGTTGGCATTTACAGTATATAATTTTATTGAGTTTAATGTTTTTGTGAGTGTTATACTTTTCTTCCTGGCAGGCTTTGTTGGTTTTGGAGGATATGTATACCTCCAAAATAATTTTTCCCGTAAAGCGGGTATCAATACTTTAAAAGAAGGTGTTGAAAATGATCCGCTGGTACAGGATTTTTTGATGAAAGGCTGGAGTTTAACATTGCCCAGTGCATAAGTTAAATATTGTAAATCTTTTAAGAAAAAATTGAAAAACTGTACCGTTAACCCTTTCCTAAAACTTGGCTGGTAAGCATTGCCAAATCTTGTTTTGTCGTTATCTTGCTACTTGTAAACCGTTGTGAAATGAATAAGTTATCGATTGCTATAAACCTTGTCCTGCTGGCGGCTGTTGGTTATTTGTATTATAATAATTTTTCGGCGAAAAAAGGGGGAGATAAAATAGCGGCGGAAAATAAAATAGCAAAGGACAGTTGCACCACCCAGCATCGAATAGCTTATGTAGAGCTTGATTCGCTGAATGAGCACCTGGTATACCTTAAGCAAAACCGGAAAAGCCTGGAGGCCGATCAAAAAGTGGTAGAAGCAAAAATTGCGGCTGATTATAAAGCATTGGAAGCAAAACAGGAAAATTTCAAACAAAAGAATCCCAATCCAAGGCCCGAAGATATTCAGAATTTACAGGCTCAATTAATGCAGGAGCAACAGAATATAGAAACGGAAAGGCAGAAGCAATCGCAGATATTTAACCAAAGGAGTTTTAGCCTGATGGAAAAAATTCAGAAAGACCTGAAAGCGTTTTTATCTGAATATAACAAAGAAAAAAAGTTTCAATACATATTTACCACAGGGGGTGGCATGGATTACCTTATTTATAAAGACAGCACCCTTGATATTACCAAAGATGTGATCATAGGCATGAATGAAAGATTGAAGCCTGATACCAATAAGTAATTCAATCCAATAAAATTATTTATCTTGTTCCGGTATATTAAACCGGAACTTTTTTATGGCAGAAAAAACCACTGATCTATTAGAGGATAATTTAACCCAGCCATCTTTTAAACCCAGCCTGGGCTTATTTGATGCCACCATGGTAGTTGCCGGCAGCATGATAGGCTCCGGTATTTTTATTGTAAGTGCCGATATTACCCGGAACGTAGGCAGTGCCGGCTGGCTGATTGCAGTATGGCTGATAACCGGTTTTATGACGCTTACTGCAGCAGTAAGTTATGGTGAGTTAAGTGCGATGTATCCTAAAGCCGGAGGACAGTATGTGTATTTAAAGGAAGCCTTTAACCCGCTGGCGGGATTTTTATATGGCTGGAGTTTTTTTGCTGTGATACAAACAGCCACCATTGCTGCAGTAGGTGTGGCATTCAGTAAATTTGCCGCTTATCTTTTTCCTTTTTTAAGCGAAAAAAATATCATTGCCGATCTTGGGTTTGTCACTATATCTGCGGCACAAATTGTGGCGATCGTTTTAATTATTTTTCTTACCTACGTTAATACCAAGGGAATTGAAGGCGGAAAACTGATCCAGCGGATTTTTACCTCTACAAAATTGTTAGCCCTTTTTGGATTGATCATATTTGGATTCTTTGCTGTAAAACATAGCTTTTGGCAGGAGAACTGGCAAACAGGTTTTACTGCCATGAAATATAATACAACAGATTTAGGCCCCGCCTGGCTGCCTATTGGGGGTAGTGCATTAATTGGCGCCATCGCGGCATCAATGGTAGGTTCTATCTTCAGCAGCGATTCGTGGAATAATGTAACTTTTATTGCCGGGGAGATTAAGAACCCTAAGAAAAATATTGGCCTGAGCCTGTTTTTAGGGACCCTGATTGTTACGATAATTTATGTATGCGCTAATTTGATGTATTTAAATGTACTACCCTTACATGATATTGCTTTTGCAGAAAACGACAGGGTAGCAGTTACCGCAGCTAAAAATATTTTTGGCGATGCCGGTACTTATGTAATTGCAGTATTAATTATGATTTCCACTTTTGGTTGTAATAATGGATTAATACTGGCAGGGGCAAGAGTGTATAATACGATGGCTAAAGACGGTTTGTTTTTTAAGAAAGCAGCCAACTTAAATAAAAATTCAGTTCCTGAATTTGCCTTATGGATACAATGCCTGGTGGCCGCTTTACTTTGCCTTAGTGGTAAATATGGCGATCTGCTGGATATGATATCGTTTGTAGTAGTGTTGTTTTATGCACTTACTATTATTGGTATTTTTATTTTAAGAAAGAAAAGACCCGATGCCGAAAGGCCCTATAAAGCTTTTGGTTACCCCGTGCTGCCTGTTATTTATATTATCCTGGCATTGATATTTTGTGTGTTTCTTATTTTAATGAAACCCCTGTATGCCGGAATAGGCCTGGGTATTGTACTTATTGGTATCCCTATTTATTATATTGCGATCTCTAATCAGAAAAAGGTGTAATGTTCTATGTCTGTTATCGATTTTGAAAAATTATTTCACCAGTTTAGTCAATTAAAAGTTGCCGTAATAGGCGATGTGATGCTGGATACGTATTGGTGGGGAAAAGTAGACCGCATTTCTCCTGAAGCACCCGTGCCCGTAGTGGCAGTAAGTAAAAAAGAATTACGCATTGGTGGTGCAGGAAATGTAGCGTTGAATTTACAATCGCTGGGTGCGGCGGTAAGTGTATTGAGTGTGTTGGGTAAAGATGATGACGGGGAACAACTCACAAAATTATTTGCCGGCAATCACATCAATACAAAATACCTGGTGTATAGCGAAGAACGCATTACTACCAATAAGATAAGGATCATCAGCCGCAACCAGCACATGATGCGGTTAGATGCAGAATTGACCAATGATATCAGTACAGCTGATGAAGAAAGACTATTGTATGCATTCGAAGAATTTATTGCCGCTGAATCACCTGATGTTGTAGTGCTGGAAGATTACAATAAAGGGGTACTTACAGAAAACATTATCACCAAGATCATCAGTTTATGTAAACATCATAATATCATTACTACTGTTGACCCCAAACGAAAAAACTTTTTTGCGTATAAGGGGGTTGATATTTTTAAGCCCAATTTAAAAGAAGTAAAAGAAGGATTAAATATTTTATCTGATGATATTACTTTAAGCCTGCTGAAAGATATTCACCTGCAATTGCAGGATAAACTGCAACATAAAATATCCTTTATCACCTTATCGGAAAAAGGGGTTTTTTATAATGATGCTGCTACAGCCGCACTTATTCCCACACACATACGCAACATTGCCGATGTAAGCGGCGCAGGCGATACCGTTATTGCCGTGGCTTCATTGGTTTATGCCGCAACAAAAAATATCACCTTAATGGCCGATGTGGCCAATATTGCCGGCGGACTGGTTTGCGAAGAAGTAGGCACCGTTGCTATTGACAAAGAAAAATTATTGCACGAGTGTATTCAGTTACTTAAATAAACTGACCGGGATGCATAAGATCTGCTTTATTGTTTTTATTTGCTGGCTGTATTCCTGCAATACAAAAAACAGTATCGACAGCAATAAGTGGCAAATACTCGACTCTTCCCGTTCCTTAAAGTATACCATTTCTGAAACAGGAAAAGGAGGAAAAGGAATTGTTTCCATAAAATATTTTGGTTGGGCTAAAGATGGAGAAATTATAGAAGATACTGCATCTGAACCCCAATTCTACATTAAAGAACTGATTACTCCGGCACTGGTAACTAATAAAATAATAAAGCAATTACCTATAGGGACTACGGGATTTGTAAGTATTAATACAGGAGATATTTTTCAGCAAACCTATTCGGAGCTTACTCATTACGTATTGTATTTTAGTGGTATAGTTACTGATAAAATGCTTAATGAATATTCTGTAAAACTGGAGTCAATGGGAGTGTTTAAAAAGATTGAACTTCTAAGTTCTGAAAAAGCGCTTGATAAATTTACAGAGGATAATGAGGACACCACATGGAAGTCGTTTATAAAGAGTAACCCTTTACCGGCATCCATTGAGCTTACATTGAAGAAAGAATTTCTTACCAAAGAAACCTACGATTCTATAAAGAATGTCTTATCCGGCTTGCTGCCCATGGCAGAAATTCAATTGCCTTCCGTAAACATCATGTTTAATTCAGATAACAGGACAAAGCAGGAATTAGTATATAAGTTTGTTATTTTTTAAGTTCATCTTTCAATCGCTGCCTTCTTTCTGCAACTTCCAATAATCTTTCGAAGTTCACGAATAGTTCAAAGAAAATTTTCACGACCACAAATACCAGTATAAATATTTTTCCTGCGCCAAACGATAAAAATATGCTGCCAACAATCACTACAAATTGCTGCACAAAAATTCTGAGGTAGGGCTGAAATAATAACCTGCCCATGCTGATCGTTTTATATTCTCCTGAACTAAAGAAACTGAAAACATTTTGTGCGGTGTAATAAACAATAAATATCAGCAGGAGCAATCTTCCGTTGGGCCCCAGTAGTTCAGGTATCTTTGAATACCGCATTAACATGGAGCCATCCGGCAACATTCCGGTGATGGCAAAAAATATTTGTGTTTGCACAAAAACAAAAAAGCCATAGTGCGCAATAAAAAAGAAAACAAATAGCCAGCCGCTTTGCATACTGGTGCTGCCGCCATTCTCCCATACATCCTGTTTTTTTACAAAAATAGTTACGCAGGCCATCTTAACTACATTGATCAATCCTACAATTACAGTTTCCATACAATACACCAGGAACACTTGCCTGGCATCCCAGTGCTCAAACCAAACACCATACAAGGGAACCAGATTAACAACTATTAAAAAGAAATCGCTTATTGTTAACTTACGTTTAAACATTGGCTGAAAATTGTAGAAGTTTTATGGCAGTAAATTAGATACTTTTGAGCATACAACTAATACCCACCAACACGTATGCAAAAGCTATCGATTGCGATTCACGGCGGCGCCGGAACTATTTTAAAAGAAGACATGACACCAGAGCTGGAGGCAGCTTATCTAAAAGGGCTTAATGATGCATTAAGTGCAGGGTATGCTGTACTGGAAGAAGGAGGAACAGCAGTGAATGCAGTAAAGGCGGCCATTGTAATACTGGAAGACAACCTGATGTTTAATGCAGGCCGTGGCTCGGTATTTACAAAGAAAGGCGTGCAGGAAATGGATGCGGCGATCATGAATGGTAAAGACCTTACCGCCGGCGCAGTGGCAGCAGTACGTAATGTACGCAACCCCATTGAGCTTGCGGCCGAAGTAATGCTGAACAGTAACCACGTTTTTTTAAGCGGAAAAGGTGCCAATGATTTTGCCATTAAGCAAGGCATTAAATTAGAACCGGATGAATTTTTCTTTTCGCAATTCAGGTACGATCAGTGGAAAGCGATAAGGGATAGCGATAATTATTCTCTTGATCATACACACCAGGGACTGGAAGAATTATTTAAGGATAAAAAATTTGGTACCGTTGGTGCCGTAGCCTGCGATGGTGATGGTAATATTGCTGCAGCAACAAGTACCGGAGGTATGACCAATAAAAAATATGGCCGTATCGGCGACAGTCCTTTAATTGGTTGCGGAACGTATGCCAATAATAAAACCTGTGCAATAAGCTGTACCGGCCATGGCGAACCTTTTATACGTGCAGTAGCAGCACATGATGTGAGCTGCCTGATGGAATACAAAGGGCTGAGTTTACAGGAAGCAATGGAAGAGGTGGTAAATAACAAATTACCAAAGATGGATGGCGAAGGAGGAATGATAGGCGTGGATGCTGCCGGAAATGTGGCGATGGTGCTGAACAGTGCAGGTATGTATCGGGGTATGAGAAATAGTGATGGAGAAGATTACGTGAAAATATACCACGATTAGTTTGCTTTGAAGCAATTTCTTTTATCTAAGAATCCTATCGTATTTTTGTGTACTCATTATTTTAAGTACTCAGTTTACAATGGAAGAAAATACAATTCAATTAAAAAAGGTTGCCGTTATTGTAGCCGGTGGTACCGGAACCAGGATGAATAATACGGTACCTAAACAATTCTTATTATTAAATCACAAGCCGATACTATATTATACCATCAATACATTTCTACAATCGTATGATGATATGCAGATCGTTTTAGTTTTGCCCGAAGAGTATGTTGCCGCAGGCCAGGAAATTATAGATGCTTTTTTTGATTACAGCCGGATTAAGATCACCACAGGAGGCCGCACAAGATTTCATTCCGTACAGAACGGCCTGCGTTTAATTAAAGAAGAGTGTATTGTATTTGTACACGATGCGGTACGTTGCCTGGTAAGCAGTGATCTCATTAAGCGTTGCTATAATGCTGCTATAGAATTCGGGTCGGCCATTCCTGTTATTGATAGCAAGGATAGTGTGCGTATTGTTACAGGTGAAGATAATGCCGCAGTAGAACGAAACAGTGTTAAGCTGGTACAAACACCACAAACCTTTCATAGCAAAATTTTATTGCCTGCTTTTAATATCGATTACAAAGATAAATTTACAGATGAAGCCACTGTGGTGGAAGCATTTGGATTAAGGATTCACCTGGTGGAAGGCGAGGATGATAATTTTAAAATTACAAAGCCTGCAGACCTTATAGTAGCAGAACAGATCATCTCCGGTAATTAACAACAATTATTTTTTAAAGAATTGAAGTAAGCGGGGCAGCCTGTTTAACTTAATGCCGCAATATTTTTCTTCTGTTGCGCCAAAGCTGCTGTAAAAAAATGCCAGTGAACGAATGTCACTTCCTTCAAAATCAAGCAATAGGTTTTGCCCGGCATTATCTTTTATAAAAGCATTGATGAGTGCATGAGAAGCACCAACAGTCTTTCCATCCGGATGGTTACCTACCAGTATATAATAGGCCCTTGTTCCGTCAAAAAAAAATGCAGCTGAAGCTACCAGTTGCCGGTTGCTGTAAGCGCCGTAGGTGATGGCTTTATGTTGCTGGTGCAATAAATTGTACAGGCTGGTGATGTGGTTAAAATCATCATTGCCAGGTGGTGCAAATGTTCCGGATTGTTGTTTTGATAAGTTTACAACATCCTGCACCCGGATATCTTTTTTTATTTCGCCTTTAAGTTGTGCGAATTTTTTAATGTTGCGTTGCGTTGATTCTTTGAAATTACTATAGAGATGTTCGTATGTTGAATTGAGGTGTAACACATAATTCATCCGCTCGTACAATGAAAAACCAGCAGGGGCAAAATAATTTCCATGGTTTAAATAGATATCCCAGTATTTAAATTTTTCCGGAATGGCGGAAAGAAATTTTTTTACCAGATCTGCAGTAATTTTTTTGCCAAATACCCCCAACGCCGCAGTGAATGACGGTTGATACAAATAACTGATGCGGTATTTGGTATTGAAGGTTAATGGCATTACTGCTTCGTAGTCATTTAATACCAAAGCATCCCATTGTTTTGCCATGGTGTCTAAATAAAACGAGTATCCGTATATAAGCCCGTTATCTGCGTTAGCAATACAATGGTCCCACTTTTTTTTATCTATATTACGATGCAGGAGATAATGAATACTTTCCATCAAAAAGGAATTTGAGGGATTAATTTTCTCAACGATACATTTTGAATATCGATACTGAAAGAGATTGTTTTTACAAATCTTTTTTCCGGGATGGTAGATAAAAAATAATCCCTGTACACTTTACTGTACAAAAGCGGGAAATAAACATTGAGTACATTTTTAAATAAAGATAGTTGCAGGCCGGCGTCATAAATAAAACGCCCCGTAGCCGCATTTTTTTGCCAGGCTTCTGCATAGGTTCCAATATCGAGGAAGGCCTTTAATGGAATTTTTACCGGCAGCATTTGTAAAGGGTTGATATTTTTAGGTATATCAGTAGTAAAGTTGGCAGCAGCAAGCCAGTCGTCTGTTTTACCTATTTTATTACTTAACAGATCAGTTCTCACTTTAAAAGCGCCATCCCTGACCATGATCTGTTGTGCTGAAAATTTATCGAATTCGTTACGGCCGAAAAAGTAATTGCTGTAGGTATAATCCTCATAACCTTTTGGCCCGGTCATATTCAGGTGGTAAGGATCGGTTTCAAATTGCCTGATGAATGTTTTATCACCTGTATAAAAGAATTTACCTGCAAAGATCCTCATATTCATTCCGCCGCCTTTGGCATAATTGAAAAAATAATTTCCTGTAAAACCAGTGCGTACAAAACCATCACCCTGTTCTACCTGCAGGTTGCCTTTGTAAGGATATAATGCCCTGTTATTTTCCAGCACAAACTGCAACTGGTTTATATATCTTGATTTAACAGGATAGGTGATGATATCAATCTGCCTGATATCATCTCTTGTAAACAATAATTGCTGCTCATTAATGAGAAAAGTTTTCCATTGTACAAATTTTGTTACAAGGCTCCTGGGATTTTTATTGGCAAATACAAATCTGAAAGAAGGAACAATTTTTGAAAAATATAAATAATTCAGTTTAGCAGTAGAGTCTGTAAAAGTATCGCCATTGAAAGAAGCGCCCGAAACAGACAACTCGGCCTTTTGCCCTTTACTACCGGGGAACCAGCTATAGCTTATTCGGCCGATACCATTTATTCTTTTGCTTTTGGAAGAATATAAAGGTGCAGCTACAAACTGAAATTTACTGGCGGGGAAAGTATAATTATGAAAAATACCGCCCAGCATTAATTTATCATAAAAGTTATAACCCACTGCCGGTAAAAAAGAAATGTAATGGTGCTTATTACTTTCTTTGGCGTTAAATAAAAAAGCGAAACGGATATCTTTTTTAGCATTATTTTTTACAATGCCCCCTTTTGTATTCAGTAAAGAAAATGCAGCATCTAAATTTTTGCCACTTACATCTTCCAGTACTTTTTTAAAATCTTCGGGGTATGGATGTTTAAAACTCCAGCGGCGGTAATATTCTTTCATGCAGCTATCAAAAACGGGCTGCCCCAATGTAGTCTCCAGCAACTTCATCCATTGCCCGGTTTTGGTATATGCTACCATATTATAATTGGCAAAACTGAAATTTTCTGAGGCTGTTGCTATAGTCTGATCTTTTTTAGCATTGACCAACGCCTGTAAAATAGCAGGCTCTATATCTTTCGGCAACCTGTTTTTTATAAATGCAGGTTTAACCTGCAGGTCTAAAGATGTGCTGCCATATTGCTGCAGCGCATAACGGTTATCGTAAAACGTATTCATGCCCTCATCCATCCATGGGTGCAGGCGTTCGTTGCTGGCCAGTATGCCGTAAAACCAGTTGTGGCCTGCTTCGTGATTGATAACAAAGTCAAGCATCTTTTCGCTGCCGCCTGCATCTAATAAAGTGATGGTAGGGTATTCCATGCCACCGCCATTGCCGCCATCAACCACACTTACAACGTTGTAGGGATATTCTGCCAGCCATTTACTTTTTGTAAGTATGGCCTGCCGGGTGAATGCAATACTGTTTGCCCATATGGTTTCATTTGCTGCATAGTAAAAAACATATACTGTGATTGTTCTTCCCGATGGTAGTTGTAAAGTATCGGTTTTAACAGAAAATGTTTTATCAGCAAACCATGCAAAATCGTGTACATTGTTTTGTATGTAATGAAGTGTTTTTGTTTTTTTTGAAGAAGCCACCACCGGTTCTTTAACGGGAGTGATGGTACTTTTCTTCTGTTCTTTTTTTTCGGCACGAAAAACCTTACGAGCTTTCAGCCAGTTTTTTTCATCCTGCTCCTGCAAATCACCTGTAGCAGCTACCACGTAATTTTCAGGCACTGTTATCTGCACTTCATAATTCCCGAACTCACTGTAAAATTCTCCCTGGTCTAAATAAGGAATAGGGTGCCATCCTTTGCGATCGTACACTGCCGGTTTGGGGTACCATTGTGTGGCCTGGTAGGCTTGCTCCACATGCCCGCCTCTTGAAAAATTATAAGGCAGCTTTACATGAAAAGGTGTTTCTATTTTGCAGCTGCTTTTTGGCGCCAGCGGCGTTGGCAAAATTAATTTAATGATATCCTGGTGTTGCGGATGGTCTGCTGTTTTTGCTGTGATGGCATTTACACGAAAATCGAGCCGGTTGATATAACCACGTTTATCATTATCGGCAAAATAAAATGCCGTGCTGCCATTTTCCAGCTGCTGATCGCTGAATGCTGTGCGGTCGTTTTTATAGGCATTGGGCCAAAGATGTATCCATATAAAATAAAGTGTATCAGGCGAATTGTTGATGTAATCCATCTTTACAAAACCATCTAATGTATTGTCGGCATCATTAAGGGTAACATCAATTTTATAATTTACCTGTTGCTGCCAGTAGGAAGAAGGCTGCTGGCAAAAGGCAGTTATAAAATAACAGTGAAACAGAATAAATAAAATGAAAATTCTCTTCAAGGCAAAATGGTTTCTCCAAAAATAAACAAATCAGTGCATTTGGCTAAACTTTATAATTATAGCGTACATAATGCCCGGTTCCTATTTTCCTTTACCGCTGAATATGATTTTTATAGTATGTAACATGATCTTGAAATCCAGGGCAAGGGATATATTTTCCACATACATCAGGTCGTAAGGCATGCGTTCAATCATTTCGCTTACCGAGGAGGCATACCCAAACTTAACCATACCCCAGCTGCTGAGGCCCGGTTTTACTTTAAACAGATAATTATATTCGGGGTGCTGCTGAATGATCTGGTTGATATAAAATTTTCTTTCAGGCCTCGGCCCTACTAAACTCATATCTCCTTTAATGATATTCCATAATTGAGGAAGTTCGTCAAGCCGCCATTTGCGCATTACCCTGCCCCAGCGGGTTATCCTGGGGTCATCATCAAAACTCAATTGCGGCCCGTTTTTTTCAGCACCATCTTCCATACTGCGAAACTTGTACATTATAAAGGGTTTGCCTTTGTAACCTATCCTTTCCTGTAAAAAAAATAAGGAGCCTCTGGAAGAAAGGATAACCCGTAAAGCCGTAAAAATGATTAACGGAGCAAGTATGATGCCGGCAGACAGTGCTATTGCAATATCCAGTAAACGTTTTATATTTTGTTGCCAGGAAGAAAGCAGGCCGGAATGCAGGTCGATCAGTGGTATGCCCAATACATTATTGGTTTGAACGGCGCCGCTTAAAATATCCACCGTGTCGGGAGTGATTTTTATGTTTACGTTTTTATCACTCAGTTGTTGTAGTACTTTTTCTATTTTCTCTCTTTCTTTTTTTTCTACCGCAATAATTACTTCTTCAATATTATTCTCAGCAATTACCTGCTCCAGGTTTTCTGTACTGCCAAAATTGATAATAGCTGCCGGTAATTGCGACCCGCTGTTACCATTGGTGTTTACAAATCCTGTTACGCGGTAACCCGTTTTTTCTTTATTATTGATAATTGCTTTGTACAGGTCAAGTGCATTATTGCTGGACCCTACAATAAGGGTATTAAAAAATACCGTACCATTTTCGAGCTGTATTTTTACTTTCTTTAAAAAAAACACCCTGGTGATATAGGTAATAAAAACCTGTATACCCAGTAAGGAAAGAAATTCTTTATAATAGATGTTGTAATCGCCGGTGGCATCATACAATAAAAAAAGAAAAAGAATAATACTGCTGCCGGCAAGGGAATGATTGAAAGTGTTTATGAATTCCAGCAGGCGTGATTTGTGGTAAATATTATTATAGCTACCGGCAAGGTGGTATAAAATAACCCATGCAACGGGATACAAAATTAACCCGAGGTAGAATTTATGGCCCGCTAAAAAAGCTTCGCCGATAATTTCCTTTCTTACAAAATAAAAGATCACCCATGCTATTACTGCTGCAATACAATCGCCTGCCGCATACCATCCAATATGTATCCTGAACTGTTTCAAGTAAAAATAAAAGGGTTAAGAATTATTGCGCAAAATACATCAGCTATGGTTTGCCTTGCTTATCTTTTCCAATATCTGGTGTGCCACATCCATTGCCCTGAACCCGTCAACCACACTAACCGGGGTATTGGTATTGTTCACTATGGCGTTCCTGAATTCTTCCAGTTCCATTTTAATGGCATTTACTTCCGGTACGTTGGGATTGGCAATGGCAATAGTTTTTTTGCCGCTGTTGGTTTCTATATCAAAAGTAAAAACATTTTTATCGCCGGGGGTATTCAGTTTAATGATCTCTGTTTTCTTTTCTAAAAAATCAATACCAATGTAAGCATCTTTTTGAAACAGGCGCATTTTGCGCATTTTCTTCATAGATATCCTGCTGCTGGTAAGATTAGCCACACAACCATTATCAAACTCAATTCTTACGTTGGCAATATCAGGGGTATCGCTCATTACCGAAACGCCATTGGCGCTGATATAATTCACATTGCTTTTTACAAGGCTTAAAATAATATCAATGTCATGTATCATCAGATCCAGTATCACACTTACATCAGTACCCCGTGGATTAAATTGGGCCAGGCGGTGTACTTCAATAAACATCGGTTGAAGACTATATTCCTGTAAGGCTAAAAAGGCAGGGTTAAATCTTTCCACATGCCCTACCTGGAATTTGATATTGGCTTCTTTGGCCAGTTTTACCAATGCCCTGGCTTCATCCATAGTATTGGCCAGGGGCTTTTCAACAAATACATGTTTACCTTTTTTTATAGCGGCTTCGCATAGTTGAAAATGAAAACTGGTAGGGGCAACTATGTCCAGTGCATCGCAATCATCTATTAATTGTTCAACAGATTCATAGCGGGGTAAATTATATTTTTCACTAACGGATTTTGCATTTTCATCATCGGTATCACAAAAACCAATCAACTGCACGCCTTCAATTTCGGCCCAATTGTTTAAATGAAATTTTCCCAGATGACCAGCACCGATAACGCCAACTTTAAGCATAAAAGCAAATGTTTACATCAAAGTTACTTGATTATTGCAAGTGATTGAAACTTAGTATTTAACAGGGTGTCAATAAAAAAGAGGCCATGAATAAGCCTCTTGATAAGTTCAGTAATGTTATTGTTATTCGTCCCAGAATCCCATTTTTCCGAATTTTTCAATTCTTTGGTTGATTCTTTCCTGCGCCGGAATTTTTTTAAGTTCGGCTATTACCGGTAATAAATAGTTTTTTAAAATCTGCCCGGCCTCATCATAATCCCAATGACTGCCGCCCAATGGTTCGGGAATAACGCCATCTACCAGGCCAAATTGCAACATATTTTCGCCGGTTAATTTTAACTGATCGGCCGCAGTTTCCTTTTTATCCCAGGTGCGCCACAAAATGCTGCTGCAGCTTTCGGGAGAAATTACGGTATACCAGGTATTTTCCAGCATAAAAACCTTGTCGCCAACACCAATGCCCAAAGCGCCCCCACTGGCACCTTCGCCGATAATAACGCATATTACAGGTACTTTAAGGCGTATCATTTCGTAAATATTGCGTGCAATGGCTTCGCCCTGGCCTCTTTCTTCAGCTTCCAGGCCGGGATAGGCACCCGGGGTATCTATTAAGGTAATGATGGGCTTATTGAATTTTTCTGCCAATCTCATCAGGCGTAAAGCTTTTCTGTAGCCTTCGGGGTTGGCCATACCAAAATTTCTCAGCTGCCTCATCTTGGTATTAATACCTTTTTGCTGGCCAATGATCATTACCGTTTCCCCATCCAGCTGGGCAAAACCGCCCACCATAGCTTTATCGTCTTTCACGTTTCTGTCGCCATGCAGTTCTATAAAATTGGTACACATTTTATCAATGTACTTAAGTGTATAAGGCCTGTCGGGATGGCGGCTGAGCTGCACTCTTTGCCAGGGGGTGAGGTTGCTGGTTAATTCTTTTTTTGTCTCTGTAATTTTTTGTTCCAGCTTGGCTATGGTATCACTAAGGTCGATCTTGCTTTTTTCGGCACTTGCTTTTTGCAACTCTATCTGGTCGTACAGGTCCTTTATGGGCTTTTCAAAATCTAGGAACTGTCTGTTTTTAAGCTCTGGCATGTAAGTTTATGCGGTTTGGTTTACAATTCGTTTACTGGCAAAAGGTTTTTCTTATTGTAAGATAGAGTGTAAAATTAGGGATTACAATATTTTAATAAAAGTTTTGGAAGGAGAAAATCAAAAACCTATCTTTGCACTCCCGAAAAAAAGAAGGCAGGTCAATTCCTGATTCTGGCTTCAGCAGCGGGGTAGTAGAGTTAGTTAGAATGTAGCGCTGTCATCCCAACAAGTTGGGGACGGGTTCGAAAAAAAAGTTCTTAAAATATTAATAAAAGTGTTGGATCGGTAGTTCAGTTGGTTAGAATGCTGCCCTGTCATCCCCAACAAGTTGGGGACGGGTTCGAAATAAAAAGTTCTTAAAATATTAATAATAGTGTTGGATCGGTAGTTCAGTTGGTTAGAATGCTGCCCTGTCATCCCCAACAAGTTGGGGACGGGTTCGAAAAAAAAAGTTCTTAAAATATTAATAATAGTGTTGGATCGGTAGTTCAGTTGGTTAGAATGCTGCCCTGTCACGGCAGAGGTCGCGGGTTCGAGTCCCGTCCGGTCCGCAAGAAAGGTTGTCTCTATAATAAGAGGCAGCCTTTTTTTATGCAATTATTTTATGTGTATATCATACAAAGTGAAAAAGATGGATCGTTTTACAAAGGTTTTTCTTTGGAGCCCCTTGTAAGGTTATCACAGCATAATAACCAGGAATCAGGATACACGTCTCATAAAGTTCCCTGGAAATTATTTCACCTGGAAATATTTGACAATAAAACTGCTGCATTAAAAAGGGAAAAGGCTTTAAAGAAATACAGTCATCAGCAAATATTGGAATTATCTAAAAGTTATAAGAATCAATTGCAGCAATTTTTTGCAAAAGGTTCAGAGGGTTAACATGCTGCCCTGGTATCCCCAACAAGTCAGGGACGGGTTCGAGTCCTCCCCAACAAGTTGGGGACAAGAAAGGTTGTCTCTATAATAAGAGGCAGCCTTTTTTTATGCAATTATTTTATGTGTATATCATACAAAGTGAAAAAGATGGGTCGTTTTACAAAGGTTTTTCTTTGCAACCCCTTGTAAGGTTATCACAGCATAATAACCAGGAATCAGAATACACGTCTCATAAAGTTCCCTGGAAATTATTTCACCTGGAAATATTTGACAATAAAACTGTTGCATTAAAAAGGGAAAAGGCTTTAAAGAAATACAGTCATCAGCAAATATTGGAATTGTCGAAAAGCTATAAGAATCAATTGCAGCAATTTTTTGCAAAAGGTTCAGAGGGTTAACATGCTGCCCTGTCATCCCCAACAAGTTGGGGACAAAAAAGGTTGTCTCTATAATAAAAGGCAGCCTTTTTTTATGCAATTATTTTATGTGTATATCATACAAAGTGAAAAAGATGGATCGTTTTACAAAGGTTTTCTTTGCAGCAATTAATAAGATTAGCGCAGCATAATAACAAAGAATCGGAATATCCCGCCAATAAATCAGCAGCAAAGCGCTGCCTTATTTTCGATAAGTCGCATGAATAGAATTGTAATAATTAACTTATTTTATCCTCCAAATGCCCTCTTGTTTTAAAACGGGTTAATATCAGTTAATAATCAGCTAAATTAAGATTGCTATTACTGGGCATCGTCTTATAGTTTTGGAGAGGAGATTTTAGTTGGGAGGATTATATCAGGATGTCTCTCCTTTTCATTGATTACTTTGGCGGAGGAGAAAATTAAAATAATGAAAGCCTATAAATATTTTATGAACCGATTCAGTTACAGGGTAGTTGCTTTAGGGATGCCCGCACTTATGTTTTTTGCCACCAAGGCTGCTGCCCAGTTAAAAAATGATTATCCTATTCAGCCCGTTGCTTTTACGCAGGTGCATGTAACGGATAATTTCTGGGCACCCAAAATTAAAGTAAATGCAGAGGTAACAATACCGTATACACTACAACAATGTAAAAACACCGGCAGGATAAATAATTTCTTAAGGGCAGCAGGAACATTGAAGGATGACAAGAGTACCACTTACACGTTTGATGAAAGTGATGTGTATAAAATAATTGAAGGCGCATCTTACAGCCTGCAGGCAAAACCTGATCCTGCATTGGAAAAATACCTGGATACACTTATCAGCTATATTGCTACCGCCCAGGAAAAAGACGGCTACCTGTACACGTTTCGCACCATGCACAATTCCAAGCCACATGAGTGGATGGGTGCCAAGCGATGGGAAAAAGAAGAAGACCTGAGCCATGAATTATATGATGTAGGGCATCTGTATGAAGCTGCTGTGGCGCATTACAGGGCAACGGGCAAAAAGAACCTGCTTAATATTGCCATAAAAAATGCTGACCTGCTGGTAAAAACATTTGGATGGGGTAAAGAAGAAAAATTTCCCGGTCACCAGATCATTGAAACCGGCCTGGGAAAATTATACAGGGTAACCGGTAAAAAAGAATACCTGGAGCTGGCTAAATTCTTTTTGGATCTGCGTGGCACTCCCGGCCACCTGAACCAGGAGTACAGTCAATCGCATATTAAAGTCATTGATCAGCATACAGCTGTAGGCCATGCTGTAAGGGCTACCTATATGTATACCGGCATGGCAGATATTGCTGCACTTACCGGTAACAAAGAATATTTATCTGCCATTGATGATATATGGCATGATGTAGTGGATAAAAAAATTTATATCACAGGCGGAATTGGCGCCACCAATAATGGCGAAGCTTTTGGTGATGCGTACGACCTGCCTAACATGAGTGCCTATGCAGAAACCTGTGCGGCTATAGCCAATGTATATTGGAATAGCCGCATGTTTTTATTACATGGCGATGCTAAATACATCGATGTAATGGAACGCACTTTGTACAATGGTTTGCTTTCGGGAGTTTCACTTAGCGGCGATCATTTTTTTTATCCTAACCCGTTGGCATCAATGGGGCAGCACCAGCGTAGTGCATGGCACGATTGTGCCTGCTGTATTTCCAATATGACAAGGTTTCTTCCCTCTATGCCGGGTTATATTTATGCACAGGATAAAAATGACCTGTATGTAAATCTTTTTGTGGGTAGTACTTCAACCATAAAATTACCTGCTGCAAAAATCACAATTACACAAAATACCAATTATCCATGGCAGGGTAAAAATGAAATCACTGTTCAGCCAGATAAGGGTGCTTTGTTTGCAGTACATATCCGCATCCCCGGTTGGGCAATCAACCAACCTTCACCCGGCAATTTGTATTCTGATATGAATCAGTCATCAACAGCTTTTACCATTTTACTAAACGGTAAGCCGGTAAAGTACGAGATGGAAAAAGGGTATGCTGTTATACATCGCACCTGGAATAAAGGGGATAAAATATTGCTTGACCTGCCAATGGAAGTTAAAAAAGTAATTGCCAACAGCAATGTAAAATCTGATAAAGACAGGTTTGCTTTGCAGATGGGGCCCATTGTATATTGCCTGGAAAGCCCGGATAATAAAGACAGTGCAGTGATGAATATTGTTGTAGACAAAAATGCTGTTGTACAACCGGAATATAAATCGGGTACGCTTAATGGTATTACTGTTTTAAAAATGCAGGGCCTCTCTGCAAAAAGGCAATTGAATACTGATGCACTGATACAATCAGCACAGGAAGTAACCGCCATACCTTATTATGCATGGGCCAACCGCGGCCCTTCCGAAATGGAAGTATGGATACCTTATGATGCATCAGCCGCAAGGCCAAAACCTGCAGCTACCATTGCTTCAAAAAGTAAGGTGTCTGCATCAATCAATAACCCACGCATGTTCCGTTCGCTTAACGACCAGTATGAACCTGCAGATTCAAAAGATGCCAGCGCTTCTTTTTTGCATTGGTGGCCAAAGAAAAATACTACCGAATGGGTGCAGTATGATTTTGATTCAACCTATACCGTTTCCGAATCAAAAGTGTATTGGTTTGATGATGGTCCGTGGGGAGGTTGCCGCATTCCGGCATCCTGGAAATTGTATTATAAAAAAGCCGGGGAATGGGTACCTGTTAAAAATACTTCATCGTATACTGTTACCAAGGATAATTATGACACCGTGCATTTTGAGCCGGTTACTACTACGGCTTTAAAGCTTGAGGTACAATTGCCTGTTGATAATGCTACCGGCATTCACGAATGGATAGTGCAATAGCTTTTAAAAATATTCAGTAAAGGGAAAATGAAAAAAAATATTTTATTTGTTGTATCACTATTGCTGGTAGCGGCAACAGGTGTACAAGCGCAATCTTACATTGCCGGAAAAAATTACCGCAAAATGAAAGTGAAGCCTGTTACTGACATACAGGCTTATGCTTTTGATTTAAAGGAGGTGCGTTTACTCAATGGCAGCCCGTTTAAAAATGCCATGGATAAAGATGCGGAATATCTTTTATTACTGGAGCCCAACCGGTTATTGCATCGGTTTTATACAAATGCCGGCCTGCCTGCCAAAGGCGATGTGTATGGGGGATGGGAGAGCGAAGGATTGTCGGGACATACTTTAGGCCATTATCTTTCTGCCTGCGCAATGATGTACGCATCCACAGGTGATAAAAGACTAAAACAAAAAGCAGACTATATCATTAACGAACTGGCGCTTTGCCAGCAGGCCCGTAAAACAGGCTATGTAGGTGCAATTCCCAATGAAGATTCTATTTTTGGAAAGCTTGCCAAGGGGGAAATAAAAAGCGGAGGATTTGATCTGAATGGAGGATGGAGCCCATGGTATACGGTACACAAATTAATGGCTGGTTTACTGGATGCCTATTTACAGTGTGATAATAAAAAAGCATTGCAGGTGGTAAAGGGCATGGCTGACTGGGTGGGTAACACACTGAAAAATTTATCTGCTGAACAAATACAAAAAATGCTGCGTTGCGAATGGGGTGGTATGAATGATGTGCTTGCTAATTTGTATGCGGTAACAGGAGAAAAAAAATACCTTGATCTGTCCTATATATTTTACGATGATTTTGTAATGAAACCTTTGTCGGAAAAAATTGATCCGCTGCCGGGCAAACATTCCAATACCAATGTACCCAAAGCTATTGGCAGCGCCAGGCAATATGAATTAACCGGTAAGGTATCCGATAAAACAATAGCCAGCTTTTTCTGGGAAACCATGGTACATCACCACAGTTACGTAATTGGCGGCAACAGCAATTATGAATATTGCGGGGAAGAAGATAAATTAAATGACCGCCTTAGCGACAATACCTGCGAAACCTGTAACACGTACAATATGCTCAAGCTTACGCGGCATTTGTTTTCGTGGCAACCTGATGCTGCGTTGGGAGATTATTATGAAAGGGCATTGTACAATCATATCCTGGCATCACAAAATCCTGAAACAGGCATGATGTGTTATTTTGTTCCCCTGCGTATGGGTACACAAAAATCTTTCAGTGATTCTTTCAATACATTTACCTGCTGTGTGGGTAGTGGTATGGAAAATCATTCCAAGTACGGCGAAGGTATTTATTACGAAGGCAAGGATGGCAGTTTATATGTCAATCTTTTTATTCCTTCGGTATTAAACTGGAAGGAGAATGGTATTACTGTTACACAGGAAACAAATTATCCTGAAACAGGGAATGCTACATTTACCATTGCCACAAAAAAAGAGAAGCCATTTGCTATTAAGGTGCGTAAACCATGGTGGGCAAAAAACGGCGTCACATTTAGTGTAAACGGTACCGGTATTATTCCTTCAGGCGAAGAAAACGGGTTTATTATCATTAACAGAAAATGGGCAAATGGCGATAAGTTAGCATTGGCGATGCCGATGAGCTTATATACTGAAAGCATGCCCGATAACCCCAACAGGATCGCTTTTTTGTATGGCCCTTTGGTATTGGCCGGGCAATTGGGTAATACTATGCCCGATCCCGTAACGGGTGTTCCTGTTTTGCTGACAGATAACAGGAACATCAGCGACTGGTTACAACCGGTAACGGGGCAACCTCTGAGTTTTGAAACAAAAGGAACAGGAAAACCTTTTGATGTAAATCTAATTCCGTTTTACAAAACCTATAAAGAATATTACAGTGTATACTGGGATTATTTTACCAATGCGCAATGGGTAGCCAGGCAGGAAGAATATGAAAAAGAAAAAAAGGAACAGAAAGAAATTGAAGCCAGAACGATTGATAATTTCCGCATTGGAGAAATGCAGCCTGAAAGAGACCATAACCTTAAAGCAAGTGAAAGATCTTATGTTAGTGATGCCATGGGTGTAAACGGCAGGGAAGCCCGTGCAGCTAATTATTTTTCTTTTGATATGAAAGTACAATATACCGCAGGTGGCGGAAACAGTTTATTGCTAACCTATATTGGTGATGATAAAGACCGTAAGTTTGATATTATTGTTGACGGCCGCAAAATAGCTACCGAAGAATTAAAGGGTGGCACCACCGGAAAGTTTTATTATAAAACTTATCCATTGCCCGGGGAGCTGATTGAGCGTAAAGAAAAAGTGACTATAAAAATTGAAGCCAGCTATGGCAAAACTGCCGGGAGAATTTTTGGGGCAAGGGTAATAAAAAATTAGGTACTGATAAACTGATCAAAATATTCCACCAACTAACCATCTGAGTATGAAAAGAAATTGCCTTCTTGTTATTGTACTGTGCTTTTTATTTGTTCCGCATAGTATTGCACAAAAATCTGCCACATCAGTTTTATACGCTCAAACCAGCGAAATGGCAGACATGATGACGAAGTATGATGCAGATAAAAGCAGCATCATACGTTTTTATTCTGTTGAAGTATCTGAGGGAGAATGGTGGATGCGGCAGAATAACGATTATAATTCACCTGAATGCCGCCAGCATTTGCAGCAGCTTATTACAACGTACCTGGAACAACTTGATAAGATTGATTTTAAAAGCATGAATGTAAACGGTAAAGTAGATTACCTGCTGTTTAAAAGAGATATTGAAGACGAACAATATAAATTACTGCAGCAGCAAAAACTTTACGAGCAGGTAGCATCATATTTTACGTTTGGGGAAAGAATGTATGTTTTGGAAAAGTCACGCCGCAGGGGCATTGCAGTAAATGGTGAAGCAGTTGCTAAAGAATTAAATGATATCAATAAAGAGATTACTGCAGCTATCAAAAAACTGGCAAGCGGTGATAGCATCGAAATTAAACAGGCCCGGTTTGCAGCATCAGTAATTAACTCATTAAAGGGGGGATTAAAAAATTACTATAATTTTTATAACGGTTACGATCCCATGTTTACCTGGTGGGTGCCCAAGACCTATACGGCTACTGATAGTTTGTTGAATGTATATGCACAGGCAATAAAAAAGAAAGGCAGGTTAACCACTTCGCAAAAAGATGATGGCAGCGGTATTATTGGAAACCCTATTGGTCACGATGAACTGGTGCGGCAGTTAAAAATGGAGTTTATTCCATACACGCCTGAAGACCTTGTGGATATTGCCAATAAAGAATTTGCGTGGTGCGACGCAGAGTTACTAAAAGCATCACGTGAAATGGGGTTTGGCGATAACTGGAAAGCGGCGCAGGAAAAAGTGAAAAATTCTTTCGTAGCTCCCGGCAAACAACCGGAAGCCATGTTTGACCTGTACAAACAGTCGGTTGATTTTTTAAAAAAGAATAAGCTGGTTACTATTCCGCCGCTTGCAGAAGAGGACTGGACAATGTATATGATGTCGCCTGAACAGCAACGTGTGAACCCGTTTTTTTTAGGAGGTGAGTCGCTGATCGTTTCATATCCCACCAATACCATGACCTATGATGAGAAGATGATGAGTATGAGAGGAAATAATCCCGGTTTTTCAAGAGCTACAGTACACCATGAATTAATTGCAGGGCATCATTTGCAGGGATACATGACCAGCCGCTATAAAACCTATCGCCATTTTGATACACCGTTTTGGGTAGAAGGCAATGCATTGTATTGGGAGATGCTGTTGTGGGATATGAAATTTCCTGCTACACCCGAAGAGAAAATAGGGATGTTATTCTGGCGTATGCACCGTTGCGCAAGAATTATTTTTTCGCTCAACTATCATTTAGGTAAATGGACACCGCAGCAATGCATTGATTTTTTAGTTGACCGTGTGGGGCACGAAAGAGCGAATGCAGAAGGAGAAGTACGCCGTTCATTTACCGGGGGGTACGGACCTTTGTACCAGATTGCCTATATGATCGGTGGTTTACAATTCATGGCATTAAAAAGAGAATTGGTGGACACACATAAGATGACCTATATGCAATACCATGATGCAGTGTTACATGAAAACAGTTTACCGGTTGAAATGCTGAGGGCCATTCTTATTGATCAGCCGCTTGACAAAGATTTTAAAACAACCTGGCGTTTTTACAATAAATAATATTGTACCAATGAAAAACTGCAAAGCTTTTTTTAAGATTTTGGTTACGGGGTTCTTATTTTTTTTAACCCATCAATTTATTTATGCACAGCAAAAGGGTGTTGCTTTAACATTTACAGTTACAATGCCACATCCCGAAACGCAGCAGTATCATGTAACATTTAAATGCGAAGGGATTAAAAAAGATTCCATTGAATTTAAAATGCCTGCGTGGATGCCGGGCTATTATCAGCTACTTAATTATGCAGGTAATGTAGAGAATTTTACAGTAGTAAATGGTGACGGTAATGTGTTAGCCTGGCAAAAAAATTCAGACAATGGCTGGATGGTACGATCAGCGAAATCAGCTGTACTCGTTATCAGTTATGATGTAAAAGCAACCGTTTCTTTTGTAGCTGCCAATTATATTGATGAAGAACACGGATATATTGCACCAACCGGTTTATTCCTGTATCCAACAGGATATATTCATCAACCTGTAACAGTAAATATACAGCCCTGTTCAAAATGGACTACAGTTGCTACGGGGCTTGAACCGGTGGTAAATAAACGGCATACTTTCACTGCTTCGGATTATGATGTATTGTTTGATGCGCCCATTCTTATGGGCAATCTTGAAACATTTCCTTCTTTTACAATAAAAAATATACCGCACGATTTTATAGCTTTTAAGCCGGATAGTTTTAACCGGAATATTTTTATGAATGACCTGAAAAAGATCATCACTGTTGCATCAGGCATAATCGGAGATATTCCTTACAAACATTACACGTTTTTAGGTACCGGGCCGGGTGGCGGTGGCATTGAGCATTTAAATTCTGCATCGGTAGCGTTTACCGGAAAAGAATTAAATGATGGCAATCGCAAAATTGGTACCTACAATTTTTTAGCACATGAATATTTTCATCATTACAATGTAAAACGCATCCGGCCAATTGAACTGGGGCCGTTTGATTACGATAAAGGCAGTAAAACAAAAATGCTCTGGCTGTCGGAAGGTATTACGGTGTATTATGAATATATTATCCTGAAGAGAGCCGGATTTACCATACAGCAAGATGTGCTCAATACTTTCGGTGCTTCAATAAAAGAATATGAAAGTAAACCGGGAAGAAATTTTCAAACACCGGCGGAGGCCAGTTATGCTACCTGGGAAGATGGCCCTTTTGGCCGTACCGGCGATGAAGTAAACAAAACCATTTCGCCTTATGACAAAGGGCCTTTGTTAGGGATGTTACTGGATTTTAAAATACGGCACGAAACAAAAAATAAAAAATCGCTTGATGACGTAATGCGGTTGTTATACAATAAATATTATAAAACAAAAGGCAGGGGATTTACAGAAACAGAATTTAAAAATGAATGCGAAAAAACAGCAGGCTCATCGCTGACAGATTTTTTTGATTATATCTATACACTTAAAACAGTTGATTATCCCACTTATCTTGGCTATGCAGGCCTTACTATTGACACCGCAACTCACATATTACCGGGTGCATGGTCAGGTGCAGGGGTAAGAGACAGGAATGATACTTTATGGAGCACCAATGTGGAGTATCAATCTCCTGCATGGCAGGCAGGCTTACGCAACCGTAAAGCTATACTAAAAGTGAATGGCAATAAAATGAATGCTACAGCATTTAACGAATTACTGGCCTCATCAAAAAGCGGCGATAGCATAAAAATACTCTTCAGCACATCATCAGGAACAAAAGAAGAAGAGATGATACTGGCTACAAAGAAGGAGCGTAGCTATGCAATAACCCCGGTTACAAAACCAGGCGCATTGCAAACGGCTATATTAAAAAGCTGGCTGGGCGAAAGCCAATAACGAATTAGGGTTTAACCAAATCTTTTTGGGTCAAACGCTTCAACAGCGATACTTGTTTTTTGATGATTGATCGTTTCTGCAATTAATTTTCCGGTACCTGTAGCTGCGGATACACCCAGCATAGCATGAGCGCCTGCATAACTCAGATTTTTAAAACTGCCGTGCCTGCCGATATAAGGCATTCCATCAGGAGAAACCGGCCTGTAGCCAAACCATACTTTTTGCATATCCGGTGATTCAATTGACATAGCCGGGTAATATTTTTTAAAGGCATTGTAGATACTCATCACTCTTTTGGGGAGAATTTTATCATTGTGCCCACTCAGTTCCATAGTGCCGCCAATGCGCAAAGCCCTGCCATAAGGCGTTGTAGCAACACGGTCATCTACAAGTATTGAAGGGTATAGCAAGTTTTGCTGCAATTGGGAATAGTTGAAACTATATCCTTTACCCGGTTGCAATAATGTACGAAGCCCCAGCATTTTTGATATTTCGGGTATCCAAGATCCGTTAGCTACTACTATTTCATCTGCAGCAGTTTTGTTGTTCCCTGCTATTACTGCAGTTATGGTATCCCCGGTTTTTTCGAAGCCGGTTACCGGGGCATTTAATTGAAATTGTACCCCTCTTGATTTCAAACAGGCATACAGCACCCGCATTAATTGCCCGGGGTCAACATAGCAGTCATCCAGGTACAACACTCCACCGGCAACATTTACTTCCACTTCTTTTTCATAGTCCTGCACTTGTGCAGCTGTACAGGTAATTGTTTTTAAGCCTAATTGATTGGCCTGTTCTGCCAGGTGTTTTTCGTGATCACCTGTTTTTTCATTCCTGTATAACATCCAGCATCCTTTTTCGGTAAGGCTGAAGGTGTTGCCAAAATCAGATTTAAAATCAGTAAGCAGCTGCCTGCTTAATTGCAACAGGTTATTTAAATGCGGGATATTTTTTTGCAGTGTTTTGTTATTGGCACTTTTATAAAAAGTAAAACCCCAGCTTATCAGGTCCAGGTTCATCCTGGGTTTAATGAAGAAGGGGCTTGATGAATCCAGCATCCATTTGATTCCCTGAGCAATTATGCCCGGTGTAGCCAGTGGTACAAAATGACTGGGAGAAATATATCCCATATTACCGAATGAACAACTGTTGGTAATTGTACCATTGTCAATTACTGTTACTTCATTACCTTCTTTTTGTAAATAGTATGCACAGCTTAATCCGATAATGCCTCCGCCAATAACACAAACTTTCATCTTTAAATACTTTTAGTCTATCGTTTATTAAATTACCTGGAAGCCGTAAGCATACGGATCATCTTCGGGATCGATCCAGATAGTATTATAACCATATATTTTTGCCCAACCTTCTATGCCCGGCCTTATAGCAGGCTTGCCATTCACCGTTGTTTCCTCTTCAATTGTGCCGATAAATTTTGAACCGATAATACTCTCGTGAATAAACAGATCACCTTTTTTTAATTTGCCTTTGGTATACCATTGGGCCATCCTTGCCGAAGTACCGGTACCGCATGGGGAGCGGTCGATAGCTTTATCACCGTAAAACACTGCATTTCTTGCGGTGGATGTTTTATCCAGTACAGCACCAGTCCATAAAATATGCGAACAGCCGTTGATGGTGGGATCATCTGGATGTACAAACTCGTATTTTTCGTTTATTCGTTTACGCAATTCCCTTGCCCAGGCAATTAATTTGTCGGCTGCGTAATGTTCCAGGCCTTTAAAGTTTTTTTGTACATCAACAATAGCATAAAAATTACCGCCGTAAGAAACATCAACTACCAGTTCGCCCAGGTCGGGGCAATCTACTGTTAACTCTGTTGCAGCAAGATAGGCCGGAACATTCACCAGTTTGACTGATTTTACTTTTCCGCCTTCTTCTTTATAGGTAATATTTACCAGGCCTGCCGGCGCTTCCATTTTTATAATGCCCGGCGTATGCGGAATGATCAATCCTTCTTCTATAGCAATGGTAATAGTGCCGATAGTGCCATGCCCACACATGGGTAAACAGCCACTGGTTTCAATAAATAATACAGCCACATCGTGCTGCGGATCGTGTGGTGGAAATAATATACTGCCACTCATCATATCATGGCCACGTGGTTCAAACATTAATCCTTTTCTTATCCAGTCGTATTCCCTTAGAAAATGCTGTCGTTTCTCGCTCATGTCCTTTCCTTCCAGCACCGGGCCACCACCGGCAACTAACCTTACGGGGTTACCACAGGTATGCGCATCTACACATAAAAAAGTTTTCTTCATTGTACTATGATAAAATTTATTTTTTAAAGAATAGCGTCTTTGCTGAATTGGTTATTTACCAGGCGCCATATATTTAAAGGATTACTGTTTTGTAAGGCATCGGGTAAAAGGTTGCCTGAAAAATTCTGAAAACAAACCGGCCTTACCCAGCGTTTAATGGCGGCGGTGCCCACAGAGGTAAACCTGCCATCGGTTGTGGCGGGGTAGGGACCACCATGCACCATGCTGGCACAAACTTCAACTCCTGTTGGTGCCCCGTTAAGGATAACCCTTCCTGCAAGTGTAGTTTGCATTTCTATAATATCCCGGTAATTTTCAAAGTCAACGGCTGTTCCCATAATCGTTCCCGTTAGCTGACCTTTTAAGGAAGACAGAACGGCGATCATATCTTCCCTGTTTGTGCAAACAACGGCCAGTGAATAAGGACCAAATACTTCTTCGTGCAGTTTTGGGTTTTGTAAAAAATGAGCCGCTGTAACTTTAGCAATACCCGGTTGTGCTTCCATTGCGGCTGGTTGCTGTGCAGATTGTGCCAGCAGCGTAATGTTATTTTGCTGCAACATGTTTTGCACGCCTGTAGTGTATGCATTGTAAATGCCCTTGTGTAACATTTTTTGTGGTACAGCTGCAGCAATAGCCGTTTCAATTCTCGATAAAAAATCATTTAATGCATCGCATTCCATTACCAGCATTAATCCCGGGTTGGTGCAAAACTGCCCGGCACCAAGGTTTAATGAAGCCACAAATTGCTGGGCTAAGGTATCTGTGTTTTGTGCCATGGTATCGGGCAGAAAAACAACCGGGTTAATGCTGCTCATTTCTGCAAATACAGGAACAGGAATTTCTCTTTGCCTTGCATATTCCACCAATGCTTTTCCTCCCTTATAAGAACCGGTGAATCCAACACCTGCGGTATTGGGATGTATAACTAAATCCCTGCCGATATCATTACCTTCTCCTGCAACATGCTGTACGGTATGCAAAGGCATACCGGATAATTGCATGGCTTCAGTGATGGCCTCGTACACTAATAAAGATGTTTTGGGGTGTGCAGGATGTCCTTTTACCACCACCGTGCAGCCGGCAGATAATGCACTTGCTGTATCGCCCCCAGCGGTAGAAAATGCAAAGGGAAAATTGCTGGCACCAAATACAATTACAGGTCCAGTTGGTAAAAGCATTTTCCTGGTATCGGGTTTGGGTGGTGTGCGGTTATTATCTGCGATATCAATAACGGCTTCAACCCAACTGCCTTCTTCAAGTAAGGATGCAAACATTGTCAACTGCCCTGTAGTGCGGCCAATTTCGCCGTTTAATCTTGCCAACGGAAGATTGGTTTCTTCATTGGCAGCCTGCACCAGTACTTCCCTTCTTTTTTCAATACATGTCGCTATTAATTTTAAAAACGAAGCCCTCTCAAAGGGCTTCGTTTTTTTATATTGATCAAATGCCATTGCAGATTGCAACATTACCTGGTTAATAGTACTCTTGTCCATCGTCTTTAATTTATGTTGCGTTAATTTTTTTTCTGGTGAACTTATTTTTAAAAGCATATCAAAGTGATAAATAATCAGGCAAAACCGGTCTTGTGGCAATACCATGGTCAATTATTTTCAGTACTGCTTCTCTTTCGGCACCCGCCAGCGTTAATCTTGGTGCCCTTACAAATTCGCTGCCAATGCCGGCCTGCGCTTCTGCCAGTTTAATATATTGTACCAGTTTAGGATGAAGGTCCAATTCGAGCAAAGGTAAAAACCAGCGATGTATTTTTAAGGCTTCTTCAATTTTACCTGCTTTTACCAGGCGGTAGATGGCTACAGTTTCGGCAGGAAAGGCACACACCAATCCGCCAACCCATCCTTCTGCACCCATCACCATTTCTTCCATAGCAATAGTATCAATACCACATAAAACTTTCAGCCTGTTGCCAAAACGATTTTTTACCCTGGTTACATTTGATACGTCTCTTGTAGATTCCTTTATTGCCTGGATGTTGCTGCACTCAATCATTTCTTCAAACATATCCAATGTGATTTCTGTTTTATAATCAACAGGATTGTTATACACTATAATTGGCAGATCGGTGGAATTGGCTACTGTTTTAAAATAACTTACCGTTTCCCTGTGGTCGGTTTTATAACGCATTGGCGGCAGCATCATTAATCCTTTAGCGCCCCATTGCTTTGCATATTGCGCCTGTTGCAATGCTTCCCTTGTTGAGCCTTCGGCAATATTCAGTAACACGGGTATTCTTCCGTTCACTATTTCAACGGTATGTTTTACCAGGGTTTCTTTTTCCTGTGTGGTTAATACGCTGGCTTCTCCCAGGGTACCGCCTAATATTAATCCATCTATACCTGCTTTAATCTGAATTTCAACATTCTTTGTATAAAGCGGCAGGTCCAGTTTATCATCTTCAGTAAACTTGGTTGTAATTGCGGGAAATACCCCTTTCCAGTCTATTTGCATACAGTATTTTTTTTGTCAAAATTATTTGTATCCGCCTTTAAAAAGAATGCAATACTTAACTAATATTTTACCAATATTAACCATAATTATCTTTTTTTAAGAAAAATGTGATAATATTGGATAAGATGAAAGTAATTCAGTTTACCATACCGGTTGCAAAGGAGCATGCTGTAATAGTGCAGGAAGATGTATTGCCGTATTTCTACAATCATTTACACCGGCATAACGAAACACAGATCACCTGGGTAATAAAAGGAGAGGGCACCTTGATAGCCGGTAATTATATGCAACCTTTTAAAGCCGGCGACATATATATACTGGGCGCCAATCAACCGCATATTTTTAAAAGTGATCCGGTGTATTTTGATAAACGCAGAAAAAAGCAGGTACATTCCCTCACTTTCTTTTTTAATCCCAATGGTGTTTTTAAACCTATACTTGAACTTACTGAATCAAAAGCCATTAAAAAATTTACAGACAGTACTAATTACGGGCTACACCTGCCTTCGGGTGAGCACAATAAAATTACGGGGGAGATGCTGAAAGTAAAAAATGCAAAGCAGGCACTTCGCCTTGCAGCATTTATACGTATGCTGCATGTAATGTCGGGCATAAAAGAATGGGAGAAATTATCAACCATACCATCCGCATTTTCATTTTCTGATATGGAAGGGCTGCGGATGAATGATGTATACCAGTTTACAATGAGCCACTATTCGGAAAATATTAAATTAAAGCAGGTGGCGGATATTGCTTACATGACGCCACAGGCTTTCTGCCGTTATTTTAAAAAAAGAACCGGAAAAAATTATATTGTTTTTTTAAATGAGATCCGCATCAGCGAAGCCTGCAAAAAAATAACTGCCGGAGGTTTTGATAGTATCTCTTCCGTGGCTTATGATACCGGCTTCAGCAGTGCGGTTAGTTTTAACCGGGTGTTTAAAAAAATTGTAGCTAAATCCCCGCGGCAATACCAGAAAGAATATCTTCAGAAGATCGATTGATTTTTCAGGGATATACTTTGGGTACATTAAATTCCAGTGCAGTCAATTCAATATCGGCCCAGGTAAAGTCGCCTGTTTTTAATTGCCAGGTTACTTTGTTTTTGTAGGGAATGCGGATGCCGTTAAAATTTGCATAGCCTGTTACAGTGATCAGCCATTTTTCTACCGTTGCTTTTTCATCACTGCCATAATACCGGCCGGCAGTAAAAGAAAGCAGGTCGCCGTCATCATTAAATGTAAAAATACCAGAGACGGTGTAGCGGTTGTAAGTCATGGTGGCTTTTGCGGTAAGGGAATCGATGCTCTCCCATTTAATATAATTGCTTAAAGCAGCGCCAGGGAAAAAACTTGTTTCAGAAAGAAAGCGGATGAGAGAAGCAGAGTTGACCTTATCATTATTGCCATCTTGCGCAACAGGAAAAAGGGACAGTGCTTTTATCAATAATTCGCCCTGGCCATCTTCTAATTTATCCCTTCCATATAAGGTGAGCAGCGGCATCATCGCTACTTCAGCTTTCCATACAAAAGCAGGCGGTTCAACAGTAAAATACTGGCTGGCTTCAAAAGGCATCCATTTACCACCCGGTTTTATTTTTAATGTGCCTTTTTGTTTTAAGCGAACGGTATTTATTTTTTGCCTGCCGATAACGCCTGAATGTGTAAGCCACTTTTGTATTATGGGTGGCAGTCCGGTTAACATTGAAGCTGTAATTATAGTGTTGTTGGTGTGAGGAACTTTTGCAAATACAGTTTTTACTTCTTTATCTACCCTGTTATTAAAATACCTGTTTGCCAATGCAGGTATAGCTACCAGCAAAATTAAAAGGTTGGCAATGCTGCCGTATCTGGCATCCTTCCACGAAGCAATAATCACTATTTGCGATAGTATAATTGCGGTAATTGCAATGATGGGCCAGCTGTCTTTTTTTAAGAAGAACCATACTGCGGTTATTATAAATAATACGGCAGTGATGAGCCAGAATGCGCCTGTTGATTTTGACATCACTTTTGTTATTGCCGTGATATTGCCATACCCAAACGCTTTGGCAAAACCCATACAGTGAATGAGCCCATGAATAAGAATGATAAAAGCAAAAATATATTTCAGCATGCGATTAAATTGAAAGGTGAAAGCAGTAATTATTTATACGGCCCATTTGCCTTTCAGCTGATAGGCAATCAGTATCACTAATAATCCTGCACCGAGGTAGACAAATTGCAGCCAGTGCATAGTATTGATCAATAGCATTTGTACAATGATCCAGCCACATATCATTATGCCGGCTGCTATTGCCCAGTTATATCTTGTTGGATATTTAGTGAAACAAAAGATGAATGCCAGTAAATTGGTGCAACCAACAACAGTGGTTAAAATAATACCCGGGATAAGAAAATTTTTAAAAGGGGTACTGTCAAGTACATTCAATTGCAACTGCATGGCGCCACCATCGGGATGGTTGATTATTATTACCCCGGATGCCAAAGCGGTGAAGGCAATAAAACCAAGTAGTATTAATAACAGCATTTTCATGTGATAGCATACAAGTGATGTGAACAAAGCAAGTGTATTTGCTGTTATTGTAAAATGCCTGTGATCAACTTTTAAAATGATTCCTGTCAGCTAATGATTGGTATAAAGATGTAACGGGGAGAATGATTGATGAAGGTCAGCAGAGGGAGTGATGAAAATTGCTTTTCTATGTAGTGGTACAGTATATCTTTATGTTAACAGAAATAAATCACGCTGAAATAATTATCCGTAATGTTTTAAAACAGGAAGTATGCCCGAGTTAAGATTACAACAATTACAATTTGAGATTGACGCCATTAAAAGATTGCTTTCTTTTATGATGGAAGAAAATGTGCACCTGAAAAACAGGATCTCTGAAATTTTAAAAAACAATTTTGAAAAAATGCTGCTTGGCAAAATAGAAGTATTTCATAACCGTTTTATTATGGAGGATGAAATAATCGGGGTAATACGCAATGATATTGCAGAGCTGGATAAATTACTGCAGGTACAAAAGATTTTGCAGGACGACAACAAAATTCATGAAATGGGGAAAAAGATACGGAAGCTGAGCGTTAATATGGAAAATACACAAAGCCAGTTTATGCTGCTGAAAACAGAATTCAACACTTTTCTTTTAGAGAATACAGAGGCCTGCGAAAAAGCATAGGTGAAGCAGTTAATTCAGTAATTGCTCCAGCTTTTTTTGATTCAGTATACTAATGCCGCCATCACTTTTTATTGCTATCAGTTTTTCATTTCTAAAATCACTTAATGTACGTATCAGCGATTCTTTAGCGGTGCCGGCAATTGAAGCCAGGCTTTCCCGGTTCATGTCAATTATAAAATTTTCCTGGCCTAGTTCTTCCTGGTATTTCTTTTGCAGCATAATAAGTGCTTCGGCTACTTTTTTACGTAACGAATTATAGGCAAGACCCACCAGGTGACTTTCTTTTTCAGAAATATTTTTTGCCAGCAGCTGTACAAATTTTTTCATTACCTGCGGATTTTTATTGATCAGTTCATCAAAGTCTTCTTTAGGTATCACAGCTACTTCTGTATCTTCAAGTGCTTTGGCGGTATCTTTGTAAGGTGCTTCTTCCATCAGTGCCACATAGCCTAAAAAATCACCGGCACTAAAAAGATCAGTTACCAGTTCTTTTCCATCATCATTAATTTTATACACTTTTACTTTGCCCTTTATTATAAAATACAGCCTGTTGGGGTGGTTACCTTCGGAGTAAATGATCTGTTTCTTTTTATAGGTATTCGTATTGCGTCCTTCAATAAAATCTTTAACGGCATCTTTTCCAAACGATGTTTCCAGTAAATGCTGCACACCTCCCAGGCCGGGTTGCAAATCCTGTTTAAGCATATCAATTTTCCTGATCCTGCTTTCCACAGCGTTTAATAATTCAGTTCCGCTAAAGGGTTTTGTAATGTAATCATCAGCGCCCATTTCCATGCCTTTTCTAAAATCAGCACGTTCTGTTTTTGCAGTTAAAAAAATAAAAGGGGTATTTTTTATGGCCTCATTCCTGTGCACTGCATGCAGTACACCATAGCCATCCAATACAGGCATCATAATATCACAAATGATGAGGTCCGGCGTATGTTCTATCGCTTTTTCCACACCAATTTTTCCATTTTCCGCCACTATTACTTTGTAATTAGATAGCTCGAGTATTTCCGCTGTGTTGTTACGGATATCATCATTGTCTTCGATTAATAATATCTTTTTCATGCCGGTAAATTTTATAAGATGATCCTGTGTTGGCAATAATGCGTCATACACTTGTTGTTTACAACTCAAATCCGGGGATAAGCTATGCACAAATCGGCTGATAGTTTATGACTGCTATCAGGTAGCATTATGAGAGTTGACAGTGAAGAACGATTGCTGGCCGAAACAGGCCGTGGGAGGGAATTGTAATGAGGTGAGCAGGATCTGGTATTGTTGATTTTAAATACATTAAAGTCCTTAACGGGCCGGTTGTTTTTTGCGAAAGAGATGGCTGATCTTTTCTCCTGCTTTATCTGCCAGCTTATCGGTGAGTATGGTTGCACCAAAAGCGAAAATACTTTTTAACAGGCCGTTGTTGCCGGATTTTTTTTCAGTTACATTATTAAGAGCCGTGCTAAAAGCTGTTGCAGCAATGGCTGAAGGTTTCATGCAATCCTTTAACTCTTCCCATTGATCTTGCAACTTGTTTTCCAACTCCAGCCGGCGAAGTTGGAGGCGCTGTTTTTCCTGCAACAGTTGTTTGATATTTTTAATCTTCTTCATCTTCTCCGCTCGTAAATAATTGTTTAATAAAGGCATTCATAATGGGCAGGCGCAGTAACTTTTCCCTGGCATTCCATACCAGGATGCCAAGCAGTAAATACAATGCAGCAACAATTAAAAAACCGGCCCATATTTTTTGCAGCCATTCACCAAGCCCTAAGGCCAAAGCGATGCCGGCAAATACAATAAAGAGTATAAATACAACTGCTGCAATTGCCCCGGCCATTGTATTGGCAATAATGGCAGAGCTTTTTTCTGCTGCATTTAATTTTGCTGACTCAATTGTTGTGTTAACATACTCTTTTATTGTACCGGCCAGCTCTTCTGCTTTGGCAAATGCCTTTTCCATGTTACTTTTTTTTAAGAGATTGCTCAGGCAAATTCTTCTGCTTTTTCCCTTACTGTTTTTGCGATATCTTCTTTTAAGCCATTCAGTTTTTCTTTTCCTTTTTCAAAACTGTCTTTTACGTTATGAGCAATCTTTTTTCCCTGTTCATTTATTTTTTTTCTTGTTTCGCTGCCTTTATCGGGGGCGAATAAAATACCTAAAACTGCACCGGCTGCAACACCTGCTGCCACAGCGGTTAATATTTTACCAGTGTTATTCATAAAAAATATTTTAATGGTGATAATTGTATGTAAAGTAAAGTAAATGGTGCCCTGTGCAAATGACCGTACTCATCATTTTTGCTGATGCTGGTCAAAAAAAAAGGCGGCTTTTTTCAATGACCGCAATCATCGGTTGGGTTGATGATTGCCATTGCCATACAGTTATGAGCGGGCTATTTTTAAGCAAGTTTTTCATAGGATATTGGGTCATATATCGGGGCTGGATTTTTATCCGGCCTCTTTAATTGAAAAGCATTGATCCAATTCGGTTACCAGTAATTTTTTTATAAGTCTTTTTTCCGAAAGCCATTTTGCTTTTACCTGTTGCAGTAACCGGCGGTTATTTTTATCGGAAAGAGGAGGGCTCCACAATTTTAACAGGGTAATTGCAGTAGTTATTTCCTGGAAATTACCCAGGTGTAACAGCAGTGCACTTAAATAATGGTCGTCTTTTTTATTACAAACCGTGATTGACCTGCTGCCTTTGTTTTGTTTGTAAATTTTATAATTGTACAGCAAGTCTTTCAGGTATTTGCGAATGGTGTGCAGGTTATTGGCAGTAAGATTTTTGCCTGATACAAAACGGGTAGCCGTCTCTTGTTGAGTAGCAAAGAAAATGAGGAATTCACTTTTTGATAACCTGTCAGGTATGAACAAACCGATCTTTTTTTTACTTCGGGCAATAATTTTTTTTATTGAAAACTGCAGCAATGTTTTTTGAAGCTCGTCAATTTTTTTCTGTAAAATAGCAATGCAGTGCAGGGGTTTCTTTACAATCTTTTCTGTAAAGGCAGTAATTCGCTGTTGTTGTAATTGAAGGTCACGTATAGATCCTGTAATATGGTAAATCTCTTTTAATTTTTTTGATACTTTAATTTTACCGCTGCCTTTTTTTTGTATAGCAAGAAGCCTTAAAAAGGCCCTTAGTTTTTTGTATTCTACTCTGAATAAATGAATGCTTTCAGCATTACAGGTTAAAGCAAAACTGTTAAAGTGAACCTGTAGTTTTTTAAAATGGGTATAGATAATATTTTCAACCTGCTTTCTTTTCATGATGTATCATTACCGGCCTGTAGCCATACCTTAGCGGTAAGTATGTAAAGGCTTTTTCTTTTGCAAGATACGGGACAATTGCTGCTGCCATACCAGCACCTGCATCAACTTTACCTCTAATAATTAAAGGCGCAAGTGTATCATCCTGGCAATAGTATGGGTTAAAAGCATTCGGACTGCGGAGCGCATTGAGCCTGATGTTATACCAGTTTTTCCGGTATTATATTAAAGCCTGCATTTTTTACATCATCCCGTTATACTACTTTCTTTCCTGCAAAAAGGCCGTTACAGAGGTGCCTTTGCAGGCACCTGGCCTGAAAATTATTGTAACAATTTATGGTGTGCATGGCAATAATTATTCCATTTCAAACCTGCCGGTGCTATGTATTATCATGATCCTGTAAATTACCGGCCTTGTGGTTTCATGCAGGTCCGGATACCCGGCTTTGGGTGCAATATGCTGGTGCAGCGAAGCTTTACTTGTCTTAACAGGTATCATATTGCCGGTAAAAAGTTTCATTGCAGATTGCCTGTCTCTTTCCGTTTTCAGTTCCTGGTATTCTCCCCAGATGATCACACTTTTCCAGTGGTTAAAATTTTTTATTTCATCTACTTCAAAACATACTTTTGGGTTAGTTCTCATCATTGTAATTTTCAGGCCTTCCATAGAATGGGCAATAATAGATTTTCCATCGTACACATAACTCACCGGAACAACATAGGTTTTGTCACCATCATTGCAACCAATGCGCCCCCATACATTGGTACGTAACACTTCCTCTATTTCGTCGTATGATAATTTGCCAATCATAAGAATATTTATTAAAATATTTTTTTAATAAACAGTTTTATTATTTACCTGGCCACTGCGCCACCGTCAATGGTAATATCAGTGCCTGTAACAAATAAAGATTCATCTGAAGCCAGGTACAAAGCGCCCCAGGCAATTTCTATAGCATCAGCCACTCTTGCCTGCGGCGACATATTTTTAATGGTTTCATCCATGCCCGGCTGTTGCAAAACATGCTCCGTCATGGGGGTGAGTACGGCACCGGGGCAAATTGTATTTACACGGATTTTATATTTTGCCAATGTAACGGCAAGGTCTTTGCTTAATAAACGTAAGCCGCCTTTTGAAGACGAGTAAGCTACACCGTTACCTCCTACCAATCCTGCAATGGAAGCAATATTTACAATGGAACCTCCGCCTGCTTTTTTCAGGTAAGGTATACATGCTTTGCAGCCTAAGAACGGGCCGGTAAGATTGATGGCAATAACTTTATCCCAGAGTTCCTTGCTGGTTTGTTCGCCATCCATAAATCCGGGGAATATGCCGGCGTTATTCACCAGCACATCTACCTGTCCATACAAGGCGATAGCTTTGTTTACAACCTGCTGCCAGCCTGCTTCACTGGTTACATCATGTTCCAGGTAGTCAATAGTTAACCCCTCTTGTTTTGCCTGCAATACCCATCGTCTTAATTTGTCTTCCTGTATATCTGTGGCCAGTACCTTTGCACCTTCCTGTGCAAATAATTTAGCTTCAGCGGCACCCATGCCACCGGCTGCACCGGTAATTATCGCCACTTTATTCTTTAACCTTTCCATATTTATTTTTTTAAAGCATACAAGCCTAATAATATTTTATCAATGCGATCTTCTGGTAGTCCTTCAATACATCTTTGTCAACAAACTCCACATCGCCACCTTTTTCCAGTACCTTTTCCATCACATCATCAACTGCATCCTTGATGTAAGAAAATTTATTGAATCTTTCGTCAGCTTTATAGATCACATCTTCACTGCCGCCATGTTCTGCAGGATACATAAAATCCTTTTCTACAATCAATAACTTTCCTTTCAGGCTCATGGCTTCACGCCATACATCCTGCATGCCGTAAGCTAATTTTTTATCACCTGCAGCCTCTTCAATCTGGTTAAGAATGTCTTTTTGTTTTATCTTCTTCCAGTTAGTGATATAGGGCAGTAAGATCTCTCTCAGTTTTGGTAACCCGGCTTCTTCATAATTACCATAAATGTATTCCACTACTGCAGCCTTGTGTTTGGTAAGGCTATTAAAATGTCCCAGTACTCTTTTGGTACCCAATACAAAAAGTGGCAGGGGATAGGCGGTTAAAATATTATCCAGCACATGATCAATATGGTGCAGGAATTTTTCCATTTGTATTTCCTTGTATTCAGCAGGGGCAGTAAAATTGGCTACTTTTTCTGTTGCCTCATTTCCTTCTATGGATTCAGGCACATTGGAAGCAATTTTTACAAAGCTGTCCGAATTGCCGAGATACACCTGGCTTTCCTTACCACTTAATAACAGCACCAGGTATTTGTGCAATTGCTTTTTGCTGTATACCAGGTCACGTATCTCAAATGATTCATCAATGATTGTTTTTTCTTCAACGGGAATATCAAGGTAGAGTACTTTTTCAAAAACGGGCGACACATAAATAGCGATACTTTTTTTAAGCGTATTATAGTTGAGGTTTTTTATCAGGGCCCTTAGTTTTTGAATCACCAGTTTGTAAATTTCATCGGGATAATTGTTACGCAATTCCTGTTCTACCCGGTCGGTTACAATTTTAAGTGAATGCGCCAGTTCATTCTTTAAACCCATTTTAGGGTCAAAGGGCATAATGATGGATACTGCAGGGCGGTAATGTACCGCTGTTGTTATTTCCCGTATTTCAGGGGTCATGAGTTTGTTCATAGCAAGTAATTTAGATAGTGAAACTACTTGTAACTATTATTGGAAACACTGACTGCCATCACTGCTAACTTTGATTGTACTCACTTAAAAGTATTGCAGTAAAGATGAATAACTGCATTGAGCAATTAGGAGGCGGGAGATCTTTTTTGCCAGATAAATGTATTGCGGTTCTTTTTCAGCAGTATAACTATTGCGGCCGCCATAACAACTGTAGCCGGAAAGCCGGAGCCTACGCCAAACGGTACTATGCATAGTAAAAATATAATGGCTCCGGTACAGCCGGCTTTAAAGATCCATCCTTTAAGTAGCATGGTTATTGCAATTAATCCCTGGCAAACAGCAATTGCACCAACAGCCAATTGAATATGCGCCGCAAACCAACCATGAATGAAATTGCTGTACCAGTGGCTCCAGGTAAGATTGGCATAGTCGATATAAACCCCGGGTGTTTGCTGCGATGTGGTCCAGTTCATCCAGCAGGCCCATGCAAAAAGTAAAAAGAATGAAAGCCTTGCCCAGCCCGGCCATTTAAGGGCAGCTATCAACTGTAATAAAGCAATGCCGTTTGAAATTAAAAGCAATATCACATAGAGCTGATTATCCAAACCTTTCATGATAATTTAGTTTTGCTTTGCTTTTTTATGGCCGCTTTTATTGATGCAGGCATTGGCCGGCACCGGCAATGTTGCGCATGTGCTATATGCCATTGCATACGTTGCCCGGGCGTGGCGTTTGCAGGCATGGGGTGAGCGAGGTGCCATTCTTTATTCAGCTTCATAAAATTTTTGCCGGTTTAATTACAGGTGTGCAATAAAAATAGGTTGTGTTACAACTTTCATTAAAAAATCGGCGGGGTTCTTTTTAAAAAACTCTGATAACCCGTTTCTGCCATAAGCACCCATTACTAAAAACATATTTCTTTTCTTAAACAGGTAGTCGAATAATTTAGTGCCGGCACTGCCTTTTAATACTTCAAAATGCAGGTTGGTATAATGGTCGTTAAGCCACTCTTTGAATTTGAATTTATCGGTGCCGTTCCATTCCCCTTCTTCGTTTACCTGTACGATGGTGGTTTTAGCATTAGATAATTGCGGAAAAAGGTACGTGAATTGTTTAATAGCAAAAACAGATGATGCGGCTCCATTATAAGTAAATACCAACTCATCAAGTGCTTCATATTTTTCGGGTGCAATTATTACCGGGCATTCGGCAGTTTTAAGCAGGGTGCGTACAAATTCAGAAGGCACACCCGTAAACTGGTGGTGTAAGGATAAGGCCGCATCTGTAATTAAAATATCTGCAAAACGGCTTTCTGCAACCAATTCCTGCAATGGCATGCCACGGTCCAGGTGAATGTAATAATTCACATCTCTTGTAATACAACTTTCTTTAAACATGGCAATGTTTCTTTCAATCACCTGCTCCTGTTTAGCCATGCGTACATCAGCATTTTCCTTCTCTTTCCAATCCAGTGTGGTCATGCTGTGTAATTGATGCACCACAGGCCTTACCGCCGGCTCCATATTTTCTAAAAAAACGCCTGTTATTTTTGATTTGGTTAACCTGCCCAGGTAACAGGCAAATTCCAACGCATTTTTGTTAGGATTTTCAGCATCCAATGCCAGTAATATCTTTTCCATACAATCAAGTTTTATCAAAATTACCCGTACCAAGGGCCGTTTTTTATGACAATAGTTAGCAGTTAGATTGATTGTGATCAAACAAAACGAGCTGCATTACGGAACAATAACGGTATTGCTTACAACTACAGAAACCTTGCGGAGCCAATGAGTTATAAGCATTGCTTTTGTTCTTTAACAGTTCATATAGTAAAATCTGCCATCATTACAGTAAAACCTTACATTGAATACCGGCCTGTTTGTTTTTAATTTGAAGTTCAGTTTTGCAGGTGTTTTTTAAGATCAGAAAACTTTGCAGGCTTACGATTGTAAATGGTTGAATTGATGGACAAAATTGCTGTATGATATTTTGTTTTCGTATCGCATTCCAGGTATTAATCCTACTGCCCATTACACCAACTGCTGCAATTTCAGCTTAACAAAGAAGTACCATTAACCAAACTGCAGGGTGCAGCGCTATCATGTTTGTAAAAAAATATTTTGAAGAATTTGAACTCAATAACATTCGCCAAACCAAAGGGCGTACGGTTACCGAAACCGATATTGTAATTCATGCAGGCCAGTCTGGCGATTTTTTTCCGCATCATATGGACGAAGAATGGTGTAAAACACAGCCCTTTAAAAAACGTATAGCACATGGTACATTAATTTTTACCATTGCAGTTGGCCTTACAGCCGATCTTGTAAATGAAACCGCCATGACCTACGGTTATGAGCGACTACGTTTTATTAAACCTGTTTTTATAGGCGATACCATAAAAGTTACCATTACCATTAAAGATAAAAAGGAGCATAAAAAGCCAGGCTTTGGTTTAGTAACAGAATTGGTGGAAGCTTTTAACCAGCATCATGAATTAGTAATGCTGTGCGAACATATTTTACTAGTGAATAAAAAAGACATTTAAAATGGCAGGGATAGTTTTGCAAGGCATAACATGGGGGCATAGCAGGGGCATTACGCCGTTGCTGGCAGCTTCGCAGCGTTACAGCGAATTGCATCCCGGTATAGAAATACAATGGAAGAAAAGAAGCCTGCAGGAATTTGCCGATTTCCCTATTGAAAAGTTAACGGAACAATACGATCTTTTGATCATCGATCATCCCTGGGTGGGTTGTGCTGCGGCAACCAATTGCGTATTGCCTTTAGATGAATATTTATCAGCAGACTATTTACAGGATCAGTTAAACAATTCGGTAGGTTATTCCCACGAAAGTTATAATTATAAAAATAAACAATGGGCATTGGCCATTGATGCAGCAACGCCGGCAGCAAGTTTTAGAAAAGATCTTTTGATGAAGCATAACATTATGCTGCCGCAACAATGGAATGATGTACTTACGCTGGCAAGATTTGGTAAAGTAGCCGTGCCTGCCATACCGATTGACCTGCTGATGAATTTTTACAGTTTTTGTATTGCCCATGGACAAAAACCATTTGAGCACAAAGACAAAATAATTGATGACGCTACAGGTGTGCAGGCTATTGAAACCATGAAGGAACTGTATTCGCTGGTAGATAAAAAAATGTTTACCTGTAATCCTATTGCTGTGGCAGAACTGATGAGCACAACAGATGAATACTGGTATTGCCCTTTTGCTTACGGGTATTCCAACTATTCAAGAACGGGTTATGCAAAAAATGTGTTGCAATATGCAGATGTGGTTACACTCAATAAAAATAAATTACAAACTACTATTGGAGGAACGGGCTTAGCCGTATCGGCATTCAGCAAACACAGCGCTATTGCAGTTGATTTTGCAGAATGGGTAGTATCCGCCGAAATGCAACGTACACTATATGTGCAGCATGGCGGGCAGCCGGGCCATCGCAGCGCATGGACGGATGATGATGCCAATCATTTAACGAATGGATTTTTTAAGAACGTATTGCCCGTAATGGAGAATGGTTATGTACGGCCGCGGTACAACGGGTACCTGCATTTCCAGGATCATGCAGGCACGCCTTTGCAAAAATGTATCATGCAAAATGAAGATCCGCTTAAAGCATTACAGGAAATGAATACAATATACCAGCAGAGCCTGCTTCACCAAAATAATATTGTTGCAGCATGATGAACTTACCTTTAAAAGGACTAGTGGTACTGGAGTTCAGTCAATACCTTTCCGGCCCTTCGGCAGGTTTGCGTTTGGCCGACCTGGGAGCAAGAGTGATAAAAATTGAAAGGCCGGGCAAAGGGGATGCCGGTAGAAAATTAGCGATCAAGAATTTATGGGTAGATGATAATTCTTTATTATTTCATACCATCAACCGCAATAAAGAAAGTTTTACTGCCGATCTTAAAAATGCAGCAGACCTTGCGGTGGTGAAAAAACTGATCGCAAAAGCAGATGTGGTGATGCATAATTTTCGCCCCGGTGTAATGGAAAAAGCCGGCTTTGGTTATGAAGCAGTACAGCAAATTAATCCACGTATCATTTATGCCGTAATATCCGGTTATGGCAAAGAAGGGCCATGGCAGAATAAACCGGGGCAGGACCTGTTGTTGCAATCCATTACAGGGCTTGCGTTTACAACGGGTAATGGTACCAATGGCCCGGTACCTTTTGGCATTTCTATTGCCGATATTTTATGTGGGGCACAATTGGTGCAGGGTATTTTAGGTGCACTGATAAGAAGGCAGAAAAAAAATACAGGTGCATTAATTGAGATCAGCTTAATGGAATCGTTACTGGATTTTCAATTTGAATTGCTCACTACTTACTATACCAATCACCGGCAACCACAAAGAAGTAAAATTAATAACGGCCATCCGCTACTTGGGGCACCATATGGCATTTATAAAACGGCAGATGGATTTCTGGCATTGGCCATGATGGATATAAAACTCCTTACTAATGCCATTGAATGTAAAGCATTGGAAAACTTTTCGCAGGAGCAGGCGTTTGCAGAAAGAGATGTGATAAAAAAAATACTGGCAACACATATCATTACACAAAATACCAGCCATTGGTTAATGCGTTTGCAGAGCGAAGGCCTTTGGGCAATGGAAGTACTGGATTGGGAGCAGCTCATCAATCATGAAGCCTATAAAGTATTGGCCATGGAGCAGGTGATTTATGCAGGTAACGAAAAAATAGTTACTACAAGATGCCCCATTCGTATCAATGGTAAAAAAATATATGCCGATAAACCGGCGCCGCAATTAGGTGCGGATAATGAAAAAATAAAAAAAGATTTTTTGATTGCTGAATAGCATTCAATACTTGTAGAGATAGATGGTGCTTTATGTTCCATAGGAACGCAGGTGGGTAGAAAGAAAAAAATATTGGATTTATTAAGTTCCGCAGGGACGACAGGTGCTTTTAGCAAAACATAATTAATGCTCAATGAAGATTTGCTGCACAAGAGTGCCCCGAATGCTTTCGGGATAAACTTTGCCAATGAAGCTAAATAGAAATAAAATGACGGGTTCAAAAAAATGTATAACACAAAAAATACCCATTTAGGGGATAGGGGTATGAATTTATTAGAAGATATTATTGTTGTTGATTTCAGCCAGTTTTTATCGGGCCCGTCTGCCGCATTGCGTTTGGCAGATATGGGGGCACAGGTGATAAAAATTGAGAAACCGGGTAATGGAGATATCTGCAGGCAATTGTATGTATCGGATGTAATGATAGAAGGCGAGTCCACTATTTTTCATGCCATCAACCGCAACAAACAAAGCTATGCTGCAGATTTAAAGGATGCAGATGATTTGGAAAAAGTAAAACAACTATTGGCAAAGGCAGACGTAATGATGCATAATTTCCGCCCTGGTGTAATGGACCGTATCGGGTTAGATTATGAAACAGTGAAGCAGATCAATCCCTCAATAATTTATGCAGAAATAAGCGGCTATGGCAACGAAGGGCCCTGGAAAGACCTGCCGGGACAAGACCTTTTATTGCAGGCAGCATCAGGCTTAACCTGGTTAAGTAATAATAATACCGAAAGCCCCACACCAATGGGGGTTGCAGTGGTGGATATTATGGCAGGCACACATATTGCACAGGGCATTTTAGCCACCTTGTATAAAAGAACTATCAGCGGCGAAGGAGCACTGGTGCAGGTGAATATGTTTGAAAGCATTCTCGATTTCCAGTTTGAAGTTCTCACTTCTTATTATAATGATGGCAACCAGCTGCCCGTTCGTGGTGCGGTAAACAGTGCCCACGCCTACATTGCAGCGCCCTATGGTATTTATAAAACAAATGATGGCTATATTGCTTTGGCAATGAGTGATATTTTAACTTTGTCGGCCTTATTGCAATGCGAGCCTTTGCGTATATATGGTGATAGTAACAGCTGGTTTGAAAAAAGAGATGAAATAAAAAAAATACTGGCCGATCATTTGCTTACCAATAGTGCTGCATTCTGGTTAAATGTATTGGAAAAAGCAGATATCTGGTGTGCGCCGGTAATGGATTACGATAAACTGGTACAGCAGGATGGTTATAAAGTGCTGAATATGGAAATTACAGTGCAAACCAGTAACGGCCTTGCTATCACTACTACAAGATGCCCGATAAGGGTGGATGGAAAATATTTAGTGGCTGATAAAGGAGCGCCGCAACTGGGAGAACATAATGAAACGATTGACAAGCAATTTGAGCTGGAGAAAATTTTCCAGGAAAAATAATTACAGCGCTTATTTTAGCCCTAACGATGCAACGCATAATTGATACACATATACATGTTTGGGATTTGCAGCGGGCAGCTTACCCCTGGTTGCAAAATGATACTTCCATTTTAAATCAAACCTGGGGTATTGAACAATTACATGAAGCAAGAGAGCAGGCGGGTATTTCATGCGGCGTATTGGTACAGGCCAGTGGTAATATGGAAGATACGCAACTGATGCTGGAAACAGCTTATCAAACACCATGGATAAAAGGAGTGGTGGCATGGTTGCCGTTAATGGACCCTAATGCAACATTGGAAATACTGGAAGTGCAATTACTGAAAGAAAAATATTGTAAAGGCATACGCCACCAGATACATGATGAACAGGATACTAAATGGTTGTTGCAGCCTGCTGTAATAGATAGTTTAACCATACTGGAAGAAAAACATATTCCTTTTGATGTGGTGGCGGTGTTGCCCGAACATATTGAAACCGCTTTGGCGGTAGCAGAAAAAGTGCCCGATCTTAAAATGGTATTTGATCATTTAGGGCAGCCGCCAATAAAAACCAAAGAGCAGTTTGGCAGATGGGGAGAGCTGATGAAAGTTGCGGCACAACATAAAAATTGCTATGCAAAAATTTCAGGATTGGGAACCACCTCGGGAGATTTTGACAACTGGAATACTGCAGCAATTAAACCTTATGTGAATTTTGCCTTGCAGCACTTTGGCACTGACCGTTGTTTTTGCGGGGGTGATTGGCCGGTGGCATTATTAGCAGGGTCTTATACTAAAGTATGGAATGTATATAAAGAAGTGATTAACGATTTGCTTGACACACACGACAGCGATAAAGTTTTTTACAGCAACGCACAGCAATTTTACAATCTATAAAACAACGCAGCAATAAAATGGAATTGATCAACGGAGTATTGTTTCATGCTACAGGTGCATCAAGTGCTGCGCTGTGTTACACACCTGAGAAAAAAGTGGTGGGCTGGAGCTGGCAAACCTATTGGCTGGCACAGGCATTTATCTGCTGGCTGGCATTGCCGGTTATCATGGCATTCATTACCATTCCCGATTTAATGACGGTATTGCAGGAAGCACCATCATCTGCCATGGTAAGATCTTTTTTATTGGGTATGGCTTATGGTATTGGGGGTACTGCATTTGGTATTGCAATAAGATATGTAGGCTTTTCATTAACCTATGCCATTGCTGTTGGTATCAGTTGCGTATTGGGTACTTTATTGCCGCCATTGGTACATGGTACATTGGGAGAAGTATTAAAAAGTAATGGCGCTGCGTATTTAATTACCGGAATTGTATTGGGCGCTATTGGTATTGCGTTATGTGGTTTAGCCGGCCGCAATAAAGAAAAAGATATTGAGAAGGATCAAAACAATACATCAGCATTTTCTTTAGCAAAAGGATTGCCGCTTTGTATACTGGCAGGAATATTATCAGCGCTGTATGGCTTTTCATTAGACCAGGGGCAACCCATTGCAGATGTGGCGGCAAAACATGGTGCTGCAAATTTCCAGGGCAATGTGATCTATATCTTTTCTAATTCCGGGGCATTTGTAACCACCTTATTATATTGTTTGTACCTGCACAACAAAGAAAAAACTTTCGGGCAATTTTTTACAGCCGGTAATAATAGCCTGGTAAAAAATTATTTCATGTCGTTATTAACAGGTTGCTTATGGTACGGGCAATTTTTCTTTTACGGCCTTGGCCATGTGCGTATGGGGAATTATAAATTTACAAGCTGGGCCATTCACATGATCATGCTGGTATTATTCAGCTCTGTAGCAGGCTTGTTAATGAAGGAATGGAAGAATTGCAGTGCAATTACTATGCGTTTGTTAATTCTTGCACTGGCCGTTTTAATTACTGCAGTATTATTGCTAACTTATGGTAATTACCTGGGAGGGCTGTAAATGCAGCGTTGATAAAGTATAAAAATTACCCGGTGATATAAGTTTAGAAGAATTAATAAAATTGAAAGCCGATATAATTGATGTTGCACTATATTCCCCGATCATCTAAAATAAACCCGGTGTATATCATCGGGGCCGGTGGCATTATCAATGCGGCACACTTGCCTGCTTATACAATTGCAGGCTTTAACGTGCAGGGTATTTATGATATTGATAATGCAAAAGCCATTGCTACAGCAGCAGATTTTAATGTGCCTCATGTATTTACCAGCGTGGCAGATATGATAGCACATGCACCTGCCAACGCTATTTTTGATGTGGCTGTTCCCGGTTCGCAAACCATGGCTTTGTTGCATGAATTGCCGGAGGCTGCAACAGTGCTGTTGCAAAAACCTATGGGAGAAAATTATGAGGAAGCAAAAAAAATACTACAGCTCACGCAGCAAAAAAAAATGCTGGCGGGTATTAATTTTCAATTGCGGTATGCCCCTTATATTTTAGCAGCCAAAGAACTGATCAATAAACATTTACTGGGAGCGCTGAATGATATTGAAGTGAATGTAAATGTATATACGCCCTGGCATATCTGGGATTTTTTACAGGCTGCACCAAGAGTGGAAATTTTATACCACAGCATCCATTACATCGACCTGGTTAGAAATTTATTGGGCAATCCCAATTCGATGTATGCCAAAACCACCAGGCATCCATCAATGCCGCAACTGGCTTCTGTTCGCAGTAATATTATTATGGACTATGGCGATATGATAAGAGCAAATATTCTTACCAATCATTGCCACAACTACGGAACTCCCAAGCAACAATCGTATATAAAAATTGAGGGAACAAAAGGTGCGGTCATCATCAACTTTGGCGCACTCATCAATTATCCCCGTGGCGAAGCGGATAGTTTTGAATACATTTTACTGGAAGAAGGCAAGGAACCGCAATGGCTGCAAATGCATATTGAGGGCAGCTGGTTTCCGCATGCCTTTATTGGCAGTATGGACCAGATGATGCTGGCCGCAGAAGGAACAATTGCAACACCTGATAATAGTGTGGAAGATTGCATTCATACCATGGCATGTATGGAAGCGGCATATGAGAGTAGTGAGAGCGGGGGAACTCCTGTCCCTTCCCGATAAGGATCGGGATAAATTCAGGGGAACTCAGATTGGTACTTCATTAAAACGGAAAACAATCTAAGTGATTAATAAAAATGTATTTTCTGTTCCGTAGGAACATCAGGTGGGTAATAATAAATGCAAGAATGCTTTTCGTTCCGTAGGAACGATAGGTGCAAATTTAAGGCCCTGGAATAGTAAAAGGTTTGGTGATAAAAAAGGCAAAATCAAATGCATGAAAAAAGTAGTAAAAAAATATAAAGTGAAATTATTTTTAATCGTTACAGCTGTTTTATTGCAACAGATTTTATTTGCTCAGCAAATAGCTTTTCCGGGTGCGGAAGGTTTTGGTAAGTATGCAACGGGAGGCAGAGGAGGCAAAGTGGCTTTCGTTACCAATTTAAATGATGATGGCGAAGGCAGTTTCAGGAGTGCATTGGAAAAGTTTCCGGGAGAACCGCTGACGGTGATCTTTAAAGTATCGGGTATTATTGAATTGAAAAATAAGATACAGATCAAAAGATCTAACCTTACCATTGCGGGACAAACAGCACCGGGTGATGGTATCTGTTTAAAAAATCAATCTTTAATTTTAAATGGCGCTGCTGCAAAAGGTAATCATGGCAATATTATTATCCGCTTTATCCGTTCTCGTCCCGGTGGAACTTTAAAGACCGGTTTGTATGGTTATGATATGGAGAACTGTCATGACGTTATTATTGATCATTGCAGTTTTAGCTGGGCCAATGAAGAATGTGCTGCCATGTACGATACAAAATATACTACCGTGCAATGGTGTATTGTAAGCGAAGGCCTGTATGAAGCCGGCCATGCCAAAGGCCATCGTTCTTATGGCGGTGTATGGGGCGGACAGTACGCAACCTATCACCACAATTTAATTGCACATCAGAATAGTAGGGCAGTGCGCTTTGATGGTGCAAGGGCACATGATACCATGGCGGTTATTGATTACCGTAATAATGTAATTTACAACTGGGGCAATCCCAATGCCTGCTATGGTGGCGAAGTAAATATTGCCGGAGGTGTATCTCAAATTAATATCGTCAGCAATTATTACAAACCAGGGCCGGCCACGCCATCTGCTTTAAAATTTGTGCATGCTTCGTTTGAAGCAGAAAAAACAAAAGGCACTGCTGAATGGTATTTGAATGGCAATATTATGGCAGACGATAAACGCATGACGAAAAAGAATTTTGAGGGACTCGATCTTACAGAATCCGGAGAAGCAGACATGTCAAAATCAAAAACAGCTTTTACAATAACTGTGCCGCTACCGGAACAAAATGCAATGGATGCTTATGAAGAAGTGTTGAAATATTGCGGTGCAGTACTCCCCAGGAGAGATGCGGTAGATACAAGAGTGATCAACGAAACAAAAACAGGCACTGCAACCGGGATGGGGGTGTTTGGAAAAGCAGGGATCATCGATTCTCCGATTGCAGTAGGTGGCTGGGGTGAATTTAAAAACGGTGTTGCTCCTGTTGATACTGATGAAGATGGTATGCCTGATGAGTGGGAGAAAAAAAATAATTTAAATCCCAATGATGCCAGCGATGGGAATAAAGTGGGCGCAGATGGATTTACGATGCTGGAAAAATATTTGAATGAGCTGGCGGTGGTTAAATGATCATACATGGTCTGACGCCCAGGTCTGACCATGTGATTTCTTGTTGTTTATTGAAACCCACGTTGACAAAAGGGATATAATTTTTACTGATGAACAAATTGTTTTTCATATTGCTGGTATTGTATAGCCCTGTTTTAATTGCACAGGTTGGTTTAGCTGATAGAATATTGCCGCAACGGGTTGGATTCGGAATGAATAAAATTACAGCGGTTAAAAAAAAACTTGGTTTATCAGAGAAAGATCATTTTATTTATTTTGATTACGAGCCTGGTAAAAAGGAAGGCTACTCAATAACTACAAAAAATAATAATTATTATATCAAAGGAAGTGACGCAACAGGTTTAATGTATGGCTGCTTAGAATTCGCCTCCCGTTTGGAAAAATTAAAAGCTTATCCAAAAGAATTGAATATAAGCGATGCTCCCGAGATGGTGCTCCGTGGCCAATGCATCGGCATACAAAAATCCACGTATCTCCCCGGCAGAAATGTATATGAGTATCCTTACACTCCCGAAACATTTCCCTGGTTCTACGATAAAAAATTATGGCTGCAGGTACTGGATTCTATGGTAGATAACCGAATGAATTCTTTATATCTCTGGAATGGCCATCCCTTTGCATCATTGGTAAGATTAAAAGATTATCCTTATGCGGTTGAAGTAGATGACAGTACTTTTAAAAAGAATGAGGAGATGTACCGTTTCATCACTACCGAAGCTGATAAACGTGGCATCTGGGTGATACAAATGTTTTACAATATCATCGTATCAAAACCATTTGCCGAATACAACCATATTAAAACACAGGAAAGGGAAAGGCCCATCATTCCATTGATCGCAGATTATACCAGGAAGTCAATTGCAGCATTTGTGGAGAAATATCCAAATGTTGGTTTAATGGTTTGTTTGGGTGAAGCAATGGAGGGAGTGGGCAAAGATGATATTGAATGGTTTACTAAAACAATTATTCCCGGCGTAAAGGATGGATTGAAAGCGTTAGGAAAAACAGAAGAACCGCCAATTGTTTTAAGGGCGCATGATACAGATGCGCCTTCAGTAATGGCAGCAGCCTTGCCGCTGTATAAAAATTTATATACCGAGGCGAAATTTAATGGTGAAGCATTAACCACACCAAGGCCAAGGGGCGAATGGGCTAAGCTGCATCAGACTTTAAGTCATTTGGGAAGTGTGCAGATTGAGAACGTACATATTTTAGCAAATCTTGAACCCTTTCGGTACGGGTCACCCGATTTTATTCAGCAATCGGTGATGGGTATGCATGAAGTAATGGGGGGCAACGGTTTGCATTTGTATCCACAGGCATCTTACTGGGACTGGCCTTACAGCGCAGACAGTGTAAAAGGCAAACGCCTGTTACAAATAGAAAGAGACTGGATATGGTATAAGGCCTGGAGCCGTTATGCATGGAAAGCAAACAGGAGCAGGGCAGATGAAATCAATTACTGGAGTAATTTACTGGCTGCAAAATTTGGATGTACTGCAGCAGACGGCAAAAAAATATTGGAAGCCTACGAACAATCCGGGGAGATTGCACCCAAATTATTACGCCGCTTTGGTATTACTGATGGCAACCGCCAAACATTAACATTGGGTATGCTGATGACGCAGCTCATCAATCCTTATCGTTATGGGTTGTTTACACTATTGTATGATGGTGAAAGTCCGGAAGGCGAAATGCTTACCCAATACGCAGAGAAAGAATGGAAGCAGCAAAAGCATATCGGAGAAACGCCGGTGCAGATCATCGGTGAAGTAAAACAACATGGCGATAAAGCTGTGGCCGCCATTACAGCCGTTGAAAAAAACATCAGGAAAAATAAAGAAGAATTTGGGCGCATCAAAAATGATATGCTTTGTTATAAAGCACTGGCTTATCATTATGCAGCAAAAACTGCTGCGGCATTAAATGTATTACGGTATAAATATTCTGATGATATCAATGATCTGAAAAAAGCCATGCCGTTGCTGGAAAAAAGTGTAAGCAGTTATAAAGAACTGGTGGCTTTAACGCAAGGCAGCTACCTGTATGCCAACAGCATGCAAACACAGCAACGCAAAATACCCATGCGTGGCGTTAATGGAACTTTTAAAAGCTGGAAGGAAATGTTACCGGTTTTTGAAACAGAACTGGCCACATTTAAAACCAGGATGGATTCATTGAAACAGGCGGTTGCCGTTGTGAAAGCTGAGGCTGCGCCATTGGCTAATGCGGTAGTAAGAACGATAGATACTTCCGGGGCATATTTTATAATTGAAAAAGGGACAAAAATATTCGCTGACACGAGCCTTGAAATAATGTCTTTTGCACCGGAATTGAAAGGGTTGATGGGCGTGAACTTCGGATATCAACAACTGGTAAGCGAAAGCGGCTCTTTTAGTTTTGTATGTGATAAGCCTGTAAAAATACTGGTGGGCTATTTTAAAAAGCAAAAAGCTGCATTTTCAAAAGACACTACTTTTTTAAAAGAACCGGAATTAGAAACCAATGCCAGTGCCAATGATTACGGGCAGGCAGAAATAAAAATAGCCAATGCAATGGTGATAAAGGGAATGCCGCCGGTGAATATTCATACGTATAGTTTTCCGGCAGGTAAAAATCAAATGAAATTAGCAAAAGGTGTTTGCTTAATATTGGGCTTTGTAAACGATGATGCAATAATACCGGTGTATGATGCCGGCTTAACCGAAGATGGCGTGAAAGTAGAAATTGACTGGTTGTTTGAATGATTTGCAGCGAAGCGTATTAATAACCCCGTCAGCGGTTGTGACCCCGTCAGCGGTTGTAACCCCGTCAGCGGTTGTAACCCCGTCAGCGGTTGTAACCGCCGTCAGCGGTTGCAAACCCTGACGGCGGTTAAATGAAGGATGCCTCTTAATCAACCGCCGACGGGGCTGATAGCCGTCGGGTTTGGGCAAACAGTTTTAAAATATAAGAATGAAAAAAATTATTCTAATGCTTGTAGTGCTTTGTTGTGCAAGTACAACCCACGCACAGCAATTTTACGACGTAACAAAATACGGCGCAAAAAAAGACAGCAGTGCCAAAGCCACTGCGGCTATTGCCAAAGCCATTGATGCGGCTTCAAAAGCAGGTGGAGGTACCGTGTATTTTCCTGCAGGGAAATATTTAACAGGGCCGATACATTTAAAAAGTAACATTGTTATTTTTATAGATGCCGGTGCAGAATTACATTTCAGTGATGATTTTGATGATTATCTGCCGATGGTGGAAAGCCGCTACGAAGGCGTTGACCTGAAAAGTTTTTCTCCATTGTTCTATGCCTGGAAAGTAGAAAATATTACCATTACCGGAAGAGGTAAAATAAACGGCCACGGAAAAAAATGGTGGGACTATGTATTGAACTTTCCCAAAGACCAGCCAAGAAATAAATGGCAGCTGGCATTTGATGCTGCTAATAAAGATATTATACTCTCTGATGATTCTGCACAAACAAAAAGAGGTTTTTTGCGTCCGCCGTTTATACAGCCGATGTATTGTAAAAATATTCTGATAGAAGGGATCACTATTACTAACTCACCTTTCTGGACGATCAACCCGGAGTTTTGTGAAAACATCACTGTAAACGGAGTAACAATAGATAATCCGAAATCACCGAATACAGATGGTATCAATGCAGAGTCCTGCAAATACGTACATGTATCCAATTGTCATATCAGTGTAGGCGATGATTGCATCACTATTAAATCGGGAAAAGACCTGCCGGGCAGAACAAAAAATATGCCTGCAGAAAATTATACCATCACCAATTGCACGATGCTCAATGGCCACGGTGGCGTGGTGATAGGAAGCGAAATGAGTGGTGGTGTAAAAAAGATTGTGATCACCAATTGTGTATTTGACGGAACAGACAGAGGCATCAGGATTAAAACAACAAGAGGCCGTGGAGGTATCGTAGAAGATATTCGTGTGGATAATATTGTGATGAAGAACATAAAACAACAGGCCATTGTGTTGGACATGCAATATACAAGGGCACCAGCCGAACCGGTTAGTGAGCGTACGCCGCAATTCAGGAATATACGGTTGAGCAATATTACTGCTTATACAAAGCAGGCCATGTACATCAACGGTCTGGATGAAATGCCCGTGCAGGAAATCAGTTTAAATGATTGCGTATTTGAAGCCGAAACAGGTATAGTAATTAAGAACGCAAAAGATATTGAATTGCATAATGTAAGGGTGAATACCAAAACCGGTAGTGCGTTAACAGTAGATAAAACACAGCGCCTGGATATCGATGGCTTAACGTCGGCAAAGCCCGTTGCTGATGTGCCCTTAATAAAACTGAATAATGTGCAGGATATTTTATTGCGTAACTGCTGGCCATTTAACGGAACAAAAATATTTGCAGCTATAAACGGTACTGAAACTAAAAATGTAAAATTATTGAATAACGAATTGGGGGAGGCTGCGGTAGTGTACGGTGATGAAGTGAAAAAATGAGTTTTCTACCGCAGGGAAAGAGAGAAAAGGAGTTAACGCAGAGTGTCTTTGCGAAGTTTCTTGTATCTCTTTTTTTCTGCGATACAATTTAAAGATGTTAAGAAATAAAATAAAATATCTGCTTGCAGGTGCACTCATAACAGGTACACAGTTTCTGGTTGCACAAGACTTAAAATTGTGGTACAAGCAACCTGCCGTTAAATGGACGGAAGCTTTGCCGCTCGGTAACGGAAGGATCGGTGCTATGGTATTCGGTGGTATTGAACAGGACCGCATTCAGTTTAATGAAGAAACATTGTGGACAGGCGGCCCAAGAGATTACAATAAACACGATGCGTATAAATATTTAGACAGCATTCGCCATTTGTTATTTGCAGGTAAACAAAAGGAAGCAGAAGCATTGGCAGAAAAAGAATTTATGGGCACTAAAAGTGAAGAGGGGAAGAAAGAAGCCTGGACTAAAAATATGTTATCACTGAAAGGGATCAATGGAAATCCTGCACTGGAAAATTTTGATGACAGCAAATGGAAAACAATGCAGGTACCTTCTTACGATGGCTGGGAAGCAGCAGGCTTTGAAGGATTAGACGGTGCCGTATGGTTACGTACCAGTTTTGAATTACCTGATTCATGGATAGGTACGCATTCAGGAATGTTTGTGTTGGATTTAAACAGGATAAGGGATTATGACCTTACTTATGTTAATGGAAAACTGGTTGGCTCGCAACAAAATGGTGACCCAAGAAAATACCTGGTAGCAGCTAATCTTTTACATGCAGGCAAAAATGTAATTGCAGTGCAGGTACTCAATTATTTTGATAAGGGCGGTATTGCAGGCTATAAAGACACCACAAAGCATATTAGTATTTATCCTGCAGTGGAGGGTTTAGATACCATTTCATTAAACGGTCAATGGAAATATTTTATTCAGAACGACGAACCACCGGCAGCCGGGGCATACCAGGCCAGCTATCAGCCATTCGGAGATCTTTTTTTGCATTTTAAAAATACTACAGGGGCTACGAATTATAAGCGTGAATTAAATATTACAAACGCAGTAGCGGCAACATCCTTTTCAGTAAACAATATCGATTTCAGGAGAGAGTATTTTATCAGCCAGCCCAACCAGGTAATGGCAATTCATTTAACGGCATCACAAAAACACAGTATTAATTTCGATGCATCGTTGAGCAGTCCGCATAAAAATTTTACAGTACAGAAAATAAATAATAACACCATTGCCCTTTCCGTTAAAGTACGAAATGGCGTATTACGCGGCGAAAGTTATTTGCAAATAAAAATCACCGGAGGTACTTTAAATAGTAATGATAGTAAAATAGTAATTGCCGATGCGGATGAAGCCACAGTATATTTAACAGCAGGCACCAACTATAAAAATTACAAAGATGTTTCTGCCGATCCGCTGGTACCATGTACCAGTGCATTAAAAAGTATGGCAACAAAAACATACGACCAGGTAAAAGCAGCACACATAAAAGAATACCAGCAATACTTTAATACCTATTCTATCAACCTGGGAAGGAATGAAGCGGAGCTATTGCCAACTGACAAGCGTCTTCAATTATTTGCATCATCAATTGATCCCTCCTTTGTTGCATTGTATCAGCAATACGGCAGGTACTTATTGATATCATCCTCACGCCCCGGCACCAGGCCTGCCAACTTACAAGGCATCTGGAATGACCTGTTAACGCCGCCTTGGGGCAGTAAGTACACCACCAACATCAATGCCGAAATGAATTACTGGCCGGCAGAATTGTTGAATCTTTCGCCTATGCATCAACCGCTGTTTGATATGATTGGAGAATTAGCGCAAACAGGAAAAGAAACCGCCAAGGAATATTACAACGCACCGGGTTGGGTATTACACCACAACACAGATATATGGAGGGGTACGGCCGCCATCAACGCTTCCAACCATGGTATATGGGTTACAGGGGGTGCCTGGTTATGTCAGCATTTATGGGAACATTATTTATTTATACAGGATAAGAATTTTTTAAAAAACAAAGCCTATCCTGTAATGAAGGAAGCAGCTTTGTTCTTCAATTCATTCTTGGTGAAAGATCCTGTAACAGGATATCTTATCAGTGCACCCTCCAATTCACCTGAACAGGGGGGGCTGGTGGCGGGACCAACAATGGACCACCAGATCATAAGAGCATTATTTAAAAATGTAATTGCCGCAGCCAAAGTTTTAAATACGGATGTGGCATTGCAAAATACATTGCAGGAAAAATACAACCGGATAGCTCCAAATACAATTGGCAGGTACGGGCAATTGCAGGAATGGATGAAAGATGTAGATGATACATCAAACAAGCATCGCCATATTTCTCATTTATGGGGAATGTATCCGGGCAATGAAATTAACTGGGAAGATAACGCTGCAATGATGAAAGCAGCAAGACAATCATTATTGTACCGTGGCGATGCGGCTACGGGCTGGAGCCTGGGGTGGAAGATCAATTGCTGGGCAAGATTTAAAGACGGGGACCACACTTATAAAATGATCAAAATGTTATTAACGCCTGCAGGTACTAACGCTGGCAGTTACCCTAATTTATTTGATGCACATCCGCCATTTCAGATTGATGGTAATTTTGGAGCTGCAGCCGGTATTGGTGAAATGTTATTACAGTCGCATACCAAATACATCGACATTCTTCCTGCATTGCCTGATGCATTGCCCGATGGAGAAGTAAAAGGTATTTGTGCAAGAGGTGGATTTGTGATGGATATAAAATGGGAAAATGGAAAATTAGTATCATTGGTCATTACGTCGAAAGCAGGAATGCCATTGTTATTGAGATATAATGATGTGGTAAAAAATATGGCTACTGTAAAAAATGGAGTGTATAGATTTAATGGAGAACTTAAATGATGAGCAGAAGAGAATTGTTATATAGAGATGCACAAAGAAACACAGAGAGTCACCAGGTCATCTCCATGCACCTCCGTTTAACCCTTTGTGTATCGCTATGGAATATCTTCTTCATCTTCCTCTTTTTCCCGGCATCCGCACAAAGAAAAGATATCAACCTTAATAACAACTGGGCAACGTCTTTAAACAACGGCAGTCAATGGCAGCAGGTAAATCTTCCGGATAACCGGGATGATTACTATGGCTATAGAAGATTATTGCATGGTAATCTTCATGGCGATGCATTGTATAAAAAAACATTTACTACGCCATCATCAGCAAAAGGCAAAAGGGTATTTCTTTTTTTTGAAGGTGTAAATTCGTATGCCACGGTATTGGTAAATAACAAACTGGTTGGTACACATGCCGGTGGCAGAACAACATTTACCATTGATATTACTGATGCAATAAATAAAAACGGGCATGTAAATGATCTGCTGGTGCAGGTTGCCCATCCTGCAAACATCAAAGACCTGCCCTGGGTTTGCGGTGGTTGCAGTGATGAAAGAGGTTTCTCTGAAGGCTCCCAGCCGATGGGCATTTTTCGCCCCGTGCATTTAATTGTTACCAATGAAGTGCGTATTGAACCATTTGGCGTTCATGCATGGGCTGTAATAAAAAATAATGAGGCGTTATTATGTGTAAATACTACATTAAAAAATTATTCATCACAAAGCAGGAATGTTAGTATAGTTAATCAATTGGTAGATGCTGCAGGAAAAGTAATAAAGGAAGTTTCGTTACACAAGGTAGTAAAATCAAAAGATTCCATTACTGTTTTACAAAATAATATTGCCGTAAGTAACCCCAACCTGTGGAGTGTAGAAAATCCATATCTCTATAAAATTGTTACGCTTATCAGGCAAAATAATCTCATCATTGATAAGGCTGAAACTGATTTTGGTTTCCGCACTATCAATTTTAAAACAGCATCGCATCAGTTTATATTAAACGATAAACCGGTTTTTATTAATGGTATTGCTGAGTATGAACATTTACTCGGGCAAAGCCATGCCTTTAGCAATGAAGAAATTATTGCCCGGATGAAATGGATACAGTCTGCCGGCTTCAATGCTTTTCGTGATGCACACCAGCCACATAATTTATTGTATGGAAAACTGTGTGATGAAAAAGGGATTTTATGGTGGACACAATTCAGTGCACATATCTGGTACGATACAAAAGCATTCAGGGACAATTTTAAAGCTTTATTAAGGGAATGGGTGATTGAAAGAAGAAATGACCCTGCTGTAATTTTATGGGGCTTACAAAATGAAAGTAAACTACCGAAAGATTTTGCGGCAGAATGTACTGCATTGATCCGTTCACTCGATCCCACTGCATCAGCACAACGTTTGGTAACCACCTGCAATGGCGGCGAAGGAACCGATTGGGATGTACCGCAAAACTGGACGGGTACTTATGGCGGTAATCCTGCTACCTATGGCAATGATTTAAAGAAACAGGTTTTAGTAGGCGAATATGGTGCATGGCGCACATTAGACCTGCATAGCGAAGGTGGCTTTGTGCAAAACGGCATTTTAAGTGAAGACAGGATGACGCTATTGATGGAACAAAAAATCCGGTTGGCAGAAACTGTAAAAGATAGTGTGGCCGGGCAATTTTTTTGGTTGCTCACTTCGCACGATAACCCGGGAAGAGTGCAGGGGGGCGAAGGATTAAGGGAGCCGGACAGGATTGGCCCGGTGAATTATAAAGGGTTGCTTACGCCATGGGAAGAACCAACAGATGCGTATTACATGTTCCGCAGTAATTATGCGCCTAAAGAAAAAGACCCGATGCTGTATATCGTTTCGCATACCTGGCCCAACCGCTGGATGACACCGGGTATAAAAGACAGCATCATTGTATATTCCAATTGTGATGAAGTGGAGTTGTTTAATGATATTGATAATGCATCATTGGGCAGAAAAAAAAGAAACGGTATTGGCACACATTTTCAATGGGACAAAGTAAACATCAGGTACAATGTGTTATATGCCGTGGGTTATGTAAATGGAAAAGCAGTGGCAAGAGACACTATAACATTATTTCATTTACCACAATCGCCAAATTTTAATAAATTATATACGGCTGCCCAACCAATAACAAAACCACAGAACGGGTATCAGTATGTATACCGGATAAACTGTGGCGGCCCGGAGTATAAAGATGGCAATGGAAATACCTGGCGGGAGGACAGAATGTTTGATCCGGAAATTACGGGGCATGGCTCAACTTCCTGGACGAATGATTTTAAGGGGATGCCTTCATTTTTCGTCAGCCAAAGAAGAATTTTTTCGCCCATAAAAAATACAAAAGATTGGAAATTATTTCAAACATTCAGGTATGGAAAAGATAAACTGAAGTTTGAATTTGATATAGAACCGGGAGAATATGTTGTGGAATTATATTTTATTGAACCATGGATCGGAATTGGCGGAAGTACAAATGCAAAAGGGATGCGTTTATTTGATGTTGCCGTAAATAATAAAACAGTCATCAAAGCTCTGGATATCTGGGATGAGGCTGGCCCGAATGCGGTGTTGAAAAGATCAGTATTTGTAAAGATTTCAGACAATAAATTAGTTGTTTCATTCCCTCAATCTAAAGCGGGGGAGGCAATAATATCAGCAATTGCCATTGCAAGAAAAGGAAATTGGCAACGTTCCAGAACAGCAACTAAAAGAAGCAGTACGGCTATCAGGAACCACTGGTTAGATACAGGCGATGAAATATTTGTAAATGAGCATATACAAATTAATTCATTACCTCCAAATTTGTTTGGAGCCGATTGGGTAAGATTGCTTTCCCGGAATGAATCTAAAAAAATCGCATTTCAGGCTGATGAGTTATCCGATTTATTTGTTGCAGAAAAAAATAATTTTACTGACACGGTTTTGTTAAAAGGATTTGACAATACCAACACACAAATTATTACTGATGAAAATGGCGGAACGCAATACAATGTGTATAAAAAAAGATTTTCGAAGGATGATACAATGACAGTCAATGCCAACTCAAACATTATCGTTTGTATGCAACCGGTTACCCACATGCAGCCTGCGTACGACCTAAAACCAACAACATCTTACCGCCCGGCCACTGCAACATTAATTGGCGATAGCCTGATCAAATCAATGATCAATGAAAAAGAGACCATCACTTTTAATAAAAATAAAACGGCTGTGGAATGGAAAATCAATATCGGCGCCGCAGATATTTATTCTTTAAACATCCGCTATTCCAATCCTGCAGAAAAAGATCTTTCCGGTACCTTGCAAATAATTATGGCAGATGGAACAGTAATCAAGAATGAAAAAATTACATTTACACCGGCTAAGCCAGGAAAGTGGAATTATATTTCCACTACTACAGGTTCGATGATAAATGCAGGAAATTACAGGATAAGAATTGTTGCTGATGATGCAACAGGAGTGGGCATATCCGGCCTGGATATTCAGTAGGAAAATATTTTGCAGTGCCGTAGGTGTATAGTGTGGGTACAAAATATAGTTGACCGCATAATCGTTCCGTAGGAACGAAAGGTGCAAAAGGCAGCAAGGTAAGTTAGAAAAATTATACAGATAAAAGAATATAAAATGGAATTCAGGAGATTAGGAAAAACAGGATTAAAAATTTCAGCCATCAGTTTAGGTACCTGGCAGGTAGGTGGTAAGTGGGGCGATAACTTCAGCGATACCAATGCAGATGAAATTTTAAATAAAGCTATTGACAGCGGCATCAATTTTATTGATACTGCTGATGTATATAGCAATGGCGATAGTGAAAAAGCTGTAGGCAGGTTAATAAAGAGCCGCAAAGAAAAAATTTATGTAGCCACCAAATGCGGCAGGCAATTACAACCGCATACCAGTGAAGCATACCAGGTGAAGGTGTTACGGAAATTTGTAGAAAACAGTTTAACCAATATGGAATTGGAAACACTGGACCTGGTACAATTGCATTGCCCGCCAACACAAGTCTATTATCGTCCGGAAATTTTTGAATTGTTTGAACAATTAAAGAAAGAAGGAAAAATACAGCACATGGGAGTGAGTGTTGAAAAAGTGGAGGAAGCATTGAAAGCGATGGAATATGATAATGTAACTACAGTACAGATTATCTTCAACATGTTCAGGCAAAGGCCTTCGCAATTATTCTTCAGCGAAGCAAAGAAGAAGAATGTAGGCATAATTGTACGGGTGCCATTGGCAAGTGGCTTGCTTACCGGGAAATTTTCTGCTGCAACAAATTTTACAGCAGGCGATCATCGCCAGTTCAATCGCAATGGTGATGCCTTTGACAAAGGCGAAACATTTAGTGGTATTGATTATGCAACGGGCCTTGCAGCAGTAGATGCATTAAAAGCTATTTTTCCGGGCCAGACTAATTTAGCGCCTATTGCATTAAAATGGATATTGCAATTTGATGCAGTGAGTTGTATCATCCCCGGCGCTTCCAATGTAGCACAGGTAGATTCTAACCTCAGTGCATTTAAGGTGCCTGATTTTACTGCGGAGCAATTAAAAGCAGTGCAGGATGTGTACGAAAAATTTATTAAACCTTTTGTACATCAGTTGTGGTAAAAATGAAACGAAAATTCCTGCTTGTAATTGTCATCTTGCTGTGTAATGAATTGCAGGCACAGGTTCGCCAAACCATTGATTTTAATAACGATTGGAAGTTTTATTTGGGTAACGACAGTGCTGCAATTAATGAAGACTACAACGATGCTTCCTGGCGAATTGTAAATTTGCCACACGACTGGAGCATTGAAGGTAATTTTTCAAAAGATCATCCTGCTACTAACCAGGGGGGCGCATTACCCGGTGGTATTGGTTGGTATAGAAAAACATTTACGGTTCCCGTATCTTCAAAAAATAAAAATGTAAGTATTGAATTTGACGGCGTGTATAGAAACAGCGAAGTATGGATCAATGGACATTATTTAGGTAAACGCCCAAGTGGATATATTTCTTTTCAATATGATCTTACACCTTATTTAAAATGGGTGAATGATAAAAACATTATTGCAGTTAAGGTTGATAATTCGCAACAACCAAATTCAAGATGGTATAGTGGAAGTGGGATTTATAGAAGTGTCAGATTGGTTTTTGATGATTCATATGCATATATTGATCGTAAAGAAGTATTTGTTACTACAACAAAATTGTATGCAAAACAGGCGAAGATAAATTTTAGCACAGTAATAAATAGCACTCAGAAAGGGGTTAAATCTTTTTTACTTTTGTTTGATATTTATGATGCAAATGATAAAATTGTTTCGAGTGGGGGTGATTTTGGCGATACCATAATTAATTTTTCAGGTGACAGATTAGTCTATAATTATTCAACTTCGATATACGATCATAATTTATGGTCAGTAAGTAAACCCTATTTATATAAGGCTGTAATCCGTGTTGTAAGTAAAGGTAAAGTGATTGACAAATATGAAACTACTTTCGGTATCCGCTCCATTCAATTCGATAACAAAAACGGTTTCTTCCTCAACAACCGACCACTAAAAATAAAAGGGGTTTGCATGCACCACGACCTGGGTGCATTAGGTGCCGCATTCAATTACCGAGCGGCAGAAAGACAGTTGCAGATTTTAAAAGCGATGGGTTGCAATGCCATCCGTACGGCACACAATCCACCTGCACCGGAATTTTTAGACCTTTGTGATAAGATGGGATTTTTAGTAATGGATGAAGCATTTGATATGTGGCAGAAAAAGAAAAATAAATTTGATTACAGCAAAGATTTTAAAGAATGGTATAAAGAAGACCTGGAAAATATGGTGCTGAGAGACAGGAATCATCCTTCTGTTTTTATGTGGAGCATTGGTAATGAAATAAGAGAGCAGTTTGATTCGTCAGGAAAAGTAATGGCAAAAGAATTAGCGGATATTGTAAAGCGTATTGATCCTACACGTCCTGTTACATCTGCCATGACCGAAACTTTTTTAGAAAAGAATTTCATTGCACAATCCAATGCATTGGATGTATTAGGGTTTAATTACAAAGATTACGATTACGATAGTTTACCGCAACGTTTTCCCGGCCAGAAATTTATTGCATCAGAAACAGTGTCTGGTCTGGCAACAAGGGGAGTGTATCAATTTCCTTCCGATACCAATCGCATCTGGCCACCCAATTATAAAGTACAGGATACCTTTACGGGTAATAAAGACCTTACCTGCGCTGCCTACGATAATACCTATGCCTATTGGGGCAATACGCACGAAAAAGCATGGCTGGCAGTAAAAAAGCGTGATTTTATAGCAGGTACTTTTGTATGGAGTGGTTTTGATTTTTTAGGAGAACCTGTTCCCTATCAATATCCGGCACGTAGTGCTTACTATGGTATTGTTGACCTGGCCGGTTTTCCAAAAGATGTATATTATATGTATCAAAGTGAATGGACCAACAAACCGGTGCTGCATATTTTTCCGCATTGGAACTGGAAAGCGGGAGATACAACAGATGTCTGGGCTTATTATAACAATGCAGATGAAGTGGAATTATTTCTTAACGGCAAATCGTTGGGCACCAGGAAAAAAGCAACGGATGCATTGCACGTAATGTGGCGGGTACCTTTTGCACCAGGTACATTAAAAGCGGTTTCCATGAAAAATGGCAGGACCGTATTAATAGAAGAAATTAAAACTGCCGGCGCTCCCGTAAAAATTGAATTGACAGCAGATAGGAAAATAATTCATGCGGGTGAAAAAGATCTTTCTTTTATTACGGCAAGAATTGTAGATAAGGATGGTAATACAGTTCCCGATGCAAATAATCTGATCACTTTCTCCATCACAGGCAACGCAAACATCGCCGCAACCGATAATGGATACCAGGCAGATACCATTTCTTTTTCCAGTCCGCAAAGGCAGGCCTGGAAAGGTATGGCCCTTGCCATAGTACGATCGTCTGCAAAAAAGGGAAATAGTACATTAACTGCAAAAGCATCCGGATTGATTTCGGGAACGATTGCGTTGAAGATAGCTGAATAGCAGCACTCCCGGCCGTTTATAATGCTGCTTTCTTTTTTTATAAATAGTAAAATTGTACATCTTTATAGCAAAACCTTACATTGTTCCCCCTTGTGTGCACCTGTACCTTTAGGCAGATAAATGAATATTGGGTTCCGTTCATTTTCTAACGATTTAAAATGCGCTACATGAAAAGGTTCAAGCTTGTTACTGTGGATATACAATCTTTGATTGCTGCTTTGCGCAAACAAAGTTTTTCAGTCCCTTTCTCACTCCGTTTTTTTTCAATAAGATCAGTAGTATTACTGGCCGTAATGGTATGCAGCCTGTGCGCTACAGCTCAACAGGTTGATACAGCGTATCAAAAAGTATTGGCAGAACGCACAGCAAAAATTGTGAACACATTGGGTATTACCAATGATGCACTATATAAAAAAGTACAACAACAATTAATTGAGCAGTATACACAACTAAATACAATACAGGATAATAGCAAAGCCGCGGTAACTGCAATAAAAGCAAAACAACAGGAAAAAGAAGTTACCGATGCTGCAGTTAAAGCTGAAGAAGAAAAAAAAACAACGGCCTTAAAGCAGCTTCACGAAAAGTTTGTTGCTCAATTAAATACCACACTTACAGTTGCCCAGGTAGAAAAAGTAAAAGACGGTATGACCTACAGTATTTTGCCTGTAACATGGACGGCTTATTTAGAAATGATTCCCCGCCTTACCCAGGAGCAAAAAGATAAAATGTACGCCTGGCTGCTGGAAGCAAGAGAACTGGCGATGGATGAAGGCAGCAGTGATAAAAAACATGCGGTGTTTGGAAAATACAAGGGAAGGATCAATAATTATTTATCTGCCGCCGGGTATGATATGAAGAAAGAAGGAGAAGATTGGGCAAAAAGGATCCAGGCAGCAAAAGACGCTAAACAATCACAAAACTAATTTTATACAACGATCTTAATTTTTTTAAACCAAAGCTATATGATAAAGCACTTTTTAAAGAAGGCCTTGCTCCTTCAATTTTTTCTACTGCTTAGCTGCATATTATTTGCACAGCAAAAAACCGTTACTGGTAAAGTAATGGATGCCGAAGGCAAACCATTGCAGGGAGTAAATATCAGTATTAAAGGAAGTACTGTTGGTACTGTTACAGATGAGAATGGAGCGTTTTCCATTGTTGTTCCTGCAAAGGAATCGGTGCTTAAAATTTCAAGCGCCACATTTGCTTACCAGGAAATTACAGTTGGAACAAAAACATCCATTACTATTACGCTGCAAAAAGATACCAAACAATTGGATGATGTGGTTGTGATAGGATATGGTACGCAAAGAGTTAAGGCAGTTACAGGTTCAGTAGCTACAGTAAATACTAAAAAAATGGAAGACCTGCCGGTTGCTTCGCTCACAGAAATGTTGAGGGGACAGGTGCCTGGTGTGAATGTGTCGGGGGGAAGTCAACGTCCGGGTGCTATGGCAACAGTGAGTATCCGCCAGCAATTTAACTGGGGTAAAGATGGTGGCGGAACAATACCATTGATCATTATTGATGATGTGGTACAGATAGATCCTGCTACTAATCTTCCAACTTTGGATAAATTTAATTTGCTCGATCTGTCAGAAGTGGAAAGTATCACTGTTTTGCGTGATGCAAGTGCTGCTATCTATGGTACACGTGCTTCCCAGGGTGCAATTGTGGTAAAAACAAAAAGAGGAAAACTGGGGACCCCTAAAATAACTTATTCAGGTAAATTTGAAACCAACGATGCCGTAAGTCATAGCAAAGTAATGAATGCGAGAGAATATGGCATTTTTGCAAACAGGTTTAACAGGGCTTCTGGTAACACCAGTGCCGATACTTATTTTTCAGCTGCAGAGTTAGATAGTATGAGTAACCTCAATTACGATTGGTTACACAATGACTGGAATAGCGCAGGCGCTATGCAACATTCTATTAATGTAAGTGGTGGTACCGACAGGGCCACATATTTTACAGGCGGATCTTATTATAACCAGGGAGCTAATTTAGGGTCACAGGATTTTGGCAGGTGGACTTTCAGGTCTGGTACTGATGTAAAGGTGATGAACAGCATGAAATTCTCTGCTACAATTTCAGCCAACAATTCCAACCTGGAAAAATCATTTACAAAGATCAATTTCTCTGATGGTTATGCAAGCGGTGGCGAGCAAAACGATTACAGTGTGTTGCTGCATATGCCCAGGTATATACCATGGCAATATACTGTTAATGGCGTCAACCAATATATTTCACCTGCAATGGGGCCTAACAAACTCGGTTCTGCAAGTGGCAATAATTCGTTGGGTAACTGGAACTATTATGCGCTTTTAAACAATGGTTCTAAAACCACTACAAAACTTTTCAGTTATAATGCCAATTTCTCCTTGCAATACGATGTGCCTTTTATCAAAGGATTATCTGTTAAGGGTAACTATTCTGTAGGATCTACTGCAGGTAATACCGAACAGATAATGTTGCCGATGACATTGTTACTGGCTAATAATACCAATAAAGCCAATACGCATTTGTATTCTCCTACAACAACAACCTGGAATGCACCGGTTATTAATAAATCCAACTCAAGGGTTACATACGATAATACAACCGGTACATCAGAGCAGATCAACTTTTTTGTAAACTATGATAAAACTTACCGTGATCATACTTTATCTGCAATCTTATCAGGAGAACGTTCAAAAGTTACTTACGACGACCGTTACCAGATCTACGATAACCCGGTGCCGGGTGTATATAACGGTACATCAGTATCAGCCGGAACTTTAAATACCGGTAATACCATTACCAACAGGTCTGAAGGTGGTACCATGTCTTATTTAGGACGTGTGAGCTATGGTTTTAAAAACAGGTATTTTGCACAGTTCCTTTTCCGTAGCGATGCATCAAGCAAATTTGCACCGGAAAATTACTGGGGCTTTTTCCCAAGCGTATCATTAGGCTGGGTAATTTCTGATGAAAATTTCTTTAAAGAAAGATTTAGTGCGATCAATTATCTGAAGATCCGTGCCTCTTTGGGTAAAACAGGTAATGATAATGTGAAAGCCTGGAAATGGATGCAATTATATTCTGCTGCAACTGATAAGGGTATGGCCTTTGGTACAGCAGGCGGTAACTACACCGTAGGGCTTACACCAGAAGTAACGCCTAACAGGGATATTAAATGGGACAGAACTTTACAGCGGAATATAGGAATAGATGCTACATTATTAAGGAACCGTTTATCACTTACTTTAGACGGTTACTATAACTCATCTACTGATCTGTTAACATCTATGACCACAGCAACTAATGTTCCTATTTCAGTAGGAGGTGCTTTTGCTGAGCTGAACTTTGGTGCGGTTAATTTCTGGGGCGCAGAAGCGTCTGCCACCTGGAACGATCATGTAGGTAAAGTGAATTTTTCTGTAGGTATGAATTTTGGTATATCTGATAACCAGGTTAAACAAGCTGTAGATATTCCTTTCAATTACCCATCAACATATGCAGGAGCTAAACGTGAAGGCTATTCGCTGATCGGGCCACAATGGGGCTACAGAACATGGAAACAAACTTCCACAGGGGATGGGTTGCTGAGAACAGATGCTGACCTTGATGCATACTGGGCATACCTTACTGATTTGGCTACCAAGGCCGGTACCACACCATTATACAATGCAGGCGGTGCAAATATATCCACCAGGGCAGGTTTGAAAAAAGGGATGCTTGCTTACGAAGACCAGGCGGGAGCTTTAAACTCAACTACACAAACTATTGCAGATAAAAATGGCCAGATTGTAGACGACCAGGATTATGTACAATTGGTAAAAAGAAACCGGTCTTATGGTATCACTACCAACCTTAGCGCTTCTTACAAATCTTTCAGCCTTTTGGCGCAGATTGCTACAAGCTGGGGTGGATACAATAGCCTGGATAGAGTAAAGCAGGGAACCAGCAGTACTAATGCAATGTGGTCACAAGTGGCTTACCTGAATGATATGTACGATTCAACAGATAATCCAAATGGTAAATATCCAAGCCAGTATTTTTATGATAATGCATATAAGACATCTGATTTCTGGACCATGCCAACATTCAGGTGTGTGGTACGTTCATTAAGTATTGGTTATACTTTACCAAAAGAATGGATAGCCAAACTGCATGTTTCCAATGCCAAGTTTGTATTGTCGGGATATAACCTGTGGGATTTGTATAACCCTTACCCGGGCAAATACCGCAACATGTATGATGCACCAAACGTAAACTATCCAACGCTGCGTACATGGGCACTTGGTGTAAACCTTGGATTCTAATCTTAATTTATCGTTCAACAAATTGTATATGAAAAATAAAATATTATATCTGATAACTTTTACGGCGATCACAGCGATCGTGGCAACAAGTTGCAAAAAGAGCTTTTTAGAAGACATGAAAAGCTATGACAAATACGATGAAAGCGTTTTTACCAACGAGGTATTAACCGGCCAGTATATCGACAGGCTTTATAATTACTATTTTGCAGCCTACAGGAGCCCGGTACAGTCAGAAGCTACACTGGGAGCTTATGATGACTCCAAAACAAAAAATACGGAAGAAATGGGCGGTACAGTTAGTAACTATATCAACCCTAATAAAAACCTGCAACTGGCAAGTGATGCAGATGCCTATTATGGGGCCGCACTTACAGCAAGCGTTACCAACAATCCTTATACCCGTATCCGTTTCTGCAATTTCCTGCTCGAAAAAATGGAAACTGTAGGGCAAGTACTGTCACCTTCATTCAGGGCTACAGCAAAAGGCCAGATGTACTATCTCCGTGCATTACAATATTATAATTTAGTACGTACCTACGGTGGGGTTCCTATCGTAACTACCGTAAGTGACGCAAGTAATACCGATGAAACGATCAGAACTCCAAGGGCTACAGCTACAGAATGTTTTGTACAGATCGTTAAAGATTTTGATTCTGCTGCAGCATTGTTACCTGCCAGGTGGGCAAGCGGCGCTACAGATTACGGACGGGCTACAAGCGCAGCCGCACTGGCTATGAAAAGCCGTGTATTGCTAACCGCTGCAAGCCCTTTATTTAATACCGACTGGGATAATGCAGGCAGTGCAAAATGGCAGGCAGCATTACAGGCAGGGCTAAACGCAGAAACTGCATTAACTGCTGCAGGTTACGGATTATATGGTACCACTGCAAAAGAATGGGCCGAAATGACCTATGTAAATGATAATGCTTTTAATAAAGAAGCCATTATTGTACAATTACTTTCCAATACATCTACCTCTTCTGCAGGCTATAATAATTCATGGGAAAATAGCATAAGGCTTAAAGATGCACTTGGCGGCGGAGGTATTGCTGTTCCTAAAGCTATGCTGGATTTATTTCCACTGGCTAATGGAGCAAGACCAACACAGGCTAATGGTTATGTGGACACTTTCTTCTTTGAAAACAGGGACCCAAGGTTCTACAGAACATTTGCTTTTTCCGGATGCAAATGGCTGGTAAAAGGTACCAATACCAATAAAGCAGCATGGCTGTACAGGTGGAGGCCAAGTGCAACTGGAACAGCTGTATATTATGCAGCCAATTCTACAAACAGTCCGGCAGTAGTTCGCAAAATGTCGAACCCTGCGGCCGATAGTACTGCATTGGCATTTTCCGGTACAGATATTTTTGAATATCGTTATGCTGAGTTATTATTGAATATAGCAGAATGTTATGCTGCTAAAGGTGATATTGCTAACTGCCTTGTTTATCTTGGAAAAATACGTGCCCGTGTAGGTATACCTGCTGCCAATAATTATGGCATCGGTACACCGGCCAGCAAGTATGCAGCTATTGAAGCCTGCCTGTACGAGCGCAGGGTAGAACTGGCATACGAAGGAAAACGCTACTGGGATATCCAGAGATGGTTATTGTACGATGGTGTATCTTCAACCAACACTACCGCAAACACATGCACCAAATTGGGTATTCCTCCAATCAACGGTACCAACAGAACCGGTTATTACTGGCAGGGTATTAATTACACCAGCAGTGATCCGCTGACTGCTGCCGACAGGGCATCAGTTTTGATAGATCCGGATGCAGCTAACTTTGCCACCCAGATTGCAAATCTTAAAACATTGTATAAAAATAAGTTTGTGATGACACCGCTTGACCAGGCATGGGATCGTGATGGTACAACTCCTGTAAATATTTTATACAGGCCTAACTATTATCTTTCCGGCTTAACCGCTACCATATTATCTTTCAACCCATGGTTATTACAAAACGTTGGTTGGTCTGATTATAACGGTGCTCCCGGTACATTTAATTCAACACAATAAAATAATATTAACCGGCTATTGGTTTAATTTTTAATGCAATTGATTTCCGGGATTTATAAAAAAAGAGAAAGCATCCCTTTCTCTTTTTTTAATCAAAATAAATAAAAAAAAGCAACAGCATTTTTATAAAAAATCGTCTAATAGTTTTCAAACTATCATCACAATGGCAACAGCATTTAAAAAACTGGTATTGATATCTTCAATTGTGGTGGCAATAACAAATACTGCCAACGCACAATACCCCGACATTTCTCCTGAAGTAAAAAAAGCATCCGACTCTTTAATGGATGCTGCACGCAAACATTCCGATTCTGCATGGGCAATTGCTTTTCCTATTGTGGAAGAAGAAGCGGCTAAATTTCAAAGGCCTTATGTGCCCTGGGCAGCACGCCCTGTAGATTTACCACAGGCAGGTATACCCGCTTTTCCGGGGGCCGAAGGAGGTGGCAAATATAGCTTTGGCGGCCGCGGAGGAAGGGTGATTGTGGTGACCAATTTAAATGACGATGGCGTGGGTAGTTTACGCTGGGCCTGTGAGCAGGGCGGTGCAAGAATTGTAGTGTTTAATGTATCCGGAATTATCCGCCTTAAAACGCCGTTGATGATAAGGGCGCCTTATATTACTATTGAGGGGCAGACAGCTCCCGGCGACGGTATTTGTGTAGCCGGAGAATCCTTCTGGTTAAATACACATGATGTGATTGTACGTTTCATGCGCTTCCGCCGCGGCGAAACCTGGGTGGGCAGAAGGGACGATGCGATAGGAGGAAATCCTGTTGGTAATATCATGATCGATCATGTGAGTGCCAGCTGGGGGTTAGATGAAAACATGAGTATGTACCGCCACATGTACAATGACAGTACACCCAATTTAAAAGCAGAAGAAAAATTAGGCACTGTAAATATTACTATTCAGAATTCTATTTTCTCTGAATCATTGGATACCTGGAACCATGCTTTCGGCAGTACTTTAGGTGGAGAAAATTGTGCATTTGTTAGAAACCTGTGGGCCGACAATGCAGGCCGCAACCCGTCAATTGGCTGGAATGGGATTTTTAATTTTGCCAATAACGTGGTATTTAACTGGGTGCACCGTTCAACTGACGGTGGCGATTACACGGCAATGTATAATATCATCAACAACTATTATAAACCGGGGCCGGCAACACCCGATCAGTCGCATCCTATTGCTCATCGTATTTTAAAGCCCGAAAGCGGCCGTAGTAAATTAGGGCACCTTGTTTTTGGCAGGGCCTATGTACATGGCAATATTGTGGAAGGCAATGAAGCCGTAACAAAAGATAACTGGAATGGTGGTGTACAGGTTGAAGAAGAACCTGATGCAGGTAAATATACTGCTAAGATGAAATGGAATAAGCCATTGCCTATGCCTGAATTAACTATCATACCAACATTGGCGGCAAAGGATTTTGTTTTAGCAAATGCAGGCGCAACACTTCCGGTAAGAGATGCCGTTGATAAAAGAATTGTAGAACAGGTAAAAACAGGGAAGATCACCGTATCGCCAGATGTAGTGGCACCCACCACACAATTTAAACACCGCAGGCTGCCGCTGGATTCTTATAAGATCGGTATCATTACAGATATTTCGCAGGTAGGTGGTTATCCCGAATACAAAGGCACCCCTTACAAAGACAGCGACAATGATGGTATACCTGATGCATGGGAAATAGCTCATGGTTTAAATGCCAATGACGCCTCCGACGCAGCAAAAATTACAAAGAGCGGGTACAGTAATATTGAACTGTATTTAAACAGCGTGGTGGATGTTAAAAAAGTAACACCGGCAACAACAGTAAAAAAATAATAGTGAAAAAAAATATTCTTTCAGCAGCGTTTTTATTGGGCGGGTTGGCAGTGCAGTTAACTGTTCGTGCTCAGTATCCCATTATTCCACCTGCTATGGAAGACTCTGCCAATAAGGAAATGAAACGTTTCCAGGATAGTTCAGATGAAGCCTGGAAAAAAGCTCTCCCGGTAATTGAAGCAGATGAAAAGAATGGCAAGCCGTTTATTTTGTGGGCCGGCAAATCTGCCGATCTGCCGCAGTCAAAAATTCCTGCCTTCCCGGGTGCAGAAGGGGGCGGTGCGTATACTTCGGGTGGCCGTGGAGGTAAGGTATTTGTGGTAACCAGTCTTGAAGACAGGGGCAGGGGAACATTGCGTGAAGCCTGCGAACAGGGCGGCGCAAGAATAATTGTTTTTAATGTAGCCGGAATCATCAGGTTAAAAAGCCCGATCAATATAAGAGCTCCTTATATTAGCATTGAAGGGCAAACCGCACCCGGTGATGGCGTTTGTATAGCAGGTGAATCAGTATTGATAGATACACATGATGTGATCATTCGTTTCATGCGTTTTCGCCGCGGATCTACAGAAGTAACCAGGAGAGATGATGGATTGGGCGGCAACCCGGTGGGTAATATTATTTTAGATCATGTTTCAGGTAGCTGGGGACTGGATGAAAACATGTCTATCTACCGCCATGTGTACGACAGAAAGAATGATGGCAAAGGCGAAAAGCTACCCACCGTTAATGTAACTATTCAGAATTGTATTTTTTCAGAAGGACTGGATACATACAATCACGCCTTTGGCAGCACTATTGGCGGAAGGAACAGTACTTTCATGAGAAATCTATGGGCCAACAACATTGCAAGAAATCCTTCTGTAGGTATGGATGGAGATTTTGGGTTTGCCAACAATGTGATTTTTAACTGGTGGAACAGGAGTGCAGATGGTGGTGACGATAAATCTTTTTTCAACTTCATTAATAATTATTATAAACCCGGACCCATTACACCAAAGGACAAACCGATTGCCTATCGCATCTTAAAACCTGAATCGGGCAGGGCTCATAAAGACAGCCTGGTATTTGGTAAAGCTTATGTAAACGGAAATATTGTAGAGGGCAATGAAACTGTTACCAAAGATAACTGGGCAGGCGGTGTGCAGATACAGGAACTGCCGGATGCAGGAAAATATACAGCGGCAATAAAAGTGGATCAGCCTTTTGCAATGGCACCAATTTCGATGATGACGGCAAAAGAAGCCTACGGATATGTACTGGATAATGCCGGCGCCACATTACCAAAAAGAGATGCCGTAGACAAACGTATTGTGGAAGATGTAAGAACCGGAAAAATAACATACGATAAAAACGCTGTGCCTTACGTAGCTAAATTTGTAAAGCGCCGATTGCCTGCGGATTCCTACAAAGATGGTATCATTTCCGATATCAGCCAGGTGGGAGGATATCCTGAGTATAAAGGAACGCCCTATAAAGACAGCGATAACGATGGTATGCCGGATGAGTACGAAATAAAAAACAAACTGAATCCCAAAGATGCCGGTGATGCAGTGAAAATTACAAAGAGCGGATACAGTAATATTGAAGTATATTTAAACAGCGTAGTTAATATTAAAAATGTAAAGCCGTAGGTACACGTCTCAGGCATGTTCCTGCAAAAAAATGTTGTGACTATAAAAAAAACATATCAGCAACTCTTTCTCATAGCAGCAGTAGTTTTTAGTTTTCAGCAGGCTTTAATGGCGCAAAAACCTTTAAAGCCTGCTCCTTTATTGCCTTTATTTGCAGACAAAGGCATATTGTATTACACACCCGATTCACTCGGTAACCGCATCCCTGATTTTTCCTATTGCGGTTATAAAGCTTCTGAGCAGGCCATTCCCGATGTGGCCATAAAAGTAGTGGTGCCGGTTGCAAAAGGCGATGCTACTTTGCGTATCCAATCGGCATTGGATTACGTTTCTTCTTTACCGTTAGATGCTAATGGATTTCGTGGGGCAGTACTGTTGCAAAAAGGAACCTACGAGGTTTTCGGGCAATTACGAATTACTGCAAGCGGTGTGGTATTACGTGGAAGCGGAACAAATGCCAATGGCACTACCATCATTGGAGCAGGAACGGGACGGTTGGCACTGATCAAAATTATCGGGCAAAAGTCTGGAGACAGAACCGGCTTTATGAGAATAACCAATCCTTATGTTCCGGTAAATGCTACTACATTTACTGTAGATACTGATTTATCTAACCGGGACCTTGTCTCCAGCAATATTATCATTCGCCGGCCATCAACTAAAAACTGGATCGCTGCTTTAGGTACTGATATTTTTGGTGGTGGTATTTCTGCTTTAGGCTGGAAGCCCGGAGACAGGGATCTGTTCTTCGACAGAACCATCACAAAAATTGAGGGCAATACAATTACTATTGATGCACCAATCACAACAGCATTGGATACTACTTATGGTGGCGCTTCAATTTATTTTTATAAGGATAACGGCAGGATAAAAAACTGTGGTATTGAAAACATGAAACTGATTTCTGTTTTTGATAAAAATAATTTAAAAGATGAAGATCACAGGTGGAATGCCATTAATGTAGAAAATGCAGAAGATGCATGGGTACGCCAGCTCAGTTTTGAAAACTTTGCCGGCTCAGCCGTAAGTGTGCTGGAAACATCCAGGCGTGTTACAGTGGAAGATTGCAAATCATTGCATCCTGTTTCGGAAATTGGCGGGCAAAGGCGGTATACATTTTTAACTACCGGTCAGCAAACTTTATTTCAGCGTTGCTATGCCGAGAATGGCTATCACGATTTTGCAACAGGCTATTGTGTTCCCGGCCCCAATGCATTTGTACAATGCGAATCGCACTTGCCCAATAGTTTCAGCGGAGGCATTGATAGCTGGTCGTCCGGAATTTTATTTGATGTAGTGAATGTTGATGGCAATGCATTGCGTTTTGGTAATCGTGGACAGGATGCTAACGGTGCCGGATGGGCGGCAGCAAACAGCGTATTCTGGAATTGCACGGCTGCAAGAATTGATTGCTATAAACCACCCACCGCACAAAACTGGTCCTTTGGCAGCTGGGCGCAATTTAGTGGCGATGGTTATTGGGGAGAGTCGAATAATACCATCAATCCAAGAAGTTTATTTTACGGACAATTATCAGCAAGGCTGAATAAAAAGACCGATGAACAGGCACAATTTTTATTCATTCCCGGTGAAGCATCCAGCAGCCCTTCAGTTGAAGTAGCTGCAGAGTTAACCAAACTTGCAGCCAAACCAAGAATGCAAATGCCCGAATGGATCGACCTGGCATACCAGAGAAACCCGGTTACTACTACTGCCGGTAATGTAAAAACAATTGATCAGATCGGGATAAAAAAAATAACAGCACCGGCAATGGCGGCTGCTATGCAAATAAAAAATGGCTGGCTGGTTAGAGGCAATGAAATTTTAGCTGGTGCAAGAAATATTGTTCCCTGGTGGAATGGTGGTGTGCAGGGTAATGACCTGGTTACTGCAAAGCCACATATCACACGTTTTGTTCCCGGAAGAACAGGTAATGGATTAACTGATGACCTTGAAGAAGTAACCAATGAGATGAAAACAAAACATATTGTTGCCATGGAGCACAACTATGGTTTGTGGTACGACCTGAGAAGGGATGATCATGAAAGAGTAAGAAGAATGGATGGCGAAGTATGGCCGCCATTTTATGAATTACCTTTTGCAAGAAGCGGCAAAGAATTGGCCTGGGATGGATTGAGTAAATATGATTTAACGAAGTATAATTTATTTTACTGGAGCCGGTTAAAACAATTTGCCGACCTGGCCGATCAGAAAGGTTTGGTATTGGTGCACCAGGATTATTTTCAGCATAATATTATTGAAGCGGGTGCACACTATGTAGATTTTCCATGGCGTACGGCCAATAATATCAACAACACCGGTTTTCCTGAGCCGCCACCATTTGCTGGTGATAAAAGAATTTTTTTAGCAGAACAGTTTTATGATATCACCAACCCGGTAAGAAAAGAACTGCATAAAAAATTTATCCGTCAATGTTTAAATAATTTTAAAGATAACAATGGTGTGATTCAATTTATAGGAGAAGAATTCACCGGGCCATTACATTTTGTAAAATTCTGGTTGGATGTGGTGAAAGACTGGGAAAAAGAAACCGGTAAGCATCCTGTTATCGGGTTATGTGTAACTAAAGATGTGCAGGATTCTATTTTAAGTAATCCGGCTTATGCAGCTGTAATTGATATCATTGATATCCGTTACTGGCATTACCAGGCCGATGGCACTGCTTATGAACCTAAGGGCGGATTAAATTTGGCACCACGCCAGCACGCAAGATTATTAAAACCAAAGAAAACTTCTTTTGAACAGGTATACCGTGCAGTAAAGGAATACAGGGAAAAATATCCGGATAAGGCAGTGAGTTATTCCGGCGACAGTTATCCTGAATTTGGCATTGCAGCTTTTATGGCCGGTGGAAGTTTAGCTGTGTTATCAGCCGATATCAATCCGGAGATATTGAAAGCCGCAGCAGGTATGAAACCTGTAGCTTCTTCCAATAAAAATGAATACGTGTTGAGCGATGGGAAGAAGAGTATTGTTTATAATGTGGATACCAGGAAATTTGAAATACGGTGAGGGGTACACTGAGTCGCACAGAAAAATACTTTGTACGGCTCCGTGAAAAAACTCCGTGAATCGCTGTGGCATAAAAAAAGAAAATGAAAAAATATTTTACGATAGCCTTATTATTTGCAACGATTATTTCGGGTGCACAAATACAACCGTTAAAAATATCAGCTAACAAAAGATATTTTCAGACCAAAGCCGGCAAACCATTTTTTTGGTTAGGCGATACCGGCTGGTTGTTATTTAAAAAATGTACTAAGGAAGATGCTGTTAAATATTTAGATGACCGCAAAGCGAAAGGTTTTAATGTAATACAGGTAATGCTATTGCATGAATTGAATATCACAGACGTTTATGGTGATTCTGCACTGATCAATAAAAATATAGCAGTACCAAATCTTCTGGGCTTGCATGGCAGAAGTTATTGGGATAATGTAGATTTAATAATCAAAGAAGCAGAGAAGCGTGGCATTTATATGGCATTGGTGCCTGTATGGGGTGGTAATATTAAACAGGTATCGGTAGAGCAGGCCAAAATCTATGCAGCATTCCTGGCTAACCGTTATAAAAATTATCCCAATATCATTTGGTTAAATGGCGGCGATATAAAAGGCGGCGATGCCCTGGATAAATGGAATGCCATTGGTAATACCATTCGCTCAATCGATAAAAATCACCTGATAGGTTTTCATCCAAGGGGAAGAAATTCTTCTTCTGCATGGTTTCATACTGAAGCGTGGCTGGATTTTAATATGTTTCAAAGCGGGCATAAAAGCTATGAGCAGGATACTGCAGCCAATGAAACATTGCATTACGGCGAAGATAACTGGCGCTATGTAAATGATGATTATGCATTAAAACCTGTGAAGCCCACATTTGATGGGGAGCCTTCTTACGAGAATATCCCTCATGGCTTACACGACTCTGCAGAAAAAAGATGGACTGCGGCTGATGTTCGCCGTTATGCTTACTGGGAGGTATTTGCCGGCGGCTGCGGATTTACCTTTGGTAATAATTCGGTGATGCAATTTTATAGACAGGGAAACAAAGACATGAGCTTTGGTGCCAATAAAAACTGGGACGAAGAATTGAATACGCCGGGAGCAGGGCAGATGCAATATTTAAAAGCGTTGCTATTAAGTAAAAGCTATTTTGACCGTGTACCTGATCAATCACTGGTGACGGATAATGGGGAAAAATATAACAGGGTAATGGCGACCAGGGGAAAAAATTATGCCATGTTCTATGTATACAATGCCAGGGCATTTAAAACAGAATTAGCAAGGTTGAATTTTAAACCCGGTAAAGCAACATGGTTTAGTCCTGTTGACAGCCAGGTAATACCCATAAAGAATTATACATACGCAGCGCAAAAAACATTTAATCCTCCCGGTGAAAAGGGTAATGGCAATGATTGGGTTTTGATATTGGAAAAATAATGAGCAGGAAAATCTTAACGATATTAATAGTAATGGTATTTGCGTCGTGCTCAAATAAAGTATACCTGTTTACTTCTTTTCATGAGCCGGCAAATGAAGGATTGCGATTATTGCATAGCAAAGACGGTTATCACTGGACAACAAACGACAGCATTTATTTAAAACCATTGATCGGTAAGGATAAGATCATGAGAGATCCATCGATGTTGCAAGGGCCGGATGGGATATTTCATTTGGTATGGACAACAGAATGGAAAGGCGGCAATGGGTTTGGTTATGCTTCGTCAAAAGATCTGCAGCACTGGAGTGAACAGCAGTATATTCCGGTGATGGAAAAAGAACCAACCGTAGCAAATGTCTGGGCTCCGGAATTATTTTATGATGATGCGCAGCAGGAATATATTATTGTATTTGCTTCCTGTGTTCCCAACCGGTTTGAAAAAGGGATAGAAGATGAAAATAATAATCACCGTTTGTATTATACTACTACAAAAGATTTTAAAACATTTTCAGCAACCCGGCTATTCCTTGATCCGAAGTTCAGTGTAATTGATGCAGTGATTGTGCAAAGAGCAGCAAAAGATTATGTGCTGGTGTTAAAAGATAATACAAGGCCGGAAAGAAATATCAAAGTAGCGTTTGCCAAAGATCCGCTGGGGCCCTGGGAAAATATTTCAAAACCTTTTACAGAGAAATTTACCGAAGGGCCTGCAGTAGCAAAAGTAAAAGATGGGTATTTGATCTATTATGATGTATACCAGAATAAAAAATATGGCGCATCATTCACTAAAGATTTTAAAACTTTTATAAAAGCAGATAGTTTGATCAGTGTGCCGGATGGACATAAGCATGGAACGATTTTGAAAGTGAATAAAAAATATTTGAAAGGGTTGTAATAAGCCCGACGGTGGTTACAAACCCGGCAACAGTTAAAGTTGAGTCGCTAAATTTATTAACATGGGTAGAAGTTTTAAAAATAGTATTTCCGCTTTTGTGATTTGTATGAGTTGCTTAAATGTAATTCATGCGCAGGATACTATCCGCTATGTTGGCGCTACTTTATCCAATGTTGATTATCATCACGGGCAATTATCTCCGGCCATTGGCGTACACAATATACAAACAGTAAGAGTGAACAGGGCTGACACAGGAACCACCAGCTGGACTTACAATCACCAGCCGATGCTGGCGTATTGGAACAATACTTTTTATCTGGAATACCTGAGTAATCCTGTTGGCGAACATGTAGCCCCCGGAAGAACTTTATTACAAACATCAAAAGATGGATACAACTGGAATAGTCCTATAGTCATTTTCCCGCCTTATAAAATTCCGGACGGCACTGTAAAGGATGGGAAAAAAGATTCAGCGAAAAATACATTTGCAGTAATGCACCAGCGCATTGGCTTCTATACTTCTAAAAGTAATAAATTATTTGCCTTAGGCTATTATGGTATTGTATTAGGCCAGCACGACGATCCCAATGATGGGAATGGTATTGGAAGAGTGATCAGAGAGATAAAAACTGATGGCAGCTATGGAGCGATTTATTTTTTAAGATACAATCATGCCTTCAATGAAAAAAATACTTCGTATCCTTTTTATAAAACGTCAAAAGACAAAGAACTGGTAAAGGCCTGCGAAGAGATTTTAGCTACACCGTTACTCATGCAGCAAATGGTGGAAGAAGCTGACCGCAATGATCCGCTGATCCCGTTGCAAAAAGATTTTAAAGCTTTTAATTACTATCATTTACCTAATGGCAATGTGGTAGGCTTGTGGAAGTATGCACTAACGAGTATCAGTAAAGATGAGGGAAAGACGTGGCTGTACGGACCGTTAAGAGCCCCGGGGTTTGTGAATGCCAATGCAAAAATATGGGGACAAAAAACTTCAGACAATAAATATGCAACAGTATATAATCCATCAGAGTTTCGTTGGCCTTTGGCTGTAAGTGTAAGCGATGACGGACTGAAATATAAAAATTTATTGCTGGTAAACGGGGAGATCAGTTCGCTGCGCTATGGCGGGGCCTACAAAAGTTATGGCCCGCAATATGTACGTGGCATACAGGAAATGGATGGTACTGTGCCCGGCGGTAACATGTGGGTAACGTATAGCATGAATAAAGAAGATATCTGGATTGCGGAGATTCCGGTACCGGTGAGGGATAAAGTAACTACTGATGTGAGCGACATTTTCAATGATAAAAAAGAAGGGGAAGAATTAAAAGACTGGAATTTGTTTAGCCCGGTGTTGTGCAGAACGGTTATTGAAAAGAAAGATAACGCAAAAGTATTGGCATTGCATGATAGTGATCCTTTTGATTATGCCAAAGCTGAAAGAGTTTTTCCCAATGCAAAAAGAACTGCAGCAGAATTTTCGGTTACCCCAAAACAAAACAATACAGGGGTATTGGAAATTGAAATGACGGATGCTAAAGGAACGCCATGCTTACGTTTATATTTAGATTCAACCGGAAGTATTTTAAGCAAACAGGGGTATAGAAATAAATCTCTTGGAAAATACAATGCCGGTGAAACACTGAACATAAAAATTGAACTGAATACGTCAACCAGGTTTTACATGGTTACTATCAATGGCAAATCCTCCAACAATATTTGTTTTGCCCCGGTAGCATCTGTGGAGAGAATTGTTTTCAGAACCGGTGATGTACGCCGCTTTCCTGATGCAGATACCCCTACAGACCAGGATTACGACCTGGATAATGCAAATGGAAAAGCTAAAGAAGCCGTGTACTTAATTCATTACTTAAAAACAAAATCATTATAAGATGGCAGCAACCAAAAACAGCACCATAGGCGTGATCATTGGCAACAGGGATTTCTTTCCTGATAAATTAGTGGCAGCAGCAAGAACAGAAATACTCGACCTGTTTAAGCAATTACATATTACGCCGGTATTATTAGGTGATACAGATAGTAAATTAGGTGGTGTGGAAACTTTTGCTGAGGCACAAAAATGTGCCGCGTTATTTAAAAAACATGCTGATGAAATTGATGGTATTTTAGTAGTACTGCCCAATTTTGGTGATGAAAAGGGTGTGGCAGAAACAATCAAATTATCCGGGTTAAACGTACCGGTTTTAATACAGGGTTATCCTGATGACCTGGCAAAGATGGATGTGGTAAACCGCCGCGATGCCTGGTGCGGAAAAATTTCGGTATGTAATAATCTGTATCAATACGGTATAAAGTATTCTTTAACCACCAAACATGTGGTTAGTCCGGGAGATGAATCTTTCATTACCGACTTAAAAAATTTTACTGCTGTTTGCCGTGTGGTAAATGGCTTGCGTAAAGTAAGAATTGGTGCAGTGGGTGCAAGGCCAACCGCTTTTAATACCGTTCGCTACAGCGAAAAATTATTACAACGCAATGGAATTTCTGTTACTACCGTTGATCTGTCGGAGATATTGGGTAATGCCAATAAATTAACTAAAGATGACGCCAGTGTAAAAGCAAAGCTGGAAAAGATACATGCCTATACCAATACCGGCTTAACACCTCCGGATAAATTAGTGCAAATAGCAAAACTGGATGTGGTACTGGCAGATTTTATGGTGGAGAATAGTTTAGATGCTACTGCCATTCAATGCTGGACTTCTATTCAAAAAAACTATGGATGTAATGTATGTACCAGTATGAGTATGATGAGTGAGAATATGTTGCCCAGTGCTTGCGAGGTAGACGTTACCGGAACATTGACCATGTATGCAATGCAATTGGCCAGCGGCTCACCATCTGCGCTAGTAGACTGGAATAATAATTATGCCGATGATGATAGCAAATGTGTACTGTTTCATTGTGGTAACTGGGCAAAATCTTTTTTGCCTGATATCACCATCAGTACAGCGCCGATATTAGGCACCAGCGTTGGTACAGAAAATACCTATGGCGCATTGGATGGCCGTACACCGGCGATGCCATTAACCTATGGCCGTATTAGTACCGATGATTGCAAAGGTGTTATTAAAGCTTATATCGGGGAAGGAGAACTGACGGATGATGCACTGAAAACCTTTGGTAACAGGGCTGTGGCACAAATCAATAATTTACAGGGACTGATGAATTATGTATGCCGTAATGGTTTTGAACATCATGTGGTGATGAATGCCAGTAAGACGGCAGCTGTGTTGAAAGAAGCGTTTGAGAATTATTTAGGTTGGGAGACGTACACCCATGCTTAATGACAGGGAGGGTCACTCTTTAAAGAATGGCGCACCGGGTTAAGAAAAGAAGGCTTGACTGAAGCAGATTTCACCTCACTTATCCGCTTCCGGAAAAATAAAAATTCTCCGAAGGAGATGTTAATATGACAACAAAAGAACTAAAATCAAAATCAATCAACTACAGGAAAAAAATCCTGCAGTATATAAAGAATGCCAATGCCGGGCACACCGGTGGCAGTTTATCCTGCACAGATATTTTGAATGTGTTGTACAATGAGGTGTTGAATGTGTCCCCGGAAAATTTTTCGTCACCGGATAGAGACAGGTACATACAAAGCAAAGGGCATTGTGTAGAAGCATTGTTTGTGGTACTTGCAGATAAAGGATTTTTTCCTGAAGAAGAGCTGAATACACTGTGCAAATATAAATCGCACTATATCGGCCATCCGACCAGAAAAGTAAAAGGGGTAGAGCAAAATACCGGGGCATTAGGCCATGGGTTACCAATAGCAACAGGTGTTGCATTAGCTGGTAAGATGGATAAGAAAGAGTACAAGGTGTACACTTTATTGGGTGATGGCGAAATACCTGAAGGCAGTAATTGGGAAGCGGCATTAAGCGCTGCACAATACAAGCTGGATAATTTGTGTGCCATTGTAGATAAGAATGGTTTACAAATTACGGCAGCAACAAAGGATGTGTGCAGTACTGATCCGCTGGATAAAAAATGGGAGGCATTCGGCTGGGCTGTAAAAGAAGTGGATGGCAATGATGTGCCGGCATTGCTTGCTGCATTTAACAGTCTGCCTTTTGAAAAAGGGAAACCTTCGGTGATCATTGCACATACTACAAAAGGCAAGGGCGTAAGTTATATGGAAAATCAATTGAAGTGGCACCATGGTGTACCCACTAATGAAGAATACGCAATAGCGCAACAGGAATTAGATAAAGCATTAAGTGAACTATAATGGCAGAACAAATAAATACGAATAGTTATAAAGCTAACCTGGAAATTTTTTCAGCCACCTTACAGCGCCTGGCGGTTAATGATAACAACATTGTGGCGGTAACCAGCGATAGCCGTGGGTCGGGAAAGCTAGTGCCCTTTGGACAAAAATTTCCGGAGCAGATGGTGGAGGTAGGCATTGCCGAGCAAAATTTAGTAGGGGTTGCTGCCGGCCTGGCCTCATGCGGTAAAAAAGTATTTGCTGTTTCACCGGCTTGTTTTTTAACCGCAAGAGCATTGGAGCAGATTAAAAATGATGTGGCCTATTCAGATAACCCGGTAAATGTAATTGGGATAAGCGCCGGCGTTAGTTATGGGGCATTGGGCAGTACGCATCATAGCCTGCATGATTATGCAGCGTTAAGAGCCATCAATAATATTATGGTGGTGGCACCTGCAGATAATTTTGAAACCGAAAAAGCCATTGAGCTGGCAGCGGCATTAAATCAGCCGGTGTATTTACGCTTTGGTAAAAAGCCGATGCCGCCATTGAAAGAAATTAATGATGATGTGTTTGCTTTTGGTAAAGGCAGGGTCATCTGCGAAGGAAATGATGTAGCTATCATTGCCACAGGCGAAGCTGTTTACCCTGCATTGGAAGCAGCAATAAAATTGAAAGCACAAAATATTAATGCCACAGTGGTCAGCATGCATACAATAAAGCCATTGGATACTGCATTACTGGAATCACTTGCAAAAAAATGCAAAGCCATGGTAACTGTAGAAGAACATAGCGTGTATGGTGGATTGGGAGAAGCCTGTGCGTCGTATCTGATGCAAAATAATCATCACAATAAATTTAAGATCGTTGGTATACCTGATGAATATACGGTTACCGGTTCGCAAACAGAAATTATGGAGCATTATGGTATTTCGCAGGATGGCATTACCAATACTGTTACTGAACTTTTAAAATAATAAAACAGCTATATGAAAAGATTCTCTTTCTTGTTATTGATCGCTTCACTTTTTATTTTTTCTGCCTGTACCAACGCTGGCGGCGAAAAAAAGAAAGCCAAAAAAATGGCGATCGTGGTTTCTACATTAAATAATCCCTGGTTTGTTTTTTTAGCACAAACTGCCGAAGCAAAAGCAAAAGCATTGGGCTACGAAACAAAAGTATTTGATTCGCAAAATAACACCGCTACGGAGACAGATAATTTTGAAAATATTTTGGTGTCGGATTATTGCGCCATTCTTTTTAATCCAACAGATGCGGATGGCTCTGTTGCCAATGTGAAAAAAGCGAAAGAAGCAGGCGTACCTGTTTTTTGTATTGACAGGGAGATCAATGCAAAAGGCGTTGCCACATCACAAATATTATCTGATGGCTATTCGGGCAGCGTGGAAATTGCAAAATACTTTGTGGAAGTGATGAATAAAAAAGGCACCTATGTGGAATTGTTAGGCATCACCGGTGATAATAATACCAAGGCAAGATCATCCGGCTTTCATAGCGTGGTGGATAATTATCCTGACCTGAAGATGGTAGCGCAGCAAAGTGCGGACTTCGATCGCAACAAAGGCATGGAAGTAATGGAATCGATGTTGCAGGCACATCCGGATATCACCGGCGTATTCTGCGGAAACGATGCCATGGCAATGGGTGCATACCAGGCATTGGTTGGTGCTGGAAAAGACAAGACGGTAAAAGTATTTGGTTTTGATGGTGCCGACGATGCCATAAAATCTATCAAAGAAAATAAACTGGCCGCAACAGGTATGCAGTTTCCGAAAATTATGGCAGAGAAAGCTGCTGAATTTGCAGATGAATATTATAAAGGCAAAAGAGATTTTCCGGAGAAGATACCGGTGGCTGTTGAATTGGTGACTGCAAAAAATGTTGATGCCTATATTGGTTTCGGAAAAAAGTAATTCATGAGTAAAAGGCTGATCAAATATATTGTATTGATTGCTGCAGCGGGGTTACTGCTGTACAATAGCGTGCACTTTAAAAAGCTGGATACTGTGGCCCCTGAACCCGGGAGCAATCAATTAAATCCTGAAGCTTTTGCACAATCATTTTGGCATAACACATTCAGCAAGGCCATTGATTCTGCCATTACACTTGAAGCTTTTGAAAAAGAATTTTTTGAAAAAGGAGCTCAGGTGACTATTGAGAAGTACTCACATGCACAGGGCGTAAGTGATGTAACTTATATGTTGCTGAAATGCAGTGGAAAAGTAAAAGAAATAACAGGCGATAAGATAGTATTAACCGTGGCAAACAGCAGAACGGATACTTATGTTTTCAATATTGGCAATTATTTTGGCAATGGAGTGAGAGATGCCACAGGCCTGATTAAAATGGGTGACTTTACAAATACAATGGATTACAATATGGTTTCAACTGCATTAAACAAAATAGTGAAAACGGATGTGGTGTTACCTGTAAAAAATAAAATTAAAATAAGTGATTCCATTACAATAGTGGGTTGTGTTGAGGTCAGGAATGGGAGACTGGAAGAGGGAATACTCCCTGTAAAAATAACAATAGGTAATTAATATTGCTGGTAACTAAAAACATAACTAAAAAATTTCCGGGTGTTACGGCACTGGAAAACGTCAACCTGGCAATTGATGCAGGAAAAGTTACGGCTATCATTGGCGAAAATGGTGCAGGCAAATCAACCCTGATGAAAATTTTATCGGGCGTGTATACCGATTATGAAGGGCAGATTATTTTTAAAGATAAGCCGGTGCATTTTTCTGGCACGGCTGCAGCACAGGATGCAGGCATTGCCATCATTCACCAGGAATTAAACCTGATCCCTTATCTCAGCATTACCGAAAATATTTTTTTAGGCAGGGAAATAGTAAACACTTTTGGCTTGCTGGATAAAAAAGTAATGCATACTAAAGCGAAGGCTTTATTGCAGACGCTGCACCTTGATGTGGAACCCCATACAATTATTGCCAACCTGAAAGTGGGCCAGCAGCAAATGGTGGAAATTGCAAAAGCATTATTGCTGGATGCTGATCTTATCATTATGGATGAACCTACTTCTGCTATTACTGAATCGGAAGTGGATGTTTTATTTACCGTTATTGATCAGTTAAGAAAAAAAAATAAAGCCATTGTTTATATCTCTCATAAACTGAATGAGCTGTTTAAAATTGCAGATGATTATATTGTTTTAAGAGATGGTAAAACTATTGAATCGGGTAATATGCCAGCTATTACCCATGACGAGTTAATAAAAAAAATGGTGGGCAGGGAAATTCAGCCCATGCAAAAAGAAATAGCTAATGCAGGAGCAACAGAATTACTACGTTTGGAAAATATTTGTCAAAAACAAAAAAACAAAACAGGTCAACTCTGCAATATTTCATTTACAGTGAACAGCGGAGAGATCGTTGGCATCTTTGGTTTAATGGGCGCCGGCAGAACAGAGTTATTAGAAACTATTTTCGGACTGCATCCTGCCATTTCCTCCGGTAATATTTTTATCAGCAATAAAAAAGTAACCATCAATAAACCTGCCGATGCAATACAGGCAGGTATTGTTTTATTGCCCGAAGACAGAAAAAAAGACGGGCTGGTACTGGGCATGGAAGTGAAAAAAAATATCAGCCTGCCCTGTTTGGAAGAAGTGGAAAATATGGGTGTATTGAATAATAAAAAGGAAGCTGCTCTTGCAAAAAAACACATTCAGCAATTAGGTATCAAAACGCCATCCGAAAATCAGCTCACTAAAAACCTCAGTGGAGGTAACCAGCAAAAAATTGTATTGGCTAAATGGCTGGAACGCCATCCGAAGATTTTATTGCTTGATGAACCAACACGAGGTATTGATGTAAATGCAAAAAATGAAATGTATAAACTGATGCAGGAACTGGTGAGTAAAGGAATGGGTATCATTATGGTGTCATCGGAACTAACAGAAATATTAACGGTATCTGACCGGATACTGGTAATGGCAGATGGAAAAATAACGGCAACCATTCCTCATACGCATGCTACAGAAGATAATGTACTTAAAGCAGCCATTTCAATTAATTAACGAATGAATTTACAGCAATATAAAAATAACTTCGGTAAGCTGCAATCCTTAATTGCACTCTTAGCTTTATGTATCGTATTTGCATTGTTATCGGATAAATTTTTTACCGTTGCCAACGGATTAAATGTGATGCGCCAGATCTCGGTGAATATTTGTATTTCAGTGGGCATGACATTGATCATTCTTACAGCAGGAATTGATTTATCCGTAGGTTCGGTTTTGGCATTGTGCGGCGCTATCACTGCAGGATTATTGAAACATGGTATCAGAATTGAACAGTTTCATTTATTTATAGAGTTCACTATTTTAGGCGCCATGCTTGCCGGCATAATCATTGGCAGCCTGCTTGGTTTTTTTAATGGATTGGTAATAACTAAATTTAAAGTGCCACCATTTGTGGCAACACTTGCCATGCTTACCATAGCAAGAGGATTAACGATGTTATATACCGGTGGTAATCCCATCAGTTCGTTCAACAGGGCCTTTACTTTTATTGGCGGTGGCTGGTTTTTGGGGTTGCCTGTTCCTGTATGGATTGCAGTAGTGATTATTGTTGCGGCCATTATCGTTACTAAAAAAATAAAGCTGGGCCGTTATATTTATGCCATCGGCGGCAATGAAAATGCTGCTAAACTTTCGGGTATTAATATTAACAAAGTAAAAATAACAGTATACACCATTGCAGGTGCATTGGCAGCGGTGGGTGGCATTATTGTTACGGCACGTTTAGATTCTGCGCAACCTAATGCCGGTAACAGTTACGAGCTGGATGCCATTGCTGCAGTGGTGATTGGTGGCACATCATTAAGTGGAGGACGGGGTAGCATCTGGGGCACTGTATTGGGGGCACTCATCATTGGGGTACTCAATAATGGGTTGATTTTATTGGACGTGTCGGTGTTTTGGCAGCAGGTGGTAAAGGGTGCAGTAATTTTGTTAGCGGTAATTATCGATAAAATGAATACAAAGAATGAGTAGTGTTTTTTGAGCCGTGCTACAAAGTAATATTCAGCTTCATTAGCAGTGTTTATTCCGAAAGAATTCAGGATACTCTTGTGCAGCATAGCATTATTGAGCTTTAATTGTGTTTTGCAAATCTTTGCTTTAATCTTCTCCATTTCCCTTTCCTTCATGAGAGGATTGGCGGGGTTCTTGCCGAAGCAGAGAATAAGAATAAAAAAATGCCAGATAAAAAATACATATTAGCAATCGACCAGGGCACCAGCTCTACCAAAGCATTAATATTTGATGAAGCAGGTATTGCTATTGCCAAAGGCGCAGAAAGCTTGCATACCAATTATTTTGATAATGGCTTTGTAGAACAGGATGCAGAAACAATATATCAAAACGTGTTGGCCGCGGTAAAAAAATGTTTACATGACCTGGAGCAAAAAGGCTATGATAAAAATAAGGTCGTAACAATTGGTATCTCTAACCAAAGAGAAACATTTGTTATGTGGGATAAAAACGGAACGCCGCTGCACAATGCGATCGTTTGGCAATGTAAACGTTCAGTACAAATTTGTGACCAACTGAAACAACAAAACCTTTCTGAAACGATCAATCAAAAAACAGGGCTGATTATTGATCCCTATTTTTCTGCTACCAAATTGATCTGGTTGGAACAAAATAATAAAACCATAAAAGAAGCGGTGCAAAATAGCAATGCTTTTTTCGGCACCATCGATACCTGGTTATTATACAAACTTACCAACGGAAAAGAATACGCCACAGATTATACCAATGCTTCTAGAACATTATTATTCAACCTGCATACTTTACAATGGGATGATGCATTAATTCAGGCATTCGGGTTAACAGGAATTAATCTTCCGCAAATAAAATCGTCTTCCGCAGCATTTGGTACAACTACATTGAATGGATTACTACCGGAACCAATTTCCATAACTGCCCTGATCGGCGATTCGCATGCCGCTGCATTTGGCGAAGGTTGTTTTGAAAAAGGCTCGGCCAAAGCCACACTGGGTACCGGTTGCAGCATTTTAATGAATATCGGTGATACACCGGTACAATCTCAAAACGGCATGGTGACTACAGTTTGCTGGAGCATGGCAGGAAGAATTGACTATGCATTGGAAGGAGTAATTGTTAGTTGTGGTGCAACAATTGAATGGCTGAAAAATGAATTGAATCTATTCAACGACAGTAAGGATACCGCAGCAATGGCCGGCGCTGTTACGGATAATGGTGGAGTATATTTAGTTCCGGCTTTCAGCGGGTTAGGTTCACCGCATTGGGATATGGATCGTAAAGCTTCTTTAACAGGAATAAGTTTTGGTACTACAAAAAATCATTTGGTAAGAGCCGCTTTGGAATCTATTCCATATCAAATTAAAGACGTAATTGTGGCCATGGAAAAAGATGCAGGAATACCGTTGCAAACTTTAATGGCTAATGGCGGCATTACTGCCAATGAATTTGTGATGCAGTTTCTGGCCGACCTGCTACAAAAAAATGTAGTTACCCTCGGAAATCCTGATGTGTCTGCATTGGGTGCAGCGTACCTTGCAGGTTTGCAGGCAGGTGTATATGCAGGTATTGAAGAATTGCAACAACTCAATAAAGAAAAAAAATATTACCAGCCCTTGATAAACACTGGTAAGGTAAACGACGGATACACCGGCTGGCAGCAAACTATAAAATCAAAACAGTGAAAAAATATTCTATCATATTACTGATGATTGGTTTGGCGCTTAAATTGCCGGCGCAAACCAATCAATACAAGCCTTTGGTACTTAAATATGCTACTTATAAATTTTATGTTGATCACTTCAACACGATGGAAGATGAGAATATAAAACAGGCTATTCCAAACGACAGCGCATGGAGTTGGATGCAGGAAAATATTCCCTTGTTTAGTTGTCCGCAGAAAAATTTTGAAGAATTATTTTATTATCGCTGGTGGACTTTACGCAAGCATATTAAACTAACAGAAAAAGGTTTTGTATTCACCGAGTTTTTAGTACCCAGGACTTATGCGGACAAATACAATTTGATCTCCAGTGCACTCGGTCATCATATGTATGAAAGCAGGTGGCTGCATGATAAAAAATACATGGATGATAACCTGCTGATCTGGTTCAGGGGTAATGAAGGTAAAGCAATGAAGAAATTACGTTTTTACAGTGGCTGGAATGAAGATGCTATTTACAATCGTTACCTGGTGAATGGCGATAAAAAATTTATTCTTGATCTGTTGCCCGAACTGGAAGCAGACTATGCAGCCTGGGAGCAGGATAAAAAATTATCCAATGGCTTATTCTGGCAATATGATGTAAGAGATGCAATGGAAGAAACGATCAGTGGCGGCAGGAAAGAAAAAAATGCAAGGCCAAGTATCAATAGTTATATGTACGGCAATGCAAAGGCACTGGCTTTAATAGCGTCGGAAGCAGGAGATATTACACTGGCAGAAAAATATATCGCTAAAGTTGATTCCATTCAATACCTCACTAAAAATAAATTATGGCATCAGGAGCAACAATTTTTTGAAGTAAGAAAAGAACAGGGCGATACTTTAGCTAATGTAAAAGAAGAAATAGGGTTCATCCCCTGGTATTTTAATATGCCGGATAGCAGCCAGAATATAGCGTGGAAAAGTGTTACCGATAGCAAAACATTTTGTGCGCCTTATGGTATCACCACTGCAGACAGAAGTCATCCTTTATTTCGCACCCATGGTTGTTGTAAATGCGAATGGGATGGAGCCGTATGGCCTTTCGCAACTTCGCAAACGTTAACAGCGATGGCAAACCTGCTGAATAATTACCAACAAAATTACGTGTCAAATAAAAATTATTTTGATCAGCTGGAAACGCTGGTAAAATCCCAATATGTAAACGGTAAACCGTACATCGGTGAATACCTGGATGAAAAAACAGGCGTATGGTTAAAGGGTGAAGAGCGCAGCCGCTATTATAACCACTCTACATTTAATGATTTAATTATTACAGGCCTGGTGGGTTTACGGCCAAGGCCGGATAACGTGATCGAGGTAAATCCTTTATTGCCTGCTAACAAGTGGAACTGGTTTTGCCTGGATAATGTATTGTACCATGAAAAAATAATTACCATCATCTGGGATAAGACCGGAACGAAATATAAAAAAGGAAAGGGATTGAGTGTGTGGTCTGATGGCAAAAAGATTGCATCAGCAACTACATTAAAAAGGGTTACGGGTAAAATGTAAATATGAGCAGGATAGGAAAAATATTTTTTTTACAGCTGTTATTACTGGCATCTTTCCCTGTATCAGCACAATTATCATTGCCAAAAATTATTGGCAACGATATGGTATTGCAAAGTAAGCAAGCAGTGCCGATCTGGGGATATGCCAGAGCAGGCGATGAAGTGGTCGTGATATTCGGTAAGCAACAAAAAAAAGTAGTTACAGGTAATAATGGTAACTGGAAAATAATGCTGGATGCAATGCCGCCTTCAGCAACGCCGCAAAAATTATATATCAAAACGGAGCTATCAACTATAGTTCTTGAAAATATTCTGGTAGGAGAAGTGTGGTTGTGTTCCGGTCAATCCAACATGGAATATACCATGCGGAAGAACAGCAAGGTAATAATGCCGGATAGCAGTAAAGACTGGCCGGTGAACGAATTGGAGACTGCTCATAATAAAAGCATCCGCATTTTTTTAGTCGATAGAAAAAAAATGAAACCTGATTCTACACACTCGGGTTGGGATATTGCAGAAGATTCTGCTTTACGTTCTTTTTCTGCGGTGGGATATTTCTTTGCAAAAAAAATGTTTGAAGAATTGCATGTGCCCGTTGGTATCATTGCCTCTTCCATCCCCGGCAGCAGGATAGAACCCTGGATGCCGGAAGAAGCTTTTACAGCCTTGCCTTTCTTCCAGGAGCAAACTGATTCCACACATAAAATAGATGGAGAGCCCGGTAAGTTTTATCAAACCATGATTGCGCCATTGGCACCATTTGCGTTAAAAGGGTTTTTATGGTACCAGGGAGAATCGAATTGTTTTTTAGGCGAGCGCTTGCAGTACACCTGCAAAATGCAGGCATTAATAAAGCAATGGAGAAAAATATGGAACAATGATTTTTTGCCGTTTTATTATGTACAAATTGCGCCTTATGCTTATTCCAGACAGAAAGGAAAAGTAACTTATACTGAAGAGAGTGAACCTGAGTTTTGGGAAGCACAGGCACTGGCTTTAAAAATTCCGCATACCGGAATGATTGCCACAACGGATTTAAATTCTGATCTTGATAATTTACATCCGCATTTTAAATGGGTAATTGGAAAACGCCTGGCACTTTGTGCTTTGGCAAATGTGTATGGTAAAAAAGCAATTGTTGCAATGGGGCCGGTGTATGATAAAATGATACCGGATGGCAATAAAATAATACTCAGTTTTAAATATTCCGGCACTGGTCTGGCCAGTAATGACGGACAACCACTGAATAATTTTACTATCGCCGGTGCAGATGGAAAATTCATTCCTGCAAAAGCGGTTATTAAGAATAATAAAGTAGAGGTTTCGGCTGAAAAAATACCACATCCTGTTGCCGTAAGGTTTGGATGGAATGAAGCCGGTCATTCAAATTTATACAACAAAGACGGGCTACCTGCTTTACCTTTCAGAACGGATAATCCATTAACTGCAAAATTTAAATAGCAATGCCTTATCGTTGGAATAAAATATTTTTTTTGTTTGGTCTGCTATTACCATTTGCAGCAATATGCCAGCAAACAGAAAAAGTATATTTATCCGGTACCGGCCCCGGTGATGCAAAGCAATGGCAATTCTTTTGTACCGGTGGCATGAATGCGAATAAATGGACAACCATTGCAGTGCCATCCTGCTGGGAATTACAGGGCTTTGGAAAATATGATTACGGGTTTGCAAAAGATAGTGTGAGAGGAAAGGAGCAAGGCTTATATAAATATCAATTTGATGTTTTACCAGCATGGAAAAATAAAAAAGTGAACCTGGTTTTTGATGGTGTAATGACAGATGCGGAAGTTAAAATAAATGGCAGATCTGCCGGCGCTATTCACCAGGGCGCATTTTACTCTTTTAAATACGATATCACGGCATTGCTTAATTACGGGGCAAAAAATTTATTGGAAGTAACAGTATCAAAACATTCTTCCAATCTATCCGTGAATGAAGCAGAGCGAAAGGCTGATTTCTGGATTTTTGGTGGAATTTTTCGGCCGGTGTATTTAGAAGTATTGCCACAGGTGCATATCAAAAATATAGCAATAGATGCAAAAGCAGATGGTAGTTTTACAGCCGGTTTTTTTACGTCAGATTTGAGCGGACACACGATTGATGTGACTGTTTACAATGCTGATGGAACTGTTTTCGGTAAGTGTAAGAAAATAACTTTTGATAATGATACAATGCCTTTATTTTTAGTTAAAGATAAATTCCCTTCGGCTAAATCATGGTCTCCAGAATCACCTGTTCTTTATAAGGCAGTTTTTACAATTTATAAAAATGGAAAAATAATTCACCGTATTGAAAAGAAATTCGGTTTCAGAACTGTTGAACTAAAGCAACGTGACGGCATTTATGTAAACGGGGTTAAAGTAAAAATGAAAGGCATTAATCGCAGCCCTTTCCGCCCTGAGACAGGCAGAACACTAAGTAAAGAAAATAGTATTGAAGATGCGGTGATGATAAAAGATATGAACATGAATGCAGTGCGTTGCAGTCACTATCCACCCGATGAACATTTTTTAGATGCCTGCGATTCACTGGGTTTATTTGTGATGGATGAACTGGCAGGCTGGCATGGTAATTATGATACAGAAACCGGAACAAAGTTGTTAAAAGAAATGATCGGGCATGATGTGAATCATCCTTCCATCATTATGTGGGCCAATGGTAATGAAGGCGGGCATAATCCGGAACTCGATAAATATTTTCCGGAGTTTGATATTCAAAAACGGCCGGTGGTGCATCCATGGCAATTATTTAACGGCATAGAAACACAACATTACAGGGAGTATAATTATGGTATTGGTAATTATGAGAATGGTAAAGAGATTGTAATGCCAACAGAATTTTTGCATGGTCAATTTGATGGAGGCCATGGTGCAGGCCTGGAGGATTATTGGGAAAAAATGTGGCACAATCCTTTAAGTGCCGGTGGCTTTCTCTGGGACTTTGCCGACCAGGCTGTTGTAAGGCACGACAAGAACGATTCTTTAGATACCGATAAATTCCGGGCAGCAGATGGTATTGTGGGGCCGCATCATCAAAAGGAAGGTAGTTACTATGCCATCAAGGAAATATGGAGCCCGGTGTATTTTGAAAGAAAAGAAATTACGGATGCTTTTGATGGTACATTCAATATTGAGAACAGGTATCATTTTACCAATACCAAGACCTGCAGTTTTAGCTGGCAACTAAAACGTTTTGATATTAAAGATTCGAAAGAAAAAAATGGGATAGCACTTGCGCCGGATATACAACCTTCAGCGAAAGGCGTGTTGCAAATTGCAATGCCGGCTGATTGGAAAAATTATGATGTATTATATGTAACGGTAAAAGATCAATATCAAAAGGAATTATTTACCTGGAGTTTTTTGATCAGCAGTCCTGTAAAGACGGGAGCAAGAATGATAGTAAAAGATGACAATGAAAAAATACGTATTCTTCAGGTAGATACAACAGGGATTTATGTAAACGTAAAAGATGTACAACTTGTTTTTAATGAAGTAAACGGCATGCTGCTATCTGTAAAAAATAAACAGGGAGAATTACCTTTTAAAAATGGCCCGGTTGTGCAGGAAGGAGAAAATAATTTTAAAGGGATAAAAAACTATTGGGAAGGGAATAACTATATCATTGAATCCACTTTTGATAAAAAACAAAGTTACAATACACTAAGATGGACCATCTACCCGTCGGGTTGGATACAACTGGAAGTGCATTATTTCCCGGCATCATACTTTACCAATTTTGCAGGCATTAATTTTTCTTTTCCTGAAAGCGAAATGAGGTCTGTTACTTATATGGGAAATGGCCCTTACCGTGTCTGGAAAAACAGGATGAAAGGCGGGCAATTTGGTGTTTGGAATAAAATCTATAACAATACTGAAACAGGGGAAGCGCCATGGAACTATCCTGAGTTCAGAGGATATTATGCCAATTTTTATGGAGGTTATTTCTTTAGCAGGAGTAATCAATTTACCGTGGTAGCAGAAAATGAAAATATGTTTTTACGTTTGTTTACCCCTGCATGGAAAACAGATCAATGGCATAATTACGAACCATTATTTCCGTCGGGTGATATTTCTTTTATGCAGGGCATCAGCAGCATCGGTACCAAAACACAACGTAACGAAACTACGGGCCCCATGGGAGAAAAGAATATTTTTTATGACTACGAAAAAGATCCTTCCAGGGCTTTGAAGATGGTATTGTATTTTGATTTTAATAAATAGCCAATGCAATTCGTCCGTTACTAACGGACGAATTGCATGATTTTTAATTTAACGTATTGAATTATTACCCGACATCTGGGCGCTTAAAAAACTATTAGGATAAAATGATACAACGGATCATCTATACTTTCTTACTGGCTGTTATTACAGTGCTGCAATTGCATGCACAGGTAACTGTCAAAAATCTGCGTTGCGAAATGCTGGTTAATCCTTTAGGAATTGATGCACTACAGCCAAGGTTTAGCTGGCAATTAGAAAGTAGCCAGAGAAATATAGAACAATCATCTTTTCAGATAATCGTCAGCAGCAGTGAACAAAAATTAAATGCCAATGAAGCTGATATATGGAATTCTGGAACAGTAAATGATAACAAGTCGTTACTGATCAGCTACGCAGGAAAACCATTGCAATCAGCAACCAAATATTTCTGGAAGGTAAAAGTAATCACTAATAAAGGCGAAGCGCTAGCTGCAGCAACAGCATTCTTCTCTACCGGATTATTAAAGGAAACCGATTGGAAAGCAAAATGGATCGGTTACGATAAAGCATCGGCATGGGATAGCATCACAACATGGTCCAGGTTATCTGCACGCTATTTAAGAAAGGAATTCCGGAGTACTTCTGTTGTAAAAAGAGCAACTGTTTATATTGCCGGGTTAGGCATGTATGAATTATACATCAATGGCAAAAAAATCGGCGACCAGGTATTGGCACCTAATCCAACAGATTACAGGAAATCTCTTTTCTATAATACATACGATGTAACTGATGCAATTGAAAAAGGCAATAATGCAGTGGCTACTGTTTTAGGCAACGGCCGCTTTTTTACCATGCGGCAGAATTATAAAACCTATAAGATAAACACATTCGGCTACCCCAAATTATTATTGCAATTAGAAATTGAATATACAGACGGTACAAAAAAAATAATTGTAAGTGACCAAAGCTGGAAACTAAATGTGGATGGCCCTATAAGAACCAACAATGAATACGATGGCGAAGAATATGATGCAACAAAAGAATTTGCCGGATGGTGGAATGCAGCGGGGTTTAATGATAGTAAATGGCTCAGGCCCAAATTGGTGGCAGCGCCGGCAGGGAAGGTCATTGCCGGGTTTTCTGAACCTATGAAAGTAAAACAACGCATTGAACCGGTGTCAATAAAAAATATTGGTAATGGTAAATACATCCTGGACATGGGGCAGAATTTTGCCGGTTGGATAAAATTGCAGGACGTTAAAGGAAACAGGGGTCAGCAAATAAAACTACGTTTCGCCGAAAGTTTGCAGGCTAATGGTGAATTGTTTACAGCTAATCTCCGGGATGCAAAGGTAACAGATATCTATACCCTGAAAGGGCCTTACGTTGGAAAACTTTATGTTACGCCTGGTTTGCCGGAATCATGGTGTCCGAGCTTTGTTTATCATGGCTTTCGTTATGTAGAGGTCACCGGTTTCCCGGGAACACCAACGCTGCACAATTTTGAGGGGCAATTAGTATATGATGACCTGGAAACAACAGGCTCATTTGAAACATCCAATGCAACTATCAACGCTATTTATAAAAACGCCTGGTGGGGTATTGCTTCTAATTATAAAGGCATGCCTGTTGATTGTCCGCAACGAAACGAACGACAGCCATGGCTGGGTGATAGGGTAATTGGTGCACAGGGTGAAAGTTATTTATTTGATAATGCAAAACTCTATGCCAAATGGATGGATGATATCGAACAATCGCAAACAGCTGAAGGAGCAATACCTGATGTGGCTCCTGCATTCTGGAATTATTATTCCGATGATGTTACATGGCCTGCGGCATTTATCACCATCAGTAATAATTTATACAATCAGTTTGCTGATATAAAACCTATTCAAAAAAATTACCCATCCATGAGAAAATGGATACGGTACATGAAGGATAAATATCTGGTGAATGATATCATGACAAAAGATAAATATGGTGATTGGTGTGTGCCGCCGGAAAGTCTACAGCTGATCCATGCAAAAGACTCTTCCAGGTTAACGGATGGAAAACTAATTGCAACAGCCTATTATTACAAATTGCTGTCTTACATGCAGCGCTTTGCAAAAATGACCGGCAACGATGCCGATGCAAAAGAATATGCGGCCTGGGCAGAAAATATCAGGATCGCTTTTCAAAAAACATTCTACAATCCGCAACAATATGCTTATTCCAATAATACCATCACTGCAAACCTGTTGCCATTGTATTTTGGTATTTGTCCTGATTCAGTAAAAGAAAAAGTATTTGAAAACATTTATCAGAAAATTCATGTGGAAAGTAATGACCACATCAGCACCGGTTTAATTGGCACACAATATTTAATGCGTGGCTTAACGGATCATGATAATATCAACCTTGCTTTCAAATTGGCATCTAATACCACTTACCCTGGTTATGGTTATATGATTGCTAATGGAGCTACTACCATTTGGGAATTATGGAATGGCAACACTGCCGATCCGAATATGAACAGCCAGAACCATGTAATGATGCTTGGGGATCTGTTGATATGGTATTACGAAAACCTGGCCGGAATACGAACCGATAAAACAGAAGTAGGTTTCAAAAAAATAATCATGAAACCATCATTGCCGGATGAGTTGCAATTTGTGAATGCATCCTACAAAAGTTCATACGGGTTAATAAAAAGCAGCTGGAAGAAAAATGCGGCAACATTTGAATGGAATATTTCAATCCCTGCCAATACATCTGCCACGGTATACATTCCTGCAACATCATTGAATGAGGTAACGGTATCTGGCAATAATTTATTACAGGCAGAAGGCGTAAGGAATGCAAAATTCGAAAACGGTAAAGTGGTTGTACAGGTTGCCAGCGGCGGGTATCAATTTAAATCACAAATGAAATGAGAACGAATACGATAAGCGGAATTATTATTCTTGCACTGATTATTTTCTTTGTAACGCCGGTTAAAGCACAGGTGGATACAGCACTGGAAAACAAAGCCACAAGCTGGACTGCAGCTTTACAACTGAATGATAATGTAAAAGCAAAAAAAATACAGGATGCTATTCTTGCACATCTTACGGCTGTAAAAGACTGGCATAATAATAATCCTTTTACATTGGTGCCCGAAGGTATTAACCCTGCCAACGGTAATAAATTATCTGAGCTGGACCGCCAGGTGATTATCTGTTCTGCCAGGCCAAAATCTGTTCATGACAATTTAATGGCCGTATTAAAAACTGAATTGGACTCTGTGGAGGTAGAGACTATTCTTGACAAATACACCATTGGTAAAGTGGCGTTTACTTTACAGGGCTACAAGGCAATTGTTCCAGATCTTACTGCAAAAGAAGAAACTGAGATACTGAAGAATTTAAAGCAGGCAAGAGAACAGGCGATAGATTACAAAAGCATGAAAGAAATATCTGCCATATTTGAAATTTATAAAACCAAATGTGAGCAATATTTAAATAATAACGGCCGTAACTGGCGGCAATTATTTAAAACGTATGTAGATAAAACAAAAGCAGAAAAGGAAGCTGCTAAAAAACAGCAATAAAATAATTTATGAAAATGAAATTTTTGTGTGTATTGTTTTTTATTTTTTCTGCGGTTACTATAACTGCTCAAAATAAATGGAGGAAAGGTATACTGGTAGATGAATTTATTTTTGATACCGCATCCTTTCCGCAAAGCCATGCCAGCACTATTGCAGAAACACCCGATGGCTTAATTGCAGCATGGTTTGGTGGTACCAGGGAAGGTAATAAAGATGTGTGCATCTGGACGAGCAAAATGGTAAATGATAAATGGACGGCTCCTGAAAAAGTTGCTGAAGGAATTATTAATGATACTTTAAGATATGCCTGTTATAATCCTGTATTATACTATGCAAATAACGGCGAGTTATTATTGTTTTACAAGATCGGGCCTAATGTGGCAGGATGGACCGGCTGGATGATGCGTAGTAACGATAATGGCAAAACATGGCAAAAAAGAGAAGCGTTGCCTGATGGATTTTTAGGGCCGATAAAAAACAAGCCGGTATTAATTGGTAATACATTGGTTTGTCCATCAAGTACAGAAAAAAATGGCTGGAAAGTACATTTTGAATATACCAATGATTATGGTAAAACATGGACAAAATCCGAAGATATTAATGACGGCAAAATCGTCTCTGCTATTCAACCCAGTATTTTAAAATATAAAGATGGCCGTTACCAGGTATTGTGCCGTAGTATGAACAGAACCATCAATCAAAGCTGGAGCAGTGATGAAGGAAGAACATGGAGCACGATGACAGCATCGGCATTGCCGAATAATAATTCGGGAACAGATGCGGTAACATTACAGGATGGCCGGCAATTACTGGTGTACAATCATGTAAAACCACACGATAGTTTACCGAGAGGAAAAGGCGCCAGGACACCATTGAATGTAGCCGTTTCAAAAGATGGGAAAAAATGGTATGCCGCAGTAATGCTGGAAGATTCTCCTATAAGCCAGTACTCGTACCCGTCAGTGATACAAAGTAAAGATGGTATGGTGCATATTGTGTACACCTGGCGCAGGCAGAAAATAAAATATGTAAAAATTGACCCATCAAAATTAAAATTGAAACGGATCAAAAATGAAAAATGGCCGGGCTTTACCCCGGTGGTAACAAAGCCTTCAGTGGATTAGCCTGAATCACAAAGACGCTGAGTCACGAAGGGTACAAAAGCTTTTCTTAGTGAGGCTTGGTGATGTTAGTGTTTTTGTGGTTTAAAAAATTAACGATGAACAACTTGCCCGTAATTGATATCGCCATCATTGTTGTCTACTTGCTGGCAATGGTAGCCATCGGTTTTTATTTTTCTAAGAAGAATAAAAATACCGAGCAATTCACCAAGGCGTCTGGAAAAATTCCCGGATGGGCAATCGGGCTATCTATTTACGCCACCTTCTTAAGCAGCAATACATTCTTAGGTAATCCCGGCAAGGCATTCGGCAGCAACTGGAATGTTTTTGTATTCAGCATTTCCATGCCATTGGCGGCATGGGTGGCAACTAAATATTTTGTACCCTTCTATAGAAAAACAGGAGAAATATCAGCGTACACCAATTTGGAAAAACGTTTTGGTCCCTGGGCCAGAACCTATGCAGTGATCTGTTTTTTGCTGACACAATTTGCAAGGATGGGGACGATCTTTTTTGGTATGGCATTGAGCTTACAGGCACTCACCGGTTTCTCGATGCAAAGCATCATGGTGGTGATGGGTTTATGCATTATCATTTACACGGTACTTGGTGGTATGGCAGCAGTCATCTGGACAGAAGTGATACAAGGAGTAATAAAAACTTTAGGGGCGTTGCTTATTTTGTACCTGGTGGTTAAACAAATTCCCGGTGGATTTACCAAAGTCATTGAGATTGCCAAAGCGGATAATAAATTCAGTTTGGGAAGTGCTGATTTTAATTTTACCCAACCTACTTTTTGGGTAGTGTTATTGTATGGATTTTTTATCAATCTCAATAATTTTGGGATGGACCAGAATTATATCCAGCGGTATCATACAGCAGCGTCTGAAAAGCAGGCGGCTAAATCGGTGTGGCTTTGTGTATGGATGTATGTGCCGGTATCATTGTTATTTGTTATCATCGGTACGTCATTATATTCTTTTTATCAATTACAACCCGACCTGATTGATCCGGTAAAAATAAAATTAGCCACAGAAAAATTAGGCACACTGGCAACACCGGAACAAATACAAAACCTGGCCGCCACATTTAAACCTGCTGACTATGCCGATAAAGTTTTGCCTTATTTTATGGTGACCAAAGTGCCAACCGGGTTATTAGGTTTGATTGTCGCCGCCATTTTATCTGCAGCCATGAGTACCATCAGTAGTAATATGAATGCAAGTGCCACGGTATTTACCATGGATATTTATAAAAGATATTTTAAGCCAGGTATCAATGATAAGCAACAATTATTTTCTCTGCATATTGCCACGGTTATTTTTGGTTTGATTGGATTAAGCGCCGGCCTGGCAATGATTGGTGCAAAAAGTTTATTGGATACCTGGTGGAAACTCTCCGGTATTTTTGCAGGTGGCATGCTGGGATTATTCTTATTGGGGTTGATCAGCAGGCAGACAAAAAATGCGGTAGCTATCACCGCCACCATTATTGGTGTACTGGTAATTATATGGATGACATTCAGTGAAAATATCAGTGAGCAATACCGTTTTGTGAGGAATAGCTTGCATAGCAATATGATCATTGTAGTGGGCACGCTGACGATATTTTTAGCAGGGATATTGCTCACGCAATTCACCAGGAAGAACGGAGGCCCAAAACAGTAAAATTGTACAGGATAATAGTAGTATAATACATTTTTAATACGCACAAAATATTCAATTTTATAGTACGCTGAAATTCCGTTTCGGCTTTTATAAAGGATCGGAATACAATTCCGATGTACACCAAAAAGACATGATATGACTGATACAAAATTTGTCCCGGTAATGATAACGCCATTCAACTTAAAAGCAAAAGTTGACCTGGACGTAGTAAGTAACCTCGTTGATTTTTATTTAGCGGCTGGCGTAAAAGGTTTTTTTGCCAACTGCCTCAGCAGTGAAATGTACAGCATTACCGAAGATGAACGGCTGGAATTAACACAGCATATTGTACGGTATGTAAATGGCCGTGTGCCGGTGGTGGCAACAGGTTCGTTTGGATTAACGGTGAATGATAAAGCAGAGTTTGCAAAAAAAATATACGATACCGGCATTGATGCCGTGATACTAATCACCGGCCATTATGCCAATGTGGAAGACAGTGATGATATATTGCTCAAAAATTTTGAGCGCATGTTCAAACTTACCGGCAACATTCCGTTGGGGATGTATGAATGCCCGGCGCCATACAAAAGAATCATCGGTCCGGATGTTTTTAAAACATTATTAGCAGCCAACCGGTTGGTGTATCATAAAGACACTTCTATTGATTTAGAAAAAGTAAAAGCCAAAATTGATATTGTAAAGACAACAAAATCAAATTTAGAGTTTTTTGATGCCCATTCACCTAATGCCATGTACAGTTTGCAAATGGGTGCAAAGGGAATGTCTTCCATCAGTGGAAATTTTTACCCGGAGATATTGGTGTGGATGGTGAACAATGCCAATGATCCTGCAAAACTGGAAGCAGTAAAATGGCTGCAGGCAGAGATCAGTCGTGTTGACCCGCTGATACATGGGGCATATCCCATGAGTGCTAAATATTTTTTGCGTAAAAGAGGTTTGCCTGTTAGAACGATCAGCAGGGCAACTGCATTGGAATTAACACCCGATCAAAAGAAAACATTAGATGAAATACATGATAGCTTTAAAATGTGGTGCGAAAAATTAGCTATCAAGCCCGTGGATATTGAGCAATTAATGTTACCAAAATATCCGTTGGATGCAGCGATATAATGACTTGCCCCGGCCTTTAGCCCGGGGATAAGAGTAAATATAGACCAGGGCTTTAGCCCAACAATTTTTTTAAGACATAGAATAACAGAATGACTCAACGATTGCAAATTATCTTCCCCGGCAAATTAATTTTTGGCAGCGGATCATTAGAACAGTTAACTGAAGAAGTACTGCAATTAAAACCTACAAAAGTTTTTATTGCCACCATTGCACCATTACAAAATGTTTTAGCCGATTTTACAGCAGCATTAAAAAATAATAATGTTGAAGTTGTAACCGATACTTCTATTATGCAGGAACCCTCCTTTGCAGATTTTGAAAAACTCATGCAAACAGTAGCACCTTTCAATCCGGATGTGGTGATTGGTATTGGCGGCGGCAGTGTACTGGATATCGCCAAATTGGTAGCTGCACAATTGGAAAATGAACAACAATTGAAAGACTATGTAGGTATCGGTTTGTTGAATGGCAGAAAGAAGAAACTGATTTGTGTACCCGCTACGTCAGGCACAGGTAGCGAAGTGTCTCCCAATGCTATTTTAGTGGATGATGACCATCAGAAAAAAGGAATCATCAGTCCTTTTTTAGTGCCCGATATAGTGTATGTAGATCCGTTATTAACGATAAGCGTACCACCTGCAATAACAGCAGCGACAGGCCTGGATGCCTTAACCCATTGCCTGGAAGCGTACACCAATAAATTTGCGCAACCCTTCATTGACATGTATGCGTATGAAGGCATGCGGTTGATAGCGGCACATATTGTAACCGCTGTAAATGACGGTAGCAATATTGAGGCCAGGGAAAAGGTAGCGATGGGAAGTTTGCTCGGCGGTTTTTGTCTGGGGCCGGTGAACACAGCAGGAGTGCATGCGTTAAGTTATCCATTAGGAAGTATGTTTCATTTGGCGCATGGCTTATCCAATGCATTGTTGTTACCTTACGTTATGCAATTCAATATTCCTGCGGCACCAAATCGTTATGCAGATGTGGCAATAGCACTGGGTTGCGAAAGGCAGGGCAGTGATACCGCAACGGCTTATGCAGGCGTACAAAAAATAAGAGCGCTGATTAAAGCTTGCGGTATTCCTGCAACATTAAGGGAAGTGAATGTGCCGGAATCTGCAATACCGCAAATGGCTGTTGATGCCTTGAAGATACAGCGGTTATTAAAGAATAATCCAAGAGAAATTACGGAACAGGACGCCATAGGAATTTATAAAGCGGCCTATTAACCACTGACCCCTGTGGGGAATGGTGCAGGCGAATAAAAAATGAACAATAAAACCTGAAATGAAAGTATGGGATCGCAAAATATAGAATCGCTCAGTAACGCCTCTTCAGGGGTTGGGGGTAAAAAATATAAAGGTATCATTGTGCCGGCTATAACGCCGCTGACAAAAGACTATACACTGGATGAATCTGCAGTAGAAAAAATATTTGCCAATTTCTACGAACATAATATTGCTCCGTTCATATTAGGTACCACCGGTGAATCAGCATCTTTATCTGATTCCATAAAAACGGATTATTTAAAAGCGGCCGCAAAAAATAAAAAAGCCGGTACTGTTTTATACGCCGGTATTTCTTCCAATGTATGCAAAGAATCGGTAGAGTTTGCAAAACGCTGTGCAGATAATGCAGTTGATGCGGTAGCTGCAACATTACCTTCTTACTATGCATTGAACAATGCACAGATGCAAAAATATTTTGCAGATCTTGCGGATACAATTCCACTGCCATTGATCATTTACAATATTCCGGCAACCACACATATGAGTATTCCGCTGGAAGTGATTGATGAATTAAGCATGCATCCGAATATTGTTGCGGTAAAAGATTCTGAACGCAGCGAAGAAAGACTAATGAAATCATTGGAGCTGTGGAAAGACAGGAGGGACTTCGGCCACTTTTTAGGATGGGCTGCAAAATCTGCCATCGCATTAATAGGTGGCAGTCACGGATTAATTCCCAGCACGGGTAACCTGGCACCGGAAATTTATTCCGCCATGTGGAATGCATTTACACAAAATGATTTTAAAGAAGTATACGCCATGCAGCAATTAAGCGATAAATATGGCAATGTATACCAGGCAGATAAAACGTTGGGCGAAAGTTTATGGGCATTAAAAGTATTAATGAAAGAAAAAGGTTTGTGCGAAGCTGTAGTAATGCCGCCGTTGCAACCCATGGATATAGAAGAAGAAAATAAATTGATACAAAACCTTAAAAATATTTCTTAGTAAGGACTAACTATTTAAAAATGACTACAGAAAAAAAAGAAGTGCTGCAAGGTTCCCCTTCAGGGGCGGGGGGGCTTCCTATCATAGCAATTACCATGGGCGACCCTGCAAGCATTGGTCCCGAGATTGCAGTAAAAGCATTATTACAGGAAGGTATACATGCCATATGCAAACCCATTATTGTTGGTGATGCAAAAGTGTTTGAACAGATCATTTCATTACTGCAATTAAAAGCAACCGTACATGCCATTGATAAAGTTGCGGATGCAAAATTTAAATGGGGTACTATTGATGTACTCGATTTAAAAAATGTTGCTATTGATAAATTAGTCTTCGGCGAAATTGCTGCCATGTGTGGTGAAGCCGCTTTTCAATCGGTAAAAAAAGTAATTGAACTGGCACTGGCAAAAGAAGTGGATGCCACCGTAACCGGCCCCATCAACAAAAAATCTATCAACCTGGCAGGGCATCATTTTGCCGGGCATACAGAAATCTATGCTCACTTCACCAACACCAAAAAATACGCCATGTTATTGGTGGAAGATAAAATGAAAGTGATCCATGTATCTACGCATGTGTCATTACGCCAGGCATGTGATCTCGTAAAAAAAGACCGCATCTTGCAGGTAACGGAATTATTGTACAACGGTATGCTGAGCCTGGGAGAGAAAAATTTAAAGATCGGTATTGCAGGATTAAATCCGCATGCAGGTGACAGTGGTTTATTTGGCACCGAAGATGACCAGGAAATTTTGCCGGCAGTAGAAGAAGCCAAACGTTTGGGTTATGATGTGGAAGGTCCGGTACCACCCGATACCATGTTTGCCAAAGCTGCAACAGGCTACTATGGTGGCGTGGTGGCCATGTACCACGACCAGGGGCATATTCCCTTTAAACTCACCGGCTTTAAATGGAACAGTGAAAAAAATCAGATGGATAGTGTGAAGGGAGTAAATATTACCATGGGCTTGCCCATCATCCGCACATCAGTTGATCATGGTACGGCATTTGAAATTGCAGGTAAGGGCATTGCCAGTGCAGATGCAATGGTATTAGCTATAGAAAGTGCCGTACAATTAAGTAAGTACAGAAAAGAAAATAGTTTAGAAATTAATAATGGTATTTAATTTTCAGACACTAAAATTCACCTTTAAGGGTTAAGGGCATGGTCGCAGTAATCGCAGATGATTTTACCGGTGCAGCCGAATTGGCTGGCATCAGCCTGCGCTATGGATTGTCGGTAAGCGTTTGCCTGGATAATACCATTGATGCCAATGCCGATGTGGTAATTGCGTGTACGGATAGCCGTTCAATGCAAAAAGCAGCAGCTGTTTATTGTACCGCCGATGCGGTGGAAGCATTATTGAAGTTTGACCCCGCAGTATGGTATAAAAAGATTGATTCTGTGTTGCGTGGCTATGTGATGGATGAGGCAAAAGTACAGATGGAGTTGTGTGAGAAAAATAAGGCCTTCATTTGTCCTGCTAATCCATCCTTACAAAGAACCATCAGCAAGGGCGAATATTTTATCAGCGGAAAAAAAATTACGGAGACTGGCTTTATCAATGATCCCGAATTTCCTATCCGCAGTGCAAAGGTTACTGCAATGGTAAATGATGAAACAGTGCAGGTGTTAAAGCATGATGACTGGTTGCCTGTTGAAGGAATAGTAATAGGCGAAGCAGAAAGTACTGCAGATATAGATGCATGGGCGGCCACAATAGATGAATCGTGGATGCTGGCAGGAGCAGGAGATTTTTATACCGCCTTGCTGGAAAAAAAATACCAGGCACAGCCGCAACAAAAATTTCAATCGCAATCACCACATTTGTATGTATGTGGTACTGCTTTTGAAGAACGAAAAGAGTTCATTAAAAAAACAGGTTGTTGTGCTTATCTGCCTGACACAATTGATGACAAATGGTTACAACAAACCTGCAACATCATTAAGGAAAAACGCAAAGTAGTAATAGCCATTGATGAATCACCCCAATCAGCTTTGGCATTACGCACTGCCATGGCAAAAGCGGTAAAGGAAATTGTGGTAAGAGAAAATGTGAAAGAGATTTTTATTGAAGGCGGCTCAACTGCTGCTGCTGTGTTGGAAGAACTGAATATTAAAAAACTATCGCCGGTAAATGAATTAAGCAGGGGCGTAGTGCGAATGAAAGCTGGAGATCTGTTTATCACCGTAAAACCAGGCAGCTATAAACTACCTGATGAAATAGTGAAATTATACCAATAAACTTAGTGCTGCTTTGCGCCTTTGTGCCTTAGTGGTTCAAAACAACGATTGCATGAACCATCTTCATTTTATAGACTACACTATCATCATATTGGTTTTAGGTATCACGCTGTACCTCGGGTTTCGCTTTGCCAATAAACAAACCACTACCGAAAATTATTTTCTCTCCAAAGGAAATTTTCCTTCCTGGGCATTGGGCTTATCATTGCTATCTACTTTGATCAGCAGTAATACTTTTTTAGGCTATCCCGAACAGGGTTTTCAATCCAACTGGATCTACCTGTTACAAGGTTACATGGTGCCCGTTGTGTTGCTGGGTTCCATCTGGTTTATTGTACCGTTGTTTCGCAAAGTCATCGGCTTAAGTACCTACGAATATTTTGAAAAACGTTTTGGGAAATTTGCCCGTTATTACTCTTCCTCCTCGTTTATCATCCGGCAATTTGCAGGCATGGGTTCTGTATTAACATTAGTAGCATTGGCCATTTATAAATTAACCAATATCGATCCGGTAATTATTTTATTGTGTGTGGGATTGGTATTGATCGTTTTAAATTTAAAAGGCGGTATGCAGGCCGTGATATGGCTGGATGTATTCCAGGGCTTCATGTTATTTGCAAGTGGATTTATTTGTCTCGGAATATTATTATACGCTATAAAGGGCGGCGTACCGGAAGCGATAAAAGTGGCTACAGCAAATAACCGTACCGGTTTTGGCCCTTACGATTTTAAATTTGATACATTAAGTTTTTGGGTATTGGTGATCAATGGTGCATTTTATGCCATTCAGAAATATGCTACCGATCAAACAGTAGTGCAACGATACCTTACTGCCAAGTCCGACAGGTCCGCCATCAAAGCATCCTTAATGGGCATTTTTCTCACCGTCCCCATCTGGACGATTTTTATGTTTATTGGTACTGCCTTGTTTGTGTACTATAAACAAAATCCGCTGCCTGCCGATGTTACGGCCAAAACGGTATTTCCTTATTTTATGATGACCAACTTGCCAACCGGTGTCATTGGTTTTATTGTGGCGGCCTTAATAAGTGCTGCTATTTGTAGTTTAAGTGCCGATATTAACTCCAATGCGGCCGTAGGTATGGAAGATTATTATAAAAAATTGCGGCCCGGTAAAACAGACAAAGAGAATTTATACGCCAGTAAAATGATGGTGTTATTATCCTGCTTCTTTGCCATCGGTATGGGGTATTTTTATTTAAAGTTCAGCAGTGGAGGAATAATAGACCTGATTTTTACTGTCTATGCCATTTTTTCCGGTGGTATTGTAGGTATATTTTTATTGGGTGTTTTTAGTGCCAGGGCAAACCGGCAAGGCATGAACATTGCTATCGTTGCCTGCATTCTGTTTACTACCTGGGCTTTTTTAACCAGCACTCCCATCGGGTTAAAAAATCCCACACTACTGCTGGATTTAGGTAATTTTAACTTTACACACCATAAATTAATGCTGGGGGTGTACAGTCACCTGGTGGTAATTGTGGTGGGCTATTTCGCCAGTTTATTTTTTCCTAAACCTGTATTACCCGATAATTTATTATACAGTAACTGGAAATTAAACAGGCATAACTAAAATTATAATAACATATTTATGATAGCAATTTCATTTTTTGGAACCACAAAGTCGCAAAGACACGAAGGCGCACTAAGAAAAATCTTCGTGTTCCTTTGCGTCTTCCTGTCTTCGTGGTTCAACGTTCTGGCGCAACCCAACACCGATAACCAATATACCAAACCTCTCAAAGATGTGCTCAACGACGTACAAAAAAAATACGGTGTTACTATAAAATTTGCCGACAGCATGGTAGCCAATAAAAAAGTTACCTATGCCGATTGGAAATACCGGCTCGATGTGGAAGTAACCCTGGAAAGCATCTTAACACCATTGGAGTTAAAAGTAAAAAAAGAAGGCGATAAAAAATATAAACTCAGCACCTATGAATATTACCGCTGGGTGCCCACAGAAGGCTGGGCCGAACTAGACCGTATTGCCGCACAATACAAAACGGTAGAAGAATGGGAAAAAAGAAAAGCAGTACTAATACCTTGCATGAAAGAAGCCCTGCAGTTAACACATTTGCCTGCATTGCCCAACAACAAACCCATCATCACACCAAAAAGAAATTATGATGGGTACACGGTTGAAAATATTGCGATAGAAATTTTACCCGGTGTATGGATCAATGGGTCTTTATACAAACCGGCAAAATACAAGGGCAAAATTCCGGTGATATTAAATCCCGATGGCCATTGGGAAAAACAACGCTACCGTGCCGATTGCCAGTACCGTTGCGCTGCTTTTGCAAAAATGGGCGCCATGGCATTCAGTTACGATCTCTTTGCCTGGGGCGAATCCTTACTGCAATTTAAAATAGAGGATCACCGCCGCAGTTTATCCATGACCATACAGGCACTGGGCAGCATCCGAATTCTCGATTACTTACTGGCACAAAAAGATGCCGATACCAGTCGTGTAGCCATAACCGGTGGCAGCGGTGCCGGAAGCCACACTGTTTTAATGACCGCATTGGATAATCGTATAAAAGTCTCTGCACCTGTAGTGGCCATCAGTTCTTATTTCTATGGTGGTTGCCCCTGCGAAAGTGGTATGGATATTCACAGTTGCGGTGGCAGAACAGATAATGTGGAAATAGCAGCCATGGCAGCACCCCGCCCGCAATTATTGATCAGCGATGGCGGCGACTGGACAGATAAAATGCCCGAACATGATTTTCCTTACCTGCAAAAAATGTACAGCTGGTATGGCAAAAAAAACGACGTGCAGAATGTACACCTGCCTGAAGACAAACATGATTTCGGCATCACCAAGCGCATTCCTTTATACCATTTCATGGCAAAATATTTAAACCTTAATATTAAAGCCATACAAAACGATTCAGCAAATATTGACGAATCAAAAATTACGATAGAACCGGAACAGGCCATGTATGTATTTGGCGATAAGGGAGAAAAACTACCGGCACATGCCATTCATGGATTTGAGAATTTAGAAAAAGTATTTAATGAAGAAATCCGCAAGGCGCAAACCAATCAACGGTATAAAATAGGATTGATCGACCTGATGTTGTTAAAAAGACAAAAGCTCGGCGCCATTACCTTAACCGCACAATTAAAAGCCGATGGGGTAGAAGTTGACATGGGTGGCTTGGGCACAAGGCCCACATTCGATAACCAATTACTCATTGATTCTGTACGAAACCAGTTTTTAAAAACTGCTAAAGAAAATAATGTAGAAATATTTTCCTTAGCCATGACGGGTTATTATGCCCAATCATTTTGCGGAAGAGCAGAGTATAAGAAATCAATAGAAGATTGCATTACTACCATGAAGCTGATGAATGTAAAGATTGCTTTTCTTCCATTGGGGGTACAATGCGATTTAAAAAAGAATCCGTCAGTAAGAGACTCCGTTATTGCAAGATTAAAAGTGGCCGGCAAAATGGCGCAGGATGCCGGCGTGGTTATTGGTATTGAAACCGCATTATCTGCAAAAGAAGAAGTGCAACTCTTAAAAGAGATCAATTCTCCTGCCATAAAAATCTATTTCAATTTTTCCAACCCGTTAAAAGAAGGGCGTGATCTGATCAGCGAATTAAAAACTTTAGGAAAGGAAAGGATCTGCATGATACATGCCACCAATAAAGACAGTGTGTGGTTACAGAACGATCCGCAGATCGACATGTACAAAGTAAAAAAATGTTTAGACGAAATGGGCTACACCGGCTGGCTGGTAATTGAACGCAGCAGGGATGCCACAAAACCTTCGGATACAAAATATAATTACGGGGCCAATACGGCGTATTTGAAAAAAGTTTTTCAGTAGGATCACGCCTGTGGCGTGTTCGAATGCGCCACAGGCGTGGTCAAAAAGCGCCACAGGCGTGGTCAAAAAGCGTCACAGGAGCAATCCCGGTTCCTGTCTTTCCAACCGGCAATTAAAAGTGCAAAGCGTTTTTAAGAAGGATCATCAGCATTTTGTTCTTTGTCGTATTGTATTACTTCAAAAGCTGTAACTAATGGAGACCAGCCGTCACAATCATCATACAATATTTCTTTGGCATAAAAATCAACTTTTGTGCCATCAATAAAAGAGGTAAACCAATCCAGTTGATTTTCTTTTATAAACGCTCTTTCTGTTTTGATTTCCTGCCCGAAACTTTCAGCGTCTTTGCAATATTTTTCATAGGTATCAGCTATGCAATTGAGGCATTCGTTATTTTTAACAGCAATTTTTCCGCATACTTTGCAACAGGATAAATTACTGAAACGGGTGTCTTTGTAAGCCGAGAGCGCTTCATTCACCTGTACGTTTGCAGGAATGGCCTTAAGCAATGAAAGCCATCCAGTATATTCCTTTTCTTCCAGGGAGAGCAGCGTATTATTATGGAATGCTATATGCAATGTTTGTGTACCGGCCAGGTCTATTTTATTTATTTCGTTCCATTTTATTTCCCTGCTCTTTGTATCCGCTGAGTTTATTGAATATATAATGAAACCATTTTTATCTGCAATGGCGATGATGGGCCTGGGCCTTGTTATTCTTTTAAGTTTAAACCTAAACCAAAGCGGAATGAAAACTTTAATAATCAATACGGCAACAAGTATAACAATCAGCAGCGGTAATATTTTGTATAAGGTTGCCATATAAAAAAGAGTGGGTGTTTATAAAGTTGCTACCATATAAAGTTACAAAACTGTTGGTAAGTTTGCCGCCTTTATTTGCAGCCACTGTTACAACAGCAAACGTCGTTGCCTGGTATCGAAGCAAAGCTATCGGACGTGGCAGTACCAATTTTTTTCGCTGCACCATGCTGCGGTTAAAAACAGCCAGGACTAGTAGGCACCAGTGAGCAACCTTCAGTTGAACACTGGTGCCAGTGGGTGACGGTAAGCCGTATACGTCGTTTGTAAAAGCCGGGATGACGGCAAAGATCAAAACAATTGTACCTGCACCGGCGAAGGAAATTGCAGAAATTGCTCAATGCCGGGTAAGATGTGCAATAACATAATAATCAGAAGGGTTTTCTAACAAATACTTACCCTTATATAAAATAGCTTTATGCGTTTGAAAAAAGCCTGTCAGGTTGTCTTTATATCCAAATTCTACTTTTATTATGCCACTATTGTCAAAAGCCGTTCTGCTATATTTTACCAGGCCCCAGTTAGCCAGCCCGTCCCTCTCCAGGCTATTTCTTATGTCATCAAACACTTTAATGGCTTTGTCGTAGGTGCTGTCCATTATACAACTGTACCACATTTTTTTATCGTTGTTTTTTAGTGCTGATAATAACTTTTGCCCTAACTCATCCATAGTTTTACCACCAGTATATATCCTGTCAGTAGCAGAAGGTACCAGTACTATTTTCGGTTCTCCTGTACCGGATAGGCTGCCATCATCGTAAGGCAGATCTTTTGCCGAAGGAACAAGGGTCCATTTAAGGGCCTTGTAACCGATCCAGGTTTTTCCTGCCGGTTTTGTTTTGGTTGTTCCTGCCAATACTTCTTTGTCTATTTCAATAGAATTGTCATTCAGCCATTTTAGTGCAACAGGTGCCCAGGCCGTATTATTTTTTTTATTGCTGGTTACTTCCCGGTAAACCTGTTTAATGCCATCCTCAGAAAATTCAAATATAGTCACGCTGCTTTCTTCTGTTTGTTCTACCAAACTGCCACGGTTAAAAATGGCAAAGGCTTTTTTTGAAGGCGACCATTGATAATTGAGGTTCATAATAGTTGTGGTAGCCCCGGTATTCTTATTCACTAAAACAAAATCGGAACTTTCAGCCCCCTTCTCTTCCACAACGTGGCTGTTTAAAGCGTCTATGTATCTCAGGTAGCTGTACTCTGCAAAGTTGGCATCACCAAAATTTCCCTTATTGCTGATGGTAATGTTCTTTCCGTTGCTAAGTGGCAATAGTAAATTATCTCCCTGCCGGGTAACGTTGCCACCACCAAACTGTTTTATATTTTCCGGTTCTGTTGAATTTTCCAGGCTGCCATAAGTTTTGGTAAGCTTTGCAGGCTTGTTAACCGGGGCCTTGGCCACAACCGGTTTTTCCGCTGCAGCTTTTACTACATTGTTACCGCCTTCCTTTAATAAAGCAACAGCCATGGGCGTAAACGCATTATTGATCGAAAAGAATGTTCCCCTAAGACTATTTGCCGATTTTTCCAGTGTGTATGAGGCTTTGCTCCACATAACAGGAAGGTCTGCATGTATAACTGCGTCTGTATTCAAAGTAATAGTTTTGCCGGAAATATTTTGCGGGGCAAGCACGGCTTCAAACGTAAAGGTTTTACCATCCTGCACAAGTTGCCTGATCTCTTTAGCGCCATATTGGCCACCTCCGATATCGCCAATAACAATTTTATTTACATAGCCGGGATGCTCTTCGGTATATACACCTTCAAAATCTTTTAGTTGCATTTTTATTGCAGCCGGGGTAACAATACTTGTATTGTCATACGTAGTGAGATCGGCAGTATAAAACATGATGGAGGCCATATATCCCGATATTTCACTAAGATATTGCTCAAATAAATTTGCCTCAGCCGAAAAAACCAATGCATAGGTTTTCCTGTTATGAATTGTTTTATAAGTAAAAAAAGTAAGGCTCTTCTTTTTTGAAATGGGTATGGTAAGAATGGTATTCCACCACGTTTTATTGTTGATGATCACAAAGCTGTCTCTTATAACAGTAAGTGTATTGCCCGCCTGTTGTTGAGTGGCGGCTAATTCCCCTCTTGAAATAGCTTTGATATCTGCGTTCTCGTATCCCTGTCTTAAGGTGCCGGTTTCTAATTTAAGCGTGGGTGCTGTCAAATCACTTTTTTGGCCCGGTGCTATTATTAAAAACTCAACGCTGGCCGGATTGTTGGCTTGCTTAACCCAACCAGAAGGTAAAAAAATACGGTAGCTGTTATCGTCGGCCACTACCAGGGTGCCGGATTGGCTTGCGCAAACTAAAGACGTTAGCAGTAAGGTTGCTGAAAGGGAAAACATTTTAAACATAATAAGGTAACTGTTTTTTTAAATAATGGAATGCAGATTTTCCGGGGCATCATCGGCGCAAAGGAGTGCAGTATTTGCGAATGGGAGGTATTAGGATTTTGATAACCGAATGTAATATAAAAGTTTAATAATGTTACAAAAAAAGTAATATAAAAGTTACGGCAATTAAAGTTTCTGGATTTGCTGACTGCCAGTGTTACAACAGCAAATGCCGTTGCCTGGTGTCGAAGCAAAGCTATTGGGCGTGGCAGTACCTACAACATGCGGAACAAGGGTTGTAACTGATGTAAAGCTCCATTCATTTGCGTTGCAGTGGACTCGGGCCACAACAACACCATTCTGTTCAGGCATATACGTCGTTGTTCAAAGCCCAGGCGACGACGCACAGCTGTAAAATACCATCCGCACGGTATTTACCCGGTTTTGGTAAACATTTATTTTTGAAAAAAAAGCAGATGAAAAAAATAGGGGCAGCACTGGTGCTGCTAATTGCTACAGCCGGTATTTCCAGTGCACAAAAACCAAGGGTGTACATTTCGGATATTCTTAAAACCAATATTGTATACAACGATGTAGCTATCGGGTACAACGGAGAAAAAATTCCCCTGGTGTTTTTATACAACCCTGTTATGTACAACCAGCTGGTAAAAAAAATACCGGCAGATAAAATAGACTATGTTATAAAATACAGCCAGCGGCAAAATTATCCGGCAGGGCTGCAAACTATTGAATACTACAATGACGAAGCTTTAAAACCGGCTTACCTGTACTTTGTTACCTGGCTGCAGTTGAACGGGAATATGATTGCGCTGATTGAAATGCCTGCCGCAGAAAATAAAAAAATGCCGGAGGCATTGCGGCCGCAAAACGATATCTATTTTCTTGCCTCCTCCTTTTGGACGAACCCCAACTTTGATGTAGGCGGTAAAAAACAATATTCCAGGAAGATTGTAAAGGAGAATGAAACACTGGGCAATGCATTTAAGGAATTTGAAAAAAAGCTGGGCGATGGCATGATAGATGGCACGCTCTATTTTAAAAACACAGTACCCGTACCGGCCGTACCCCAAAAAGATTACGTACAACAATTTGAGGCAGCGCAGGCAATAGCGGCAAAAAAAGATAAGGAAGCAGCAGCCGATTATACGTTAAAAAAGCAACGCAAAAGCGAAGACCAGCAAAGGCGTATTGACAGCCTGAAAGCAGAAAAAGCAAAAGTGCTGGAAAAAATTGCAGCCATGTCTAAACAAATCAATGAAGACCTTGCAGCAGGCAATATAACATCGCTGCTTACACGCTATCGCTATTGGAAAATACCGGCTATCTCTAAAGACATTGAAATAAAACGAGAAGGCATTTTAAACAACGAGCACCGGTACTACACCGTTACCTCCCGTATAGAATTTGTGGTAAAGCCCGGCACGGTAGACCTTATTGATGAAACAGTATTCAGCGCCACAATGAATACCGGCAAAATGCAGGAAACCAATAAAGAAACCTTTTTGCATGGGGAAAGTTTTATACGGGCAGCAAAAACATACGTGTTTAACAATGCCAGAGGCAGCCGCTATTACGAAGATGGCACTACCGGCAGCAACCAGTTTTTTCGTGAACCCTGGAACTACTTCCTGGAATATGTTAACCAGTACAATAATATTCCCGTGGTGCCTTCATTTGAAATTATTAATGTAAATGTAGAAGATGAGGTACACAGTGTGGGGGTGAGGATGAAAATGCCTGAAGGCAACGGCTTTGTGGTGTACACCCCGGTAGACATTTACAACGAAATGGATAAAGTGGCCAACTATAACCTGCGCATTAAAAATATAGCGGAAGAATAGCGGCTATTTTTTGGCGGCAGCAGGTTACGGCTATGCTACGGCGTTAATAGTAACAACATGCTCGCCAGGGCTGTAACAAATGTAAAACTTCATTGGTTTGAATTGCAGCGGGCTTCGGGTTGATTGCTGGTACGCCTGGCGTATTGGCCTGGCGGCATACGAATATCGGCGAAGGTTAATCCCACCAAAAATATAAACGCTTTGTTCTTTTCATTTCTGCAGCCAGTTTTTCTACGGTTTCTGCACCTTGATCTACAATATCCGGGCAAACTTTATAAGCTTCTTTGGCCAGTGTTAACCAGTTTTGTGGTTCCCTGTTTATCCTGAACTCACACCAGTCGCCGGAGGCGCCAATTAGGTCGAGCGAATATTTCGCATCAAATATTTTAATAAGATGCAATAAACTATCATTATCAATTTCCCAGTTGATACCGTTGGTTTGCAATTGTTTTAATACCTGGTATTTATCAGTTGTTTTTAAAATGGCCAGAACGTCCGGCTGTTTGTCCAGGCCAAAATGATCATCGATTGTACAAATAGTGTAGCCCAATTTTTTAAGCTCATCATACAAGTTCATCACAATTTGTTTGGAATTGGTATTGCTGGCGTTGAATAAAAAGCCGGGTACCGGCTTTAAGGTGGAGTCAATATCCATATCCATACCAATTATGTTGTCCAGATTTTTTGGCAAAGGCTTTACAGCCGAATCGGAATAGATGCGTAACCATGAAAATATTGCCGGGTCTATGTTCATTGAAACACACCATTGTATTTCCTGTTTAGTAATGATCTCTTTGGTGGCAGGGGTAGTGGATTGCGAATTGCAACTGAGCAAAATAAAGATTGTGGAAATAAATAGAAAAGTTTTCATGGCGAAACGTTAATATTTTTTGCTAAGGTAGGGGTTAAGAAGAAATTAAAAACTGATCAGTAGTTTACTCACCGCAGTTGCTGGCATCGAAGCAAACTATAAACCGGGAGCGAACCAACAACAGCGAAAATTGTATTGGAGAAAAATTATTCCCCATCCCGTTGTTAAACCTGGTACTGCTTATTTTAAAAAACCATTAAGATAACCCAGGATCGTTTTCGTCTGCATCATCAGGCTTACATGCCCCTGCGAAGGCACAATGGCCAGTTGCGATTTTGGCATGGGTTGCATATCGGCAACCACACCGCCGCCCAGTAACTGATAGGTTTTCATCAACTCTATTTTATCCAGTCCGTCATTGTCGCCGGAGATCAGTAAAACAGGCGCAGTAATTTTTGCAATATTGCTATCACCCACATTAAAGGGCACTTTGGCAAAATCAAACATCTGCTTTAAAAAACTCCTCCATTTTGTTTTATCAGGCGCTGCTGCATTATAACCCGTTTGCAGTGGGGTGTTATCAAAAAATTCAGGTTTAAAATCATCAAAGGCATTATTTACTACAGACATCCAGCCATCCGTTTTGTAGGTAGAAGAAATGATCACTAATTTTTTCAGGCGCTTAGGGCTTTGTACCGCAAACTGGTAAGCCACAGAGCCGCCCATACTATAGCCTGCCACATCAGCGCTGTCTATTTTCAGGTAGTCCATCACTTTTTCTACATCACTGGCAAAAGCAGTGATCGACATTTCCCTGTCAGAAAACGGTGAATGTCCATGGCCCTGCATTTCAATCGCAATTACTTTTCTTGTTTTTGATAATTCAGGAATCAGTTCCGCCCAGTTCATTGCAATGGTGTAAAAAGCACCATGCAGTAACACAATAGGTTTGCCTTTGCCATATACTTCGTAATAAATTTTAGTGCCGTTAACAGGCGCATAGCCACTTTGCACAGGTTTAGTTTTTTGCCCTTGCGACTGTACTGCTGTAAAAAAAAGCACCGCAATTATTGCAACCGCTTTTGGAAGAGTTGATCCTTTAATTATTCTTTTCATAAAAAGTGATTAAATGATGTTGAATGTATTGGCCATACAAAGATGGAATTTATTTTAAGATTGTAGGCTGTGTTAATACGACAAGTTAAGGGTGTATTGCGGCAGTGGATTTTGCGATGGGCTTCGGACTGGTTGTTGGTACTCCAAGCACATTGGATTGGCGGCATAGCAACAAACTGTGGAAAGGCGTTTGACCAGCTACATTATTTTCCTGTTTTCTTTAATGGCGTCCTCATACACTGGCGAGTTAAATAATTGTAATTGTACGGCAAGTGCTTTAATGAATGATCTGCCAATAAGTAAAAAAGTATTCTTTTGTTCGGTGCTCAATTTTATTTCTCTTACCATTTCTGCAATGCCGCCTACATAGGCCCACAGGTAAAAGTCATCGTTTTCTTTTCTCAACACCCAATCCCATTCATTCCAATACACCAATGCACCGGGCTTGCTTAAAAAGGCAAGGCTTGTATTTGTAATTGTTACCTGTTTGGGCGTATCGTTACTGATATGTATCAGAAATGCGGCAGTACAATCGTCGGCAATTTTTTGGTTGATGATATGCTGCTTTTCATCTGTCAGCTTGTAGTTGAGTATAAGATAGTCAAGCAGTTCAAGGGAGTTGTTAAAGGATAAATGTTTCCTGTAATAAAATAATTTGTCTTGCCACACAATGCCATCTCTCGTTTCTTTTGAAAGCAATATATCATCGTCAAAAAATACAAGGTCAAGTTTCATCTGTAGTGTTATTTTTTTAAGTCATAGAAATCGACGGCAAAGATTGAAGCGATACCTGCGGCGGCGAAGTTACAGTTGCTTCAGCAACGGCGAAAGAACGCAATTAAAGCTATTCTTCTTTAGGCTCGTGAAGTATGAAAAGGCTTCCTGATTTTACAATTTTATAATTGTCAATCTTTGCTGCCTTTACAATATCGATTATTTCAATGATTTTATTTTCAGAAATGTTATTGGCATAAACTACATAAAAGTTTTTTTTAACAATAGCAGGCGAATTGTGTTGTAAAAATTCATTGAGTTCGATGGTATTACCCATATTGTATTTTTGGCCATTTAAAACTACTGCAATACTGTCTTTATCAAGCATCAGGCAATCGTTAAGTATATTTCCAACTTCATTTTCTGCTTTCAGGTTTGGAACAAAGAATTTGGTGCTGTCAATTTTATGATTTGTGCCGGGATTTTGATGCCCGTGCTGAGAACAATTTGCAGTAAAAAATAATAGTGAAACTATAAGATAACGCATAAGTTATTTTCATTCAAAGTTAGGTGGTAAATGGATAAAGCTATAGCAGTATGGAGCAATTTGAGTTACAAATAAGGTAACTAATGTAAGATTTTGATTTGGTTGCAGTGGGGACGACGATTGAAGCGATTGTACCTACGTCGGCGAGCTATTGAGCGTGGCCGTACCAACAACATGTGGAACAAGGGCTATAACAAATGGAATACTTTATTGGTTTGGGGCTGCTGACTAATTAGCCTGCAACATCATTTCTTTTTCCTCCCTGCACAACTCATCGGCACGCTCTAAAAAGCTGAGGAGAAAATACACGTCTTCTGCAATGGTACCAAAGTTGTTTTGCAAAGCCTCGGCCCTGATGATATAATTATAAAACAGGTGATCGATACTGCGGCGCAAGGTATCGGGTGGGGCAGATTCGAAAAGTTGTTCGAGGTGGGGGATGATGTTGTTGTTCATGCTATACTGATTTAAGACAAAGATAATAGTAAAACCAATCGGTTAGATATATTATACCGATATTTTTATAAAAATTGCTGAATATTGGTTTATGACAGAACAGGAAAAATTTGTAAAAGCAGTTGGGAAGAACATTGATAAAAAAAGAAAAGAAAAAGAGCTTTCTTTCCAGGAGCTTGCATTACTATGTGATATTGAAAAATCCAGTTTGGTAACGATAACCAGCCAGGGCGGAAATATTACACTTACCAGTTTGTATAAAATTGCGAAGGGATTGGAGGTTGCTGTTTGGGAGTTGTTGAAGGTTTAGGGTAGATAAGAAAGAGGTGGTGGTAATTTATTGCAGTTTGTTTTTTTGCTGCACTATGCTGCGGTCACAGACCGCTGAGATAAGTTGACACAAGTCGCCTGCCTACGGCAGAAGACTTGCGCCAGTGAGGGTTTGGGTTGCTGTTGGCTTCGGGCTGGTTGTTTGTGCACCTAGCAACATTGGCTCGGCTGCATATCAACAACAGCGTTCATGGGATTGCACCTACTAACACTGGCGAAGAGGCATCTCGGTTTGACGTCGCTATTGTCTTTTATTTTTATAGATACACATATGACTGCGGCGGAACGACGTTATAGTTATCTTGTAAATGTAATGGATGTTTGTATTTTTTTGTGTTCTTAATCTTAATTGCATGTGCAATTTCTCTGTTTGCGAAATATTCGTAGAAAAAAATTTCCGAGATACCAGAATGCTTTTTTGTTTGTCTCCAAATTTCATTTGGGGCCGAACTTAAGATATTCTCTATTTCAAATTCTCCAATAACTCGTTGTACAGGCGAAGAGGCGTAAACAACAACAGTTTTTACATTGGGGTTTTTGAATATAACTTTACGAAATTCAAATTTTTTTTTGCCTTCAAATATTTTGAACGCATATTCTGGTTTAATCGACAATAAAACTCTCATCGCTCTTTGTTGCTTTTAAAATAATATTAAACTGTTCTTTTGTAATTGGCTTAAAACCTCTTGGAGCATCATTCACTCCTCCTAAAACTTTTAAATCTATTAATTCTTTCATATTAATTCTATGAGGAAAGGAATAAATATACAAGAAACTTACAACAAAAGGCTTGGTCTTTTGATAATGCCAAATTGCACGTAGTTTATCTTCCGGAAAAACACTTCTTTTTCTGCAATATAAAATGAACTCATTTTCATCAATAAAATCATTTTTTACTTCTTGGACTACCCCAATTGTGGATACTACACTTTTGTAGTATCCTCCTGTCATATAAAAAATTATATTATCACCTTTTTTTGGATGTGGTAATAATGCTCGGGAAACATAAACCTTATTTATTGCATTTCTATGGGGGAAATCTTCAATAAAATCTTCTGGTGATTCAGTATTTAATATTGAATCAGGCAACAATTCGGTATGATAATCTGGATAAATAGGAACAATGTAACGGTCTTTGTTTCTTGAAATAAATGGGTAACATTGTTTTAAATGGTTTTCATCTGTTTTCTTACTAAAATCTCTGATGTAAACCAATTCATCATTCTTTTTCTTTCCCCACAACACAAATCCCCATTGTTCAAGCAATTCAATCAATCTTAGTTGTTCATCTCGTTTGTTAAAAATGGTTACATAGATTTCATCTACTTTATTTTTTAAAGCGTTGTCAAAAATGATTTTCATAAAACGCTCACCCAAACGGAAACCATTATTAATGACTTTAAACGTTCCAACCTTTAATCGCTTTTTACAAGCGAAGGCGGGTTCTATGTCTGAATAGTTTTCATCTTCATCTTCAGGTTTTAAATATAAAAAAGATAAGAGTAAGCCATTGTTTGAGTTTACTGTGATGTATGCCTCTTCATCGAATTTCCTAATGAACCATTTATCAAAGCCAACATAATCCTCTTTTAAACTTGTGAAGAAATCATCGTTAAGATTTATTCTGCCAAATTTTAATTTCTGAACATTTAGAACTTTGTAGTTTACTAAATCGGGATGTTCGGCAAAAGTTTTTTCCAGGAATGAATCAATCGTGAAAACTTTGTCTTCAATTCCTAATTCAAAAGCTTTTTTGTGAATTTTCTTATCCTCGGTTATCAAAATATCAACACGACCTAAGAAGACTTCATTTAAAAGCTGGGTATCATTTTTGTCGTTTTCGTTTACATCTATCTTAGCTGATACTGAAATAACTTCAGCTTGTAAAGGCGAAGGGATTTTTATATGTTCATAGCTATCTAACTTTATATGAAAAGAATCGACCGTTTGCTGGTTTTTATATTTCTCAATTTCGGAAATAGTCATAGAATGAACGCATTTTGTATATTTAGCTCGTTCCAACCAGCGATATAAGATGCCGACGTCTTGGTTTATTACTCTAGACGCCTCTCTATGAATAATGATATTTGTGTCAAGGAGTGCTTTCATTTTTTTTTAATAAATTTTTAAACCAACCTACTGCTTTGCTGTAAGTAGTTTGAATAGTTGGCCAAATAAAATACAAAAAGGTACTAAGAGCCATTACAAAAGCAAGGTATATCACAAAAGGGATAGTAGAAAATGCTAACTTAGTATGATATGATGGTATAAAAAATAAAATATCACAAATAATGTTAACGAGAATTGCTAATGCAAATTGCCCAGTTCCAATTCTCTCCATAGAATATATCGAAAAGAAAGAAAATGATTCGGCAAATTCTTTTTTAGCAAAATCTTTTACTTCTTTTTTGTTGAATACAACAATGAGTTCGTCTTTTTTAACTCGTTTATCTCCTAAATATTTATTAAAGGAATTGTATTCTAATGTTCTCACATTTTTTAGAGATGCGGTATCAAAAAAAACAATATCGTACTTATTAGGAAGTATGTTAAAAGAAAAACAATACTTTATTTTACAAAACTCTTTGTCATCAAAATACTTTATTTTATTATCAGGTATATTTCTACGCTCGTTAACCTTAATGTCGTAAATAATTGTAGATTTATTCAGCCCTTTTTTTCGCATGGAAATAAACAGCATTGTGGGTTTAACCCAAAATCTGAAATATACATTAGGCTTTACTTCTTGTTGATATTCTCTATATGGTTTTAGATTTAAGGTAGCGGAAACAATTTTTTCTTCATTAATTGTTATTTCAGCTGGCAACACACAAAGTTCATTTCTTCCACTAAATGTATGGATAACGCCTAAATCAGTGGTATTTGTTTTTAAATATTTTGTAGCACTAATGGAATCGTTAAAAATAAATCGGCTATTGTCGGCAATGCTTAGTTCTTTATACAGATCCTTTGTTCCACAAGATTTTTCTGCCCAAGGAATAAAAAGCGAAATCGTTAGTTCATCTTTACATATAGATTCCTTGGAGATTTCAAATCCAAATTCTACTAAAGAACTATTGTTATTAAATTCCCAAGTGCAAAGATGAAATCTCTCTAATTGAACATTGTTACCTTTCTCTGTAAATATAAAAAATGAGTTTTCCATTGTATTATCTTAGCAAATTAGTGTTTAATCTCATTGTTTCAGCTCTAGCAGACTATTGGCAACATTAATAATTACAGGGAACGAAGATTCATTATGGTTTTAAAGATATTATTTAAATCCAATATTTTAAATTTATTTAATTGCTTTACGCAATTCGTTAGCCTTACCTTACATTTCCCCTCCCTCCCCAATAGTAATATCTTCCATCTTTTTAGTAAATACATACCTTGTTGGCCGGCGCTGTTATAGGTAAATTGTACATTCTTACAGCTATTGAAAAATAATTTTTAGCGCACTAATTACTAACGATGAAACGATTGCCCCGATGCCGGCCTGCACCATTGCTGGTATTGTTATTACTAGTACATTTTACTGCAGGGGCAGTGGATATTTATGTGTCACCCAGCGGTGCCGATACCAATGAGGGCAGCAAACAAAAACCATTGGCTACCATTACAGCAGCCCTGCGCAAAGCAAGGGAGCTGCGGCGTTTGAACGATGCAGGGGTAGCCGGCGGCATTCATATTATACTAGGCCAGGGCCTGTACCGGCTTACCCAAACCCTTACCATAAGGCCCGAAGATGCAGGTACTGCCGAAAGCCCCACTTATATTGAAGCGGCACCCGGCGAAAGGCCGGTACTGGATGGTGGCTTTACTATTGGCAACTGGAAAAAAACTACTGCAAAAATTGCAGGGCTGCCCGCTGCAGCGCAGGGCAACATATGGGAGGCGGCCCTGCCGCTTACCGCAGGAAGATATGGCGAATTCAGGCAATTGTGGGTAAATGATAATAAAGCCGTAAGGGCCAAAAGCTGCAACGGCAATTTGATGGACCGCATACTTAGCTGGGATAAAAAAGAACAAACCTGCCGGATACCCACGCCCAAAAACATGGCGCTGCAACAAATACAGGGTGCCGAAATGTTCATTCATCAATGGTGGGCCATTGCCATATTGCGCATTAAAAAAATGGAAGTGCAGGGCGATAGCACAAAATTATTTTTTGAGCAGCCGGAAAGCACCCTGCAAAGCGAACACCCCTGGCCTGCGCCATGGATAAGCAAAGAAACCGGCAACTCTGCATTTTATTTAAGCAATGCGATACAATTTTTAGATGAACCCGGCGAATGGTTTTTGGATAACAACAATCATAAAATATATTACTGGCCCAGGGCCAATGAAAATATGTTGACGGCAACTGTTGTAGCACCTGCATTGGAAACACTGGTAAAAATTGAAGGCACGGGTGAGCAACGGGTAAGCTATGTGTATGTCAATAATATTTCCTTTCAGCATACGGGTTGGTTGCGCCCGGGGCAACAGGGGCATGTACCGCACCAGTTAGGCCTGTACATGACGGAGGCGTACAAGCTAAGGCCGGCGGGCACCAAGCTCAATCCGCATTTGGATAACCAGGCATGGGTGGGCAGGCCGCCTGCGGCGGTTGCGCTGCAATATGCTGCCCGGATAAGGATAGAGCGCTGCACATTTGAGCACCTGGCTTCCACCGGGGCCGATCTTATGGCCGGCACCACCATGAACTTATTATCGGGTAACCTGTTACGTGATATTGGCGGCAATGGCATACTGGCCGGTAATTTTGGTGACGAAGGCCGTGAAATTCACCTGCCTTATTTTACCAGTAACGAAAATGAGCTTTGTGCCTTCAATTGGATACAGAATAACCTGGTTACCAATATTGGCAATGAAGACTGGGGCTGTGCAGGCATTGCGGTGGGCTTTGCAAAAAATATTGCTATACAACATAACGAAATAGAGAATGTGCCTTACACCGGCATCAGCCTGGGCTGGGGCTGGACGGGTGAAGAAAATATAATGCGCTACAACCTGGTACAGGCCAATGCAATTCATCACTTTGGCATGCATAATTATGATTGTGCCGGTATTTATACACAGAGCCTGCAGCTGTATACAAAAATTACTGAAAATTATATTGATAGTATTTACAAAGCGCCTTATGCTCACCTGCCCAGCCATTGGTTTTATTTATATGCCGATGAAGGCAGCAGCGGCATTGCATTTGCCAACAACTGGACGCCCACTACAAAATATTTACAGAATGCCAATGGCCCTGGCAATGAATGGAACGATAACGGGCCGGAGGTTAATGACAGCATTAAGCAAAATGCCGGTATACAAAAGCCGTATCAATACCTGCTGGCCAATAAAACAGCTAAAGCCAACCTGCCCATCAACAAAGAACATAACGAAGTAATTGAATTGATCGTAAAAGAAAATGAAATACTGGATGTACAGAAATTAAAAACCTTGCTGTCTAAAAATAATATGGATAGCAATGCGGTTTACCAATGGCAAAACCATTACGTGATTTTTGATAAGGTACAGGATGTGGGTGTAATGCAGGGGAGATTGCAGAATAATTTTCCGTCGGCCACCGTAAAAGTGTACCCCGATATGTTTTATGAATTCAATAGAACAACATGTGCTGATAAAACTGTGGCAAAGGAATGGGATCATATTTTACTCACCTGCAATGTAGTGGCCGATAAAAAAAAGCAGGCCGAATATTTGAATTACCACGCCACACAATTTGAACAATGGCCGGAGGTATCCAAAGGGTTTTGCAATGCCGGCTTTCAGCAGTTGTTGATTTTTAAAAATGGCAGGCAGTTGGTATTGGTGATCAGTATCCCTAAAGGAGAAAGCCTGGATAAGCTGAATCCAAAAACAACCGAAAATAATCCACGTGTAAATGACTGGAATAAAATAATGGCTAAATACCAGGAAGGAATTGAAGGAACAAAGAAAGGAGAGACCTGGGTTTTCTTAAACCAGATAAAATAATCCTTCGTGTTACTTCGTGCCTTTGTGGCTTCGTGGTTTTGAACCACTAAGACACGAAGGCACAAAGGGGCACAAAGAAAAAATAAACGTTATGCTTAATATTGGGATTTTGGGATTGGGTGAAGGCCGAAGCACAATGAGTGCCGCAATTAACAGCAGTAAAGTAAATCTTAAACTCATCTGCGATGCTAATAAAGAAGTGTGTATTCAACGTGCTGATGAATTTAAAATGTACGAGTATACTACCGATTACGCAGACATGCTGAATGACGCAGAGATCGACATCATTGCCATTTACACCCCTGATCATTTACATGCCGCACATATAAAGCAGGCATTACTGGCAGGTAAACATGTGATCTGCACCAAACCGTTCATTGATGATTTATCAAAGGCAAAAGAATTAATTGAGCTGCAGGCGCAAACCGGTAAAAAAGTTTTTGTAGGGCAAAGCTCCCGCTTTTTTGAACCCTACAAACGCCAGCGCAAAGATTTTGAAGAGGGCGTAATTGGTGAACTGATCACTATTGAAAGCCATTACAATGCCGACCACCGCTGGTTTTTAGAAAAAAAATGGGCGCTGGAAAAATCTTTTAAATGGTTGTACGGTGGTTTAAGTCACCCGGTAGATTTTATACGCTATTATTTACCGGATATAGAAGAAGTGATGGGCTATGGGATGATCAGCAGCAACGGTAAAACCGCAGGCTTACAAAATGAAGATACCATGCACTTTATTTTTAAAGCGGCAGACGGCCGGATTGCCCGGGTAAGCGGCAGCTACACCGGCCCCACGCAACCCACCAAAAGAGACAGCGGCATGAGCTGCGTGTTACGGGGAACGTTAGGTGCCTCGCAGGCCGATTACCACGAACTGCGTTATGCTGTTACTACCAGGGAAGGCGAAGAAAAAATTATTCACTGGGGCGATGCGGCGCTGAAATACTATTTCCGTTTTGAAGGGCAGAGCCACCATGCCGGTGAATACCAGAATTACCTGGAATATTTTGTGGATAGTATTGAACATAATTTTACAGCCTATCCTGATTTGAAAGAAGGTATTGGCACTGTGGCCCTGCTGCAGGCCATGGATAAGAGTTTACAAACGGGGGTGCCGGTAAGGGTAAAAGATGTTTTAAACGAATACGGATTGTAACCACTAAGACAGAAAGAACACAAAGGGTCACTAAGTCTTTGTGTTCCTTAGTGTTCCTGGTGTCTTTGTGGTTCAGGTTTAGTGGTTCATATTTTAAGAACAAACGAATGAATAAAATCTACGATAAATTAACCAGCCTCGATTTTGCGGTAATTGCCATTTACCTGGTGGTATTGCTCATCATTGGTTATATCGCCAGTTTTAAAAACAAGAAAAAGAATGAAACCCTTTTCCTGGCCAATAATTCATTAAGCTGGTACAGTATCGGTTTTAATATGTGGGGAACGAATGTTGGGCCATCTTCTTTACTGGCTTTTGCAAGTATTGGCTATACAGCCGGTATTGTAGGCGGCAATTTTGAGTGGTATGCTTTTGTGTTTTTATTATTACTGGCCATGGTATTTGCACCACGCTATATTGCCAGTAAGGTAAGTACCATGCCGGAGTATATGGGTAAACGTTATGGTAAAAGCACGCAGGATATTTTAGCCGGCTATGCCCTGATAAAAATACTGATCAGCTGGTTATCGCTGGGTTTATTCAGTGGTGGTATTTTAGTACGCCAGATATTAGGCATTCCCATGTGGCAATCTACCATTGCATTGGTGGCTTTTTCCGGCTTGTTTACTTATATGGGCGGCTTAAAAGCCATTGCCAAAGTAAATGTATTTCAAATGATATTGCTGATTGTGGTATCGCTTACCTTAACTTATCTTGGATTAGAAAAGATCGGTGGTTTAAGCGGCCTGGCTGCAAAAACACCAGCGCATTTCTGGAACCTCACCAAACCTGCTACTGATGCCGGTTATCCCTGGCATGCCATTCTTTTAGGGTACCCGGTATCGGCAGTAGCCTTCTTTTGTACCGACCAGAGTATGGTGCAAAGTGTATTGGGGGCTAAAAATTTACAACAGGGGCAGTTGGGTATTAATTTTATCGGCTGGCTGAAGGTGCTGGCTTTGCCCATGTTTATTTTGCCGGGCATTATCTGTTATGTATTGTACCCCAACCTCGGCGATGATAAACTGGCCTATATGACGATGGTGACCAATTTATTTCCTTCGGGCTTAAATGGTTTGGTGATTTGTGTGCTGATAGCAGTGTTGGTGGCAACGATCGGCTCTTCTTTAAATGCATTGAGCACTGTTTTTACAAAAGATATTTACGTTAACAATATTAATAAGAATGCCACGGTAAAGCAACAGATCAACGTAGGCCGTATGGTGGTGATTACCGGTTGTATACTGGCGGTGCTGATGGCTATTGCGCTGGATAATATTGAAGGCAAAACATTGTTTGATATTTTTCAATCCATACTTGGGTATTTGGCGCCGCCACTGGCCGTAACATTTTTATTAAGTGTGTTCTGGAAACGTACTACCCGGCTGGCCGTGAATTTAATTTTATCTGCCGGCTCTGCAGTAAGCCTTTTTGTTGGGGCATTAAATTTATGGATATTACCACCCAATAATAAAACGGGTGCCAATACCTGGTGGCCGCATTATTTTTTAGTGTCGTTTTATTTATTCGCATTCCTGTTTGTATCGGCTGTTATCATTTCTTTAGCCGATAACAATAAAGTGAAAGCCAGCATTGAAGAAAATGAAATGCCAACCACCAGTAAACAGGTGAAAATATTATTTGCATTATTAGGAGTAGTGATATTGACTTTATACATCATCTTTAACGGACATTAATATGAAGAAACAAAATGGAACCACAAAGGCGCTAAGGCACGAAGGAACACAAAGAAAAATCTTAGTGTGTCTTTGTGTCTTCCTGTCTTCGTGGTTCACCTCTGCAGCGCAGACCTGGATATGGTATCCCGGCGATTTTGAAATTAACCTTGCTAACAAAATGCAAAACCGCAGAACGGATAGAAATACCTTCTTTCCTCCCTTCTGGAAAATGGATGCCCATTATGTACTGATGGATTTTCATAAAACATTTGATTTAACGGCACCGGAAGAAATTACGGTGTATGCCGAAGGTACATTCAATTTAAAACTGGATGGCAATGCGGTTGAAAGCGGCGTGAATAAATTAACGGTACCGGTAGGTAAACATAAGATCAATGTAAAAGTATGGAACCAGGCCAATGTGCCCGCCATATTTGTACAGGGTAAAACGATAGTGAGCGATGCCACGTGGCTGGTAACTTTTGAAGATAAAGAATGGATTGATGAAACCGGGAAAACATCTGATATTTCTGCCACCCAATGGCTGAATGCCGGTAGCTGGAATTTTAATGATCCCACACAATTGCCTTCTGCCTTTAAATTGCCCACCCGAAAATTGACTGCCGTTACCACCACCAAAAAAAATAATGAATGGCTGGTAGATTTTGGTAAAGAAACTTTTGGCTTTGTACAACTGCACGGCATTAAAGGCAATGGCAAGATCAATTTGTATTACGGCGAATCAAAAGAAGAAGCCTTGTCTGCTGCTGATGCAATGACATTGGACAGGCTGACTTTTACAAAACCTGTACAAACGGATTCAACAATGGTCTTATCCAAAGCATTCCGTTATGTAAATATTGTTTGCGAAGGCAATATCAGCATCGATTCTGCCAGTATTCTGTACGAATATGCCGATGTAAAACAAAGAGGCACTTTCACCTGCTCTGATGAGCTGATCAATAAAATTTACGATGTTTCTAAATACACATTGGAATTAAACACGAGGGAATTTTTTATTGATGGTATAAAGAGAGATCGTTGGGTATGGAGTGGTGATGCCTATCAGAGTTATTTGATGAATTACTATTCTTATTTTGATAATGCCACCGTAACAAGAACCATGATGGCCTTGCGTGGTAAAGACCCGGTAACAGCGCATATTAATACGATACTGGATTATACTTTTTACTGGTTCATCAGTGTGTACGATTATTATTTGTATACCGGCGATGCCACATTTATTCAACAGTTTTATCCCCGTATGCAAAGCATGATGGAGTATTGCCTGCACCGCAGAAACAAAAATGGTTTAATGGAAGGTCTGTCAGGCGACTGGACGTTTATAGACTGGGCGGCAGGCCTCAGCAAAAAGGGAGAGATCAGTTTTGAGCAAATGTTATTTGCAAGAAGCCTGGAAACAATGTCGTTATGTGCGGATATCGCCCATGATAAAGCCAACGCTGCGGAATATAAAAAATTAGCGGCCGACATTAAAGAAAAAGTATTTGCCCTTTACTGGAACCAACAAAAGAATGCCCTGGTACATAGCCGTATTGATGGTATACCAACAGAAAATGTAACCCGTTATGCCAATATGTTTGGTATCTTTTTTAATTATTTTACCGGAGAGCAAAAGCAGGCTGTTAAGCAACATGTATTGCTGAATGATTCTATACAGAAAATAACTACACCGTATATGCGCTTTTACGAACTGGAAGCTTTGTGCGCCATGGGGGAACAGTCTTATGTATTGAAGGAAATGAAAGCCTATTGGGGCGGCATGTTGAATTTAGGCGCTACCTCTTTCTGGGAAGAATATAATCCTGATAAAAAAGGCACTGAACATTTAGCAATGTATGGCAGAAAGTTTGGCAAGAGTTTATGCCATGCCTGGGGAGCCAGCCCTATTTATCTATTGGGCAAATATTATTTAGGCGTTAGCCCTACCAAACCCGGTTACGAAACTTATACCATACAACCGCAGCTGGGTGGCTTACTCTGGATGCAGGGCAAAGTGCCTACGCCCAAAGGAGATATAGAAGTGTATTGCAGCACCAAACAAATAAAAGTTAAAGCAGCCAGGGGAACCGGTACTTTAAAAATTAAAAGCAAGACCAAACCAACAGGCAAAGACATCATAGTAAATGCAACTGGCGGCGATAATTATGAAATAACAATACTGCCGGGTGTGGAATATATTGTAAATTATAGAGTGTTTTAACAAACCCCGACGGCGGCTACCAGCCCGTAGGCGGTTAGTTATAAGGTAAAATAAAATAGTATTCTGATTTATAGTATCACCGTCCAGGCTTTTTGCCTTGCGCTGGTCTTAAGACCAGGGATAAAAAAATAAATTTCGCATGGGCTTTAGCCCACCACAGTTAATAATAAAATGAAAAGAATCTTCATCACATATCTGTCCATTGTAATGATGCAACTAACATTTGCACAAAACGGATTGGTTAACACTATGCAAAGCCCCCATGCAAAATTCAACAGCGTGGGCATGAGCGACGTACAATGGACAAAAGGTTTTTGGGCAGAACGATTTGCCGTATGCAAGGATTCGATGGTGCCGCATTTATGGGCTACCTACACCAGTAAAGATTTTTGTTATTCTTTCCAGAATTTCAGGATAGCAGCCGGGTTAGATACCGGTAAATTCCGTGGGCCTTCTTTTCATGATGGTGATTTTTATAAAACACTGGAAGCTGTAGCCGCATTATATGCAGCTACAAAAGATAAAAAACTGGATGCGATGATGGATGATGCGATTGCTGTAATTGCAAAGGCGCAAAAGGAAGACGGTTATATTTATACCAGGTCGATCATTGAACAACAAAAAAGCGGTAAGAAAGAAATGTTTGATGACAAACTGAGTTTTGAAGCGTACAACTTTGGACATTTAATGACGGCGGCCTGTGTACATTACCGGGCCACAGGAAAAACAAGTTTATTGGAGGTAGCCAAAAAAGCCACTGATTTTTTAATTCATTTTTACAATACCGCCACACCTGAGCAGGCACGCAATGCCATATGTCCCTCGCACTACATGGGTATTACAGAAATGTACCGCACCACGGGCGAGAAAAAATATTTAGACCTCGTAAAAAAGCTGGTTGACATCAGGGGCATGAGTGAAGGCAGTGATGATAACAGCGACCGCCTGCCGTTTCGCCAGATGAAAGAAGTGAACGGGCATGCGGTAAGGGCCAATTATTTATTTGCCGGCGTGGCAGATGTATATGCAGAAACCGGCGACAGCAGTTTACTCAATACATTAGACCTGATGTGGGATGATGTGGTGCATCATAAAATGTATGTTACGGGTGGTTGTGGTGCATTGTATGATGGTTTATCGCAGGAAGGTATTTCTTACAAGCCCGATTCCATACAAAAAATTCAACAGGCTTACGGTAAGGACTACCAGCTGCCGAATATGACGGCACATAACGAAACCTGTGCCAATATTGGTAATGTATTATGGAACTGGCGCATGCTGCAGGTAACCGGTGAAGCAAAGTATGCAGATATGGTGGAACTTGAATTATACAACAGTGTGTTAAGTGGTATCAGCATGGATGGTAATAAATTCTTTTACACCAATCCACTGGCAGCCGCAAAAGAGTATCCTTACGATCTGCGCTGGAGTGGCGGTCGCCAGAAATATATTAGTAAGAGTAACTGTTGCCCGCCAAATGTGATACGCACTATTGCAGAGGTCAGCAATTATATGTACAGCATTGATGAAAAGGGTTTGTATGTAAATATGTATGGCGGCAATGTTTTAAATACAGTACTACACGATGGCACAGCATTACAACTGGAACAGGTAACCAATTATCCCTGGGATGGAAAAGTAACCATTACTATTAAGGAGAATACTGCCAACCCGGTACAGATTCATTTAAGGATACCGGGCTGGTGTAAAAACTATAGTGTTACAATAAACGGTAAAGTGCCCGAAGTACCGGCAGGCCGGCGGGCAGATGGCTATGCGGTATTCGGCGGCAGGTGGCGCAAAGGTGAAAAAATTGAATTGGTACTTGATATGCCGGTAACATTATTAGAAAGCAATCCCTTAGTGGAAGCCTCGAGGAACCAGGTAACGGTAAAGCGTGGGCCAGTTGTGTATTGCCTGGAATCTGCAGATCTGCCCGGGCAAAATGTATTTAATGTAATGATCCCTTCAGCCATAAAATTACAAGCTGTGCCCATGAAAATTGATGGCGGTAATGTAATGGCATTAACGGGAACCGCCAGTGTTTTGCAAAACAGCAACTGGAAAAATACATTGTATAAAGAAGTGAATACCAAAACAACACCCGTAAAAATAAAACTGATCCCTTATTATGCCTGGGCCAACAGGGGGCAGACGGATATGACGGTGTGGATGCCGTTGGTGAGATAGAGGAACCACAAAGTCACTAAACCACAAAGCTGGCACAATTAAAAAATTAATAATTTAAAAACGAATAATTCAAATAAAATACTAACGTTAAAGGCACAGAAGTCTTCTTTGTGATACTTAGTGCCTTTCTGCCTTAGTAGTTCAAAAAAAATGGAAAGGATAACAGCAACCTATTTTATCGAAACACCCTTTGCGCCTGAAGCTGCAGCGCAGGTACTGGCAGGCGAACAATCGTCAGGCACGTTTGTAGCTGTACCCGGCGAGACTGCCGAATTGAAAGCTCGTTTTGCCGCAAGAGTGGAAAGTGTAACGCCACTTGAAACCGTTGATACACCTGCTATTCCCGGTGCCACCAGCGCAACAGGAAAATACCATCGGGCTATTGTAAAAGTAAGTTGGAGTATGGAGAATTTCGGGTACAACCTGCCGGTATTAATTTCTACCCTGCAGGGAAATCTATACGAGATCAAACAATTTACCGGCTTAAAATTAATGGATATCGATCTGCCGGCTTCATTCGGTGATCAGTACAGTGGTCCTGCATTTGGTATTGACGGTTGCAGGAAATTAACGGGTGTACATAACAGGCCGCTGATTGGTACTATCATCAAACCGTCTATCGGGTTAACGGTAGCGGAAACTGCAACCATGGTAAAAACTTTAGCTGCTGCAGGTATCGATTTTATCAAGGATGATGAGTTATTGTCTTCATCTGCCAACTCTCATTTTAATGACCGTGTTGATGCGGTGATGAACGTGATCAATGCACATGCTGATAAAACCGGCAAGAAAGTGATGTATGCATTTAACATCAGCGGAGAGATGGATGAAATGTTGCAACGTTATGAAAAAATTGTCAGCAGTGGTGGTACCTGTGCCATGATCAGCATCAACAGTGTGGGTTTATCTGCGGTTAAAAAAATGGGTGAGCAAAAACAATTGGCCATTCATGGGCATAGAAATGGCTGGGGCATGTTAACACGCCATCCGTTATTGGGCATAGATTTTAAAGCCTATCAGAAATTATGGCGGCTGGCTGGTGTGGATCAATTGCATGTGAATGGCATTAAAAATAAATTCTGGGAGAGTGATGATAGCGTGGTGCACTCTATTGAAGCTTGTTTAACACCGATGTATAATCATAAAATGGTATTGCCTGTAGTATCATCGGGTCAATGGGGCGGGCAGGCATTTGAAACTTATGCAAGAACAAAAACAGTGGACCTGTTGTACATGGCAGGCGGTGGTATTATGGCGCATCCGATGGGCCCGGCGGCAGGTGTACTGGCATTGCAGCAGGCTTGGCAGGCGGCAGTAGATGGCATAAGTTTAGAAGCAGCAGCGAAACAATATGCGGAGTTTAACAAATCAGTGGAAAAATTTAGCTAACCCCATCAGCGGTTACAAACCCCGTCAGCGGTTGCAGACCCTGACGGCGGTTGCAAACCCCGACAGCAGTTGCGCAGGTTGTATAAAAAAATAGAAATTGCAGAACAAAAAAGAAATATTGTTGGCTTTTTACGGCGATGATTTTACCGGCAGCACTGATGCCCTGGAATTTATTTGCCGGGCCGGAGCAAAAGCCATTTTATTTATTGCGCCACCAACAGCAGCACAATTAAATAATTACCCCGACCTGGATGCCTATGGTGTGGCAGGAAAGACAAGGTCCTTATCGCCGGATGACATGGAAAAAATATTGTTGCCTGCATTTGAAACAATGAAAGCAACAGGGGCAAAGCATGTGCACTATAAAGTTTGCTCCACTTTTGATTCTTCACCTGCTATTGGCAGCATTGGTAAAGCAATTGATTGTGGTGCAACAGTTTTTAATAACAGAACCATTCCTGTTTTAGGCGGTATGCCGGCATTAGGCCGCTTTTGTGTATTTGGAAACCTGTTTGCCAAAATGGGTATTGGCAGCGGGGGGGGAATTTATCGCTTGGATCGTCATCCTTCCATGAGCAAACACCCGGTAACACCGGCAGATGAAAGTGACTTGCGTTTACATTTGGGTAAACAAACCAATAACAAAATCGGGTTGATCGATATCATTCAATTAAAGCAACCGGTTGAAAAAATTGATAGTGATGAAGCGGTCGTTTTAATAGATGCTTTAAACGAAACCCATTTGTTGACAATTGGCGAATGGTTAGATGCACAGGCAAAAACAGCGCAATTATTTTCTGTGGGTTCATCAGGTATTGAAATGGCATTGGGGAAATATTGGAATGAAAAGAAAATAGTAGCGCCGGTAACAACATGGACGCATCCGGGAAAAGTAAATCCGTTGCTGGTGGTATCCGGCAGTTGTTCACCCGTTACAGCAGCACAAATCACTTATGCAAAAGCAAACGGTTTTGAAGAAGTGATCATTGATGCCATAAAAATTTGTACTGATGGCGTTATGGAGTCATCGGTTTTTGATGCAGTAAATACATTATTGCAGCAGCAAAAAAATGTTATCGTTCATACAGGTGCAAAGCAAGCCGGCAATTTGTCTTCTGAAAAACTGGGTACCGCATTAGGACAAATTGCAAAAGCAGCAGCAGAAAAATCATTGGTAAAAAGAATGGTGATTGCCGGTGGCGATACCAGCAGTTATGCGGCCAGGGCAATGGAAATTGAAGCCGTGGAAATGATGGCGCCGATGGTAACCGGTGCACCATTGTGTAAAGCCATTTCTGCCAATAAAAATATTAATGGCTTAGAAGTAAATTTTAAAGGCGGACAGGTGGGAGGTGAAAATTATTTGGAGATTTTATTAAATGGATACTTGTGATTTTTAGCGCAGGGAAAAAGAGAAAAGGAGATTATACAGAGAAACACTTTACAAGAAATGTGGCGGTAAGAATGTTTCGCAGGGGTTTTGTGTAAGAGCAGGGGATAAGCACCGACCGTTCCTACGGAACGAAAATGCCAGGGGTGATTTTTTTTACCCACGTTATGTCCCGATGGGACAAGGAGAAAATTAAATCACAAAGTTCTTTTGTTCCGTAGGAACAGCAGGTGGCTAAAAGCAAAAGGTGGTGGGTTAAAACCGTTCCGCAGGAACGACAGGTGCTTTAAAGTAGAACACAATAAATAAAACATAAGTAAAGCCCAATAAAGCGATACTGTGTAAAAGTGCCCGAATGCTTTCGGGATAAACTTTGCCAATGAAGATGAACAAAGAAATTCAGCCGGGTTCAAAAATATAAAAAACGTAAACAAAAAATATGTCACAAAAAACTTTAGGACTCATTCACACCTCAGCAACACTGGTTCCGGTATTTGCTGAATTGTGCAGTAAGTATTTACCCAACGTAAAAGTATTCAACATTGTAGATGATAGTTTAATAAAGAATACTATTGCCTGTGGTGAGTTAACCAGATCTACCAGTAAAAGAGTAGTGAACTATGCCGCCTCAGCAGAAGAAGCCGGCGCCGATTTTATTTTATACACCTGTTCCTCCATAGGTCCTGCTGTAGAAGCTGCAGCTGCCTTAACCGGCGTGCCGGTGTTACGTGTAGATCAGCCGATGGCAGATAGAGCCGTGCAATCGGGAAAAAGAATTGGCGTGATTGCCACACTCTCTACTACATTAGCACCAACCAGTGATTTAGTAAGAAGAAGAGCTATTGTAGCCAATAAGGAGATTGAATTGAAAAGTGTTTTATGCGAGGGCGCATTTGATGCACTCATGAGTGGCGATGCCGCAACGCATGATAAAAAAGTAGGCGAAGCGTTGCAACAATTAGCAAAAGAAGTGGATGTAATTGTATTGGCGCAGGCATCTATGGGAAGAGTAGTGGACACACTGGATGAAGCCGATAAAAAAATCCCCATCCTGGCTAGCCCGACGATAGCTATAGAATACCTGGCATCAATCTTAAATTAAAAAAGTGGCCACTAATTACACGAAAAGACACTAATAAAACCAATAGTGAAAAGCAGTGCCATTTGTGGCAAAAAATAAATGAACAGAATCCGGAAAATATTTTTAGTACTAAGCGCTGTCTCAGTGATTGCATTGTTGATTGGTATCATTGTACAACAACAAAATATGTATAAGCCATTTGCTCTTGTAACAGCAATCAGTGTAGCGATTGGTTTAGGTGCAGTGCCCTCATTAAAAGGCTATCAATACACGGCATGGATCATCAGTGCAGTGGTGGCAGGAATGATCTTTCCGGAAGCATTTAAAAACTGGGGCAGCGTAAACCTGAGAGATAAGACTTTAATTCTCGTTATCATTCAATTGGTGATGTTTGGCATGGGTACACACATGAGCTTAAAAGATTTCAGCGGACTGGCATCAACAGGCAAAGGGGTATTGGTAGGTTTGTGCTGTCATTTTTCTATTATGCCATTAATGGGTTTACTGCTCACTAAAATTTTTCATTTTGAACCCGAGATTGCGGCAGGCATTATTTTAATTGGCAGTTGCAGCAGTGGCCTGGCCAGTAATGTAATGGTGTATCTGGCAAAAGCAAATTTAGTGTTGAGTGTTATTGTAACGGCCATGGCAACACTGGCAGCACCTTTATTAACACCATTGCTGATGAAAACATTTGCAGGCACCTTGATCAACATTAAATTTGTTGATATGATGATTGAAATAATTAAAATAGTGTTGGTCCCAATCGGGGCAGCCTTATTACATGATTTTTTAAAGCGGGCAACAAGGCCTCAAAAGAAAGTAGTTCATTTTCTTGTGGGTGCTGCAATAATTGTTGTGGGCATGGTCGTCTTCCTGGTTTCAAAAGAAACAGAAATGGCACCGGTATCAAAATCAATTATATTAACGGGCTTTGTTGCAGGCGCAATTATTGCAGGTGTGTTGTATCATTTTTTGTACCGGCAATTTCCGGCACTGGATAAAATAATGCCCTTGATATCAATGGTGGGTATTATTTATTTTACTACAGTAACCACTGCTGCAGGGAGAGAAAATTTAATGAAAGTGGGCGTACTGTTATTCATGGCATCCGTTATTCATAATGCAGCAGGATATTTTTTTGGGTACTGGCTCAGCCGTTTATTTGGCATGGATATTAATTCCAGCAGAACGATTGCGTTTGAAGTAGGTTTGCAAAACGGCGGCATGGCAAGTGGTATTGCAGGCAGCATGGGTAAGTTGGGCACTGTGGGGCTGGCACCGGCAGTGTTTAGTCCGTGGATGAATATCAGTGGCAGTATACTGGCCAATTACTGGAGCAGAAAACCAGTGGAAACACAAAGTCACGAAGACATAAAGGAGCACTAAGAAAATGCTTTAAAAAAAATGAAGAAAAATAAAATAGCAACCACAAAGACGCAAAGTCACGAAGGGGCACTAAGAAAATCCTTTGTGTTACTTTGTGTTCTTAGTGTCTTTGTGGTTCAAGTAAAAGCGCAGCTCGTTGATAAAACTCCTGCTGCCATTCCTAATGCACCATCAATTTACAATACAGAGCCTTATGAAGATCCATTGATCAATGGCATTAACAGGGATGCATCAAGAGCAACAGCTTATTCTTATGCAACAATTAATGACGCATTAAAAAATGACCGGGAGAAAAGCGGACGCTATTTGTCATTAAACGGCGAGTGGGATTTTTCTTTTGCATTAAAACCCGGTGATGAGCCACAGGATTTTTACAGGTCAAAAGTGAGTGGCTGGAAAAAAATAACCGTGCCCTCCAATTGGGAAATGCGGGGTTATGATAAACCCATTTATAAAAGTGCGGTATATCCGTTTCGTCCTGTAAATCCGCCGCATGTACCAAAGGATTATAATGGCGTGGGTTGTTATCAAAGATCGTTTACTATTCCTGCAGATTGGAAAAATAAAAATGTAACGCTGCATTTTGGTGGTGTAAGTTCAGCATACAAAGTGTGGGTGAATGGAAAATTCCTGGGTTATGCAGAAGACAGTTTTATGTCCAGCGAATTTAATATTACTGCTTATTTAAAAGATGGAGAAAATATAATTTCTGTTTGGGTGATCCGTTGGTGCGACGGTAGTTTTTTAGAAGACCAGGATGGATGGCGTATGAGTGGCATTCATAGAGAAGTATATTTAATGGCGGAACCAAAATTGCGGATCGCAGATTTCTTTTATCAAACTAAATTAGATAAGGATTATAAAGATGCAGTGCTGAGCATTCGTCCACGGGTAGAAAATTTAACCGGCGCAGCAATACCGGGATATAAAGTAAAAGCGCAATTGTATGATGCCAATGACCGGCCTGTTTTAGCTGCGCCTTTGGAAAGATCAATCGATGAGATCATCAATGAAATTCATCCCCGTTTAGACCAGGTGAAATTTGGTTTGCTCGAAACAAAAATTTCCAATCCCAAAAAATGGAGTACCGAAGAACCGAACTTATATAAACTGGTATTGAGCTTAGAAGATAGCGCAGGAAATATTCTTGAAGTAAAAACATGCCAACTCGGTTTTCGTTCTATTGAATTCAGGAAGGAAGACAGTAAGTTGCTCATTAATGGAAAGCTCACTTATTTATATGGTGTTAATCGTCCCGATCATGATCCGGTATTTGGTAAAGCATTAACCAGGGAAATTATTTTAAGAGATGTCACCACTATCAAACAATATAATTTCAATTGTATCCGCTTGAGTCATTACCCGGCCGACCCCTATTTGTTAGATCTATGCGATGAGTTTGGCATCATGGTAATTGACGAAGCCAATTTAGAAACGCATGGCCTGGGGGGTAAATTAGATCATGAATCCAACTGGACGGGTGCCTATATCGACAGGATAAGCCGCATGGCATTGCGTGATAAAAATCATGCGTCAATTATTTTCTGGAGTTTGGGAAACGAAGCCGGCAGTGGTCCCAATCATGCAGCGATGGCGGGTTGGATCCACGATTTTGATATCACCCGTCCTTTGCATTATGAGCCTGCTATGGGCAGCCCTAGGGAAGCAGGGTATATCGATCCTTCTGATCCGGCGTATTTAAAAAGTAATGACCATTCGCACCGTATACAAAATCCATTGGATCAGTATTATGTTGACATGATCAGCCGGATGTATCCTGCCATGTACACAGCACCGCTATTGGCCAATCAGCCCAATGGCGATCATCGTCCCATTTTCTTTTGTGAGTATGCGCATGCCATGGGCAACAGCGGCGGCAATATCAAAGACTTCTGGGATCAATGGAGAAATACCAAACGCATCATTGGCGGTTGTATCTGGGAGTTTAAAGACCAGGCATTATTAAAAACGGATTCTGCCGGCGTAAAATATTATGCATATGGTGGCGATTTTGGTGAAAAATATTTTGACAATTTTACCATTAAGGGAATTGTAAATGCTGATGGTACACCAAAGGGTGTGATGAATGAATGTAAAAGAGTTTTTCAGCCGATAACCTGTGAGCTGCTGGATGCAAAAAAAGGGTTGATAAAAATAACTAACCGTGGCGCTGTAAAAAATACCGATGCATATAATGCCGTTTTAGTAATTAAAAAGGATGGCGTTCCTGTTCTTGTAAAAGATCTTCCAGCCATTGCCATTGCACCGGGAAAAGATACCGTAATAGCCATTACAGAAGACATCGCTGATATGAAAGCCGATGCAGCCTATCATGCCAATATCAGTTTTCATTTAAAGAAGGATGAAAGCTGGGCCGGTGAAAATTTTACTATTGCATCAGATCAGTTTCAGCTGCAAAAAGAAAAAAAATATGTAGCAGTTCCTGCCCGTAAATCAACTTTGTCTTACCAGCAAGGCCTGAATGGAGTCACCATAAAAGGCAATAATTTTTCTTTGTTCTTCAGTACGCTTGATGGCGGAGGCTTAAGTTCTTATACATATAAAGGAGCAGAACAAATACAACAGGTACTGTTGCCACACTTTACACGTCCTTTAACTGATAATGATAAACGTGGCTGGAAAGCGCAACGTAAATTGCAGCAATGGTATACAGCCACACTGAAGGCAGGAGCGATGACCGTTACGAAAAATGGGAATGGCACATTGACTGTCAGTACAGTTTTTTCTCTGATCAATGATAGTGCTGCCGTAAATGTAATGTACACTATTACTGATGCCGGCGTTATCAAACTGGACTACACCTTACATGTAAAGCCAGGTTTACCGAACCTGCCCAAAGTGGGCATGCAAATGGGTATTGAAAGAAGCTACGATAATATTGAATGGTTTGGTAAGGGGCCGATGGAAAATTATATTGATAAAAATTATGGAGCAGATGATGGTGTATATACATTACCTCTCAGCCAGTTCATGGAGAATTATGTAGTACCGCAGGAGAATGGCAACCGAACCGATGTACGCTGGATGTTTTTATCCAATAAACAAAAAAACGGATTGTTGATCGTTGCAGATAGTTTATTAAGCATGAGTGCATGGCCTTATACCGAAGAGACTATTCAGAATGCAAAACATACCAACAAATTAAAAGATGCCGGCTTCATCACTTTGAATATTGATCTGATTCAAATGGGGGTTGGTGGTAATGACAGCTGGAGCGATGTAGCCGCACCATTGGAGAAATACCAGGTTCCTGCAAAAGATTATCACTATAGTTTTTATATATTACCTTATAACAATAAAGCAAAACAAGCCGGTGAAACAGCTAAAAAAATCAAATTTTAAGTTGAACCACGGAGGCACAAAGACAGGAAGTTACACGAAGGTTTTCTTTGTGCTCCTTTTTGTTCTTAGTGTCTTTGTGGTTCAATCACAAGTGCCGCAAAATATAATGCAGCAGATTTATGACCAGGTAAAAACGCCTTTTAAATATGGGCTTGTGGTAGCACCCACGGATGCAGCAAAAAAAATTGATTGCCCTTCTGTTTTTCGAAAAGGAAAAAACTGGTATATGACTTATATCCTGTTTGATGGCAGGGGATATGAAACCTGGCTGGCAAAAAGCAGTGACCTGCTGCAATGGAAAACACTGGGGAAAATATTAAGCTTTGGTGATACGTCAAATGTGGATGCCACCAACTGGGATGCCAATCAAAAGGCCGGGTACATTGCATTGCAGGATGAAAAATTCGGCGGCAGTTACCAATTGCAACAATACAATCACAAATACTGGATGAGTTTTATTGGCGGTAAAGAAAAGGGGTACGAAAGTGGTAAGCTGAGTATTGGTGTGGCCAGTACGGATAAAGACATTACCAAAGCGCATTTATGGAAACCTTTTGGCGATCCTGTTTTATCGGTGAGTGATATTGATGTGCGCTGGTGGGAGAATAAAAAATTATTTAAGAGCAGCATTATCTGGGATAAACAAAAAACACTGGGGCACCCGTTTGTAATGTACTACAATGCCAACGGAGATACCAGCAATAATACGCCCAAATGGCGTTGGTTTGAAAGGATAGGCATGGCCGTTAGTGATGATATGATCAACTGGCAACGGTACCAGGCAGATCCTGTGGTGCATCATAAAATTGGTATTACCGGCGATGGTGTAATTCAGAAAATAGGCGATGTGTGGGTAATGTTTTATTTTGGCGCTTTCTGGGAAGGCAGGAAAAATGAAACTTTCAATCGTTTTGCCTGCAGCTATGATTTAGTGCATTGGACCGACTGGAACGGCGAAGACCTGGTTAAATCTTCTGAGCCTTACGATGCAAAATATGCACACAAAAGTTTTGTGGTAAAATATAAAGGCGTGGTGTATCATTTTTATTGTGCGGTAGATGCAAAAGACCACAGGGGTATTGCGGTGGCTACTTCGGTTGATAAAGGGAAAAGTAATGTTGAGTTTGTAAAGTGAATAAGGGTTATAAAATAAATAAAGTATTGCGTATTATAAATGGGTAGAAGGATAAAAATATTATTGGTGATTTGTTGTATGGTATCTATACCGCAGCATAGTAATGCACAAGAAAAAAATACTGTTTCAATAGAACAAACTTTTCTTCATCCACCCGAATCAGCAAAGCCCTGGGTATTCTGGTACTGGATGCATGCCGCAGTGTCTAAAGCCGGCATCACTGCAGACCTGGAAGCCATGAAGCAAGTGGGTATTGGCGGTGCTTACCTGATGCCGATACAGGATACTTTATCTTCTATTCCATTTCAACCCACAGTGAGACAGTTAACACCCGAATGGTGGGGCATGGTAAAATTTGCCATGCAGGAAGCCAAACGGTTGAAACTGAAACTGGCCATGCATGTAAGTGATGGCTTTGCATTGGCAGGCGGGCCGTGGATCACTCCTGAATTATCAATGCAAAAATTAACATGGAGTAAAACATATATTTCATCTGCAACACAAAAAATAAAATTAGCAGAACCTGAAAGCAATGCAGGATATTATAAAGATGTGGCTGTGTTTGCTTATCAGGCGAATTTATCAAATATTTTTATTGAAAAGCAAATGGTTCCGGTTGTAACTGCAAGCAACGGAACTGCACCGCAATTTTTATTTGCTGCTGATACAAATAATAAGCAAAGTTTTAAAAGCGATACAGCCTGCTGGATACAATACCAGTACGAACAACCATTCACCTGTAGCTCAATAACTATTCATACCAGTGGTAATAATTATGAAGCACAAAGATTGGTTGTGCAATCAAGTGACGATGGTATTCATTTTAAAACCATCACACAATTACAACCACCACGCCATGGCTGGCAAGATACGGATGAAGATGTTACGAGCGCTGTTCCTGCAACCACAGCAAAATATTTTCGCTTTGTATACAATAAGGCGGGCAGCGAACCCGGCGCCGAAGACCTGGACGCAGCCAAATGGAAACCATCATTTAAGGTAACGGGTATTTATTTATCCGGAGAACCGGTTATCAACCAGTTTGAAAGCAAGAACGGATCGGTATGGAGAGTGAGTGAAAACACAACTGAAGAACAGGTGCCTGCAAGTGCAGCTATTCCTTTAAAAAATATTATTGACCTGTCTTCTAAAATGGATAGACAGGGAAATCTTGATTGGTCGCCACCTTCAGGGCAGTGGATAATTGTAAGGGTCGGCCATACATCCACCGGACATACCAACGCAACGGGTGGAGCAGGAGCCGGATTGGAGTGTGATAAATTTAATATAAGAGCAATCAAATTGCAATTTGATAACTGGTTTGCAAAAGCATTCCGCAATACAGATGCAAAGCTTGCCAAAGAAGTACTGAAAGTTTTTCATGTGGATAGCTGGGAGTGTGGCAGCCAGAACTGGAGCGATAATTTTAAAACGGAATTTAAAAAAAGAAGGGGCTATGATCTTATGCCTTACCTGTTAGTGATGACGGGTGTGCCTGTTACTGATGCCGGCACTTCTGAAAAAGTATTGCATGATGTAAGAGAAACCGTTGCTGAATTAGTGAATGATGTTTTTTATGCTACCTTGAAGAAACTGGCACATGAAAAAGGTTGCAGCTTTAGTGCAGAGTCTGTTGCTCCAACAATGGTAAGTGATGGTTTGCTGCATTACAAAAATGTTGACCTGCCCATGGGGGAATTCTGGTTGAACAGCCCTACGCATGATAAGCCTAATGATATGCTGGACGCCATCAGTGGCGCACATATTTACGGCAAAAATATTATCGGTGCAGAATCATTTACTTCGGTAAGGATGAACTGGGGCGAACATCCGGGTAATTTAAAAGCCATTGGCGATAGAAATTTTGCATTGGGTATTAACAAAATGGTATTGCATGTGTTTGCACACAATCCCTGGATGGATAAAAAACCGGGCATGACATTAGATGGCGTGGGCCTGTATTTTCAAAGAGACCAGACCTGGTTTAAACAAAGCAAAGCATGGATCGATTATTTAACAAGATGCAGTGCATTATTGCAAATGGGAAAACCCGTTGTTGATATAGCAGTATTTACAGGAGAAGAAGTACCACGGCGTTCAATCTTACCCGATAGGTTGGTCAATACATTGCCCGGAATTTTTGGAGCAGAAAAAGTGGCGGCAGAAAAGAAACGTTTGGAGAATATCGGACAACCTATGCGCCAGATTCCTGATGGGGTTTCGCATTCCGCAAATATGGCTGATCCTGAAAACTGGATAGACCCATTAAATGGCTATGCGTATGATTCTTTTAATCCTGATGCATTAATGATGATGAAGGTGAAGGATGGGAGAGTGGTATTGCCGGGTGGTGCAAGTTATGGGGTGTTGATCTTTCCTGGTAAACACCCGATGCAACCGAATAATACTTTGATCTCCTTATCCGCCTTAAAAAAAATAATGCAATTGGTAAAGGATGGCGCTAAAATAATAATGAGTAAAGAGTACCTGGATGGCATCGGATTAAAAGATGACGTGTATAGCATTAAAATGATAATGGGAGTATTGCAATTGCAAGATGAAGCAAGTGTAAAGGGTAAAATTATTTTTACTCCGTTTGAATCACCTTCATTTGTAACATTGGGCTTGCAAAAAGATGTGGAAATATTGAATAACAATCACTCTATTGCATGGACGCACAGGAAGGTTGGTGATGATGATGTTTATTTTATTGCCAACCAGAAAGGCAGCAAAGAAAATGTGGAGTTGATTTTTAGAAATACAAATAAAATGGCAGAAATCTGGAATCCGGTTAATGGAGAAATAGTGCGGTGTATGGAAACGTCAAAAGATCGTACAATATTGCTAAGCCTGGCACCTTCAGAATCGTATTTTGTAGTATTTAAAAAAAGTACCACAAAGTACCCTGAAAAATTAAGGCCATCGTTGGTTCAGGAAGATATTTCTTTCCCCTATAGGTGGTCGGTTGTTTTTGATAAGAAATTTGGCGGAGTAGAGGGGCCGGTAATTTTTGATGAGTTGAACAGTTGGGCGCAAAATGCCAATGATCAGGTAAAATATTATTCAGGCACCGGTGTATATCTGAATATCTTTTTCATAAAAAAATTAGCGCAGGCAAAACGGGCTTATATTCAACTCGACAGCATCTTTAATATTGCAACAATAAAAATTAACGGCATTAACTGCGGTACTTTATGGACTCAGCCCTACCTGCTTGACATAACAAAAGCATTAAAACAAGGCGAAAATAAAATTGAGATAGCTGTTACCAATACATGGCATAACCGTTTGATCGGTGATAATTTATTGCCTGTTGAAAAAAGAATAACTTTTACAACAGCGCCATTCCGGTTAAAAGATAAACCTTTGTTGCCTGCCGGATTAATTGGTGATGTGAAAATTATTCTACGATGATTATTATTTCTGTCTTTGATGAATTGTCCTGCCTTTTAAGGCAGGGGTAAAAAATATTGATGTCTTTCAGGGCTTTAGCCCAAACCAGCAACCTGGCTAAAGCCTGTTATTATGTTATATCTCTTCGTCGTCCTAAAGGGACGGCGTAATGCAGAGAAGATGCAATTCAAGAAGGGAATAATTCACCAGGAATACATACCTCACCAATCATCAGTTCTAAAAGAAGAAACCGGGTACCCTTCCACACTAAACAATTCTCCCACCACAAAATCTTTAAAAGCATAGCGCACTGCAACAGGCGTTGCTACCTGTGGCGATGATACCTGTATCATCCCTTTTGCAATTATGGCTTGTGCCGGATAAAAAGTTTTATCAGCACCGGCAATTTCAAATTGTGTAATGGGTTTGGTAAAACTGGTTAAACCATTGGGGGCATTTTTAAATTTTACAGTAGCAATATTTCCGCTTATCAATAAAGAATCATACAACGGACTTTGATACGCAAAACCTTTATAGGCATACGTATCGCCTAAAGCTAAATACGCAAAACGTTTACCTGCAACTTCTTTATTAAAGGGATGGATAGTTTTTTCATCACCTGCATCCAGCAATACCACCATGCCGCTATTGGGAATGGAGGCTGCAGATTTTCTTTGTGCATCACGCAGGTATGCAGAATTTAGTTTTTCATTTCTGTTGCCTGCAGGTAAACTGCTGTAGGCAAATGGCGCTATCTGTGCAAAGTAAAAAGGAAAATTACCTTGCGCCCATTCGTTGCGCCACAACTGCACCATCGCAGGAAATAATTTTTCATATTGATCAGGACGATCATAATTGCTTTCGCCCTGGTACCAGATGCAACCTTTAATGGTATAACCCGCCAAAGGATGGATCATACCATTGTATAAAGTAGTGGCATTTTTATTGCTTAACTTTTCTGTACCTGTTGCAGATGGAACAACAATTTCGGGGAATGCTTTCAGTGATTCCGCACTCATGAAGGCTTCGGCAGGTGAACCGCTGTAACTGTCATTAATTAATGCCACGGGTATTTTTAATTGTTGTTGCAATAATCGTCCGAAATAATACGCCACAGCAGAAAAGTTGCTGATGTTTTCGGAGGTGGCATTTTTCCAGGCAGATGTTTTACTGGTATCTTTTGTAAACCTTTCTACGGCACGGGGCACCGTATAAATTCTTATTTGTTCATTGGCGGCATTAAATACCGCATCATTGCTGCCGGTCACCGGCTGGTCTTTAAAACCTTTCATCGGCATTTCCATATTGCTTTGCCCGCTGCACAACCACACTTCACCAATTAAAATATTTTTTATGGTTACCGGGTCTCCGTCTGAAACAATAATGGAATAAGGCCCGCCTGCAACAGGTGTGGCTACTTTTACAGTCCATTTGCCTTCCTCATCTGCAACGTTGAAATAAGTTTTTTTATTCCATGAAGTAGTTACTTTAACCAGGGCCCCTGCTTTAGCCCGGCCCCAGATGGATGCATTGGTTTGTTGCTGTAACACCATGCCGTCGCTGAAAAAAGAAGGTAGTTGTACCGTGGCCAAAAGAAAACCGGGAAGCAGTAAAAGCAACAGGGTAATGCCCGTTTTAAGGCGTTTTTTAAAAGCAATCATCAGTTATTATTTATAAGAACGAATATAGAGCAAAAGCTTTTTATTACTGTCTGGTACTGTTATTTTGCCATAGAACAGATTGCTGGTGCAGGTGACGAAATATTTATGTAAATTTCATGTTCAAACAGGTTGTTTTGAGTTTATGAAAGACGTTAAAGACAATAAAGAAGGTTCACACAAAAATATATGGTATGGCCTGGGCCGCCAGCGGATAGAAATTCCCAGGACCATTTTAAAATCGAGGGTGCAGAATAACCTGCTGCTGAAACACCTGCATATTTGTTCCATCGGCCATTATCCCAAAGCAAAAGAACATTATACGTACCGCAAAAAAGGATTGCCGGAAAATTTTATTTTTTATTGTGTGGACGGGCATGGATGGTACCAGATAGAAGACCAGCGCTATGAAGTAGGGCCGAATGAATTTTTCATCTTGCCGCAAAATAAAGAACATGCTTACGGTAACGATCCCGATCATCCCTGGAGCATTTACTGGATACATTTTGGCGGCGACGCATTGCCGGCATTGAATGAAACTTTTGCGGTGCAAAAACATTTCAAGCCTTTTCATATCAAGAACAATGCAGAAACTATTTCCATCTTCACCAAAATATATAAGGCCTTACAGCTAGGGTACAGTATTGATAATTTATTGTTTGCCAATATGTGCCTGACGCATTTTCTTACCTTGTTTATTTACAATGCCAGGCACAACGAAAGTATTGAAGCAGAAAAACCGGATTGCGTAGACAGTGCGATACTTTTTATGCAGCAGCACCTGGACGAAAATATTTCTTTGAATGACCTGAGTAAACAATACAATTATTCCGTATCAAGATTTTCTAACCTGTTCAAACAAAAAACGGGTTATGCGCCGATAGATTATTTTTTACAAATGAAAATGCAGAAAGCCTGCCAGCAACTGGATTTTACCAATGATTCTATTAAAATAATTGCTTTCGGGATGGGCTTTGATGATCCTTATTATTTTTCAAAAAGATTTAAGACCATCATTGGGGTATCGCCCAAAAAATACAGGGCCATGAAAAAGAGCGAATAGTTTGTCACGGATTATTTTACAGAAACAGGACCTGATTTTACAAAGCGCTTTTACCTTTATCTAAAATGATTAAAAAAAATATTCTTTTCTTCTTACTGTTTTTTTGTGGCATCCGGCTGTATGCACAGATACATAACAGCCACTACAATATAATCTGGAATACGCAAAGCAAAAATTCATCAGAATCGATGCCCTGCGGCGGTGGTGATATTGGTATGAATGTTTGGGTGGAGAATGGCGATGTATTGATCTACGTGGCAAAGAGCGGCAACTTTGATGAGAACAATGCTTTGATGAAAACGGGCAGGATAAGAATACAATTATCACCCAACGTTTTTGAAGGAAAAATATTTAAACAGGAATTGCATTTGCAGGAAGGCTATGTAACAATTGAAGGAGAAAATAATGCCATAAAAGCAACGATAAAAATATGGGCCGATGTGTATAGCCCGGTTGCGCATGTTGACATTGCTGCCAGCAAAAAAATAAATGTGGAAGCGACTTACGAAAGCTGGCGCTACCAGGACAGGATTGTAAAGTCAAGAGAAAACTTTGCCAACTCCTGGAAGTGGGCGGCTCCTAAAAATAATGTGTACAAAAAGGATGTGATTGATTTTAACGGTAATGAAGTGCTGTTCTATCATCATAATATGGCAGAAACAATTTTTGATGCTACAGTTGCACAACAGGGAATGGATGCGGTGAAAGAGCAATTATACAATCCATTAAAAAGATTGGTATTTGGTGGTGCATTCAGCGGTAAAAATTTTGTACCTGCCGGAACCTGCCAGGGCGAATATGTAAATACAGATTATAAAGGCTGGAAATTAAAAACTAATACTGCCGCTAAAGTACATACACTCTGTTTGTATTTGCATAACGAACAGGTAAACGATATTGATAACTGGAAGCGTGCTTTGGATTCTATACAAATTGTAACAAGAGCAAATGCAAAATCCGCAGCTGCAAAATCGCAATTGTGGTGGCAGCAATTCTGGAACAGGAGTTTTATTGCTATTAATACTGCTGATACTGCAGGCAAAGCATGGCAGGTGGGAAGAAATTTTCAACTCTTCCGTTACATGCTGGCTTTAAATGCACATGGCGAATGGCCTACAAAATTCAATGGTGGTTTATTAACTGTTGATCCGGTATTTACTGATACCTCTAATAAATTAACTCCCGATTACCGCAACTGGGGCGGTGGATTACACACGGCACAAAATCAAAGGCTGGTATATTTCCCGATGATAAAAAACGGCGATTGGGATCTGTTGCAACCGCAATTGAATTTTTACTTACGCCTTTTAAAAAATGCAGCACTGCGTAGCAAAGTATACTGGAACCATGACGGTGCCTGCTTTACAGAGCAAATGGAAAATTACGGTTTGCCCGATTTTGCGGAGTACGGGCAAAAACGTCCGGACGGTTATGATAAAGGAATGGAATACAACGCCTGGTTAGAATATGAATGGGATACCGTGTTTGAATTTTGTTTAATGATGCTGGAAGAAAATGAATACACCGGTAAGGATATCAGTGATAAAATTCCATTTATAGAAAGTTGTTTACAATTTTTTGATGAGCATTATCAATACTTAGCAAAGCAAAGAGGGAGTAAAGCATTGGATGGTGACGGAAAGTTAGTGTTGTATCCCGGCAGTGGTGCGGAGACTTTTAAGATGGCAAATAATTCTACCAGCACTATTGCGGCAATGAAAACAGTAGGGCAGCGAACACTTGATCTGATGATAAGTAAACTTGAAGGGCATAATATAGATACAACACTTCCAAAGAGAATAAAAAATCTTGTTGGGTTATTAGCAAGAATCCCCGATATCAATTATCAGTATGTTAATGGGCACACCACCATTGCGCCTGCAAAATCATGGGAACGTATCAACAATACAGAGTCGCCGCAATTGTACACTTTATTTCCATGGGGAATTTATGGGGTGGGTAAACCCGGATTGGATACCGCTTTAAACACATACAGGTATGATACCAACGTGGTAAAATTTAAAAGCCATATCGGCTGGAAACAGGATAATATTTTTGCTGCAAGATTAGGTTTAGCTGATGAAGCATGGGACCTTACATCGAAGAAACTACAAAATTCAGGGCGGCGTTTTCCTGCATTCTGGGGCCCGGGTTTTGATTGGGTGCCCGATCATAACTGGGGCGGCAGTGGTATGATTGGCCTGCAGGAAATGTTGTTGCAGGTGGATGATAAAAAAATAATGCTGTTTCCTGCATGGCCCAAAAATATTGATGTGCATTTTAAATTGAATGCACCATACAATACCACAGTAGAAGCGGAAGTGAAAAATGGGAAAGTGATTACTATAAAAGTATTACCTGTTGAAAGGATGAAAGATGTTGTGGTGCTGTTGCAGTAACTGAGGTACAACTTATAGGAGCAATTAGTATTATTGATACAGTTAAGAACAAATGCTCGGTTCGGTAGTGAATAAAAAAGATGAAGCTTTTACACAGTTCATGTCAAGTGCGTTTTCTTATGTCCGATATTTTTGAACTCATTAATTCGACGTTTGATTTGAAACTTATAAATATACAGTCAATAGCTTTCGTCAATTCCTTTTCAAAAGAATTAACATCACTAAACATTATCTCGTGGTCATTATTTTTTAAAATGAAAGTTCCAGTTGTGGTACAAATGTCTGACGATACGTAAAGGTAGTTGTCAAATATTAAATCGCCATTGCTGGCGTATTGGATATTTGAAGTGTAACTAGTTATTTTATTTTTGGTTTCCCGAATTTGAAATAATCCTATTGATAAGTCTATGCCATCTAGGTCGGTATTATTAAGCTCAGGAATATAAAATGATAATATACAGTCAACAAGTTGAAATTCATTTACAAAAGAATTCGAAGAAATGTAGGAATTTAGTTCAGAAAATAATGCATTACTTTTTAACGTAAATGCAAATTCTTTAAACTCATTTTCAATTCTTATTTTGCAATTGTTTATTACGTCTAAATATTTCATTGTATCAAATAAATGTGAGAGCTAAAACTCCGGTTGTAGGGTCTGTTAACTTGCACTTAACTCATAAATATACCAGATAGTATTGACATAATGCCTGTTGCACAAATGCAATTTATTAATTTTATCATGCAAAGAAGGGTTATTTCAGATTTCACCTTTCATGTATGTCAGGTAAACGACGCTGAATATAAATGAAAGGTATTTTTGCCCTGTAGTTTATGGCGTATTTACGAAATCACCAACGCATCAACTTTTTCAAATATGCCGTAAGCTCTGCAGCTATAAGCTGGTGCTCTTCTAAACTCGGATGATAATCGCAACCACCATTATACGATCTGCTGAAAAAAAACTTACTGATTTTTTTATCGCCTTCTTTATTTAAAAAATTCATTACTCCATCGATCTGGTTTTTTAAAACGGCTTTTAATTTTTCATCCGCCATCGGGCTGGTGAGTAAAACAATTTTTGCTTTGGGGTAATGCGCTCTCAGGTGGTGAACGAAATCAATATAGGCCTTGCAAAAAGTGGCGGAGTCCTGTATACCATCATTTTGTCCTAAGCAAACCGTGACCACATCAGGCTGGTATTTTTTAAAATTCCACGGTATGGAATCTCCCCTCATATCAACTTTATCAAATACAGGCGGCATTATAATATTCATATTGCAGCAACTGTGTATCAAACCAATGCCCGATACTGAACTTAAATGCCATTGTGCATCCAGTGTTCTTGCGGTAACAGGGCCGTAAGCCATGTAGGCATTATGCTGATCGTGCCACACGCCTTTGCCACAGGGTATTTCACTCATATCGCTGCTGGCGCCGCAGGTAATGGAGTTGCCGATGAATTCAATTTTTCTTGCAGGCTTTGGTTGCGGCTTTACTAAATAATCGCAGTACACACCACCGAATTCTATATAACCGATATTGGACTCCGTATTCTTGCAAATGGTAAGCGTATGAGAGCCTTCACTAAGCTTAGCGATAGTGATATAATTGTTTTTACTTGTTGTTTGTATCCGCTTCTTCTCTTCATCAACAATTATTTCCAGGTAATTGTGATTTTTACCCCATAACTCCTGGTCTTTAATAAACGCAGTAATGGCATTGCCTTTAAATTTCATACTGAGGTACACACCCGGCGACCACATCCTGGGTAATTCCGGATTGCTGAAATCAATTCTGCCGGTGTATTGTATCATCGGGTGGTCGGCAACAAAAAGAATTTTATCAGTCTTGTTGCTGCTATCGATATGTACTTCAAAACCCTGTGCAAAATTCTGCAACACTAAAAAAATATTACAGACAGTAAATAAGAATAATTTTCTACGCATGTTTTCCATTGAACACCTGCCTGTCGGCAGGCAGGTTGATTATTAAAAATTTAAATTCACCATTCACCATTCACGCCTCACGATTCCCTCTAAATAAACGACCGTATTCCCTCCGCATTATACTCCTGCCGGAACTCCTTTGGTGTACAATCTTTTTTCTTCTTAAATATCCTGTTGAAATTAGAGATATTATTGAAGCCGCATTTAAACGCAATCTCATTAATGCCATGTGTACTGTCGATCAGCATTCTTGAAGCATTGCCTAAGCGGATCTCATTTAAAGTATCAATAAATGTTTTACCGGTACGGGTTTTAAAAAAACGGCTGAAAGCTACTTCACTCATCGATACTATGCCTGCGGCTTCTGCCAGCGTCACATTCCTGTCGAAGTTGACATTTAGATACTGCATTATTTTTTCCACCCTGCGGCTGTTATAAGTAATGGTCTCTGCATTTTTAAAAGAAATATCCGACAGCGTTTTCATATTCCTGGAGGTAGACAGGTCATGCAGGATAGAGATCAGTTCCAGCACCGAATCAAAACCATGTTTTTTGGTAAGGTTCAGTAATCTCGGCTTTAGTGTTTTAATGGTTTCTTTGGAAAATAAAATACCACGTAAAGATTTTTCAAACATGGTACGTATCAGGTTCATCTGGTTGCGCTGTAAAAATTTTTCATCAAAGAGGTCACGGTGAAACTGGATGGTGATCTCTGTAAATTCTTTGCTCTTGCATTTATGGTTAAACCAGCCGTGTTGCAGGTTGGGGCCTATCAATACCAGTTCCAGGTCGTCTATCTCATCAATATGATCCCCCACCATTCGTTTAATGCCTTTGGCGTTATCAATAAAATTCAATTCAAACTCTTCGTGGTAGTGCAAAGGAAAATTAAATTCAGACTTTACCCTGTAAAACATCGTAAAGCAATCGCTTTGGGTTAATGGGGTTATCTCCCTTAATAATTTAGGCTGCATGTAACAATCGTTTGATAAAATAAATAACTACAGCTTTTGCCGGCCACTGTAATTTTTTGTAAATGTATAAAAAAGGATAGTAAAAGATTAAAATAATATCAGTGCCTGTAAAATCATGAAATGCAGTGTGGATAGTAGTTTTACGGTTTTATTGAAATTGTATTTACTCATGTTGGCAAAATAGTATACTATAATGATAAAATAGTATACCTAAGGTATTGGCTTAAAATTTACTTTTGGTGAAATAAACTTGCTTATATGAAATGTAAACTCCTCGTATGCATGATCCTGTCCTGCATACTTTTTTCCTCAGCGTTTTCACAAACAAAAAAAATTACCGGTACCGTTTCAGATGAAAAGGGAACTACACTTCCCGGTGCTACTGTTGCAGCAAAAGGAACTACCCTTGCTGTAAAAACAGATATCAACGGAAATTTTTCTATTGAAGTGCCTGAAAAAACAAAAGTACTGCTCATTACTTTTATTGGTATGCAGCAGGAAGAAGTGGGTATTGGTAAAGCTGCAAACATAGCAGTAACTATGAAATCAGTAGCTGCTGTATTGCAGGATGTGGTGGTTATTGGTTATGGCACTACCAGGAGAGCCAATGTATCTTCAGCCATATCATCTGTTAAAGCAAAAGACCTGAAAGACCTGCCTGTTGCCGGTATCGACCAGGCCATACAAGGTAAGGTGGCAGGTGTAACGGTAGATAACAATGGCGGACAACCGGGTGGTGGCGTTTCAATCAAAGTACGTGGTATCACTACTATTAATGGTAACGACCCGCTGATTGTAATTGATGGTGTTCCGTTTTACGAAAATACAAGACAGAGTTCAGGTTACGCAGGCCTGGGTGGTTCTAACGGACAAACCGGCAATAGCGTGATGGCTACTCTGAATCCCAATGATATTGAATCAGTAGATATATTAAAAGACGCTTCTGCGCAGGCCATTTACGGGTCAAGGGCCGCCAATGGTGTTATATTGATCACTACTAAAAAAGGAAAATCAGGTGATGGCAAGATCAACTATGATTTTTATATGGGGCAATCGCAGATCTATAAAAAATTAGACCTGATGAACCTGCAGCAGTTTGCTATTTATCAAAACCAGATCGCCACCACACCTACAGCAGAATTTGCAGACCCTTCCAAATTAGGTAAGGGTACCGACTGGCAGGATGCCATGTTCCAGAATGGACAAGTGCAGAATCACCAGCTGAGTTTTTCAGGCGGTACAGATAAAACAGTCTACTATCTTTCCATGAATTATTTTAAACAGGAAGGTACATTGATCGGATCTGATTTTAACAGGTACTCTACCCGTTTTAATTTAGATCACCAGATTAAACCCTGGATGAAAGTAGGTGTAAGTTCTAATGCTACTAAAGGTATACAACATGTGGCTTTATCGGATGCTGCTCCCGGTGCTATCTGGGATATGGCTATCTTAAATCCATTGGTACCGGTTAAAAATTTAGACGGCAGCTGGGGTGGCGGAGCCAATAACTTTATTCCCGGCGTGCAATCCGAAAATATTGATAACCCTGTTGCCAATACTAACCTGAGAAAGAGCAGGGTAAACACCATGAGCTTTTTCGGAAATGTATATGCCGAAATAAAATTCCTGAAAAATTTCTCTCTTAAAAATGAAGTGAATTATTACTACGGCCCTTATGATAATGTAGCGTACCAGTTAGCCGGTAATGTGGGCCCAAGGCAATTGAATTCGCAATATTCTGATTACAGGAGTACTTACGGACAATGGACCTTACGCAATTATTTAAACTACAACTGGTATAAAGGCAAGCACGGGGTAAGCGCTACTGCAGGCCACGAGGCACAGTACAATTACAGCCAGTCCATACGGGGTAAAAAAATAAATTTAGCGAATAATTTATTAGACTTGAATGCCGGTAGCAGCGACCAGACCACCTGGGAATTAGGTGGCGGAAAAGGAGATGGCGCACTGGAATCTTATTTTGCAAGAGCCAGCTATACTTACGATAACCGTTACTCGATAACAGGAAGTATAAGAAGTGACCGTTCTTCTAACTTCGGGTTAAATAATCCCGTAGGTTATTTCCCCGGTGCTTCTTTTGCATGGACTGTGACCAACGAAAAATTTGCACAGCCTTATAAAAATATTGTCAGCAATTTAAAATTAAGATTTGGTTATGGCGCTGTAGGTAATTTCAGTATTCCTTACAGGGCAGGTGTTGGTTTCTGGCCTGGCCCTGTGGGCTTTGGTACATCCAGCTACCTGAATGGTATTTTAAATCCTGATCTTACCTGGGAAAAAGTAATTACAACCAACGGAGGTCTGGATGCAACTTTCTTAAATGGTAAAATTGACCTGTCGGTGGATATTTATGAAAAATCTACCGCCTCAATGATATTCATTGGTACAGGCCCACGTTTATTAGGTGTGGGTGATAACTGGGATGATCTTAAAGGCCCGGTTATTAATACCGGTAAAATGACCAATAAAGGTATTGATGTAAGCATTACCTCTAATAATATCAGAACAAAAGACCTTACATGGAAAACCACTTTGATATTCTCGAAATACAAAAACCTGCTGGATAAATTAGCAGGTGCAGGTTCGGCCATTTACGGTAAAGTATTTTACGACCAGTACCTGTTAACCAAAACTATTCCCGGTGCACCAATCGGTTCTTTCTTTGGTTATGTAACAGATGGTTTGTTCCGTACACAAAAAGACCTTACCAACAGTTTACCACAATTTGGATATCCTGTTGACCAGGATCATACCTGGCTGGGTGATGTAAGGTTTAAAGACCTTAACGGCGATGGTAAAATTACCGAAGCCGATCAAACCAGTATCGGCAGCCCGCTACCTAAATTTACTTACGGGTTAACCAACACCGTTAGTTATAAAAATTTCGACCTTACTGTATTTGTGCAAGGTAGCTACGGTGCTAAAATTTACAATTTCTTAAGGTGGAGACTGGAAAAAATGGACAACACTTATTCCAACCAGTTAACTTCTGTATTAGACAGGTATACTGCCACCAATACCGAAGCAAAATTGCCACGTTACAAAGTAGGGCAGGTAAATAACGTTGCCGTATCCGACAGGTATATTGAAGATGGCTCTTACTTAAGGATAAAAAATATTGCCGTAGGATATCGTATACCGGCCAATATTTTAAAGAGAGCAAAGATCAGCAATGCAAGATTGTATGTCTCTGTTCAAAACCTGGCCACATTTACCAAATACACAGGAATGGACCCTGAGATCGGTGCCTACAATAATGATATCCGCCTGATGAATGTTGACCAGGGACATTATCCTAACCCACGTTCATTTACAGCTGGTATCAATATTGAACTTTAAACTAAAATTTTAAATTTATTACAATGAAAAATAAATATTTATATGCAGCTTTAATTGCTTCTTCGCTGGCAATTACATCATGCAAAAAATCATTTACCGATAAGCCTGCTTTGGATGCTACCACCATTGATAACTATTACAATACTGCTGAAGAGGTAAGAAGCCTTACCAGCACCTTGTATGGATTACCATGGTCAGGCTTCGAGAACAGGGCAATGGATTGCATTGGCGATGAACTGGCAGGTAATGAATTTACCGGAAGTGGTAACTCAGATGATTACCCGTTTCAGAGTTTTACCATCTCCTCTAACTCAGTAAGATTGGCTGATGCCTGGAAAATGTTTTATAAAATAGGCGGCTGGACAAGTGAATACATGAATGCGCTGACCATTAAAAAATCAAAAGGCGGTAATCCCGATTTTATTGACCCGGCCATTGCAGAATGTCATTTCTTCAGGGGTGTGGTTTACTTTTATGTAGCCCGTATCTGGGGCGATGCTCCCATTGTAACAGAACCCGGAAGAACAATACTGTCAGGCGATTTTAATATTCCCCGTTATATAAAATCCGATGTATTCCGCTTTGCTTTGGAAGAATTGAAATTAGCAGAAGCTGGTTTACCCGAAACCGATCCTCAAAAAGGAAGGTTGACCAAATACTCAGCAAAAGGGATGATGGCAAAACTGTATTTATATACAAAAGATTTTGCCAATGCAAAAGCAAAGGCACTGGAAGTAATGAACTCCGGTAAATATAAACTGGTGACTGATTACGCTGGTATGTTTAACAGCAGCAAAAATAATAACAATGAAGAATGCCTGTTTTCTATACAACATCAGTTAGCGGGTAACCCATGGGGTACGGCAAGCCAGAAACAACCAGACAGGGGCCCTGGTAATTTACAAACAACCGAAGCCAACATGTGGGAATTATATATACCTACAGTTGATATTCTTGCCGCTTACGAATCCGGTGATACACGCCGAAAAGGTTCGGTAATGGAACATGGCTGGTCTTACCCGAGCTGGAAGCCTACCAATGCAAGCAATGCTGCCTATAACACCTTTATGGCAGGTGGCTATAAATATGATACGTTGCAACCTACAGGTTCCGGCGGGCAGAAAAATGAAACCAGGTCGAATATCGCCAAATATGTGGTAGGCCCGGGTTCAGGCTTTGGAGGCGAAACTGTTATTGGTATGAACACCGGTTTAAATACGCCCTTACTACGTTATGCAGATATTTTGCTCATATATGCAGAAGCTGTTTTAGGTACTGCCGCATCAACTACAGATGCAACAGCATTAAATGCATTTAACCTGGTACGTGCAAGGGCTGGGTTATTTCCTAAAACTGTTTTAACCGGCGATGATATTTTACACGAGCGCAGGGTGGAATTTGCTTTTGAAGGCGATTACTGGTTTGATATACAACGCCAGGGTTTTACAAAAGCAAAAGCAATCATCATGGCGCAAAACAGGGGCACCACACAGTTTCCCAAGTATATCACCATTACAGAAGATATGCTCACATTACCAATACCTGCAGCCGAAGTGGCACAGGACCCCGAACTGGCTAAACCTCCTGTAAAATATTATTAATAAAAAATAAAAACCTAAATATGAAAAAGATATTTTTTAATATACCAATGCTATCTGTTTTTTGCTTTGCAATAATATTTAGCGCCTGTAAAAAAGATGGCGACGGTAGTCCGGATTATAAATCGGGCACGCCGGCCACCACCATAGGCATTAAGCCGGATTCAGGCTCGGGTGGAGCCGTACTAACGCTTACGGGTACCGGATTAGGGCAAATGCGTAGTATCATATTCGATAATAAAAATGTTCCGGCTCCGTTCCAGTCTACCTTAAATACCGAAGAGAATATTATCTTCCGGGTGCCTGATACAGCTTATGGCGGGCCGCAGAATATTATCTTTACCAATGTTGATGGTAAAACATTAAAGGTACCGTTCAGGGTACTGGCTTACCCGGTGGTATCCACTATATTCCCTACCGATTTTATCGCCGGCACCACCGTAACTATTACCGGTAGTAACCTGGATGATGTAACTGCTGTGGTTTTAAATGGTACCACAGATGCAGCTACCATTGTATCTAAAACAAGAGGTACACTGGTAATTACCATGCCGGCAACCTCGCTCAACAGGGGCTTCTTAAAATTAACCAACGCAACAGGTTCGGTGGTGGCAACACAGGAAATGGTAAACGTTGCAAAGGCCTCCATTGTATTTGACGAAGCATTGCAAAATGGTTTCCAGGATTGGGGATGGGGTGGCACTTACACCGCATCTACTGATGATAAGATCACAGGCTTAAAATCATTTAAAGGCGCTTACGATCCTGCAGGGTCATGGGGTGGCATTCAACTGGGCGGCGGTAACATCACTTTAACCACGGAAAAATATTTTACCTTCTGGGCTAAAGGTGCCGATGTAGATAAAAATGTAGACGTGAACCTGAACTGGAACAATGCCAAAAAAATAACTATTCCTGCAAACAAATGGACGTATTTTAAATATACCCTTGCCACTGATTTTCCTGGAACAACTTCTGTAAACACAGTAGTATTCCAGATAAATGATGCCGGCAAAACTATTTACTTCGATAATATCATGTTTGTAAAATAATAGTTGACAACTACGGTTGCCGAAACAGGCACCGCAGGTATTTCCTGATTGGGAATTTTGTTGACGGGTTCTTTGTAAACGGCTTTGAAAGTAAAAATTTTCTCAGTAGTTAGTTTAGTTTTATATCGTAGAACGTCGTTCCGGAACACAGCTCTTGGTTCTTGTTTCGGGGCGACGTTTTATATAAAAACAATACAGTGTATAAGCCTTTTAAATTATATCTTTTTCTTTTTGCAATACTGTGCAATACTCAGTTGGCGGCGCAAAATAATTTTGTACAGCAACAACATACCCGCCTGGTAATAAATAAACAACCCTGGCATTTTATCGGCACTAATATGTGGTATGCCAATTTATTGGCCATGCCCGATAATAATGGCGGCGATAGAAAACGGCTGTTGAAAGAGCTGGACTTTTTAAAACAACAGGGCATTACCAATATACGGGTATTGGTGGGGGCGCAGGGGCAGGGTAAAATAGTAAAAGGGGTACAGCCCGTACACCCTGCATTGCAAACTGCTCCCGGAAAATATAATAACGACCTGCTGGATGGAATGGATTTTTTATTGCAGCAATTGGAAATAAGAAAAATGTACGGCGTTTTCTTTTTTAGTAATAACTGGGAATGGAGCGGTGGTTTTTTACAGTACATGAACTGGCATAATAAAATTGATGATACAACAATGGCCAGGAATTTTTCGTGGGATGAAAACCGTGATATAGTAAGCCGGTTTTATAGTTGTAACGATTGTATAGAAGATTACAGGGATTTTGTAAAAATGATTGTAAGTCATACCAATAAATTAACAGGAAAGAAATATATAAATGAACCCGGCATCATGGCATGGGAAATAGCCAATGAACCAAGGCCCATGCGGCCCTTTGCCATTGAAGCCTATAAAGACTTTTTAGTAAAAACAAGTGCCCTGGTAAAAAGTATGGATCCTAATCATTTACTTACTATTGGTGTGGAAGGGTATTTAGGTACAGAAACAATGCAGGTGTTTGAAGATATTCATAAAGATAAAAATGTAGACTATGCCACTATTCATATCTGGCCTAAAAACTGGGGATGGTATAAAGACAGCAGTTTTAAAGATGACTTTGATGCTGTGTTGCAAAAAACAACTGCTTATATAAATGAACATGCCATAGTAATGAAAAAAATAGATAAGCCCCTGGTGGTGGAAGAATTTGGATTACCAAGGGATAATTTTTCTTTTGCATTAAAATCTCCTGTTACCTTCAGAAATAAATATTACGAATCGGTTTTTTCTGTATTGCATAAAAGCAAAAAAGAAAATGCAGTGATAGCAGGAATAAATTTCTGGGCCTTTGGTGGTTTTGCAAAACCTGCAAAAAATAAGGACCCTTTCTGGAAAGAAGGAGATGACCTTACCGGCGATCCGCCAATGGAAGAACAGGGATTGAACTCCGTTTTTGCAGGTGATCTGTCTACCTGGAAACTAATACTCAAATATGCTCAGCTTTTAAAATGATCAGGGGCCATGAAGAGACTGTACAGTAAGTTTTTTTGGATCGCAATTTTTCTCTGGCATCATCATGCTCTTGTTGCACAGGAAGCTTTTTTGCCTTGCGATAAAGATGCCAGCAAAGCAACAAAAGCATTGTACACTAATTTAAAAGATCTTGCTGCAAAAGGATATCTCTTCGGCCACCAGGACGACCTGGCTTATGGTGTAAACTGGCGGTACGAAAAAGACAGGAGTGATGTAAAAGAAGTTTGCGGCGATTACCCGGCAATATATGGTTGGGACCTGGGCGGACTGGAAAGAGCAAACAACGATAATAATATTGATGGCGTGCCTTTTAAAAAAATGAAACAATTTATTAAAGAAGGATACCAACGCGGCGGAGTGATCACTTTAAGCTGGCATTTGGATAATCCTTTAACAGGCGGCGGCGCATGGGATACCACACATGGCACAGTAGCCTCAGTGTTGCCCGGTGGTGCCAATCACGAATTGTATAAAAGCTGGCTGGATAAAGTGGCCGGTTTTATATTGTCTTTAAAAGGAGATAATAAAGAACTGATCCCCGTGCTCTTCAGGCCTTTTCACGAATTAACCGGTACCTGGTTTTGGTGGGGCACTAATAACTGCGTTGCCGATCAGTTTAAAATACTATGGCGTTTTACCAATTATTACCTGAAAGAGGTAAAAAAATGCCATAACCTGCTCTATGTATATAATACCGGCGGCGATTTTAAAACAAAGGAAGAATACCTGGATCGTTATCCCGGGAATGATGTGGTGGATATCATTAGTTTTGATAGTTATCAATATGGCGATCCGTCTAAGGAAGACTGGTTTATTAAAAACACCGGTCTTGCATTGGATATCCTTGATAGTGCTGCCGCCGCAACCCATAAGTTAACTGCCATTGCCGAAACCGGTTTTGAAGCCGTTCCTTATGCAACCTGGTGGACAGAGGTATTGCAAAAGGCCATTGGTAATCATAACTTGTCGTACGTTTTGGTATGGCGCAATCATGGCTACAACGAGTACATGAAAAAAATGCATTACTATGCGCCTTACAAAGGGCAGGTATCAGAAAAGGATTTTATAAAATTTTATGAAGCCGGTAAAACATTATTTGAAAAAGACGCAGCTAAAGAAAACCTGTACCAGTCGCACTAAGAAAAATAAAAGAACCCACCGTAAATGAAATTACAATTATTAGATATCGCTATTATAGTTACTTACCTGGTTGGTATGCTGATGCTGGGTTGGTTCATGCGCAAAAAAGCAAGGCTGAGCAAGGAGAATTATTTAATGGGTGGAAAAAAATTGCCCTGGTATTTATTGGGGTTAAGTGATGCATCAGACATGTTTGATATCAGTGGTACCATGTGGATGGTGGCTTTATGTTTTGTATACGGCGTAAAAAGTTTATGGATACCCTGGTTATGGCCTGTGTTTAACCAGGTGTTCAACATGATGTATTTATCAAAATGGTTAAGACGCAGCAATGCCAATACCGGTGCAGAATGGCTGGGTACCAGGTTTGGGTTAACAGGTAAAGGCGTGCAGGGATCACATACCGTGGTGGTGGCATTTGCATTGATCGGTTGCCTGGGTTTTTTAGCCTATGGCTTTGTAGGCCTGGGAAAATTTATTGAAATATTTGTGCCCTGGGAAGCCGTTAAAACTTATGTGCCCTTTAATGTGGCACCACAATACGTAGCACATTTTTATGGTATCATATTTACACTGTTTGCTGTTTTTTATTCGGTATTGGGCGGCATGCACAGTATTGTGATCGGCGATGTGGTAAAATATATCATCATGACGGTGGGCTGCATAGCTATTGCAGTAATTGCGATGCGGCATTTGCATGGCAAAACATTAAATGTACCTCACGGTTGGGATAACCCGTTTTTCGGCTGGCATCTGGATATGAACTGGAAAGGCATTGTGGATGATGCCATGAAAAAAATACAGGGCGATGGCTATGGCATGTTCGGTATATTTTTTATGATGATGTTATTTAAAGGCGTATTTGCATCATTGGCGGGGCCGGCACCTAATTATGATATGCAAAAAATACTCAGCACCAGGTCGCCTAAAGAGGCTTCTAAAATGACAGGCTTTGTATCGCTGATATTATTGCCGGTACGTTACTCCATGATCATTGGCTTAACAGTTTTAGGATTGCTCTATTACAATCAGCTGAATTTAAATGATGGCCATGGCGGCGTTGATTTTGAAAAAGTATTACCGGCAACCATCAACCAGTTTTTACCCGTTGGTATTTTAGGTTTGGTATTAACAGGTTTATTCGGAGCATTTGTAGGTACCTTTTCAGGCACATTAAATGCAGCACAGGCTTATTTTGTAAACGATGTGTACTTAAAATATATCAATCCTGCTGCCAACAATAAAAAAATAATTTCCGTCAACTATTTATCAGGAATAATAATAGTGGCAGTAGGAATCTTTATTGGCTTCATGGCTAAAGATGTCAACAGTATTTTGCAATGGATCGTTTCGGGTTTGTACGGCGGTTATATTGCCGCCAATGTATTTAAATGGTACTGGTGGCGTTTTAATGCACACGGATTTTTCTGGGGCATGTTTGCAGGTGTGGCAGGCGCCCTGGTGTTTTCAAAATTATTTCACGGCATCGAATTCTTATATTATTTCCCGCTTTTGTTTCTGATATCCATTGCAGGCTGTCTCATCGGTACTTTTACTGCACCTGCTACCGATACGGTGGTATTGAAAAAATTCTACAGCACCGTTAAACCCTGGGGTTTCTGGCAGCCTGTGCATGCAATGGTGCTGGCAGATGATCCTGCATTTCAACCCAATAAAAGATTCAGGCTGGACATGTTTAATGTAGTGCTGGGTATTGCGGCACAATGCTGCCTTACCATATTGCCCATGTATATAGTGCTGTGGATGAAAATGCCATTGCTCATCACGGTAATTATTCTTGCCGTAATAATCATCATACTTAAAAAAACATGGTGGAATAAATTGGAAGATTAAAATAAATATACAGGTAACCAATACATGAAAGACCAATATTTTTTGATTTAAATAGTGTTATATGAAAGAGTTTGAAAGTAAGATAAGCCATCTGCAAACCAGTTACCAGAACTTAGTTACTAAAACCAATATAAAAAGCGAGGTAAGTAACGGTATATTTTTCCGCTACCAGAACCCGGTACTAACGGCAAGGCATGTACCATTGATATGGCGGTATGATTTTAATCCTGCCACCAACCCGTTTTTAATGGAGCGTTTTGGTATTAATGCCGTATTTAATTCCGGTGCCATAAAATTTAACGGCAAATTTGTATTGCTGCCAAGGGTGGAAGGTGCCGACCGTAAATCTTTTTTTGCTATTGCAGAGAGTGATAACGGCATTGATAATTTTAAATTCCGGGATAAACCAATCATCATTCCCGAAACAGATGTACCCGATACCAATATCTATGATATGCGTTTGGTGTTGCATGAAGATGGCTGGATATATGGCTTGTTCTGCACCGAACGAAGAGATGAAAAAGCACCTGCAGGTGATCAGTCTGCTGCTATAGCGCAATGCGGTATTGTACGTACAAAAGATTTAATTAGCTGGGAGCGATTGAAGGATCTGAAAACACCATCACCACAACAAAGAAATGTGGTGTTACATCCTGAATTTGTAAATGGCAGGTATGCATTCTATACCAGGCCACAGGATGGTTTTATTGAAGCAGGATCAGGCGGTGGCATTGGATTTGGATTTTGTGATAATATGGAAGCAGCGGTTATTGAAAAAGAAACGGTGATTGCTCCTAAAGCATACCACACTGTGTATGAAGCCAAAAATGGCCAGGGGCCGGCACCTATCAAAACTGCTAAGGGCTGGTTGCATTTAGCGCATGGGGTAAGGAACACTGCCGCCGGTTTACGTTACGTGCTGTATATGTTTATGACAGACCTGAACGATCTTACAAAGATCATTTACCAGCCCGGTGGTTATTTTATTGCACCCGAAGGAAACGAAAGAGTGGGAGATGTTTCCAATGTGGTATTTTGTAATGGCTGGATTGCAGATGAAGATGGCACAGTATATATCTATTATGCATCTTCTGATACAAGAATGCATGTGGCCACTTCGTCAATAGAAAGACTGCTGGATTATGTGATCAATACACCGCAGGATGAATTCAACTCCTATGCATCCTCCGCAGCAGTTACAAAAATTGCAGAAAAAAATATGGAATACCTGGAACATAAACAACAACAAAAACTGCAGCCGCACTTAATAAAATGAAAATAAATCTGTCGGAGTATAAAGCTGCTATGCAGGATGAGTTGAAAGCTATTCTTTCCTTCTGGATGACTTATACTGTTGATGAATCAAATGGGGGCTTTATAGGGCGTATTGATTATAATAATAAAATAATTAATGATGCCCCCAAAGGTGCAGTACTTAATGCAAGAATACTCTGGTCCTTTGCCGCAGCCTATAATTTAACCGGCAACAAAACCTATCTTGAATTTGCACAACGGGCTTTTAATTATATCATTACTTATTTCATTGATAAAGATAACCGGGGCGTTTATTGGTCCGTGGATTATAAAGGCAAACCATTAGACACTAAAAAGCAGATTTATGCCCAGGCATTTACTATTTATGCTTTCAGTGAATTCTATAAAGCCACAAAAGATCAGGCTGCTATTATAGAAGCAATCGATCTGTACGATGTGATCAATAAATACAGTTACGATAGCATCAACGGCGGATATACAGAAGCTTTTACCAGGGATTGGGATACGATCAGCGACCTGCGGCTAAGTGACAAAGATGCGAATGAAAAAAAATCAATGAATACGCACCTGCATTTGTTAGAAGCTTTTACGGCACTATACAAAATCTGGAAGTATGAACCGGTAAGAAAAAACATAACAGCGTTGGTGCAGAATTTTCTGCAATACATTATCGACCCTTCCACCCATCACCAGTATTTATTTTTTGATGAACAATGGCAGCCAAAATCGGCTACCATTTCTTACGGGCATGATATAGAAACAGCCTGGTTGTTGCAGGAAGCTGCTGAAGCGATAGAAGATGAAGCATTAATTACAACAACAAAATTGCTGGCGGTAAAAATAGCCGGTGCCGTAAAAAAAGGATTGGATAATGATGGCGGCTTATGGTATGAATACGAACCTGCCGCAGCACATTTGATAAAAGAAAAACACATGTGGCCGCAGGCAGAAGCAATGGTAGGTTACTTCAATGCCTATCAGAACACCAATGACGAAGCCTACCTGGATATTTCTCTTGCATCATGGCAATTTGTGCAGCAACATATACATGATAAAAAAAACGGGGAATGGTTTTGGGGTGTTGCAGGAACCAACCTGGAGGCGTGTTCTTACAAGCCGATGCAGGAAGATAAGGTCGGCATCTGGAAATGCCCGTATCACAATAGCCGTGCCTGTATCGAAATTATAAAAAGAATCAATCATTTAGAAAAACAGTAAGTATGAAACGTAATCTTTTGCTCGTGGTGATCTTAAGTGCAATTGTTTGTTTTACAGGCAATGCGCAAACCGCTAATAATGTAGATGCTAAAATAAACCAGTTGCTGAAGCAAATGACCCTGGATGATAAGATCGGCCAGATGACACAGGTAACACTGGCGGTGTTTGCAAAAGGTGGCTGGGCCAATACCGATGGTGAATTGGACCCGGCCTTGCTAAAGGCTGCCATTCAAAAATACCATGTAGGTTCTATGCTTAATACTACTGCCCATGCATTGGATGTAGATACCTGGAGAAAAATAATCAGGGAAATACAGGATGAAACAAAAAATACGGCACTTAAAATTCCGGTGCTGTATGGTTTAGATGCCATACACGGACAAACCTATACCCTGAACTCAACCTTGTTTCCTCATAATATAGCTATGGCGGCTACACGAAATCCGGCATTGGTAAAAGCCGCTGCAAAAGTTACAGCGGCAGAACTAAGGGCATCGGGTGTGCGCTGGAACTTTGCGCCGGTGCTGGAACTGGGCAGGCAACCCCTATGGAGCCGTTTTCCTGAAACTTATGGCGAAGATGTGTACATTGGTAAAACCATGGGTGTGGCGGCAGTAAAAGGATACGAAGAAGATGGCCTTACTAATATTACTGCAGTGGCAAGTTGTATGAAACATTACCTGGCGTATTCTGCTTCTCGTACAGGTAAGGATAGGACACCGATCTACATGCCCGAAATTGAAATGAGGGAATATTACCTGCCACAATTCAGGGAGGCGGTGAAAGCTGGTTCATCTTCCATCATGATCAACTCAAGTGATATCAATGGTACACCGGTGCATGCCAGTAAGTATTTACTCACGGATGTGTTAAGAAAAGAATTAGGCTTTGAAGGATTAATTGTTACCGATTGGGAAGATATTATTCGTTTGTACACTATACACAAAGTAGCGGCCACTCCACGGGAAGCAGTAGTGATGGCTATTAATGCTGGTATTGATATGAGCATGGTGCCCGGCGATTATTCTTTTTTTGACCTGCTGAAAGAAGCCGTTGCAAAAAAGGAAGTAGCAATGAGCCGTATTGATGATGCAGTAAGAAGAATTTTAAAACTGAAATTTAAAGTGGGTTTATTTGACAATGCTTATGCCGAAGAGAATGCAAGAGGCAATTTTGGTAAAGCAGAATACCAGGCCATTGCTTTGGATGCAGCACATGAAGCAGTTACATTGGTAAAAAATAACAATAACATTTTACCATTGGCAAAAAATAAAAAAGTATTGGTCTTTGGCCCTACTTCACAAAGCATTGCTGTATTAAATGGCAGCTGGAGTTATACCTGGCAGGGCAACCAGGAAGAATGGTATCCTAAAGACAGTAAAACCATTGCAGACGCAATCACTGATAAAATTGGTGCCGCTAATGTTATTGCCATTGGAGCCAGGGGTTTTACCAGCAAAGAAAATTACGATATAGAAAAACTAAATGCCAATGCTGCCAATGCAGATGTGATCGTTTTATGCCTTGGTGAAAATGCTTATGCCGAAAGCCCCGGTAATATAAGAGATCTGGCTTTGCCTGATGACCAGGTTAATTTAGCTAAAGCAGCTTTTGCAACAGGTAAAAAAGTTGTGCTGTTATTAATAGAAGGCCGGCCAAGATTCATTACCGGTATTGAACCTGGTTGTGATGCCATCGTGCTGCCATTCTGGAGTGGAAGAAAAACCGCTGAAGCTACTGCGGATATTTTATTTGGTGATTACAATCCTGATGGACGGCTGCCTTTCAGTTATCCGAAAAGTATGGGCGAAATGGTGATGTACGATCATAAAGGCACCGAAGAAAAAAGAGAAATATTTAATGCCGATGTTTTGTGGAATGGTTACGATCCTTTATTTGCCTTTGGCGCAGGATTAAGCTATACCAGTTTTGCATACAGCAATTTACAGTTGAGCACAAATGCTTTAAAAGGAAACGGGAAATTAACGGTTGCTGTTACTGTAACCAACACCGGTAAGGTAGCAGGAAAGCATACCGTAGAATTATACAGCAAAGACCTGTATGCCAGCATTGATCCCAGCAATAAACGATTAAGGGCATTTGATAAAATAAATTTAAAAGCAGGAGAAAGTAAAGTAGTGAAATTTACTATTGATAAAAACGACCTGGCGTTTGTAAATGCACAATTAAAAACAGTTACCGAACCCGGAGATTTTGAAATTATGATCGGCGATCAGAAAGCAAAATTCACCTGGAATAATTAATACTTTCCTGAAATAATAATATGATGAAAAAATATTTCCTGGCTTTATTTGTTACTGGATGTACAGTAGTTTCATTTGCCCAACAGGCTTCTTTTGTAAAAACGACTAATGGAGTAATTGTTTATCCTGCAGATAAAAATATAAAAGCGGTAGAACTTAAAGTAGTGACCAACGATATTATCAAAGTGCTGAGCTCGGCCAATACCACCATTAAGCCAGACACCAGTTTTATGGTGCTGCCATTTAATGCCCTGAATACTTTCAGTGTAAAAGAAGACGCAGCAACGGTGAGTCTTATTACTAACACTATAAAAGCTGTTATTGCTAAATCCAGCGGCCTGGTAAGTTTCTTTACAAAAGAAGGGAAGCTTATCACCAAAGAAGCTGCAAAATCATTGCAACCGGTGCAACTGGAACAATATGCATCCAATGTTATTATGCAGCAGTTTGCATCGCCTGCCGATGAAGCCTTATACGGTTTGGGCCAGCACCAGGAAGGTATCATGAATTATAAAAACACCAACCTTACATTGTACCAGAATAACACCGAGGTATTCATTCCGTTTTTAGTGTCCAATAAAAATTATGGGATTCTCTGGGATAATTATTCGATCACTGATTTTGGCGATGGCAGAACTTTTAAAGATATCAACTCCATAAAATTATTTGATAAAAATGGCGAAGCGGGGAATTTATCTGCCACCTATCTTTCTAAAACTGATGCCGCAAAAATCTTTATCACGCAAAAACAAAATACCATTGACTACGCCGACCTGGATATGATAAAAAATATACCCGCTGCTTTTAAACTGGAAGATGGCAAAGCAGTTTGGGAAGGCTTTGTACAGGGAAATATTACAGGCGACTACACTTTTAAAATATGGAGTGGTGGTTACTTTAAATTCTGGGCTAATGGACAATTATTGACCGACAGGTGGAGGCAATGCTGGAATCCTTTTACAGCTTACGTTCCGGTGCCATTGTCAAAAGATAAAAAAACAGCTGTAAAAATTGAATGGATACCCGACGGTGGCGAATCTTTTATGAGTGTAAAAGTGATGGCGCCAATTACTGAACAACAGAAAAAAATATACCAGTTTCAATCCGAAGCAGGCGATAATATCAACTACTATTTTGTGTATGGTAAAACCTACGATGCTATCATCAGTGGTTATCGCCTGCTTACCGGTAAATCACCTGTTGTACCAAAATGGGCGTTAGGTTTCTGGCAAAGCAGGGAACGTTATAAATCACAGGATGATATTTTATCTACAGTAAAAACATTTCGTGAAAAGAAAATCCCTTTAGATAATATTGTGCAGGACTGGCAATACTGGAAAATAAATGAATGGGGCAGCCAGCAATTTGATCCGCAACGGTATAGTAATCCCGATTCCATGATTGATGTACTGCACAATCAATACCACACTAAATTCATGATATCGGTATGGGCAAAATTTTATACGGGCATTCCTAATTTTGATCTGATGCAGCGCCAGGGCTTCTTACTAAATAAAAATGTTGAGAACGGAAGAAAGGATTGGTTAGGTTATGTCAACACTTCTTACGATGTACATAATCCTGCTGCAAGAAAACAATTCTGGCAATTACTGCAAAACAATTTGTACAATAAAAAAATTGATGCCTGGTGGATGGATGCATCCGAACCCGATATTCATTCCAATATGTCTGTTCCAAAGCGCAAGGATATTTTTTATCCAAACGCAATGGGTTCTGCAATAAAATATTTTAACAGCTATCCCTTACTGAATTCCCAGGCCATTTACGAAGGCCAGCGTGCCACCAATGATAATAAACGTGTGTTCATCTTAACCCGTTCCGGCTATGCAGGCATACAACGTTATGGTTCTGCCATCTGGAGCGGAGATATCGGCTCAACATGGGCCGATATGAAAAACCAGGTTTCAGCGGGCATTAATTTCTCAATGTCGGGCGTGCCTTACTGGACGTTTGATGTTGGTGGCTTTGCTGTAGAAAACCGTTATGTAAAGGGAAAAGACCTGGACGAATGGAAAGAGTTGCAGGCAAGATGGTATGAGTTTGGAAGTTTCCTGCCTTTGTTCAGGGCACATGGGCAAGCGCCATTAAGAGAGCCTTTTAATATTGCAAAAGAAAACGAAGATACCTACAAGGCGATTGTAGGTAGTATTGAAAGAAGGTATACTTTATTGCCTACTTTATATTCTATTGCTGCTGACGTACATTTTAACAACGGTACTTTTTTAAAAGGCATGATGATGGAATTTCCCAATGATAAAAAAGTAGAGAATATAAATGACCAGTTGATGTGTGGTCCTTCTATTTTAGTAAACCCTGTTTACAATTATAAAGAACGCAGCCGCAAAGTGTATTTACCTGCGGGCACTAACTGGTATGGGTTATATGATAATAAATATTTTAACGGAGGACAGACTATTGATGCCGCCGCACCCATAAGCACTATTCCTGCTTTTGTAAAAGAAGGCAGCATCCTGGTAACTGGTCCCGTAATGCAGTACAGTACAGAAAAACCTGCGGATACACTTTCGGTAACTATCTACGGCAATAAAGACGCTGCCTTTACTTTATACGAAGATGAAAACGAAAACTATAACTATGAGCAGGGAAAATTTTCAACTATACATTTAACCTATACTGCCAAAACAAAAACATTTACAGCGGCTGAAGCAAACGGAAAATTTGAAGGGATGTTACATACCCGTGTTTTCAAAATTATATTCATTGAAAATAACCTGGCAGTAAGCAGGCAATTGACATATTCAGGCAATAAAGCAGAAGTGAAATTTTAAAATAAAAAATTACTTATCATGAAAAAGATAGTTATCGTAGCCGCACTATTTGCATGTGGAGGAATGGTGTGCTGTAAAGGTAAAGCTGATACCGGCACAGGAAGTGGTGGTAATACAGGCGGCGGTGGAGGCGGTACTGTAACACCAACAGATCCTGCCACAGCAAATACCATTGGGTTTTTTATGAACGACTGGCAAAGCAAAAATTTTACCCCTCCATCCTATAACGATATTGCCAAACCTGTTGCTGCTGCTACATCATTGGTAACTATCGATGCAGGAACCATTGTAACCAAAGTGGTGCCTTCTGTTTATTCGCATAATGCCAATAGCTGGATGGGTGATATGATCAACGACCCGGTATTAATAAATCACATCACTAATTTAAAACCCGATATCATCCGTTTTCCCGGCGGCAGTATCAGCGATGTGTATTTCTGGAATGCACTACCAGGCACAGCACCGGCAGATGCACCGGCGCAATTGCTGGATGCTAACGGCACAGCAAGTGCTGCTAATTATTGGGTAGGAAAAAATACGGCTAACTGGACCATTTCATTGGATAAATATTACAGCATGTTGGCACAAACCGGTAACCAGGGTATGATAACTGTGAATTATGCATATGCCAGGTACAGCACAGCCCCCAATCCTGTTGCCAGCGCTGCCCACCTTGCTGCAGATTGGGTACATTACGATAACGGACGTACGAAGTACTGGGAGGTCGGGAATGAATGCAATGGTACCTGGGAAGCAAGCTACAGGATCAATACCGCCAATAATAAAGACGGGCAGCCTGCAATCATTACCGGTGCTTTGTATGGGCAACATGTAAAAGTGTTTATCGATTCTATGAGAAAAGCAGCAACAGAAATTGGTAAAACAATTTACATCGGCTCTTATATTTTAGAAGCACAGCCTGCTGCATGGCAAACCGCCACCGACCAAACCTGGAACGCAGGCGTACTGACACAGGTAAATACCGCCACTGATTACTATATTATTCACAGCTATTACACGCCCTATCAAACCAACGCTACTGCAGCTGAAATTTTAAACACCGCTACCGATAATACTACCGGCATGCTTAATTTTTATCAAAATGGATTAATTGCTGCAGGCAATACGATTAAACCCGTTGCACTTACCGAATACAATATCACATCGCAGGGGTCAAAACAACAGGTATCTTTTGTAAACGGAATGCATGCTACCATTCTATTGGGCGAAGCTATAAAAAATAAATATGGCATGTCGGCAAGGTGGGACTTGTCTAATGGCTATAACGGGGGAAACGATCATGGTTTATTCAATGCCGGTGATGAGCCTGGTGTTGCAAAATGGAATCCACGTCCCGCATTTTATTACATGTACTATTTTCAAAAATACATGGGCGACAGGATGCTGAAGTCAACAGTAACTGGTGGGGTGCTGTCTTACGCATCATCGTTTTCCAGTGGGGAGAAAGCAGTGGTATTGGTAAATAAAAGCACTTCGGCTGAAACGGTAAGCATTACTTTGCAAAATGCTGCGCCGGGCACAAGATATTACTGGTATACTTTAACGGGTGGCAATGATAACGGTGAATTTTCACCTGCTGTTTTTGTAAACGGTAACGGGCCAACAGAACCCACAGGCGGGCCGGCTGCAACATATACTACCATTAAAGCTAACAGCGCTGCAACAGCCGGGGGAATAAATGTATCGATGCCTGCACGTTCGGTAGTATACCTGGCCATAGATAAATAGCAGCAAATACGGATAAGCATAACTGCAAATATTCTTTAATGAAGTCAGACCTCAAAGACTTGGCCTCTTTTGGTATGACAAAACACTACAGTAACTAACTGAGATGAAAATAACGCAAGCAGGATGAAACAAAAATTATTAATAGCCATAGCATTTGTAATCTGCATCAATAATATTTTTTCTCAAACAAAAGATACTAATGCCGTAAGGGAACATTTACTGATGGATTTTGACTGGCGTTTTGCATTCGGCCATCCTTTTGATACCAAAAAAGATTTTAATACCGGCACTGCTTACTTTTCTTATTTTGCCAAAGCCGCTTATGGCGATGGCGCAGCTGCCGCAAATTTTGATGACCGCTCCTGGAGAAAATTAAACCTGCCACACGATTGGGCGGTGGAACAACCTTTTGATAACAATGGCAGTTTTAGTCATGGCTTTAAGGCTATAGGGAAAAATTTTCCTGCTGCCAGTATAGGCTGGTATCGTAAAACATTTACTATTCCCAAATCTGATGCAGGCAAAAAAATCAGCATTGCTTTTGATGGTGTATTTAGAAATTCCATTGTATGGGTCAATGGGTTTTATTTGGGCACAGAACCCAGCGGCTATACCGGCTTTGAATACAATATAAGTGAGTACCTCAATTATGGTGGCGAAAATACTATTGCCGTAAGAGTAGATGCCACGATGGAAGAAGGCTGGTTTTACGAAGGCGCTGGCATCTACCGTCATGTCTGGCTCAATAAAACTTCTCCCTTGCATGTGGCAACAAACGGAACTTTTGTTACCACAGCCGTTAAAAATAATTTGGCAGACATTAATGCACAGGCCACTCTCATCAATGAATATAAGGATATAAAAACAGTTACTGTTATTCAATCCGTTTTAAATGCAGCGGGAAAAACAGTGGCGGTAAGCGATACAAAAAAAATAACCCTCACTCCGTTTGAGCAAAAAGATATTGCTGTAAAAATGGAACTGCCCCAACCTTTACTATGGTCAATTGATTCACCTTATTTGTATAAACTAATAACGATAGTACTTGATGATAAAAAAATAATTGACCGGTACGAAACAAATTTTGGTATACGCACCATTCGCTTTGATGCAACAAAAGGATTTTTCTTAAATGGTCAGCACATAAAAATACGGGGTACCAATAACCACCAGGACCATGCCGGTGTGGGAGCAGCAATGCCCGATGCACTGATTGATTTCAGAATAAAAGCATTGAAAGATCTTGGTGCAAATGCCTATCGGTGTTCACACAATCCACCCACGCCCGAACTGCTGGATGCCTGCGACAGGCTGGGTATGCTGGTGATAGATGAAAACAGGTTGCTCGGTGTCAGCAGCACGCATTTTAATTACATGAAACGTTTTATGCTCCGTGACAGAAATCATCCCGGCATCATCAGCTGGAGTATTGGCAACGAAGAATGGGGCATTGAAGGCAATGAAACGGGCGCAAAAATTGCAACAACTTTACAGGCCTTTACAAAATCGATAGATAGTACAAGAGCTGTAACTGCAGCAATCAGCGGGGGCTGGCAAAAAGGTATTTCCAATGTAATTGATGTAATGGGGGTGAATTATGTGGGACAAATTAATACCGATGTGCACCATGCCGGATTTCCCAATCAACCGATGTGGGGAACGGAAGAAGGAACAACGAGAGCTACCAGGGGTATTTATTTTGACGATGATAAAAATCAATGGATTGCGGCTTACGATAAAAAACCGTATCCCAACTTTTTAACTATTGAAGATGGCTGGAAATATTATGTGGCAAGAGACTATTTAGCGGGTATGTTCATCTGGACGGGTTTTGATTATCGCGGCGAACCAACGCCTTTTGGTTTTCCTTCTGTCGGTTCTTACTTTGGAATGATGGACCAATGCGGCTTTGCAAAAGACAATGTATATTATTTAAAAAGCTGGTGGACAGGCAAAACAACGCTGCATATTTTTCCGCATTGGAACCACCCCGGAAAAGAAGGGCAGGAAATTTCCGTATGGGCATTCAGTAATTGTGATGCGGTGGAATTGTTCCTGAATAAAAAAAGTGTGGGCAAAAAACTAATGGAGAAGAATGGCCACCTGGAATGGAAAGTAAAATATACTCCGGGTGTGCTGGAAGCTGTGGGGTATAAAAACGGTAAAAAAATAATTACAGATAAAGTACAAACTACCGATGCACCGGAAACTATTCATTTGTCGGTTGATAAAAATAGTATCCTTGCCAATAAGGAAGATATTGCCATAATCACAGTTGAAGCATTGGATAAAAATAACTTGCATGTACCGGATGCTGCCAACGAAATTACATTTAGTATAACCGGCCCCGGTAAAATTATCGGCGTGGGTAATGGTAATCCTGCATCGCTGGAAGCAGATAAATACCTGGAAAAAATTAAAGTGGTTGCCATAGAAAATTTAAAAGAAAAATATATTGACAATAGTAATGCTGATACCGGAACAACAGAAGTATATGATGATACCCAATGGCAAAATGCGTTTACAGAAGATCGCACAAAAGAATTTGGCGAAAAAGTAAAAGCTGTAGTGTACAGGGGATTTTTTGATCTGCCTGAAATTACAGCTACTGATGCCGTAAGTTTTTTTTATAATAGCCTTGGCGCTGTACAATCTGTTTACATCAATGGCAAATTAATTGCCGGCAATGTTTTGCAAAACAACAAAGGGAATACTTTTCTACTGGATGCCGCAATATTGCATCGTGGCAAAAATACCATTGCAATTACTGCTGTACCATTGTTAAAAAAACAATCCTGGGATAATATCAATACCGATCCGGGACTTTTTCAAATTATAAGCCCTGCTGAAAATTATAAAAGAAAATTATTCAGTGGGCTTGCACAGGTGATTGTACAGGCAACAGGAGAGGCCGGGGAAATAATTGTTACAGCAACTGCCAGGGGATTAAAACAAGGAGAAATAAAAATACAATCTGCGCAAGTATCATTGAGGCCGGCAGTTGGTGGCAACTGATTTTGTATAAATTGTTCTGCCTTCGGTGAATTGTTCTGCCTTCGGTGAATTATTCTGCCTTCGGTGAATTATTCTGCCTTCGGTGAATTATTCTGCCTTCGGTGAATTGTTCTGCCCTTCAGTGAATTGCCCTGCCCTTTAGGGCAGGGAATAGGATTCAGTTTGCAGAAGGGCTTTAGCCCCCAAAATAAATTGGGCCAAAGCCCGAAACCATGATTAATTAAATTACTGCCTTAAAGGGACGGTGCAATGAATAAAGAATAGTTGGAACAAAAACAGTAGAAAGTAAGTGCATTTAAAAATAAAAAAATGAAAAAACATTGCCTGCTTGTTGTGCAGCTGATTTTATTACTGCAATTTTCTCTTGCTCAAAAAAATAAATTCAGTAGCATTGACCCCAATGCTACTGCAGAAACAAAAGCATTATATTATAACCTGCATAAACTTTCAGAAAAATATATTTTATTCGGCCATCAGCACGCCACGCAATACGGGCATGGTTGGAATGGCGATGCAGACCGGTCGGATGTAAAATCTGTTACGGGCTCACATCCCGCAGTAATAGGAGTAGACTTTAGCGGTTTATCAGGAAGGCCGGAAGATGAGATCGCCAAAGAAAAAATAAACCTGCAAAAAATAATTACAGATACTTACAATAGGGGTGGTATTACCACTGTGGCCTGGCATTTTAATAATCCTGTTTCTAACACCAGTTTTTACTGGAACGATTCTACTGTTGCTGCTGCGGTAAAACATATTATTCCCGGCGGTTCTCACCACGAAAAGTATAAAGCCATACTAACTACCATTGCCGATCTTGCAAAATCAATTAAAGGTAATGATGGTAAATTAGTGCCCATGATATTTCGGCCTTACCACGAGTTGGATGGCTATTGGTTTTGGTGGGGCAAACCACATTGTACTGCTGATGAATTTAAAACTTTATGGAAGTTTACGGTAAGTTATTTAAGAGACAGTTTACAGGTACATAATTTCATTTACGCATTTTCTCCTGATAATACATTCGGCACTGAAGCAGCATATTTAGAACGCTACCCCGGGAACGATTTTGTAGATATGGTGGGCGTGGATAATTACAACGACTTTGGCCGTTATGGAAAATACAACCTGGATTCGGGGTTATTAAAATTAAAAATAGTTAGTGATTATGCAAAGAAAGCAGGTAAGCTGGCGGCATTTACCGAAACCGGTTTGGAATCTGTTCCTAACCCAACCTGGTGGACAGAAACTTTATTAAAAACATTGAAAGCAAAAAAAATGCAGCTAACTTATGTCCTGGTTTGGCGTAACGATGCAACAAGCCCTACACATTTTTATGCGCCGTTCCCGGGGCAGATAAGTGTGCCAGACTTTATAAAATTTTACAACGATCCTTATACCTTGTTTGAAAAAGACCTGGAAAATATTTACAAGCTGAAAAAATAATGACCATGAAAGGAAAAATATTTTTTTTGACAACCCTTTTAATTACCGGCATATTGGTTACTGCACAACCGGTGAAGCAACACGGACAATTAAAAGTGGCTGCAACAAAGCTGCTTGATGCACATGATCAGCCAATAGCATTGCATGGTATGAGTCTGGGCTGGCACAATCTGTGGCCGAGATTTTATAATGCCGGTGCTGTAAAAACTTTGGTGAAAGACTGGCACTGTTCCGTAGTAAGGGCTGCAATGGGTGTAGAGTTAAACGATAGCGGCTATATAAAAAATCCGGAAAGTTCCGTTGCAAAAATTAAGGCTGTGGTGGATGCTGCAATACAACAAGGCATTTATGTGATCATCGATTTTCACAGCCACAATATTAAATTGCCGGAAGCGAAAACTTTTTTTAAGGAGATGGCAACTGCTTATGGTAAATACCCCAATGTGATCTATGAATTATTTAATGAGCCCGATTATGAAACCTGGCCCGAAGTAAAGGCCTATTCAGAAGAGTTGATAAAAATGATCCGCAGTATAGATACTGATAACATTATTTTAGTTGGTTGTCCTAAATGGGACCAGGATGTACAATTGCCCGCTGCCGATCCGATACAAGGCTATAGTAATTTAATGTATACTATGCATTTTTACGCAGGTACACACAAGATATGGTTACGCGACAGGTGCAATGAAGCAATGGCCAAAGGCTTGCCGCTTTTTATTTCTGAATGTGCCGGTATGGAAGCCAGTGGCGATGGCCCGATTGATTATGCAGAGTGGAATAAATTTGTAAACTGGATGAATGATAAGGAATTGAGTTGGGTAGCCTGGTCGGTATCTGATAAAAAAGAAACCTGCTCCATACTAAATCCCTCTGCTGCATCAACCGGCAAATGGAAAAAGAAAGATGTGAAAGAATGGGGTGATCTTACCAAAAAAGCATTGAAAAAATATTAAAGCAGGCGATCTTCTTTTTATGTTTTCAATTATTACTATGTGATGATACTGTCTCATCACGCCGATTTAAAAAAATAAAATCTTATCATGAAAAAAAATCTGTTGCTAACATGTTTTGTTTGCTTAACTCTTTTTGCAAATGCACAAAAGTATAAAGGCCTGGCCAGCACACCTCCAATGGGCTGGAATAGCTGGAATACTTTTCAAACGAATATCAGCGAAGACCTGGTAAAACAAACTGCCGACTTAATGGTAGCTGCCGGAATGAAAGCAGCAGGTTATGCTTATATTGTTTTAGATGATGGCTGGATGGCAATGGAAAGGGATAGTATCACCGGCGATCTTATTCCTGATCCTAAAAAATTTCCCCATGGTATGAAAGCAGTGGTAGATTATGTACATTCCAAAGGATTGAAATTTGGTTTGTATAACTGTGCCGGTACAAAAACCTGCGCCGGTTATCCGGGTACAAGAGGTTACGAATACCAGGATGCCCGGTTATATGCGTCACTGAATATCGACTACTTAAAATTTGATTGGTGCAGCAGCGATGGGCTCAATGCAAAAGAATCGTACACTACCATGAGCAATGCATTAAAAACGGCAAAACGCCCCATCATTTTCAGTTTGTGCGAATGGGGCAATAATAAACCCTGGCTGTGGGCAAAAGAAGTAGGGCAGTTGTGGCGCACTACCGGTGATATCGCTAATATTTTTGATGGTATTAAAACTTTTGATACCTGGCATGCCAATGGTGTAATGACGATTATTGATATGCAGGATTCCTTACGGAAATATGCCGGCCCCGATCATTGGAACGATCCCGATATGCTGGAAGTAGGTAATGGAATGAGTGTGGCAGAAGACCGCACACACTTCTCCATGTGGTGTATGTTAGCGGCACCATTAATGATGGGCAACGATATCAGGAAAATGACCAACGATACAAAAGCCATCCTTACCGATAAAGATGTTATTGCTATTGACCAGGATGCAGCCGGTGTGCAGGCTTTTAAATATGCTGATAAGGATAGTGTGCAAACATGGTTAAAGCCTTTGCAGAATGGAGATTGGGCTATTTGTTTTCTAAATCGTTCTTCAACTCCTAAATCAATACAGCATGATTGGAAAAAGAACACGGTGTATGATAGCCTTTCTGCAAAAGAATTTAATGCAGTAAAAAGCACATTCAAAATAAACAACCTGTGGACCAAAAAAGAATCGGGTACTACTGATAAAACTTTCCAGGCAACACTGCCGCCACACGATGTAGTGTTATTGAAACTGAGTAAATAAAATTGCGTAACATTACAGCAGCGTTTTTATTTTACGTCACTCAAAAATAATCATATGCAAACACGCCGTAATTTTCTGCTCAACACCGGGGTATTGGCTGTTGGTTCAGCATTGTTGCCATCATTTGTCAGCCCTTCTAAAAAAGTAAAAAATATTGGCGTGCAGTTGTACACTTTCCGTAAAGAAATGCTTGCAGATGCAAAAGGCACGTTACAAAAAATTGCTGCGTTGGGGATCAAACAAATTGAATCTGCCAAAAGTGAAAAAGGAAATTATTATGGACTGTCTCCAAAAGAAATAAAAACCATCTGCAGCGATTTAGGAATGACACTGCGTAGTGGTCATGTACATATTGATGATAAATGGCAACAAACAATCAACGATGCAGCAGCGTCAGGGCAGGAATATTTAATCTGTTCTACAATGCCCACCAGCGGACAAACTGTTGCTAATTATAAAACTGTTGCTGAAGCATTTAATAAAGCCGGTGAAGAATGTAAAAAGCTGCACATTAAATTTGGTTATCACAACCACGCCTACGAATTTGAAAATGAAAATGGAGCCGTGTTATATGATGTGTTATTGGAAAATACTGATGCAGCGTTAGTGCATATGGAAATGGACCTGGGTTGGGTAATAGTGGGTGGAAAAGACCCGTTGGAATACTTTAAAAAATACCCGGGCCGTTTTCCGCTTTGGCATTTAAAAGATATGAACCTGCAGAAAAAACAAAGTACCGAATTTGGTAAAGGAGGTTTGGCAATACAACAAATGCTGCAGCATAGTAAAGCCGCGGGGCTAAAATACTTTTTTGTAGAACAGGAAGAATACTCCGTTGGCCCCTTTGAAAGTATGAAAGAGAATATCAGTTTTCTTAACGCACTTGTTTTGTAACAATTGCAATTGCCCCTTACTGCCGGAGAGTACGCCCAAAATAAGGAAAGTAAAACCCTTTTTATTTGTTAAAATTTTGCGTTGTTTTAAACTACTACAAAATATACAGCCGGATATAATTCGTTGGTTTTAAATAATTCATAAACAGTAAATAAACCTAATTAAACGCCAAAGCCAATACCATAGCGGTGTATGTGGAAAATTACTGAATTATTTTTTGCTTGTTAACAAATCAAAAACAAGAAGGCTGATTACTTTTGCAACTGCTTGTGATTTTTAAACCAATATCTTATAAACATGAAAAAGCACAGCCTAAAAAAATTCTACTTATTCTTCTCTTCCATATTTCTTTTCATTCTGCACATGCCTTTTGTGTTTGCTAAAAACAAACCTAAAGCCGACTTTAAACCTGCTGCCAATAAAATAGCGGTATTGGCTGCAGCCAGTACCAATACTTTAACCATCAACCCGGCAAACGGCGATGCCTTATCAAAAATATATGATAGCCTGCGCCTTAATTTATTGGGCTTATCGCAACAGGCTTTTCAATATGGTATGCATGGTTTCGATTACCTGGTAAAGGCGGGAAAAATCACCAACGATAAAATAATTTCTATTGTAGATTTCAGCTTGTCTTCCTGCAAAAAAAGATTATTTGTTATTGACCTCAGCCAGAATAAAGTAGTATTTAATACCTACGTTGCACACGGCGTAAACTCCGGTAAAGAATATGCAGAACAATTTTCAAACCGTCCGGAAAGTAATCAAAGCAGCCTTGGATTTTATGAAACCATGAATACCTATAATGGTAAGAACGGGTATTCATTGCATCTGCAGGGATTAGAAAGAGGCATCAATGATAATGCAGACAGCCGTGCTATTGTAATGCATGGGGCAGATTATGTTAATGAAGAGCTGATACAATCCCAGGGCTATATCGGCAGAAGCTGGGGTTGCCCCGCGGTGCCCGAAAAATTGCATAAGCCAATCATCAATAAGATAAAGAACGGCACCTGTTTATTTATCTATAGCCCGGATAAAAATTATCTTATCCATTCAAAAATATTAAAGCAGGCGGCGGATATGGCTTATAACAATAAAAACTAAAACATTTAATATACTATTGTTTACAGATCCTCCCCAACTTGCCGGGGAGGATTTTTCTTTTATCATATCAAAGCATAATAATAACTTTACCAAAATTTTTTTATACATGAGTTTGAGAAACGATTTGCAAGGCACGGGTGTGGCACTCGTTACACCATTTAAAAACAATACCGAAGTAGATTATGACGCATTGGGTAAACTGATCGATTTTGATATCGATAATGGCGTTGAGTATTTAATATCGCTGGGCACCACCGGCGAAACCCCCACCTTAACCAGTAAGGAAAAGTTTGACATTATTAATTATACTTACGAAAAGGTGAATAACCGTGTGCCGGTTGTAGTGGGCATTGGCGGCAACAATACAAAGGAAGTAATGGAAAACTTAACCAGCTATCCATTAGATAAAGCCATCGCGGTGTTAAGTGCCAGTCCTTATTATAACAAACCTTCGCAGGAAGGGATTTACCAGCATTACAAAGCATTGGCAGGTGTTTCTCCAAAACCTGTTATCTTATACAATGTTCCCGGCAGAACAGGCAGCAACATGACTGCTGAAACCACATTGCGCCTGGCTAAAGAAAAAAATATTGAAGGGATGAAAGAAGCCAGTGGCAATATGGTGCAGTGCATGCACATATTACGTGACAGGCCCGAAGACTTTTTAGTGGTTAGCGGTGACGACCATATTGCATTGCCATTAATTGCCTGCGGTATGGATGGCGTGATCAGTGTGGCAGCCAATTGTTTTCCTAAAGATTTCAGCGAAATGATACGTTTAAGCTTAAAAGGCAATTTTGCGGCCGCCAGGCCGTTACATTATAAGTGCCTCGAAGGTTGCGACCTCTTATTTGCAGAAAATAACCCTGCAGGGGTAAAAGCCGTGTTGTACGAACTGGGCATTATTGAAAACATATTGCGTTTACCGGTGGTGCCTTTAAGCGAAAGTATTCACCAAAAAGTGAAAGCCTATCTCAGGTAAGATGGCGACGACGTACGGTGAAAATCCTTTTCGCCCCATTCCTGCCTTTGGCAAGAATTTTTTGAGTTGCCACGAATTAACACGGAATAAATACATCCGATGATCAGTGGAAATCTGTGTAATCCATGGCAAAAAACTACGAAGTAGTTTAAAAAAACGGAAATAACCATTTCGAATTTAAATAAACTTAAACGATGCGTAGCAAAATTTTTATTGTACTGTTTTTGCTATGTGCTTTTTTAAATTCATTCGCACAATTCACGTTACGGATAGAGATCATTGCAACGCCATCTGCCCACAAAGGAGATGGCGTTTTTGTTGCCGGTAACTTTAACGACTGGAATCCCGGTAATGATAAATTTCGCTTTTCAAATGTAAATGATAAGCTATTGGTAGAAATTAAAGACCTCCCTGCAAAAAACTACCAGTTTAAATTCACCAGGGGCAGCTGGCAAAAAGTAGAATCTACCAGCAAAGGATTTGATGTAAGTAATAAAACAGTGGACTTATCTTCTGATACCACTATTACTTATTCCATTGATGGCTGGATGGACGATCATGCTGTACCTAAAGAGCATACTGCCAGTGCTAATGTACATGTACTGGATACCGCTTTTTTTATTCCGCAGTTAAACAGAACAAGGCGCATCTGGGTGTATTTGCCACCTGGATATCACGAAGGCAAAAAACATTATCCTGTAATGTATCTGCAGGACGGGCAAAATATATTTGATGAAGTTACCAGCGCATTTGGAAATGAGTGGGGCGTGGATGAATGCCTGGATTCTTTGATAGCAAAAGGAAAGCCTGGCTGTATTGTGGTGGCAATTGATAATGGCGGTGCAGCAAGAATGAATGAATACAATCCTTATGAATTTGCGCTGAAGGATTCCACAGCAGGTAAAGCTTTTTCGCCACAGGGAAATGAGTACATTGATTTTTTAAAACAAACACTCAAACCATTTATCGATAAAAAATACAGGACATTATCTGCTAAAGAAAATACCATCATTGCAGGATCTTCTATGGGCGGGTTAATAGCTTATTACGCTGTGCTCAAATATCCTGATGTGTTTGGCAAAGCAGGTGTGTTTTCTCCTGCATTCTGGACGGCGCCTGCAATTAAAATACTCACCGATTCGGTAGGCAACAAAGTGAGCAGTAAATTTTTCTTTTATTGCGGCGGAAAAGAAAGTGAAAACATGGTTACTGATATGAATGAAGTGGCAGAAAAATTAGGCACTAATTCCTATGCTATGATCTATACTTTAATTGATGCCGAAGGCAAACATGAAGAAAAAGCATGGCGTAAATGGTTCGCCGAATTTTATGTATGGATGATGGCAGACGGGTATAATAATGTGATCAGATTAGAAGAGTAGCAATGTTCCACAAAACTATCCTTATAACACAGGCCATTCGTGTAATTCGCAAAACTTCGTGTAACCGGCTTGTATTAAATCTTATAACAAGCCCCTTCCAAAGCCAGTTCCGTATTCTCAAAAATCTCACAGGCCTCCGGTAAAAATGCTTCCAGTGTTTCATATTTAGAAGAAAAATGCCCCAGCAATAATTTTTTTACATTACCCAGTTTTGCAATGCTTGCCGCCTGGTGTGTGGTGCTGTGAAAGCGCATGGCAGCTCTTTCATGCAGGTCTTTTAAGTAAGTAGCTTCGTGGTATAACAGATCTACTTCTTTAATTTTGTCCGCTAAACGCTCATCGTAAATAGTATCGGCACAAAATGCATAACTCTTGGGCTTTGATGCAGCAGTGGTTACTTCTTCATTAGGAACAATAGTGCCTTTTTTATTTACATAATCATGGCCCTGTTGTAATTTATCATAAAATGCTGCCGGTATCTCATAAATGGCAGCCCTTTCTGCATTTACTTTTCTCGGGTTCTTTTTCTCCCTGAATAAAAATCCCCAGCACTCAATGCGGTGCTGCACTTTAAAACACTCTACCATTAACTTTTTATCATCCACAATAATGCCTTCGTTTTTTAACGGATGAAAATGCAAAGTGTAAGGCAGTTTGGTATCAGCAACATTCAATTGCAGTTTTAAAATCTGTTCCAACGCTTCAGGCGCATGCAGGTGAAGGTCTTGTGTACGGCCCAGCAATCCCATGCTGGTAAGCAAACCGATCAAACCATAATAATGATCACCATGCAAATGCGAAATAAATATCCTGGTAAGTTTGCTGCGGCGTATCTTATACCGGGTCATTTGCATTTGCGTGCCTTCACCACAATCAATCAAATAAATTTCTTCCTGGGTTTGCAATATCTGGGCAGTAGGGTTCCTGTCAAAGGCAGGTATTGCAGAATTATTACCTAAAATGGTGAGTGCCAGCATTTATATTAATGAATAATTAAAAAATGGATAATCAATAATGTTTTTAATAACAGGTGTTTTAAAACATGCAAAGAGGGTTAAATTCAGAAAGAAATAGTGCATAAAATAAATTATTCATTATTTCATTATCCATTATTCATTGTCCCCTAAGAGTTCTCTCTCTATCTCTTCCATCTGCACAATATCCCAGGCTTCACTTTCGGTAGGTGTTACATTCATCAGCTCCAGTAATTCCTTCTCATCCAGTAATTTTTCTACCGCATCCTGCAAATTACAAATTACAAACGAACAATTGTTTTCGTAAAATTGTTGCTGAATATCAGCCAGGTAATTGCCCGTTTCCTCATCTATCTTTTTTACGGCGCTCAGGTTCAAAACAATATGCGGAATGTCTTTTTGCAGGTAAGGAAGCAACAAATCGTTTAGCTCGCCTGTCATATTAGCAGATAAAGCCGGTTCCTGAGGCGTAATAACAGTGAATTTTTCTTTGGTATCTATTTTGACATTCATCATCATCAAGTCTTGAAGATTAGGGTATAATTGTTTTTTGTAAAGTAAAGGAAAATTTAAATACAGTTCTTCCGTTAGAGAGTTAAGCATCAAAAAAAGGAGGCTAAACAAAGTTTTAACTTTTTAACATATTAACATTTAGCCTTTGTACTAAACTTAATCTTCAAAATAATCGTTATTATTGTATAAGCTAAATCAATCAGCAAATGGACAACAATTTTTCGGCTCAGGTAAAAGAAATAATCTCTTACAGCCGTGAGGAAGCACTAAGGTTGGGAAATGATTTTATAGGCACAGAACATTTGGTTTTGGGATTGATACGTGATGGTGAGAACACTGCTATAAAAACTTTAAAATCCCTCAATATCGACCTGTTTGAATTACGCAAGGAAATTGAAATGGCGGTGAAGGATAAAACCGGTAAAAACATCGCTAACATTAATTCTTTACCGCTAACCAAGCAGGCTGAGAAGGTGATCCGCATTACGGTGCTGGAAGCCAAGGCACAAAAAAGTGCACTGGTGGAAAGTGAGCACCTGATGCTTTCTATCTTAAAAAACAAAGAAAACATAGCTACACAGATCCTCAACCAGTTTGATGTAGACTATGATGTATTTAAAAACGAGCTGGGGTTTGTAACCAGCAACCCGCCATCAGCCGAATTCAGCGATGAAGGCGATGAAGAATTTGACGAAGAAAGAAAACAATACGGCCAGCAGAAAGGCCAGCGTGGTGGTGCCGCTAATGCCCCTAAAACAAAAACCCCGGTACTCGACAATTTCGGCAGAGACATTACCCGGCTGGCAGAAGGCGGTTCTTTGGATCCGATCGTAGGCAGGGAAAATGAAATTGAAAGGGTATCGCAGATCTTATCCCGCCGCAAAAAGAACAACCCCATTTTAATTGGTGAACCCGGTGTGGGTAAAACAGCAATTGTGGAAGGTTTGGCCTTACGCATTGTACAGCGCAAAGTATCAAGGGTATTGTTTGATAAAAGAGTGGTGAGTTTAGACCTTGCTGCATTGGTAGCAGGAACAAAATACCGTGGCCAGTTTGAAGAAAGGATGAAAGCCATCATGAATGAACTGGAAAAAAACAGGGATGTTATCCTGTTTATTGATGAGATCCATACCATTGTAGGTGCAGGTGGGGCCAGCGGCTCACTGGATGCCAGCAATATTTTTAAACCGGCCCTGGCCAGGGGCGAATTACAATGTATTGGTGCCTCTACTTTAGATGAATACCGTATGCACATTGAAAAAGATGGAGCACTGGACCGTCGTTTTCAAAAAGTGATTGTAGAACAACCTTCGGTTGATGAAACTATCCAGATCTTAAATAACATTAAGAGCAAATACGAAGACTATCATAACGTTACTTACAGCCAGGAAGCCATTGATGCCTGCGTAAAATTAAGCGACAGGTATATGACCGATCGTTTATTGCCTGACAAAGCCATTGATGTATTGGATGAAGTTGGTGCAAGAAAGCATATCAAAAACATCAATGTTCCTGCAGAGATCATCGAACTGGAAAAAAAGATTGAAGATATTAAGCTTGAAAAAAACAAAGTAGTAAAAAGCCAGCGTTTTGAAGAAGCGGCATCTTTAAGAGATACGGAAAAGCGTTTGCAGGAAGAGCTTGAAAAAGCTAAAACGGATTGGGAAGAAGAAAGCAAACACAAGCGTTTCCCTATTGAAGAAGAAGATATTGCCGAAGTGGTACACATGATGACAGGTATTCCTGTTAAACGTATGGTACAGGCCGAAACAGATAAATTGCGCCGCATGGCCGATGACCTGAAAGGCGCTGTGGTAGGGCAGGAAAATGCCATTTCAAAAGTGGTAAAAGCTATTCAGCGTAACAGGGTAGGGTTGAAAGATCCTAAAAAACCAATCGGTACATTTATCTTCCTGGGCCCAACTGGTGTAGGTAAAACAGAGTTGGCAAGATCTTTGGCCAAACACATGTTCGACAGCGAAGATGCTCTGATACGCATTGATATGAGTGAATACATGGAAAAATTCACCGTAAGCCGTTTAATTGGTGCGCCTCCAGGCTATGTGGGTTACGAAGAAGGCGGACAGTTAACTGAAAGGGTACGCCGTAAACCATACTGTGTTATCCTGCTGGATGAAATTGAAAAAGCACATCCGGATATCTACAATATTCTGTTACAGGTACTGGATGACGGGCAGTTAACAGATGGTATGGGACGTAAAGTGGATTTTAAAAATACGCTCATCATCATGACCTCCAATATTGGTGCAAGGCAGTTGAAAGACTTTGGCGATGGTGTTGGTTTTGCCACTGCAACCCGTATGGAAAATTCTGATGAGAATAACAAAGCCGTTATCGAAAAAGCGTTGAAGCGTACCTTCAGTCCTGAGTTTTTAAACAGGATAGACGATGTGGTGGTGTTTAACTCATTGACCAAGGAAAATATTTTTGAGATCATTGATATCCTGATGAAAGGAGTTTTAAAACGCCTTACCAGTCTTGGATTCTCTATGGAATTAACACCCGAAGCAAAAGAGTTTATTGCTGATAAAGGCTACGACTCCCAGTTTGGTGCAAGGCCATTGCACAGGGCTATCCAGAAATACCTGGAAGATCCTTTAGCAGAAGAGATCCTAAATATGAGTGTAAAGAACGGGGATGTTTTAGTGGCTGAGCTGGATAAAGAAACAGAAAAAATAAAGTTTGTTTTAAAGTCTACAGAAACCAAGCAGGAGAAAGAGTCAGAAGTATAATTAACATATCACTTACATTATAATAGAGCCATTCAGTTTTAATGAATGGCTCTTTTTATATCTTTAATCATCATAAAAAAATGTTTTAACGAGTGAAATTCCACGAGGCAGGAAAAAAGAATAAAATATTTGTAGTTGCTTTTGCTGTAAGTGCATTTGCTGCTATTGGCATGGCCTTGCCATATCAGGAAAGAGAGAACCTTAAGGTATTGCCAAAAGACATCAGCGATACAAAACTGGATAGCATCATGCAGTCTTATACTGTTGCGCTGGGTGTAGAATGTAGCTTCTGCCATGTGCCGGCAAAAAATACTGCCGTTAAGGATAGTCTTGATTATGCTTCTGATGCCGACCCGATGAAAGACAATGCCAGGGCAATGATGCGGATGGTAATAGATATTAATAAAACGTATTTCAATTTTGACAAAGATACCCGGCCGGAATATTTAAATATGATCCACTGCAAAACCTGCCACAACGGCGAGCCCATTCCTCCAGGCAAATAGTGAATGGTCAATAATTGCTCACTCACGATTCACTACTCACGATTCACCATTCACGAACTTGATTTTGTTTTAGCAATTTTTTACAGCATTTTTGTGCTGCAATGAGCAAAAAGATAATAATCACCATCGACGGCTGGTCGTCCTGCGGAAAAAGCACGCTGGCCAAACAATTAGCAAAAGAATTAGGATACGTGTACATTGATAGCGGTGCCATGTACCGGGCCATCACGTTATATTTTTTAAGAAATCATATCGACTGGACAGATGTTGCTGAGGTTAACAGCGCCCTGCAAAATATTCATATCGACTTTGAGTTCAATCCCAAATCGCAGCAGTCAGAAATTATTTTAAACGGAGAAAATGTAGAGTATGTGATACGTGACCTTGTGATTGCCGAAAAAGTAAGTGATGTGGCTGCCATCAGGGAAGTACGCACTTTTGCTGTAGCCCAGCAACAAAAAATGGGAACCAAAAAGGGCGTGGTAATGGATGGAAGAGATATCGGCACCACTGTTTTTCCTGATGCAGAACTAAAAATATTTATGACTGCCGATATAGCGGTACGGGTGGAAAGAAGGTTTAAGGAAATGTACGAGAAAAATCCCAACATCACTATCGAAGAAGTGAAAAGCAACCTCGAAATGCGTGACTATATCGACTCTCACCGTGAAGTAAGCCCCTTAAGAAAAGCTGATGATGCAGTTGAAATAGATAATACAAACCTTACCATGGAACAGCAATTAGCATTTGCCTGCGAACTTGTTACTAAAAGGCATCTTGTTTAAATAAAACTCGGGAAGTAAGTTTATTATAATTTCTTATGCCGAAAATATTTAAAAGGTTGCTGTCAGTTCTTCAATACTTGTTTTTATTGTAAAAAAGGAAACCAGTTTTTCAATCACGGCCTCCACCATTGCATCAGGGCAACTGGCGCCACTGGTAATTAATATTTTTACCGGTTCTTTTGCCGGAAGAAAATTTTCAGTGGTCAATTCTTCTTTAGTATGAAAATTAAAATGCCGTATTAATGAAGCCGAAATTATTTTTTCTTCACTGCTGATAAAATAAGTAGGTAGTTTTTCTTCGCAGAGCTCCACCAGGTGAGAAGTGTTGCTGCTGTTATAGCCTCCCACAACAATAGCAAGATCAGCGGCTGTCTCTAACAAACCATATACGGCAGTTTGATTATCGTTGGTAGCATAACACAACGTATCTCTCGTATCAGAAAAATGGTCTTCAACGTCAGGCGCAGTTAAATTGTATTTTTCTATCATCACCTGTTTTAAAAAATCGGCAATGGCCTGCGTATCGCTGGCCAGCATGGTGGTTTGATTAACCACACCAATCCTTGCCAGGTCTTTTGCAGCATCAAAACCTTCAGAAAATCTACCGGCAAATTCACTGTAAAAGTTTGCCGTATCTTTTTCCCCGGTAATGTATTTGCTTAAGGCAATAGCCTCTTCCATATTGTTAACCACTACTGTTGGCGTGTGATAAGCCGCATGCGAAAAAGTGGCCCTTGTTTCTTCATGCGTGGGTTTGCCATGCACTACCACGGTGTAATTTTTTTTAGCGATCTGTTCACTGCGGTTCCATACTTTTTCAACAAAGGGGCAGGTGGTATTATATTTTTGCGTAGGTATACCAATGGCATTTAATTTTTCTTCAATGGCCAGCGTGGTGCCAAATGCCGGAATAATTACCACATCATCTTTTGTAAGCGTTTCGTAAGGCACTATCTGTTTGCCGTAAGTGTCCTGTAAAAACTGCACACCTCTTTGTTGCAGGTCGGCATTTACCTGCGGGTTGTGTATCATTTCACTCAATAAAAAAATCCTTTTGCCCGGGTTTTCTTCAATGGTACGAAATGCGATATCAATGGCATTCTCCACGCCATAACAAAAGCCAAAATGCCGGGCAAGATAAATTTGCACAGGCCCGAAATCCAGCAGGGCAGGGGTAAAATCTTTCTTCATTTTATCCTGCTGCTTACGTTTGTTTTTGATAGCACTGATTAAAGGGCTGCGGTAAATTATGGGAACATTAAATTGTTTCATCGTAATTAATAACAAATGCAAAGGTACAATGTTGCAGGCTTTATACCATTTGCCATTATTCAAAAATCCCTGCTTACATTTGACAAAATAAAATTGCCTGCATTATGAAAAAGCTAATGCCGTTATTGGCAGCAATTGGAATTATGGCATGTAACAATACCAAAATCACAAAAACAAATCAATCTACAGCAAAAATGGTACATAACGAGTATAAAAAAGCAGGATGGATAAATACAACTAATGTATATGAAGTAAATGTGCGCCAGTATAACAAAGAGGGAACTTTTAATGCCTTTGCAAAAGAATTGCCCCGGCTTAAGGAAATGGGAGTGGAAACTTTATGGTTTATGCCCATTACGCCCATTGCACAAAAAAATATGAAGGGTAGTTTAGGCAGTTATTATGCCTGCAGCGACTATACCTCCATCAACCCTGAATTTGGCAACCTGGAAGACTTTAAAAATTTAGTAAAAGAGGCGCACAGCATGGGGTTTAAAGTGATCATTGACTGGGTGGCCAACCATACCGGTTGGGATCATGTGTGGACAAAAATTCATCCTGAATATTATTTAAAAGATAGTGCCACCAACGATTTTAAAATTGCCAGTGGCATGGATGATATCATTGAACTGGATTATAAAAACCCTGCTTTACGCAAGGCCATGATTGATGCCATGCGGTACTGGGTCACCGAATGTGATATTGATGGCTATCGTTGTGATCTGGCATTCTGGGTGGAACTGGACTTCTGGCTGGAAGCAAGAACAGAGCTGGAAAAAACAAAAACACTTTTCTGGCTTGCCGAGAGTGACCCCCTGGAACACCCGGATTATTTTAAAGCCTTTGATGCCTGCTATACCTGGACCTGGATGCACAAAACAGAAGATTTTTATAAAAAGAACCAGGATAAAAACATTTTAGATACGATAATACGCCAATACGATGAAGTGTGCAGCACTACCGATATTCCGCTCTGGTTTACCACCAATCATGATGAAAATACCTGGAACGGAACGGAATATGAGAAATATGGCGATATGGCAAAAGCATTGGCTGTTTTCAGCTTTACCTGGAATGGAATGCCCATGATCTATAGCGGACAAGAGTTGCCCAATATGAAAAGGTTGAAATTTTTTGATAAAGACCCTATTGAATGGAACGGTAAATATGAACTGCATGATTTTTATAAAACACTGCTCACGCTAAAAAAAACTAACCCGGCATTAAGGGCAGGTGATCCGGATGTAACTACTCATTTTCTTTCAACAACTGCTAACGAAAGCGTATTAGCTTTCTTGCGGGAAAATAAAGACAACGCAATTATAACGGTAATAAATTTCAGTAATAAAAAAGTGAGTTTTGATATAAAGGACAACAATTTTACCGGGTCATTTGCAGATGTATTCACTAAAGAAGGATGGGCTTTTAATGGGGATTTTCATTTTGAAATGAAACCCTGGGAGTATATTGTTTTCCAGAAATTAAAACAATTATAATCTCTTTATAAAATAAGAAACCCTGTAAATTTACAGGGCTTCTTACTTTATAAACTCTATGTACTTTTATACTTTCTTAATTACTCCCCAAGTGTAATCGGGTATTCATATACGCCATCGTAACCAGGATAAAATCCACTGATGGTAACATTTTTTTCAGAACCGATAGCACTCTTTAAGTCATCTACACTTTTTACATCCTTTTCATTGATCTTCAAGATCACAAAGCCGTCTTTCATACGTGTCTGATCGTTCAATGCCCCATCATGTATTTTTTTAACGATTACACCGCCGCCAACACCATACTCTTTCGCTTTTTTGCTGTCTAATGTAGCCAGGTCAGCTCCAAGAAGGTCTACAGCAGCATCTGCTTTTACAATATCAAAATTACCGGCTTTATTTTTTAATGTTACGGTAGTGGTATTTTCTTTACCATTGCGTACATAGGTAACCGGTACTTTATCACCTGGTTTAAAACGGCTGATCTGTCCCTGCATTTCAGCACTGCTGGTTATTTCGGTGCCATCAATTTTTTTAATGATATCACCTTTACGTATGCCTGCTGCATAAGCTCCGCCATCAGTGGGTACCTCCTGTGCATAAATACCTTCTGCAGATAATGGAATGCCTGCTTTTTTCTTTTCATCTTCACTCAGGTCGCTGGCAGGAACAAACTGAACGCCAAGGAAACCTCTTTGTACGGTACCAAATTTGATCAGGTCGTCTACTACTTTTTTGGTGATGTTTACAGGTATTGCATAAGAATAACCTGCATACGAACCGGTTGGAGATGCAATGGCAGAATTAATGCCCACTAACTTACCGTCAGTATTAATTAATGCACCACCGCTATTGCCGGGATTAACCGCAGCATCGGTTTGTATAAATGATTCCACACCCGTACCATTCTTATCGCGGTTTAAGCCAAGGCTTCTTGCTTTGGCACTTACTATACCGGCGGTAACAGTAGTTTCTAAATTTAAAGGATAACCGATGGCCAAAACCCATTGACCTATTTTAAGGTCGTCGGAGTTACCATACAATAAAAAGGGTAAACCCGTGGCATCAATTTTAATTACTGCTAAATCGTAAGAAGGATCTGTTCCTACAACTTTTGCTTTGTAGGTTTTTTTGTTGCTTAAAGTAACGGTCAGCTCATCTGCCTTGTCAACTACGTGATTGTTGGTAATGATATAACCATCATCACTAATGATAACACCGGAGCCGCTGGCTTTTTGTTCGGGAATGATGCCGCCCCTGCCGCCAAAAAACTGGTTGATGATGTCGTCGTCAAACAGGTCGCCAAACGGATTGTTGGGCCTTGTACGGGGTAAATTATTACTGGCCTGTTTGGCATTGGTTTTTGTTTTAATATGCACTACTGCTGGTAAAGCGGCGGCTGCCGGGGCAGTAAAGTCAATTGCTCCTCCTGTAGGCGGTGTTGCTCCGTCAGTAAAGCCGGCATATTTGTAATTAGAGGGTAAAACCCCGGCTTCCTGTCCGCCATAAGAATTATTCTGTTTCATAAATTTACCATAGCCCCATATTACTCCAAGGGCGGTAACAGCACTGATGGCCACTGTGAATAAGACTTGTTTAAATTTCATTTTCTTAGGTTTTATTGTTGTACTTAATAAATTTTATTTGCGCCAGGTTTTTAATCATCAACTCCTGTGCCTGACAATACAAAATAACGAAGAACTGCCAAAATGAGATTTACCTTCTGCCATCTTTAACAGTTAATTAGGAAGAGTTTCGTAGATGGCTAATGGGCTGCAAGCTGCCAGCCACAAACCACAGGTAAAACTGCAATTATGGAATGCTTCACCCTTGCAGCTTTAAACTCTTCCGCTCATAAAGTTAACAAAAACTGCATCGTATCCACGCCATCAGCATAATCAAATAAACCCGGTTGCTGAGCCTGGCCAAAAGGTATGTTGCCATGTCCCACAATGCACTGCACATCAGTATTGTTTTCTAAAACCTTTTTTACTTCTGCTGCATCCTTATAAAAACTATAATTCAACTGGCTGATGGCTGAAAATATTTGCTCACTCTCAATCATCAATGTGCTTTCATTCGTCATGTAATAAATATTATTCAGCAAAGCCATCGACAATTGATAATCGTAATTGTTCTTGTATTTGTGATGGTCTGCAAAGAATTTGTATGTATCAAAAGACCTTAATAGCGGAACAAAGTCATAGCCTTCGGGTACAAATATTTTGGTCACATTCCGGCAGCCCAGCCCAAAGTATAAATGGATATCATCACTTAACCTGGCCAGTTCATCTGCGCTTTCCGTTCCGTCTAAAATGGCTACAGAGGTACGGTTGCGTCGTATGATGCTAGGGTATTTTGCAAAGTACTGTTCAAAATAACGTGCAGAATTGTTACTGCCTGTTGCAATGTAGGCATCGCAGCCTTTCAGCATTTCTGCAAAGGAAATGTTGTTCTTTACAGCATCATCCCAGCTGTATAGTTTTTCTACAAGGTGTTTTAACAGCACATCATCTTTGGAAGATAATTTTATAACCTGGTTGTGCCCGCTGATGAATACTGCCAGCAGGTCGTGAAAGCCTACCAAAGGAATATTGCCTGCCATTACCAGGCCGATGTTTTTACCAATGATATTATCGTCCAGGTGATAATGAGCGGCCCAATTCTCCAGCTTCTCCTGTTCTAAAAATTCAGTGCAGATATTTTGTACTGATAGGTCAATAAATTCAGGAATAAACCAGCCATTATATGCAGTGGCCTTTGTTTTTATATCCTGCCATGCGGTATCATTTTCTTCAAGATATTTTTTTAGTTTTTGTAATAATTCAATTCGTTTTTGTAAATTCATAATGTTATTATTGTTAAATTGCAGTGCCAACCAAAAGGTAGGGTTTAAAAACAAAAATACGATAGAAGATGGCTATAAAAATTACAGACGAATGTATTAACTGCGGTGCTTGCGAACCAGAGTGTCCTAACAACGCAATTTATGAAGGTGGAGTAGAGTGGGCGATCTCCGACGGAACTACTGTAAAAGGAATGTTTACATTGCTTGACGGTACCCAGGTAGATGCTGACCAGCGTAATGCTCCCGTAAGTTCAGATACTTACTACATTACTCCCAACAAGTGTACAGAATGCCAGGGCTTTCATGAAGAGCCGCAATGCGCTGCTGTTTGCCCGGTAGATTGCTGTGTGCCTGATGATATGTACAAAGAAACAGTGGATGAGTTGCTGGCTAAAAAAGATAAAATGCACTTAGCATAATAGCGTGACACGTTAATCGTCAACAGTGAATTGTCAATAGTTAGAAAGTCTCTTTAAATTGAAAATCATTCACGATTAACAATTGGCCATTCACCAATATTTTTTCAGTCTGCCGTGAGGTGGATTTTACGGGCAGGTGATATTTCCTGCTACAATGGCGAGGGTATTTTTTAATACTTTCGCCTTTTTGTATCACAACAATTATTTGCTGCATGAATAAAGCTTTACTTTTTATATTGGTTTGCTGTTCACTCCTGGCATGTAATCTTTTTACCAACAAAAAAACTATTGCAGGCCCTGATGAGAAGCAACAAATGATGGATGCCGACCGGGCTTTTTCTAAACTGAGTGTGGAAAAGGGAATGAAAAATGCCTTTTTAGAATTTATCGACAGTAATGGTGTTTTGCTGCGGCCCAACCAAATGCCTGTTATTGGCGCAGATGCCATAGATTTTTTGATCCAGGAAAACGATAGCTCCTACACCCTGGAATGGGAACCCAAAAGCGGTATGATTGCACAATCCGGCGAATTGGGCTATACTTACGGATTGTATAAGCTGCAACCCAAAAACAAAGACACCGCCATTTTTGGTACATATGTAAGCATCTGGAAAAAGCAATCAGACGGTTCGTGGAAGTTTGTACTGGATAGTGGTAATGAAGGTGTTGGAGATGGAGCCGGGGCTACCCAATAACAAGGTGAGTTGAATTGTACATTTACCGCTTTCTATTTTTTTATAAAGAAACCATAATATTAAGGTTGCTAATAGTAAATCATAAATAGTAAACTATATTTGTTTCTGTAAACAACCCCTTAAAAACAGAATGATAAAAAAGATTGCACTCATAACCGGCGGCTATTCAGGCGAAGCTGTGATCTCTTATAAAAGTGCCACTACCATCGAAAAAAATATTGATACCAAAAAATGGGAATGTTATAAAATTGACATCAATCCAAAGGGCTGGTTTTATATGGCTGCCGAAGGGCCCCTGGTACCAGTTGATAAAAACGATTTTTCCATAACACTTAACGGAACAAAAATAAAATTTGATGCGGTATTGGTAGGCCTGCATGGCACGCCCGGGGAAGATGGTAAACTGCAGGGTTATTTTGATTGCCTCAACATTCCCTACACCTCATGTGATGCAGCCACATCAGCATTAACTTTTAATAAAAGATATACCGTGGCCGTGGCTTCCTTTGCAGGAATGCATGTGGCAAAGTCTTTGCACCTGTTTAAAAATATTCCTGCATCACCGGCAGAAATATTAAACCAGTTGCAGCTGCCTTTATTTGTAAAGCCTAATAACGGCGGCAGTAGTTTAGGCATCAGCAAAGTAAAAGAGGCAGGCGAATTGCAGCAGGCATTGGATAAGGCGTTTAAAGAAGATGACCAGGTATTGGTGGAAGAATTCATCAGTGGCAGGGAATTTACCATTGGTGTGTTTAAAAGCAAAGGCAAAATAATAGCTTTACCCATAACAGAAATTATTTCTAAAAACGAGTTTTTCGATTTCCAGGCAAAATATGAAGGAGCCAGTGAAGAAATTACACCGGCAAAAGTTGATGAAGCCATTGCCGGAAAAGTAAGGAGCGAAGCCAGAAAAGCCTACGCTGTATTTAATTGCAAAGGTATTGTAAGGATGGATTTTATTTACCAGGAAAAAGACGGCTTTCCATATTTGCTGGAAATTAATACTGTACCGGGCCAGAGCGAAGCCAGCCTGGTACCGCAGCAGGTGGCAGCAATGGGCATGAGCCTGAAAGAATTTTATTCGCTATTAATTGAAGAATGTTTTTAGTACTTCGGAATTATTATTCTGAATGGTAACTGTAAAATTTAAAAATAGGTGTTTCGAAATAATAATTTCAAAATACTAAATCCGAAATCATAAATCTAAAATCAACACCTGTGTTTAATTTCATTACAAAGCGTCCTCTCTGGGTAAATATTCTTGCCGCCGCAATACTTACTTTTTTGCTGGTATTTTTATTTTTAAAAATGCTGGGCTGGATTACCAAACATGACGCTTATTTGCAGGTGCCCGACCTTTTGGGGAAAAAGACAGAAGATGCGATTAAGATCCTGGAAAAGCAGGGTTTTGAAGTGCAGATACAGGATTCCGTTTTTACAGATACAGCAGCACGTGGTGTGGTACTTAAACAATTGCCCGATGCCAATGCAAAAGTAAAAATTAACCGTACGGTTTTTTTAACCGTAAATCGTATTACGCCACCAATGGTGGATATGCCTAAACTGGAAGACCAGAGCCTGAGTTTTGCATTGGATATTTTACGGCGGAACCATTTATTATTAGGCGATACTATTTTTAAAACCGATTACAGACTGAATACCGTAATAGAGCAACAATATAATGGAGTGCGTATTCCTGAAAAAGCCAAAGTGCAGTGGGGGAGTAAGATCACGCTTGTTATTGGCAGCGGATTGGGCAGCGAGAAAATATTGGTACCTGATTTATTCGGGATGACTTATAGCGACGCTAAGGCCTTGTTAGAACAGCAGGGCATAAACCTGGCTGCAACTGTAGCTTATGATAATGCTGTTATTCGTGATACGGCTAATGCTTTTGTGGCAAGACAAAATCCTGAAGCCCTGGATGAAGAAAAGAAACCCCGTTATATACAATCGGGCCAGTTAATGGATATCTGGATTTCTCCGGTAAGGATAAACCGTACCGACTCTTTAGATGTTAAAAAAGAAAATAAATAATTATGACAACAATAACTGCTGACGAAGTAAAATTCCGTCTTGAATCGGGTGAAAAATTAAACCTGGTTGATGTAAGAGAACCGCATGAAAATGCTGAGTTTAATATTGGTGGTACACTTTTGCCTTTGGGTAAAGTACAAACCATGCAGATCGATGATATCGACAATCTTAAAAATGAAGAAGTGATAGTATACTGCCGTAGCGGCAACCGCAGCGGGCAGGCAGCATTAATGCTGGAAACATTTGGTTTTACCGATGTAAAAAATCTTGCCGGTGGCATGCTGGCTTGGAAAGAAAGATTTGGCGGATAAGGTCTTGAGTGGTGAGACGTCAGTCGTGAGTAGCAGTAAAATATTAAAACCGTTATGCTGCTACTCACGTCTCACGCTTCACGTCTCACAACTTTATATTCACCCCCACCATACAATTAAATGGTGCCATGGGAAAGTAATAATTTTCAGTTGTTAAAGCACCGCCGTAAATATAGCTGAAACTATACCCGTTAGGTTCATACTTTTTGCTGAAAATATTATTCAATTGTACAATCAGGCTGGTGGCTTTAAATAATTTTCCTTCCAGCAAATAACTCAACCTTACATCCTGTGTGTAGTAGGGATTTAAACTCCGGGATTTTAAAGCGGTATTATCTAAATATTGCCTGCTTACATATTTGCTTATTAAATTAATTGCTGCATTTTTTACAGGAGTGATATTAATGCTGCCACCTGCAACAGTATTGGGCGAAAATGCAATATCAGTAGTGGCATAAAAATTACTTACCTGTCCGCCATTATCATAATCATCTAAATATTCGGTAAAGTTTTTTATTTTGTTTTTGCTTAGGGTAAGATTAGCCTCGGCACTTACGTATTTGTTGAAAATATATTTACCCTGTAATTCCACACCAGCCCTGTAGCTGTTGGGTATATTTATCCTGGTGTAAGCACCTACATCATTTATTTTACCTGTTAGTATTAACTGGTTTTTATACTTCATGTAATAAAAGTTTACGCCAAAAGAATACTGGTTGTTCTTCTTTTCAACACCGGCTTCAAAATCGTTCAGTAATTCAGGTTTGGGTTGCTGTGTGGTGCCTGCTTCAAAATCATCACGGTTGGGTTCGTGTTGTGCTAATGCATAAGAGGCATAAAGCTGCCAGCTTTTTTTATTATACGTGATACCCAGCTTAGGGTTCAAAAAATTGTAATTGTTCCTGATCAGCAAATTAGGATTATCCCTGAAGCCATCAATAGTATAATTGATATTGCGGAACTGCACATCAACATAAGTTTGAAAATCGGGACTCAATTGTTCTGTCCATTTGCTGTAAACAGAAAGATCTTTTTTGTGAGCAATATTATCATACCACCTGTAATTGGCCGGTACTGCAGCCTGTACTTTTGCCCAGATGATCTCTCCAAAATGTTTGCCGTCGTAACCGTTCCATCCGCCGCCAACAGTAAAATCGGTGGTGGCTTTATGGTACTGTAAAGAAAAAATGCTGCCATAAAGATTGTTATCTAACCAGAGCCTTCTTACCAAATCGGTTTTTTTAATGGTGCTGGTACCATCAAAATAATCGGGCAATCCATAGCTTGCTAATTTGGCATCGGCTTTATACTGCTCATAATAACCTCGCCCTTTGGTAAGAAAAACGGCAACATTCCCTTTCCAGTAATCATTTATTTTTTGATTGTAAAAAAGCTGGTAATGTGTTTGTGTATAATTATCGGTTTCGTTATCGTAAGGTTCACCAGGTTTTTGCGTTCCTACATCATTGTATGTTCTGTTGGTGGCAAGCAGGTATTCCGGTACGCCATCCCATGCCTGGTAAGTTTTTTCTTTGCCACTGAAAATATTTAAGCGCAAAGAATTTTTATCGGTAACATAAGCGGTACTGAAATAAAAAGATTGCAAACTCGATTTTGCCCTGTCGATATAACCATCGCTGCTGATCTTACTCAATCTGCCGTCAATGGTAAAATGTTTGCCTAAGATACCTGTGCCAAATTGCAATGTGTTTTTCCAGGTATTGTAACTGCCAAAACTATTATTAAACTCGGTGTAGGCTTTTTTATTGATCTCATTGGTAGATAAATTAATGCTGGCACCAAATGCACCGGCACCATTGGATGATGTGCCCACACCTCTTTGTATCTGCACACTGTTTATGGAAGAAGAAAAATCAGGGAGGTCAACAAAATAAGTACCCTGGCTTTCAGCATCGTTATAAGGGATGCCGTTTAAAGTTACATTGATCCTGCTGGCATCTGTACCGCGGATGCGTATGCCGGTGTACCCAACGCCTGCGCCGGCATCGGAATTTACTACGGCAGAGGGGGTCTGGCTAAGCAAAAAAGGAAAGTCCTGCCCCAGGTTGTTTTTGGCAATGTCTTTTTTGTACAGATTGTTTTTTGCAAAAGGCGCTTTGTCCCCGGCTCTTACCGCATTTACTTCCACAGGCTGCAGGTAAACGGTGTCATTAAATTTTTTCTGGGTTTGTGCAACAGCCACAACGCTGCTTACGCATAACAATGCACTGATAAACAATTTCATTTCAATAAAATTTATGCTGAAATCCGAAGCAAAGAGAGTATTGCTGGCTTCACCGGAATGGTGGTCATTTCTTCCTACGCAGGCATTATCCTGATCAGGTTAGCGGGTATTATCTCAGCTCCATTTAAGGAACACCCCGGAAATTCAGTCGGTTAATAAGAACTTTGAAAAGTAAAGGTAGTCTCTTTTAGTAATTATTTTACATTTTGTGTAACAATTTGTTCACGTACTTCGTACCACTAAAAAAGTATAGCCATGAAAAAATTATTTTTATCACTGATCACCTTTATTGCTGTTGCAGCTTTTGCACAGGAAAAAACGGTGATTGCAGATGCCAATGCACAAAAAAGAACCCTTAACGCCAGCTTTACAGGAATCAATGTTTCAGACGGCGTAGACCTTTATCTTTCACAGGATAATGAAGAGTCTGTTGCGGTAAGCGCTTCAGACGAGAAGTATATGGAGCGTTTTAAAACTGTAGTGGAAGACGGTATCCTGAAAATTTACTTTGATAATAAAGGCATTAACTGGGCCGTAAACGATAAGCGTAAATTAAAAGCCTATGTGTCTTTTAAAACACTTGAAAAACTACATGCTTCAGGTGGTGCAGATGTAAAAATTCAGGGTAGCCTGGATGTGGCGGGCCTGGACGTGAAATTTACCAGCGGGTCTTCTTTTAGCGGCAAGCTGAAAGCCACCGAATTAACTGTTGAACAAAACAGTGGTTCAAGCATTAATATCTCTGGTACTGCCGATAAAATTAAAGTGGATGTTAGCAGCGGGGCTATTTTTAAAAGCTACGATTTAACCGTTAATTACTGCGATGCTAAAGCCAGCAGTGGCGGTGGTGTAAGAATTACCATTAATAAAGAACTGAGTGCAAAAGCAAATAGCGGAGGAGGGGTAAAATATAAAGGCGATGCCGTGATAAAAGACATTAATGTGAATAGCGGGGGATCTGTTAAAAAGGCATAGTTGGATTCAGGAGTTTAGGGGTTTAGAGGTTTAGGGGTTTAGAGTTTAGGGTTTAGAAGTTCAGGTTGAATAATTAAAATTTCTCTATATGAAAAAGACAGTGTTGAGTTTATTGGTTTCGTTTTCTTTTTTTGTGGCAACTGCACAAAAAGAAATAGTAAACGACCCCAATGCAGAACTAAGAACCATTACAGGAAGTTTTGACAAAATTAAAGTTTCGGGCGGGATAGACCTGTTTGTCAGCCAGTCGGATGAAGAAGCCGTGGCAGTGAGTGCAGCACAGGACAGGTTTAAAGACGGCATTAAAACAGTAGTGGAAAACAGTACGCTTAAGATCTATTATTTTGGCGATAAAAACCTGGATGTTTTTAAAAATAAAAAACTAAGGGTGTACGTGTCTTTTAAAAATTTGGAATTGATCGATGCTTCGGGCGCATGTGATGTACAGGTAGCAGGGGTGATCACCACGCCTGCTTTATCATTAAGCATGAGTGGTGCCAGTGATTTTAAAGGCGCCGTTAAAGTAAGCAGTTTAAAAATGGATTTAAGTGGAGCATCCGACGTAATCATCAAAGGTATTGCCAATACAGTGAGCATTGAGTCAAGCGGTGCCAGTGATGTAAGCGGCTACGACCTGGTAACTGATGTATGCAATGCCAAGGCATCGGGTGCATCAGATATTAATATCACTGTAAACAAAGAACTAAATGCCAATGTAAGCGGCAGCAGCGATATTTCGTATAAGGGAAGTGGTGAGGTTAGGGAAGTGCATACCTCGGGATCGAGCAGTGTTTCCAGGAAAAGTTAACTTCTTTATTAGTTTATTAGTTAATCAGTAACCTCACTTCCTGATTAACCAATAAACCAGTTAACCAATCAACGAGGGAAAGCCCAGGTTAAAAACTGCGGCAGATGGTTGCTCCATGAAGTATAATCATGCAATCCGTTGGGGTCTTCTGTGTACAGTACATCTTCGGGGAGGCACACATTTTTGCTTTTTATCAGGGCCACCAGGTCTTTGGTATCATCCACCACATCAATAATACCATCTTTATCCCTGTCGCCGGCTTCTTCTTTTCCGCCGGCATAAAACCAGTATTGCAAATGCGGTTTTTTTCTTGAAGAGTGTATCTTATTCAACATGATCCTGTCTTTATCGTCGCTGTAATCGGCAGCCTTATCATCTTTATCCCGCCACCAGAAGGAGCCGGAAAATATGCCCACTTTGTCAATCTTATCGGCATGGTCCCAGGCCACATCAAAGGCAGATAAGCCTCCCAGGGATGATCCGGCCAATACCACTGATTTAAATTTTCTTACCCCTGCTTTCTTTTTTGCAAAAGGATAAAGTTCATCATCAATAAAAGCGGCATATTTATCAGCTTTATCTCCACGGCCCATAAAATCAGCTGCCCCGCTCACACCATATTCTTTCATCCTGTCGCCTGCAGCAATACCCACAACAATGAGGGGCTGAATGAGTTTTTTCCTGTATAAACTATCTACAATTTCCTTTACCCTGAATTGTGCCATGTCCTGCCCGTCATTTAAAAGCAACAGGTTCAACTCGCTTTTATCGTCCGGTATCGGGGTGGAAATGATGGTTAATTTAACCTGCCTTTGCAAATGACGGCTGTAAATTTCATCATCCTGTACTTTAATTTTCTTTTTGCAGGATGTTGTGGAAATCAATAGCAGCAAGGCAAAAGCCTGTAAAAAATAGTTTTTTAGCATCATCAAATGTACAAATCAAACTTTATTATTTGGTGGCAAAGCCTCAAAACCTTAATTTTGCACCGCGAAGTAGAGCAGCGGTAGCTCGTCGGGCTCATAACCCGAAGGTCACTGGTTCGATCCCAGTCTTCGCAACTAAAAATATCAAATCCTCACTTCTACAGATTTGGGGATTTTTTTATTCATTTCTAATTTAAATGAATAATGATTACCTCCTCCATTCTTACAGCTTGTTTGTGGTAATCGGCATTTTATAATCACCACAATCATGAAATCAGGTTTTGTAAACATATTTGGTAAGCCTAATGCGGGCAAAAGCACCCTGCTTAATGCTTTAATGGGGGAAAAGATGGCCATCGTATCGCACAAGGTACAAACCACACGCCACCGTATTAAGGCCATACTTACAGAAAAAGATTACCAGATCATTTTTTCAGATACGCCGGGTATTATTGAACCCAAATATAAACTGCACGAAAAAATGATGCAGGCTGTAAAAGGTAGCCTGGAAGATGCCGATGTGGCCTTGCTGATAGCCGATGTAAACGAAGCCCCGGAAGAGAGCGATGCTATTTTTGCTGCCTTAAAATTGAAAGTACCCGCCATTGTGGTATTGAATAAATCAGATAAAGCCACTGAAGAACAGCAACAGGCGATCACTGATTTTTACCGGAAGCAACCGTATTGTAAAGAGGTAGTGATATTATCTGCCCTGAAAAAAAGCGGCATTGATTTTTTACTAAAAAAAATAATTAAACTATTACCCGAAGGCCAGCCTTTTTATGAAGGGGATGACCTGAGTGATATGCCCACTAAATTTTTTGTGAGCGAACTGGTAAGAGAGAAGATATTTCAATTATACGGCGAGGAAATTCCTTACCACACTACGGTTCTGATACAGGAGTTTACCGAAAAAACAACGCTGATAAAGATAAGGGCTGAAATAATTGTACAAAGAGAAACGCAAAAAGGTATTATTTTAGGAGAAGGTGGCAAGATGATAAAACAATTAGGCAGCAATGCCCGTAAAGATATTGAAGCATTTTTAGGCAGTAAGGTATTTTTAGAATTGTTTGTAAAAGTGCGGCCTAAATGGAGGGATAATGAAATGCAGTTGAAGGAATACGGCTATTAATGAATAATCGATAATGAAATAATTAAAAATTTCTTCAATGCCATTGGCTTTCAGGAACCTGAAACATTATTCATTATCCATTAAATAATTATCAATCAAAGAATATGAGTTTTACAGTAGCAATAACAGGAAGGCCCAATGTAGGCAAGAGTACATTTTTTAACCGTATGCTGGAAGAGCGTAAGGCCATTGTGGATGATGTAAGCGGTGTAACACGTGACAGGCAATATGGTATTGCCGAATGGGCCGGTAAAACATTCAATGTAATTGATACCGGGGGTTTTGTTGCCGGCAGCGATGATGTTTTTGAAAAGGAAATCCGCAAGCAGGTAATGATTGCAGTAGAAGAAGCCAGTGCAGTTATTTTTATGGTAGATGTGGCCACGGGTATCACAGACCTTGATGAAAGCATGAGCAGGATTTTGCGCAAAAGCAGCAAGCCCGTTTTCCTGGTAGTGAATAAAGTGGATAACCACGACAGGCTACTGGAAGCCAGTGAATTTTACAGTCTTGGTTTTGAAAATATATTTTTTGTTTCTTCAATCAGCGGTAGCGGCACGGGAGAAATTTTAGATGCGATCACTGCATTGATGAAACCTGATGATGAAGCATCTGCAGGGGATGCCGGCCTGCCCAAGTTTGCCATTATCGGCCAACCAAATGTAGGTAAGTCTTCTTTGCTAAATGCATTGATCGGAACAGAAAGAACCATTGTAAGTGATATTGCCGGTACTACCAGAGACACTATTCATACCCACTATAATTTATACAATAAAGAATTTGTTTTGATTGACACGGCGGGTATTCGTAAAAAAGCAAAAGTGCATGAAGACCTGGAGTTTTATTCGGTAATACGTGCCATAAAAGCATTGGACGAAGCAGATGTTTGTATGCTGATGCTGGATGCCGGTAAAGGTATTACGGCACAGGATCTTGCCATATTTGCGATGGCCGCAAAAAAAGGCAAGGGCATTGTGGTGCTGGTAAACAAGTGGGATTTAATAGAAGAAAAAAAGACCAATACCGCCAAAGATTACGAAGCCACATTAAAAAAGAAATTTGCGCCTTTTTCTGATGTGCCCATCATATTTATTTCGGTAAACGAAAAGCAAAGGATATTTAAAAGCATTGAAGCTGCTTTGGAAGTATACGAGAACAGGCAGCGCAGGATACCTACTTCTCAATTGAATGAAATATTATTGAAAGCGGTTGAAGCATACCATCCGCCGGTAGTAAGGGGTAACCTGATCAAAATAAAATACATTACCCAGTTACCCACCCACACGCCAACTTTTGCATTTTTCTGTAACTATCCCGATGATGTAAAAACGCCGTATAAAAATTACCTGGAAAACCAGATCAGGGAAAAATTCAAGTTCAGCGGTGTACCGATACGCTTGTTTTTCAGGAAAAAATAAGGTGCCGTATAAAAAAGCATAGTAAAATTACGGTGCGGTAATATATTGCCGTTTATCTATTCATAATTTTGAATATTGAAAAAAACTATTAGTTTTGCGCCACATCAAAAACTAAAAAAAATACAATGAAAAAATTATTTGCAATCCTGGCTGTTGCTTCAGTAATGACAGCTTGTAACAGCGGAGAAGACAAAGCTGCTGAAACTCCAAAAGATTCTACTTCAATGGCTGCTGAAGCTCAGAAAGCTGCTGACAGTGTAACTGCTGCTGCAAAAAAAATGGGTGACTCTGCTGCAAGCAAAATGACTGCTATCGGAGATTCTGCTGCAAGCAAAATGAAAACCATCGGAGATTCTGCTGCAAGCAAAATGAAAGCTGTTGGCGAAGGTGTAAAAGAAGCGGCAAAAGATGTTAAAGCTGCCGGCGGTAAAATGGCTGAAAAAGCTAAAGAAGCTGTAAAGCACTAATCTATTTCGTATATCCGTAAGGATTATACACAGAAATAATCAAAAAACTCCTGTAAATTTTACTGGAGTTTTTTTTGATATTAATTTATAATTTTATTATCTTTATTTCGTACACGGCCTGTATTTAGTTTAACCTCTTCCGGAACAAGCCAGCACTTTATCCTCTTAAATTTTGTGTTTACTATAAATGATTGTTAGCCAGTATGACTCTTATTGCAGTGCTGTTGTAAAATGAATAAAGCGACGGAAAAAATAACTTCCCCCTGCTTTAACAACCTTAGCCAATTTAAAACATGTATTAAAACAGTGTAGACGTTTTTTATTTTATACATTAAATATGGGTTGTTATGCAAAAAAAATGCGTACAGGTAATGGCAGCTTTATTGTATGCCGGCAAAAGCTGTATATATCCGGCTTTGTTTTTTTTTATGCTTTTAAATGCTGCTGTATGTTTCAGCCAAGCTACTTACACCTGGAATCAAACGGGTATTGCCGACTGGACGGTTGATGTTAACTGGACGCCGGCAAGAAGCACACCTGCAGCGGATGATATCCTGTTGTTTAATAACGGTGGGGCAACCACGCCGGTAAACTTACCATCACAAACTATTAGTCAATTGCTGGTTTATAATAATACCACGATTAATTTACAGGCAGGTGCAGCAGGTAATATACTCACCATTGCAGGCCTTGCAGGAAGCGATGACCTGGCTGTAGGAACAGGCTCGGCATTAAATATCAACGGTGCTAATGCTGCCACCATTTTTTTAAGTAACGGTGCCACTGCAAACATAACCGGTGCTATTGATTTTTCCGGAGCCGCACATCGCCTGGATGCAGCGGCTGCCAACGGCATTGTATTTAACAGCCCTGCTGTATTTACACAAGATGCAGGTTGCAGCGGAAGTGTATTTACTGCTGCAGGTACACCCAATGCTGTAGTATTTAATACGGGTACAACATTCATTCAAAAAGCAGGTGCCAATCCGTTTGCGTTAACACAACCGGCATCCAAAGTGATATTTAAACCCGGGAGTTTATTGAAAGTACAACAATTACTTTTTCTTTCTTTTTCTGGCAGAACATACGCTAATCTGGAAATTGATTTTCCCACTTTTAATCAATCCGTATCCGGGGTAAATCCGCTAAATATTAATGACCTGACTATAACCCGGGGAACATTAAGTTTAAATTTAACCGGCGGTATTAATATTAAAGGAGATATTTCTGTTGCGGCGGGACAGGTATTAAATTTTAATCCTGCTGGCGCAGGGATGTTATCCTTTAATGGCGCCGCGTTGCAAACAATTAATAGTGCGGGAACAATAACGTTTAATACCAACGAGGCTATTAGTTTTAATAATGCAGCCGGTATAAAAATCAACAACAGTATTTTATTTAACCATACAGTGAATTTTATTTCGGGAATTGTAACTGTTGCCGATCCGGCAGTATTAGCTTTTAGTGCTACCGCATCAGTAGCCGCAATTTCTAATAATAGTTTTGTTGACGGCCTTGTAAAGAAAATTGGCAATACGGCGTTTATATTTCCGGTAGGTAAAACGGGAACGGGCTATGTGCCGATAGGTATCACTGCGCCCGGTTCAGTTGCTGATGAATTTACAGCCACTTATAAAAGGGAAAGTGCACGGGCGCTCAGTAATAATTATGCAACGGGGCTGGATCATGTAGGTGGTGTTGATTATTGGGTGCTCAACAGAAGCAACGGAACCACGCCTGTTGACGTTACACTTTACTGGACCATCCAGAGTAGTGCCAATGGTTCTGCACTGTACATTAATGACCTTAGTAAATTAGTCATTGCGCATTACAATGGCAGCAACCAATGGGATACTTATGGCGGAACTTTTAATGCCGGCAGTGGTTTTGCAGCAGGTTCAATAACATGGACAGGTGTAAATATGTTTAGCCCGTTTGCATTAGCCAGTACCGATGCATCTAATCCGCTACCTGTTAAAATTGATTATTTCAGGGGGGAGAAAAAAAGTGCTGGTAATTATCTTAACTGGAAGCTCACGTGCACTTTAAATGCCGATGTAAAAATGGAACTGGAGCGAAGTGAAGATGGAAGAAATTTTGCCGGAATTTATTCTGTTACTGCAGCTGCAGTAAGGTGTTTGCAGGCATTTGATTTTGTTGATGCCAGTACTTTAAGCAGCGCCAATTATTACCGCTTAAAAATAATTGATGCTAACGGCACATTAAACTATAGTTCGATAATTGTATTACAGAATACGGCTACTGATTTTGATATTACCGGCCTGGTGCCATCTGTGGTACATGATAATGCAATACTAAATATAACTGCTGCTAAAAAAACAAGAATAAATATTGTGATAACAGATGCAGCCGGAAGGCGGGTATTGCAATTAACAAGTGATTTGATGGCAGGCAATAATCATTTGCCGGTAAGCCTTTTGCAGCTTAGTGCAGGCAGTTATCAAATAACTGGTTATGCTACCGGTTTTGCACAAAGCACCATCCGTTTTATAAAGCAATAGTGTTGTAAACGGATGGGTGAAGCCTTTCAATTTCTGAAAGGCTTTTTTATTTGCACAAATGGATATTTTATGTGGAAAATATTCCTGTTACCGGCCATGTTAGCCGGCAGCGGTTTTAAGTTTTATCGTATCTTGCTTATAATAATTTAGGCACTAACTGATCCTCCTCCCTTAAAAAACACCGGCTCTTGCGGCCTTAGTAATTGGTTTGATCCCGTAATCGTTTATATAATTTGTAGTTATGAAAAAAAGTTTACTTTTTGCTTGTTTTGTTTTTTTATTACTTAATGCTTTTGCACAAACAAAAACATGGAACGGACCTTCAGGAGGTCTGTGGAGTGCAGGCGCTAACTGGTTACCTGTTGGTGTGCCTGGAGTAACCGATACAGTAATATTTAATTCTGCAAATTCCTGCGATCTTGATGTAAGTCCTTCAATTGCTTCCTTAAGAACATTGGGAATAGGGGGTAATATAATCACTAGTTCAGGAGCTAAATCAATGACGATTAATAATAATGGGGCCGCATCGCCTGTATTAAGTGTTGCCTCTGGTTCCTTCCTGTCTTTAGGTAATGGCGGTGGTATATTTTTTACAACCTATGGTGCAGGGGGAACTAATAACGCACAGGTTGCAGGAACATTAAGTTTAGGAGCTTTCTCTACATGGGAGATAAATAACGGGGCACAATCAAACCTTACTAATGTTGATATCTCTGGTACCGTCAATGTGGTTTTTAATCATGGGGGAGCTGTATTTAATAACAGTACCATTGCCACCACGAGGTTTTTGAGTGGCTCTAATTTAAACTGGACGACCGGGAATGCGGGCACTATTCCGGCTGCTGATTATCAAAATGGTTCAACAATAAATGTTACAGGTGTTACAAGTACGATGCCAGTGTTAAGTAATGCTGCAAATTATAATGGTTTATTGATCTGGAATTGTACCGGGCAAACGATATCCGGATCTTCTGCAGTGCTGCTGCCAACAGCTTCCTATAGCATGGATAGTATTCGTGTATTGGCTACCGGTACCGGAACTCTGAGGATTGCTACAGAGCCTGCGGGGTATACTTTGGGGCATGTGGAGGTGCAGGGAGGTACATTGGAATTATCTGCACCCACTATAGGATTGTGTTTTGGTACAATTACCAATGAACTGAAAATTTCTGCAGGTACAGTATATGGTAATGCTACATATTCAGGAGATATTGGAAATGCATTTCCTACTACGATTTTATTAAATGGAAAGTTAACCATGACAGGTGGTACTTTCGATATGACCAGCAGACCGTTAAGTACCGGAGGGGCGTTTCAAATACTTATTAATGGCGACGTAACACAAACCGGCGGAACAGTTACTGCCACAACAGCTTTTGGAGCGCAAAATCAATTTGTTATTAATGGTTCATCTGCTCAAAACCTAACGATGAGTACCTTCTCCGGGCCTATATCATTTGTTATTAATAATACATCTGCTGCAGGAGTTACTTTATTAAGTACGTTTACTATTCCTGCATCTCCTGCGGCGTTAATATTTGCATCAGGTGTACTTAGGACTACAATCTCAAATCTGCTTGTACTTAGTTCGGGATCACAAATATTAGGAGCATCAAATGCAAGTTTTGTAGATGGTCCCGTAAGAAAATTTGGTAATACTGCTTTCGTTTTTCCTGTGGGAAAATCTAATGGCACATTTACCGCCTATGTACCGATTGAAATATCAGCAACGGCTGGCACCGCAACTGATAATTTTACGGCAGAATATAAACGTAATTCTGCACAAGCAGCATACCCTGTAGCAAATGCAGGAATAAATCATGTAAGCCAGGTTGATTATTGGGTACTGGACAGGGCAGGTTCGGTAGCACCTGTAAATGTTAGTTTGTACTGGACAGCAACAAGCAGTAACGGCGGGTCGCCAAATTATATCAATAATTTATCAGAGCTCATAATAGCTTATTCTAATGGTGCAAATTGGGTTAGTTTTAGTGGGTTAGGACAAACAACCGGTACAACAACCGCAGGTACAATAACCTGGACAAGTTTAACCAATACATTTGGCCCTTTTTCTTTAGCCAGCACAACAATAAACAACCCTCTCCCCATCAACCTCAATTATTTAAACGGCACCAAACAAGGCAGCAGCCATTATTTAAACTGGAAAGTAACCTGCACCAACAATCCTACTGCAACAATGATTTTGGAACGCAGTGCTAACAATGGTAACTACACTGCCATAACAACTATTACAGCAGATGCTGTACGTTGCCAGCAGCCATTTGATTATACCGATAATCAACCCTTGGCCGGTATGAATTATTACCGTTTAAAAATGATTGATGCCAATGGCAAGATCACTTACAGCACCATCATTGCATTGCTGAACAAAGAAAGTGGTTTTGATATTGTAGGTTTATTACCAACAGTAGTAAACAATAATGCTATATTGAATGTAACGGCTGCACAAAAAACAAAGATGGAAGTAGTGATAACAGATATTGCCGGAAGGCAGGTACAAAAGATAGCTTACAATTTAATTGCGGGCAGTAACCAATTTACTTTAAATCTTGGCAACCTGGGTGCCGGAACATACCAGCTTAACGGGTATACTGCCGAAGGAGTTTCCAGAACAATACGTTTTGTAAAACAATAATCAGTCAAACAATATTTTATAGTCCTGCTGCAACCGGCAGGACTATTTTATTTATTACCACTGATGATATAATAGCCAAAATGTTTGCGGTACAAGCCGAGTATCATACCCAGCAACGGGCCGTAAACATTATTCCATCTTTCTTTTTTCATCTTTAAACTTTTATTTTTCCAGAGTTCTTTAATAAAAAATTTAATGCAGGTATAGGGCACATAGGCAACAGAAGGTGCAATGCGCAGGCTGATCTCTTCTGCTTTAATATTTTTTAGCCCGTATTGTTCCAGCGTTGCAATAAATTCATTGATATTGCCAAAGCAAGGCAGGGCCCAGCAGGCAATTATTTTTTTATATATTTTATTGAACAGCCAGGGTAATTTTTTATCGTGTTTTAAAAATCCATCGGCAATACAAAACTGACCGCCGGTTTTTAAAATTCTTGCAAGGTCTTTAATCACCAGTTCTTTATTACTGCCATTGGCATGGCAGGCGCTTTCCAATGCATAGGCCCTGTCGAAACTTTCATTGGCAAAATGGCTGCCTTCAAAATTATCTTTTACTAAAGTTACTTTTTTATCAAGGCCATCTTTATGAATAAGTTCCCTGCCTTTGTTCAATTGAAAATCAACAATGGTAACACCGATGATGGTTGACAGTGGATATTGTTTAGCTGCGTACCTGGCTACAGTACCTACGCCACAGCCCAGGTCAACAATGGTAGTTGCTTTATGCAAAGGTACCTGTAAACGTTGCAGTACCTCATCGTTCATGCGGAACAGCATTTTTTCCAGGGAAAAGATATCACTGAATTTTTTGCAATAGCCAAAGTGCATATTAAAGTTCTTGCTCCAGGCTTCATAATCGGGGCCTGCAATATTGTAATAATCTCTGATGGTATTGTAAATAGGTGCCGGTGCTGATTCGTGGTTAAGTGCGGCATCGGGGCGGGGTAATGTAGCAGTGTTCATACGAGGTTGTTTTAGGATGTAAAAATAATTAAATTATCTGTATTTTCAAAAATAATTGAAAATACAGATAGTTCCAGGCCGCCGGCAACTTAAAAATTACCCTGTGCAGGGTATTGAAATTGATTTTTTTTACAGGATAATTGTATTGAATTTTAAATCAAATAAAAGCATATGAAAAAAATATTTTACCCGGCAGTATTTTTTTTATTGCTGGTGCAGCAGGCCTTTACCCAAACTAAGGACAGTATTGATATTTATGCCGGGAGCGTTTCGGATACAATGGGTATAAACCGGCTGATCAACTATTGTTTTAAACATAAGAATGAACAACCGGAAAAATGTGCCCGGTTTTCGCAACTGGCGCTTGATCAATCAAAAAAAATAAATTTTAAAGCCGGGGAAGCAAGAAGTGTAACGAACCTTGGAGCCATAGAATCTGTAAAGGGTAATTATGCAGCGGCCGTAAAGTATTATTTTGATGCCATGAATATATGGGAGGCATTGGCCAACAAAAGGGGCGTGATGTTTACAAAAAATAATATCGGGGAGGTATATGGCAATTTACGAAAATCAGACCTTCAGTTACAATACCTTACTGAAGCATTGGCTATTGCAACAGAAAATAACTTTAAGGATGGCGAGGCTTTAGCTAAACAGAATTTAAGTATCTATTATTCGTCAAAAAATGATTTTAAAAAAGCATTTACCAGCCAGCTTGATGCAGTGCTATTATTTGAACAACAAAATAAACTCAGTGAGGCAGCACTGGGCTACAGCAATGCAGGGGCATACCAATTTTTATCGGGCCATACCGACAGTGCATTGATCTATTATTTTAAGGCAAAAGACATCGGAGAAAAGTTAAAAGATGTAAGAGTGCTTAGTATGAGTTATGCAAATATTGCTGAAGCTTACGAAAATCAAAACAAAATTCCTGAAGCGATTGAAACTTATAACAAATGCATTGCATTGTCCAAACCGGAAAAACTTAAAGAGCAATTACTGTTTTGCTACGGGCAATTGGCAGGTATCTATCAAAAGAAAGAGGATTATCCCGAAGCTATACAGTTTTTAAAATTGCAGGCTTCAGTAAAAGATTCCATTCTGAATATTACTTCTGCAAAACAGATCAATGAGTTGCAGGAAAAATATGAAACGGAAAAAAAAGAACATACAATACAGCAACAACAGTTTGAAATCACCAAAAAGAATTACTGGCTTGCCGGAGGAATAGTTTTCTTTTTGCTTACAGTATTACTGGGCATTTCTTTTTATCGTAGTAATAAATTAAAGCAGGCTAAAAAATTACAGGCGGAAATAATGCACCAGCAGGACCTAGCCACCAGGGCCATTATACAGGCAGAAGAAAATGAACGTAAAAGAATAGCCAGCGACCTGCACGATGGTATCGGCCAAACCATGAGTGCAGCAAAAATGAATTTATCCAGCATTGAAAGCCGGCTTGATTTTAATAATGCGGAAGACAAGGTGGCCTTTGAAAAAATTGTAAACCTTGTAGACGAAAGCTGTAAAGAGGTAAGAAATGTAAGTCATAATATGATGCCCAATGCTTTATTAAAAAGCGGGCTGAGCAGTGCGGTAAAAGAATTTATTGATAAGATTGACAGCAGGGTATTAAAGGTAAACCTGTATAGTGAGGGATTGAATGAACGACTGGATAGTAATGTGGAAACGGTTTTGTACCGTGTGATACAGGAATGTGTGAACAATGTAATTAAACACAGTGGTGCTAACGAACTGGATATTTCGCTGATTAAAGATGCCGATGGCATTGCTGCAACAATTGAAGATAATGGCAAAGGCTTTGCCGAAGCGGCCAATTTAAGATCGGAAGGGATAGGCTTAAAAAATATCAAAACAAGAATTGAATACCTTAAAGGAACGGTTGATTTTGATTCGGCACCGGGTAAAGGTACCCTGGTGGCTATTCACGTGCCGTTAAACAACGGATAAGCGTGTGGCGTTTTAAATCAATTGCCTGTTTTAGCTTGCTGAGTAATCACGGGCTTTTTAAGAAGGCGCTGGTTATCCATTCTCTTTTTTATGATCACATAACAAACAATAGTGAGTATCAATAAAAGTATGATTGTAAAATACACCCAGGGCTGGTCTTTTATTTTGCGTTTTTCCCTACGGTCTTTCTTTTTATTAATTTGCTTTTGTAATTCCCTGTTTAACTGCTCTACAGAAAGCGGTAGTTTTTTAACATTGTCAAATTCAGCTAATCCTTCAACAGCATCATTAATGAAATCATCTTCGGCCATCATTTTCTCCAGCTCATGCGTATCCTGTTTTGATAACTGCCGGCTGAGATAATCCATCAGCTTTTGGTTATCAATATCTTTATTACTGTTGTTCAATATGTTTTTAAAATCCTCGTTCATGGTTTATGGTTCATGGATCATGGTTGATAGTTTGTAGTTGTAGAGTTACTAAATACTATTAACCATCAACTATCAACTGATTTTCTTTCGCTCCATCAATAATTTCAAATTTCTTTTTCCGTTTTGAATATGGCTCTTTACCTGCATTAATGTATACTGTGTCTGGTCGGTAATTTCCTGGTAACTTTTCTTCTCAAGATAAAACAAAGTTATGCATAGTTGCTGCTCTTTGTTCAGTTGCAGTAAAGCTTCCGCCATATTGGTAAGGGCCTTGTCTTTTTCAATATAATTACTTTTATCCGTAGTTTCATCCGGTGTGGCCATTAACTGCTCATTTATTTCGGCGGTGTACTTGCCTTTATCCCTCAGTTTCATCAGGCAATGGTTTTTGGCCACCATGTAAATCCAGCTTTTAAAATAATCTACTTTGTATTTGTGCAGTTCATTAATAGCTTTTAAAAAAACCTGTTGCACACTGTCTTTAGCTTCTTCTTCATTTTTTAAATACTTCATACACACACCCAGCAACAGCATGGTATAGCGCTGCAGCAATATACCCAGCCACTCATTATCGTGGTCGGTATAAAACCGTTGCAACAGTTCGTTGTCGTCAATATGTTGGTATTTGGCCGGGCTCAAAACTTTTACAGTAAGTTATAGTAGTAATAAGATGTAAACATAGTATAATTTCCATAATTTAGATTGAAGCAAAATTGATTTTATGAAGTATGCCATTTGTTGTGTGCCTGTAGCTCATGTACGCATGACGCCCGATCACCGTAGTGAAATGAAAAGCCAGTTGCTGTTTGGCGAAAAAGTTACTACCGATAACAGTGATATTAAAGGGTGGGTAAAAATTACCTGTAAGGCTGATGGGTATGAAGGCTGGTGCCAGCCGGCACAATTGCAGGAAATTGATGCGGCGCAATATAACGACAGCGATATTGTTGTAGCGGCAGACTGGGTGAATGAGATCAGTTACGATGGTAAACCCATGTTTATACCTTTGGGAAGTGTGCTGCAACCAAAAGAAACGGGAATAAAATTTTCGGGTACAATGTTTGATCCGGCCAAGGCAAAAACTGATGAAGCCACCATCAGGCAAATTGCTTTTAAATTTTTGAATACAGCTTACTTATGGGGCGGCCGTTCTGTATTTGGTATTGACTGCAGCGGTTTTGCGCAGTCGGTATATAAATTTTTAAATATTCCCTTGCTGCGTGATGCCAACCTGCAGGTAACAGAAGGAGAAGTGGTAGGTTTTTTACAGGAGGCCCGTTGCGGCGACCTTGCTTTTTTTGATGATGAAGAAGGACAGATCGTTCATGTAGGTATTTTATTAAATGACCATGAGATCATACATGCATCCACCAAAGTACGCATTGATAAAATAGATAACGAAGGCATTGTAAATACGTCCACAGGTGAAAGAACGCATCAATTAAGGATCATCAAAAGATATTTTTGACCAGCCTGCAGGTCAGCCGTCGTTCCTGATCGTTTTTGTTTGCTCCATATTTTGTACAGTGGTATTGCTGTCTGCTTTTTTAGGTTTGTCCAGGAAAAGCATTTTGATAGCAATAACAATCATCAGTATGGCAAATATTTTTTTAGATGTTTCCTGCGATAGATTAATCGCAATTTTACTGCCGAGCAATCCTCCCACAATAAAACCAATAGAAAGATACCCCACTACCTTCATATCGATATGGCCCTGTTTATAATATTGCATAACGCCTAAAATACCTACCGGTAAAAGCAATACACCCAGTGAAGTGCCCTGTGCTGCCTTCTGGCTAAAGCCAATAAAATATACCAATGCAGGAACAATAATGATACCGCCACCCACGCCAACCAATCCACTTAGTGTGCCGGCCGCAATCCCAATCAGTATAATGACGAGAATAGTTTGCATCTCCATGTTATTTTTTTTTAGGGTCATTTAGGATATTTTTCTTTGTAATAATCAATAGCTTCAGTAATGATCTTATAGGCGGCATCTTTATGCTGAAATTCATCAATCTCCACTATTTTATTTTCGAGCATTTTATAATTCTCAAAATAATTTTTTAATACGGCAATAAAGTGTTTGGGTAATTCATCCACATCAGTGATATAATTTACAGCAGGGTCGTGTGTGGCCACGGCAATGATCTTATCATCTTTTTCGCCATTGTCAATCATCTGCATATTGCCAATAACGGTAGCTTCTACCAAACAAAGTGGCTGAATACTTTCGCTGCACATGACCAATATATCCAACGGGTCTCCGTCATGCCCTAGCGTTTGCGGAATAAAACCATAGTTGATAGGGTAGTGGAAAGATGAATAAATAATTCGGTCGAGAATCAGTAATCCTGTTTTTTTATCAATTTCATATTTGGCCTTGCTGCCTTGCGAAATTTCGATAAGGCCATTTACAATATGAGGAGATTTGTCTCCGTAATGAGCGCCGTGCCAGGGGTGAAGTACGTACATGATTATTTTAGATTTAAGAATTATGATTTTTGATTGATTACCAGGTTAAAACCAAGCCATGCTGCTGCAATACCGGCAATAATGCTGATTACAATATAGAGTAAAGCCAGTAAATATTTTTCGTTTTGTAAGAGTACTACATTTTCGGCGGAAAATGCAGAGAATGTGGTAAAGCCGCCGCAAAGACCTGTGGCTAAAAATAATTTCCAGTTGTTTAAAAAGGCTTCGTCTTTTAAGCTAAAGGCCAGCACCAGGCCAATAATGAAACTACCCACAATGTTTATGGTAAGTGTTGCAAAGGGAAACGTTTTAAAGCTGATCAGCAATGAAGTGGCATAACGCAACATAGAACCCAATGCGCCACCCAATCCCACTAAAAGAAAATTTTTAAACATTACGCATCACTGTTTTTCGGCAAAAGTATATTTGAAATCAATCAGCCATTTACCACCAGACCATACCAGTTTTAAATTATTCTTCGATTCTTTTTTGTAAGTGTTGGTATAATCTACAAGGTGAACCGAATCGCTTTCGGGTTTAATTTCGTTAATGATGATATCGGCAGCTTTGTATTTTTCCAGCTCTGCATTGTCTTTGGTTTGATACTGGTGTTTAAAACTTTCAAAATACTGCTGGTTCGATTCATCTTTAAGCAGGTATTTTTCGGCTGTGGTAAAATCATTATCCAATACCGCCCTTATAAAAGTAGTGGCTACATCAGTGTCGGTAACCGGGTCTTTTTTTGCAGCAGGGGTGCAGGCGAATAAAGTAACTGCCAGCACCAATGAAAATAATATTGTCTTAATCATAATTAAAGTTAAACATCTTTCGGTTAAGGCAAATAAAAAAGCACCCCCATTTTGAAGGTGCTTTTAATAGTATCAGTTTTTTTGTATTACTGGTTCTTTTGTGCTTCCTGCATTTTCTTCACCGCTTCCTGCATTTGTTTCATGGCTTCGGGATTTTTTTCCTGGATCTCTTTTAATTTATCCATGCCTTCTTTCATCTTATTGGCTAATGAATCGGGGTTCATTTCTTTTAATTTTTCCAGGCCGTTTTGGGCAGAATCGATCATATCGTTGGTGCTCATGCCTTTCTCTTTTATTTTGTCGGTACCCATCTGCATTAATGAAGCTTTATCAAATGCTACTTTCCAGTTGCCGCTTTCTTTCTTTAAAATAAAGTTGGTGCTTTCGCCGCTCGTTTTATCTTTAACTGCTACAGTAGCTTTGTCGCCGTCAATTTTTGTTTCTCCAAATTCCATTTTCTCTTTGTCGTACTTATCCATATCCTTATTGTCTTTGTTCATTTGCATGCCCATTTCAATCATGCTGAACATGGCTTCGCTATCCTTAGTGGCTAATTTTTTGGCAGCGGTAAAATCTTTTTTGCTTAATGCTTCAAAAAAAGACATTAAAACAGTTTTGGGGTCGCCACCGCCGGAATTACAGCTAACAAAGAGTAGAGATGTAGTTACTGCAACAGCTAATAACATTTTTTTCATAAAAAGTATTTTTAGTTTATTTAGGTTTCAAAATTAGTTTTATTTTCCATGTTTCAAAGTATTATTGGAATAAAATCTTTTTTTGTTCTTTGCACATAGGTTGCAGAAAGAGATCATCCACACCAATAAACTCAAATTTGCCAATATGGCTAGTGGTAAATTTGAGTTTGCCATTGCAACCCAACAGGTAGGATTTATACACAAATTCGGCGCAATACATGCGGTCGCTGCTTTGCAGATCAAATTTCATATCGAACATAACGCCTAAATGGTAAAGCTGGTGTACCGATGCCACCAGGTTTTTAATATCAGCAGCTGCAATAGAATACCTGTAAATACCAATGCCCCTGTTGCTGTAGGGTTCTGCAAAATTGTCAAAAATATCCCTGCGTATTTTCTGGTCAGGGTTCCACTCACCACCCAGTGCATGGTAAACAAACACCGTATCGTTTTCAATGCTTGCAATACCGCAATGCGAATAGGTTTTATCTCTCTGGTTAAGGCTACGCAAACTTTCGCTGGTAAAATCGCTGCCGGTTCTTACCACCAGGTCGCCGGTTTTAATTAATGGTTTAGCAGCATCAATTTTTATAAAGGCCCTTTTAATCCTGTTCACTTCTTTTAAGGAATCTGCTGTAGTAATAACAAGATCTTTGTACTTGCTGGTATTACCGCAGGAACAACATAAAAAAATGAGGCAGCTCATCAGCCACCTCATTATATCCGAAAGGTTAGTATTTTGTAAAAGAGTCATTCAGCCAAAACTACAAACTCTTTTTTGGTTCATCTATTTTACCATCATCTTTATTATAAGCCTTGATGATAGATTTTACCAAACGGTGCCTTACCACATCTTCTTCATCCAGTTCGATATGTGCAATGCCCTCGATATTTTTAAGGATACGGGTGGCTTTAAACAAACCGCTCTGTTGATTTTTAGGCAGATCGATCTGCGTAGGATCGCCGGTGATGATGGCTTTTGCATTGGGCCCGATACGGGTTAAGAACATTTTTATCTGCAGGTCGTTTGTATTCTGTGCTTCATCCAGAATGATGAAGGCGTTGTCTAACGTACGTCCTCTCATGTAGGCCAGCGGCGCTATTTCAATGGTACGTGTGGTCATGTAATAACCTAACTTGTCGGCAGGTATCATGTCATCCAGTGCATCATATAAAGGCCTTAAGTACGGGTCAATTTTTTCTTTCAGGTCACCTGGTAAAAAGCCAAGGCTTTCACCAGCTTCTACAGCGGGCCTTGTTAAGATGATCTTCTTAACCAATTTATTTTTTAATGCCCTTACTGCTAAAGCTACAGCAGTATAGGTTTTACCAGTACCTGCGGGCCCGATGGCAAAAAGAATATCATTCTTGTCGCAGGCTTCCACCATCCGTTTCTGATTGCTGGTACGGGCCCTTACTGTTTTACCGTTGGGGCCAAATACCAATACATCATTAGGATTGCGGTCCATGAAATTATCAATCACTTTTTCATCATCGCCGCCTAATATCTGTTCAAAATAATTGGCGCTCATGTGGCCGTTACGTTCAAGGTATTGCAGGATGAGATCAATCTTTTCTCTTGCACCTTCAATTTGTTCGGGAGCGCCGCTCAATTTAATCTGTGTACCACGGCTGAGAATTTTTACGAGGGGAAACTTCTTTTTTAAGATGTCTAACTTTCCGTTGTTTACGCCAAAGAATTCAATGGGGTTAACGGTTTCGAGGTTAATGATCGTCTCTGTCAAAGGTTTTCAGTTTTACGCACTGTTTCTGTTGTTGTGAAAAACCAACCAAACATAGCAGCACTTAGTTTACAATTAAATATTGTGTTGGTACTTCTAAACTTGCTTTTCAAATTTAACGAATAACAATTAATACATTGCAAAATAACTTATCAACAGAATGTTAATTAAATAACGAAAAGAAAAGTGGTTTGGTATGTGTAGATGGCGAAAATTGAAAACAGATTTGAAGGGAATTTTAAGTTTAGGAATGAAAATAAAAGATGATTGGAATTTTAGTTCATCTGTCTTTTATGAATATTATAAGTGGAGCTTTTATTTACAGAAAAATTTACGAAACCTTTTTTTTGTTCTAACATAATACCAGGTTGAAAAACCAAAAGCAGGAATCAAACTAAATAATATTAATCCCGGTGTTACAGAAAAGGATTTATAAAAGTCAACAATAATTTTGTTCTTAGCAACAAGATGATTGATGGCAATGAAATTGGTTTTGCTCAGATCCGTCTTCTTAGTTTTGGTCCAGATTAATAAAGTATCTCCAGGTTTTATTTGGGATGTTAAATAACTAAAGTCTTTTTTTGTTTGTAAAGAAAAATAATAAGGAATATTTTCTAGTTTAAGATCTAACCTTTGCGTTACTTGTTTAAATAGAGGCTTATTTATTACTTTAATAACAGTACTGTCGCAAGAAACAAAAACCGCTTGGTATTTATCGAGGTTGGAGAGTTTTAATCCATAATCCCTGATGCTTAAAAAAGTCATGAAAAAGAAAGCAGCAGAAGCAAATAGCATTACTACGTCTCTATGTAATAAGAGTTTAAGAATTTGTTTTGATGTCATTAATTCAAAGTTTATCTATTGCGGGACTTGTGCCTTCAATCTTATCTACTTGATATGCCAAACTACTGATCTATCTCAAATGCTTTTACTTCTTTGTAAATTTGCCAGGAATCTCCAAGCCCCCAAAACTCATTATTGTTTTTGTCTTTAACATATGAGTTGATTTTTGTTCTAAGAGAGTCGCAAGGGTTGTTGTCAATTATAAAGGGCACTTTTGTGTTCCAGGTTGTTTGAAAAACAAATATAGCTTGGCAGGGTTTCTTATTACAACAGTAATGCCTGTAAACGATGGGAATATTTAAATTTAGAAGTCTTCTGTAAATATCTTTGGGCAACTCCTCTGATCTTCTTGTAACAGTTCCACGATATAATGAATCTACCACAGGATTAGTATTCAGATCTGAAAGCAACTGGTCAAATTCTTTTCTGTGAGTATTAAATTTAGAAATCAGCTCCGCCGGGGAATCAATACTTGAACTACAAGCTGTTAATAAGCATAAAATAAAAAAAGCAGAGATTTTACGCATTGTGCTATAGTTTTAAAACCTTGCCACAATTTTAAAATTCACCAACCTTGGTGTTAACCGATTGGGAATACTGTAAATATTATTTGCAAAATCTTTTATCAGCTGGTAAGAGATGGTATTGGGGCGGTCAATTAAATTAAACACTTCAAAACTGGCCCAGATATTTTCAAAATCTTTAAAAGGGCTATGACTGCGGCGTTTGCTTTTTTCGCTCAGCAATTGTGCGCTAAAACCAATATCTATCCTGATGTAAGGATCGATGATCAATGCGTTGCGATACTTCACACTATTAGGAATATTATAACTCATGTTGCTGCCGTACAACATGTTTAAATGCACTTTGAAATTTTTATTGGTGGGCAGGTAATCTTCCATGTATAAACCAACAGTTATCAAACGATCGGTAGGGCGGCGTAACCAGCCCACTTCATTCTTAATACTGTCCACCGGCACCTGGTCGGTACTTTTTGCGTTGATGATCTCACCGGCGGCATTTTTATACTGGTAATAATAATCGTTGTTTAAATTTTCTTTGGTACGCATAAAACCAATGCTCAGCCAGCTTTCTGCATCTTTCACTAATTCACCAAATAATCTTGCTTCCACACCGGTGGCATAGGCTTTAGCATCATTGTTGCCTGCATAGCGGATCTTTACATTGTCCACATCATACACATCCACATCAGAGATGGTTTTGTAATACGCTTCTGTAGTCAGGCGAAAAGGGCGGGACTCTGATCCTTTAAAACTATAATCCATTCCTGCAACTACCTGGTAACTTTTTTGTGCTTTTACATTGGTATTTAATGTGCCGTTATATTTTCTCAGTTCCCTGTAAAAAGGTGGCTGGTCGTAAACACCGGCAGCAAATTTCAGCAACACATCTTTTTTCCATTGTGGTTTAAAGCTCAGTTGCATGCGTGGGCTCACCAAAAATTCTTTGTTAAGCGAATTGTAATTATAACGAATGCCTGCTTGTAAACTGATATCTTTTTTGTTGTTACCTAAACGGATATTATCCTGCACATAACCACTGAATTTTTGTATCGACAGATCAGCAGTTGAATTCAATACCTTAAACAAATTTAAATTGGCAGGATTGTAGGGTAAGGAATAACCGGCGCTATCCTGGTATTCCCATTCTCTTAATTTATCGTTGATATTGGTCTGCTCAATGCTGTTACCAAACTGGATGAAGTGTTTGCCTTTATCGATGCTTCCTTTAAGGCTGGCATTATATACTGCAATATCTAAAGTATTTCTGCCATAGTTTTGATAGTAACCTGCCCCCAGCGGATTAATGATCTGCCCGAAAGTGCTGCTGCTGTTATCAAAATCCCTGTCGCCAAAAAGATAAGCCCCGGCAATATCAAAATTCTCATTCTCTTTATCTTCAAAGCGGCTAAGCATCCACTTTAGTTTTACTTTTTTGTTAGGGTTGTACAACATGCTTAAACCAAGCAAACTGGTTTTATAGCCGTCTTGTTCCTTGCCCTCAAAATTAATGTCCAGGCCAAGGTTGGCAGTAAACAGCGGCGAAAAAACAGACGTGGTTTTTTGTGCCGACTGCGGAAACAAGGTGAATTTGGTAACGGAGTAATTACCTAATAATTCGAATTGTAATTTTTCGCTCACTTTATAAGTGATAAAAGTTTGCAGATCGGCAGAAGAAGGAATGTAGGAACCCACTGTTTCCTGGCTGCTTAGTAAATTCTTATTGCTTTTATTGCGTACACCAAACAAATAAGTAACATTCCCTTTTTTGTTAGCACCTTCCAGGTGCAGGCCCTGTTCTAACAAACTGACATATACGGTACCACCAAAGGCTTTTGGTTTTTTATATTGAATGTCGAGCACACTGCTCATCTTATCACCATATTTTGCCTGGAAGCCGCCATTATAAAAATTTACATTCTTCGCCATTTCGGGGTTGATGAAACTTAAGCCTTCCTGCTGGCCACTGCGAACCAGGTAAGGACGAAAAATTTCGAAGTCGTTGATGTAAATTAAATTCTCATCGTAGTTGCCGCCACGTACACTGTACTGTGAGGTGAGTTCATTATTACTGCCCACCAATATTTTTATCAGGCCTTCCACACCACCAATGGTGCTGGGTAAGGTGATGGCATTTTTGGGATTGATCTTAGCCAGCCCCATTTCCTTGCGTTGGTTATCATCGGTAACGGTAATGGCTTCTAAAGTTTTGCCGCCTGCTTCCATGGGGATGGTGGTGGTTTCTTCTTCATTATTACTGAGGTAAAAATTCTTTTGGATTTCTTTATAACCCGAAAAAGTAAATACCAGGGCAAAGGCCTTTTCTGCAGGTACTTTAATTTTAAAGCGGCCGCTGTCATCGGTAAGGGTACCGGTTGATTTGCCCAGGATTACCACAGATACTCTTGATAGTGGTTTATCATTTTCATCCACCACTTTGCCGGAAACAAGGGCCGTTTTCTTTTGGGCGGTAGCAGTTAAAAAAAGCAGTGATAATATCAATACAGAAAATGCTCTCATACAATGAAGATAAAATATTTTTTGCTAAGGGTTGCCAGCTTTGTTTTAATGCGTTTTTAATGCGAATTCACTTGTTGCCGGCCATAACTCTTTATTTTTTTGTTAAATTCGTTGCTTTGGAATTTTGTTGACTTATTACAGGTTCTTATTAATATTTTTGAAAAAAATACATTTATGAAGCGAATACTTTTTTTAGTTGGGATTTATGCAATGGTGGCAACCGGGTGCGGCGACAATAGTGGTACCGGTGCAGCGGGTAAAGAGAAAGGCAAGGAAGAAAAAGGGAAAGAAGCTACAGCGGCTTTGGCAGCATCACTTACTGATATCAGCAGTTCAACTGATGCTAAAACTTTATTGGCGCAAAACTGGGAGAATAAGGATGATGCCCAGGAAGCAGAACTTTCCGGCAGCAGTGCTGCTTTTGAAATGCCATACAGGGGCTTTTCGTTTTTTTCTGATGGTTCTGTAGTGGTAAATCCCCGTGATGCCATACGCTTTGGTAAATGGACTTTGGATGCTGCGGGCAAAGGTCTTACTATTACATACACAGATGGTGGCAAAGCACAATATACTATTGACAAGCTTGACGGGAAGGACCTGGTACTGACGGGGGGAAGTGATAAAAAGAAAATTGAGTACAGGGGGGATGGCAAAGTGCAGAAAGTATTAACTGATGATCCGTTTTATGGCAGCAATAATCAATGGCGCATTAAACCTGCAAAGGCAGAATCTGATGAAGCCATTAAGAAAAGGCTTTTGGATTGCGTTAATTTTTACAACAAATTATTGAAAGATAAAGTAGCAAGGGCTACAACTTCGCCTGCCGTATTTATTGGATTGCCGCCGGTTTTTAACTGGTACGATGGATCGATAACCGTTACCGGTAAAGATAAACTGATGGATAAATGGGTGAATTGCTTTTACAATAAAGAACAGGCTTATAAAGCACAGGAAATGCTGGAAAATGTAATTGGTAAAAAATACAAATGGGATAAAACAGAAACCAACTGGTTAAAGAAAGACGGTGATGTGGTGCAGCAGATATATGATAACCTGGCGGCGGCTAAATAGCTTTTAGTTGTGCAATAGTCGCAATAGGATCAGCTGCTTTAAAAACAGTATTACCTGCAACCAGTACATCGGCGCCGGCATCAAGAATTGACTTTGCATTGGCAACCGTTACGCCGCCATCAATTTCAATTTTTACCTGCAATGATCTTTCATCGATCATTTTACGCAATTCTTTTATTTTGGTAAGCGTATAAGGAATGAAGGATTGTCCGCCGAAACCCGGATTTACACTCATTAAACACACTATATCAATATCAGCTAAAATATCTTTTAAACTTTCAACCGGTGTATGTGGGTTAACTGCTATACCGGCCTTCATGCCCAGCTCTTTTATCTGCTGGATATTGCGGTGTAAATTTCTGCAGGCTTCAATATGAATGGTTAAATTATCGGCACCGGCTTTCTTAAAAGCTTCGGCATATTTTTCCGGCTCTTCAATCATTAAATGCACATCACAAAATTTGGTGGTGGCTTTTCTGAAAAACTCTATCAGCATCGGCCCAAAACTAATATTGGGTACAAAGCGTCCGTCCATCACATCCAGGTGAAACCAATCGGCCTGGCTTTCGTTCAGCATTTTGCATTCTGCTTCTAAGTTTAAAAAATTTGAAGCTAATAAGGAAGGTGCGATGATAGCCATATTACTAATGAATGATTGATAATGAATAATATTTAATAAAGGCAAAGTTAGCTATATCAACTGACTGCTAAAAAACTTGCCTTCAGAAAGTCTCTTTCATGAATTTATGAGCTTCTATTTAACACCCAGTTTGCTCAATGCTTCTTTCGCTTCATCATAATCAGGGTTGTATAAAATAGCCGTCCGGTAACTTTCAATAGCATCGTTGGTTCTGTTGAGTTTTTCAAAACAACGGCCCATCCAGTAATAGCCTTCATCAAATTTATTCTGTAATGTAACGGCTCTGTCCAGTACTTTAAGCGCTTCTTCATATTTTGTCATGTCATATAACACAATGGCTTTTTCGCTATACGCTAGCATATAGGTATAATCCATGTTGATACAAGTATCAAAAAAACTTAAAGCTTTTTGATTATCTCCTTTCGCTTTAAAGTACAATCCTTTAATTAATAAAGCTTCTTTTTCCGAATGAGCATTTTTGCCAATAAGCAAAGCGTTGGCCATCACTAGTGCATTACTGTCTTTTCTTTGTGCATATATCCATCCAAGGGACATTATATATTGAGGATCAGGGAATATGTCGATTGCTGTCTGGTAAGATTTTATGGCATCAGCGGTGTCTCCGTTTTCAAAGTAAAGTCTGCCTCTTTTATCCCAAAGTGAAGCGTTATTGCTGTCTTTCTGTATAGCATTGTTTATCTCACTTAATGCCATATCATAATTACTGTTGTTATAATAATATTCTATCAATGCGTTTCTCAGCGCTATTGAATCAGGATATTTAAAAATAGCCTCCTTCATTTCTTTTTCCTGCACAGGTATTTCCTGTTTGGTAAGGGGTTGCTCTGTAGCAGCGTTATTACAGGCTGCAAAAAAGATAAAAACAAAAAGGCCGGGGATTATTTGCTTCATAAATTATTTGATGGCGCAAAATTAAGCCGATACTTGTTAACGTCATTACATTTTTCTGACAATTAAAATGAGCAGAGCCTTAACTTTGCCGCATAAAACTACATCAATGAGAAGATTTGCCCTTGCTGCAATAGTATTGCTGACTATAACGATTCCAGTGAGTTCTTTCAAAGCAAAGAATCCAATTCACCAGTCATCATTCACCATTGACGATTCACGACTCACGACTCACCCTGAAGATACCATTCTCTTTCCCGGCGAAAAGCATTTTAAAAATATGCAGCAATTAACTTTTGGCGGCGATAATGCCGAAGCATATTTCAGCTACGATGGCAAATGGCTTATTTTTCAACGCACGAATCCCAAAGAAGGCATCATGTGCGATGAAATGTTTGTGGGCAAGATACCCACAAAGCCCGGCGAAAAATTTACGTATACAAAAGTAAGTACCGGAAAAGGAAGAACCACCTGCGGTTTTTTTACTAAAGATGGCAAACATATTATTTATGCCAGCACTCATTTAGGTGCAGATACCTGCCCGCCTGTACCCGACAGGAAAAAATACGGTAACAAATACATCTGGCCATTGTATGACAGCTATGATATTTTTATGGCCGGCCTGGATGGTAAAATTGTAAAGCAGTTAACCACCAGCAAAGGCTACGATGCAGAAGCTACTTTATCTCCCGATGGTAAGAAAATGATCTACACCAGTGATAAAGATGGCGATATTGACCTGTATGTGATGGACCTGAAAACAGGCAAAGAAAAAAGAATTACCAATACATTGGGGTATGATGGCGGCGCATGGTTCAGTCCCAATGGAAAAAAAATTATCTGGCGTGCCAGCAGGCCCAAAACCGAAGCTGAAGTAAAAGAATATAAAGAATTGCTGGCAGAGAATTTAGTGGCCCCTACAAATATGGAGGTATTTGTATCTGACCTGGATGGTAACAATGTAAAACAGGTAACCAGCTTTGGTAATGCCAACTGGGCTCCCAGTTATATGCACGATAGTAAGCGCATTATTTTTGCCAGCAACCATCAGAGTAAAAGAGGTTATCCTTTTAACCTGTTTACTATAAATGAAGATGGCACCAACCTGGAAAAAGTAACCGCTGAAAAAATATTCGATGCCTTTGCCATGTTTTCTCCTGATGGGAAAAAAATAGTATTCTGCAGTAACCGCAATAATGGTGGCACGCATGATACCAATATTTTTGTGGCCGATTGGGTAGAATGATCAGTATTAAACCCTTGTGGCATAGTTTTCGTAGATATCCATAAAACCTGACTTATGAAAAAACTGGTTATAATTTCGTTATTAGCTTTAACAGGGGTACAAAATTTATCCTGCAGCAAAAAAGACAGCAGTTCTACAGGTTTGCCGGGCATCAACAGTGCAAACGATAAACAGGTAGGGGCCGCTGCGAACGATTTATTAAGCGCCACTAATTATACTTCTGTAAAAATAGAAATTCAGTACATGCCGGGTTTTGCGCCTGATGCTGCTGCAATTAATAATCTCACCGCATTTTTTAACAGCCTTATTAATAAACCCGGAGGTATCACTGTGGTACAATCACAAATAGCATCTGCCAACAAAGTGGTATTATCCTTAACCGATATTGCTACCATTGAAAAAAACAACCGTACTGTTTTTACATCGGGCAATCAGCTGGGGGTATATTTTTTATATACTGATGGTTCCTATACCGAAAGTGCAGTGTTAGGGTTGGCCTACAGGAATACATCGATGTGCATATTGGGAAAAACGGTACATGATAATTCCGGCGCCATTGGCCAGGCCAGCAGAACAAAATTGGAATCTACCGTAATTGAACATGAGGTCGGGCACATTTTAGGACTGGTGGATATCGGTTCTCCCATGCAAACCAATCACAAAGATGCTGCACATGGCAACCATTGCAGTAATACCGGCTGCCTTATGTATTACTCCTCAGAAACTACAGATATCCTGGGCTTCCTGGTTACAGGCGCCATACCTGCCTTAGATACTAATTGCAAGGCCGACCTGCATGCAAATGGCGGGAAATAAAAACAAAAAATATCTACGGTTTAATGTATTCGTTAAAAGAAAGTTTGTTGCCAAACGGGTCGTGCATATCAATACATAAAGAACCATAAAAAGTTTTTTCAACAGTTGGCCGGTAATATTTGTAAGGCCTGCTCAGCAACCCGGCATGAAATTTTTCAATCTCGTTACAGGTAATAAATACTTTGCTGCCCGGCGTGGCATCGCCATGGTGTTCGGATAGATGGAGCTGAATAGTATCTTTTGCAATACCGATATAATAAGGCATGCCGGCTTCAAACTGGTGTTCCCATTCAATGGTAAAACCCAGCCAGTCAATATAAAATTCTTTGGCTTTGGCTACATCAAAAATGCGGAGCACGGGAATATTTTTTAAAAGCATGATCGTTGTTTTAACACATTATTTTTTACCTAATTCAATTACTTCACAATCCTTCATCTCCCTTCCATCTATCACAAAACGAATCAGGGTTCTTACTTTATGCCAGCCTTGTTTACCTGCTGCACCGGGGTTCATGTGCAGGCACTGTAGCTTATCATCGTACATGATTTTTAAAATATGGCTATGGCCGCTAATAAAAAGTTGTGGTTGATGAACAAGGATCTCTTTTTTTGTTTCGGGATTGTATCGTGGCGGATAACCGCCGATGTGCCGCATCATTACTTTTACTTCCTCACACATAAACACCAATTGCTCGGGATAAATACTTCTGATATCTTGCCCGTCGATATTGCCATAAACGCCACGCAACACGGTCAGACGGGACGTCAGACCATGAGCAACCCCATCGCCAAAATCTCCGGCATGCCATACTTCGTCGCAATTTTCAAAATGATCAAAAACGGCATCGTCTAAAAATCCATGGGTGTCTGATATCAATCCGATACGGGTCATAATTTAATCGATCAATCCGGCTTTTTGTAATTGGGCTAAAACCAACAGGGCTCCCGGTGCCTGGTGTATTTCATTGCTATAATCAGCTACAGAAAAATATTGCAGCAATGCCACTTCTGCTGATGCTGTGGGATTGATCCTTTTGTGCAACAAAAAACAATCCTGTTCCATTATGGTGCCTTCAGCTTCGCCATAGGCAGGTGCAGCAATATGTGTGTAAAATTCCACATCGCTTTCGCTGATGTGCACATTCATTTCTTCAAGCACTTCACGGCATAAAGCAGCAGCAGCAGTTTCGCCGTTATCGATCTTTCCGCCAGGCAAATAAAAACATTGTTTTTTACTGCTGTAAGCCAGCAACAATTTTTTATTTTCAATGTAGATGAGCCCGGCACAAGGCAATAAGGTAATTGTTGATTTAAGATTTTGATTCATTAACTTTATGTACGATTTCAGCTTATGACATTCTTCCGCAATTTCACATATTATATTGATAAGCGCAACTGGAAGTATATTTTTTTACTTGCCTCATTGGAACTTTGTGTCTGGTAATAATGATTGATTCAAAAGAATTCTACATTATTCATTTATTAATTATCCATTAAAAGATGTCTCACTATTATACTTTAGGAAAAATTCCGCACAAACGCCATACGCAGTTTCGCAAACCCGATGGAGGTTTATACAGCGAGCAATTATTCAGCACCGAAGGTTTCAGCGATGATTATTCATTGCTGTACCATTGTCATCCACCCACTCAAATTATAAAAACAGAGCCACAGGTAGATGTAAGTCCGCAGGTAGCAGAAGAAAAAATGCTGCAGCACCGTTGCTTCGAAGGTTTTAATATAAAACCCGGCGGAGATTTTTTGCAAAGCCGCATCCCGGTTTTGGTCAACAGCGATTGTCATATTGTATTGGCTGCACCTGCAAAAGGCACAGGCAATTATTTTTATAAGAACACCGATGCCGATGAAATGATCTTTGTGCATGAAGGTAGCGGTACGGTGCATACACAATACGGCGAATTACCTTTTGGTTACGGCGATTATATTGTACTGCCAAGAGGAACCATTTACCAGGTAGAATTCACAGATGAAAAGAACCGTTTGTTCATTGTGGAATCTTTTACGCCACTGCGTTTTCCCAAACGCTACATGAGTAAATACGGGCAACTGATGGAACATGCGCCTTTCTGCGAAAGAGATATCCGTACACCGCAAAATTTACAAACCATTGATGAAAAGGGCGACTTCCTCATCAAAGCAAAAAAGAAAGGCATGTTGTATGGTTTGCATTACGGTACGCATCCGTTTGATGTAGTAGGGTGGGATGGATGTTGTTATCCTTACATATTTTCTATTCATGATTTTGAACCAATAACCGGCCGTGTGCATCAGCCACCACCGGTGCACCAGACTTTTGAAACCAGCGCCTTTGTAGTGTGTTCCTTTGTGCCAAGATTATATGATTATCATCCCGATGCTATTCCTGCTCCTTACAACCACAGCAATATTGACAGCGATGAAGTATTGTATTATGTAGATGGTGATTTTATGAGCCGCAGGAATGTAACCAGGGGAATGATCACATTGCATCCTGCAGGCATACCACATGGCCCTCACCCGGGAGCTGTCGCTAAAAGTATTGGTGCCGAGGAGACCAAAGAACTGGCCGTGATGGTAGATACTTTCCGGCCGCTGCAACTCACTAAGCAGGCATTGGAAATTGAGAACGGGGATTATGTGATGAGTTGGGCGGAATAAATCAACGAACTTTCCCTGAGTGGGTCACCCCTTAAAGGGTGGCTCACTCTTGCAAACGAAGGGGTATTTTTTCTCTAATGGGTCACCCCTTAAAGGGTGGCTCACTCGGGAAAACAATGGAATATTTGAAGAATATTCCCTCTCATCTATGGGGCTGCCCTCACCATTCATGTCAATATTTACTACCATTCACTCACCCAAAAACACAATTCATTAAATAAAAATTTGGCGAAAGAAAAATTGTTTTTACTTTTGTTAACCGTTTGGTTAAACTATATGGTTAATAAAAAGAAAGACGATACAACAGAGGAGAAAATACTGGCTGCGGCCAGAAAAGTATTTACCACAAAAGGCATGGCCGGTGCCCGGATGCAGGATATTGCCGATGAAGCCGGCATCAATAAAGCCATGCTGCATTATTACTTCCGCGATAAAGACAAATTGTTTGAGGTAATATTTATGGAAGAAGCGAATAAGTTCTTTCCCAGGATCAATTTCATTTTTGAATCGGAAGCGCCCTTGTTTGAAAAGATAGAATTATTTGTGAATGAATATATTGATGAGATGGTGGAAAATCCTTACCTGCCCTGGTTTATAATGAATGAGGCCAACCGGGATGCAGAACAATTTTTTGCCCGGGTTTGGTCGATGACAAAAAATCCGCGGCCAATGAAATTCCTGGAACAGATTGAAAAAGAAGTAAAGAAGGGAACCATAAAAAAGGTAAACCCGTTGCACTTGTTGCTGAATTTATTATCGATGACCATTTTTCCTTTTATAGCCAGGCCAATGATCATCAAAAATTTAAAAATGAGCGACCAGCAATTTGAACAGGTTATTGAACAGCGGCGAAAGGAAATTCCGAAATTTATAATTGACTCAATAAAGAAATAATTTTTCTTGTAAAATCAACCACTGGTTGTATATGAAACGGATACTATTGACACTGTTGGCCCTGCCTGCCTTATTGCAGGCGCAACAACAAACGCTCAGCCTTACAAAGGCCTATGATCTTGCCACGCAAAATTATCCTTTAATAAAACAGCGTGACCTGGTTTTAAAAACCAGCAGCATCAATATTGATAATTTAAGCAAAGGTTTTTTGCCACAATTCAGTGTAAGCGGGCAAGCCACTTACCAATCTGACGTTACACAAGTGAGCATTCCTTTCCCGGGCATCAGTATTACGCCGCCATCAAAAGACCAGTATAAAATTGTGGCTGATGTTAATCAACTCATTTATGACGGTGGCACTACCAGGGAACAAAAAAATATCCAGCAATTAAACAATGCTTCGGAACAACAAAAAATTGAAGTGGAATTATACAAATTGAAAGAAAGGATTAATCAATTGTTTTTAGGTGTTTTGTACCTGGACGAACAATTGAAACAGGTGGACCTTGTAAAAGAAGATCTGAATAACGGCATTAAAAAAACAGCAGCGCAGGTAGATAACGGTGTAGCTTTCAGGTCTAACCTGAATGTATTAAAGGCAGAATTGCTGAAAGCAGATCAACGGGCAATAGAATTGCAATCTTCCCGGAAAGGTTTGATCGATGTGTTAGGTTTGTTCATTAATCAATCTTTAGCCGAAAATACACAGTTAGAAAAACCAATAGTATCAGCAACATCAATCACCAATGACATACAAAGGCCCGAACTGAAATTTTATACCACACAGGAACAATTATTGAATGGGCAGTATAAATTAATTGACAGCCGTAATAAACCAAAGGCAGGCGTTTTTTTACAAAGCGGTTATGGCCGGCCGGGATTAAACCTGTTAAAAAATGAGTTTGCTTTTTTTTATACCACCGGTGTCAGGTTGAACTGGAATTTCGGGGGCTTGTACACCAGGAAAAATGATAAGCAGTTAATTGATATAAATAAGAAAAGTATAGCAATTCAGAAAGAAACTTTTTTACTCAATACCAATACTTCCCTGCAACAACAACAGGCAGAAGTGGATAAACTTAAAAAATTAATTGAAAAGGATAACGAAATTATCGACCTGCGAATAAAAGTAAAGGATGCAGCAAAAGCACAGTTGGAAAACAGTGTGATCACCGCCAATGATTACTTACGTGAAGTAAATGCAGAAGACCAGGCGAGGCAATCTTTAATTACGCACCAGGTGCAGCTGCTGCAGGCGCAAATCAATTACCAGACCATTTCAGGAAAACAATAACCACTTTTTTATGAAGAAAGTAAATTTTATAACAGCCATTTTTTTATTACTTACTGTTGCTGCCTGCAAAAATGCCGCCAGTAATGCCGATGCCACCGGTACTTTTGAAGCGGATGAAGTGATCGTATCATCTGAACTTCCCGGTAAATTGGTGTCGTTTACTGTACAGGAAGGTATGCAGATCTCAAAGGATAGTGTAGTGGGTATTGTAGATGCAAAAAATATTTCGCTTCAGCAGGAACAGGTGGAAGCCAGTATTAAAGCATTGAATGAAAAAACAGCTAATGTACAACCACAGGTAGAGTTGTTGCAAAATCAATTGGCAGTACAGCAATCGCAGCTGAATAATTTATTGCACGAAAAAACAAGGATTGAAAATTTGATAAAAGCAGATGCCGCAACCGGTAAGCAATTAGATGATATGAATGCACAGATTGATGTGGCCCGTAAACAATTAAGTGTTACACAACAGCAGATCAATGTACAACGCAATAATGTTGCCACACAAAACCGCGGTATTTTAAGTGAGGCCGATCCTTTGAAAAAAAGAGTAGCACAATTGCAGGACCAGGCACAAAGAGCTAATATCATCAATCCTGTAAGCGGTACGGTTATTACAAAATATGCCGAACAGGGAGAGATCACTGCATCAGGAAAAGCGTTGTATAAGATCGCAGATCTCTCTTCATTAAATTTAAGAGCTTACATCTCCGGTATTCAATTGCCGCAGGTAAAACTGGGGCAAACAGTTAAAGTGCTGATTGATGATGGTGAAAAAAAATCTAAGGAATACAGTGGTACCATCACTTGGATTGCAGATAAAGCAGAGTTCACACCCAAAACCATCCAGACAAAGGAGGAGAGGGCAAACCTGGTGTATGCGGTAAAAATAAAAGTGAAGAATGATGGCTTTTTAAAAATAGGTATGTATGGCGAAGTGTTGTTGCGGGAGGCAAAGTAAATAGAGTTGATAAAGTAAATAAAGTTTGTAAATAAATAAAATGCCTTCAGTTACAGTTGAACATATTGTTAAGACCTACGGTAAGAAAAAAGATGTGACCGCATTAAATAATATCTCATTTAATGTGGAGCAGGGGGAACTGTTTGGTATCATTGGTCCTGATGGTGCCGGTAAAACATCCCTGTTCAGAATACTTACAACTTTGTTACTGGCTGACAGCGGCACTGCAACTGTTGACGGTTTTGATGTGGCGAAAGATTATAAAGCGATACGAAAACGAGTGGGTTATATGCCGGGTAAATTCTCTTTGTACCCCGATCTTTCGGTGGAAGAAAATCTGAACTTCTTTGCTACTATTTTTAATACCAGTATCGATGAGAATTATGATTTGATAAAAGATATTTACGTACAAATTGAGCCGTTTAAAACAAGAAAAGCCGGTAAGCTTTCCGGCGGTATGAAACAAAAACTGGCATTGAGTTGTGCATTAATACACCGGCCGTCAGTATTATTTTTAGATGAACCTACCACAGGTGTGGACGCAGTCTCCCGGAAGGAATTCTGGGAAATGCTGAAGGGCTTAAAGCAACAGGGTATTACTATTCTTGTTTCAACACCTTATATGGATGAAGCAAAATTATGCGACAGGGTAGCCTTGCTTCAAAACGGCAATGTACTTTCTATCAATACACCGGAAGGTATCGTTAACGATTTTTCTGATCCGTTATGGGCTGTTAAATCTTCTTCCATGCTTCACTTGTTAAATGAATTGAAAGGTGAAGATTTTGTAAAAGATGTATATCCATTTGGAGAGTATCATCATGTGGTAATGAAAAATAAATCAGGAAAAGAAGCACTGGAAAATTTTATCCGGCAAAAGCCGGGAGAAAATATCATGCTGCATGAAACAAAGCCGGATATTGAAGATTGTTTTATTGCACTAATGAAAAATTAAATGAGTAATAACAAAGTCATAACTGCTGACCAGCTCACCAAACGCTTTGGCGATTTCATTGCTGTTGACCATATCAGCTTTGAAGTAAATAAAGGAGAGATATTTGGATTTCTTGGTGCCAATGGCGCAGGAAAAACAACAGCGATGCGGATGCTGTGCGGCTTATCACTTCCATCTTCAGGTGAAGCCACTGTTGCAGGATTAGATGTGTATAAAGACAACGAAAAAATTAAAAAAAGTATTGGCTACATGAGCCAGAAATTTTCTTTGTATGATGATCTTACGGTAAAAGAGAACATGCAGTTTTATGGCGGCATATATGGTAAGTCAGATACATTCATTAAAAACAAGACGGCTTTTATTTTAAATCACCTGCACCTGGAAAAAGAGGCCAACGTGTTGGTAAGGTCTTTGCCACTGGGCTGGAAACAAAAACTGGCTTTTTCGGTTGCGATTTTTCATGAGCCGGAAATTGTTTTTTTAGATGAGCCCACCGGTGGTGTTGATCCTGTTACAAGAAGAGAATTCTGGAATATGATCTACCAGGCATCGGCACTTGGTATTACCATTTTTGTTACCACGCATTATATGGACGAAGCAGAATATTGCAACAGGGTAAGTATAATGGTAGATGGAAAAATAGAAGCACTGGATACACCATCACAATTAAAAATAATGCATGGTGCAGCATCCATGGATGAGGTGTTTTTAAAATTGGCAAGAAAAGCAACGAGAATTGATGGGTAAAGAGAGTAATAATAGTATCGCTGTGCTTTCTCTCCGTGAAACTCTGTGTTATAAATTGCCTGGTATATTCATAATGAATTTTAAAATGGAAATATAAAAACTAAATTTTGAAACAATTTTTCGCATTCGTAAAAAAAGAATTCTTCCACATCTGGCGGGATAAGCGTACCATGTTTATCCTGTTGGGTATGCCGGTAGTGCAGATCGTTATTTTTGGATTTGCATTAACCAATGAAGTAAAGAATGCAAAAATTGCGGTACTCGATAATTCAAAAGATGCTGCCACTACTTCATTGATTGCACAGTTCAGCGCCAGCCGTTATTTTGAAATAGAAAAGAACCTGACCAACTATAATCAGGTAGAAGCAGAATTTAAAAAAGGGACGATCAAACTGGCCATTATTCTGCCTCCGCATTTTGATGAAGATCTGCAGCATTTGAATAAAGCACAGGTGCAAATCATTGCAGATGCATCTGATCCTAATGTGGCCAATACATTAACCAGCTATGCTGCTGCTGTAATCATCGATTATCAGAACCGGATCACTAACAACCGAAAACTTCCTTACACCATCAATACCGAAATGCGGATGTTGTATAATCCCCAATTGAAAGGAGCTTTTAACTTTGTACCTGGTGTTATGGCAATGGTATTGCTATTAGTGTGTACTATGATGACAGCCATCACCATCGTAAAGGAAAAAGAAATGGGCACCATGGAAATTATGCTGGTGTCACCCATGCGGCCACAAATAGTGGTGCTGGCAAAGGCAGTTCCGTATTTATTATTGTCAATGGTAAATATCACCACCATTTTATTGCTGAGCGTATTTGTATTGGAAGTGCCCATTAACGGTAGTATATTTTTATTGGCATTCGAAAGTATTTTATTTACGCTGGTATCACTGTCATTAGGATTATTGATTTCTGCCGGAGTAAATTCGCAGCAATCCGCTATGTTCATTTCATTAATTGCTTTGTTTTTACCCACCGTTATGCTGAGTGGTTTTATGTTCCCTATCGAAAATATGCCCTTGCCTTTGCGTACGGTATCAAACATCGTTCCTGCAAAATGGTATTACATCATTGTAAAATCGGTAATGATAAAAGGCCTCGGTTTAAAAGCTATCTGGAAGGAAACGCTGATCCTTGCCGGGATGATGATTTTTTTATTGACGATGGCTATTAAGAAATTTAAAATCCGCCTGGCATGAGAACAATAAGATTTTTATTGCAAAAAGAATTCAGGCAGATCTTCAGGGACCCGGCAATTATCCGATTGATACTGATCATGCCCGTTATTCAATTGATCATTTTACCGTGGGCGGCAGACTATGAAATAAAAAATATTAAACTGGCGGTGGTAGACCAGGACCATTCAGAATATTCACGGCAATTAATTAATAAAATCACGGCATCAGGATATTTTAACCTGGCATCCTACAACTCCTCTTACGACCAATCTTTACAACAAATTGAATTAGATAAAGCAGACCTCGTATTGCAGATTCCCGGTCATTTTGAAAAAGACCTGGTAAAGGAAAATGAAGCTCAATTATTTATGGCCATGAATGCCATCAATGGTGTTAAAGCAAGTTTAGGCGGGGCCTATTTAAGAACGATCATACAGGATTATAACAAAACAGTACGAACAGCATGGATCCAGTTTCCAAGGTTCAGTCCCGAAACACAGGTAGAGATCACTTCTTCCAACTGGTATAACCCGTTGATGAATTATAAATATTTTATGGTGCCCGGCATACTGGTAATTTTATTAACGATGGTAGGTACCAATCTTACCGCCATTAATATTGTAAAAGAAAAAGAGATCGGTACCATTGAACAGATCAACGTGACGCCAATAAAGAAATATCATTTTATATTGGGTAAATTAATTCCATTCTGGCTTTTAGGTTTTGTGGTGCTTACAATCGGTCTCTCCATCGCAAGATTATTTTATGGCATCGTGCCGGTTGGCAGTTTTATTACCATTTATATTTTTGCTGCCGTGTACTTACTGGCGGTGCTGGGTTTGGGTTTATTGGTATCCACCTATTCTTCCAACCAGCAACAGGCTATGTTGTTATCTTTCTTCATCATGATGATCTTTATTTTACTTGGCGGCCTGTACACCTCTATTGACAGTATGCCCGAATGGGCCAGGTGGATCACCCGTTTCAACCCCGTTTCTTATTTTATTGAAGTGATGCGGATGGTGGTTTTAAAAGGCAGTTCACTGGCAGACATAAAGTATCATTTGCTTAAAATGTTTGGCTTTGCTGTTTTCTTTAACTGCTGGGCAGTGTTAAGCTATCGTAAACGCACTTGATTTTTGTGAAATTTTTCTTATATTCGGATAAATAAAAACGATTTGCTATGATAAAATTCAATGAAATTAAAGTAGGCGATTACCTTATCGCTGATAATGATGGCGACAAAAAACAGGGCGAAGTAACTGACCTGAACCACACCGAAAAACAAGTTTGTGTTAACACCGGTGCACAGGATTTCTGGTACGAAACAGAACAACTGAGCGCTATTCCTCTTGATGATGCCCAGTTGGAAAAACTCAGGTTTCACAAACACGAAAATGAAGACGGTACAGTAAAGTATATGAAAGGTGCGTTCAGAATGATGCTGCCGGCAAAAGGAGATTTTTCAAAACTGGAGATATGGTATCGTGACGAAAGAAGGCATATCGCACAACCCATTTCCCTGCACCAGTTACAAAATCATTTTTATGATATGACCAAAGTACATTTGAACGACGAAACATTTGACTGAAAATATATCATATTGAATTGAAGCCGCCATTTTAATGGCGGCTTTTTAATGGCATAACGTTCGGTAAAACTACTAGTAAAAACACTTTCTTAATAGCAGCAGTTTAACCGGGAAACTACCTTGCGTGCCACTGTTTTTTTACATCCTTTAATGTAGTTTACCTATAACAAATCATCTTTTTTTACTAGCAGTGGCATAATTAATTTCTTTGGTACAATAAGCAAAAAACTACAACGTTCACCTGTTGTACCAAATCCTACTGAATGAATAAACTATACTTAACGGTACTTTGCTTTTTACTATTAATTCCTGCTTTACTTCTTCCTAAACATACACTTTCACAAAACTGTAGTTCATTAACGGCAACGTACCAAACAACCGAATCAAGATGCGCCGCTACCGGTACAGTACAAATTAATGCCACCGGCGGATCGGGCACTTATCAATACAAAGCCTCCGGGCCGGTATTGACCAATTATACCTCCAGCAGCCTCATAACAGGATTATCGGCTGGCCGGTATTTAATCACTGTAAAAGACGTGGTTACCAATTGTGTATACGACCAGGATAGTGTAACCATTGATGGCGATTATGTGGCACCTAATTTTACAATGGTATCTACCGATGTAACCTGCATTAACGGAAGCGACGGCACAATAACGGTAACTAGCCAGACTTTTGGCCGAGCGCCATTTTCATACAAAATAATTGCACCTTCTGCTTCAGGGGTGGGCACGGTAAGTACAGCCGGTGTTTTTACAGGATTAACAAGTGGCAGTTATCTTATTCAGCTCAGCGATTCCTGCGGGGCATTGCAAACCCGTAATGTTACTATTCTCAATTACGATTGGTGGATCAACAATTATACCGTTACTAAAATTGGTTGCGATAGTATTTCAGTGACCATCAATTTAAAAGACAGCAGGGGAAATGTAACACCGAGTACTGTCTTTAACGGGTTTTTATATGGAGCGTCAATTACCCCGGGTGATACTACCTGGTTTTCGTCCAATACCTTTAAATATTATATCGCCAATAAACACACCGTTCAGTTATTTGTAAAAGATAATTGCGGCAACATTAAATCAGTAGTGTGGAAAGACACTGCTGTACCGAAAGTAGATGCAGCAATAACCATAACCAATAAAGCCTGTTCTACTTTTACCGCTACTGTAACCGGGCAGTTGAATTTAACTAATCCGCAATATTGTATTTACGACAACCTGCACACATTAATTACCTGCAACACAACCGGGGTTTTTAATTTGTTGCCTTATGGATCATATTGTATCACTATAAAAGATAATTGTTACGACACAACCATTATAAGATGTTTTACCGTTAATAAATCGGTACCATCGGTTGATGCCAATGTAAAAATTACCACCACCTGCAAAGGTTTTACAGTAACCGTTACAGGGCAGGTCAATCTTAACGATCCGTACTATTGCCTGTACGATTCCGCTAATGTTTTAATAACCTGCGATTCCACAGGCATTTTTACTGATTTGCCATTTGGAAAGTATTGCATTAAAATCTTTAATAACCCGGCATGCTTTGATACAACTATCATAAGATGTTTCACGGTTACACGGCCGGTTCCTTATGTAGGCCCGAATGTTACAATAACAAATCTTACGTGTTTAACTTTTACGGTAATTGTCGGGGATACTTCTCATTTAAATAATCCGCAGTTCTGCTTGTACACTGCAGCACACGTTTTGATCATCTGTAATTCAACCGGTATTTTTGATAATCTACCTTATGGTACTTATTGTATTGATGTAATAAATAATCCTGGCTGTTATGATACTACAATAACCCGCTGTTTTACTGTTATCAGGCCAAAACCTTCGGTAGCGGCAAGCGTTTCCATCAGTAACAAAACCTGTACTGATTTTACCGCTACAATAACCGGCCAGGTAAATATCAGTAAGCCACAGTACTGCATATACGATAATATGAACGTATTGCTGAGTTGTAATACAAGCGGCGTATTTACCAATCTGCCTTTTGGTAATTATTGCATAAAAATTCAAAACAACCCGGCTTGTTACGATACGGTTATTACCCGCTGCTTTACCGTGTTGCCTGTACCGGCCAGTATCAGTTTGTCGGCAAAAAAATCATGCCTCATACTGGGTACTACTGAAATAAAAGTAACCATTAACTCGGGCATACCGGCCTATACACTTTCTTTGTTTGCGCCAACCGGAGTATTGATGCAAACAGTAACAACCGGCAGCAGCAGTTACACTTTTGTAAATGTACCCGGCTTATTACTGCCGTTAAAGTACAAAGTAGTGGTAACAGATCAATGCGGAAGTAAAGACTCGGTATACATTGCGCCAAGTATTAGTATAGCAAACCGGTTGGTAACAGTTACGCCTAAGTGCCCTTCGGGTATATGGCCAAATGGTTCAGCAGATATATTGGTTAGTATTACCAGCAATCTTGGCGGCAATATAACACCCAAGATCATTAAAAAAGATGGTGTTCCGGTTTCGGTTAATGCATCCTCCTCTTCCGGCTATAATTATACGTTCCTCAATCTTGGTCCGGGTGTTTATATTTTTGAAACATACATTGAAAATTGCGCTAAATATGTAAACGATACTGCATTGGTAAAACCCTATATTTTCCCCGTTCTGTCAGGTACCAATGCCTACCAGTGCGATAATAACAGCTTTAATGTAAGTGTGAAAGTTACCGGTGGTGTAGGCCCGTACACTTATGAAATTATCGGAAGCGTACCGGCTTCTCCCAGCATTATTACAGCGCCACAGGCAAGCCCTGTTTTTTCTATCAATAATGGTACTGTGTATTCGTTGATAAGATTAAGGGTGGTGGATGGTTGTGGCAATGCCAGTTTATATGACGTAAGTGTATTGCCGCTGGCTAATTTTCTTGTATTTGCAGATACTATCGAATGTTTTAATCATGCTTTAACGTTGAGGGTAGATTCCGTTGCAGGCGCAGTGTATACCTGGTACAAAAGGGTTGTACCTAACGATAGCATCATTGTAGGCACAGGCCCGGGCTTATATTTCCCAAGCCTTTCATTGGCTGATACCGGCAGGTATTTTTGCAAGATTGTGGTTAATAACGGCTGCCTTACAAAGTATGCCAACTATGTATTAACCGGTTTTTGCGGATTTGTTTTGCCGGTTGGTGATATAACGCTGAGTGGCATAAAACTACCCGATGGTAACCGCCTTTATTGGAATAGTGATCATGCCGGTATAAAAGAATATTACCTGGAAAAAAGTGTGGGCAACAATACCGGCTTTACCACAATCGGAACTTTCAATAATACAACAGGCCTGTCCAATACGTTTATCGATAAAGATCCTTTAACAGCAAATAATTATTACCGGCTTAAAATGGTTACTTCAAATAACCGTATTAAATACAGCAATACAGTTTTAATAAAGAATACCAGGATTGATATTACTGTTTACCCCAACCCGGTAGAAAGCAAATTGCAGATCACCATAAGAAGCACAGAGCCGAAAAATTACCTGGTGGAAATTAAAACGATGGTGGGGCAAAAAATAATGTCGGTAATTTATACGGATATTCAAAACAGGGTAATTGAGTACCCGAGAAATGCGGCAATGGGCAGTGGGGTTTATATCTTAACAGTAACTGATCTTTCAACCAAAGAAAAGCAAACCTGTAAACTGATGTATAAATAAAATGCTTACTGAATCAGGATCGTATTCTGATCTACATTTACCGTTAGTAAGGGAACGCTTACTTTATACTTGCTTTCAATCAGCCCGGCTTTAGGGGCATAGTAAGATTGTATATCAGAAGTTACTGAGCCGGGGGGCAATCCGGTAACAGCAATTGTGGTGGTGATGTGAATAACCCCGGTATAAGCAACTCCATTTACGGTTCTGCCGGTCCCTTTTTCGGCAATGGTATTAGTTAAGGTAACAGGTACCGTGCCCAATCCGGGTACGGGTACATTCACCGGCAGGCTCCAGGATGCCCCGACAGCTGCATTATCTTTTAAATAAATACTTTCCACCGTAAGATTGCCCAGGGCAGCGCCCAGGCTCCTGAAAGTATAATAATCGTTGCCGGTAATATTATAATATTCGTTGGGCGTACCATTACTGTTGGTAAAAACATGGTAAACCTTGCTGCCAATAGTGCTATCCCGGTTGGTGGAAGTTACCGTATTGATTGTTACTGAGGCAGTTAGATTATTGGTGAGCTGGTATTTTGAGGTGGTTCCGGCGGTAAGGTCCATATATTTTTCGGCCTCAGCAGGCGTGGAATCAGATTTTTTACATGAAATTCCGGCAATTGCCAGCGCTAAAAAAGCTAAAAAAGTCTTCTTCATGGGGAAAAATAGTTGATTTGTTGGTAAATATCGCAATTTTGTTGATAAATATTAAATATATCTTCTTATCTTTGCGCTCCCAAAATTATGGCTAAACAGGCACTTATTAAACAAGACGGAACAATAGTTGAAGCATTAAGCAATGCTATGTTCAAAGTAAAGTTAGAAAACGGCCACGAAATTTTAGCAACGATTTCGGGCAAGATGCGTATGCACTACATCCGTATTTTGCCGGGGGATAAAGTAGGGGTGGAAATGAGCCCTTATGACTTAACAAGAGGAAGAATAATTTTCCGATATAAATAAAAACGTCAGGCGTGAATCGTCAGGCGTGAGCAGAACCTGGTTCTTTAACTCACGGCTTACCACTCACAACTCACGACAAAAAACAACATCATGAAAGTAAGAGCATCAATTAAAAAGCGCAGCGCTGATTGTAAGATTGTGAGAAGGAAAGGAAGGCTGTATGTTATTAACAAAAAGAATCCTCGTTTTAAGCAAAAGCAAGGATAGTGCAATTGCAGATTTACGATTGTAGATTTTAGATTTCGGAATTATATCGAACGTCAATAAAATCTAAAATCGGCAATCTGAAATCCGAATAAATCGCAAATCAAAAATCTAAAATAAAAATATGGCTCGTATTGCCGGTATAGATTTACCAAAAAGTAAAAGAGGCGAAATAGGACTTACCTACATTTATGGTATTGGCCGTTCAACCGCCCAGTATATTTTAACTAAAGCAGGTATCGACCTGAGTAAGAAAGTTAACCAGTGGAATGATGATGAGCAAACCGCCATCCGTAATATCATTGCCGGTGAATTTAAAACTGAAGGTGCTTTACGTAGTGAAACACAGATGAACATTAAGCGTTTGCTTGATATCGCCTGCTACCGTGGTTTACGTCACCGTAAAGGTTTGCCTTTACGTGGTCAGCGTACACGTACCAACAGCCGTACAAGAAAAGGTAAACGTAAGACAGTTGCCGGTAAGAAGAAAGTGGCTAAAAAATAATCTGATAATCTAATGATGTGCTGATTTTGTAATCGGCGCATCATTCTTTTATATATAGACTTAGTTTTTTTGAACAAACGCCGGATCGCTTTATAAGTCAGCAGGAGGGTTGGTTCAATCCCGGTAACAACCGGGAAATATTTTTTAAGATTACCTAATTTAAAATTATTTATGGCAAAAGCACAGGGCGGTAAAGCTCAAGGCGCAAAAGCAGCTGCAAAGAAAAGAGTAGTAAAAGTGGACAGTCACGGAGACGCTCACATTGTAGCAAGTTTCAACAACATCATCATCAGTTTAACCAATAAGCAGGGCCAGGTTATTTCATGGTCAAGCGCTGGTAAAATGGGTTTCAGGGGTAGTAAGAAAAATACACCGTATGCAGCTCAGATGGCAGGTGCAGATGCAGCAAAAACTGCAGTTGATGCCGGTTTAAAAAGAGTGGACGTTTATGTAAAAGGACCAGGTAGCGGCCGTGAAGGTGCTATCCGCTCTTTATCTCAGAATGGTATTGAAGTAGCAATGATCAAAGATGTTACCCCTTTGCCACACAACGGATGTCGTCCTCCAAAGAAAAGAAGAGTTTAATACAATTTCTGATGTAGGATATATGATTTTTGATTTCCTTCAGCCTTATACAGCAAGAGGATACAGAAGAAAATTGAATTTGAAAGAAATCATAAATTCCAAATCATAAATCTAAAATAATTATTAACTGGGTGCATTATTCATTTTAAAAGGTCTTTATAATGATGCACCGACACTAAAAGACCAGTACTACAATTATGGCACGTTACACAGGCCCCAAAACAAAAATCTCAAGAATTTTTGGCGAACCTATTACCGGTAATGGTAAATGGTTAACAAAAAACAGCAACCCTCCGGGTATGCACGGCGCAACACGTAAGCGCAAAACTTTAGGCGAATACGCTTTACAGTTAAGGGAAAAACAAAAGGCAAAATATACTTATGGTTTGCTGGAAAAACAATTCCGCAAAACATTTGATGAAGCTGCACGCCGTAAAGGTGTTACCGGTGAAAACCTGATCAAATTATTGGAAGCCCGTTTAGACAACACCGTTTTCCGTATGGGTATTGCTCCAAGCCGCCAGGGCGCACGCCAGTTGGTATCTCACAAACACATCACTGTAAATGGTGAAGTATTGAATGTGCCTTCTTACAGCTGCAAACCGGGTGATGTGATTGGTTTGAAAAATAAAAGTGCTGCTAATGTTGCTATCACCGGCAACCTGCGTGGTAAAAATGCTAAGTTCAACTGGTTAGACTGGAGCGAAGCTGATACCAAAGGAACTTTTATTGCTTATCCTGAAAGAGAAAGCGTTCCTGAAAATATTAAGGAGCAGTTGATTGTGGAATTGTATTCTAAATAAGAATTGCATGTATGAGCACGCTTCAGGCGTGTTCTGCCCCTTTAATCAATCATTAAATAACAATTAATAATTTAAATATGGGAATTTTAAATTTTGTTAAACCTGATAAGATCGTTCTTCAAAAAGCAACTGAATTTGAAGCCAACTTCGAATTTCGTCCGCTGGAACCTGGTTATGGTGTAACTATCGGTAATGCTTTGCGCAGGGTTTTATTAAACTCTCTGGAAGGCTATGCTATCATCGGTATAAACATTTCTGGTGCCGACCACGAGTTTGCAACCATTAAAGGTGTTACCGAAGATGTAACTGAAGTTATATTGAACCTTAAACAAGTTCGTATTAAAAGAAAGGTAGATCAGGATATTAACGTGGAAAAAGTTACCCTTTCAATAAAAAATAAATCAGAATTTACTGCAGCAATGATTGGTGAAGCATCACCTTCTTTTGAAGTAATGAATCCTGAATTGCTGATCTGTACTATGGACAGCAGTGCAAAACTGGATATCGAGATCACTATTGGTAAAGGCCGTGGTTATGTGCCAGCGGAAGAAAATAAAGAAAAAAGTTCTCACTTCGGTTATATTCCTGTAGATGCTATTTACACTCCGATAAAGAATGTAAAATACACTATCGAAAATACCCGTGTTGAACAACGTACCGATTTTGAGAAACTGATCATGGAAGTTATTACCGACGGTACTATTCATCCTGAAGAAGCTGTAAAACAAGCCAGCCGTATCTTAATTCAGCACCTGATGATCATTACTGATGAAAACATCACTTTTGATACTAAAGAAGATAAGAAGGAAGACCTGGTTGACGAACAAACTTTGCAATTACGCAAAATGTTGAAAACACCATTGGAAGATCTGGACCTTTCAGTACGTGCCTTCAACTGTTTGAAAGCAGCTAAGATCAACTCTTTAAGCGAACTGGTACAGTACGAACAAGAAGACCTGATGAAATTCAGAAACTTCGGCCAGAAATCTTTAAGTGAAATTGAACAGGTATTGCATGAAAGAGGCTTAAGCTTCGGTATGGATCTGAGCAAATTAAAATTAGACGACGAATAAATTCTTTAACAGCTATTGGCTACAAAGCCAGTAGCTTTTTTTATAACCAGTACTTCACAAATCCTGACACGGTGTGAAGGAAATTAAAATTAAAATGTCATGCGTCACGGAGACAAAAACAACAACCTTAGCAGAACGGCTTCTCACAGAAAAGCGTTATTGATGAACTTAGGTTGCCAGCTGATCACTTACAAAAGGATCACTACTACATTGGCTAAAGCAAAAGCTTTGCGTACTTACATCGAGCCATTGATCACCAAAACAAAGAACACTGCCAGCAAAGAAGCCATCATGCACAATCACCGTATTGTGTTCAGCTACTTAAATGATAAAGCTGCTGTAAAAGAATTGTTTACTGTAGTGGCACCAAAAGTTGCTGCACGCCCGGGTGGATACACACGTATCATCAAGTTGGGCGCAAGAGCTGGTGATAATGCTGAAATTGCAATGATTGAATTGGTTGACTTTAACGAGATTTACGGTAAAGGTGTTAAAGCTGCTGCAGAACCTGCTAAAAAAACACGTAGGGCCGGTGGTGCTAAAAAGAAAGCAACTGAAGAAGCTGCCGCAGATACTACTGCAACTGCTGAAACTCCTGCAACTGATACCGCAACCGAAGAAAAAGCATAAATTGAAACCAACTGTTTATATTAAAAGCTCTGATAGTATTATCGGAGCTTTTTTTTAAGCCGTCGGACGGTTACGAACGGTCAGACGGCTTAAAAAAATAATGTGAAAAATTTTATTTGTTCATTACGCAATTGAATTAGTTTCTTTGCAAAACTTTTTGATTAATGTCTAACACCTCCTCAAAGCCTGCAATTTTAGTTTTAGAAGACGGCAACGTTTTTTATGGTAAAGCATTTGGTAAAATTGGTACCTCTACAGGCGAAGTTTGTTTTAATACCGGCATGACGGGCTACCAGGAAGTATTTACTGACCCCAGTTATTATGGCCAGGTATTGATCATGAACAGTGTACACATCGGTAACTATGGTGTAAAAGCCGGCGATGTAGAAAGCGATGGCGTAAAAGTAAAAGCTGTGATCGGCCGCAACCTGGAAGAAAAATACAGCCGCTTTATGGCTGACGCCTCTTTACAGGAATATTTTGAAGCCCAGCAGATAGTTGCTATTGATGGTATTGATACAAGGGCATTAGTAGCTCATATACGCACACAGGGCGCCATGAATTGTATTATATCCTCCGAAGTATTGGATGTAGCTGAATTAAAAGCAGCGTTAAAAAAAGTGCCTTCTATGGATGGATTGGAACTGGCTTCTGTAGTGAGCACCACGGAAGAGTATTTTTTGGGCGATGAAACAAGTGCGTTGAGAATTGCAGTATTGGATTTTGGTATCAAGAAAAATATATTGAACTGCCTGGTGGAAAGAGGCGCTTATGTGAAAGTACATCCTGCTAAAACTTCTTTTGAAAAACTGGAAGCATTTAAACCGGTGGGGTATTTCATCAGCAACGGCCCCGGCGATCCTGCACCAATGGATTATGCCGTTAAAACAGTGAAACAGATACTGGCGGCTAATAAACCTTTATTCGGTATCTGTCTCGGCCACCAGTTACTGGCATTGGCAAACGATATCCCTACTTTTAAAATGCACCATGGCCACCGTGGCTTAAATCACCCGGTAAAAAATATCATCAGCGGCAGAAGTGAGATCACTACACAGAACCATGGTTTTGGTGTTGACCCTGCAGCTGTGCGTGCCAATGCAAATGTGGAGATAACACACGTAAACCTGAATGATGACAGCATCGAAGGCATCAGGCTTAAAGATAAACCGGCTTTTTCTGTGCAATATCATCCTGAGGCCACACCGGGCCCACACGACAGCAGGTATTTATTTGATGATTTTATAAACCTGATCAACGCTAATTAAAATAGGGCTTTCGTGTAAATTATCTTTAATTAGTGTAATTGGTATTAATAAGTGAAATTCATATCATGAAAATAGCGATCATCAACGGACCAAATTTAAACCTGCTCGGAACGAGAGAAGTGGACATTTACGGGGGCGAATCTTTCGATAATTTTTTAAAGAGCATGCATGATAAATATGCCAACCTTGAAATATCCTATTTTCAAAGTAATGTAGAAGGCGAGTTAATTAACGAAATACAAAGGGTAGGTTTTAGTTCAGAAGGTATAATTTTTAACCCCGGCGGATATACGCATACTTCTGTTGCCATTGGCGATGCCATTGCTGCTGTGATTACCCCGGTAATTGAAGTACACATCTCTAATATTTTTGGCAGGGAAGAATTCAGAAAGGTCTCTCACGTTTCTGCAAAAGCCAAAGGAGTTATAAGCGGTTTGGGATTGAAAGGATATGAACTGGCTGTGGAATGGTTTTTAGATAAGAAATAAAAACAGTAATGTATTTGCTCCCTTATATTTTTCTTGTTCTCCTTATAGTTTTAGTAATTTATCTTCAAAGCGGTAATCAATCCGATTTTCAGTATGACACTGAGGCCATTTACATCGGCCCCAAAAAAATAAAAATATCCTACCGTAATATGGTCGCTATTGCCAGGGATGTTACAAGATACTATCGTAATGGAAGTGTAAGGTATTATTGTTACATTATTACAGCTATAGATGCAGATAATAAAACAAGATATATCCCATTTTTTAAAAATTCGCTGGAAAGCGAAAAATGGGAAGGATTGAAGCAACAAATTACCGAGACCAATCCCCAGGTAATTATTGATGAAAGCCTGCTTTAAAACTAGCGATACGAATTCCTGAGGAAATAAAACAAGGCAAACGCAATTACAAAAAGTACTACGGAATAAATAATTATAGCACTGGTGTTCGACTTTCTGGTCTTGCTATTGTAACGGTAACCACAACTTTCACATTTGGTATGGTGAAACATTTTAGGGCCCAGTAAACCACCCCACCAGGTATATCTTACAGGAGATACTGATTCACTGCCGCATTTTGGGCAACCATTTTCATTGTTAAATTCCTGCAGCTGATCGGGCATAAAATATTTTTATGAGGATAAAAATATGCAATCAATAGTAGTTTTCATAGCCCGTGTATTTGGTCCTTGTAGCTGTTCCGTTGCCGGTGTCTCCAGTAGCGGGTGTCTTCACCAGCCACCATGAAAAGAAGAAGCAATTAAAAACAATCTCTGCCTACAATATCACCCTCAGCATTAATGCATAGCCCACATCCTTTTTAGGATTATCTGCAATTTTTACAATGTGCAAACCCGCCGGCGTCCAAACGGTAAATAATTCTCCTTTTTTATGAGCCGCAATGGCTTCATCCAGCTGAGGCAACATTACACCACGTACAAACCAGCCTAAATCTCCGCCTTTTACTTTGGAAACCGGGTCAGCACTATACGTACTGGCCATAGAAGCAAATGTGGCTCTGCCCGATTTTATTTTTTCCATGATGGTATCTGCCAGTGAGGTGGCAAAGCGCTGGCTGTAAGTAGACGTGTCCAATACAATATGCGTAACATGATAAAAAGTATTGGGCGCCTTGAATAGAATTTTTACTAAAATGTTTTCGCCTTTAAAAGGGCCGTAGGTTTTGCCTACCTTGCCCTTATAAGCAAGACTGTCGGCCTTACCCATAAAGGCGTTGGTAGTAACTACCGCAACCGTATCAATAAAATATTTTTTCTTCAATACAAATTTTACAAAGCCGATTGGGTTAGTAGTGGTATCCAACACTTTTTTTATCTGCGCAACAGTCTGGCTTTTAGCCGCAAATAAAATACCTGTAAATAATAAACTGAAAAGAAGTTTTTTCACATTAAAAAATTGAAGAACAAAGATAAGTTTTAATTAAGAAGACAGCTTTTCAAAAGCTGTCTTCTTAAAAATATTAAAGAAATGCTGCTATTTTATAGCATATAAAACCTTTACTTCAAAGCGCAACTTTATCTTACGATAGTCAATACCGCCATCTGCAATGCCACCAAAAGAATCCAACTTTAACTCTTTCATGTATTGGGTATTGCTGTAATACCCCTTATTTCTTCCGGCCAAAACATCGGAACTTACCGACTCATCCGGCTCTGCAATGGTAATGGCTTCACCCAGTTTTTCATTTACAGACTCAGTCAGGTATCCGGCTTTTTCTTTTGCTGCTTTTACTGCCATTATCTTAAGCTGTTTCCTGTACTCTGCTATCTTGCTATGAGAGGTTCGTGTAATGCTGAAATTACTGGTGGCTTCATCATCAAGCCGGTTCACCAGGTCATCAATTAATTTAGTATTGCTGAATTTAATTTGATAGGTTATGGCAGCCATCATATCAGGGTCTTTCTTTTTGCGCCTCCATACTGTGGCCATGTTATAGCCGTCGTATGAAGCTACAGAAATATTGCTGTCGGCAATGCCAATGATTTTGCAGCTGGCTAAAAAATCGGTTTTGATCTTATCGAGGTCGGTTTTTTCTTCCCCCTTTTTTTTATATTCCCTTAAATCTACCTGAACATAGATCTCATCCGGAATGATCTCCATTTCGGCACTGCCGGTTACTGAAATTGTTTTTGGAAAAGGATAACAACCAGGTTGTGTATTTTGGGCAGTAAGTACACCGGTCAATAAAAAAGTGGCGAAGAATAAGATTATTTTTTTCATGTTATATTTTTTATGAGGATGATGTAAATATAACAATTGCATAAAATCAGAGCTTCATTTTTCGTATAACTGCTCTTACCTGCTTCTTCATTTCATCCAGCTCACCTAACTGATGTTGTATAAAACTGTTGTCTTCCAGCCTGCCTACTACATTGTTCATCTCTTCATTGGTATCGTATACCATCTTTTTAAAAGCATTGCCATAATCTTTTGCCCTGCTGTCGAAAATGCCTTTGCACATCCACTCTTTGGTAACCAGTGCCTGCTGCAGTAATTGCTTAAATAATGCCGGCGTAAATTGTTTGGGCGTGATATGCAATATTTCCAGGAGGGAAGTGTAGGCATGATTTAATTTGTCATTCGTGTAAGCGTTACCTTGCTGGCGATAAAAATCATGTAACTCATCCCAGCTTTTTACTTTGCCCGATTTAATATTGCGCTTTACTGTTTCAACTGCAGTTTTTTGTATCAGCTGCCCGCCGATATTCAGCCATTGGCTGCGTTGTATTTTTGCTGAGAGCGATTTTTTAAAGGCATCAAAACCGGTAAATTTATTTTGCTGCAGGTGCAATAATAATTCCATCACTCCATAATGCTGAATCAATTCTTTATACAACAGAACAGCCTGTGGTATTTTTAATATTTTGGTTTTACGGTGGGTATTTTCCCAACCGGTTATTTCAGCGCTGCCTTCTGCATCGGGGTGCAAACTGCCTAATATTTTTAAGCCCTCAAACATTTCATTTACGGTATCCGGTGCCAGGTAATCGTATTCTATGTGTTGTATTTTTTCAGTCCTTCGGTCACGGTCAACATATTTTTGTGCATTACGTGCCAGCGCATACATGTTGTACATAAACCAGTAGGCAGGCATCACCTGTAAGGTGTCATTGGCCACATCGTTACTGATCAAACTGAAAGGAACAGGAATATTTAATTCAGCAGGGAAATCTCCTTTGGCAATGATACTAAAGGATGCAAATTTAGAATTGTGTTTTAAACTTACACATAGCCCGGGCCAGAAGCCACGCCCCGCAATAATTTCGCCATCTGCAGCACGGCTGTTATGATTACTGCCGATAGTAGCGCCGGCAGCCATATTACTTTGTCCCATTACTACAGCGGCACATAAAAATGAATTATTATGATGCTGCTCGTGTGCAGGAAAAATCAGCGAATTCAATACTTCGCAACAGGAAATGGTGGAATTGTTACCAAGGAAAGAGTTGATGAGCCTGGCGCCATATTTTAACTGCGAATGGGAAGACATTACAAAGCGTACGGCTTTGGCGCCATAAAAAATCCGGCAGCCATAACCTACAATGCCGTTTACAATTTCGCAACCCTCTCCAATCTGCGAGGTTCTGTTTTGATCACTATTAACCGTAAGATTTTTCAATTTATTGGCGCCCTTAAAATAGGCATCGCTGCCCACCAGTACATCTTTAATGATCTTGCAATTTTTGATCACGGTTCTGTCGCCGATCTTACCGTAATGCCCATGTTGTTTATCAAAAATATTTTCTGTAAACTCTTTAAATTTATTTAATAGAGCTTCGTCATCCCTGTACTTGCTCCATAACCAGGCATCACCTGCAAGCATGCCATCAAATGGCAGCACACTGCGGCCACCATTTTCGTTACACAATTCCAGCCATACTCTTACTCTTTCTAATTCGCCTTCTTTTAAAATGCCGTTACCAAATTTTGCTTTATCGGTAGTTGCTAATTCATTTACGTTGGCAATCATCACTTCGTTACCAATAATATAGTGGCTGAGATAATTTACATTATCCACACAAACATTGTCACCAAAATCGCAACTGATGATGGTACTGTTGTATAAACCCACCGCCATTCTTAAATTATGAAACTCCAGGTAAAAAGATTCCAGCTTACCAATTCTAACCAGGCCAAAAAACTTACAGTTTTTTACCAGCTCGGCATTAAAAGAAGAAGAGACGAGGATATTATTCCAGTCATCAGATGTATTGCGGTTGCGTACTAAAATTTCAATTTCCTGCGCAATAAGTTTGCGGTAGCTGATACCATTTCGATTCTGTGCATTACGTAAATGGTATTCGTCTTTGCCTTTGGGAATAAATTGTGGGGCTACAAAATTGTAGCCGAGATTATTAACCGGGTGTTTTTGGATGATGTTCATTAAGCAATGGATAATTAATTAATGTATAATGGATAATGGATAATGGATAATGTATCCAACTTATAGACCTCTACTTGTACAGGTTAGTAAATTTAATACAATCGTATTCAGTATAAATACCGTTGCAGAATAAAAGTGGTATAACAATTTTAAAACATTTTTAATTATTCATTATACCATTATCCATTATTCTACGGTTACACTCTTTGCTAAATTCCGCGGCTTATCTACATCCACGCCTTTGGCAATACCTACATAATAGCTCAGTAATTGTAAAGGGATAGTACTTAACATGGGTGCAATAATTTCATCAGCAGGCGGCACATAAAATACATCATCGGCAAGGCCGGGAATTACATCATCGCCTTCCGTTATCACCGCAATGATCTTTCCTTTACGGGCTTTTATCTCCTGCATATTGCTCACAATTTTTTCGTGGTAGCTATCTTTTGTGGCTACAAAAACAACGGGCAGGTTTTCATCCACCAATGCAATAGGGCCATGTTTCATTTCGGCAGCAGGATAACCTTCTGCATGTATGTAAGAAATTTCTTTCAGCTTTAATGCACCTTCCAATGCAATGGGGAAGTTATAGCCACGGCCCAGGAATAAAGCATCGCCTGCAGTTTTATATTTTTCAGCAATGGCTTTTATAAGGCCGGCACTTTTTAAAAGTGCTTCCACTTTTTCCGGAACGGCATCCAGTTCTAATAACAAACCTTTGTACCTCTCTTGCGTGATGGTGCCTTTTTCAATGGCAATTTTTAATGCCATCATCATAATCACCGCAAGCTGGCCCGTGAAAGCTTTGGTAGAAGCCACACCAATTTCCGGTCCGGCATGCGTGTAGGCGCCGCCGTCACTTATTCTTGCTATGGATGAACCCACGGCATTTACAATACCAAAAATGATGGCGCCATTTTCTTTGGCTCTTTCAATGGCTACTAAAGTATCCGCAGTTTCGCCACTCTGGCTGATAGCAATAATGATATCGCCTTTGTTGATGATGGGGTTGCGGTAACGGAATTCGCTGGCGTATTCCACTTCAACCGGAATGCGGCACAGTTCTTCTATCACATATTCAGCCAACAAACCGGCATGCCAGCTGGTGCCACAGGCCACAATAATAATACGGCTGGCATTTTTAAAATGTTCAATATTATTCATTACACCACTCATCGTAATGGTACCTGCCGCAGCGTCCAATCTTCCTCTTAAGCAATCATGGATGGTGGCGGGCTGTTCAAAAATTTCCTTCAGCATAAAATGGTCGTAGCCGCCTTTTTCAATAGCTGCCAGCTCCATATCCAGTTTGGTAATAAAAGGAGTTATTTTTTCATTCCCTAAGTTTTTAAGTATCAGCTCACCGGGCCTTACTATGGCCAGTTCGTAATCGTTTACATACACTACTTCTTTGGTGTACTCCAGCATCGGGCTGGCATCACTGCCTAAAAAATGTTCTCCTTTGCCTACACCTATTACCAGGGGGCTGCCTTTTCTTGCGGCAATAATAGTTTCCGGGTCGTCCTGGTCAATCAATAAAATACAATAGGCACCGGTAATTCTTTTTAGGGCCACTCTCACAGCTTCTTCAAGTGTACAATGGTTATTGGTCTTGATATCTTCAATAAAATTCAGCAATACTTCGGTATCGGTATCACTGGTAAAATTGTATCCTTTGTTGGAGAGTTCTTTTTTTATCTGGGCATAATTCTCAATGATACCATTGTGGATCATGGCCAGTTTACCGCTGGCACTGGTGTGCGGATGTGCATTCCTGTCGCTGGGTTCGCCATGTGTGGCCCAGCGGGTGTGCCCGATGCCTATATGCGAATGCAGGTCTTTACCAATGATGCTTTCTTCCAGCTCGGCCACACGGCCTTTCTTTTTATATACTTTAAGGCCGCCATTTAAGAGCGCTACGCCTGTGCTGTCGTAGCCACGATACTCCAGGCGTTTTAAACCGGTTATAATTATCGGATATGCCTCACGAGGGCCGGTGTAACCTACAATTCCACACATAAATTTGGGGGTTTAATTTTTTGTTCCCGGCTTTAATAAGGCTGAACTGTTCTGTTGCATCTCCAAAGTTGATCTTCAGAAACGATGTTTAAGCAGGCGCACATAGTTCAGCTTTTATTGCAGCGAATAGGGTTTTAAATATTCTGCAAAATAACAAATTTGTACCATTAACCATGTTAATAGCAAGCTATTACAAGTATTATAATTAATTGGCTTATTTTAGAGTATAATCGTTGAGTATGAAAAATATTGGCTTTGTGGTTGTACTGCTGTTTATTCAATCCTGCCTGCTTGCCCAGGTGCCCAAAGGGCTATCGAAAAAAAGTAAAATTTATCTTGTAAGACATGCCGAAAAGAAAACCGGCAGCGATCCCGTTTTAACCGATGATGGCTATAAAAGGGCAGGCGCATTATTGCAGGTATTAAAAGATAAAAAACTGCACCACATTTATGTAACCCAGTTTAAACGTACGCAAATGACGGGGGATAGTTTGCGTTTGCAATCAGGTGTTGATACGATACAATATAAAGCAGATACCACCGGCGACGACCTGTATAATAAAATTCTGGCTCATGATGAAGCCGGGAAGACGTTCTTGATCATCGGGCATAGCAATACTGTACCAAAGCTGATTAAAAAATTAGGGGTTAAAGATTTTGATGCAAGAGATATTCCCGACAACGAGTTTGATAATCTTTACCTCATCACTTATAAAAAAGGAAAAGCTGTTGTAAAAAAGATGAAGTATGGAGCAGCATCCGCTGCTTCGGCAACGATGCAGCAATGATTACAGGAGGATGCCCTGTAAAAATAAATAGGCTACAGAAAAATATATGACCAGCCCGGTTACATCCACTAATGTAGCAACAAACGGGGCAGAAGATACTGCAGGATCGGCGCCTAACCGTTTTAAGATGAGCGGCAGCATGGAGCCCATCAATGAGCCCCACAATACAACACCAATTAACGAAATGCCTACACTTACTGCAATCAGGAACCAGTGAACGCCATAGAGGTCGTGCATTACGCCATTTGCCATAAGCGAATGCCAGATACAGATCCTTAAAAAACCAATTAAGCCTAAAATAGCGCCTAATGTAAATCCACTCATTATTTCTCTTCTCATTATCCGCCACCAATCAGCCACTGTAATTTCTCCCATGGCCATAGCCTGGATAATTAATGTAGAAGCCTGCGAACCGCTGTTACCGCCACTTGACGCTATCAGCGGCATAAACATTACCAACACTGTTGCTTTTGCAATCTCATCATTAAAATAAGCCAATGCAGATGCGGTAAGAAACTCACCTAAAAATAAAACGATCAGCCAGCCAGCTCTTTTTTTTATGAGCTTAAAGAATGGAGTATCTAAATAGGGTTCGTCCAGCGCCTCGGTACCCCCGATCTTCTGCATATCCTCACTGTATTCTTCTTCTGCCACCCATAACACGTCATCAATGGTAACAATGCCCAACAGTTTATTGCTTTTACTTACTACAGGCAATGCCACACGGTTATTCATTCTGAAAATTTCACTGGCAATTTCCTGGTCGTCTTCTGCCTGTAAAGAAATAAAACGGCCGTCCATCAGGTCGCTTACTTTTTTTTCAGGCGTGGCCATGATAAAATCCTTTATCCTGATGTCGTCCAGTAATTCGCCTTTATCATTCAGCACATACAATACATCAATGGTTTCGCTGCTTTTTGCATAACGGCGTATGGTATTAAAAACGTCTTCCACACTATCGTGTTCGTATACATACACGTAATCGGGTGTCATCAACCTGCCCACACTGTTTTCGGGGTAACCTAATAAAGACAGGGTTATCTTTCTTTCATCCGGGTTTAATGTTTTCACCAGTTCCCTCACCACATTACCGGGTAATTCACTTAAAAATGAAGTACGGTCATCAGGTGGCAATTCATTCAAAAGCTCCGCAGTTTTAAAAGGCGGCAATTCTTTTATGATCCTTTTTTGTGTGGGAAGTTCTAATATTTTAAATACACTCACCGCCCTGTGAATGGACAAATGAGAGATGATCTGGTTCTCAATTTCTTCGTTGGCATAAATCAGGTCGGCCACATCGCTGATGTTCTGGTGATTCAGGAAATCCTGTATCACCAGTTTATCTTCAGAAGCAATTACTTCTTCAAATTTTTGTTGCAACGATATTTCATCCAACTCTAACGCCATCGGTACTTTGTTGTTACTTTCGCAGTATTAATAGCTGCAATTTACTTGATTTAATCTTAACCTGATGTTATGCTTCAGCCATATTTATATTTAGATAAAACAGAAAAAGCCGGCAGAGGTGTTTTTACCAGCGAAGCCATTCCTGCCAATACCATTATCGAAATTTCTCCGGTGGTGGTAATGAGTAAAGAAGATCGTGTGCATTTAGATAAGACCCGGTTACACGATTATATTTTTGAGTGGGGAGAGGAGAAAGATAAATGCTGTATGGCGCTGGGCTTTATCCCCATGTACAACCATAATTATAAAAGCAACTGCCAGTATTTTATGGATTTTGAAGAAGAAATAATTTTTGTAAAAACAGTGACCGATGTGGAAGCTGATACCGAACTCACCATTAATTATAATTGCGAGTGGGATGATGACACAAAGGTTTGGTTTGATGTGTAGGAATATACCTTATGGCATGTTCTGTTGGATTGCGCCTGCGGCGCATTCGAACACGCCAGAAGGCGTGTTCCTATAGTGGTTCCTGCTGGCTCATGCAATGAAAACTGCCCAGGCCCCAGATAATTTCTGTTGAATCGATGCCCACAACTTTTCTATCAGGAAAACAGCTCTGAATAATTTGCAGCGCTTTATCATCTTTAGCACAGTTGAATATTGGTACAATCACTGCATGATTGGCAATATAAAAATTAGCATAGGATGCAGGCAAGCGTTGCTCATCATAAATCACTTCATCAGGCATGGGCAATTCCACAATGTTTAATTGCCTGCCATTGAGCAAACGCATTTGTTTTAACTGCTGCAAATTGTCCTGCAACAATTGATAGTTCTCATCCTGTTTATTTTCTTCCACCACCGTCAGCACGGTATCTTCATTGGTAAAACGAACGGTGTCATCAATGTGGCCATCGGTATCATCTCCCACAATGCCATCATTTACCCAGAGAATTTGTTCGGCGCCGTAATAATCACATAAATATTTTTCTATCTGCCCCTGGTTTAAATGCGGATTGCGATTAGGGTTTAATAAACAGGCTGTGGAGGTCATGATAGTCCCTTTGCCGTTAAACTCTACCGAGCCACCTTCCATTACAATTTTAGGATAAAAAACAGGAATGTTATAATGTTTACCAATTAAGGTCGGGATCACATCATCCAGATCGTAAGGCGGGTATTTATTGCCCCAGGCATTATAATCCCAGTCTACAATTACTTTTTTATGTTCTGCTGCATTGGGATTTATTAAAAATGCGGGACCATGGTCACGGCACCAGGCATCGTTGGTAGGATGGTAAAAGAATTCTACTTTAGCAAGATCCACACCGGCATTTTGTAAATGGCCCATGGCGAAATTTTTCATGGCTTCATCATTTACATTGATGCAAACTTTTTGCCCCAGTGTAAGTTCTTTTACAAACTGGCTGTAGAATGGATAGATCGTATTTATCTTTCCCGGCCATGACGCTTCTTTATGCGGCCAGCTTAACCATGTGGCTGCCTGGGGTGCAAATTCTGCTGGAAAGTAGTAGCCGAGTTCTTTGGGAGTCTTTGCGTTCATAGTACATAGTTAATCGCTCATGGCCAATGCTTCATGCTTCGTGTATTTATTATGAACCATGAACTATGAACCATGAACTGTTTTATCCTTCGTCAATATATCTTTTGGTAATCGGTTGATAAGAATCAATTCTTCTGTCACGTAAAAAAGGCCAGTGTGTTCTGTAGCGATCGGTTTGATTGGTATCTATTTCAATCACTTTTATTTCTTCATCATCATGAGAGGCTTTGTATACAACAGAACCGAATGGATTAGATACAAATGAACCGCCCCAGAATTTCATCGCACCATCCTGTTCCAATCCAACACGATTTACACTTACTACATGTACGCCATTAGCAACAGCATGACTGCGTTGTATGGTTTGCCAGGCATTATATTGCTCGGTATTGGTGGCTTCATCCTGCGATGTAGCCCAGCCAATTGCTGTGGGATAAAATAATATTTCTGCTCCCATCAGCGATGTAATTCTTGCGGCTTCAGGATACCATTGATCCCAGCAAATTAATACGCCTATGGTTGCAAATTTTGTTTTAAAAACTTTGTAGCCCAGGTCACCGGGAGTAAAATAAAATTTCTCGTAGTAAGCAGGATCATCAGGGATATGCATTTTGCGGTACTTGCCTAAATAAGTTCCGTCTGCATCCAAAACAGCTGTGGTGTTATGGTACAAACCTTCAGCTCTTTTCTCAAATAAAGAAGCAATGATCACCACACCCAGTTCTTTTGCCAGCGCACTTAAAGTATCTGTTACCGGGCCGGGTATAGCTTCTGCCAGTTTAAAGTTTTCATAGTCTTCCACATCACAGAAATATAACGACGTAAATAATTCCTGCAAACAAACAATTTGTGCACCTGCTGCCGCAGCTTCTTTTATTTTTTCAATTGCTTTGCTGACATTTTGTTGTTTATCTGCAAAACAACTCATTTGCACCAATGCTGTTTTTACTTTAGCCATAGATCATTTTTTAAGAGCTGCAAAGATACGATTTACAACAGTTCGCCAACCTGTTTTTGAATGTTGGCACACATTTTATCCATTGGTAAATCGTTGCTGTCGGTACCAAAAGGGTCTTCAATTTCTTCGGCTATCAATTCTAAACTGGCCAGCACATAAAAAATAAATCCCACCACCGGAATTACCAGGTAACCAAGATTAAAAACATAACCCCATGGCAAGGTCATTACATAAAAGAAAATAAATTTTTTAATGAAGGCACTGTACGAAATAGGGATAGGAGTGTTTTTAATTCTTTCGCAGGCGCCGCAGGTATCTGTAAAAGATTGCAGCTCGCTGTTGATGATAATGAGTTGCTCGCCTTTTATCTTACCGGTTTCAAATAAGGTATTTGTTTTTTTAAATAATAATGCGGCCAGTTGGTTGGGTAAATGTTTATCATGATCAATCTCTGCAAGCTCCGGGTGCATGGCTTCATCCAGTTCAAGCCTGGTGGCTTCGCTGCGCAAATGATTTTTTAACGCCACGGCATATTGCGGAATAAAACTTTTGAAAAATGTTCTGCTTTGTATATCATTCTTTGGCAGCAGCGCATTCATTTTTAAGGCAAGGTTGCGGCTGTTGTTTACCAGGGCACCCCAAAGTTTGCGGCCTTCCCACCAGCGGTCGTAAGCAGTATTGGTTCGGAATACTAATAATAAAGAAATTACAAAACCCAGCAGGCTGTGCATTACCACAATGTTTTTTACTTTATTACTTTCCGTCCAGCGCCAGTAATTGATCTCAAAAAAAGCCACAATGCCGGCGTAAAAACAGATCAGTAATATCATCGGCCACAGTTTTCTGAACGTATCCGATTTATGAATACGGAAAATAAAACTCAGCCAGTCTTTGGGGTTGTATTGAATCATATTGAATTATTGATACACAAATGTAGCCACAGTTAAGTAGTTTTACTTTCTTTATAAAATAATTAATCATGATTGGGATAGCAGTAATATAAAATAATTAATCATGATTGGGATAGCAGTAATAGCAGCAGTTATTTTCCTGGGTGTTTATTTTACTAATTCCAAAAAGCAGGAGGCCATTGCTGAGAATAATATCCTGATCAACGATGTGTTGCTGGATAACAATATTGCTTTTTTCAGAAAGCTGGATGCAAAAGAAAAGCAACAATTTGAAAATGAAGTAAGAGAGTTTTTGAGTTATGTAAGAATTACCGGTGTAAATACGCCGGTAGAAGACCTGGACAGAATATTTGTTGCAGCCGGTGCAGTGATACCCGTATTTGCTTTTAAAGGATGGAAATATTATAATCTCAGGGAAGTGTTGTTGTATGCTGATGCGATCAATCCTGAGTTTCAAACAGAAGGTGAGGGGAGAAATATTTTAGGTATGGTGGGCTCGGGCTATATGGAAGGTAAGATGCTGTTGTCGAAATTTGCGTTGCAGCAGGGATTTAAAAATGAATCGGATAAAAACAATACTGCCATTCATGAATTTGTGCACCTGATTGATAAAGCGGATGGCGATACAGATGGCATTCCCGGTCAATTATTAGCTAAACAATACAGCATTCCATGGCTGGATATGACTTACCGGCAGATGCAGGAAATACTAAAGGGAAAATCTGATATCAATCCTTACGGTGCCACCAATAAAGCAGAATTTTTTGCAGTGGTAGCAGAATATTTTTTTGAACGGCCTGACCTTCTGGAACAAAAGCATCCTGAATTATACAAGCTGTTACAGGAAATTTTTAAGCAAAACCCAAAGAGTCGTGAGTTGTGAATCGTGAGATGTAAGTACCACCCCGAAGAGTAATACCTCACGATTCACAACTCACGACTCACGCCTGACGATTCAAGCCTCACGCCTCACGTATATTATTGTTGTTCTATCAATTGAATTTCAGCGTGGATTTTCACTTCTTCGCTTACCAATACACCACCGGTTTCTGTAGCTGCATTCCAGGTAAGGCCAAATTCTTTACGGTTGATTTTACCAGAGATAGTAAAGCCAGCTTTTACATTACCCCAGGGATCTTTAGCGATACCGCCAAACTCAACAGCTAATTTTACTTGTTTGGTTACGTCTTTTATAGTTAAGTCGCCATAAAGGTCGTAAGAACCATCCTGGTCGATATTTTCGTATTTTGTGGCCACGAATTTTAAATGCGGATAGGTTTCTGCATCAAAGAAATCAGCACTTTTTAAATGTGCATCTCTTTGTTCGTTGCCTGTAGAAATAGAGGCGGTGTCTGCAGTAAAGCTGATGGTGGCTTTGGTAAAATCTTCATCGTCTGTTTCTGCATTTACGGTAAAAATGTTGAAGCTGCCGGTTACATTAGTGATCATTAAGTGTTTAACCTTAAACTGTATTTCACTGTGGGTGGGGTCCACAACCCATTTTTTTGTTGCCATTTTGTTTGATTTAGAATGCTAAGGTATATAATTAATGTTTAAACATCAAATATTTTGAGATTAATTTTTTGTTAATGGATTTTACCGGGGTGGGTCACTCCTTAAAGAGTGGCTCACCCTGTTTTTGCAATGGGCCAGCCCGTTCATGCAGCAGATTTTTTATGGGCAGCCATCTTTGAAGGGGCGCCCCACTCATAAAAAATCCCGGCCTCTAAAGCCGGGATTATAAAACTTTTTTTAACGGAGATTAATTATTCGCTGCAAATTCTCTTCGGATAATATTCAAAGCTCCACCAGCTTTAAACCACTCAATCTGTTGTTCATTGTAAGTGTGATTTACCTGTATGGTTTCGTTGCTGCCATCAGCATGGTTCAATACTACCTGTAACGATTTGTTCGGTTCAAAAGCTAATAAGCCTTCAATGTCAATAGTGTCGTCTTCTAAAATTTTATCGTAATCGGCTTTGTTGGCAAAAGTTAATGCCAGCATACCTTGCTTTTTTAAATTGGTTTCGTGGATTCGGGCAAAAGATTTTACCAGTACGGCACGTACACCTAAGTGGCGTGGCTCCATAGCCGCATGCTCACGTGATGACCCTTCACCATAGTTTTCGTCGCCTACTACTATCGTTCCAATGCCTGCAGCTTTATACGCTCTTTGTGTAGCAGGTACCGGTCCGTATTCGCCGGTCAGTTGATTTTTTACGCTGTCGGTCTTTTCATTGAAAAAGTTCAATGCACCGATCAGCATATTGTTGCTGATATTATCTAAGTGCCCACGGAATTTCAACCATGGACCTGCCATGCTGATATGATCGGTTGTACATTTTCCTTTTGCTTTGATCAATAGTTTTAAACCATTCAGATCAGTGCCTTCCCATGCAGGGAACGGATCCAATAACTGTAAACGTTTGCTATCAGGGGCCACTTTTACCACAACATTGCTGCCATCTTCAGCTGGTTTTTGATAACCGGCATCTTCTACTGCAAAGCCTTTTGGCGGTAATTCGTTACCGGTTGGAGGGTCCAGTTTTACCTGTTCGCCTTTGTTGTTGGTTAAGGTATCTGTTAACGGGTTAAAATCTAAAGTACCGGCAATTGCCATTGCGGTTACCAGTTCAGGCGAACCTACAAAGGCAAAAGTATTGGGGTTACCATCGGCACGTTTAGCAAAGTTCCTGTTGAAAGAATGTACGATGGTATTTTTTTCTGCCTTCTCTGCACCAACCCTTGCCCACATACCAATGCATGGTCCGCAGGCGTTGGCAAACACATTAGCGCCAATTTTATCAAACACACCTAAAAAGCCATCTCTTTCAATGGTATAGCGGATCTGTTCGCTGCCCGGGTTGATATTGAATTCTGCTTTTAAGGTTAAGCCTTTATCTGTTACCTGTTTTGCCAGGCTTACTGCACGGCTGATATCTTCGTAACTGGAGTTGGTACAACTACCGATAAGACCCACTTCAATTTTTGTTGGCCACCCGTTGGCCGCCGCCGCAGCTTTCATTTGAGAAATAGGCGTTGCCAGATCCGGCGTAAATGGCCCGTTTAAATGGGGTTCTAAGGTAGTCAGGTCAATTTCAATCACCTGGTCAAAATAAGCTTCAGGATTGGCATACACTTCAGGGTCGCCGGTTAAATGTGCCGCAATAGCATCAGCAGCAGCAGCAATTTCTTCACGGCCGGTAGCTTTTAAATAGCGGCTCATGCTTTCATCATAACCAAAAGTTGAAGTGGTAGCGCCAATTTCGGCACCCATGTTACAAATGGTTCCTTTACCTGTACAACTCATGCTGGTAGCGCCTTCACCAAAATATTCCACCACTGCACCGGTACCGCCTTTTACAGTAAGAATGCCGGCCACTTTTAAAATCACATCTTTCGGAGCCGTCCAGCCATTTAATTTGCCGGTGAGTTTTACACCTATCAGTTTCGGCATTTTTAATTCCCATGGTAAACCTGCCATTACATCACAGGCATCTGCGCCACCCACACCAATAGCAATCATACCCAAACCACCTGCATTTACGGTGTGGCTATCGGTACCGATCATCATTCCACCGGGAAAAGCATAATTTTCCAATACTACCTGGTGAATGATACCGGCACCCGGTTTCCAGAAACCGATACCATATTTATTACTTACACTGGCTAAAAAGTCAAATACTTCACTGCTTTCTGTTACCGCCCTGCTTAAATCTGTTTTACTGTTTACCTTGGCTTCTATCAGGTGATCGCAATGTGCGGTGCTGGGCACGGCAACCTTGGTACGTCCGCTCTGCATAAACTGCAATAAAGCCATCTGTGCGGTGGCATCCTGCATAGCCACACGGTCCGGTGCAAAATCCACATAGTCTTTTCCTCTTGCGTAAGCCTTGCTGGCATTGCCTTCGGTAAGATGGGCGTATAGAATTTTTTCAGTTAATGTAAGGGGTTTACCTGTTGCTTTTCGTGCGGCTTCAATTCTGGTTGCAAAATTGGCGTACACTTTTTTAATCATTTCAATGTCGAAAGCCATGGTACAATTTTAGATTTAAGATTTATGATTTTAGATTTATGATCGGTGTTACGAAGGCTATTTGCTGCATTAAACCGGGTTGCAACACTAAAAATCGTATGTTTTGCAAATTTACTGAAAGTCGGCCACTATTTAAAGTGCTTGTTTATAGAAAAAAATGTACTTAAATTAGCAGTATGAACAGGTTCAGGTACTTTATTGAATGGCATGTGTTTGGGGTATGTACCGCCATTGGCGAAAAAATGGGCATCGCAACTTCAACAATTCGTAAATATTTTATCTACATCTCTTTTCTTACCATGGGGTCGCCGGTAGTAGTTTACTTTTTTGTTGCATTCTGGATGAACATTAAAAGGTACATCCTTAATGCCAGGAGAAACCCATTGCGCTATCTGTAATAATTTTTTTTAATCTGCCCTCTAACCTTATATCATTTCCTCAATGATTGTACTCAACATCAATCATATTAATTACAGGCAATTACTGCAGGATCTTTCAACAGCATTGCACATTCCCTATCAACAGGAGGATTTTATACTTTTATCACCACCGGCGGGAGAAGGGGTTATTAAAACCATCAGTTTATTTGATGAGTTGCAGGTGTTATTGGTAGATGCCTGTTTTAATGAACGGATGGTCACCACCAGGGAGCGGTCTGATGATCGCTATTTTATATTGCATTTTGATGACGTGTTTATAAAAGAGACGGCTACACTAAAAGTGGATGATGAGCAATTGCAAAAATCCAATACCCGTCACTCTGTTGCCAGGCTTACCAGTAATATTTTTGTGAATACAGAAGAATTGCCGGCACACCTGCACATTAAATCGGTAAAAGTGCTGTTTAATGAAAAGTGGCTGAAAAAATATATGGATATGGATGCCAGTGACGATGTGCTGCAACGTTACCTCTCTCTTAAAACAGAAAGTTTTGATATTGAGCAGCTGGATGCAGAATACCTGGGGCTGATGGATGAATTATGGACGGTACAAAAAGACGATCCGTTACAAAATATTTTTTTACAGAACAGGGTTACGTTACTGATAGAACGTTTTTTTACACGATTATATAGCAAAACCAATTTACTGGAAGGCAAGTTTAATCTTTCTTCTGAAGTGATTAACGGACTGATAAAAGTGGAGCATGAACTGGTAAATGATTTCAGTAAATTGCCGCCAACCATTGATGAGTTTTCTAAACTGGTTGCCATGAGCAGTACCAAATTGAAGAAGAGTTTTAAAAGCATGTACGGCGACAGTATTTATTCCTACTATCAAAAGCAACGGCTGCAAAAAGCCAATGAATTATTGCGCACCGGAAAATATTCTGTTAAACAGGCCGCACAGGCGGTTGGCTATACCAATGTAGCTAATTTTACACTGGCTTTTAAAAAACAATTTAATAAATCGCCTGAGAATAGTCTTGAAGAGAATGTGTAATTTTATCCTGCGATAATTATCAATACAGCTTTGTTTAATTTTTCCTATCAATATTGCAACCATACAGATTACCTGCGTGACCTGGCAAAATTTGCCGGCGTACCTGTAGTAAACAACACTATATTTTTACCGCCATCTTTAGGTTCAGGCTACATTAAAGTGGTAGAACTTGCAAACGGCCTGCAAGTTTTAATTAATGAATGTGTAATCAATGAAGATGTATCTTTTTTCCGGCATCCTGCAGTTGATGAATCGTACACCCTGCGGTTTGATGAAGTGAAAAATCTGAAGAAACTCACCTTACGTATAGATGAAGATCAGCTGTATGAAGATGAAGAGATTCATTCCGGTGCTTTTTTAACCAACTCACTGTCGGATATTTCTTATACTGCCACGGCAGGCACTGAAGACCGCTGCATAAATATTTTTTTTACGGCTGGGTGGCTGAAAGCGCACACAGGCATCAGTGCAACAGACGAAGTGTTTAAACATTACCTGTCTTTAAAAACAGCCACTTTTAATTTTGAGGTATTGAATTTTGAATACCGGGCATTAATGGAAGAGGTTTTTGAAATAGACGACAGCCATCCGCTGCAGAAAGTGATGTTGCAAAACAGGGTAATGCTATTGCTGGAAAAATTTTTCAGAAGCCTGTACCATAAACTGGGGCAACATAACGGCCCTAAAAATTTGATCAACGAAGTTTCGATAAAGCAAATGATGAAAGTGGAATCTATATTAGTAAGCAATCTTTCTGCTCCACCGCCCACTATTCCTGTACTTGCCCGTACCGCCATGATGAGTGAAACAAAACTGAAGAATTTATTTAAGACGGTGTATGGTTTAAATCTTTACGAGTACTATCAAAAAAACCGTATGCTTAAAGCCAGGCAGTTGTTACGCACTAAAAAGTATTCGGTAAAAGAAGCCGGCATGGCATTGGGTTTTAAAAACCTCAGCAATTTTACTATTGCCTATAAAAAAGAATTCAACAGTTTGCCCAGCGAAATATAGGTATTAGAATTAGTTTTTATGCCTTTTGCGGTCATCATCGTGTCGGAATTACACATCCCGGTGCAAATTGTAGCATTATTTTTGTAATACGTAACAGAGCCCCGTTTTAAGATCTGAATAACTATGTAGCCGCTTATATACCTGTTACCTGGTTATCCATCCTATATTATTGAGCCTTTGGTTTTCCAGAGGTTTTTTTATTTAAAGTACTGCCTGCCTGAGTTTTACCAGTTTTTCCAATAATGGTTCCAGCAGGTCAAGTTTCAGCATATTGGCGCCATCGCTTTTTGCAACAGCAGGGTTGGGATGGGTTTCTATAAATAAACCATCGGCACCGGTAGCAATTGCGGCTTTGGCAATGGTTTCAATCAGTTCGGGATTGCCGCCGGTTACACCACCACTTTGATTGGGCTGTTGTAAAGAATGGGTACAATCCATAATTACCGGCACTTTAATTTCTTTCATCCAGGTAATGTTACGGTAGTCAACCACAAGATCCTGGTAGCCGAATGTATTGCCTCTTTCTATCAGTCCCACTTTTATATTACCGGTATTATTTATTTTTTCCACGGCAAACTTCATCGATGGTCCGTTTAAGAATTGTCCTTTTTTTACGTTTACAATTTTACCGGTTTCTCCTGCGGCAATCAACAGGTCTGTTTGCCTGCATAAAAAAGCGGGTATCTGTAAAATATCTACGTAATTAGCTGCCATGGCTGCTTCACCGGCGGTATGAATATCAGATGTTGTAGGCAACTGAAATTTTTCACCTAACTTTTTTACCAGTTGTAATGCTTCTTCATCTCCAATACCGGTAAAAGAATTGGCACTGGTGCGGTTGGCTTTTCTGTAAGACGATTTAAAAATATAAGGTATACCCAGCCTTTTGCAAATGCCGCTTACTTTTTCTGCCACTTCATTTATTAAATCTTCGCTCTCTACCACGCAGGGGCCTGCAATAAGAAAGAAATTGTTTTTATCGTACTGTTGTTTGCTGAAAAGGTCCTGTAAATATTTTTCCATACTGCAAATATAATGCAAGCACACGGATACCACAGGCTGTACAGGAAGGCTGGATTTCTTGTTGCCCAAAGTGCAAAACACGGGCCCTGCCATTTACACTACCTTACAAAAAATGCGTGTTCATCCGTTCAACCCTTATTCCTTAAAAAACTAATAACCAATGGCTTTAAGAAACTCCTCTTTTTTTCTCCGGGAAACATCTACATAATTGCCGTTTTGTAATTCTATCTGCCCGCCATCGCCTTTTATATACCGTTTTATGTAATTCAGGTTAATGAGGTGAGAGTGGTGGGTGCGGAAGAAAATGTCGTCGGGCAATAATTCTTCAAATTCTTTTAAGGTTTTGGAGGCAGTGATTTTAATTTTATTAACGAGATAAATATTGGTGTAGTTGCTGTTGGCTTCCAGCTGTATGATATCGTTGATGGCATAAAATAACAGGCCCTCTAATGTTGGAATAGCCAGCCTGGACAATTGCTTTTTTTGCTGCTGCATATTCTGGCTTAATAATTCCACCTGTTTTTTTGTCTGGCTGCTTTCCCGGATATCTATTTTTGATACAGCAGTTCTTAGTTCTTCAATATCGATTGGTTTTAAAAGATAATCGAAAGCCGCATATTTAATAGCTTTGATAGCATACTGGTCGTAGGCCGTAGTAAAAATAATATGGAAATTTTTTTCGGGTAATTCATTCAGCATTTCAAAACCATTCATCCTGGGCATTTCAATATCTAAAAAGATCAGTTGCGGTTTATGATGTTGTATCAGCATCAGTGCTTCCTGGCCATTGGTGGCTTCTGCCACAATTTCTACCTGGGGGCAATAGGCAGTAAGTTTTTCTCGTAATGCCAACCTGCCTTTTGTTTCATCATCAATTACTATTGCGCTTATCATTTTAAACAATGTTTAGGTTAACGGTAACTTCTGTACCACATGCAATACCATTACTGTACAGGTCTTTAATTACCACCGAAGGAACTTCTTCTTTGTTAAAAAGTTTTATCCTGTCGTAGCTGATCTGCATGCCATAATGCGATTCTTTATTTTGCATAATGGCAGCTGATGCCACTCTGCCAATTCCATTATCGGTTATAATATATTGTATTTTGTCGTTCACTTTTTTTATATCAATGCTTAATATACCGTTATTGTCATCTCTGTTTTTAAGCCCGTGTAAAATGGCATTCTCAACAAATGGCTGTATAATAAGCGGGGGTACTTTGTAATCGCTGTTCAATAATTCATGATCTATTTTAAAAGTTGGCTTAAACTTATTTTCGTGGCGTAATTCTTCCAGTTCAACATATAATTTCAGGGTGTCTATATCTTTACTGAAGGGGACGGTATTGTACTTGTTGGTATCTAAAATATTTCTTAACAGCTTGGCAAATTTATTCAGGTAAACTGTGGCATGGTATTTATCATTGCTTTGTATTAATGCATCAATACTGTTGATGCAATTAAATATAAAGTGCGGATTCATCTGGCTGCGAAGCGCCTTCATTTCCATTTCTGCCATCAGCCTGGTGAAATGCATTTTTCTTTTTCCTTCTTTATAAATACTGTTGATGCGCCATTTGGCCAGCAGGTATATAAAACCCCCAATAACCACCAGGCATAATAACTTAAACCAAAGTGTTTGCCAGAAAGGCGGGGTAATGATTATTTTGAAAGTAGTGATAGCGCTGCTGGTATTACCGATTTCTGCTTTTACTTCAAACTGGTATTCGCCGGGTTGTAAGCCGGTGTAATTTGCAAAACGCCTGGCACCACCATTTACCCAGTTTTTTTCGAGGCCCGCCAGGCGATAATAATAATTGGTTTGTTGCAGGCTTAAATAGCGCAGGGCCGCAAATTCTATGGTAATAAAGTTGTCTTTATAAGATAATTGAACAGGTTTGTTATCCAGTAAAAGAGAATCAATAAATAATGAACTGTCTAAAATCTTAAACCCTGTTATTTCAATTTTCGGTTGCTGGTTATCGTGGTATTCTGTTCCCATGGGATAAAAGCTTACGGCTTCGGTGGTGGTGAGTGTAAGCCATGCCCCGTTTAATAATGGAAAAAAATTATTTGCTTTAAAAGAAGAATTAATGATGCCTGGTTCAATGCTGTAAGGGATGTTTTTTTTTTCTGCAGGGTTGTATTTGTATAAACCAAAATCGGTAGTGTACCATATAAAACCTGCCTTATCTTTTTTAATAGCATAAATAGTTTGTGAAGATGGGGGAGCGGTTGCCGGCAGCGGTGTAAATATTTTTGTATTGGTGTTAAAAAAATTAATGCCGCCATAAATCGTTCCGATCAAAAGTGTGCTATCGTCATATTCTTCTATGCCCTGGCTGGTTTTACCAGAGATACTTTCTTTATTATTTTTATCCGGTAGCCAGGTATTGGTGTAAATTCTTTTATCCGTATCAAATGCTTTAAATCCTGCTTCCGTGCTCACCCAGCAACGCTGCCCGGAATCGAAAAAAATATTCAGTACCGGGGCAAGTCTTTTAATACCATCGGCAGCAAAGGGTAAAAACTTGCCCGTCTGCTTATCCCATTTTACGATCTTGCCATTCTGAAGACCAAACCACACATTGCCTTTGGTATCTTTTTCCATGCACCGGATGGTGAAATTTTCCATTTCGGGAGGATGCAGGTGGGTTACAGTGCCGTTGATAGTATTATAAATATTCAGGTACCCGTGCTGGCAGCCTATCCACAGTGTATCGGGTGTCATTTGTTGAAAGCTCCACACAAAATTATTTTCTCCCGGGCCGGCAAATAATATATTTTTTTTAAAATTAAAATTGCTGTCATATACACCAATCCCATTTCCCCAGGTGCCGATATAAATATCGCCATTACTCAATTGAATAAAACTTTGTATTTCGCTTTTGGGTATCGACTGCGGATTATCTTCTTCGTGCCGTATGGTTTTAAAATATTGCCGGTAGGGGTTAAAAATGCTTATACCCCTGTCAGTTCCTATCCATATATTTTGTTCCTTGTCTTGCAGCAGGCTGAATATTTTATAATTATACTGAATGCCATGATTGGTTTTTTCTTCTGCCAGGCAATAATCAAAATTATCCTCCTCCCTGTTATACCTTAAGAGTCCTGCGTTTTCGGTACCCAGCCATATATTGCCGTGGTTATCTTCTATCATACAGTTAACCAACAGGCCCGCAGGAGATGCTTTAGCTTTTTGTTCGGTTGATTTAGTATCCGACAAAAAATAAGTACTCATTTTACGGGTAGTAGTATTGTACCGGTACAGCTGGTTACCCCATGTTGTAACCCATACATTATTCCTGCTATCAACCATTACATACCTTGATGCATAATCGCCGACGTTGAACAACAGCGATTGCAATAAAGGATGTGCAACAGGATTAAAGTTGTCAGTATACACTTTCTTTGTTTGCTCATCAAACAAAAAAACTTTTGAAAGCATGGCAACCCATGTTTGCTTATTTAATTTATCGGTAAAAATATAAGCTGCTTTATGTGCATCGCGGAGTACAATATTTTGCTGTTGTATGATCTTTTTATTGGTGCCCGGAGTTAAGGTATATACTGCATTATCTCCTAAAAACCAGGGATTGTTATCTGCATCAGTGTAACGGGTATAATGGTAACTGCTGTCTTCTGTAAAATTGCCGGAATTGAACAGGCTGATCCGGTTTTTAGCCAACTCCATTTTTTCAATAGTAAAATTCTTTTGTATCCACAAAATATCCCTGGCTTTATCGCTGTACATTTCCGCACCTGGTGTAAGGCCTTCAGCAGGGTTGTTGAGCATTTCGGGGTAATAAGTAAAGCGTGAACCATCATAACGCTGCAGGCCATTCAGGGTAGCCATCCAGATAAAACCTTTATTGTCCTGTTCAAGATAAAATACCTGGTTGTGTAACAATCCGTCTGCCTGGGTGATATGCCGGAAAGAATACTGTAGTTTTTTTTGTGCCATTATACCGGAGGCAATAAAAAAGCTAAACAGTGAAGGTATAAGCAGCCGGTAATTGCACATGAACTAAAGTTACTCGAAATTTAAGAATAGTATTGAATGTATATTGAGGAACGTATTTTTATTCTTTTGATGCAGTAATGGTGTAGTTAAGATCATGTTCTATTTTTGAACTTTTATCACCCAGGTGCTTGTTGGCTTTTTTTGTAAAGCTTAAACTCCCTTTAGGCCCTTTGGTTACTACAAACTCATTATTACTTCTTACTACAGAACCAAAAGTTGAAAATACTTTTGCTATAGGGAAAGTCATTTTTTTAATGTAGGGTAAGAGGTCGGCACCTACTTCAAGAAAAATGAGCTGGTTGTTTACCGCATCACTAAAATCCATCAGTGCATTGTTAAAGAATATTTTTATGGTATTGGCATCAACATCATATTCTGCATCTACTGTTATATAAAAACTGGCTGGCGTAAGGCCCCTTGCCACAGCACCAAAGCCAGCCGGGTCGTTCAGGCTGCTTACGAACGGAACTGTAGCCGGCTTTATTACTTTTAACTCCACCACTTCAATTTTACCTTTGGTGCCTTCATTAAAATCATCATTTGCTTCTGCATTCTCATAAAATGAAAATTTTGTTGCATTACCTTCTATGTTACCTTTCATTTTAATGATCTTGCCTTTACTACCTTCTTTGGGATAGCGCAACACTATTGCGCCCTGCATTTCTGCGCCGTACTTCCACCAGCTAACGCCTTTACCATTCCTGAAATTAATAGTATAGTCATGCTTTATTTCTCCTTTGATAATTCCACAGTATTTCTTTAACAGCACTTCTGAAGCATATTGTGCCAGATCGCCTGCAAAAGAAACTTTAGCCAGTTTTGTACTTAAAAGATCAGCATCTTTATTTGCTATGCCATAAATATTATACACTTCTTTTGGGAAAAACTTATAGGTTGCTTCAGGCGTATTCGCAGCGTCAGTTGGTTTAGGTGCGGCTTTATCAGAAATAATATTGGCTATGATGGTTTTTATTACTTTGGAAGTAGCACCTGTAAAAGTAGAAAATGCAGCACAGGCTTCATTTACCATTACAAGGTGTTCGCATATGGTATTGTCCTGTGGTTTGTGAACAGCGGTTTCGTTTAGTTTTTTCATCTGGCTGGCTTGTTCTTCAAGTGTTCTGTTAAGCTCGGCTAAATAGCCGGCATAGTTTGGAGGAAGCCGCTTTTCTTTCTTTGCTAATTGTATCATTTGTTTATTGGCTTTGCCAAGATCATTGAACAGCTGATACAAATCTTCTACTTTCTCTTTCACATCATCCAGTTTTTTTTGCAATTCATCTTTATCGGCAGGGCTAATGCCATCCTCAGCCTGTTCAACTGCATCCTCGAGTGTTTCCAATGCTTTCTTGGTTTCCTTTTTGTTTTCTTTAGGCCAGTCATCATAATCAGGTAAATCAAATGATTCTACAGAGAAGGTTGCCGATTTACTTGCTTTTTTATCACTACTGGTAGCCGTTACTGTAAAATCTCCGGATTGGTCGGAAGGGTTCCAGTCCAGGTAAAATTTACCGTCTGCTGTAAGTTGTAATTGCCGCACATCTTTTGTTGACGGGCCCGACACAACTACTTGTACCTGGTTGAAGTTTTTATATTTTACGCTTTCTCCTGTTATCCTGATACCGATGCTTATGCCAAAACCTGTATACGCTTTTTCAGAAGACAGGGAGAGTGAAATAAAGCCATCTTTAGGCGTCATGTCATTTGGGTCAGGTTTTGATTCTTTTAAGTTGGTAGCAGGCTGAGGAGTATTATTTTTAGCAGTGTTGTTATTGGTAGTAGCAGGAACTGTATTTTCAGCGGTATTGTTTTTTTCTTTTTTTTTATCCTTTATTTTTTTAGGTGCTGCAATCACGCTGTCTATTCCACGGGCTACCTGCTGATCTGCTTTACTCCTGATCCTCCATTCCGCATCACGTTTTATTTTATCACCCAGTTTTTTAAATATCTGTGCATGGCTTAAGTTAGCAGCAAGTAAAAGTAATAGAATAGCGGTTGTTGCTTTCATAAATGCATTTTAAAAGTCAATTATTTTGTATCAGCAAGAGAAATGCGAAAGAAGCCTTCTGTCACTTCTTTTGTTTTTCCATTAGCGCTGGAGGAAGCTGTAAAAAAGAATTTTCCTTCAGCCCATTTATTTTCCACTTTCGTAACTTCCATTTCTCCTTTTTTACCATCCCAGATAGCATCGTCATCACCGGGAAAAAGAAGTGCCACATGGTCGTCGCCGAATGTTATTTTTCCGCCCACTTTCATCTGTCTGTTGTCGTAAGGCAAACTGATGCTTTCTTCTTTATAAAAGCCATGGATCCTATCCTGGAAATCAAGTTGAAAGAATGAAGATGCCGCCCATTCTTTACCATCTATTTTTGCGGTCATTGTCCATTCACCTTCTTTTGCGGGTATCCGTCCGGGCTCACTTGCAGCGGTTACTTTATTAGCCTTTTTTTGATCTTCCATAGCTTTGTTTTGTGAACTGCCTCCGCAGGAAAATAATGTGTAGGAAATACAGAGAATTAAAAATGCCCGTTTCATAATAGTTGATTTTTAATTTGTTTTTAAATGGTAATGGTTTTTTAGAAGAGAGTTAATGACCAGTGTTATGACCTTAAAAAATTACCAGCAGGGGGAAGGGTTGCTCATGAGCTGATTTTTTTGATTAAATATTGCTTTAGTATAGGGTAACTATTTTTTATCAGCTATTGAAATGCGAAAGAAGCCATCTGTTACTTCCACTTTTTTATCGGGGGCGCTGCTGGTAGTACCGGTCACATTGAATCTGCCTTCTACCCAGTCTCCGTCTACTTTGGTAATCACCATTTCGCCTGCATATCCGCCCCATAATGCCACCTCATCTTTGGTAAAAATGTCTACTGCATTATGATCACTGAATGTATTTTTGTATCCCAGGGTCATTTCTCTCCTGTCATAAGGAAAACTGAGGCTTATGCCGTTGTTATCCCCATAGATCCTGCCCGAAGCCTGTAGTGGCATCATATACTCTGCCGACCATTCTTTGCCATCAAATTTTGCAGTCATCGTCCAGCCGCCTGGTGTAGTAGGGATACCGCCGGGCTGCATTTGTTTAATTGCAGAGGCCAGTTCTTTTGCATCGCTTGCCGTTTGGTTGCCGGAGCTGTTACCGCAGGAAGATAATATTGCAGCAATAATTAAAATGGAAAGTGTTTTTTTCATAATTTTTTGTTTGAATTAAATTTGAGTATAGATTTTATTTTACAATTATAATTTTGCTTCAATCGCAGCCAATCTTTTTTCTAATTGCTGTATTTGCAATTGTTGTTTCTCTATTACAGCCTGCTGCTCCTGCACTGCTTTCACCAATGGCACAACAAAATCGGCATAACGTAAACCATATAAAGCTTTATCATTGGCAGGTTTGTCAACACCGCTGAAACTAAAACCAATTTTACCTGCTGCGGCTTCTACCTCCTGTGCAATAAAACCTGTTTCCCTGTGGATGGCTGCCCTGGCAAAACTTTGTTGTTTAGCTTGCTGCATTGCAGCTGTTGCGGAAGAGTTATCTTTATCTGTGCCATAATATTTGTCGAGGCCGGGCAGGTCAACAATATAACTTACGGGCCTCAGTAATTTTATAAATTCCAGGCCTATAACGTCTTCCTGTACCTGCTTTTTGTACCTGCCATCAGAAAAATTCGTCCAGCCGGCCTGCCCGCCGATTGATGTTACTAAAACATTGCCCACTCTTACTTTATTGGAGGCATCTACTTTTGTATTGTAGCCTATAGCAGTACTATTGGAAAGATTAGTAATAGTAACATCTGCGGAAGTGCCGATAGCAGTATTTTGAAAACCGGTAACATTATTAAAAAATGCGCTGTGCCCAACCGCTACATTGTTTGCACCTGTTGTATTAAAATAAAGGCTGTTTACTCCCATGGCTGTGCTGAAGCTTCCTGTGGTATTTGAAAAAAGGGACTGGCCGCCTGCAGCTGTATTTTCAAAGCCGGCTGTATTTGTAAACAGAGCTTTGTAGCCATTGGCAGTATTATAAAATCCTGATGTGTTTGCGATTAAGGAATTTACACCCGAGGCTGTATTATAATACCCTGTAGTGTTGGCATACAATGCCTGTACACCAAGGCCGGTATTTTCAAAGCCCGTAGTATTAGCGTAAAGCGCACTATAACCAAGCCCGCTGTTATAATCTCCTGTACTGTTAGAAAGAAGTGCTCTATTCCCGTTAGCCGTATTATAATTTCCGGTGGTATTACTCGCTAAGGAATTTAATCCTGTAGCAGTATTAAAAATACCACTGGTATTAGAATACAGTGCCTGCACACCAATGGCAGTATTATGAAAACCGGTAGTGTTAGAATACAGGGCGCTATGCCCGCTGGCAGTATTGTAGGTTCCGGTGGTATTACTATATAATGAATTTACTCCTGAGGCCGTATTGTTGATACCAGAAGTATTGCTGAATAATGATTGAACTCCGGATGCCGTATTATCAAACCCCGTGGTGTTGGCGTGAAGTGCGCTAAAGCCGAAGCCGCTGTTATGACTGCCCGTGGTATTAAAATAAACCGCCTCATTTCCGATAGCGGTATTATAGTTTCCTGTGGTGTTCGACGTTAAGGCGTACACGCCCATGGCGGTATTGTAAAAACCAATGGTATTTTCAAACATAGCATCTACACCAATAGCAGTATTCCAGAATCCGGTAGTGTTTTTGTATAGCGAATTGGAACCTACTGCAGTGCTGCTGTTAGAAGTAGTATTGGCAGTAAGTGCCCCTGTGCCCAGAGCTGTGTTAAACGACCCGGTTGTATTTGCAAACAAGGCATTTTGCCCCAGGGCAGTGTTATTGGCACCATTGAAATTATTGTACAAGGTAGATTCGCCAATAGCAGTGTTGTTGGAGCCGGTTGTATTAAACGGAAGTGCAGTGCTGCCTACCGCAACATTACTTATACCGGTGGTATTAAATTGTAAAGCACTATTACCCACCGCAATGTTATACAAGCCTGTAGTATTGGATAATAAAGCCACATGCCCAAAGGCCGTATTGTAATCTCCTGTGGTATTTTGTTGTAAGGCCTGCATTCCAAAAGCCGTATTAAAACTGCCCGTTGTATTAAAGCGAAGGGCATTGGAGCCTGCAGCGGTGTTTTGCGTGCCCGTAGAATTATTCATTAAAGTTTTATATCCTATTGCCATATTGTGAGTACCTGTGGTAACAGCTTCCAGGGTTCTGAATCCGATCGAGGTATTTAAAGTAACAGAATCAATAGTGCCGGCTTTAATATTATTCAGCTTAAATATTATGGGGGCAATATCTGTAGTGCCTATGAAATTTATAGCCGGATCTGTGGCGCTATTGCCGGTGAGTGACCAGGCATTGGCGGCCGAACCTGCGGCGCCATTACAAACATATTTAGTTAACGAAGCATTTACTTCAGCAGGGTCGAGTAGGCCATTGCCATTGGCATCCACACCATACTCATGTTTTACACCACCCGTAGCACAATTGATCCCGGCAATTTCTGTAGTTGTTTTTATTAGTGTATTGCTTCCCGGTAGTCCTGGTATGCCTTGTGGCCCTGCAGGCCCGGTATTACCTTGCGGGCCGGTTGCACCCGCAGGCCCCTGTGGTCCGGCTGGCCCTTGCGGACCTGTTGCGCCCTGTGGTCCGGTTGCGCCCGCCGGCCCCTGAGGTCCGGTTGGCCCTTGAGGCCCCTGTGGGCCGGTAGCCCCTTGCGGTCCCGTTGCACCCACTGGCCCCTGTGGGCCGGTAGCACCTTGTGGCCCCTGTGGTCCGGGAATACCCTGAGGCCCCGTATTACCCTGCGGGCCGGTATCACCCTGCGGTCCCTGGGGCCCGGCAGCACCGGTAGGTAAAGTAAGGTTTAACGTTTGAGCCGGGCTTGTTCCGGTTATGGAGGCTGATGCCGGCGAACCCGGGGCGCTTGTTGTAACAGTTCCAATAGATAAAATATTGGAAGGCCCTGCAGGGCCAATTTTGCCGTTGACTGCATACAATGCATAAGGCACACTCAGCATTTCGGTATTGCCCAATACAATAAAATTATTACCGCCTAAAGGATCGGCTTCAATCTTTATAAATTTTTTACCGGTGCTCCAGTTAATGGTAGCAAAAATACCCGTTGTACTTATTGCGCCCGGCCCGCCAATAGGTACCGTGAATAACCCCAGCTGGTTAGTGGTGGTTTGCCTTATTTCGCTATACACAGTTATCCCTGTGGCACCACCATCTATTATGGATATACGCAGTTTTATATTGGCGTTAGCAATACTTTGCCCCAGTGTATTACGAGCCACAGCCTGGTAATTAAACTGGTTAGGCACCTGCGCATTACCAGCTAAAGACAAAATAGAAACGAATATTGTGAGTATGAGTTTGTTCACCGGTTTAAATGTTAAAGTGATCATTTTATTTTTTGAATGGTGTAAACACATTTTTTAATATTGCTGCTTCCTGTTTCTGTAAAAAACAATTGCAGGTAATAGGTACCACTGGCCAGGTTATTGATATTAAATTGCCTGGTAGAAAATGTGTTGTAATCAAATTCATCTGCCTGCAAAAGTTTACCTGCAGCATCAAACAACATTGTTTTTGCTTTTCCTTTTTTTAATATACTCAGTTGTAAAGAAAATATCCCCGGGTTGGGATTGGGGTAAACTTTTACTTCTGTCTGGCTAAAACATTCGTAAGAAGAATCTGCAATAAAAGTAAGGGGTTGAATTACGCCCTGTGTTATCAATAGTCCATTGCTTTGCCAGCTTTGTACTAAAGGCATTTCTCCGATGGTGTAACTGATAATAAAATTGCCGGCCGTGCCTTGTGCCGAAGTAGTACAAGGTGTAGCTGTGCCTGGAATGTTCTGGCAAAAAATTATTTGCCAACCGCTGCATAAGATCAATACACACAATATGTTTTTTTTCATGGAAAGGTTATTGCAGATTATAAAGCTGGTTTACAGCACAAAGACAGTTAATTTAACAGGTAAATGGTAGTTCTATTGAGCCATTCCCGTGATCTGGTTAGCCGGTGGCGGAAAGGCCGGTGTAAATAGTTTACTAAACCGTGTTTGTATTAATCTTTAATGATTTTTATTGTTTCAAAAATATTTTTACCCGTCCGCATGAAATACATGCCTTCAGCAAGTTGATGCAGATCCCAGCTTAACTGGTTGTTACCCTTTAAAACACTAAAAGATTTTGTTGCCATGTTTTTTCCATCTGTACTATACAGGTAAAGCACAATGGTTTCATTCTTTAAAGCCCGTACCTGGAATTTTAAAAGATCAGTAACAGGGTTTTGTAATACCACTATTTTGCCTGTAGTGACAGGTACATTTATTTTAATTACCGGAGAAAAAGTAAACTGACCATCTTTGTCATTCATTTTAAGGCGATAGAAATTATTGCCATCAACCGGCAGTTGATGCAGGTAATTATAGTGACGATCCTGAGAACTGTTCACGGCTGGTATCGTTGCTATTTTATTAAACCCGAGCCCGTCTTCACTCCATTCTATTTCAAAATCTTTAACATTCAATTCTCCTGCGGTTACCCATTGCAGTTGTGATCCCTGTGAGCTTGTGATAGCACCTGTGAAACCTAATAGTTTCAATGGTAGTGTACTGGTGATTGTTTGTATGCCACCTAAATCAGTTTGGTTGTTGGTAATGGGAGGAGCAGTGGTAAAACTAAATATTGCCGGATTTACGGCACCATCTGATTTTACGGTATTGCCAACAGTTGCACCTGCGGCAGTAGTTACGGTAATTATAAAATATCCTGAAGCGCCGGCAGCGATAAGGGTGGAAAGTGTGCCTGTGGAATAAGTATGCGGAGCAGCAAATGTTCCCGTTAAGTTAACCAGCCCCGTTGCTCCGGTTACAGTAGGTGCTACGGGGTTATACCATGCTGTTACAACAGACAGATCGTTATTGTCGTGCGTTCCGCTTAATGTAAACTGGATATTATTTACAGTAACAGGCAGGTTGCTAATATCCATTTTTACAATATAGACCGGATTAAAAGTTGTGCCCTGCAGAATATTGGCCGCAGCAACCGGTATCGTAGTTAAAGTGGCGCCTGCCGCCAATATGGTTTGTATGCCTGCAGCATCTGTTTGATTGTTGGTAATAGTTGGACTGGTGAGAAAACTAAATACAACAGGGTTGGCGGCTCCGTCTAATTTTACAGTATTACCGCTGGTTGCACCGGCGGCGGTGGTTACGGTGATGATAAAATATCCCGATGCGCCGGCTGCAATAGTTGTGGCAATTGCTCCTGTGGAATAGGTATGCGGAGCGGCAAAGGTGCCTGTTAAATTGACCAGCGCACCTGCACCGGATACAGTAGGTGCTGTAGCATTAAACCAGACTGTTACTACCGAAAGGTCATTGTTGTCGTGGGTTCCGGTTAAAGTAAACTGGATATTATTTACGGTTACCGGTAAAGTAGTAACCTCCATTTTAACGGCATAAACAGGATTAAAGGTGGTGCCTTGTGCAATATTGGAAGCCGCAACAGCCGCAGAAGTGAGGGTGGTATTTGCAGCCAGTATGGTTTGTATGCCGGCGATATCAGTTTGATTATTGGTTATGGTAGGGGCAGTAGTAAAACCAAATACTACCGGGTTAGCCGCACCATCAGATTTTATGGTATTACCGGTAGTTGCAGCGGCAGCTGTAGTAACGGTGATAATAAAATATCCTGATGCACCTGCAGCCATATTTTGCGTGACTGCTACAGTATAAGTATGTGGTGCAGCAAATAAACCAGAGGTATTCACCAGTGCACTTGCTCCTGCTACTGTAGGGGTAGTGGCATTAAACCACACGGTAGCAACGGTAAGGTCGTTGGCATCGTGGGTTCCCGTTAAAGTAAATTGAATACTATTTACTGTAACAGGTAAGGCCGTAATATCTACTTTTACAACGTACACCGGGTTAAAGTTGGAGCCTTGGGAAATGTTAGCAGCAGTTAAGGCTGTTGTGGTTAAGGTAGCAGCCGCAGCTACTATGGTTTGAGTACCGGCTGCATCAGCCTGGTTATTTACAACAGTTGGTGCAGCAGTAAAACCAAATACAATCGGGTTAATGGCACCATCAATTTTAAAGGTATTGCCCGCAGTGGCACCTACAGAAAGATTAACACTGATAATAAAATATCCTGATGCCCCCGCAGCAATGGGTATAGAAGCGGCGGTAGAATAAGTATGCGGACCGGCAAAACCGCCGGAAAGACTATTTAATAAACTTGCCCCCGAAACTGAAGGGGTAGTGGCATTAAACCATACACCAATTGAACTAATATCGTTGTTGTCGTATGTGCCGCCTAAAACAAACTGGATATTATTTACAGTAACAGGAAATGCCGTAATATCCATCTTAACAGCGTATACGATGCTATTAGCCGATGAACCCTGGGCAATATTACCGGCCGCCACCGGTGAAGAAGTTAATGTAGCAGTGCCGGCAACAATGGTTAGTAAACCAGCAATGTCTGTTTGGTTATTGGTTACTACCTGGCCGGCGGTAAACCCAAATACTGCAGGGTTGGCGGCACCGTTTGCTTTTACAGTATTACCTGATGTGGCAGTGGAGGTAATATTTGTACTTACCATAAAATACCCTGATGCTCCGGCAGCAAGCGGTACAGAAAAGGAAACAGAATAGGTATGTGGCGCAGCAAATCCTACTGTAGCAGTGTTTAAAAGTGTGGCACCTGCTATAGAGGGTGTGGTAGCGTTAAACCATATGCCAATGGAATTGATATCGTTATTATCATGTGTGCCCGACAATGTAAACTGAATACTGGTTACGGTAACAGGAGAAGCACCGATATCCATTTTTACTGCATAGGCAATGGGATTGGTGTTAGTACCCTGTAAAAGATTTGCAGCCGCAGTAGCAGCTGTGGTTAAAGTAACGTTTTGTGTAAAACCCTTTGCAGGCAACAGTAATAATAATGCTAAACTGCTTAAAAGGAAACAGGTAACTGATTTCATGATCGAAGATTTTTCCAAATGTCTTTCTTAATTAAAATCATTTAAAGCGCCATTGAGCCATTCACAGCAATCAATGAGCCGGAGGCATTTATTGAAGAGATTTATTTTCTCTTTACATTTGACAATCATTAAACAATTATATGCTTAAAGAAAAAATACTGGTAATCGGCGCCAGCGGTCAGATAGGTGTGGAGCTCACACTTGCATTGAGAAAAATTTATGGCAATGCCAATGTGGTAGCCAGCGATTTAAGAGAGCAAAATCCATTGCTGGAAGGCACCGGCCCGTATGTAAGCCTGGACGTAATGAATAAAGAAATGTTGCACGTGCAGGTGATACGGCAGAACATTACGCAGATCTATTTACTGGCAGCAATACTTTCTGCCACGGGCGAAAAAAATCCTAACCTTGCCTGGAGCCTCAATATGCAGAGCCTATTGAATGTACTGGATATAGCAAGAGAGGAAAAATTAACCAAAGTATACTGGCCCAGCAGTATTGCGGTATTCGGGCCCACATCACCCAAAAAGGATTGCCCGCAGCAAACGATTATTGAACCTACCACGGTTTATGGTATCAGTAAATATGCCGGCGAATTCTGGTGCAATTATTACTATCAACGCTTTGGAGTAGATGTGAGGAGCATGCGTTACCCTGGTTTGATCTCCTACAAATCTGCACCGGGCGGCGGCACTACCGATTATGCGGTGGAGATTTTTCATGAAGCACTGGAAGAAAAAAAATACGAATGTTTTTTAAATGAAGATACTTACCTGCCCATGATGTATATGCCCGATGCCATACGTGCAACAATTGAATTAATGGAAGCCCCTGCCGAAAAAATTACGGTGCGTACCTCCTATAATTTATCGGGTATGAGTTTTTCGCCAAAAGAAATTGCTGCTGAAATAAAAAAACATATTCCGGCATTTGAAATGAGTTATAAAGCCGATTACAGGCAGGCTATCGCCAACAGCTGGCCGCAAAGTATTGATGATTCAGTGGCAAGAAAAGACTGGGGCTGGAAAGAGGAATACGATTTGCCATTAATGGTAAAAGATATGCTGCAGAATTTATAATTTTTGTGAGTAGAGTTTAACGTATCCTTTACAAACAAAATTTTACGATTGATTGCAACGGCCTAATTTTGTACCCTAAAACAAGACGTATTATGAAAAAGATTTTTTTAGCTGTAGCTATTACAGCAATTTGTACCGGGGCGTTCGCACAGAAGAGTACTGAAAACAAATTTAACTTTAGTGCTGGACCTGAAATTGGATTTGCTACCGGAGACCTTAACAGGACTCATTCAGTGGGTATTGGAGCTACAATACAGGGTGATTTTAATATCGCCCCCTCAACAGATTTTACCGTTACAACAGGTTTTCTTTCTTATGCTGGAAGGTCTGCTGGTAACGGAACAAAAAATAAAGCGCAACTAATAATTCCTGTAAGAGTAGGGCTTAAATATTTTTTATCTGAAGGGTTTTACGGAGCTGCACAATTGGGAGCAGGTTTTTTTAGCAATTATTCATTAAGAACCGGTGCAGCATTAGCGTATACACCAATGCTGGGTTACGAATTTAATACCAAGTCGGGCAAAGCTGTTGATGCAGCTTTTAAATATGATGGCTATGCAAAAAATGGTTCCGGCCTTGGTTCTGTTGGTGTAAGGTTGGCTTACAGGTTCTAAATAATTTTTACATGCATTACATAAAAGAAAAGCTGCAGGTACTGCAGCTTTTCTTTTGTCAATTGACTGAGAGTGCAATCAAATTAATTTGTGTTCATAAGCATATTTTATCAATCCTATCACACCCGATGTTTTTGTTTTTCTGAAAATATTTTTTCGGTGTGTTTCTACTGTACGTTCACTTAAAAAAAGACTTTCGGCAATTTGTTTATTGTTGAATTCTTTTTCAATCAGTTTAATGATCTCTACTTCTCTTGCAGTAAGATGGGCTTCGTCGGATTCTTTTTTTAATTCACTTGCCTTGGTCATTTCCTGCAATACTTCATCACTGAAATAAATGCCTCCGGCAGAAATTTTTTCCAGCGCCTGTATCAGTTCTTTTTTACCGATATTCTTCAGCACATAGCCGGCAATATCAGCATCATCAATCATCTGGTTTACCAGGTCGCCCTGGCCGCTCATGCTTAGCGCCAGTATTTTTATTTCAGGAAATTTTTTGTGGATGGCTTTGGAAAGATCGGCACCATTAAGGCCGGGCATCATTACATCGGTTAAAACAATATCCACTTTTGTTTGTTCCAGCAAATGCAGCATCTGCAATGGTTGCGTACATTCCAATACTACTTTAAACTGATCGTACCCTAATAATAAAGACTTCAATCCGTCAATCACTATCTGGTGATCATCAACAATTGCTAAAGCTGTTTTTTGGTTTTTCAATATAAGCAGGTGGGTTTATTATTTGCTGGTAAGATAAATAAAAATACCAATTAAACAAGGGGAACGTGTATGGCCACCAGGGTTCCGTTACCCGGAGAACTGTCAAAATCCACCGTGCCTTTTAAAAAGCCTATCCTGCTGCTGATGTTTTTTAATCCTATGCCTTCAAATTTTTCTTTATCCTTACTATTAAAACCTTTGCCATTATCCTCAATGGTTGCAGCAATGCCATCTTTATCTTTTATCAGTGAAATATCAAGTGAATTGGCACCGGAATGTTTAATCACATTATTTACACATTCCTGTATCACCCGGTACAAAACGGTTTCTACATTGCCATCAAGCCTTTCGTTAAGCCCTTCGGTATATAGGTTTATTTTTAATATGCGGCTGTCGATTTTATCAATAAATTCTTTTACAGCGCTTGCCAGCCCGCTTTTTAATAAGGCATTAGGCATCATCTGGTGGCTTACACTTCTTATCTCCTTACAACCCTCATCTACCAGGCTGATTATTTTTTCAAAATTATTTTTCTGTATCTCATCTTTAAACGGGATCTCATTTTCAAATGCTGATAAATTCATCTTGGCAGCGCTCATCATCTGGCCTACACCGTCATGCAGGTCGGCAGCAATTCTTTTACGTTCATTTTCTTCGGCTACAATTACAGCCTTGGTCGCCATGTCCTGCTGCTTCATTACTTCTGCCTGTAACTTTTTTTCCTGTTTCAGCTGGTATCTTTTATAATACGAATAGCCCAGTAAGATACTGAACAGGAAAACAGCAATGGAACCATACAACCAGTATTGTTTCTTTATCAGCTCGTATTTTTTTTGTGTGATCTCATTTTGCTGCGCTTCTATCTGCTGGTCTTTTTTGGCTGTCTGGTATTTGGTTTCCATTTCAGAAAACTGCTTATTAAGGTCGGCAGTAAAAATGGAATCTTTGTATTGAATGGTAAGCCTTGCCATGGCAGCTGCTTTTTTGTAATCACCTGTAAGGTCGTATAATGAAGATAAACCATCGTACAGTTTCACTTTTTCCGGCAGGCACGACACCAGGGTATCGGCAAGGCGTAGCCCCAGCAGGTATTTTTCTTCTGCCTGTTTATACTGTTGCGATGCTGTTAGTATAGAACCCATATTTATAAGGCAACTTACCTGTCCTTTTGTATCGCCCAGTTTGGTACGGATGTCAAATGATTCCTGGGCCAATGGCAAAGCCTTTTTATAATCACCTATTTTCTGGTAAATGGCAGACAGGTTATTGATAGAATTGGAAAGATATTCCGGGTCGCCGATTTTGCGGCAGATCAGTTCGGCCTTTTCATAAAATTCTCTTGCTTTGGGGATGTTTTTTTTTAATAAATAGATATTGCCCACATTTACATAAGAACCTGCCAAACCTAACTGGTCGTGTATCTCTTCTTTGATAGCGATGGATTGTTCCTGGTATTTCAGTGCCTCATCTATATTACCTACATTCTGATTTACGATGCCCATATTGTTAAGGGAATAGGAGATGCCAACTTTATCCTTTAGTTGTTCATAAAGGGCCAATGCTTTTTGCGCATACATTAATGCTGAATCAAATCGGGCCTGTTTCTGGTATACGATGCCAATTTTATTATACAGCGCTGCCACGCCTTTATCATCTTTTAATTCAGTACGGATAAGATAGGCCTGGTGGTATAAGCTAATGGCCGTGGAAAAATCCTGCTTGTCGTAATACAGTATGCCCATATCATTGTAAGCCTGGGCAATGCCTTTTTTAAAATTCAGTTGCCTGCCCAGCTCAACCGCTTTGTTGCCGTATGCAATTGCCTTATCCTTATCTACATTGCGGTATTGCCAGGTAAGTTCGTTATAGCTTTTTACAAGTGTGGTATCTTTTTGCTGCGGCAGAATTTTTTCTATACTATCAATAACTTTGCTGGTCTGCGCCATTAATGCTCCGGGTAAAAGCAATAGCAGCAGCAATACAAAAGGTGGCTTATGCATGGTGTGGGTTAACAAGGTTTACAAGCGGTTAATTACATAAATTGAATATAGGGAAATAATTAAGAGTAACGAAATATTTACCAGTAACGGCAACAAAAAACCTGTTTAATTGAATAAACAGGTTTTGGTAAATATCGTTATCGGTAAAGACCGTCTTGGTTAAAAAGCCAGCACATCCTTCATGGTATAAATGCCTTTTTTGCCTGCTAAAAATTCTGCGGCTAATACAGCACCGGTAGCAAAACCGGTACGGCTGTGGGCTGTATGTATGATTTCTATGTCATCAATTTCAGAACTGTATTTAATAGAATGCGTACCCGGTGCCGGATCAATTCTTTTGCTGATGATGGAAAGTTCGTTGGGATATTTTGCAGGTTCGTTCAGCCACTTTTTTTTGCGGGGAATATTTTCTAACACCTGCTCAGCAAGAGTGATGGCAGTGCCGCTTGGCGCATCTTTTTTTTGTGTGTGATGAATCTCTTCCATGCTGATGGCATACTCCTCATGGTTGCGCATCAGCTGCGCTAACTTTTTATTCAGTTCAAAAAAGAGATTAACGCCCACGCTGAAATTACTGGCGTATAATAATGCACCGTTTAATTTTTCGCATTTATCTTTTATCAGGGGCCATTGCTCCAGCCAGCCGGTGCTGCCGCTTACCACGGGGATGCCGGCATCTAAGCATTTGGAGATATTTTCTACAGCGCTATGTGGCCCGGTAAATTCTATCGCTACATCGCACTGTTGTAAATTAGCGGCGGTAAAACTATCAATGTTATTAATATCAATTTTTAAATCGGTGGTATGGCCTCTTCGCAAAGCAATCTCTTCAATAGCTTTGCCCATTTTGCCATAACCTATCAGTGCAATTTTCATTTTCTGTAAAAGTATTTGTAAACAATTAAAGTTGAAGGTAATTATTTTGTGTGAGTCTTACCGATATTGAGTACCAGGCTTATGCCATTTGTATTGGCTATCGGGCTGTAACCTGCTTTTATCTGCAGGCTAAGATCATCACTAACATCAAAGGTTTTAAGATGGGCATCCACTGCGGCATCCACCACATTCAATCCCCAGAAGGCAATAAAAAATAATACTGAATAATCTACATTTTGGCGTACACTGTTCCTGAAACTTTTGATGCGGTCGGGTGCACTGCGAACACTGTAATAAGGTTCAGGAATCAAATAATCGTTAGAAGCGTCATTGTCAATTGCATTTTTATAGGCCGCATTGGCCTCTTTAAATTGTTTTATATTTCTGAAAAAAATATAGGCAGTTGTACCCAATGCGCCGTATACGATCGGCATCTTCCAGTACTTTTTATTGGTAGCCTGGCCCCAGCCGGGTATTATTGCAGAACGGAGAATAGCCACCCTAGGATTATATGGTTTAGAGGTATCAATAGAAAAAATATTCACCTTTTCTTTTTTGGGTTTTATCTTTTCTGTGATTTTTTTTGATGTGCTGTCTGTTTTTTGTGCCAGCAAATTATTGCTGAACAAAAAAACAAAAAAAATAAATACTATTGATTTAAGCAAAGTCATTTAAAATATTGAAGTAATCAGAATCACCTGTGGAAGTACAAAATTATCAGCTTACTGTAATTTTAAATTTATCCAGCAATGCATTTAATTCTTCCAGGGAATAATATTCAAATAAAACTGAACCATAACCTTTTTTATTATGCGTCAATTTTACTTTGGTATTAAAGTTAGAGGCTAAATTATCTTCTATCTTTTTAAAAGCCGGGGGCAATTCTGATTTTACGGCAACTTTAACAGCATGCGGTGTATAGATCTGTCTTACCAAATCTTCCGTTTGCCTTACCGATAAACTGCGTTTTTTTATTTCGTTGAAGATGTACAATTGTTTGTCTACCACATCCACATTTATCAATGCCCTTGCGTGGCCCATGGTAATGGCACCACTGCGTACGGCCACCTGGATGTCGGGTGGAAGTTTTAATAACCTGATATAGTTGGTAACGGTACTTCTGTCTTTACCCATACGCTCCGCCACCTGCTCCTGTGTATAATCCAGTTCATCCATCAGGCGTTTATAACTCAATGCAATTTCTATGGCATTCAGATTTTCACGTTGCAGATTTTCCAATAAAGACAATTCTAACAACTGCACATCATTGGCTTGCCTTACATATACCGGCACATCTTTTAAACCTGCAATTTTTGATGCTCTGAATCTTCTTTCACCTGCAATTAAACGGTACTTACCATTGGGTAACTTGCTTACGGTTAATGGCTGAATAATATCATGCAATTTTAAAGATGCCGCTAATTCACTTAAGGCTACCTCATCAAAATCTTTACGGGGCTGCTTTGGGTTTACTTCAATCTGGTCTAATGCCACACGAAAAGATGTAGTGGTTTGCTCCACTACTTCACTTTTTAAACTGCCGGCAGTATTTTTTAAATCAGAGTCAATATTCTGCAGCAGGCTGCGTATACCTTTTCCTAATGCGTCTTTTTTATTGGGTTGTGTCATAATAATTTCGGGTTCTGTTTTGGTTACGGGTTTGTTTTGTTTTTGATTGTTTGCAAAGGTAATTAAACCACTATCGGTCAATTAACCCGTAACTCGTAACCGTAATTACATTGCTGTAACTATTCAAGGATGCGGTCCTCTTCTTTTATTTTAGTAAGATTGTTTTTTTGTAAAATTTCTTTAGCAAGATTTAAGTAGTTGACAGAGCCTTTACTATCGGCATCGTATAAAATTACCGGCTTTCCAAAGCTGGGGGCTTCGCTCAGCCTGGTATTACGGTGAATGATGCTGCTGAAAACAATATCTTCAAAATGGCGGCGTACTTCGCTTACCACCTGGTTGCACAGGCGCAAACGGCCATCATACATTGTCATCAGTATCCCTTCAATTTTCAAATCGGGGTTCAGCCTGTTTTGAACAATTTTAATGGTGTTTAATAATTTGCCCAAACCTTCCAATGCAAAAAATTCTGTTTGCACGGGTACCACCACGCTGTCGGCAGCAGTTAATGCGTTCACAGTAATTAAACCTAAAGAAGGAGAACAGTCAATTACAATAAAATCGTATTCATCCCTCACCGGCGCTAAAATATCTTTTAATACACTTTCCCTGTTGGGGTAATTGATCATTTCAATTTCGGCACCTACCAGGTCAATATGCGATGGCATCAGGTCCAGGTTAGGGATCTCCGATTTCAATATCACATCCTTCGCCTTGGCTTCATTCACCATACAATCATAAAGGCTTTGGGTAATATTATGCAGGTCGAACCCGGTACCCGTGGTACTGTTTGCCTGCGGATCGGCATCCACCAGCAAAGTTTTGTATTCCAGCACGGCTAAACTGGCAGCTAAATTAATTGCCGTTGTTGTTTTGCCTACCCCGCCTTTTTGATTTGCTACGCCTATTATTCTTGCCATATTCCTTAGTTGTTAGTATTAAGTTGACAGTTGATAGTAGCTGTTATTTCCAAATACCGTCATTTAACATCTGTCAACTTTTTCCGTCAGGTTGGCAAATTTAACTATTCGGCATAATATTGGGCAACAAAGAATCAACAAGTTTGTTATAGTTATAAACAATATATAAAATATAATGATTACAATAGTTTCGGGAACCAACAGAATAGGTAGTAATACGCTTAAAGTAGCGAAAGAATACAGGCGGCTTTTGGCCGAAAAAGGGGAAGATGCTGCAATATTTTCCCTGGAAGGCGTAAATATGATGGAAAGAGATGCCGCTTTTGAAAAAATAGAGAACGATATTATACTGCCTACCGATAGTTTTATCTTTATTGTGCCCGAGTATAATGGCAGTTTTCCCGGGATCTTAAAATTGCTTTTCGACACCGGTAGCAGCCACCAGATATGGTTTAATAAACAGGCTCTCATTACCGGCAATTCAACCGGCAGGGCCGGCAACCTGAGGGGAATGGATCACCTGGCAGATATTTTAAATTACGTTAAGATAACAGTACACCCTAATAAATTGCCTTTGTCTACAGTAAATAAATTAATGGACAACGAAGGCAAATTTACTGATGCCGGTGCGTTAAATGCCATCAATGCACAGTTGGACGAATTCCTGGCCTGGAGATGTCTTTAAAATATTTTAATCAATTTAACGGCTCTTAAAATATTATTCCTCTTCAATCGTCTACCTTCATAATCACTAATCATCAAACAGCTACATGCGTACACCTTTAGGCGTAATTATTTTTATTTCCATCATGCTTTTGCTGGATACTTATGTTTTCCAGGCCGTTAAATCAGTAAGCCAGTCATTATCTCCCAAAGCAAAAACCATTGTTTATTCTGTTTACTGGGTACTTACAGCACTGGCTATCATCAGCTTTTTATTATTTGTGTATACCGAACAGGATTTTTTAGGTAAAAAAGTACGTACCTATTTATTTGCTACAGTTATTGGTTTGTTTTTGGCAAAGATCACGGCAGGGGTTTTCTTTTTAATTGATGATATCAGGAGAGGCATTCAATGGGGCGCTATAAAATTATTTTCCAACAGCCGCAGCGGAACAGTAGATGACTTTGATGGCGAAGGTATCAGCCGTTCTGCATTTCTAAACTGGCTGGGCCTGGCTGCAGGTGGTACATTGTTTGGTACCTTGGTCTATGGCTTCGGTAATAAATACAAATATGATATTAAAAGACTGCAACTGACCTACGAAAATTTACCGGCTTCTTTTAAAGGACTAAAAATTGTACACATCAGCGATATACACAGCGGCAGTTTTACCGATAAAAAAGCGGTATTGCATGGGGTGGAAAAAATACTGAACGAAAAGCCAGACATTATCTTATTTACCGGCGACCTGGTGAATGACAGGGCAACCGAAATGCAGGACTACATGGATGTGTTTAGTTTGCTGAAAGCACCCATGGGAGTATACAGCACCTTAGGTAATCATGATTACGGCGATTATGTGCAATGGCCACAAAACGGTGTTTCTAAAGAGCAAAATTTAGAAAACCTGAAAAAAGTACATGCCGATCTGGGGTGGCGTTTGCTGATGAACGAACACGTGGCGCTGGAAAGAAACGGCGAAGCCATCGCCTTATTGGGTATAGAAAACTGGAGTAACAAAGCCCGCTTTCCAAAGCACGGCCGCATGGACCTTGCACATCCCGGAACCGAAAAATATCCTTTCAAAATTTTAATGAGCCACGACCCCAGCCATTGGGATGCACAGGTAAAAACAGACTATCCTGATATTGACCTGATGTTGAGTGGCCACACTCACGGAATGCAATTTGGTATCGAAATTCCCGGTTTTAAATGGAGCCCCGTTCAATACATGTATACACAATGGGCAGGACTATATGAAGATGGCAAACAAAAGATCAATGTAAACCGTGGTTATGGTTTTATTGGTTATCCCGGAAGAGTGGGAGTGTTGCCGGAGATCAGTGTGATTACGCTGGGGTAGGTGTTTTTACTTCTTATTAAGTTCATCTTTCAGCGCAGCAGCCAAATGGCTTTCATCATTTACCACTTTACTTATTAAGCCCTGTCTGTTAATTATTATGTGAGTAGGATACATCTCTATTTTTAAAGAATCGTTGAAGTAGCTTTTTTTAACCGGTATTACAGCGTATGTAAATTGTTTTTGAGATAAGAATTCTTGCAGCTTTTCTTTATTGTCGCTGGCAAGGCTAATAAAAATAACATCACCTTTTTTGCTGTACTTTTTTACTAATTGGTTAAGTGCGGGCATCTCTTCAACGCATGCCTGGCAGTGAATAAACCAGCATTTTAAAACTACTATTTTCCCCCTCGTGTTTTCTTTATTATATACATTGCCTTTTAGATCCGTAAAATTAAACTCCGGAAGTTCTTGCCCCCGCATTTTATAAAGTTTGTATTCATGTGTTGCCCATTCTTTTATAGTCAGGCGAACATCATTACTAATAGAGGAGTCAAGTTTATATAATTCGTAAGAAGAAACATTCCGGTTTGAAAAATGATACAAGGGAAGATAATTGCCTGTAGCAAAAAGATTAAAAAATTCTTCTTCGCTTATCACGTTTAATGAGGTATCAAGTGGAGTAAAATCTTTTGATAATCTCACGAAATCTCTTTGGTATATTAAAAAACTCGTTAAATACTTTAATGTTTCTTTTGGATTTATAACAGGTTTGCCATAATCCACCTGTTGTGCCACCGAAGAATTGGAAATAAAAAATAGCAAAAAAATATATCCTATTCTTTTCATGAAAAGGGAATTTACAATGTATAAGAAAAATAGAATCTACTTGTAATCTTATCTCGGTTTTATTACACCAATCTTATCCCCGTCTTCTCTAAACTAATCTTTTTTTGCTTATACAAATTACCCACCGTCATTTTAAACGTCTTCTTACTCATACCAAAGAAAGAATAAATTTCTTCCGGGTCGCTCTTATCATAATAAGGTAAGTAACCATTATTCTCTTCTAATAAACGAAGAATTTTTTGTGTTTCATCTTCCACACGGTTGTAGCCCGGTCTGCCGGCCGCCACATCAATCTTATTATCTTCGGGGTAAATCTTTTTTATAAAGCCTTTGAATTTGTCGCCGGCTGTAATATCCCTGTAAATTTCGTTGTGGTGCAACAAGCCGGTATGTATATTATTAATAATAACCACATAGCCAATATCAGTTCTTCTGTAAACGATCAGGTCCACTTCATCCAGTACTTTTACCGTCAGGTCATCATTACTTAAATAGGGTTCAATCTTTTCGGTAGCTGCTAAACGGCCGGTTTGTTCATCTAAATAAATTTTTACCAGGTATTCTCCATTGGGTATCATACCCCGTTGCTGTTTGCTCTTGGGTACAAAAAGATCCTTCATCAACCCATTATCTAAAAAAGCCCCTTGCGGTGTAACGCTGATACAGCGGAGTTTTACAATATCTCCTAAAATACCCCTGGGCTTTTGAGTGGTGGCAATCAGGCGGTCCTCGCCATCATGGTATAAAAAAACATTGACCTCATCGTTAATCTTCACATTGTCGGGCATAAAGCGTTTGGGTAATAATATTCCTTCTGCGCCATCATCCAGGTACACTCCAAAGGCCACTTCACGTATTACTTTTAATGTATTGTATTCGCCAACTTTTATCATAAATGCTTGTATTATTGTAAAGGTATGTTTTTTTAACCCCGTCAGCGGTTACAAACCCTGACGGCGGTTAAAAAAAGGGGCTTCAGCCAACCGCCGTCGGGGCTAAAAGCCGCCGACGGGGTTTAGTAATCCCTAAACTTAAAAAGCATTATCTTCACCAAAATAAAACCACAAATTGAAGTTTACAGAATTTGGATTCGACGAGAGATTAATGGAAGGTATTGATGCATCCGGCTATGAAAATGCCACACCTGTGCAGGAACAGGTAATACCATTAGTTTTACAGGGAAAAGATATTATTGCCTCTGCCCAAACCGGCACGGGTAAAACGGCTGCATTCCTGTTGCCGCTGATCAACAAGATCATTACCGATCCGCTGGTGAATCATACCAACACTGCATTGGTGATTGTGCCCACACGTGAGCTGGCTATCCAGATAGCACAGCATATGGAAGGCCTGTCTTATTTTACTTCGGTAAGTTCTATTGCTGTATATGGCGGCGGCGATGGCAATGCATTTGTGCAGGAGAAAAAAGCATTGAGCCATGGTGCCGATGTGGTGATTTGCACCCCGGGTAAAATGATGGCACATATTAAAATGGGCTATGTAAAATTAGATGGCCTAAAGTACTTGATATTAGATGAGGCCGACCGCATGCTGGATATGGGATTTTATGATGATATCATGTTTATCATTAATCACCTGCCCAAACAAAGACAAAATTTATTGTTCTCGGCCACCATGCCGCATAAAATAAGGGAAATGGCGAGAAAGATACTGCACCAGCCGGCAGAAATCAATATCTCCATCAGCAAGCCCAACGAAAAAATTGTACAGGAGGCTTTTGTAGTATATGAAGAACAAAAAATTCCGCTCATAAAGTTTTTGCTTAAAAAGAAAGACTTTGCTATGGTGCTAATTTTTTGCAGCAGCAAACAAAGTGTAAAGCAATTAACACGTGACCTGCAAAGGGCCGGTATTAAAGCCGATGAAATACATAGCGATCTGGACCAGGATAAAAGAGAAGATGTACTGATGCAATTTAAAAGCCGCCGCCTACCCATTTTAATTGCTACTGATATTCTAAGCCGTGGTATTGATATTGATAATATCGACCTGGTAATTAATTATGATGTACCGCATGACGGTGAAGATTATGTGCATCGCATTGGGCGTACAGCGAGGGCTGCGGCAGAAGGTACGGCCTACACATTTATCAGTCCGAGAGAACAACGCAAATTTTTATCTATAGAAAAATTATTAGGTAAGGAAGTTACCAAAGCAAAAGTACCCGACGAATTTGGAGAAGTGCCGGTATACAATACCACACCTCAAAGAAGCAGCGGGGGCGGGGGCAATAGAAATTTCAGTAAGCCCAGGCGTTTTAATAATAATCCCTCACGGGGCAATGGTAAATAAGCCTGGCGGGTTTCTTCACAAAGCCATAGTTACTCCGTATCAAAGTCATCGTTACTCCGTACCAGGGTCGGGCTTGGCAGGCAAAAGTGCCGTGTTTACTGCATAATAAAGTCATAATAAAAGCGGGCACATAAGCTACAGCATATACGATTGAGGTAAGTAATGCCATAAGGAGATATACTTTTGCCTGGTGTATATTTGTATAAATTATTTCCTATCACTTTCACAGCTGCCATATTAAATAATCCCATCGAATACATTCATGGTGTAAGTACACAGCGTGGCGATATGCTGCGTAAAGAGCTTGAGATTTTTACATTCAACGATCTGCTCAATTATTTTCCGTTACGCCATGTTGATAAAACCAAGGTAGATAAAATTGCGGCCCTTACCTACAATACCGAATATGCACAGGTTTCGGGGAGAATAACAGACATGGAAACTTTAGGAGAGAAAAGAGGTAAACGTTTGATTGCACATTTGGTGGATGATAGTGGTGAAGAAATAGAACTGGTATGGTTCCAGGGAATTAACTGGATACAAAAAGCATTGCAGGTGGGGCAGCAGTATTTAGTATTCGGCAAACTGAGTTTTTTCATGAACAAGCCACAGATTGCCCATCCCGAAGTGGAAACCTTCAGCACTGAAAAAGCAACAGGCAAAAGTTTTTTAGAACCCATCTATTCTTCTACCGAAAAATTAAAAGCAAGGGGCTTAAATGGGAGGGTGATTGGCAAGTTTACTTATGCATTATTACAATTAATTACAGAAAGAGACCTGCCTGAAAATTTACCCGACTCCATAATTCAGAAATATAAATTCATCAGCCGCTTTGAGGCTTATCGTCATATTCATTTTCCGGCCACAGAAAAACATTACCAGCATGCGGTACGTCGTTTAAAATTTGAAGAATTGTTTTTTGCACAACTGCGTTTGGGGTTGATCAAAAGCGCCCGGCACCGTTTTAGCAAAGGCCTGATTTTTGATAAAGTGGGCAACCTCTTCAACACATTTTATACACAGTATTTACCTTTTGAATTAACCGGCGCACAAAAAAGAGTGCTTAAAGAGATACGTAAAGATGCAGGCAGCGGTAAACAAATGAACCGCCTCTTACAGGGGGATGTAGGCAGCGGTAAAACCATTGTGGCTTTAATGATGATGTTGATTGCTGCTGACAATGGTTTTCAAAGTGTGATGATGGCCCCAACAGAAATTTTAGCACAACAGCATTTTAACGGTATCACGGCATTATTAAAAGATATGCCCGTTTGTGTAAAAATGCTTTCAGGCTCATCTAAAGCAAAAGAAAGAAGAGAAGTGCTGAAGCTTTGTGAAGATGGCTCTTTGCATATTTTAATCGGCACCCATGCGGTAATAGAAGATAAAGTGCTCTTTAAAAACCTGGGCTTTGCGGTAATTGATGAACAACACAAATTTGGTGTGGCACAAAGGGCACAACTCTGGAAAAAGAATACCATTCCGCCACATGTGCTGGTAATGACGGCAACACCTATACCACGTACACTAGCGCTCACTGCATACGGAGACCTGGACTATAGTGTGATGGATGAACTGCCCCCGGGAAGGCAACCAATTAACACTGTACATCGTTTTGAAAACAAAAGGCCGCAGGTAATGGATTTTATTAAAGAAGAGATAGCCAACGGTCGGCAGGCTTTTGTAATCTATCCATTGATAGAAGAAAGCAGCAAGATGGATTACGAAAACCTGATGAAGGGATATGAAGAAGTAAAATCATTTTTTCCGGAACCTAAATACTGGATCAGTATGGTGCATGGAAAAATGGATGCAGCGCAAAAGGAAACCAATATGCAGCGTTTTGTAAAAAAGGAAACGCAAATTATGGTAAGCACTACCGTTATAGAAGTAGGGGTTAACGTTCCTAATGCAACCGTAATGGTAATTGAAAGCGCAGAAAAATTTGGTTTATCTCAATTGCACCAGTTAAGAGGAAGGGTGGGAAGAGGTGCTGAAAAAAGTTTTTGCATATTATTAACAGGCGCTAAAATATCAAACGATGCCCGTGAAAGGTTAAAGATAATGGTGGCAACAAATGATGGTTTTAAAATAGCGGAAAAAGATCTGGAGATTCGTGGCCCCGGCGACATTGAGGGTACCAGGCAAAGTGGATTATTAAACTTTAAACTGGCTAATATAGTCCATGATAAAGTGATACTGGAAGCAGCCAGGGAAGCTGCAGAAAATATTTTAGAAAACGATCCTGACATTAATGTGGCAGAGAATTTGCCGGTAAAAAATTACCTTCACCAGCAGAAGGGCAAAACGGCATGGAGTAAAATTTCGTAAATCTCTTTTACAAGTTGTTTGGCCTTTAAAAAGCTGCTGTTAACAAGAACAATTTGGTTGAAAGTATCGTTATATTTCTGTACATTGTAAAAAATTAGCGTTGATTATTTTGAGTAAAATAACCCGGATTTTTTTAACGATTGTCTCAACAGCTTTTGTTACACTTACTGTCAATGCCCAAATGCAATTTGTGGAAAACAAAGGACAGTGGGATAGCAAGATTAACTTCAGGGGAGACTTTGCAACGGGAGCATTTTTTTTAGAGAACAGGGGCTTTACTGTTGACATGCACAATCCTGCCGACCTGCAGTTACTATCAGAAACACAGCATGGTCATGGTGCAGCTGCAACTAATACACTTGCAGGCAATGCCAGATCGCAGGTGCCACCAATAAATGATTACCCGGCAGTTACTGTTCGTTCTCACGCCTATAAAGTAACTTTTTTAGGCAGCAGTACAGTTATGCAGGCTGTGCCTGATAAAATGGAACCCGGTTACAATAACTATTTCAGGGGAAATGATCCAACCAAATGGGCAGGTAATTGTAAAATTTACCAGGCAGTTACCTATAAGAATGTGTACCATAACATTGATGTAAGATATTATACAGAAGCAGGCAATTTGAAGTATGATATTATCGTACGCCCTGGTGGCAATCCCAATGCCATTGCTATGCGTTACGATGGTGCCGGCAGGCTGGAAATCAGGAACAAGGAATTGATCATTGGTACAACTGTAGGTGATGTAAAGGAATTATACCCGTACAGTTACCAGACATTGATCAGCAAAAGACAATCGGTAGATTGCAAATATCTGCTTACAGATAATGTGGTGCGTTTTAAAGTTCAGAATTACGATCCCACAGAAACTTTGGTTATCGACCCAACGCTCATCTTTGCATCCTTTACCGGAAGTACAGAAGACAACTGGGGCTACACCGCAACACCCGGCCTGGGCGGCAGTTTCTTTGCCGGTGGTATTGCTTTTGGACAGGGGTACCCTGTTTCTCCCGGCGCATACCAGACCACATATGGGGGCGGTATACAGGAAGGTGCTATACCACAGGGTTTTGATATGGCGATCTTTAAATTTTCTTCGGATGGCAGCCAGCGCTTGTATGCAACATACCTGGGAGGTAACGGCAACGAGCAACCCCATAGCATGATCTGCGACCCACAGGGTAATTTGTACCTGGCAGGAAGAACAACTTCAAAGAATTATCCCGGAACACCCACAAGAGCTACAATTGATAATGATATTATAGTAACTAAAATAAATGCCTCCGGTACAGCACTTTTAGGATCGATAAGGATTGGTGGTTCGGCAGACGATGGCGTAAATATCAGGCCTAAATATGTAATGCCCGATGGAGCAGATGTGATAAGGCGTAACTATGGCGATGATGCCAGGAGTGAAATTATGTTAGATGATAAGGGAAATGTTTACCTGGCATCCTGTTCGCAGTCACTTAACTTCCCTGTTACACCGGGAACACCTATACAGGCTACATTTGGCGGAGGAAGGCAGGATGGTGTAATTCTTAAATTCAATAACAACCTGTCAGCAGTTTTATTCAGTACTTACTTTGGTGGTAACGGAGATGATGCCTGTTTTGTAATGTCGATAAATCCGCTTACAGGAAATCTATATGTTGCCGGGGCTACTTCCAGTACCAATTTACCCGGTGATAAAACAAATGTGATCAGCAGCACTTTTCAAACGGGGGAATGCGATGGTTTTGCAACAGAAATATTTCCTGATGGTTCGGGTATAATAAAAACAACCTATCTCGGTACAACGGGTAACGACCTTGTGTATGGGCTAAAGTTCGATAAATTCGGTTTCCCATATGTGATGGGTACAACCACAGGTAGCTGGCCGGTTATCAATGCAACCTACTCCAATGCAGGCGGCAAACAATTCATCAGCAAACTACAACCCGATCTTTCGGCGTATGTATACTCCACCGTATTTGGCACCAATTCGCCGGTACCTAATCTTTCGCCTATTGCTTTCCTGGTAGACCGTTGCCAGAATGTGTACGTATCCGGATGGGGGGGAGGAATAAATAATTCCAAACTTTATCCTTCTGCCGGCACTTTTAATATGCCGGTTAAAAATCAGTTGCCTGGTTTGCCAGGCCCGGATGGCCAGGATTTTTACTTTTTTGTATTGGAGAAGAATGCACAGAGCCAGCTTTTTGGTTCTTATTTCGGGCAAAACGGCGGTTTTGGAGATCATGTGGATGGCGGTACCAGCCGCTTTGATGAAAATGGTATTATTTACCAGGCCATGTGTGCCAATTGCAGCGACAGGAATAAAGTAACATTTCCTACAACTGCCGGGGTATGGGCCGCATTAAATGGCACCACTGGTGGCTGCAACGAAGCCGCAGTAAAAATTGAAATGAATTTTGCCGGTGTAGGCGCCAGCGTTAAAGCAACAATTGATGGTGTTGTTGATACCATTGGTTGCGTGCCTTTAACCATTACATTTACTGATACGCTTGCAAAAGGTAAAATGTATATATGGGATTATGGCGATGCCGCAAACCCAAAAAATGATACTACGTTTGCACCAAACAATACCACATCGCATACCTATACCAGCGTGGGAAATTACCGGTTGATGTTGGTTTCTATAGATTCATCAACCTGTAATGTAGCGGATACTGCTTACACCTCGGTAAGAGTAGGTAATAACCAGGTGACACCCAATTTTATCTTTACAAAATTAGATAGCTGCGCCAGTTTGCGTTACCGTTTCGATAACCAGACTACAGCACCTAATCCGGCCTATACCAATAATACTTTTATCTGGGATTTTGGTGATGGCTCGCCGAGGGTACGAACCGGCTTTGCTTCACAAATACATACATTCCCTTCTGTAGGGCAATATACCGTAAGGTTAATTGTAGATGATACCACCTTCTGTAATTCTCCTGATTCTGTTGCCAAAATAGTACGTATTAATCCCAATGTAAAAGCATTATTCAGTACCCCTACAAGAGGTTGCGTTTCTTATACACCGGTATTTAAAAATAATTCACTGGGGGGCACAGACTGGATATGGGACTTTGGTGACAATACATCCTCTACCGATTTTGAACCGGTGCATACTTATAACACCGTTGGTTCCTACAACGTGCGTTTAATTGCTATTGATACCACTACCTGTAATAAAAGAGATACTTCGGCATACTTTACTATTACGGTATACCCGATACCAACAGCAAACTTTACCTGGTCACCTAATCCACCGGTAGAGAATACACGAACTAATTTTACCAACCTTTCTGTTGGTGCAACAAGGTATTTATGGGATTTTGGTGATGGCACTACTTCAACAGATGTAAACCCCATACACCAGTTTAATAAAACAGATACTTTCCGTGTAGTGTTGCAGGCTTTTAATGATGCGGACTGTGTGGATACTTTTGAAGCGCCCGTTCCAATCATAATAAGGCCATTGCTGGATGTGCCTAATGCCTTTACACCAGGCAGGTTCAGCAGCGGCAGTTATAATAATGGTATTGTAAAAGTAGAAGGCTTTGGGGTAGGAAAAATGAGCTGGAAGATTTACAATCGCTGGGGCCAGCTAGTATTTTCAACCAACAATATAACACAGGGTTGGGATGGAACTTTTAAAGGCGTTTTGCAACCACTGGATGTGTATGCTTATACGCTGGATGTGGAATTTACAGATGGGAAAAAATTGCGAAAAACAGGCGATATAACCCTGTTACGATAATTAATAATTATAAAATTGATAATGAATAGTTTTGTTCTATAGCTACACCATATTAAAATCGTTCAGGCAATCCGGCAAAAAAGCATGGCTTATTGCCTGTGCTATATTGCTTATTAACGCCCTGCAGGCGCAGGACCTTCATTTTTCGCAATTCTTTAATTCTCCTTTAACTACCAATCCTGCCAATACCGGCTTTTTGCCTGATGCAGATTACAGGATAGGGGCTAATTACAGAAACCAATGGAGTACTGTAATGACAGTGCCTTATAAAACCACCAGTATTTTTGGTGATGCTCAATTATTCAGGGATAGATTGGAAAATGGATGGTTAGGTATTGGCGGTGTGATATTAAGTGATGTTGCCGGCAGTGGCAGTTTAAGAAGTACCAAGGCATATGGTTCTATAGCTTATCACCAGCAGCTGGGCAACAGTAGTTTACTTAGTGCAGGGTTTAATGTTGGCTGGGCCAATAAACGTATCGATCAGAGTAAATTAAAATTCCCTGATCAGTTTGACGGAAAGTTTTTTGAAAATCCCATAACAGCTGTAAGCCTTACCAATACCAGTGTAAGTTATATGGATGTGCAGGCGGGTATGAACTATGCCTATTTTCCACAGGAAAATGTGTACATCAATGCCGGGTATTCTATCCAGCATGTAAACAGGCCAAAGGAAACTTTCTTTAATGATAATACCAACCAGGGCCGTATCCCTATGCGCCATATTGGTTTTTTAAATGCCATATTAAAAGTTAACGAGAGGGTGATCATTAACCCTAACGCTTACTTTACCACCCAGGCAAAATCATCCGAACTGGTGGTGGGATTAAATGGTAATTATAATTTATCGGAGTATGGCGAAAAACAATTGGTAGCCGGCCTGTATTACCGCCTTGGTGATGCCATTGCACCAATGGTAGGTTTTGAAGTGAATAATATTAAATTCACATTTAGTTACGATGTTACATTATCCGGCTTAAACCAGTTTAATGGTTACCGTGGTGCCAGCGAATTCAGCATTGTAAAAAAAGGATTGTATCCGCAGCATGGCGACAGGCAAACGATGTGCCCGAGTTTTTATTGATCTCATTTTAAAAGACAAATAAAAAAGCCCTGGAAATTTTCCAGGGCTTTGTAGTTTTTCCGGCGATGATTTAAACGGAAGCTGTTTGCTTTGCCTTCTTCAATTCCTCTTTGGTCTTTTCCAGTTCTTCTTTTACTTTTTCTAATTCTTTCTTCAGTTCGTCTTTATTGATATTTTTCATTTCCAGTTTCATATCCTGCAGCGATTCCTTAATTTCTTTATTGATCTTATCCACGTCAATTTCCTTCAATGCTTGCTGTATTTCTTTGTTGATGCTTTTCATGTCAATTTCTTTTATGGCATTATTTACATCTGCAGTAATTTTTGCGGCATCAATTTCTTTTAAAGAACTGTTTACATCTTCCATTATCTTTTTAGTGTCAATCTCTTTAAGGCTTTGTTGCACATCAGTCACAATTTTCTGCACATCAATTTCCTTTAAGGCTTTATTTACCTCAGCCGTAATCTGGCTCAGGTCGAGTTTTTTCATCTCTTCAGCAAATTGCTGCATCGATTTTTCAAATTCTTTCATAGAGGCGTCCAATTCGGCCTGGTTAATTTTTTTCTTGGGCTTGGTCGTGTCTTCATAAGTAGCATCTTGTGCGCCTAATCTTTGCGGCATAAGGGTAGAATCCTGGAAGGACATAGTTACAATCCCCAGTACTGCGGCTGCAGAAATACCCAGCAGCGTTTTTTTGTTTTTCAAAATAAATTGTTTCATGGCTTTACTTTTATTTGGTTAATGATTAAATACGAATAATTTCGTAACAAATATAGAGACCTATTTTAAATTTCACAATCAGTTAATAAAATTTAACATTTTAAAATGCTTTTGTTCTGTTTACGTATTAAACTATCGCTGCCCTAAACAGTCTTCATTTGCCATTCACCATTTGGTAATGAACAGGATATATTCAGTGCCTTATACCTATACTTAACAAACGTTTTACAACATCATTTTATCAACTCGCTATTTTATACGATTTTTACACAAATAATGTTACATGGTAGCGGAAGAAAAACAACGGGCGGTGATCAATGAATGTATTGCACAGTTTAAAAGCATTGTGGGAGCATCTTTTGTATTGGTGGACGAAGAGAGTTTAAGCAACTACGATCACGATGAAACAGAGAATCTTCATTTTTTGCCCGACGTAGTTATAAAACCCCGTACTGCAACTGAGATCAGCGCTATTATGCAGCTCTGTAATGCCAAAAAAATTCCTGTTACACCCCGTGGCGCAGGCACAGGTTTAGCCGGCGGTGCATTGCCGCATTTTGGTGGTGTATTAATTTCTATGGAACGAATGAATGCGATCCTTGACATTGATGAACGCAACCTGCAGGTAACCACCGAACCAGGCGTAATTACAGAAGTATTGCAAAATGCGGTAAAGGAAAAAGGATTATTCTACCCGCCTGATCCCAGCAGTCGCGGCAGCTGCTTTATTGGCGGTAATATCTCGGCCAACAGCGGTGGCCCAAAGGCTGTAAAATACGGCGTGGTAAAAGATTATGTGCTCAATTTAGAAGTGGTGTTACCTACAGGAGAGATCATCTGGACCGGGGCCAATGTGTTAAAGAATTCAACCGGTTATAATCTTACGCAATTAATTGTGGGGAGCGAAGGTACATTAGGCATTGTTACAAAAATTGTATTGAAATTATTGCCGCATCCTAAATATGACCTGCTAATGCTGGTGCCATTTAATAACCTGGAAAAAGCGGGAGAAGCAGTAAGTGCCATCTTTCGTGCAGGCTTTACCCCCAGTGCTTTGGAATTGGTTGAAATTGATGCATTGAAAATTGTAAGTAAAATGATGGATAGTGTAGCCGTTCCGGTTACTGACGATATTGCTGCACACCTGATCATTGAAGTAGATGGCAATCACCAGGAAACATTGATGAGTGAAATGGAGGCAATAGCAGAATTATTAACTGAGTTTGATTGCGGTGAAATATTTTTTGCTGACGATGCACAGCAAAAAGCTGAGTTGTGGAAATTGCGCCGCCGGGTTGCAGAAGCTGTAAAACTGGATGGCTATACCATTGAAGAAGATACCGTAGTGCCAAGAGCATCCCTTCCTGCGCTGATACATGGCGTAAAAGAACTGGGTAAACAATATAATTTTCATGCGGTGTGTTACGGACACGCAGGCGATGGTAACTTGCATGTACGCATAAAAAAAGAAGGGAGCATTTACAGTTTAAATAATCCTGAAATTATTCCATCTTTAAAAGCCATGTTTGCTTTAGTGAAATCTTTGGGTGGTACCATCAGCGGAGAGCATGGCATTGGTTTAATTCAGAAAGAATATATGGATATTGTTTTTGATAAAGCCAACCTTTCATTGATGAAAGGCATCAAAAAAGTATTTGATCCCAATAATATTTTAAACAGTGGAAAAATATTTGACATGGTCTGACGTCCACGTCTGACCATGTTGAATAAGAAATACTAAAACCTATTACCATATCTGGAAAACAATAAAAATTAAAAATGAAAAAGATAATTTTCGCAACCCTGTTATTAACTACAGTAATTGCAGTAAATGCCCAGGAAAAAGAAAAAGAAAAAGACGAAAAGCAAGGCGGTTTTAAAAAAGAAAATCTTTTTACCGGGGGAAGTTTAACTGCATCATTTTTCAGCGGGGGAACTGCATTGGGTATAAGCCCGTATTTTGGGTACAGCCTCAACAGGTTTATTGATGTTGCGGCTTCTGTTAACTTAAATTATACTACCCAGAGAGATTATAATGTCTATGGTGATAAAGTACGCCAGACAGTGTACGGCCCCGGGGCATTTATAAGATTGTACCCGGTAAAATTTCTTTATGCACAGGCGCAGTATGAACACAATTTTATAAAGTTTAAATATATTCCTGCATCAAACAGCGGCTATATTGGTTCCACCACAAAAATAGATGCCAATAGCTTACTTATTGGCGGTGGCTTTGCCAGCGGCAGGCAAGATGTTGGAGATGTCTATTATTATTTCTCTGTTTTGTGGGATGTATCAAAAGTGGCAGAGTCTCCTTATGTAGATGGACTGGGCAGGAATTTTCCTGTTGTACGGGCAGGTTTGCAAATTCCCTTATTCCAGGGCGGGAGAGACAGGGGGTATAGCAGCAGAAACAGGAGGTATTAAAGAAAGGGTTCTATTTCTTCAGGTACGGTAATAATCGTTATCCTGTCTTCAATAGCATCGTACAGAAAATTTTCCTGTTGCATTGTTTTTGCATGTGCAATAAGATGATCATAAAATCCTGCCGTATTAAGAATATAGATTTCTTTATTGTGGATACTTAATTGATTCCAGGTAAGCATTTCAAATAACTCATCCAGTGTGCCGAAGCCTCCTGGTAATATTATTGCAGCATCGCATTTTTCGTACAGCATTTTTTTTCTTACATGCATATCTTCAACCACAATTAATTCTGTTATGCCATGGTGGCTATGCTCCCTGTCTGTTAATAACTGCGGAATGATGCCGGTAACTTTTCCGCCTTTTTCTAAAACTGCATTAGCTACAGCTCCCATAATGCCTTTGTTGCCACCACCATAAATCAACCGTGTATTTTTTTTTGCCAGTATATAACCTAATTGTGCTGCATGATTTTCAAATAAAGGATTGTTGCCACTTTTACTGCCACAAAAAACTGCTACCGATGTAATTGCCATAAATTAATTAACTTGAATTTTATTGCAAGCTAATTATTTGAAATTAATAAATCATTATAAATTATTTTATGTCGCCTTTAGTATTGTTTTCATTTGTAATTGCCTATTTCGTAATCCTGTTGGGAGTGGCCTGGTATACCAGTAAGAACAGTACTAACGATACATTTTTCAGCGGCAATAAAAACAGCAACTGGATGCTGGTTGCCTTTGGCATGATTGGTACAAGCCTCAGTGGTGTAACTTTTGTGAGTGTTCCCGGTGCAGTAGGCGATTTTGGAGGCACGGGCTTTAAAGGTTTTGCGTACATGCAGGTGGCTATAGGCTATTTAATCGGATATGCTGTGGTGGCTTTTATCTTGCTGCCCTTGTACTATCGTTTAAACCTTACCTCAATTTATAATTATTTATTGCAGCGCTTTGGAGTGGTGGCCTATAAAACGGGGGCTTTGTTTTTTATTATCAGCCGCACTGTTGGCGCAACAGCAAGGTTATACCTGGTAGTGAATATCCTGCAAATATTTATTTTAGATAAACTGCATGTGCCTTTTTTAGTTACTACTGCGGTTATCTTATTGATGATTTTATTGTACACTTTTGAAGGAGGGGTAAAGACAATTGTATATACCGACACGCTGCAAACTTCTTTAATGGTTACCGGGTTGGTGGTTTGTGTGATTTTTATTTTAAGCCAGTTGCATTTATCCGGTGGCGAAGCTATCAGCGAAATAAGTAACCGGGGCTATTTTAATGTTTTTAATTATGATATCAACAGTAAAGGTTTTTTTCTGAAACAAATTGTTGGCGGGGCTTTTATTACCATTGCAATGACAGGGCTTGACCAGGAAATGATGCAGAAAAATATCAGTGTAAAACGCCTTGGCGATTCGCAAAAGAATATGATTACGATGAGTATTATTTTAGTGTGTGTATTGTTTTTATTCTTAGTTCTGGGCGGGCTGCTTTATTTATATACCACATCAAAAGGTGCGGCATACACCGAAGTAATGGTGAATGGCAAAATGGTGAAGCAATTGTTGCTTGACGGAAACAATATCTTAGGCGATAAGATCTTTCCTACAGTGGCCATGGAAATGTTACCTCCTGCAATCAGTGTGATGTTTATCATTGCATTGATCTCTGCATTATTCCCCAGTGCAGATGGCGCATTAACGGCACTTACCTCTTCTTTTTGCATCGATATATTGGGATTGCAACAACGAAACGACCTGGATGATAAAGGCAAAAAGAAATTACGTTTGACAGTTCATCTTACGTTTACCGTTATCTTTCTTATCTGCATCTGGATTTTTTATAAGATAGCTGATAACAGTATCATTGATAAAATACTGGACCTGGCCGGGTATACCTACGGCCCATTGCTGGGTTTATTTGCATTTGGAATTTTTACCAAAAGAAAACTGGCCAATACATTTTTAATTACAGCGGTCTGCCTGCTTTCACCTCTAATTTGTTACCTGCTGAATATGTATTCAACGGAACTGTTTGGCGCCTATAAAATAGGTATTGAAATGTTGCTGATCAACGGCATATTTACCTTTTTGGGCTTATTGTTAATTTCCAAAAAAGGAGATAACAAAGCAAATATTTTACTGTAACTTTACATAGTTAGTAAGTGCCATTCTGCAATTTTTAAAAATCGTAGAATGGCATTGTATTTATATCATCAAAACAAAAAAATGAACGGAACGATTAATGCATTGAAACAACGTAGCTGGAAAGAAAGCCAGGCGCACAGCAGCTGGCAGATATTTAAAATAATGGCGGAATTTGTGGATGGCTTTGAAGCACTGAGTAAGATAGGTCCCTGCATTTCTATATTTGGCAGTGCCAGAACAAAACCCGGCAATAAATATTATGAGCTGGCGGTAGAGATCAGTAAAAGACTTGCGGAAGAAGGTTTTGGTATCATCACCGGCGGCGGACCCGGTATAATGGAAGCCGCTAACAAAGGGGCGTCTATTGCAGGAGGAAAATCAGTTGGGTTAAATATTGACCTGCCATTTGAACAACATCCCAATCCTTTTATCGACAGGGATAAATCGCTGAACTTCGATTTTTTCTTTGTGCGCAAAGTAATGTTTGTAAAATATTCGCAAGGGTTCATTATGATGCCCGGTGGTTTTGGTACCATGGACGAATTTTTTGAAGTGGCTACCTTAATTCAAACCGGAAAATTTAAACAATCGCCTATGATATTAGTGGGTAAATCTTATTGGACCGGGTTGATCAACTGGATCAGGGAAACGATGGGAGAGGAAGAACATAATATCAATCCCGAAGACCTTAACCTGATTCATTTATTTGATACGGCTGATGAAGTAGTTGATTTTATGCTGGACTATTATAAAACCAAACCTTTAGCACCTAATTTTTAATGGAATTAGTGAATCATCTTACAGAAGCTTACGCAAAGCGGTTTTCATCACCACTGGATGTTGTATTACAGGAGGTGGAAGATTTTACTTTGCAAAATCATCCGCATGCGCATATGCTGAGCGGGCATGTGCAGGGGAAAGTACTGGAAATGATAAGCTGCATGATTGCCCCGCAGCGCATTCTGGAGATAGGTACTTTTACCGGTTTCAGCGCCTTATGCTTGGCAAAGGGTTTGCAGGCACAAGGCCGGTTGCATACAATAGAGTTACGGGAGGAAGATGCCGCCACTGCAAGGAAATATTTTAGCAAGGCAAGCGTTAATGATAAGGTAATATTACATGTAGGGGATGCCAGGCAAATCATTCCTGCTTTAAATGAAACATGGGACCTCGTTTTTATAGACGCAGACAAAGTGAGCTATATTGATTATTACGAATTAACTTTGCCTGCCGTAAAAAAGGGCGGTTTTATTCTGGCAGATAACGTGTTGTTTCACGGCGAAGTACTGCAGGCAGAAGTAAAAGGTAAAAATGCTAAAGCGATCCAGGCTTTTAATGAGCATGTGCAAAATGATAAACGGGTGGAAAAAGTTTTGCTCACCGTAAGAGACGGCTTATTGCTGATAAAAAAATTATAAGAATGAAGAGATTGTTGATTGTTGCGGTATTGTTTTTAAATGCTGTTATTGCAAGAGCACAGAATATTATTACACCAGAGCAATATATAGCGCTGTATAAAGATATTGCCATTAAAGAAATGAAACGGATGGGGGTGCCGGCGGCAATAACATTGGCACAGGGTATTTTAGAAACAGAAAGTGGCAACAGCGACCTGGTTAAAAAATCAAACAATCATTTTGGTATAAAATGTAAAGCCAACTGGACGGGTGCCAGCGTAACACATGATGACGATGCCGCAGGAGAATGTTTTCGTTTGTATAAAACAGCAGATGACAGTTACCGTGACCATAGTAACTTTTTAAGAGGCAGCGAACGTTATGGCTTTCTCTTTAAATTAGATGTAAGGGATTATAAAGGCTGGGCCTATGGCTTAAAGAAAGCCGGTTATGCAACCAACCCGGCTTATCCGCAAATTTTAATTAAACATATTGAACAATATAACCTGCAACAATACACGCTTCTGGCTGCAGACGAAGTGCCAAAATTAGATGCCGGTAAATACCAGGAAGGTGCGGATGACAAAGGTGCTACCGAAAAAATTGCTGATGATGCAAAAGTAGCTGACGAAGCAGGTATGCCTGATGTAAGCGATAAAGTGATTACGGTAAATGGCAGTAAATGTGTTTACGCCGGTAAAGGCACTTCATTGCTGGCGATAGCCACAAAAAATAACATTCCGCTCAGCAAAATGCTCAGCTTTAATGAGCTTTCTGAAGATGGAATGCTGATAAAAAATCAACATGTTTTTTTGGAAAAAAAATCCAAAACCGGCGAAACTGATTTTTATATTGCAAAAACCGGCGAATCATTGTACGATATTGCGCAAAAGAACGGGATACAATTACAATCCATGCTGGATTATAATAAATTCTGGGGCAACGAAGATATTCTTGCCGGTACAAAGATTTATTTAAAACCTAACCTTGCACCGGCAAGGCAGGCTATAGCACCTTCAATAAATACTGTAGTAACAACCGCCGGCACCAAAACACATATTGTAGCAGCTAAGGAAGGTTTGTATGGTATTGCTAAAAAGTACAACGTTACGGTTCAGCAGCTTAAAGAATGGAATAACCTGGATGGGGATGCTTTACACATTGGACAGGAATTGATCATTGCAAAATAAAAACATCTTACATGACTACTACTATTGAAGTAAACAATAAAAAATTTACTCCTTTTATAACTGCAGCGCAAATTGATGAACAGGTAAATATATTAGCGGCTGAGATCAACCGTGATTACGAAGGGAAACGTCCGCTGTTTATTGCGATCTTAAATGGCTCGTTTATGTTTGCTGCCGATCTTTTTAAAGCCGTTACTATTGAAGCAGAAATCTGTTTTATTAAACTGGCTTCCTATAAAGGCACTAAGTCAACAGGCAACGTAATCACTTCTATTGGCCTTGATGAACCTTTGAATGGCCGGCATGTGGTAATTGTGGAAGATATTGTAGATACAGGTAAAACGCTGAACGAGTTTCTGCCACAGCTTTTTAATCAGCAACCGGCCTCTTTAAAAATAGCCGCACTGTTGCACAAACCTGAGGCACTGGCGCATCCGGTTAAAATTGATTATCTTGGATTTAATGTTCCGAATAAGTTTTTGCTTGGCTATGGTCTTGATTTTGACGGATTAGGAAGGAATTTAAAGGAAATTTACCAGTTGGTGGAGGGATAGCAGGCAACATAAAGAGCTGAAAGACTGTCTTAACCAAAATAAATTAGTGCAATTAACCTTACCTGTGCTACAACGGTTGCTTCATATAATGTTGTTTACTGCATCTGCATTCATTGCAAATGCACAGTATTATATCCGGGGACAGGTAAAGAACGAAAAAGACCAGCCCCTGCAGAACGTTAAGATCGTTTTACAATCCAATCACCTGCTGTATTACTCAGGTGCAACTGGTGCGTTTGGAATTACCACCAAAACACTTAGCGATTCACTTTCCTTCAGCCTTGATGGCTACGAATCCAAAACCATAAAAATTAATGCGGATCAATGGCAGGATGTTAATTTAAAAACACTGCCCTCAAATGTAAACCGTAACCGGCCCAAGTTAATTTCAGTTACAAAAAATTTCAACCAAACTTCAAAATTTCATTGGTATGTAAATAACGAAACGTATTTCCAGCTGGTTGAAAATGAATATGTAAATGCAGAGAAATTTCCTAATACCGGGTTTTCCTTAAATGTAAATAAAGCGTCGTACAGCAATATCCGCAGGTTTATCAATATGGGCAGCACCGTGCCGCCTGATGCAGTGCGTACAGAAGAGTTGCTGAATTATTTTAACCTGCACCGCAGGGAGCCGGAAAATAATGAGGTATTTAAAATTGAATCACAACTTTCGGCCTGTCCATGGGATGAGGATAAACAATTGTTGTATTTAAATATCAATGCCAAAAAATTAGACCTTAATAAAATTCCCGCCAGCAATTTTGTTTTTTTAATTGATGTATCGGGCAGTATGGACATGCCTAATCGACTGCCTTTGCTGAAGGCTGCATTTCAATTATTTGTAAAAAATTTAAGGGCCATTGATACCATTTCAATTGTAACTTATGGCGGTACTGTTGGTATTCACCTGCAACCAACAAGCGGAGAGGAAAAAGAGAAAATCATCAAGTCAATCGAAGAACTGGAAGCCAGTGGTGATACTCCCGGCGAAGCGGCGATAATGACCGCCTATTCGCTTGCCGAACATACTTTTATTAAAGGCGGAAGTAACAGGGTGATACTGGCAACCGATGGCGATTTTAATGTTGGGCAAACATCGGAAAAAGCAATGGACGAACTGATCACCAAAGAAAGGCAATCAGGCGTTTTTCTCACCTGCCTTGGTGTTGGTATGGGAAATTTTAAAGACTCCAAATTAGAAACCCTGGCTAAAAGAGGTAATGGCAATTATGCTTATTTAGATGATATTAATGAAGCAGAAAAAGTTTTAGTAAAAGAGTTGACACAAACCTTTTATGCTGTTGCAGATGATGTGTATATGAATATGCAGTTTAATCCCAGATTGGTAAAGCAATACCGGCTGATTGGTTTTGATAATAAAAAAGATGCTGTGCAGGATAGCACAATTGATATGGAAGGTGGCGAAATAGGAAGTGGCAGCAGCGTATTGGCGATATTTGAAATTGTGCCACAGGATGAAAAATTATTTTCAGGAGATGTACTCGATAAAGATGGGGTAGCTAAGTTATCAATGCGATACAGTCTTTGCAATGATACCGCACATAAACTAATGGAATATATTTGCCCTGCTGTATTTACTGATTTTAAAAACCTGGATAATGAATTGCAGTTTGCAACAGCCGTAACCATGTTTGGCCTTAAAGTAAAACAATCTAAATATATTAAGGATGCCGACTGGCTGCAGATAGAAACGATTGCCACGGCCGCATATAACCAGAACGATTACCTGCAAACGGAATTCCTGCAAATTATAGATAAAGCCCAGAAAATTTATAAGGCAAAAAAAGGAAAGCGAAAGAAGGACGACTAGTGAATGGTCAATAAGAAATTGCAAAACTGTAATGTTTCATTCACCATTCACGTCTCATGCTCTAGCTGAACATCTCCCTCACTTTATCAAAAAATGATTTATCATTCTTATCAGGCTTAGGCACAAAGTTCTGGCTCTGCTGCATTTTCTCCAGCATTTGTTTTTCTTCTGCACTCACATGTTGTGGTGTCCATACATTTACCTGTATCAATTGATCGCCTTTTTCATAACTGTTTACGTTAGGAAAGCCTTTGCCTTTTAACCGGAAAATTTTACCGCTTTGAGTGCCTGGTGGAATTTTTATTTTAGCCCTTCCGTCAATGGTTGGTACTTCCACCTGCGTTCCAAAAACCGCATCGGGAATAGAAATGTGCAGGTCGAACGCAACATTTAATCCGTCTCTATGTAATTGCGGATGTGATTCTTCTTCAATCAATACAATCAGGTCGCCATTACTGCCACCGCGTTCACCTGCATTGCCCTTGCCACCCACGCTCAATTGCATGCCTTCCTGTACACCGGCCGGTATATCAATCGTTACTGTTTCTTCTCCGTATACTCTTCCTTCACCTTTACAGGCTGTACATTTGTTGGTTACCGTAGTGCCTTCGCCATTACAGGTGGGGCAGGTGGTTACGGTTTGCATCTGGCCCAAAAAAGTATTTTGTACACGACGCACCTGCCCGCTGCCACCGCAGGTACCACAGGTACTTACGCTGTTCTTATCCTTTGCACCGCTGCCGCTGCAGGTATTACAGGAAACATATTTTTTTACCTTGATCGTTTTGGTTGTACCCTTCGCTATCTCTTCGTAATTCAGTTTTATTTTTACCCTCAGGTTGCTGCCCCTGGTACCCCTGCTTCTGCCGCCGCCGCTTCTTCTGCCGCCACCGCCACCAAAGAAACTGCCAAACGGACTTTCGTCGCCAAAAATATCTCCAAACTGGCTGAAGATATCATCCATATTCATACCGGCGCCTCCGCCATATCCGCCACCACCACGGCCGGGGCTGAATGCCTGGTGGCCAAACCTGTCGTATTGCGCCCTCTTATCAGCATCACTTAAAATTTCATAAGCTTCTGCAGCCTCTTTAAATTTTTCTTCAGCGGCTTTATCTCCCGGGTTACGGTCGGGGTGAAATTGCATCGCCACTTTACGGTATGCTTTTTTTATCTCATCCTGCGATGCAGATTTGGAAACCCCTAGTATTTCGTAAAAATCTTTTTTAGACATAGTTTCTGGCTCTAAGCTTCTGGTGAATATAAAACTGCAAGCCATAGTGTTGTAACCCCGGGCTTGCAGCTTTCTTTTTTATTTTCCTACTACCACTTTTGCAAAGCGGATGATCTTATCATTTAAATAATACCCTTTTTCTACCTCATCTACCACTTTGCCTTTCATATCATCAGCTGCTGGTACTTCAGTAATGGCCTCGTGTTTTTCCACATCAAATTCGGTATTGATGCTTTGCATAGCTTTAAGGCCTTTGTTGGATAATGTGGTTCTTAGTTTACCAAACACCAAACCAATACCTTGCTTAATAGAAGCTACGTCTTCACTGTTCTGCATTTGCTTTTCGGCACGGTCGCAATCATCCATTATTTCCAGCATAGCAACAATAACATCTTTGCCAGCAGTTTGAATAAGTTCTATTCTTTCTTTGGCATTGCGTCTTTTAAAGTTATCAAACTCCGCAAAAAGGCGCAGGTATTTGTCTTTCTGCTCCTCCAGTTCAGCCTGTAACTTTTCTGTGGCATCTTCGGCACCTTCATTGCTTAAATGGGTGTTGCCGGGCACATCAGCATCGGCATTAATATTCATTTCCATATTGTCTTCGGGTGTAATAGCTTGTTTCTGATCCATACTTATTTAAAAAATTGGTTGCGAAGGTACAACAGTCAAACATTTTGCCAAGCCTTGTTTTGCAGCCAAATTGGCAATTTTTGGGGCTGTAGCGGGACATTTTGAGTGGCCTGACAGCTAAACCGGTAACTTTGCGCCATGAAGAGCATTACTTTAAATAAAAATATCAGCCGCAGGGTGGAAAGCGGCCATCCCTGGATTTTCAGCAACGAGGTGAATACCGGTAAAGAAAAAGATACCAATGCACAGCCGGGAGAAATAGTGGATGTATACACTTTTGATAAGAAATTTATTGGCCGGGGATATTATAATCCTCAATCACAGATATCAGTTCGTTTATTGACCAGGGATAAAAATGAAAATATCGACGAGGCCTTTTTTTATAACCGCATTCAACAGGCCTGGCAATACCGGCAGCGCATTGGTTACTCCGAAAATTGCCGGCTCATCTTTGGTGAGGCAGATGATATGCCGCAACTGATCATTGATAAATTCAACGATTATTTTGTGATTCAAACTTTAGCGCTGGGTATTGATGTGTGGAAGCCAGCCATTGTAAAAGCTTTGAATGAATTGTTTACCCCCAAAGGCATCTACGAACGTAATGATGTGCCTGTACGTGAACTGGAAGGAATGGAGCAACACAAAGGTTTTCTGTCTGCCGAATTTGATACCAATATTGTCATTAATGAAAATGGTATTCAATTTAATGTAGATATCGTTAACGGTCAAAAGACCGGCTATTTTTTAGATCAGCAGGATAACCGAAGGGCTATTCAGCATATAGTAAAAGGCGCCGATGTACTGGGTGCTTTTTGTTATACCGGTTCCTTTGAGATCAGCGCTGCTTATTATGGCGCTAAATCTGTTTTGGGCCTGGATATTTCCCAGAATGCTGTTGATATGTGCAACAAAAATGCAGCATTGAATGGCCTTGAAAAAATATGCCGCTTTGAATGTGTGAATGCATTTGATGTGTTGAAAAACCTTACCAAAGAAGATAAACGCTGGGATGTGGTGATGCTTGATCCACCATCATTTACCAAAAGCCGCAGTAGTATTGATAAAGCAGTTGCAGGTTATAAGGAAATTAATTTAAGAGGAATGAAACTGGTTAAGCCCGGCGGATTCCTGGTAACCTCCAGCTGTACCAATTTAGTGCAACCCGAATTGTTTTTGGATATCATACAAATGGCTGCTAAAGATGCCAAAAGAAAAATCAGGCAGGTGGTGTTTAATGCACAAAGCGCCGATCACCCCATTATAAGAGGACAGGAAAATACCCATTATTTAAAATTTTTGATTGTACAGGTAATGTGACAATTTATTTAATTCCCGAGGCATAATAAAGTATTTTTCTTCAACAATTTTATTGCGTAAAACTGTTAGCACTTAGTTTTAGGTTATGAAAATGTATCAGTTTAAATACCAGGAGATATTGATGAATGAGTTACTAATAAATGAAGAACGTTTCCTGGAGCAATACAGGTATTTGTTTGAAGAGCTCCTGCACTTTCATACTGTTATCAACAGCCGGGTATATGAATCGGTAAATCTCCGGAACAATAGTGTTAGCTCCAGGCCGCTTACAATAGAAACTTTATTAAGAAAAAATACATTGCCCGCCTTCCGCTTTCTGGTCTGTAAAAATTAACCAGGCCCGCTTGTTTTACATAAGCTCAATAAAAATATTTTTGTTTAAAACAATATAGCTGTTTGCTTGTTATGCTATAACAATTTTTAAACTCACTGCTTACATGACCTCTATCTATAATTTTATCGGCTCCTGGCAATTGTTCCCTGAAAAAGGTATTTATGAGACAGGTAGCCGTCCCAAATCGGGTATTTGTATTATTGCTGCTAATAATGATACTCAGTTTATCAGCATCAATACCAACTGGGTAACATTAGAAAACCAGGCTTATGCTGCACAATACGAATTGGCTACAGATGGAATGCTTCACCCTTTTGCTGATACTGATTTGGCGGATACTGTAAAAGTGGACATAATCAGCACCATTCATTTTGAAGTTTTCTTTTATAAAAATGAAATGGAAGTATTGCAGGTAGTACACCAATTATTGCCCAATGGCTATTTAAAAATTATACAGAAAGGGTTTACACCGGCGCAAAAGACTTATATCAATACAGAAGTGTATCACCGGCAGATGAGTGTGCTGCCTTATGCGTCTTCTGCATCCGGGGCATTGGTTAAGCCAACCGAAGAAGGTATGATAAGGCATAAGGCTTTAAGTGCAATGGAAGAACAAACCAATATGCAACTGGACCAGATAAGACGGCAAATAGAATTACTGGCCTTGCAGGCGCAGGAAATTCAGATGCGTAAGGAGTTATCTATGATTATTTATAATGCCAAATTAAGTTTCCCTCCTGTAATAGGGTCAGTTTATTATCTCTATCAAAAAGATGATGATACACATTTTGTTTCAATGATTGCACCTGAGCAATGGGGCAGGGGTAAGGCGTACAAGGAATTTATTGCAAAAATAAAATTGCTGGCTGATCATACCTGGGTGGAAGTGTAAGAATTATTTCTTTCTGAAATCAGGCGTATAATAAAAGAACCAGCGAAAAGTTTCATTTACATCATACTGATAGCCCGAAGATTTTTGTTGTTTCACCAGCATGTAGCCTAAATCAAAACTCAGGTCTTTTGTGCATTTTTGTTTAATTCCGATGAACACCCTGTTCTGGTCAAAAGTGTTATAAATAATTTCTTTCCCAAACTGAATACATAATTCATCTGCAACAACAAAAGACGGATATTTCGTTTTTTTTGAAACAGGAATAGTAAAGCTTAATAAATATCTTATCCTGTCGGTAAATTTATTTTGCCCGGTAGCTTTATCATTCACAATTTTTTGTTGCCAGCGCTGTTCGTTACGTATACGTTGTAACATACTTATCCGGCCAGTTTTTGAAGTGATCTGGGCCTGCTGATAAATCCTGTTTTCATTGGAAAACGTTTTCCAGCCTGCGGTGGATGGCGCTACCCACATATGGCCATATCCTGTTGTTAAAATGATATTGTCTTTAAGCCAATAGTTTATGCCGGCACGAACAAAGTGAAAGCTGGGGTCTTTAAAAAAATTATTTCTTCTTTCATGCAGGTCAAGCGAAAGGCCCCATTTTTTATAAAGCCTGGCGGTGCTGTTAATGCTAACCCACGACTGGTATTGTTTGTTGATCTCTTTTGTTTTTGTTTGTGCAGAGGAACAATATGTGCTGACACAACATAATAACCACATTCCAATTCTTAACCACTTTTTCATAATTAATTTTTTAAGGATACTAGGCAAATAATAAGATCAGTAATTCTGCAGCCACAATACGTAATATCATTGTGAGCGGGTATACCGTTGCATAAGTAGCAGAAGGTATATCATTACCCGCCATTTTTAAAGCGAATGCCAGCGCCGGCGGGTCTGTAGATGCACCTGCCAGTAAACCGCAAATTTCAAAATAGGTTTTCCTGAAAAATTTATGTGCAATGGTACCAACGATCAGTAATGGCAACATGGTAATTACTGCGCCCATTATTATCCAGGTCCAGCCATTGCCATTTATAAATGCTGCAGCTAAATTGCCGCCACTATGTAAGCCAACACTTGCTAAAAATAATGCGATTCCTAATTCCCGGATCATTAAATTGGCACTGTTAGTAGTGTAGGTATTTAAATATACCATACCTCCAAAACGACTGATCAATAATGCAACAATCAAGGGGCCACCTGCCATGCCAATCTTTACAGCCACGGGCATACCGGGAAAATGAATGGGGATGCTGCCAACAATTACGCCCAGTACAATACCCATAAAAATCGGTGCAAGGTCGGGTGCTTCCAGGCGCTTAACAGAGTTACCAAAAACTTTGGCTACCAATTCCACGCCTTCTTCAGTTCCTACTACTTTTAAAGTATCACCTAACTGAAGGTACAGGTTACCGTGAGGTACTATTTCAATTCCGGCACGGTTTAACCGGGTAAGTGTAAAATCATGTTGATGAATTTCGGGATGGTCGCCTAATCTTTTATGTGTTACTTCTTTGTTGGTAACCACAATATATTTTGAGATCAGTCCTCCGCTACTTTCATCTTTCAGGTTCATGTTACTTTCTGAACCGATAAGTAATTTCAGTTGTGCCAATTCATGCTTGGGTACTACTACCAACAATACATCATTTTCATCAAAAATTATATCCGGCGTAGGTGTTATCACTTCTCCCTTATGGTACATCCTGGAAATAACGATCGGGTCTTTTAATAATTCAAATACTTTACGCAGTGGTTGGCCAATCAATTGTTTGTTATCTAAATTCAAATGAATTGACACGGGGCGTTTTGACCTGAAGATATTCAGCTTGCGGTGCAGTTCTTTCTCAGTATCGATATTGGTTTTAAATATTTTCTTTAACAGCAGTAATGAAAAAATAATTCCAAATACACCGAAGGGATAAGCGATGGCATAGGCCAGTGTCATCAGGGAATTATCTACACCTGTAATGTTAGCTTCTTTAACAGCAGATTGTGCTGCAGCAAGGCCGGGTGTATTAGTAACAGCGCCACTCATTAAACCTGTCATCACGGTAATATGATTACCGGAAATGAATTTGAAAATAATGGTGATGATAACGCCCAGTAAAACTACAGAGCCCGCCAGTAAATTATTGCCTAATGCATTCTTTTTTAAGGAAGCAAAAAAACCAGGACCAACCTGCAAACCTATCGAGTAAACAAAAAGTATGAGTCCGAAATCCCGTAAAAAATCTTCTGTTTCTTTATTTACAGTTACACCTGAATAAGAAAACAATAATCCCATAAACAATACCCAGGTAACGCCTAATGAAATTCCAAAAAACTTTACTTTTCCCAGCCAGATGCCAATCGCAATCACTAATCCGTAGATCAACACTGCATGAGCAACTGTGGCTTCGGTGAAAAGTTTTATTATCCAGTCCATGATAAAAAATATGAGTGAAAAATAAAGGGCACTCCGATTTTTCAGTAGTGCCCTTTTTATACTTAGTGATGTTCAGGCTGTAAACCAAAATGTTCTGGTGAACGCCACAAAGCAGATAATAACAATTCTTTCATGAAAATAAATTCCTTAGGAAGTTTATCGTAAAAACGGGAGAACAATTCTTCATGTGATAATAATTCTTTTTTCCACGGTTCTCTGTCTACTGTCATGATATGCTCAAAATCAGCTCTTTCAAAATCTTTCATGTCAGTCCAGTCAATATCTTCATACCTTGGCATCCATCCGATAGGGCTTTCAATACCGGAAGCATGTCCGTTAATTCTTTCTACTATCCATTTTAATATTCTTACATTTTCGCCAAAGCCGGGCCACATGAATTTGCCATCTTCATCTTTTCTAAACCAGTTCACACCAAAAATTCTTGGGGCATTAGGCAATGTTCTGCCAAATTGTAACCAGTGATTTACATAATCACCGATGTGGTATCCCATAAAAGGCAACATCGCAAATGGATCATGTCTTACTTTTCCTATTTCGCCAAATGCCGCAGCAGTGGTTTCACTGCCCATTGTAGTGGCTAAGTAAACACCAAAATTCCAGTTAAAAGATTGGTATACCAGCGGAACAGTGGTACTTCTGCGGCCGCCGAAAATAAAGCCACCGATATGCACTCCTTTCGGGTTTTCCCAATCTTCGTCTATGGCAGGATTCTGATAAGCAGGTGCAGTAAATCTTGAATTAGGATGGGCTGCTGGTTTGCCGCTTGCAGGGTCCCAGGGTTTGCCATGCCAGTCAATTAATCCTTCTGGAATTTCTTTGCTCATACCTTCCCACCAAACATCTTTATCGGGTGTAATGGCCACATTGGTGAAGATGGTATTGGCACGAATGGTTTCCATTGCATTGGGATTGGTTTTATAATTAGTGCCCGGTGCTACGCCAAAGTAACCAGCTTCAGGATTTATAGCATACAAAGCGCCATCATGACCACGGTGTATCCAGGCAATATCATCACCTACGGTAGTTACTTTCCAGCCATCAAATTGTTTTGGTGGAATTAACATGGCAAAATTGGTTTTACCACATGCACTTGGAAATGCAGATGCCACATAAGTTTTTTGTCCTTTAGGATCTTTAACACCCAATATCAGCATGTGCTCGGCAAGCCAGCCTTCTTCCCTTCCCATTTCGGATGCAATACGTAATGCAAAACATTTTTTACCCATTAATGCATTGCCACCATAACCGCTGCCATAAGAGATCACCAGTCTTTCATCGGGAAAGTGAGAGATGTATTTGGTATGGGGGTTACATGGCCAGCTTACATCTTTAGCTCCTTTATCTAAGGGGGCACCAACTGTATGCAAACATTTTACAAATTTTTTCGGCTGCATATGAGGCAGAATATTTTCTCCCATACGTGTCATGATACGCATATTAACAACAACATATTCAGAGTCGGTGATCTGCACGCCATATCTTGATAATGGTGAGCCTACCGGCCCCATGCAAAATGGTATCACATAAAGTGTACGCCCTTTCATAGCATCGGTAAGCAAATCGTTTAGAATCACTTTCATTTTATCAGGTGCCATCCAGTTATTGGTAGGGCCTGCATTTTCTTTAAGACGGCTGCAGATAAATGTTTTATCTTCCACACGTGCCACGTCACTGGGGTCGCTGAAGCAGGCAAAACTATTCGGACGCTTCTCCGGGTTTAATTGTATAAATGTTCCTTTTCTTACCAGGAGCTGGCAAAAATTATCATACTCTTCCTGGGAGCCATCGCACCAATGTATGGCACTGGCATCGCATTGTGATGCAATCTGTTTTACCCAGCTATCAATTTCATTCTTTACCTGGCTTGATCCCAGTGAAGAGAAATTACTTGGTATTGACATGGGTTGAGTTTTTAAAATTGACATGATGTAATTGTTTTAAAATGATCGGTTTTATGAAGATGAAATCTGAAAGTTTTATACTGCAGTAGTTGCTTTTGATTTTTAATTCTGATGTAAAATTATTTCATTAATAAAAGTAGCTGCTGATAGTAGTTAGTATTTTATATGATTTGAATTAGTAAGCTGGCGAAAGGCCTGTTCACAGGAGTCATTTTCATTGGGAAAAGCGTAAAAAAATCTCCTTTTTTTAAACTGTGATGCATGAAACTACATGACAGTTATTAATTTGTTTTCTGTTTATTTAAGAGAAAGTGTGGCAGAAAGTGCTATAAAGTTAGTGGGGTGTAATGTATGCGGTTTATGGGGGAGAGTGAATATAATGGGTTTATGTAGCGACACTCCTGCTTTTTGCCTTCAGTTAATACAGCTTTGATAAATACCCGGAGTAATGCCCTCTGATTTTTTGAATAAGCGTACAAAATAATTTACATCGCCAAAACCACATTGGTTACTTACACTGGTAACGGTATTGCGTTTATTGGCCAATAATTGTTTGGCTAATTTGATGCGTTCCCTGTTAATGTATTCCAATGGGGTAATGCCAAACTGTTCTCTAAACCAGGTGAAAAACATGTTGCGGCTCAGGTAAGCTTTACGGCATAATATATCTACTGCAATTTTTTCGGTAAGGTGTTCGTGAATATAATGCAATACATAATGCTGACGGTTGTGATTGGTGTTGTTCTCAATATCCACACTTACCTGTTGCAGGTACTGGCTTTGTACCAAACGTATCAGTAATTCTTTCAGGTTAAGGTCGGCAAAAATATTTTTAGCTGTATCCATACTGCTGCACACACGTATCAGTTTGTTGATTAAACCTGTTACTTCGGTATCATTATCAAAATGATATTTATTGAACTGTAATTTCCATTCGTGGGCATCTTCTTTATCGCTGTTATAAAAAGTATTCAGGTAATGTAAAGTGGAATTCATGTATTGTTCATCAACAGCAAGGGCAATGCATTGCGTAGGGTTCTCCGTTTCTGCTTCCGGAAAATCAATCACCATTGTTTCATTGGCAGGTACAATTACTGTTTCTCCGGGTAAATAATCAAAAGCCGGTTTGTCAAACAGGTGCATTACCTTTTTGCCTCTCACCATGCTGGTAATTACAAAATCGCTAAATGTAAGGGGTACACGATAAGTTTCCTGGTAGCTTTCAAATACGTTCAGTTCGCAATTATTTAAATTGAAAATACGGCGGTTCTCCACCAGGGTTTGCAGATACTTTGGATGCGTAAGGTCAATTTTTTGTAAATGATTTTTTACAGGCAATGCAACTTCCGTTTAAGAATCAATAATACAGATTTCCGGCAATCCAAACAATGATTTGGTACAATTGTGCTATAAAAAAACACTAAAGTACAGCTGTACCGGTACAGGGCTATCGAAATTAGGGTATTATTTAACGATTAAAACGCTTGTATATGAGTACAGAAACAACTGCTGCACCAAAATCCACCGTGGCAGCACGTCCGCAATTCAAAACAAAATATGATCATTACATTGGCGGCCAGTGGGTGGCTCCTGATAGTGGTGAATATTTTGATAACGTATCTCCCATTGATGGAAAAGTATTTACCCGGGCTGCAAGAGGCAATGCAAAAGACATCGATAAAGCTATCGATGCGGCCGCAGAAGCTTTTAAAACCTGGAGCAAAACTGCAGCGGCCTATCGCAGTAACCTGTTATTAAAAATTGCGCAGGTGGTGGAAGATAACCTGGAATATCTTGCCATTGTAGAAACTATTGATAACGGGAAAGCATTAAGAGAAACAAGGGCAGCAGATCTTCCGTTGGTAGTGGATCACTTTCGTTATTTCGCCGGTGTTATCCGCAGCGAAGAAGGTACTATCAGCGAACATGATGATACTACAGTAAGTATTAATTTGCACGAGCCTATTGGAGTGGTAGGGCAGATTATTCCATGGAATTTTCCTTTACTCATGGCTACCTGGAAAATTGCACCGGCATTGGCAGCAGGTTGTACTGTGGTGGTAAAACCGGCAGAGCAAACACCCACAAGCATTATGGTGCTGATGGAATTGATCGGTGATATTTTGCCCAAAGGCGTATTGAATATTGTTACAGGCTTTGGTGTGGAAGCCGGTAAACCCCTGGCATCTTCTCCAAGAGTTAACAAAGTGGCTTTTACCGGGGAAACAACTACCGGAAGGTTGATCATGCAATATGCATCTGAAAATTTAATCCCGGTTACGATGGAATTGGGTGGTAAAAGCCCTAATATTTTCTTTGAATCTGTTGCTGATGCAGATGATGATTTTTTTGATAAAGCAATTGAAGGCGCAGTAATGTTTGCATTAAACCAGGGCGAAGTGTGTACCTGCCCGTCAAGGATTTTAGTGCATGAAAATATCTACGACAAATTTATTCAGCGGGTGATACAACGTGTTAATGCAATTAAGTTGGGTAATCCTTTGGATGGTACTGTAATGATGGGGGCACAGGCTTCTGAAGACCAGTACCAGAAAATATTAAGTTACCTGGATATTGGTAAGCAGGAAGGCGCACAGGTATTATGCGGCGGAGAAGCTTTTCATCAGAACAGTGGATTAGAACATGGCTATTACATTAAGCCTACTATTTTTAAAGGGCATAATAAAATGCGCATTTTCCAGGAAGAAATATTCGGGCCTGTTGTTGCAGTTACAACATTTAAAACTACAGAGGAAGCCATTGCTATTGCAAATGATTCTTTGTATGGTTTAGGTGCAGGTGTGTGGACCAGGGATGCCCATGAATTATACCAGGTGCCAAGAGCAATACAGGCAGGCCGTGTATGGGTAAACTGTTACCACCATTACCCTGCACATGCGCCATTTGGCGGCTATAAAAAATCAGGCTTTGGCAGAGAAACGCATAAGATGATGCTGAATCATTATCGGCAGACAAAAAATATGCTGGTATCCTACAGTAAACAAAAACTAGGTTTTTTCTAAACTAAAATGCAAAGAAAACAGTGGCTTTAAGTCACTGTTTTTATTTAAAAAAATTATTATGGCAATAGCAAGAGTTTTAGCAACAGATGCTGCATTGGCATTGATTGAACGATTGAAGAAAATGCACGGACCTTTAATGTTTCATCAAAGTGGTGGTTGTTGCGATGGCAGCCAGCCCATGTGTTTTGCAGAGGGAGAATTTAAAGTAGGTAACAGTGATGTTTGCCTGGGAGTAATTGCAGACTGTAAATTTTATATGGGGGCAGATCAGTTTGAATACTGGAAACACACACAACTTACCCTGGATGTTACACCGGGAAGGGGGAGCAGTTTTTCATTGGAAATACCGTTGGGAGTTCGGTTTTATATAGGGTCAAAATTATTCAGTGATGATGAAGTTGCAGACCTTACAGCGTTGTTACCTGTTGGAATATAAAGATGATGTAATGCTGAAATAATAGTCAGGGAAATAATTACAAGGCGATAGAAAAAAAGGTGAAATTATTTGATCACCAAAAATCTTTGGGTCTCTATAAGCCTTCCGTTTTTATCATGCAGTTGATAATAATAAAAACCTCTTGTGTAATCAGTTAATGGAAGATTTATTTTTTGAGGAGGAGATTTTAATTCGTACACTTTTTTACCTGTAAAATTATATATCTCGAAAGAGAATGACTTATCATAACCACTCACAAAATCAAAATTGATTGCTGTGGTAGCAGGTATCGGGTAAAGCTTAATCAACTTTGCAGCATTATCATCCTGTGCGGAAGTCTTATTTTGTGCAGAAGAAGTAAAGTTTAAACCAATAATTAAAATAAATATGTAAAAAATTTGTTTCAATACAGTAAAGTTAATAAAACATACTGAAATTATCAATAAAATATACTGCCAAAAAAAGTGCCGTTTTTTGTTAAATTGGCCCGGAGGGCATGCCCTCCGGGTTATTAACGCTCCAATCAGCTGTTTAATTGCTCCAGTTTTGCATTTATTGCCTCAAAATCCGGCAGGTCTCCGGCAGATTCCAGTACCTGGGCATATTGTATAATGCCTTCTTTATCAATGATAAATGCCGAGCGTTTGCTTACGCCCTTCATCCAGCCAATAAAAGCATCATAAAGGCAACCGTATGCTGAAGATACTTCCTTATTAAAATCGCTTAATAATGAAAAATTGTAGCCTTGTTCCTCTTTAAATTTCTTAAGGGTGGCAAACGAGTCTACAGAAATACCAAAAACAGTGGCGTTTGCATTGTTGTACTTTGCAATATCGTCCCTTATTGCACAAAGCTCTTTGGTACATACGCCTGTAAATGCCAGTGGAAAAAACAATAGTAAAACGTTTTTACCCTTTTGTTCGCTAAGGGTTACTTCTTTTTTGTCGGTGTCGTGCAGTGTAAAATCCGGTGCTGCTTGTCCAATTTCAATTGCCATAATGGTAAATGTGTTTTGTTTTTGTAAAGATAAAGGTGCAAAAATTGTTAACAGCATTTGCATCCTTTTAGTTTACTTAACCGACTAAAAGTTTCAACCTAAAACAGTTTATATATGAAAAAGTATTTTGCAGAATTTATCGGCACTATGAGCCTGGTGCTGTTTGGCTGCGGCGCAGCTGTAATTTCAGGCGGTAATGTGGAAGGTGGCCCCGCCGGCCTGGGCTTATTGGGTATATCTCTTGCTTTTGGCCTTGCAGTTGTGGCTATGGCTTATACCATTGGCGGTATTTCCGGTTGCCATATCAATCCTGCCATTACCGTTGCGATGCTGGTTGCCGGCAAGATCAGCAGTAAAGATGCAGGAGGTTATATTGTTGCCCAGTTTATTGGCGCCGTAGCTGGGGCAGGTATTTTGTATTTGATAGGTAATGGCAATGCCAACTTTAAAATGGGCGAGTGGGCATTGGGTTCCAACGGCTGGGGCGAAGGTTACCTGGGCAACTATAATGCTGTGGCTGCCTTTATTACAGAAGCTGTATTTACCTTTTTATTTCTGTATGTTATTTTAAATGTTACTTCAAAGCATGGTAACAGCACTATGGCAGGCCTTGCCATTGGCGTAACCCTGGTATTAATACATATGGTGGCTATACCGATTACCGGTACTTCTGTAAATCCTGCACGTAGTTTTGGCCCGGCTGTTTTTGCGGGAGGAAAAGCTTTATCGCAGTTATGGCTATTTATTGTAGCGCCAATTGTTGGTGGTATTATTGCAGCAATGGTTTGGAAAATAACGGGAGAGGATAAATGATTTTCATATTGGATTGCACTGGTATTAGCAGCAAAAGCTGGTGCAATCTTTTTATATCTTCACCAGGTTTTTATTTTTATTTAAGACCAGTTTGGATGGCAGTATGGCAATAATTTCTTCTTTTAAAACATCTATCAGTTTCTTCTTGATATAGTCCCGGTGTGTAACCAGGCTAACTTCCCTCACAGGCGCAGGCGATTTAAAATGCCGTATCATATTGGTTTGTTTGGCAGAAAAATCAAGTGTGGCCAGTTCCGGTAAAATGGTTACACCGTTATTTAATTCCACCATTTTTCTCAATGTTTCCACGCTGCCGGCTTCGTATTCAAAATTGCTCTGTTCCTTGGTTTGCTTTTTTAATTCACATAAATTAATGATCTGCGAACGGAAACAATGCCCTTCTTCCAGTAGCCATAATTCTTTCAGATCAATATCATCCGGCAGTACATAGGTTTTTTTATAAGCCGCATTTTTTTTAGATACATAGGCAACCAGTTCTTCATAAAACAAAGGGTATTCAGTTATGCTCACTTCCTGCAAAGGTGTAACCAATAATCCGGCATCTATTCTTCCGGTCTTCAGTTTTTCAACAATAATATCTGTCGTCATTTCTTTTACCTTAATAGTAACATCAGGATATTTTTTTAAAAAAGGTTGTAAAAAAAGCGGCAATAAATAAGGTGCCAGAGTAGGTATAATACCAATCTTTAATTCGCCCTGCAAAATACCTTGCTTATCACTGATAAGTTGGTCAATCTTTTTTACTTCGTTTAAAATGATCCTTGCCTGCTGAATAATTTCTTCGCCAATTTCGGTAGGAATGACCGGTTGTTTACTGCGATCAAAAATTTTACTGCCTAACGTCTCTTCCAGTTTTTGTATCTGCATACTTAATGTAGGCTGTGTTATAAAACAATGTTCGGCAGCAGTTGCAAAATGCCGGTGGGTGTCTACAGCTACAATGTATTCTAATTGTGTAATGGTCATACTGTAAAAATAGATATTAGCTATGTAATTATAATTAATATCAAACAAATTTATGAATCAGGGGTAATTAACTTACTGGCAAATCAGTAAATTATATGAAAGACAAAAGCCGCTAACCCCCGTTAAAAGCAGGTGTAGTATTTGTAGTTGGTCGTAAATTATTTAGAAACGTGGACATCGAACCGCATTAGCGCTGGTATTATTTCTGTCCAGGTATTTTTGGTAGGTAAGGCCCAGTTCAAAACCGCCGCGGCCACTGCTGGCAGTTTTCAATTGAGATATATTGGCATCATAACTTACAGAAACAGCAAAGGGTTTAAATTCCAGTTTTGCTACGGGTATCAAAGCATCTTTCCAGCGCAGGAATGCTCCCGCATGTAAAAGGTATTTCGGATCTTCAATGTCATCCAGTCTCCAGGAGTATAAAGCGCCGGCCATTGTTTCGGTAAAACTTCCTTGTTTGGAATAATCGCCTAATAAAGTAAAAAACGAGTATTCATTGATGTTCATTCTTACCCCCAGTGAACCTACCCATTTGGGGATCATTTCATAATTGGGATTGCCGTAAAAAGATACTTTAGTGGCTTTATTAAAATGGTGATAGCCAACACCCAGGTAAATATTATTATCCGCATTTTCACCGATCTGGCTGTTAAAACTCATGCCCACACTGGCATCTAAATAAGAGTAGGAATTCCTGGGAAAAGTTTCCCCGGTTGATAACCCCGGGTTAAAACCGGTACCATCGTATTGGCTATTGGTGGTGATTTTACTTCTGTCGATACTGCGTTGTACCCAACCGCCCATAAAACCTAAGGAAAGATATTGATTCTTTTCTCCGCTTAAAGACTTGTGATAATTAAGCGTCGGTAAAATATGAGTAGACTGCAATGCAACAGTTCCGGCCTTATCGTATAATATCTCCCCGCCAATTGTTAAAAAGTCATCACCCTTACCAACTGGCTTTTTATATTCTGCATTAAATGAACCGGTTTGATAAGGTGTAGTAACGCTGTTCCACTGGTTACGGTACACTGCCTGTACTCTTATATCGCCACTGAAAATACCGGCTAATGCAGGGTTTCTGAGCAAAGGGGTTTCAAAAAATTGCGAAAAGTGAATGTCTTGTGTATAGGCTTTACTGCCAAGTATAAGCAGTAATAAAAAACTCCATAAAGGTTTGTAAAAACCTTTGTTCATAGTGCTTGATTTTGTTGTTAGTGCAACTGTAGTATACTGTAAACGGCTTTTTTGCATAATTATTATTGAATCAGGGTGATATTTCCTTTGTAAGTGAGCACCTGGCTGTTCTCACAAACAATTTCAATAATGTAAGTATAAACGTCTGAGTTCTGTAATCTGCCATTGTACCTTCCATTCCACCCGGCCGATGGGTCATTGGGGAAGAGGTTGGCTTTTTGAAAAACCATTTCGCCCCAGCGATTAAAAATACGCATACTTTGAATAGCAAACAAGCCTGTACCTCTTGGATAAAACACATCATTTACACCATCATTATTTGGTGAAAATGTATTGGGTATAAATACGTTTTTATCATTGCAAACAACAATGATTGTAATATTGTCGGTATTGATGCAGCCATTGGCATCCGTAACTTTAATGGTATAAGTAGTAGTGTTTTTTGGCGAAGCAATGGTATTGTAACATGAGGTACACGATAAGCCAACAGATGGGCTCCACAGGTAATCAACTACCGGAGAGCCGGTTGGCAGTATAGCTACAGATGAGCCCACACCGATAATTTTATTAGGCCCTGCCTCAATCTGCGGTAAAGGGTAAACCACCACAGTTCGGTCAACGGTATCGGCGCAGCCACTGCTATTGGTTACAATCAACCGTAATGAATAATTGCCGGCGGTATCGTAACGCTGTGGCAGTGGATTTTGCGTAATAGAGGTTTTGCCATTTCCAAAATCCCAGTACCAGGTAATTTTAGAGGTATCTGGTTGTACCACTATTCCTTTAAACAATAACTTACTCTGCATACAAATGGGTACATTTCCGGCTATATCAATTACAGGGGAGGTAACAACTTTAATATAATTTGTTTTGATAGCAGTATCACTGCAACCATTAGCCGTAGTTACAATTAACCGTACCGTGTATAAGCCGGGGGCAGTATAATTGTGAGAAGGATTTTGTATAGAAGAAGTGCCGCCGTCACCAAAACTCCAATTGTAAGTAGTAATAATGCCATTGGTAGTTGTGGAGTCGGAAAAGTTTGCTATACCGGCATCACAAAAAAGAGAATCATCCACACCAAAATTTACATAGCTTTTTGTAACCTTGATTGTATCAATACCGGTTACTGGTATCTGGCAGCCGGTCTGGTCTTCTAAAATTACTTTTGGCAAAAACTGCCCTGGTAATAAATAATTGTACACCAGGTTTGAATCGGTTGTGGCTAAAGTATTGCCATCATTAAAATCCCACAGGTATTTAACCGGGCCAGGTGTTGAAGCATGAAAACTAACCGGCAAAGGCGAACAACCGGCAAGCGGAGTATAAGTTAAAGTTGCGGTGGAAGGATATAGGATTATAGTTTTATTCACGGTATCCACACAACCTCCCGGGCCGGCAACGGCTAATCTTGCAATATAAGTGCCTGGTGTTGAGTAATAGTGTGTTGGTTTGGCCAATGTTGAGGTAGTACCATCACCAAAAATCCAGGTAGCACTGGTGGAGTATAATGAAGTATTGGTAAAAATTACTTCAAACGGAGCACAGGAACTTAAAGAATCATTTACGGTAAATGCGGCTTTAGCAGTATGTACTTTTACATAGGTTGGTTTAGCCATAGTATCTTTACAGCCGTTGATATCCGTTACAATTAATTGAATGCGGTAATCTCCATCCGCTCCAAATACTTTAACAGGGTTGGTTACAGTTGATGATGTGGCATCTCCAAAATCCCAGTTGTAATTTAATCCGATACCAGTGGAGGCATTATTGAAAACCACATTTTTGCCAACGCAGGTTAGTGAATCCGGTGTTGAGAAAATTGCTTTAGGGTAGGATACAAAAATCTGGTTATTATTTATAAAAGAATTGCTGCAACCATAGCTGTCGGTTACTGTAACAGCAGAAATAAAAAATCCGTTAGTAGCGTAAGTATGCCTGAACGGTGGTGTGCTGAAATTTTGAGTATTGCCATCTCCGAAATTCCATAGCCAATTGGTAATGGGATGAACACCATCAGTATTAGTAAGGTCAGTAAAATTTACAGTCAAAGGCCTGCATCCTGCGGCCGGCGAAAAAGAGAAATTAGCAACAGGCCCCCATACTCTCACAAGGTTTGTTTTTGTTATTGTTGAAATACATCCACGTGTATCGGTTATAGTTAGTGATACAGTATAAAGGCCGGGTAAAGCATATTGATGAGTAATTGACGATCCACCGAATCCGGAGTTGCCATCGCCATAATCCCAAAAATAGGTAGCAATATTGGCTCCATTAATACCTACCGTTTGAAAAGCGGCAGCCTGGCTGGTACAAATGGTATCATCCAGCACTAAAAAATTTGCAGTTTCAGTAAACAATACAACAGGGGTGGTTTTGGTGTTATCACATCCTCCGTTAGTTACCGTCAAAGAAACATTATAACTGCCAAACGCGGCATAAGTATGTACCGGATTTTGCAATGTTGAAGTGAATCCATCTCCAAAATCCCAGGCCCAGGTTTGTGGTAAAACAGACTGGTCGGTAAAGGCTACCTGCAATTTATTATTACAATTGAAAGCGCTTGTAAACCTCGCCACCGGCGGAAGTGCAGTAATATAATTGGTCTTTACTAAAGTATCTGGGCAACCATTATTCCATGCAATTAAGCGTATAGAAAACCGGCCTGTGTCAAGGTACGTATAAGTTGGATTTTGTAAAGTGGATGTGCCAATGGCATCTCCAAAATCCCAGCTCCACCTGTCTGAGGGAACGGTTAAATCGGTAAACTGAATTGTTTTACCAACACATTGTGCTGTGGGCACTGCATTAAAATTTGCGATTGACTTATTACCCGCTTTTACTGCATTTACATACACCGAGGAATCGATGCAGCCATCTGTAGTGGTGATGAATAATTTTACAGTGTAAGTGCCTTGTGTAAGATAGGTGTGTGAAGGGTTTTGAAGTGTGGATGTACCCCCATCTCCAAAATCCCAGTTATAGGCAACCACACCATCTACAGCAATTACGTTTGCTGTGGGGCTAATGGTGAAAGGGATGCAGCCTTCCAGCGGAAGTCCATTGATGTTTACGATTGGTTTCTGTATCTGTATGAATTGATTTTTTGTAATACTGTCGCTGCAGCCATTAGCACCTGTGGCAATAAGTTTTACGGTATAGTTGCCTAAAGTGGTATAGGTGTGTGATGGATTTTGCTGAGTTGAAGTACTGCCGTCTCCAAAATCCCAACTCCAGCTTGTACCTCCTGTGGAAATATTATTAAAATTAACAGTGAACGGAACGTTACAATCTGTAACATCCGGTGCGTTAAAATCGGGAGTTGGCAGGCCTAACACAGTAATCTGTTTGGTAATTGAATCTGCACAGGTGCCGTAATTGTTTTTAAGTTTAACGTTGTATATGCCGGGAGTGCTATACACTTTTGTGGGGTTGGTAAGGGAAGAGAATGTAGCATCTCCGAAATCCCATAAAGAACTGGCCGATGCTGGTATTGAGGTGTTGACAAAATTAGCAGTAACACCCTGGCAAACTGTTGCAGGTCCCGTAAAATCAGAAACCACATCCCTGATAACAACTGCGGCAGGTTTTGTTAAAGTATCAATACAACCGGCACTGCTTTGGGTGATAAGGGAAACTGTAAAACTGCCGCCATTAAGATAAGTATAGGAGGGGCTGGTGGCAAAAGAAGTACCTCCATCTCCAAAGTCCCATTGGTAGGTTAAAGTGCCCGGGCCAGTGGAAAGATTAGTGAAATTAATAGTTTCGGGAGGTTTGCATTGTGTAGGTGTAGTATTGTTGAAATTAACAGTAACCCCCGGAGATACCTGTATAAAATTTGGCCTGCTTACTACTTTTGAACAACCTCCGCTATTGGTTACTTTTAAAGTAACCGTATAATTGCCCGCAACATTATAAATATGAAATGGATTTTGTGCTGTTGATAAAACACCATCCCCAAAATCCCAGTCCCAGTTGGTTATAGCGGCAGAGCCTCCTATAGATAAGTCTGTAAAATTAACCCGTAAAGGAAAACAACCCGAAGTATTAGGTGCGGCAAAATCAACGGTGGGCTTATCATCTACTTTGATATACTGGGTGCGGCTGAAGGTATTGCTTCCCGAGGCGTTGGTTACAGTAAGCGAAATAGTGTACAATCCCGAATTGAAATACGTAGTGGTGGGGTTTTGCTGGGAAGATAAAGTGCCGTTTCCCAGGTCCCATTGCCATGCTGTTGGTGCTCCTGTACTTTGATCAGTAAAGGTAACTGCTAAAGGGGCACAGCCGCTAACCGGACTTGCCGAGAAATTTGCGGAGGGTTGACCTAATGCCAATGCACTTATGAAAACAGACAGGATTAGTATGAGCGATCTTCTACAGCAAGTTTTATTAAGTAAAAATAGTTTCATGAATATGTGTAATAAGCAGGATTATTATAATTACCAAAAACTGTTCCGTTTTAACCCGTTACTGATAATTACAGACGCTTTAGAAAATAAAAACGCTTGTCAGGCAAAAAAATATTCTCTTAATAAGGGTGCAAAATACAAAAACCTCCTTTGTAAAGGAGGTTTTTGTATTATAAATTAATTGTAAATGATTATTAACTCTTAACGCTTTTGGGCGCTGTGACAGTTTTAGCAGACGCAGCTGGTTTTGCTTTTACACTTTTAACAGTAGTTGCACTTTTTGCCTTTACAGGGGCAGCTGTTGTAACAGCCTTGGCTACAGGAGCAGCTGGTGCAGCTTTAACAAGAGCCGGTGCCGGATTTTCCATTTTCCATTTGTCATATTCTTCAGCAGCCAGTACATCACCGGAGATCACTATGTTTTTAATATCATCAGCACCTGCAAATTTTACAGTCAGGTGTTTTTCAAAATGGCCAAGGTTTGCAGCGTTGAATTTAGCACTAACAAAACCGGTTGCACCAGGCGCAATAGGAGTTTTGGTATAATCTCCGATTGTACAGCCACAGGTAGGATTGGCTTGTTCAATGATCAATGGTTCTTTGCTGATATTAGTAACTATGAATTTTACTTCTTCGGGGTTATTTTGTTTTAATTTACCCTGGTCGATAGTTTCGGTTGCAAATTTAGCAATGTCATCAGCCTTTTTTTGTGCAAACATAGCAGTGGTAAAAACCAGTGCAGTAAGTGATAAGAATAGTTTTTTCATTATTGTTTTATTTTTTGGTGATTTTAAATGTGTCTTAATTTTTCAGGTCGCCGAGGCTTTTATTTTCAGGAGCAGAGGAAGCAGGTGTTTTCCAGACTTCGCCTTTAATAAATAATTGTTTGATCTCTGAACCATTGTAAGTGATGGTAACAGGTTTGGTAAAAGGGCCTTCAGCAGCAGCATTATAACCTACGGTTATTTTAGCTGTTGCACCGGGTGCCAAAGGCTTATCTCTTTCCCATTCAGGAGTAGTGCAACCGCAGCTTGCCTGAACGTTTACGATCTTAAGCGAATCTTTGCCGGTATTAACGATCTCAAAAACATGTGTTACCGGTTTGCCCTGAGGTATTTTACCAAAATTAAATTCGGTCTCTTTTAAAACCAGTGTTTCAACGGGGGCTGCAACTGGCTTCATATCTACCACGGGCTTAGCATCCGCAGGGGCTCCGGCTACAGCCATTTTGGTTTGCTGGGCATTAACTGTAGCTGCCGATAAGGCAATAAAAGCGATCGTAATTATTTTTTTCATGCTATTTTATTTTTCAGTTTGCTTATCAAAGATACTAAAACGATGAATTTCGCTGTAAATTGTTAATCTGTTAGCAGATTATTAACAATCCTGCTTTAATAATTTATATTTTTGCCTTATCATATAACAGCCATATGCATACAACAAACACTAACGAAATTGCTTTGGATGAAAAGCTCAGCTTTGATAATTTCAGAAACGAAGTATTGAAAGACTATCGCTTTGCCTGTGTAAGCAGGGAAATAAGCCTGTTGGGCCGCAAGGAGGTACTTACCGGCAAAGCTAAATTTGGCATTTTTGGAGATGGTAAGGAAGTAGCCCAGGTAGCGGTGGCAAAGTTTTTTAAACCGGGCGATTTCCGCTCGGGGTATTATCGTGACCAGACCTTTATGCTGGCCAGCGGCATCACTGATGTAGAGCAATATTTTGCACAATTATATTCCGATCCTCACATCGAAAATGATCCATTCAGCGCCGGACGGCAGATGAATGCCCATTTTGTAACTAAAAATGTGGATACAAACGGGGAGTGGCTGGACCTGGTCAATCAAAAAAATACCAGTAGTGATATGGCGCCTACTGCAAGCCAGATGCCAAGAGCACTTGGTTTGGCATTAGCCTCTAAATTATTCCGCAATACCGAAGCATTAAAAGCATTCCCTAACCTTAGTAATAATGGCAATGAAATTTGTTTTTGTACCATTGGTGATGCTTCTACAAGTGAAGGGCATTTTTGGGAGACTGTAAACGCAGCGGGGGTGTTGCAGGTGCCATTGGCTGTGTTTGTATGGGATGACGGATATGGTATTTCTGTGCCCAAAAAATACCAGACTACAAAAGCTTCTATTTCAACAGCGTTGTCAGGTATGCAAAAGGAGACAGATACCAATGGCATTGATATTTATAAATTGAAGGGCTGGGATTATGCAGGCATGTGTGAAGTATTAGAACCGGCACTTCAAAAAATAAGAGAAACGCATACGCCTGCTTTGTTTCATGTAGAAGAGATCACACAACCGCAGGGGCATTCAACATCGGGTAGCCATGAGCGGTATAAAACACCCGAAAGGCTGGCATGGGAAAAGGAATGGGATTGTATTAAGCAAATGAAAGAGTGGATAGTGGAAAATACATTGGCTACGGAGGAAGAATTGAACGATGTGCAGGATGAAGCAAGAGAGTATGTAAAAAATGGCAAACAAAAAGCCTGGGAAAAATATATTTCACCCATACAGGAACAGGTGGCCAAAACAATTGAATTGTTGAACGCAACCGGAATTAATGATCCTGAAATTAAAAATATCATCAGCGAATTGACCATTAACAGGGAGCCGATGCGACGTGATGTTTTAAAGGCATTGTCAAAAACGCTTGATATTGCAGGGGATGAAAATGTAACCGCAATCAGGAATTATTATACAGCACTTAAAGCATTAAATGCAGGGCTTTACAATACTTTTTTATACAACGAAGGGCCTAAATCGGCTTTGCAGGTTACCCCTGTAAAAGCATGGTACGATGAAGATGCAAAAACGGTAAATGGTTACGAAGTATTGAATAAATATTTTGATGAGTTGTTTGCCACCAATAAAAAAGTTGTGGCCTTTGGAGAAGATGTAGGCTTTATTGGTGACGTAAACCAGGGCTTCAGCGGATTGCAGGTAAAATATGGCGAGCAAAGAATTTTTGATACCGGCATAAGAGAGTTAACTATAATGGGGCAGGGTATTGGCATGGCCTTAAGAGGATTGAGGCCTATTGCTGAAATACAATACCTGGATTATCTTTTATACGGTTTACAGCCACTCAGTGATGATTTGAGTACCACACACTTTCGCACTGTGGGGCAACAAAGCTGCCCCCTTATTGTGCGTACGAGAGGGCACCGGCTGGAGGGTATCTGGCATAGCGGATCACCCATGGGAATGCTTATTAACGCTTTGCGTGGTATGTATGTATGTGTGCCACGTAATATGGTTCAGGCGGTAGGTATGTACAATACTTTGCTGCAGGGTAACGATCCCGGTTTAATGATTGAATGTTTAAATGGTTACCGGCTCAAAGAAAAAATGCCGTCTAACTTACTGGCCTATACGGTACCGTTAGGTGTGCCTGAAATTATCAGGGAGGGAGAGGATATTACTTTGGTTAGTTATGGTTCAACACTGCGTATCGTTTCCGAGGCAGCAGAGCGGCTGGAGAAATTAAATATCAGTTGCGAAGTGGTGGATGTGCAAACTTTATTACCATTTGATATTGACCATGCCATTGTTGAATCGCTGAAAAAAACCAGCCGTATTCTTTTTATTGATGAAGATGTACCGGGAGGTGCAGCAGCTTATATGTTTAATAAGGTAATGGAAGAACAGAGAGGATACCGGTATTTAGATGTGGCGCCAAGAACCTTAACCGGTAAAGCCCATCGCCCAAGCTATGGCAGCGATGGAGACTATTTCAGTAAACCCAATGCAGAAGATGTGGTGGCAATGGTAAAAGAAATGATGAGTGAATAGCTTGTTATGAAATTGAAATACACAGTAGTATTTGCATTGTTGTTTTTGGGCCGTGCCATTTATGCACAGGATTTAACGGGTACCTGGGAGGGAAACGTTGGCGGTAACTATTGTAAAATAGTGATATATCACGTTAATGATTCCTGCTTTGGGTATACTTATGATACCGGTATGGGATATTGCAAAGCTGATTTTACAGGTACTTACAATGATTCAACAAAAAAATTAAAAGGTAAGAATACTGATTTTATCGAAAGAACGGCTTTACATGCATTAAGCGTTTATCATCTTACTTATTCCAAAAGAGGCAATGAAGAATACCTGCGGGGCAGGGCTGCTGCAAAAACTGCAGGCGCTAAAATACTCTCGTTCGGGCTTCCCATTCCTGTTACTTACAGAAAGATCAGCGATAAAATAGACAGTACCGCTTTTATTGCAGCTAAGCTATTTTTTTACAATGATAATAAGGATAGGCCTGTGACAGCTGCAGAAAATATAGCTATACCCAAAGCAGAACCTTCTAAAGATTCTATGGCAATCCCGGCAGGCAAACCTGCAGTTGATTTGAAAACAATTAAAGAAGGCAGAACCTCCCAACTGGCCAAAACCATTGAAACTACAGCAGACAGTATTAAGTTGATTTTATATGATAACGGAGAAATTGATGGAGATACCGTTACGGTATTTGACAATGGCAAAATAGTAGCAGAACGGCTGGCATTAAGTTTAAAGCCTTACGAAATAAATATTCCGCTAAATAAAAACACCGGCTTTCACAATATAGAACTGATGGCAAACAACCTGGGTAGTATTCCTCCTAATACTGCTTATATGCTAATACTTGCCGGTAAGGAGAGATATGAACTAAGGCTGTCTTCAGATTTTTCTGTGAACGCACAGCTTAACATACAATATAAAGACGATACAAAATGAAATACACGCTTTATCAAATTGATGCATTTACCAACAAACTTTTTGGCGGTAACCCGGCAGCCGTAATCCCCCTGGAAGCATGGCTGGATACAGCGCTGATGCAAAAAATTGCTTTGGAAAATAACCTTAGCGAGACGGTGTTTTTTGTAGCCGCTACAAATACTGCTGCTGATTACGAAATAAGGTGGTTTACCCCCGAAGTTGAAATTAATTTGTGTGGCCATGCTACATTAGCCAGCGCGTACGTACTTTTTAATATACTGAATTTTGATAAGCCTGAGATACGCTTTAGTTCTAAAAGTGGCATTTTAAAAGTGAGCCGGAACGAGGGTTTGATCACCATGGATTTTCCAAGCTGGAAGCCCGAACGCCTGGATATTTATCCCAATGAATTATCTGCCATATTAGGCGGATTGGAAATTGTAGGCGTTTATCAATACCGTGATATATTAGTAGAACTTGCTAATGAAGAAGCAGTGAAAAATTGTACACCCGATTTCTCTTTAATGAAAAAACATATTGATAAAATGATCATTACTGCACCGGGTAGCATACGGTCAGACGGGACGACAGGCCATGTTGATTTTGTATCCCGTTTTTTTGCCCCTGGTGCAGGTGTTGATGAAGATCCGGTAACAGGTTCAGCACATTCTCAACTGATCCCTTTCTGGAGCGAAAAACTGAATAAAAATATACTGCATGCCCTTCAATTAAGTAAACGTGGCGGAGAATTATGGTGCGAACAACTGAATGCCGAAAGAGTTACTATGGCCGGTAATTGTGTATTTTATATGAAAGGAGAAATAGACGTGTAATGATGGTAGTAGGTTTAGAGGTTTAGGGTTTAGAAGTTTAGGGTTTAGAAGTTTAGGGTTTAGAGGTTTAGGGTTTAGAAGTTTAGCTGGTCGTTTCGACCCAGGGATGCGCTATTGACGCCTCACCACTCACGCTTCACTATTGCCGCCTCATCACTTACGCCTCTCCGCTATTTATATTCATACTCAATGGTACCCATTAAACGTTTTTCTTTGGAGTAACATTTTTCTCTTACCCGCAATCCGTTTTCATAAGTGTATTTCCAGATAAAGTAGTAGCTGCCGCCTTCTTCAGTTGCCGTCATCTGTGTAATTAATCCGGCATTGTTATATTCAAAAATATAATCGGGCAACATTTTCTGGTTGTATTTATTCAGTCGCACCACATCGGTGATCCTGTTCTTGTTATCGTAATAGTAATAATAAGTATCGCCGGTTTTGGTATTTTTTTCTATGCTTACATTATTATTTTCGTCAGGCGAAAAAAGAAAAAGGGTACTATCACTGCTGTTTTTAACCCTGATCATTTTTACGGGGAGGCCTTTTTCGTTATACAGGTACAGGTGTTCTTCCCTGATCTCGTTTTTAAAATCGTCATCGCTGGAACGGGCTATGGAAACAATGCTTACAATGTTATTGTTGTTGTCGTAAGCATATAACGAGGTGCTGGAAGCGATTTCGGAGCTATCTACCGTTTGTGTTAAAAATCCTTTTTCGTTAAAAGTAGAGGTAAATACAGAACTGCCGGTTACATTTGACCGGGTTTCTGTTTCAACGGAGCTGTAATTTTTACTTATTTTACGTTCGCAGAAAAAGCCATCGCTCGGGCTACCGTCATCTTCAAAACTTTTTAAGCTTACGGTTCTTACTTTTTGTTCTTTCAGTTGCGCCATTTCGGCAATTAATTGTTTATTACTTAAAATATCTTTGTAATAATACTGTGCCTTTGCGGCTGTTGATGAAATACAAACTACTGCAAATACAAAAACTGCTTTTATCATGGGATGTTTTTCTTTGGTTGTTTTCTTTGTCAAAAGTAAACTATCTTTTATTAACTTAAATAATGCCATAAACTCACTTACAGATAAACTTTATTATTTTTAACAAAATTATCAGGGTTGAGCCATTTTAAAGAAAGAAAAGAAAAGAACTGCTTAAACTGCAATGCGGTGGTACAAGGCCGCTATTGCCACATTTGCGGACAAGAAAATATTGAACCTAAAGAAAGCTTTTGGCACCTGGTATCGCATTTTTTCCAGGATATCACTCATTTTGACGGTAAGTTTTTCAGCTCGCTGAAGCTGCTGATCTTTAAGCCAGGTTTTTTAAGCAGGGAATATATGGTGGGCAGAAGGGCCAGCTACCTGAACCCTATAAGAATGTATGTATTTGCATCAGCACTGTTTTTTTTGATCTTTTTCTCTTTGTTCCATATGGACCCTGATAAAAGCATCGTTACATCCGGTGATGTAAATAATGTGCCCATTGCCACTATTGCAACGATGGATTCAGTAAGCTACAAAAAATTTGTAGATACACTTGTTAAAAATGATTCCACTTTAAAGTTTGCTTATGATAAGCAGCAATATTTTAAATACCTCGATAGTCTTGCTGCCGCTGCGATGACATTTCATTTTACGCCGACAAGGTACCATACCCAAAAAGAATATGATAGTGCACTGGCACATGGTAAAGATCATAATTGGTTTGAGCAGCGCCTGGTACGCAAGCAAATTGAGATCGATGAAAAGTATAAAGGCGATGGTAAGGCTGCTTCTGCGGCATTGGTCAATAATTTGCTGCATTCACTGCCGCAATTATTGTTTGTTACATTACCACTCTTTGCATTGTTATTGAATATGCTGTATTCAAGAAGAAAGCAGTTTTATTATACCAATCATGCCATTTTTACCATTCATCTTTTTGTTTTTGTTTTTATAGCATTGCTTTTTGTTTTCGGATTAAATAAACTAAAGCATGTTGACGGTTTTCATTGGGTGGAATACCTTTCGGTTGTAATGATATTGCTGATCTTCTTTTATAATTACAAAGCCATGCGGAACTTTTACCAGCAGGGGCGTGGTAAAACAATTCTTAAATTTATTTTATTGCAACTTATAAACTTTATTATTGTAGCAATACTTTTCGTGGTTTTTACTTTTTTATCGCTATTTAAAATTTAACACCTATGAATACAAACGGCGATGCATTTTTGCGGCTGGTAAAAATTATGGATGATCTGAGGGAAAAATGTCCCTGGGATAAAAAACAAACCATACAAACCCTGCGGCAGCTGACCATTGAGGAAACTTATGAGCTTGCCGATGCTATTTCTGAAAATGACTGGAAAAGCATTAAGGAAGAATTGGGTGACCTGTTACTGCATATTGTTTTTTATGCTAAGATAGGGGCCGAGCAAAACCAGTTTACCATGGATGAAATGATAAATGGCATTTGCGAAAAGCTAATTCACCGGCATCCACATATATATGGTGATGTAAAAGTTAATGATGAGGAAGATGTAAAACGCAACTGGGAAAAACTAAAATTAAAGGAGGGTAAAACCTCTGTACTCAGTGGCGTGCCTAAAGCCCTGCCGTCAATGGTAAAGGCCATGCGCCTGCAGGAAAAAGCAAAGCAGGCAGGCTTTGAATGGGATACCAAAGAGCAGGTTTGGGATAAGGTGGAAGAGGAACATAAAGAACTGCTGGAAGCGGTAGCAACAGGCGATGTGAACAAAATGGAGGATGAATTAGGCGATGTTTTTTTCTCTTTGGTAAATTTTGCAAGGTTTTTGCAGGTAGATGCTGAAAATGCGCTGGAACGGACGAATAAGAAATTTATCAGCCGTTTTACCAGGATGGAATCGGAGGCTGCAAAAGATGGAAAACAGTTGCATGATATGAGTTTAGAAGAAATGGATGCCATCTGGAACAGGATAAAGCATTTGGATAGTGAAGGATAGATGATAGCGGACAGGCAGTAACGAAGGGCATTTACTAATTAACCATTAAACCAGTTAACCAATTAACCAATCAACTTTTCTGCAAAACAATACTACCTTTTTACGCTTCTTATATAAAAACAGTTACCTGCTGGTAATTGCGGCGTGGCTTATTACCTTATCGTTTATTGTTGATAATTACTGGAGCGATAATTCTTCGGTAAACTCGGTTAAAAAAAATATAGAATCCTACATTCATAAGCAACAACAGGATTTTCAAAAGCAGAGCAGAGATACCAGCCTGCTGAATAGGCTGGCGACAAAGAATTATGATGAAAATTTTCTGCAACAGTTTGCAGAGAAAAAATATTTCTTTTACCTGTACCATTTAAACGAACTGGGACAATATAATGCGGTATTCTGGAATACCCAGGCCGTACAACCCAGCGATGAATTATTATACACCAGGGATACGGCGGGGTTTATAGAATTACAAAACGGCTACTATGTGTGGCAGAAACTTACTACTGCAAGGGAAGCCGTGATTGCATTGATACCGGTAAAATGGAATTATGTGATCACTAATGAATACCTGAAAAATTCCTTTGTTATAGGAGATGAGATAGAAAATAAGTACGACGTTTCAATAGACTCGGGAGCTGTAGTTGTGAAGGGAGTAAATGGTAAGGGGTTGTTTTATCTTTTGAAAAAAGCAGGCACTTTTATTCCAAAAAATAATATTGGTTCAGTTTGGTTAAGGATTTCAGGAACAATACTGATTCTTTTGTTTGTGCATTTCTGTGCCGTTTATCTTGCCATGCATAAACGATTGTGGAAGGCGGTAAGCTTCCTGGCGGGTATTATTTTACTGTTGCGTATCTTAAGTTACTTTTTCCCGATACCATTAAATTTCCGACAGTTTGAATTGTTTGATCCTTCGGTATATGGCTCTAATATTATCCTGCGTTCTTTAGGCGACCTGTTGATCAATGCTATTTTATTTGTGTGGGTGATATTATTTGTAAGGCATCACCTGCAGGAAAAAAAATATATCCTTACTCCTAAATCCCCGGTAATAAAATGGGGGCTGATGGTTTTGGTGGCATTTATTTTCTTGGCTGCCACATTTGTATGTGGCCGCATATTGCGCAGTATGGTAGCTGATTCGCAGATTTCTTTTGATGTGATCAACTTCTTTACCTTAAATATTTATAGTATTATAGGGTTTGTAGTGTTGTGCTGTATTGCTATAGGTTATTTTGTACTGAGCCAGATTTTATTATACCTGTTGCGGCCGGTTGCGCCAACAAATTTTATGGCACTGTATATTATAGTTGCAGTAGAAGGCCTTACATTACTTACCATCGGCTTCAATGTTACTATTGTTGCATTTGAATTATATCTTTTAGTATGGTTATTGTTATTCCTGGTTTTACTGAGCAGTAATTACCTGGTTTTATTAACTACAAGAATTTCTTCTTCCCGCCTGGTTTTCTGGCTGTTCTTTTTTTCTTTATCCATAATGGCAGTAATTGTACAGGAAAACGCCATTAAGGAATTACGTAACCGTAAACATTATGCCGAAGCGCTTTCTACAAAAGCTGATCCTACCAGTGAGACTTTGATGAATACCCTGTTAACTGATTTCAGGAGCGAAACCCTGGCCGCAAATTTTGACAAATTTAAAAACGATTCTACCAACCAGCTATTTAAAGATAGCCTGGTGGGGGGCAATTTCTCGGGGTACAATGATAAGTACGATACCAGGATATATAGTTTTGATGGAGAGGAAAGGCCTTTGTATAATAAAGATTCGGTTGGCTTTAATGAACTGAATACTATTTTAAACAGCCAGGGCAGGCCAACCGGCATTCCCGATCTTTATTATTATGATGAATCGTATGACCGTTTCAGTTATATCAGCCGGAAAAATGTTACGGATACCTCAGGTAAAATACTCGGCTATGTTTTTATATTGGCCAGTTCAAAAAAGTATAAATCTGATGCCCCTTACCCTGAATTATTTTCAAGAGGAAATGATAATGCCATCGAAAATTCTTCAGTGTACGCATTTGCGGTGTATGGCAACCTGCAACTGGTGAATAATCACAATGATTATGCTTTTGCCACCAAGCTTACCAAACAACAGGTGCCTAAGGATGAGTTTGAATTAAAAAAGAGAAAAGATTATGACGAGTTGTGGTACAAGGCTGGTCCCGGTAATGTGGTGATCATTGCCAAACAGGATAATTTTTTAATTGAGGCTATTACTTTATTCTCTTATTTATTTTGCTCTTTTTTATTGGTAACAGGTGTATTCTGGTTAATTAATGTTTTTATTCGTTCCAGGTTAAATAAAGAACAGATGAAAACCTACTGGCAGCTGAGTATCCGTAACCAGATACACGGTACCGTTATATTTATCAGTATACTTTCTTTTGTGGTTATTGGTATTGCCACTATCCTGTTTTTTATCCGCAGGTACGAAAATAATAACCGGGAGCGATTAAGCCGTACGATTCATGTAATGGAAAATGAAGTACGTAATTCATTGTCGGAACTGGCAGTGTTTGATGACGTGATAAAAATATACGACGAAGGGTTTAAAGAAAAACTGGAACAAACCATTAACAAGATCTCTGAGATACATGCGGCTGATATTAATGTTTACGACCTGGATGGAAATTTAAAAGTATCTTCCCTGCCTTACCCTTATAATATTGGTATTGTAAGTACAAGGATGGACCCATTGGCTTATTACCATATTAATAAACTAAAGGAGGTGCAATATTTTAAGGAAGAAAAAATAGGCTCCTTAAGTTTTGTAAGTAATTATGTGCCGGTAATTGATGAGAAAGGGAAAGAATATGCCTACTTGAATATACCTTATTATACATCAGAAAGTAAGTTGAAATTAGAGATCGCCAACTTTTTAGTAACTATCATTAACCTGAATGCATTTATATTTTTAATTGCCGGTATTGTAGCATTGTTTATTACCAATCGCATTACCCGTTCTTTTTCTTTTATCAGTAACAAAATGAAGGAGGTGAACCTGGGTAAGATGAACGAGGCCATCGACTGGAAACGCAATGATGAAATAGGGGAGTTGGTACAGGAATATAATAAGATGGTAGGTAAATTAGATGCAAGTGCCACGGCTTTGGCAAAAAGTGAAAGGGAGGGTGCATGGCGTGAAATGGCAAGACAGGTGGCGCATGAAATTAAAAATCCGCTTACACCAATGAAGCTGAGCCTGCAATACCTGCAAAAGGCCATCAGCAACAATACTGATAATGTAAAAGAATTAACCAGTAGCGTGGCACAAACGCTGGTAGAGCAGATCAATCACCTGAACCAGATAGCGGGAGAATTCAGCCAGTTTGCCAATATAGGGAATCCCCGTAATGAAGTATTTGACTTGCATGAAGTGCTTTATGTGGTTACACAACTGTATGGCGTAAACGACAGGGTACATTTAGATTGTACCCCATTGCCTGATCCTGTGCTGATTAATGCCGACCGCACACATATCAACCGCCTGTTCACAAACCTTATTCAAAATGCAATACAGGCTGTGCCTGAAGATAGAATGGCTGTGATTGAAGTGGAAGAAGAACTACGGGAAAATAAAGTACTGGTGAAGGTAAAAGATAATGGCCTTGGCATATCGGATGAGATGCGATCGAAAATATTCACCCCCAACTTTACTACAAAAACTTCGGGTACCGGTTTGGGACTGGCTATGTGTAAAGGCATTGTAGAGCAGGCCAAAGGACAGATATGGTTTGATACAAGAGCAGGTGAAGGCACCACTTTTTTTGTGGAATTACCTGTAGTAACCTGATAAGTCCTGTTAAATTTTACCAAAATCATTCACCGCTGTTCAAAAAAAATGCAACTTAAATAGGGGCACTACTACATTTGTACCAGGCAATTAAAATGCCTTTTTTTACTGTGTATAACAAAAGATACCGGCACCTGTTATTGAACCTGCTTTTCATATTGCAATGCTATGGCCTGGCAGCACAGGATACCAGCAAGCTGGTAAAATATTACGAAAAGGACGTGCAGTTGTCTTCAATAGATTCGATGCTCAGGCAAGTCCCCAATGCCATCTTCCTTTCTTTAGGTGCCGGCTTCGACGACAGTACTTTTGTTTTTATTAATGATACTTGTGTCTATCAGAATTATCTGAAATCAAATGAATCAATTGAACATACAGGCGCTATGTTTCCGATATTTTTCAGTGATAGTAATGCAATGCTAAAATTGACGATCCGGTTTAAAAAATCCAATGTGGTTATTGAGGATTATCCTGATAAAAAATTCAGGTTGTTGCTGGTAAATTATTTCAGGCAATGGCAATTGGTATATACTAATCATTTACCTATGTTAGAATGAAATAGAACAATGTTTATTTTTTCTCCAGTATATAAATCACATTATTCTCCGATCCTTCATACACTTCTCCTGCATATTTCCCGGAGTCATCAATGGTGAAATTGTTTCGCTCCAGTAATTTTATCGAAGCTGTATTTTCAGCTATGGTGTTTGCCGTTATGATTTTAACTTTCATTTCATTAAATCCATAATCAATAACGGCTTTTATTGCTTCCTGCATAATGCCTTTGCCATGAAAATCAGGATGCAGTTCGTACCCGATTTCTGCAATGCCTTCTTCCGGAATAAGATTCCAGTAGCAGATGGTGCCAATTAAATCGCTATTTTCTTGCAATGCAATTACCCAATAGGCACCTTTTTTATTGGCCAGGGTGTTGGCAATTTTATCAATAAACAAAAGTGCTTCGGCAGGCGAAGTTGTTTTGGGCCGGTCAAGATATTGATTTACGATTTCGTTACTACGGAGCCGGGCTATTGCGCCGGCATCGGCGGTAGTTAATTGCCTTAATACCAAATGCTCAGTTGTTAATTGCGGAAAGGGGGAAAAGTTAAGCTGAAGCATGTTTTAATAAAATAATACTGGAATAATTTTTTTGCCTTCACAGCATTTTTACGAAAATGTTTTCAGGCATAATATCAACAAACCGTATACACAGGTTAATGCAAATATGCCTTTAGCTGTTTTATCTTTATTGGTATTGATGTAAAAAGTAAATAAAACTGCGTTAACCAGTAATGCAAGGCTTAAGGCAACTGAAATTGTTTTATGGTCCTCTTCTTCTACAAACATAAAATGAAAGGCTTCTCCAAAAGATGAGGTTTTAAATTTCATGTATTTAAAAAGAAGTACACCAAACAATGGCCCTACAAATCCCAGGATGGTTCCAAAAACAAAATTGTCTTTTTTGAATATCATTTGAAAAGGTTCTTTTTTTCTAATTGCGTTTTTAAAGTATAGTTGGTAAGGTCGAACTGAACAGGCACCACGCTTACATAATTATTGGCCAAAGCCCAGACATCGGTATCCCTGCCCTTATCAAAATTTACAAATTTGCCGGTGAGCCAGTAATATTTTTTCCCTTGCGGATCTTTTCGTTCTTCAAAATCCTCTTCGTATTTGGCATAAGCCTGTTTGCAAACTTTTATTCCCTTTATCAAATCCATTTCTAAAGAAGGGATATTAACATTTAACAGCATGTGCTTATCCATTTTTTGCTTCAGCAGGGTACTTACAATTTTATGCACATAAAAACGGGCCGCTGTAAAATCGGCTTCAATATTATAATCTAATAATGAAAAGCCAATGCTGGGAATACTTTCAATGCTGGCTTCCATGGCTGCACTCATGGTGCCGCTGTAAATTACATTAATGCTATGGTTAGCGCCGTGGTTGATGCCGCTTAAACAAATATCAGGCTTGCGGTGCAATACTTTATCTACAGCCAGCTTTACACAATCTACCGGGGTACCACTGGTTTGCCATGCTTCCACGCCATCAAAAATATCTATTTTAGTCATGCGCAGGGGATGGCCGATTGTGATAGCATGCCCCATACCGCTTTGCGGTTTGTCCGGTGCTACCACCACTATTTTACCCAAACCTTTTACTGCTTCTACCAGGTTTTTTATTCCCGGTGCAGTGATGCCATCATCATTGGTGATTAAAATTACGGGCTGTTGTTTCTTTGTTGCCATTATAGGTTGAATGTAGCGTATATGAATATCGAAGTTAAAATGTAGTATACATTCAGGACTTTAACTGATCGTCATTTGATAGTTGTATTTTAGAATTGTCTTAACAAGGGCCTTGCAATATCCGCATGCCTGAATGGCCATGGTATCATTGCAAGAATGATTACAATAGCAATACCAAAATAAATTAAACTGCGTTTGTGTTTTTGTGCATCAATGTCAGTTCTTTTAACCATACTACGACCCACATGTACCAGCAGCCATGCGATGATCATCATCAGCACATGTTCCACAGCAAAAAAACGTGGACCAGCATTTCCCATTACAGCTTTGGCATTGTTTTTTAAGCTTTCAAACCAGGCACCATTAAAATACAGGATGAGCCCTATCAGCAATTGAATATCGCAGCTGATCATAAAAAATAAATTCGCTTTATTATCGGTGCCTGTATAATTTCTTTTACTGAATACGCCGGTGAGGGCATTCAATAAGGTCCATACACCAAAAAGGAGTACAGCCCACCTTAAAATATTATGTACTGGTAAAATGTAGTTCATAAAAAAGATTTGTTACAAAAATAAGGTAACTGTCATTAACCTCGTTTTGATTTTTTGAATGCAGGCATCTCAATGTTTAACTTAATTTGACAAGCGTTAAGGGCTATTTGATCGTTTGCGAAGAACTGAGCTCTTTTACCAGTTTCGCAATTAAATAACCGGTAGCCTCAAATCGGGTATTTAAAAATAAATTTGGACAAACTAAAATTATTAGTATATTTGTGCTAATCAAATTAGTTGTACTATGTCACAAGCCGGACAAAACCTCAAATACCTTCGCAAACTCCGTGGATGGACACAGGAAGAATTTGCGAACAAGCTCGGTATCAAACGCTCTTTAATCGGAGCTTATGAAGAAGAACGTGCCGACCCAAGGATTGATATCCTTGAAGTGATCAGCGACATTTTTAAGCTTACGCTGGATGAATTATTACTAAAAGACCTGAGTAATACAGGTGGTAATTATTTGGCTAAACGAAGGCAGCAAAAAATGATGAGCGCCGACAGGAATGTCATTCACTTTGTACCTGTAAAAGCAGCTGCAGGTTATTTGGCAGGTTATGCTGATACAGAATTTATTGATGAGCTGAACACTTTTACTTTGCCGATGCTTACCGGTGGTAACTACAGGGCATTTGAAATTATCGGCGATAGTATGTTACCTACACCAAGCGGTAGCATTATTGTGGGTGAAAAAGTAGATTCGCTGGAGGATATAAAAAATAATATGGCCTATATTGTTGTTAGCCGTAATGAAGGTATTGTATACAAGAGAGTGGTGAAAAATAATAAGACCAAGAATAAACTTACATTGGTTAGTGATAATCCGCAATATCAGCCTTACCAGGTAAATGCTGATGATGTGGTGGAATTATGGATGGCCCAATCAGTGATCAGTAAGGTAAGTGTGCAGCAACGCTGGGATGTGAATTCACTCGCTAACCTGGTAAATAATTTGCAGGACCAGGTGAGTACGCTGAAGAAAAAAATGAATTAAAATAATAATCCCCTTGATTGCTTAGTTACCGGTTGCAGCAGGCGTATATTGAAATATCGTCTGTTGCAACCTCCGGCAACTGCTGAATCAGCAACTCCATATCAATAGTAAACTGTGTAACCGTAATTGAAAAATTACACGGGTATACTATTGTATAAACTTTCTTTAATCAAATTTTAAAATAACAAACCATGACAACACAACAGGTAGCAGACAGATTTTATGAACTGTCTCAGCAAAATGGCTTTGAGCACATTCAAACAGAATTATATAGCAAAAATGCTACAAGCATTGAACCGGCAGGGGGAATTTTTACTAATGCAGAAGGATTGGATGCGATTATGGAGAAGGGAAAACAATTTCATGATATGATTGAAGAGATGCATGGTGGTTATTGTACCCAACCTTTGGTGGCAGGTAACTTTTTTACGTGTACCATGGGCATGGACGTTACGCTTAAAGGCCAGCCAAGAATGAAAATGGATGAAGTGGCAGTATATGAAGTAAAAGATGGGAAGATCATTTCAGAACAATTCTTCTTTTAGTTTTAGCGGAGTTAAAAACCGTAACCTTATTAACCTTAAACTATGGTGCATACAATGAATGCAAAAGAACTATTGATATTAAATTTTGAAGAAGTAAGGCGTAGAAGTATAAAAGTATGGAAAGGGATTTCGGAAGATTATTTATTCTGGCGGCCGGATGGTGATGCGATGAATTGTATTGAAATGGTGCGTCATGTGCTGGAAGGAGAAAATATCTACCATCATATTATTTTGCACAGGGGAAACCTGGGAGATTTTGAAAGTCCGCTCAAGAGCAACCCTTACTTTTCCGTTGATGATGAATTGCGGCACGCCCAACCTTACCGGGAAAAATTTTTAAAAATGGTTAATGGTTTTACTGCAAAAGAATTAGAGGAGATTTATATTACCCGTAAAAATCCGGGGCAACACCGTACCCTTGGCGACTATCTTTTACGTATTGCATACCACGAAGCCGTACATACCGGTCAATTGCTGGATTACCTGCGTACCGTAAAAACAGCAAGGCCTAAAATATGGGATTAGCATTAAGGGAAAAGCAAAGCAGGTAAAGTATATACGGTAAACTGGTTGCGGCTTAAATTTTATTCCACAATTTGCGAACCACAATGTTTATAGTTTGATAAGAGAAGTTTGTAAACAATTCATAATTTTATAACACACAGATACATCGATTAACATTTAAAAACACAATTATGATCAAATTACAGGTTATCGGCAATCTTGGTAAAGATTGTATCGTTAAAGAAATCAACGGAAAAAGCGTCATCAATTTCAGCGTTGCACATTCAGAACGTTTTAAAGATGCACAGGGCAATCAAAAAGAAAGAACTACCTGGGTGGAATGTGCCTATTGGACAGACAGAACTGCCGTTGCTCCATATTTAACCAAAGGAACTACTGTATATGCCGAAGGCACGCCGGAAGCAGATCCATACACCAATAAGGATGGGCAGGCTGCAGCAACTTTGCGCATGAGGGTTCAGAGTATACAGTTATTAGGCAGTAGCAGGGATAGCCAGGGCGCTAATACTGGCAATGTAAGCCATGCAACAGCTGCACCAACTGCAGTGCAACCGGTTGTAAGAACTGCTCCTGTTAATGTTTCAGCGGCAGATGATTTACCATTTTAATTTCACTGATTAACAGATAATACTAACGGCGCAATTTATTGCGCCGTTTCTTTTTAACTTGCACAAAACTAAAATCATGGTTAAACGATTTTTGCCGGCTTGTATATTTTTTACTTTTAGTTGCTGCCTGCTTACCGCACAAAAAAATTTCACCCGCTATGTTGACCCGATAATCGGAACGGGCGGGCATGGTCATACTTATCCCGGAGCTGTATTGCCACACGGTATGGTACAATTAAGTCCTGATACAAGATTAGAAGGCTGGGATGGTTGCAGTGGTTATCATTATTCTGACAATTATATTTACGGCTTTACTCATACACATTTAAGCGGTACAGGCTGCAGCGATTACGGCGATATTTTATTGATGCCAATGACAGGCATTCCTTCTCCTGATAATAAAATATACGGTTCAAAATTTTCTCATACCAATGAAAAAGCCACTCCCGGTTATTATTCAGTAAAACTGGATGATGATAATATTACAGCAGAATTAACTGCCACTACAAGGGTGGGCTTTCACAGGTATAGTTTTCCTACAGCAGTAAAAAATAATATCGTCATCGATTTAAAGCACAGGGATGAAGTGCTGGAATCTTCATTACAGATTTTAAATGACCATACCCTTGCAGGCCTTAGAAGAAGCAGGGCATGGGCAGATAACCAGTATGTATATTTTGTTATTGAGTTTTCAAAACCATTTGTTGCTTCTGGTATCTGGGAGAATGATCAATTAAAGCCTGCACGAATTGGCGAAATTGACAGTTCGAAAAATATAAAAGCATTTTTTCAATTTGCGGATAAAACGATAATGGCAAAAGTGGCGATATCTGCAGTAAGTATTGAAGGCGCCCGGAAAAATTTAAAGGCAGAATTACCCGGCTGGGATTTTGAAAAAGTAAAGGCCGATGCAGCAAAAACCTGGAATAAAGAACTGGGTAAAATTGAAGTGAGCAGTAATGATATACATCAGCTTAAAACTTTTTATACCGCTTTGTATCACACTATGGTAGTGCCTAATATCAATATGGATGCAGACAGGCAATACCGTGGCAGGGATAATAAAATTCATACTGCAACAGATTTTACCAATTATTCTGTGTTCAGTTTATGGGATACACATCGTGGTGCACATCCTTTATATACCATTATCGATCAGAAAAGAACAATTGATTACGTCAGATCCTTTTTAGCCCAATACAAGGAAGGCGGAAGATTACCGGTATGGGAGCTGAGTGGTTGCGAAACAGACTGTATGATCGGTTACCATAGTGTATCCGTAATCGTTGACGCCTACATGAAAGGATTAAACCAGTTTGATGCGAAGCTTGCTTTGGAAGCAATGAAAAAAAGTGCTACCTGGAATCAGTTAGGATTACCGGCATTAATAGATCATGGTTTTTTAGAACAGGATGATGAACACGAAAGTGTAAGTAAAACACTGGAGTATGCTTATGATGATTGGTGCATTGCCATATTTGCAAAAAAACTGGGCGACGAAGCTGCTTACGCTACATACATAAAAAGAGCCCAAAGCTATAAAAACATGTTAGATGTAAAGACCGGTTTTATGCGGCCACGTAAAAATGGCAACTGGGTTTCGCCTTTTGATGCAAGAGAAGTGAATAATAGTTTTACTGAAGCCAATAGCTGGCAATATTCTTTTTATATGCCGCAGGATGTAGCAGGTTATATGCAAATGATCGGGGGGAAAGAAAAACTGGAGCAAAAATTAGATGCGTTGTTTACCGAACCGCAGCAAACTACAGGAAGGCAACAGGACGATATCAGTGGTTTGATAGGGCAGTATGCACATGGTAATGAGCCGAGTCATCATATAGCTTACCTGTATAATTTTACCGGTAAAGCATTTAAGACACAGGAAAAAATTCACCAGATCATTAAAGAAATGTATCATGATGCACCAGATGGCCTGGCAGGCAATGAAGATTGCGGACAAATGAGTGCGTGGTATGTGTTGAGCGCTTTAGGATTTTATCCTGTTACCCCGGGTACAACAAATTACATCATCGGTACACCATCATTTGCAACAGCAGCAATTCACCTGGAGAATGGGAAAACGTTTTTAATGCAAGCAAATAACTTAAGCGATAAAAATTTTTATATTCAAACGGCTTCATTAAATACGCAATCGTATAAAAAATCTTACCTCTCTTATTTTGATATTGTAAAAGGAGGTGCTATTAATTTTATGATGGGTACCATACCTTCTTCATTTGGCGCTGTTGATCTTCCTGCTACAGCAATTACAGATAATCAAATTGTGTTGAACCCTGTAATTGATGGGGGTGCAGTGTCATTTAAAAAAGAAAAAACTGTCAGTATCTATTCATACCAGCCGGGGGTAAATATTTTTTATACTCTGGATGGAACAAGGCCGGCTGCAACATCAAAAAAATATATTGCCCCGTTTACAGTGGACAGCACAATAACTGTAAAAGCAATTGCTGTAAATGAAAAAGGTGAATACAGTTATACCACAACGGCAAATTATTTCAGGATCAGCAACAACTGGTCGGTACAATTAAACACCGCAAGCGAACAGCAGTATGATGGTGGTGGTGCCGAAGGTTTGATTGATGGTATTTATGGCAGCGCCAACTGGCGTAAAGGCAACTGGATGGGTTTTCAAAAAACCAATATGGAAGCGGTGATCGACCTGAATGAAACCAGGACCATTTCAAAACTTACTGCAGGGTTTTTACAGGATACGAGGGCATGGATTGTAGTACCCAGGCAACTTATTATTGAAGTTTCGGCAGATGGTAAAAATTTTACGCAGGTATATGCAGGAGAAAATTTTCTGCCCATAGAAGATCTGAATGTACAGGTAAAAAATGTAACCGCAACTTTTACTCCTGTAGCAGCGAGGTATGTAAAAGTAAAAGCTGTTCAATATGGAAAATTACCTGCCTGGCACGAAGGGGCGGGAGGCGATACCCATATTTTTGTGGACGAGATTGATGTAAAGTAAAGCGATAGCATAAAAAAGCCCCGATAAATACTATCGGGGCTTTTTTTATAATGCAGAGGAATTATTCTTCTGTATCAACTCTTCCGATCTTTCTTCCAAAAACACCAAAATGAACTACTGCAAATATAAGAGATATATACAGCAGGGTTCTGTCATTTTCAAATCCCACTGTGTACTGGTGTAAAAAGCCAACCACAATCAGCAATGCAGATAGCGCCAATCCGGTATAGCGTGCAACCCTCATGCCTTTCCTGTTATTAGTGCCGTTACCCAAGTTACTATGTTTGGCACCATACACCAGGTAAATATCCATACCAATCAGCATCCACACCAACAAACGTATCCAGGTATCCATTGGAAGGAATACCATCATAAACAGGCAAACAAAGATGCCTAAAATTGGTACCAGCGGAACCAATGGTGTTTTAAAAGCCCTTGGAAGTTCGGGCATTTTATTTCGCATTACCCAAACACCTATACATACTAATATAAAGGCAAATAATGTTCCGATACTTGTCATTTCTCCCACCACCCTTGCTGGTACAAATGCAGCGAACAGGCTTACAAAAGCCATAAACAGCAAGTTGCTTTTAGCAGGGGTTTGTGTTTTAGGATTAACAACAGAAAAAATTCTTGGTATCAATCCATCTTTACTCATACTAAAGAATACACGGCTTTGTCCCATTAACATTACCAGTATAACTGATGCATATCCTGCAAGGATAGCCACCACAATAGCACGGTTTAACCAAGGATAATCAGGAGTGATTACGCCTGTTGCTGTATTGGTAGTTCCCATATGATCGATTGCAATGGCAACCGGTGCAATACCATCTTTACCGGCAAATGTGGTATAGCTGGTAACACCCGTCATTACATGGGCAAATAAGATATATAAAACAGTACAGATGGCCAGTGAACCTAAAATACCCCATGGCATATCCCGTTTAGGATTTTTAGCTTCCTGCGCAGCAGTGCTCACTGCATCAAAACCTATATACGCAAAGAAAACAATGGCGGCCGCCCTGATGATACCACTGAATCCAAAATTTCCGAAACTACCGGTGTTATCAGGAATGTAAGGATGATAATTTTCGTTGTTGATATACTTCCAGCCAAGAAAGATAAATACCAATACCACAGCAATTTTTAATCCTACAATTATTGAGTTAACAACAGCACTTTCTTTTGTTCCTTTCATTAATAACAGGCTCATTAAAACAATAATGAAAACTGCAGGAAGATTAATAATACCGCCATCCCATGGGCCTACCGTAAGGCTTTCGGGCAAATGAATATCAAAGCCGGCAAGGAATTTTACAAGATAACGGCTCCAGCTGATACCTACTGTGGCAGCACCTACAGCATATTCCAGTACAAGGTCCCATCCGATTATCCAGGCAATAAATTCACCCATTGTAGCATATGAATAAGTGTACGCACTTCCTGCAACGGGAATCATTGACGCAAATTCTGCATAACATAAACCTGCAAAAAGGCAACCTAATGCTGCTACAACAAATGATATAGTTATTGCCGGCCCTGCATGATTGGCAGCAGCCATACCTGTAATTGAAAATAATCCGGCGCCAATGATAGCCCCAATACCCAGTGCAATTAAACCACCGGCTCCCAGTGTTCTTTTTAATGTATGGCTTCCAGTTTCCTGGGCTTCATTCATTAAAGCTTCCATTGGCTTTTTTACAAATAAACTCATATCGTTAGTTGGTTTTAGTGAAGAATGAATCGGAAAAATAAGCAATTAATTCTTAAAATAGCCACCGGTTATACTTTTTTATAAGCAGCAGAGGTTTAACAGGTTTTAATATTATATTGCGGCACTAAATGTTATGTAATGGAGATCACCCATCAACCAACAAAAAAAAGCAAATTAACATGGTATATAATTGGCGCTATGCTTTTGGGAATTGCAGTTGGTTATTATGTACATGAAAACTATCCGGCAACAACCGTAACCACTTTTTCAGATAATATTAAACTCCTTACCACGATCTTCCTGCGACTGGTGCAAATGATCATTGCGCCAATTGTATTTGCCACTTTAGCAGTGGGCATTGCTAAATTAGGCGATATGAAAACAGTGGGCCGTGTGGGAGGTAAAGCCATGTTATGGTTTATTACCGCATCGCTGGTGTCATTAACTTTAGGCCTGGTATTAGTAAATATTTTTAAACCCGGAGTGGGAGTGGATATTCAGCATGCAGATAAGGGGTCGGTAGCCGACCTGCTGGAAAAATCAAAAGGCTTTTCCCTGGCCAAATTTGTAGAGCATGTGGTGCCAAGAAGTATTATTGAAGCAATGGCGACCAATGAAATTTTACAGATCGTAATCTTTTCAGTTTTCTTTGGTGTGGCTTTAGCTGCCATTGGTAAAAAAGGCGAATCTATCGTTAATGCCTTGGATGCACTGGCACACGTGGTGTTAAAAATGGTGTCGTATGTAATGTATGTGGCGCCTTTGGGGGTATTTGGTGCCATGGCGGCGGCAATTGCAAAAAACGGGTTAGGCATACTCTCAACATTTGGAAAATATATTGGTGAATTTTACCTGGGTCTTGCTATACTATGGCTTGTTTTATTATTTACAGGCTATCTTTTTTTAAAGAGAAGATTACCGGTTTTATTGCAACGTATCGCTGGCCCAATGTCCATTGCATTCAGCACTGCCAGCAGTGAAGCAGTGTACCCCAAATTAGTTGAAGAAATGGAGCGCTTTGGTTGTAATAATAAAATTGTAAGTTTTGTATTGCCGTTGGGCTATTCTTTTAATTTAGATGGCAGCATGATGTACATGACATTTGCCAGTATGTTTATTGCGCAGGCATTTAATATCACTTCAATTACAGGAGATGTGAGCCAGCAAATTGTAATGCTGCTTGTTTTTTTAATCACCAGTAAAGGAATAGCCGGGGTACCGAGAGCGTCGTTGGTGGTAGTACTTGCAACAGGGGGTATGTTCGGTATTCCTCCCGAAGGTGTGGGATTGATATTAGCCATAGATGTATTTTGCGATATGGGCCGTACCATGACCAATGTTTTAGGCAACGCATTAGCTACTGCTGCCGTAAGTAAGTGGGAGGGGCAACTGGAACATTCATAATAATAATTTGTAAAAAAACATACATGTTAAACTTTATCTTTTTGGATTTTCACTGGCACCAGTTATTACAGCCGCAATGGTATATTCTTAATGGCGGGCTTTGGTTTGTATTACTGGTGGTGTTTGCCGAAACAGGTTTGTTTGCCGGTTTCTTTTTGCCGGGTGATTCCCTGTTATTTGTAGCCGGCCTTTCAGCACACGAAATTAAGATGGATAATAAAACAGAACCGGGTTTAGGATACCAGTTTTTACATTTGTTTGGCATGGATAATAACCACAGTTACTGGCTCGATCTTTTTGTGCTGGTAGTATTAATTTCACTGGCCGGTATTTTAGGCAATGCATTGGGCTATTGGTTCGGGAAAAAATTCGGACATGGTATGTATAGCTGGCGTGACAGGTGGTTCTTTAAAAAACGCTATTTACATGAAGCACATGATTTTTATGAAAAGCACGGTGGTGGTGCAATTGTACTGGCAAGATTTGTGCCTATTGTAAGAACATTTGCGCCACTTATTGCCGGTATTGTAAATATGGATAAAGCCAAATTCTCTTTTTATAATATCATTGGTTGCGTGGCCTGGGTTACATCCATGATACTCGGAGGATTCTTTTTACAAAAATGGTTATGGGATGCATTTCAATTTGATTTAAAAGAACACCTTGAAATAATTGTGATAGGAATTGTGGTGGTAACAACGGCACCTATCTTCATCAAATTATTTTTTGGCAAAAAGAAAAAGTACAACGATGACGCTGCAACAAAATAAGCACTCTATTGTAAACATTGCGGTAATAGTAGCTGCCCTTGGATATTTTGTAGATATTTACGATCTGCTGCTCTTTGGGATCATCCGCATCCCCAGTTTAGAATCTTTTCATTTAACACTTGACCAAGCTAAGATATCGGGCGAAAATATCCTTATCTGGCAAATGGCCGGCTTACTGATCGGTGGCATTATCTGGGGCGTTATGGGCGATAAGAAAGGAAGACTGAGTGTTTTATTTGGCTCGATCATTTTATATTCACTGGCCAATATTGCGAATGGTTTTGTGCAGAACGAAATGCAGTATTCCATAGTAAGATTTATTGCCGGCGTGGGTTTGGCTGGCGAACTTGGGGCAGGTATTACATTGGTATCTGAACTTACGCCAAAAGAAAAAAGAGGCATCGCTACTTCGCTCGTAGCAGGTATTGGATTAACAGGCGCTGTATTTGCTTTTTTAATGAAAGAGAATTTTCACTGGCGTACCTGCTATTTCATCGGTGGCGGGCTGGGATTGGTGCTGCTGATTCTTCGTATATCCGTAGCCGAGTCGGGGATGTATAACCAGTTAAAAAATTCGGCTGTACAAAAGGGTAATTTTTTCATGTTGTTCACCAATGCCGATCGGTTTAAACGGTATTTAAAAAGTATTCTTATTGGTTTACCTACATGGTTTGTAATTGGCGTACTCATTACTTTTTCAAACGATTTTGCCAGGGAAATGGGCATTAAAGAAAAGATAGATCCGGGTAAAGCCATTATGTATGCTTATGCCGCCATATCAGTGGGTGATGTTTTAGTAGGTTTTGTAAGTCAATGGTTAAAAAGCAGGAAGAAAGCGCTGTATATTTTTTATGCCATCACAGCTGTTTTTATGCTGTTGTTCTTTACCTGTTTAAAAAATGGTTCCGCAACTGCTATGTATATTATTTGTGCCGGCTTAGGCTTTGGTACAGGCTTCTGGGCAATTTTTGTTACTATCGGTGCCGAACAGTTTGGTACTAATTTACGTGCTACCGCAGCCACTACTATTCCCAATATGGTGAGGGGTATGCTGGCAGTATTCATTCTTCCTTTATTCAGGTGGATGCGTAGCCTTACTGATTACGTTACCGGTGGCTGGATAACAGGTATCATCATTATGGTGATTGGTACTGTCGCTGTAATATTCATCAAAGAAACTTTTCATAAAGACTTAAATTACCTGGAAGAATAATTTTTATTTGTGTAATCAGTGGCTAAATTCCTCATCATACGTTTCTCTTCTATCGGCGATATTATTTTAACCACGCCGGTTATCCGTTGCCTGCGCAAACAATTGCCTGAGGCTGAAATTCACTTTTTAACCAAACAGTCTTATAAAAGTATTGTTGCATCTAATCCTTATATTGATAAGATCCATACTTTGGGCGATAGTTTTGAACTGATGTTACATGAGTTGAAAACAGAAGATTACGATTACATCATCGACCTCCATCACAACCTGCGCACACTGCGTATAAAAAAGTTCTTAAAAAATGTAAAGGCATTTTCATTTGATAAACTGAATGTAGAAAAATTCATCTACACCAATTTTAAAATAAATACGCTGCCAAAAAAACATATTGTAGACAGGAACCTGGAAACAGTGGCATCATTAGGTATAGTGAATGATGGTTTGGGATTAGATTATTTTATTCCTGAAAAGGACACGATAAAAAATGGCGACCTGCCTACTGCTCATATGCTGGGGTACATTGCTGTGGTTATCGGCGCTGCACTGGCTACAAAAAAAATGCCCCTGCATAAATTGAAAGAGTTGTGTGCTGCTATACAACATCCCATTGTTTTATTAGGCGATAAAGGAGATTATGAAGATGGAAAAGCAATTGCTTCATCCGACGATATTAAAATTTATAATGCCTGTGGCAAATTTAACCTTAATGAATCGGCAGATATTTTGCGTGGTGCCAAATTGGTCATCTCACACGATACAGGCCTGATGCATATTGCAGCCGCTTTACAAAAACCAGTTATTTCTATCTGGGGTAATACGGTGCCGGCATTTGGCATGTATCCTTATTATGGTAAATTATCAGCACAGCATTTTGATGTAGTGGAAATTAATAAACTCTGGTGCAGGCCCTGTAGTAAAATAGGTTATAAAAAATGCCCCCGCGGACATTTTAAATGCATGGAATTAATTGCTGTTAATGAAATTGTAAATATGGTTAATCACCGGTTGACTAAGTAATAAATGTTGTTGATTTGAGTTGTATAGGTACAGCATATTATGAAGAAACTCTTTTTCCTGTTTTTTATTATCACAAGTTTACCCGGTTTTGCACAAGTATCTGTAAGTGTAAACTGGTCGCCACATGTACCTCTTCCCAATAGCGATACTATTTTTTATGACCCGTCACGCAAACTTGCATGGCCCGATTTTAAAGGCACACCCGGTACTCCTGCAGAAGCATTGGCAGTAACCTCTTCTGGCCTGGGATACATGGCTGCAATGAAATCATGGAATGGAAAAACAACCATAGATATTACGGTGTACTGCTATTTCAGCAAACAAAGCTCCTGGGTGCGAAAGGGGAGAGAATCTGAATATGCATTAACCCATGAGCAGCATCATTTTGATATCACTTATATTACCGCCAATTTATTTATACAAAAATTAAAGGAAGCAAAATTTACCCGTAATAATTATGGCGAACTGGTTGAAAAAATTTATAAGGAATGTTGCAGGGAATTAGAAAAAATGCAAAATGATTATGACGGGCAAACAAAGAACGGGCAGCTTAAGAACATCCAGGTAGAATGGAATGGAAAAATTAATAAGCAGCTCGATTCGTTGTAAAGGGAACCGGGAATTTGTTTTTTTTTGAATTGAGATAGTATTGCTGCAAGATGTACCCCAATTCCATCGCTATAGATTCACCACCAGCACCGGAATCTTTAACTCATGCCTTACCGCATTTACCGTTTCACCATAAATAAAATCTTTTAATGCCGTATGGCCGTGGGCACCTATTACCAGCATATCAGCATTATTTTCGTTTACAATTCTTGCAATTTCCTTCACCCTGTTTCTAAAACCAAGTTTGCCTTCTACTTTAAATCCTCTTTCTTTTAATTGCGCTACATAAAAATTCATTTTAGCGGCATCCTGTTCGGTTTCAAAATCATCACTTTCTTTTCCGTATAATTTTGCAGCAGCACTTTCAACAATGTGTATCAACAAATAACTGCTTTTTTCTTTTCCCTGGCCGATGGCATAGGATAATAATTTTTCATCGTTCACGCTGTAATCCAGTGCTACCGCTATTTTATTAAAAGCAGGAATAGAAAGATTCTTAATAATATTGGCATCGGGATGCATTTGTATGGATGCAGTGGGTTTGTTTTTTGTAAGTAACGGATGCAGGATGATGTATAGTAAAAGACTTAAGAAAACTAAGCCCAGCACAACCAGGATTATTTTGGCGAAAGTATTATCGCCTGTAAATACTCCTGATGCTTCGTTAACAAGCATCTGTATATTCAGGAAGATTAAAACAGCTGCAATTGCCCATGCAGTAATCTTAACGATTGGCCTGATGGCAAATTTTCCCATTGTTTTTTTATCGCTTACAAAATGTATCAGCGGAATAATAGCAAAGCCCAATTGCAAACTCAGGATAACCTGGCTGAAAACCAGTAAGGAGTCCACATCGTTCTCTCCCTTTACAATGATCACAATAAGTGCCGGAATTATGGCCAGTAACCTGGTGATCAGCCTGCGTAACATGGGGTTTATTCTAAGACTTAAATAACCTTCCATAATAATTTGCCCTGCTAATGTACCGGTGATGGTACTGCTTTGCCCTGCTGCAATTAATGCAACCGCAAAAAGTATTGGCGCAACATTGCCTAAAAAGCTGGGAAGTAAACGGTGGGCTTCTTTTATTTCGGCTACATTGGAATTACCTGTTTTAAAAAATACCGTTGCCGCTAAAACTAAAATAGCAGCGTTTACAAAAAACGCAATGTTTAATGCTATAGTACTATCAATACGATTAAATTTAAGTGCCTGCCTGATACCATCATCACTGCGGTCAATTTTCCTGGTTTGCACCAGCGCAGAATGCAGGTATAAATTATGCGGCATTACCGTAGCTCCAATAATACCAATCGCAATATATCTTGCTTCTTCATTGGGAAAAGAAGGGATTAAACCTTTAACCACTTCTCCCAGGTCAGGTTTTGCAAAAATAATTTCTATCAGGAAGGCAATTGCAACAATGGCTACCAGCGCTATGATAAAGGCTTCCATTTTGCGCATGCCAAGCTTTTGAAGGTATAACAACAGAAACGTGTCCAGCACTGTAAGCGAAACGCCCCATATCAGGGGAAGGCCGGTTAATAATTGTAAACCAATTGCCATACCCAAAACTTCTGCAAGGTCGCAGGCGGCAATGGCAATTTCTGCCAATAACCAAAGGGCGTAATTTACAGGTTTAGGATAGGCTTCCCTGTTAGCCTGTGCCAGGTCTCTTCTTCTTACTATTCCCAGTCTTGCCGATAATCCCTGCAATAGTAAAGCCATCAGGTTACTCATCAGCAATACCCAGACTAAAGAATAACCAAATTTACTGCCCCCGGCAAGGTCGGTAGCCCAATTGCCCGGGTCCATATAACCTACGCTTACAAGGTAAGCCGGGCCTAAAAAAGAAAAGATCTTTCGCCAGCCGATTTTCTTTTTTGTAGTGTCTATTGTTTCATGCACTTCGCTGAGGGAAGTATGCGGATGCCCGTTATTAATCATAATGCACAAAAATATTTTTAGCTATCTGCTCGCTGATGATGCAGGCAGGCTGTTTGGAAACTTTTATTTCTAGTGAGCCATCAAACTCAAACTTTTTTAACAGTTTAACAGAAGTGCCGATGGCAATGGAATAATGCTTCAGCATCTCCAGCATTTGCGGAGATTGATTGCTTACTGAACTTACTGATGCGGTTTTATTTAAAGCCAATGCAGCAAGATTGAGCTGATTTAATTTGGGTATTTTCCCATTGCTGTCCGGTATCGGGTCGCCATGCGGATCAAAAGAAGGGTTGCCTAAAAAATGCTGTAGTTTTTCTATCAGTTCATTGCTGCTGATATGTTCCAGTTCTTCAGCAATATCATGTACTTTATCCCATTCAAACCCTAATTTCTCCACTAAAAAATATTCCCATAACCGGTGTTTGCGTACAACGGTAAGCGCCACTTTTCGGCCATTATCAGTAAGTTTAAAACCTTTATATTTTTCGTACTGCAGAATTTTTTTTGCAGCTAATTTTTTAAGCATGTCTGTAACAGAAGCCGCCTTGGTCTGCATTTCGGCAGCCAGGGCATTGGTGTTTACCAGGCCGGTATCCTGTTGTAAATGGTATATACTTTTGATGTAATTTTCTTCGCTCTCTGAAAAGTTCATATTTGTAAAAATAAAATTTAGACAAATCTAAAAATAAATCCCGATAATTACGAACAAATTTTTTTTCGGCGAATATTGAATACTTTTACCCCTTAATATTTTGCAATGAAAAAGAAGATCAGCTCCGGTTCTCCCTGGGAAGATATTGTAGGATATAGCAGGGCCGTCCGTACAGGAAATATTGTAGAAGTAGCAGGCACTACCGCTATGGATGGAGATGAATTAATTGGAAAAGGTGATATCTATGCCCAGGCTGTTTTTGTATTTAAAAAAATTGAAAAGGCTTTAAACGAGGCAGGCGCTACCTTAAATGATGTGGTAAGAACAAGGATGTTTGTAACCGATATCTCCCAATGGGAAGAAGTAGGAAAAGCCCATGGTGAATTTTTTAAAATGATAAAGCCGGTGGCTACCATGGTGGAAGTAAGCCGCCTGATAAATGACGATTTGCTGATTGAAATAGAAGTAACAGCGATAATTGAATAATTAATAATGAAAAATTAACAATGGCAACCCTCAACTTTGAGTTTAAAGCAAAAGCTGCAGATATTGCCGCTTTAGAGAAAAAATTACTTACACTTGACCCCGAATATATTGGAGAAGATAACCAGGTGGATACTTATTTTAATGTTGCCACCGGCCGTTTAAAATTGCGGGAAGGTAATATTGAAAATTCATTGATCTACTACGAAAGGAGCAACACTGCCGGCGCAAAGCAATCAGATATTTTACTGTACCATCATAGTCCGGATAAGGCATTAAAAGATATCCTTGTAAAATTGCATGGCATAAAAGTGGTGGTAGACAAAAAAAGAAAGATCTATTTTATCAATAACGTAAAATTTCATTTTGATAAAGTTGAAGGATTGGGCACTTTTGTTGAAGTGGAGGCTATTGATAAGGAGGGAACTATCGGGGTAGAAAAATTAAAAGACCAATGCAGCTATTATGCGGCCTTTTTTAACATCGCAACATCAGATTATATCGCTTTCTCTTACAGTGATTTGATTTTAGAGAAAAAAAAGCCATTAAATTAGAAAATATCTAACACAGCAATTACAGCTGTTCGTCTGTACGCCAGCCATTATCAACAGGAATAAAAAAATGTGTATATCTTCCCGGCAAAGTAAATAAGGCAGCAAGGTTACCTTTCTCTGCTTTCAGTATCAATATTTGTCATGCAATGTTTTTTAGTGATATCATTCAGGCAAATGTAATTTTTTGCTTCAGGATTCGTTAATACATGGAGCCCGTTTTTAATCGTAACAATTTTAATTTACCCGTTTAATTGGAAGTAGTCCAGGAAACCCTGCAGTTGTAACAGCAAAAGTACAAAGTGTACAAAATACACAATATTTTGCCACCCTCTCGGTTTTACTGAAATTTCCATTTATATTGCGTCCTCAAAAAAGAGAAAGATAATGAGTTTTACTAATTTCAATGTTCCGTATTCTATCGATGATCGTTTTAAAAAACGAGTTGCTTATTTTTCAATGGAATTTGCAGTACACCAGCCTTTAAAAATTTACAGCGGGGGGCTGGGCTTTTTAAGTGGTTCTCATATGCGTAGTGCATATGAATTGCGACAGAATTTAATTGGCGTAGGTATCTTATGGAAATACGGTTACTACGACCAGGCACGCAACCAGGATCAGACCATGCAGGTGCAATGGAATGAAAAAATTTACAATTTTTTAGAGGATACGGGTATAAAATTCCAGGTAGAAATTCATGAACACCCGGTTTGGGTTAAAGCATGGTATTTAAATCCTGAAACATTTAAAAGTGCACCTTTATTTTTATTAAGTACAGATTTACCGGAGAACGATTATGTTTCTCAAACCATAACCCACCGCTTATACGATGCTAACGTTGCTACCAAAGTGGCACAATTTATTTTATTAGGTGTTGGTGGTGCAAAATTAATTGACCTGTTAAATTTTAACCCGGAGTTATATCATTTGAATGAAGCGCATGCCATCAGCTCTGCTTTTTATTTATATAAAAAATATGGCAGTGCAGAAGAAGTGAAGAAGAGGATGGTATTTACTACACATACACCGGAAGAAGCCGGCAATGAAAAGCATGATATTTTCCTGTGTGAAAAGATGAGTTATTTCTGCGGATTGAAATTAGATGACGTAAGAAAGCTTACCGGAATGGAAGGCGATCAGTTTAATCATTCATTAGCTGCTTTGCGTTTTGCAAAACTGGCCAATGGTGTTAGCCAGTTGCATGGCGAAGTAAGCCGGAAAATGTGGAACAAATATCCCGGCATCTGCGAAATAAAAGCCATCACCAATGCACAGAACTGGTTTTACTGGTCCGATAAGCAGCTGTACAATTATATGAATGAAAACAATACGGCAGCTTTTGATGACAGGAAAAAATACCTGAAGAAAAGAGCTTTTGATATTGTGGCAGACCAGACGGGTAAGCTGATGAATAAAGATGTGTTCACTATTGTATGGGCACGCCGTTTTGCAGGTTATAAAAGAGCAGAATTGCTTACAAGAGATATAGAAAGATTTGAAAGATTATTAAGCAATAAAAAATATCCTGTACAGATTATCTGGGCAGGTAAACCTTATCCGCTGGATTATCCGGCTATCAGCGATTTTAATAACCTGGTACATCTGAGTAAGCGGTATGATAACGTGGCGGTTTGCACCGGTTATGAATTAGGGTTAAGTAAACGTTTAAAGCAGGCATCTGACCTTTGGTTGAATAACCCACGTGTACCAAGGGAAGCAAGCGGAACAAGTGGTATGACTGCAGCTATGAATGGTGCTGTAAACTGTAGTACTAACGACGGGTGGATCTGCGAATTCATTCATCATGGTAATAATGGTTTTGTGGTGCCGCCGATTGATTATGAAAATATCAGTGTGCAGGAACAGGACCAGTACGATTTGAATAAATTATACGAGATACTGGAGAACCAGGTATTGCCTTTGTATTACGAGAACCAGGAAGTGTGGCGCCAGATCATCCAAAACGGAATGAGGGATGTGCGGTTCCAGTTTGATAGTAACCGAATGGCACAGGAATACTACGAAATATTGTATAAATAATAGTAGGGGCTTTGGTAAAACAAAGCCCTTTTTTATTGAACCAATGGGGTAAAAAATACGTTTATCATGTTATGCAACGTATATTTTTGATTGCTTTTGCTGTTGGTGCAATGTATTTATTGCTGGCCTGTAAAAAACAGGTAGCTTACACACCTGCCCCGCAAATAATCAGCGGTAGTTATAAAACTTACCTGGCACTTGGGGATTCATATACTATCGGTCAATCGGTAACGGAAGCAGAACGATTTCCTGCACAAACAGTTAGCCTGCTTAAAAAAGACAGCATCAATTTTAATGCAACGGAATATATTGCCACAACAGGGTGGACGACCGGTAATCTTATTAATGCCATCAATACAACGCCACCTGCAAGAGCATCTTATGATTTTGTAACATTACTTATCGGGGTAAATAACCAATACCAGGGTCGTAGCCAGGCTGAGTATGCAACAGAGTTTGCAGCTTTATTAAATACAGCTATTCAGTATGCAGGCAATCGTACATACAGGGTTGCTGTATTATCTATTCCTGACTGGAGCGTAACGCCTTTTGCAAACGGGCAGGATAAAGCTTTAATTGCAAAACAGATCGATTCTTTCAATGTAATTAATAAACAGGTAGCGCAAACTAAAGCGGTTAATTACATAGATATTACACCGTCAACAAGAATGGCTGCAACAGATGCTTCGCTGGTTGCCATAGATGGATTGCACCCGTCGGGAAAAGAATATAATAAATGGGCGGTATTGCTTGCGGCTGTTATCAAAGCAAATTTATAAAGTGCGTTTCATCCCTGCATCATTGTACCAGTACCACTCCTGAAAGTTTTCTTACCAGCCTTAACACATACTCTACCATCCATCCTCAATTCGTTATAACAGCATTGTAAAACATACAATCTTTGTGGGGTAATTTATTTACAATGAAACTACCCGCTGTGCTTACTGCTTACTTTCTGTGTGATTTTATCCTCACTAATTTCAATACTTCTCCGCCCAAAGCCTGATATATTGCAGCCTGTTGCCTGGTCATATGGTCAGGCGTGTGCATAAGCCCATGCAGACCAGTAAAGGCTTATTCTATTTCAACGAAATTCGTTTTGTTCAAACCAAATAATACCAGCCAGGTTACAAAAACATTTCCTATTTTCATCAACTAAAACCCTACATAACATGGAATCTCATGAACTCATCAAATGGGGATTGATAATCGGTATCCCTTTATTCGTTCTATTATTTTACAGGTTTATTCTTCGTGTGTTCTTTGGCGTTGTAATTGTGCCGGAGGACAGGATTGGCCTGGTTACAAAAAAGTTTGTACTCTTTGGAAAACAGCAATTGCCCGAAGGCCGTATTGTGGCTACAGAAGGCGAAGCAGGTTTTCAATCGCAAACATTACCGCCGGGTATTTATTTTGCCAAATGGATATGGCAGTATGAAATTAATTTTCAACCATTCACTATTATTCCTACAGGACAGTTAGGGCTGGTGCTGGCAAAAGACGGTGCGGAACTGGAGACCGGTTCTATCCTTGGCCTTAAGGTAGAATGCGACAGCTTTCAAAATGCAGAAGCATTTTTAAAAAATGGTGGCCGCAAAGGACGCCAGACCGCCATCATTACACCAGGTAGTTATCGTATCAACACATTTTTGTTTGAAGTGATCATGACAGATATGACTTCGATACCTGATAACGCCGTGGGGGTAGTTACCACACAGGAAGGTAAACCTTTGGAAGAAGGTCAAATTGCAGGCCGCATTGTAGAAGGGCACAATAAATTCCAGGATGTGGACGTGTTTATGCAAAAGGGTGGTTACAAAGGTTTGCAGGAACAGGTGATCCTTGCAGGTACATATTTCTTAAATCCGTGGTTTGCAAAAGTGGATATGGTAAACATGACTGAAATTCCTATTGGCCATGTAGGCGTGGTGATCAGCTATGTGGGTGATGAAGGTGTTGACCTGAGCGGTGCTGAATTCAAACATGGCAATATTGTTTCCCGTGGCCAGAAAGGCGTTTGGGCAGAACCGTTAGGCCCCGGTAAATACCCCATCAACCCTTTTATTATGAAAGTGGAATTGGTACCTACCACCAACCTGGTACTGAACTGGGCCAATGCAAGGAGCGAAAGTCATCAACTGGATAAACATCTGTCGACTATTACGGTACGTAGTAAAGACGGTTTCCCTTTTAACCTCGATGTGTCGCAGATCATTCATATACCCACTACCGAAGCACCAAAAGTAATTGCCCGCTTTGGTAACATGAATAACCTGGTAAGCCAGGTGCTGGAACCTACTATTGGCAACTATTTCAGGAACAGTGCGCAGGACAGTGATGTGATCGCCTTCCTGGGTACACGTAAAGAAAGGCAGACCTCGGCAAAAAAACATATTGGCGAAGTACTGGATCAATATAATGTGTTTGGGGTTGATACTTTAATAGGAGATATAGTACCACCCGAAAGTTTAATGAAAACATTAACCGACCGTAAGATTGCAGAAGAACAGAAAGTAACGTACGAAACAGAAATGAAAGCGCAGGAAACAAGGCAAAGCCTGGAAAAAGAAACGGCTATTGCAGATATACAAAAAGAAATTGTAAAAGCCGACCAGGGAGTGTTGATTGCAGAAAGGGTAGCGGATGCTTCGGTTAAAAAAGCAACGGGTGAAGCGAATAGTGTGCGTTTGCAATCTACTGCAGAAGCAGACCGGTTGAAATTATTAGCCAATGGTGATGCTGAAAGAATACGTGTACTGGCAAAAGCAAATGCAGAACAGATAGAATTACTGGCGAAAGCTGATGCGGAAAAAATTTCATTGACCGGTAATGCAGAAGCAGAGAAGATATTAGCGATTGGTAAATCCAATGCGGAATCCTATAAACTTTCTGTGGAAGCAATGGGCGGCAATAATTTTACGCAATTGAAAGTAATGGAGTCTATAGGCGCACAGAACGTAAAGATAATGCCGGATATATTGATCAGTGGAGGAGGGGATAGTGCAAATGGCGGCATCAGTGGTTTGTTAGGGTTGAAACTGCTGGAGGAAATTGCTAAAAGAAATGAAACTGCGAAAATTGAAAAAGAACAACCGGATAAATAAGTAGTCACAAATCCTTCCCTCACCAGGAAGGATTTTTTAATTTTCTAAAAAATGAAAAAAATATTTTTAGCTGTTACCTACCTGTTTTCTTTAGCTGCCTGTGCGCAAGATCTGCAAAAGGAAAAGAATGAAGCAATGAAAGATAAAGTGGTGCTTTTTTTTAATGCACAAAATTCCGATAGCTTGTACGGTTTAGCAGGCGCTGTTTTTAAAAAACAATTGAGTGCAGAAAAGTTTAAAGCAGTTTGTGATAATAATTTATTTCCGTTGGGAAAAATTACATCAGCTGAGTTTGAAAAAAATGAGAAAGGGGTATGTAAATATAAAACGAGTTTTGAGGCTGTTGTTTTATCCATGTATATAAGTTTAGATACTGAAGGAAAGCTGGAAACTTTCTTATTTCAACCTTACAAAAAACCGGTAACAGGCGAGGTTACAAAAACCAAAACGGATAATGTATTGGCTACTGAACTGGATAAAAAAATGGATGCTATTGTGCAGCCATTTATGTTTGAAAGCAAAACAGTTGGAATGAGTATTGGCGTTTTAAAGGATGGCAAAACATATTTTTATAATTATGGCGAAACCAGGAAGGGTAATGGCCTGGTGCCAGCTGCTAAAAATTTATATGAGATCGGTTCAATTACTAAAACCTTTACCGGCTTTATTTTGTCTAAGGCAGTAATTGAAAATAGAATAAAGCTGGATGATCCGGTGAATAAGTACCTCCCCAAAAATATTCCCCTGATTAAATTTGGGGATGATACGCTAAAAATTATGCATTTAGCCAATCATACATCCGGCCTGCCACCATTACCTGATAATTTTGGAGCAACCGATCTTGTAAATCCATACAAAGATTACGATGAGGCTAAATTATATACATACTTAAAAGTAGCTAAGCTTTCCCGCAAACCCGGAACAAAATTTGAATATTGTAACCTGGCAGTAGGACTGTTAGGTAATATTTTAGAAAAGATATATGAAAGGCCATTTGAAAAAATGGTTAAAGATTTTACCTGTTCAATACAAGGCATGAACAATACCATGCAATTTTTAACTGAAAAAGATAGTGCTTTATTTGTACAGGGATATGACGCAAATATTTCTTTACAAAGTCAATGGGATTTTAAAGCATTGGCAGCGGCAGGTTGTATAAGAAGCAATACAGAAGATATGCTTAAATATGTTTTGTTTAATGAACTTATCTTGCCGGATGATAGTAAAGATAAGGGCAATATATTTTTAAAACAGGCGATCAGTTTATCACATCTACCTACCTTTGATGTAGGGCAACAACAAATTGCACTCAACTGGTTTATACAGGATTGGGGTTGGGGAAAAATATTATTTCATGGAGGACAGACCGGTGGCTACAAAAGTTTTTTAGCCATTAACGAAAAAACAAAAAATGCAGTTGTAATATTGGCTAACACCGCAGTAAGCAATGATGAAATTGGTGTGAAAATTTTACAATACCTGGATAAATAAAATCTTTAGTACGTATGTCAACATTTACAGTTAAAGCAGAAATACGATGGTCGGATATAGACCCTAACTTTCATGTGCTGCATAGCAAATATTACGATTACTGTGCCAATGCCCGTTTGCTTATTCTTGCACAATACGGCATTACCATGCAGGTGTTACAGGATGAACAAATCGGCCCTATCTTATTCAGGGAAGAGTGTGTATTTAAAAGAGAACTGAAATTCGGAGATGACATTGAGATCAGGATCAGGTTATTAAAATCCAATGAAGATTTCAGCCGCTGGAGTTTTACCAATGAGATATGGAAGAACGGCGATACGCTTGCCGCTATAGTTACTGTTGATGGCGCATGGCTGGACACTGTAAAAAGAAAGCTGGCCATTCCTCCTCCAAAATTACAGGAAGCTTTTGCCGCAATGCCTAAAGCTGATAATTTTAATTTATAAGCTTAGAAATTTAAAGAAGCCAGGTTTTACAAACCTGGCTTCTTTATTTGCTACAGTTTAAATCCTTTCGCTTCATACAACAACGATAATATTTCTTTTAACGCTGCTGCATCTTTTGTAAGCAGGATGCTGCTTTCTAAAACCTGCGCTGCTTTTTCTGCATTACCATTTTTTAAATACCCTTCTCCAAGGCTGGATAAAACATTACCCGATTCAGGATAAAGGTTAGCATTGATCCTGAAAACCGTCAACGCTTCTTTTTTTAAATTTTGTTGCAGCAGCAGGTAGCCTAAGCTATTTAATTCGTATTCGTTATTTACCAATGGTTTTAATTGTGCTGCAAAATTGCGTGGTGCAATATTGCTGTCAGGTAAACTGCCATCGTTGATCCATTTATTGATGCTGGCAAAACTTTTATAGTTAGGTGTATAAACTTCCCCGGTCAAGATAGATAAAAGATCTTTTTCTAAAGACAAAGCAGGTGATTCATTAATCCGATTGATCTCTATCCCGTTTTTATACACAATAAACACAGGCACCCTGAAAATACCTTTTCCTTTTTCTTCTCCCTGCGGCGATTGTTTGTAGAGCGAATCACTTCCTCCAACACAAATTATTTTTGCATTGGCAGTATTGAATTTAATGTCATCCAGTATTTTTATAAACCTTGGTACTTCTCTTTTACTATCACCACACCAGGTGCCGAAGAATATTTCGATGCTGATGCCTTTGGTTGATTGCAATAAAAGTTTGTTCTTGGTTGCTGTATTGATATTATATAAATTGTAACCTTTAGAAAACCATTTGTTATAAGGAGGTTGTAGTAAACTGTCCCTGGTAATTTTTCCGTATAAAATTTTGTCTGTATTCTGTTGCGCTGTAGCAGACAATAGAATGACTGCTGCAATGGCAGTTAATAAATATTTCATGTTGTTGCTTTTAAATCAGGTAATAAAATGCCATGCCCTGGGTTCAGGACAAAAAATAAATTTAAAAATGCAGTCAACAGGGTGGCCGTAATAAACTATTGCAAAAGCAAAAGCTATAAAGAGGAATTTGAAATTTGTTGAATACTGCAGCGTATTTTATTTCTTCGTTAGCAAATGAAAGATGGCTGGCAAGTGTATAAAATTCATCCGGTGCAGTAACCGGATTTGTTTTGGGTACAGGTAATTCAGTGTCAGCGACTTTGTTGTCTGCTGTAAGAATAGCTTCACAGTCGCAATGGGTAGCGGAAAAAGTCTGGGTTATTGCACAGTGAAAATACGCCAGTTGTTTACTGTATTGCAACCATGCAAAAATGGACAGGAAAAATATAGCAGTTATTTTTTGCAGCTTAATTGTAAGTTTAAAATAAAGTTATAAATGCTTTTACAAAGCCTGTACTGCCTGCATGTTAATGATATGTTTTTACGGCTTTTAAAAATGTATTAAGCGGCAGTAATGCTGGTAAAATTGTATCAGCACTTAATCAGGAATTTTACTGAAATTTGCTGCACAAAAAAATAACGGTACAGCAACAGCATGTTTAATAAAGTAAAATTGTCTTCCCCGTTTATAGTTGCAATAGCATTGTTGCTGATAACATTGGCGGTAAATATTTCAATGCCGCTTTTCAGGGTGTATGCGGCTGCAGCACATTTAAATAACGGGCAAACCGCATTGGTTTTTTCTTCTTATGTGCTGGGTATGTTGCCCTGCTATATTTTTTTTGGTGGCTTGTCGGATAGGATAGGAAGGAAGCCCGTGCTGATGGCAAGTGTGATTTGTGCATTTTGTGCCACCGCAGTCATTACCCTGTATCCAAATGTTATTGCCCTGGTGTTGGCAAGATTTTTCCAGGGTATTGCACTTGGGTTGGGTATGGGCGCAGGTGCTACCTATATAAGCGAACTGTTGCAGCCGCATCCGCATGCAGCTACTAAAGCAGCAGGGATGGCCTCGCTTTTTACTGCTTTTGGTTTTGGCGGTGGTGGACTTGCCACCAGTATAGTTTTGCTGATCAGTTTTACTTTAGTGCCGGTTACCTATTATATTTTACTGGTACTCACTTTTATTGGTATCCTTTTGCTTATACCATTGCCCAAACTTAAACCCATTGGTGGTAAATTAGTGAGACTTCCTTATTTCCCTCCGGGGTCGTTGCCTGTAAACAGTGCTATTGCTATTTGCTGGGCGGCAACGGGTGTGGTGATTGCGATTATCCCTACACAACTGGCTAAATTTGGATTAACTGCCTATGCAGGTATTTGCCTGGTGCTTGTAAACTGGACAGGTGCTTTTATACAGCCATTGATAAGAAAGGTTGATCCGTTAAGATCTGTAAAGATAGGATTGCTACTGGTACCTGCCGGATTTGCGCTGGTAATTTTAGGATGCAGCATCGGTAAGTTACCGGTTCTTTTTGCAGGTACCGCAATTGTTGGTATGGCTGCTTATGGATTCTCTTATCTTGGCGGATTAGCATTGGTTGCGAATCTGGGAGGCCATCAAAAGGCCAGGGCTGTGTCGGGCTATATGTTTTTTGGGTATGTAGGTTTTGGTATTCCTGCCATATGCCTGGGATATTTTGCAGATCATGCCGGCATTATCAATGCATTGTTACTGTTTGAATCTTTTATCATTGCGCTTAGTGTTTGTTTAGCTGTTGTGTTTTATAAACAAGCTTATCGTTTAAACATTCCTGTTATTAAATCTTAAAATAAAAGTCAATAGTATTTAGAGGAACAGATTTTTACAGTAAAACCGGGCCTTATATCATGAACTTAGAAACAATAAAATAATACTTACGTCATGGAACAAAAAATATCACCACTGGTAACGCCTGCTGAATTATTGGCATTGTATAAAAAAGAAAATATCATTCTTATTGACGCAGGCAGTGGCAATGATGCCAGGGAAAAATATTTGCAGAATCATCTTGATGGTGCATTGTATGTTGATTTAAATACTCAGCTGGCAGATATAAAACCTGATGCTGCTTCCGGAGGCCGCCACCCTTTGCCAACAGTGTTGCAATTTGCTGCAGTGTTAGGTCAATTGGGTATTTCACCCGAGAGCCATGTAGTGGTTTACGATGATAAAAATGCGTCTAATGCGGCGGCACGTTTCTGGTGGATGCTGTTATCAATAGGGCATAAGAAAGTGCAGGTGTTAAACGGAGGGTTCCAGGCTGCAGTAAAAGCTGGTTTTCCTGTTAATGCTGAAACTGTAATGGCAGTGCCAGCTGAAACATATAATAATGCAGGTTGGAGCTTGCCAATGGCCGGTATGCAGGAAGTAGAAAAAGCATCGAAGGATGAGCAATATCTTGTAATAGATGTGCGTAGCGAAGAAAGATATAAAGGCATTACAGAGCCGATTGATATTATTGCAGGCCATATACCAGGTGCTGTAAATATTCCCTTCACCACAAATTTAGATGCGGATGGATTTTTTTTGCCGGCAGAGCAATTAAAAGAAAAATATACAAATGCATTCAGCAATATAAAGCAGGAAAATATTATTGTGCACTGCGGTTCGGGAGTAACTGCCTGTCATACACTTTTAGCCATTGCTGCTGCCGGTTTTAAAATACCCGGTTTGTATGTGGGCTCCTGGAGCGAATGGAGCAATAACAAAATGCCTGTTGCAAAAAACGTATAGCGCTACCTGGTTGCAGCTTTGCTTCAAACTATTACAGATGTCCATTAGTATGAATATCTTTGCAGCGCTGTTATGATCTCAACCACCATCAATCTTTATAAAAATGCTTACAGCGGTTTAACACGCCGCATGTGGTTGCTTGCCGCGGTGATGCTTATCAACCGCAGTGGCACTATGGTACTGCCATTCATGACCTTGTACTGCAATCATCGTGGGTACACCGAAACACAGGGTGGCCTTGCCGTTGCTATTTATGGTATTGGTTCTTTGTTTGGTGCATTTATTGGCGGCAGGCTGAGTGATACGATTGGATTTTATACCATGCAGTTTGTGGCTTTGTTTGGCGGGGGTATCATGTTCATTGTGCTGGGCCAGATGGATTCTTATCTTACTATTTGTATCTGCATTTTTTTCGCCAGCCTTATCAATGAATCATTTCGTCCTGCTAATTCCAGTGCAGTAGCACATTACAGCACTGCTCAAAACCGTACGCAATCTTTTTCACTGGTAAGACTAGCCATTAATTTAGGCTGGGGCGTAGGCAGCGCATTGGCTGGTATACTGGCTTCAATTAGTTATCATCTTTTATTCTGGGTAGATGGTTTTACTAATATCGCCGCAGGTATTGCATTACTGATCATTCTGCCAAAAGTTACACTGGCACAGCAACATAAAACCACTCATGAAAGTACGGGTAAAAGCAAAGGCCCTTTCCAGGATAAAACGTTTATGATCTTCACCGGTTTTATGTTACTCTTTGCATTATGTTTCTTTCAGTTGTTTACAACAGTGCCTTTATATTTTAAAGAAGGACTGCAATTAAACGAATCAAGTATTGGCATCATCATGTCTGTAAACGGTATTTTAATTGCATTGTTCGAGATGGTGATCGTATTTAAACTGGAGGGTACCAGGCCTTATTTAAAACTGATGATGTACGGATGTTTATTACTGGCCGTATCGTACTGGATGCTTAACATCCCTTTGGCAAATGGATTTATTCTGGCTACTGCTGTTATCCTGATGGTAACCTTTGCTGAAATAATCGGTATGCCGTTTATGAACAGTTATTATATTGGCCGCACAACTACCGAGAACAGGGGCAGCTATGCCGCAATATACACTATGGCATGGAGTGCGGCACAGGTAATTGGAAGCTTAAGCGGCACACAGATCGCACATTCGCTGGGCTATTCTTATTTGTGGTGGATATTAGGGCTGATATGTGTGGTTACCGCTTTTGGGTTTAATCATATTCAAAACAGGCGATAAAAAAGAAGGGCTGTACTTTTGGTACAGCCCTTAAAGGTTTTTAAAAGTGAGGAATTATCCTACAACTTCCACATTAACTGCGTTCATGCCTTTTTTGCCTTCTTGCAAATCAAACTCAACGCTGTCGCCTTCTTTAATATTTTGGCTTTTTAATCCACTTACGTGTACAAAAGTTTCTTTGTTAGAGTCGTTGTGTTTGATAAAACCGAATCCTTTTTCAGTATTGAAAAACTTAACGGTACCTTGTTGTTTGTCCATTTTAAATTGTATTGTATTATTTAATAAGGCGCAAAGATAGTTTTTTTATTAATAAACTCCCTAATATTATTTTTTACTCCGTTTTGGACCGCCTTATTTCTACCACTTCCACATCAAAAATTAAAGGGCTGTTTGGAGGGATAATACCCAGGTTTCTGATGCTATACGCTAATGATGAGGGTATTATAAGTCTTATTTTTCCACCCTGCCTGCAAAAAGGTAAACCAATCTGCCATCCTTTGATCAGTCTTTTTAATGAAAAAGTAGCGGGCTCGTCTTTGGTTTCATCAAACACTTCTCCATTCATCAGTTGGCCTTTATAGCGCACCACCAAAGTGTCGTTGATAGTTACCAGCGGACCTTCACCTTCCCTTAATAGTTTGTAGTAAATACCGTTTTTGCTTCCGGTTGTATCTATCGTTCTTGCCTGAATGGCATTTAATATTGCCGCCGTTTCCTTAACTGTTTCTGCAGCACTATCTGCATTCTTATAAAAATCAATTGCAGGTTTTTGATTGAGTGCCGCCCTGTTGTATAGATCGCCAAATGTTGTTTTAGTTGGTTTGAATCCACCATTCCATAAATAGAATTTATTGTCTTCAACACCACCGCCATAATCTATGCGGTCACCCGCTTTACCCGTAGCATCATAACTGAATTTGCTCCCGGTAATTTCCTTCCAGTCGCCATTTTCTCTTCTTATCCATTGATTGCCAAAACAAGCCTTGCGGAATAATTGCCCGTTGTTGCCCCAGAAATTCTCCACGAAAGAATATAATTTTCTCAATGGTTTACCATCTTTGGGTGCTTTAAAACATGCGATCAGTTTCCATTTTTGCACTTCAGGTATATAAAAATAACCGGCATAGCTTGTAGTATTACTTGCGCTATCCGTGGCAGCAGTTACTAAAAATTTATAGGTTTCACCCGCCTTCCAGTTATATACAAAATGACTGTGCCCTCCTGTGCCTTCGTTACCAAAATCATCCGCAAAAACATTTTCCCCCTTTGCCATCAGTTTTACTTTGTTCTCGTCGTTTACTTTATTTCTGTCCACCGCTTCGTTACCAGCATCCCATACGGAAAATATTACCCTTCTTTCGGTGGGGCTGTTTACCTGTATACCAAAATACCCCCGGGCAAAACCGCAGGCCATAAAATAACTGTGCAACTGGTCCGCATCTTTTGGTATGGTTACTTCGTTGTAAAAAGAAACTACTTTCATGGTATCATCCAAGGGGTACATCAGGTGAACAGAAGCGGCATTCCTTCTTGGCTTTGCATTAAAATGAATATTTTTTACTGCAGCGCCACTTAGTTCCAGTGATTTAATATCTGCAATTGTTTTTCCTTTTTTTGCAAAAGAAGATAAGGTGAGCGTGTAAAATCCCGGTTCTTTTATCAGCACATTGCCAATCGTTATTTTTTTAAAACCGGCAGATTCAGGAGTGGTAATATTAAATTTTTTGCCTGCAAAAGAAACCGTTAATTTATTTCCTGCCACATCATTTTTTAGTAATACCGCAAGATGCAATGGCCCGGTGGTACGCAGGTTAAAATAAAACAGGATCTGTTGGTTGGTATTGGTCCAGTGGTGTAAACCATCTTTTACAGAGAATAAATTACTTTCATCGTCTTCACTGCTTTCCTCTGCAGGCACAGCGTATGCCGTAAATGCCGGGATACTGACCGCAGTTTGCGATTTTAAATTATTGGTAAAAGCAATGATGAAGAGGATGATAAAAGAAAAGGAGGCTTTGTACATAAACATAAAATGAATGACAAACTTAATGCAATTTTAATAAGCCTGTGCACCATATTAAAAAACCATTAATAACAGCCTGATAGCGGGCATTGGAGGGGATGATGAAAATTATTTTTTGCCCCGCCATTATTCGATAACTTTACCATCATCATACGGTTGTTGTTTTAATTTTAATTTTTGTTCAATGCATAGTTTTCAAACAGTAATTACAGGTACCGGCAGTTATATTCCTGCCAATGTAAAAACCAATAAAGAATTCACCATACTTAATTTTTACGGAGAAGACAATAAGAAAATTGAAACCGATCCTCAGGAAGTGGTGGAAAAATTTAAACAGATAACAGGTATAGAGGAAAGGCGTTATGTAGACGCAGGTATGGAGTCATCCGATATGGCAGCTATAGCGGCCCAAAAGGCTATTGAAGATGCCGGGTGTGATCCTGAAACTTTAGACCAGATAATTGTAGCACATAATTTTGGCAATGTATTGAAGCATACTATTCAAACAGATGTGCTGCCGGCATTGGCATCAAGGGTAAAGCATGCATTGAAAATAAAAAATCCTAACTGTGTGGCCTATGATATTTTATTTGGTTGCCCGGGCTGGGTGCAGGGTGTAATACAGGCGGATGCTTATTTTAAAGCCGGCATTGCAAAAAAATGCCTGGTGATTGGTACAGAAACTTTATCCAGGGTAATTGATATTTACGACCGTGATAGTATGATATTTTCGGATGGGGCAGGAGCCTGTGTAATGGAAGTTAAAGATGCAGCAACCACTAAAAGCGGAATCTTGGCCTGCTGTGTACAATCGCATTGTATGGATGAAGTGGATTACCTGAATATGGGTAAGTCTAATTTTCCTGATTCTGATCCACGTGTACGCTACATAAAAATGAAAGGCAGAAAAGTGTATGAGTATGCCATGAAGTATGTGCCGGCTGCCATGAAAGATTGTTTGGATAAAGCCGGTGTTGATATCAGTGAATTGAAAAAAGTATTCATTCACCAGGCCAATGAAAAAATGGATGAAGGTATTATTAAAGCGATGTACAAATTGTATGGTATTAAAACAGTGCCCGAAAATATCATGCCCATGAGCATTCATTATTTGGGTAACAGTTCTGTGGCTACCATCCCTACTTTGCTCGACCTGGTAAGAAAAGATACAATGAAAGGACACCGGTTAAATGATGGCGATATCATTCTTTTTGCATCGGTAGGTGCAGGCATGAATATTAATGCGGTTTGTTACAGGGTGTAAACCGTTAGTGGTGAGTCATCAGGCGTGAGTGGTAGCATTCTTGCTTAGCGCCTCACTGCTGTTTATGCTACAACCAGTAAATAATACAACCAATCTTTAGGAATTGGCAGTGCTTTATAAATTGAATGTCGTATAAAAATTCGGGCTGCTACTCACGTCTCACGATTCACGACTGCCGTTATCAACTTGCTGGTTATTAGTCTGGTACAGCGTTGCAGATAAATAAATGCGGCTGAAAGCCTTAATTAGCGTACATTTGCAAAAAATTATTATATGAATAATGATCTCATTATTAAATTTTTAGAGCCTGCACACCTTGCAAAAAATGCTGTAAAAATTGAATTTAAAAAACGTAACACCATTGTTGGTGTATTTGTTAAAACCAATGACTACGAAGATTTAAAAGCCAAAAATTTCTGGCGCATTGTTACAGAAGCAAGCATACCGGAATGGAAAAAAACCAATAATAATCAATTGTCTAAAATTTTCAGTGGTTCTGAGTTTACCCGTTTAACACAGGCTAAAGAAAAAGTAGCAGTTTAATTAAACTTATAAAAAAGGCGTCAGACGGATTCAATCCTCTGACGCCTTTTTTTATACACGAATGTTTTTAAAAACCTCTTCCGCCGTTGGCGCCTCTTGGTTTAGGTAATTCTTTTCTCGGTATTTTTTCTGTGCGTTGTGCAGTATTGTAAACAAATGATGCAATGATAGTGGCCGCTTGTTTCAGATCTTCAGGTACTAAATGATCATAAGTATCCATATTGGTATGGTGTGTCCTGGTATCATATTCAATAGCGTCCTGTATAAATTGAAAACCGGGAATACCAACACCATCAAATGACTGGTGATCTGTTCCGCCTGTATTGCTGATGGTAACTGTAGCTGCACCCAGGTCATGAAATGGTTTCAGCCATTCTTCAAAAATGCTTCTTGCTGCTTCATTGCCCTGTAAATAAATACCTCTTATTTTTCCGGTACCATTATCTAAATTATAATATGCAGAAACTTTTGAATGCTCCGGCTTCAATACCATATCTGCAGGATCGGCAAAATGCATTTTTACATATCCTCTCGATCCTAATAAACCTTCTTCTTCGCCACTCCATAATGCAATACGAATAGTGCGTTTGGGTTGCATGCCGGTTGCTTTAATGATACGCATCACTTCCATCATCACAGCACTGCCTGCTGCATTATCTGTTGCACCCGTTGCGCCATGCCAGCTATCTAAATGCCCGCCTAACATTACAATCTCGTCTTTTAAAACAGGGTCAGTACCCGGAATTTCCGCCACCACATTATACCCTTTGATATCATCAGGATAAAATTTTGTTTTTACATCTGCTTCCATTTCTACTTTTTGGCCAGACAGTACCAAACGTTGTACCCTTAAATAATCATCGCTGGATAACATTACCCAGGCATAATTATTTTCGGCATCTTTTGCATACGAACCTCCGTTTTGCACAAATAAAGTACCGTCGTTACCTCTTGCATTAAGACTTAACACCAGTGCAGGTTTTTCGTTCTTATAAAAATCTCCCATCTGCCTTGCTAATAATTGTCTTTGTCTCATGGCTTCGTTGGGGGTGAAGTTTCTCTGGCCACCTCCGCCTCTTGGTGCGTCAGGTTTTGCATTGGCCATTTTTTCTAAACTGCTATCAGCATAACGTTGTCCGTCCGGGGTAAATGAAGGATGTAATGTATCCGCTGCGTAAACCATTATAATTTTACCTTTTACTTTGCCGGCATATTTCTGGTATAGTTCTGCAGAATCTTTTACATTTATAACAATCACTTCGCTGCTCATGATCTTTTTTCCCGGCGTGCTGCCGGTCCACGCTCTTGGTATGGCTACAATAGGTGTGTAGTAAGGAGCTGTCATGGCAATATAACAACGGTTCTGTTCCCAGCCTACACCAAAATCGCCCCAGGGTTCCAATGCTGCGTTTACCATTCCCATTTTTGTCAATTCATCTTTAGCCCAGTTGGCCGCACGGAAGTAACCCGGAGAATTGGTTAACCTTGGCCCCGAAACATCGGTAAGATGAAAAGCAATGTCCATTACTTTTGAATTGCTCAGCCCTTCATTTTTTATTTTGCTTATTACTGCATCATCGGTTTGTGCAAACACCGCACTACAGGCCATACAAAGCGCTGCAAAAAGGATTGGTTGTTTTCTCATGTTAAATAAGTTTTAGTTAGAAGGGTTAAATTAATTTATTTTAAACGAAAATTTAAATTGAATTGATGAGTGGTGTGTAAAATGAGTGATGATAAAAAAAGCCCAACATTTTACAGTTGGGCTTTTAGAACTAACGGATAGTAGAGATTTCTTATACTGCTGCTTCTTCAGCATATGCACTAACAGGTTCACAGGTACAAATCAAATTCCTGTCGCCATAAGTATTATTTACCCTGCTGATGCCGGGCCAGAATTTATTTTGTTTTACAAACGCTAATGGAAAGGCCGCTGTTTCCCTGGTATATTTATGATTCCAGTCGTTGGCACAAACTACAAATTGAGTATGTGGTGCATGTTTCAATGGATTGTCTGCTTTATCGGCAATGCCATTTTCAACAGCACGTATTTCTTCACGTATGCTTAATAAGGCATCACAAAAACGATCCAGCTCTGCTTTGTCTTCGCTTTCAGTTGGCTCAATCATTATCGTGCCTGCTACAGGGAAACTTAATGTAGGCGCATGAAAATTATAATCCATCAAACGTTTGGCCACATCTTCTGCTTCAATGCCGGCGCTTTGTTTAAACGGGCGTAAGTCAACAATAAATTCGTGGGCACAGGTACCATTCTTTCCGCTGTATAAAATTTTATATTCTTTTTCCAGGCGTGCCTTCATGTAATTGGCATTAAGAATTGCATATTCAGTACTCTTTCTTAAACCTTCAGGGCCTAATAATTTTATGTAGGCATAGCTGATCAGTAAAATACTTGCACTGCCATAGGGCGCAGCACTAACAGCACTCGTGAGCAGTGAGCCATTATTTTTCACGTTTGATGATTCGCCATTAACGACTGCGTGGCCCGGAAGAAACGGCGCCAGTTTCTCATTCACACAAATTGGTCCCATGCCAGGTCCGCCACCACCATGAGGAATAGCGAATGTTTTATGCAAATTCAAATGGCAAACATCAGCACCAATATTACCGGGAGATGTTAAGCCCACCTGTGCATTCATATTGGCACCATCCATATAAACCAATCCGCCATTCTCATGTATCAATGCACAGATCTCTTTAATGCTTTCTTCAAACACACCATGTGTACTTGGATATGTAACCATCAATCCCGCTAATGTGTCTTTGTGTTTTTCTGCATTCATGCGCAGGTCAGCCACATCAATATTTCCTGCTTCATCACACTTGGTTACTACTACTTTAAAGCCAGCCATTACTGCACTGGCAGGGTTGGTGCCGTGTGCAGAAATAGGAATGAGGATTACATTTCTGTTGGCCTCATTGCGGTGTGCATGATAAGCACGGATGGTTAACAAACCGGCGTACTCACCTTGTGCGCCACTGTTAGGTTGTAAAGACGTAGCTGCAAAACCGGTAATGTTACTTAACCAGCTTTCTAATTCAGATACTATTTGCTGATACCCTTTCCATTGATAAGCAGGGGCAAAAGGATGTATGCCACCAAACTCGGGCCAGCTTACAGGGATCAATTGTGTAGCGGCATTTAATTTCATGGTGCAACTACCTAAACTGATCATCGATGTGTTTAAACTCAGGTCTTTATTTTCTAAAAATTTTATATAGCGCATCATTTCAGTTTCGCTGTGGTGCGTATTGAAAAGCGGATGCGTTAAAAATTCTGATGTACGTGTTAGTGAAGCAGGAATATTTTCCAATAAACTGTCTGCATCAAAATGCGCCACAGCCGTGTCATTACCTTGTGAAGTAGCAAATACGTGCAGTATGTTAAGGATATCATTCTGCGATGTGGTTTCGTCTAAAGAGATGCCGATATGCTCATCATCAAAGTAATTAAAATTGATCTCCTGTTGTTCGGCTAATTTCCTGATCTGTGACACATCTTTCACATGCACTTTCAATGTATCGAAATAATATTCATTCACATTGGTAAAACCAAGCTCGGCTAATTCATCACTTAAAGTTTGTGCTAAAATGCTTACTCTTTTTCCGATATTGGTTAATCCATCCGGGCCATGATATACGGAGTACATCGCAGCCATGTTGGCTAACAATGCCTGTGCCGTACAAATATTGCTGGTGGCTTTTTCGCGGCGGATATGTTGCTCCCTTGTTTGCAAAGCCATGCGTAAGCAACGGTTGTCTTGTGCATCAATACTCACGCCAATGATACGCCCCGGAATGTTTCTTTTAAAATCATCTTTGGTAGCAAAGAAAGCGGCATGCGGACCGCCAAATCCCATCGGTACACCAAACCTTTGCGAATTGCCGATGGCTACATCTGCACCTAATTCGCCGGGAGGCGTCAATAAGGTGAGGGCCAATAAATCTGTAGCCATAATAACCTGTGCATTTACCGCATGTACTTTAGCAATAAAATTCCTGTAGTCTTCCACCGCACCATTGCTGTTGGGGTATTGTACTATTGCGCCAAAAAAAGAATCGTCTAACGCAGTGGTTTTATAATCACCAAAAACCAATTCCACCTGGATGGGGGTAGCCCTGGTGATCAAAACATCTTTTGTCTGTGTAAAAATATTTTCGTCAACAAAAAACTTCGGCGCAGTAATATGATCGTGGTCTTTGTTTTTATGATTGAATAACATGGCCATAGCTTCGGCTGCTGCAGTGCCTTCATCCAGTAAGCTGGCATTGGCAATGGGCAAACCGGTTAAATCGCTTACCATGGTTTGATAATTCAGTAAACTCTCCAAACGTCCCTGTGCAATTTCGGCCTGGTAAGGTGTGTATTGCGTGTACCATCCCGGGTTTTCAAAAACAGTTCTTAAGATTACGCTGGGTACAATAGTGTTGTAATAACCCTGGCCAATGTAAGATTTAAAAACCTTGTTTAACGAAGCCGTTTTTTTTAGCTCGGTAAGGTATTGGAATTCACTTACGGGGCCGGCAGTTTTTAAAGGGTTTTGTAAACGAATGGAAGAGGGAACGGTTTGTTCAATCAACTCGTCTGTTGATTTTACGCCGATCACCTTCAACATGGCCCTGGTTTCCTGTTCGTTGGGTCCGATATGCCTTGCTGTAAACTCCTGATTTTGTTGCTCGAAAAGATTCATATGCCTGTATAATTTATTGTGTATTGGATACTGTAGAAAAGTTGCCGCAAAATTACGATAACATAACAAGAAACTGCGCCAATAAGTTCAGCGATTGATTACTGTGGAAAACTGAGGGATAAACCTGCAATTGAAAGCGGGGGCGATACTATAAAAGTTTAACAAAAGCAGCAGTTTGTTAGAAAAAAAGCAGTACTTACCAATAAAAATTATTCGTGCACAGCAAGAACAGGTACTTTGCTTTGATAGATCATTTTTTTGGTATGCTGTGTTTTAAACAATCTTTCGTAAAAACTGTGTTGTTGAGGGGCAATGATGATAATGTCGATATCTTTATCACCGGCAAATAAATTCACCGCTTCATGAAAATCATATAACCTCATAAAGTAGAATTCGGGATTGAACTCTTTCAGCAATTCTTCCATTTTGTCCCTTTCCGTTTTAAAGGCTGTAGTGAGGGAAATGTAATGGCTGTCATCTACATTTAAAATGTGCAGGGCCGGTTTAAAATCGGCCAGTACTCTTTTTACAGCCAGCAATGTAGGTGTTTCTTCCACGTATTTCATTTCGGAAGTGATGAGTACATTTTCAATTTTGGTATACTTTGCTTCTTCAGGAACAATTAAGACGGGGCAAATATTTTTCTCGGCTATTTTTAAAGTGTTGGTGCCCGAGAAACGTTGTGCCAGCGCTGTTTTGCCGGTTAATCCCATTACTATCATGTACGCCGTTTTTACATGGGCGTAGGCGGCAAGGCTATCAATAAAATTATCACCGGATTCGGTATAGGTTTCAATATTGGCGATAAAAGAAAGGAGTTCCGTTTTTAATGTACCCAGGTAGTTTTCTGCAGTAGCCACATCTTCGCTGCCGGAGTAATAATGGTACAGTATAATATTCACATCAGCCCTGTTTTTGTACATATTGCAGGCATAATGTGCTGCATTGAATGAGGTCTCGGAAAAATCCAAGGGGACTATTACCTGTAGCATCGTCTAAAAAATTTACTACAAATTAAATGAAATTATTTACATGAAGCATACTATTATTGAGAAAACAGGCCAGAGCAGTTTACTATTTCACTTGGTGAATTTTTTTGCCGCGGATTACGCAGATTTTCACGGATAATGCATTTTTATCCGCGTAATCCGTGGCAAAAATAACTACTACGTAGTTTCAGGAAATTTTTAGTGGCTGGCTACTAAAAGCGATATTTGCTGTATGGAAGAAGATTTGTTATACAATTGGGAGAAGAAGTCGGCCGACCATCAAAAATTATACAAACAGTTTTTGAACCGGGCGGATAAAAATAAAGTGCTGAAGGCATTGCCCGACCTGCATGAGGAAGCTTTTGAAAAAATTGATTGCCTGCAATGCGGCAATTGTTGCAAAGGGTATTCGCCCCGTTTTAAAACGCCGGATATAAAACGCATCAGCAAGCATTTAAAAATGAAAGAAGGAGATTTTATAAATACCTATTTGTTTGTAGATAGTGAAGGAGATTATGTGCTTAAAAATAAGCCCTGCAGTTTTTTAGGTGCCGATAATTATTGCAGCATTTACGAAGTGCGCCCAGGCGATTGTGCAAGGTTTCCCTATACAGATGAAGATGTGTTATTGAAACGTCAGCCACTTACGTTAAAAAATTCCAGCTTTTGCCCTGCGGTGTACTATGTATTGGAAAAGTTAATTGTGACGATGAAGTAGATAATGTATGGTATAATGACTAACCGTCACGAAAATGGCCGGTGAGAAAACCGGCCATGAAAAATAATGTTAGAAAATTTTTATGTCATCTTTGAAGTGATCTCTGTGTAAGCTGCTTCTAACGGACGATTGATACCATCGCCTTTCCATTCTTCTGTACCGGGAATGATCTTTGTTTTCAGGATATCTTCCTTGGTTTTCCCGGCTTTAATTTCTCCCTCTACAAATTTTAATACATTGCCAAGGTAGTCGCTGAATGCAGTAAGGTCGGCAGGAGTGGTAACAATATCATACCCTTCGCCGCTATGGCCGCAAACGAATTGTGTTTTTTTGTCGAAAGTGTTTACAGCTTTATCCAGTACTTTTATCCAGCTGCCCATATCGGCACCGGCACTTTTATCAACAAAGGGATGGCGGCGGTTGAACAACAGGTCGCCCAGGTGTACAATGTTGGCATGCTCAAAATGTACAAAGCTGTCACCATTGGTATGGCCGGCACCAAAATAATGTAGAGTGATTTTTTCCTTACCAATTTTATCACTCCAGGTATCGGTATAGGTCTGATCGGGATATAATTGCTTGTCTTCGCTTTTACTTTTTACCGCAGCATTTTTTTGATTGGTTAAAGAATTGGCATGCGCCAAAACATGCGGCACCAGGTCTTTAAAAGCAATATTGCCTGCGGTATGATCTCCGTGATGATGCGTATTGATCAGTAACCTGAAAGGGTTTCCCGTTTTCTTTTTTATCTCATCAATTAAATGCTGTGCCGAATCGGGGAACTGGGCATCCACTACTACCACCTCTTTTTTAGCCATGTAAAAAAGTATCGTACCGCCTTTTTCGGTGAATACACCAATGTCGTCGGTCAGCATTTTTATTTTAAATGCCGGCTGGTTAAAAAAAGCGGCTGCTAATTGTTTATTGACCAATGCTAAGCCTGCTATGGTAAGGCTTGCGTTGCGGATAAAGTTTCTGCGTTGCATGTAGAGATGATTTTTTTGATGTTGTAACTTACAAAATATCGAAACAATTATTGTAAAGAATTGTTCACAACGCTATAAACGTAGAAGATGATAATACGGTTGCTTTTTCCCGCTCGCTATCTTCACCACCCGGAATGCTGCATTTTAAATATTGTAACTGTTCGGTGAAGACACAGATCAAATGAGGAGCTAATACTCCATATTCTTTAACGCCGGTGCTTTAAACCAGGTAACCACCACAACCAGCAATGTCATACAGCCGCCGAAAACAACAGAAGGTACTGGCCCCATCAATTGCCTGGCAAAACCACTTTCAAACTGGCCCAGTTCATTACTGCTGTTAATGAACATAGAGTTTACAGACGATACACGGCCACGCATTTCATCAGGTGTGGTCAATTGTAAAATAGTACCACGAACCATTACGCTGATGCCATCGCATACACCGCTGCATAAAAGTGCCATAAAGGAAATGACATAAATATCGGAAAGGCCGAAAGCAATGATGCAGATACCAAAGCCTGCCACTGCCAGTAACATTCTTTTGCCTTGTTTTTTTCGCATGGGGAAAAAAGTGAGTAGAATGATGATGCTCATGGAGCCAATATCGGTGGCGGCAGTAAGCCATCCAAAACCAATGGGACTAACGTGTAAAATGGTGGCACTGAATTCAGGTATCAGTGCAACCGCACCGCCGAACAAAACGGCAAAGAGATCGAGTGAAATTGCACCCATCATAATTTTATTGGTAAAAACAAAATGAAGGCCCTGCTTTACACTATCCCATGCGGCAATATCTTTTGGCGCATACAAAATGGGTTTTCTTTTAATGAAGGAAAGTATGATGGCAGCAGTTACCACATAAATTAAAATAACAATAAAGGTTTTGTTTACACCAATACCGGCAATTAAAAATCCTGCGCTGGCATGGCCGGTAATGGAGCCAATAAGCCAGGTAGACGAACTGATATTGGCAGCGTACTGTAAAATATTGCGTGGTACCAATTGCGAAACAATGGCATTGGATACGGGGCCAGCAAAAGCCCTGATGATACCGGTTAAAAAAATGATGGCATAAAAACAATACTCAAGGCCATGAGTACTCAATTTGTTTTGAGTGGACGGAAAAGTACAGATAACCAATAGCACTACACAAAAAGAATAGGCAATCATGCCTTTCAGCAGCAGTGTTCTTTTTTCTGATTTATCAATCACATGGCCAGCATATAAGGCCAGCGAAAAAACGGGAACAAATTCAGATAATCCTACAAGGCCTATAGCAAATGAACTTTGTGTTAAGTGAAACAATTCATACGCTACCACTGTACCCACCATGCGTAGTGCCATAATGTAGATAAATCGGCAGATGATATATAATTTAAATTCTTTTTCTTTAAGGGGAGAGAGTGCTGCTTTGTTCAATGTTAATGCCATTACTGCGAAGTTGCAATTTTTTTTTGATTTAGAGAATGATCAATTGGTTGGTTGGGTGGGTCACCCCTTAAAGGTGGCTCACCCTGTGGTGTAGCAGCCGCTTTTAACAGTATGAGCAACCTTTAAGGGGTGGCTCACGCTTGCGAAGCACTTTAAGGCAGGCTTAAATAATGTTGCCCATCCTCATATTCTTTGTCCAATGCGTCGATGATAATTTTCATATGCTGGTCGTTACCTAAAAAATCGGCATTAGACGCATCAATAAAAAGTGTTTTAATATTATGCTGTTTGATATATTGCGTATAGGTTTCCTGCAAAGAAAAAAGATAATCGCCGGGGATACTTTGCTCGTAACCACGGTTGCGTTTTTTAATATTCTCCTGTAATTTATTTACCGGGGCATGCAGGTAAATTAAAATATCAGGCTGCACAATTTGCGGATTGATGATATCAAATAATTTCTGGTAGAGCCTGAACTCTTCATCGGCTAAAGTTACTTTGGCAAAAAGGAGGCATTTGGTAAACAGGTAATCAGAAATGGTGATGTTCTGAAACATGTCTTTGGTTTGCAGCAGATCTTTTAATTGTTTATAACGCTCGGCCATAAAAAATAATTCCAGCGGAAAAGCATATTGCTGCTGGTTTTCGTAAAATTTGGGAAGAAATGGGTTGTCTGCAAATTCTTCCAGGATCAGCCGTGCATTAAAATGTTTGCTCAGTAAGTGGGCAAGAGTGGTTTTTCCGGCACCGATATTCCCTTCAATGGTAACAAAATTATACTTCATACAAAAATGTGCAATTATGCCAATTGGCAAATATGCAAATGGAGTGTGCAAAATAAAGGGAATGGATTTCTTTTACGATTAAATTTTATTAACAGTTAATTCATCCGGAGAAATTCTTAATAACTGGTGGATAGTTTTATTCAATACCGGGTGCTTAAGATTGGGCGAAAGCTCATTCAAGGGCACCAAAACAAAATTGCGGTTTTGCAACTGCGGATGCGGTACAGATAAATTTTTAGTTGCAATAATTTCTTTATTAAAAAAAAGGATATCTATATCAATGATCCTTGGTGCATTTTTTTTAGTTCTTACCCGTCCCATTTTTTCTTCGATGGTAAGAATAGTTTGCATGGTTGCTTCGGCAGCAAGCAGGGTGTCAACTATAAGTACCTGGTTTAAAAAATCAGGTTGATCGGTATTACCCCAGGCGGCCGTTTGGTAAATACCCGACGCTCTTTTTATATAGCCTATTTGTTTGCTGATACAGCTGCAGGCTTTTGCCAGTTGCTTGCGGGGATTGTTTTGGTTGCTGCCAAGCAACAGGTAAACTATATTCATGAAAAAGAAAGTAAACGGTTGTCAAAATTAAATGCCTTGCTGTCTATGATCTTTGCTTTGGCAAAATTTCTATGCAATGGGTTAACAAGATAATTATGTTCATCGGTAATAACAGCAGAAGGTACTTTCAGGATCAGCGATTGGTTATTCTTAATAAATTCAGAACCGATGAATTGGGTATAGCCTGCATCATTTTGCCACTGTTTTTTTAATTTACTGTTTTCAATGCTTGTCATTTTTCCGTCATCAGGTATTTGTATTTTTAAAAGCCAGTAGTCGGTAGGTATTTCAAACTCCTGCAGGTGCACCAGGGTTTCCAGTACAGCCAGCGAAATATTTTCGGCGGTATATAACATGGCTATACCAACAGTATTCCATCTGGAGCCATATAACTTTGCTCCCATACCGGAAATGTCGTTCTTATATCTGGCTTTAGAAATGCGGTAGACTATCATGCAAATAAACCGTGTTCTATTCTTCCCAGCTGGGTTAATACTTTATTGATACCATCATTGGTAGTTAATGATTGCATGGACAAATTACCTTCAAGCGCATAGGGATTTCTTTTTATCCAGTGATAAAATTTTGCCATATCTCCAAACACTTCTTTGGCCCTGTTTAAAACCTGTGCAATTTGCATGGCCCGCTCTGCATTAATAGGAGCAAATACACTGTTGGCCTTTGCATACCGTTGCAAAGTGCGTTCGCTTACATGTAATATAGAGGCCCATTCTGCCTGCGTAAAAGGTGCTTTATCTGCAATTTTTTTAAATTCGCTGTAAGTAAAATCTTTTACAGCAGGAATTACTTTTATGCTGCGGTAATAAGGGGCAACCGGTTCTTCAACTTTATTTACAGAAAGTGAGGTTTTATTATTAACAGCTTTCTTTTTTGGAGTACTTTTTTTCATGTCCCGACATTTGACACCCAAATATACGACATATGTCGTGTACTCCAAATTTTTTAAAATCCTTTTTTACCAATAGCTTTACGCCCTATTAAATAAACGGTATGCAAAAATACAGTCAGACTAAAGCATTTTTGGCCATTGTAAAAGCCAGTTTCCGCTCTATTCTCAGTAATCCCAGTGCTTTGTTCTTCAGCTTCTTATTCCCCATTATATTTATTTTCATTTTTGGTTCATTTGGCGGTGGAGGTGGGGTACACTATTCCATTGCCCTGGCAGATAATGCTGATACTACCAATGAAGTATATGACAGTCTGAAAGCCAACCAGGCATTTACCATAAAATCATTTAGAAAAGAAGATGGCAGTATTGATACAGCAACGAGGAGAAAGGCATTGGAAAAAGACAATATTTCTGCTATCGTAAATATTATAAAGGCAAAAGACAGCAGTGCCAGAAATGCGTATGAAATATTTTTTAATACTACCACTGCAAGTGCCCGTTCAATTGATGACCTGCGACAGAAATTTGCAGCGATATTAAATGTGATAGCATTAAAAAAATCCGGCGCACAAGCCAGCCCTGGTGTAACTTTTAATGTTGAGACGGTACGGGAATACCGGAGTATAGATTTTGTTTTACCCGGTATGCTGGGCTTTTCGATTTTGTTTTCCACATTATTTGGTATCTCCTTTACTTTTTTTCAATTCAGGCAGCAATTAATATTGAAACGTTTTTATGCCACACCGGTAAGCCGTATGAATATACTGTTGGGTATTGGTATCAGCCGTTTGGTTTTTCAATTGATCAATGTAGTGATGCTGATAGCACTTGGTTATTTCTTTTTACATTTTACATTGGTGAACGGGCTGGATACTTTTTTAGAAATGACCCTGCTTACCATTTATATGCTGCTGCTTTTATTAGGTGTAGGTTTAATATTCAGCAGCATTGTAAAATCTGATACTTCTATTCCGCTATTTATAAATCTGTTTGCTTTTCCTCAAATGTTATTATCGGGTACTTTTTTCCCTATTGATGTTTTCCCTAACTGGCTGCAAATTATTTGTCGTTATGGCCTACCGCTGAGTCAATATAATGATGCAATACGAAAAATATCTTTTTCGGGATTACACTTGTGGGATTGCGGCAAAGAATTAGGTATAATGGCTATATGGATGGTGATTATTTATGCAGTTGCAATTAAAGTTTTTAAATGGGAATAAACTATGAAATACCTTAAGTTTTTACTGATCAATATTATTGCTTTTTCTTTATTGTTTTTTTTGATCTCGTTGCTGTTTCCATCTCAGCTGGTTACGTCAAAAAGTATTTCAGTAGTGGCTGCTAAAGAAAAGATCGCCGCTAAATTGAATAATACTGCAGATTGGAAACAATGGAATGGCTTTATCAGTGGCAATGCTACAATAACTAACACGGCAAATGATAAAGATACATTGGTCTTTTCGTTAGAAAATAATAGTAGTAACAAATTAGAATCTCATTTTAACCTTTACCAGGAACAAACCAACTCCGTACTGGTAAGCTGGGCACTCATTGAAAAACTGCCCTGGTATAAACCCTGGAGAAAATTCAGTGCAATGGTATTGAGTAAACAGGTAGCTGCTGTTATGGATTCATCGCTCAATAATTTTAAAGTACAAACAGAAGCAGGCAAATAATAATTATCCCGGAAAACTGATCTTTCCCATAGATACCGGGGGCATGCCTGCAATGCCTTTATTTAAATAGCTGTTATCTCCGCAAATACATTCATTGGCCAGCACCGCAAATAATACGGCTTCTTTTGCATCGGGATTGATGTGTAGTGCAGCAGTAGTATCAAAATTAAAATTGGGTAATGCTTCTTTTAAATGCTGCATCAGCAGTGGATTATGCATACCACCACCGCTGGAGAAAATAGTATACGTTTTGTTTTGATCCGTTGTTCTTTGTAATGCTGCTGCAATAGTATCTGCCGAAAATTTATTCAATGTCGCCATAGTGTCTTCAACACTTATTTTTTGTGTGGCAGATTTTGCTTTCGCTTCTTGCAGATAATGTAAATTAAATAATTCGGGCCCTGTGGTTTTTGGAAATGGCTTTCTGAAAAAATCATTTTCTTTTAATGCCGTTAACAGGCTTTCAGTCACTTTTCCCGCTGCTGCAACTGCGGCACCATCATCAAAGTATTTCCCCGGAAATTGTTCTTGTATGTAAGCATCCATCATAGTATTGCCCGGGCCGGTATCGGTGCTGAAAATTTTACTGCTGTCCATACTGCCGGGCAGGTAAGTGAAATTGGCAATACCCCCAATGTTTAATAAAATCCTGTCTTCCCCCTCTTTACCAAAAATCAAATAATCGCCATATACTGCCAACGGAGCGCCTTCTCCACCTGCAGCAATATGTTTTTGCCTGAAATCACTGATGGTGATAATGCCGGTGGCTACAGCCAGATGATCGCCATCACCAATTTGTAATGTAGCATTGCCAAATTTATTTTGCCGGTGCAAACTTTTGGGTGCATGGTAAATGGTTTGTCCGTGGCTGGCAATGATATCAATGTGTTCGTTTTTTATTTTCCATTTTTGCAAAAGTGAATTAATGATGTTGGCATGTTGTAATGCGATAAATGGATGGAGCAACGTTAACTGTTCCAGGTTCACTTCCTTTTTACTGAAAACAGTTTTTATTGCTTTTTTAAAATCCTCATTATAGTTAACTGTTTCAAATTGCGGTACGTCAATGGTGGTTTGTACACCGCTGCCGGTAAAGCGGCACAATGCAACATCCAAACCATCTAAGGAAGTACCACTCATCAGCCCGAGAATGTACCTTTCCGGTTTTGATGCGATACTATAAAGCTTAGCTATATTCGGGTTCATGCCCCAAGATAATTTATTTTTATTTTGATTGGTGCAACGATAGTATAAAAGCGCTTGTCAAACCAGGGAATACCAGTAAATGGAGCAGGAATTTAAGCTGATAAAAGAATGTTTACAAAATAACCGGGCATCGCAGCAGCAACTGTACCAGCAGTATGCAGAAGTAATGCTGGGGGTTTGCTACAGGTATACCAAATCGATGGCTGATGCTGAAGATGTGCTGCAGGATGGATTTATTCGGGTGTTTAAAAATCTGCACCAGTACCGGCACGAAGGTGAATTAGGCGCATGGATAAGAAGGATAATGGTAACTACTGCACTTAATTTTTTAAAACGCAATGCCAAATACCAGCAAGACCTTGCCTTTGAAAAAGCAGATTTACACCCGGTAACGGATGAAAACCCGGAAATACTTTTAGATACAAAAGAACTGGCTTCTTTAATTCAGCAACTCCCCACGGGTTATCAAACCATTTTTAATTTACATGCTGTAGAAGGTTTTACGCATGTGGAAATCGGGGCAATGCTGGGTATCACCGACGGTACTTCAAGGTCGCAGTATGCAAGGGCCCGTGCTTTGATGATCACCTGGATAAAAAAATATTACTCAGATAATAAATTGCAGACGTATGCAAAACCGTGAATTTGAAAAGAAGGTGCAGGAACAAATGGAGCAACTGAAATTTACTCCTGCTGACGCAGTATGGGATAAAGTGGAAGCAGGTTTACCTGAAGAAAAAAAGCGTCGTCGCTGGATCGTTTTTATTTTGGTGTTTGGCTTACTTACTGCAGGCTCTTTATTATTATGGAAAAACCTTGCAACAAATAATATAGCTGTAAGCAATAATAATAAGTATTCTGCTAACCATACTGCAACAACAAAAGAAACTGATTCGCAACCAGTAAGAAATAAAAACAAAGAAAACGACACCAATGTAAGTGACAGTAATACTGTTGCCACTAAAAGTACAAAGCCTGGTAAAACAGGTAATGATAATGCTGTTACAGGCACAGCAAATAAAAAAATCAGCGCTACTTCTTTTTCAAAAATAAAAATAAAGAAGGCTAAAGTATCAGCTGATATTATTTTAGAAGATGATATAGTTGCAGCGAATAAACTGTCGTTAAAAACAAAAGCGGCAGCAAAGGTAAAGACCAAAGCACCTCAGCCTGTTGCAGATAATGAGGAAGTAGTAACAGCAGCGGATGAAAAAGCAATAATTACAATAGCTGATACCGGGATTGTTAAGACTAAAAAATTTAATGCAGATAGTTTAAGTGCAGCAAATAAAAAACACATAACTGATATGCTTGCAGTAGAAAAAAAAGATACTGCTGTAACAGTAAAGAAAGAATCAACCAAAAAATCCCGAACAAAATGGCAATATGGAATTGATGTGGCAGCAGGATCATCGGCTGTGAAAAATAACCTGTTCAGTAATACGCTGGCTTATTCAAATGCTTATTCAAGTTCTGTTAGCAGTTCCCCTGGTAGTGGCATTAGTACCGAACCAAATAAGCCATCAAAAGGACTTGCCCTTAGTGCAGGTTTTTATGCAGCAAGAGTAATGGCCGGAAGATGGCAGTTTAAAACAGGATTGAGTTACTCCTATCAATCCAATATAATGAAAGTAGGTAGCAAAGTTGATTCAGCCGCTACATTTAATTTTGATATCAACAAGAGTATTGCTGCCGGCAGTTATTTCAGGCCAGGCAATTCTGTTAGCTATCGAAATAATTTTCACTTGCTGGAAATTCCTTTGCTGTTTCAATACCGGTTATCAAAAAAATCTCCGCTTAACCTTGAAATAGGGCCGGCAATAAATTACCTGATCAGCTCCAATGCTTTGGTGTACAGCAATAGCTCCGGAGCGTACTTTACCGGTAAAGATATTTTTAATAAACTACTTTTGTCATTTACTGCAGGCGCAGGAATTACTTTTGCGCAAGATTCTAAATATCCTGTTACTATTGGGTATAGGTTTAAATACGGCGGAAGTTCGGTGATAAAAAATTCGCTGAGTAAACAGCATTTTGTTAACTCCATGCTGTACTTGAAAATCCCTTTTAAAAAATAATTTACTTCAGTGCAACGGTACTTCAGCGCCTGTTGTCAATCCTGTAAATGTTATATTATGAAAAAAATTTTTTCTGCAACAATGGCTTTGTTTTGTATAACTGCTGCTATTATTTTACTACAAGGTTGTGTAAAGGACAAGTGCAGTAAAACCTATACCTACACTTATTTTCAGCCACTGTATAAAACCACGGCAGAAGTAAGGGCAAACATAAAAAGTAATGCCCCGAAGGCAGTAGTTAATCCTGGTAAAATTTATATCAAAGGCAATTATATTTTTTTGAACGAAGTGGATAAAGGTATTCATGTAATTGATAATGCCAATCCTGCTGCGCCCAAAAATATTGCCTTTATCGATCTGCCGGGTAATGTAGATATCGCCGTTAAGAATGATATTTTGTATGCTGATTTTTATACTGACCTGGTAGCAATGGATATCAGTGACCCTTTAAATGTATCCGTAGTAAAGTTTGTAAACAGCGTTTTTCCTGAACGATATTATTATGGTTATCATACTGATTCTACAAAAGTGATTTACGACTGGGTGAAAAAAACAGAAACGGTAGACTGCGATTGTGATGGTGGCAATGTAATAGCGTTTGGCGGCGGAGGCATGTTGTTTAACGCAATGGATGCAGGTTTATCGCAGCCATCAAAAGGGTCACCGGTTGGTATCAGCGGATCATTAGCAAGGTTTGCAGTGGTCAATAATTATATGTACACCGTTTCCAATGATTCTTTACGGGTAATTAATGTTAGTACAGCACAAAACCCTGTAGTTGCAAATGCAATTAATCTGGGATGGGGTATTGAAACGATCTTTCCTTTTAAAGATAAATTATTTATTGGTTCCAATACCGGTATGTTTATTTACAGTCTGCAAAATCCTGCAAGTCCTGTTAAGCAGGGAACATTTACTCACGTACGCACCTGCGACCCTGTAATTGCAGAGAATGACTTTGCGTATGTAACATTGCACGCCGGCACAAAATGTTCAGGGTTCACTAATCAGCTGGATGTGTTGAATATTTCAAATATCCAATCTCCTCAATTAATTAAATCCTACCAGTTAACTAATCCACGGGGATTAAGTAAAGATGGTAATTTGCTGTTTATTTGTGATGGTAATGACGGATTGAAAATTTTTAATGCAGCTGATCCTAATGCCATTACATTAATAACACAATTTGTTTTGCCTGAAACTAATGAGGTAATTGCGTTTAATAATATTGCTTTGGTTATTGCAAAAGATGGGTTGTACCAATATGATTATTCAAATGCTGCGGCTATAAAACTGGTTTCAAAAATTACAACACAAAATTAACTGGTTATGAAATACCTGGTTGTAATAATTACGCTGCTGGTTGTTAATGTACGTGTGCAGGCACAAAATAAGAATGCCATAGTTTTTAACTCTTATAATGCTATTGGTTTTGTAGCTGGTAAATCGCCTGTTGCTTTGGCAGCCCAAACTGAAAACGGAATTAAAATTAAAAACTGGTTTATCGGCGCAGGCATTGGAATAGATAATTATTACAAAAAAACAATGCCTTTATCTGGTGCTATAAAAAAAGAATTCATGTTAAAGACCAACAGCCTGTTTTTATATGCTAACGTAGGGGGTAATATTATTCCGGGAGATAAAGAAATTAAAAGGGCGTTCACAATCATATCAACTACCGGGGGGCTTTACCTTGATGCAGGAGTTGGATACAAAATAAAAATTACAACAGGCAGCAGCATTTATTTCACACTCGGCAATTCGTATAAGAATTTGAAGGAAACAGAAACATCTGCCGATTCAGGATTTCCATACTATTATACTACCAAACACAATCTTAGCCGCATTGCAGTAAAAGCAGGTTTTCAATTTTAGGATCGAATAAATCTCAGGTTTCTTTTTATGCCTTCAAACTTACTTCTCTTTAGCGGCGAGTTTTTAAAAACAATTTTAAAAGATTCTTCTGTCAATTCTTCCCAATCGTTAACGGTAAAATTTAAAATTGCAGGAATGGGGGTAAAATTAATTTCGCTATTGGGTTTACTGAACCGGTTCCAGGGGCACACATCCTGGCAGGTATCACAACCAAACATCCAGTTATCAAATTTCCCTTTCATCGTTTCCGGAATTAAAGCATCTTTTAATTCAATGGTAAAATAACTGATACATTTACTGCCATCAATTACTTTGTCGGGTAGTATAGCTTCGGTAGGGCAGTGGTCGATACATTTGGTACAGGTGCCGCAATAATCTTTTACAAAAGCATCATCGTATTCCAGTTCTAAATCTGTAATTAATGTAGCAATAAAAAAGAAAGAGCCCGATTGTTTATTGATCAGGTTACCATTTTTACCGATCCAGCCCAAACCACTTTTTTGCGCCCATGCTCTTTCTAAAACAGGAGCACTGTCAACAAAACCTCGTCCCTGTATTTCGCCTATGTTCTCTTTAATGTACCGAAGTAGTAACTTCAGTTTACTGCGTATCACTTCATGGTAATCTTCCCCGTAAGCATACTTCGATATCTTTACTTCATCCGTATGTTGTTCCTGGGCAGGAAAATAATTGAGTAATAATGTAATCACAGATTTTGCGCCCGGTACCAGTTTCGCAGGATCAATCCTCAGGTCGAAATGATTTTGCATGTACTGCATGGTGCCGTTCATGCCCTTGTTCAGCCATTGTTCTAACCTCCTGGCATCATCATCCAGTTGCTGTGCTTTGGCAATGCCGCAAAAATTAAAACCTGTTTGCGCTGCAAAGTTTTTTATTTGTTGTGTATATTTCGTTGTAGTCAAATAAAAGATATAAAACTATAAAAATACAAAAGCCATCCCAACTTGTTGAGGATGGCTTTTAGAAATATGAATAAGATCTAAAATTTTATATCGTAGCCCAAAGTTGCAATGGCCTCAACATAACCAAAACTATGCGTAGCCCGGTTACCTTTTTGAGAAGGTGTACAGGCTAATGCATTTACATACCTTACAAAACCGGTTTTGCCGGTACATTCAAAAAAGAGTTTGCGTAGCATATATAACCTTAATCCGCCTTCGGCACTGATGTTGTAACCGGCCACATGAAAGTTATTATTCAATCTTTCTCCTCTCCAGGTAAAATCTGTTCTGGGGATATTGATACCTGCGCCAACTTTCCATACAGCTGTCAGCAAAGGCCTTGATTTGGAAACTGTAGGCAACAATACATGTTGCTCCACATAATTAATATGCAACCAGTTGGCGCCATCGGTATGCTCAAAATGTAAAAAAGTATTGGGGTTTAAAACACTGTCGCCATCTACCTGCCTGCCATCAATGGTGCCTGTTACCCTTACAGTTTGCCCATCGGTAACAACATATTTGGCGTGGTCAAAATTTATTTCCAATGCTTTGGTATGAGAATAGTTCAGGTAAAATCCAAACCGGTAATTGTATTGCGGAATAGAAATTTGCGTCGGCTCTTTATAAATGGCATCAAAGTCGCCTTTGTCATGTGCAACGGCATTGTGCAGCACAAAATCATTACCATTACTCATCTTAAAATGAATATTACTTTTGGTATAACTTTCAGCATTATATCCCCACTGGATATACATGCCCTTAAAAAACCTGTTTTTTACCTGCGAAGATGAATACAGGAAACTGCCTGTAAACAAAATGAGTACGAATATTTTTTTCATTGCGATTTTTAAAACTGCCGCAAAATTAAGGAGAAAAGCGTTTGGTGCTGTTATTTACTTGCTAAGGCTTCATCTACCAGGCGCTTCAATTCTTTATACCGCTCATTTCTACCTTTGTTTTTTATGTTGAAGGTCATTAAAAAACCGGCATATTGCTTTTTGTTATCCACCCATGGAAAGCTGCCGAATAACCCCGGGCTGGTAACAGCGTCAGAGCGCTGATCGCCACTGATGTCTTCCATCATCCATTCGCCAAAACCATAACCCCAATTGCCTGCTTCGGCAGGGGATGAAATAATGATGGCATCTTTTGTAACGCGGTTTTTTTGCATTTCAATAACTGATGCTTTGCTTAAAACCTGTTTACCATTAAACACTCCTTCATGTAAAATCATTTGTAAAAAATTAAGGTAATCTTCTGCTGTGCTCCATCCGCCGCCAGCGGGTAATGCCACTTTGCCTTTGCCAAAATCAGAATTCTTCATGTTGCAGGGTTTGGCAATTCTCTCTGCAAATAAAGTTTCAAAACTCTTACCGCTTATTTTTTCCATAATAGCACCCGCAATTTGTAAGCCTGTATTGCTGTAATGAAAAGTTTTGCCCGGCTCGCCCTCCATGGGTAATTTGGCAATTGCTGCCATCGCTTCATCCATATTGTTCAGCTCCTTCATTTCATTCAGCGATTCTTTTAAAGTACCTGCTTTAATACCAGTTAAATGGCTCAGGCATTGCCAGATCTTAATATTGCCTTTACCGTTTTCAGTCATCACCGGCAAAAATTTCCCTATCGTATCTTCTAAACTTAATCTCCCTTCATCCACAAAGGTCATTACCATAGCTGCACTCAGCCATTTACTGCAACTGGCAATTCTTTCTTTGGTGCTCATGGTAAAATCCTGCATTATCTCGTCTGCATCTTTGCCCTGCCTTTTAGCAATGAATTTGCCAATCCTTTTCTGCCTGCCACTTAAGTCATTTTCTGCGTTGCTGTACACCAGTTTCCCATCTTTATAAATCACCAGTACAGCTCTGCCGCCAATCTCTTTCAGGTTACTGCTTAACCAATCATCTACCTTACTAAAATTATATTGGGCGTAGCCCGACTGTAACAATAGCAGTAAAACCACCAACAGGCTGAATTTGCGGCAGATAGAAAGAAATTTGTATGACATATTAGCTGAGATTTGGTCTTGGATTATAATTTGACGACTAAGTTTAAAATTACAAATTATGAGTTTACAAAACTTAACCATAAAATCACAGGAAAGAATTCAGCATGCACAGCAACTGGCATTCAATAATGGCAATGCCAATATTGAAACAGAGCATTTACTGCAATCGTTGCTGGATGATGCCGATTCAGCCATTGAATTTTTATTAAAGAAGAATAATGTCAACATCAATTTTGTAGAAACAAAGTTGGCAGAGAGCATTAAAAAATTAGCCAAAGCATCAGGCACCGAACCCGCCCAGAATGTAAGCCGGGATTTGAATAATGTATTGCTGCGTTCATCAGCGGCATTAAAACAATTTGGCGATGAGTTTGTGGCGCCTGAACATTTATTAATTGCCTTGCTGGAAGGCAAAGACAATACTGCCAAAATTTTAAAAGATGCTGGCCTTACAGAGAAAGGTTTGATTGCCGCGACAAAAGAATTGAAAAAAGGTTCTACTGTTTCATCTCAAACCTCCGAAACACAGTTTAATGCATTGAGTAAATATGCCAAAAATCTAATTGAAATGGCAAGGCAGGGAAAATTAGATCCTGTTATTGGCCGCGATGAAGAAATAAGAAGAACGCTGCATATTTTATCAAGAAGAAGTAAGAACAACCCTATACTGGTAGGTGAACCAGGGGTGGGTAAAACCGCTATAGCCGAAGGTTTAGCCATGCGTATTGTAAATGGCGATGTACCTGAGAATCTGAAATCAAAAATTATTTATGCCTTAGACATGGGGCAGTTAATTGCCGGTGCAAAATATAAAGGGGAGTTTGAAGAACGTTTAAAATCTGTAGTGAAAGAAGTTACGGACAGTGATGGAGAAATTATTTTATTTATTGATGAGATACATACATTAGTTGGTGCAGGTGGTGGCGATGGCGCTATGGATGCTGCCAATATTTTAAAACCTGCCCTGGCAAGAGGAGAGCTGAGAGCAATAGGAGCTACAACATTAAGTGAATACCAGAAATTTTTTGAAAAGGATAAGGCCCTGGAGCGCCGTTTTCAAAAAGTGCTGATTGATGAACCAGGTGTGGAAGATGCCGTGTCTATTTTACGTGGATTGAAAGACCGTTATGAAACCTATCATCATGTACGGATTAAAGACGAAGCCATTATTGCGGCGGTTGAATTATCACACCGCTATATTACCGATCGTTTTTTACCCGATAAAGCGATTGACCTGATTGATGAAAGTGCAGCAAAACTGCGTTTGGAAATGAACAGTATGCCCGAAGAACTGGATAAACTGGAAAGGCAGATCCGTCAGCTGGAAATTGAAAGAGAAGCCATAAAAAGAGAAGATGATGCGGTTAAGCTGAAAGAGCTGAATACTGAAATTGCTAATCTTTCTGTAGAAAGAGATACCTATAAAGCTAAATGGCAGACCGAAAAAGAAATCGTGGAAAAAGTGCAGAATGCCAAAGCTGCCATTGAGCAACTAAAGTTGTCTGCTGAAAAAGCAGAAAGAGAGGGAGATTATGGAAGGGTTGCAGAAATACGCTATGGCAAAGTGCAGGAACAGGAGAAAATAATTGAAGAAATGACGAAGCAATTGGATGCCAGCAGTGAAAAAAGATTGTTAAAAGAAGAAGTGGATGCTGAAGATATTGCAGAAAATATAGCTAAGGCCACCGGTATTCCGGTGATGAAAATGCTGCAGAGTGAAAGAGAAAAATTGCTGCATCTTGAGGAAGAATTGCATAAAAGAGTGGTAGGGCAGGATGAAGCTATTGAAGCCGTTTCAGATGCTATCCGCAGAAGCAGGGCTGGTTTACAGGATCCCAAAAAGCCTATCGGCTCCTTTATCTTCCTGGGAACCACAGGTGTAGGTAAAACTGAGCTGGCCAAGGCGCTGGCCGATTACCTGTTTGATGATGATAGCATGATGACCCGGATAGACATGAGTGAATACCAGGAAAAACACTCTGTAAGCCGCCTTGTTGGGGCGCCTCCGGGCTATGTTGGCTACGATGAAGGGGGCCAGTTAACCGAGGCCGTAAGAAGAAAACCCTATAGTGTAGTTCTTTTAGATGAAATAGAAAAAGCAAATCCTGACGTTTTTAACGTATTATTGCAGGTGTTAGACGATGGCAGACTGACCGATAACAAGGGTCGTATGGTGAATTTTAAGAATACTATCATCATTATGACCAGTAATATGGGCAGCCAGATCATCCAGGAGAACTTTGAAAAAGTAACGGAAAAGAATAAGGATGAAGTGGTTGAAAAGACAAAAGACGAAGTGATGGTATTATTGAGGCAAACCATTCGTCCTGAATTTTTAAACCGCATCGACGAGGTGATCATGTTCCAGCCGCTGATGAAGAGAGAAATAAAAGGTATTATCAAAATACAATTGGATAACCTGAAACAATTGGTTGCTCAAAGTGGAATAAATCTTCAATTCAGCGACTACGCTTTGGATTATCTTGCAGAAAATGGTTATGACCCTCAATTTGGCGCAAGGCCGTTAAAAAGGCTTATTCAAAAAGAGATAGTGAACCAGTTGAGTAAAAGGATACTGGCCGGCGATGTAGATAAAGCTAAACCTGTTTTGGTAGATGTGTTTGATGGACTGGTGGTGTTTAGAAATGAAATGCCGGAACATGAAGCCGCAGGAACAAATAAAAAATAACGCCTGCAAAAACGATGTTTTTCGGGCAGATCAATAGCTAAGGATTAATAACAAACTGCTGTAAAAAGCAGCAGGGAAAAGACAATACATAATATGGCAACAAAAACAAAAGACGTTGTTGAAATTATCCCCAGTAAGGAGATATTTGTAGGCAACCCCGAAGCATCGGTTACATTAACAGAGTTTGGAGAGTACGAAAATGAAGATTGTGCAAAAGCAAATGAAGTGGTGAAAAAATTACTGGAAGAGTTTGATGGTAAGATCAGGTTCAACTTCCGCCATTTTCCACAAACAAAAATTCACCAGCGTTCGATGAAAGCTGCAGAAGCATCTTTAGCAGCTGCACAGCTGGGTAAGTTTTGGGAAATGCACAATATTTTATTTGAGAACCGCCGTCGTTTAGGTACTACCAGTTTAAAATTATATTCCAAGGAAGCTGGTGTTATCAATAAACACTTCCTGGATGATCTGATCAACTCTACTTACGGATGGCAGATCCGCAACGATTTCCAGGATGGGGTTGATAAAGGTGTAAAGGATATTCCTGCATTTTTTATCAATGGCGAACAGGTAAGTGGTAAAGGCTCTTTCGAAAACCTGAGTAAAGAAATTGAAACAGCGTTAAAGAAAGTAAAGAAGAAAGCTCCCGTAAAACAAAGGGCATAATATTAGAAAGCCTCAACTGAAAAGTTGAGGCTTTTTGTTGAATCAATTTTATTCAATATCTACCATATATGCTGCCAGTTCTTTTCCGTTTACCAAAACGGTAACAGGAAAGCTATCTTCTTCCTCAAATTTATAGGTAAAGCCAAGCATATTACCGTTGAATGAAAAAGGAACCTCTTTTATTTTTTTCTTCTTGCCTTCACCGAATACCAATGCAACTTTAGTTATGGTTGCATTGCTGTTTAGCTGGTAACTAAAAGCCAATGGCTTATTTACTTTTACTTTAACAGCACCATCGTTAGGGTTCATTTTTTTTAATCCCAGTTCGTAGGCAGCAGATTTTATAACAGGCATTCCAAAAAAATCTTTTTTATTTTTTGGCCCTGGGCCTAGTTGCCAGGCCATATTATCAGGATAATGCTGCCAGTTAAAAATGGTAAGGTCGGCAAAAAAATAATCGGGGTTAAAAGCCCTGGTAAAAGTTTTAAATTCTGCATCGGTATAGCCGGCACCCCAGCAGGGATCGGCATAATACCAGGCCTCCGGGCTTTGCCCCAGTTGCACCACAGCCCAGCTATGATTGATCTCCGTTTTAGTATCATTGATCTGGTCGGTACCAAATTTTACAAACCCGTCGGCAGTAAGGCACCTTATGCCGGCGCTGCTGCACATATCCTGGAAAAGCGTAGCGTATCCTGCACCGGTAGCTTTGCGGCGTAACAACACTTCGGTAGAAGTATTTTTATCTCCTGGCCCGCTGCCGGCATTTTTAAGATCGTAGGCAATATTATAAGCTATCCAGTCGTAAATGGCACGTACCTTATCTGTTTTATCGGTGTAATTTTTAGTGAGTAAACTACTAATGGTGCCCATATTCATACTGTCTAAAGCACCCAGTTTTTTTACATACTCATCAATGGCTTTAAAATCCCTGCCTTCTTTTTGTGCAAAACAATTTGCTGTAATACCAACCAGTAACAGAACGGATAATTTTTTAAAAATGTACTTCATGCTATAAAATTAAGTGTCTAAAAGTTAACGATAGTTGAAAATATTCCCGGGTGAGTCGCCCCGCAAAGGGTATAGGTTTTATAAAGCAGTAGCACCGGTGGCTCAACAGGTTACTCGCCCTTATTAAAATCGAAAAGGGTGGCGGTAAACACACCACGTTCCCGGGATTTAAAAATGGCTTTCCAGTTACCGGTATAACGAATAATTGAGGGCACTAAGTATGTATCGAATCTGGTCATCACTACTTCCATCTGTACTTTAAAATCATACACGCCGGCATCATAGCTTATACTGTAATTTCTTGCCACTACATCATACGTGTTCTGGTCAAACCAGGTGGTCATTTCGTCTACTACCACATTGCTTTTATAATCCGGCTTTACGGTTTGTTTAAAAATATAACAGTTGGTGCCGTTATGTATATCCATGTCTATTTCCATGTCGTATTTATCTGCCATGTCATCGTCAAAAATGGCCGTTTTATTACTCATAAACGGAAGCCCGTTTATTTTTTTTCCGGGATTGAAGAAGAGCATTTTTAATTGCTCCTTATGTTTTTCCATGCCGCTTTTACCGGCAGTGCTGAATTCTTTGCCCGATACAATATTGTCTTCGCCACAAACAGAATCTTTGGTAAAAAAAAGCGACGCATACATTTGTGCGGTGTAATAATTGTAATTGTGGTTGTCGTCATAAAAATCACCGGTCACCTGTTCTTCCAGTGTTTCCATGGTACGGCAATTGCTGCTTCGTAACTGTTTTGTTTTGCTGTGCAGCGATGCTTTAACTTCCCCATCACTGTTGTTCATCCGTATGTCGTTAATAGCACTAAAACCCAGTACACGCAAATTGCGGAAGGCTTTATAAAAGCTGGTGTCATTTTTAACCCGTTCAATAAATACGGGAACATTAAGTTTATTGTCGATAATAACTTCGCTTAATGTAATAGGTTGTTTGCCTACTATAACCGAACTGTCTTTTTTTTGTTGTGCTGTTGCATCAGCAAAAAACAATAAGATAAGAATGTGTACGAAAAGAAATCTCATCATACTACAAAGTAAATACTAAAGGCTGTCATTTGTGACAGCCTTTAGTATTATGTTGATAATCTTGCTTAATTATGATTTTGCCGGAGGAGTTCCCTGTGAAGAAACTGTTGGCAGTTGCAACGGGGTAACTGCAGCAGGTGCTGCTATTGCTTTACCCTGGCCGGCAGCCGGATCAGTAACTTGTATTGTTGCAGATTTTTTTACCGGCGCAGTAGTTTTTTCTACCTGTGACGGAAGGGCCGGGATAACCGGAACCACTTTCGCCGCTGCAGCAGTTTTGTCAATTGGTGCTGAAGAAGCAGTAACAACCGTAGTAACTTTTGCCGCAGCTGATTTACTTGTATCAACCGCTACTTTAGCAACCGGTTTATCACTGGCCAGTTGAGCTTTTATTTGATTGGCAAAAGCAAAAAAGCTGAAAAACAAAATTGATGATTTGATTATTTTTTTCATTTTATGATGAGTTTAATTTTTAAAAGAAAATTATTTAACAGATACCAATACATTGATTTTTTCGGCACCGGTTCCGTCAAACTCAGCCAATGCTTTTCCTAAAACCATACCCGGAATAATTTTAGTGATGTCTGCCTTCATTGCATAACCGGCTTTAGAAGAAGTAACTAAAAGATCGCCTCTTTTTATTGCACCACCTTCCAGGCAAACCTTAGTAGGGATAACACCAATTACACCCATCGGCACCATGTCTTCAAACTGGCCTTCAGCTGCATTTTTTTCTGTTAACAGTAAACCTGGTTTAGTAGCATATACGCCTGAAACCAACATACTGTAAGGCGTAGAAGATTTTTCTATCTTTCTGTCTGAGGTAACAGAAATAACCAATACATCTCCCGGCTCATAAGTATTTCTGCCACCTTCCACATCAAAATACTCTGCCACATCGGCTCCGCCGGTTTGTGTGCCGCCGTTAAAGTAACCTCTGCCTGTAGCGTCTATCCTTGCTACATTGCCGCCCGTTTTAAATACTGCAAGGTTAGCGGTTGAGTTAGAAGACACCACAAATACATCTGTGGGGTTGGCCGCATTCACATTTTGAAAAACAGCTGCATTACCTGTACCACCGCTGATACCCGACTGGCCTATTACACCAATACCATTTTGTGTGTTAAAACCCCTTACACCGTAACCTGCGCCATCACTTCTTCCCACTACTGCACCTACGCCTGATACACCTGATGTAAAACCTACAATCGCTTCACCTGTAGGGTTCCTGCCAATTACGCCTGCAGAAGAAATGCTGCCTGTAATACCTTCCACACCTGTACCTGTAGCAGCATTCGCATAAATGCCATGCCCTACGCCGGAGTTAGTTACGTTAATGCCTCTTCCGCCACTGCCGGCATTTGAAAGCGAAATATTAATACCGTTTCCAAGGCCGTTGGTGGCCACTTCCATTGCATTGCTGGTATTTGCTGCATTTACATTTTCAAAGCGGCCTGCTATGCCCGTGCCACCGCTAATGCCCGACTGGCCTATTACCCCAATACCATTTTGAGTATTAAAACCTCTTACGCCATAACCAGCGCCATCGCTTCTTCCTACCACAGCGCCCACTCCGTTAACACCCGAAGTAAACCCTACAATGGCTTCGCCTGTTGGATTGCGGCCTATCACACCCGCTGAAGAAATACTTCCTGTAATACCTTCCACACCTGTACCGGTAGCAGAAGTAGCATATACACCATGCCCAAAACCAGATGTACTTACATTTATACCTCTGCCATTGCCCAAAGTGGAAACATCCAGTACATTGTTACTATTGGCGTTATTGGAAATAGAAATATTTGCGGCTATACCATTTGTACTTGTTGCATTTAAACCGGTGCCGGTATTACTGTTTGCAAATACTCCCGTACCAGCTCCGGACGAGCTGCCGTATACACCTAAGCCTGTTGGCGTAACACCGTATACACCCCAGCCACTACCGTTTTGAGAACCCCAAACGCCGATACCAAGTCCGCCTGTTCCGTTATTAATACCCCTTACACCTGTAGAGAACCCACCTGGTGAGGTAGCAATTACGGTACCTTTTACAGCACTGATGCTGCTTGTTGTAGATGATGTTGCGCCATCTACCGCAGCACCGTCGCCAGAGGTGGATGCAGCGAGAGCTGCATTTGCATTGGCATTGTTGGTAATGCTGAAATTGCCCGGGATACCTGTATTGCTAACACCATTTACACCTACGCCGGAACCACTGTTGCCATACACCCCGTAACCTGAGCCGGTAGCGTTGCCGTATACACCTAATCCTGTAGGGGTAACACCATATACGCCCCAGCCACTGCCGGCCTGGGAACCCCAAACCCCGATGCCCAAACCACCTGTTCCATTATTGATACCTCTTACACCTGCAGAAAACCCTCCCGGTGAGGTAGAGCTTACAGTTCCTTTCAAGGCTGCTACACTGGACGTTGTTGATGAGGTTGTAGCGTCTACTGCAGCGCCATCACTAATTGTAGCTGCGGCAATAGCCGGATTTGTATTTGTATTGTTGGTAATGCTGAAACTGCCCGGAATACCTGTATTACTTACGCCGCTAACACCAACTCCGGAGCTACTGTTGCCATACACTCCATAACCTGCACCGGTAGCATTTCCGTATACACCTAACCCGGTTGGTGTAACACCATAAACACCCCAGCCACTGCCGGCCTGCGATCCCCAAACGCCTATACCAAGGCCTCCGGTACCGTTATTAACACCACGCAAAGCGGTGGAAAAACCACCTGGGCTGCCATCACTGATTGTGCCCAGTATAGCGTTGGCACTAGCTGCGGTTGATCTTGATGTGCCGCTTAGTGCAGCCGTAGTAGTGGCAGTGGAGGTTTGAATAATATCAAAAATATTTGCCGTGGTTGAAGCTGCAGAATCTTTATATGGCAAAGCAATATTTGTGGCCGCACCTGCAGTTGCCCACACGGCGTTTCCTGTTGCATCTGCCGTTAAAACTTTGCCGGCAGCTTCTCCTATACCGGTAAACTGTAAACCTCCGGTTGTTTTTAATGCTTTGGCAGCAGCATTAGTGCTGGTGATATTAGCAGCAAAGCCGGTACCATTGTTTGTAACATTTAATGTATTTGATGTATTGGCTGCATTGGTATTGGTAAATGAACCGGCTATGCCTGTACTGCTGGTACCATTAACACCAATGCCTGATGATGCAGCACCAGATACACCAATGCCTGTGCCGCCCGATCCGTTTACACCAATACCCGAAGGTGTTGTGCCATATACGCCCCAGCCGCTTCCGGCCTGGCTGCCGTAAACACCAATTCCTAAACCACCGGTGCCGTTATTCACCCCTCTTACAGCAGATGAAAAGCCGCCCGGCGCTGTTGAAGAAATAGTACCCTGTAATGCTACAGCGTTAGCATCAGTACTGGCGCTGCTGCCCTGGATAGCACCCAATGTACCCGTGGTATTACTGTTGGTTAAGCCTATCAATGGGCTGGCTGGCTGAGCCGATGTTTTTATTAAAGGAATATTTATAGTTGGATTAGGATAAGTGCCGGTTAAATCGCCACCTGCCGGCCCCGATGGAGGCAAACTTGCAGGTAAATTTAATTGCCCCGCTGCTGTTAGTCTTCCTTTTCCATCAACGGTAAAAGTAGGGTAGCTGGTAGCACTGCCATAACTGCCTGCTGTAACCGCAGTTGCTGCTAAAGACGGGCTTGGGTAAGTGCCTGTTAAATCGCCACCTGCCGGACCTGTTGGCAAGGCTGCCGCAGCCATTAAAGCATAAGGCACAGCATTGAATGGATTTTTACCCAGATTATTAAACGGTCCGCCATCTACTGAAACTTCTACCTGCAGCCATTGGCTTGCGGTTGTCCATGGAATGGCAGTAAAGGTACCGGTAACGGGTACCCCTTTACCAATTACCAGGTTAAATAATCCATACGCATTGGTAACCGCATTCTGTGTTTCCTGGTATTGTACAATAGTGGTATTACCCAGTGTAATTGTAAAACGAACCTGTACAATTTTATTACTTAATACAGTACCGTTTAAATTACGGGCTACTGCCTGGTAATTAATTCCATTGAGGCCCTGCGAAAAGCCGGCAATACAAAAGGTAACTGCAAGCAATAGCAGCGATAAACTTTTTTTCATATCTGAGTGTTTAGTTTTTTTTATGTAGAAAAGAAAAAGACGAATTGGTTAGTTGACTACCACGTACCTGCCGGTATACACTTCAAAGCCAACGGTAACTTTTACTGTGTATGTACCGCCAGCCATTATTTGAGGATTAAGGCTGTGCCATGTTTGCCCGGCATAACTTTCTAATGTCTGGCTTTGGTATAATTTGCCCTGTGCATCGTAAATGTTGATGACAAGGGATGGTCTATCTGCTCTTAAATAAAAACTTAGGTTGCTGTTGGGGCGTCCGGGATTAGGGTATATCACCAGGTTATTAATGAGGGGAATAAAAGGGGTGATGGAATAGCCATCGGGTTGATGAAAGCCCTGCGTAAATGTTAATGCACCTCCTGTATAAGTTTCAATAACCGGCTCTCCGATGGTAGAAGCCCATATGGTAGTGCCTATAAGTGTGTCTTTACCGGCAGAAGCTACTACCTGCCGTACGGCAATCACCTGTGCATTCACGCTATTGAGTAAGGTAAGTAAAATAAGCAGGGGTACAATTCTTCGGATAAGCATCATTTTAAGTTAATTTGGTTTGATGCCGTAAAGGTAGGTTGTAAGAAGAAGCAAGAAAATACCCTAAATAGGGGATTTTTTATTTTTACTTGTTTAAAGCAGTTGAGTTGAATAAGTAACCGGGAGGTACGGGGCGGTTAGCGATTTATTTGGGAAAAACCATCCGGTAGTCAACTTTAATTTTCCCTTTAGAGATATCTGTTAGTTTGCCTTGCAATAGTTTGCGTTTTAATGGCTTTATATGATCGATGAACAGTTTCCCTTCAATATGATCGTATTCATGTAAAATAACTCTTGCAGTAATACCATTAAAGGTTTTAGTATGATGCACAAAATTTTCGTCATCAAATTCCAGTGTTACTTCTTCTTCACGGTATACATCTTCTCTTATTTTTGGAATGCTGAGGCAACCTTCATTGTAACTCCATTCTTCGCCATTAAGCTCAACAATATGTGCATTAATAAAAACACCTTTATAGCCGGGCTCGTCCGGAAATTCTCCTTTTTCATCTTCTTCCTGGTTGGCAAAAATCTGTTCGCTGTCAATAACAAATACCCGGATGTCTTTATTGATCTGCGGAGCAGCCAACCCAACGCCATTGCTGTTGTACATTGTTTCCCACATATCAGCAAGTAATGTATCCAGCCCCGGGTAACCAGGAGTAATATCGCTGCAAACCTTTCTTAAAATGGGAGACCCGTATGCTACTATCGGAAGAATCATTCGACTTTAGATTTCAGATTGTTGATTTTAATGCAAATTTAAGGGTATCAATTGATTTTGGATTTGCGATTTTGGATTTTAGGTCTGATTGCATATATACAGCAACCATCTTACTATGAGAACAAGAAAATTTAAATCTGAAACCGGCAATCCGGTATCTACGATCTGTTCATGTATTCCTGTAAAATTATAGTGGCTGCAATTACATCCACATTGCCTTTTATCCTGCGGTCTTTCTTCTTCATACCCATTTCCAGCATGGCGTCTTTGGCCATTTTAGAGGTATAGCGTTCATCGACCGTAGTAATAGGGATGGCCGGGAATTCTTTTTGTATTTTTTTTATAGCTGCTTCTACTAATGGTGTGCCATGCGTATCACTTTCATCCCAGTTTTTGGGTAACCCGATAATTATTAGCTCAACAGTCTCTGTACTTAAATATTTTTTTAAATAGGTAATGAGTTCCCTGGATTCAATAGTTTCCAGGCCTGTTGCAATGATCTGCAAGGGATCGGTAACCGCAAGCCCGGTTCTTTTACCACCGTAGTCTATTGCTAATATCCGGCCCATTTATGATTTTAGATTTATGATTTACAATGTATGATTTAAAATACGGTGAACTGTCATCTGTCAGCTTAATAACAAATCTAGCAAAACGAATACGGCAAAAACAACTGATGCAATACCATTAGTGGTAAAAAATGCCCTGTTTACTTTACTGAGGTCATCAGGCTTTACCAATAGATGCTGGTAGATCAATAAGCAAATGTAGAATACAGTGCCGGTCCAATATAGCCAACCAAAGTGCCCATAAAATCCGGCAGTAATAACACAGGCTGCGGAGAGTACATGCAGCATTTCGGAAATGCGCAAGGCTTTTACTTTACCCACAGCCGATGGTATGGAATGCAGCTGATTTTGTTTGTCAAAATCTTCATCCTGCAAAGCATAAATAATATCAAAACCACTTACCCAGAATAAAACGGTAAATGAAAAAAGTATAGGTAATAAATTAAATTGCCCCGTAACGGCAATATAAGCGCCAATAGGGGCAAGGCTCAAGCCAACTCCTAATACCAAATGGCATAGCGCTGTAAAACGTTTGGTAAAGCTGTAAAACAAAATTACAAATAGCGCAACCGGAGACAGGTAAAAACAAAGCCTGTTAATAAAGAATGTTGCGGTAATAAATAAAATGCAATTAACGATAGTAAAGATCAAGGCGTTGTTGGGTTTGATAACGCCTGCAGGAATTTCTCTTACTGCAGTACGTGGGTTCATGGCATCGTATTTAGCATCCAGCCAGCGGTTGAAGGCCATTGCGGCGGAACGGGCAAATATCATGCAGAGAATGACAAGTACAAGTTGAAATGCCCTGTAAGAGTTAGAGTATACCGTGGTATGCCAACCTGGTATCAAAGTGGTCTTTTGTAAAAAATCTTCAACAACAATTTTCTTTAAATCAGTAACCCCCAAAAAAAATCCGATCAATGCAAAAGGCATTGCAAAAATGGTATGCGAAAATGTTACAAGCGAGAGATAATTTTTAACACGATTCATGATTGCAAAGATATTGAAGTACGGCTTACAATTGGGCTGCGATGCGGTTTCTGATTACTTCCCATAAAACCACACCTGCTGCAGTGGCGATGTTTAAAGAATGTTTCATACCCAGCTGCGGAATTTCTATACAACCATCACATTGCTCAATAGTAGATTGCTCCACACCGGTAACTTCATTGCCAAAAATAAAAGCCACTTTTTCACTATTGTCCAATGCCATTTTTTCTAAGGAAATACTGTTGACAGCCTGCTCTACGGCATAAACCCTGAAGCCATTTTCTTTAAGCGCAATAATGGCTGAGCCGGCATCCGTAAAATGTTTCCAGTCCACACTTTCTTCGGCGCCAAGCGCTGTTTTTTTTATTTCTTTATGAGGAGGCGTGCAGGTGTAGCCGGTAATGTAGATAGCTTCCAGTAAAAATGCATCTGCAGTACGAAATACACTGCCCACATTATACGCACTGCGGATATTTTCCAATACCGCAATCACGGGTGTTTTTTCAGAACGCTTGAACTCTTCCACCGATTTGCGATTGAGTTCGTCCATTGAAAGTTTGATGTTAGTAGCCATGTTTTGCCACGGATTATACAGGGTTACACAGATGTTTAACCCGGGATAATACGCTTAGATAAAAGTTCAATATAGGTATGTAGTACAAGTGTGCGACGCAACGATGATGCCATAGAAAACAAATGATCGTCTAATAAATGGATTAGTTTGAAAAACTAATCCGTGAAAATCTGTGTAATCCGTGGCGAAATTTATATCATCTCACTCTGCAATAATGGATTCTTCACCGCATCTCTTTTTTCTGCAAAGGCTTTTGCTGCTTTTACAAAATGAACAAATATCGGTTGTGGATTTTCCACCGTACTTTTTAATTCAGGATGGTATTGCACGCCAATAAAAAAAGGATGGCCAGGTAATTCCACAATTTCAACTAAACCACTTGCAGGGTTTTTGCCACTGGGTAACATACCTGCTTTTTCAAAATCGGCAATGTATTTATTGTTAAACTCCCAGCGATGCCTGTGGCGTTCACTGATTTCGGTGGTGCCATAAATAGTATGCGCCAGTGTGCCTTCTTTAATGGTACAAGGATAAGCTCCCAAACGCATGGTGCCTCCTTTGTTGGTAATATCTTTTTGTTCATCCATCAGGTCAATAACCGGATGTGTAGTGTCTTTTACCATTTCGGTAGAGTTGGCATCTGTCCAGCCCAACACATTTCTTGCATATTCAATCACAGCCATCTGCATGCCCAGGCAAATACCAAAGAAGGGCAGGTTATTTTCTCTTGCATATTTTACGGCAGTGATCTTTCCTTCCACACCACGGTTACCAAAACCAGGTGCCACCAGTAAACCATCCAGCTTGCTTAATTTTTCGGCTACATTATCTTCGGTAATCGTTTCGCTATGTACATCAATCACTTTTACTTTACACTCATTCATAGCACCTGCATGTACAAAACTTTCTAAAATAGATTTGTAAGCATCCTGCAACTCAATATATTTTCCAATTAAGCCAATGGTAACTTTTGTTTTAGGGTATTTCAATTTATCCAGGAAAGCTTTCCACTTGGTTAATTCAGGCGCTGCATAGCCATTGATCTGTAATTTTTTCAGCACAATAATATCCAGCCCTTCCTGTAACATCAGTAACGGCACTTCATATATGCTGGACGCATCCATGGCCTCAATAACAGCATCAGGTTTTACATTACAGAATAAAGCAATTTTCTTTTTCAGGTCACTGTTCAGGGGTTGCTCGGTGCGGCAAACAATCACATCAGGATGTACACCTTCCTGGCTTAATAAGCGAACGCTGTGTTGTGTAGGTTTGGTCTTTAATTCTTTGGCAGCGCTTAAATAAGGTATTAAAGTAAGGTGTACCACCATGCAATCTTCTTCGGGCATTTCCCATTGCAGCTGGCGTACCGCTTCTACAAAAGGTAAACTTTCAATATCACCTACGGTGCCACCTAATTCTGTAATAATAATATCATATTTGCCGCTTTTGCCCAATAAAAGCATCCGGCGTTTAATTTCATCAGTAATATGTGGAATAACCTGTACAGTTTTACCCAGGTAAGCGCCTTCACGTTCTTTATTAATTACCGTTTGGTAAATGCGGCCTGTGGTAACATTACTGGCCTGAGAAGTAGGGGTGTTTAAAAAACGTTCGTAGTGGCCAAGATCCAGGTCGGTTTCGGCACCGTCGTCAGTTACAAAACATTCGCCATGTTCGTATGGGTTTAAAGTTCCAGGATCCACGTTGATGTACGGATCAAATTTTTGAATGGTTACTTTTAAACCCCTTGCCTGTAGCAGTTTTGCTAGCGAGGCAGCAATAATTCCTTTTCCTAATGATGATGTAACACCGCCGGTTACAAAAATATATTTTGCCATAATGATGATTTTCTGCTGTCAATAAAAAACTTCGGGAAAAACAAAAAATAGAATCAACATCGTTGTGAGGTTCACTTCAACGTTCAATTCTTTTTATCAGTGAAAAACTTCGAATTTGTTAACCCAATCTATTTTTGACCAATTGGGATTCATAAGAGACATCCTAGAGGTCATGCAAAGATAGGACGATTATTCGGGAGGAGGAAATTTGAGGGAAAATTTGTGGAAAAATGGTATAATTGCCTATAATTCAAATGATGAAAACTTTTGTTTTAATATGGAGTTTATTGCCTTTTGTTGTTTTTGGCCAAAAAGCAAAACCTGAAATAACCAATCCTGATATACTTCCCGAAAAAGAATTTAAATTAACGGTTAGGAAAATTGCCCCTGCAGAAATTAAATTACCTTTTTCCTCCATTAAAATTATTGATAACAGATTTGATACTTCAAAAATCGGTTTCGTTCCTGTACTTCAAATTATTGCCAATAAAAAAAAGACTGGAAGAAAAGTTGTGTTGAGTGAAGGTATTGCAAAAGCAATAGAAAATTATTATAACGAATTTTATCAAAAAGCCTTTTCAAATACTGATACTAAACTTTTAATTGTGATGAAAAAGTTTTGGTTTTCGGGTGTTGACGACGAGAAGAATAAAGAAATTGATATTTCAAAAAATGAGGAGAGTCAAAGATTTTTGTATTGCAAGTGGGAATACTATTTAAATAAAGGAGAAATATTTATCCCTTTGAAAAGAATAGATACTGTTGTTAACGGAGTGACTTTTGAATCTGAAATAAACGAAGACCGAAAAAGAAATAAGGAGGTTTTGAAACTTATACTAAACGGGTTAATAGAAGTGCCTGATTTTAATAGAGCAGTTGCAGGAATGGAGAAATTGCCCCAAAAGACATGGGTAGAAATACAAAAATATAATGCCGCCTATTACGATGTCCCTGTTTTAAGAGACACATTTTTTAACAAGGGGGTCTACGTCAACTTTAGTGAATTTAAAAATAACAAACCTTCAATAAAAAATTTTACTGAGAAAAAAATCAGGCTTGGGTTGAATAAGTTTGAAAATTACCTTGAGGATGAAAATGGGAGCAGGATCACAAAATACTGGGGCTATTTTGATGGTAACGATTTAAAAACAGGCAAGTACGGAAATGAAAAATTGTACAGAAAAAATTATACATTTGAATTCTTTCTTAAACATCAGTATACAACAGGTAATGAGGTGTGGATACCTTATCAAATCGATATGGAAACCGGCGAAATCTACTAGCCCTTCACAATCTTATTATAACTTGTAGCAATTCCCTTAATTAGTGAAGAACTAAATCCCTGGTGTTCCATTTCATTTAGCCCAGCAATGGTGCAACCTTTAGGTGTGGTTACTTTATCAATCTCCTGTTCAGGATGTGTACCTTTTTGCAACAATAATTCTGCCGCACCTTTTACGGTTTGTGCAGCAATTAAACTGGCCGTAACAGCGCTGAAACCAATTTCGATACCACCCTGTATGTTGGCACGTATATAACGCATAGCGTATGCAGTACCGCATGCGCCCAGTACAGTTGCAGCATCCATTAATTTATCTTCAATCATGCAAACCTTACCGAGGGTTTCAAATAGTTGTTGTACAAATTGAATTTGGGCAGGCGTTGCATTATCATGGCTGATGCAGGTCATACTTTCCTGTATGGCAATAGCTGTATTGGGCATAGCACGAAAAACAGGATTTTTCTTTTTCACCATTTCTGCAATGTCGGCTAATGAAACACCAGTGATAACGGAAACCAATACATGCTTTGCAGCCAGGTCTTTCTTTAAGCCGGCAATTACTTCCGCTACCTGGAAAGGCTTAACGGCTAGTAAAACCAGGTCGCTTTTTTTTACAGCTTCATTATTATTGGCAGTAACAAAAACCCCTCTGTCGCTCAAAGCTTTTAACGTGGTGATATTTCTTTTAGTGATGGTAATATCTGCAGCTTTACAGAATTTACTTTTTAATAAACCTTCTGCAATGGCAGTACCTAAATTTCCGCCGCCTATGATAGCAATTTTCATTTTAGTAGAATAAATTTTTGTTTAAATAATTCCGCACATAATCATCCACGCCTTTTTCCAGAGAGTAAAATTCATTGGGGTAACCGGCGTTTTTAAGCTTTTCCATTTTTGCTTCAGTAAAATACTGGTATTTATCCCTGATGTCTTCGGGCATATCAATAAACTCAATAACAGGGGCTAAGTCCAGGCCGGCAAACGTTGACTTTACAAGATCATTAAAACTACGGGCATCTCCAGTGCCCAGATTATACAAAGCGGATGCAGGTTTGTTTTGCATTAACCAGAAACAAACGGCTACTACATCTTTTACATAAACAAAGTCACGCAGTTGTTCGCCATCTTCAAATCCATTCTTGTGTGATTTAAATAATTTTACTTTCCCTTTATCTTTTATCTGGTTAAAAGAATGGAATATAACACTGGCCATTCTTGCTTTATGATATTCGTTAGGCCCGTAAACGTTAAAGAATTTCAATCCTGCCCAAAAAGGCGGCAATTCTTTTTGATGCAATACCCATTTATCAAATTCATTTTTGCTGATGCCGTATGGGTTTAAGGGCTGTAATTGTTCTACAATATCATGATTATCATCATAGCCATATTCACCTTCTCCATAAGTGGCAGCGGAAGAAGCATATACCAATGGTATTTTATTGATGGTGCAATAATGCCAGATACTTTGAGAATATTCTACATTTAATTTTTGATGCACACTGTAATCAAATTCAGTAGTATCAGTCCTTGCACCTAAATGAAAAACGAATTCAACAGGTGGCTTTTCTTTTAACAACCATTCAAATAAGTTTTCTCTTTCTACTCTTACTAAATATTTTTTGTGCAGCAGGTTTAATTCTTTTTCATCGTCATCAAATTCATCAACTAAAATTAAATTTTCAAAACCTTGTTGATTTAAATAGCTAACCATACAGCTTCCTATAAAGCCGTAAGCGCCGGTAACAATTATGGTGGAATGGGTGGTCAAAATTATTATAGTTTATAAAGTAATTTTAAGTTTACTGTACGTGTAAGTAATTTACGGGTATTATCCGCATCAATCAAACTGCTCAGGCCATGTACATACTCCAAACCTATACAAAGCTTTTTCGTAGTAGCATAATCAGAACCGATACTCAATCCTGCCGCAACATTCTGATTATTTATAAACGGAGTCTCATTTATCGTGATCTCTCCATCGCTGTTGTCTTTTAATTTCTTTTTAGAAGAATTAATTATAAAAGAAGGCGTAATACCTGTTTCAAACCGCCATTTTTCTTTTTTATAAATGATGCTTATTGGTGTATTCAGGCTGGTGAATGAAAATTTTTCGGGTTGGTTAGTGAAAGACGAAAAATAATTAGCAGCAGTACCAATAAAAATGACTGAGCCTGATCCGGTAGTGCCAAAAAGAGAATCCCTTGGGTTAAATACACTCCCTGCTGAAAAAGGATTGGAAGAGCTGCTTTCTGTACTCCTGGATACACGCAATACAGATAAAGTGATGCCGACAGCAATATCCAAATGCTTATTTATCGGATAGCTCAATTTTCCTCCAAACGTAATACCTCCTGTTAATTTCGATTTATATTTTATGGCATTAGCTGTTTGCTGGTAAGTAGTATACACAGCGGGGGGTAAAAAGACAGGGTTCCCTGCTGAATCAACCATTGGCCTGCCACTACCTGTTACGCTATTGCTGTTTTGCGGACTGGAATTACTTATGCCAGATACACCAACAATTAATTCCCATACAGGCCTGGTTTGTGCCAATCCTTTAAGTGAAAAAGCGAGTAGAAAAACAAGGATGATCTTTTTCATAATAGGGTGTGTTGTGCATTTGGTATTACAGCGAAGATAATGCTGCTTCACTTTCGTGCCCTGCTAATAATTTACCAATTGCATTATCATATTTTTCTTTCCAGTCAGCTACATTGCCCCAGTCTTCTCCATCAATATTTATGGCACCACCGGTAACAGTACCTAAATAAGTTACCGTAATTTCCATTTTTTCTAACAGCATATTAAAATCATTCCTGTTTTCTTTAGACACGGAAACCACGACACGGCTTTGTGCTTCACCAAACCAATACGCATCTTTTCTTATTGAACTGTCAGTGGTAATCACTTTAAAACCTGTATTCCTGTTAAAAGCGCTTTCGATCAATGTTACAAATAAACCACCTTCGCTTACATCATGTGCAGAGTTGATGAGTTTTTTCTCAATCATCTTTTTTATCTCATGTTGCACAGCAAACTCTTCGTCAATATCAAAATATGGTGCGGGAGAAAATTCCACTCCATGTAGTTTGTGCAGGTATTCAGATGAGTTAATATCATTGCGTTGTGTACCCACTAAATAAATTTCATCATCTTCATTTTTAAAATCCATGGTCATTTTATCATCAGGCGAATCCAGTAAACCCACCATGCCAATTGTTGGGGTAGGGTATACGGCACCGTCTGGCCCCTGGTTATAAAAACTAACATTGCCACCGGTGACGGGAGTATCAAATTTTCTGCAGGCTTCACCCATGCCTTTTATAGCATGTACAAATTGATAATACACTTCCGGGTCGTAAGGGTTACCAAAGTTTAAACAGTTGGTAACACCCAATGGTTGCCCGCCGCTGCACACAATATTTCTTGCAGCTTCTGCAACCGCAATCATGGCACCGGTGTAAGGGTCTGCAAAAACATAACGGCTGTTACAATCTGTTGTAAGTGCTAATGCTTTATTAGTTGGTTTTGCAATTACAATAGCGGCATCGCTTGGTGCGTTGGTGCTTGCATTGCCTGCGCCTACCATGCTGTCGTATTGTACATAGATCCATTTTTTGCTGGCAATATTCGGTATCTGTATAATTTGTTCTGCTGTTGCTTTTAAATCTGCAGGAACAACAATAGTAGCTGCATTAAATGCTTTTATTTTTTCAAAATATTTTGGCTCGGTATAAGGCCTGTCGTTTTGCGGAGCACCACCGCCTAACACCAATTCGTATGCAGGTAATGTGGCTTCTAAATTCCCATTCATGTAAAAATTCAGCATGCCATCATCAGTTACTTCACCAATTTCGCTGCAGGGTAAGTCCCATTTTTCAAATACATCTATTACCAATTGTTCTTTTCCTCTTTCGGCAACAAGCAACATTCTTTCCTGGCTCTCGCTCAATAACAATTCCCATGCTTTCATATCTTTCTGGCGGGTAGGCACTTTCTCCAGGTCAATTCTCATTCCGGCTTCGCCCTTGGCGCTCATTTCGCTGGTGCTGCAGATAATTCCTGCGGCGCCCATATCCTGCATACCAACCACTGCGCCGGTATTCATTACTTCCAAACAGGCTTCTAATAATTTTTTTTCCTGGAAGGGATCACCCACCTGCACCGCTGGCAGGTCTTCAGCACTGTCTGCAGTAATATCTGCACTGGCAAAACTTGCCCCTCCAATGCCATCTTTACCGGTAGCGCTACCTACAAAAAAAACAGGATTGCCTTTTACTTTACCTGATGTAGCAGAAATGGTTTCTCCGTTTTTTAAAATGCCCACACTCATGGCGTTTACTAACGGGTTCGTATGGTAGCAGTCTTCAAAATAAACTTCGCCGCCAACTGTTGGTACGCCAAAGCAGTTACCGTAATGGCCAATGCCATGTACCACGCCAGCCAGTAAGTGTTGTGTTTTTGCTTCTTTTAAATTTCCAAAGCGTAAACTATTTAATGAGGCGATGGGCCTTGCACCCATGGTAAAAATATCCCTGTTAATACCACCCACACCTGTTGCCGCACCCTGAAATGGTTCAATTGCAGAAGGGTGATTATGACTTTCAATTTTAAACACCACACCGTAACCATCACCAATGTCCATTAAACCGGCATTTTCTTCTCCGGCCTTTACCAGCATTTTTTTTCCTTCACGTGGTAATGTCTTTAACCATTTAATAGAATTTTTATAACTGCAATGCTCACTCCACATAGCACTGAAAGAACAGAGCTCATTGAAGTTGGGGGTGCGTCCCAGCTTTTGTTTTATCAATTCAAATTCGTCTGCGGTAATTCTTAACTGTTCTGCGGTTTTTACTGTTATTTCCATAAATGTTGTAGAGAAGATGGTTACAAAGCGCAAAGGTAACGCCCTAAAAGTTTATTCGGGTACAAGGATGGCAAATATTTTAACTATCTTCCCACATTGAAAATTAATTGCATTGGAATACATTCTTTTTATTATTTACCTGTTGATATTTTGCTGGCTGCTTACCAAAGTCAGGTTTATAAAAAACTCCGGTCTACCTGATAAATATATATTGTTACTTTTTTTAGCTAAAATTTTTGCCGGCCTGGCTATCGGCTGGATATCAATTCATATCTACAGCACCGGTAATGATTACTGGGATGTAAACCGGGAGGGGTGGAGCGAATACCAGTTATTATGGTCGAATCCTAAGGAATATTTAAGCAATTTATTTACTTCCGGTTACGACAAGGGCTATGGTGGTTTGTTCGATTCCTTTCAATCGTTCTGGAACGACCTGAGGAATAATATTATCATTAAAATGATTTCGCTTTGCGATATTTTCAGCAGGGGTAATTATTATATCAACAGCTTATTTTTCAATTTTGTTGGTTTTTTAGGGCATGTGGCTTTTTACAGAATATTTATTCAGCTTTACAAAAAGCAACAACCGGCTGTTATAGTTTGTTGTTTCCTGCTGCCTTCAATGCTTTACTTTACCTCGGGGGTGCAAAAAGACAATATTGTTTTTACCACGCTGGGCTTTTTATTATATGCGGTGTACCAATCGCTGCAGGAAAATCAATGGACCAGGAAGCGCCTTGCAATTATCGGTATTGCGTTTATCATGTTGTTTTTAATAAGAAGTTACGTGTTAATTAATTTGTTGCCTGCACTTATAATATGGATTCTGGTAGTAAAATATAAATGGCCTTCCTTAAAAAGTTTTATAATCGGTTACATCATCTGTGGCATCCTGTTTTTTAATGTGCATAGTGTTGCCGGTAGTATTGATCCGCCTAAGACAGTAACCAATAAACAAGCTGCCTTTTTTACACTGCCAGTAGCATCAACACAAATTAAACTGGATACCTTGTATCCCAACTTTAAAAGTTTTGTATTTAATGCGCCGCAGGCATTCAACCATCTTTTAATGCGGCCTTACCCAACAGAACTTCCGGCTAAAAGCCTGTTGCCAATAAATATAGAGTTGATCGCTTTCCAGTTATGTTTCATCCTTTTTCTTTTCTTTAAAAGAAAAGCCATTCCGGAAGAAAAAGACCCTTTTTTATTTTTCGGGATCTTTTTTGCTATGACCATGTTCCTGTTTATTGGTTATATAATGCCCAACCTGGGTTCTATTGTACGATATAGAAGTGTGTACCTCCCTTTTTTAATGGCCCCCGTAATATGCCGGATTGACTGGCCAAAACTAATCCGGATTTTTAAAATTAAAAAATAATTGCATATTTCTGTTTTTTCCACAAAACGATATTTTTTATCACATTTCTGATAAAAAAATTGTTTTATAACGATTTTTGACGTTTTTTTGTTGCTCAAAACATATAAATATGCAATCTTTACGCTCCCATGCGCTGGAAAACCTAACCAGCAATCCAGTAGAAGTTAAGGTATCAGGTTCATCAAAAATTACTGCAATTTTTAATGAAAATGTGTTTACTCTTAAAGTAGCCCGTCAGTTTTTAAGTGACGATGCTTACAAAAGCTTAGTAGCTTCAGTAAAAAGTGGTAAAAAAATTGACCGTGCAATGGGCGGCCAGGTGGCTAACGGTGTAAAAGCCTGGGCCGAAAGTAAAGGTGTAACACACTATACGCACTGGTTTCAGCCATTAACAGGTTTATCTGCAGAAAAGCATGATTCCTTCTTTACATTAAAAGGCGATGGTACACCCATTGAAGAATTTGATGGCGGCGCTTTAATTCAGCAGGAGCCGGATGCTTCTTCTTTCCCAAGTGGTGGTTTAAGAGCAACTTTTGAAGCCCGTGGATACACTGCATGGGACCCTTCTTCACCTGCATTTATTATGGAGATCGGCCAGGGCAAAACCTTATGTATCCCTACCATCTTTGTTAGCTACACCGGGGAATCCCTGGATGCTAAAACACCTTTATTAAAAGCATTGGTGGCGCTGGATAAAGCAGCGGTTGATGTTTGCCAGTACTTTGATAAAAATGTAACTAAAGTAAGTCCTACATTAGGTTGGGAACAGGAATATTTTATGATTGATGCCGGTCTTGCAAATGCCCGCCCCGATCTGTTATTAACCGGCCGTACCGTATTTGGTCATGCACCGGCAAAAGGTCAGCAATTGGAAGATCACTATTTCGGAACTATTCCTGAAAGAGTATATGCTTTCATGAGAGATTTTGAAGAAGAAAGTTACAAATTAGGTATTCCTTTACGTACACGTCATAATGAGGTTGCACCTGCCCAGTTTGAATGTGCGCCAATTTATGAAGAAGTGAATATTGCTGTTGATCACAACCTGTTGTTGATGGACATCATGACAAGAGTAGCAAAACGTCATAACTTAAAAGTATTATTGCACGAAAAGCCATTTGCCGGTATCAACGGTAGTGGTAAACACAATAACTGGAGTTTGGCTACTGATACCGGAGTTAACTTATTAGCACCTGGTAAAACGCCAAAAACTAATTTAATGTTCTTAACATTCTTTGTTAACACCATTAAAGCAGTGCATGATTATTCTGATTTATTAAGGGCATCAATTGCCAGTGCAGGAAACGATCACCGTTTGGGTGCTAACGAAGCGCCACCGGCTATTATCTCTGCTTTCATCGGTAAATATTTAACCACAGTTTTAGAACAGGTAGAAACAAGAGTAGGCGGAAAATTTGATGAGCAGGATGAAGCTATGCTGAAACTGGATATTCATAAGAGCATTCCTGAATTAATGCTGGATAATACAGATCGTAACAGAACCTCTCCATTTGCATTCACCGGAAATAAATTTGAATTCCGTGCGGTGGGTTCTGCTGCTAACTGCGCTACCAACATGACAGTATTAAATACTATCGTTGCAGAAACTTTAAAAACCTTTAAAGCTGATGTTGATGCATTAATTGAAAAAGGCGATAAAAAAGAAGTTGCGATAATGCACATCCTGCAGAAATATGTTGTAGAAAGCAAAAAAGTATTGTTTGAAGGTGATGGTTATAGCGAAGCATGGGCCAATGAAGCTGAAAAGCGTGGTTTACCCAATGTAAAAACCACTCCATTAGCATTAGATGCTTATGTAACAGATAAGGCAAAGAAATTATTCGAGAGCAATGATATTTACAATCATGCTGAGCTGGAAGCAAGGCACGAGATTATGCTGGAAGATTATGTAAAGAAAGTACAGATTGAAGCAAGGATCATGGGTGAATTAGCTACCACTTACGTATTGCCTTCTGCAGTTAAATACCAGAATATTCTGATTGAAAATATCAAAGGCTTGAAAGAAGCAGGTTTAAAGGAAGCCGCTTACTCTAACCAATTGCAGGTACTGGAAGCGATCAGTAACCATATCGCTGTAATCAGCGATAACGTGAAAAAAATGATCGAAGAAAGAAAGATAGCTAACGAATTGACCAGCTCAAGGGATAAAGCTATTGCATACTGCGATAAAATTAAAGGGGAGTACTTTGACCTTATCCGTTATCACGTTGATAAACTGGAATTAATGGTAGACGATGCACATTGGGTGTTGCCAAAATACAGGGAAATTCTTTTCTTAAGATAAAATTGCTGGCAAGCAAATCTGTTTCGCCGTTTGGTGGAACGCAATCGTTGTTAACCCCGTCTTATGGACGGGGTTTTCATTTTATTTTTTTATGCCGTTAAACTTCCGGGAACTTTTAGTATCTATACAAAAATAAAAATCAGGCAATGAAAAAAATTATTGGAGTATTGATTTGCAGTTTAATTATTTCTCTGTCGTTTGCACAGGTACAGCGGCAGAAAAAAGCGGCAGATAAATCAGATTCTTCTCTTAATACCACAGCTCAAAAACACGATGCCGGTAAAGACAGAAAAGAAATGATGAAGGACCTGGATCTTACAAAAGAGCAAAAAGGGAAATTAAAAGAAATACGCCAGGCCGGCAAAGCAAAAAAAGAAGCTATTGAAAATGATGAAAAGTTAAATGCTGATGAAAAAAAGGCCAAACTAAAAGACCTGAAAAAGGAACAGGCAAAAAGTACCATGGACATTTTATCAAAGGAGCAGAAACTGAAGTTGCTAAAAATGAGGCAGGAAAAGAAAGGCGGCATGATGGATGAAATGGATAACGAATAATAAAGAGTTTTTACATATAAGGTAGGTTGAGCACAAAGAAGGCCGCTTCATTTTTATGGGGCGGCTTTTATTTTACAGCAGTGGTTATGGTTTTCGCCGCAATAATATTTAAGCTATTTTTGTTTGATGGAAGAAATATACAATTACCGGCAGCTGTATGATTTTTGCACAGCTGTTTTTGTAAAGATAGGATGCAGTACAACAGATGCTGATATTGCTGCAAAAGCGTTGATTGCAGCGGACCTGAGAGGTATCGATAGTCATGGTGTGGCAAGGCTTACAGGCTATGTACGCCTGTGGGAAGTAAAACGTGTAAATGCAAAGCCACAAATAAAGATTACGCATGAAACACCATCTACAGCCGTGGTGGATGGTGATGCAGGTTTAGGGCTGGTAGTGGCACCTTATGCCATGCAGGTAGCTATAGATAAAGCAAAAAATGCAGGTACCGGTTGGGTAAGCGTAAAAAACAGTAATCATTTTGGTATAGCCGGCTATCATGCCATGATGGCTTTGCCCAACGATATGATTGGTATTGCCATGACGAATGCCAGTGCATTGGTAGCGCCTACTTTTTCTGTAGAGAGAATGCTGGGTACTAATCCCATTGCAGTGGCAATACCGGCAGGTACTGAGCCTGCATTTGTTGCAGACTTTGCCACTACCACGGCTGCCAATGGAAAATTAGAGATCTTGCAAAGAAAAAATGCAGATGCTCCCACAGGGTGGATACAAACAAAAGATGGCCAGTCAAGCACCAATGCCAACGAATTGAAAAACGGCGGCTCATTATTACCGTTAGGTGGCGACAGGGAGCACAGCAGCCACAAAGGCTATGCACTTGGCGCTATTGTAGATATTTTTTCAGCCGTGCTGAGTGGCGCTAATTACGGTCCCTGGGTGCCACCTTTCCCTGCTTATGTGCCCATGCCGGAAAATATGCCGGGTGAGGGTATCGGGCATTTTTTTGGAGCCATGCGTATTGATGCCTTTAGAACCGCCGATGAGTTTAAGCAGCATATGGACAACTGGATACTGCGGTTCCGTAGCGCAAAAACCACAGAGGGGGAAGATAAAGTGATTATACCCGGCGACCCCGAAAGGGAAATGGAGGCCGAACGCAGTCTGAATGGCATTCCGCTGGTAAGAACTGTAGTGGAAGACCTTAAAGCGCTGGCCGCAAAGCTGGAAATACCTTTTTGATAATTGCATTTGGAATAGCCCTTTACATAAAATACTTTTGCAAAAATTTAAAAATCATTTATTAATTAAAAATTTGCCGTAATTACGGCATCGGGGGGGGATTATGAAAATAATGAAATTTGGCGGCACCAGCGTTGGTAAGCCGGAAAGAATGCACCAGGTATCGCAACTGATAACTGCAGATGATGAAAGCAAGATCGTGGTACTGTCGGCTTTAAGTGGCACTACAAACAGTTTGGTAGACATCAGTAATGCAATGGCAACCGGGAATAAGTCGGATGCAAAGCAATTGATTGAAAAGCTGGAAAATCATTATAAAGATTTTGTACAACAACTTTTAAAAACAGAGGCTGGTTTAGAGGCAGCCGGTAAAGTATTACAGGAGCATTTTGAATTCTTATATATCATTTTAAGGATTTCTTTCAGTGAAGCATTGAATAAAGACATACTGGCGCAGGGCGAATTACTAAGCACAAAATTATTTTCCATTTATTTAACCGAAAATAAAATTGACCACGCTTTATTGCCTGCACTGGAGTTTATGACCATTGATGCGTATGACGAACCGCAGGTGGGTGCTATAAAAGTTAAGCTGGCGCAATTGCTTAAACAAAGCGATAAAAAAATATTTATCACACAAGGGTATATCTGCCGCAATGCAAAAGGAGAAGTGGATAATTTAAAACGTGGCGGCAGTGATTACAGTGCTTCCTTAATTGCAGCAGCTATCAACGCCAGTGTTTGCGAAATATGGACGGATATTGATGGTATGCATAACAACGACCCCAGAATTGTAAATAAAACTTTTGCCATTGAGCAATTGAGTTTTGAAGAAGCTGCAGAGCTGGCTTATTTTGGAGCCAAAATTTTGCACCCTGCAAGTATCTGGCCGGCGCAGTATTACAATGTACCGGTTAAGTTATTAAATACTATGGAGCCATCTGCAAAAGGTACATTGATTGCAGAAAAAGCGGGTAGTGTGGGTGTAAAAGCTGTTGCTGCAAAAGACGGTATTACTGCAATAAGAGTAAAGAGCAGCCGCATGTTACTGGCTTATGGTTTTTTACGTAAAGTATTTGAAGTGTTTGAAAAATACCGCACTTCCATTGATATGATCACTACTTCTGAGGTAGCCGTTTCCGTTACTATTGACAACGACGTTAACCTGCCTGATATTATTAAAGAACTGGAACCATTTGGTACAGTTGAAATTGATACCAACCATACCATTGTTTCAATAGTAGGTAACGAAATTGCCGAAACAAAAGATGTAATGAAAAAATTGTTTGATGCCATTGAGCCGATACCGGTACGTATGGTAAGTTATGGCGGCAGCAAACACAATGTTTCTTTATTGATAGCAAGAAATTATAAAGAACAAACCCTGCAATTGCTGAATACCGGTTTATTTGGGTTGTAATAATTAAAAAAGAAATACATGTCAGAATTGTTTGGAAGAATTGTACTGGAGAGAAAAAGTGAGTTTTTGAACCGCCTTAAAGGCTACGGTGTGGAAATTAATGGGGCCATGCAGGAGAAAAAAATCACCAATGGTTCTAGTGAGGAGTATGAAGTGCCCGGCGGCGCTAATGTAATTACTTGCAAAGTAAACTGGTGCAGCTCCATGCCTTTAACTGTAGATATAAAACCGGGCGAAACAGTATATTTAAAAGTAGCGTCAGGCATGAAATACTTTTGGGCCGTATATGGCGTTTTTCTTGTTGCCTTACTAGGCCGCTTATTCCTGAGAGAAAAAATGACACCGGAAATGAATATGGCCGCCCTGGCAATATTTCTTGTTGTGATTATATACTTTGGTTATTACTTGACCCTTGGCCGGAAACATTACCTGAAAGTGGAGCAGGATGTGAATAATATTTTTGCAAAATAAATTGTACCAAACATTAATACAGGCAGTCAATCCTTAAAAAGTTGACTGCTTTTTATTTATAAGCCTATACCTAATTTTTTATAGATAAAACTCATCAACCAGGCAGGGCCTATCATTAAAAATTGCAGGTCTTTTAAAAAAGAAGGTTTTTTGCCTTCTACTTTATGGCCATAAAATTGTCCTATCCAGGCTACTACAAAAGCAATAACGCAAAAGAGCCAAAGGGGCATAAAATGAGCTTGCTCAATAATATGGCATATCCAGCCACAAAAAATGCCAAATGCGGTCATACCAATCCAAAGCGTTCGTGATAAAGAAAAATAATAGGCTATGGTGAGGAGTAATACTATCATTGCAACATTAAGCGTATGGCCTGCGATTACCCATGGTAGTTTTATGCTATACAGCAGTCCCAGAACAGAAAAGAAGATGGTGGGAACGCAGATCCAATGTATGGTTTTATTGGTTTCATTTTGATGGCTTTCACCATACTCGGCAAGCCATTCCTGGATTGATTTCATATCAGCCGTTTTACGTTACTTAAAAATAAATAAAACTATTAACAAATCGTTTACAACTTTTTGTGCACTTTGAACGTCTTATGTATGGTTTTTCATAGGATATTGGATTTAAAACGGGGCTGGATTTTTATCCTGGCCCTTTTTTATTTTTAGCACGTAAAAAATCAGCTATCAGAAACCCTTAATAACCAGTTTTAATTTTTTCTGCAAAGCAAAATCTGATACCCCCTTTAAAAGCCTGAACAATCCGTAAAAGATAGCGCCGTAAGGTAAAAACATCACTGTGCCGCCTGAAAAGCGATTGGCTAAAATTGCAACCCCAACTCCAGCCACGGTTATAAGAAACCCATAAAAGACATCAGCCCGGATCATATCAAGTTTGTCTTTACTCTGTTGTTTTACTTCTTTTATCAAAGAAATGGTAATTCCGGGTTCAATGCCGGATTTTTTAAAATCATGTACAATTGCGGCATCGGTTTTTCCAGCCCCTTTTGCAGTGCTGATAATTTTAAATAAATCAATTAATTCCCCTGTTGTTTTGGTAAGCTTAAAATTGTTGTACTCTTTTTGTTGTAGTTCTTCCATTTCGGCGGCTGCTCTCAACTCCTCAATATTGATGTTGCGCTTTGCCAGTTCTTCTTTAGCAACCGCCATTGCTTCATGTGTTAACTGGTCACTCTCATGTAGTACTTTATAAATTATTTGTTGATCAGTTAAGTCGGCGTACAAGTGTTGTAATAAAGAATTTCCCGGCAAAATATATTGTTTTAAAATGTAACGTAAGTACAAATATAGAAGGTATAAAAAAACTCCCCAATAAATTGAGGAGTCTGTAAAATCATATAGCTGTAATTAGATGATCAGCATCGCATCTCCATAACTGAAGAAACGGTATTTATCTTTGATTGCTTTTTTATACGCTTCCATCATTAAATCGTACCCTGCAAATGCACAAGCCATAATTAATAAGCTTGTTTTTGGTAAATGAAAATTGGTTACCAATGCATCGGCAATATTAAAATTGTAAGGCGGATGAATAAAATGATTCGTCCAGCCTTCAGATGGTTTCAATAATTTTTGTGCCGTAAACGAACTCTCCATTGAACGCATGGTGGTGGTACCGATAGAGCAAATACGGTGACCGGTTTCTTTTGCCTTATTCACAATATCGCAGGCTGTTTGTTCTACCCTGTAATATTCAGCATCCATTTTATGTTTACTTAAATCTTCCACTTCAATAGGGCGGAAAGTGCCAAGGCCGGTATGCAAAGTGGTTTCTGCAAAACGGATACCTTTAATTTCCAGGCGCTTGATTAATTCTTTACTAAAGTGCAAGCCTGCAGTGGGTGCAGCAACGGCGCCTTCATGTTTTGCATAAACTGTCTGGTAACGTTCTTTATCTTCTTCTTCCGGCTTACGTTTAATGTATTTTGGCAATGGTGTTTCACCTAAAATTTCCAGCATGCCCCTGAATTCCTCATCGGTGCCATCCCATAAAAAACGGATGGTACGGCCACGGCTGGTGGTATTGTCAATTACTTCGGCTACCAGTTCATCACTTTCTCCAAAATATAATTTGTTGCCCACACGTATCTTACGGGCAGGGTCCACAATTACATCCCATAATTTGTTGGGCTTATTCAGTTCTCTCAATAAAAACACTTCAATTTTAGCACCTGTTTTTTCTTTGCGGCCATACATACGGGCAGGAAAAACCTTGGTGTTGTTAACCACAAACACATCTTTATCATCAAAATAATCAATGATCTCTTTAAAATGTTTGTTTTCAATATTGCCGGTCTTGCGGTCAATCACCATCATACGGCTGTCCTCACGTTTTTTAGTGGGGTTTTGTGCAATTAAATTCAGTGGAAGATCGAAACGGAACTGGGATAATTTCATGTAACTAATTTTTTAAAAGGTTACATGCCGTGTACAGAGAAGCTTTAAAGACTAGCCTTTCAGGAGGCACTTATCATGTTACGGCATGATTTTGAAGGCGCAAAGATAAGGCATTTTTGCGGAGGAAAGTTACCGATATTGGAAAATGTTAATTAGTTGGGCATACTAAAAGGGCAGATATTGGATTTTATTACCAATTGACAGCATTTGTTAGCAGTTTGCCAATTGAAAGGCCGGTAATTGTGGAATCATGCGGCTGATATGATCTTTGTATTATCTTTATTACACAATCAAGAGATACATGAAACTAATAGCAACCCTTTTGCTGTTTTCTTTTTCCGTACTATCAGCAAACAGTCAGCCAGCAAAAAAAGCCGAAAAAAAGTACCAGGGTCTTTTATGGGAGATCAGTGGTAACGGATTGGCAAAACCCAGCTACCTTTTTGGTACCATGCATGTGAGTAATAAACTGGCCTTTCACCTGGCCGACTCTTTTTACAATGCTATTAAAAGTGTGGATGTGGTAGCGCTGGAAACCAACCCCGCCAACTGGCAGGATGATTACAGCAAGCCCAATATATTCGACTCCCGTTCGGGTGATATTGCCGGTTATGCATACAAAGCCTTACAAATCCCTAACGATTACATTCATAAAAACACTTTTGCGATTGATAAATACGAAAGCAATGTAAAACTTGCCATGGCTACAGAGCCGGCCATGATCAACGGAATGCTGTACCGCACTTACAACCAGGGCGCCGATTTTGAAGAGGACACTTACCTGGATATGTATATTTTTCAAACGGGAAGTAAGTTAGGGAAGAAGATGACCGGTGTAGAGAATTTTGAAGAGAGTGAAAAGTTAGTAGCACAGGCATACAAAGATGCCGCCAAAGAAAAACGTAATAAAAATTACGAACCTGACTACAGCTATGACGATTATATAAAAAGCCCTTATTCTATTGAAGATGCTTACCGTAAAGGTGACCTGGATATGCTGGATAGCCTGGAGGGTAAACAATTTACCAGTAAGGCTTTTTTAGAAAAATTTTTATACAAACGAAATGAGATACAAGCCAACTCTATTGACTCCATTATAAAAAGTAAAACAAGTTTGTTTGTTGGCGTGGGCAGTGCCCATTTACCTGGTAGGCGTGGTGTTATTGAAATGCTGCGAAGCAAAGGGTATACATTACGGGCAGTAAAAATGGGAGAGCGTGACGGGCAGCAAAAAGATGCCATTGATAAAATAAGGGTGCCGGTAAATTTTAAAACCATTGAATCGGAGGATAAAGTTTTTTCAGTGGAAATACCGGGAGAAAAATTTTACAGCTTCAGCAGGTTAAGCGATTTAAATATTAAGCAATATGCCGACATGGGTAATGGAGCTTATTATGTAGTTAGCCGTATTAAAACAAACGGGTTGCTTTTAGGTGAGAATGAAACCACGGTGTATAAAAAAGTGGATAGCCTGCTGTATGAAAATATTCCCGGCAAGATATTGAAGAAATCGGCCATCACAAAAAGCGGGTACAAAGGTTTTGATGTTACCAACAGAACAAGGCGGGGAGATATTCAACGCTACAATATTATAGTTACGCCATTTGAAATTTTATTTTTTAAGATCAGTGGTATCGGCGATTATGTATTGGAAGGAGCGGAAGCCAATCGTTTTTTCAATTCTATAAACATTGCACAGAATGCAGCTACCAATTGGGTGAATTTTTCTCCGGCTACCGGCGGCTTCCAAATAACAATGCCACATATGCCAATACTGCAAAAAGATTTTGAGGGCGACCGCCTGGAATATACTGCCACAGACGCCAAAGAAAATATCACTTATACTTTAATGAAGGCCAACCTGCATAACTATGGTTTTATTGAAGAAGATACTTTTGATCTGAACCTGATGGACGAAAGCTTTGCTTCCAGCGATGTTATTGAAAAACAGGTGAGCAGGCAACAAGGTAAATGGCAGGGATACCCGACATTGGATTGTAAATACAGGCATAAGGACGGCAGCTTTACCTGGGCAAGGTATTTATTGCAGGGGCCGAATTATTATGCACAACTGGCACATTATACCACCGAAACAAAAAATGTAAAACAGTATTTTGATGCTTTTAAAATAACGCCCTTTATCTACCCTGAAGTAAAGCTACGGGTTGATACCGCTATGCATTTTACGGTGCAGTCGCCGCTCTTTCCTGATATGAAGAAGCAAAATGAACTGATGGAAAACCTGCGGAACATGATGGACGGATATGGTTATGGGGACAACGACGAGAGTGCTATTCCGGAGTTTGGTGTAAAACTGATAGGCAATGATACCATCGGTGAAAAGATATTTGTAGCCTGGGCAAAATCACCCAAAAACACTTACATAAAAGATTCTACAAAACTCTTCAGTAACAGCGATTATAGTTTTTCGGGTAGCGACAGCAAAGATCAGTCTTACCTGTATTTAAAAAAGGATAGCGGTATTACGGCCAATGGCATGAGGTACCTGTTTCAACAGGTTACTGATACCAACAGCAGCCGTACACTTATTTCAAAAGCGTATTATAAATCCGGCAATTATTTTATGCTGATGGCAATGACTGATACACTAACGCCAAGGAGTAGCCTGTTATCTAATTTTATACAAACTTTTACACCTTCTGACACAGTTAAAGGCGAATCTCCTTTTGTAAAACGCAACGGCGAATTTTTTAAAGACTTTGCCAGTAAAGACAGTGCCACACATGCCAAAGCTATGAAGCGGTTAAAAACAATCGACTTTGATTCTGCCGATGTACCTGCGCTTAAAAAAATAATTGATACGCTGAGTTGGAAAACAAAAGGGTACTTACAACTAAAGCAAACTTTTATCGGACGCCTGGATGAAACCAAAGACAGCAGTTTAGTCGATTATTTAAAACAATTGTATGTTGCCGCAAAGGATACCGCAGATCTGCAGAACAGCGTATTACAGGCCTTGCTGGGTATACAAACCAAAAGTTCATTTACTGCTTTTAAAGATGTGATAGTAATGGAACCGCCGGTGGTTACGTCGGGCAACGGGTCTGATGATTATAATTACACCAGTGTGATTTCCCGGACGGGAAGGTATACAAAGAAGTTTCCTTCACCCAGGAGATATTATGATTACAAAGGGGGGTGGAGCCAGCTGTATGATACGATCTCATTAGCTAAAGTGGTTTTTCCTGACATATTACAACTGATCAATCTTGATGATTATAAGAGCACCGTAATGGAATTGCTCACCACAATGGTGGATAGCGGTTATGTAAGTGCCAGGGATTATGAATTGTACTTCTCAAAATTTTATGTTGAAGCGAAACAGGAGCTTAAAAAAGAAAGGGCAAACGAAAGCCAGAAAGCTATTGCCAAAGCAGAAAAAGTGAATAAAGCAGATAGTGATGATGAGGTTAATGCTTACAATCGCAAAGGAGATGGCGATTCAGGGAATGAACTGTTGCAGAGTTATAGTGTGTTGTTGTTGCCCTACTGGGATAAAAATCCCGGTGTACCCACTTTCTTTGAAGATATCATGAAACTGAAAAATAAACAGATCAGGTTTAATACCATGCTGTTGTTATTGCGAAATAAAAAACCGGTACCGGATTCTTTGCTGAATTTTTATGCCGGAGAAGAAGAGTATCGTGTGGATCTGTACCGGAGCCTTAAAAGGGCAAAACTGCTGGATAAATTTCCTGCCAGGTATAATAATCAATCCGACCTGGTTAAAAGCGCTATCATGAATTCGTCTTCTTATGATACCCTTGCTTTACTGGAAAAAATGCCGGTGACCTACAAAAATAAAAAAGGCTTTGTGTACTTCTTCAAGTATAAAAATAAAAAGGAGGAGAAAAAATGGAAGATACTTTCTTACGGCATGCAACCGGAGAATGCAAAGGAGTTTGATGATGATAATGATGATTTTACTTCGGAAACATCTTATAGCTATAACAGGAGTGTGGATGACAAATTGGATGAGACCAAACCAGTTAAAGAACAGTTACAAAAATTAATGAAGACGATGTTGTATAAAATGCACAGTAGTGCAGCACAGTTCTATAATGGAAGAGATGATGATTCTTACAACGATGTACTTACAGAAAAGATAAAGACAAACCGGTATGGCGATTAAGCAATTAATTGCCTGCCCGGTATGGCTTCAATTAATTTTTGAGTATACTCATTTTGCGGATGGTGATAAATCTGTTCCGCATCGCCCTGCTCCACAATTTTGCCTTTGTGCATTACTAAAATCCTGTCGCTTACATATCTTACAACAGACAGATCATGTGATATAAATATAGAAGTAAAATTGAATTCCCTTTTAAGGTCATTGAGTAAATTCAGTACCTGCGCCTGCACACTTACGTCCAATGCAGAAACACTTTCATCAAAAATTAAAAAAGAAGGGTTTAATGCCAGCGCACGGGCTATACAAATGCGTTGACGTTGCCCGCCGCTGAATTGGTGCGGATAGCGATTGAAATGTTCAGGTAATAAACTTACTTTTTCCAATAACTCTATCACTTTTTCCCTGCGCTGTAAATTGTTATCTAAAACCTTGTGCACTGCTAAAGGTTCCAGTATTGCATCTCCGATTGTGATACGTGGGTTTAACGAACCATATGGGTCCTGGAAAACGATCTGGAGGTCTTTACGCATATTACGCAATGCCGATTTTTTTATCTGCGTAATATCTTTTCCTTCTAAATAAATTTTACCATCTGTTGGTTGTATCAATTGTAAAATTGTTCTGCCCAAAGTTGTTTTGCCGCAACCGCTTTCCCCTACAAGCCCGAGTGTTTCTCCCTGCATTACTTTAAAACTAACATCGTCAACTGCTTTAAAATATTGTGAAGCTTTGCCAAATATTTTTTTTGAAGCGGGAAAATATACTTTTAGATTTTCAACCTGCAAAACGGTTGCTTGCTGATCACTGATGGTTGCCGGCGTTATACTTTGTACTGTTGTAGTAATAAGTTTTTCACTTTCTCCTTCAATAAAATCACTTACCACCGGCAATCGTTCTCCTTTAGGTTTTCCTGCAGGCCGGCAAGCCAGTAATGCCTTTGTATAAGGATGTTGTGGCGATTGTAATACTTCTTTGGTAATGCCTTGCTCCACAATCTCTCCTTTATACATTACTATCACTTTATCCGCAATATCTGCAACAACACCCAGGTCGTGTGTAATTAAAATAACACTCATGCGGTTTTGATGTTGTAATTCTTTTATCAGTTCCAGTATTGTTTTTTGTACGGTTACATCAAGTGCAGTGGTAGGTTCATCGGCAATTAATAAAGCGGGGTCGCAACTAATGGCCATGGCAATCATCACCCTTTGCTTTTGCCCGCCACTTAATTCATGCGGATAGCGATGCATAATATTTTCCGGGTCGGGTAATTTTACTTTTTCAAAAAGTGCAATGGTTTTTTGCCTTGCCGTTTTTGCATTTACGTTTTGATGCAGTTGTATAGCCTCCATCACTTGTTTACCACAGGTAAAAACAGGATTCAATGAAGTCATTGGCTCCTGGAAGATCATCGCAATTTTTTTGCCTCTTATCCTATTGATGTCGGTTGCAGTTAATTTTACCAGGTCTGCAGGAGGCTTGTCTTTCCTGAAAAATAAAGTCTTGCCACTAACACTACTTTGTGCAGGTAATAATTGTAATAAGGATAATGCGGTTACAGATTTTCCTGATCCGCTTTCGCCAACAATGGCTACCAGTTCTCCCTTTTTTATATCTATGGAACTGTTTTTTACCGCAATAGTTTTTTTGCCTTCATTGCTGAATTGTATGGAAAGGTTTTGTATAGAAAGGAGCGATGGCAATGGCTTGATTCGTGAGTGGTGAAACGTGAGTGAAGAGTCGTCAACCTGAAAGCAGTATTCACGATCGACGACTCACAACTGACGATTAAAATTTCAAATGTCTTACAGTTAAACCGTTATTAATTAATTGTTTTAAAGAATCGATACCGATTTTTAAATGGCGTTCTACAAACGCCGCCGTAACATTTTTATCACTGGCTTCTGTTTTTACTCCTTCGGGAACCATCGGCTGATCGCTAACCAGTAACAATGCACCGGTTGGGATGTGGTTATAGAAACCAACAGAAAAAATAGTGGCTGTTTCCATATCAATGGCATAAGCTTTTACTTTTTGCAGGTACAGTTTAAATTCTTCATCATGCTCCCAAACCCTGCGGTTGGTAGTATATACAGTGCCGGTCCAGTAATCGGTTTCATAATCTCTTATCGTAGTTGATATCGCTTTCTGCAAACTAAAGGAAGGCAGTGCCGGAACAATAGGAGGAAAGTAATCATTGCTCGTTCCTTCGCCTCTCATGGCGGCAATAGGTAAAATCAGGTCGCCGATACTATGGCGTTTTTTTAAACCGCCGCATTTGCCTAAAAACAAAACCGCTTCGGGTTGTATAGCACTTAACAGATCCATCACAGTTGCAGCACCCGGGCTTCCCATACCAAAATTAATAATGGTAATATTATTGGCGGTGGCACATTGCATCGGCCGGTCCCGTCCGATTACTTTTACATTATTCCATGCAGCAAACATGTCTACATAATTACTGAAATTGGTCAATAAAATATATTTACCAAAGTTCTCTAAAGCTTCGCCGGTATATCTCGGCAGCCAGTTGTTTACAATTTCTTCTTTTGACTTCATATTTTTCTTTGATTTTTTAGGACTGGCTGAATTTTATTTATTGAACATGGTTATGCAATTGTGTGGCTCACTTGAACGTCATACCTTTGCTTAATAATACTTTCAGGCAGTTACATTTTTTAAAATTACAAAATTCCCTTCAGGTACGATGATAAAAATTGATTACCCGCCCTATCAGCCTAAAATTAAAAAGGAAGATAGCAGGGAAATTATCTTTGATGAGGTAAGAAAAAAATGGGTAGTGCTTACCCCCGAAGAATGGGTGCGGCAGAATTTTTTGCAATACCTGGTAAAAGTAAAAAAATATGCGGCTTCTTTAATTGCAGTGGAGAAGGAGATTAAACTGGGTGATCTTAAAAAGCGTTTTGATATTGTGGTGTATGATGCTGCATCAAAACCATGGATGATTATAGAGTGTAAAGAAATGAATGTGGATTTGAATAAACAAGTGTTAGACCAGGTGTTACGGTATAACATAACCATGCAGGTGCCGTACCTGGTGATCACCAACGGCAGCTACTGCATGGCTTTTCAATGTATACATAATGAACTGAATGAGTTAATGGAATTGCCTGTGAAAATTTAATAAAGCCTCCGCCATACCTTCCACAAAAATCATAAACCTAAAATCACAAATCTAAAATCTTTTAGGGCAACCTAATGTTTTATCCTTTTTATTAAATGAATAGATGATGCCAACACTGTGGCTTAAATAATGGTCGTTTTTATTGGGATTGGCAGATTTGCTAAAGCCATCTAAATAATCAGTAAAGCTTAAACGGTAACTGGTTTCACCAATTAAAGAAAAATGATCATTCAATCCATAGCGCACGCCAGCACCTACGGGTACAACCGGTAAGATACGGGGCAAAGATTTTGCTGCATCTGTGGCTAATCCATTCTGAACATCTGATCCTTCACCAAATACGGTAGTATTAATATTACTCCAGTCTCTTTTTATTTTTACAAATGAAAAACCTGCACCTGCAAAAAGATAAGGAGAAAAGCGTGGTGTCCTGGCCTGTAAAAAACTCCATACACCCTGCAATGAAAGTTCCGTTACCGGTGTGGAGAAATTAAAATTTCTTTGCTGCCTCCAATCAGGGTTTGAATATTTTGCATCATTACCATAGAGTTTACCCCTGTTAAGATTTAAACGAACAGAAAACGCAGGGCTGATGATGCGGTAAATATGCAAAGCCAGTTGCGGCTTCATTGTTTTGTATGACCCTAATTGTTGTGGCGTAAGATCTCCCTGGTAAACAAATACACCGCCACTAAGGCCCACTTCATATTTTGAAAGGTCTATTTGTGCTTGCAGCAAAATGCTGTGGCCCGCTATCAATACAACGGCAAGAATAGTTTTTTTTAATACAGACTTCATTGGATTTACATTTAGTGGTGATAAAAAAGTCAATGTAAAAGTCTGTATGCCGATAGAAAGAATTTAGTGGTTGATTATTATTAATGTAACAGCAGAAATCAAAAATTAGTATTACAATTATGCTGCTACACTGTTAAACAAAAGTGAAGATGTGTAAATGTTTTTTTGTTTTTCTTATTGCAAATTTGTTGCCACGAATTACAATAACGGCCACTAATTAAAAATACTATACGTGATCATCCATGCAATCCCTGGCAAACAACAACTACAAAGTAGTTTCAAAAATATTTATTTGAATTTTAAATTTAAACTCACAATGTCAGAATTCAATCCATTGGTCCTGTTGTAATGTCCATAGCGTAGTTCAAGCATACTCAAACGTTCAATTCCCAGCACACCTTTTGGTGGCGCAACACGAAAGCCTGCTCCAAAAAAGTTGCTGTTGAATTTTGACAGGTCAGGACTGCTGGTGTAATATTGGTCAGCAGCTGTATGTGCTTCGTAAGCAGCATAATATTTTATTGCTGTTTGAGTATAAAAACGATAGAACGGTGTAACAGAAAAAAACGGTGTCAGTTTCACTGCAGTTTCAAGGTCTATAGTATTGGATTGCAGCCCCCAGTCGTCTTTATAAAAACGATAGAAGGATCGTAAAATAACTTTGTCTCCTAAAAAGTAATTTGCTCTTACACCTAAAGGTATTTTAAATCTGCTGCCCGGTAAGTTTTCCACGTGTACAGATCCGTCTGTAAAATAAACCCTGTGAAAAGGTAATCCCAGGTAACCATTTTGCGAAACAAGATCCGTTAAAAACATCAGCTGGAAATTCCTGTTCACCACCTGCGAATAGGAAAGTGAAGTGCTGAAAGTATTTCTTGCACTAACAGGATATTGATGCTCTCCACGGGATGAAGACGCACTGCTAGTTGAAGCTGGTATCAATTCAATTGGATATACCAGCGAAACCCGGTCGAGATAAGCCTGTGCTTTAATGCCAAACTCACGGTTATTATTTTTAGATTTTTTATTAAAGCTGGCACCGATGCCAAAAGAGGTGTAATCAAATTCTTTAGAAAAAGAAGCATTTAATCCAAATGTATTACCTGTTTTTTCATTCTCTACACTCCATGCTACGGAAGGATAAAAACGAACATCATGAGAAGATGCTGAAGAATTCGCTTTCAGGTCAATTTTGTCAGATGATGCAGAAGTATAAGTATCCACACCTGCTTCTATAGTAACTGAATGTTTGCGTAATTTATAATCGTAACCTACTAATTTCAGGTCAATCACATTAGCAATGTCCGTTAATTTTTCTGTGCCAATGCCCCCGGTAACAGCACTGTTATTTCCATCCTGGTGATAATAGCTGCTGACTAAATTTACTTCATCAATTTTCAGCGGGCGGCTTTGATATACAGAATCAGTGGAGTTAGTTTGAGCAAAAGCTCCAAACAAACCTATATACAGGCCTACTACAGATAAACAGATCTTCTTCATAAGTTATTTTATTTTCCAGTCCTTTTGTCGATATAATTTTTTGCGGATTTTTTACTGGTGGTGTCTGTTAATTACAACCACATCCGCCACCTGTCTTACCTCCGTTAGCACCTGATGCACCTTCACGGTAAGTTTGAAAACTCATTTCGGTCTTCTGTACTTTTCTTGCGCCTAACACCATTTCAGAATCGTTCAGTTTATTTTTTTGATACTCTTTTACGCTGACGCAACTGCCTGCAGCAACAGATACTGTAATTCCGGCTGCAATCATTGTAAGGTTTCTTCTAGTACTCATATCAGGTTAATGTTTTTTGAAGTGTAAATTGTATCCTGTTCATCGATAATGATGCAGGCAATATTTTTTATCTGGTTAATCATATCTAACCCGGCAGTAATGCCCATAATGGTAACCGGAGTTGCCATTGCATCTGCAATTTCTGCATTGGGACTAATTATGGTTACGCTTTTAATACCATGCACCGGCATACCAGTTTTTGGATCAATGGTATGGGAATATTTTCTTCCGTTGATCACCACAAATTTTTCATAGTTCCCGGATGTAGCCACAGCCATGTCTGTAATGTTCATGTAAGAGAATGGCTGGTGAATACTGTTGGGGTTGGCAATACCAATTGTCCACGGTTTGCCATCAGGCTGATAGCCCCATGTGGTTAAATCTCCCGCTGCATTTACAATACCATGCTCAACACCATTTTGTTTTAAAATATATTTGGCACGTTCGGCAGCATAGCCTTTTCCTATACCTCCAAAGCCAATACGCATACCTTTTTCCTTTAAAAAAACCGTATAGTTTTCTCTGTTTAAAATGATGTTTTTATAATTGATCAAACGCACCATTTTCTTTGCCAGTTTTTCATCGGGCAATGTTTTCATGGTCTTGTCAAAATTCCATAAACGTTTATCAATAGATCCGTAGGTAATATCAAATGCACCTTGTGTGATCTCTGATATTTTTACAGAGCGTTGAATGATATCAAAAATTTCTTTGTCAACTTTAACAGGTTTTATTCCTGCATTAGCATTAATTAAATAAGTTTCACTGGTATCGCTGAAGGTGGTGAGTAATCTTTCAATACGCTGTATGTCGGCAATGGCAGCATCTATACAATTGTTAGCCCAGCCTTCATCTTCTTCATCGGCTACCACGCTTATTTCAAACCGGTTGCCCATTAATTTTAAGGTACGCTTAAAAATAGTTTGCGTAAGCGTAAGGGTGTCATTTGCCGGCATTGGTGAATGATTTGATATCGTTTGTAAATTCTGTTGCAGAAATACCGGGGAAGCCATCATAAGTTTTTAAAACTTTACCCCCGGCATCTAATAACAACGTGAAAGGGAATTTTCCTTTGGGATTATATTTATCTGCCAATGCCTCATTTCGTTTTACCTGTTCTTTATCCTGCTGGTTTTTTTTCAACCTGGGAAAATCGGCATTTACCAATACCAGGTTGGCATCTGCATAATTTTTAAATTCAGTGCTTTCAAATATTTCTTTTCGCAACCTTATGCAGGGGCCACACCAATCGGAGCCGGAAAAATTCAAAAGTATCAATTCGTGGTTTTGTGTTGCCGTTTTTTTTGCATCCTCCAGGTTATTCAGCCAGCCGGAGGAGGTGGCAAATAATGATGAGCATAATAGAAGTGTTACGAATTTCATATTGATTGAATTTTAAGTGATCTTTTTACAAGTGATTACCAGTCAGCTAAAACTGTTCCAACAAAATGTAGCAGAGGTAATTGCCGACGCACTTATTGTTAATGTTGTGTTGTATCTGTTTAAAGTAAAGCAGGCTTATAGAAATAAACCCGCTTTTTGTTCGCCATTAAACCTACTTAACCTGTATAACTATTGAAGCTGAATCTTGTCCGTTTTTGCATTGGCCCCTGTCATGACCTCTTACATGCCACATACTATCAATATGATGGTTCCATAAACTATCAGGAAGGTGATGACCGATGCTGTCGTTGTGATTACAAACATGCACGGAATCTAAATCAAGTCCTCTTGCTCTCACACCAATTACATAATTGCCTGGTTGGGAAAATGTAAAATAATTGGTCTTTTCTGTGGTAACGCTGTAAGTTGCCAAAGCAGTGGCGGCTGGTGTTGCCGACCAGCTTAATGTATTTACATTTGTACTGGCAGTAACAGTAACCGTCTGGCCAACGGCCACCTGTGTGGCTGAGGCAGTTAATGAAACGTTACTGCTATCCGTATTGGATTTGTTGCAGGCAAATAAAACTGTAGCGGGAATCAGCAGACTAAAAAGGGCTTTTTTCATAATTGATTTTTTTGAGTGGGCAAATTTTGATAACGTATAATAAAAGCACAGATGCGGAGTTATGGATAAAGGGTTGGGTGCAAAAAAATATTTTATTTCTTAACCCAACCATTTAACAATTGATTGACATCTTAACTGTATTCGCAATATGCAGGACGAACTAAACCAGCTTATACAACTCTGTATTAAAGGGGAAAGACATTCCCAGAGCAGGTTGTATGCGTTGCTGGCACCAAAGATGTTTGTGATATGCCTGCGGTATTCTAAAAACAGGGAAGAAGCAGAGGAAACTTTGCAGGAGGGTTTTATGAAAGTGTTTGAAAATTTGCAGCAGTTTAAATTTGCCGGCTCTTTTGAGGGCTGGGTAAGAAAGATTATGGTGAATTGTGCACTACAGAAATTCAGGAGTAAATCACATCTTCACGCCGTGGTAAATATCGACGATGTACAAACGGAGTATGGCGGCACCGAAAATATTTCCTCTCAACTGGGCACCAAAGAATTATTACAGATGGTACAGCTATTGCCATCCGCTTACCGTATGGTTTTTAACTTGTATGTTTTTGAAGGTATGAAACACAGGGAAATAGCTGAAGTACTGGGTATTTCTGAAGGTACTTCCAAATCCAATTTATCAGATGCAAGAGCTATCTTAAAAAAAGCTGTTGTAAACAGCGCACAAATTGCTAAACAAAATACTAATTAGCTTATGAGCGAAAATTTACACGATATTGATAAATTGTTCAGGGATTCCATTGAAGGGCAGGAAGAGATGCCTTCGGGAAAAGTATGGGATGCCATAGATAACAACCTGGATAAAAGTAATGTTATCCAGATAAAAAGAAAATACAATAATCTTAAAAGATTGGCGATCGCCTTATTACTGCTATTATCAGGTACTATTATTTATGAGATACAATCAAAAAAATATGGCAGGGAGAGAGTGGCGGTAGATATCATGGATAACGGAACATATAGGAAGGTGGCTACAACAAACAATAATGATAGCGTTGAGAAGAATAAACCCGATGTAACTGAAGGGAACCTGAATAGCACAGGTGAAATAGCTACGGGTACCAGCGGTACTGCATCAGACAATACTGAAATGAAAAATGCAGGGAAAGATTTGCAAAGGGATTCTTTGAATAACTTAACCAACAAGGGTGAACAAAACCTGAATCGAAAAACAGCCATTGGTGCAGAACAAAAATCAAAAAATAAGATCAGCATAAAAAATCCTGGAGCTGAAAATGAGGGTGAAATGGTAACTGAAAATACTTCACCTCAGCAGGTAACAAAGTCGCCAATAAAAAAATCTTCCATCCATAAAACAAAAATTACCGTAAAAAATGCAGCTGCACAAGAAGATGAAACAGCAGCTGAAAATGATATTGTAAAAAATCCGGAAAATAAATTGTCATTCATTACAAAGCAAAATGAATTAAGGGCACTGCAAAATGATAAAGCTGAAAAGATAACCGGCGATCTGCAAAAAAAGGGGCTTACAAAAATTGATACCAAAAGAATTACGCCTGATGCTACTGTAGCCGCAGCCCAAAAGAAAAATCTTAAAAACCCTAAGCCTTTTCATGTAAATGTAATGCCGTTTTATTCGCCACAGTTTAGTTTTAACAGGTTAGAAGATGATCATCATGATCCCGGTCCGCAGCCAAGAAATGGCAGGGAAGAAATTAAAAGGGATGAACCACACGAAACATCTTCATTGGTTGGTGTGCTGGTACAGGTTCCGGTAAGTAAAAAGTGGAGTGTACAATCTGGCATTACCTACCTCACTAAAAAAATAAGTATCGAGCCTAAAAAAATATTTGCCAAACTGGATAATGATGGCAAAGTAAAATACCGTTTCGATTGTTCTTCAGGGTATACTTATATTAATCCTAAAACCGGAACTACTCCGGCGGTTGGTGATAGTGTTAGCGCAGCAGCTTCTACCAATACATTGCAATACGTGGGTATTCCGTTAGCAGTTGACTATACCTTTTCATTCGGTAAATTCAGTATTGTGCCTACAGCAGGTACCACCATTAATTTTTTAACCAAGCAGCAAATAGAAACCGAATTAATACAGGGCAGTACAAAAGAAAAACAAACGATCAGTACCATACAAGGGCTTAAAAAAACATACTTTAATGCATTTGCCGGAATTGCTTTGGAGTATAACCTGGGCAAAAGGATTGCCTTGAATCTTATGCCAGCCGGCAGCTTTGCTTTAACGTCAATTAATAAAGATGCGGCAGTAAAATCTTATCCCAATTCATTTGGCGTAGCCGCAGGAATAAAAATAAAATTCTGATATGATAAAGAAAACAATCATTGCCTGCAACCTGGTTGCTGCGGTGTTCACTTTTTTATGTACAGGAAAATTTTCTGTGCATAATAGTGTGTTGTAAATTATTCCACGGCCATTTCAATTTCATCTTCTGAATTTAAGAGGTCATTTGATACATAAGGCCACTTATGTTGCAGTTTAGCATAAATGAAATACACAATTACGCCACTTCCAAAAACAATAAGAAAAGAAACTATTATAGTAAGGCCCGTGGCAATAAAAATAAACAACCACATGGCAATGGCTAAAATAGCCGGCAATGGGTAAAGCGGCATTTTATAAGGCAGGTTTTTGGTGCCGTTTCTGTTGCGCAATAAAATAATACCAACCGCCTGGCCTACAAACTGTACAATGATACGCATAGCCAGGATACCGTCAATTACATGTTTCATTTTAAACAACATACTGAATAAAAATGCAAAGCCTGCCAATATCAATAACGAAACATAGGGAAAATTTTTGGTAGGGTGAAGCTTGCCGAAGATTTTAAAAAATGCACCATCAACTGCTGCGGCATACGGCACTCTTGAATAGCCGAGCATTACAGCAAACAGAGAGGCCAGCGCTACCCACAATATCATTACAGTAGCAACAGTAGCCGCCGTGCCGCCATATAATCGTTCAATAAATATACTTACCACATAATTGCTTTTGTCGCTGATGCTGCCTGTTTTTGTAGCTTCCCAGCCCTTTATTTCCTGCCAGGGAATTACGCTGCTTACACTTACATTCATGGCCAGGTATAAAATGGCAATGCCGATTACAGAAATAAACATGCTTCTCGGAATATTTTTGCCGGGGTTTTTAATTTCTCCTCCTAAATGACAAACATTGTAATAGCCTAAATAACTGTACATCGATTTGATGCAGGCCTGTCCAAATACAAACGATGCTAATTGCGCCCAGTTGAAACCGGTATTAATATCTTTTAATGGCTGTAAAAAATTACCATGAGCAATGCCCCCGAAAATTATCCAGCCTAAAGTAAGCAGCACGCCGCTCCACAACAGCACGCCAATTTTACCAATGCTGTCAACTTTACGGTATAATAAAAAAGTAATGAAGATGATAACGATTCCTGAAACAGCTTTTTGTTCCAATGGCGTAAGCTGAATTAAATAACCCAGGTATTGCGAAAAGCCAATGGCTGCAGAAGCTGCAACTAATGGTGCCTGTATAACGGTTTGCCATACGTATAAAAAGCTCATCATTCTGCCGGCCCCGTTTTTGCCATAAGCCTGTTTTAAAAAATTGTAACTGCCGCCGGCAAGAGGGTAGGCTGCCCCCAGTTCGCTCCAGATCATGGCATCAATCAACGAAAGCACAGCGCCTGCTATCCAGGCATATAAAAACATGCCACCCATTAAACCCATTACAAAAGGCAGTGTTACAAAGGGGCCAATGCCCACCATGTCGATCATATTTAAAACAGTAGATTGAAAAAGCCCGAGGCTGCGTTGAAGTTTTGGTGCCGGCATGTAGTAAATTGAGAACGGAAATTACAACATATAGTTCCCACTAAAAAATGTGCATGTTTATATTACCCGGGTAAAAAAGACTTTTCTTTAAGCCCGGGTATTTTTAAGTTGGGTTGGTGTTTTCTCTTTTGATGAAAATTTGTAAAGGGATATCCCCAAATACGAATTCGGTAACCTTGCACAACCACATTGTTCGGTTGATTTCTTTTCCTTCGTAGTTTTTCAGGATATAATATCCGCCGCCAACATACGGATCACATTTTTCGGTTAGTTCAAGAACATCTGCTTCTTCAAATTGATCCTTAGAAATACAAAGCGTTACAGAGGTCTCATTCCCTGCCATCAGGTCTAGCATTTTGTCTGCCCCGTCTACCATTTGTAAGTCGCCAATACTGCCTCCTTGTTCAATAAATACCGGAAGATCAATGTACCAATCATGTCCACTCTTTGTAAATTTATATTTCTTCATTTTTACTTTTGAGAATTCAACAGTAGAACAAATTTATTCAAAAATTATAACAGCTGCGTGTGCATAAAATAATGGTAGAACTACTGTGTTTCCGTGCGGCTGTGGCAATAACTCAAAAAATGACACAAAAAAACCGGAACCCTTTCGGGGACCGGCACTAATCAAAAACCATTAACCATTAAACCTTATCCTATGAAAAACCAATTATATAGTCGGTTATCAATAATACTCGGTTGCATGGTCATAAATATTTTTACCATTTTGCTGAAAATGCCTTCATGTAATCAGGGAAATTCTTGCTTTTATAAATACCATCGCCAAAAAATTTTAATGGCGGCTCCAGTTCGGATGGTTTAAGGTAACCGGATAATGGGGCCGGTTGTGCATCAATGGCCGATAATAAAACTGTGGTAGGATAACCCATCTGGCCAAATAACAAATAAACAGCAAGATCATTGGCTTTATAAGTAGTATTAAATCCATATTTTTTCCCGTTCAGTACAGCAGAATCCTTTGATTCGGCATTGAATTTTACAGCATAGTAATTTTCGTTAATATAAGTAGCTACTTTATCGTTGCCATAAGTTTCCTTGTCCATTACTTTGCACCAGCCGCACCAACTCGTATACACATCAATGATAATTGGTTTGGGTTGTTTTTTATACACAGCATCCAGTTCATTTAAAGTAAGCCAGTTTATTTTATCTTTTTTTGGGGTATTAAAAGATGAAAATAGTGCCGGAATAACAAGAAGAATGAAAAAATATTTAACCTTTTGCATGAAATAATTGTTTTGTAGCTTAGATGGTTTATAAACGCAAAGTAATGAAGAAAATTGTAGTGGCAATAACCGGTGCAAGTGGTTCAGTTTATCCTAAAATATTAATTGATAAATTACTGCAGGCTAAAGAGCAATGGGCAGACCTGGCCGTGGTAATGACCGAAAATGCTAAACAGGTTTGGGCTACTGAGCTGGATAATGACAGCTATAAAGACCTTCCTGTAAAATTTTACAGCCAGCAGGATTTTAATGCCCCTTTCGCTTCAGGGTCAGGGCAGTTTGATACAATGATCATCATCCCTTGCAGCATGGGTACTTTGGGCAGGATAGCCACAGGCATTTCTAATGATTTAATTACCAGGGCTGCCGACGTTGTTTTAAAGGAGAGGCGGCAACTGATCTGCGTGGCAAGAGATACGCCGTATAACCTTATTCATATACGCAATATGGAAGCCATAACGCTTGCCGGAGGCATCATCTGCCCGGCAACACCCTCATTTTACAGCAAACCAGCAACTATTGAAGAAGTGGCTGCTACCGTGGTTGACAGGGTGCTTGACCTTGCAGGTATTGATGTAAAAACATTCCGCTGGGGTAAATAAAAAAGGATTGAAGTTTTATTTCAATCCTTTTACAAATATGTTTGAACCGTTTATCTTAAATCTACAACATCAACGCCCGGGTATTTTTTCTGGTCAAATATAAATTGTGCATCAGGTACAAGTGCACTGGTATTCATACTTGCAATGGAATAGGTGATACGGTTGCCGGTTTTTTCAAATACTTTTCCCGAAGTAATGGTTTGAGATGCCTTATTAATATTTACCAGCACTTTGTGAAAAGCCTTGCTTTTATCAATAGGGGTCAACTCTACTTCCTGCACGCCTTTTACTTCGCCGTTTAGTTTATACAAAAAATCCTTATCGTAAAAATTGGTGAACAATTTCTGGGGAGTAATGGTATTATTGGTAAGGTCTAATTTACTGATCGTTACTTCATTGCTGGCTTTATCGTAGGTCCACACATTGCTGCCATCGCAAAATACATCCTGGCCCTTAACGCTCATGCGGTATTTGGTGCCTTTCATATATACTGTACCCGATTTGGTACCCAGGCTTTTGCCGGCAGCATTTTCTATTTTTAATGCAAATTTTGCAGTAACACTTTTAAAGGTTTTAAACTTGGCGCTTACAGCATCCAGTACTTTTTTGGCTTCCGGATCGCTTTGGCCCATGCCCTTTGGAGGTTGTGCACTAATGGTAGCTACCATCATCATCAAAAACAACGCACTGTAGATTTTTTTCATATTACCTGAATTTATAAACAAGCCTCTCTTTTTTAAGAGGTTGCAAAGATATGAGAATAGATGCTTTTATACAACCCAAGTTTAACCGGGAGATTTAAGAAACTGTTAATGTATTGCCAGGGCTAAAATAAATGCAATAAGCATCCGTTAATCCATCGGGATTATTTATTTTGCAAATACTTCAACTCTTCTTTCTGGTTCAACTCAACTATTGAACGTTTATTAATTCATTTAACCAATTCAAATGACAGAAAGAAACATTCCGCTTTCTCAAAGGGAAACCTATGAGCCATCTCAACTGACCGAATTTTTATGGTGGTTATCCACAGCCGAAAGGGAAATACTGATTGATTCAGTTGTAGACAGGAACCGCTACCGCATCATTGGCATGACGGTTTTGGCCACATGGTTATTTGCCAGTTTTACGTGGACGTATTTTTTCAGCACCATTGTTGATTCCGGAGTGCTGGCAGTAGCACTGGGTATATTTATGGGTTTTATTATTCTTACTATCGACAGGGCTTTAATAAAAGGCATTACCAAATTCAATAAGAAAAAATTTACACCATTATTATTCAGGGCACTGCTGGCTATTACCATCGGTACATTTATGGCACAGCCTGCCGTATTGTATATGTTTGATAAAGAAATAAAAATGCAGACATCGCTGGATAATGAAAAACGTAAAATGGTAAAGCGACAGGAACTGGATAGCCTGTATAGCAATCGCAAGAACGAATTATTGCTGCAAAAAGAAAAAATTAAAACAGAGCTCGATAATAAATATGCTGATGTGAATAAAGCACGGCAGAATTTTTTAGCCGAAACAGATGGCAGCGGCGGTACAGGCAAAGTGGGCATTAAAGATATTGCGATTGCCAAACGAAATGAATACCAGAAATTAGATGAAGAATACCAGGCACTGATAAAAGCAGATCAGCCTAAATTAAATGATGCCGATAAAGAACTGAATGAGATGGAAGGAAAAATAAAGGCAGAAGAACTGGCTTTTACACAATACCTCAACAATGGTTTTTTAACCCGGGTAGATGCACTGAGTAATTTACTGAAAAATAATTCTGCCCTGCAGTTTCGCTATTACCTGATCGTATTTATTTTAATGCTGATAGAACTGATGCCGGTAATTGCAAAAACACTATTACCCGGCGGCAGCTACGACGAAAAAGTAATGCTGAGGGAGGAAATGGAAATTGAAATTGCCCACAGCAATATCCGCAAGGAAAAGCAATTAAAAGAATTGTACAACCAGATGGCACATGAATACGACGGCGAAGCCATCACAGCCTTTTTCCGGCTAACCAAAGAGGACAGGGCAGAAAAAATAAAGGCCTTCAGCACTAAATGGAAAGAAGAAAATCATCAGACCTTTGACGGGTTGTGGGAAAAGATGAAGAAAGAGATATTGACCAAACAGGATAATTAGTCTGAAAACTGTTACATAAACCCCGTCGTAGGCTATCAGCCCGGTCGGCGGTTGAAAAGAGAAATAACCGCCGCCGGGGTTTGCAACCGCTGACGGGGTTTATTCACCAACTTATAATGTGCAAACATTCATCGTGGTTTCCTATTTTTGCCAACTATGGCAAAAGCAGTTGGCGAAACCCCGTTAATGCAGCAACATAATGCCATCAAGGCTAAATACCCTGATGCTATTCTGCTCTTTAGGGTGGGTGATTTTTACGAGACATTTGGTGATGATGCGGTAAAGACCTCCACCGTTTTAGGTATTACCCTTACCAAGCGCAATAATGGAGATGAAAAATCGTCCCAGTTAGCAGGTTTTCCACATCATGCATTAGATACCTATTTACACAAACTGGTAAAAGCCGGTTATCGTGTGGCCATCTGCGATCAGCTGGAAGATCCCAAACAAGCCAAGGGTATTGTAAAACGTGGCGTTACAGAATTGGTTACGCCCGGTGTAGCCACCAGCGATAAATTATTAGAACATAACAGCAATAATTTTTTAGCCGCTTTGCATTTTGATAATGAAAAAGTGGGTATTGCTTTTTTAGATATCAGCACCGGTGAATTTTTTTTAGCAGAAGGTGATGCCGCTTATGCTGATAAGTTATTACAAAGCTTAAGGCCTGCAGAAGTGATTTTTCAGCGCAACAGGCAAAAGCAATTCAGGGAATTATTCGGTACTAAATTTTTTACCTACACATTAGATGAATGGATATTTGCAGAAGCCTATGCCACCGAAAGTTTATTAAAACATTTTGGTACGCACAGTTTAAAAGGGTTTGGCATTGAAAGTTTAACTACAGCAATAATTGCAGCCGGTGCAATACTGCATTATTTAAAAGATACCGAACATCCCAATCTTGGCCATATTACTTCCATACAAAGAATAGATAAAGACGAACATTTATGGATGGATCGTTTTACCATACGCAACCTGGAATTATTTGGTGGAGAAGGGCAGAATACTTTATTGAAAGTAATGGACAATACGGTGAGTGCGATGGGGGCAAGATTGCTGAAGCGCTGGATCATAATGCCCTTAAATAATATTGATAAAATAAATGAACGCTTAAGTACCGTTGAATTTTTTATTAAGGATGTTGATATAAGAAATAAAATTACACACCACCTTAAACAGGCCGGTGATGTGGAAAGGCTGGTGAGTAAAGTGCCGCTGAAAAAAGTAAACCCCAGGGAAGTGTTGCAGATTGCAAAAGGCCTGCAACAAACGGAAGCCATCAAATTGATTGGTGAAAACAGTACCAATGATTATTTAAAAAGATTAGGGGATTCTCTTAATCCGTGTAAATATATTTTAGATAAGATCATTAAAGAGCTGAATGAAAATCCACCTGTTGCGGCTGCAAAAGGCGGCGTGATTGCAACAGGCATTAACGAAGAATTAGACGACCTGAGAAAAATTGCCAGCGGCGGTAAAGATTATTTGCTGCAATTGCAACAGAAAGAAGCTTTGGCAACAGGTATATCTTCTTTAAAAATAAGTTTCAACAATGTGTTTGGTTATTATCTGGAAGTTACACATGCCCATAAAACCAAAGTGCCCGATACCTGGATACGCAAACAAACATTGGTAAATGCAGAGCGCTACATTACTCCGGAACTAAAAGAATACGAAGAAAAAATTGTTGGTGCAGAAGATAAGATCTTACAAATTGAAATGCAGCTCTTCGAAAAATTACTGAACGAGCTGCAGGATTATATTGCACCAATGCAGGTGAACGGGCATGTGATGGCCATACTGGATTGCTTAACCTGTTTTGCCAATAATGCTTTGCACTTCAGTTATAAAAAACCTTTATTGAGTGATGGCGATATTTTAGATTTGAAAGACAGCCGTCACCCGGTAATAGAAAGATACCTGCCCGTTGGCGAACCTTATATTGCCAATGATATTTTACTGGACCCCTCATCTCAGCAAATAATTATTTTAACCGGGCCCAACATGAGTGGTAAGAGTGCCATACTCAGGCAAACTGCACTCATCACTTTAATGGCACATATGGGTAGTTTTGTGCCGGCGTCGGATGCAAAAATACCTTTAACGGATAAGATATTTACAAGGGTAGGCGCAAGCGATAATTTAAGCGGTGGCGAAAGTACGTTCATGGTGGAAATGAATGAAACCGCCAGCATCATCAACAACATCACCAGCCGCAGTTTAATTTTGCTGGATGAAATAGGAAGAGGCACTTCTACCTATGATGGTATTTCCATTGCGTGGAGTATTGTAGAGCATTTGTACAATAGCGCAGCTTCTCCCAAAACATTATTTGCCACACATTACCACGAGTTGAACGAACTGGAAAATAAATTACCCGGTGTAAAAAACTACCACGTTACCAATAAAGAAGTAGGTAATAAAATTATTTTCCTGCGTAAGCTGGCGCCGGGCGGCAGCACCCACAGTTTTGGTATACATGTTGCACGTATGGCCGGTATGCCGCCCTCTTTAATTAACAGGGCCAACGAAATACTGGTGCAGTTGGAGGAGAGCCGCAACAGCAATACCGATGAAGCCGTAAAGCAATTAAGCGCACCAAAGGTACAGCTGAGTATTTTTGATGCTCATTCCGATACCTTTGATGAAATACGCAAATTGCTGGAGACGGTGGATATTAACCGCCTGACGCCGGTGGAGGCTTTATTGAAATTGCAGGAGATCAAAGGGAAGGTGAAATAACCATATCAGTTTTCATTTTATTGTGTAATTACATCATTTCATACATCTTTACTTGTTAAAACCTTATTAACACTTGCAGCATTATTGCGTATAAAGGCATCTTTATAATAATTTCGCCACTGTTATGTTTAAAAAATTACCAGTACTGATTGTTTTGTTGCTTTTTTGCGGCCTGGCCGATACTGCATTTTCGCAGAGTTGTACTACGTTGATCGGGCAAAACCCGGCCCAGGCTATTCCGGTTTGTGGCACCAAAAATTTTCATCAAAGCGGGGCGGCAAGCTGTACTTCACCAATAGCGGCAATTCCCAGTGGCTCCGGTTGCACCACTTACAATGCAGATAATTCTTTCTGGTATAAATTTCATTGCTATCAAACCGGTACACTAGGTTTTGTTATTAATGGTACAACCCCCCAGGCAGATTATGATTGGGAGGTTTTTGACATTACCGGCCGCAATCCCAATGATGCACTTACCGATGCCTCATTACAGGTTTCTTTAAATTTATACGGTGTTAGCAGCAACAATCCACCATTTCCTAATTATCCGACAGGTTGTACGGCTGCAGGCGTGGGCAACTCTCATTGCGAGGGTGAAACTAATCCGTTTAATGCCATGCCAACCATCCTGGTAGGGCACGATTATCTTTTAATGATCACCAATTTCAGAAGTAGCGGAAATGGCTACGACCTTACATTTGGCGGAGGTACAGCAAACATCACAGACCCCTTGGCACCACATTTGTTAAGTGCAAGAGCAGCATGCGATGGTACCCAGGCAACGATTAAGCTGAACAAACAGATGACCTGTAATTCACTTTCAGCAAACGGGAGCGAATTTTTTATAACACCAGCATTGGCAAACGTTATTGCTGCATCAGGCTTTGGTTGCAGCAACGGGTTTGATATGGACTCGGTGATCCTCACTCTCGATGCTCCATTGCCTCCTGGTAATTACACCATCACCATAAAAAATGGCAATGCTGATGGGAATACTTTAAAAGATTATTGCGATCAATTAATACCTGTGGGTGAAAATATTCCCCTTGTAGTATACCCTGTATTTCCCACGCCAATGGATAGCCTTACAAAACCTGGTTGTGCACCTGATGAATTATTTTTAGATTTCAGTAAACAGCTTCGCTTGATTCGTTGCAGCAGTATTGCTGCTGATGGCAGCGATTTCAGGGTAACAATGATATCGGGTACTACACCGGTTACTGTTATTGCGGCTTCGGGAGTGTGTTCGGCAGATGGATTAACACCGGTAATTAAAGTGAAATTATCTGCGCCTATTCAAACCAAAGGTACTTACCAGGTAGTATTACAAAGAAGCAACACCGATAACAACACCATCATTAATGAATGCGGACAGGAAACACCTGCCGGTGCTGCATTAAGTTTTGAAACAAAAGATACGGTGAATGCCGATTTTACTTACAGCATCAATTTGGGTTGCAAAAGGGATACCATCAATTATTTTCATGACGGCAGAAACGAAGTGAATTTATGGAAATGGAATTTTGATAATATCCGCACCAGTGGTTTACAAAATCCGTCAATGGTGTACGCAACTTTTGGCAATAAAACGGCACAGCTTATTGTGTCTAACGGTGTTTGTAAAGACACATCTGCAATAAAGACAATTCTTTTGGACAATGATTTAAAAGCGGAGTTTGAAGCTACGGCCGTGGTTTGCCCCGGTGACCTGGCCAGTTATAAAGAAAGCAGTATCGGTAAAATTGTTTCCTGGTACTGGGATTTTGGTAATGGTAATACCAGTTTATTACAACAACCACCGCAACAAACTTATCCTTTTTCAACCAGCATCAGGAATGTACCTGTGCAATTAATTGTAACCAATAATTTAGGTTGTAAGGATACTGCAGTGGAAACTATTAAAGTGGTAGGGAATTGTTATATCGCAGTGCCCAATGCATTTACACCTAACCAGGATGGCATAAATGATTACCTCTATCCTTTAAACGCCTACAAAGCCAGAGACCTTATTTTTAAAGTGTATAACCGTTTTGGGCAGCTGATCTTTTCTACTACTGACTGGACCAACAAATGGGATGGTACTTTTAAGGGACAGGGAGCAGATGCTGCAACTTATGTGTGGCTGCTGCAATACACCAATATAGATACGGGCAAGCGTATAGAACAAAAAGGAACAACAATATTGATAAGGTAGGCAGTAGTGAATCGTCAATGGTGAATCGTGAATCGTGAAATGTACCCTTCGGCTGTGCTCAGGATTGAAAATAGTGAATGTGAGGTTATTTAAAGGCCGGTTAATTTTTTTCTTTCCTCTCTTTCTTCTCTTAACATGGCGCCAAAATCCATTTTGCGGATCATGGTTTTAATGACCAGTGCAATTCGTTTGGCTTTGGTTGCATCAGTCTTTGCGCTGTCTATCCATTTGGTAAAATAATTTCTGTGCCCCTGCGGTAAGGCATTAAAATATTGCAATGCTTCAGGTTCATCGGCCATGCATTCTATCAATTCAGACGGAGGAAGAATAGGAGCTGCATCAGCAGTTAATTGCACTTTGATGCCGGCGCCTTTTTGCTTGCGGATACCTTTACGCATAGCTGCATTAATGGCCATTATAAAATCACCTTCGCCCATTGGTATCAGTGCCACTTTTTCAATTTCAAAATCATCCAGTTTGCCTTTTACACGAAATGATTTTTTATTGCCCGGTTTTATTTGCTGCGCAATTTTTGCAGGAATGGTAATATAGGTCCATCCGGTTTTTTCGCCCTGCTTATCAAACTTTAATATAGTGGTGGAAAATTTTACCATGCAGCCATCATTGCAATAAAGTGTTTATGCTTTACAGGCAATAAAGTTAAGTAAATAGAAAAAACAGGAAGAAAAAAATAATCACCTGGTATGATATACTAACCCTGGTGCTGTTTGATGGTACTCGTTGTATTGCACATTGAATGGTACTGAATTCTTTTGCATCGTCGGGGATTTTAGTTTTGTATACCGGTGATAATTATGTACGATCTGCCTGCCAGATAACTAACCGGGTACTGCCCCAACAAAAATATCTGTTGTCCAATATTTATTTTCTGTTATCCTGCTCAGGCTTATCAGTGAAGCTGCTGAATATGAAAATATAGGAGCCCATAAAGTGTTTTTGTATTCCATTGCAAAAACGGTAGCTGCGGCAAATGCCACTGAAGTTTGGCCTGAAGGAAAGGAACTGTTCACTTGTTACTGTTAAAGTCACGGGAAGTATTGCCAAAAGGCACCGGGAATCTTGGCCTGGCTTCTTCGCCGGGGCTATAAATGATGGCCTTGTTCTTCCGGATAAATATTTTAAAGTACTTTCAATAACAGTCCCGGTAAGGTAAGCCTGTGTAGGCAACAGTGTAATATTCTTCATCTTTTCATTTTTAAAAATGAAACCTTAAGTGCTTATTACCGCCAGTGAATAAAACTCATATACACCTCCTGGATTGGAAATAAATTTACTCTCTTTTAAAGCATTGGTATGCCCGGTTCTGAATTGTAATGCCTGCTTTTGTATTGGCTTATCGGCAAAACTTAATGCGGCTGTTGCTAAAGTAAACACACCCAGTTTACCCCGGTATTTACGTGCCATGTGAAATGGTTTTGTAAAATCCTGCTTCAGGTTACTGCCCGGTAAAATAAAATAGGTGCGAAAAGTGATCCTGTTTTTTTATTGTAAGCACCTTCTGTAATATTGTTTATTTGTCTACTGGCTCTGCCAGTTTTTTACTTAAGCGGTCTGATTTTTTATCAGGGTATCCTTTACCTTGCTAAAACTATTTAAAGATAGTAGTGAAAAAAATCAGGAAGAGAAATTTATTCATTATACGGCTTTAAAAACAATTAAAAAGATTACCGGGTAACAGGAATGGATCACTCGTTTTTAAAACTAAAACATTACATAATTTTTAAAATAAGTTACATGGTTCGCATATTGTGTAGCTGCAAGGGGAGGAACTGCAAGGGTGAAGCAAAAGGGTAGAGCACTGAATGTGTTTTTATGAAGTTCTCCTGCCATCAGCATATAATTCTATTGCTGATTGCACACTGTCTTTCAGCAAGCCGGAGGCTTCATCAAAAAAACTGTCTTTATTTTTTTTTGATGCTTTGTTATCGTTTGATTTTTTTATGGCTGCTTTTACGCTTTCAAGGTCATCAAAAAAAGGTGGTATACTTTTTTCATAAAAAGAATTCACCGCCTCAATGGCAATTAAAAGGTCTTCGTATTCAGTTAAGATGTTATTGATGTCTTTTACATTGTCCGGAGAATGCCGGCGTGGTATCCTGCTGAATAATTCATTTAATGCGGCTGTGGTGGCGTTCATTTTTTATGTGATGGTAAACAAATATACGGCAGCAAGAGTTATCAAAGTTTTATTCCAAAGTAATTCCATAATTCCTGTAGTATTTCATGTTCATCGTTTAATTGCCACTCTTTTACTTCTTTGTTTTCGGTTATTTTCAAAATGTCTCCTGTTAAAGTTATTCTTCCGTTTTTTGTTGGTAAGGAGCAAATTCTTTTTTGCATAAAATGAGATGTAGGATTTGTCTGATGATAGTTACACATTTCCCGGAATTCATTCAGCTGCCTTTCCTTTTCTGAAAATAAATATTCCGGTATAAAATTACCTTCCGGATTCTTTTTTGTAACCAGTATGTAATTTTTATAGTTGGCCTCTATTTTAAAAATGCCTCTGGGGTCATTAGTTTCTTTATTCAATACTATTAAAATTGGCTGTAACGAAAATTCACCAAATCCCACGTCTACAAGATAATTGTCTTTGTTTATTTTCACTATCAAAGCCAGATGATCAAATTCCGGACTATACTCTTTTTTACCATCATACACTCTTGCTGAAACCATTTTCACAGCATAGCCAATTTCTTTCAGCAACTCGTAAAATAACCCGTTTAATTCATAGCAAAAGCCACCTCTTTTTCTGGTTACAATTTTATCGTACAAATTTGAAAGATCTATTTTTGTATTGGTATGTATATCGAGGTTTTCAAATGGTACATGCATTAAATGCATGTATTGAAGTTGTGAGAGTACTTGCAATGTACTATCAATGGGGCCATCATAGCCAATTCTTTCCAGGTATTGTTTGATGTTCATTCATAAAATTTGATATGTCGATTAATGCCTTACCAATCTGTTTCATAAGAAGACAATGTAAAAGCCAGTTCTTATCACTTTCAAATAAAATTATCAGTTTGGTATATGTAATCTTGCAGTTTCTTCATCAGCATAAATAAATGGAACAATTTCATTGCCTCCCAGATCAATACAACCCCACAATTTGTTTAAACGGGCGGTTATTTTTCCGGTATGGTATTGCGGAAGAGATGCATACTTTGCTTCGATAATCACCTTCCCTTTCTGATCTATAAATCCATAATTTAAACCTTTGGTAAAACGTGCCAACCCGTTATAGAATCCATCAGTAACTTTTAAATCTTTTGGCAATTCAGTGATTAGTTCACCTGAAGTGCTAAACAGGTAATACAAGATTCTTTTCCTTAGTAATATAACTCCTGATTTATGATCATATTCTGTATCAAATCCAATGGGGATAACAGCTTCATTTTTTTTATTGATGTATCCCAGCATTCCATCTTTTTTTACCCTGGCCAACCCATCAAGAAATACATCGGTAACAAGTTCATATTCAGGAGGAATAATTTCTTTAAATGTCGTGTCAATGAATCCATACTTTCCATTTCTTTTAAAAAAAGCAACCCCGTCATAAAAGAATTGCCCCATGATTTCATATTTGTTATCGCAAAAATTTTTGGTCTTTATATTATAGATCATAGCAAGACCATCTTTATACAATCTTAAATAACCTTTGCTCATTACTCCTATTTCGTCATATTCCGGATCTAATATAATCTCTCCTTTTACGCTGATGCATCCTGTTTTCCCATTTTTGTATACCTGTATAAATTCGGAGTTATAAAGAAAGCGAAGTCCATCAAATATGTAGCCAGTCAATAATTTACCATTTAAATCAATGAGCCCCCATTTGCCATCACGCTTTACTCCGGCAGATTGATGAAATAAATCCATTGCTTCGTCATAGGCAAAAGGGATTTTTATTTTTCCATTTTTCTCAATGTAACCATATTTACCTGCTGATTTCACTAGCGCTGCGCCATCAGAAAATGAACCCGCAGATTCATAGGTGAATGGTATTACGTTTTTATTGTGTTCATCAACGAAACCATATTTCCCATCTTTCTTCACTGCAATGAGTCCGTCTTTAAAAAGTTTTGCATCGTCATAAATTAGAGGCACTATAAGCTTTGCATTTTTATCAATCATTCCCCATTTGGCTTTATTCATAACTACCCATTTGTCTGCCGTTGCTGCATAAATTTCATTGTATGCCGGTGGAATAATAATTGATCCTTTTGAATTAATTATGCCATGCATCATATCATTCCCAAAAAAGATTGAATAGTTTCCTTCAAAAGGCAGATAACTATATGTATCAGGCAGCTTTTTAACAGGCTTAAAGTTTTGATCTATTAAATATTGCTTCCGATCAGCCCGGTTTCTGCCCCAGCCCCCCAGGCCATCTTTTGAAACAGATATGATGTCAAAAAAATCGAGATTACTTAATTTATTAAGTGAGGCACTATCCTTGTTATAGCGCAAACATGTTTTGTAAGCATCCAATAAATATTCGCCCGAAGGAATTAGATTATCAAAGACATATTTGTTCTCCTCTTCAAGATAAGAATTACATTGTTTGGCATTCTGCGAAAAAACAAAAAAAGTTGAAAGAGTAAACAGAGTTGTAGCGACTGTAAAAAAAATATGTTTCATTTCTTATCTTATTCAATTTTTTATTCAGAATGCAATTTTAAAATAGGTAAGCCGAATTTTATATTTTTTGACTCGCTGAAAACTTTAAAAAAGAAAGCCCTGGCATTATGGCTTCTGTAAAAGCAATGTAAGTATCCTGGGAATTGTATTGCTGTCATTATCATCAAAATATTCATTCACCTCTTCAATAGCAAGCCCGTATTTTTTTGCAGCCCGGGTAAACTCAGAAATATTGTGGGTATAACAGTCCACTACCTGTAAACCTTCTTCTGTTTCAAACCTTGCTTTAGTGCCGGCATATTGTTTAAAAGGATGTAGTTCGCCAATATACACATGTCCGCCTGTAGTTAAAGATTTAGACACTTCACTAAAAATATGATCGAGATTTTGGATATGCTCTAATACCAAACTGAATGTTATTAAATCGTATTGCATTGAAGCAAACGACCAGGCGCCTGTTATGTCTGCCTGTATAAATTGTACTATGTTGGAATTAATTTTCGCTTTTGCTTTGGCCATCATTTCTTCAGAAAGATCAACGGCAGTAACCTGTTTTGCTTTGGTAATTAACCACTCCGTGTTTTTTCCTGTACCACAACCAATCTCAAGGCAAGTATTGAATTGAAGGTTTGATAAAACCATTCTCAGTGACTGTGCTTCAAGGTCACGTGTTTTATTAATGTTGGTGTCGTATTGTTGCGACCAGGTATTATAGGCTTGTCTTGTATTCATGATTCTAAAAAAATTATTGTAAACTATTCATGCGCTTTATGACCGATATATTTTCTCCATTTTTCAATCACGGCATTCATATCCCCGGGCATTTCACTTTCAAAAAACATTTTTTCCTTTGTGACAGGATGAATGAATCCCAGCTCTTTTGCATGTAAGGCCTGTCGCTGGCATAATTCAAAACAATTATCTACAAACTGTTTGTATTTGGTAAATACGGTACCTTTTACTATCCTGTCGCCGCCATAAAAATCATCATTAAAAAGCGGGTGGCCTATCAGTTGCATATGCACACGTATCTGGTGGGTGCGTCCTGTCTCCAGCCTGCATTCTACCAGTGTTACATAATTAAAACGTTCTAAAACTTTGTAGTGAGTGATGGCATCTTTACCATGGTCGCCATCGGGGTAAGCCGTAAATAATTTTCTAAAGCGCAAATGCCTTCCCACATGTGCGATAACAGTGCCTTCTTCTGTATCAAAATCTCCCCATACCAATGCAATGTACCTGCGGTGTACGGTATGGTCAAAAAATTGTTTGGCTAAATGCGTCATGGCATGTTTATTTTTTGCCATTACCAGTAAACCGCTGGTGTTTTTATCAATGCGGTGCACTAAACCAAAACGGTTCAGTTCAGTTTCATCAATACCGGGGTTTTGCTGTTGCAGGTAATATGCCACCGCATTTACCAATGTGCCATTGGGGTTGCCGCTGCCCGGATGCACCACCATTCCTGCCGGTTTATTGATGATGAGTATATCGTCATCTTCGTATTGAATATTCAACGGAATGTTTTCAGGAATGATCTCTGATATTTCCGGTGAACGGTCATCATACACTACAATCCTGTCGCCTGTTTTTACTTTGTAATTATTTTTTACGGGCTTTTCATTCACCAGCACCATTTCATCATCAATGCCCTGCTGGATTTTATTGCGGGTGGCACCTTCAATACGGCTCATTAAAAATTTATCAATACGCAATGGTTCCTGGCCTTTGGTAATGGTGATCACCAGCTTTTCGTATAACTCTTCCGAGTCGCTGGTTTCTATCTCTTCTATATTTTCTTCCTGTTTCATAATTTGTTTAGAAGTTTAGGGTTTAGAGGTTTAGTCAGGTTGCGGCAAGATCACATATCATAAATCAAATATCGTAAATCATAAATCTCTATCAAACATCATAAATCCCTTTTATCTTTGCAAATTAAAACATTGCAGTGGATAAGCGCAAAGTGATATTTAAAGATTTGGGAATTATTGAGTACAAAGCTGCCTGGGATTACCAGGAGGAGTTGCTGCAGCAGAATGTTGCCATTAAAACGGCTAACAGAAAAGCTCAGGAATTAGTGGCGCAGGATGCATTGCCCACCACTCACGACCCACAACTCACCACCACCAATTACTTCCTTTTCTGTGAACACCCTGCTGTTTACACTTTAGGTAAAAGTGGCAATATCAGCAATGTATTGATGAGCGAAGCCGAACTGGCGGAAAATGATATCCAGTTTTTTAATACCAACAGGGGGGGAGATATTACCTTTCATGGTTTGCAGCAGGTGGTTGGGTATCCCATTTTAGACCTGGAAAATTTTTATACCGACATTGGTAAATACCTCCGCAATTTGGAAGAGGTGATTATTTTAACTATTGCAGAGTATGGGATTAAAGGCGAAAGAAGCAGTGGGGAAACAGGTGTATGGATTGACCCGGGCATTGCAGGTAAAGAAAGAAAGATATGTGCCATTGGGGTACGTTGCAGCCGCTGGGTAACCATGCATGGCTTTGCTTTGAATGTAAATACCGACCTCAGTTATTTTAATAATATCATTCCCTGTGGTATACAAAACAAACAGGTTACTTCTATTGAAAGAGAGTTAGGGCTTAAGGTTAACTATGAAGCAGTAAAGGAAAAGATCAGGAATAATTTTGAAAAAGTTTTTGATGCTAACCAGTAATTGAAAAGCCATTTTCTTAATTACTAACCTTACCGTCTTTGGCTATAAAAAATTTGTTCTTTTCAATGAGTTTGCCGTTCTCATAAATTTCAAAATGAAACCAGCCGGCATGCACAAAATTTACCTTCTCAATTATCAGGTAATCCTCATGAAGTTTAGTTAATTCAAAAAGAGGGGTCTCGTTTTCTTCAAAAAACTTCACCATGTATTTTTTTGTTTCTGCACCGGGCAGGTAAATAACCACATTATTATCCTTTGCAGTAAAAATACGCCTGCTGGGATAAGTGATCAAATCCGGGTTATTAATGGCGGGCAACGTTGTTTTGGGTTGAATATTTCTGGGGTCTTTGTTTTTGGGATCATTGATCGTTTGTACTGCCGATTTATCCCTGCCTCTTATTAAAAAAGGGAAAGAAGTATCAGGTGCCGGCTGCTGGGCAGCTGTGCCATTGTTATAGCTGTTGGCGGCACTATCTGCAACTACCTCCACCACATCTTTTACGGGCCTTGCAACTTTACTGAAAATATAACTGCCGCCGTCAAAAGAAATAAACACCCGGTAATACATTTTATTATACGGGGGTTTACTATCGGCGTAACCATTTTCAATATTCTGCGGATTTAAAACCGAGCCAATGGTGGTATAATTTTTTAAACTATCGTAAGAACGCTGGATATTAATGGTGGTAACGGGCACTTTGTAATTATTTACCCAACTCACAATGATCTGGCCATTAAGGTTTTTTACGGTAATATCGGGCAGCGTTTTCTGTGCAGTAAGGGTAACGGCAAAAAGATTTAAAATAAGGATAAATAAAAAGGAGATCCTTTGCATAATTGTAAAACGAGGATAAGCCTGAAAAATTTTGTAACACAAATATAAAGGGATGTTGCAAATTAGAATAATAATGTGCCTGGTGGCAACGAATTATTACCCTGCAAGCCCCCGGTATGCAGGCAAAGAATATTGCTGCCTGAAGAAAAATAACCTTGTTTTAACTTGTCGTATATGGCAAAAAATAATTTGCCGGTGTATACAAAATCCGTAGGCAGTTGATGATGTTGCCACAATTGGTTCATAAAACTGATGAGTTCAGGGGTTTTTTTCGCATACCCACCAAAATGATAGCCATTAAAGAGCTGCAATTGTTGCTGGGAAAAAGTTTTGCCATTGAGTACATTAATTCGTTCAGCTATATCGGTCATCCCTTTTAAAACAGGAACACATATAATTTGCTGTTGAGCGCCGGCACTTTGCAATAAGCCTGCAGTAGTTGTAGCGGTACCAGCAGCGGTACAAAGGTGTGTATACTTGTCTGCTGGTGCCAGTTGGCCAATTAGTGCGGCACCCCGGGCACCGGCGGGATGATAGCCACCTTCGGGGATGATGATGGCTTCTCCGTATACGGTGCGTAATTCATTTACAAAATGAGCATCTTCTTTTTTTGAATAGGCCTCTCTTGAAATAAATTTTAACTGCATGCCATAATCCATACATTGTTGTAGTGTGTGGGATAATGCTGCAGGCATTTCGCCCCTTACAATACCAATGCTTTTTAAGCCATTGGCCTGGCAGGCAAAAGCAGTAGCCACCAGGTGGTTGGAATATGTGCCGCCGAACGTAAGTATTGTTTTATGTTGCGATTGCAATGCATCGGCTAAAAAATAATGCAGTTTAAAAAATTTATTACCCGATACTACCGGATGAATTTTATCTAGCCTTAAAACCGAAAGGGAGATATTTTTTTGCAGCAGCATATCATCGGACAGCATTTCAACGGGGGCATCTAAAATATTAAACGGCATTTTGATGATAACTTATCGGTTTATAGTAATTTCGCTGCACAAAAATCGGTTTTTAATTTTTCATTATTAATTTAAGTTATCAATGCAACCAACTCTATTGATCTTAGCTGCCGGCATGGCAAGCCGCTATGGAAGTATGAAACAAACACAAGGCTTTGGCCCCAGTGGTGAAACCATTATGGATTATTCAATTTATGATGCCATCCGTGCAGGTTTTGGAAAAGTGGTATTCATCATCCGTAAAGATTTTGCTGAAGGATTTAAAGCCAGTTTTGAACCTAAATTACAGGGAAAGATAAAGACTGAATATGTGTACCAGGAAATGACCTCTCACCTGGATGGTATGCCCGTTCCTGAAGGAAGAACAAAGCCATGGGGCACCGGCCATGCTATTTTATGCGCCAAAGATGTAATTAAAGAGCCTTTTGCAGTAATTAATGCAGACGATTTTTATGGTAGTGATGCATTTGTAAAAGCAGCAGCATTTTTAAATAATGCCTGCAACAAAAAAACATATTCCATCATTGGTTACGAACTGGCAAAAACTTTAAGCGAACATGGAACTGTTAGCCGTGGCGTTTGCCAGGTAGATGCGGAAAATAATTTGGTGAGCATTAAAGAAAGAACAAAAATATACAGGGAAGGAGATACCATTGTTTATGAGGATGAAGATGGTAAACACGAAGTACCTTTTGATTCGAGTGTATCTATGAATTTCTGGTGTTTCCACCAATCGGTTTTTCCGGCAACAGAAAAATTATTCCACCAGTTTGTTAAAGATAATAGCCACAATATTAAAGCAGAGTTTTTTATACCACTTATTGGTGATGAATTTGTGTCCTCGCAGGATGGCACCATCAAAGTGATCCCATGTTCTTCACAATGGTTTGGAGTAACTTATAAAGAAGATGCCCCTGTTGTAAAAGCAAGTATTGATAAATTGGTGGCAGATGGAGAATATCCTTCTTCTTTATGGTAATATAAAGTTGTTTGCAATACTAAAAAAGGTCCTGAAACTTTCAGGACCTTTTTTTATTATTCGCTTTTTGCTCAAGCTATTTATTGATAACTCTTAATTAAGAAAACACAACTGTTTATTTTTTTTACCTGGTTTTCCCTGATTAAATTTTTAATGCTGTTGGTTGCGTTCAGTTTAATATTAGAGAAGGCGGAATCCTTTTTAAGATTCTCCACAGTTTTAAAAATGTACATTGATTTTACTGCATATACACCGCCACCTGCTGATTTATCACTTAAAATCCCGATAACATCGCCATTCTTATTTAATACAGGGCCACCGCTGTTGCCATGATCGGCTGCAATGGCAATCTGGTAAGACAGTGTATCATTCTGGTAACCGGTCTCGCTGCTCAAATAACCTTCGCCATATACAATACCGTCTTTAGGATATCCCATTGTGTAAACAGGTTCTGCAAGATTTACAGATTTACTGATGCTGTATGGCAGGGATTTATAGGGAATAAAATCTTTATCGTCAATTTTCAACACCGCAATATCCCTGGTATTATCCTGCATGCAAACTGTAGCTACAAACTGGCGGCCTTTTTCATTGGTGGCAATAATTGTTTTACCCTGCAGCACATGCGCATTGGTAATCAGGTAACCTTGTGCATCTATTAAAAAACCAGTGCCTCCCGAAATTGCAATTGCATTAGGGCCAATTTTGCTTTTTACAGCATTCAGTTCGCTATTGGTTTGTTTCTGTCCTTCTTTAATAGCACCTAAATCCCTTTTTAATTTTTCAATTTCAGGATTAGTTTTATTGCTGTTGTAAACAGAAGTGATACCTGCTGTTAATATAGAAACGATACCTGCTATACTTGCAGCAACAGCAGCAATACGTTTGTATCTTTTCCATAAAAAAACTACTTTGGCTTTACCCGGCAGTTTAGATGGGTTTATAACACCTTCTTCAGTTAGTTTAGCTTCTGTTTCTACCAGTGAATGTTTAAAATTCTTAGTGCTGCTGTATTTATCTACTTCATTTAAAAAGAAAGTATGCTCCACTACCATCTGGTCAACCTCAGGATTGCTTTTACGCATTTCTTCCAGGAAGGTTCTTTCCTCTGCAGACATCTCTCCTCTAAGATATCTTTCAACAGCGTCTAATAATACTATGTCCTCCATCTTATTGTCCGTTTTTATATTGTGCAAAGAATAATTTTTTCAATCGCATCAGGCATTTATACTTCTGTGTTTTTGCATTATCGGCATTTGTATAACCAAAATCAGCCGCTATTTCCTGCATGTGCTTCTTTTGTATATAGTAAGCATCCAAAAGGCTTTTGCAGGGTTCTCCGATTTTACTCATGGCTGTTTCCATTAATGTAAAGTCGGCATTGCGTTTTTCATGGTTTTCCAGTTCCTCTTCCACCGGTATTGTTTCTTCCATATTCTCCAGGTTGCCACTGTAACGCTGCATCTGGGTCAGTCTTTTTAGCCAAAGCCGCCTGCAAACACTATATATATACGTCTTAATCTGGCTGCTCAGTTCAAAACTATCTGTCCGGGCCTTTTCAAATAACACAATCATTGCTTCCTGAAAAATATCCCTGGCATCATCATAGGTGCCATTATTGTTCAGTATAAAAGCCTGAATCATAGCGTAATTAGCCCTGTAAATGGTCTCAATGGCCTGTTTATCGTTCTCCGCCAGTCCTTTTAATATCAGTTTGTCTTCTTCTAAAGTACTCACCCGGTTTATATTAATACGTTTAATGACTATTTGTAACCCAAAAGAACGAAAAAAAAAATTAATAGAAACAATGGGTTACCTTTTTTAAATCCCAGTATAAATATGAAATTATAATTTTTAAAAATTAAACAAACAAAAATGAAAAAAGTATTTTTAGCAATCGCAGTAGCTTCTGTTTTTACTGCTTGTAACAATGGTGAAACTGCAACTGAAACTCCAAAAGACACTTCAGCTGTTGCTCCAAAAGACACAACTCCAGCTGCTCCAAAAGACACAACTCCAGTTGCTGCTCCAAAAGACACTACTGCTGCTAAGAAAGATACTACTGCTAAGAAGTAAGTATTCTGACAACCGGCACCTGGTTGCTTGTTTTTAAATGGCCGGCTAAGCATAAAAGTTTTCATATGGCAAGCAATCGTTAAAGTCCCTCTTTCTTTTAAGAGGGATTTTTTTTTGTTCGTATAAATTTGTTTTACTATTTTTGACATACAATGATGAACAAAGGCAACCATAGCTTCTTTTATTTTAGCTACTATTTTATAAATAGGCCGGGATGCTTTTGTTAAAACTGAATACAATAAACAGACTAACATAAAAAGAATCCCGGCTCAAAAGGCCGGGATTTTTGTTTTAAAGAATTATTATGGCCAAAAAGGTTTCAATACAAGGTTTTGAAGGTAGCTTTCACCAGGTGGCAGCCCGGCAATTTTATGGTAAGGATACTGCAGTGATCTGCTGTGCTACTTTTAAGGAAGTAATAAAAATTGCGGCCGACAAAAAACAAAGTGATGGCGGTGTAATGGCCATAGAAAATTCCATAGCCGGAAGTATCTTACCCAACTACAATTTATTGCTGAAAAGCAATTTAAAAATTGCGGGAGAAATTTACCTGCAGATAAAACAAAACCTGCTCGTAAATCCTGGTGTATCGCTTGAAGATATTAAAGAAGTACACTCTCACCCCATGGCCATACAACAATGCTTTGGCTTTTTAGATAAATACAACTGGAAGCTGGTGGAAACGGAAGACACTGCGTTAAGCGCCAAACATATACACCAGCACAAGAGCAAACACATTGCAGCCATTGCAAGCAAGCTGGCCGGCGAATTATATAACCTTAACATGATTGCCCCCAATATTCACACACTCAAAAATAATTACACCAGGTTTTTAGTATTACAAAGGCAGGATGTAGTAAGTGAAATAGAAGGTGCAGACAAGGCCTCCATCAATTTTTTTACCGATCACTCCAAAGGCAGCTTGGCAAAAGTGCTTACAAAGATTGCAGAAGAAGGTATCAATCTTTCCAAGCTGCAGAGCATGCCTATACCCGGTAGCGATTTTAAATATTCGTTTCATGCCGATATGGAATTTGAGACCATAGCACAATTTAAAAACGTAATAAAAAAAATAGCATCATTAACGGAAGGACTAAGTGTGTTGGGCATTTATAAAAACGGAAAGATCAATAACACGATGTAAAACTAATTACACTAATTAAATGAATTCGTGTAACCTGGTAGCCGACAGGCAGGTTCGAAAAAAATAGTGTAATAAAAAAATATATGGAAACAGCAAAAAGATTAGAAGGCATTGGCGAATATTATTTTTCTCAGAAACTGAGAGAGATTGATGCAATGAATAAAGACGGTAAAAATGTGATCAGTTTAGGAATTGGTAGTCCTGATTTGCCACCACACCCCGATGTAATAAAAGTATTGCAGGAAGAAAGTGCAAAACCAAATACACATGCTTACCAGAGTTACAAGGGCAGTCCCGTTTTAAGAAACGCCATTGCCGCCTGGTATAAAAAATGGTATAATGTTGATTTGAATGCGGATACAGAAATATTGCCGCTGATAGGAAGTAAAGAAGGTATCATGCATATCTGTATGACCTATTTGAATGAAGGTGATTTTGTTTTAATTCCTAACCCGGGTTATCCTACTTACAAAAGTGCGGCAACCATTGCAGGAGGAAAGTGCATGGAGTATAATCTCACCAAAGAAAATAACTGGTTGCCCGATTTTAAGGAGATAGAAAATAATTTGTACGTAAAGAGGGTAAAAATAATGTTTGTGAATTATCCACACATGCCAACAGGCGAATTGCCCACAACAGCAATGTTTGAGCAACTGATCACCTTTGCAAAAAAATATAATATCCTTATCGTTCATGATAATCCTTACAGTTTTATTTTGAATGATTCGCCAATGAGTATGCTAAGTGTTGCCGGGGCAAAAGATTGTGTGATCGAATTAAACTCTTTAAGTAAATCACATAATATGGCAGGATGGAGGATTGGTGTTTTATGTGGCGCTAAAGAAAAGATAGATGATGTATTGCGTTTTAAAAGCAATATGGATAGCGGTATGTTTTTGCCCTTGCAATTAGCTGCAGCAAAAGCATTAACCTTAGAGAAAGACTGGCACGACTCCATCAATGCTATTTATAAGGCAAGAAGAGAGAAAGTATTTGAATTACTGGATTTACTGGAATGCACCTATTCAAAAGACCAGGCCGGTATGTTTGTGTGGGCAGCTATTCCTGCAAATTATAAAGATGGTTATGCCTTAAGCGATAAAGTATTGTATGACTCTAATGTGTTTATTACGCCAGGCGGTATTTTTGGTAATGCCGGAGATAAATATGTAAGGGTAAGTTTATGTTGCAAAGAAGAAAATATTGAAGCTGCAATAAAAAGAATCAGGAATTAATAATAAAAGTTATGGTGGTTACAATTGTTGGTGTTGGTTTGATAGGAGGTTCAATGGCATTGGCATTGAAGGAAAAAGGCATTGCCCGCAAAATAATTGGTGTAGGCAGATCAGCTGCCAGCATTGCAAAAGCAATTGAGCTGGGTATTATTGATGAGGCATTGCCACTGGAAGAAGCCGTAAAGCAAAGTGATCTTATTTATGTTTCCATACCTGTAGATGCTACCATACCGGTAATGCAGCAGATAATGGACCTGGTGAACGATAAACAAATTGTAGTGGACGCAGGCTCTACCAAATTTGCTTTGTGTGATGCATTGAAAGATCACCCGATGCGGAAACAGTTTGTAGCAACGCATCCCATGTGGGGTACCGAATACAGCGGCCCGGAAGCAGCAGTGAGAGGGGCTTTTGCAGGAAGGGCCTGTGTAATATGCGAAAAAGAAAAAACGGATACTGTTGCTTTGGATACAACAGAAAATATTTACAAAGCTTTAGGCATGCATATCATTTACATGGATGCAGCCAACCACGATGTACATGCTGCCTATGTAAGTCATATTTCACACATTACGTCTTTTGCATTAGCTAATACCGTATTGGAAAAAGAAAAAGAAGAAGATGCCATCTTTGAAATGGCGGGTGGTGGTTTTGAAAGCACCGTGCGTTTGGCAAAAAGTAATTCGGCCATGTGGGCACCCATTTTTATGCAGAACAGGGAAAATGTGCTGGATGTTTTAAACGAACACATTTCGCAGTTAAGAAAATTTAAAGCCAGCCTTGAAAAAGAGAATATAGAATATCTGATTGAATTGATGGAGAACGCAAATAAGATCAAAAGGATTTTGAAGTGATGTATGCCTGGAAGCTCCAGCTTCCAATAATTAATTTAAGGGCCGGAAGCTGGAGCTTCCAGGTATAAAAAGAGGTATGATTTTCAGAGAAGCACTAACAAGCGACATTAAACAAATACAGGTAGTAAGAAATGCTGTAAAAGAAAATGTTTTGAGCAATCCCGGTTTGGTGACCGATAAGGATTGCGTGGAATATTTAACCTTAAGAGGAAAAGGCTGGGTTTGTGAAAAGGATGGTACAATTATTGGGTTTGCCATTGCTGATTTAATTGACAATAATATCTGGGCATTATTTGTACATCCTGATTTTGAAAAGAATGGTATTGGTAAAACTTTACACGATACCATGCTGAACTGGTATTTTGATCAGCAAAAAGAAAAGGTCTGGTTAAGTACAGGACCCAACACCAGAGCAGAGAAATTTTATGCTTTGCAGGGATGGCGAACCGTGGGGCTGTATGGAAAAGGAGAAACCAAATTTGAAATGACCGCCGAAGAATGGAAACTGGCGCAACAAAAAAATAAAACTAAACAAGACGCATAATACGCTAACAAAAAAATTAATAATTCAATCATGCAAACAGCAACTCAATCGATGAAAGATTTAATGCAAACCAAATGGAACAAACGACCGTTGATCATCAGCGGCCCATGCAGTGCCGAAACAGAAGAGCAGGTAATGGAAACAGCAACCCGTCTTGCCAAAACAGGTAAAATTGATGTATTACGTGCAGGCATCTGGAAGCCACGTACCAAACCGGGATTATTTGAAGGTATTGGTACCAAAGGGTTACCATGGTTGGCCAGTGCAAAAAAAGTTACGGGCTTACCTATTACTGTGGAAGTAGCCACTGCTAAACATGTGCAGGATGCATTACAATTTGATGTGGATATGTTATGGATTGGCGCCAGAACAACGGTAAATCCGTTTAGTGTGCAGGAAGTAGCTGATGCATTACGTGGGGTTGATATCCCGGTGCTGATAAAAAATCCTATTAACGCTGACCTGGAATTATGGACAGGCGCTATTGAACGTTTGCAGAAAGTAGGGGTTAAGCAGGTAGGTATGATCCATCGTGGGTTTGCCTCTTACGGTAATACCGAATTCCGTAATGCACCGATGTGGCATTTACCTATTGAAATGAAACGTCGTTTTCCCGAGATGCCATTGATCTGCGATCCGTCTCATATTTGTGGCAACAGAACTTTACTGCAATCTGTAGCACAAAAAAGTATCGATCTTGATTTTGATGGTATCATGCTGGAAAGCCACATTGATCCTGATAATGCGTGGAGTGATGCCAAGCAACAAATTACCCCGGAGAAATTTGCAGAAATGTTAGATGCCTTAGTTTGGCGTCATGAAAATACCGATGCAAAGGAGTTTATAACAGCATTGGCTACACTACGTGAACAAATCAATCATTTGGATGACGAATTAATGACCATACTCGGACAGCGTATGAAAATTGCAGATAAGATAGGCGAGTACAAAAAGAATAATAATATTACTATTTTGCAAACCAATCGCTGGAACGAAATCCTGGAAAAGGCTTACACCAAGGGCGAAAAGTTGGGTTTAAGTAAAGAGTTTATCACCAAGTATTATGATGCGATACACCTGGAAAGTATCAATCATCAGAATAATATTATGAATAGTTGATTTTGCCACGGACCTGCCTGCCGGCAGGCAGGTTAAACAGATTAACACAGATTTTGTATGACCAAAGTTGAATACCAGTTTTCTGAAAAGAAAGTAGCTTATTATTTTGATGCTGATTTTTCTTACCTGGAGCAAATAACTCCAAAGGAAAATACTATTCTGATAACAGATGAAAATGTTTTTCAGTTGCAACAAGAAAAGTTTGAAGGCTGGAAAACCATTGTAATAAAAGCGGGGGAAGAACATAAGCAGCAATCAACGGTTGATATTATTATCCAGGAGCTAATTGCAATGGAAGCCGACCGTAAAACTTTTATTGTAGGTGTGGGTGGCGGTGTGGTTACAGATATTACGGGCTATGCTGCCAGCGTATACATGAGGGGATTGAAGTTTGGCTTTGTACCTACTACAATTTTGTCGATGGTAGATGCATCGATCGGCGGAAAGAACGGGGTAGATGTTGGTGTGTATAAAAACCTGGTGGGTATGATCAAACAACCGGAATTTTTATTGTTTGATTATTCGCTGCTGCAAACTTTGCCTTACGAACAATGGATCAATGGTTTTGCAGAAGTTATAAAACATGCCTGTATAAAAGATGCAGTGTTATTTTCCACTTTAGAAAAGTTCACCTTGCACGATTTTACCACGGATACTACTTTGCTTGCAGAACTGATAGAGCGCAATGTGAAAATTAAAACAGCTGTTGTGGTTGAAGATGAGTTTGAACAGGGCGACAGAAAGTTGCTGAACTTTGGTCATACTATTGGCCATGCTATTGAGAACCTGCATCATTTGCTGCATGGTCATGCTGTAAGTATTGGCATGGTAGCGGCATGTAATTTAGCTGAACAGATCAACGGATTTCATTTTGAAGAAGCCATTCGTATTGTAAAACTGCTGTCTAAATACCACTTACCGGTTGATGTGGAAACCGAATACGAAAAAGTATTTGATGTGCTGAAGATGGATAAAAAACGCAGCAAAAATGAAATCAATTTTATTCTCTTAAATAAAATCGGCGAAGCGGTAATTAAACCAATACAACTGGATGAATTACACAAGCATTTAAAAGAAATTTTATAGTGAAAGTTACCATACAGCCTTCAGAAATAGATGGAGTTATATTAGCTCCTACCAGCAAAAGTTCGATGCAAAGAGCTTGTGCAGCAGCCTTATTATATGGCGGTGATACAGTAATTCATAATCCCGGTGAAAGTAATGATGACAAGGCTGCATTGGATATTGTATTGCGACTTGGGGCTATCTTTTTGCCTGCCGAAAACAACGGGTTGTTAATAAATAGCGAGGGTTTTCCTCAAAAAGAAATTGGTACGCTCAATTGCGGTGAAAGCGGTTTATCTATTCGTATGTTTACACCAATAGCTGCATTAAGTGATCAGCCAATTACAATTACAGGAACAGGAAGCTTGTTGAAACGGCCGATGGATTTTTTTGATGAAATACTACCGCAATTAGGAGTTACAGTATCGTCGAATAAAGGGATGTTGCCATTACGCATACAGGGCCCTTTACAACCTAAAAACATTACGATTGACGGATCGTTGAGTTCGCAGTTTTTAACTGGTCTATTAATGGCTTTTGCAAAAGCAGCAACTGAACAGGTAACCATAACCGTTACCAATTTAAAGAGTAAGCCTTATATCGATCTTACTTTAAAGGTGATGCAACATTTTGGGTATGAAGTTCAAAATAACAATTACGAATCTTTCCTTATAAGCCCCAGGCTTTCTCCCCAGGCATTATCGAAAAACTCCGAACCTGTTGAATATACCATCGAAGGTGATTGGAGTGGAGGCGCTTTTTTATTGGTAGCAGGAGCGGTTGCAGGAAAGATAAGGGTACGAGGTTTAGATGTTTTTTCAACACAAGCAGATAAAGCTATTTTAAAGGCATTAATAGATTGCGGTTCCAATATTTCTATAGAGGAAAAGCAGATTGAAGTTAATCTTCCGGTTGTAGGAAAGTGTAAACCTTTTCATTTTAATGCAACAGATTGCCCTGATCTTTTTCCTCCTTTGGTAGCACTGGCTGCCTACTGTGACGGGACTTCAGTTATTGAAGGTGTAAGTCGTTTAGCCCACAAGGAAAGTAACAGGGGATTAACTTTACAGGAGGAGTTTGCAAAAATGGGATTGGAAATTATCTTGCAGGATGACCTTATGATGATAAAAGGAGGGAAAGGGTTAACCGGTGCTGTTGTTCATTCAAGACATGATCATAGAATAGCCATGGCTTGCGCAGTAGCCGCATTAAAAGCAAACGGGCAAACAACAATTGAAGAAGCTGAAGCAATTAAAAAGTCTTATCCGGATTTTTACGGACATTTACGGTTCTTAAATGCGACATTATCTTTTCATGACTAAAACACACATATGAATTCTTTTGGCCGCATATTCCGGGTACATATTTTTGGCGAATCGCATGGTGAGTGCGTGGGAATTACAATTGATGGTTGCCCTGCCGGCTTATCATTAACAGCAGAAGATCTGTTGCCTGATCTGGAGAGAAGAAAAGGCGGTAAACAAAAAGGTGCTACACCCAGGCAGGAGGAAGATTACCCTATATTTAAGAGCGGCATCTTTGAAAATAAAACCACCGGTTTCCCTATTACAATTCTGTTTGAAAATAAAAACACACGTAGCGAAGATTATAATAAACAGCGAAGCGTTCCAAGACCTGGCCATGCCGATTGGGTGGCACATCAGAAATTTGGTGCCAATGAAGATTATCGTGGCGGCGGACATTTCAGTGCCCGTTTAACTACAGGCATTGTTGCAGCAGGTGCTATAGCAAAAAAACTGATGGCCTCGATACAAATTACGGCACAGGTAACAGCAATAGCCGGAGAGAAAGACCTGGAAAAAGGGTTGCAAAAAGGCATTGATGCAAAGGATTCTGTTGGCGGTATTGTGGAATGTGTGGTGGATGGTTTACCGGTTGGTTTAGGCGAACCATATTTTGATTCAATGGAATCGGTATTGTCGCATATTTTATTTGCCATACCTGCAGTGCGTGGTGTGGAATTTGGAACCGGCTTTGCCGCCGCAACAATGTTTGGCAGCGATCATAATGATGCTATTGAAAATAATGAAGGCAAAACAAGAACCAATCATGCCGGCGGCGTGGTAGGAGGTATCAGTAACGGCAATCAATTGGTTTTTCGGCTGGCAGTAAAGCCTACCTCATCCACACCCAAAATACAAAACAGTTTAAACTGGGATACCGGCCAAACAGAAGATTTTTCCATCAAAGGCAGGCATGACCTATGCGTAGCATTAAGAGCGCCTGTTATTGTGGAAGCCGTAACTGCATTAGTAATTGCTGATTTTATGATGCTGGAAAATCACATCAAAAGAATTGCTGGTTAAGCTAATAATAATCTTCGGTGATAATTGATCTGCCCGAGGTGATACGTTAAATGCGTGGTAAGATGCAATAACAAAAAACCTGTTGTTAAGGGCTTACCAAAAACTTCTATCGGAAAATTCTTTTCAAAATCTTCATGGGATAGTTTTTGTATGGTGGCTTTTACAACTAAGATGCAATTCTGGATATTCGTAACCAGGTCTGCCCTCGGAATATTCTTTAAAGCAAATTCATCATCACGATAACGTACATAGCCACTATGCCCGAGCACTCCGCCGATAAAGTGATTGAGGTTGCCCAGTAAATGCAGGGTTAAATTACCGCCGGAGTTACTGATGCCTTCTTTTATGATCCACAAATTATCTTCATCCCTGTACAGATTAATTTCAGTGATCAACCTGTTGAGGTCTCTTTCAAAAATTTCTATTAAACTTTCTTTCATTGTCTATTTATTATTTTATTTTTTTTGTTCAGCTCTTTAAAATTAATATCCAGTAAATCAAAATCTTTTGCATCGGGTAAACTGTAATGCCACCATTCTGTATCCAGTGCCTTAAAACCATATTGCTCCATTACTTTTTTTAGCAACAAGCGGTTTTGCAAAATCTCATCGGGTAAATTAGTAAATGCATGATGGGCACTATCTGTAAAATTATCAAAACCTGTTCCCATTTGTAATTCTTTCTTTGTTTTTAAATTGATAAGAGTAAGGTCAACAGCAACCCCACGGTTATGCCCACTGCCTTTTTTAGGGTCGGCAGCATAACGGTCGTCTTGTACGGGTGCCCACATTTTTTCAGTTACGGAATAGGGGCGGTAAGCGTCAAAAATTTTTAATCCCAGTCCCATTTTTCTTAATTGTTGTTGAATTTTTACTAAAGAATCTGCAGCAGGTTTACGCAACCACGTAGTAGTGATAGAAGGGTATAATTTTTCTTTCGTAAAATTGTTGGTGCCGGCATAACGCAGATCCAAAACCAATGAAGGAATTTGTTTTTTCAGATCAAGCATTTGATTGTTCGCATTTTTTGCAACAGCTTTTTTTAATTCGTTCATGGAATGCAGCACCCTCAGCCCGTATTTATTCAACACCGGATCGTTATCTGGCCCGGCTACCGTTTGTGCAGCTGCAATAACTGATGTTAATAAAAAAACAACGCTGTAAATTATGTTTAATTGAAACCTATGTATTATCTTGTTCATATATTCGCTTGTGAGTAATCCGCCGGAAAACAAAACTGCCCTTGAAGTTACAAATTATTTGACCCCGATATATGCATTACACCAGGAACCCTTATCTGCAAGTTACCATTATCATCTTATGCCTGTTCATTATTTCATGCAACGGTGCTGACGCCCCAAAAAATAAGGTAATTGTAACAGATCCTAAACAAATGGATAAAGAAGCCAGTGAAAATATTAAAGCGGTGCTTGAATTTGCGCTTGGCAATAATGGTAAAGTTGATGACAGCATCCGTTTACATCTTGCCACTATTACCGGCGATTTTTATGCTGCAGAAGATTACCAGCCGGTATGGAGCAGTAAAGAAAACTGGCAACCTTTGGCAGATACTTTATTTCAATTTATTTCCAGGGCTGAGGAAGAAGGGCTGTTTCCTAAAGATTATCATTTTAAAAACCTGCAATCACTAAAAAATAAATTGGATACAGATTCGTTAAAGAGAATGGATGCTGCATTATGGACCCGTGCAGATCTTATGTTTACCGATGCCTTTATGCGTATCATAAAAGATCTTAAACATGGAAGGCTGAATCCTGATAGTATTACCATCAATAAAGATTCTCTGAAAGTGAACGAATTTTTTATCAATAATCTGAATACACTCCTGGATAAAAAACAATTCACCAATTTATTAAATTCTCTGCAGCCATCCAATAAGGGCTATTGGGATCTTAAAAACGGGATCAGGCGGTTTTTGGATAGTATGGACAGGCGTACCTATACCTATGTAACATATCCCTATAAAAAAGGCGATGCAAAAGATTCTCTTTTCTTTATAAAAACATTGCAAAAAAGATTAAATGAAAGTGGAGCGATAAGTTTTACCAACAAACTGCCCGATTCAACAGAATTAAATAATGCGGTACAAAAATATCAAAAGCAAAAAGGGATCAAAGCCGATGGAAAAATTTCGTCTGGTATAATAAAGATGATGAATACCAGTGATGTTGAAAGATTTAAACGTATTGCGATTACACTGGACCGTTATAAGCAGTTGCCCGAAAAAATGCCGGAAAAATACATCTGGGTAAACCTGCCCGGTTATTATTTATGGGTAATTGATCATGATACTATAGCACTGCAATCAAAAGTGATCTGTGGCAAGCCTGATACCAGGACACCTTTGCTGAATAGTGAAATAACTGATATGGTCACTTACCCCACGTGGACAGTACCTACCAGCATCATAGCAAAACAATATTTGCCTAAATTAAAAAGTAACCCCGGTTATCTTGCAAAGCTTGGTTTAAAATTAGTGAACAACAAGGGCGAAACCATTGACGCAGGCAGTGTTAACTGGAGTAAATACACTAAAGGCATACCTTACAAAGTAATGCAGAATAGCGGTGATAATAATGCGTTAGGTATCTTTAAATTTAATTTTAATAATCCATACGCAGTGTATTTACACGATACTAATCAGCGGTATCTTTTTAAAAATGCATCCCGTGCCCTGAGCCACGGTTGTGTACGGGTGCAGGAATGGGAACAGCTGGCTTATTACATTGCCCGTAACGATAGTATGAGTATCGCAAATCCGGAAACCCTGAATTATAATACCGATTCTATCAAAAACTGGATTGCAGGTAAAGAAAGGCACCGCATTGATGTAAAAAACAGGATACCGATCTATATCCGTTATTTCAGCTGCGAGGGAAAAGACGGGAAGATTAAATTTTATGACGATATTTATGGAGAAGACAAAGTGCTGAGAGAAAAATATTTTGCTGATAAATAAAATATCTGCTACTGCTTAACCTTTCCTAATTTAATAGCGCTTGCATGAAACCATTCTTAAATAATAAAACGTTTTTACTTGTATTGTTTACAGCTGCAGCATTGTTCTTTTTAAAGCCGGCTGTATTGGCTCAACGGTCCGATCCTGCCAAAGCGATCCCTACCGCAAAATCCAAACGCATACTTTACGGCCTGGCCAGCTTTTATTCCAATAAATTCAATGGCAGAAAAACAGCTTCCGGCGAGATTTTCAGCCAGCACAAACTCACCTGTGCCTGCAATGTTTTGCCTTTAGGTACATGGATAAGAGTAACCAACCTCCGCAACGGCCGTACCGTGGTGGTTAAGACCAACGACAGGCTTCACCCGAGGATGAAAAGGATCATCGACCTAACCAGCGCTGCTGCCACCAAACTGGGCTACACTGCTACAGGGCTAACGAGAGTTAAGGTGGAAGTTTTGGGTAAAAAGCCTCCAAAGAATGATTAATGCAACATTTTCCGGCGTATAACAGTCTGTAGGTGAAACTATTCCTTTCAATTATGTGCGTAAATTATTTTACGTTTTGAGCGTAAGAAGGTATTTTTGCCAGAATTAAGTAAACTAATAAATATGAAGAAAATCTTATTGTCATTTTTAACCATAGGCTTGTTCCTGACCAGCTTTGGGCAAAATGATTACAAAAAACGTCCGGCACTTGCTATACACTTTCTCCTGAATGATTTTAATACTGCTGCAAGTATCCGGTCAACCAGCTTATCCAATGTATTGCAAACCAAGCAATGGAAAAGAACAGGCAATATGGCCGCAGGCCTTGGCCTTAGCTATCTGCAGGGTATAAGTAACCATATTGATTTTGAAACCGGTATTTCAGCTTCTTTTTTAAATTATCCTGTGCCCGGTAAAGTTTTATCAGGTAATAACGATCCTTTGCTGGAAGCCGTTGCTTCTGCAAACGTAAAATTGCTTACCGATAAATACTGGATAAGCCCTTATATTTCAGGTGGCCTTGGTGCATCAAAATACAAAGGGTATTACTCCGCAATTGCACCTGTTGGTTTAGGTTTACAGGTAAATCTTTTTGACGAGGCTTTTTTATTGATCAATACCCAATACCGTATTCCCATTACTGAAAATGCAGCTTACCATTTATATCATAGTGTTGGTATTGCCGGTAATATTGGTAAAAAGAAAGAAGTTGTAGTGCCTGTTGTATTGCCCCCGGTAGTGGAAGCACCTAAAGACAGGGATGGCGATGGTGTTATTGATGCTGAAGATAAATGCCCGGATGTAAAAGGCCTGGCTTCTTTACAGGGATGCCCCGACAGGGACGGCGACGGTATTGCTGATGCGGAAGACAAATGTCCTGATGTGGCTGGTTTGGCAAAATACCAGGGTTGCCCTATTCCTGATACAGATGGTGATGGTATTAATGACGAACAGGATAAATGTCCTGCAGTAAAAGGGGTGGCCCGTTACCAGGGTTGTCCTGTACCGGATAAGGACAATGATGGTGTTAATGATGAAGAAGATAAATGTCCTAACGAAGCAGGTCCTGCATCTAATTACGGTTGCCCTGTAATTGCACAAACTGTGATTGACAAGATCAACTATGCTGCCAAGAATATTTTCTTTGCTACCGGAAGCGCTAAATTATTACCTAAATCTTTCAAATCTTTGAATGATGTAGTTAAGATATTGAACGACGATAAAACTTTAAAATTAGATATCGACGGGCATACAGATAGCCAGGGTAAACCTGACAAAAATCAAACCTTAAGCGAAAACAGGGCCGCTGCTGTTAAAGCATACCTGGTAAGCAAAGGCGTTGATGAAAGCAAATTATTTGCTGCCGGTCACGGAAAGGACGTACCTGTTGCAGATAACAAAACTGCTGCCGGACGTGCTAAAAACCGCAGGGTGGAAATGAAAGCAAGAAACTATTAATAGGGGTTTAACAATAATTTTGAAAGCAGGGGTGAGTAATATCAGCCCTGCTTTTTTTTGCAATAATGCGAGCTAAAACAGTGGCATTTGATTATTGTGGAAATGAAAATTGTAATTACAAACAGGAGTGTGCAGTTATAGTTTAATTTCCTCAAGCCTTCCGGTGCCCCTCAGCCATTTAACAACACCTGTACCTTTTTTAAACCAAACGGTATCTGTGTATTGTGCGGTTTTCCAGTTTTGAGTAACGGTTAATTTCAGGCAATCGGTAAAGCGTTTGTTTTTGATAGTGACTGTTTCAAATCCGGTGAATTGGTATTTTCTTTTTTCTTCCCCATCCTGAAATTTATAAATTGTATCAATGGAAATATATTTTGGAAACAAAACTTCAAAATAATCGAGGTTGGCTTTTTTTATTTCGTACTTCCAAAAAAGCGGGGAGAATAAAAAACTGCCATCGTTATAATAAAATACCCCGGCACAAAAAGATTTGGAACCAATGATCGTGGTATCATCACTATGCAAAGCATCATCAAAATAAAATATTTCTCTCCCTTTAACCCTGATCGATTTGCATATTGAAGAATCAAACCGGGGAGTAATGATGTTAGCTTTGGCACTATGGCTGATATAAAAAACATTCACCACGCCATTCTTTAAAGGGAAATAATCCTGCAATGAAATGTTTTGAGCGCACAATGCGTTACAAAAAGTTACACATAAAATGAAGTAAATTATTTTCATAATGGAGCAGGGCACCACTTTTTATTTAAAACAACAATTCATGTATTACACTGCAGTATTTATTTTCTATTCATAATCATTCTTCGCCTTTTCTTTTTTCAGCAATTTCTTGTCTTTGTCATCAAGAGGTTTTATCGAAGGAGGTAAAACTGCTTTTGCAGGAGCTTTATCACCGGGTTTGGTTTTAGAATTTGCGCCCGTATCAGGTTTTATCTGGCTTTCTATCGGCACTTTTTCAGAGGGTACATTATCGTTGGTAGCTGGTGCAAAAAAATCACCGGCATCAGGGCTGCTGTCATCCACAGTACTATCGCCCTGCCTTATAGCATCAGCAAAATCGGCATCGCCAGATAAAATGGCCTTACCCATATCGGCAGGTTTTTCAAACGTTTTTATTTTACCATAGCCTAATTTTTTATCGGCATATACCTTGCTCATAAATATGCCCCACTTGGGTGCTGCTAATTCGTTACCGCCCGATGTACCGGCGTAAATTCTTATAAACGGATCTTCGCAACCTACCCAAGTGCCGGCCAGTAGTTCCGGTGTGTAGCCAATAAACCAACCATCAGCGTTAGCATCGGTAGTACCTGTTTTACCTGCTTTTTCCACGGGTATATTATAACTGTTAAGCCTGGCCGCAGTACCAAATTTTACCACCCCCTGCATAAGCTGTACCATTGTAAATGCCGAAGCTTCACTCATAACCTGTTTGGATTCCGGAACAAACTCCTGCAAAATGTTGCCGCTCTTATCTTCTATACGGGTAACTAAAATAGGCTCAATATTAAAACTCCTGTTGGGGAACATGGTATAAGCCTGCAGCATTTCAATCAATGGAATTTCGGCAGCTCCTAAAGCAATAGAAGTATAATTAGGCAGTTTTGATTTGATACCGCAGGTAGCGGCAAACTCAACCACTCTTTTTACACCTACAAGATTGGTGATCCTTACCGAAGCGGTATTTTTTGAAAAGGCCAGGCAATTGGCCATTGATCCGCCACCACCTTTAAATGTACGCATCTCGCCACCATATTGTACCGGGCCGCCAGGTATTTCAGTGGTAGCGTCATAACCTGCATCCTGCACACCTAAAGAATAAATTAACGGTTTAATAGTAGAACCCACCTGGCGTTTGGTGGTTACGTGATCAAACTTAAACCACTTATAATCGATACCGCCTACCCAGCATTTTACTTCGCCGGTTTTAGGGTCCATTGCAGCAAAGGAAGTTTGCAATAATTGCTTATGATATTTTATCGAATCATATGGCGTCATCACAGTATCTTTTTCTCTTTTGGCATTCCAGGCAAATACTTTCATTTTTACAGGCACAAAAAAAGATTTCTTGATGTCTTCGTCTTTGATCTCTTCGTCGGACATGTTTTTCCAGCGATCAGTATATTTCATTGCAGCTTCAATGGTAGCTTCATGTCCTTTCCACATTCTGTCGCTGTTATTTTTCATAATGCCATCCAGTTTTCTCTGTATTATCGGCATGTGTTCTACAACGGCTTCTTCTGCGTATTGCTGCATTCTGCTGTCGATGGTAGTATATATTTTTAACCCGTCTCTTAAAAGGTCGTAGGGTTCGCCTGTTTTTGGATTTTTATGTGTGGCACACCAGGCTTTTAATTTGTCTTTTAATACATCCCTGAAGTAGGGCGCAATACCTACATTCTCATCGATCTTTTTATAATTGGTGATAAGGGGCTTGGCTTTTAGTTTGGCAGCTTCCGCTTCGGTTAAAAATTTTTCTTTGCAAACCACCATCTGGTTAATTACAGTATTCCTTCTGTCCATTGCCCTGTCGGGGTGGCCAATAGGGTTATAGCCATAGCCTTTAAGCATACCCACCAATACCGCCGCCTCTTCAATTTTCAGGTCTTTGGGTTCTTTCTGATAATACATTCTCGATGCATTTCTTATGCCATACACATTGCCCCATGCCGCCCTGTTGAGGTACAGGGTTATAATTTCTTCCTTGGTAAAATTGCGTTCCAGTTTTACTGCAACAATCCATTCTTTTAATTTATCAATGCTTCGCCTGATGATATTTCCTTTGCCCTGGCCCAGCATCATTTTGGCTACCTGTTGTGTGATGGTGCTGCCGCCGCCTTGCGTACCCAGGGTAAAAACCACCCTGCCTAAGGCTTGTGCATCAATGCCCGAGTGATCGTAAAAACGTTCATCTTCTGTAGCAATTAAGGCATGGATAATGTTGGGCGATATTTCATTGTATTTTACTTCGCTTCTGTTTTCGGCATAATATTTACCCATCAATACACCATCGCTGGAATATATTTCACTGGCCAGATCAGCTTCAGGATTCTCTAATTCGCTTACAGAAGGCATTTTGCCAAACAGGCCAAAGTTGGCGCATAAGAGCATTATGATTACAAGGGCAAAGCCGCATAGAAACAGCCGCCAGAAAATTTTTACAGAACGCTTCATGAGAGTTAAGAGTTATGGTGATGAGTAGCAATGCCAGACATAAATACAAAGATACTTTTGCCTTTATTTATTTTTTTATATTACCTGTTAAAATTTACCGGGGTATTGTTTATTTAACAAGGCCTTGTAACCGCTGATATCCTTATTGGTTTTTAATACCTGAAGGTTTTCGCTGGTGATTATTATAAAGGAATATTTATTGGCAGGTAACCACGATACTTCCCTTGCCGCATCCCGTTTTATCTTATCATAATATTGCAGTGCAGCAGCGCCATCGGCAAAAGAAGAGATGATCAAAATATTCCTGTCAGCATCAATAGCATCTTTGGTAATATCGATAACCTGGCCATAATAATTTTCTTTGTTATAGCGGTTAAATGCATTTCTTGCTTCATTAACATACACACCATCCACTTTATCCAGGATCATTACTACCGTATGCGGCACATCTGGTTTTATTACAAAGGCACCATTGGTTAATAATGGCGGCGCCTTTACCACAGTATCTTTTATTACCGGTGCAGATACAGTAGGTTTTTGAACAAGTACCGGAGCTTTTACCACCGGCGCCTGTTGTTTTACTACAGGTTTGGTGTCTGTTGATATCAGTACCTGGTCGTCTTCGGCACGGGTTACCTGTAAATTGGTAAGATAGGTTTCAATTTCTTTTCTTCTCTTCAGCACATCTATCATTGTGGCAGCCTTTTCTTTTAAAGGAGAATTAGGATTGTTTTGAATGATAGCATTCAATCCAACAATGGCAAGGCTATCGTTGCGTTGTTTTACATTGTACAAGGCTTCTATATACAACAATTGCGGTGTCCAGTAATTAACGCCATATTGTGCATCTGCTTTTTTCTTTTCTGCAATTGCTTCATCAAACTTTCCTTCCAGGAAAAGATTGTAAACATTTTCGTAGGTTTTTGTGGCTTCAGAATTTTTTGTTTTAGGGTCAAGTGCAGCAGGATCATTTACTTTTTGCCATGCTTTGTTACCCTGGAATTTAGTGTTCAGTAAATTTTTATAATAATTGGCTCTTTCGGTATTGCCTAATTTATTGTAGCAATAATAAAGGCCCATGTATATTTCTCCGTCGGCTAATTTATTGGGGAAACGTTGTAAATGTTCTTCGTAAGTTTTTATTGCCTCGGCATAATCTTCCAGTTCATCTTTATACAGTTGCGCCAGGTCTAATAAATTATTTGAAATAGTGTTGTTACTGCTATCAGTTTTTTCTGGAGTAAGTGGCAGGTTTTGCATTAATCCTTCGTAGGTAATTTCCGGTTGCTGTGCACCGGTATTATTGCCCCCGGTGGTATTGTTTCCGGCAGTTGCATTTTTATTGGGATTACCATTGGTGGCATTAAGGTCCAGTGCGGCTTTCCTGCGCCAGTTATCAACATTAGCCCTGTTGCCCCACCTGCTTTTAAATTCGTTGAAGCCGCGTCCTTTTAAAGCACTGTTGTAAAAATACCATTCTCCCTTGGTGTTGTTAGAAGCAAACAGATCGGCGGGAGGATTGTTTTTGGTATCAAAGGTTGGTGAAGCACTGCCTGTATTTGAGCCATCATCTTTCAAGCCGTTTTCCTTACGTATTTTTTTTACTAATTTTTTTACAAACAATTCCCTTTCTGCAGGTGAAAGTGCAGCTATGCGTTGCAGGCTGTCTTCTCTTTCAATATTTGTAATAAAGCCAACAATTTTACTTAATGCTGCTTTTCGTGCAAGCACCAACGAGAGGTTGTCGGTAAATGTGGTATCAGTTACCTGCAGGCTATCATACATAGCAGCCGCCAGCCGGTATTGTTTACGTTTGTAAGCAATATCGCCCAACTGCACATAAGCTTTGTTTTTATAGCTGATATTGTTTTCGTTATACTTAATGCTTTTATTAAACAGTACCACAGCCGCATTACTGTCTGGTTTTTGTAATGTAAGCTGTGCTGCCGAGTAATACACAATATCCCTGTAGGCTTCAAATTTATCTTTCCGGCCCATTTTTAAAAGATTGCTGATACTATTGTTTAACTCTTTTAAATTGTCGCCGCTGCGGTACATTTTAGCATCATTCAGCTGGGCATAAATATCCATTAAAGGGTCAACGGTATGTTTTGATGCTTTGCCATAATAATCTGATGCTTTATCAGTTTGCCCGTTCATTTCGTATAGCTGTGCCAGTAAAAACTCACGGCGTGCCTTATCCTGTTTGTCATCCGCATTGCTCAATGCTTTTTCTAAATGTACTGCAGCGCTGTCATAGCCGGTTTGTTTAAAATACCAGTACGAGCTTACTTCTTCAAGATCGTTTTGTAAACGCTTGGGCAGGTTGGCATCATTTTGTAAAGTATTGATGAGGCCTGCACTTTCTCCAAATTCATTTTGTTCTATCAAAGCCCGTGCAAGCCAGATGAGTGCATCATTACGACTGGGCGGTAATGCTGTGGCTTTTTGTAAAATATTTCTCTTCTCTTTATTGGCAATAGAGATATTGCTTCCGCTGGCAGATTCGTTAGTACCCACTACACGGCTGTCGTCCTCATTTTTTTTACGGGGGAAAAGATTGTAGTTGATAAACTGGAAGGTCATAGCCGCAGAATCAAAATCCTTGCGGTAATAATAAGCTTTACCTATAAGCAGGTACATATTATCTATCCAATCGTTGCGCAGGTCGTGCAATAAAATACCGGCTGTGCATTTGTAAATGATAGAATCCAGTTCCTGTTTTTGTGTGGCCGTATTATCCAATGAGTAAGGATAAAAAGGAAGTAGTTTACTGTAATCATCTTTGTTGCTGAGCTTCGCCCTTTCCACAACAGCATTAACTTTATTATTGGAGTTAAAATAATAATTGAAATGGGTAATATTATTTTGTACTACATGCCTGAAATTAGTGAATTTTTTATCTGCTGTTTTTTCTGAACCCAGTTTCCGGGTTTCATATTTTTCCGGTTTTTTTTCTTTTCCAAAGGGGTCAAGCGTCCATGTAGGCGCCTGGGCAAAAGCCCCGGAAAAACAGGCATTAAAAACAACAAATAAAAGGGTAAATACAATAGTTCTTTTCAGCATGAATCAAAAGGTTAGATAACAGCCATAAATATCGGGTATTTTTGCCAAATGACTGAAGAAAGCTAAGGGCAAAAAAAGCAATTTATCCTTTTTTTAAGAGGCCTGGTAAAAATCACTTTGCGTAATTATATCTTTTATCATAAGTATAATTACGCTTTTTTGGTGTGGTTATTGCTTTTTTAGCCTGCTTTAGTTAATTTTAGCACCCTGCAAAAAAATATTATGGCAAAATTTGACGCCAACAGCACATTAAAACGCTTGCGAAACCGTTACAGGTTGGTGGTGATGAACGAAGACACTTATGAAGAGGTGGTGAAATTCAAATTAAACCGGCTGAGTGTTTATATTGCCCTGAGTACCCTGTTTGTTTTACTGGTGGGATTAACGGTATCATTGATCGTTTTTACGCCACTGAAGTACTATTTACCCGGCGTGGGATATGGTAATGCCAAGCAAATACGGGAATACCGGGTATTAAAGATGCGTACCGATTCGATAGAACAGGCCCTGGAATACAAACAAAAGTATTTTAACGACCTGCAGAAAGTACTGGAAGGTAAAGTGCCTAAGCTGGATACCAATAAGCTGGACTTACCCAAGGTAGAAAATAGCGATGAGTGAGTAACAACTGTTCAACCTCAAAAACTAAAAGAATATGTTTAATTCAAAATCAAAATCATCATTTGATGAAACTCCCGCCAGTTCTACCAGTATAATTGGTGCAGGAACCACCATTACCGGCAATGTGCAAAGTAATGGTGATATAAGAATTGACGGAATTATAAAGGGCAACCTGGTAGCAAAAGCTAAAATATTAATTGGTGCCGAAGGTGTTATAGAAGGCGATATAGATGGAAAACAGGCCGATATTTTAGGCAAGGTTACCGGTAAAATTAAGGTAGCCGACCTGCTGTACCTGCATGGTAAGGCCGAAGTGGACGGTGATATTTATGCCGGCAAATTACAGATTGAGCCTACGGCGTCATTTAACGGACAATGCCATATGGGAGCCAATGTGGTAGACCTTGTAAAGATCACCGAAAGATCCAGCGCAGTAAATGAATAAAGAACATAAGTAATTGTACAACTGAAACAAACCGGCAGGGAATTAAAATATTCAGCATGCTCCCCTTTTACGGGGGAGCATTTTTATTTTGGATTAGCATTACCTTTGTGCCGGTATCATTACAAACCGTTATTAACAGAACCTGATGCAACATAAAAACAAGCTGATCTTTCCACTGGTATTCCTTTTTCTTATTTTAAATGCTTTTTTACTGACCATGCCCGCTTTTTTTGAAAAGCATGGCATAGACAGGGATGTTTTAATTATCGCCAACACCCTGCTTTTTTTAACCAATTTTGCAGCTTTTTTTTTACAACGCAGGGCATTGCAAAATAAAAATCCCAATGTTTTTGTAAGAAGCATGATGGGCAGCATGATGATAAAAATGGTGGTGATACTCGGCGCATTTTTAATTTATGTAATTGCATTTGGCAAAACCGTTAATAAACCGGCCATCTACATATCACTCTTTTTGTACCTGCTGTACCTGGCGGTTGAAGTAATGATGGTGATGAAGCTGAACAAACAAAAAAATGCCTAAACAGGAAGCCCCTCTTTTACAATTACAATCATATTTACCGGCCGGCAGTTTTGAAGAAGTGCTGTACTACCTGCAGCATTATAAAGTTCATCTTACCATTACCCGGCAGCGGCAAACTATTTTGGGCGACTACCGCCATGCGCATGCAGATAAAACACACCGGATAAGCGTGAACGGTAACCTGAATAAGTATGCATTTTTAATTACTCTGTTGCATGAACTGGCTCACTTGTTTACATACGAACAATTCGGGCACAGGGTAATGGCGCATGGCAAGGAATGGAAAAATGAATTCAGTAAAATACTGGCAAAGTTTTTATTGAAAAAAGTTTTTCCGGCAGATATTGAGAAAGCATTATTGCAAACGTTACAAAACCCTGCAGCAAGCAGCTGCGGCGATGAAAAATTGTTACGGGTGTTAAATAATTATGATGACAGGAAGCCAGGCATGCAATTGGTGGAAAGCCTTGCAGAAGGTAGTTTGTTTAAAATTAAAGGCGATCGTATTTTTAAAAAAGGGGAGAAGGTCCGCAAACGCTATAAATGTGTGGAAGTAAAAACGGGGAAATTATATTTGTTCAGCGCTGTTTATGAAGTAGAGATACTGGCCGTTCACGACTGACGATTCTCTACACAAGATACTGTAAGAAGCAATAGGGCAGGCCTCACAAAGCAATCCATCTGTCCAGGGCTTTTTCATCAGCACTCAGCTTTCCTAATACTTTGTATTTACTCTGGCTTAATACCCGGCTTGTTGCTGCTTTTTCTTTCTGTACATTCCTGGTGCCAACAAAAGTGGAATGAATAAAATAGATCTCAGTGCCATCATTATAAATAAAACCTACGTGATTATCCAGGCCAACAATGTACAAACCGAATCCTTGTTGTTGTACTGCCTTTACAAAATTGTCAATGGAAATATTGCTGAAGCGCTGTATGTATTTGGGCTGAATCAGGGTTGTAACCATTTGCTCCGACGCACATTGCGCCAGTTTTATTCTTGCAACAGGTAAGCCGGCATCACGTAAAACGGTGGTCACAAAATAACCGCAGGCAATTTTTCCCTGCTGCGGCGTTTCGCTGGTGCCGTTAAAATCCCAGGCGGTGCCTATCCAGCCGGGTATTATGGTTTCAACAGCGGCACCGGTAAAAATTTTCTCTTTTTGTAACCTTGATAATTTACTCCAGACGGTTTTATTTTTTTGTTTAAGCAATACAATGGCTTTTTTGCAGGCATCGTAATCTAATACCGGAGCATTAGTTGCAGCAACGGCATACCCTGGCGAAATTCCTGCCTGTTGTTTTTCCTTGTTGCCGCAGGAAATAAATAGTATGAAAAGAAACGGGGAGAATATAATTTTCATTTTGTTGAGCTGCCCTTTAGATTCAGATAACAATAAATTCCACAAAAAATATCATCACAGCTCTTTTATCATCCAGATATCGCAACCATGGTGGCCGCTATTGCCTAACGGCGCTTTTAAATAACTGAAACCCATTTTTTCGTAAAGTGGTACAGCAATATTTAATTCGGGCAGGGTTTCCAGGTACATTTTGGAATAACCCATTTGCTTAGCGGCAGTAAAACATTTTTTGATTAGTAATTTACCTAAACCTTTTCCTCTTGCGGCATTGCTTAAATACAATTTTACTAATTCGCAGGTGCCTCCCGGTAAATTTTCAGTAGGGTAGATGCCGCTGCCACCAAGCAATACGCCATTCTCTTCCGCTACAAAATATATACTTCCGGGAGCTGTAAAAACTGCAGCTAAATTATCGGTAGTGGGATCAAAATAAACAGTGCCGGGTTTATTGGCTTTAAATTCTTCCAATGAATTGCGGATGATTGTTGCCAATGCGGTATTGTCACCCGGTTGTATGGTTCTTATTGTAACAGTGGTCATAAATTTAATAGGTGGCCACAGCTGTAAATTTTAACAGGTTGCCATTGTTGTCTCTGATGCTGAATTCTTTTATGCCTCTTGGCTTATCTTCCAGTTTGCCTTTGATGTTAACAATGCCTAAAGCCGAAAGATCTGTATAAAGGCATTCAATATCGGATACTTTAATATAACAACAGGAGTTTTCGCAAAGTTTTTTATCAGTACACAAAAAAAAGTGTAATTCTGCCTCCCCTTTTTTCATGATCACGTAACCGCCCTGGTCAAAAGCAGTAAAACCTAGTTTACTTTCGTAGAACATTATTGTATCTTCTATGTTAATAGCCGGTAAAACAGGGATCACTTTCAGTATCATGTTACTTTTATTGTAAGTTAAGATACTGTGTTTTAAAAAAATATTCTACTTTCGATTCAAATTAACCATTTAACCTTTGGCAGAAATTACAAAATATAGTGAAGAAGAACTGGTGGCACAGTTACAGGACCGCAACCAGCAGGCTTTTTCCTATTTATACGATAATTATGCTGCTGCTTTAAATGGCATTATATACCGGCTGGTGGAAGATAAGGAACTGGCCGAGGATATTTTACAGGAGGCTTTCGTAAAAATCTGGAATAATTTTGCCAGTTATGATACTACCAAAGGGCGCCTTTTTACCTGGATGCTGAACCTTACCAGGAACCTTACTATTGATACTTTACGCAGTAAAGGATATAAAAAACAGGGCAAAATCTCTGGTGATGAAAATTCCGTAAGTAATTTTACTGATAATAAAGCCGTAGCTGAAAAGTTTGACGCACTCGGGATAAGAAAACAGCTAAGTAATTTAAAACCAGAGCAGCGGAGCATTATTGACCTGGCTTATTTTAATGGGTATACGCAAGATGAGATATCCAAAGAGATGGGCATTCCGTTAGGGACTGTAAAAACAAGAATGCGGTCGGCTATTTTAGAATTAAGAAAAATGTTGCAATAAAATTGGAACTACAAGATATCATATCATCCGGTTTACTTGAGCTTTATGCTGCGGGCCTGGCTTCTCCAAAAGAAATGGAGCAGGTAGAGAACTGGGTAAAACAATATCCTGAAGTTGCTGCAGAGCTCACTGCTATTCAATCGGGTATTGAAAGTTATGCGCAGGCAAACGCCATTTCGCCGGCAGGCAATGTTAAAGAAAAGATATTTGCAGCTATAAATGACGTACCACAGATCAACACTGTTGCCAATACAGTTGCTGGTTCTGATACAGCTAAAGTGGTGCGTATCGGCAGTGGCTGGAAGTGGGCTGCGGCTGCATCATTTGCATTATTGATAGGCAGCGCTGCCATGAATATGATGTATTATAATAAGTATGATACAGCAAGTAAAAAATATGATGCTGCAACCAAAGACCTTCAGGAAACACAGCAACAACTTGCAGAAGTATTACAACATGAAAATGAAATTAAAGGTGAAATTGATTGGGTGAAAAATCCCAATAGCATGCCTGTATCATTAAAAGAAACCGGCTCAGCACCCGGTGCTAATGCCAAAATTTTCTGGATGAAGAATACCACCGAGGTTATGGTGGATGCCAGCAATTTACCTGACCCTCCTCCGGGTATGCAATATCAATTCTGGGGTATTGTTGATAGTAAACCGGTTGATGGCGGATTGATCATTACTAATGATAAGGGCAAAAAATTCCGCATGCAAAAAATGAAATCATTTGGCAGGGCAGAAGCTTTCGCTATCTCTCTTGAAAAAGAAGGCGGCAACCCCACACCCACTAAAGTGGTGAGCCTGGGCAAAATTATCTGATGCCATTCCTCTCATAAAATTCCTTCCTGACATTCTTTTTCTTTAGTTTTTCAAAACTGTTTCATGGTATACAGGTTATCCATGTATTATGCTTCCACAGAAAAATTATTTTAGAAAAATTCAATCCAAAGTTTTTCATCTGCCGTAAATGTTTCTACAATAAATAATTAAAAAACTTAAAAACACATTTATGAAACAGATTAAGAAATTTCTTTTTGGTGCAATAGCAATTTTGTTTGTTAATGCATCTTTTGCTCAAATGGAAAAGACAGTTATGGTTGGTGGTGCTGCCATGTATCCATCAAAAAACATTGTAGAAAATGCAGTGAACAGTAAAGACCATACTACTTTAGTTGCTGCTGTAAAAGCTGCCGGTTTGGTAAGCACTTTACAAAGCGCCGGCCCGTTTACCGTATTCGCACCTACTAACAAGGCATTTGACGGATTGCCTGCAGGTACTGTAGATAATTTATTAAAGCCAGAAAGCAAAGCAGCTTTAACCGGTGTTTTAACTTATCATGTGGTGGCAGGTAAATACACTTCAATGGACCTGGCTAAATTAATTAAAGCAGGCAATGGTACGGCTACTTTAAAAACTGTTGCCGGTGGCAATTTAATGGTAATGATGAAAGGAAAGAAAATTGCTGTTAAAGATGAAAGCGGTAATGTAGCTTATGTTACTATTAAAGATGTTAATCAAAGCAATGGTGTGATACACGTGGTAGATCATGTGTTGCTGCCAAAAATGTAATTACTATACTAAGGGTAAACACAAAGGCTCTGTTCTGTAAAAGAACGGGGCCTTATTTTTTACGGTTTGCAAAGAGTAGTACCAGATAGTTTATTTTAGTATTTTTAAACCATGATAACCATAAAACATATTGCTGCTGTACTGTCGGTTTTTTTACTAGCCTTACCAGGCAAGGCCCAGAATTTTGGAGGGAATGCGCCATCAATAAAATGGAGGCAGATCAATACACCCAAGGCAAGGGTGATCTTTCCAATTGGGTTAGATAGCCAGGCCAACCGCATTGCTAATGAAGTAATGCTTATGGATAGCGCTACTTCAAAAACAATCGGGGGCCACCAGCGCAAATGGAATATTGTTTTACAAAATCAAACTACGGTACCCAATGCCTATGTGCGTATGGCACCAATAATGAGCGAATTGTACATGATGCCGGGGCAGGATAATTTCAGCACGGGAAGTATCCGGTGGGATGATAACCTGATCACCCACGAAAGCAGGCACATGCAGCAATTCAGCAACTTTAATAAAGGCTTTACCAAATTGTTTTCATTTTTTTTAGGGCAGGAAGGGCAACTGCTGGCAAACGGTATTTTTTTACCGGATTATTTTTTTGAAGGTGATGCGGTATGGCAGGAAACACTGGTGAGTGCGCAGGGCAGGGGGAGAATGCCCTCTTTTCTGAATGAATTTAAAGCGATATGGCTGGCCAATAAAAAATATCCCTGGATGAAATACCGCAGCGGGTCTTTAAAAGATCTTGTGCCCGATCATTATCCGATCGGTTATATACTGGTGGCATATGGCTATGAAAAATATGGTGAAGATTTTTGGAATAAAGTAACTGAAGATGCGGTAAGGTTTAAATGCCTTTTTAATAAAGCAATTGCAAAGCACTCCGGTATATCCTTTACGCAATTCAGGAATAATGCTATTGAGTATTTTCAAAAGAAAACGCTGTCTTTTGATGCAGGCAAAGAATTTGCAATCAATAATTACATAACAGGAATACAAAAGAATAATGTTGTAGATTATTTATTCCCCCATTTCATAAGTGACGATAGCATCCTGGTAACAAAAAAATCTTACAAGGAAATACCTGCATTTTATATACTGGTAAAGGGCAAGGAAGAAAAATTAAAGGTTAAAAATTATACGATCGATGATTATTATTCCTACAACAACGGAAAAATTGTTTATGCTTCTTTCCAGTCTGACCCAAGGTGGGGCAACCGGGATTACAGTGTGATCCAGTTGCTGGACATAAGATCTAAACAACAAAAACAACTGACCTTTAAATCAAAATATTTTTCTCCGGATATCAATGCTGACGGTAGTGAGATACTTGCTGTACATGTAAAAACAAATGGCACCAATAACCTGGATCGTTTAGATGCTGCAACAGGTAAAGTGATTGCGGAAGTTCCTAATCCCAATAATTATTTCTTTACACAAACAAAATATATCAATGGCAATACTGCCGTGTCGGCGGTGCGTAATCCTGCAGGAAAAATGGCGTTGATAAAAGTTGATCTTACCAGTGGTAAAACAGCAAATATCACCCCGTTTTCATTTAATGTTTTAGGTTATCCGTTTGTAAAAGGGGATACTGTTTATTTTACAATGATGGCTAAGAATACAGACAATACTTTTGCTGTTACATTACCGGATAATAAAATTTTCAGCCTGGCTGTTAATCTTGCGGGTGCTTACCATCCCGTGGTAAATTCAAAAAATGAGTTATTGTTTTCTTCTTTTACTGCTGCCGGCAACCGGTTGTCTCAAATAAATCTCAGTGCATTATCATGGCAGGCTTTTTCTGAAGAAGCAGTGACCAAAGTTCCGGATGTTTATGCGGCAGCGGCATTGCAAAAAAACGGTGCCGGTGCATTGTATGCTTTGGGAGAAAAGAAAAACGTTGTAACAAAATACCGGAAATCATTCGGGTTATTTAATTTTCACAGCTGGCGCCCGGTAGTTAATGATCCTGAATATGGCTATATGGTGTACAACGATAATGTGCTCAGTAATTTCAGCAATAATATCAGTTACACTTATAACTATAATGATAAAAGCCATACGGTTGGTATTAATACGGTGTTTGCCGGATGGTTACCACAGTTAAGCATAGGCGCAGAAGAAAGTTTTAACCGTACCATTGATACTGCTTTAGGTAAATCGGTACAATTTAATTCCGCTACATTTAAAGCAGGCTTTGCTATTCCGTTAAATTTTATTGGCGGACGTACCAATAAATTTTTAAATTTTGGCGCAGGGTATAATGTAGAGCAATACTATTACCGTGGTGTAACCAAAAATGTTTTTGATAATAAAGCGATTGATTATGCCAACGCATTTTTTTCTTTCAGTAATGTAAGCCGACAGGCAAGGCAGCATATTAACCCACGTTGGGCGCAGGCCATTTCATTAAGCTACAGGGATGCGTTTACGTATAAAGACAGTCATAAGTTTGTGGGTAGTGCAGCATTGTATCTGCCCGGCTTTAGTGTTAATCATAGCATCGTTCTTAACGGGGCTTATCAAAAAAGAGATACATTATCTGATCTGTTCAGCAATACGTTCTCTTATGCAAGAGGGTATGAAGCACTGAGCACAAGGCGCATGTATAAACTGGCTGTAAATTATCATTTCCCGGTATGCTATCCCGATTGGGGTATTGGCGGGATAGTTTATTTTCAGCGCATAAGAGCCAATGTATTTTACGATTATAATAATGCACAGGCAAGATTGTATTACTCCAACGGTACTAATTTTCTTTCCGAAATAAAAAACCGAAGCACAGGAGGCGAATTATATTTTGATACCAAAGTATGGAATTCTTTACCTGTGAGTATTGGCGTACGCTATGCTCATTTACTGGATACCGATTTGATAAATCCTGGTGTAAAAAACAAATGGGAGATCATTTTACCTATCGGGTTAATTCCCAATTAAAAAACCGGTTGCAGGGCAACCGGAATAATTTTTTAAGCAATCTGTGTACAGGGATATTATGCAGCGCTTAACTGCTCCAGAATTTCTTCCATTTGAATACCGCTATGGCTTTCGTCGTAAATGCACTCGCCGTTTTTAATGAGGAGTACCTGTGGCGATTCGTGGTATACACCAAACTCTTCTGCAATTGCGGAAGATAGCTGACGGTGCTTTACCAGGTCCAGGTAATAAAAATCAACAGAATCCGGAAGCGTGGCTCTTTCTAAACGGTTTTTAGCCATGCTGCTGATAGCGCAACGTGTGCTGTGTTTAAAAATCAATTGTGCTTTTTGTTTGCTTAATTCTTTTAAGCTGCTCAATTGCTGTTCATCATTCAGGTCTATCCAGTTCATACGATCAGCTATGAATTAATGAATGATACCTTCCGTACCCGGGCATCCGGTTTTACGGCTGCTTGCGCAACTATTAAATACAACTGCCATCAGGGTTAGCAGTGCAAAAGCAAAAAATAATCTTTTCATTGTCTAGATTTTCGGGTTAAAAACTTTAATCTTGCAAAGTTTACATTCATGCAAAGATAAATTACCAACGGTAAACGGCGAAATATAGTAAATTATTACCTTGCGCCTTCAAATACTGTGAAAACTACAGTAATTTTGGCTTATTTTTCAATAAAATATGAACTTAACCCCCAATCATGTTACAACTCACACGCCCTATTGCATTTTTTGACCTGGAAACTACCGGGGTAAGCCTATCTACCGACCGGATTGTAGAAATTGCCGTAATTAAATTATTACCCGATGGAAGCCGGCAGGTTAAAAGAAAACTATTGAATCCTCAAATGCCCATACCAAAAGCCTCCAGCGATATACATGGTATTACTGATGACATGGTGAAAGATGCGCCCACTTTTAAACAGGTGGCCAACGAAATAAAAATGTTTATTGATGGTTGCGACCTTGGCGGCTATAACAGCAACCGTTTTGATATCCCTATCCTTATGGAGGAGTTTTTAAGAGTAGGGCTTGATGTTGACCTGAGTAAGAGAAAAATGGTGGATGTACAGCACATTTTTTACACGATGGAGCCACGTACGTTATCAGCAGCCTATAAATTCTTTTGTGCAAAAGAACTGGTAGATGCCCATAGTGCCGAAGCTGATGTAAATGCAACCATTGATGTATTTTTAGCTCAATTGGAAAAATACCAGAACCTGGGTAATACGGTAGAATCTGTTTTAGGAGTAATCGGCGAAGAGAAAATTGTGGATTATGCACGCCGCTTCGGGTATGATGATAAGGGTGTGGAAATCTTTAATTTTGGTAAGTTTAAAGGCCGGGCCGTTAGCGAGGTGTTAAAGGCTGAGCCTCAGTATTATGACTGGATGATGAGGGGAGATTTTCCGCTGCATACCAAACAAAAACTCACTGAAATATTCAACAAGACCCTGTTAAAAAACAACTAATTATCCCCGTTGCCCAATATCTGTATAATCCATTGCTGAAATTTTAGTAAATTTGGTCCTGTTAAAAGCATGATTTGGAAAAACTAGTTATCATACCTACTTATAATGAAAAGGAAAATATCCAAAATATTATTGGTGCAGTAATTGGTTTGGGTAAACAATTTCATGTGTTGATCATAGATGATAACTCTCCTGATGGCACCGCCAACATTGTAAAATCTTTATTTGCAAAATATCCCGGGCAATTATTTTTAGAACAACGCCAGGGCAAGCAGGGTTTAGGTACAGCCTATATTTTTGGGTTTAAATGGGCCATTGAAAAAGGCTATCGTTTTATTTTTGAAATGGATGCCGATTTTTCACATAACCCTAAAGACCTGGAGCGTTTGTATGAAGCATGCAAGCAAGGGGCAGGGCTTGCCATTGGGTCAAGATATGTAAAGGGAGGTGCTGTGGAGAACTGGCCCGCCAACCGCATATTCTTATCTAAAGGGGCCTCTGTATATACAAGGCTGATCACCTGGATGCCGGTTAAAGATCCTACTGCCGGTTTTGTATGTTATAAAAGAGAAGTTTTGGAAGCCATTAATTTAGATGCGATCTCTTTTGTGGGATATGCCTTCCAGATTGAAATGAAATTTGCTACCTGGAAATTAGGCTTTAAAATAACTGAAGTGCCCATCACTTTTATCGACAGGGAATTGGGAGCCAGTAAGATGAATAAAGGTATTGTGAAGGAAGGCATATTGGGCGTACTGCAACTTCGCTGGCAGAGCCTCTTTAAAAATTACCGTAAGAAAGTTACTAACACCGATTACAATAACACGGTATCTTTCCAGCAGCATGAAGTAATGCTGGAAAGAAAGTAATTCAAAAGCATCGGGGTCCTTTTAGCTGCCTGCCGCACATCACTCCGACTATAATAATAAAAGCAACTTTCCATTTCTTTTTTCTTCCCATTTATGTAATTATTAAAATTGTTGCATCCGTATAACAAACCAACTGTTATGCAGCAAATTCAGCTCTCTATTCCTGAGCCATGCCACGAAGACTGGCAAAATATGAATCCCACAGAACAAGGCCGTTTTTGTAATGCCTGCGCTAAGCAGGTAGTAGACTTTAGTACCATGAGTGACAGGGAAGTGTTGAATTACTTCTCCACCATAAAAAACGAAAAAGTTTGCGGAAGGGCTTACCCTGACCAGTTGGAAAGAGCCATCACTATGCCTAAAGACCCAAAGAAAAGATTGTTCTGGCATTGGAATTATATTACGATGTTGTTTTTGTTTTTTAGTAAAACGAATACAGCAAAAGCGCAACTTGGAAAGGTAGCATTCTCCTCTTCAAAAGCAGATAGTATTAAACAGGCTGAAATAAAAAAAGCATTGAGTGGTGAAGCCGGATGTGGTATTGCAAGCAATAGTAACAACGTTATAAAGGGGAAAATTACAGACGAGAGCGGAGCTGCAATTGCCGGCGCAAGTGTAGTTGTAAAAGGCGCAAAAACGGGTACAAGTACAGACCAGGGAGGCTTTTATAAAATAATCATCAATCCCGGTGATAAGATCATCCAGGTAAGTGCTATTGGCTTTGAAACAAAAGAAATAGCGTTGGCGAACATACATACATCTGATATTATTCTTACTAAAATGGAAAGCAGCTTAACGGGAGAGGTTGTTATTGTTGGCGGCATGATCAGTACCGATGAATATTATATACCTGCTGACAAGCCAAAACATATTGCCATACTTGAAGTAACCGATAATGCCACAATGCAACCGGTTAATAAGGCAACTCTCATCATTAAAAAAAGAGGGATTGATAAGGCCGATGTAGAATTCACTGATAAAAAAGGAACTTATAAATTAAAAAAGATCAGGGAAAATGATTCCTACAATGTAACGATTACAGCAGAGGGATATCTTACACAAGAGCTGGAAATAAAAGGGTATGATTTTGATGAAAGAAAAGTGATCAGGCAAATATTTTTAGAAAAAGCTCCTTTGCCGGAAGATTTTAAAAAAATGGATGCTGTAATTATTAATTCCTATGAAAGCTCAAAACGTATTTGCAGAATGGGAGGGGTGAGTTCAGTCAGCACAGCTAGTATACAAAAAACTAATCTCTTCAGGGATACACTTATATCTGTAGCAACAAAAATAACCGGTGCTTTAAAAATAGCTCCTAACCCGGTTCAAAAAGGTAATACTATTAAGCTTACGCTAAAATTAAAAGAGACAGGTGTATACAATATTCAAATCACTGATGCTGCCGGAAGAATTGTTGTGCAAAAGCAATCCACCGCTACAGCAAAACAGTATATAGAGGAAGTGCCGACAAACAGCAGCTGGGGAAGTGGTGTTTATTATGTGAGTATTTACGGCAGCAATCAAAAAATGATCAGTACCAGCAATTTTATTATTCAGTAGTTTGGTTGTGTTTTATGCCGGTCATGATGTTTACCTAACAGAGTAATTCAAAAAGGAACATCGGACCGGTTTTTTAGGCGTCTACTTGAACGCCGGATGAAACTGCTCCAGTGTATTCCTTAAATACTCCCTGTCTAAATGAGTATAAATTTCAGTGGTGGTAATACTTTCATGCCCAAGCATTTCCTGCACGGCACGTAAGTCGGCGCCGCCCTCCACCAGGTGCGTGGCAAAACTATGACGGAAGGTATGGGGCGAAATACTCTTGGTAATGCCTGCTTTTTTAGCCAGCTCTTTTAAAATTAAAAATACCATCACCCGGGAAAGTTTGCTACCCCTGCGGTTTAAAAATAAAATATCTTCCTGTTCTTTTTTAATAGGGATGTGCACCCTGATATTTTCCCTGTAAATTTTAATGTATTTGATGGCATCGCTGCCGATGGGTACCAGTCTTTCTTTATCGCCTTTACCGATCACCCTTATAAAACCAACATCTAAATACAGGCAACTGATCTTTAAATTCACCAATTCACTTACCCGCAAACCACAGCTGTATAATGTTTCCAGCATGGCTTTATTACGGCCACCTTCGGGTTTGCTTAAATCGATCTCTGCAATAATTTTTTCTATCTCTTCAAAGCTTAAGGTATCCGGTAAGCTACGCTTTAATTTGGGCGCCTCCAATAAAACTGTAGGATCAATGGTGGTAATTTGCTCCAGCAAACAATACTTGTAAAAGCTGCGCAGGCCCGAAATGATCCTTGCCTGCGATGAGGCGGTCATACCCAGCTCTGCCACCCATTTTACAAACAGTTCTAATTCCTTCAGGGTTACTTTATCAGGCGATTTGATGTCGGTTTGCAGGAGGAAAGTGGTGAGCATATCAATATCATGGAGGTAGGCTTCCACCGAATTATCTGCCAGCGATTTTTCCAGCTGCAGCCAGGCTTTATATCCTTTTTTATAGGCGTCCCACATGTAATTTCCCTAACTCCGCCAGCTGGCGGAGAACTGTTGTTTTAAAATTGATATTGTATAATATTTTTTCACGCTTTCAAAAATGTTTATTTAAAACAATTATACACTATTTTCGCTGCTTAAATTTAATAAGCACCATTTAAAATTTATTATGCAGCCAGTAAATCTCCGTTCCTTTAAGAAGCAAGTGAATCTTAATAAGAGAAGGATGAAAACTTTTCTTACTAAAACTGAAAATAATCCGCCCCGTGGATTAGACAAAATGACCGCTGCCTTAGAGCCTGAAGTATGGAAAGAAATAGATTGCCTTACCTGCGCAAACTGCTGCAAGACGATGACGCCTACTTATACCACAGCTGATATCAAAAGAATTTCGGCGCACTTTAATCAAACGCCCCAGGAGTTTAAAGATAAATGGCTGATCTATGAAAAGAAAGACAAGGATTGGCAAAACAAAAAGCAACCCTGCCAGTTTCTGAACCTGAAAGATAATAAGTGTTCTATCTATGAAATAAGGCCATTGGATTGTTCCGGCTTTCCGCATTTACCCCGTAAAAAAATGGTGGATTACATGCACGTACACAAACAAAATATTGAATACTGCCCCGCCACTTATAAGCTGGTAGAAAAGATGATGGAAGCAGCAGGGAAAGCGTGATTCTTTAGTTGCGGGTTACGGGTTATTTGATTGTTTGCGAAGAATTGAACTCTTATTAACAAACCTACAATCAAATAACCCGTAACAAAAACAACTCGTAACCCTCACAAAAACACATCTTCAATAAAAAAATACTCCGGCGGTTGGTTTTTTAAAATAGTGATGGAGATAATGTCGAACTGAATTCTTTTCCATTGCGGAAACCGGTATAAATATTCTTCTGAAGCATTGATTAAATTCCGGATCTTCTTTTTTGAAACGGCTTCTTCCGGATGACCAAATTTTTTGGTACGCCTGGTTTTTACTTCTATGAAATGCAATACATTTTCTTTTGCTGCAATTACGTCTACTTCCCAATGGCTGTGCCGCCAGTTCTGGTGCAGTATTATAAATCCCTTTTCTATAAGATAATGCACAGCCATTGTTTCGCCGGTGCTGCCTGTAATATTATGATCTGCCATAGCTTGTTTGGTTTACCAACCAAAACAAGTCTTGAATGCCGCCATAAAGGTTGGCAACCCTGTAATAAAACCCAGGTGAAGTAATTAACAGCCTGAGGATAATTGGGCCTGTAAAATGATGGAGGGAAAAAATTATTACCTATTTTTGTGCAAAGTTTGAACAATGCAGAAACAAAACAAGACCTCAATCATAATTGCCATATTACTGGTAGTGGCGGCGGCTATTTCAAGGGTATTGCTATATCCTCATTATAATTTTAGCCCAATGGTGGGTATGGCATTGTTTGCCGGTGCCATTTTTTCAGATAAAAGACTGGCTTTTGCGTTGCCCATTTTTTCTATGTTATTGTCTGATATAATGTTTGAATTATTTACACCTGCACAGGGTTTTTGGGGTTGGGGACAATTGGTAGGGTATGGCATTTTTGCCCTGATCACGCTATTAGCCTTCACACTTAAAAAAGTGACTGTAGTAAATGTTATCGGTTATTCTCTTGGATCTTCAGTGTTGTTTTTTGTATTATCTAATTTGTCCTTCTTTTTTATCGACAACCCAATCTATCATACTTACAGCCAGGATTTCAGTGGCTTTGTAAACTGTTATATTGCTGCCTTACCTTTTTTTAAGACCAGTTTGATTGCCGACCTGGTATATAGTGGCATTTTGTTTGGTACTTATTACGCCATTCAAAATGTGGCGGTTAAAAAAGCAATTGCTTAAGTATAAATATATTTTAAAAAAGCCATCCTGGTAAAGGGTGGCTTTTTTAGTTGTAGTGTTGTAAGATGCTGTTTTGCATTGATACCACCGGGTCAGGCATCTTTATTTTCTTCATACCATTCATCCACAGCTAAATCTTTTCCATCTGCAGCAGCAGTAGCCAATTCATCGCAACGGTTGTTGAAAGGATTGGTAGCATGCCCTTTTACCCAATGCATGGTAATTTTAAAACGCCTTGATACCGTGTAATACTGTTTCCACAGGTCACTGTTTTTTTTGCCTCCTTTAAAATTGGTTTTTATCCAGGTGTTCAGCCAGCCTTCGCTTATAGCCCTTACCACATACTGGCTATCGGAATAAATATGTATAGGATGTTCTGTTTTGGTTAAGGCTTCCAATGCAGTGATCACCGCTAATAATTCCATACGGTTATTGGTGGTAAGCCGGTATCCTTTTGATAATTCTTTACGGTGATTGCCAAACATTAAAATAACACCGTAGCCACCCGGGCCGGGGTTGCCTCTTGCCGCACCGTCGGTATAAATTTTTATCGTGTTCAATAGTATTATTTATTTCGCCGCTAAGTTAGCGGTATGGGCAATGGAGAAAAAATAATTTTGTAATAAAACAAAAAGAGTGTTCCGCCTTTTTTGCAGAACACTCTTTAAAGAATTACCGGTTACCGTTTACCTGTCGATAGCGCCCAATACTTTTTTCATAAAATTATTAGCGGCATCTTTTTCAGGCATACCATCAGCTATCATCTGGTGTACTTCCAAAGCACCACACATATTGGAGATCAATTCGCCAATCACATCTATCTCTTCACTTTTTAATGAAGCGGCTTCCGACGTATTTTCCAATACTTTAATGGCCGTCTCTATTTCTGCTGCAGAAGATGTTCTTTGTATCTGCCTAATTACGGGTAGCTTCATCAATTAAAGTTTTTAGTTGTTCTTCTTTATTGGTTTGAACCTGGTTTAATAAAACGCCATTTTTAAAACTTGCAAAAGTGGGCAGGTTATTTACGCTGGCCAGCTTACGGGATGCCGGAAATTTTTCTGCATCCACCATTACAAAAGTGGCATTGGGTTGTTCGCCTGCCAGTCTTTTAAATTTAGGTTTCATTAACCGGCAATTGCCACACCAGCCTGCAGAGTATTGTACCAATACAGTTTCGTGTTGTGCAATTAACTGGTCTAAATTATCTTCTGCTAATTCTATCATTTCCGTTTTTATTAGTTGTTTGAAAAATATTCAGCCACACCTTCAGTGGTAGCTTTCATGGCTTCTTTACCTTCTTCCCAGTTGGCAGGGCAAACCTCACCAAATTTTTCCACGTGCAATTGTGCATCTATCAAACGGATGTACTCGTCGATATTTCTTCCTAAAGGAAAATCGTTTACAGATTCGTGGCGTACAACACCGGTTTTATCAATAATGAAAGTACCACGGTAGGCGATAGGCGCCCCGGAAAAAGACCAGGTACGGGTGTCAGTATTAAAAGCATATTCTCCGCCCAGTACACCATAATTTAATGAAATTGTTTTAGCAGTATCTGCAATTACTGGGAAAGTTACCCCTTGTATACCGCCATTATCTTTTGGTGTATTTAACCATGCAAGATGGGTTTCTTCTGTATCTGTTGAACAGCCGATGACTACAGTATCCCTTTTTTCAAACTCCGCCAGTTTTTCCTGGAAAGCATGAATTTCGGTAGGACATACAAATGTGAAATCTTTAGGATAGAAGAAAAGTACCACATTTTTTTTACCGATGTACTGCTGCAAACTGAAATTTTCTACAATCTCTTCGCCATTGATTACTGCACCTGCTGAAAATTGTGGTGCCTGTTTACCTACTAGTGCCATATATTTTGTTTTAGTTTTTTACACAATGTTTTCCTGTGTATATCATTGTAATATGACAGGTATTTCCAAAATAGCGGCAATAGTTTCTGAAAAAAAGATGAGAATCCTTAAGGGATTTCATTTCAGGGCTGCAAAGAAAATGTATCTGCGTTAAAGAGGCAAAATAATTTTCCTATTACATTTCGATAAACAAAGCTACAGCCATAAAGTTTAATGGCACAAAAAATAAGTAATACGGCATTATAATTTATTGCAGGCTGCTGTATACGATGTTTTCAAATTTAGCTGCAAGGTCTCCATGGCTGTTGGGGCTTTGCTGCGTCATAATAAGGCAGATCAAATGCGCTTTAGGGTCGGCCCAGTAGGTAGTGCCATAATAGCCGCCCCAGGCAAAACTGCCTTCATTTCGGGGTAGCCTGGCAGCTGCTTTAGCGGAAGTAATTTCAAAGCCGAGGCCAAAATTATTGCCATTGCCATTAATGGTAAAATCGAGCTGGCCACTGGTCATTAATTGTACGGTACGTGGCGATAATACCTGGTGGCCATTGTATTTACCACCGTTCAGTAACATCTGTAAAAAAACAGCATAATCAAAAGCGGTGGATGAAAGCCCTGCACCACCGGAAAAATAATGTTTGTTCATCAGCGGGTAATCCGGATCAATATGCCTGAATTCGTGCGACCATTTGATAACGTGATGTTCATTGTCTTCAGTATAAACACCAGCCATGCGGTTAGCTTTTGTTGCAGGCACATTAAAATAAGTATCCTTCATGTTTAATGGCTCAAAAATATTTTTTTGTAAAAATTCATCTAATGTTTTTCCGCTGATCACTTCAATAAGGCAGCCCAACAGGTCGGTATTTAAACCGTATAAAAATTTTTCTCCCGGTTGGTTTTTCAGCGGCAATTTTGCCAGCACATTCATTTTTTCTAAAAGATCGGCATCAAAATAACCCAGGCCGGATGGTACGCCGGCTTTGGCGTAAATAGCCTGCATATCTGCAGAGCCAATAGCAGCATAATCAATACCTGATGTATGGGTAAGTAAATCCCTGAAAGTAATATCTCTTTTTGCAGGCACGGTAGTATAACTGCTGTCTGCCTTATTAAACTTATCCAGCACTACAGGATTTTTAAAAGCAGGAATAAAATCTGCAATCGGTTCATCCAGCAATAATTTACCCTGTTCAAATAAAATTAAAATACCTGCACTGGTAATAGCTTTTGTCTGGCTCATTATTCTGAAGATAGTATTGTTTGCCATTGGTTTTTTAGCCGCTGCATCAGCAAGGCCATAACCTTTGTATTGCAGCAGCTGGTTATCTTTTATCACTATTGTAACGGCGCCGGTAAGCCAGTTTTTACTGATATAGCTGTTTACCAGGTCGTCAATACGTGACAACCGTTCCATGCTTACTGAAGCATTGGGTTTTCCGCTGGTTTGTATTTGCTGTGCATACGCTGTTGTTGTAATAAACAGCAAAAAACATGTTGCCGAAAATAATGTGTTACGTAAAAGATATTTTTTCATGATTGCTGCAAATTGTATTAAAAAGACAATGTAATTTATTGTAAAAATTCTGACATTTAACCAGGTAAAATGATATTGTAATAAAACAATGCCGGAATTTTGTAACCAGGAGATGCCGGTATTACGATACCTGTAAAAAACAGGCAGAATAAGAATTGTGCCTGAAGGATAAAATAGTTGTAATTTACTGCGCTATGATTGTAGAAATACTTACAGTAACTGCGATGGCAACTTTTGAAGTGTATGCAGCACTGGTTGCGGCTCATGCCTTTGGTATGGACCCGTGGATAATTCTGGGATGTACTTTAACAGGAGGTATTGCCGGCGTTTTTATTGCAGCTTTTTTAGGAGAACGTATTGAAAAATTCATCAGTAAAAAAATACGAAAGGATAAAACCCCTAAACCTAAAACAGGATTGATCTATAAAATATGGCATAAATATGGCCTGTATGGTTTAGGTACTATCGGTACTTTCTTTTTAGGAGCACCTGCTGCTATTGCTGTTGGTACCGGTTTTAATGCCGATTTAAAAAAACTGGTTCGTATATGTTTAATAACCGTAGTAGTACGTTGCTTTGCCTTTACTTTTTTCAGTGATTATATAAAAGGCCTGTTTTAGTGTCACTGTTTTTTAACGAGGTAGAAAAAATTACCGGAATGTAATGGAGTTGAGGATTTTTTGTGCAGGTTCGGTATTACTTGTATTGCTGGCCAACGCAGTATAAGTTGCCGTATACATCCGGCCTTTGGAAAAACCAAACCATTGAATGACCCTTAATGGCAAACCACTGTTTTTTGCATTACAGGTGTAAATGAGTTCGCAGGCATCGCCATCGTTCCAGTTAAAATACCGTTCCGTTAATTTAGTAAAATTGTCAACGGATTTATTGAGATTATCAAGCACAGCAGGAATGGCCTGCTTTATTTTTACTGTAGTGCCATAGGCAGGATTCTTTATCATGTTCACATTTACATTTTCATAAAAACTGTCTGTTGCATTTTCGGCCGGCGAAGTAAAAAATACCCTTTTTGTTTCATTTATTCTTTTGGTCCAGGTGGCAGGATATTTTGCGGTAAAAGCGCAGGCGGTATCATTAAAAACTTTCCATTCCTGCGCCAGTAAAGAACAAGGCAGCAGCAGCAACAATAAACAGTAGTGGATTTTTTTCATGCCATTAGTTTTAAGTAAATAAGCGGTTATAAACTTAAGCTATTTCCTTGAATAAATTACAACACTGAACTGGCAGAGATTTATCCGGATCAGTTTTGTGTTGTAGCATAAATACTTGCGGTATTTCCTGTGATCGATTTTATTTTGCCCGGTTTATCCCTGTCGTCAAAAATGGAAAAATAGTCAATAGTAATGGGGCCGATGTTTTTTATTTTGCCCGTCTTTCCATTGCTGTCGAATGTTGTAAAGTAGTCGATGCTGATATTGTCAATAGATTTTATTTTACCCGTTTTCGTATTGTCGTCAAAGCTGGAGTAGTAATCGATCTTATTAGAACCGATTGATTTCAGCTTCCCGGTCTTTTCCCTGTCGTCAAACCGGGTATAATAATCCAGGATCATGGTGCCAATTGATTTTATTTTTCCGGCCTTTTCACTGTCATCAAACCTTGTGTAATAGTCTATGATTGTTGCCCCGATGTTTTTTGTTTTGCCTGCCTTTCCGGCATCGTCAAAACGGTTATAGTAATCTATATTTCCACCGGTTGTTGTATTGAAGTTGCTGATTTCGCCATTGGCATTTATTTCAACTATAACATCACCAATATATAATGTTGCAGATTTAATAGTTAGTGCATCAGCAGGTATCCTGAAATCGGCCTTTGCAATAGGTTGCGCATTACACAGCAGGCCAATGTTTATCAATAGACAAAGAAGTAGTGTTGTTTTCATAAGTATTTTATTTTAAAAGTAAAAAAAATATGTATGCCCGGGCAGGGTAAACAAAAGTTTAACAATTTGTAAAAGTTAATAGTTGTAAACTGCTGCAGCATTGTAAAACAGGCGAATAAAATAAAGCTGTATTCAAACTAAAAAAGTATCTGCCGGCGCCACAATTTATCTTCCGCGAAAAATTGCCTTGCAGTAGTAAAATAAAATTCCGGTTTAAAAGGGTATTTGACATTATCCTCTTTATAGATGAGCAAATGATCTTGAAAATAGTATTTCCCCTCTGCAATTATTGTTTTTTTTGTGCTGTCATATTTTCCCCTGCTTGTATGCAGGTAGATCAACGAATCGTTATAAAAATAATAGGCGTCAATATCTTCAGTTGTTATGTATACTTCTCTTACGGCCTTAAGTAACCTCTTGCCTGAACTGTCGGTGTAATACCAATCGGCTCCATTACCAATAGTTTTTTTTCTATGCCCTTTTTTATGAAAACTATAATCTGTGATACCTCCGCTGATACAGTTGGTATTGATCGATTTTACAATGCTGTCAATTTGTGTTACAGTAAAACTGGCAGACTGTGCCATTGTGAATGAAGAATAAGTGAACAACGCAATTACTAATAGAAATCTGGTCATAAAAACAGGATGTTTTACCTGGGATGATAAAGTTGGAATTATTGCACAAAATAACGATTGCCATACAATTACTTTGCCGGAAAGCAGTACTGTAAAATGTATTAAATTTACAATAGCTTTTATTTTTCAGCAATCATAAAACATCTTCAAATGAAAATAGGTATCTGTTCAGATCATGGCGGTTTTGCATTAAAAGCAATATTGCTTCCTTTCCTGGAACAAATGGGGCACGAGATAAAGGATTATGGCGCTTTTATACCTGATGATAAAGATGATTATCCTGATTTTGTAGTGCCGTTGGCAAAAGCCGTTGCAGCCAATGAAGTGGCCCGTGGCATTGCGATATGCGGCAGCGGGGTAGGGGCATCCATTGCCGCCAATAAAGTAGCGGGTGTAAGGGCAGCATTGATACAGGATCATTTTTCAGCACACCAGGGTGTGGAAGATGATAATATGAATATGATCTGCCTTGGCGGAAGGGTTACAGGTTTTGCCAGCGCACAGGAATTAATAGTTGCATTTTTACAAGCTGAATTTACTAATGCCGAAAGGCATTTACGCAGATTACAAAAAGTGGCGCAGCTGGAAAAATAATAAAGGCAATTATGGATCAATATTTTTTATTCATGTGCAGTTTGTTTGGTAACACAGGTAAAATAGATCTTCCCGGTTAAGTACGAACTGTCAAAATTTTCTCCGAAACTAAGATGGTAATAAGGCAGAGTGGTTAAGGTTATATATCCTGTTAGTTTTTGGCCCGGCTTGAAATCCGGTTTTTTATCCAGTACCAGGTATTGGTATTTACAAGGTACTAATACTTCGTCTGAGCCGGCACTGTCTGTAAGATGCAGTTTATAAGGTTTTACATCATCGGTATATTCAAAATAATAAGCCCAAAAACGGTCTTTGTAAATTTTTACGGTAAATCCCAGCCCTCCAAAAAAACCAACACCTGTACTTATGATCAAGGTGTCTTTTTCCATACCGGCATTACATAACATGGGTAAACTGCCATGCCGGGTAAAATCATTACTATCAGGTATATTGTTGGTATACGATTGCATATATACCCTGCTTCTGTTGTTATTAAAACTGTTGAACTGCCCGTACCTGCCAGTAAGTTGTAATGAATCTTTTCGCCGGAGGCTATCCATTTGTGACTGAAAGCTTGCCTGAAGACTGTCCATTTGTTCTTCTTCCTTTGTATACCTCATATAATCGTTTAAACCGGGAATGGAACCGGTTTCATATTTTTCGTAATACTGATTGGTGTCGGTTTTTTTATTATCGCAGGAAATCAGCAATGCAAAAAATAAAATGTAAAAAAAGGAGCTGTACTTCATATTACGTATCGCTTATTTAAACCGGGAATAACAGTAAAATAATTGCCACTGCACCATCATTCCATTCTGAAAGAAATACCATGTAGATTATTGTTTGTGTTTAAAGTTAAATTAATTGGACGGAAACATCGTTAACTACTGATTTTTTGTTTTGCCGTATACTCAACAATAATTGCATTTCATTCATGTAAATGCACAACCGGTTACAGCATTGCTATTACAGCTATAGCCGGGTTTTTAATTTAGCGGTACAAACATGTAAAGTTATGATTCGCCACTGCCTGGTCATTTTATTAACGCTGCTTTTTACAAACACCTCAGCGCAAACAGTTAAAATTACTGATACTGATCTGATAGTTACATTCAATACGCTGCCTGCATTGTGCCAATCGGCAGAAGATGCCTGGCTGGTTTGTTATCCAAAAAATAAAACCACACCCAGCAAATTATATCAACAGCAGTTGCAACAGCAATTCAACCAACTGTGGGTCGCATCCAGTCACAAAAGCAGGTTGCTCTCAATGATTGCGGATAAATACAGCGAAGAATCCTCACGTTATGATTTTAGTAAAGTAAAAATTGAAAAGGACGCTGCACTTGAAGCTGCGCTTACAAAAATGAATGCGGCTTTTTTTTCTGAAAAAGATAATTACCTGGGCCTTGTTAATGCAGCAAGTGATTCTGCCTACCAGCAATTGCACGGGCAGGCGTTGGCCGCACAACTACTAAGTATTTACCGGCAGCAATTACCGGTATGGATAGCGGGTACAAAAGAACAGTTCATTGCCATCAATAACCTTATCATATCAAAAGGGTATGCAAAAGTGCTGGCCGATAATAATACATCGCACCCTTATTTTATTCAGTTACTGGAATTAAAAGGCCTGATGCTGGACAGGTTGTTGATGTTCAGCCGGATGGTGGAGGGGGCAAACCAGTTGGTAGCGTCGTTAATTGATAATTGTAAGAAAGATCCGGGTTCGTGTAAGTAAAAGTAATTAATCGATTCAATGGGTGGGTCACCCCAAGAGGGTGGCTCACCCATTGAATCAAGGAAAAGGGGTAACTTTTATCTTGTTGCCATTTACTATTTCAGGATGAAAGCAAATACTACGGGTACTCTGCAATATTTTTATTTTCTATAAATAATTGCCCAGGCATTCAATATAAAATATTATGTGTAGATTATAAATTTTGATATCCCGGTACCTTTTTTAACAATTACACCTGTAACACCCCCGTCTTAAACTCTGCCATCTCTTCATTATGGTTAGCGGCAGCAATGCCTTCTGCAATTACCTGCCTTGTTGCAGCCGGGTCAATAATTTCGTCTATCCATAAGCGTGCGGCAGCGTAATAAGGCGTGGTCTGCCTGTTATAGCGGTCAATAATTTCGTTGAGTATCTTTTGTTCATCTTCGGCAGTAATTTCCTGGCCCTTGCTTTTTAGCGCCGCCACTTGTATCTGCATTAAAGTTTTAGCCGCTTGTTCGCCGCCCATCACGGCAATCTTTGCCGTGGGCCAGGCATAAATAAAACGTGGGTCGTAGGCTTTGCCGCACATGGCATAATTGCCGGCGCCATAACTATTACCAATAATGATGGTGATCTTGGGTACAACAGAGTTAGCCACCGCATTTACCAGTTTAGCGCCATCTTTAATAATACCACTGTGTTCGCTGCGGCTGCCCACCATAAAGCCTGTAACATCCTGTAAAAAAACCAGGGGAATTTTTTTCTGGTTGCAGTTCATGATAAATCTTGCCGCTTTATCGGCGCTGTCATTATAGATTACACCACCCAATTGCATTTCGCCTTTTTTGCTTTTTACAATTAAGCGTTGGTTGGCAACAATACCTACTGCCCAACCATCAATGCGGCCATAACCACAAATAATTGTTTTGCCATACTCTTCTTTAAACTGGTCAAAACTATCGGCATCGGTAATGCATTCAATAATTTTTACCATATCATAAGGTTTGGTATTGCCTTCGCTCATGATGCCATAAATTTCTCCCGCAGCAGGTTTGGGTGCGATACTTTTTATCCTGTTAAAACCGGCAGTTTTTGGCGCCCCCAGTTTGCTCATTATTTTTTTTACCTGGTCAAGGCATTCTTCTTCAGTCTTAAACTTATAATCCGCAATACCGCTCAATGCATTATGTGTTTCGGCACCTCCCAAAGTTTCGGCATCAATATCTTCACCGATGGCAGCTTTTACTAAATAGGGGCCTGCTAAAAAGATCGAACCATTACCTTCCACCATTAATGTTTCGTCGCTCATAATGGGCAGGTAGGCGCCACCGGCAACGCAGGCACCCATTACGGCTGCAATTTGTGTAATGCCCATGGCACTCATCTTTGCGTTGTTTCTGAACACTCTTCCAAAATGTTCTTTGTCCGGGAAAATCTCATCCTGCATCGGAAGAAACACGCCGGCACTATCTACCAGGTAAATGATGGGTAATTTATTTTCCATCGAAATTTCCTGCATGCGCAAATTCTTTTTTCCTGTAATGGGAAACCAGGCGCCTGCTTTTACAGTTTGATCATTGGCCACAATAATGCATTGCCTGCCGCTTACATAGCCAATGCCACTAACGGTGCCACCTGCAGGGCAGCCTCCCTGCTCTTCGTACATTTCAAAACCGGCAAAGGCACCTAGTTCAATAAAAGGTTTATCAGCATCACACAAATACGCAATGCGCTCACGTGCAGTAAGCTTATTGCGTTCCTTTTGTTTGGCGGCGGCTTTTTTACCACCTCCTTCGTAAATCTTCTCTAAATGTTTTTTGGTGCGGCTCCAGGCCATTTTAAGGGCGTCCTCGTTTTTGTTGAATTGCAGGTCCATATAGTTGACAGTTGATGGTTGACAGTTCATGGTTGATGGTTCATAGTTAATGGTTAATACAAACAATTTGCAGTTGCGTTTGAAATTGTAAATTTGTTTAGTGGCACTACCATCAACTATTAATCATGAACAACACAACAAAAATATGGCTATTGAAATTAACCGCATAGTAAAACTATTTGAGGCATTACAGCACGGCGACTGCTGGATTGGCACTAATTTTAAAGAAACACTTCATGGCGTGGATTCAGCAATGGCATCAGATGCTATTTTGAGCAACAATAATAGCATCTGGCAGTTAACTGCACATATTACTTACTGGAGAACAACCGTGGTTAACCGTTTAACGGGTAGCGATAACCCGCCGCCATTTAAAGATTTTTTATTGCCTGCCCGGTTGGATGATGCCAGCTGGAAACAAACCCTGTATGATTTTGAAGCGGCTTATCATTCCCTGCGCACTGCACTGCATACTATTAAAGATGAGCAGCTGGATAAACCTTCACCAAGGGAAGGGCAAACATTTTATCAGTTGATAATGGGTTGCCTGCAACACGATGCGTATCATCTGGGGCAAATGATGTTATTAAAGAAAAATATTTGATAGGGTTTTTGCTGCGTCATAAAATCTTTACCTAAAAAGGATAGCTTAATAACAGAAAATATTATTATTTTCACTGCATAACGATGGAACAAGCTACACTAAAACAATTGTCGGAGATTTTAAAGATCAGTATATCCACAGTCTCAAGAGCGCTAAAAAATCATCCTGATATTTCTGAGGAAACCAAGCGTAAAGTAAAAGAACTGGCTGAAACTTTAGAGTATGAGCCTAACAGTCATGCGATCTCCCTGCGTAATAATTCCAGTAATATACTCGGCATCATGGTGCCTTCGCTGGATAATTTCTTTTATGATTCCTTCACCGTTGCGGTGGAAGAAGAAGCCAGGGCAAAAGGATATTCTGTGATGATCATGCAATCGGGCGAAAGTAAAGATATAGAAACGGCTAACCTTAAATTATTAAAGAATAACCGCATTGCCGGTGTATTTGTTTCAATTACCGGCGAAACTGATGACCTGAATCCTTTTTTAAAATTGCAGGAGAAAAAAGTGCCGGTGATATTTTTTGACCGTGTGCCCGATTACGAACAATGCAATAGGATCTGCCTGGCCGACAGGGCTGCCGCTACCATGGCTGCCGATGCCTTAATTGATAAACAGAAAAAACATGTGCTCGCCCTTTTTGGCCATCCTAAATTAACGATCTCTCAAAAACGATATGCAGCATTTAACGAAACTTTTAAAAGCAGGTCGCCGGCCACGCAAATTGACAATCATTTTCCATTAACCATTGCCGAAGCAAAATCTTTTGCCCTGGAAGCCCTGGAAAATAAGAAAAAGCCTGATGCCATATTCTGTATGGGCGACCTGATATTGATCGGTGTAATGCACGCCGTGCATGAAAAAGGGTTAAGGGTTCCCGAAGATGTTGCTATCATATCTATCAGTAACGGGTTAATTCCTACCCTATACAATCCCCACATAACTTTTGTTGAAACCAGTGGCTATAAATTAGGGAAGCTGGCATTTAAAAGAATGATGGAATGTTTTGCAGGCAGTACTTTTATGCAGGAACTTACGGTGGATTCACTGCTGGTGGAAGGAGGGTCGTTGTGAGTTTGGAGGTTTAGAGGTTTAGGGGGTTAGGAGTTTAGGGGTTTAGGAGTTTAGAGGTTTAGGGGTTTAGGATTGATGCTTATTTTTTTCGATTGCTCACTATATAAAACTTGCTCATGTCTAACTGGAAAATTAAAACTTCCCTGTTTTTTAATTATTTTGTTTTTGCCATACTACTAAACAGCTCAGGTATTGCCATAACTCAGGTACAGGATAATTTTGGGGTAAACAGTAAAGCTGCTTCATGGATAGATCCGTGCAAAGATATCAGCATAGCGGTAATGTCATTCCTGGTGTCTTCTTTTATTGTACGGTTGGGTTATAAACGTGCCATGCTTATTGCTTTGGGTGTGGTTGCAGGCGTATGTTTTATCATTCCCAGCGTGCCAACTTTTATAGCTATCAAATTATTGTTTGTAATTGTGGGCGCAAGTTTTGCCTTGATAAAAATGTCGGTTTATAGTACAATAGGTTTAATCACCAGCGATTCCAAAGATCATATCAGGTTCATGAATTTTATTGAATCTTTTTTTACAATAGGAACCATGGTACTATACTTTGTGTTTAGTGTTTTTATCGATAATGCACACCCTGAATCTACTGCATGGTTAAAATCTTACTACCTGATCGGCGGAATTTCTGTTGTGGCGTTTTTATTATTGCTTACATCCACACTGGATGAGTCGGGGGCTCATAAAACTAACGGTACTGAATCAGTTAATTTCTTTGAGATGTTCCTGTTAATGGCTAAACCTATAATTCTTGCTTTTCTCTGTGCGGCTTTTTTTTATGTGTTGATTGAACAAAGCATTCAGAATTTTTTGCCCACATTCAATAGCAAGGTTTTGCATATGCCTAAGTCATTGGCCATTCAAATGGGAAGTATATTAGCCGGCGCTTCGGCATTGGGGCGTTTTTTAGCCGGTATAATACTTAAGAAAGTACATTGGTTTTATTTGCTGGTTACTTGCCTTGCATTGGCTTTTGGCCTGGTATTGATCGCTATGCCATTAGCAAAAAATGTGGCCATTAATCCATCTGCAGGTTGGTTTAGTGCGCCTTTGGCAGCTTATATATTTCCGCTTATCGGATTATTCCTGGCACCCATTTATCCATCCATTAATTCTGCCATTTTAAGTTCCTTGCCTAAGGCACAACATGGATTAATGTCTGGCCTTATTATTGTATTTTCTGCCATAGGTGGTACATGTGGGTCGTTGATAACAGGCGCTATTTTTGATTGGTATGATGGACAAACAGCTTTTTATTTTACCCTGGTGCCTATAACTATTTTAATCATCAGCCTTTTTGTTTTTAATAAGCTGCACAATAAGACCTTAGCTGAAAAAGCAAATGCATAACCTGGTATATGACTGAACAAAATTTATTTTTTATAGAATCACTCGGGGCACTATATGAAGATGTGCAATCCTCGGATATTTTTGCCGATAGTAAGTACTTTGTAGACTGTGTGCCAAAATATACTGCTACAGAAATTACAGCAAAATATAAGAATTCAAAAAATGATCCTTCTTTTAAACTGGAGACATTTGTAAAAGAAAATTTTGTATGTCCAGCCGAAACAGTCTCCACTTATACCTCTGCAAAAAAAACAATAGACGCACACCTGAACGATCTGTGGGATGAACTGAAAAGAATGCCGGTACAAAGCAGCGGCACACTTATCCCTTTACCGTATCCATATATTGTACCCGGCGGAAGATTCCGTGAAATATATTATTGGGACAGTTATTTTACCATGCTGGGTTTACAGGTAAGCGGGCGCATCGATATCATCGAAAATATGATCGATAATTTTGCTTTCCTCATCAATGAATTTGGGTTTATTCCCAATGGTAACCGTACTTATTATTTAAGCCGGTCGCAGCCACCTTTTTTTGCAATGATGGTAAACTTACTGGCAGAAGAAAAAGGCGATGAGGTATTATTGAAATATCATCCTGTATTGGAAAAAGAATATGCTTTCTGGATGAAAGGAGCCGGCACATTGGATACAGCGCACACGGCCTGCAACCAGGTGGTGTTACTGGCAGATAAGGGTATCCTTAACCGTTATTGGGATAGTAAAGATACACCCAGGCCCGAAGCCTTTGCAGAAGATGTGCATTTGGCAGCAACTGCTCCGGGCAAGCCGCAGGATACATATCGCCATATCCGTGCAGCGGCAGCATCCGGATGGGATTTCAGCAGCCGTTGGTTTAAAGATGGTATGCATATGAAAACCATTCAAACTACAGATTTATTACCGGTTGATCTTAATTGTTTGCTGGCGCATACTGAAGCCACACTCATGAAAATGTATACGCTGCAACACAATGATTCAGCTGCAGCAACAATGCTGCAAAACATCAACCGCAGGTTAAAAGCTTTGAATAACTACTGCTGGAATGAAACAGCGGGTTGCTTTTTTGATTATAATTTTATTGACCAGGAACAAACGATGCATTATAATCTTGCCACTGTGTTCCCATTATTTTTTGGCATAGCCGGAGAAAAAAAAGCGGAAAGAATAGGATCGTTGATCAAAGAAAAATTTCTCTGCAGCGGAGGCGTGGTTACCACATTAAATACCACCGGCCAGCAATGGGATGCCCCCAATGGCTGGGCACCTTTGCAATGGATGACCTATAAAGGGTTAAAAAAATACGGCCTTGATGAATTGGCGGGTACCCTAAAACAAAACTGGTTAACAAATTGCGAAAGGGTATTTAATGAAACCGGCAAAATGATGGAGAAGTATAACGTAATGGATACTACAATCAGTGCCGGTGGTGGCGAATATCCCAACCAGGATGGATTTGGCTGGACGAATGGGGTGTACCTGAAAATGAAGAGTGAAGATGCCCATACCCCCAAATTATAATCTCTGTATTGGAGGTATAAAAAAACCGGAGCAATTACTCCGGCTTACTGTGCCCACGAAAGGAATCGAACCTTCACGCCCTTGCGAACGGCAGATTTTGAGTCTGCTGCGTCTACCAATTCCGCCACATGGGCTGCTCTGTTATTACCCAACTAATTAACTAATTAACCTATTGGGGCTGCAATATTACGTTATCCGTCTAATCTGTCCAAAATACGTTGCAGGTATTTTTTCTTATAATAATATTCCTTCACTTTTAACAGCTCTGCTGTAGTGGTGCTGTCATTGTTAAAATGCTCAATAATGCCTTTAACAGGCTCGTAAATTTCCGTTTCCAGGTGGCTGATCTGTGCTGCAGAGTCGGCCGACAATTCCTCATTCAGCTCCATCACGGCCATTAAAAAATCGGGGGGCAGCTGGTATTTTTCTTCTTCTTCCAAAAGCCCTTTTAACTGCAGTACATACTTAATGGTCTCATCGCTGTTTTTAAAAATCTTAAGCGCTTTATTTATTTGCGAAGATTTTTCCAATGCGTTGGCCTGCTCATATTCCGTTTCCTGGGTAAAAAAATCAGGATGGTATTTTTTTTGTAAGGCCACATATTTTTTAGACAACAAATTTTTATCTACCTGCAAACTTACCGGTATCTCAAAAAGTTCAAAATAATTCATACGGCAAATTTCAGGATTTATCAGCAAAGAGAGGGAATAAAAAATTAAATGAATAACTACTTTGTGGTTATTCATTTGTTGCCACGGATTGCACAGATTTACGCGGATAAATACAATAAAATAATTTGTGAGAATCCGTGCAATCCGTGGCAACCTTTATTCACGAAGTGAATACAATGCCCTCATGCAGTTGAAGCAAATTAATTAACTTGCTGCCCTAATACAACGATTGATGCTACAAATTGGTTTAATAAGAGAAGGGAAAATACCTGCAGATAACAGGGTGGCCCTTACGCCGGCACAATGCAAATGGCTGCATAAAAATTTCGATAGTATTCGTGTAGTGGCGCAACATAGCGATACCAGGTGCTTCAGCGATAAAGAATACCGCATGGCGGGAGTGGAGGTAAAAGAAGATATCACCGGTTGCGATGTGTTAATGGGTATTAAAGAAGTACCGGCAGCGCAATTGATTGCCCATAAAACCTATTTGTTTTTTTCGCACACCAAAAAAGCACAGGAGCACAACCGTAAATTATTCCAGGCTATCATAAAAAATAAAATTACACTGATAGATTATGAATGCTTAACGCATGAAGACGGGCAGCGTATTTTAGGATTTGGTTTTTTTGCCGGCATTGTAGGGGCGCATAATGGTATGATGGCCTATGGAAAAAGAACGGGCCTGTATAATTTAAGCAGGGTGTACCAGCAAAAAGATTATCGCAACCTTATCCATACTTATTTTGGATTGAAATTACCTAAACTGAAAATTGCAGTTACCGGTAGCGGCCGTGTGGCGCATGGTGTACTGGAGATCATGAACCTGATGGGCATACATGAAGTAGAACCCTTCGAATACCTGCACCGCCAGTTTGATTACCCGGTGTATGTTGATCTGAAAGGCCGTGACCTGTATGCAAGAAAAGATGATGCTACCTATAACCGTGATGATTTTCATTTACATCCGGATGAATACAAATGTTTGTTTAGCCCTTTTGCAAAGCAAACCGATATTTTAATGAATGGGGTATATTGGGATAAAAATATTCCACCACTTTTTACAACGGAAGAATTTCAGGAAGCTGCATTTAGTATCAAAACAATTGCTGATATCACCAACGATTATCACGGCTCTGTGGTGGTTAATATCGGCGACAGTTCAATTGAAGACCCTATTTATGGGGTAGATAAAAAAACATTGCAGAAAACATTGCCTTACCAGCCCAACGCAGTAGACCTGATGGCCGTGGGCAATTTGCCCAATGAACTGCCACGAGATGCCTCAAGGTATTTTGGCGAGCAGCTGATAAAATTTGTATTGGAAGACCTGGTAAAAGGCGGCTCGGCAATTATTGAAAGAGCAACAATGGTGAAGGAAGGATTATTAATGCCGGCTTATGAATATTTGGAAGGGTATGCTAAAAATTAATGCAAGACGAGGCCGGCGAAAATCGCCGCCAGGGTAGGCCACCGCTATCGGGGTTACCACAAATGCAATTAAATGGACAAACAGATTTTAATAATCAACGGAGATAATTTTCACGATCTGGAAACATTCTTTTGTGAAATTGACAGGGTGCTCACTAAAGATATGGACTGGAAGACCGGGCATAATTTTAATGCTTTTAACGACTTGTTGTGCGGAGGGTTTGGTGTATATGAAGATGGGGAGCCCATTAAATTAACCTGGACTAAGTTTTCGCAAAGTCAAAAAATATTAGGGAGCGAATTAACTGCAGCACTGGTTGATATAATTAAGCAACATGAGCATATTGAATTTGCTACGACAGGTTAATACCAGCTTTTTTTGATGCTGAATTTATTTTTATAAATAGAGATAATAATCTTTTAATAAAGAAGTGAATGCGATAGAATATTTTCCTTCATCGTCTTTGATACTTATTTCACTTCGTGAAAAAATAGCCGGCTTTCCTGAAAAAATTAATATTGCCCTGAAGTAGTCATGTTCTGGTGTTTGTTTGACCAATATTTTTTTACAGAGATGGAAATTTAATTTTACGCTTTCTGCTTCAAAATAATTACTGCGGTGATAGGGTAGCAATACAGCAAATACACCTGCTCCGCTTAAGTTTTTCTCAATGGCCCGTAACAATTCAACATACGTTAATGTAGTGTCGTGTTTTGCTGCATTTTTCATCTCGTCACCCGATCTTAAATCAGCTTCAAAAAATGGTGGGTTGGAAATAATGTAGTCATATTTTTTTGCTGCAGCAAAATGCCGCATATCGGTATTAAAGATTTTAATTTTTTGGTTGAAAGAAGTTTGTGCTATATTCTCTTTGGCCTGTTCAAATGCATTGCTGTCAATTTCTACTGTATCAATGTCACTGCCTGATTTTTGCGCCAGCATTAAGCTTAACAAACCAGTTCCTGTACCAATATCTAAAATATTTTTTACAGTGCCGGTAGCCGTCCGTTGTAACTCCTCAGCAATGTAAGCGCCAAACAAACAGGCATCGGTGCAAACCTTCATGGCGCATCGATCCTGGTGAATAGTAAATTGCTTAAATTGAAAATAGTTGTTAGCCACGGATTACGCAGATTTGCACTGATTAAATACAGAAGAAGATAAAGTTGAAATAAGCATTACAGGTATAATTTAAAAATCCGTAGAAATTCGTGTAACCCGTGCTAACCCCATTCTGCTTTAGCGGAAGGGCTTATGCTGAGATCGGTGAAATCATTGTCTAAAAATTTATAGTACCCGGTAATGGCAATCATCGCTGCGTTATCGGTACAGTATTCAAAAGCAGGAATAAAAGTTTGCCACTGCATTGTTTCACCCAAGGTGGTAAAGGCTTTTCTCAACCCGCTATTGGCGCTAACACCACCGGCCAAACAGATATTGGTGATGCCGGTTTCCTGTGCAGCTTTTTTTAGTTTATTTAAAAGAATACTTACGATCCTGTTTTGTATGGACGCACAAATGTCTTCCAGGTTTTCTGCAATGAATTTTTTTTGCATCGCTTCATCCGCTAAAAATTCTTCTTTAAAAACATTACTGGTGCCGGCATTTTTTAAAAAATACAAAATAGAAGTCTTTAATCCGCTGAAACTAAAATTCAGGCCCGGTATCTGCGGCTCAGGAAATTTATATTTATCCGGGTTGCCCTTGGCGGCATATTTGTCTATCAATGGCCCGCCGGGATAAGGCAGTCCTAATAGTTTAGCACTTTTATCAAATGCTTCACCGGCAGCATCATCAATGGTTTCTCCAATTACTTTTAATTTGCCGGGAGATTCGCACAAAACAATTTGCGTGTGCCCGCCACTGACAGTTAAACATAAAAACGGGAATGCCGGTTTGTTGTGGGGTATTAAGTTTGCCAACACGTGCGCCTGCATATGGTGTACAGCAATAAGCGGCTTATCCAAAGCGAGTGATAATGATTTTGCAAATTGGGTACCTACTAATAAGGAGCCAATGAGCCCGGGTGCTTGTGTAAAAGCAATGGCATCAATTGCTGAAAGACTGCAACCAGCCGCTTTTAATGCAGCATCCACCACCGGAACAATATTTTGCATATGCGCCCTGCTGGCCAGCTCGGGTACCACGCCACCATATTTTTCATGTACAGTTTGATTGGCTATATAATTGGATAAGATTTTTCCATTCACACATACCGATGCCGATGTTTCATCGCAACTGGATTCAATAGCTAAAATACTGATCGAAGTGTTTACCATGCTGCAAAAATAGTATAGTCATTCAGAAGAAAAGAAGTTTTGAAAAAATACTGGATTGATCTCTTCAGGGGCCGGGGGGAGTTTATTTGCTCCTGATTGCCACCACCGGGTCCATCTTAGCTGCTCTTCTTGCAGGGATGATACCGGCTAAAATACCCACTACAATACAAATGATAACGGCACCCAATAGCATGGGCAGAGAAATATATACCGGAAATTTAAGCGGACCCGAAAGTATTAAAGTAAGAATATACACAAAGAATAAACCAATGGCACCACCAATGATACACAGCAAAGCAGCTTCCATTAAAAATTCAAATAAAATGCTGCCTTTTTTGGCACCGATGGCTTTTTTTAAACCAATTAAAGAGGTGCGTTCTTTTACGGTAACAAACATGATATTGGCAATGCCAAACATGCCTACAATAAGGCTGATGCCACCAATTACAGCACCAACAATATTAATGGTGACAAAGGAATCGGAAATAGCTTTACTGAATGCTTCCACGCTGTTTAAAGAAAAATTATCTTCCTGTGTAGGCGCAAGCCTTCTTATCTGGCGCATAATACCGCGTAATTCATTTATCAATGCAGCAGGAGGGATACCTTCTTTGCCTTTGGCGATTAAAACAGGGTTGCTCCAGTTTTCTTCAAATATTTCTTTGCAGAATTTATATGGCAGCATGATGCAGTTATCATAATCCCAGCCAATAAAATTCTTGCCTTCTTTTTTTATAACCCCAACAATGGTGGCTTTCTTACCTCTGACTTCAATTTGTTTGCCTATTGCTCTTTCGGTGGTGCCAAATAAAGATTCTGCATTGGCAAAACCAATAAGGCAGACATTACTTCCCGAAGTGAATTCACTGGTAGAAAAAAAACGGCCTACATCAAAAGTAAAAGGCTGTACCGTCATCTGTGCTTCTGTAATGCCATATACACTGGCATTGGATATCTGGTCGTTCTTATAAGAAATAGCGCCACCGCTCCGGAGTAATAAAGAAACATCTTCCAATAAATACGACCGTTGCCTGATCATTCCCGTTTCTTCAAATTTCATATTGGGCCGGGCCCTGTATTTCCAGATAGGCCGGTCGGCGCCGCCGGCGTATTCCCATTTATCAATATAAATAGTATTGCTGCCAAGGCTTTTTACTTCGTTTTGAATATTTCTTTCCAGGCTATTTACTGTGGCCAGTACCCCTATAATACAGAATATACCAAAGGCAACACCGGTAAGGCTAAGTGCGGTCCTTAATTTATTCACCTTTAATTCCTGCAGCGTAAGCCGCAGTGAGTTGGCGATAATATTGAGTGATTTACTCATCTCCCAAAATTACAGTATGCAAATGAAATGCGGGGGTAAAATATATAAGTGGCACAGGAGCGCCTGCTTTGTGGTTTACCGGGCATTTATTGTTGCCCTGCAAACCACCAGTGAAAAATACAAACCTTTACTAATGAACATTCCTTTAACAATATCTTGCCTTACCTTTGGCGCACAAAAAAACCAGGATTTGTTTATGATGCAAAAAATTAATGAAGCAGTAGCTTTTATAAAAGAACAGTATAGCAATAAGCCTGTTGTGGGTATAGTATTAGGCAGCGGGTTGGGTAGTTTTACAGGTGAAATAGCAGTGGAAAAAGAAATCCCTTACAGCGCCATTCCTCATTTTCCGGTAAGTACGGTGCAAGGCCATAGCGGTAAACTGTTATTTGGCCGTTTAGGTGGAAAGAACGTGGTAGCAATGGCGGGACGTTTTCATTATTACGAAGGGTATGATACCGGCGCAGTTGTTTTTCCGATAAGGGTAATGAAATTCTTAGGTATCGAAACCTTGCTGGTAAGTAATGCTGCAGGTGGTACAAAAAAAGACTGGCATGTTGGCGACCTGATGATCATTAAGGATCATGTAAGTTTTTTTACGCCTAATCCTTTGGTAGGAAAAAATATTGATGAACTGGGCCCACGTTTTCCCGATATGAGTGAGCCATATAAAAAGGACCTGATAGATAAAGTAAAAGCCATTGCGGCAAAACAAAATATTGCTTTAAGGGAAGGGGTGTATTGCGGTGTTACCGGCCCTACTTTTGAAACACGGGCCGAGTATCAATTATTATCACTTATTGGTGGTGATGCCGTAGGCATGAGTACTGTGCAGGAAGTAATTGCAGCTGTACATATGGGATTGCCGGTATTTGCTATGAGTGTAATTACTGATATTGGTATAAGAGATGAAGAAAATACCATTACACATGATGAAGTGTTACAGGCCGCAAAAGATGCAGAACCCAAGCTTACTTATATTTTTAAAGAACTGATAGCTCAACTGTAACAGCCATTACATGAAGTATTTTATCACGCTTTTAGTTACTTTTTTTGTGGTTGCGGCCTGCAGTGCGCAGGAACCTGATGTGCTGAGGCAATTACCACAAACAGGCCGCTCCACCGGGGCCAATAACAAGAATAAAACAGATACCAGCAAATCTGCAAAAGATAATGCGTTGGGATTTGAACACAGGGATGATAAAAAAGATTCTATCAGTATTTCTTATAAATTTCTCGACTCTGTGCGTATCAACAGGCTGGATTCTTCTATCAATGATTTTGATAAATATTTTTCTGTGCCATCCAGCTGGCAATATTTAGGCAATAATGGTGCGGCGGCTTACCCGATAATTTATACCCCCAACTTAAAACCCGGCTGGGATGCAGGTTTTCATGCATTTGATATTTACCGTTATAAATTAGAGGACACTAAGTTTTATAAAACCACCAAACCCTTCACACAACTGGGGTATCAACTGGCATCGGGTAAGGAGCAAATGATAAAGGCCCTGCATACGCAAAACCCCAGGCAAAACTGGAATTTTGGTTTTGACTACCGGCTGATAAGTGCACCGGGATTTTTTATTACGCAAAATACCAATCATAAAAGTTACCGGCTGTTTAGTACTTACCAGGGCAAAAGAAAAAGATATGCTGCCTATTTTGTGCTGATGGGTAATACTATAAAAAATTCGGAGAATGGTGGTATCACCAACGACTCGTCTTTGTCTGATCCCAACAAAAAGAAAAGATATGCCATAGATGTAAATCTGGGTAATGCGCTTAATTACACGCCTAATCCTTTTAACGCATCGGTAAGTACCGGAAATATTGATAAGGACCTTACTTTCTTTTTAAGGCAAACCTATGATATCGGGAAAAAAGATTCTGTTGCGGTAAATGATTCCACAACAGAATATTTATTTTATCCCAAGCTAAGGGCACAATATACTTTCAGCTACAGCCATTATAATTACCTTTTCCAGGATCTGTCTGCAGATACACTTATTTATAAAGCATGGTATGATACGGTTTTAAAAACACAGTTACTCGATACTTTTTCTGTACATGAAAAATGGAGTGTTATCAGCAATGATTTTTCTTTATTGCAGTTTCCGGATACAAAAAATCCGGCGCAGTTTTTACTGGCGGGAGCAAGAATAGAAAACATTAAAGCACAATTTTACAGGGCCACCGCTATTGAAACAAAAAGCTATTACAATATCATTCTTCATGGCGAATACCGGAATAAAACACGAAATAAGTTGTGGGATGTTTTATTAAAAGGAGAATTTTATCTTAATGGATTAAACAGCGGCGATTACAAAGCCAACGCTTCAATTGACAGGTACCTGAATAAAAAACTGGGCGATGTTCGTTTGTTTTTTACTAACGTAAACAGGAGCCCGTCGTTTATCTACAACAGTTTATCCGCTTTTAATTTTAAGAATGCCACTATCAGCAAAAAAGAAAATATTATTTCTTTTGGAGCAGAAGCCCACAACCAGTTTGTTAACCTCGGCTTTAAAAATCACCTGATCACTAACCTGGCTTATTTTTCTGATTATTATCATACAGCACAAAGCACAAAAGTTATCAACCTGCTGCAGTTGTTTGCTTCTAAAAAAATAAAGCTTACTAAAAAATTAAACTGGTATGCCGAAGCTGTGGTGCAACAAACCGATGGCAGTGCGCCGGTTAAAGTACCATTGGTTTTTACAAGAAACCGTTTTGCTTTTGAAGGAGTGTATTATAAAAATCTTAATTTAAGTACAGGTTTGGAAATAAGATATTACACCCCTTATGAAGGGTATAATTATTCACCTGTAATGGGACAATTTATGCCGCAGGATACAATGAAACTGAAAAACCTGCCCGATATCAGTGCCTTTTTCGATTTTAGAATTAAATCTTTTACTGCGTACATCCGTGCAGAAAATTTAAATACTGTAAGCTTTGCCGATGGGTTTGGATTTACCAATAATAATTTTGCAGCGCCGCATTATCCCACACAGGGGCTTATGATACGTTTTGGCATACAATGGAATTTTATAAATTAAAAAATTGCTGCATTTAACTTTTTTAATGTATTTTATTACTATCAAAGAAAGGGTATTCCAAAAATTACTATATTAGCGCTCCAAAATGCTGTTTACAGTCATTCTGCTGATTGCCTTGCTTAATGATTAAATAAAAACCTATCTCCTTTTTAAGCCAATTGTTTTTGTTTTAACTAAAGTTCACTGGTAAAATATTTTTTTCTTTAAACCAAACTATATGCTTATTTCACGCTTTCTTTTAAAGCCTAAAAGGCTTTTTATGCAATTATTGTTACTGATTTTTCCCGGTATCATTTGCGCCCAAACATTTAACCCCATTACTGTTACAGGTTTTAATCATGATGTGGTAGCCGAAGCCGGCACCAGTTCATTAACTACCACTACTATCAGTATTGATGGACCCACTGTTTCCAACAAGGTTATGTACACCAGCACTTTTAAAACATTAAATGCTTTTGGCGGCGGTGGATTACCTGACAATGGTACCATAACCAATGCTACTGCAGGCAACTACCAGTTGGCGCCTTATACTGGTAACAATGTTTTGCTATTGCAACGTACCCAAAGCGGCAGTCTTACTTTAAGCACGCCTTCCAAATACAGCAAAATAAGATTGCTGGCGCTTTCAACTGAAGGATCGAGCCTGATAAATGCAGTGCTTACTTTTACAGACGGATCAACCACTAATGCATTAACCAACTATACACTTGGCGACTGGTTCAACAATACCGCTAACCTGGTATTATCGGGCTTTGGCCGCTGTACCAGGGCTACACCTGCTTCGGGTGCAGATGCTTATCCCACTAATCCAAGATTGTATTATGCAGAAATATCATTGTCTTGTACCGACAGGCAGAAGACCTTACAAAAAGTTACCCTTACCAATGTAACCACCGGAGGTAGTAATGCACCTTTTCCAAATGCAGTATTCTTCGGGGTTTCCGGTATCGACTACACGCAAAATATCAGTGCGGCAATAACCAATGTAACCTGTACCAATGCAGGCAGTGCAACACTTACCGTTACAGGTTCGGCATCACCATATACCATTGTATGGAATACCAACCCCGTACAAACCGGTGTTACGGCTAATAACCTTGGTGTGGGCACATTCCAGGCCACCATCACAGATGCAAGTGCATGTGCCACCGTTTACCCTGTGGTAATGGTTGCACCGGCGCCACCAACGCTTACTTTGCATGCAGATACAACTATTTGTGCCGGCGCATCATTTAACGCCAATACTGTTAGTAATGCTACCAGCTTTGCATGGTCACCAACCACAGGAGTAAATAATCCTGCTATTGCAAATCCTATACTGTCACCAACTGCCAACACGCTGTACACTGTTACTGCATCAACGGGTAGTTGCATCACCACTAAATCTTTTACCACTACGGTAAATACTGCTGCATCACTTACTGTACATGCAGATACTACTGTTTGTGCTCCCACAGCCTTTAGCGCAAACACCGTAAGTAATGGCACCAGTTTTTCATGGTCGCCAACAACAGGTGTAAGCAATCCTGCTATAGCCAATCCTGTTTTATCTCCAACTTTCAATACACAATACACAGTAACGGCATCGGCTAGTGGCTGTAGTGCTTCCAAATCATTTAATGTTACTGTTAATCCCGGTGTTACTGTTAACGCAGGTGGCAATATCATTATTTTCCAGGGACAAAGTACACAACTCCAGGCAACCGGTTCGCAGGGCACTTACTTATGGACGCCTGCAACTGCCCTTAATGCAGCCAATATTTTAAACCCTGTGGCATCACCTACAGCAACCACTACTTATACAATTAAGGTTACCTCAGCACAAGGCTGTACGGCATCTTCCAGTGTGGTGGTTTCGGTAATAAGCGATTGTGTAAAACCAATGCAGGCCTTTACGCCAAACGGCGATGGGTTTAATGACAAATGGTTTGTTACCAACGGCAACTGCGTTAAAAAAGTGGTGGCAAGCGTGTTCAACCGCTGGGGCAGTAAAGTATTTGAATCTCTTGATTATAAAAACGACTGGGATGGATCATATAAAGGCAAACCTTTGCCGGATGGTACTTATTATTTTGTAGTTCATTATGACCTGGTAAATAATAGCGGCGTAGATAAGAAAGGAAGCGTAACCATTTTAAGATAATTTTCCTAACAGTTAAAAATATTACACATGTATTCAGTAAAAATAAAAATAGTGGCAGTAGCATTGTTTACTGTTGCCTTATCTGTAAATGCAGTTGCACAACAGATATTTAAAGTAAGCCAGTATATGGAAAACAGTTTTATTCATAACCCTGCGGCTGTAGGTGCCAATGATGTACCCACTATCGGGGGTGTATTCAGAAGCCAGTGGGCCGGCATTGATGGCAGTCCTAAAACAGTAATGCTTTTTGGAGATACCTATATCCCTTCTAAAAACACCGGGGTAGGTGTGGTGTTATATTCAGATAAAACAGGGCCTACCAGCCGTACAGGTGGAAATTTCAATGTTTCCTACAGTGTTAAATTGGATGGTGATGATAAAAAAAGGCTGATGATGGGATTAGGTGCCGAAGTGATACAATTTAAAGTGGATAAAGATAAGATCGCAGAATTCATTCCTAATGATCCTTTACTGGCATCTTCCGGTTCAACCATTAAAGGCGATGCATCTGCCGGTGTTTACCTGCGTACGCCTAAATTGTCAATTGGTGTAGCTGCATTTCAGCTGATACAACCCAAACTGGATTTTGTTAAGTCGTCCACTAATATTGATGGTAAATTATACCGCCACTTTTTCTTTAGTGCCAGCTACCGCATAGTAACGGATGAATCAAATGTACTGTTACCGCATGTAGAAGTACGTTACCAGCCTAACGCCCCTGCTGATTATGAAGCAGGAATTATGTTGTTGCACAAAGACCTTATTCATGTTGGGGTTAGTGCACATTACAAGCAGGATTATACCATTTTTGCAGGCCTTAAAATAGACCATAAATTCACTATTGGTTATGCCTATGATGTATACAACCACCCGATAAATACTTTTAACGGGGGTAACGGTGCTCATGAGGTATCGTTGAGGTATTTCTTTAAAAAATAAAGATAGTTGCCATATAGTCCACGTTTAAAGGAACAGCCACATAAAGGCTGTTCCTTTTTTTTTAACAGCATTATAAAGGGGGTAAAGCTGATTATTCTTCAGTTGTTGCTACCTTGTGTATTCAAATAGTAAAGTGAAAAAGTTTTTGCAATTCATATTATCTTTATTCAGGAAAAAAAACTGTTGTAAATGAAAAAAGTACTTTTTGTAATGCTAATTGCAATAGCGGCTGTAGGTGCAAAAGCACAGATCAAAATTGGTGCACCTGTGCCGGAGATCAGTTTGCCCAATGTAAAAGATAGTATGGTAAATTTATCTTCCTTTAAAGGTAAAGTGGTGCTGATCGATTTCTGGGCCAGCTGGTGCGGCCCCTGCCGGCAGGCTAACCCGGGCGTGGTAAAGTTGTACAATAAATATAAGGATAAGGGCTTTGAAGTTTTTGGGGTTTCGTTAGATAATAAAAAGAACGACTGGATAAAAGCCATTAAGCACGATAAGATAAAATACACCCAGGTAAATGATACGGGTGGCTGGAACAGTAAAGTAGCTGCCACATATGGGGTAGAGCAAATTCCCACTAATTTTTTATTGGATAAAAACGGCAATGTGGTTGCCATTGATGCAGAAGGAAAAAAACTGGATAAGCTGGTAAGCGAATTGGTACAGTAGTTATTGGCTACCGGTTTTAAACCGGAACGAAGTACCAACAGCAAAATAATAATCCGGGGCTTTTTTATTTAATCCAAATCCTGCGGATGCATCTATCTTAAAATTGTCAGTTACATAATAAGCAATCCCCCCGTCAATACTGTTTTCGGGTTTTTCATTTTTCCGGATAAAGCCAAATGCTTCAACATAAGCATACCATTTTTCGCTAAGGTTAAAGCCCGGTGCAAAAGTGTAGGAATATGCACCAGGTTCCCCAAAACGGTCCCATTCCATACCGAGATTATAACCTAATGCTATTTTTTCTGAAATAGTGTGTTGCATGGTAAACCTGAAATTAAAACCATCCTTCGTATCCTTGTATATGGTTCTTAACCCGCCAAAATTGTAGTGCGCTATTAACGAGGTTTTGGGCCTTAATCCCTTTTCATTAAAGAAGTTCAATTTAGCGCCAAATTGCACATTATCAATGCCGGTTTTAGTTTCAATAACACTGCTGTTTTGAGTAGATTTATAGGTAACAAAGTCAGTGATCAGCCTTAATTCCAAACGTTTGCTTACGCCATATTTTGATAACAGGGAAGGATGCTGGAAAAGTATGTCTTTTACTTTGTAAAAACGGTCATCCGGGCCCTTGTCAACTTCTTTTAAAAAACCAGATTCAAATTGCACCCATTTTTTAGGTACGGTAAAAGCACTTTCTGTCTGGTCGGGCCTGTCGGTATCAATTTTTTCCACCTGCGCAGTGGTTGTAATTGCAGTTAGTAACAGGCATGCCTGTAAAATTATTTTAATCATTTTTAAAAATAAATTTAGTCTTGTCTAAAAATTTAAACAAAAATAGGAATTTATCCAGATACCAGTAATTTTTTTAATAATTAAAAAGCAGGGGTATGTTATTTTGCTGCGGCAGTGCCAATTACCAGATGTTCCAGGTTATTTTCGTTAAAGTAAGTTTTGCATACGCCTTCAGCAGCACGCAATATCTGCGGTAGTTTGGGTTGTTTACTGCCCAGTAACAGGTAAGCTTTTTTGTAAGCATCAGCATCACTTATTTTACCGGTTTGCTGCAAGGCTTCTTTAACGGCAATAATACCCAGGCCACTGTCTTTTAATTTACCCAGTTCGGCAATGATCCAGCTAAGGGCATAAAAATAATCCTGGTGGAGTAATAAAAAATATTTACAATCGCCTGAGTCGGGCATTTTGTTATAAGGAGAAGTAGTAATTGCTTTGGTAAGGTATTTGGTTAAATGCCTGGGCGATGTTTTTGATTTACTTAACTGGATACATCCTCTGCAGGCCTGGGGATAAATACTCAGCCACCTTAGTTTACGCCTTAGTTCATGTACATCTGCTTCTACATTATCAAAATGTAGTTTGTCCTTGCTTATAAATTCCACAATCTCGTAAATAGCAGTGCCATAAAATTTATTGATGGCCTCTACCTCGTCCTCTTCGTTCAGCCAATCAGCTTCTGATAATTTTTTTTGGATCTTTTTAATTCTTGTGGCACCTGCCCCCAACCATCCTTCTTCGGTAAGCAATTCATTCAGGCTTTGTATTTTTTCTCTTGTTTGCGCCTGCAAATAATTTACAATGCTAACAGGGATATTTTTGTTGGCAGAAAATGATTTTGCAAAGGCATCGTAATAATCAATAGCACCCAATACATCTTCCAGCAATTTAAAATGTTCTTTTAATTTGCTGAACTTTTTTTTGTTGTGCAAACCAATATACATTTTTGCCAGGCCTTCCAGCATGAACAGCGGTGTACGGGCATTATTCTGGTATAACCATAGCGCAGGATTTTTTTGCCTGGAAGCTTTAGTTAATAAAGTTTGCAATTGTGCTATAAAGAATTCAAATCTTGCGATACCATTTTTCATACCTGTATTTTTTATTGAAAACTGATCATTGAATGTTGAGCATTGAACCTTTGTTTTCTACCACTTATCTTTCAAAAAAAGCCACTGCTCCACCCACCCATTCCTTATCCTTATTGTACCTGGTGCCAATCATCTTTCCTTTGCTTAGTCTTGAAAGGTTGTGCACTGCCTTTGGCCTTGCCCAGCCATCTTTCCAAAAATAAAATAATCGTATCTCTGCTTTGGCAGGAACGTCGGGTGTTTCAATTACATCAGCATATTTTACTTTGCGCTGCAATATCCAGTTTTCGGGATCTTTTACTTCATCAATATCTTTTTGCGTAACATCAATTACTACACCCATACCTGCAAAAGAAAATAAAGGCTTTAAAACATAGTTTTCCAAATCGGCAGGCACCTGTTTCAACTCATTTAAAAAATAAGTTTCAGGCACATGCGGATTATGAATAAAAGGCAATGTAAATTTACTTATCCTGTAAAACCAATTGGGATGGGGCACCCATTCCACATCATAATCTTTAGTGAGGTCAATTACTTCACCAAGCCCTTCCTGCTTTTGCAGGTCATCAAATATTAAGCGGTTGTAAATTCGTTTTACCTCTGTTTTTACACCATTGTTATCATAAAAAAGTTTATTGCCTTCGGCCATTAACCTGGTAAGGCAAACCGTTTTTATACCCAGTACATCTTCGGTACAATAAAAATCAATTCTTGTTTTTTGCTGGTCAGGATAAATTTCCAGCAGTATCACATTTTCCGGGGCAAGGTCACCTACCACAATTTCTTTAAGCAATTGTAAATAGGAGGCTTTATCATATCCATTTAGATATGGAGAAAAGTTAGCAGGAACGTTGGCATAAGCAGCCGTGATTTCGCTATGAAAAGCCTGGAAGGCAAACAGGGTAGGGAAGCCCTGCATTTCAATCAGCTGGGGTTCCAGTTGGCCGCTATCGTTCTGGCAAATACCAAAATCAAAAGCTATAAAATGAGAATGGCTTTTTTGATTGGGTATTTTTACATCATCCGGTATGCCTCTTTCTGTAAGCGCAATAAATTTTTCATCAACGATCACATCAATAATATCTTCACAGGCATCCAGCATTTTTTTTGTAAAATCTTTGGGAATAAAAATGGGTGTTTCCGCATTCCTGAAATCCAATGCACCGGGATGCAGATTTTCAATTTGTTGTATGTAAGCTTCGTATTTTTCTTTGGTAAAATTGCTGTTGAACTGCTGTCTTAATGCTTTTATCATTATACAAGTAATTTGAAGATGAACAGGTTAATAAAAGTAAAGAATAAAATTCATTTGAAGGGCTATAAACAAATAAGTCAGGTTTTAAAAACCTGACTTATTTGCTGTAAGGGCTTGTAACCCCTTGGAAGCTTATATTTCTACCGGCTGCATACTTTCTACAGCTAAGTATAAAAAATTAGGAAGTATATGAGCGTAGGTCCACATGATTTTATCAGGGTCGTTTAAATGCTCTATCATCGACTCCCATTTTTGTTGCCCGTAATTTTCGATCACCGTTTTTTTCTTATCTTCTGTTTGCAGGTGCATGCTCATACCTACAGCGTCAGCTTCGGGGTGAAACTGTGTGCCGATCATATTATCATTAAAACGCACTGCCATGATCGCTCTTTCCAATGGTACATGCGGCCTTTCTTTTTCGATGGCTAAAATACTGGCCCCCATCTGGTGCAGCTTGTTATGATTGGGTTCTATCACCTGGTAATCCCTGCTGTCTACAGAGTAAAAAGGATTTCTTAAGCCGGAAAAAACCGTTTCTTCATTGCCGGTTGGCAACAGGTGTACGGGGAATACTCCAAATGCGGTGCTTTTTCTTTTGCAAACCGTAGCAATTTTTAAATAGCGGCAAACCAGCTGGTAGGAGTGACAAATGAAAAATACTTTCTTCTTTTGCACATTGGCTTCATTAGCATTCCATCCCATCACATTATTCAGCCAGTTAAAATATACTTTCTCCCAGTCGCTGCCTTCACTTTCCAAAGGACTGCCGGGGCCACCACTTGAAATATAGATGTCGTAGTTTAAATCAGGTATTTGTTGTTGCAGGCGTACTTCAAATTCATCCCACTCCAGGTCCAGGTTATTGGCATCACCAAATTGATTCAGGATTTCACGTATACAACGCATGCCCTGGTTGGGCTTGCCTTCATTCATGTCTAAAATTGCAACACGTACAGCCTTTTTATCGGTCCAATTCATATGCAAAGGTAACAATTTTTTAAAAGTGAGGATTTGGATCGGCTCCTTTAATTTACTAACGCCATGTGAATTAAAAGATTGCCCGTACAGGGATAAAAAATATCTAATATAAAATAATGATATAAGTACACATTTGTAATGATAACGCTCAGTGTTTTGTGCTTATTTTTTTACCATCTTGTAGTGATATTAATACCAGACATATGCTCAATCATCAACAGCAACAGCAGCCTGAGCAATTGTTATTTAATTATTGCACTACGTGCCAGCCTGCACCGGGTTCGGCAGAAGAACTACAGCAATTTGAAAAAATACAGAAAGGATTTTCTAATCAATTTGAATTGTTTTTTCCTGATAACCTGGCATCAAAAACCATTGTGGTTATTCCCAGTCTTACATTAGATCAACAGGTACTTACAAGAATTACCGGGGCTTTATACTACGAAGAAAGGTTGCTGTGTTTATTGATGTTATTACGCATGCCCCGTGCACACGTGGTATATGTAAGCAGTATGCCCATTGATCCTGTAATTATTGATTATTACCTGCATTTGCTGCCCGGTATAACCGGCTATCATGCCAGGGAAAGATTAACGCTGCTGAGCTGTTATGATGCATCTAAAATTTCACTCACGGAAAAAATACTGAAAAGGCCAAGATTGGTAGACCGTATCAAAAAAAGTATTCCTCATGGCCATGTAGCCCATATTGCCTGCTTTAATACCACAGGCCTGGAAAGAACTTTAGCTGTGCAATTGGGGATACCTATTTATGGTTGCGATCCCTCTGTATTGTATTGGGGTACAAAAAGCGGCAGCAGAAGGGCTTTTTTAAAAGCAGGTGTATCAATGCCACCGGGGGCAGAAGAATTAAAAACTTACGATGATATTGTACATGCAGTGGCCGCACTAAAAGATATGCATCCGCAAATAAAAAAAGCGGTGATCAAATTAAATGATGGCTTTTCAGGAGATGGCAATGCTATAATAAAATATCCTGATCACGTTGATAAAAAAGAACTGTTTGAATGGATACATCATAACCTGTATAAAAAAATTGTGCCCGTTGCAGCGCATATTTCTGTGCAGGACTACCTGGAAAAGTTTTACAGTATGGGAGGTATTGTGGAAGCTTTTATAGAGGGTACTGTTAAACGATCCCCTTCTGTACAATGCCGGATAAACCCTTTGGGTGAAGTGGATATCATTTCCACACACGAACAGGTATTGAGTGGTGAAGATGAGCAGGTTTTTGTGGGGGCACATTTTCCTGCAGATGAATGCTACAGAACAGCGGTGGGGAGGTTGGGAAAATTAATTGCCGGAGGGTTAAAAAAAGATGGCGTGCTGGGAAGGTTCAGTATTGATTTTATTTCTGTAAAAGAAAATGAGGTATGGAAACATTACGCCATTGAGATCAACCTGCGTAAGGGCGGTACCACCCATCCGTTTTTAATGTTACAGTTTTTAACCAATGGCCATTATGACGAAGCTACAGGCTTATTTGAAACAGCCAATAAGCAGCCCCGCTACTATTTTGCATCTGATAATGTACAGCATGATGCTTATAAAGGCCTCACACCACAGGACCTGATTGATATTGCCATGTTTCATGGATTGCATTTTGATGGTGCAGCACAAACCGGTGTAATGTTTCATATGATCGGCGCTTTATCGCAATACGGCAAGATGGGGATTGTATGTATCGGCGCATCTCCGGAGGAAGCCATTGAGTTTTATAAAAAGACCATTGCAGTACTGGATGCTGAAACTGCAATAAAATAATTTTCCCTGTTTTAAACTGCAATAGCAAAGTAATCCACAGGTGTGGAAAGATAAAGTGCTGTTAAAGCCTGCTCATTTGCAATACCGGAATACTACAACATGATTTTTTTTCGTTCAACAATTTTTTAACGTAAACCAAATAACTATGAGAGCAAAGGCCATTACCCTTATTATTTTTTGTATTTGTTGCTGTGGCGCAAAAGCACAGCTTTTATTTAAGCCCAACACAGCAGTGCAACAGGCGTTGAAAGGCGTACTTAACGATTTTCCTAACAGGCTGCAAAACATTACCGGTACATTAATACAGGAAAATGTGGAAAGCAGTGATTACAGCAGTACAATAAATTTTCCCGGCTCAGAAAATTGTACTATCACACAATACCGGTCGCAAAAGAATAAAAACCGCAGCTGGAAGGCCGTGTTACCCGAGGTGGATAATTTTGCTGCTGCAAAAAAACAATACCGGGAGCTTTTTTTGCAGGTAAAAAATATGTCGTTGCATTTACCCGGCAATTCAAAAGCCATTACTACAAAAGCCATCTATGATGAACCGAAAGAAGAGAAAAAATTTGCCGGCAGTATTTTTCGTATTGGCAATGATGATGAATTGTATAAAGATGTAAAAATTGAAGTGGCACTGCAGTACATGATTACCGGCTGGCAGGTAAGTGTATATGTATATGATAAAAAAGAGGACGATGAGATACGGCCTGATACAGATGCTGAACCCAAATAATAAACCGGGGCTTGTAGTTGTACAAGCCCCGGTTTATTTTATTATCGTACCAGTATCACAGTGCCTTTCATTTCCACCACTTTGCCGTATTTGTCCATTCCTTTTATCAGCCACACATACGTGCCGGCTGCAGCTTGTTTGCCTTTGTAAGTACCATCCCATCCTTTAAGCCATTGGTTGCTTTGAAAAACCATTTCGCCCAGGCGGTTGTATACATTAAAATAATCGGTGAAAGCAATACCAACCGGTATGGGCCTGAATACGTCATTCATACCATCGCCATTGGGTGAAAAGGCATTGGGGATGTAGTAAGTTGGGCCTTTATACACTTTTATTAAAATGTCATCAGTATTCGTACAGCCGATATCGTCAGTAACTGTTACTGTAAAATAAGTGTCATTGTATAAGGTAGCTAATGGCTTTTGTGCAAAAGCATTATTTAAAGGTGTGGAAGGCGACCATAAATAATATTTTCCGCCGCTGCCTGATAATTGGTGCGGTATGCCATAGATAGCGTTAGTATCGTTACCTGCAAATGCAGGAACAGGTGGCCGCATGATGATCAGTACATCATCCGTTACAGAAAAATTACAACCGTAGGTATCGGTTACCGTTAGTGTGTATAGTTGTGTGGTATCAGGCCTTGCAATAGCGTTGGCTGAGTTGGAGGGCGTAACTGTAGCAGCCGGTGCCCAGGCATAATTTACAGCGCCAGATAAGTTGGTTGCCTTGCCATTTAAAAAGGCCGGGGTTTTATTACAAATGCTGCTGTCTTTGCCGGCAAAGGCAACAGGCTTATGTAAAATTTTTATCCGGATATCATCGGTACGGTTGCAAACTCCCCAGGTTGCATCCAGTATATAATGAGTGGTGTCAACAGGTGTGGCAACAGGATTTTTAATATTCGCAGCACTTAAACCGGTTGCAGGCGTCCATTTAAAAATATCCGTTCCTGCATTTGTTTGTGGCGCCAATGTTACAGATTGGCCAACACAAATAGTGGTATCGTTGCCCAGTGTTAAAAACATCTGGTCGTTTAAAATTACCGTTGCAGTGGAATTAGCGATGCAGCCGTTGGCATCTTTAATTTTGATGTTATTGTAGTTGCCGGGGCCGGTAGTAAAAATATTGCTGCCCTGGTAAGTAAGGCCGTTATCAATTGAATAAGTATAGGCCGGAGTGCCACCAGCGGTAACAATGGAAATAGTGCCGTCATTTCCTGCGCAGGTAGCATCAAGCGTATTGGAAACTGCACTCAATACTGCAGGCGCTGTAATTGTTGCAGTAGCAGAGCCGCCGCATAATGAACCAATTACTCGGGCCTGTATGGAGTAACTGCCGGCCGGCTTGTTAAATACATTGGAGTTTTGCCAGGTTACGCCACCATCGGCAGAGTATTCTAAATTAGCCGCAGCAGGTGTAACAGTAATTGTGCCATTTCCACCATTACAGGCAGCATTGGTAACGACAGGGGTTATCGGGTTGAGCGTTTTATAAACGATCATCGTATCAGAGCCTTCAGTTTCAGCAGCAGGGTTATCGCATTTTTTGTAAAAGGCTTTTATCACATAACTCATGCTATCTTCCGTTTGGCAGATATTATTGAAAGTAGCTTCTAATTCTCCCTTGCCAAGATCAACAATATCGGCAGGCAGTACAGTGGAAAGAAGAACATTGTTCCGGTATAATTCCACACGGCTCAGCAACGATGTTGCACCATTGGGTACATACCGGTAGCCTTCATTATTTGCGGTCCATACGGTGCCATTTTTCCCCGGCAATGTCACCGCTTCATTCTGTCCCCAGTTTTGCAATCCTGCTATAGACAACCCTCCCTGGTAAGCAGTACACGCAGGTTTGGCTTCATAAAATACATCAATCAAACCTGTACCTTCATACAGTACTGCCTGCATGGTACAATAATTTTTCATGCAGGTTCCGGTGCCGGGCACTTCTCCATGATAATTGTCCACATGATAATAGGAAATAACCAGTTTCCTGCAGGGCGCATTGCCCTCCAGCCGCCATTCAATTTTTCTTTCCCTGGGAGACATCTGGTCTCTCGGGTCCATATCATAGTAAGCTAAAAATATACTTGCTTTTGGAGCATAATATACACCGATATTATTGGGCGTGCCACCGTTGAAAAATATTTTGTCGCCAGGGTCCAATACATAAGATTCGTCAAGGCCTGCATTGGTTTCTACATCAAAAGTAAACACACCGTTAGAACCCACGCTTATCTTGTTGTAGGTTTGGCCATAAAAGCAAAATGTAAAGGGCAGGTCAATAATATCCGAAAATTTATCATCCTGGTACAATAAAGTTAATTCATTGCCTAAAGGAGAAGTATATGGAAACGGCGCATAATTTATTGGAACAACACTATAATCTTCGGTAGTTTTTACATTGGGTATTCTTGCTTTTAAATTAAGGCAGGGCTGTAAACAAGAGATGGTGGTATCATTACCGGCATTTACATTAAAGCAGGATTGCGCTGTTATTTTCTCTACAGAAAATAAAAAAACGATCAATAAAAATGCCGGTAAAATTTTTCTCATTGCGTTAGTTAATGTTATCAGCAAGCAATGAAGTTAAAAAAAATCCGTCAGAAAAATAACAGCTTAATAATGCCACCTCACAAATGCTTCCATAGCAGCATATTGTGTTAAACCAAGTCTTGCATACAGCGACGCAGTATTGGCATTGCGCTCTTCGGCACGTTGCCAGAACTCCCTGTCGTCGCTGCCCTGGAAAGGCACACTGTCTTTTTGTGATTGATGAATAAAAATACCATGCCGTTTTTTTACCACCTGGTCGGGGCTCATGGGTATGGCCATTTCTATTTCGGTAATATCCCATTCCTGCCATGCACCTTTGTACAGCCACAACCAGCAATCATTGATCCATTGTTCGCTGCTTTGCGCTTTTAATCTTTTCAGTGCTTCAATCACTACATCAAAACAAACTTTGTGCGTACCATGCGGATCGGCAAAATCACCGGCACAATATACCTGGTGGGGTTTTATTTCTTTCAACAGGTCCATTGTTATCTGTACATCAGCTTCACCCATCGGATTTTTTTCAATGGTACCCGTTTCATAAAAAGGTAAATTCTGAAAATGGATCTGCGCCTCTTTTAAGCCAACATATTTACAGGTGGCTTTGGCTTCACATCTTCTTATTAAACCTTTAATAGCACGTATTTCTTCTGTATCTTTTTCGCTGCTCTTTTTTGTTTTTAAAAATGCCGTAGCATCATCTAAAATTTTTTTGCTTTTGGTTTCATCAATGTCAAACATATTTTCAAAACCAACAGCAAAGTCGATAAACCGGGTAACAAATTCGTCGGTTACGGCAATATTGCCACTGGTTTGATACGCCACATGTACTTCATGCCCCTGGTCGTGCAGGCGCATAAAAGTGCCTCCCATGCTGATGATATCATCATCGGGATGCGGAGAGAATAAAATGATTTTTTTAGGAAAAGGTGTGCTGCGTTCAGGATGTTTGATATTGGCTGCATTTTCTTTTCCGCCAGGCCAGCCGGTGATAGAATCACGAAGCATATAAAATACTTCCAGGTTGGTTTCGTAGGCATTGCCTTTTTCGGTGAGCAGATCATTTAAACCATTATCGTTGTAATCTTCGTTGGTTAAACTTAAAACCGGTTTTTTTATTTTTAATGCCAGGTTGGTAACTGCACGGCGTACCATGGTTGGTGTCCATTCACATTCACCGGTAAGCCAGGGACTTTTAAATCTTGTGAGTTCGCTTGCAGCAGCTTCGTCAATGATAAAAGTGCAATCATCATGATTTTGTAAAAGCGATGCCGGTATATCTTCTGTATCATCCAGCTCTACTGATTTTTGTATTACCGGGGCTTTTGTCTGGCCCCAGGCCATCAAGATAATTTTTTTACTTTTTAAGATGGTACTAATGCCCATGGTGATAGCCATACGCGGCACTTCGCTCATATTGCCAAATTCGTAGGCATTGGCCATACGGGTACTATGATCTAATGTAACCAATCTTGTTTTGCTGTAAATGCCGCTGCCCGGCTCATTAAAACCAATATGCCCGTTAATACCAATGCCAAGTATCTGCAGGTCAAGCCCGCCGGCATCTTCAATTTGTTTTTCATAATTCAGGCAATGCTCTTTCACTTTATCTTTTGGTACCAGGCCATCGGGCAGGTGATAATTATCGGGATTGATATCAGTATGTTCAAATAAATTTTTCCGCATAAAGTAGTGATAGCTTTGCAGCGCATCTTTCTCCATGGGATAATACTGATCCAGGTTGAATGTAATTACATTTTTAAAACTCAGCCCTTCTTCCTGGTGCATACGCACCAGGTGGGCATACAATGTTTTAGGGGAAGAGCCGGTTGCCAGGCCAATCACACATTTTTTGCCTTCACTCTCTTTTTGCTTTATTAGTGCCGCAATTTGTTGTGCTACAAAGGCAGAACCGTCGTTGGAGTTTGAGAATATTTTTACCGGAATTTTTTCTAAGGAATCTGTCAGGTCTATTTTGTTCATAGCTCGTTATAATGTGATGCTGTAAAACTACTGCATTATTTTTTTATAAAGCAACCCGGCAATGCCAATTAAGTCAATAATTTAAGCTGTAAAATTCGTGGCATTTAGCGCAATCTCTGTGCAAACGAGTGCTTCTTTTTGCCCGGACTACGAAATTTACCATATTTATTTAAGCATAACACAGCCATTTAAGCAAGCTGGTTTTTGTTTTTCAAACCTTACCTTTGCGGCTTAGAAAAAAAAGATTTCGGCGACATTTGCGAAATCTGCGGTTCAATCATGAAGTATATCAACGAGATCAACAAACGTAAAACATTCGCAATTATATCGCATCCCGATGCCGGTAAAACCACGCTGACCGAAAAATTCCTCTTGTTTGGCGGTGCCATTCAAACAGCAGGGGCTGTAAAAAGCAATAAGATTAAAAAACATGCTACCAGCGATTTTATGGAAATTGAAAGGCAGCGTGGTATCAGTGTGGCTACCAGCGTAATGACTTTTGAATACAACGGGCACCTGATCAATTTACTGGATACACCGGGCCATAAAGATTTTGCGGAAGACACGTATCGTACTTTAACTGCCGTGGATAGTGTGGTGCTGGTAATTGATAGTGTGAACGGGGTAGAAGCACAAACCCGTAGATTGATGGAAGTAATTGCCATGCGCAATACACCGGTGATCGTTTTTATCAATAAAATGGACCGTGATGGTAAAAACCGGTTTGACCTGTTGGAAGAAATTGAAAAAGAACTGAAGATCAATTTGCATCCCATGACAGTGCCGATCAACAGCGGTAAAGATTTTAAGGGGGTGTACGACCTGCATGAAAAAAGCCTGGTATTGTTTACCGCAGGTACTAAGGCCAATGACGAAGACGTGGTGGAGATCAAAGATCTGAATGATAAAATTCTTGATGCAAAAATAGGAGAGAAGGATGCCAACACGTTACGGGAAGATGTGGAATTGATTGATGGTGTGTATGGGGAATTAAATGATGACGATTACTTAACCGGTAAAACGGCGCCGGTATTTTTTGGCAGTGCGGTTAATAATTTTGGTGTAAAGGAAATGCTGGATACTTTTATCCGAATTGCACCAACACCAAGGCCAAGGCATACCACTACAAGAGATATTAAACCGGAAGAAGATAAATTCAGTGGATTTATTTTTAAGATACATGCCAACCTTGATCCCAAGCACCGGGATAGGATTGCATTTTTAAGAGTATGCAGCGGCAGGTTTGAGCGCAACACTTACTACCACCATGTAAGGATGGACAGGGATTTCAGGTTTAATAATCCTTACAGTTTCCTGGCACGTCAGAAAGAAGTAATTGAAGATGCTTATCCGGGTGATGTGGTGGGCCTTTTTGATACCGGCAATTTTAAAATTGGCGATACCATGACGGAAGGAGAGAATTTTTATTTTACCGGTATACCAAGTTTTTCTCCGGAAATATTTAAAGAAGTGGTGAATAAGGACCCGATGAAGACGAAACAATTAGAAAAGGGTTTGATACAATTAACGGATGAAGGTGTGGCACAATTATTTACCCAGTTTGGCGGTAATAAAAAGATCATTGGTTGTGTGGGAGAACTGCAGTTTGAAGTTATTCAATATCGTTTATTGCAGGAATATGGAGCATCGGTACAGATGAATAGCCTGCCTTTTTATAAAGCCTGCTGGCTAACCAGCAAAGACCCTAAAAAGTTAGAAGATTTTATCCGATACAAGCAAGCCAACATTGCCGCCGATAAGGACGGGCATATTGTTTACCTGGCACAAAGCGAATGGTTCTTAAATACCGAAAGGCAAAATAACCCGGATATAGAATTTCACTTTACAAGTGAGATACATAAATAAGATATACTTAAAGTTAAAAAAGAGGCCGTAATATAAATATTTAGGCCTCTTCCGAATTAAAGTAAATCTATAATTGCGTTGAGCTATCTTATCAACAGTACATTTCCTTTCCGCTCTACTGTGCCACAAGCAGTTTTTGCTTTTATGTAATACACGTAATTGCCTGGTAATGGTTTATCACTTTTATACAAGCCATTCCAGCATTGATAGGGGTCGGTGGTATAAAATACTCTTTCGCCATAACGGTTGTAGATAGAGAATTCCATTTGTTCAACAATGCCCCAGTATTTTATACCAAAGCAATCATTCTTTCCATCGCCATTAGGGGTAAATGTATTCGGCATCAGGTAAAGGCTTTGTCCTATTTTAGTTACAGCCACAGTTAAAGTATCTGAATCATAACATCCGAATGCGTTACTTCCTTTAACCACATATTGGGTAGTAGTAACAGGGCGGGCAACGGGATTGGCTATACTGCTATTGTTGAGGCCGGTAGTGGGGGTCCAGGTGTATTGTGCCGCACCTGTAGCTGATAAATTAGAAAATTCAATAGAACAATCTATATCATTAGACTTGCTTGCCGTTACCAGCGGTACCGGGTTTACTGTTACAAGAGTAAATAATGTCTTTGAGACATTACATACACTTTCAGTAATGGTTACACTATAATTAGTTGTTGTGCCGGCAATTGCAGCCGGGTTGGCAATAGCGGCATTACTTACAAGAGCTGCGGGGCTCCATAAATAAATATTTCCACCAGATGCATTCAGTTGTGCAGGTGTACCATTGCAGGTAGATTGGGCCGGCGAAACTGTAAATACAGGATCAGCTTTTATGGTAACTTTTACAGAATCCCTATTACTGCAGGTATTTACATTATTATTAATAACGGTTACATAATATTGGGTAACGGCTGCTGTTGGTGTTGCAATGGGGTTAGCAATATTGGGATTGTTTAATGTTGCAGCCGGCGTCCATACATAACTGGTGCCACCGGTAGCCAGTAATTGCACAGAAGTATTTTTGCAAATGCTGGTATCATTCGATTTTGTAATAACCGGTTTAGGTTGAATTGTAATAGCTACCGATGCCTGCGCCGAACAGCCATTAACAGTGGTGCCGGTAACAGTATATGTGGTATTGGTTGCAGGTGTTGCCAACGGGTTGGCAATAGTGGCGTTGGATAAACCTGTTGCAGGCGTCCACACATAAGTGGCTCCGCCTGTGGCATTCAACTGTGTGGCAACTCCCGCACATACTGTTGCTGTGCCGGATGCTGCAATCTTTGGGGTGTCAACTGTGATCTTTACACTATCCCGTTTAATGGAAACTGAATTGAATGAAATATCGTCTAATGCAAAATCGTTACCATCAGCATCATACGTAAAATCTTCAAGAGAAAGATCAACAGTAGTATTATTACCCGAGTTCCAATTAAGTTTTTGCTGCACCCACTGGCATGCTACTGGTGGGGCATTTAATGTAGGGCCGAACTGAACCCCATTGATATAAAATTTAAATACAGCAAAATTTGCTAAGGAAACAGATTGAATCCATGCCGAAAATTGATAAGAAGTATTGGGCGTTACATTAAAACTGCTTTTCCATAATTTTTTTCCGGAAACGGTCGCCCCATTTGCCACCAGCATATTACCTGTTCCATTTGTATGGTCAAGGCATGGGCTTGCTCCGGCATTCCATGTCTGTGCATTTGTAGTAACGCCATAAACAGCATTAGCGACTGAGTTAGAAGTTTGATAGCTGTAATCCGAAGTAAAGCCAGTATTTCCAGAACTAAAATCACCGTTTGGTACCAGGTTATTACCTAAAATTTCGGCAGTGTAATAGTATGTAATATTTGCGGGTGTAGAAGTTGTTGGATTGGTTAAAGCAGGGTTGTTAAGATAAGTGGCGGGTGACCAGCAAAAATCATTTGCATATTGCGCCCTTAATAATTTAGTTGAGCCAAAACAAATGGTGGTATCGGGGGTAAGAACAATATCTGCCTGGGTAACATTGATAGCAATCACTTTGCTTACCGTGTCGTTGCAGGCATTGTTCACTGAAAACCTAACCAGGTAATTTCCGGTAGCAGTGTAGGTATGCGTTGGCGTTAGTGTTCCTGTGCTTGTGCCCAGGTCGCCAAAAGACCAGTATGGGTTAATAAGTGCAGCCCCTGCACCGGTGAATTGTACAGATAAAGGATTGCAAACATCCTGCTTGTATGAAAAATCGAAAGCAGATGTACCTGCAACTACTACTGATCTTAATATACTGTCTTTACAGCCATTGTTATCTGTTATGGTCAGCCTTACGGTATATGTTCCTGCGCTGCTGTAAGTGTGCGAAGTATTTTGTGTAGTGGCAGTATTTCCATCACCAAAATTCCATAGCCACGACACTACAGGTGAAGAATTAACATAACCAAAGCCAAAGAAATTAAAGCTGTTGCAGGAGTTGTTGGCAAAGCTAAATCTAACGGAATCAATATTCACTTTAAAGGGAACCGCATCAACAGGAACCTGCAGGTTGAATACGTTTATTCCCGGAGCTCCGGCTGTGGTACCCCAGTTGATGTTGCCGCCATTTGTCAATACACCACCGATGCCACCGGTGTTTACGGGGTTTACATTGGAGAGTATTGCTGCGCCGGGCATCCATAATACACCACCGCCGGCACCACCTCCGGGGCCAATGGTACCACCTGCAATGGGGCCGGTCATGTCGGCACCTTTGCCACCCTTTTCTTCAACAATAGTACTGTTTAAAACCTGGGTTACATTCAGCAAAACTGTTCCTCCTGCACCACCGCCACCCATTCCATCATGACAAGTAATACCAGCGCCTTGAGTACAAATATTGGCGCTATCTCCGCTGGCAATTATTTTAAACCCATTATTTTTTATTTTTTGTGCATTGATCATAATAATGCCGCCGCCATTTCCTCCCGCCGGTACAGTACCGGGATTATTGGCGTGGCCACTACCGCCGCCGCCGCCCATAAAAATTTTATTTGCAGTATTGTTATATGTTAAAGCCCTGCCACCAATGCCCCTGTTATCAAAAGGATCGTTGCCGCATTCCTTTAATTGATAACCTCCAAAACCGCCGGCACCTCCATTGGCACCACCACCACCACCACCATTATGATCCAGGCCGGCACCGCCGGCAGATGCCAATGCTCCTTTTCCCCCGGTAATATTATTGCTGATAGAGGTAATACTCTCTCCCTTATTGCCGGAATATATACTTCCTAACGGGTATACATATTCGTTTTGAAAACAGTTTGACGTGCTGCCCAGGTTATTATTAAAACCTGCACCACCCCTGAAGCCTTTTCCTTTTACATCTATATCAGCATTTAACGTAACACTATCTGCGGCATTTAAAACCAATACGCCACCGGTACTGCCATTCCATGGAGGGCAGGTGAGGGTAGAGGCAATAGTAGCATTCTGGTAATAAGGCACCCTTATCAATTGCACTTTGCCATTGGGCAGATCATAATTCCTGGTAACAACATTTTTTAATTCAATGGTATTACCTGTTTTTGACTTTACGTAATTGAATTCATAATTACCCGAGTTTTTATAATCGGTTATTGTGCCAAAAGCAGCAGTGTTGGTACTGTCAATAACAGCTCCTTTCATTTGAATTACCAAAACTGTATCGCCGGGGTTAAAAGCTGTGGCATCGCCAACCGTTAAAATATTTTTGCAGGGATCAAAAGCAAGCACAGGGGTGTAATCATTAATGATGTTACCAATGCCGCTGCAACCGGTGGGAGATACTGTAATTACAACCGTGTCTTTGCCAATACAACCCAGAGCTGTTGTACCTGTAACAATATATTGTGTGGTTACAGATGGGTTGGCTATTGGGTTGGCTATATTAGGATTAGATAATCCGGTTGCAGGTGTCCAGCTATAAGTTACAGCTCCTGTTGTATTCAACTGTATTGAATTACTCAAGCAGGTAGTGGTATTATTGTTGGTTACAACTGAAGGAAAATCAACTGTAACTAAAATGGAATCTTTTACAATACCACAGGTCGCATCAGTGATAGTTGCCTTGTAATACCCGAGGTCATTTATGGAGTTAATGAATTTTTTAGGATTGGCTGCCGTACTTGTAAATCCATTAGGCCCTGTCCATTGAATAATTGTATTGGTAATTGAATCGGCATGCAGCCGTAAAGTATCAGGTGCACAAAATAGTGTTTTATTGGCAGTGATGTTTGCTTTAAAGATGTTGTAATCTGAGAAGTAACCAAAGCGGCAACCACCGGCAGTTGTTCCATGTATTACTCCCATTTGAAATCTTTTATCAGTATTGGTAACTGAAAAATTTGCACCACCAGGGGTAGTGGCAAGGGAAATACTTTTACTTGCAAAGTAATATGCTCCTGCTGTGCCTGGAACTACCGAAAAATCTGATCCTGAAATAATGCCTGTTAAGCCATTGTATTTAAAAGAATTTTGTCCACCTGCCGGTACCAGTAGATTGAGAAAAAGAGGGTCAGGTGTAGACCTGGTGACACTTAAGTTTGCGGAGCCGGTACATTCAATTGCGGGTAAAACATCAAGCCCAGCTTCACAACCGAATCCGCTTAAATGAAGTACATAAACAGGGTTTGAAGTTTCAATATAAGCAACAGGGTTATTCATGGTAAGCATATAGCTATTACCACTATTTAGTGTAGCCGTTACAATACCATCTATTGTTACTTGTGTATTATTTGATACTGCCATGATAAAAACTTTATCATATGGGGCATTTAAATATCCTCTAATGGGAATATATTTTGTACCTAATAATGTGATAGGAATAATCTGGTCGCCGCCAAGATCAGAGCAGGTACCATAAGAACTATTTGACATCAGGTCGTCCTTGATAGTAACAGCAATTTTTTTTGAAGCTGTAACAATAGAGCCTCCTAAATGCTCAGCAGCCAGTTCACTTGCTGCAGTAGAAGAAAATGTTTGTCCTTTATTTAACGTTATTGTGAATAAGTTTCCAGCGGTATGACCCACAATATTCTTAGTTGGTGTTATTGAAATAGTTGTGTTGTCCTCTGTTGCAATGATGTCAAAAGCGGATCTTGGCGCAGGAGAATAATTTTGACTATTATAAAAAATATTTTGTGATGGGATAAAGAAATTTGTACCTAACGCATTAGCTCCTTTTAAGGTAAAAATCTCCGGATTGCAAAAACCGCAACCGGCGCTACTGACTTCATAATAAGCCGTTATTTTACTTGAAGATTTTATTAAAATACCTGTATTTAAAACCTGGTTGGCAGGTTTTGTTTCTAATAAGTCTATCCATGTTGTAAGGTCAATTAGAGCTGTAGAATTTGCCGCTACGGTTTGTGTAATTGGAGAAAAGCTGGTATTCGCAGGTAAACTTATAGTAACAGTACTGGCACTATTACCGGTAGTAATATGCAATTCTACTGGCCTGTCTAAGCCGGTTAATGTACCACCATTTGATGCAACCTCTGGTGCAGCAAACCAAAATGTTGTATCTGATTGAGCAAAAAGAGCATTCGACAAAAAAAGCCCGCAAATTGCGACGTATAATTTTAATGTTTTCATGTGTGCAGTTTAGAGTAGGCGGTAGTTATATTTTTTAGGGTTAAAGGCTTCTGCAGCCAGTTTTGCTATAGTAAATATATGTATTTTTATTAGATATAACTGCTCTGGCGGCAGAATTAGCTAGGTATTTAAAAAAGAATCGGGCATCAGATAACTGACGAGATGGTTTCTGAAGTTATTCCTTTAACCTGAACGCCACCACACCATTACTATCCTTTGTACTGCTGATATTTAATTCATAACGTTTTTTACCATCGTAAATTACCATCAGTGCCGTATTGGGAGGAATGCTGCCCAAATTCTCTGCATACATCACTAATTCATTGCTGTTATTACCAGCTTCAACTTTAAGTGTAAATGCAATAGGCTTATCGGATAATCTTTGGTGTGTTGTAATTACCTTGTTATTGTAGATCAAGGTAACACTGTCGCCATCAATGTCTCCATTATCATACAATGTTACAGTAACCGAATCATGTTCTACAGCAATCTGTTTTACCAATTCGTTATTTCTTTTTTCTAAAGGAGTTTCTTTGGGTGTTGACGGAGCAATTGTTTTAATGGTATCTGCCAAAGGAACTTTTACCGGTTCAGTAACCTTACCGGTATCTTTTTTCTTTTCTTCTTTACACAATGCAGCTATCTCGTTTAGGTTAAGTGCACGGTCGTAAATTCTTACGTCATCAATATCTGCGTTTAACCAAAACGGGAATACAGGATCGTTTGTTTTTCCAAGCAACAGGTCGTCGTTATTAGTAAAACTCTCTTTAAATTTTATTGCATATTTTAATTCGCAATCCACATACAATTTAGCTGTAGTGCCGTCGTTGGTATATACCAACGAATACCATTGATTTTTCTTAATGTATGGTGTATAGGGTATTTGCGATGTACCGGTTCCCCGGAAATTTAAATGAACCGAATCTGTAAGCGGATCGCCACTGCAACCTTTGCTGCCTGTAAATAAAGCATCATCAAAACGAAGTGCATAATTACCCGGGTAATAATCTGCTGTACCTTTTAGTATGATAGAACTGGCATGGCAGATATCGTAATAAAAACCTGTTGGCCTTACCCAAACAGCTAAGGTTACCTGGTTGCCAAAATTCAGTGAAGGATTATTCGGAACTTGTATGTAAGTATTTATTCCATTAAAATGATAAGCGCTGTTGGCATTGCCTGCCCTGTCGCTGGTTAATGTGGCATTATTAAAAACAGGATTATTATTATTGCCACTTGCATCATTTGCGTTGCCATTAAAAGGATAATAGGCTTTAAGGCCTTTGGTAATATTTACCTGGGCAATGCCTGTGTTACATAATAGCAGTAAAACAAAAAATAAGTTCTTCATAAATTATAATAACAGGTATGCCCCATGTAAAGTACTAAACACCGGTATAATTACCCGGAGTGATCGCCTTTAATTCTTTCTTTAATGCAGCAGAAATTTTTAAACCACTGATGAACTGGTGTATTGCTTTTTTATCAATAGCCGTCTTACCTCTTGTAAGATCTTTCAAGGCTTCGTAAGGATTAGGATAGTTTTCCCTGCGTAAAATAGTTTGAATGGCTTCTGCAACAACAGCCCAGTTATTTTCCAGGTCCTCCTTTAATTTATTTTCATTGAGAACTAATTTACCCAAACCTTTTTCTATTGATTTTACAGATAAAATAGTATGCGCAATAGGGGTTCCTATATTTCTTAATACCGTGCTGTCTGTTAAATCTCTTTGTAAACGGGAAATAGGCAGTTTAGCTGAAAGATGCTCCAGCAAAGCATTGGCTATACCTAAATTACCTTCCGCATTTTCAAAATCAATCGGGTTTACTTTATGCGGCATAGCACTGCTGCCAATTTCGCCTTTTACTGTTTTTTGTTTAAAATAATCAATGCTGATATAATTCCATATATCCCTGCAAAAATCAATAAGTATAGTGTTGATCCTTTTTATCGCATCAAAATGAGCTGCCAATACATCGTAATGTTCAATTTGCGTGGTGTATTGCTGGCGTTGCAGGCCTAATTTACTTTCCACAAAATCGTTGGCAAATTTTACCCAGTTGTATTTAGGATATGCCACATGATGGGCATTGAAATTTCCGGTGGCGCCACCAAATTTGGCAGTAAAAGGAATGTAGCTGAACAATTGTATCTGGTTCTCCAGGCGTTCTACATATACCATCAGCTCTTTACCCAGGCGTGTGGGTGATGCCGGTTGCCCGTGTGTACGTGCCAGCATGGAAACGTTTTTGTACGCTACTGCTAATTTGCCAATAGCGGCCTGCAGATTGATTACTGCCGGCAGGTATTCCTGCTCAATACTATCTTTCCAGAGCAGCGGAATAGAAGTGTTGTTGATATCCTGTGAGGTTAACCCAAAATGCACCCATTCTTTTAAATCAGCTGCACCCAGTTTATCCAGTTTTGCCTTTAAAAAATATTCCACTGCTTTTACATCATGATTGGTGATGGCTTCTGTTTTTTTGATTTCAGCCGCATCTTCTAAGGAAAAACCGGACACTACCTCGAGTAATTTTTTTTTTAACTTTGCATCCACTTTTAAAAACTTCTTTTCAGCCAAAAACAAAAAATATTCCACTTCTACCAACACACGGTATTTGATCAGGGCGTATTCGCTGAAATATTCATCTAAATGCTGCAGTTGCTTACGATAGCGGCCATCAATTGGAGAGATGGCAGTTAATTGGTTTAAATCCATGACGTTGCTGTAAATTTGCAGCAAAAATACAGGAATTGACACAGAAGATTAAAGTTGGGGCAGTAAGTTATTTAAATACAAAGCCCCTTATCTACGGATTTGAAAACGGAATGATGCAGGATGAAACGGAACTGGTATTTGATTTTCCCGCCAATATTGCACAGAAATTACTCCACAACGAAATAGATATAGGATTGGTTCCTGTGGCGGTTTTGCCACTGATGAAGGAATATTACATTGTTGCTGACTATGGTATTGGTTGTGATGGTGAAGTGGCGAGTGTTTGCCTGTTTAGCGATGTGCCGCTTGCTGAAATAAAAACAGTTTTGCTGGACTATCAAAGCCGTACCTCGGTAGCATTATTAAAAATACTGCTGAAAGAACATTGGAAAATAGCACCCGGACTGGTAGCGGCAGAAAAAGGCTTTGAGCAAAATATTGGCGGCACAACAGCTGGTCTTGTTATTGGTGACAGGGCCTTTAAACAAATCCCTTTATCTAAGTATCATTTCGATCTTGGTCTTGCCTGGAAAGAAATGACCGGCCTGCCTTTTTTATTTGCGGCATGGGTGAGTAATAAACCAATGACAGCTGAATTCACTGCGGCATTTAATAAAGCCACCTCTTTTGGTTTAGCTTATGTTGATACTATAGTAAAGGCAGTAGCTTATAAAGAAGCAGACCTGGATGATTATTATAAAAACAAGATCAGTTTTTTGCTGGATGAAAAAAAGAGAACAGCGCTGGAATTATTTTTATCTAAGATTCGGTAGTTTTTATACCCAGTCTTTTTTTGATGCTGTTAACTACTGGTTCCATATCAGGTGTTAATTTTAAAAAATACACTGTAACCATAAACAAAAGAGAGAATAATGTAGACCTGATGATCATTGCAGGTAAGCCCGACAGCGTTTGCGATACAAAATACACCAGGCCATATATTGCCGCAGCAACTACTACACTTTTTAAAGAATTCATAGTAAAAGGTTGCATTTTAAATTTATAATAGATAAACCACAACCTGATTATATTGTATACCGTAAGGCTGATAAAGCTGGCCAGACCTGCACCTACCATATCATATTTTTGTGTGAGCCAGTAATTAAGTGGGATAGTTAAAAATAATAACACCACACCCGTAATAAATTCAAATTTCCAGAAGTTACTGGTGTGCAACATCTGGGCATTTACACCAGTGCCCATATCAATAATAAATTTCAGGCCTAAAATAAAAATTACGTACTTACCTGCAATAAAGGTCGGGTTTATTTTAAGAAAAATATAAGCATCATCAATATTAAGCCAGATGTTTAAAAAAATAAATAAGGATATAATTAAAAGGTTGATGGAACTGCGGCTGTAGATACGGGAAATTTCCTTTAAATTTTTTTCTTTCCATGCTGTGGCAATATGAGGGCTGGTAATTGCAACGATGCTTCTTTGAGGTACCGATATAATACTTGCAATATACATAGATAATGTAAAGATGCCTGATTTTTCCAGCCCCCCCTGGCGTGTAAGATTGATGCTGTCGAAATTTAAACCCAGGTAAAATATGATCCCTCCTGTATATACAAACAACATCATTTTTAAAATTTCTTTATAATGCGCTTTTGTAACAGAACTGATTTTAAAAGTAAAATTTAACGAGTTGTTTTTTATTAAAAATGCCGCCAGAAAAAGCATTAGCAGCGCATAGCTAAAAGCATAGGATTTAACCATTTCGTCAAAATTGATCACCTTAAAAATAAACAACACAATTAAAAAAGTTACAATCAGGCGGTGTACAGTCTCTCTTAAAAAACTTGGGGCTACTGCTTTTTTACTGATATAACTTTGCACTTCAAGAATATAGTAAACAGTATAAAAAAAAGTGTAGGGTAGTATCCAATAGTAATATTGTATCAGCAAAGATGAAGTGGCCTGGAATTTACGCACCACCAATGGTTGAAAAAAATAGGCGAGTAAGCAAAGAATAATAAATCCAACAAATGAGGACAGCAAAACAAAAGTAAAAAGATCATTTTGTTTTTTAGGCAACTCATCATAATAGGGGAAAAAACGACTCATCATTGCGGGAGCGCCTAGCGTGCATATAGAAAAGAATACCAGGTTGATATTGATAATGGCTTGTATCAAACCATATTCTTCTGGTTTAAAAAGACCTTGCCTCGTAAAAAAGTAAGTATTAAGGGCGCCAAATACAAAGCCCATATAAATTAATAAAGAAGAGAAGATGCTCTGGCGCCTGATATTACTCATTGGGTTGTTTGATTAAATAGTTGTATAGCCCTTATTAGCTGTTCGGCACTTACATCGTTATAATTGCCGGCTACAATTTCGTCGTTCTTATTGCGAAGTAATTGCTTTTCCACTTCATCGGGATAAATAGGATAAATATTTTTTTTCAGCTCGGCAGGATAAGGCGCAAAACGGCCATAATGAATACCATTGTACACTGCAAATGCAGGCACGTTGCAGGCTGCAGATAAATGTACAGAGCCTGTATCAATACTCACTGTAAAACGACAATTTTGAATCAATTCAATCACCTGTATCATGTTGGTCTTGCCGCAATAATCGGTTACATCACCGGTAAAATTATTGATGAAGTTTATGGCATGCGGTACATCAGCTTTTGATCCGCACAGGCAAATATGAAAGCCGGTTGTGTTGGTAATAAAATTGGCCACTGTAATAAATTTATCTGTTGACCATATTTTCTCCGGCTTACCCGATCCGGGGAAAATCAATACGTAAGGTTTGGGGGGAATTGAAAAATCCTGGTTGCCAATTGTTGGAATTTCCAATGAGGGAGCTTCAATATTTTTTCCTGTTAACTGCTGCAGGAATAACCGGTGCTTAAAAAAATCATGTAGTTTATCTGGAACAGCAATCAGTTGCGTATACAGTTTTTTATTCAACAACTTTTCAACCGGTAATGCATTGTCAGCATTGCCGGTATAGGCTATTTTTGTTGTAGCAATTGCAGCGCTAACTATGGCATCCTCATAGCGCCTGGTCCTGGAATATACCATATTGATGGCAATGCCTGCATTCAGCCTGTTGATCTGTTTAAGCAGTCTGTACCGGTACCACATCTTTCTTTTAAAATTTGCTTTATCTACCCAATAAGTAGTAATAATGGAAGGATGCTGGTCAAAATTGTCAAACAGGTTTTTCCACATCTGGTTGCCTACAAAAATTATTCTTTTATTGGTTCCGTAAGCGGCTGCAATAAGGGTAATATAATTTCTGAACAGGATATAATCGCCTAGTTCATCTGTTTTGATCAATAAAATAGTATCCTTATCTGTGGATTGGTTTCTAAGCTTTATTTTTGCCAGCAACAAAATCACCTCATAAATCATTAATTTAGCGGTATTCAACATGAGTGGAATGCGGAATTTTAGTAATAAGCAAAAATATGGTTATATTATTTTATAAAAGGCAAGTTAAATAAAGTTCAATTTTTATGCAGACAGATGACAAAATTAAAGAGTCCAAATATTTCTCGTCCAGAAATGTCGATGTAAGTTTCTATGAGACTTACAAAATTCCAAATTACCTGGCGAAAGTACTTCCTGCAGATAAGGAAGCTAATATACTGGATATCGGCTGTGGGTTAGGGCAATACCTCAATGAGGTTAATAAATTAGGGTATAAAAAAACGCTGGGTATCGACATTTCAGATGAATCTATAAAGGCATGTAAGGATAAAGGCATTAATGTATTGAAAATAGAAGACGTAATAAGTTTCTCAAAATCAATAACTGAAAAGTTTGATTTTATAACTATGAGTCACGTTTTAGAACACGTTGACAAAGATAAAATCATTGATACTTTAATAGCAATAAAAACCTCTTTATTAAAGCCGGGTGGAGCATTTGTTGTAATGATACCTAACGGGCAATCAAATACGGGTGGCTATTGGATGTATGAAGACTTTACTCATTCTACGCTATTTACTGCAGGAAGCATCATCTACGTGTTGAAATCTGCTGGGTTTGAAGAAATAGATTTTTTAAATCCCGATGGAACAGACGATATGTCTTTTATTAAGAAGTTCATTATTAAAACCCTGTTGAGATGGTATAAATTTAAAGAAGACTTCTGGAATACAGTTACTCAAAGTTCTTTTCATAAGCCAAGCCCAAGAATATATACTTTTGAACTTAAGGTTTTGGCCAGGTAAAACTTAAGAAACTATAATTATTTGTTAGTATGTTGAAGTATTTCCGAAAAAAAATTTCTCAGTATAGGTATAGCTTATTTGACCGGAGTTTTAATGAATTAAAAATTCTTGCCGCTAAAAAATTAGTGTACCAGAATAATCAGCTTGAAAGAATTAAAGAACTTTGGGAAGTCGAGTTTAATGCATTTTCACAATCAGGAGATGACGGGATAATACAATACCTGATAAGTAAGTATCAGGTATCAAATAAAACCTTTGTTGAGTTTGGGGTTGAAAATTACCGGGAATCTAATACAAGATTCCTGTTAGTGAACAATAATTGGGCAGGTTTGGTGATAGATGGCTCGAAGCGCAATATTGACTATATAAAACAAGACCCCATTTATATTTTTTTTGAGTTACATGCTTTTGAGGCCTTTATTACTAAAGACAATATCAATGATATAATAGGTAAAGTGTTTTCAGGGAATATTGGACTTTTAAGCGTTGATATTGACGGGAATGATTATTGGATATTGGATGCTATAACAGTTGTAAGTCCTGATATTCTTGTGGTAGAGTATAATGCAATTTTTGGAGCACAAAGAGCAATTACTGTTCCGTATGATGATGCATTTGTGAGAACAGAAAAGCATTATTCAAATCTTTATTGGGGAGCTTCAATAAATGCGGTTGTTAACCTGGCTAGTAAAAAAGGTTATGTTTTTGTAGGATGCAACAATACCTGTAATAATGCTTATTTTATTAAAAAAGAAGTTTTTGGCCGCTTTAAGGGAATTGAAGAGAAAACAAGCAAGCAGGATTATGTGAAATATAAGTTCAGGCAGTCGCGGAACGAACAAGGCCATCTTAATTATCTTAATCCTTTAGAGTCATTCGAGGTAATTAAAGGAATGCCGGTTGTAAATATCCTTACCGGGCTTGAAGAAAAAATTTAATTAAATAGCCTTTTCAAAAATCTTTTCAGGCGATGTGAAACACCTCGTTTAATAACTTTCTTATACACAAGATCATCGTTAGCCTTATTTAAAATAAATTCTTCAGGGTGTTTTATTTCTTTGATCTCATGAACCACTCCTTTATACCAATTTGGCGTTTTATTATGGTGACTACCACTATTTTCATCAAAGCCTAAATTTTTTACAAGATTGTAATTAGGAATTACAGACACTCCTTTATTCATTAAAATTGTATAAGCCCATTGAGAATCCCATGTGTCAATTTCATGAGATTTTGTTTTTTCAAATAATTCCTGGTCGTAGTATTTAATAAACTCCGGCAAACGTTTGAATTTTTCAAATTTTTTCATTTCAAAATCATATTTACTCCATGCCCTTCTCCAGCTTGCCCAGCCCCATATATGAGGATAAATGGAAAAATAATAACTCTCATTATTCACTTTCATTTCCGGCTCAATAAAATTACTGCCACCAATATGCATGATGCGGTCATCATCTTTATATTGGTACAGCAGGGTATTGCAAAATGTAAAAAAAGATTGATTTGGCAAACAATCATCTTCTAAAATAATGCCCATTTCTTCATTGTTAAAAAACCAGCTGATGGCCGTGCTGACCCCCCGGCCACAACCAAGATTTTCAGGTTGGTATAATGTTTTGACTTCTACAGCAGGATTGTTTTTTTTCCAGTTGTTTACCAGTTCATGTACTGCGGCGCATTTTGCAGCATCAGTGGTATTGTCTTTTCTTACCCCGTCTGTAGCTACATACAAAACAGGTGGCTGGTATATTGCAATAGCGTCCAGCACCTGTTGTGTTGTGGCAGGCCTGTTGAATGCAATTAATAAAACAGGGGCTTTTAGCATTTTTTATAGATGTAAGAATAATAGGTCTTGCCTACCAGTTGGTAGTTTAATTTTTCCATAAAAATATTCACTTCTGAGGAAAAGTGTTTTTTTATCTCGACTGTATGCGCCTCCAGTATAACAAATGTTGGCTTATATTTATTCCAGTCATTCGATTGTAAAACCTCCATTTCCAGGCCTTCAGTATCGATAGTTAAAAAATCGATTGTGGTATTTGGAGCCAGATTGTCTTCAAGTATTTTAGATAAAGGAACTGTATCAATAGTAAGCTTTTTTATCAGCTGCAAATTTGCCTGCGTATACTCATTTGCTTTTTCTTCACTAAAGGTATTTAAAGCAGTTTCTTCAAATACATAATAGGTCAACTGTTCTTCTTTTAATGAAACTCCTTTTTGAATATTAATATCTTTTGACCGGAATCTTTTAAATAAATGTGCTACTTCAGGCATGGGTTCAATATTGATACCCGTCCAGCCTTTTCTGTAAAAAAAATTAGTGTTAGAAAAACGGAAAGGATGGTGTGCACCCACATCAACATAAACACCTTTTTTCTGGTGTTCAAAAAAACGGTTTAATATCATGTCTTCACCTTCCTGTGAGTAAGAAATATTGGCATGCCTGTATATTGGCAATAGCCTTTTGATTACTTTTTCAAAAAAAACAAGGATCATTTTTAAGGATTAATTGGTCAGCTATTTTTTCTGCCAGTAACTGATAATATCAGCAAGGCTTTGTTCTAATGATATCTCAGGTTCCCAGCCAAAATCTTTTTTCATTTTTTGGTAAGAGCCGGTGATTGTCCGGTTTTCATTGGGGCGTATCAGCTGCGGATTTACTTCGGTATGGATAGTAATGTTCAGCAACTCACTCATTTTAACAATGATATCTTTAAGCATAATACCACGGCCCGAACAAATATTGTAAACCGAATTACTCTTGCCTTGTTTCAATAAAATATAATAGGCTTTGGCAACATCTCGTACATCTAAAAAATCACGGGTAATAGACAGGTCGCCGGTAATGATCTTTTTTTCTTTAGTGTCATCTGCGGCTAAGGCTACCAGTTGTTTAGCAAAAGAAGAGATTACAAATTTATCTTTTTGCCCCGGGCCAATATGGTTGAAAGACCTGGTGATGATGATGTCTAAATTAAATCCTTCGGCATAAATGGTAGACAACATTTCCTGAGATACCCTGGCTACAGCATAAGGGCTAACCGGGTTCAATTGGTGTTCTTCTGTTAAGGGTAATTGTGCTTCTGATACTTCACCATATTCTTCAGAAGAACCTACTGATAAAATGCGGCATTTTATTTTATACAACCTTACTTCTTCAACCAGGTTTAAAAAAATGTTGGTATTGTTTACAAAACTTTCCAAAGGCGTTTTCCAGCTTAAGGCTACGCTGCTTACTGATGCCAGGTGTAAAATATATTCAGGCTCAAAATCGCTGAGGATGATACCAACAGCATCTTTATTCAATAAATCAATCAGCTTTATGGTAATGTGCAGATTGGGATAGCGGCTTTTATCAAACTCTTCAATATCTCTTGCAATACCCATTACCTGGGAGCCTGGTTCTACCGTGTTGAGGTAATCCAAGAAATGGGCACTTACAAAACCTGTTATACCTGTAATTAATATCTTCATTACGCTACATTTATTTTTGTTGCAGTATGGCAGCTGCTTTTTCTGCAATTTTTCCCCAGTAAAAATGATCAAAGAATGCAGCAGGAATGCTTGATGATGTATTACTGCTGATCACTGCAGTTGCAAAATTATTCCAGCAATCGTCTTCAATTATTTTCATTTTTTCGCCGGTGATCGCCAGCGGCACACCAATTGCACCGCTTGTTGTAGTCACCACATTCAAATCATATCCCAATGCCTCTACTAATTTAGTCTTTATGCCTCCGCCATCCATTACCGGGTTGATAAGCATATCTGCACCTTTATAGTACAAAGTTATATCATCCACAAAGCCTGCATAAATAATATTTTTATCATTGTACTGTTTTAATTCGTTGTAAGAAGAGTTTAGATTACTGCCGCATACAATTATCCTGTATTTAAAACCAGTTTGTTGTAACAACAATGGATTAATATGATTCAGGATGGTATCCAAAGCATCAGTATTGGGCTTGTAATTTAAAGAGCCATTGAATAAAATTATTCTTTCGTCCTTTTTAATATTATATAAAGCCGAAATGGTTTCTTTTGCAGCCTCCCTGTCATCCTTTGTGGGCGGGCCTGTAAGCTCAAATCCATAAGTGATGATGAAGCATTTATCAGGATTCAGCTTGTACCTGGAAATGCCATACTGCTCATCATCCTGCTGAATAAAAAAATTATAATCGGCAAAACGATGAGTAGTCCTTTCGTAATTCCATAAAATCCCCCACCACCATTTGCCAATACTTTTAAATCTTTCGGCTTCAATATTCTGAGAGCGGATCACTAACTTAACCTTGCAAAACATTTTTAATAAAATACCCAGCCAGCCATAGTAAGGATGTTCTATCATTAAGTGTGTTATCTTTTTATCTTTAATGATCTTTCTTAAAGTAAAAAAATACAAAGGGTTGGCATAGCGCAATTTGCCATTCTCTATAATGTTTAAAACTTCATACTCTTTTACCTGGGATATATCATTATCCTTTACACTGATACAAGTAGTAGGTATAAGAGAAGAAAAAAACTTAAAGAATAAAGCAAAATGCTTTTGCCCGCCGAGTTTTGCAGGTAAAAATTTGTAAGGCATTAACGCTAAAACCTTTATTTCTTCAGTATTACCCATTAGTTGTAGCAGTCTTATTTCCCAGTGTTTTCTTTATTTCCCAACCAATGGTTCCGATTAACAATGCAATCATTAACCAGGTAAAAAATACGCCTAGTTTTGATCCGTTAATATAAGCAGCAGGCTCCAACTTAAATTCAATACTATGTTTACCTGCAGGCAACATCAAAGCTCTTAAAACATAATCGGTTTTAATGATGTCTGTTTTCTTACCATCGATATAAGCATTCCAGTCTTTATAAAATATTTCACTGAATACGGCAAGTTGTGGTGCGGCTGAATTGCTTTCGTATTTTATGGCATCGTTATCAAATGCAGTCTGTTTAATGTATGCAGCACTATCCGGTGCAGTAAAACTGCCGATTTTTGCCTGGTAACTTTTATCTACAATGGCAGTATCCTTCGGATTAAAATCATTCAGTGCTTTCATCTCTTCAACTGCTCCGTTTACATAGGTAACCGCTTTTACAAACCAGCAATTACCTAAAGCACCAGGGTTTTGTACTTTTATGGCCTCTCCCTGGTTTTGTCCGGGTTGAATAATGTATTTGGTGTTCAGCATATTGAGCACATTGGCATTTGGAGTACCGCCGGTGAGCTGGTAAGTAATAAGATCATCATAAATAGCCAGCTTGGCAGCCGAGTATCCTCCGATTGTTTTGTGATAATAAGATGACCTCGATTGCTGGTAAGGATCTCCTTTACTCATATCCAGCACACGGTAATTCGGGTCTTTATCCTGCAGTATTTCCTGGTCAGCCTTACTCATAGGAAATTCTGCTGCTTCAAAATCAGCCTTGCTGGCAAAGCTTTTATCATTCAGGTATTTAATATCAAAACTGAATAACTCGATAAATGCAACTAAGGTTACTCCTGCAATTACAACTGTCGCATTTAGTTTATTCTTTAAATACAAAACCAAAAATGCAGCCGCAAGTAACACATACACTAACGATACCAGGATGTCTTTTCCTAAAAACGAAGCCCTGTCTTTTCTTAATGCAGATAAAATACCTTTGGCTTCAGTATCCTCTAACCGGTTGTTTAATACCTGTTGCTCATAAACACTATTATCAACTAAAGGCTGCAGATTTTTATCACTGTTAATGGTATTGTATTTCTCTTGCATCTCCTGTTGCGATTTACTTTGCAACATTTCGTTAATAGCTTTTGTACGGTTTTTATTTTCTGCACTAAAATCGCTGGTAAAGTAAATGCCAATAACGATAATAAAAATACCTGCAGTAGCTATTGCTCCTAATTTAAATTTCTTCCAGGTTTCAGCTTCTGCCTGGTGTGTGATAAGATAATCCAGGGTTAAAGCCGCAAGTATGGGCACTACTATCTGCGGTATTACTAACGTCATAGTAGGCACCCTGAATTTATTGTACAAAGGAAGGTGTTCGAATAAGAAGCCATTAAAGCCAGGTAGATTTTTTCCCATGGCCATCATTATGCCCAATATGGTACAGGCCAATATCCACCATTTGTGTTTGTTATCTAATAAAAACAATCCTAAAATACCCAAAAAGCAAATGATAGCACCAAGGTAAACGGGGCCAACTGTGAATGGCTGATCGCCCCAGTAAATACTCTGAGAAAGACTTAATGCATATTTTTCTGCATCATAGCGGGGTTGCGGTGCATTTATTTTTTCATCAACCTGTTTGTACACATGTGATTTGTCATCCAGTTTCGGAAATATTTCCTGCTCTCCGTCACGTTCGGAAACATGCATCCCGTAACCTTTTATTCCAGGGAACATGAGGCTGAAACTTTCCATTTTTCCATAACTCCACTGAAAGGCATAATCTATCTGTAAGCCTGTTGTTTTAGAATCTTTGGTAACATTATCCTTGGCTGCATCCTTTTTATCCATTACCAGCATACCACCACGTTTGCTGGAAGCGGTGTAATCGGCATTCACCCATAAGTTTAAAATATTAACACCAACACCAATTGCAGCAGCAACTGCTACAAGGCCAATGGCCTTACCGGCATGCGCTAATTGTTTTTGCTTTACCCAATTTATAAAATAGGCAATCGTCATTATTACTGCTATAATAAAAAAGTAGTAACTGATTTGCTGGTGATTCATACCCAGCTGCATCATGGTAAATAATGCAGTTAGTGTAAAGCCCCATAAATATTTTTTCTCATAAACAAGCAGCATACCCGCAAGCGTGGCGGGTACATAAGCCAGCGTAAGCATCTGCGTATCGTGGCCGGCAACAGTGGCCATTGCAGTAAAACTGCTGAAGGCAAATCCTAAAGCTCCGATGATGGCTGTCCACGGCCTGAGTTTAATAACAGACAATAGTAAATACATGCTGATGCACATCAAAAAGAAAAAATTGATGGGCTTAGGTAACCAAAGTGTAAAAATGTGATGGATAAGATCAATCGGGTTCCATGGAGTAGGGTAGGTGATCTGGTAACTGGGCATACCCGAAAACATATTGGTTGCCCACAGTGCACCACGGCCCTCTGCTTTTGTTTTTTCCATCAACTGATGGCTCATACCCTGCCATTGGGTGATATCACTTTGTTGCATGGTAAGGCTGCTGTCTAATGCAGGCTTGCAAAAAATAACTGATACCAATAAAAAAATACCAATTGCAATAAGATGGGGTAAGGCTTTTTTAAACCAGGTTGACTTCATTGTTTACTATTTTTAAAGCTCTAAGATAATTGATTTATTTCGGGTTGATTGTTTCCAGGAAAGATTCGTAAGCCAGTTGTATTCCTTTGGGTAATTCAACAGCATGTTTCCACCCGGTTTGATTGATGCGGCTCACATCCATTAATTTTCTTGGGGTACCATCGGGCTTGGAATCGTCCCAAACCAGTTCGCCCTGGTAGCCAACAATATTTTTTACAAGACGGGCCAGTTCTGCAATGCTCATATCTTCCCCGGTACCAATATTTACAAATAATTTTTCATTATAATGCAGCATCAGGTGGTAACAGGCATTGGCCAGGTCATCCACATATAAAAATTCACGTTTGGGAGTACCGGTGCCCCATAAAGTAACAGCAGGGTGGCCTGCAATTTTTGCTTCATGAAACCGGCGTATCAATGCCGGCATTACATGAGATTGCTGCAGGTCGTAATTATCGTTTGGACCATATAAATTAGTGGGCATTGCCGAAATAAAATTGCAGCCATACTGGTCCCTGTAAGCTTCACAAAGCTTAATACCCGCAATTTTTGCAATGGCGTAAGGTTCATTGGTGCTTTCTAATAAACCGGTTAAAAGATACTCCTCTTTTAATGGCTGCGGTGCCATTTTAGGATAGATGCAGGACGAACCCAGGAACAATAATTTCTTTACGTAATTTTTATAGGCAGCATGAATGATATTGGTTTCAATCACCAGGTTGTCATAAATAAATTCGGCCCGGTAGGTATTATTGGCCATAATGCCACCCACTTTTGCTGCGGCAAGAAAAACATAGGCAGGTTTTTCTGTGGAAAAAAAATCATTTACGGCCTGCTGGTTGCGCAGGTCCAGTTGGGCAGATGTTTGGGTGATAATATTATTAAAACCTTCTGCTGTTAATTTTCTTACCAGCGCACTACCCACCATTCCACGATGGCCGGCGATATAAATTTTATCTGTTTTAAGCATATCTGATTTGTAACTATTACAGTATTGTTAATAATGATAAGGAATTGTTGAATGAAGTAACTACAAAATTGCAAACTACAAATTTTCAAGCTTTAACCGGGTTTTAATTTTGTACAAAAAATTACCAACAGGGGAGTGCAGTAAATGAAATAATGTTTTCAATCTTATTTGCCATAAGTTCAGCCAAAGGCTTTTTCCAAAATGCCTTTCATAAACTTTTTTTATTTCTGCAAGAGAATGAAAATACCCGCTGCTGCTGATCCCTGAAGGAGCAAAATTTACCAATGGGATTTCTAAAAAAATAAATTTCTCCTCTGCAATACGGCAAAGAAAATCATAATCCGCCGCAATTTTTTCGGTGGTGCTGTACAAGCCGTATTGATCATGTAATTGCTTTTTTACAAACATGGTCTGATGGCAGATACTCCTCATACCACGGTATAATTTACTTTTCTCAAAAGGTTTACCGATGATCACCCATTGATTGCCTCTCAGCAGTTTGTATTTACTGTGCAGCCATTGTAACGAGGGATCGGTATCAAAAGCCGCAACTGCATGAGCAATAGCTTTAGCATCAAAAAAAGTGTCCCCTGAATTAAGCATCACTAAAATATTGCCCGAAGCATGTTGAATACCTTTGTTGATGGCATCGTAAATACCATTATCGGGTTCACATAGCCATTTACGGTAAGCCGGCTGTGGATTATTTTCAAGAAAGTTTTTTATTTCGGCGGTGCTTGACCCATCAATGACATAATGTTCAAACGGTTGCTGCTCCTGCATATCCACCGATTGGCAGGTGGCAATTACATCCTGCAGGTTATTGAAACAAATGGTGATTACCGTAATGGTGTTTGGCAAAGGCATATTCCGGCAAATTTATTTAATATGCTGCATTAAATAAATTAAAAAGAGCAACATTCAAAATGTTGCTCTTTTTAATTTGTAGTATTGATTATTTACAGGCCTCCATTCACATGTCACTATTGACGATTCACGTTATTAGTTCCCCATTCCCTGCTGTGCATTTTGCATGCTGTCCATTTCACCTTTCATATTTTTACGTTTAAACAACGATACATCAACCTTTCCAAAACGCCAGTTAAAGCTTAACCTTGCTACCTGCGAATCACGGCGGCGCTCTGTGTCATATATCAGGAAAGAGCTTTCAGCATGGGTGGCACTCAGTTTTGTTCTGAATACATCACTCATTTGTAATGTTAATGAGGCAGCATTATTTTTCATGAAATCTTTTTTAATGGCAATATCAACACCATAGTTGGGTTTAATATAGCCCTGTGCACCTGGTGAAGCCTGGCCAAAACCACCGCCACCCATCATGCCACCGCCGCCACGGCCACCCATACCACCGCCACTGCTGCTGGCCGGTACCAGTGTTTTGGCCTGGTAATCGCCGCTTAGCTGGATAGAATAATTTTTAGGGAGTTTAAAACTGTTATTGATCTTGGCAAACCAGCTTACCTGCGATTGATTTGTACTGCCCGGAATATTACCTGCTTTCAGTTCTGTTTTATATAAATTTAAATTGGTCGACAGATCCCACCAGCTGATAAATTTATCCCTTACTGTTAACTCAAGGCCGTAGGTGAAGCTGCTGTTGGCATTGGCATAGGTATTAAATGTAGCACTGTCTGATATTGCCGGGTTAGGATTGGCATCACGGTATTGATAACGGGTGATGAGATCGTTGGTATTACGGAAATACAAGGTGGTTAAAAAAGAATGCTTATTCGATAACTGGTTCTGGTAAGATAATTCTGCCAGGTTGGTGAATTCAGGTATCAGGTCAGGATTACCTTTTGAAATATTCAACGGATCAGTTACATCAACAAAAGGGATCAACTGGAAAAAGTTAGGCCTGTTGATCTTCCTGGAATAATTCAGCTGCATATCCTGCTTATCGGTAAGTTTATAGGTAAAGAATGCACTGGGGAATAAACTGAAAGGATAACTGTTGCTGAACTTCTGATTTTTAGTGATCAGGTTACCATTGTATTCACTGCTTTCCAATCTTAAACCTAACTGGTAAGTAAATTTATTGAGCTGCTGCGAAAAAGTGGTATAGCCTGCATAAACGGCATCTGTAAATTTATAATTGGAAATGGTATTGCTGCCAAATAGAATTTGTCCGTTACTGTAATCCTTATAAATATTGGTGATGGTATTAAAGCTGGTAAAATCCCTGAACGACGCCCTTGCACCAAATTCAATTTTCATTTTTTCAGTAATAGGGTTACTGTAATCTGTTTGTACAGTAAGAAATTTTGTAGTTCCTCCACCAGTGGTATTTTGAAAAAGATTCAACCCTTTCAGGCTATTGGCAGAAGTATATTGTTTCTGATCATTGTCAGATTCATTATCATTCTTACTGTAGTTAAAATTCACATCAGCTGTTAATTCTTTGCCGGCTTTTGCATAATTGTGTTTATAACTGAAAGTGCTGCCATAATTCCTGAAATTACCAATGCTGTTAGAAGCACGGGTAGCAGTTTCATGTACCGAACCGGAAGAGTAAGTAGTATCATTAACACTGTTTAAAAAATCCTTTGTCTTAAACTGTCCTCTTACAATATTACCACCAATGGTAAAAGTATTCCTGTTGTTTAAAAAATAATCCATACCAATTCTGCCGAATGAAAAGAAACCCTTGTTAACGGGGTTGTTCATCTGTAGCGAGTGGGCAGTACTGTTAGTGAAAAAATCAGTACGCTCAGTTGTTACATCACTTAACGACTTGCGCACACCCAGCATTCCTGCTGCAAAAAAGTTTACCTTTTCCTGCTTTACATTAATATCGCCACCAAAGCCGGGCCTTCCACGGCTATCAATGCTGGCCCTTACATTACCATTATAACCAGCTTTGCGATTCTTCTTTAATACAATATTCAATATACCTGCCCCACCGCCGCTGGCATCATATTTTGCACTGGGGTTGGTGATCAGTTCTACAGATGCAATGGCATCAGCAGGTATCTGGTCCAACGTCATGGTGGTAGGCCTGCCGTCAACAAATATCTGGGGTGCAGCATTACGCATGGTTACATTACCATCAATATCCACATTTACGCTGGGTACATTCTTCATTACATCTACCGCAGTTCCGCCAACACTGGTAAGATTTTTTTCTACATTAAAAACCTTACGGTCAATACTCATGGTAAGTAATGGCTTATTAGAAACTACAGTTACATTTTGCAGTTGCAGTGCATCCACTTCCAGCTTAATATTACCAAGGTCTTTATCCACGCTATTTAACATTCCGCTCATATCACCATTCTTCATGCCCGACATATTCAGGGCAAAGGCAACTTTTCTTTCGATGGTTTTATAGCCAATGGCGGTAATTTTTAATTTATACTGCGCCATGATATTTAAATTCTCCAGGCTGAATTCGCCCTTTTTAGTTGTAAGCATACCGCTAACCACCACATCTCTTCTTTTTTTAGTCATTGTATCCAGCTTATTCTGGATCAGCTGTACCGAAGCCGCATCAATTGGTTTATTTGTAGCAGAATCGATGATCTTGCCATAAAAATGCCCCAGATTCATATTCTGCCCGCTGCCCATTTGCCCACGGCCGGCTCCTGATGGCATTTGTGCCTGTACATTCGTGACTAAAGAAATCAATACCAGGCTAAAACAAATTCTAAAAAAGTTCATATTGTAGTTTTAATGTTAGATGTAGTTTAGACGCTTTTCTGTTAAAAAACTGTCGGTTTGGCAATAAAACGCAAAGGTGCTCTCAAAAGTTCAGTTGCAATACCCTTACATGATGAATGGTAGTATAACTTGTGGAGTTGCAGATGGCGTCGGGGAATTATTATCAGTTACTCAGCACCTGTATCAGTACCTGTAAAAGGCCAATCAAAAGGCCAAAAAAACCACCGATCACTTCTAAAAACTGGAATTCTCTTTTTGTGATCTGGTTCAATATATCCTCCAGTTTTTCAGAGGAAAAGCTGGCAACTTTATCGGTAACAATTTTTTCCAGGTCAAGGTCTTTTTCCAATTTGGTCATATAACTTTTCATCAGAACGGGAAAAAGATGCTCCAGCTCCATTAAAAAAGCGTCCTTAAGCTGGGTAATGGTCTTTTCTCCAATTAACATAGAAAGCATAGGGAAAACCTCTTTTAATTTTTCTCTTAAAAACTTGTCAATATGCGCCTCAATCTCTGGTTTCAAAAGCTGGATATTTTCGGGGTTGGTCACTTTGGCTTCAATTTCGGCAAAGGATAAAAACTCTTTACTCACCACCTGGCCCAGCTTTTGGGCTATCAGTTGCTGGTTCTTGGGAAAAATTCCCTGTAGTTTAAATCCGAAAATATTGATCGGGTTACGTGGGTGAAACAACATTTTAATAGCGATCCATGTGGTAACCCAACCGGTAAATGCCGATAAAAGAACAGGAATAATATAATGAGTCCACTGCATGATTTGCTTATTTTGGGTGCAAAGAAAGCATTTTTACACCGCTTACTCAAAATGTAATTTTGGGGGAGAAAAGTTTTTCATTATTTTTGCCGTCCAATAAAAAACGGTAGTCGTAGCTCAGTTGGTTAGAGCATCAGATTGTGATTCTGAGGGTCGGGGGTTCGAGCCCCCTCGATTACCCCCAAGAGGACAAAGCAGAAAATTCCTGTTTTTGTCCTCTTTTATTTTGGCTGAAAGCCATGCCCACATTGTATATTAGCTTGACAGCTTCGTTCACTCTGGTGGTTCGAAAGTGTTCTCCGTCAAATTCCAATTTTTCAGGAAACATCGAACCAACTATATTTCTTTTAACCTCTGCATTGCCGGAAGTATATAATGAATCAATAGTCTCCAGAACAACCAGTGATTTCTCTATAAGCGGTTGAATATTAGTGAAGGTATTCATATCAGCTATTTGTTGTTCGGCCTTAATTATTCCTTGTTCACATTCCTTTTTAATGGTTCGAAAATCGTCCGCTTCGATGCTGTCGCTCAACATTAATTCTCGGGCCTTAGATTCCCTGGAGTTGAGGCGGTTTATTTCTTCTTTGAGGGAATTGATGGTCTTATTTCTGTCATTGCCGGCTTGGTCATATACATCTTTCAATGTCAATTTGTACAATTCCTTTACAGCCGGATCCGGTTTATATTTTTGTAATTCTTTTATCATGGCATTATTGACAATTTCTGCCTTAAAACGAACACCGCAGGCACTGCTACAATGATAATAATCGTAATATTGTTTTCTTCCACGACTACTGCTTGCTGTTAGCAGCCGGCCGTCTTTAGAGCATATAATGCTTCCTCTAAGCGGGAATTTTTCAGGGGCTCCGATAGATACTACCTGGTACCTGCGACGACCATCTAAAAACGCCTGGACATCATAAAACAACGCCTCGCTGATGATTGCGGTATGAAGTCCTTGCACCATTTGAGCCGCTTCAGTTTTATAAGCCTTTACTATTATTTTCCCCATATAAATGGGGTTTCTTAAAAGAGTCCAAAACCCATTTTTCTGGAGATTAAAACCACGCTCTTGCGCCTTTTTTAAAATACTTTCAGATGTATATTTTCCGGTCGCCAGTTGTTCAAAGATCCATTTGGCCATTGGCGCATCTTTATTCGGCGCAATATATCTTCTGCCGTCAGGAGTTGTCAGATTATCATAACCAAACGGGGCCTTACCCATACAACGGCCTTCTTTTTGTGCACGGCGTTGCCCCGCAATTACATTCAAAGCACGGCGGTCATTTTCCACCTCAGGTGAAGCGAGATAAAATGCAAGCATTATTTTGTTTTCCGGAATTTCAAGATCAAGTGGCTGTTCTACTGCCTGCGGCTCAGCACCAAGATTATTGAGTAGTTTTATCATCTGATATGCATCAGCAGCATTCCTGCTGAATCTATCCCATTTTGTAAAAAGAATCAGGTTAGCTGAATGCTTAAACTTCCTCAACTGAAGCAACATTTTATTGAACTGTGGTCGTTCAAAAGTTTTAGCACTGGCATCTTCAATATAGGTGGCAAGAACATGGTAGTTGTTAATGCTGCAATAGCGTAGTAAGGTTTCTTCCTGGCTACGCTGGCTATATCCTTTTGTTTGCTCCTCTGTGCTTACCCGTACATAGAGAATTGCTTTTTTCATAAAAAACCGTTTTCGTTAGGTATGCTAAATTATACAAAAAATCGAGCATAATTTTCGCCTCATTTTCATTAACAAATAATCCGTTGTCTGCCAAAACTTTGCGGGCTTGTGAAGGTGATATTTTTTGTATAATTGGAGAGTGGAACATCGATTTAAATGAAATTACATTTACTACAGGCCTTTTAAATAGACTTTACTATTGTCAAAACAATTATGCGATGGATAATAATAAATGTAGCCAAATTCATGTAAATTATTCATACACTTGTTATAAGTATAACGGGCATTTATTTTGGCAAACTTCATTATACTTCTTCTTAAAATAATTACAGGATTGACACCTCCACTTAAATTCCATTGTTGCAATAAAGCCATATAAAGGCTAATGTGTGTGGTTCCGATCCTTACATCATCTTCAATAGCTTCATAGAATTTAGTCATTGCTGGAAAAAGTTCCATCACTTAAATATTAATTTCAAACTGAAATATTGCGTTTAGAATATTTGGAATTCACGCCACGCTTTTTTTTAAGTAATCCTTTGCTATCTGAACCCTGAGACTCATTTTCTGTTTCATCAGCTTCCTGGTTGTTCGTGTGTTTTCTTTTTAAGTGAATTTGTTTTTCTAACAAACGGTTCTTTAAGAAGCGATAAGCTTCATCCACAGATATGCCAACCTGTCCCTCAAAAAGATAAAAGCGCTGGCTTATATCAGATTTGTTTTTTACAGGATTGATGTTACCAAATAATTCCTGGTATGGGGCGCCTCGCCAATATCTCAGTTTAAGGCCAGCAGCAATTGCGAAACCTTCTTCAGTTATTTCCAGTCTGGATATATTTTCCATAACTGCTTCCAATTGCAGTTCTTTTTCCCAACTTGCCTTGTCATTCCAGTTCAATTGCTTTTTGGAAGAAAAGTCAAATGCATTTTTCCAATCAACTTCTTTCATCAAATTTTCAAGATTGATTATATCAATATTATTGATAATTGAATTGTTTGCACTCAATCCTGCTTGAAGAGTTGCGTCATAGTACTTTAATAGATAAGCATCTTGTTTGATGTCCTTTTCAATGAAAAATTGAAAAACTAATTGCTCATTATCTTTCTCAATTTTTTGCGGCAGAAAAAAATGATCAGGCTTAAAACAAATTCTTTTTAATAAAAAATTCCCGGTGTTTTCAAAACCCAGAGAGTGCAACTGTTTCTCTAATGAAATGATATTTTCGATGTTCATGATAATGCTTTTTAGTAAAAGGAGTGAGGAGTATTTTTTAAGATACTCCTAAACCTTTTTTATGGCTTTCTCTTTTTTTGGGCAATAGCGTGTTGTCTTTTTGTTTGCCCAATAGTTCTTTACCCGGCTTCACTTCCTTGCTCAGCTCTTTTTTTTTATCATTGCCCATATCTTCCTTTACAGCTTTGCCGGCTTCTGTTTTACCAACGGATTGATATTTCTCTACTGATTCCTTTGCAACCATTTTCATGTTGGAATCATACAGGTTAACCTTTTTAAACTGGGGATCAGCTTCAATAAACATTTTGTGACTGCTGCCATCCTTTTCAATGGTTACAGATTGCACGTTTCCTTTCTGTAATGATTGCATTAATGCTTTTTCTTTTTCGGGATCCTTTAATTCTGCAATGGCAAATTTCCCAACCGCTGTTTTCAAATCAAAACCATAGTTTTCATGGTACTGCTTTACTTCAAAGTTGTTTTTGTTGTCCTTATTGCCTAAGTCCAGTTGCAACCAGGCTTTATAAGGCTGGTTTTCCTTAGTTACAAGGTCTTTGTGCACGGCACGGCCATCCAGTAAATTGAAGGCCTCCTTTGAGGTAATGCCTTTGCCCTTATTGATGTAAAAGGTTTGTTCCATTTTTTCACCATTGTTTTTTTGCAGGGAGGCATTATAACTGTTGAAAAAATACATGTCTGTTTGATCAGACTTTTTAAAATTCAATGTGGCTTCAAATGGTTTTTTGTTGATCTCCGCATTGTACTTCAATTGAAATTCAGGCTTGCCTTCAAACATGTTTTTTTCAAGGGCATCTTTAAGATTTTCACCAAAGCCCATGTATTTGATATTATCTGTCAAATACTTTAAATTCTCGTTGTTCATAATACTTATTTTTATTTGTGAATTAAATTTTATTGATTGTTGTTCCATGTTTTCAATCAATGCATCAGTAAACTTGTTGCCTTCATAATTGTATAAACCATTAGCGTCAGGGTTATTTGAAAGTCCGGAAGTAGTTGTGCCATAAGGAATTTTATTAAATACATCCCAGAGTGATTCAAAATGAATGACTGCGTAATGGTCACGGTCACTATGATTATAAAATGCAAATTCTTGGGCATCAGTTTGCGATTTAAAAAATTGTATATCATCCTTTTCAATGAAATACAGGGAGCCATTATAGGCCATCCAGTTTTCGCCTCTTACCAATGCATCATTGCATAGTTCCAGCACTTCATCTGAAATAACATGTTCATTATTCATTGCAAATCCGGAAGTGTAATGGCTTTAATAATTTTGTTATTATGTACCCTGAGCAGTAAATGCCTGCCACCATTTTTTTCGTTGATCTCAATGGCTAAATATTTGGCATCCGGAATGGTGAATTTTTCCAGTGCAACCACGATACTGTTTTTACTATTTGCTTTCACTTGTTTAATATTGCCTGCAATGAATAATGACTGCAACTCATTCTCCTGGGTGGCAGTCCTTTTGCTTTTATGCTTGTCCCTGATATAAAAGCGCAGAAAATCTATATCATAATTAAGCGGACTATTATTGCTTATCCAGAGCTGATAATAAATAGTATTGTCTTTTATGTAAATTCCTGCAACCTGCCCTTCAACATCCCAGCTGTGGGTACGGATACCACGAAGCGTTAAAGGATTATCTGCAATACCTCTGGCATATTCCGATAGGGGAACCTGCTGTTGTACCGGAACCTGGTAAATCCAAATGGCCGGTGTTTCGGCATATTGAACAGGGAAGGCATATACGCTGCCATCAGTAGTAACTACACTTAAATTGGTAAACTGGAAATCCTTGGTGGCTGCTTTTACCAGTAGAATATTGTCTGCATCTTTTACAGGTTGTATTAATATATCCTTCGTGCCCCGGTCCACATGACGGATGGCGAATGGAAATACAAGGGTGGTGGTCTTATCAGTGCTGATTTGTACCGTTTGTGCATTGCCCAATAATTGTAACAGGCAACTGGTGAGAATGATGATTAAATATTTCATGATGATGATTTTTAATTTTCAAAAATTATTGTTGTTTATCTTTTAATAAGATCCGATAACCTGCTTTCACCTGCACCTTAACCAGTTTAACTTTTTTACTTAACAGGTTTTTTGCGGTTTCAATTCCTGCGCCTGCAGCCTGCGCTCCAATTGAGGGATCGAGACTTCCCAGTGCCACAGACTGCAGGGCATTATCAGTTGATTGTTTGGCCACATCACGGCTGATAGCACCAGGTATATAAATACCCGCCAATCCATCCATATCATATACTTCCATCTTAACCGGGAAAAGAGAATTGCCTTCTCTTATGGAATTGATATTGATTTCCAAACGCTCATTATTTAGTGTTACGTTGCCGAATACAAAATTCCCTTTTGGAATACAATGCTCACTGATATATACCGGCGAACATAGCCTGAGTTTGATCACAGCTCCTGATACCAATGTTTGGGTTTCATGCACGACAGCTTCGATCGCATTCTGTGTAGTATTTTCGTTGGCTTCTGTAGTTCCAAAGAAGCTTTCAGCGGGAGAGGGGAGTTGCTGAGTGACTGGAGTATCCAATAAACTGAAAGTAGATTTGTATACTTCTTTATTTACTGAGAAAATGGTTTCTTTATTTACCGGCGCATTCACTTTTAATTTTTCAGTTACTCTTTCCGGGTGTTGAATGTCCAGTATCTTTTCCAGCATGCCACTCAACTGTTTCATTTCCGGATCTTCGGATTTATTGCCGGTCGCAGATTGCAGCATTTGTTCCAGCCTGTCGACATCGATTGACCCTGCTCCCGTTTGATTGTACAGATTTGTATTGTCTGTTTGACTTGCAGTAGTGTTGCCATTTGATTTTAGTGCTGCATTTAATTGTGCCAGTTTTTGATATACCTTGGTTTCATTGGGGTCTGTATATGGGCTATTGGTATAGCCATTACTGTATCCCTGATTTGAATTTCTGTTAGCAGTGACAGAAGGATTTCTTTCAGAAAAAGCCGCCAGAATACTGTCCGCTGCCACAGGAGGTTTAACAAAATAAGGATCATCCTTCATCTGTTGCATGATCTTTTCCGAATCTGATTGTGCCTTATCATAATAAGCCATCTTGTCCATTGACTTGTCATCTTTGAGTGCAGCTCCCGGTAATTCCAGGTTTAATCCTGTTGTTGTTTTGACGGTTTCGTTTTGTCCATCTTTGCCACCACCCAGTGCCCAGAAAGCCATAGTGATGAATGGAAGCACTAGTGCCGGTAAGATCAGCAGCATTTTTCTTTGCCGCAGCATTTTTGTTGTCAGCTGTTTCATAATTTACTTTTTTAATGTTTGTTGTAATTCATATAATTTTTTGAGTTGAAATGTACTGTCCATTAATCCCGGTCTTTTTAGCAGGATGCTGTCAGCAATTCTCTTTCCTTTTGTAGTTTGATTAAGGCTATCTATATACAGATGGAAGCATATTATTTTATTGTATTCCTTTTCAGGGATGAGATTATTACTAAATAATTTTTCCTCGCCGGTTTTGGTAGCGTATGCAGGGATATGAATTGTAGCAATTCGGTATGCTTTTTTTGGTTTCTGAATAATACTTGATGCAATAATGTATAGGCTATACAACGAGCCAAGTAATACCACTATCGCAGTGACGTATTTTTTAGCCCTGACCGAAAAACGCTCACTGCTTCGCTGCATAAATGAAGCCCATCTTAACTGGAAAGTGGTAACCTTTCCAACGATTCCATTTACCATCTTATCCTGTAATGGACTAGCTTCCGGAATTTTCTTTTTTCTTTTAAATAAATTAAACATGATTACCTGTTTTGAACTTTAATGTCTTTATTTAAAATAGTTGCCCATCGCTCAATTAAAAATCCATGTGGATTATTATCAGAACGGGAAATGTTTCGCAGGTATCCTTCTGTGATTAAACTGCGTGTTACGGTACTGGTGGTACGAACAATAGACTGCGTGCCATAGCACCGGAAATAATAAGGCGATTGATTAAGGTCCACCATAACACTGTCGATACTGATAGTCTGGCTGATATTCCCTGAAATGATATTGGTGAAGTATCCGCTCTCTTTTAAATTATCATACTGCCGCTTCGCTGAAATGTCAGCTAGGTATAATGCTTTGGTAATATTTGCCTGGATCAGTTTTTCATCCGGGTCAAGGGTGAAAAAATACTGGTGAAAGGTCTTAATATGATCCTTTGCTTCCACCGGGATATTATCTTTTCGTTCACCCATACTGGCTTCCAGTGCCTTGCCATTGGATAGAATATAGATCTTGGATTGGATATGGCTGACCAACTGAAAACTTTTATATACCGAGAAGCAGCAAATACCGACACAGGCAATGATCAGGAGCATACTAAACGTTCTTACATATTTAAAAGCACTGTCAATATTTTTCATTTGTTTAAACATCTTCGTTTCTTTTTATCCGTTAACTTATTTGCCTGATAACCTGTTTTTCATATACTCGCTGCTACCATTACCATTGCCAGATGAAAAACTATTGGAAACACTATTCACTATTGCACCACCTGCAGCAATGGTGTTGTTGGTTACACTTCTTGAAGTGGCATTAAAGCCGGATGTTACTTTATGCAGGAAACTGTTCTGACTCCCTGCCTGAATAATATAATTGGCTACGCTGGGAATAGTAAAATACCCTGCAATACCAATGATCATAAATACCAGGTAGGCCATATCGGTAGAAGAGAAGAACGTGTCGCCTTGTGTTTCGATTTGGGAAATATCCAGCTTGAGCATATTCTCCTGGATCTTACCCATGATGGCTCCAAAAATATTGGCTACCGGTAGCCAGAGGAAAAAATTTAAATAACGGGCAAGCCACGAAGTGAGGGTATGCTGGAATCCATCAAAGACCGCAATGCCAAATACAAGGGGACCTAATATTGCCAGTACAACCAGGTTAAAAGTGCGGATGGTATTAATGCACAAGGCAGCCGCCTCATAAAAAACTTTTAAGATTTCAGATAACCATTCCTTAATGGAGTTCTTAAAATTGTAATAGAATTTACTCATGGCAAATTGTACCGAATTGCCCACGCCTGCAATCCAACCTTCTTTTGATGGATCCTCATCATCGTGTGTGTATCTGTACCATTGATCTCGATCCCCTTCACCAGTAGATCCGACATACATTTGCCAATAAATGGTTTTCTTGATGGCGGCTTCCTTTGCTTTTAATAAAGCTGCGATGGCCTTGTCTGAATTTTCCACCATGCCTTCTGTTGCGGTAACGGTGGGTTTCATTACCCCATTGATCATTGCTATTACAGATGGGAAGATGAGGACTGCAAAACCCAGAACAAATGGCCGGAACAATGGATAAAAGTCGATGGGCTCTGCATTACTGATATGCCGCCATACTCTGGTTGCAATATACCAGGTAGCTGCAAATCCTGCAATGCCACGACCCACACCAATCAATTGACTGCACATGGGCATCATATCATCATATAATGCATCCAGCACCGAATGCAGGCTGTGAATTTCTGTGGCGACTTGCGCCTGTAATAAACATGGAATCATCATTCCCACTGTTGCTATTACAGCAACCCTCACGCACTTTCTCATAAAATTTGTTTTACTTATTTCACATGATGTAGTTTTTGCATTATGTCCACGTCTGATTTTTCTTTGGAACGCTGGATGCCCAGTATGGAAGTATTGCTATTAAAATATCGCAGAAAAACTATCTTATCCTGCATGCCGGAAAAAATCTGATCAATGCGGTTCAGCCGCTCGTCATCGGACATCCGCAATTGATTGGCAGTTAAAACTTTTGCCAGGTCATCCAAATGTTGCAGACTTTTTTTAAACAGGTTGCTATATACTTTGCTGATATAATCAATCTCTTCCGGTCTGAACCAGTTATTGTTTTTAAACCGGGTGAAGGCTGCTTTGTACTCTTTGACTAATTGTATCTGAAGACTGATAATATCTGCTACCTTTTTATATTTCTGAACCGCAGGACTTACTTTCAGTAAGCCATCCAAAAATGTTTGATGCAAGTTGAAGTTACCTTCGGAAATATTTTTGATGGTGGTATAACCTCCATATAAGATTTCATACGCCTTTTTAAGGTCACTTAAGATTTGTTTGAACTGGGCCAGCTTTTCAATATTCAAAGCCAGCTGCTGCAATTCTTCCGCCTGAGCACTTGCTTTTATGGTACTTACGGATAAGAAGAGTATGATGATTATCTTTTTCATGGTGCATCATTTGATTTTAAAAAATGCTTTTATTTGATTCCATACCAATCCCTGCTTTGTTTTACTTCATTGCCTTCTTTCATTCGCTGCATAGCCATCACCAGTGTTTCCTTAATGAAGTGTTGGGTAAACACGTAACTGTTTTGCATTTGAATATACAGTTCATCAATACGTTTTATCCTCTCATCGTCAGTCATTTGGTATTGGTCTGCAGCCAATACATTATACAGTTCTTCCAGGTTATTGCCTGTATCGTCAAGAAGCCTGCTGAATACTGAATAGATATATTTGATTTCAGTATTGGTGAACTGCTGGCTGGCCTTTATTTGTTTATAACTGCTTTGATAATGTTTAATGATCTGAACCTGTAGGGTAACAATGTCTGCTACTTTTGCCAGTTTTTTTATTTTTGGATTGACGGCTTTTAGTTTATCAAAGAAAATACGGTGAAGGCTAAACTCACCATTCTTAATATCGCCAATAGTAGTGAGTCCGAACTTAGCGATTGCCATTGCCTTTTTCAGGTAGCTGATCAGTACTTCGTTCAATCCAATTTGTTTCAGGTATAATTTTACCTGCTTGGATTGTCCATAAGAGGACATTAAAGAAGCGAATATAATGGTGACCGTAATGAATAACTTTTTCATAACTTTTTATTTAATGCCATACAATGCCCTTACCACATCAATGTCCTGCTGATCTTTTGCCCGGTGCAGGCTGAGTAATTTATTCTGGGTATTAAATTGTACCAGGTCGGCATAGTTTTTATCTACATGTTCTGCAGCCCCGTCTATAATTTCTAACCGCTTGGCATCGGACATTTGTGTGCTGAATGAATTGATCACTATGAAAATCTGGTCAATGTTTTTAGCGCTTTGTTCCAGAATGCCTGCATACACTTTTTCCATATAAGCAATTTCAGCCGCAGTAAAATGCTGATCTTTTTTAAATAAGGCAAAGGCTTTTTTGTAGGCATCTACCAGTAATATATTTTTCTGTGTGAGGTCTTTGATACGCTGGTAATAAGCAATGATGTTTTTCACTTTCTGCAATTCTTCAAAATAATCCTTATACAACTTACGTTGCTTTTCCACCCAGTCGGTGATTTCATCCAGCTTTAATTTAGACATGACATTCTCCAGCTTTTTCTGAGCATTCTGTAACCAGATGGTTTTATTCTGTACTTTCTGTACGGCCAGGTCTATCGCTTTAATAATTTTAATTAATATTTCTTTTATGATGCCAATCTGAGCATGGCTTTGCTGTATAGGAGTCATACTTAATCCAAAACTCAATATCAACATGACTGCAATCTTTTTCATAGCTGTATATTTAAAATAAAATTTATTTTCTTATAGTTTGCTGAACATTAAATCAATGGGATAATTTTATATAACGGGTAGTACCCCACAATAAAACTTTTTTATTTGTATCAAAGGAAAGCGTTGAGCCTGTATTGCTAATGAATACAGTTTTAGTATTCCTGTTATAATTTCCTGTCCAATTTTCCATTTTGTATTCTGGTGGCCTTTTTTTTAATTCATTAAGGAATATTATTTCTACTCTTCTTGTTATTTGATAGGTCTCACTGCCATCAGGAGTCAGCAACTTTATCTCCAGAGTATCTTTTGCTTGCTTAAATTCATTTTGCCATTCTGAAAAATATATCCCTGGTATAAACTCTTTAACTTTATCAGAATTTGAAATCACGTTGCAACCATGCAATAGTATTGCTGAACTTAACAGAAATAAAAATATAGGCTTCATAAATTTTATTTTTGTCTTTAATTATTTTTCATTTCTGCAGCCATTGCGGCAATTCCTTTTTGAATGCTACCATATTTTTGGGCGTAAGCCTGCATTTTAACTTTTTCTGTTTCTTCTGTGGTATAAGCCAGGTATTCTTCTAGCGAAACTTCAGTTCTGTACACACGGGAAAGAATACCACCAAGAGAAATAAAAACCTCTTTATATTTTTTAGTGGGATCATTCGCTTTATTGACAGAGAGGACTAAGGCCTTTTCTTTTTCGGTTAAACCCAGTAATTCCTGAATCTGGTCGAACTTATTCTGATACTTACTCTGATCCAGTAATATCTTGCAATCACTATTATTGATAATGGCCTGTTTTACTACAGGAGAGGAGATGATATCTTCAACCTCTTGAGTTACCACAATTGCCTCTCCAAAAAATTTGCGTACCGTTTTAAAAAGGTATTTGATGTATTCTGCCATGCCTTCTTTAGCGATGGCTTTCCATGCTTCTTCAATCAATATCATTTTACGAATGCCTTTCAGTTTACGCATTTTTGAAATGAAGACTTCCATGATAATGATGGTAACTACCGGAAATAATATCGGGTGATCTTTAATATTGTCCAGTTCAAAAACTATAAAAGGTTGCTGTAATAAATCGAGGTTCTCCTTAGCATTAAGTAGGTAATCAAATTCACCACCGTTATAATAAGGTCGTAATACGTAAAGGAAATTGCTTACATCAAAATCCTTATCCTTTACATTATCTCCCAGCAATACGGTGACAAATTCATCTTTCAAAAATTCATAAAAGCTGTCAAAACAGGGAAACAAATCAGGTTTTTTCTCCAGCTTATCAAAATATAATTGCAGTGCATTGGAGAGCGCCACATATTCACTACGGTTATACGTTTCATTATCTTTTTTCCATAATGCCAGTAACAATGTTTTAATACTTTCTTTTTTTTCTGTATCCAACACATCACCATAGCCAATGTAGAATGGGTTAAAACGAATAGGATCCTTTTCCGAATAGGTGAAATAATAACCATGCACCATATCGCATAAACCTTTGTAAGAATGTCCTACATCTACCAGCACCACATGAGTACCTTGCTCGTAATAGGAACGCACCATATGATTGGTGAAAAAAGATTTGCCACTACCGGAAGGGCCAAGAATAAATTTATTACGATTGGTACAGATGCCTTTATTCATAGGCTCATCAGAAATGTCAACATGGACCGGCCTTCCAGTTAAGCGGTCTCCTAACCGTATGCCAATGGGAGAGAGCGATGACTTGTAATTGGTTTCCATATTAAAGAAGCAACAGGCCTGCGGTGAGAAAGTGTCGAAAGTGTCATTCATAGGAAAGTCGGCTGCATTACCTGGAATGCCTGCCCAGAATATTTGTGGTGCCCCTTCGGTCTCAATTTTAGGAGTGGCATCCATTTGCGTTAGCGCCGAAGAACAGAGATTGCGAATTACTTTTAATTCATTTCTGTTAGATGTCCATGCCAGGATATTAAAATGTGCTTTCACCGGAAGCCTTTGCTCAGCAATCGCTTCATTTAAAAACTGGTCGGTGGCTTCCTTTGCAATACTGTTTTCCCTGCTGTAAGCGGATAGTGATTGTAAACGCAGGCGCTTGCTTTCCAGTTTCTGCAAGGTCTTTGGACTGTCTTCAATAAATACATACTGGTTATAGATATGATTGCAGGAAAGCAGTTGTCCTACCGGTGAAGCAAACCCTACACTGAATTTTGTTTTGTCCGTAGAATATTTATCATAGTTGATCCTTGAACCACATAGCGACGGAACAAACTGGGCATCAGCCATGGTGTATAATTGGCAATGGTTTTCGCCGATCATCCATTCCGGATGAAAGACAATATCCCTTAAGGTTTCATCATCAGATTGCAGGTTGATATACTGGCTGACAATATTAATAAGTTCATCATTGTTTAATTTTTTTAAGATCACAAATCCACTGTCCGATAATATCTTTTCAAACTGTCCGATATGGTTCATGAAATCATGGAAGTGTTTCGGCGGGATCGTCTCTTCCGGCACCATACTTCTTTTTAATAAACTGGAGAATACTGAAGTAGATACTTTTCGGTTAGCAGGTTTTTTAGTCAGGAAAATATACGCCTGGTGATCAAGGAATGGCCGTTCATTAAAAAACCGGTCACTGCTGCGGCTAAGAAAACTATTATCTTCTTTTATGAATTGTGGCTTAAAACTGTTTTCTGTAAACCAGTCTTGTTTGTGTAATATAGAATGTGGAGGTAATACTTTTATGGCCTTAATCCATGCATGATGCAGGGCTTCGTATTCTTCATTGCTTAAAGTAAACAGTTCCGGTAATTCAATTTTAAAAGCGGCCGTAATATCCCCCATTTTAGAAAGCAGTGCATCATTTTCTGCACCATACAACGGTAACAGATCAAAAATATTTTTCATGACGCAATGCTTTTTTAAGTAATTGAATGGAATAATTCTTTATGACTTTTGGAACAGCTTTACGGGCTACTTTTTTCATTAGACCAAATTCGCCGTAACGGTGACTAAGCCTATATACATAGAGGAATAATGCTGTGCCGAGTGCAACGATTACAAAAAGGCAGAAGAAAATATTGATACCACAGATATACATGATAGCAAAGATGATCAGCAGCGTGACCAGTCCTCCTCCGAGATACCAGATATATTGAGCCTTTAACCCCCGGAATTCAACGGGTTTATTGATACCTTTATTAATTTGATAGACACTATTATTCACGATGCTGACCCTCCTTTCCTCTTTATGTCCTGTTTATAACTCTTAATTCATTTTCTCTAATGGATGAATTAAATGCCAAAGAAGCTTTTAATTACGGTGGCAACCACCACTAAAAAAACACAACTTCCAAACCAGGCAGCAGCCACTTTACCCGTATCATGATCACCGCTATTCCATTTCTGGTACACTTTAACTGCACCAATTAAACCTACAACGGCACCTACTGCGTACATCAGGTTCGTGCCTGCTGCAAAATAGCCACGCACTTTGGTGTTGGCTTCATTGATACCAGCATTACCGTCCTGTGCCTTTACTACCAGATTTAAAAAGATCAACACCACTACGGCAAATAATGCTCTTGATTTTTTAGCAACCATCTTAAATATTTTCATCGTCTTTTTCATATTGCACAATTTTTAATGATAAATAATTTAGAAAGCTCCATCCCCGTTTTCCCTTCACTAACCCATCTGCATCTACAGGGATGGAGCAACATAAACCCTCAACCATTCCACAACATACCTGCCTCTTCATCACTTAATACGATGGAACAATTATTTTCACATTCACTGATAATAGTTTTTGTTATGTCTGGTTGCATCTCGGAGTTTTTTAAAACAGCATATTTTTTTAAGAGTAATTGCAATCCATATTGCAGTTCTGTTTTGTTGTATTGATTGCCTGCTGAAGCAGCGAATGCTTTTACTTCATCTTTCAGGTTTGATCCCAACGCATCAATGTCACTTCCTTCTTGTATTTGCATTGTTTGGTTTGATGGGAGGGGTGTACCTTGTTTTCTGAAGGCAATTTGCTGGCGGAATATCAGAGCCAAATCCTGCCTGTAATAAAGGAATAAAATAGCGCTGTAATAGATTGCCAGTAATATCGCACATACAGTTAAATATGTCTGCCAGGAAATTGATTGTAACATGGTGAATCTTTTTATTAATTTAAATGCTTAAACAAAAATAGTATCTCAAATTACCTTTTTCACTCCCAGCCCTCCATGTAGCCCTGTTAACTAACTGATACTTATAGAAGATAAATTTTAAAATATTTTTCCTAACCAATTTTTCTGCTCAAATGCAATAACTTCATTAATATATCATACACGGTACGCTTAGTATTGGCTTCGATTTTATAATATTTGCCGTGAAGATGTCCGTAAGAAAAATTTTCTTTGTGCATCGTAGTGAAATTATTAGCGACTACTTTTAATAATTCTGACTGGTTGGTATTGGTGATGAGTTGTTCTTCTTTCAGCAGGCGGAACAGCAAAGCCAGTTGAGGTACTGAAAGAGAAGTATGTATCTTGGTTTCCGTTCCATTTGCTGCCGGGCTTGCTGCAATAATCGTTTGTTCCATTTCATGAAAATAAATTTCTTCACTCAGCCAGTTGACGATTTGCTCTTTTAGCCCGGGCAGTTCTGAATATAAAATATGATCAGGTTTCACCATTACCTGGTTAGCTTCCTTTAATTGGTATTTTAATATCCTTAGTTTTCCCTGTACTGATTCTTCTTCCGCTACAAGCAAGTCCAGTTCATTTATATAATACAGGCTGATATCAGGGAGATTATAATCCAGGCTCACCAGTATTTTTTTTATTGTTACTGCAATATCTTCGGGTGCAGCTGTAACATCAAAGGCTAAAAATTCATTCGTCGCAGTTTTGATATACTGCGCCTGTTCGTAAGAAATGCTGTCAGTGGTTACAAAATGTTCAAGTGGTTGAAGGATTAATTTTATCAACTTATCATTAATGATGGTGCGCTTTAATGCTGCTGTAATCGTTTCAATTTTTGGTTGTATCTCTTTACTGATATGCTCTATTTTTATGCAGGGCATTTTTTGTTCCATGTTAAAATACCTGGCATAATGAACCTGCAAAAAGCAAAGCAATTCATTGAGGTGATCAAAAAGGTATTTGGATAGTTCCCAATATTCATCCTGTTTTTTTATTCCTTTCCTGTACACATACAACTGATCCATCAGGCGGATAAATACAGACTGGTATTTATCAATCAATAACTGCAATGCTTTTTCTTCGCTGGCATTAAATACTTCCTCCATAATGTGCAGCCTGATCTTTTCTTTTTCTTCATTACATTCCAGGATGATGCTGCCGATAGCATCTTTCTTGATGGTATTGTTCAGTTTATTGCAGGAAGAAATAGAAGTAATAATCTGGTCAAATTTTTCTATTGTGTAATTCATAGACTCCTTTTTACATATTCTAAAATTGCCTTTGATTGATGAGCCGGGTTGCTGCGGTAGGAAGAGTTGACCACAAATTATCAGGTATGGCCTTTTTTTAGTTTAGCAAACGGGAGTTTATTTATTCCTGCAAAAGCTTTTATAGGACACAGTAAGATTATCCAGCCTGTCATTTACTAAATCATTGATAATTAATAATATAAATCTATGTAAATGTATTTTATTCTGTTCACGTTACGTGAACAGAATAAAAAAGTGAACAAAACTTGCAGTAATTAATAAATGTTCACTAAATTTGCTTGTTCACGTTACGTGAACTAATTCTATTTATGAACGAAACTGAAATTACATATAAGGCACTAGAACGGCTGACTGAACAAACTGGCATCACCGGAGAGTTTACACCAAAGGGAAATGGGGTGGATGGAGAGTTGGATTTATACATCAATCTTAAAGGGCAGCACCTGTTTGTAGAAGCAAAGAGGGAACTCAGGCAATACCAGTTACCCGCAATACTTGAACTGGCCAAACAATACCAGCCGTTGCTAATAGTGGCAGAGAATATTTTTCCTGCGCTCAAAAAAATACTGCGGGATAATAAAATTGGATACCTTGATACCGCCGGTAATATCTATTTACACACGGAAGATAATTATGTATGGATTGATGGTAACAAACCTGTTGGGGAAAAGAAAAAGGTAACCAACAGGGCTTTTACCAAAACAGGGTTAAAAACGGTGTTCTATTTATTATTGCACCAGGATGCAGTTAATATGCCGTATCGCAGGTTGGCAGAAGCCACAGATGTAGCATTGGGGAATATTAAAAACGTTATTGAAGGACTGAAGGAAGCAGGATTTATTTTACAAATAAACGACAACACTTTAGCATTACAGAATAAAAAAGTACTGCTGGAAAGATGGGTTACAGGATACCGGGAAACTTTAAAACCAACTTTGTTACTGGGCACGTACCGCTTTTGGGATGAGAAGAAATTATTGAATTGGAAAGCGCTGCCGTTACCCGATAAAATTGCAGCAACTCAATGGGGTGGGGAACCTGCGGCCGAAATTTTAACTAATTACCTGCGGCCACAAACACTAACGCTTTATACGGAGCAGAAAACAGTATTTATAACGAAATGGACATTAATGCCCGATGAAAACGGGCCGGTACAGTTTTACAAAAAATTCTGGAAGGATGAATTGCCGGACAAAGAAAACTATGCACCACCCTTACTGGTATACGCAGATCTTTTAATCACTGATGATCCCCGCTGCAGAGAAACTGCACAAATGATTTACGATAAATATTTACAGCATGAATTTGAATAATATTAGGGAAGGAGAGTTGAAAGATTTGTTTGATGCACTGGAAGAGGCGTTTGAGGCTACCGGTACAGACTATTATATCATTGGCGCATTAGCAAGGGATGTATGGTATTCAAGAGGCAATAAAACATTCCGGCAGACTAAAGATGTTGATCTGGCCATACTGGTAGGCAGCCAGGAAGATTACAATGCCATAAAACAATATCTTTCCCAAAACAAAGGTTTTACCGCTACAAAGAATAATTCATTTGTGATGCTCACCCCCGCAGGTGTGCAGGTGGATATTCTTCCCTTTGGTGAAATTGAAATTGATGACGGCGTAACCATAACCGGTACAGGACTATCCAATATAAAAGTGAATGGGTTTATGGAAGTGTACAAGTTTGGTACCGAGGAGATTGAAATGCAAACTGGCCATCAGTTTAAGATTGCCACCTTGCCGGCAATTGTTTTGTTGAAATTGATTGCTTTTGATGACCGGCCAGAAATGCGCTCAAAAGATGCCAGGGATATTGCGAATATTGTGGCACATTTTTTTGATCTACAGGCTGATTTTATTTACAGGGAACATGTGAATTTGTTTACCGAAGAAGAAAGTTACCGCACTCTTGAGCAAATTGCTGCCATTGTAATAGGAAGGGAGATCAGTAAAATTGTAGCATCAAACAAAACTATTAAAGAACGGTTGCAGCGCATATTAAAAACACATATTGAACTTGGTGCCGATAGCTTGTTTGTAAGAAATATGGTGACGGAAACTGGCAGTACAGTAGAAGGGAATGTGCAGGTTTTGCAAAATATGCTTTTGGCACTGAATGGCTAACCTGATAAAACAGTTGTCGGGGAACCTAATTAAACTCTACACAAAATTGCTAAAACAAATGCCTTCTTAAATTAAGATAAGAAAACTTTTAGGATATCCCGGATAGCAGATCATCACCCTAATTGAAGATGATGCCACATAAATCCCACATAATTGCGATATTACTACCATTGCTTATAAGTTACAGGTAATAATAAATACTTGACAATCAATAGTATTTTAATGATTCATTATTGTTTTAGTTCCCACAAATAGCCACATAAGCTTGGTCAGATGACGTTGGGAATAGGCTTTGGATATCGGTATATGGATTTCATTGATGACACGGTTACGACCCTCAGGTTGACAGTATATCTATACATTCTTAAACGAAGCAATTTGCTCACTAAATTGTTAATTTTCGATGTTAAAAAAATGAAATATAGCGTGCAATATCATATATATTTGTAAAAGGGGTATTTAACCCGACTACTCTAATATGCCAGATCAGGAAACGAAACACAATACCCCTTTACAGAATCTGTTTTATTACATTCGGGACTTATATAACACGTCTGACCCTTGCTATGACTTTGAAAAGGAAACCAGTAACACCAAGACAGAAGACGGAAATTATTGGAAGGTTTCAAAACTCATATCACTTGCCAAACAATGCGAACAAAAAAAGATTAATGAATTTTCTTTTGCAGTCGGTACTAAAATAAATGTAGGTGATTATATCCTGAAAGTAAAACGTATTCCAATTCCAGCAGAACCCAAAATCCCATTTGAAATAACTGATTGGACTTTATTAAATCGGTCTTTAAATGTTCCAGCTGTTTCATTTAAAAAGGAATTAGAAGTAGTTGAAAAATTTGAACAATCTGAACAACGAATAAAGGATTTAGAAAAATACAAACAACAATCGCAAAGTGCATTATTCAATTTGACACTTCCACCATCTTTAGACGGTTGGATAGATTTGTCTGACAATAAAATTTTACGAAAGACTGAAAAGAAAGTAATTGTTTTATTTACAGACAATGAAAACAGAGTAAGAACGGCAAACAATTTTCAAAAAGAATTTACTGAATATCATACCAAGTACGAAACGCCTTTAAAGACAAACAAAGTTTATGATGCTTTGCATACACTTCATTATGAACTTAAAGGAAAAGATACCAAACGACTTTATATTTCTTTTGGCTTAGTGTGCGGAAAAATTGGAAATCAAAATTATCGCAACTTCCTTTTTAATGTTCCATTAAAGCTAAGTTTGAGAAGCCAAGAAATAACTTTAGAAACTGACACATTTTCAAGTAAGATATTTAGTGAGCAGTATTTTGTTGAATTACTTGACAGTCATTTCAAAAACGAACACACTACAATAGTTGAACAAAGGAAAAGAGAAGTATTATTATCAATTGACAACTTCAACTCAAAACAAAAAGAGTTTCTTTTTGATACGGACTTTGTAAGAACAGAATTTTATAACAAAGGCTTAGAAACATTGGGTGTATTTGCTCAAAAAGAAGATACTTTCTTCAAAAATGAAGAACTAAACTTTGAATTTGAAAATTCACCAATAACCACCCAGATAACTTTTAGCTTCTCACCTATCATTCAAACTAAAGTAGTTGAAAGCCAAATTGCAATTTCAAAAGACGCAAACAACATCATTAATAAAATAAATGAACTACAAGCCAGCGGCTTGTTGCATTTAATTCCTGACTTTTTCAAAAAACTCTTTTTAATTGACGGTTTAGAAATAGAAACGAAACAACGTTCAGAAGATAATAACTATTCAAACGACACCAATAAACGTTCAGGAGATTTTAGCGAAAAAAATCATCGTTCATTATTTCCATTACCATACAACGATGAACAGTTTGAAATTGCAAAACGATTAAACGAGCAAGATGCCGTTACCGTAAAAGGTCCACCAGGAACAGGCAAGAGCCATACAATTGCAAATCTTATTTCCCATTTCGTAGCACAAGGAAAATCTATACTTGTTGTTTCTCATAACGCAAAAGCATTAAGCGTATTAAAAGACAAATTACCAAGAGCAATTCAAGACCTTGCAGTTTCATTAGTAAACGAAGGAAAAGGCAATGAAAGCCTTAAAGGTTCGGTTAATGCAATCATTCGCAATTTGGCACAACGATATGAAGAAAGCAAAGTAACAGAGTTGGAAATGCAATTGACCAGCCTAGAAAAAAGGTATGCTGACACCTTAAATGAAATTTACAAAGTTGTTCAAGCCAATGCAAAAAGCTACAAAGTTTTCAATCCATTTAACAACAACATAGAAGAAAAAACGGCTTATGAATGGGCAGTTTTTCATTTTGAACAAAGCAACTATCAAACAGAATTTATCAAAGATGTTGTTGCTCATAATACCGACACAAACGGATTAATTGAAAAATTAATTTCACTTGCATCAATTGGCAACAACTTAAAACAAGACGACTTTGAGTTAATTAATTTCCAGTTTTTATCCGATGACAAGTTTTTAGAATTAACCGAGTTACGAAAAATAGAAATACAGCTAACAGAAATAAACGAAAAAATTAATGTTGCTGATTACAACGCAATACAACCAAATACACTAACCGAAAAGCTAAAGAAAGAAATTGCCGAATTTGAAACACAATATGAAAAATTTGAAATACAACCAATTCCAAGTATAATCTATAAACATTCAAATTATAATAGTGGGTTACTCAAAAATATTTTAAAGCAAAATGAAAATTTAAGAGAGCAAGTTCAATCAGCAGAAGATAAACTACTTTCCTTTCAACTTGATTTATCAGCAATAGAAGATACAGACCCCGATATTTTACATCAACAAATCAACCAATTGATTGTAAAATTTGCGGGAAACAAAACCATTGGTTGGCTTACTAAAAGTTTGTTAGACAAAAATCTAAAACGCTTTTTTGATTGCAAAGTAAATTTCATTCCTGCAAATGAAGTTGAGCACTTCAAAATAATGGAAACAGAAATAAATAAAAGGAAATGCTTAAAACAACTTTCAATTACTTTCAATAATTACCTAAATACTTTTGGCTTACCCACCCAAACAAATATTCAAGAAGCGTTAAAAGAACTTGACTTTGCAGTTGATTTCGCTGAAAAGGTTTCAGTTTTCAATAACGAGTTAAGAGAGAAAAACCTACCACAAGTTTCTATCAATTCAACAGATGTAAAAAGCAAATTAACCTACTTAAAAAACATAAAATATTATTCAGACCATAAAGATGCTACGAACTTTTTAAAGGAAACAAAACATAAACTAACCAGTTATAGCAAAGCCCATCATCTAATTTACAAAATAGCTGATGCTATTGAAAACGTTGATAGAGCTTCCTATGAATTGTACTTAGATGAATATAGAAGCAGAAGAGAAAAACAAACCCATTCTTTGGAATTTGACAGACTTTTTAAAGAAACTGCTATCGTTCTTCCCTTAACTACAAATGCTATTAAAAGCCTTTGTAGTTCAGGCACTTCATTTATTGTAAACAAAGAAGTAAGTGAAATAGATATTTTCTTTTTGAAAATTAATGACTTCCTGACTGCCGTGACAAATCAAACAAAAGGTTCTGACAAATTGCTGTCAAACCTTCAAACTATTAAAAGAAGTATTGAAAAGCAAACAGCAGATATTATTTCATACAAAACGTGGTATCACAAATCAAAGAATGTTAGCGACACACAAAAAGCTGCTTTAAATGCGTGGCTTAATGACCTTATAAATATTGGCAAAGGATATGGAAAAAACACAGCAAGAAATATTGCATCTGCAATTACAAATATGCAAGTTGCAAAAGGTGCAGTTCCTATTTGGATTATGCCACAGGACACAGCCGTAACCTTTTTTCCAGATGCTGCACCAGAGCAATTTGATTTACTAATCATTGACGAGGCAAGCCAATGTGATATTAGCAGCCTTAATCTTGTTTTTCGTTGTAAAAAGTGTTTGATAGTTGGCGATGAAAACCAAACTTCAGTCGTTGCCGACAGAAGTATTTTTACAATTGAGCGAACCAATGAAATGCTTGATAAATACTTAATTTCTCACAGGTTCAAAACGCAGTTTGACGTAAACAATAAGAACAATAGTATTTACACAATCAGCGGTGTTATCTATCCCAACATTGTAACACTAACCGAACATTTTAGATGCTTACCTGAAATTATTGGTTACTCAAATCAATACGTTTATAATTCGGACATTGTTCCTCTCAAAACTGCAACAGAGAAAACATTTGGCGAACCTGTAGCTATTCACTATGTTGAAGATAATTACCTTGATGAACAAAAACCATTGATTGTTCAAAAAGTAATTGAACAAATTGAAAGTTATATTATTGACTTCCAAGAAGAACGATTAAAGACACTTCCAACTATTGGTATCTTGACATTGGACAGTTCTAATATTAAGCACCAAACTTTATTAATCAGACAAATATCACAGAACGAATTAATCAAACAGTACGAAGATAAGTTGGAGTTGCTAATCGGCACTTCAAGAGAGTTTCAAGGCGATGAAAGAGATATTATGTTTATGACAATAACTGCAAGTCATAGTTTCAGCGAAAAAAATAATTTTGACATCAGACCGCCTCGTTCAGCAGGTACAGAAGAATATATGCGGATTTTTAATGTTGCAGCAAGCAGAGCAAAAGAAAAGTCGGTTGTTATTCACAGTATTCACCCTGACGCAGTTAGTATTATGAACCCTGACTGTTACAGGAAAAAACTTATTGACTATTACACAAACAGCCAAAATAAAACTAACAAACAAACCGCAGTTATAAACTTGCAGACACTTCTTAACAAGACAGATGCAAATTCAGGCGACTTTGAAAAAAGTGTTTGCAAACTTCTTTACAATAATGGTTTGGGTGACTTTATATTTCCACAGTTTGAAGTTGGTAAGTATTGTATTGACTTCGGACTTATTAAAAACAATAAAAAATTAGCAATAGAGTGTGACGGCTTTACATATCATTCAGGGGTTGTAAAAATACAAGAAGACATAAACAGACAACTCATTTTAGAAAGAGCTGGTTGGCGTTTCTATCGAATACAAAGTACAGATTGGTTTTACCGTAACTCCGAAGTAAGTTCTGATCTAATAAATTGGGTTGCTGACAATTCTACTGACAAATAAATTATTGCTGACAAATTTTTAAGTTTCAAATTTTTTTAAATTGGATTTAAAAACTTTAGTATTTAATAAAGCTAAAAATTAAATAAATAAGTTTTCCAATAAATTTTGGTTTTACAAATTTAAAACTCGACTAATTTGGAAGGTTTTATTTCTAATGCATTTGCTAAGGCAATTACCATTGTTATTGAGGGATTACTTTCTCCTTTTTCTATTCTATGTATCTGGCTAAAATCAACATCCGCAATATCACTTAGCTTTCGAATACTTAATTTTTTACTTTTTCTAAGTAATTTTAAATTTTGACCAAATTCTTTCAAATATTTGTCATCTCTTGTGTTATTCATTAGGGAAAGATGGCAGAAAATTAAATTTTTATTGTAGGATAGTATCCATACATATAAAAAATCAATTATCTTCACTAAAGTAATTATTTTAATAAATTTGCGATACTTCATAAAATAATTTGAAGCATTCGCTTTGAGTCTCATCCTGAAATCTGGTAAATTAAAGCACATGAGACAATAAGTAGAATGCCCACGTTAAGGCGTGGGCTCTCTTATTCGTGTGCAAGGCTTACCAGAGCCTCAGGACGGTAAGTTGGGTCTACGCCATTTTTGTTTAGCCTAAAGCTACACTGAATAGCTCGACTCCTGGTAAAGCAGAAGCACCATTCGAACACATCCCACCAGATAACTTCAGACTCTTTTTAGATTATTGTTATTGACTTGTATCGCTTTATTGCTGTTATATCCTTTGAAATCTCATCCTTGTAATAACAATATTCCAATTGAATAGGCTTAAACAAACTTTATGCAAATGGTTAGTAAGGAAAATACTGCTGCCTGGTTATACTATCATCCGCTGCTGGTGCGCTATGCCAGGAGAATTGTTAATGATCAGGAAGCTGCTGCAGTGCTGGTAAAAAAGGTATTGGCAGATCAGTTTGTACTGGATGGTTTGCAGGAAACTGAACGGTTGCGCCAGTTGTTAAAAACAGATACGCTTCACAGTTGCTGCTGCTATACACAAGTCCAGATATTTGATCGTTCACCGGTAAAATTGCCGTTCAGATAATTATTCCTATGAGAAATGTATACTATAACCCTTTTATTAGTTGGCTCAAAACCCTATATGAGCGCAAACCCAAGAACCCCACCTGATATAGCCCTGACCATAGTATTTTAATTTATTAACTCAAGTAAAAACGATTGCAATGAAATGCTTCTATTGCTTAATACTATTGTTATGCCCATTCGGCAGCTTTGCTGCAAATCCCCCCTTTAAAGCTTTAAAGGTTGGCGATAAAGTACCGGATATTTATTTTGAAAATATTATACATAGTACTGCTCATAAAGCCAATTTATACAGTTTTAAAAAGAAACTGATGATTCTTAATTTCTGGGCCACTACCTGCGGCACCTGCATTCATAAATTGCCCCTGCTGGATTCGATGCAGGCGCAGTATCCGGCAGACCTTTCGGTTTTGCTAATTAATTCTTCTGTATCGGATTCAAAGGAAAAAGTAGAAAAATTATTTAAGCGCATCACCAATGGGGATGCAAGAGGTTTCGGGTTGCCTGTGATAATAGGGGACACGATTGCTAACCAACTCTTCCGGCATAAATATGTACCTCATTATGCATGGCTAAATGCCGACTTCACCATTGCGGCCATAACTGGTTCCGAAGACTTGGTGGCTGAAAAAATCCAGTCCTTTATTGAGGGCAAAAAAGTGACTTTTTTCAATAAAGAGGATATGGAAGATTTTAAACCCGGCAATCCATTATTCATTGCAGGAAATGGAGGTAATGGAAGTCAGGTGATGGCACGTACCACATGGAGCAATTTTATCAGTGGGCTTCCTACTGGTACCTATGTTGGTAAGGATAAGGACAGCAAAATTAACAAGCTGCTCTTTACTAATTATCCACTATTGAATTTGATCCTTTATGCTTATGATATAAAATCCGGTGGATTTAATATTCAGATGGAACCAGATGTCAGCAGGAATTTATCATTGGAAGGGCAACCAGATGACTGGATAGCAGCGCACAGTTTTACCTATGAACTGATCACGCCGCCAGTGTCACTGCACACTGCAAAACAATGGATGCAGCAGGACCTGCTGCGCCAATTTGGTTACAGCGTCAGCTGCAAAATTGTTCCGGTTAATTGCTGGGTGATTCAAACTGATACTTTGCTGTTAAAAGCCTACAAATCAAAGGGTGGTAACAAAACAAATAATCTGGCAGATTCTGACAGGCCTTTTTTGCACAACCGTCCCGTGAGTGATATCATGGAGTTCTTTCAACGGCAAGTTTCCATACCAGTGGTGAATGAAGCAGCACCGCTACTGATAGATATTGAACTGCCTGCCTACAACTCATTTAATGTAAAAACATTTGCTGCTCTTCTTGCACGCTTTGGTATTTACCTGAGGGAAGAACAGCGCAATCTTACTCAGTATTTTATTTTTCATCAACCAAACTAATGCACATGAATAAATTATTTTTAAGCAGCTTCCTGTTTTTTTGCTGCAACCTGCTGTTTGCACAAGATGCAATCATTCAGGGCAAAGTGCTTGCCTACGGCAACGGTGAGCCATTGGGAAATATCGTGATAAAATTAAAAAATAGTAAACGGGTAATGGTGACTAATCCGTCCGGCGCTTTTAGTTTCCGGCTTTCCGGCCTTGACACCATGGAAATCGATAATATGAATTACCAGCGGTTTCGCATAACTGTTAGTAGCAGTACTCAGGTGCCGCTAATTATCCGGTTGATACCTATGGAGAAAATGATGGATGAGGTAGTAGTGAATACCGGCTACCAATCTGTTCCAAAAGAGCGGGCAACCGGGTCCTTTGTTGCCATCAATAAAGATTTATTTAATCAGCAATCTGGAACTACAGTTTTAGACCGTCTGGAAAACATCAGCAACGGATTGTATGTAGATCGAAAAACAAATGGGAATAGCAAAATTGTGATCAGGGGCTTAAGTACTATCCAGGGGCCAAGGGCGCCACTGATTGTACTGGATGATTTTCCTTACGAAGGTGACCTGCAGAATATTAAACCGGAAGATGTAGAGAGTATCAGCATTTTAAAAGATGCCGCTGCCGCCTCCATTTGGGGTACCAGGGCAGGTAATGGTGTAATTGTAATCACTACAAAGAAGGGTAAATACAATCAGCCTATCCGGGTTGAACTGAGTAGTAATGTTCTGATTACTGATGCACCTGATTTGTCGACCCAGCAAACTATTCGTCCAGCTGACTTTGCTTCAGTGGAACAATTTCTCTATGCAAAAGGATTTTATAACAGCCAGTTAAATTCGACACCATGGCTGGCGGTATCACCTGTAGTGGAATTATTAAGGCAAAGAGATAAAGGCATTATTACGCCTGCACAGGCAGATGCTGCGATTAATATACTCGCTTCCCATGACCTTAAGGACGATTTTAATAAGTACGTGTATCAACGGGGGATTAATTTTCAGCAGGCAATTACTGTAAAGGGAGGAACGAAGAATATGAACTGGAATCTTTCTGGTGGCTGGGACAAAAATTCAGGAGTACTAGATAATCAATACAACAGAATAAACCTACGCAGCAGTCAATCATTCCGGCTGACCGATCAACTGGAGTTAACTACCGGAATAGATTATACGCAGAGTACTACGCAAAGCGGACGTTTGGGCTTTGGACAGTTACGTCCTTTTAATGGTTTACTTCCCGCTTATACCAGCCTCGCCGATGCCAACGGAAATGCGGTGCCTGTAATGTACCAGTACCGTAAAACCTATACTGATACGGTGGGTGGCGGAGTCCTGCCAGACTGGAACTGGTATCCCCTCACAGATTATGCCAATACCAGGAGTACTGGTAAACTCCAGGCAATGATGGCTAATACAGGGCTTTCCTATAAGATGAGCAAAACATTTTCACTGAATCTGAAATATCAATATGGCCGGCAACAAAATACAGATGCTGTGTTATATAGCCCGGACAGTTATTTTGCCCGGAATTTTGTGAACAGCTATACTGTGATCAACCGAGCCAACGGCAAACTCACCTATAATGTACCGCAGGGAGGTATACTGGACCAGGGTAATGGAACACTGGAAACACAAAATGTAAGAGGGATGCTGAACTATAGTAAAAGTTCGGCTAAGAACGATATTACAGCCATTGCCGGGGCTGAATACAGGCAGGTAAAAAACAACTACAGCAGTTACAGGTTTTACGGCTATGATCCTGATCTGCTCACCTATGGTACGGTGGATTATAAAACGGCATTTCCCAATTTGCTCACCCGCAGCAGTAGTCAAATACCGGCAAACATGAGCGTATCACAAACACTAAACCGGTACATTTCATTTTTCGCCAACGGGGTTTATACGTTTAAAAAAAAGTATACGGTTTCAGCAAGTGCAAGGCGTGATGCTTCTAATCTTTTTGGTGTTTCAGCCAATAACCGCTGGTCACCCTTATGGTCAACTGGTGCATCGTGGGACATAGGAAAGGAGACATTTTTCAGGGTGCCTGTAAGCAACTCATTAAAGCTACGGGTAAGCTATGGGGTGAGTGGTAATGCTGACCCTTCTAAATCTGCTGTTACTACGCTATTGGTAACAGGAAATTCTGCATATACCCAAACGCAGGAGGCGAGGATCACACAGTTCAAAAATGCTGAACTGGGCTGGGAAAAGGTAAAAATGCTCAACCTGGGTATTGATTTCGGCCTTTGGAATAACCGTCTTCGTGGAACGGTGGAATATTATTATAAAAAAGGCCTTGACCTGTTTGGAACGCAACCCATCGATTATACGGGACTGGCATTTGACAGGGTAACAAAAAATGTAGCTGCAATTTCGGGGCATGGATGGGATATTAGTTTGAACAGTCAGAATATTAAAGGTGTATTGTCATGGAACACCATGCTCAACCTGAACTTTAATAAAGACCGGGTAGTCAAAAACTACCTGGTCAACCAACAAGGCAGTAACTATACTTTGGGGGGTGCTATATCTGCCGTAGAAGGCCATCCTGTATTTGCACTGTACGATTATAAATGGGCAGGGCTGGACCCTGCTACCGGCGACCCGATGGGTGTATACCAGGGCGCATCCAGTAAAAATTACACGGCTATTACAGGGAGCGGTACACTAATTGCAGATATGCAGTATATCGGCCCTAGTTTACCCACTGCCGTTATTTCACTGGGCAATACTTTTATTTGGAAAAACTTTTCATTGAATGTTAATATCACCGGAAAGTTTGGTGCCTGGTTCCAGCGCAGCTCTGTTAACTATGGCAATCTTTTTAATAACAGGGATGGCCATACAGATTATTCATTAAGATGGCAACAGCCGGGAGATGAGTTGCACACGACCATTCCTTCCATGATTTATCCATTCAATCTGCGGCGTGATAATTTTTATACTTACTCCTCCGTTCTTGCCACCAGGGGAGATTTTATCAGGTTACAGTATATCACCCTGGGGTATGACCTCAAAAGAAAACAGGGAAATAAGTCTCCTTTTGAAAGCATACAATTCTACATGAATGCCAATAACCTGGGCTTGCTTTGGAGGGCTAATCAATTTAATATAGATCCTGAATACAGCAACACCATTCCTCCTTCGATGAATCTGGCGATTGGTGTAAGGGCTGCTTTTTAACCATTAAAAATTTTATTATGCACTTTTATAAAATAAAAATTATAGGAATGTTTTTGCTGATATCGTTGCTAATATTATCCTGCAAAAAACAACTGGAGGTAAAGCCGGATGCCAAATTGGTAACACCGCAAAAATTATCTGATCTGCAAGCCTTGCTCGACTATGATCCATACATGGTGCAGGATATGGGCATGGATGAATCCAGTGCGGATAACTATTACCTTACTGATGATGATTATGATGGTATGAATGAAACCGACCAGCGGATTTATAGCTGGCAAAAAGATAATTTATTCTCAGGCCCAAATTGTGATTGGGGCAGGGGCTACCGGAGGGTCTATTATGCTAATACGGTGCTGGATTTTCTTCCACAAATCACTCAAACGGCTGCAAATACAACTAGCTGGAATGATGTAAAAGGACAGGCATTATTTGTGCGAGGTACTTCATTTTTCAAATTGGTCAATGGCTGGTCGCCTGCATATGATGTAACAGACGAAGGTACTGGCCTAGGAATTCCATTACGGCTCACTGCGGATTTTAATGAAAAATCTGTTCGGTCCACTGTTCATCAGTGCTATGACCGAATATTGGCAGACCTTAAAGGTGCTGCTGGTTTGTTGCCTGTGCAAAATATATTGAAAACAAGGCCCTCAAAAGCTTCAGCCTGTGCTTATTTGTCAAGGGTGTTTATTGCTATGCACCAGTACGAGAATGCTTTAAAATATGCGGATTCTGCTATTTTAATATCTGGCGCCCTCATGGATTTCAATAGCCTGAATGTTGCCGATAATTTTCCCATCCCCAGGTTTAATGTAGAAACTATCTTTTATAATTTTTCTGGAGCGGCATTAATTGATCCTTACTATGTAAAGATCGATTCAGTACTGTACAATTCCTACGACAACAACGACCTGAGAAAGCAGGTATATTTTACTTCATTGCCAAATAATCGTATAGGGTTTAAAGGAAGCTACAGTAATTATGAAGGCGAGTTTTCGGGTATTGCAACAGACGAAGTATACCTGAACAGGGCAGAATGTTATGCGAGAGCCGGTAATATGACTGGTGCACTGAATGATCTGAATACCTTACTTGCCAAAAGATATAAGACGGGCACTTTTGTGCCATTGACGGCTTCAACAACGTCTGCTGTATTATCGCTGGTTCTACAGGAAAGGAGAAAGGAACTGGTAATGCGTTTTACAAGATGGATGGATATTAAAAGACTGAATAAAGAAGGCGCCTCAATAACGATCAGGCGTTTGGTACATGGGCAACAGTACAACCTTTTTCCGAATGATTTGCGTTATTCCTTACCCATTCCGGAAGATGTAATTGCGTTGTCAGGAATGCAACAGAATCCCCGTTAATTTTCAGACCACTGAACCATCCTAATAAAGGCTGCCCATGGGCAGCCTTTATACAATTAGACAGTGTCAATTTCTCAATGTGGCACTTTCACTAACAACAGTGGGGATGTCAGGAAATGCTGCAACATGTGTATCAAACTCTGCCCGGGTGCCAACCCAGTTAATAGTGCATGGTTTGTTAGCCCCTGAACAGGCCGTGCCGCTGTTCAACCAGTTGTTGGGATCCTGCATCTGTGCCAGGGTATTGTTTCCAACATAATAATAAGTGGCATCGAAGTTTTTCGGTGCCACTGTTTTTACATTAGCAGCCATGGCGCCAAAGATGGCAATACCCATCGCCAGCAGTAAAACAGGAAATTTAAAACGTTTCATAATGATAAATTTTTGTGATGAAAAAATGTTGCCCGTGCTGTCCTGGGACAGTTTTTACGGTTGATAATATTGCTTACTCTTTTGATAGGTTTTCAGCTTACTCCCTTTTTTCGGATACCCGTATTTTTATTGTAAACCATGCCAGCACCATAAAGAAAATATTGAAATACAGATGTTGCTTCCAGCTCATCGTTTTGATTACACCTCCACAACTGCAGGGTAGTTTTGTGCTGTCTGATAATAACATCAGTGCAACATAAAACGTAAATAAAGTCATCAGTATAGCAGCAGCATACAGACCATATTTTTGAGTCGGCTTGAATATGATCGTTAATCCTGTGGTTAATTCTAAAATCGGCAGTAGTATGGATAAGGGTTGAGAAAAAGCTTTTAAATAACTGATCTGGCTAAGCTGCTCCCGGAACAACTGGTATCCTATCAACTTACTGGTGCCCGTATACATAAATAATAATACCAGAAGGAAACAGCCTAATTCTCTTACCCATTTATAATTACTTATTTGCATATTGTAAAGCTCCAATACAAAAATTATTATGCTGGTCGCAATGATTATGCAAATGGGTTTTATTTTTTATCTTTAGTTTGCCGGTAGAGAGCAGGGGAGATATGATGAAAAGAAGTAAAAGCTGTTGTAAAATTGCTCGCATATTGGAAACCGGTAGCCTTTGCAATTTGCTTGATGGTCTTATTGGTATCAGTTAACAGGCTGGCTGCATATTGCATCCGTTGCCTGCGCAGATAAACAAAGACAGGATAACCGAATTGTTCCTTAAATCCTCGTTTTAATTTGGTGCACCCAATGCCCGATGCGGCGGCTATTTCGGCGATGGGAAGATGACGACTCAGGTCTTTTTCAATCAAGACTTTTGCTTTTTGCAGGCATTCCATATCATAGGTTGATAACGCCATACAAGATGGATTAAATAATCAATTGCATGTATTATTCAGATGAAATTTTCTTAATTCCCCGGGTGGCTTGCCGAAATGTTTTCGAAAGGCTGTTACAAAACCTGCCAAGGTTTCATAACCACATTCGGCCGCAATGTCTTTTTGTTTGAGAGAGGGGTTGCGTAACAACTCGTATGCTTTTTTCATTCTGCATTGCAACAGGTACTGGTAAATTGAAGTATTGAATATCTCCCTGAATCCCTTTTTCAGCAGGCATTCATTAGTGCCGGATTGTTTGGCTAATTGCTTTACAACGATATGGTTGCTGATATCTGCATTGATAATATGATAAGCTGTATACACAGGCCTGGTAAGAGCAGTGGGATGTGTTTGTACTTCTTGTATTGATTCGCTTGATTCCATACGCAAACTTGCGGATTAGTATTGTTGAATTAATCCTGTTTTAAACTGATTTTATTTTTAGTTAGCATGTTTTTCTAACTAAGTATTTTAACGGGTAATTTGGTGGTATTATCAAGTATCGAATAGGCATTCAATTCTTCTATGTTAAAGCTGTCTGTGGTATGCATATATGCATATGTTTTTATAGCTACTGCGCCCAATTTTTGTTTTTCTATTCCTGCAGAAAATCCGAGTAAGATTTTCTGTTTGCCTGTTTTTCTGGCTCTCAATACAATCTGGTAAAGTGCCTGGCGGTATATGCCAAATTCATGGTTATGGGTATAATCTATGCCTATGATCATCGGAACATAAGTGCTGGCCGATTTATAACTGAATACTACACAGCAGGGTTTCTTTTCATTGCTACTGTTTTGGTCTCGGAGTGTTAATTGTAAGGTTTCCCAGTTTTCATCTAAGGCCAGTTGCCGGAATAATTTAAAAGGCAGGGAAAAAGTATTTAACTCAAGGCTCTTTTCTTTTACACTTTGATATAAATCATACCAGTATTCTATTTCCTCCTGCCAGCTGGACACATTGATTACTTCTACTTCAAATACCTGACTGTGCCGTAACACTTTTTTGCGTAAATGATTGCGGTTATTTAGTGAGAGTGATTCATACAAATCTTGTGGAGTATTCCAGTTCAGTGATGGGATTAAAAATGAGTCTGGCATCTGTATTCTGAAAAATCCATTGTCTACCATAAGGCTATCCAGCTCTTCGTGTATACCATGAAAATCCCTGAGAACTATATGTTCAGCTTTGTAATAATCCTGTAAATTGTAAATTCTTTTAAGTACCAGTTGCATTCCTTTTTCCCATAGCGGGGATTTATAATTGATAAACAAATGTTCTCCTTCTGTAAGTAACGAACCGCTGCAAAGCACTTTACTGGTTAAATAATACGGATTGTCTTTTCTTCGGTTTTCTATTTGTGCGGAGATGCCGGCTGCAGATAACATATCATCTTTCCATAAACCGGAGGTAAGAAATGTTGCAACTACTGGATTGTTCTCGTGATCTTTTACAATTAAATAATCAAAATTCCAGTTGTCTTCCGGCAACGCATTGTTTTTAAAAACGTCTTCTAATATTTTTATGCCCTCCCAGTCAAAACTTCCTTTCCCTTCAAATAATACATCCCATTCTTTCTTTTCAATATTTTTTATACTGGCATAATGCTCCAGTTTCAATGAAGGAATTAGTGTTTTTTCTTTTTCAATGGAAGTTGTCATTAAGCTTTGTTCAGGCACAGTTAACTTAAATGCTTTATAGATATCTGTTAGTGTAATACCTTCTTCATTCATAGCTGCCGGGAGTATTACTGCAAGGCTGGCAATCATTTGTTGGATTTCTTCTTTTGTATGCAGCCTGGTAATAGTAAATCGTATGCCGGTTTGTTTCATGGGAACGGTAGGGAATACTCCAAGATTTACATAAAAACCTTTATCAAGCATTTGTTGCACTATTTTATGTCCTAATTTGGGGAGACTAACACCTATAAAGAAAATAGCTGCACCGGTCTCGGAAACCACAGGAAGTTTATATTGGTCTAACAGTAGTTTGGTATAACGGATATTCTCCTGCAATGCAGCCTGCATTTCGGTTATTTCATTACTGAGATGGATCTTTGAAACAGCGATTGCAGCGCCCAGCCCTGAAGGCTGCATGGGTCCTGAACTTAATAATGGGCCACCCACTGTACCTACTTTTCTGGCCAGTTCTGGATCTCCAAAAATCAGCGCGCCGCCACCTGATGCAAAGGCTTTATTTAATGAGGTCACCAACGCCATTTTTGGATGAATGCTATGCTTACTTAAAACAAAACCTCTTCCGTTAGGTCCATGGATACTCATGCCGTGCGCATCATCAACATAGTAGTGTAGCTCTGGGTATTGATCCATCATTTCAAAAATTCTGTCTACCGGGCTGCAATCTCCAAACATAGAATAAATGCCATCCGCCATGTACCATATTTTCTTGTATTTATGCCGCAATACTTTTATTCTTTCTTCCAGCAAGTCCATTCTGTTATGTCTTACAATCTCAACATGCACGCCTGAGGTTTTAACCAGGTTAACGGCTGTTTGAACGGAATTATGCACCTGTTGATCCATAATTACAGCATGGTCATCCTCTACCAAAACCGGGATATTGGCCATATGTCCAAGCGTAGTAGTAGGTACTATAACTACTTTGGCTTTAAATATTTCTTCCAATAGATGTTCCAGCTCCCTGTACAATCCTAAGGATATATAAGCCCTGGAAGCAGAAAACTGGGTGCCATATTCGTTAATCGCTTCGCAGGCTGCTGCTTTAACCCTTGGATCAAATTCAAGACCCAGGTAACTGCAACTGCCAAAATTGATGATAGGTTTGTTGTTGACTATGATTGCTGTACCATCAAAGCTTTTGCTGCCCGTATACAGGTGTAGAATGCCTTTATCAATACCATAAGTTACAATTTGATCAACTGTGTCGTGGAAGGAATGGTGCTTGTTCATATCGTTTCTGTTGAGGGTTAAAAATTTTTCTCAAACTTGAAAAATTTAATAACGGGGTTCCTGCGGTTTAAAACTGGTTTTGTAGTAAAAATTCTAAAATTATTTTCTACGTATAAAGACGTATTATTTTTTCAAAATATATGGGTAATTTTATACCATGGAGCTGGATACACCATATGTTCATCTCTGTATAAAAAATAAAATTTTAGTAGGCACTTATAAGAAGAACCTTCGAATTGATCTGGAAGTTGCCAAAGAGATAGTTAGTGCCCGCCAAACTTTTACAGGGACAGAAAAATTTGCCACGCTGATCATTAGTCAGGGAGTTATCAGTATAAACAGGGAGGCAAGGGAATACCTTGCTTCGCCAGAAGCAACAGTTGGATTATCTGCCTCGGCAATTGTAGTAAACACGCTGTTCTCCAGTTTTCTGGGTAATTTTTTTCTTGCCGTAAATCAAGCTACAATACCAGTGAAAATATTTGCAAACACTATTGATGCCGAAAAATGGCTACAACAGTTTATTACATAAAAGAAATGCTTATTTTATGGATAAGCGATTAAATGAGATTAATTACCGTTTGAGTGAATATTCAAAAGGACATTTTGATGGAGGGCTGGAGATGTCTGAAAAATTGGATGAGGTAGATGCCATCATGAATGGTATTAATATGCTGGGCGAAGATCTGAAGGCCATCACCATATCCCGTGATTACTTTAATAAAATTTTTCATGCGGTTTCCGATATGGTTTTAATTATAACGCCATCTGGTCAGATCCGTGACCTTAATCAGGCAGCAGAACAGCAACTGGGTTATGAAAGAGGCGCTTTGTACGGCCAATCTGTATCCATATTGATGAAAGGTAGCATGGCCTGTTTCAGGAATATTTCCAGACAGTTAAAACAAACGGATGAACCTGTTTCCAGCGATAGTATACTGTTTACTAAAAATGGGACAGCCATTCACGTTAGAATCAATGTTTCCAATTTTAAGGATGAAAATAAAAAACCGCTGGTTTTATTAACCGCAAGTGACATTACTTTCAGGGTAAAAACAGAGAACCTGATAATCCGGGCAATTATCGATACACAGGAAAAAGAGCGGCACCGCCTAGCCCAGGATTTGCATGACAGCCTTAGCCAGCAATTGTCAGCGATCAAGTTTTATGTAAGTTCCACCGCAGAAGTTACAAAGAATAAAGCGAATAAGGATATCTTGAATCAATCTAGTAAAGCCATGGGTGCAGTAATAGCAGATATGAGGAATATCTGCTTTAACCTGATGCCGGGAACATTGGCTGAATTTGGGTTGGTAAAAGCTATAAGGGAATTTTGTCATTACTCACTGTTTTGTAAAAAAATAAATTTCGTCATAAGACAAAATACTTTGTTACCCGAAATGTCTGCTGAATTAAAAATTGATTTGTACAGGGTGGTACAGGAATTTATTACCAATGCTATTAAACATGGAAAGGCCAGCAGGATTCAGATTGTGTTTACTTACAGCAGGCATCAGCTTAATTTACAACTGGCTGACAATGGCTGTGGTTTTGATCCGCTGCATGCTGGCAAAGGTATGGGCCTGCAGAATGTGCACTCCAGGGTAAAATCACACGATGGTAAATTAAAAATCAGTAGTGCGATCAGTAAGGGTACACGTTATAAAATTGCGATTCCTGTCACAAACAGATAGCTATGAAAAAAATAAATTTAAGAGAAGCTGATTTTATAAATGTATTGGTTATTGATGACCATAAAATGGTAAGGGATGGTCTCAAACTCATGCTGCAGTCATTAAATAGGTGGATGCCCTTCAAAGTTGTTGATGCTGAAACCGCCGAATCCGCTTTGGTTAAGATTAGTAAGACAAATTTTGAACTGATCATAATAGATTATCGTTTGCCTGGACTTTCGGGAGCAGAAGTGGTATACCGCATTTTGAGATTTAAACCTATGGCTAAAATACTCGTATTAAGCAGCTACGATGAACTGGCCTATATACAGAGTATGATTGATGCGGGTGCAAAAGGATATGTATTAAAAAGTATTGAACCTGCTGAAATGCTTAAAGCAATTAAAACAATACTTTCCGGTAAAGTTTATTACTGCAGCGAAGTAGCCGTAAAATTGATTGATGCTGCAGGTGACAGTACGATAAAAATTGATAAAGCAAAACAATTGTTGACACGCAGGGAAATTGAAGTGCTCCGGATGATTGCTATGGAAATGACCAATGAAGAGATTGCGAAAAAACTTTTTGTAGCCAAAAGAACGATCGATTCACACCGGCAAAACCTGATCCATAAATTGCAGGTTAAAAATACGGTAGGGCTTGTAAAAGCTGCTTATCAGTTAGACTTAATATCCGGATAAAAAATCTGTCATGAATGGATTGGATGATAATCCCTGCTTTAAAATGTTAATTATGACCAAAATCATCTAAATACCTAATCTGGGATTGTAAAAAACAGTTACTGAAATACGATCTTTGGTATTGCAATGAAAAAAATTACGCTCATATTCCTCATTACCATTTACAGCCTCTCTGTAGTAGGGCTTGGGGTACGTCAATTTTATTGTTGCGGTAAATTAAAATCTACCACTGTTTCTTTTGTACAGGAGGTAAAGGAGAAATGCAGCAGTTCTAATGCAATGAAAGATTGCTGCAAAACAAAATACCAAAGCCTTAAAGTAAAAGACAGTCATTTTGGTACTGATGGCATTACCGGATTTGTAAAACATTTTACCATCCTGCATTCAACTGTGCCTTTTTTTCAGGAGACTGAATTAATCAGCCAGCCGGTTACCATTGTATACAAAGATCATGCACCTCCCCCTAAGAATGGTGTGGCAGTTTACATTCGTAACTGCGTTTTCCTTATTTAGAATTATATTTTTTTACACCAGGCAATATATTGCCCGGCTATTGGCATTATAATATGCCCTATCAATACATTCAAATTCTTACAATTAAAAAATACTACAATGAAATCTCTTAGAATACTGATGATGGCAGTTTTTTCCATCCTGACAATTTTCGCTATGGCTCAAAACCAATCTAAAAAAGAACAAATGAAAATGGAGGTGATGAAAATTCAGACTGCCATTCCAAAATATATTACAACAGGCGACTATTCAAAAGGCGCATTCGTATCAAACCTGTCTCCAAAGGAGCAAATGAAAAGAAATGTGATGAAATTGAATAGCGTTAACAGTTATCAGGATGTTGCCGTTAATAAATCCGGTAAGTGTCCTGCATGTCTTAGCATATTAAATCTTTCACCCAAGGATCAAATGAAAATGAAAGTAATGGGTCTGTACAATTGTCCAATGAGTTCAGGTTCGGTAACCGATAAGAATGGTAAATGTGCTATATGTGGCATGGAACTATCGCAGTAAAAAATAAATAAAAAACAAGCGGTAGTTTCTAAGGTGCAGTATTATTACAAAGAAGATGTAAAAGAAAATGTAATATAAGAAATTGTGATCAGTAATACATGCCATTTTTTAAATCACTTGGTAGTGTAGATACACTTTACAAATTTAGAAAGTGTATCTACATCATCACAGATAATGAAAGGCAGTGCTGTTCAGATAAATTTTATCCTTATGACAAAGATCATAGTAGGGTGTGATAAATGTCATTTTTGATTGGAAGGGTTACCTATAGTTTTATATTGTAAAATTTTTTTTAGTGAAAAAATTATGTGTCATATTTCTACTGATTACTTACACCAGTACAGCACTGGGAGCGGCCATTAATTTTCACTATTGCGGTGGTCATTTGGCTCATGTTTCTATTTTAAATTTCGGTGGTAAAACTGGTTGTTCCTGTAAACCTGAAGCTATGCCAAAGGGCTGCTGCAAGGACAAACTACTTTACAGCAAGGTTGACAATCACAAAACACAAACGGCATTATATGCCATCAATATTATTTCATTTACACCTTATCTGCCTACCGTAACTAACCTCTGCAACTTTAATTTACGGGCAAACAATTCTGACCCTGATAGTTTTTATAAATACGTCAGGCGAAGTTTTCCGGAACCTATTTACCTGCGCATAAGGGTATTTCGAATTTAATACCATCCCCTCTGCATATTCTCTCTGAATATCTCTATTGTCCATTTCTTGTTTGAGTACAGAAATTGAGAGTACAAATAAAACTGTAAATACAATACAACCTTTTTTAACGGTTTCTTGCCAGCATCCAGGCTCCTATGGAGTTGAGATGTACTAATTAAAAACAATGTTTTATTTCCTAACAATTAAATTAAAAAAAATGAAATCGTTTAAAATGCTGATGATGGCAACTTTAACCATCCTGACAACTACTGTTTTTGCCCAGGCAGACACACTAAGTAAATCCAAAGCCGCCACGGCAAAACCAGAAAAAGAAGAATATACTTGCCCTATGCATCCCGAAGTAAGGATGGATAAATTTGGCAAATGCCCCAAGTGTGACAGGGATTTGGTAAAGTCTACAAAGGAACAAATGAAAATGGATGTAATGAAGATATACATGTGTCCGGCGCACCCTGGTGAAAAAAGTGATAAACCCGGTAAGTGCCCGATATGTGGAAGCAAACTAAACATGACCCCAAAGGAAAAAATGAAAATGCAGGAAATGGGGATGTACACATGCCCGATGCATTCTGATGTAGTCAGTGACAAGTCGGGTAAATGCCCTAAATGCGGAATGGAATTGAAAGAGGCAGATAAAACTGTTCAAGCTTATTCATGTCCTAATCATCCTGATGTAACAAGCGATAAGCCTGGCAAGTGTTCGAAATGCGGGACATCATTAGCGCTTTCTCCCAAAGAAAAGATGAAGATGGACGTAATGAAAATATATGCCTGCCCAATGCACGCTGATGTAACGAGTGACAAGCCGGGCAAATGCCCCAAGTGTGGTATGGATATGAAAGAGAAGAATTAATACCAATTTTTGAAAATATTGATCCTGGATTAATAAATTAAATAAGATGAAAAAGACATATTATTTATTGATGCTGGCATGTTGCCTGGTTCTTTTATCCCTGGATTCATTTGCCCAGAAAGACAGCAGCGGCATTTATAAAACGGCGGAAGATTTCCAACAACGAAAATTGTCTTATGCCATTAACTGTAAAACAGAAAAGCATAAGATTAACCCCAACGTTCTTTTTAAAGGTGCTGAAGTTAAAATAAAACACATGGGCACTACTTACACATTTAAGAAAAGTGAGGTTTTTGGTTACAGGGCATGCAATGGAAAGGAGTACAGGTTTGTTGATAACACAGAATACAGCATATTAAATCCCGGTGAAACATTCATTCTCTATTTTTATCAACATTCAGCACACTCACCAAAAAGTGCCAGTCAGTTTCCTCCAATGTATTTTTTTAGTGAAGACGCTACTTCCGCTTTGCAGAATTTAACGCTGGCAAATGTTAAAGCAACCTTTCCTGAAAACCACAGGTTTCATGATGCGCTGGATGCAAACTTTAAGGAAGATAAGGATCTGTACACTTATGACAGTTTTCATAAAATGTATAAGTTAAACTGGTTATTGAAAAATTATAAAAACTAAAACGATGAATACAACTCATTTGCATATCAGAAATATGTGCTGCGAAAGATGTGTTGAAGTAATAATGAAGCTGTTAAAGGCCACAAAATATAAAGTTATTTCAATTAAGCTGGGCGAGCTGGTATTGAAGGGTAAAATAAGCAGCCAGGACAAATATAATATTGAACAGCGGCTTAAAGACAAAGGCTTCTCCCTCACAGAAACTTATAATGAAAAGCTGGTTTCACAGGTAAAAACACTTCTGCTTAAATACAGGGAAGAACTCTCTTTGAATGATAAGCCCGGCAAGCTATCCGCATTTATATCCGGAGGTATGCAAATGAGTTTTTCACACCTCAGCAGAATCTTTTCACAGTTGGAAAGCATTACTATTGAAAAATATTTGTTGCTGCTTCGTATGGAAAGGGCAAAAGAGCTGCTTATTCAAACAGAGTTTTCCGCGACGGAGATTAGCGATAGATTGGGATACAGCAGCCCTCAGTCTTTCATCACACAGTTCAAAAAAGAAACAGGTAAAACACCGGGTGATTACAGGATAAATCCTGAACCGGCTAGAAACCATTTGGATAAGCTGTCGCATCAATATATCAAACAACAAAAGCATTTGAGCGAACAGTCATTACAATAAATCCGGTTTAGTTTTGTGTCCCGCAAATCGGAGATAAGTGGTTGGTGATATTTAACCATAAGATGAATTTCTGTATGATAAATATCATAAACGGGTAGGTTAAAGATCATTGTATCAGTTAAAATGTAACAGTAGATTTAGATGGTTAAATAATATTAAAATCAATTTATAACTAAAATGAAACCCCCTAGAGCTATACAATACAAGGCGTTCTTTCTGCTGGTTACCTTTTCAATGAATACGGTAATTGGTTTCGCCTGCTCTATGGGAGTTGATATGGGATTTAATGCTCACCATCATCATTCGCATGAAGCTGGTAAACACCACGAGCATTCTGATGCAGACCATCACGAGGAACATGATGGTGAAAATAGTCATAGTCATCAGCATGAGGCTATAGAGCCATTGCATTTGGACACTGGTAATAATACAGCATTCTTTACGTCTCAAGATGAAGGGAATTGCTGTAAAGACTATGTAGTTGGTTTTAACTCAGTCGATAAACAGCTTGCAAAGCAAAACAGTACACAACTAAAAATAACATACCTCTCCCCATTCATTGCTACATTCTGCTTTACCGAATCTACTAATGAAAAGGGCTATTTGCAGCATCTTCGAATCCCACCCAGGGAAATAGATTACTCTCCACCAGACATACGTGTCTTCATACAATCCTTTCTGATTTGATACCGCTTCAATTGTGTAAGCTGATCAGGATAATGGTTAATGCCTGACAAGTTGCATCCAAACAACTTGGCACTGTTAACATTCATACAACATGGATTATGAACCCGGTTGATTGACTGACTGTGCCGGTAAACTGCAATCTTGTTAAGTGGCAATCTATCCAGCCTGTCACTTATAACAATTGAAAATGCCCCTGCATTGTTTTTTTTGAACAGATATTTTTCAAATTATAAAACAACACCTATGGCATGCGGTAACAACTGTACATGTAACAAGGATAACTCCAATAGCCAGGATAATTCCCGGAGAGATTTTCTTGTAAAAGGATTGATGGGTGGTATTGGTGCTGCCTTTCTTTCCGGCTGCTCTATTAATGATAAAACCAAGCCGGCAAGCGGTGAAAAAATAAATGTATTAACACATGATGGCAAACTGGTAACTGTAGATAAATCCCATGTCGCCGACTTTAGACCCCATATTTCAGAAGAGGAGGTTCGTAAAGGTATCCCCGGCAAAAAATTTGTAATGGTCATTGACCTGGCCAAATGTGATGGCTGCGGCAAGTGTACCAAGGCCTGCAATAAAATGCACTACCTGCCCCAAAATAAGGAATGGATTGAAGTAGTGGAAATGCAGGATTCGGCGGAAATCGCCCCTTATTATTTCCCTAAGCCATGTTATCATTGCGATAACCCGCCCTGCACCAAAGTTTGCCCTGTAGATGCTACGTTTAAAAGAGAAGATGGTATAGTGGCAATTGATAATGAACGCTGCATTGGTTGCCGCTTTTGTATGGCCGCCTGCCCGTATTCCGTTCGCCTTTTCAACTGGTCAGAACCTGTTAAGCCCGATTTTCTTGAAGAAACACCTGCCGCAGAAAATGTTTTTCAAAGTAAAAAAGGTTGTGTAGAAAAATGTGATTTCTGCCCTCATATGGCAAGAGAGGGAAAACTGCCTGCCTGTGTTACAGGCTGCCCCATGAATGCCATTTGGTTTGGTGATGCCAACGAGGATGCTGTTACACGGTATGATGGAACAACTACAAAACTTTCTCAATTGCTGGAGGATGGAGGAGCTTATCGTTTCATGGAAGAATTAGGTACTGAGCCAAGGGTTTATTACCTGCCACCAACTAACCGTACCTATAATGCTAAAGAAATCAAAATAGAAAAAAAGTGATTTATGAAAAAGCTGATTGTTTTAATAATACTGCTTCCTGTTTTCTCTTCTGTTGTTAAAGCCCAACGGGACAGCAGCGGTATTTATAAAACTGCGGATGATTTTGCGGCGAACAAATTATCCTTTGCCATCAATTGCCAAACAGAAAAGCATAAAATATATCTGAACGATTTCTTTAACAAGGCATACATCACAGTAAAACATAAAGATAGCACATACAAGGTATTTAGAAAGGATATTTACGGTTATCATTTTTGTAACGGAGAAACATTCCGTATTGCTAACCGATACGATATACAGGTATTAAACCAGGATGAGTATATCATTATTTACCGGAGAAATATTACTCATCCGCCCACTGGTAAAACTAACGTTACAAACTATTACTTCAGTAAAGGGCCTTATTCAACTGTCCAGCAATTAACATTCAAAAATCTTAAAAAGACTTTTTCTGAGAATCAAAAATTTTACCGGCAACTGGACAGCATGTTTAAATACAATACAGAATTAGCCGCTTATGATACTCAACATAAAATGTATGTAATAAACCGGATTTATAAACAGAGTCAGGAATAATTGATAAATCGATTATTCAACAATTAAAAATGACAATTATGGAAAAGTTGAATCCTGAAATAAGAAATCAAATTGAAAACGAATTGCTGGGAACAGTAGGCAGGCGATACAGGCAGGAAATATTTTGGGTAATATTTTTGGGACTGATATGTGTGGGAGGTACTGTAGCCTGGGTTATACAACTGCGGAAGGGATTAGGCGTTACAGCCATGAGGGATTATGTTTCCTGGGGCTTGTATATTTCATTACTGTTCTTTTTTGTAGGAGTGAGTTTAATTGGCGCATTGGTATCCTGTGTGCTTCGTATGTCAGGCGCTAAATGGCGTTATCCACTTATACGCATTGCAGAAGCAGTTACACTATCTGCCATCTTCTTTGCAGGGTTTATGCCCGTATTGGATATGGGCCGCCCTGAGCGTTTATACTTTCTTATAACACATGGCCGTATTCAATCTCCCATACTATGGGATGTTGTAGCCATCGCCACTTACTTTATAGGAAGTGTAATTTATTTCTACCTGCCCCTGATACCTGATTTAGCAATCATGCGGGATAAGCTAACAGATGCACCCAAATGGAGAAAAAAAATGTGGCGGTGGATGGCAGTGGGCTGGGAAGATAATTTACTGCAACGGCGGCTCTTGAAAAAAGCTATGCTCATTTTATGCATCGTGATTTTACCTGTAGCTATTTCGGTACACACTATTAGCGCCTGGTTAATTGCATTTACGTTACGACCAGGCTGGAACTCAACTATCATGGGACCCTATTTTGTATTCGGCGCTTTGATGGCTGGTACGGCCATTATGATTCTCATTATCGCCAAGCTCCGTCATGGATACAGACTGGAGCATTACCTCACAGCCAAACATTTCAATAACCTGGCAAAAATATTACTGGCATTAACCGTCTTTTATCTCTACCTCAATATTAATAAATACGGTGTACCTGCTTTTAAAATGGCAAAGGAAGAAAAAGCAGTGTTAGAGGATTTGTTCTATGGTAAAAATTCTTTTCTGTTCTGGTTTACCCAAGTTGTTGGTCTGATAATTCCGGTTATCATGTTGTCATTTAAAAAAATCAGACGGTCTATCAAGTGGGTTGTAGTGGCATCGGTAATGGTATTGCTTGGCGCTTTAATCAACCGTTATCTAATTGTTGTTCCTAATATGCTGCACCCCTTTGTGCCTATTCAACATGCGCAACCTGGCTATGCCACATATTACCCCACTTTAATTGAATGGACAATTACTGCTTCCTCGTTAGCTGGATTTGTATTGCTGATTATTCTTCTTTTCAAACCCTTTCCGGTTATTACTATGTGGGAAGTAATTGAAGAAGTAGAGAAACGTGGCGAAGAAGAAATTGGGGTTGAAAATATTGTAAACTTTCAAAATATTCCCGGTCATGCAAGCTAATAAACAATATATCATCATCTTATTGTCATTCCTGCTGACAATGACCGTAGCTGCGCAGGATGAAAAAATAAATGGAAACATTTCGCTGCAGATGGGCTTAAACGACAGTATGCATGTTATAACAGCTACGGTTACCAATATTGCTAGTCAATTGCCTGTTAAAGACATTGAGCTGACTTTTTACATTCAACGGACTTTTGGATTAATGAAAGTAGCTGAAGGGACAACCGATAGCACCGGTATTATTTCTGCCGAATTCCCTTTAGATATTCAGGGAAGTGATTCATCAGGAAAAATGACCTTATTGGCCAAAGTGTACGATAGCGATGTGATGAATGATACTGCATTCAAGGTTGTTCTTAAATCTAAACTTTCTTTCCCGGTCGACAAACCCATACCACCTTCCATTGCCGGGTCTCATGCGCCCTGGTGGCTCGTTATCATATTTACAGCAGTGGTAGGCGCAGTATGGTTATTATTTGTGTATATCGTGTATTTGGTGTACAGAATTAAAAAAGCTTCAATAATGAAAATCAATTCTTAATAATTAAAAAAAATAAAAATCATGAAAACATTAATTAAAAACATTTCAGAAAAAAAACTATTCGCTGTTTCCTTACTGTTGCTGATGACAGTAATGGGAAGTGCATTCGTGTATCAGCAAAAAGAATGGAAAGCTCCTGCAACTGCTGATGCAAAGAAAAATCCTCTTACTGCTGATGCAGCAACTTTAGCGGCTGGCAAAAAGATATATGTTAGTGAATGTCTATCCTGCCACGGGAAAAAAGGTAAGGGTGATGGCGCTTCAGCAAAAGACCTGGATATACCTGCCGGAGACTTTACTAAAGCAACTACACAAGGCCAAAGCGATGGTGCCCTTTATTGGAAAGTTTCAGAAGGTAGAAAACCAATGCCATCCTTTAAAAAGAAATTAAATGAAACACAGATATGGCAATCCATCGTGTATATGAGAACATTAAAACAATAATTATATGAAAAAGAAAATCATCATTCCGATAGTTAGCCTGCTATTATTTTCGATAGCAGCCTTTAGTCAGCAATATAACCAGGAATCTATAGACAGCTTGATACAAAGTAAAGTACAGAGCCAGGTGGCACGCAACAGTAAGTTTCTTATTTCGGGCTATACAAACATTACTGCACAGTTCTCAAAAGAGCAATCATCCTTTTCCAACGTAAGCCTTGTGCCAATTTTATTGTGGAAGCCACACCAAAATATCCTGGTAGAGGCAGAATTGGAAACAGCATTAGAAGGCCGTGAAACCAGCATTGAATTGGGCTATGCCGATGTATCATTTTTTGTAAATAAATACCTTACCATCCGTACCGGCAAATTCATTTCACCATTTGGTATTTTCCAGGACAGGTTACACCCGTCATGGATAAATAAGTTACCGACATTTCCTGTTGGCACCGGAGAAGATGAACTGGGTGTAGGTCCTACATCTGAAGTAGGTGTTGACTTTCGTGGTGGTGTACCTCTTGGTTCCTCAAAAATGAATTACAGCGTGTTTTTGGCTAACGGCGCACAATTAATTACAGACCCTGCCGATCCTTCAAAGCAGGGAACGCTTACTTATGGCAATGCGGAAGCCATCAGCAAAAAGCTTACAGTAGGTGGCAGGTTGGGTTTATTGCCCTTATCAAATTCATCACTGGAACTGGGTGTCTCCTACCGGAACGGAAATGTAGGTGATGCAAATTCAGATTACAAAAATGTAAATGCTCAGATCTACGCCCTTGATCTGTCTTATGTAAAGCAACTTGATTTTATAAAAGGCTTGTTTGATGTAAAAGCACAGTGGAACAAAGTAAATATTGACCAGGCGCAATACATTGATCCTGCTGATCCAACTGGTAATACTAAATACACATTTGACAATAAAAGAAGTTCCTTTTTTACCCAGGGGGCTTACAGGCCCAGTATGTCGCAAAGCAAATTTCTCAAGAAAACGGAACTCGTATTTCGTTATGCGGGATTCAATCCCCCGGATGGAGCAAAGGATCTGGAAAAAATAAAGCAATACACATACGGTATTAATTACTGGTTTAACTGGAGAACAGCACTCAAAGCGGCATACCAATCACAAAAAGATAATAACGTGTTCTTTTTACAGGTAGCTGTTGGTTTCTAATTCATTATTCTAAAAACAAAATTATATGAAACGGAATACAATTATAATATGCGTCGCTACTTTACTTGGGATAACTGCTATAGTAGAAAGCTGTGTATCCACCAAAGTAACCGATAAAAGTGGTACAACCTTGTGGAGTGAAAACTGTCAGCGTTGTCATAACACACCTCCCAGTTCAGCATTTACCAATACACAATGGGAAGTGATTAATACCCACATGCGCCAACGGGCTATGCTTACTGAAGTTGAGTACAAAAAAATAACTGAATTTATGCAGGCAGGTGAATAAAGTAAAGTACAGTACATAAAAAGAAAACAGGTTTTCGAATGTATAAGCCGAAATGGATGACGGTAAATAGAAAATAAATAAAACTATGCAAAAGACACTTTTAATAGCAATGGTACTGACAATGTTAACAGGCACTATCATAGCACAAACCGGGCAGGTTGAACAGAAAATGCAGCAGAACGTGATTGAAGACAGGGGTTATTTATTAATGGAAAATGGTAAGGTGCTGCTTATTATGGATGAGACGGGAATGGGAATTAAGATGGAGAATGATATGACCTTGAAAAACGGAACTATTATTAAACCGGATGGTTCCTGCCAATTGCAGGGTGGCACACAGTTGCAACTGAAAAATGGACAGGTGATGGATGCGAATGGTGCTGCATATAAGTCTGAGCGGAAGTTCCTGAAAAAAACGCATAGGAAGAAGGTTGAAAAACCGAAAGCTCAAAATATGCATTCAAACGGACATCAGCAACATGATAATGGAAGCAGCAGTCATCATCATTGATGATGAATTCATCAGGCAAATGCGGTGCAGTTATATCGCCGTATTTGCAGCTTGGAAAGGTGTAGTTCAAAAATAGATTAAATAGGGAAAATATTTTATAGAACTCAGGATTTAAATTAAATGAACAAGCAATCAATGCGTACAGGTTTAATGATGATATGGCTATTAAGTATGGGGATTACCTCAGCCGCACAATTGTACAGCACACAGTCCGGTAAAATAGTAGTAAGCGGAAAGTACAATGGTGCTACAGTTACTGCAGCAAGCAATCATCTGCACATGCAGGTAGATTATGACAAAGCAGAGATGTATGTGCGGCTGGTGATTCCTACTATCATCACGAATAATGATTCACTAAACATGCTGTTGCAGATGCAGGCAGGAAGTGAAGCTCATTTTACAGGTAAAATGAATATCAATTATATGCCGACAAAATCACATCCAAAACAGAAGTTCGCTGTAAACGGTATCCTGATGATTAATGGCATATCAAAGGCTTTCAGTTTTGCTGCCGTGCTGGAACATTTTCCGAGGGGAAGTGTAAGCTGCAATCTCAGCGCTGAATTTATAATTAACATGAATGAGTTTAGCGTCAGCGCTCAGCCTGGCGAAAATAAAATAGTCGTTCGGTTTACTCAACTGATCTTGAAAAAACCGGGGGAACAATAACAATAATTATTTGACATACTTAAAAATTAAAATTATGAAACAGAAAATTTCTTTTTTAACCGCAATTGGCCTGTTGGCAATTACGTTAAATGCAACAGCACAAAAAGACAGCAGCGGCATCTATCAGACAGCTGATGATTTCAGAAACCACAAGTTGTCTTACGCCATTAATTACAAAACAGCGAAACACAAAATCAATGACTATCTCCTTTTTAATTCCAAGCAAGTAAAAGTAAAGCACCATGGAATTACTTACACGCTTGATAAAAGTGCTACTTACGGCTATAAAAGTACGACAGGTGAAGTTTTCAGGTTTGTCGGCAATGAAACGTATCAAATTCTAAACCCGGATGAAGATATTTTGCTATATCTGCACACGAACCCGGTTGACCCACGGGTTTACCCGGCAAAAAAAGTTGAAGAACATTACTATTTCTCAAAGGCTGCAGACAGCTTAGTTGTTGATTTAACAATTGGTAATTTAAAAAAGGGTTTTTCGGAAAATTCAAAATTTCTTGCTTTCATCGATAAATATTTTGAGAAGGATGAGCAACTGACCAGCTATGATACAAAGAATAAAATGTATACGCTGAACAGGCTACTGAAATTGAGTAAACAATGACCTAGAATTCCTTTACTCAACTGATCTTAAAAAAACTGGGAGAACAATTATTATTTGAGACACTTAAAGTTAAAACAATGAAAACGATTCTATGGGTATCAACAAGCATTCTCATCGTGATTTTAGTTGGTTGCAGCACTACCTATAATGCTGTATCATCAGATTATGACAGGTCTGTTGATTTTACCCAATACAAAACATTTGCATGGTTACCCGATAAGGCAGATACCAGCAATACCCGTTATAATAATGAAATCATCCGTAATAATATCCGCAATTACTTTGGTCAATGTATGAGTGACCGGGGGTATAATTCGGACCTTGAAAATCCTGACCTGCTGATGGAGGTAGTAATTACCAATGCTAAAAAGGAAAGGGTGATAACTTCTTATCCATCATCTTATTATTATAGCCCTTATTATTATGGAAGTCATTATTATTCGCCTTACCGCTTTGGTTATTATTATAACTATTATCCTTCTTATAGCTATGGGTATTCCCGTTTTCCCAGTTATTCGACTACTCAAAAACAGGAATATGTTAATGGTTCCATCACGTTAAATCTTATTGACAGAAAAGCAAATAAGTTGGTTTGGAGTGGTACTGCCGAAGGTGATATTTATGATCCCTCACAGATAAGTATCGATTTGCACCCGGCAGTACATCGTATTCTCGATGAATATCCTGTGAAACCATTATTAAAACGTAGTCATAAAATCAGGTAGCATGACCATCGTAATTATGAAAAGAAATTTGCAAATAAAACCCAAAAAATAATTAATAGAAAAACCGTAGAAAAGGCCTGTAATAAGAGCAGGTTTTTAAACAGCATTCAGGCGATAGCACAATACAGGCCTTTCTTTTATCAATAAGAAATAATATAAAAATGAAAGTTGTTAATCAACATATGCAACATACAAAGCATTCACTCCTTTTCAGAGACCTCGGTATTGATACCAATCAGGAACTGGTAGTATTTATGCCTGCAAGTTGTCATGTATGCAAATCAGAAGGTTTTCAGGCGCTAACCAGGCTTTCTGTTTCACTTAACGGTGTTACAATAATTGCTGCGCTGAATATAATAAATGATGGTTTATTAAAGGAAGGCGAAATAAGTTTATCCAAAAGTGCAGTTCAAAAATTGAATGTACAGGATAATGACTTATTACAGGTCGACCATACTAAGCCATTACAGTCAATGAGAAATGTGCGGGCCAAGCTATATGGCAATAGATTGAATCAGGATGAATATGATAATATTATACAGGATATAGCAGATGAAAAGTACTCCAATATTTTTCTTTCCACATTTGTAGCGGCTTGTTCAGGTACCAATATGAAACTGGAGGAAATCTGTTATCTCACAAAGGCAATGATAAAAGCAGGAAATAAATTGGAATGGAAAAATGAAATCATTGCAGATAAACATTGCGTTGGTGGTTTGCCCGGCAACCGCACTACTATGATTGTTGTACCCATTATCGCATCTCTGGGCATAATGATACCTAAAACATCATCAAGAGCCATCACATCTCCCGCGGGCACCGCCGACACAATGGAGGTACTAACCAATGTAAATCTAAGCCTGGCACAGATGCGTAAAGTGGTGGAAAAAGAAAATGGGTGCATTGTATGGGGCGGAGCCATGAAGCTAAGTCCTGCTGATGATATTATTATTAAAGTGGAAAAAGCACTGGACATAGACAGCGAAGGCCAGATGATTGCCTCCATCCTGTCAAAAAAAGCAGCGGCAGGTGCCACTCATTGTATAATTGATATACCCGTTGGGGCTACTGCAAAAGTGCGAACAGTTGATGATGCTATCTCCTTGACGCTACGCTTAAAAAGAGTGGCCGATTATATAGGATTGAATATACAGACAATATGCACTAACGGAGAACAACCGGTAGGTCATGGCATTGGCCCTTCATTAGAAGCAAGAGATGTGTTGGCTGTATTGCAAAATGCTGCAGCAGCACCAAAAGACCTGCGGAAAAGGGCTGTCACAATTGCTGCGGAAATTGTAAAGTTGGTGTGGCATATGGAAGAACAGGCGGCAGAGGATTTAGTCATAAAAAAAATTGACGGCGGAGAAGCATTCAGCAAACTTATAAGCATTTGCGAGGCACAGGGTGGCTTTAATGAACCTAAGGAGGCAAAATATTGCAGAATAATTGAATCATCATGTTCTGGTATCATTACGGAAATTGATAACCGGAGTATTGCAAGAGTAGCGAAGCTTTCCGGAGCTCCTGATGCAAAAGAAGCAGGTATTGATTTTATAGTCCGGCTCAATCAACAAATCATCAAAGGACAGCCACTGTTTACAATTCTTGCAAACTCACCCGGTGAGCTGGAATATGCTTATGAGTATTACAAACAAAATGAAAAGCAAATAATAAAACTTAGTTATGAATAACTGCGTGCTATTTACGATGCCCGGTAATGAAGTGTTGGCTAATTCTTTAATAAAATTGCTCCATGCCAACCCTGGAGAAGCTATTGTTCGTCATTTTCCTGATGGAGAAACATACATAAAAGTAAATTCAGATGTTTATGAAAAAGAAGCAATTATAGTATGTTCTCTTCATCAGCCTGATGATAAGATATTGCCACTTTATTTTCTTGCAAAAACTCTAAAGGAATTCAGGGCCTCTCCTGTTACACTAATAGCACCCTACTTAGCTTATATGCGACAGGATAAAAGATTTACTGATGGTGAATGCATCAGCTCTGAATTATTTGCCAAATTGCTTTCTTCATTTGTTGATAAGCTCATCACTATTGACCCTCATTTACACCGGCGTACTTCTCTGAATGAAATTTATCCTATTCACACTTCTGTATTACATGTTTCTCATCTTGTTTCAAAATGGATTAATGAAAATATTCAACAACCTATATTAATAGGCCCGGACAGTGAAAGTGAACAATGGGTAAGTAAAGTGGCTGCGGATGCAAATGCACCTTACATCATACTGGAAAAAATCCGCAAAGGCGATAGAAATGTAAAAGTTTCTGTGCCCCAGGTAGAAAAATATAAAGAACATATTCCTGTATTGGTAGATGATATTATTTCAACAGGAAATACTATGATAGAAACAATTGGCCATTTAAAGAAGGCAGGGATGAAACCGCCCGTTTGTATTGGAACTCACGCAGTATTTGCATCAAAAGCCTATGAAAAAATAATAAAAGCAGGTGCCGCAAAAGTTATAACCTGCAATACAATAGCTCATCCTTCGAACGGAATTTACATTGATGAGTTATTGGCACAGGAAGTATGCAAAAACTGCTTTGTCGATTAAACTGATTTGTATGAAAACAATTACAAAAGCTGAAGTATATAATGCATCCCCGCATCAGGTTTTTAAATGTATTGATGATTTGGGGATTATCGGAATGCATATGACAAAATCATCTTCGATGATGATGGGAGGTAAATTAGATCTGGTATATCTGACAGAAAATCATACAGGAGTCGGGTCACGATATAAATGGAAAGGCAAAATGATGGGGATGTACATGGATTTTACAGTGGAAGTGACAAAATGGGTTCCTGGTATTGAAAAAATATGGGAAACAATTGGTAGTGCCAGGCTAATAATTTATTCCTGGTACAAAATGAAACTTGTAATAACGGCGATTCCAGGAGGTGTTACGCAGGCTGAATTATCGATCACATACGAAAGACCTGGCTTGCTTTTTTACAAGATTCTGTCAGTTTTATTTGCTGATTGGTATTGCAAATGGTGTTTGAAGAAAATGCTTGCCGAAGCAAAAAACAATCTGGAATTAAACAAAATTAAAAGTATTTCTAAACACAGTTTCTATGAAATCAATTAAAGATATTGACCTGTCTCCCAAACAGGGCAAAAAATACTGGAAAAATTGTCACCGTGAATGGCGGGAGGAATTTATTTATTTTTTGCTGGTAGACAGGTTTCATGACAGCAATAAAAGACATACTACTGAATTTGATGAAAGGCATCCTGGTTTTGGTGATGATGCGCAATTGGGCAGACAGTGCGGAGGTACTTTAAGGGGTATCATCAGTCACCTTACATACATAAAAAACCTTGGTTGCACAGCCATCTGGCTTAGTCCTGTTTTTAAAAACAATCCCGATTCTTATCATGGTTACGCCATCGAAAATTATCTGGAGATAGATGAACGTTTTGGAACAAAAGGTGATCTTGAAGAACTGGTAGACCAGGCGCATCAATATGATATGCGGGTATTCCTCGATGTTGTATTACATCATGCCGGGGATAACTGGAACTATCCGGAAGGGAAGCCCTATTACTATCATGAAGGAACAGAATTTCCATTTGGAGAATGGCGATATCCCGACCGGCCTGTTCCAATTGAATTAAGAAACCCAGCCCTTTATGGCCGCAAAGGACAGATAAGAAATTTTGATGATTACCCTGAAACAAGGGATGGAGATTTTTTTAATTTAAAAGCTTTTAAAAATGACGAATCAAGGGAAGCCATTCATGTTCAAAAAATATTAACAGCCATTCACTGTTACTGGATAAAGGAATTAGATATTGATGGTTTTAGGTTAGATGCCGTAAAGCATATGGGAGCACTATCTATCAGCAGGTTTTGTTCTTATGTTAGAGAGTATGCGTATTCGCTCGGCAAAAAAAACTTTTTTTTATTTGGTGAATTGGTAGGAGCTGATGCGCTGTGCAGCAATTATCTTGGTCCAAAAACACTCACCACTTATAATGATCAGAATATTTATTTTGGGTTAAACTCAGTATTGGATTTTCAATTGCATTTCGTACTGGAAGGAGTAATAAAAGGAAAAGACTCCCCGGGGAAGCTGATTGAGCGCTACGCTGAATTGCAAAAAAATGCGGTTGACCGGGGAGAGTATGGCGAGTTCCTGGTGACCTTTCTTGACAATCATGACCAGATTGGGGATGATTTCAAACGCCGTTTTGGTTACGATGCTGAGCCGAAACAGATTATTGCCGGCGCTGCATTTCTTCTCTGTGCTTTAGGCACTCCTTGTATTTATTATGGAACGGAGCAGGGGCTGGATGGATGCGGCAAAGGCGACCGCTACATCAGGGAATGCATGTTCAATCCAAATGATAAAACTACCAATGTACTGAATGAACAATCAGAAATTTATAAAGCAGTCGCCTCCATTGCACAATTCAGGAATGAAAGCAATGTGTTGAAATTTGGCAGAATGTTCATGCGGGAAACCTCAAAAGATGGTAGCCCGTTTCATTTACCTGAGTGCCACAAATGTCTCCTGGCTTTTTCAAGAATATTGTATGACCAGGAAGTTGTATTCGTATTTAATTCGTCAACCAGCGATGTAAAGGAAGAACATATTTTGGTGGATTGTCAGTTAAACCGAAACCACAAATGGATGAAACCTGTATACGGTCTTAAAACTAATGTGGAGATACTGCATTCAGAAGACCCGGCCAATCCTGTGTGTTATATAAAACTGTATTTAAAACCAATGCAACTGGTCATTCTTAAAAATTATTAAACAAATAAATTTATATAAAATGAAAAAAATAAATTATTTATTGGGAATAGCAGCGCTAATTATTGTTGCTTCCTGCAGCAATCAGTCATTAGACAGTAATCAGTCTAAAGAAATGAAACGAGACGAAATGAAAATGGACAATATGAAAATGGATAGCACCCAAATGGATAGTACAACCCATAATAAACTTCAGATGATGGATTCTATGGATAAAAAATAGGTTTCTGCGGCTGCATCAAAAATCATCAAGCCTTAACTCAGAGTTATGGCGAAATGAGGACACGAATACAAAACATTTATCTGTTTATAAACATAATTCATGGACACAAATATTAAAAAAATTGCAGTGTTTACTTCCGGCGGCGATTCCCCCGGAATGAATGCGGCCATCGCAGCCATTGCAAAAGAAAGTATGACTCATAATATACAGGTAGCGGGTATCATGAACGGATATGACGGCATGATAGATGGCGCCTTCATAAACCTCAATGAAGATATAGTAAAAAATATTGTACATAAAGGTGGTACCATTTTAAAATCGGCCCGCTGCCAAAGGTTCCTGCAGCCGGAATATAGAAAACAGGCTATGCAACAGCTTACAGCAAATAATATTGATGCAATGATAGCTGTTGGCGGAGATGGAACATTCCGTGGTTTACTGGCATTTTCTGAAATCTGCAGCCTGCCATGTATAGGCATACCGGGCACTATTGATAACGATTTGTACGGAACAGACTATACGCTTGGCTTTGATACGGCGGTGAACAATGCTGTTGAATGTATTGATAAAATAAGAGATACTGCTGCTTCGCATGAACGCATATTTATCGTGGAAGTAATGGGCCGTGATGCAGGATACATTGCATTAAGCACGGGACTTGGTGCGGGTGCCGATGGTATCCTTATCCCTGAAACTTCTGCAGATATGGATTGGTTGATGAAAAAAATTATCTGCAGGCACCGCAAGGAAGCGATGATTATTGTAGTAGCAGAAGGCGATGAAGTGGGAGCAAACTTGCTTGCAGAAAAAATCAAAAAAATGGATACGCAATACGATATAAGGGTAACGGTGCTGGGCCATATACAGCGGGGAGGACATCCATCTGCTATGGACAGGATGCTGGGCATACGGCTGGGTGTATTTGCCGTTAAGGCATTGCTCCAGGGCGAAAAAAATAAAATGGCAGGCATCATAAACAACCGCCTGCAGTTAACGCCTTTTGAAAAGGTAGTGAAGCAACATGAAGTGGATAAGGAAATGATGGAGTTAATGGAATTATTTGATAGCTGAGTGACAATGTTCCATAGCGTACAAGCGTCCGATGTAACAAAAGTTTGATAGCAGCAATTACAATGGGCATAGAATAAAAAATCAATAGGTTTTAAAGAACATTCGTAAAATATTAGTCATCATTAAAAGCTAAAATATGTTACCAAAAAAAATGAAGGCAGCAGTCGTTCGTGAATTTGGCGGGCCATTGCATATAGAAGAAATGCCGGTAAATGAACCGGGCGAAAATCAAATTCTTGTAAAAGTGATAACCTGTGGCGTTTGCCATACTGATTTGCATGCCTGCAATGGGGATTGGCCTATAAAACCCAAACTTCCATTAATACCCGGGCATGAAGCGGTAGGATATGTTGTTGCTCTCGGTCGTGAAGTTAAAAATGTAAAGGAAGGAGACATTGTGGGTGTACCCTGGTTACACAGTGCCTGCGGCTGTTGCGAATTCTGTATCACGGGTTGGGAAACACTTTGTGAAAGTCAGCAAAACGGGGGCTATAGTGTAAATGGTGGCTACGCTGAATATGTAATTGCAGATGCCCGTTATGTTGCACATTTTCCTGCAAATATCAATTTCCTCGACATCGCCCCCATCATTTGTGCAGGAGTAACTGTTTACAAAGGATTAAAAGAAACTGATACAAAACCTGGTGAATGGGTGGCTATTTCGGGCATCGGTGGTTTAGGTCATCTGGCCGTGCAATATGCCAAGGCAATGGGCCTTCATGTGGCTGCTATTGACATTGCAGAAGATAAGTTAGCCCTGGCAAGGAAACTCGGTGCGGATATTACAGTAAATGCAAAGCAAACAGATCCGGGAACTTTTTTAAAAAAGGAAACCGGTGGAATGCATGGAGTGCTTGTGACTGCTGTGTCACCGATCGCTTTTAAACAAGGGATTTCAGTATTAAGACGTAAAGGAACTATTTCCCTGAATGGACTACCTCCAGGAAGCTTTGACCTGCCCATTTTTGAAACTGTATTGAACCGCTATACAGTCAGGGGTTCAATAGTAGGCACCCGGAAAGACATGCAGGAAGCCATTGCATTTGCAGTTGAAGGCAAGGTAAAAGCGACCGTTCATGCTGCTAAACTGGAGGATATTAATACTGTGTTTGATGAGATGAAAAAAGGAGAGATTGAAGGAAGATATGTTTTGGAAATAGCAGATAAATAATAGTGCCTGTAATGAATTTAATATTTTAAAATGAACATCCGCCTGAACTTATTTTATTCTTATTGTACAGTTAACAAAGTCATGATGCTGCATACACTGTTCCTGTCGGGGTGTTCATTTTCTATTTTCTGATTCATCCTCTTACCATGGTAATGTATTGGTTTGAATTTAATTAAGTCTTCGGTAAAATATATTGCCATAAAGAACAAAAGTCTATTTTTTTTCATGAATATAACTATGTGTATATGTGTATGACCAAAATCTTCTACTGAGATAATAAGAATCATAGTTCCTATACTACTTACCATAGACCTTTACTGAAACGACAAACTACGGTGAAGCAGAAAGATAAAATTTTTAAAAAAGAAGATATGATAACCATGGCAGAAATATTAAAGGCGGTAGCCCACCCCGACAGACTGGCGATATTGGGACTGTTATGTAAAAACAGTGAGAAGAGGCTTGCAGTGAAGATAATTTACGAAAAACTGAGCATGCAACAACCGATTGCGTCAAGACACCTGAATATATTGAAAAATGCAGGTGTTGTCAGGAGGTTACAGGAAGGACAAAAATGTTTTTATTCCCTGTGCTCTGAGAAGAAGGTGGTGGAAACGATTTCCGGCTTTTTTTGCTGAATCGTCCTTAGGTCAATGATTCAGCTATTAAATCAACTGCATAGATAAATACATTGTCATTAAAATGTAAAAAGGATGAATGATTATTTAAACCCCAATCTTAATTCGCTTGTAAAACAAGTGTATGATGAAGGGATTGAAAAAGCGAATAAGGAAGCGCAGCAAATTATTGCTGAGGCAAAGCGGCAGTCTGATGAATTGCTGAAGGAAACAGAACAACGGATTGCAGGAATGGAAGCCCAATCAGCAAATGAAGTAAAACGCATACGTGAAAATTTAAACAGTGAACTCAAAGCAGTTGCACAGCAAACGGTGAATACCATCAAAGATGAACTTGCTGCTGTAATCAGTAACAGGATTGTATCGCAGGGTATCAGCGAAACATTAAACGAAACAACATTTCTGCAAAAAATAATTTTAACGGTTCTGCAAAAATGGGAACTCGCTGATAAAGATTTTCAATTTGAATTATTGTTAAATAAAGACGACGGGCAACAATTGCAGGATTTTTTTGAGCAGCGTATAAAAAAAGAATTGGCAACTGAACTGGAAATCGTAGTTGAAAATAAAATTAAAAGTGGGTTTAGGATTGGAGTTAAAAACGAAAATTATTACGTGAATTTTTCCGGTGAAGAGTTTGAAAATTTCTTCAAAGGATATTTGCGAAAAAAAACAGTTGAATGGATTTATGGAATAAAAGAAACCATCCATGAGTAAGCAACAATATTTTTATTTAATCGCCGGCTTGCCTGGTCTTGCTCTAACGGACACACATTTGCCGTTCACTTCAAAGGCATTCTTATATGACATAAAAAATAAAATAAGTAAGGTGGATTTTGAGCTGCTATGCTGGCTGTATTATGAAAGAGATAATCACAATCTCCTTAACATCTTGTTCAATAAAAATAGTCTGCCGCATTACGAAGGCTGCTATACTATGCAGGAGTTGAAAAAAGGGATTGAAGGAAATCATCCGTTGCCCGGTTACATGAATGATTTTATATTCTTATTCGAAGAAAATAAAGACCGGTTTTCCGAAGCTGAATGGGAAGTCAAGCTCATCGAAACTTATTTCAGAGAAGCAATGGAAACTAAAAATCACTTTTTAAAACAATGGATGGAATTCGAATTAAACTTAAAGAACCTGCTCCTTGTGATGTGCAACAGGAAACAACCACTTCCTTTTTCTGAAATTATTATGGATGTAAATGAAATGGCAGCACTAATGAAAGAAAGTCCTGCTGCCGATTTCGCCACTCAGCCATCCATTGATTTTATGAACCAGACCATGAAAATTATTGATACGGAAAATTTAATTGAACGTGAAAAGAAAATTGATGCGCTGCGATGGAAGAAACTTGAAGAAATAACTTTCTTCAATTATTTCACAATAGAAGCCATTTTAAGTTTTATCAGTAAACTGATGATAATTGAAAGATGGGACATGCTGAAACAGGAAACAGGAAAAGATTTTCTTCCATCCATGCTCCATTCATTTACAGAAAAAATTAAAATGCCTGTAACAGAAAATTAAAAGAAATGAGAACAGGAAAAGTAAAAGCAATTGTTTCAAACCTCGTAATCGTGGCAGCAGATGGTGCTGTGGCGCAGAATGAAATTTGTCACATTCAGCTTGGCGAAATATTTCTGAAAGCAGAAGTTATTAAAACTGTTGGAGATGATGCATACGTACAGGTATTTGAAAGTACAAGGGGAATGAAAGTGGGTGATAATGTAGTTTTCCAGGGACACCTGCTTGAAGTAAGCCTCGGGCCCGGTATACTCTCAAAAAAATATGATGGCCTGCAAAATGATTTGGATAAGATTGAAAATATTTTCCTTAACCGTGGTACTTACACAGATGCATTGGATACGGATAGTGAATGGAATTTTATCCCTCTCGTAAAGAATGGTGATATGGTTGTTGCAGCAAGCTGGCTGGGTGAAGTGAAAGAAAAAAACATCCCACATAAAATAATGGTGCCATTCATACTCGACGGAGAATTTAGTGTAAAGAAAATTGTAGCCGCAGGAAGTTATAAATTGACAGATACAATTGCCATACTCGAAGATAAAAAGGGCAATGAAACAGCAGTAACAATGCTGCAGAAATGGCCCGTGATAAAGACATTGAAAGGTTATAAAGAAAAGATAAGGCCATATAAATTATTGGAAACAGGGATAAGGATTATTGATATGATGAATCCGATGGCTGAGGGGGGAACCGGATTTATTCCCGGTCCTTTCGGTAGCGGTAAAACCGTGCTGCAACACGCCATTGCACGGCAAGCAAAAGTAGATGTGGTTGTGGTGATTGCCTGCGGCGAGCGTGCCAATGAGATTGTTGAAATCTTCACAGAATTTCCACAACTTGACGATCCTCAGACAGGTGGAAAACTCATAGACAGAACCGTTATCATTGCCAATACTTCCAATATGCCCGTTGCATCACGTCAGGCATCTGTTTATACCGGGATGACAATTGCAGAATATTACCGTGCGATGGGATTAAAAGTTTTGGTACTTGCTGACAGTACTTCCAGGTGGGCACAGGCATTAAGAGAAATATCAAATCGTATGGAAGAACTTCCGGGGCCTGATGCCTACCCCATGGATCTGCCTGCAGTGGTTTCCGGTTTTTATGCACGGGCTGGCCAGGTAAAATTAGTGAACGGTACAGATGGCAGTATTACATTTATCGGCACGGTGTCTCCGGCAGGTGGAAATTTAAAAGAGCCGGTAACAGAATCCACTAAAAAAGCCGCGCATAGTTTTTATGCATTGTCGCAGCATCGTGCAGACAGTAAACGATATCCGGCCATTGATGCCATTGAAAGCTATTCCAAATTTCTCGACTATCCAGAACTTATCACCTACATGCAGCAGACCATTGCACAAAACTGGAAAGCCGAAGTAGTGAAAATGAAAGACCGGTTATTCAAAGGCCGTGAAGCAATGGAGCAGATAAGCATCCTGGGTGATGATAATGTTCCGGTTGATTATCATGAAACATTCTGGAAGTCGGAGTTGATAGATTTTGTCATTCTCCAGCAGGATGCATTTGACAGCGTGGATGGTTTCACTTCCCTCGAACGGTTAAAGTATATGCAGAACAAAATTGCTGAAATCTGCGAAACATCGTTTCGCTTTTCCGCTTATGAAGAAGTCGGCATTTACTTCAGGGCTATTATTAATGCATGGAAGCAAATCAATTACTCAGCATTTCAATCAGAAGAATTTAAAAACTTCAATAGCCAATTGGATACAATTTTAAATGAAAGAAAACAAACAAATGGAAACGTTACCGTTTAAAAAAATTTATACACGGGTTATTCAAATAACCAAGGCCACCTGCACACTTGAAGCCACAGGAGTGGGTTGCGAAGAGATGGCATTGGTTGATGGTAAATCCGCACAGGTGATAAAATTAAATGCCAGACAGGTCACGCTGCAGGTATTTGAAGGGACAGAGGGGATTAAAACAGATGCCGAAGTTGTGTTCCTTGGTAAAGCGCCATCATTGAAAGTAAGTGATGAATTGGGTGGAAGGTTTTTTAATGCCTACGGTGAGCCGATTGATGGAAAATATACTCCACATGGAAAAGAAGTGGAGATTGGCGGGCCGTCAATAAATCCTGTGAGAAGAAAGCAGCCTTTTGATTTGATAGAAACAGGTATTGCAGGAATTGACTTGAACAACACATTGCTTGCCGGGCAAAAAATTCCATTCTTCGCTGATACCGACCAGCCGTATAATGCTGTTATTGCTCTTGTAGCGCTCCGATCCAATGCTGATCGCATTATTCTTGGTGGCATCGGACTTTCAAATGATGATTACCTGTATTTCAGAAATCTTTTTGTGAATACAGATATGCCGGAAAAAATTATCGGCTTTATCAATACCACTGAAGATCCTACTGTAGAACGTTTGCTTATTCCAGATATGGCCTTGTCTGCCGCAGAATATTTTGCTATAGACAAAAATGAAAAAGTGCTTGTGTTGCTCACAGACATGACATTGTATTGCGATGCACTCAGCATAGTAGCCAATCGCATGGATCAGATACCTTCTAAAGACAGTATGCCTGGCTCATTGTACAGCGACCTTGCGAAAATTTATGAGAAATCCGTACAACTTCATTCGGGCGGTTCGATCACTATCATTTCTGTGACCACCATTTCAGAAGGCGACATTACACATGCAATCCCTGATAATACGGGTTACATCACAGAAGGACAATTATTTTTAAGAAGAGATACCGAAATTGGAAAAGTAATTATTGACCCGTTCCGCAGTTTATCAAGGTTGAAACAGCTCGTGATTGGAAAGCAAACAAGAGAAGACCATCCGCAGGTGATGAATGCGGCTATTCGTTTGTATGCGGATGCGGCTAACGCAAAAACAAAACTGGAAAACGGTTTTGATTTAAGCGACTATGATAGAAGGACCCTGAAATTTGCAAAAGAGTATGCGCAGCAATTACTTGCCATTGACATTAATGTGGATATAACGAAGATGCTGAACATTACCTGGAATTTATTCAGAAGAAATTTTCAGGCTGAAGAACTCGGCATCCGCAAAAAATATATTGAACAATATTGGGAGAAAGAAACCAAGATGGAAGAAGAAAGTTCTTCCATGGATGAAAATACGAACCCGGCAAACACTTCATTTAAACAACGCAATAAAACAGAAGTGAAATGGCAATAAAATTTCAATACAATAAAATTTCATTGCAGGAGATGCAGAAACAACTGAAAGTACGCATGGATGCGTTACCGGTAATTAAATACAAGGAAGCCATCCTGCGAACTGAAGCGGAAAAAGCAAAAAGGAAAGAGGTTGAACTGGAGCGGAGTATTGGAAGCAAAATCAAACAGTATGAATACATGAACATACTGTGGCGGGAATTTCCGCAGGAAGTAATAACGGTAAGCGAAGTAAAAACAAGTATAAAAAATATTGCCGGAGTAAAAACACCGCAGTTTGAAAACGTAGATTTTGAATTAAAACCACTTTGTCTGTTCAACCAGCCACTCTGGGTCTCTGACGGAATTGCTTTGCTGAAAGAATTGATACGACTTTCCATCGAGAAGGAATTATTGAGCATCAGGACAGCATTATTAGATGTGGCAAGAAAGAAAACCACACAGAAGGTTAATCTGTATGAGAAAGTACAGGTACCGGAATATCTCACTGCTATTTCAAAAATTAAAAAGTTTATGAATGATGAAGAAAGTTTGGGTAAGGCAACACAAAAAATAATGAAGAAAAGGATTTTATCCATCTAAAATTACCAGACATGATTGTACCGATGACAGAATTTTCAATGCTTATCTTCCACGGGGATTATGATACTTTTTTGCCAGAGCTTAGAAAGATGGGCGTTTTTCATGTGGCTGAAAAGAACAAAAATGAAGATGCGGAGCAAACACAGCGCTGGCAAATGATCACTGAGATAGATGATGCCATTGAATTACTTCTTGCTCATAAACCGGAAGATAATGTGCCATCAACTGATGAAGGAAAAACAATTCCTGAAGTTTTGGAACACATAAAACAAGTAAAAGAAAAAGTAGAGGAAGTAGTTACTGAAGATTTGAAAAAAACTATCGAACAATATGCATCTGCATATCTGCCTTCATTACAAAAAAGAAAAAACGAACTCTATGAAGCGTATGAGTTAAACCGTGTGATAAAAAATACGCAGGATGCAGCCGATGGCAAAATAAAAATTCTTGAAGGTTTTGTTCCGCGGCCTCAGAAAAAAATATTTTCCGAATTTCTGGACAGAAAAGGAATTGTTTATATTAAAAAACGTTCACGGTTTTCTGATAACCCGCCAATACTGTTGCACAATAACTGGTTCAGCCGTCTATTTGAACCGATAGGCAGTCTGTTCTCGCTGCCAACTTATAAAGATCTGGACCTTACGGTTTTCTTCGCTCCATTCTTTGCACTGTTTTTCGGTTTCGGGATGAACGATGCCGGTTATGGATTGATATTACTTATAGGTGCAACTGTTATAAAATTTTTGGGTAAACCGAAAATTAAAAAATCATATCTCTCCCTTGCTCAACTACTCGGTGTCATTACATTTTTCTTCGGGCTACTCACAGGAAATATTTTCGGAGTTTCTATTGCTGAGTTTCCAGGTCTTTCTTTTTCAAAAGAGTTATTCCTTCGGGACAAACAGATTTTTACCCTTGCCATTGCCATCGGTTTCGTGCAGATTCTATTCGGTATGGCATTGCAGGGGCTAAATAAGATGGTAAAATTCGGTTTCAAATACGGTCTTCCTCAAGTAGGGTGGATAATGATTGTCCTCCATTTGCTCAACATGTTTTACTTTAAAATTCTGCCTTTGTATTCCCATGTTGACATTTATATCGGGCTGGCTTTAATTATATTTTTTGCCGATCCGGAAGCAGGTTTTTTTAAAGGCATTGGCACAGGAATTTGGGAATTGTTTAGTATCACAGGTCTGATGGGTGATGTGCTTTCTTATATCCGTCTTTTTGCACTTGGAGTTTCAAGCGCCATCCTCGCCCTGGTCATTAACAGCATCGCATGGCAAATTGAAAAAGTGTCATACATCGGGCCTGTCCTTTTTCTCATAGTACTGGTTTTTGGGCACACATTAAATCTCTTCGTGGCTTCGCTGGGTGCTTTCGTGCATACCATGCGCCTCACGTTTGTTGAATTTTATAAAAATGCTGGATTTACCGGAGGCGGAAATCCATATAAACCATTTGCAATTATTTCAAATTAAAAAAAATATTTATGACAAACTTATTTATTGCTCAATTGGGTCTTGCTTTAATGATAATTCTTCCGGGGGTAGGAAGTGCAATTGGGGTTTCAATCGGCGCTAATGCTACCATAGGTGCTTTAAAAAAGAAAGGTGATGCTTTTGGAAATTATATGCTACTTAGTGCACTTTCCGGCACACATGGATTGTTTGGCTTTGCTGCATTTTTTATTTTTTATCAAAAAGCAATTTTTACTCCAACTATTGAGCCTCTTACTGCAACAGCAGTATTGGGGGCTGGATTAATTATGGGAATTGTTGCGCCCTTTGCTGCCATCAAGCAAGGTCAGGTTTGTGCTCACGGCATTGCAGAAATCGCTTCGGGCAATGATGTGTTTGGCAAAACGATGATACTTGCTGTATTCCCTGAATTGTATTCCATTCTTGCATTTGCTGCTGCATTTTTAATCAGTAATAAATTGTAATTTACTAAAATTGGTTTATACCGGTCGAAGCTCATTTAAATAACATTAAAACTCAATCAAATTATGGTACAAGGTCTTATAAGATTTGCTTTACGAAACCGGTATATGGTCCTGCTTATGGCGGCCGTGCTTTTTGCCTGGGGGTTTAATTCAGTTAAAGAAAATCCGATTGATGCCATACCGGATTTATCGGAAAATCAGGTCATTGTTTTTACAGAATGGATGGGCCGCAGCCCGCAGTTGATGGAAGATCAGATTACTTATCCGCTGGTATCTAATCTCCAGGGTATTCCCCGTATAAAGAACATAAGAGGTACATCCATGTTCGGGATGAGTTTTGTGTATGTAATTTTTGAAGATAATGTTGACATCTATTGGGCCCGAACCCGTGTATTGGAACGATTAAACTATGCACAGCGGTTATTACCTCCGGGAATTACTCCTGCATTAGGTCCTGATGGTACAGGAGTAGGACATGTTTTCTGGTACCACCTTGACGCACCCAAAATGGATTTAGGTGAGCAACGGGCCTTGCAGGACTGGTATATAAAGTTTGCATTACAGACGGTGCCCGGTGTTGCCGAAGTTGCATCATTTGGCGGTTTTGAAAAGCAGTACCAGATTGTATTAGATCCGGTGAAGTTGCAGTTTTATAATATTTCATTAATGGATGTTATGAATAAAGTAAAAGCCAACAACAATGATGTGGGCGGACGAAAATTTGAAATGAGCGATATGGCCTATGTAATTCGTGGATTGGGTTATATTAAAAACAAAGAAGACGTGGAGAATATTTCATTAGGGCAATACAATGGAATCCCTGTAAGAGTAAAAGATCTAGGCAGTGTACAAATGGGTGGAGATTTACGATTAGGCATTTTTGACGAGAATGGAAAAGGTGAAGTGGTAGGCGGAATAATAGTAATGCGATATGGACAAAATGCTGATAAGGTAATACAAGCTGTTAAAGAAAAAATGAAGGAGGTGGAAAAAGGACTTCCGCCAGGTGTGTCTTTTAAAACTTCCTATGACAGGAGCGGACTAATAGAAGCGGCTATTGAAACAGTACGGGGAAAATTAATAGAGGAAATAATTGTGGTGTGTTTGGTCGTGTTGATTTTTCTTTTTCACTGGCGCAGTGCCTTGAGCATTATTATTCAAATTCCCCTGACAATTGCCATCAGTTTTATCCTGTTAAATGCATTTGGCCTGTCATCAAATTTAATGTCTTTAACTGGTATTGCATTAGCCATTGGCGTTATAGTGGATAATGGAATTATTATGTCCGAAAATAGTTATCGCCAGCTTTCTGAATGGCAAAATAATAATCACCCTGAAAAAAGTTAATCGTATGAATTTATTTAGAAAATTAAAAAACCGTTTCAGCAAAAAAGGTAAACCTGCCTACCGGGAAATTCCCGAGGACATTAGAATGTCAATCATAGAGCGTGCATGCCAACAGGTATCCAGGGGGGTATTCTTTTCTACCATTATTATTATTGCTTCTTTTCTGCCTGTATTTCTTTTGACAGGGCAGGAAGGAAAATTATTTCATCCCCTGGCTTATACTAAAACATTTATCCTGGCGGTAGATGCAATATTGGTACTAACGCTGGCCCCGGTGCTTATTTCTTTTTTTATGAAAGGTAAGTTTTTACCAGACAATGCTAATCCGGTAAACCGGGTACTTGAACGAATTTATGAGCCCGTTATTCGTGCCTGTATTAAAAGAAAATGGGTGACACTTGGTGTAAATATAGCAGCATTAATAATAAGTGTTCCGCTGGTTATGGGGCTTGGCCGTGAGTTTATGCCACCGCTGGATGAAGGGTCATTGTTATTTATGCCGGTAATGATGCCTGATGTTTCCAATTCAGAAGCTAAGCGTTTATTACAGGTTCAGGACAAGATTATTACTACTGTACCAGAGGTAGCGCATGTAATGGGTAAAGCGGGAAGGGCGTATACCGCAACTGATAATTCCCCCATCAGCATGGTAGAAACAATTATTATGCTAAAGCCAAGAAAGGAATGGAGGAAAGGTTTCACAAAAGACAGTATTATCAATGAATTGAATAGAAAACTACAGATACCCGGCGTTGTAAATGGCTGGACACAGCCTATAATTAATCGCATCAACATGCTTTCAACAGGTATCCGTACCGATGTTGGAATTAAAGTGTTTGGCCAGAATTTAGATACTATTTATGCCTTTGCACAACAGGTAGAGAAAGCACTAAGAGGTACCCCGGGCGTTAAAGATTTGTATGTAGAACCCATAAGCGGTGGTAAATATATTGATATAGCCATAAAGCGGGAAGAAATTGGAAGATACGGATTAAGCATTGACGATGTAAATGCGGTGGTAGAAAGTGCACTGGGCGGTATGCGCCTTACCACTACCATTGAAGGCCGCCAGCGTTTTTCTGTGAATGCACGTTTTGCCCAGGATTTCCGTAATAACATCCAGGCACTAAAAAGATTGCAGGTGCAAACAATGAGCTATGGCCCCATACCGCTGGAAGCAGTGGCGGATGTAAAAATTACCGAAGGCCCTCCTATGATTAATTCAGAAAATGCTATGCTTAGAGGAACTGTGCTTTTTAATGTAAGAGAAAGAGATTTGGCCAGTACCGTAGAGGAAGCACAAAAAAAACTGAGCGCCATGATTACAAAAATGCCGAAAGGTTATTATCTCAACTGGAGTGGTAATTATGAAAACCTGATACGTGGTGAAAAAACACTAAAAATGATATTGCCCATTGTATTGGTAATCATTTTTATGTGCATGTATTTTGCCTTTCATTCTGCAAGGGAGGCCTTCTTTAGCCTTATCTCTATTCCTTTTGCCCTGATTGGCGGAGCCTATTTTGTCTATTTCTGGGGAGTGAATCTTTCGGTAGCTGTATCAGTTGGCTTTATTGCATTGTTTGGTTTAGCAGTAGAAACAGGGATTGTAATGGTAATTTACCTAAACGATGCGATGCAGCAATTAGTTGCTAAAAAAGGGAATTCCCGGGAGACAATTACCAAAGCTGATTTAAAAGAATACGTAATAGCAGGCGCTGCCAAAAGGCTAAGGCCAAAGTTGATGACGGTTAGTGTCTCCTTATTTGGTTTAGTTCCCATTCTTTGGAGTACCGGTGTGGGAAGTGATGTTATGATACCTATAGTACTACCGATGATTGGTGGTGTACTGACTTCATCAACGCATATTCTTCTGGTAACACCATTGATATTTTTAATGCAAAAGGAATATGAATTAAGAAAACATGGCAAAATAGAAGTAATGGAAACGCATCATTAAAAAAAAGAGTCATGAGAATAAGCACAACATATTTTATAAAAAACCGGATCATAGTTGGTATTGCATTAATGGTACTGGCGGGATGCAGTCAAAAAATGTACAAAGATATACAAAGCAACTACGACCGGTCTACAGATTTTAAGCAGTACAAAACTTTTGCCTGGCTGCCGGATAAAGATTCCGGTGATGCAAAAACCGTTTTTGCAAGGATGCGGAATAATACCATGAACTATTTTACACATTGTATGGGAGAAAGGGGTTACAAAGTAAATACTGACAACCCGGATGTATTGTTGGAGCTAATTGTAAAAAGCAAAACACTCGAAAAGGCTGATCCTTCTGCTACAACGCCACTCAGCACAACAACAATAACAGAATTTGGTAATCCATTTTTACATCCCTTAAATAATCCGCTTAAATACAATAAGCCGTTTACCTATAAATATTTTAACTATCCAAAAGAAAATACTGCCCCTAGGGAAACCTATATTAAAAATTCAATTACGCTAAATGTTATTGACAGGGTGCAGGAAAAAATAGTATGGTCTGGAACGGCTAATGCAGATTTATATGATACAGCTTACCTGCAAATGAACCTTCACCCGGTAGTCTATGATATGCTGGAACAATATCCTGTAAAACCATTTCGCAAGCATCGAAGTGAAACAAAAAATTAAAAGCTGAAATAATGGCTAAGAGTAGACAAATATTAATAAAAAAACACAGTGGCGAACAGGAACCCTTTAATGCAGAACAATTACTGCATGCCTTGGGCAAGGCAGGTGCAAATGAAAGGTTAGCCACCGATATTCTCATAGATGTTGAAAGCAGGCTGTATGATGGAATCCCGACTAAAAAAATTTATAAAATGGCCATGAGTAAATTAAAAAGTCGTTCGAAGCCTATGGCCGCCAGATTTCATTTGAAACAGGCAATTATGGAATTAGGGCCATCCGGTTTCCCTTTTGAGAATTTTATTGCCGCTTTATTGAAAGAACAAGGTTATGCCATACAGGTAGGCATTACAGTGCAGGGCAAATGTGTAAAGCATGAAGTGGATGTAATAGCAGAAAAAGATAACCAGCATTTTATGATAGAATGTAAATATCATAATCAGCCGGGTACGGTATCAGACGTAAAAATTCCACTTTATATACATTCCCGTTTCCGGGATGTAGAAGAGCAATGGAAGCAAATACCTGGGCATGGTATGAAATTCCACCAGGGCTGGGTAGTTACCAATACAAGATTAACAACAGATGCAGTTCAATATGGTTCTTGTGCAGGTCTGCATTTATGGTCGTGGGATTATCCCTATGGTAAAGGATTAAAAGATATTATTGATGAAACAGGTTTGTATCCCCTAACCTGTCTTACCACATTGAGTGTACATGAAAAAAACGAATTATTAAATAAGCAGATCGTGATGTGTAAAGAACTCTGTCACAATCCTCAATTGTTATCACAAATCGGTATTAAAGAAGATAGAGCTGATAGGATTATCAGGGAAGGCCATGAATTATGTCATTCACTCATCCAAAAAAAACTTCACTAATGTATCAGTCAGACAATATATCCTTACAATTTTGCGGCGCAGCCGGAACAGTAACAGGCTCCAGGCATCTGCTGCGGCTAGGCATTCATACAATACTAATTGATTGCGGTTTATTCCAGGGTGAAAATGAAAAGCAATTAAATGCGTTGCCATTATCGGTTGCAGCAAACGATGTTGATTGCATCTTACTCACTCATGCTCACCTTGACCATACAGGTAATTTACCCCTTTTGGTTAAACAGGGATTTAAAGGGAAGATCTATGGAACTTCTCCAACATTACAGATAACTGAAATTATTTTATCCGACAGTGCTAAAATCCAGGAAGAGGAATATCGACAGGCGGAAGAGCGTAGCCATAATCGCAAACATAACCACAAAAAGCATGATCATTCTCAGGAAGAACCCATTTCTTTACCCGATTATTTAATGGATGATGTTCTTGATACAGTCAAACAATTTGTACCTGTTACTTCTGAAGAATGGTTTTCATTGTTTGATGATGTAGCAATCAGGTTTCGGTATAACGGGCATATTATAGGCGCTTCTTTTATCGAGATAAAATACGACAGCAAACAAATAGTTTTTTCCGGCGATATCGGGAGAGAGAATGATATTCTTCTTTTTCATCCTAATAAACCAGAGAATGCAGATATACTGGTAATTGAATCCACATACGGCAACCGTCTTCATCCCGATAATGCACAGCAGCAATTGGCTGATTGCATTAATGAAAGTGCAGACAATCAGGGTACAATTATCATTCCCAGCTTTGCAGTGGAACGTACCCAAATGTTGATGTACATGCTTTGGAAAATGAAGCAACAGGCGCTGATCCCTGATTTACCCGTTTATATGGATAGCCCCATGGGCAAAGATGTACTGGAAGTATTTCATCACAATAAAGGCTGGCATAAACTTCCACCAGATGAATGTACCCTTATGTGCAAATCAATACACCGTATTCAAAGTATTAAAGAAACATTTGAGGTTATTGATGATAAACAACCTAAGATAATCATCGCAGGCAGCGGGATGGTAACCGGTGGCCGGGTATTAACATATTTGCAATACTATATTGAAAACCCTTCAACAACCATTTTGCTTGCAGGGTTTCAGGCAAAAGGAACAAATGGAAGGTTATTACAGGATGGTGTTAAAGAAATACTGATACGTGGAAAAATGTATAAAGTAAAAGCAGGTGTCAGGACAATTGAAGGCCTATCGGGTCATGCAGACCAGGAAGAGTTGTTGAATTGGATGAATGCTCTTCAAAATAAACCAGAAAAAATATTTATTGTACATGGGGAGCCTGAAGCTGCTGAATGTTTAAAAAATAAAATTAAAGAAGTGTATGATATGAAAGCAGAAGTAGCTGTGATGCATAAGCCAGGTTCCGCAACTAAAATAATTTCCAAATAGCATATTTAAAAATGAAAAATCAATTTAATATGAAAACGAAATATTATTCCCCGATTGTTTTTGTTCTTTTTCTGCTGTCTCTAATCTCTTGCAATTCTGGCAGAGATAATGCAGCAAACAATAAAAATAATGTGGCTACTTCTGCAATTATTTTTTCAGATACTGCCATCACTAAACTTCCAAATAAGCAGGTTTGTATGATCAATAACAGGTTTATGAACTCTGATCAAATTGCAGTCCCCATAGATAATAAAACGTATTACGGTTGCTGTGAAGGATGTGTAAAAGCTCTTAATGAAGACTCAACTACACACTATACCGCCGATCTGCTATCTGGTGAACAGGTAGATAAAGCCAGTGCTTTTATTATTGGCAAGCCCGGTTCAAAGGAAGATGTTTTATATTTTAAAACAGAGATAAATGCAAGGGAGTATTTCACTAAAACATTTCATCCAGGGAAAGGCTCAAAATCAATTCAATAACGGTTTTAAACATTAGTAAACAATATGAATTACACAATTAGAATACAAAATAATAGCACAATTGATTTAATGCGAAAAATGCTGTTCACAGTTTTTAGCCTAACAGTTTTCGCTGTTTTTACTGGTAATGCTCAACAAATAAGCATCAGTACAATTCTTGATTCTATCCAGGCAAATAGTCCATCTTTGAAAATGTATGATGCAGAAGTACGTTCATTAGATGAAGCGGCCAAAGGAGCTAAAAGCTGGATGGCCCCTGAATTGTCATCGGGTTTTTTTATGGTGCCATACGCTCCCCGTTACTGGAAATCAATGAATGGACAACCTGGTATGGGGCAATACACTATAGCAGCACAGCAAATCATTCCCAATCCTAAGCGGTTAAATGCAGATTATAAATACATGTCATCCATGTCATCTGTAGAAGCAGAAAAAAAAGGTTATACATTAAATCAATTATATGCTGATGCAAAGAAGAATTATTATGAATGGATAGTAATCAAAAAGCAGTTGTTGATTTTAGATGACAATGAAAAGCTTTTAAATTATATGATTCAAAGTGCTGAGATACGCTATAAAAATGGGCTTGAAAAGATTAACGCTTATTATAAAGCAAAGGCGGCTCTTGCGAATGTGCAAAGTATGAGGATTATGCTGGAGAATGAAATAAAACAAAGGAAATATAACATCAATACATTAATGTACAGGGATAAAACTATTGAATTTGATATTGATACTTCATACACATTCAATAGCTATCAAAATCTGGCATTTGATACTACATTGTTTGTAACAAACAGGAGTGACATAAAAGCTATTGAAAAAGAAATGTATGTTAATATATTAAAGCAGGAAACCGAAAGAACGAGGCTGCTGCCGGAGTTTGGTTTTCGGTTTGAAAACGCTTACGGTTGGGCAAGGCAGCCCATGCAGTTTACTGCAATGGCAATGGTGCGTTTGCCGATGGCCCGGTGGTCGGCAAAAATGAATAAAGCAAATATTGAAAGTCTTAAATGGAAAAACGAATCATTGAACCAGCAAAAGAAAATGATTTTAAATGAATCAACAGGGATGGCATATGGTATACGAACTGACATTCTCAATAAAAGCAAACAAATAAAATTATACGAAGAGAAAATTCTACCGGCACTTCGCAGAAACTATCAGACCTATCAATTATCATATGAACAAAATACTGAAGAGCTATTTGAATTATTCGATGCATGGGAAACATTAAATATGACACAGCTTGAATATTTAAAGCAATTGCAGGAATTGCTAACGATGCAGGTTGAACTGGAAAGGATCTTACAAATAAAATAATTATTCATTATAAAACCTTTTAACTATGAAACGCAGGGAGTTTATTAAAAACACAGGTCTGGGTGCAGGTGGTATATTAACAGCCGGTTCAGTTGCCACCATTTTAGCAGCATGTAATAAAAACAACATGATGGGTGGCAATGGCATGAATATGGGCGGCCAGCCAGTTCCTGTAACAGAAGGGAATTTCAGCAGGTTACTTCCTGTACCCAATACAGTAACGGGAAGTGCGGCATTAACTGCACAGGCAACAACGGCAAATATTAATGGTAGCAATATTTCAGTGTTGGGTTACCAGGCTAACGGAATATTGGGTCCTACTATTCGTGTTAACAGTAGCATAACTGCCAATATCAATTTTCAGAATAATCTTTCTGAAAAAACTAATATCCACTGGCATGGTTTAAAAATTCCTGCTAATATGGATGGCCATCCTGAAGCTGTTATAAATCCCGGCAGTGGGTTTAATTATCAATTCGCAATTAATCAACGGGCCGGGTTATGTTGGTATCATCCGCATCCTGAGGGAGCAACCGCCAGACAGGCTTTCCAGGGTTTAGCTGGGTTGTTTATAATTAACGATGCAGAGGAAGCAGCTTTAAATCTTCCCTCTGGTAATTATGAAATCCCCTTGGTAATACAGGACAAACGACTTACTGCATCTGGCATCACTTATAACCCCTCTATGGGAGAAGTAATGTCAGGTTATATGGGTGAAACCATTGTTGTAAATGGGGAAGCATCACCTTACACAGAGGTAGCAACAAGATTTTACAGGTTACGGATATTAAATGGTTCTAATGCCCGTATCTATAACCTTGCTTTAAGTAATAATGCTGATTTAATGATTATTGGAAATGATGGCGGGTTATTAAAAAATCCTGTAGCAGTTAAAAATATTTTATTGGCACCGGGTGAAAGGTTAGATGTGTTGTTAAACTTTGCCGGGCTTAACACGGGCACGGATATATTTTTAGAAAGCAAAATGTTTGATAACGCTGGCAGTGCACAAGGTAGGCAAGGGTTTAAGATTATGAAGTTTAAAGTAACGCAAATTGTAAATGATGTGTTTACTTTTCCAGCCTCGCTTTCTTCTGTCAATGCTATTTCTCCTTCCTCATCGTCAAAGACAAGGAACTTTGTTATAAATGCTATGCAAATGAGCAGTGGTATGAATATGACTGGTATTCACAAAATCAATGATAAGATTTATGACAAAAACAGGATTGATGAAAATGTATCGGCCAATGCAACTGAGATATGGATATTTGATAATTCCCAGGGTGAAGAACCTCATCCTATACATCTGCATGGTGTACATTTTCAGGTATTGGAAAGAAGCGGTGGCCGTACACAGTTGATAGCTTCAGAAAGCGGCTGGAAGGATACTGTTTTAGTATTACCCCGTGAGGTAGTAAAAATCATTATTCCATTTTCAACAACAACAGGTGTTTTCGTTTTCCACTGTCACAATCTTGAACATGAAGATGATGGCATGATGTTACAATATCAATTAACTTAAAAGAATTTATTACTCTGTTATGAAAAAAAAGAAAATAGCAATTATCATATCATCGGTACTGATTTTACTGGTTGTGTCCGCTTGGATATATTTTAAAATACTGATCCCAAAAAATGCTACACATACCCAGCACGAAGAGATGGCTGGAATGGAAAACATGGACATGGATAGTAAGGATGGGAATATGAGTGCTTCTTCCGCAGAAGAGAAGGTATTATACACCTGTTCCATGCATCCCCAAATTATCCGAGACAAACCTGGCGATTGCCCTATTTGTGGAATGCACCTGGTAAAAAAGGAAAGTGCAAGCAAAGAAATACACGATGTTTCTTTGCATACTTTACTGCAGCCGACCAATGGCTATGCAATTTCTACCATACCTTCTACAACACTATTAAGCAGTGAAGAACCCGTAGAAATTAATGCACTTGGTTATACAGCGTACAACACTACCGAAGTCGGAGCAATATCTGCACGGATAAGTGGAAGGATTGAAAAGTTGTATGTCCGGTATCGCTACCAGTTGATTAAACAAGGGCAAAAAATAATGGACATTTACAGCCCTGAGTTGCTTACCGCACAGCAAAATCTTTTATTTCTGATAAAAAACGATCCATCCAACAGCTCATTAATTAATGCAGCTAAAGAAAAATTATTGTTGCTTGGTTTTCCTGGTGAACAACTACAGCAGGTGGTAAGTACACAAAAACCACTTTTTACTGTACCTGTTTACAGCAGGTACAGCGGTCATATTCATGAGGCGTTAAATACGGAGATGAGTAACTCCGTTCCGGAAGCTCCCGCTATGAATGAAGCTACATCACTAACAACCCAAGAGCTTAGCCTTAAAGAAGGAATGTATTTACAAAAGGGGCAGACTATTTTTAAAGTTTATAACCCTAATAAAGTGTGGGCTTTGCTGAATATCTATCCATCAGACCAGGTGTTTATTAAAGTCGGCAATAAAGTAAAAATTGTACCAGAAGCTAAACCAGATAAAGATTTTAACAGCTCTATTTATTTTATTGAACCTTTTTTCAGACCCGGAAGTAAAACATTAACGGCAAGGGTAAATATTGATAACAGTGCTTTGCAATTACCCATCGGCAGCCAGTTACGGGCTACTATTTTCAGCAACGCAATAAATGCGAAATGGTTGCCAAAGGAAGCCATACTATCATTGGGGCTTGCGAAAGTTGTATTTGTAAGAAGTGGTAACGGGTACAAAACACAGAAGGTTGAAACAGGAGTAGTCTATAAAAATTTAATTCAAATAACAGGGGGTATTACTGAAGCAGACTCTGTGGCAATAAATGCACAGTTTTTAATGGATAGCGAAAGTTTCATAAAAATCAGGGATAAGGACTAATAAACTAAAAACAAAAGGCAAGTGTTAAACTTGAGAAAAAAGGTAATAGTGACATTGGTGGACGGTAACAACAAAATATATAAAAGATGAAAAAAATATTTATCGTAGTACTTGTTTTCTTATTTGCTGGATGCAAAAATAAGAATGAGAAAGTCGCAGCCCATGCAGAACACAATATGGAAATGAACGACGTATATTATACCTGTTCAATGCACCCGCAGGTAATGCAGGATAAACCAGGCAACTGCCCTATATGCGGCATGAAATTGATAGAAGCTAAAAAGGGCGAATCAACTGATCCGAATGAAGTAAAGCTTAGTGACCAGCAAATTCAATTGGGCAATATCTCAGCAGACACAATCCGCAGCGGAATGATTGGCGACAAGATGGTACTTACTGCAACACTGAATGCCGATCAGCAAAAAATCAATGCGGTAAGTGCAAGGGTGATGGGAAGAATTGAACGGCTTTACTTCAAAAACCTGGGCGACTATGTTAATAAAGGAGATAAATTATTTGATATATACAGTGAGGAGTTGAATAATGCCAAGCAGGAATATATATTGGCACTTGAAAAACAAAAGACTCTTGATAACACAATTGTTGATTTTACAGCGTTGTTACAAAGTGCAAAAAATAAATTACTACTGTGGGGTTTATCTGAAAAACAAATACAAGAGATAGCTGAAAAGAAAACTACAACAACCCTTACCACTTTTTATAGCCCTGTTGCAGGGTATATTACCACATTGGATATAAAGGAAGGAGAATACACAATGGAAGGGGGTACTATTGTGCGGATAGCAGACTTATCAACCCTTTGGGCAGAAGCACAGGTTTACACATCCCTATTATCGCAGATAGATAATAATGCAGTTGCCTCTGTTCAATTCCCCGATTTACCTGGCAAACAATCAAATGGAAAGATTGAATTTATGAACCCTGAAATTAATCCCCAAACCCGTATTACCCTGCTACGGGTAAATGTAGCCAACTCAGAAAAACTATTAAAACCCGGCATGCCTGCTTATGTAACTATCAAAGGAAAACAGGTAAACACATTAACCCTGCCATCTGATGCAGTACTCCGTACTGGCACCGGCGCATCTGTTTGGATACAAACAGGTAACCATACTTTCAAAAGCAGGATGGTTCAAATAGGGATGGAAGATGGAGAAAGGGTTGAGATAAAATCAGGCCTTCAACCCGGAGACGTTGTGGTGATCACCGGAGCTTATTTGTTAAACAGTGAATTTATTTTTAAGAAAGGTGCAAATCCAATGGAGGGAATGAAAATGTAGCAAGGATGGCTGGGAATATTTAACATGATTGAGGTGAAAAAATACGACAAAGGAAAAATAATACTCCTTTGCGGAGTGTTTTTGGTAATGACTGGATTTGGAATGACACTTCCTGTACTTCCGTTTTTTATTGAAAAGTTTCTTTCGTACAGGGATATTTCATCCAAAACGGTTTCACTTCATATAGGATTAATAACTGGTGCTTTCCCGCTAACACAATTCCTTTTCGCACCTTACCTCGGTTCACTCTCTGATAAACTTGGGAGAAGGCCACTCATATTAACAGGCATTGCAGGATTCTCAATTTCTACCATTGTCTTTTCATTGGGTGGAAGTTTGATTCTACTTTATATCTCCCGTTTGATAGCAGGAGTTTTTACAGCCTCTTTTGTAACTGCATCGGGTGCTTACATTGCTGATAAAACTCCAAAAGAAAAAAGAGGAAAGAATTTTGCAATATTGAATGGTGTAGCAGGATTAGGTGCTGTTACTGGTCATTTGCTGGGTAATCTTTTTTCAAACATCAGCATTCACCTTAAATTTCTATTCACACAGTTAACACTTGATAAATTTTCTACCCTCTTTGTTTTTTCTTCTTTGCTTACAATATCAGCACTGGTATTGTATGTAATTCTATTGCCGGAATCACTCAATATCTCTACTAAAACAATAAAACAAAAGGAAACAAAAACCAAAATATCTTTTGTCCCAAACTTTAAATTGATTAAAAAGGCATTCATCGCATTGTTGGCATTATCTTTCTTCAGCCAGATTGCACATTCCCTGTTTGAAGGCACATTTGCAATTCATTCACAACGTTTTTTTTCTTTTGGACCAAAGCAAATGAGCATTGTCCTTATTATTTGTGGTTTGCTGATGGGCTTACTGCAATTAGGGCCCATTGCATGGTTAATTGAAAAGAAAGGTGAAAGGGCATTATTGCCTTTCGGTTGTCTGCTCCTGGGTATTGGTATGTTTATGCTTACCATTTCAAGGGAAATGGGATGGATTTTGTTTTACGTCTCATTTATCTCCGTCGGAATAGCAATCCTCACACCGAGCCTGACTTCACTTGTTACAAAGGATTCTGGAAAAGAATATGGAACGTCGTTGGGTATTTTTAGTGCCGTTAATAGCTTAGGCCAGGTTACAGGGGTGGTAATGGGAGGAATAATTATGATATGGTCTGACCACCTTGGATATTGGGTTATTGCAACGATTCTGATTATATTTGCCGTTGTTATTATCAAAAATAAATAACTCCTGATACGCTGTAAGGCAATTCATACGCCTGAATTAATATTAAAGAGTATCGATAACGGGGACGTCTGAATATTATTATAAACAACTCGTAATGACTGCGATAAAATCAATAGGACAATTTTTATGGAAAATCTTCAAAGTCATTTTTGTAAGGAAAAAGGATTGCTGTAGATAATGTATTTTGCTTTTATAAAGGATATACAAATGGAAACTTATTCTTACTCATCCTGCAACACAAATAGTGAAGACAATAAAGTGGAAGATCCCTGTTTCAAAATGGTTACATATTTATGAAATTACATCCCAGGCGAATAAAGCTTATCTTTTTTCTTTTAGCATATTTAATTGTCTGTTCTACTCAGCTTCATGCACAATACAGAATCATTAAGGGAAAGGTACATGATGCTTATGCACATACGCCGCTTGAATATGCCACGGTGTCTTTATTACGAAAAGATTCAGTCATAATTCAAAGTGTTGCCACTAACAAATCGGGTGAGTTTGCAATAAAAGGTTCAACTTCTAAAGACCTTATTTTACAAATACAATTTATAGGCTATTTCAGGTTTGATACATTGATTGTAAAAGATGAAACCAAAAAAGAAATTTTGCTCCCTGATATTCTGCTGTCACATTCCGCTTCTTCTTTGCAGGACGTAACAGTTACCGGCAAAAAAAATAATTCATCTGTTCAACTGAACAAACAAATTATTCAGGCCAGGCAATTTGCTAATGCGGCCAATGGCACAGGGCTTGATTTGGTGCAGCGGTTGCAGTCTGTTACTGTTAATACGGAGGGAAATGTATTACTGCGGGGTAGCAGTAATTTTCAGGTTCTTATCAATGGAAAATTTACCAACCGTACACCTGCCGAAGTGCTGGCACAAATTCCGGCAAATGCAATTGAAAGTATAGAAATGGTAACAACTCCCTCGGCCAGTTATGATGCAGAAGGTTAGGCAGGTGTTATCAATATCATTACAAAGAAAAATGTATTGCTCGGTTGGAGTATTACTGGTAACAGCATGTTTGGAGGTGTTGACCCTTTACGTTTTGGAGGTGATATTTCCATTAATTATGCCACAGCAAAATGGAACAGTTTTATTTCGGCTGATGCAAGGCAATATAATATCAAAGGCTATCGCATTGGTGAAGTGCGGACAATTTATAATGACACCGTTACTTTTCAGCCTTCAGATGGTATTCGTCCATTAAAAGATAAACAATACGGAATAAGAGCAGGAACAACTTACACTTTCAATAGCAGCAATATTTTAAATATAGGTGCCTACTATGGTTATAAACAAAACGACCGCACTGCCAACCTGCATTATAAAGAGTATATTAAAACCAATACTCCGTTGGATTTATATAATCAAAACTGGTCAGCGCCTTATAAAATATTTTATAATCAAAATTTATTTGTACGCACCGGAGAGTTCTTTACTATGAATGCAGACTATACTCACAGGTTTAAAAATAAAAACAAACTGAGTGTGCTGGGCATTTATGAATACTCGGTATTGGGCGGACCGCTTCGCAACCAGGATAATGATGAAGCAAGCGGAGTATTATTATTAAAAGAGCGTTCAGATGAACTTAGCCCTTTAAATGGATGGCGACTACAAACAGACTATTCCATACCGTTAAAGAATAAAAATAAAATAGAGCTGGGCTATCAGTGGCGGTATGTTCATCACAAAGTGATTTTAGTTTTGAAAGATTGAATATTACAAACGGCTCATGGGAAAAAGACCCTGCTTTCAATGACAAGCTCGACCTGAAGCAATCCATTCATGCAGGATATGTTCAGTATTCAGGCCAGCATAAAATCTTTTCGTATAATATTGGGTTGAGGGGAGAATATATGAACAGAAATTTCAATCATACATCAGGTGCTGTACCGTTTAAGATTGAGCAGGTAAATTTATTTCCATCTGTACAGGGCTTATGGAGTTTACCTAAGAACCAGAAATTGAGAATCGGCTATTCAAAAAGAATAGACAGGCCTACCACAAGGCTAATGTCTTCATTCAAAAATCATCGTCATTCGGAGTTTATAGAAGTAGGCGATCCCGGATTACTTCCTGAAATAACCAATGTAGTTGAAATATCGTATTCTAAGAGCTGGAAAAAAATAAACATTACCACAACCGCTTATTTCAATAAAGTAAAAGATAAAATATTCCGGGTCAATGAGGTGTACAGTCGCATCACTTTATTAAGAACATTTACCAATGCAGGCAATACAACATCCGAGGGGCTTGAATATTCATCAGAAGTAAAGCCATTATCATGGCTCCGCTTCTATCTTTCGGGCAATTTTTATCAGCTTCATGTTGCAGGATTTGTAAAAGGAGTTGATGAGAATCAAAACAGTTTCAATTATAACATCAATGGTAATACATCTGTTGACTTCAGCAAGAAATTCAAATTTCAGTTGGATGGAAATTATATTTCAAAAACCGTGACAGCACAGGGAGAAGATGGCGAATTGTTTTTGGCAAATGCGGGGCTAAGATATTTATGGAGCAACAAATTAACTGCCGGGCTATTACTGCAAAACCTTTTCAACAGCAATCACCAAACCATTGCCAATAAGGGCAATAATTTTTATGTGATTACCAATTATATTAAGTACGATAGAGTATTACAGTTAAGTATAAGTTTTCGCTTAAATGATACAGACAAAAAAGGCAAAGCTGTGAGAACTGAATACGGGGAAAAGGACTTTTAATTTCAGCTAATTACCATAACAATAGTTAGATGCTCTGAGTAATGAAAATCCTGTAACACAGAAGGCAATTTTTCGGAAGGGTCTTCAAAGCCAACGCAGTAAGAAAGAAGGATTGCCGCAAATGATGTATTTTGCTGTTTTAACAAGTATATGAACAGCAACCTTTCTCAAATCATCCAGCAATACAAAACAGATAAGCAATCTGTTTATAACACATGGTTCATTAATAATGAAGAACGGCTAAAGGCTTTTCGTTCCATCCGCAGAGGTGTTATGCAGGTGATTGATGATATTAAAAACAAAAAGTTTCCAAATGATTTCAAGGGTTCGTCATTAGAGTTTGTGCTTACCTGTATCACAGAACAAAAACAGGTATTTGAGGGAGCTTCCCATCCTTTTTACTGGAAACCCAAATTAAGAATACCGGATATTTATGAAAATGAACTCAACAAAGTGGCTTTCGGACAATTTTTAGAAAACTGTTTGAATGCAAAGACTGAAGAACAAATCCTTACAGAAATTATCAGGCTGGACAGTTTAAAAATAAAAGGGCTTGGCCCAGCGGTAGCAAGTATTTTGTATTTTTTGCATCCTACCATTATACCTCCATTTAATACAGCAATTATTAATGGCTTTAATTTTTTATTCAAAGACAAAAAGAAATTGGGTAGCTGGAGTGAATATTTAAAGTTAAGAGAAGTAATGATTGATACTAATAACCAGCAGCGTTCCGAATTATCATCTGACCTGGGAGCTATTGCAGGCTTGCTGTTTGAAATAGGAACACAGAAATTAGTTTTAGGCAGCGATGAATATTTGTCAGAACCAGAACGTAAAAAATTAGAAAAGCTAATTGAGAAAAGACAGCAGGATGTGCAGCTTGAAAAAGAAGAAGAAAACCTGCATACCGAAATGCAATTTCATTTACTAAAGATTGGAAATGCTTTGGGCTATGATGTTATTGCTGCATCTAATGACCGTTCAAGGTCATATTGTGGTAACAATTTTTCATTTATGAGTTTACAGCAGTTTCCTGAAATTAATCTGGATAAAGAAACATTGAACACGGTAAAGTTAATTGATGTCCTTTGGTTTCAGAAAGGAACTAATAATGTTATCGCAGCATTTGAAGTGGAAAAAAGTACCAGCATTTATTCAGGCATTTTACGGTTAACAGATTTGAGTTATACAATTGCGGACGGAGATGAAGTTTTTTATCTTATAGTTCCTGATAAGAGGGAGAAGGATGTTTGCTTGCAGTTGTGCCGTCCTGCTATAAAACAAAATAACGTTGTAATTAAATACATCCTGTTTTCAGAACTTCGCAATCACTGCGATGCCCTTTGCAAATTTGGCCAAAGCCATCATATTATGGAAAAGATTGCGAAGGCAGTGTAAAATCAAAAGAGGTTATTCAAGCGAATAACCTCTTTTGATAATTTAGTTGACAATTTTATTGTACATCATACAAAGCGATCATCCCTGCTGAAATATGGTCGTTTACGTGGCAGTGAAATTGCCAGGTACCTGTGTTGTCTGCTTTCATATCGGCAGTAATAAGATTTGCAGGGCCAAGAAACACCACATCTGTACGGCCGCCACTAACTTTAGCGGTGTTGCCGTGCCAATGGGCTGTGTGGTTATCCAGTTCATTCCCTAAATCCATTAAGTACCACCTTACTTTTTCACCTGCTTTTATATCGGTGAATTTACAATTGCCATACATCAGCCCATTTACAGAATGTTTCAAATTGCTTTCCAGAAAGTCAGGGTCGGCATTATCTATGTTGTTCAAAGTATATTTTAATTTATTAGCGTCTAAGTACAAACTGTTATTTTCATCAACTATCATAAAAAGAGAAAACTTTTCCTTGTCAATATCTTTTGCTTTATTGTTTTCTAAATAACCTTTTTTATAAATAACAATTGCTCCAACCAACCCTGCATAAATATCTTTATTATCATGCTCCATTACATGCGAATGATAAACCCAGCCTATTGATGAACCATCTTTTTCGGCAGGTCCTGAATTTTCTGTAACTGCCCATTTATAAGTAAAAGTATTGCCGGGGTCAACGCCCATGATACCTTCGTTATCTGCGTCGTACACCACACCATGCGGATGTATGCTGTAAGGGAATGTAGCTTTGTTTTTAAAAACCACTTTAATGCTGTCACCAACTTCTCCACGTATGATTGGGCCTACAATACCTAAGTCTGCAGACTCTTTTGGCTTTTTGGTGGTAAAAGTGGCATCAGTATATTCTACATATACGGCTTTTATATTTTTATTACCAATACGATTGGTATCATTTTGCAAAAAAACATTTTCAGTATTGCCAAATGCAGCACCTGTTACCTGATTAATTCCCGTTGGAACATAATTCCATTCTACTTCTTCAGCGGCAATATAGTAAACCCTTTGTACTGCGGGGGTGGTTAAATCAGTTGATGTAATAATGTTTTTTTCTTTTCTGCAACTCATCAAGGCTACTATTACTATACCTGTAACAAGTAAATATTTTTTAAAATTTCTCATAATTATTTTTACAGATGATTGGTATTAAAATTTAGCAGTAAACCCCACATAAAAACTACGGCCCACAGAGGGTATAATACCAGGGCCGGGATATTCGTCTGTTCTCCTGGTGAAATAAGATTTATCACCTATGTTATTTGAACCTGCTTTAATAGTGTAGTTATTAATTTTATAAGTAGCACTGATATCTAAAACGGTATATGCCGGAATGTAACCTGCAATGGGGTCATTACTTGTTTTTACATTTGATGCGTCGCCATAAGCATCGCCAACTGAATTTACCTGGAAGGTGGATGAAAAACATTTACTGCTAAAAATTACACCAACCCGGTTGATAGTTTTTGCAGCAGCTTCTACTCTCTTATCTTTAAACTCTCCGCTGGTATATCTTGCATCTATGTATGCAAATGAATTAAAAATACTTACTCCATATTTAGATTTTTGATTGATCGCTTTTAAAATATTGAGTTCTGCATAACTTTCAATTCCTTTATGAACACTGTTGGCAATATTTGTTCTCAAGGAATAGTCATTGCCGGTTACCGGATCTTGTTTTAATACTACACCAATCCTGTTATTATAAGCCATATAAAATCCCCCAATATCAAAGTTTAAATAATTTTTTATTGTGCCCCTGTAACCTAAATCAGCATTGAAACCATAAGCATCTTTCAGGTCAGGGTCAATTTTAGAAGTGATGCCAAAAGGTTCTAACTGGCTGTAATCAATGGGGCGGTATGCCTGACTAAAGTTTGCATATAGGCCGGTGTTTTTCGATGGTTTATATTCCATGCCTACCCCTGCTAATGCAAAATATCTGTTACGGCTTTGGTCGGGTACTTGTTTTATATTATCTACAACTTTGTAACCCTTTGCGGTACTGTTTAAATACTCAAACCTAAGGCCGGGAGTAATAGTTAATTTATTTCCTATCCTGAAAATATTTTCTAGAAAAGGTGCAATATTGGTAGTGGTAAAATCTAAATTATATCCCCAATCGCCAGTGATAGATAAATCGAAATCACTGTTGGTGGTACCTTCGCCGCCACCTTGTCGCTTGAACCAGGCATAACTATACCTTATTCCACCAGCAACGGTAGATGAATGTTTGCCCAATTTATAGGTGTGGGCAATTCTAAGTTCAGTAGTTGTGTTATGCATGTCTTCGCTTCCCACTTCTCTTGGTACAAAAGCATTGGTTGCAGGATCTATTTCATCCAACGCACTTGCTCCACCATCTTCGTTACGCCAAACCAAAGAACGGTTGCTGAAAAGGTAAGATGTTTTTAAACTGATGGTTGTGTTTTCCGAAGCTGTAAAGTTTGCGTAAGCAGTAACAATATTCCATGGGCTTTTTAGCCAGTTTCTTGCCCTTGTTGATGCTTTAGGGTTTGCATAAAACATACTGTCGGTTAAGCCTCCCGGCATTTTTAATTGATTGCGAAGCAAAGAATATTCAACACCAACATCTAATTTTCCAGTTGGCCTGTATTCAAATTTACCAAAACCTGACAGCTGCCATTGCTGGCTGTTGGGCCGGTAGCCATCCATATTTCTATATTGGATAAAACCGTAGTAATTGATTTTTTTGTAAGTCCCGCCCACTGAGTTAAAAGAATTAAACATTCCAAAACTTCCCATTGTTTGTGAGGTAGCAAATTCAAAAGGCTTATTCGTTGGCGCATCTTTGGTAACATAGTTTACCAGGCCACCAAACTGTGAACCAAATTGTAATGACGCTGCACCTCTCACCATTTCTATACGGCTTACTGCTTCCATTGGTGGAATATAATAGGCTTCGTTATAACCATAAACATCTGCGCTAATATTGTACCCGTTTTGCCGGGTATTCATTTCAATACTTTGGACTGGGTTTAATCCTCTTGTGGCAATACCGTTTGCAGTAAAGCCGCTGCTTTCAGTTTCCACAATGTTTAGACCAGGGATCCTTCCTAATATTTGACGGGTATTGTTGATGGCTTTGTTGGCATCTAAGCTATCCACAAGAATTATTTCATTTTTCTTGCCTGCGTAAATGATGCCGTTTTTTATTTCGGGCAAATGCCCAACACCATTTACCGTTTTGTAGCCTGTAACGGTTATTTCTTTTAAGGTTCGGCTACTATCGGCCTTTTGTGCATTTGCAATTAGCACACATAACAGTAAACATATTGTAACTAAAATTTTCCGCATATCTGTGTAGTTTTGTTTATCAGGCTGCAAATGTGACACATAATTGTTCTGCAACACTTCACAATCGGGAAAAGAAACAACGCAATCGGGAAAAAGGGAATGGTTTAAGACAATAGAATAGACCCCTGCCAAGAGGTATTTATCAATCTGTTAGATTTTTACTCCAATTTTTAAGTCTGTCATTAAACAAATTAATCTATCTCTTAGATAAGCATTAATGGCAGAACTTTGTCGTCAATTTCGGGTTTTAAAAACACAGGCAACCTTTTAGCTAAAAGAGCTGTATCATAATAAAACCATCAAAAAGAAAACAGTATTATTTGGCATTATCAAATCTGGAGCTACAAAATTTACTTAACGGGTGCCGGGAGAATAACCGGCATCAGGAAAGGCTGTTTTTTGATTGGCTCAAGGAGTTTGCTGCAAATGTTTGTTACAGGTACGCTTCCAGTAAAATTGAGGTACAGGACCTTGTATGCGATGGTTTTGTAAAAGTGTTTAAAAATCTACACTCCTACAACGAAGAAATTTACGGATGCAATGAAGCGGCTTTTAAAGGCTGGTTTAAAAGAGTGCTTATAAATAATTGTATTAATTACCGGGATAAGTTTCACCCGAAATTATCTCACACAGATGGTACTGCTCTTTTGATTGCCGATATGGAAGACGATTCGGAATCTGCTTTAGATATTATTGGTTACAATGAGATTTTAGATTGCATCATGGAACTACCACCGGGATATAAAATGGTTTTTAACCTATTTGCCATTGATGGGTATACACATGAAGAGATAGCGGGTATGTTAGGTATCAATGTGGGAACGTCTAAATCCAATTTATTTAAAGCCAAAAACCTGCTGAGAAAAGCCTTACAAAAAAAAACGATTCATAAAAAATATGTTTGACGTTAACGACCATTATTTAGAAGAAACAAGTAGAATTGCAGCGGAACAGTTTTCTGACAAAGGCCTTATCCCAGACTGGCAACAGCTTGAGAAGAAATTGAATATTGAATTGCCGGTTAAGAAAAAACGCAGAAGGTTTGTAGCTATATGGTTTTTATTTACAGTATTGTTTATTGGTTCTTTTTATGTGATTTATGACAGCAGCTATAATAGGGGGAAAGGGAAATACATTACAGCTGAATCAGCAATTAAAGAAAATACAGAGCAGAAAAAATCAATCCCGCCTTTTGATAATAAAAAAGAAAATCGGGACGATTTGAAAGTTAATGCAAATCAAATAATTGCAAGGAATGTTGCTGATGAATCCAGGGTAAATAAGATAGACTATACTTTTTCAGATCAACCAAATACTAAATCTCTTTTTAACTTAAATAACGCTGTTAAAGGAAGTAAAGTAGTTAGAAAGGGATTGAATAAATTAATAGTAAAATCTCCGAACGAAGAATTACTGATTGAGGAAACTGGGAAAGAAAATAATGCCAATGAATACTCCATAAGTTCAATTACTCAAGATATACTGGATAAAAAAGTAACGGTAAATAATTCTGAAGACAGCGCTATCGTTACTGATCCCGAAAAAAATATTATACCGGCGGAAAATATTTCTTTAAATAAGGACAGTGTAAATAATACAATCAGCAACACTAAGAAAAATAAAAAGGAAAGCAAATCCAGCCGGAGTTTCACCATTGCTGTTGCAGCAGGAACTAATATAAATAGTGTACATCTTAACAAATACTCAAAACCGGGGTTTGACTATGGCGTAATAGCAGGATACAGGATTTCTCCTAAAATAGAAATCAGAACCGGAGTCATTTTTTCCAGGAAATATTTTAGTACAACTGGAAAGAGTATATCTTTCGATTCTGCAAAACTTAATTTACCTTCTTACAGCAGTATAAACCTTGAAGAGGCAACCGGCTACTGCAGGTTTGTTGAAGTTCCGGTTATGCTTTATTATCATTTCTCCTCTAAAAGTAAAACCAGCTTTTATACGGGAGCAGGCTTTTCCATCAATAAAATGAGGATGGAAAATATACACTATACTTTCTTATTGAACAACAATACCATTGTTGAAAGAACACATGCAGGTGCGTACCATGATGCAAATGGTTATTCAGCTTCCATTACATCAAATTTTTCTTTTGGGTTAAATCATAAGATTTCTAACCGGTGGAGTGTTGCCTTTGAGCCTTACATTAAAATACCTTTAACCAGGGTTAATAATAATGATTTGAAATTTACTACGTTTGGTGCTTCCGCTTCAGTTATATTTAATCTTGCTAAAAAAATAAATAAGTTTACCGGGCAACCGTAATTCGTCTTTATCTGTACCATAATTTTTAAACTAATCTCAAATTAAAATGAAACAATTAAGATCTAATGTATCCATCCTGGCAGTATTGGCTTTAATCCTGCTTATGCCTTCTTGCAAAAAAAGTGAAAGTATGTCAATGACAGAAAAAAACATTGACTATCCGGCAGCTTATGTAGTGAACGGGGAAAGCAGCACCATTTCCGTAATTAAACTTAGTACAAATACTGTTACAGATAGCATTGATTTAATGAATAGTGGCGGCAGTTTGATTATGTGGCCGCATCATATTTATCATCACCAGTCTGGTGGAAATCACCATCTGGCAATTGGTGTTCCGGGCATGGATTTAAGTGCAGGCCATACAGGAGGTATGCCTGGTATGAAAGGCATGGTAGTAGTGATGGATGCTGTTACAGGTGTAATAAAAAAGAATCTTGACGTGCCTGTTATGAATCATAATGCAGTTTTTTCTCCGGATGGAAATGAAATATGGACTTCTCAAATGGATATGTCAGGAAAAGTAATGGTGTATGATGCAGCAACCTATGCTTTGAAAAATACGATTACAGTTGGAGACGAACCTGCTGAAGTTACCTTTAGCTCTGATGGTACAAAAGCCTATGTATGTAACGGAATGAGCAATACAGTAAGCGTTATAAATCCCTCTACAAAAGCTGTGGTAGCAACCATAAATGTAGATATGAACCCGGTTGGGGCATGGCCTGCAGCCAGTGGAAAAATGTTTGTTGATTGTGAAGATGGACAAAGTATTTCAGTTATTGATGTAGCCTCAAATGCCAAACTTGCAACAATTATGTTAGGATTTAAACCAGGCTATGCAGCACTTAATGCAACTAACAATGAATTATGGGTAAGTGATGCTACTAATGGGAAAGTTGCTTATTACCTGGATATGGGAGCTAATACATGGATGAAACATGGCGAGTTTGCAACAGGTGCGGATGCACATGCCATCGCATTTAATGGAAACTTTGGCTATGTAACTAACCAGGGGGCCAATACAGTGTCTGTAATTAATGTAACTACCCACGCAAAAGTCAAAGACATTGCGGTTGGTAAAAAGCCCAATGGGATTGCTTTTAAGTATTAGTAAGATAGGTTTAAGTTCAGGCACAGAATAGTAAGAAACTTACACCAGGTTAAAACCCGGTGTAAGTTTTATAAATTATCGGGCCTTGTTGTTGATTTAAAGGCACAACAGCATTGCCAGTATATATAAGTAATTTGGCAAGGGGCAACTATATTTTGACCGTGATAAACAGGGCTGCGGATATAAAAACTATCCGGTTTACCAAGTTATAACCATAATTGTGTAAATACTTTCCAAAATTATGTAAGCCTGAACAAAACAGTTGGCCTATCTTTATGACTTAAAAGGGGGGATTTTCAAAAAATAGCCCTATTTTTACGCCAGTTTAATGAAAAAAAACATATCAATACAATTAAAAGCGGCTGTCCTGCTGATAGTATTCGGGTTGAATACTATGGTAGGTTTTGCATGTGGCATTGGTATAGATATGGGATTTAACAGCACTCATCATCATGATCAAGAGGCTACGGAAATTCATGTTCATGCCGATGGCAAAAAAGATGATCATCATAATCCGTCTGCAAAGCATCAACATGAAGAAAAGAAAACGGATAGCAATGAAAAGAAAGGGTGTTGCAATGATGAGGTACAAAAACTCCAGCGATTAGACAAAGCGCTGAATCAAAATGCTAAGACAGCGATTGATACACCTGTATTTGTAGCTATAATCAGCACTTTTTTAGGTATAGATATTTTTAATTCAGCAAAGGCTTACCCTCCAAAATATCTTGCCAGGTTTTTTTATCCCCCTCCACCTGACATTCGCATAGCGATACAGAGTTTCCAGATTTGATTATTGTAACTGAGTTTGATGGGCATAGCCCATCGAACTATTACTGCTTTGCCCAAAGGCATAGTTGTTTTGTTTCAGTTATTGTAATTAAATTTTTTTATGTTCAAACGTATCATAACAGTCTTTACAGGGTTGCTTATAATAGCAAACGCTTACAGCCAGAAAATTATTTCCGAAGCGGATGCTGTAAGTATGGCTGTAAAAAACAGCAGGAATATTTCCGCTGCCGGGTTATCCATTTTACAACAAAGGCAATTACTAAAAAGCAGTATAAATCTGCCCAACCCCGATGTCTTTATCGAAAGCCCTACCGGAAAATTTTATACCGGGAGTATTACCCAATCAACTGAATTTCCTACAGTTTACAGTAAGCAATACCAGTTGCAAAAGCAACGGATCGTACTGGCAGAAAAAGAAAAAGGCTTTACAGAAAATGAAGTAAAGTTTCAGGCAAAACAATTGTATTTGTTGCTGCAATACGCATCTGCACTGCAGCAGCAATTATATGTACAGGATACCGTGTACGAACGCATCAGCAAAGCGGCAGGCCGGCAGTTTGATGCTGGACAAATTGATTACCTGCAAAAAGCATTTACTGAAAGCCAGTACGGCGAAATACATAATCAATATTTACAGGCGCAACGTACCATCGGCAATCTGCAAAGCCAGTTACAATATCTCACTGGTTTGCAGGAAACTTTTATAGCAGCGCCACTTGATACCAACGTTTTGGAGGTTGCAATAACCAATGACAGCAGTGCTTTTGCAGCGAACCCATCTATACAAATCTTTAATCAGTCAAGTGTGATTGCCCAAAAAAATATTGCATTGCAAAAAGCAAAAGCATTGCCCGGCCTGGCATTTGGGTACTTTAACCAGGGCGAAAGAAATACACCCATTGGCAATCGTTTTCGTGTTGGTTTTACGGTGCCTTTGTGGTTTGGACAGTATAAAAGCAATATCAACGCCGCAAAAACGGAGTGGGAAATTAATAAACAAAAGGCAAGTGGTTTACAACAACAGCTTTCTGTTCAACTGATACAGGCACAAAACGAATTGTCTATCTACACGCAATCATTACAATACTATAAAAATACCGGCATCCCTAAAGCCAATGTAATTATTGGTACTGCAAAGCGATTTTTTGAAAGCGGCGAAAATGATTATATCAATTACCTGCGGACCATCAATGATGCTTATTCAATACAATTAAAATACCTGGAGGTTATAAGAAATTATAACCAGGCCATCTTATCTATAAAATATATAACAGGAACATTATGATAAAGAAAATCTTGATTTTATTGCTGCTCATCCCTTCTTTGGTTTTTGCACATGGTGGAGAGGACCACGGAGATGCTAAAAAGGAAGGTGCTAAACCTGCGGCTTATTTTAGCAGCGAAGCTGTATCGGATGTATATGAGTTGCTTGCAAAATATCAGCCGCTGATGCCAGGTAAAGAGGCAACACTTAAATTATTTGTAAGCGACTTTAATAGCAATGCACCGGTTGACAGTGCCACATTGCAAATTGCAGTTGCTGATAATCCCAATATTAAATTAGTTGTATCCCAAATTGATAAAGGAGTGTATGAGGTGAAAGGGATATTCCCCGACAAAAAATCATACAACCTCACCGTTAATATTAACTCATCGCTTGGCCCCGATTTGATATTGCTAAATGAAATAATTGTTGGTAAGGAGTTGGAAACATCAGTTACTGGCGTTCATGTTGATAAACACTGGTATCAAAGCTCCTGGTTTTTTGGTATAACAGGATTATTAACCGGCTTACTGTTGATGTTTTTTGTAATGAAAAGAACAAATAGAAAAGTTGCTGCAAGCATTATGATCCTGCTTTGCCTGTTACCCACTGCTACATATAACACAGCCTCGGCACATGGTGGCGAAGATGATGAGGCTGGCAGTAAATCCGGAGGTGCCCTATCATCAACATTCATGGTTGAAAAAGAAACCCAATTTTTGTTTGGAATATTCACACAAAAAATTGAAACCGGGGATTTTAATCAATCAGTGCAGGTGCTGGGCACCATTATTCCTTCATCGCAGGGAAAAGCAGTAATACAATCGCCCCAAGCAGGAAAAATAGTTACCTTAAAAGTATCCGTAGGGCAAAAAGTTTCTTCGGGACAGGTGTTGGCAGTTATAGAACAGCAGGTAGATGCAGGTACGCAAATCAATATTCTTTCTCAAAGAAATACATTAGATGCTGAATTTAATGCAGCCAAAGCTCAATACGAGAGACTAAAAGCTATAGAAGATATAGCTGCTAAAAAAGATGTGACCGAAGCAAAAGCCAGGTATGAAACCGCATTAAAAAATAAGCAGTTGTTTGCAGACAATGCCGGACGCAGCAATGGTAATACAAGAATGATAACCCTTACAGCCCCCATCAGCGGTGTGGTTGGTGCATTTAACTATTCTATAGGTGCGGTGGTTAATGCTGGTGAAACATTATTTGATATTACCAATCTTGAAAAAGTGCTGGTAGAAACACAGGTATTTGCCAATGATGCAGCACAGTTAAAATCTGCAGAAAACATCACTGCATCATCTAATATACAAAATGATACCACTACCTATCGTTTAAAATTAGTTTCAACTGCCCAGTCTGTTAATGGGGCCAATCAATCTCAAAAAGTAATTTTCGAAATCATCAATCCTAAATCTCAATTTAAAATTGGCGAAAATATTAAGGTGTTTATTTTTTCAAAAGATATTTCAACACAGGTAATTGTGCCAACCGATGCCATTGCAGAAATAAACGGCAAGCCTGCGATATTTGTAAAAGATAAGGCGGAACGATACAGCATCAGCTACATTAACAAGGGTACATCTAACGCTAAATTCACTGCTATAATTAAAGGAGTTGAGGAAGGCGAAATAGTGGTAACAACCGGGGTATATCAGATGAAAACAATCTATTTAAATCAATAAATATCTCTAATAATTAAAAAAAAAGCAAATGAAACAATTCAGAATTATTCTTTCAATGGCAGTAGCCGCATTTTCTTTTACTGCGGTAAATGCTCAATCTGCAAAAGCCAAAACCGACAGTGTAGCTAAAGATACGGTTGTTTACCAATGCCCGATGAAATGCGAAGGAAGCAAAACCTACGATAAGGCAGGTAAATGCCCTAAGTGTGGCATGAATTTAAAAGCTGTGGCAAAACCGGCAGTGGTAGCACTATATCAATGCCCGATGAAATGTGAAGGAGATAAAACATACGATAAGGCAGGTAAATGCCCGAAGTGTAATATGAACCTTGCTAAAGTAGAAAAAAAGATAAAAACAGAAAATCATCAGGGGCACATTCATAATTAATTAATCAAACAAAAAACAGATACATGAAAAAAGGATTTAAAATTTCTATGGCTGCTTTAGCCATTGCGACAGTGACATTTTTTACGGCTTGCAACAACAGCGCAGATACAACAAAAAAAGAAACTGCTGACACTGCAATGAATGCGATGACACATGAAGGCGGCGACCATATATACGCCTGTCCAATGCACCCGGAAGTAACCGGTAAAGAAGGTGATACCTGCCCCAAATGCGGCATGAAGCTGGAACACAACGATAATGCTGGCAGCACAAGTAATGTTAGTATGCAGTTTACTGCTACGCCTGCTTCGCCCAATGCCAACGAAGAAGTTACTTTATCTATGACGCCAAAATTGAAAGACAAACCCAATGAACAGGTGCCGTTAGATGTAGAGCATACAAAAAAAATTCACCTGATTGTGGTAAGCGAAGATTTAAGCTGGTTCAACCATATTCACCCGGAATTAAATGCGGATGGTTCTTATACAGTGAAAGAAAAATTTCCTTTCCCCGGCAAGTACACATTATTTGCAGATTATAAACCAAGCGGTGCAAACCATACGGTAGATAATTTGAATGTAACAGTGGCAGGTACCGCACCTGCGGCAAAAACTTATGGGGCAGATAAATTAACAGGTGCCGGTGGTGATGGATTTTCTGTTTCACTTTCGCCTGAAGGCGGTAAGTTTCTAACCAATATGCCCATGCACATTAATGGTGTGATGATGCTGAATGGTAAAGAAGTAGATGTAAATACATTAGAAGATTACCTCGGTGCAAAAGCACACATGGTGGTAGTAAGTCTTGCTGATAAAAAGTATTTGCATGTACACCCAAGTGTAGAAGGCGGCAAGTTTGATCTACATACCACTTTTGATAAACCGGGTGTTTACCGTGGCTGGATACAATATCAATCAAAAGGGAAAGTATATACCAGCGATTTTGTTTTCAATGTAGCAGAAGGAACAGCGGCCAACATGAAAGACATGAAACATGATAGCATGGACATGAAAGAAATGAAACACTAATTTTTAAACATAAAACAAAAAATATGAAAGCGTTAAAATTGAAAACAATTGTTGCAGTATTTGCAATGATGCTGTTAGGGGTTACTACTACTTTTGCACAAAAGAATCCACACAATGTAGGTGTTGCAGGTAAAGGCCCACACGGTGGCACGGTGCAGGAAGCTGATCCAAACCATGCAGAAATATTATTGAAGGATGCTATGCTGCAATTCTTTGTGCTGGATGGTGATGCAAAGCCAATGGCCAACAAAGGAATTACCGGTACAGTACTGTTGCAATTTGCGGACGGTACTTCAAAAACCGTTGCTCTTATGCCAATGGGTACAGAGGGCTTTATGGCCGATGATGCCAAAGCAGCAACATATGTCAATGCTATTGCGACTTTTAAAGTAAACGGCAAATCTGTTTCTGCAAAGTTTAAAAATAAACCTGCAAAACCTGCCGATACCCATCACCATTAATCATTTTATAAGAACACAGGTAACAAGTACCTGTGTTCTTATTCATCAAAAGGAATAAAATGAAAAAGATATTAAGTGCTTTAGGAGTTTGTTTAGTAATGCTTTCTTCGTTTGCACAAAGTAAAGAAGCAGGTACAGAGAGAGAAGCAATAAAGCAATTCGTGACAAAGGATGACAACTTACCTGTATCTCCAAAAGCCAAAGACGAAGAGGCCGTAAAGTTGGTATTAAAGCAATACAACAACGCCGTTGAAAAATTAGATGTCACCGGTACAGAAAAACTATTTACAGCGGATTCGAGAATTTATGAATCAGGTGGTAGTGAAGGGAACTATGCCCATTATTTAGAACACCACCTAGCCCCTGAGTTGAAAGAATTCAAATCCTTTACATTCAGCAATTACAAAGTAGAAGTACAGGTTGATGGTAATTATGCTTTTACCACAGAGACTTATAATTATACAATTGTAATAGCTAAGGATAATACAGAAGCAAAACGAAAAGGAATAGCTACTTCTGTTTTAAAGAAAATAAAAGGCGAATGGAAGATTATGATTGCACATAGTTCATCAAGAAAATAAAAAAATGTTTAAAGATTTTTCTTCCCTGCACCCCCTGGCTGTACACTTTCCGATAGTGCTGATATTGCTTGCTGCTGCATTTCAGGCAGTGTTAGTTGTAAAGGACTGGAAGCAAATTCGCTGGGCTACGTTTTTCATTATGGTAGCAGCTTTTTTTTCGGCATTGGCCGCCAGTACCATTCTGCATGCAGAGCCTTCAGCAGATGCACCCAAAGCCGCCATGGAGATGTTTGAGGCTCACGAAAAATATGCAGCATACACCCTGTGGATGTCGGGTATTACGCTGTTGCTTAAAAGCATTGGTATTTTTTTTAAAATATTCAGGCGGCCTTACGATATAATTGTGCTTATTGCCGCAATCATTGCTGCGGTTTTTCTATCTATTGCAGGTCATCATGGGGCAAGGCTAACACATGTTGCCGGTGTTGGCCCCATGGGCAGATATTTAATGAAAGAACACGGTATGGGAGGAGGTGATATGGAAATGAATGGTGATAGTACCATGAAGATGGATGACAAAATGCCCGGCATGGATACCATGCAAAATATGAAAGGTATGGATAGCATGAAGAATGTGAATGAAATGAAAAATATGCCTGGCATGAAAGAAACGAACAGCCAGAAAGAGATGGACAACATGAAGGATATGAAAGACATGAAAAATATGCCTGGTATGAATACCAATAAAAATATGAAAGGAACGAAGGAGATGAAAGGCATGCAGAATATGGATGGTATGCCAGTCATGAAAAGTAACAATAACATGAAAGGCATGAAAGGAATGGATAACATGAAAGATATGAAGGATATGAAAAACATTCCGGCTATGGATACGATGAAAAACATGAAAGGAATGGATATGCCCGGTATGAATATGAAAACTAATGCAATGGATACTATCCGCTTTCCTGATAATAACCCTGCACAAAAAAAATCAAAGAAGCCGGCAAAACAATAAATCAGTCTGAGATGAAAAAGCTATTTCCCTTTTTATTGTTTCTTCCTTTTTACAGTATGGCGCAAAGCAATCCACCCATGCAAATGAATATGGGTAAAAATAAGACGATGCCCAAAACAACTCCCTACAATCTTCCTTTGCAGCCTTCACCTGTAAAAGCAGGAGTTGCTTACACCGGAAAAAAAGTGGAATATGACTTATATGTAACCGATACAATGGTGAACTTTACCGGCAAACACCGCCATGCCATTGCTATCAATGGACAAATACCGGCACCAATTCTTGAATTTACTGAAGGCGATACCGCCATCATACGTGTGCACAATCAAATGAAGATGGAGACTTCAATTCACTGGCATGGTATATTATTGCCCAATAGGGAGGATGGTGTTCCCTATTTAACTACATCACCAGTAAAAGCAGGTGAAACTTATACTTTCACTTTCCCGCTTATTCAAAGCGGAACATACTGGTATCATTCACATACCATGCTGCAGGAGCAAAGTGGGTTGTATGGTTCTATTGTAATACATCCTGCCGTGGAGGAACCAAAATTGAAAGAATATGTAGTGCTGCTGTCAGACTGGACGGATGAAAATCCCCACCAGGTACTGCGTTACCTGAAACGTGGCGGCGAATGGTACGCCATAAAAAAAGGCGCATTGCAAAGTTACGGTGAGGCCATTGCAGCAGGTTATTTTAAAGACAAACTAAAACAGGAATGGCAGCGTATGCCCGCTATGGATGTGTCAGATGTCTATTACAATAAATTTTTACTGAACGGGCAACAAAAAAATGAGTTTAAAGATGCAAAGCCCGGCGAAGTAATCAGGTTGCGTATTATTAATGGCTCGGCATCCACTTATTTTAATCTGCAATATGCCAACAGCTATATGCGGTTGATTGCTGCAGATGGAATAAATGTAACACCTATATCGGTTAATAAATTAGAAGTCGCTATCGCAGAAACCTATGATGTATTAGTTACCGTACCTGAAAATGGCGCAGCTGAACTAAGGGCTACATCCTGGGATGTAACTGGTTATTCATCTGCTTATTTCGGTAATGGCCCAGCAATAAACGCACCTGATATTCCTAAACTCAATTATTTTAAAATGATGAGGGAAATGGGCAGTATGAATATGAGAGGGATGAACATGGGCGGTATGGACATGAAAGGAATGGACGTGAAGAATACGGATATGAACAAAATGCAAATGCCAGTTGATACCTCAGCCAATAAAATGGATATGAATATGGGTAATATGGAGGGTATGGACATGGGAGCAATGCAGGGAATGGATAACATGATGCCACCGGGTGAATTTAATTATAATATGCTACGGGCTTTGCACCCCACAACTTTAGATTCCAGTTTAAAACCAAGAGAAGTTAAATTGACGCTTACCGGAAATATGCTGCGGTACGTATGGTCTTTCAACTTTAAAACTTTATCTGTTGCCGATAAAATCCTGATCCGTAAGGGTGAACGAGTAAGATTTGTTTTGACCAACAACACTATGATGCGTCACCCTATGCACCTGCACGGCCACTTCTTCCGCTTTATTAATGCACAGGGCGAATATTCACCTATGAAACATACGTTTGATATTAAACCCATGGAAACAGTTACCATTGAGTTTGAAGCAAACGAAGAACAGGACTGGTTTTTTCATTGCCATATTTTATACCACATGATGGCTGGCATGGCCCGTATTGTAAGTTATGAAGGCAGTGAACAAAATGAATTTGCAAAAGCCGGTTACAAAAAATTGAAGAAAGAAGACAATGCTCTTTATCCGTGGTATGATTTATCAGTACACTCCCAGGGTGCCTGGTTAAGCGGCAATATTTCCAACAATAAAAATGCCCTGGAGTTTGAAGGAAGGATGGACTGGAAGGGAAATTTTGAAACGGAAACACACCTGCTGCGTTATCTTGATAAACAGCAATATCTAGCCTTTTATGTTGGGTACGATTACAGAAAAAATAAAACGCTGCCGCTATTCAACAAGCCGAATAGCAAAGACAACCGCCATGTATTTGATGCAGGTTTTTATTATCTGCTGCCGATGCTTGTTCGATCAGAATGGAGGGTTGATAATACAGGCAGGCTGCGCCTGCAATTGGAAAGAAAGGATTTACCGCTGAGCAATAATTTCTTTTTTGATTTCAGAGTAAATACCGATAAGGAATATAATGTAGCGGCAAAATATATGATTGCGAAATCATTTTCCATCAGCACAAATTATGACAGCGATTATAAATGGGGAATTGGATTAACATGGCATTATTGATTGTATTATTTGAACCGACATAAAAATGGAATCTATTTTTCACTTTTAAAATAATAATATGGAAATGCATAATATGGAAAACATGCCAATGGCAGACAAATCCCTATATTCAAAATTAATCTGGATGATAATTATCTCCTTTAGCACCATGTTTATATTGATGTATTCGATGGTTGATAAGTTCGCCAATGTTGTCATCAATATTAACCAGTTTTACATGGCTGGGCTTATGACGGCTCCTATGATAATAATTGAAATGATACTTATGGGTGGCATGTACATGAATAAAAAACTAAACCTCATTATTATTTCAATAAGTGCTGTGGTGCTTGTAGTCTGCTTCTTTTTTATAAGGGTGCAAACGGCAGTATCCGACAGGCAATTTCTAAAATCAATGATACCACACCATGCAGCCGCTTTGTTAATGGTAAATGGTGCAAAAATTGGCGACCCCGAAATAAGAAAACTTGCCGATGATATTATTTCATCACAACAAAAGGAAATTGATTTTATGAAGGCCAAATTGAAAGAGATGGAAAAATAGTAACGGAATAGTTAGAAGGATTACATTAAAACTGTAAATTTTTTAAAACTACAATTTGTAATATGGAACATAACAACGATATTTTACAATCGGCTTTTGCTTATACTTCAGAATATGTGAATGATGTAATTCCATTCAGGAATTGCGTAATATTTACTATGGTAATAAAATTAACTTTATTGCATTGTGAAAATTCTTTCATAATTAAAAATTTAAAATGAAAAATAATATAAGCTCAAGTTACAAGATGCTAAAGTTTGTTATGTTCTCATTCGTTATTTTCGGTGCTAGCACATTTTCTGCATACAGCCAGCAAATGCCGAAAATGAAGACCGATTCTGCAAAAGTTAAAAATGTCAATGATAAAAGCAGCCAAATGAGTAATGATGAAGAAATAGCTCATCCTTTCTTTACACACATGGGCATGCCTGAAGCCGTGGGTACCTACAGCTTGCGGTTTGCTGCATTAGCCACCCGGATGGATGGTACAACAAAAGGTGATTTTGCTTTTCACTTTGAAACCGGTCTTTCAAAATTTGTCGGGCTTCACATAAGAAATGACCGCTTTTTAGATAATACACATACGGAAATAATGTTTCAGTTTGCGGCAATAAGAAGTAAAGATGGTATGAGTGGGTTTTCTCCCATCATAGAGTTTGAAATTCCTACAAAGAAAGGGGCAAGCCGTATCAATACCTTGGTAGGTTTTTCCACTGCCGTTGTTAAATCCCGTTTTGCTTTTAATCAGGTACTCCATTACAACCCCCGGGAAGATATGATTGATGGCAGTGCCGCATTTGTTTATAGGGTGAACAAAGGAGTGTTTTTTGTGGTTGAAATTTTAGGTAAAAAAATGCAGGATGCACAAGCCATGATTAACCTGCTTGGAGGGGTTAAAGTAAAGCTTAATAAATATATTATTCTTGGAATAGGTTATCAACAACCAATTACAACCAATAAGGAATTTTCATCGCAGTATATTTTTCAGCCAGATATGGAATGGAAAAGGTAGTAACACAAAATAATAAGCCAGTTAATATTTTACCAACTTTCTAACTAAAATATAAAGAAATGGTACATCAACATCATAGCAACATCAGTGAGACAGGTACAATGTACACCTGCCCTATGCATCCGGAAATAGTGCAGGATAAACCCGGCCATTGCCCTAAGTGTGGAATGAACCTGGTTCCTGTAAAAGCTGAAACGGATTTAGCGGCCTCAGATAATCAATTTATTGACAATAAGCAGCCGGTTAGTCATGAAGGTCACAATCATAAAAAAGCGGTAAGAGCCGATTCAAATAAAGCCTTGCAGGGTTTTCAAAAATATACTTGTCCTATGCATCCACACATACTAAGGGATGCGCCGGGTAAGTGTCCATTATGTGGTATGACCCTGGAACCGGTTGTAACCGCAGGTACTGATAGTGCTCATGGAAAACACAATAAGCATAGTGGAATGATAGCTGATTTCCGCAAAAGGTTTTATACCGTATTGGTGCTTACCATTCCTATAATGTTGCTATCAGGGATGATACAACACTGGCTGAATATTCATATTAGCTTCCCCGGTTCAAAATATGTATTGCTGGCATTATCCTCAGTTGTTTTCTTTTATGGCGGCTGGCCTTTTTTAAAGGGATTGGTAGACGAAGCCAAAGCAAAAAATCCCGGCATGATGTTCCTGATTGGCTTTGCCATAACAGTTGCTTATGGTTATAGCGTAGCCATTGTGTTTGGCTTGCAGGGCATGGATTTCTTTTGGGAACTGGCAACACTGATACTCATCATGCTCCTGGGGCATTGGATAGAAATGAGATCCGTAGCCGGGGCATCAAGGGAATTGGAATTGCTGGTGCAGTTAATGCCTTCAGAGGCCCACAAAGTAAATGGGCAAATGACGGTGGATGTAAAAACAGATACCCTGAAAGAAGGCGATTTGATTTTAATAAAACCCGGAGAAAAAGTGGCAGCCGATGGAATAATTGATGATGGTGAAACCTATTTGAACGAAAGTATGCTTACTGGCGAAAGTAAACCGGTGCAAAGGATAAAAGGAGAGAAAGTAATTGCCGGTTCTATCAACGGAAATGGAGCTATTAAAATCATGGTGTCGCATGGTACAAAAGACTCTTATTTATCGCAGGTAATAAAGCTGGTACAGGATGCCCAAAACTCCAAATCCAATACGCAACTTTTAGCAGATAAAGCAGCAAAATGGTTAACTGTTATTGCAATTGTAGCAGGGATATCAACATTTTTATATTGGTATTTAACAGGACAGTCTCTGGCGTTTGCTATGGAGCGGATGGTTACTGTAATTGTTATTTGCTGCCCCCATGCCCTGGGGCTTGCTGTACCATTAGTAGTTGCTAAATCAACTGCACTGGCTGCAAAAAGCGGTTTGCTGATTAAGAACCGGACAGCATTTGAAAATGCAAGAAAAATAACCACGATTGTATTTGATAAAACAGGAACATTAACTGTTGGCAAATTTCAGGTAATACGATATGTAACGCACAGCATAAACTTTACAAAAGAACAGGTACTGCAATATGCAGCCGCACTGGAACAAAATTCAGAGCATCCGATTGCAACGGGTATTACTGCCAGGGCTAAAGAATTAAACATGTCTTTACCCGAAGTAAAGGGGTTTGAAGCTATTACCGGAAAGGGAATTACCGGAATTATTGACGGCAAAAATGTAATGGTTGTTAGTCCTGGCTATTTAAAAGAAAAATTTACATTTCTTACAAAAGATGATACAGTAAAAGCTGAGGAAACATTGGTATTTGTATTAGTAGATGAGGATATAGCCGGTTCTATCGCACTTGCTGATGAGATCCGCACCGAATCTTTTGATGCAATAAAAACATTGCGTCAAAATAAAATCAAAACCACCCTGCTCACCGGCGATAATACAGTTGTTGCCAAAGGAGTAAGTGAACGGTTAGGTATGGATGGTTTTATTGCCGAAGTGTTACCTCATCAAAAATTAGAAAAGATAAAAGACCTGCAAAGTAAAGGCGAATTTGTCGCCATGACCGGTGATGGTGTAAACGATGCGCCAGCTTTGGCAATTGCAGATGTTGGTATCGCCGTTGGCAGCGGCAGTGATATTGCTGCAGAAACAGCAGGAATAGTTTTGGTAAACAGTAACCCCAAAGATGTGGTGAATCTCATTTTATTTGGCAAAGCCACTTACCGGAAAATGATACAGAATTTAATTTGGGCAACAGGGTATAATATAATTGCATTACCACTGGCAGCAGGGGTTTTATATAATCAGGGTGTTTTATTAAGCCCTGCCGCAGGTGCAGTATTAATGACGGTGAGTACTGTGGTGGTGGCGATTAATGCAAGCATGTTAAAAGTAAAGAAATAATTGATTATGAATACCGAAAGTCAAAAACAGCATTGGGAGAATATTTATGAAACAAAACCTGAGCATGATTTTAGCTGGTTTCAGGAATACCCAAAAACATCCCTGGAATTTCTCTTGTTATTTGATCTCCCTAATAACTCTAAAATAATTGATATAGGCGGCGGCGATAGTCATTTTGTTGATGCGTTGCTTGAGTTAGGATATGAAAACATTTATGTACTGGATATTTCAGGTAAAGCAATTGAAAGAGCAAAAGAAAGATTAGGTGACAAGGCTGCAAAAGTTAATTGGATAGTTTCGGATGTAACAGAATTTAACCCTTCAGTAATTTTTGATTTTTGGCACGACAGAGCTGCATTTCATTTCCTTACAACTGAAGATAAGATTGAAAAATATGGCAACATAGCTGAACAAGCAATAAGCCCAAATGGATATTTGATATTGGGAACATTTGCAGAAAATGGCCCCAAAAAATGCAGCGGATTGGAAATAAAACAATATTCAGAAGCCTCTATGTCTATCAATTTTGAAAAGGATTTTTACAGAATTAAATGTATTGAGGAGACCCACGTCACGCCATTCAATACCCTGCAAAATTTTTTGTTTTGCAGTTTCAGAAAAAAGCTGAAATGATAGTTACTAAAGATTCCAAAAATCGTATAAGGTCAAAAAATCAGCACAAAGACACAAAACCGTTACTTGATAGGTGACAAAATAAAAAAAATAACATGCTCAATAAAATCATTCAATTTTCATTACGTAACCGTTTGTTTGTAGTTGCCTTTGCAGCTTTGCTCATGGTATATGGTGTTATTACACTTATCAATTTACCGGTTGATGTATTACCTGACTTAAACCGACCAAGAGTAACCATATTTTTAGAAGCCAATGGTATGGCTCCGGAAGAAATTGAAGCACAGGTAACACTGCCCGTTGAAACTTCTTTAAATGGTGCTCCCGGTGTGGAAGTGGTACGTTCTGTTGCCAGTCCGGGTTTGGGGCTTGTGTTTGTTGAATTTGACTGGAGTACTGATGTTTACCGTGCCCGCCAGCTAACTGCCGAGAAATTACAAACAGTTCAATTGCCCAATAAAATTGTTCCGGTAATGGGTCCCATTAGTTCTGTGATGGGACAGTTTATGATGGTGGCAGTTACTGGTGATTCTACATCACCGGCTGATATCAGGACATTGAGTGATTTTACCATCAGAAGAAGATTAATGAGTATTAAGGGGGTAAGCCAGGTAATACCAATTGGTGGTGAAAGGCTACAGTATCAGGTATTGATATCTCCAGAAAAAATGCGCCAGTACAATGTTTCAATCAATGAGATTGACAACGCTTTGCAGGCTACCAATCTTAATTCGACCGGGGGGTTTGTAGATGATAATAAAGGAAGTGAAGTGTTGGTGAGAAATATTGCCAGGGCTAATTCTCTGGAGGATTTAGCCAGTACAGTAATCAGTAATAAAAATAATGCTCCTGTTTTATTAAAGCAGGTTGCTGAATTAAAATTTGGCGGCCCTATTAAAAGGGGGGATGGTTCGTTAAATGGTAAGCCGGCAGTAATCCTGAGTATTGAAAAACAACCGGGTGCCAATACGGTTAATTTAACAGCGGAAATTATCAAAGCTTTGGATGACATAAAAAAGTCAGTGCCAAAAGATGTCAAGATTAATACCGATGTGTTTCAGCAAAAACACTTTATTGAAAACTCCCTTACCAATGTGGAAGAGGCATTGAGGGATGGTTTTATCCTCGTGGTTATAGTTCTTTTTTTGTTTTTAATGAATTTCAGGACTACTATTATTACCCTTACAGCTATACCCTTATCATTAATTATTACGGCCATTATCTTTAAACTGTTCGGTATTTCCATCAATACTTTAACGTTGGGAGGATTGGCTATTGCCATTGGCGAACTGGTAGATGATGCGATAGTGGATGTGGAGAATGTTTTTCGCAGGTTAAAAGAAAATTGGGTACTTCCTGAACCAAGGCCCCTGTCAAAAGTAATTTATGAAGCCAGCAGTGAAGTAAGAAACTCTATTGTGTATGCCACTATCATCGTAGTGCTGGTGTTTCTGCCTTTATTTTATATGCAAGGTATTGAAGGCAAAATATTTGCACCACTAGGTATTGCCTATATCACATCAATTATCGCATCCCTGGCAGTTTCATTAACAGTAACTCCAGCTTTATGCAGTTATTTATTGGGTAAAAAGAAATATTTACAGCACGTTAATCTTGCTTTCTGGAAAAAGAAAAAGGAATATACTGAGCACCAGATTTTAGACCATACTCCTGCCAGTGATACAGAGGCTGCCATGCTTGCTTCTTCTCATGACGATAGTTCGTTTGTAAAATTTTTAAAGCGACAGGACATTAAATTGTTGAAACGGGGGTTAAAACATCCTAAAATAGTTATTGGTACTGCCATCGCCTTGATAGTGTCTGCCATAGCCATTGTACCTTTTTTTGGTACAGAATTTTTACCGCCGTTTAACGAAGGGAGTTTTACTATTAACCTTTCGTTGCCTGCAAGTACTTCTCTTACGGAAGCCAATAATGTAGGCAGCATAGCAGAAAAGGAGATATTAAAAGTAGATGGCGTATTGCTAACAGCACGCCGCACCGGACGGGCTGAATTAGATGAACATGCTGAGCCTCCAAGCAATTCAGAAATTGAAGTTGCCATCAAACCGGCAGACGTTAAAAGGAGAGATATCATATTAGCGGAGATTCGAGACAAGCTTTCTGTTCTCAAGGGCGTAACGGTAAATATTGGTCAGCCTATTTCACACCGGTTAGATCACTTGCTTTCAGGTGTCAGGGCCCAGGTAGCTATTAAAATATTCGGTAATGACCTTGCAGATTTAAGAAGTAATGCTGCACAATTGAAAGAGATTGTAAGCACAGTGCCAGGCGTGGTAGACTTGCAGGTGGAAAAGCAGGTACTCGTACCACAGCTTATTGTTAAGATTGACCGCCAGGCGGTACAGCGTTACGGTTTACAGGTTGGCAAAGTAGCAGAAGATATTGAAATATTCTACAACGGTAAAATAAGCAGCCAGATATTGGATGGTATTAAAAGCTTTGACATTGTGCTGCGTACCACGGATAGCACCCGAAAAAATTTAGATGAAATAAAGAATACGCAGATATCTCTTCCTGATGGTTCATTGATACCTCTGTCTCAAATTGCAAAAATTGAAATTGAAAACGGCATTAATACTATCTACCATGAAAATACCTTGCGGAGAATAGTGGTAAGTGCTAATGTACAGGGCAGGGATTTGGGAACTACAGTAAAAGAAATGCAGCAAAAAGTAAATGCACAATTAAAACTGCCACAGGGATATTTTTTACAATGGGGTGGCCAGTTTGAAAGCCAGCAATCAGCATCAAAACTGATAGGCATCTTAAGCATATTTTCTTTCCTGGGAATTTTTCTGGTTTTGTTCAGCCATTTTAAATCATCAAGAATTGTGCTGCAGATAATGCTGAATATTCCATTGGCATTAATTGGCAGTGTGATAGCCGTGATGCTTACTGGTGGGGTGTTCTCTATTGCTACACTTGTTGGGTTTATAACACTAACAGGCATAGCTTCAAGAAATGGAATTATGATGATATCGCATTACATCCATTTGGTACAGCATGAAGGAGAAACATTTGGCGACAAAATGATTATCCGTGGTTCATTGGAAAGATTAGTGCCAGTGTTGATGACTGCATTGGTTGCCGCATTGGCATTGATACCACTAACATTGGATGCTACTGCACCCGGTAAAGAAATTTTATATCCGGTAGCTACTGTTATTTTAGGTGGATTAATCAGTTCTACTTTATTGGATATGATTGTAACACCTGTTGTATTTAAGCAGTTTGGGGAGAAGGCTTTGAAGAAGTATCTGGAAGAACAAGGGAAAAAGGAATTTGAATAAAGATAATGATGTTATAGAAAAAGAAAAATCACATGGGTCGGAGCCCTGCTTTACTTTCCTTATTTGTAATGAAACGTTTTAGAAAGCAGGGTTTCCGTACCCACCAATTGAAAAGTTCAATTTAAGCAATGGCTATGCCTTATTTACTTATAGAAATGAGTTACTCCAATGGGTAGAACAAAATACATACCGGCACTTCGTTTCAAATGGTTAACTCCTTTATATGATTTCTTTTTAGGTATTACAATGCCGGAAAGGAAAATCAAGTTTGCATTAATTGAAGAAGCCGAAATTTCACCACGGATGAAAGTATTGGATTTTGGCTGCGGCACAGCTACATTGACCATTATGATAAAAGAATTTCAGCCTGGGGCTAACGTTGCAGGTATTGATGTTGATGTACAAATATTACAAAAAGCAATTAAAAAGACGGAGCAAAAAGGGGTCGATATTTTCCTGATTGATTATGATGGCGTCCGGTTCCCGTTCCAGGATGAAGTATTTAATAGAACCCTGTCGTGCCTGGTCTTTCATCATCTTGATCTTGGGACTAAACAAAAAATGCTGGCAGAAATTTTCAGGGTTTTAAATAGGAATGGGCAATTCCATATCGCAGATTTTGGCCGTTCAAAATCATGGGTTCAAAGAACTCTTTTTAATTTAATAAGAGGCCTGGATGGATTTAAATCAACAGATGCCAATGCAAAAGGATTGCTGCCCAAATTAATCTCAGAGGCAGGTTTTGAAAATGTAATTATTACAAAACGTTTCAAAACTATGTTTGGTGAAGTTCAAGTCATCAGTGCTGAAAAAACGTAAACACAAATAAATAATACGATGAAGAAGAAATTTTATTTTCTGCTTTTACTGGTTGCAACAGCGTTTGCAGTAAAAGCACAGGAACAAAAGAAAGAAGAAGTATGCTACAATCCCAATTTAGTAAAGGATACCAGTAAGAAAAGTATCAAATCAATGGCCTTTGCTGTCATCAATGGCGACAGTATCAAAATCTCTTATCATTCTCCCGGAGTTCGTAAAAGAATTATCTGGGGCGGTCTTGTTCCTTACGATGAAGTTTGGGTTACGGGGGCACACGATGCAACCACTATTGAATTTAGTAAAACACTTATTGTCGGTGGCAAAGAAATCCCTGCCGGTAAATATGCGTTCTTCACTATTCCTGCAAAGAATGAATGGACTGTTATTATTAACAAACAATGGAAACAACACCTGGCAACTGAATATGATCAAAAAGAAGACGTAGTAAGAATTAAAGTAAAGCCACAGGAAAATAACTATACAGAAAGGCTGCAATATTTTATAGAGCCTGCTGATGGCAATAATTTAAAAATATCAGTCGCTTGGGCGAAGGTCAAGATTGAGTTTCCTGTTACAAGAAAATAACCCATTATGGCAAAGAGTAAACACTGCAATATCGGCAAAATACATCGCTGGCTCGGTATAATACTTGGCATTCAATTTTTGGTATGGACAACTGGTGGTCTTTTTTTCAGTTGGAGCAATATGGATAAAGTATACGAAGGTTTTCAACCCATGCATCCGGCTCAATTATTAGCTTCATTTAATTTTGTTTCATTTGCCTGCCGTAGTATTCAACAGCATCGCTGAAAAAACTGATTCAATTCATCGGATAGAGGTTTAAATATTTTTCTGAATCAATTTTACAGTATAAGCTATTTTTCAGGGAATAATTTTAAGTCTTTGCTTACAGATGCTCAAACAGAGCCGATAAGAAAGTCAATTGACAAACAATAAGCAAATAAAACAACTACCGGAAGTTTTATCAGTGAGGTAGCTATTAAATCTGGAGACTATATTATGCAGTAAGTAAACATGATGAATACCGTAAAAGCCTTTGTCTGCATGGAAGATTTCTTTTCAACTTTCGAGTAATAGCCATGTGTATGCATCAGTACAGACAGGAAAAATCGAAACTTACAGAAATAAAACATGTGGAATATTTGAGATATTATGAACGTTCTTTGGAATGGATTATAATGGCAGGGACGACATTAGTACTTGTGTGTTAAGGACTTTCTCTATATTTGGTTTAGTTAAGGAAATAAGAGGGGGCTCTTTATTTTGTAAACTCAAAAATATTTAGAAACAGCAAAGTGACCCAATAAGAATAAGAAAATGAAGAAGGTCTTATTGGTCTTTAACTTGACAATATGCATCCTTGTATCTGACAAGTTCAGTATATGAAAGGCATAGAAATGAGTAAAAAAGAAACGAAGCAACAACAGTTAACTTATATCTGTCCGATAAGTACTGAAATTCATGCTGCTAAGCCAGCCAATTGTCCTAAGTGTGGAATGATGCTGGTAAAGGAAAAAGCTAAAGTAATCATCACTACGCCTGCAGCAAAGAAGAAATGCAAAGCGTTTGCGTTTTAGTATGATGATCAATACGGATGAAGAGTATATCGCTGGCTTGCGTTACATCGCAACAAAATATATTTCTTTCTCCAGCCACTATGATAGTGATATGGGCTTGGGGGCAGGGATAGTATTGACATATTGATAAATATTTTTAACACATAAAACAACAGTACAATGAAACAAATCATCATGACTATGGCTATTTTATTAGCCACAGTAACAGCAGGTTTTGCTCAGGCAACGCAGGACAGTGTTCATACAGGACACAGCAATCAAACTACCGAAGTGAAAAAGTATACCTGTACCATGCATCCAAAGGTAAAAATGGATAAACCAGGTAAATGTCCTGAATGTGGAATGGAATTGGTGCCGGTTGGAAAATCAAAAGCTGCTAAAAAGAAAAAATCAATGTGTTGCGGTATGGGAATGTAAGCTAAGTACTGTGATAGTTTGCAACAGGTATTTCCGTTTTGTAATTGCTTAACAAAGAGATTTTAAATGAAATTTGCTTTTAAGGTAAATTTGGCGGCCATCTTTATATCATATTTTTTATGAAAAAACTATTACTGCTTTTAATATTATTTTCAAACGAAGTTTTGGCTCAGGTTGGCAATAATGACAAGCCTGTCAAAGGCTTGTCTGTTAGTAATAAGCCGCAGCACGATCCACCCGAAGTGGTAAATGAGTATACAGCGGCGCTTGCATTTGATGCCTGTAAAAACGAAATTACTGTTGCAGATGCCACCGCTTATAAAGTTGGCGATACGGTATTATTAATTCAAATGAAAGGCGCTGTAATAGATACCAGTAACACAGCTACATTTGGAACAATCATTGATTATAAAAATGCAGGCAATTACGAGTTCAATTATATCAGCCAGAAAACAGGGAATAAATTGACATTCAAAAACCGGTTGACAAAAGCTTACGATATACCCAATGGTGTTGTGCAATTAATAAGAGTACCCTATTTTAAAGCACCAATTTTTACGGGAGGGTTAACGTGTTTGCAATGGGATGGAACTAAAGGGGGAGTTTTAGCTGTTATATCAAGAAATGGCTTTGATAGTTTTGAAGATATTGATTTGAGTGGCATGGGCTTTAGGGGAGGTGAAGCTTACAATGCAGTGCTGCCATCTTCAAACTGTAGTGCAAATGAATGGAATTATCCTGCCGCAAGTCAACTTGCGGCTTTTAAAGGTGAAAGTATCGCTTCATTGTCTCAGACTACCATCAAAGGCAAAGGAAGCCCTGCTGGCGGCGGTGGAGGTGGTTTAAGTCATAATAGTGGCGGCGGTGGAGGTGGCAATGCAGGTGCCGGAGGATTCGGAGGTTATCAATCCGATACCTGCAATGGTGCACCATTTGATAACAGAGGGGTTGGAGGTAAAAATTTAATGTATAGCACAGCAGCCGATAAAATTTTTATGGGCAGTGGAGGTGGTGCCGGTCACATTGACAATGCGGACTTTATATATCCAAATGGAGGGAACGGTGGTGGAATTATTATTATCATTACCGATAACCTTACAATGGCCGGGCATAAAATAATTTCAAACGGTCGTGACGCAGATGCATGTGGCAATACGAATTGCAGCGATGGTATGAGCGGCGGCGGTGCAGGCGGCACAATTTTAGTAAGCTGTAATAACCTGGTTGATCCAACAGTTTTTGAACTCAATGGGGGTAATGGTGCAAACATGACCGCACCGATACTCCCCGGAGGAAAAGTAGGCGCAGGCGGCGGCGGTGGTGGCGGAGCTTTTTTCATAAACAATAATGCTTTGCCGGGTAATGCCACTGTAATTAGTAATGGCGGATTAAATGGTGTTTTAACAACGAATGGAGGAAATGCATGGGGTGCTACTTCCGGCACTAACGGATTAAATTTTTTCAATCTTGTGCTGCCGGTTGATGCAACTTTATTTACGCCGAATATTGACTCAGTGCGTATAATGGACAGCGTTATATATTGCAATAAACTGGATTTTAAGGGCCGGGCATTTACAAATACAAATCCAATAGCATCATGGCATTGGGATTTTGGTGATGGTGCAACTGCCAATACCCAAAACAGTGGACATAATTATGCTGCGGCTGGAACTTATACAGTGAAATTAATTGCAACCGATATTAATGGATGTAAAGACAGTATCACAAAATCTGTAGTCACTACGGGCCCGATGTTAGCTGAAGCAGGTGCCGATACTTCTCTTTGTTCCGGTGGAAAAGTCTCTATTCAATTAAATGGCAACGGCCCCGGTACCTATTCCTGGTCACCTGCTGTTTATCTTAATAACAGTACCGCTCAAAATCCGCTGGCTACTATTACAGTAACTACTAAATTCTATTTAACTGTTACTAACGGTACAGGATGCTCTGATATAGATTCAGTTACAATTACCTTAAAACCTGATCCTGTTGTACAAACTTTGCCTGATACCTCCATTTGTAAAAATGCAATTTTAGTATTAACAACCAATGGGGCTTTAACATATACCTGGAGCCCTGCTATATATGTAAGTAATCCCAACATTGCCAGTCCACAATTTACAGATTCGGTTTCCCGTACATTAATTGTAACTGGAACAATTGCAAACGGTTGTTCAGCAAATGATACTATTGCAGTTAATGTAAAAACCCCGAAAGTATTTTTGGCTCCTGCTGATAAGTCCTTTTGCTATAATCAGTCTGTACAGTTAGATGGGGCAAATGGAAATGCAGTTCAATATAGCTGGAGTCCCGCAACTTATTTAAATAATACAACAATAATTAACCCGGTTGCTAATCCTCCGTTTTCAACAGTATATAGAGTTACGGTAACTGATAAAACCTGTAATTATGATAGCAGTTTTGTAGTGAGTGTAACGGTTCTACCTTTGCCCATACTTAATGCTTCAAAAACAAATGACATCAATTGTAAACTGCCATTTACACATTTAAATGCATCAGGGGCATTAGAATATTCCTGGTCTCCAGCTGTATTTTTAAACAACAGCCTTATTGCTAGCCCAGTTGCTAATCCAACAATAACAACAACTTTTGTAGTAAGTGGAACAGCTAAAAATGGTTGTACAAGTAAGGACAGTGTAAAGCTTAATGTAAATTTTGGAAATGAAGGTTTTGAACTGCCTAATAGCTTTACGCCAAATGGCGACGGAGTAAATGATTGCTTTGGTATACGGTATTACAGGGAAGTGCAGAATTTGACATTCCTGATTTATAACCGTTATGGGGAAAAAGTTTTTGAAACCAAAAATGCTGCTGAATGCTGGGATGGTTATTACAGGGGAAAACATGCAGAACAGGGCAGTTATATTTATTATTTAAGTGCAAAGACTTTGTGTGGCGATTTGATGAAAAAGGGAAGTATTCTTCTGATACGATAATAGAACTATACAAAGTCCTTCTAATGTTTAGAATTATGATAATTCTTGTTAAATAGGGAAGACCATTTTACGGGCAGAGTGTCTTAATCAATAGAATGATTTTTAATTTAAAATTATTAAAAATGCAACTCTACATTAAAAATATGGTTTGTGACCGCTGTATAATGGTGGTACGTCAGCAATTGGATCAGTTAAAAATTGATTACAGGCATATTCAATTGGGGCAGATAGAGTTAAATCATGAGATAGCTCCAGTTAGATTACATCATTTAAAAGAAGCATTGGAAAAAGTAGGGTTTGAATTATTGGATGATAAAAAAGCTATGCTTGTGGAAGGGATTAAAAATATAATAATTTCCATTATACAGGGGTATAGCGAAGAAGAATTTAATAAAAAACTTTCAGTGATGCTGGAAGAAAAACTACGCAAAGATTATCATTATTTAACCACGCTTTTTTCGGCAGTTGAAGGAATGACTATTGAAAAATATGTTATTCACCAAAGAATAGAAAAGGTTAAGGAACTGTTGATGTATGACGAAATGAACCTGAGTGAAATTTCTTACCACTTGGGCTATAGCAGTGTGCAGCACCTGTCGCAGCAGTTTAAAAAAATCACAGGTTTCACTCCTTCAAAATTTAAACTACTAAAGGAAAATAACCGCAAACCACTCGATAAAATTTAATGGTATAGGTGCTATGTTTTTTCTTTGCTTTGCCTTTAATCCTCAGTTGAGCATTCGTAAATGTGCTAATCATTCTGTTGCTGATAATTCGCTTAAAATTATATACAACTCTTCCACAATAACATAACAATATAGCCTTTACCGCAAGCTAGCTTTGTATAAAATACTTTTTATGCAATCAGCCGATCTGTTAGAGGATAAATTAATAAGTAAAAATAAAACGAATCACACCGGCATTATTAATGAAATATTTCCTGTATTGGAAATGACCTGTGCTTCCTGCGCTGTTAGTGTGGAATCTATGCTGAAATCTGTTGACGGCGTAAAGGATGCGGGGGTCAACTTTGCCAGTCAGTCAGCTTGGGTGGTATACGATACGGCTATAACAAACCCGGAAATCTTTCAGGCAACCATTCGCTCCATTGGTTATGATATTGTAATTGAAAAGGAAAATCAGCAGGAAATAAAAGAAGCCGCACAGGAGAGGCTCTATGCCGCAATAAAGCAGCGTACAATTTGGTCCTCCTTATTATCCTTGCCCATTGTAATTATCGGGATGTTTTTTATGAATATGCCCTATAGCAATTATATTATGATGGCACTGGCTACTCCTGTGGTGTTTTACTTTGGCCGCAGCTTTTTCGTTAATGCATTTAAACAGGCTAAACACCGGAAAGCGAATATGGATACCCTGGTAGCACTTAGTACCGGTGTCGCTTACCTGTTTAGTGTCTTTAACACATTTTTTCCTGCATTCTGGCATGCAAGAGGACTGCATGCGCATGTGTATTTTGAAGCTGCCGCTGTGGTAATTGCCTTTATCTCCCTGGGTAAGCTGCTGGAAGAAAAGGCGAAATCCAATACATCATCTGCGATTAAAAAACTAATGGGGCTGCAACCTAAAACAGTCATTCGGATATTGGGGGATAATCAGACCCAGGAAATACCTGTAAGCCAGGTGAGAGTGCATGATGTATTACTTGTAAAACCGGGAGAAAAAATTGCAGTGGATGGAATGGTTATTAAAGGATCATCCTTTGTAGATGAGAGTATGATCACCGGCGAACCGCTTGCTGTTGAAAAGAAAGCCAACGAAAAAATTTTCGCAGGTACTATCAATCAAAAAGGAAGTTTTCAGTTTAAGGCTGAAAAAGTAGGGTCGGAAACTTTATTATCACAGATCATTAAAATGGTGCAGGAGGCTCAAGGCAGTAAAGCACCTGTTCAGAAGCTGGTAGATAAGATTGCCGGCATCTTTGTTCCTGTAGTGATCGTAATAGCAATACTCACTTTTGTAATATGGATGGTATGGGGAGGAGACAATGCTTTTACCCACGCATTGCTTACTGCGGTTACTGTATTGGTTATAGCATGCCCATGTGCATTGGGGCTGGCTACCCCAACAGCCATTATGGTAGGCGTTGGTAAAGGGGCAGAAAACAATATCCTGATTAAAGATGCAGAAAGCCTGGAGTTGGCGCATAAAGTAAATACAATCGTGTTGGATAAGACGGGAACTATTACTGAAGGTAAGCCAGTGGTTACTGATTTGATTTTTACAGAGGGCGTAAGCAAAACAGTATTGAAATCTGTTCTTCTTGCAATTGAAATGCAATCTGAGCATCCTTTGGCTGATGCAGTGGTTAAGTATTTACATGAAGAAAGGATAGTGCCGGTTGAATTGCATAAAATTGAAAGCATTACCGGTAAAGGCGTTGGTGCAACCTATAATGATAAATATTACCTGGTGGGCAATGCAAAATTATTATTTGATAAAGGTATTGTACCGGACACTGAGTTGGCGTGTAAAATTGAATTACTTCAACAACAGGCAAAAACTGTTGTTGGTTTTACGGAAAATAATAAAATAGTTGCCATTATAGCCATTGCTGATAAAATAAAAGCAACTTCCAAAGCTGCCATAGAAAATTTGCAACAGCTGGGAATTGAAGTGTACATGCTGACCGGCGATAATCAACAAACAGCCGCTGCAATAGCTGAAGAAGTGGGATTGAAAAACTTTCAGGCAGAAGTGTTGCCCGCAGATAAAGCAGCCTTTGTAAAAGCGTTGCAACAAAAAGGAAAAGTGGTGGCAATGGTTGGTGATGGTATCAATGATAGTCATGCCCTGGCACAGGCTGATGTTAGTATTGCGATGGGTAAGGGAAGTGATATTGCTATGGATGTTGCTAAAATGACTTTGATTACTTCTGACCTCAATAGTGTTTCAAAAGCGCTAATGCTTTCCACAAAAACAGTACAAACGATTAAACAAAATTTGTTCTGGGCATTCATTTATAATCTTATTGGAATTCCGATTGCGGCAGGTGTGTTATATCCGGTTAATGGATTTCTGCTGGATCCTATGATTGCCGGGGCGGCAATGGCATTGAGCAGTGTGAGCGTGGTGAGTAACAGCTTACGGTTGAAATATTTGAAACTTTAGATAACACTGCCATTGAGTAATCCGGTATGCCAGGATAATTATATAAAAACCGGTGCCTGATATATGACAGTTACGGTCACCAACTACTTTAATTTTACAATATAAAAATGAACAACATGGAAACTTTAAAATTTAAAACTACGATCAAATGTTCAGGGTGTGTGGCAAATGTCACTCCCTCTTTGAATAAAACAGCCGGTGAAAATAATTGGTCGGTAGACATTCAAAACCCCGAAAAAATATTAACCGTTTCAAAACAGGACAATATTACTGAGGCGGAAATTGTACAGGCAGTACAGGAGGCAGGATATAAAATTGAAATTCTCAAATAGCATTATTAAGAATCTGTACAGTCCGGATTTTTACCAGGAGTAATTTAACAATGGTAAATTATCTTTTCAATCTGAAATCCATTTTTAAAAAGAATGCTTACCCTTATTTTCGAAATAAGGAAAATTGCAATAAATGCAACAGTATGGACATTTTAGCAATTTTTTTTGCTTTTGCATTGGAATTTAATCCTTTATTTTGTTGCTAATGAAAATTCTTGCATTTATCATGGCTCTTATGGTACTGGTACTTAGCTGTGTCCCATGTATGGATGGGGCATTTGCCATGAAGAATGGGAATATTAAAGCCGAAATCTCCAAATCTACCGGTAATCATAACGAACATAATGATTCTGATAATTGCTCTCCTTTTTGTACATGCAATTGTTGCACAGGGTTTACATTTTCAATAAACACCTTTCAGGCTGGTACTACAGTATTTTATGCTGCTAAGACAATCGCTTTCCACCTGCCTTCAGAAATATCAAACATTGCCTTACCAATTTGGCAACCTCCCCAATTAGTTTAATCATTTTTATCAATTCAATTTTCTGACAAAGCTGCGCTTTGCCAGAAATGATTTTTTAACCTGATTCAATATTAAAATGATAAATAAAATCATTCGGTTTTCCGTATACAATAAACTTGTTACGGGTATGTTGTTGGGCATTTTTATTATTTGGGGGCTTTATTCTTTTACACAGTTAAGTATTGATGCCCTCCCCGATGTTACCAATAACCAGGTGCAGGTAATTACCAACAGCCCCAACCTGGCAACGCAGGAAGTGGAACAGTTTATAACCACCCCTTTAGAATTAGAATTTAAGTCTCTGCAGGGATTGGTTGAATTGCGCAGCACCAGCCGCAGCGGTTTATCGGTTATCACCATCGTTTTTAAGGACGATATGCCTTTGAATATTACACGACAGTTAGTCGCAGAAAAAATAAAAGTGGCACAGGAAAATATCCCCAAGGAATATGGACAGCCCGATTTGATACCACCCACAACAGGCTTAGGAGAAATCTATCAATATGTGATCGTTCCCAAAAAAGGTTTTGAAGATAAATTTTCTTCTGCCGATTTACGGACAGTGCAGGATTGGATTGTAAAGCGTCAACTCTTAGGCACAGCGGGAGTGGTAGATGTAAGCAGCTTTGGCGGCAAACTAAAACAATACGAAGTAAGTGTAAAGCCTGAAAGACTTGCAGCAATGAACCTTACATTAATTGATGTGTACAACGCCCTGCAAAAAAACAATTCTAACACGGGTGGCAGCTACATTGACAAGGGACCAAACATTTATTTTATCCGTGGCGAAGGCTTGATTGAAAAGTTAGACGACATCAACAATATCGTTGTTGCAAACACAAAAGGAATCCCTGTTTTAATAAAAGATATTGGTACGGTTGATTTTGGCTTTGCCCCACGGTACGGCGCTTTAACACGTAACGGAAAGGGCGAGACTGTTGGTGGCGTGGTGCTGATGCAGAAAGGAGAAAATGCTGTAAGGGTTATTGAGAGGGTAAAGGAAAGAGTGGCAACTATTGAGAAATATTTACCCGAAGGCTTAGGCATTGACGTATTTGTAGACAGAACAAAATTAATTGAAAGGGCAACCCATACAGTAAGTACCAATCTACTGGAAGGTGCATTGATCGTAATTTTTGTGTTGGTACTTTTCCTGGGTAATTTCAGGGCTGGTTTAATTGTGGCTAGTGTAATCCCTTTATCAATGCTCTTTGCCATTGCCATGATGAAATTGTTTGGCGTAAGTGCCAACCTGATGAGCATGGGTGCATTGGATTTTGGTTTAATTGTGGATGGTGCAGTTATCATCGTAGAAAGTTTAACGCATAAATTTTTCCATGATTTTAAAGGACAAAAATTAGGGCAAACAAAAATGGATGAAGAGGTAACCGCAGGCAGCAGCAAGATCATGAGCAGTGCAGTTTTCGGGCAAATCATTATCCTTATAGTTTACATTCCCATTTTTGCATTGAGCGGCATTGAAGGAAAAATGTTTATGCCAATGGCACAAACAGTAAGTTTCGCCATCATCGGTGCAATGATTTTATCTATTACCTATGTGCCTCTAATAAGTAGTTTGTTTCTCAATAAAAAAATAACCAATAAAGAGAACATTACAGATAAAGTAATGAAATGGTTAATCGGTAGATACCGACCGTTTCTGCAAAGGATAATCAAATACAGGATACCGGTTTTGGGAATGGCCTTGTTATTATTTATTGGTTCACTGTTCATTTTTAATTCTTTGGGTGGCGAGTTTATTCCTGAATTGGATGAGGGTGATTTTGCTGTGAACTATGCGATCAGGCAGGGAAGCAGTTTGCCGCAGTCTATCGAAACCGCAACACAGTTAGAAAAAATAGCGAGGCAATTTCCGGAAGTAAAAGAGATAGTAAGTAAAATTGGTAGCAGCGAAATTCCTACAGATCCGATGCCGATTGAAAGCGGCGATGTAATGATCGTCTTAAAAGATAAAAAAGAATGGACTTCGGCAAAAGACAAAGAAGGGCTGGCTGAAATGATGAACAAAAGAATGAGCGTCATACCAGGCGTTAATCTGACTTTTGAGCAACCAATACAAATGCGGTTTAATGAATTAATTGCAGGTGTAAAAAGCGATATAGCCATAAAGATATTCGGCAGTGATCTGAACAAATTATTTGCGAAAGGCAATGAAATAAAATCATTGGTCAAAGGCATTGATGGTTTGGTGGATGTTAAGGTAGAACAAATTGTAGGTATGCCGCAATTGGTGGTAAAATACAACCGCAGTAAAATTGCCCAATACGGGTTAAACATTGTTGACGTGAACGCAACCCTTAATACCGCGTACGCAGGAGGGTATGCAGGTGTGGTGTATGAAGGTGAAAGAAAATTTGATCTGGTGGTCAGGATTACCAAAGATCCGAACACCGATGCGGATGTTTTAAAGGCATTATTAATTCCATTGCCAAACGGTAAGCAAATACCGTTAAGCGAAATCGCCGATGTAACTTTTAAAGCAAGCCCCGCACAAATAAGCCGGGAAGATGCAGAACGCAGAATTGTGGTTGAAGCGAACACCAGGGGCAGGGATGTGGAAAGTGTGGTAAAAGAAATTCAGCAAACCCTAGATGCAAAATTAAAGTTGCCTGAAGGGTATTACATTACTTATGGTGGTCAGTTTCAAAACTTACAAGAGGCAAAAGGACGGTTACAATTAGCTGTACCCGTTTCTCTGCTGCTGATTTTCTTTTTATTGTTCCTTACTTTCCGTTCTGCAAAAGAAGCCATCATCATTTTTTCTGCCATCCCATTAGCAGCCATTGGCGGCATCATTGCCTTATGGATGAGAGGGATGAATTTCAGTATTTCCGCAGGAGTTGGTTTTATTGCGCTGTTTGGTGTGGCAGTTTTGAACGGCATTGTGTTAATCAGCTATTACAACCGGCTGAGAGATGAAGGCGAAGAAGATATTACCAAACGAATTTTAAAAGGTAGTGCTGCAAGATTACGACCGGTATTAGCCACCGCAGCCGTAGCCTCACTGGGGTTTTTACCAATGGCATTTAGCAACAGTGCTGGTGCGGAAGTACAAAAGCCCTTGGCCACCGTTGTAATTGGAGGCTTGTTTTCTTCCACATTTTTAACGCTGTTTGTACTGCCGGTTTTATACAGTCTATTTTATTTAAAAAGAAAAAACAAGATGAAAATAAATGCAAGTGCAATAACGATATTGGTTTTGATGTTTTCGTTTTTTGGGTTTAATGCAAATGCCCAAAACACACCTGTCCCGATTTTTCGGGAAACATTGACTTTACAAAATGCGTTGGATTTAGCAATAAAGAACTATCCAACTATTCAGCAAGCCAGTTTGATAACCCAGCAACAAAAAGCCTTAACAGGAACAGCCACCATTTTAGACCCTTTCAATATCAATACAGGTTTGGGGCAAATCAATAGCAAAGTGTTTGATTACAATGTAGGCGTGGCGCAAGGCTTTAAATTACCCAACGCTTACAAGGCAGAGAAAAATTTGTTAAAACAAAATGTAGCCGTTGCACAATCGTATGAAGCCGTTACAAAAAATGAATTGGTACGCAATGTTTCCAATGTATATTACAATTGGTTGTATAGTTGGCAGCAATATAACTTGCTGTTACAGACTGATAGCATCTTTGCAGATTATGAAAGGTATGCCAACAAAAAGTACCAGGTTGGCGAAAGCAATAAACTGGAAAAAATAAATGCCACACTTCAAAGAAAAGATTTGCAGTTGCAACTGTCAAAAGCAAAAACAGAAGTCGCCTTTTATTTAACAGATTTACAAAAGTGGTTGCGAAGCGCAGACCAATACCAGGCACCATTAACCTATCAAGTATTGCCTGAAATAAATTTAAGCGATAGCGGTTTGGTAAACAAGCATCCTGTATTACAATTTTTGCAGCAGCAGATCACGGCAAAAGAATTGGCCATTAAAGCCGAAAAAGCAAAAGGGCAGCCTTCTTTTAACTTGGGTGTAAATGCACAAAGTTTAGATAAGCAAACACAATTCTATTATGGAAGTGTCGGCATCAATATCCCCATATTTAAAAATGGTGTCAAGGCCCGTACTCAGGCTGCAAAGTTTGAAACTGAAATTGCAAAAAAGGAATTGGATAAATCGCAACAGGAAATTGCTACTTTGTTTTTACAGCAAAATCAGTTACAACAGCAAAGTTTAGAGCAGTTAAGATATTATCAATCCGAAGGCTTGCCAATGTCGGAAAGTATCATCAATGCTGCTCAACGCAGTTATAAAGCAGGCGATATCGGTTATATTGAATACATTCAGAATATAAAAGATGCCATCAAAATAAAAACCGATTATCTGGCTGCCGTCAACAGTTACAACCAAACCATTATCCAACTCAACTACTTATTAAACCATTAAAAGAATTTCAATAATGAAAAATATATTTTTAATAATGTTCGTTTTGCTTTTCGCAATTACATCCTGCAAAAACAAAGCAACAGAAACCAAGGCAGTGCCTGCTGCAAAAGACAGCACTGCAAAGAAAGAAGAACCGGTTGCAACTGAAGTAGAACTTACTGACGACCAGATTAAAGCGATTGGTTTGCAAACAGGTGATATTGAACAGCGTAATTTAAAATCTACTTTAAAGGTAAACGGTAAACTGACCTTGCCACCGCAGAACCAGGCACAGGTAAGTATTTTAACAGGGGGCATAGTAAAAACCATTAACGTAACCGAGGGCACATTTGTAAAGCAGGGGCAAATATTAGCAACCATTGTAAACAATGAAGTAATACAATTGCAGCAGGATTATTTGGAAAACAAATCTCAGTTGGTGTATCTGCAGGCAGAATTTAAACGCCAGAAGGAATTACAGGAAGACCGTATCAATGCCACAAAAACCTTGCAGCAGGTACAAAATGAATTGGGTATGGCGGAGGCTAAACAAAAAGGCTTGCAAACTAAATTACAGTTGCTGGGTATCAATGCGGCCAATATCAGCGCTACCAATTTTACCAGCCAAATTGCAGTAACAGCGCCTATAAGTGGTTTTATTCACCACATCAACTTAACAATGGGGAAGTTTGCAGATGCTAATACTATTTTGTTTGATATTGTTGATAACCGTTTTCTGCATTTAGATTTAACTCTTTTTGAAAAGGATATCGCCAAAGTAAAAATCGGCGACAAAATTGTGTTTACAGATGCGAATGATGCAAATCACACACATGCTGCAATCATTTTTGCATTAAACAAATCTTTTGAAGACAACCAGCAAGCCATTTTAGCCCATGCGAAAATAGAAGGGATTACCGAAACATTATTGCCTGGAATGTATGTAGAAGCAAGGATACAGGTTGACAACTATAAAGCCAATGCCTTGCCCGGTGATGCAGTGGTAAGCAATGGCGACGAACATTATATTTATGTTGAAACAAAAAAGAATCATTACAAACAAATACCGGTTACTGTAGGAGTAAGCGATATGGGCTTTACCGAAATATTGCCACTGGAAGAAATACCGGAAAATGCTAAAGTAGTTACAAAAGGGGCTTACTATTTATTATCCCAGCTTACAAAAGGAAGCAGCGAAGAGTAACAACCAAATATTAACAACAACTAAATTTACTATAATGTATTTTTACATCTTAAAATCAAATAAAAATGAACAGGCTCAATTGCTGGAAATGCGTTGTAATGCTGGCATCAATTCTTGGAATGGTGCAGGTGTTTTCATAAGCCGGCTTATACAATTATTTTAAAGGGGTTGCAGAAATATGTTTCCGCAACCCCCTTTTATTTAGTTAACTATTCTTCCATAACCGCAATGTACAGCATCTTTATAGGGAGCATTCTCTTAAGCTTATTACATGCAGTGATACCCAATCACTGGCTGCCGGTATTGGCCATTGGCAAAAAGGATAACTGGAATTTGCAGGAAATAACTAAAGTAACATTTTTATCAGGATTGGCGCATGCGTTAAGTACGATTGTGATAGGGATTGTTTTAGGCTTGTTGGGCTTACAGCTTGCAAAACAAATTGAATACTTCACTCATTTTATTGCACCTGCTGTTTTGATATTATTAGGCATATTTTTCATTTATCAGCATCACCGGCACAAGCATTTTCATTTGCATAAAACGCCTAAGCCTACACTTCCTAAAAATAAAATTATACTGGCATTGGTAGTTGCGATGTTTCTTTCGCCCTGTATGGAAATTGAAGCTTACTTCCTCTTGGCTGGTGCATACGGGTTATGGGCTGTAATAAGTATAGCTACACTATATCTCACCATATCAGTTTCCGGAATGGTATTGTGGGTAAGACTTGCGTATAAAGGTATTTTGAAATTAAACTGGCATACTCTCGAACATAAGTCCGGGATAATTACCGGGTGGACTTTAGTCCTGACAGGCATTATCTCATTTTTCATTTCTTAAAAAAAATTATATATGCCAAAAGAATGCTGCGACACAGACGAAAAAGATGTACAAAAAAAAGGATTTGTCAATCAACCGGAAAATACAAAAGGGTACAACCATAGTAAAGAGGATGGGCATGACCATGATAATGGAGAGCATGAGGATGGTGATGATCATAAGCATGGCGAAGAAGATTCAGATGGCTGGAAAAGTCATTGGCCTTTACTGTCATCGCTTGCGATATTATTGGTTATGCTGGTATTGGAATTTGGATTAAAGTTTAAACCGGTTTTTCCGGTTGATTTGATTATTTATGTAGTTGCCTATTTGCTTGCAGGTTACAATGTTTTGAACCTGGCTTTCAGAAAAGCGATGCGATTTGATTTTTTCAATGAGTTCTTTTTAATGAGTGTGGCAACCATTGGCGCATTTAGTATTGGCTCTTATAGCGAAGGTGTGGCGGTTATGGTTTTCTATTCTATTGGCGAATGGTTCCAGGATGCTGCAGTGAGCAAAGCAAAGAGAAGTATTAAAGCGCTATTGGATATACGACCCGATGAAGTAACGGTTTTGAGGAATGGAACTGCTACGGTTATTCATCCCAACGAAATACAGGTAGATGAAATTATACAGGTAAAGGCCGGGGAAAAAGTGGCTTTGGATGGAGAGCTGAATTCGGATGCCGGCACATTTAATACGGCGGCGCTTACTGGTGAAAGTAAGCCAGATACTAAACGAAAAGGGGAGCAGGTACTTGCAGGTATGATAAACCTTGATAAAGTTGCTGAAATAAAAGTAAAATCGCTTTTTAAAGACAGCAAGCTGAGCAAGATTTTAGAAATGGTACAGGATGCGACAGCTAGAAAATCACAGACGCAATTATTCATCAGCCGTTTTGCAAAAATATATACCCCTATAGTTTTTGCTTTGGCTGTTGGGGTTTGCCTTGTTCCATACTTCTTTGCTGATCCATATATTTTTAACGTTTGGTTTTATAGGGCATTGGTATTCCTGGTAATCAGCTGCCCCTGTGCTTTGGTAGTGTCAATACCATTAGGATATTTTGGTGGAATAGGACTGGCTTCAAAAAACGGCATTTTGTTTAAAGGTTCTAATTTTTTAGACGTGATTACAAAAGTGAATGTAGTGGTGATGGATAAAACAGGCACATTGACCAAGGGTGTTTTTAAGGTACAGGAAGTTGTGGCAAAGGGTATCGACAAAGATGAACTGGTTAAATTATCAGCGGCATTGGAAAGCAATTCAACACATCCCATTGCAAAAGCGGTGGTTGAATATGCAGGTAAAAATGCTGCAAGTTTAAAGGCAGAAAATGTTGAAGAAGTAGCAGGGCATGGTTTAAAAGGGATGGTTGATGGAAAGAACGTGTTAGTAGGCAATGTGAAATTGTTAAAGAAGTTCAATATTGAATACCCTTCAGAAATCGATAACCTGGTCGATACCATTGTGGTAATTGCAATGAATGATCAATATGCCGGATATATAACCATTGCCGATGAAATAAAAGATGATGCAAAACAGGCCATTGATGATATGCATAAACTGAATATTAAGACCGTAATGTTATCCGGTGATAAACAGGCAGTGGTTTCAAAAGTAGCGCAAACATTGAACATAGATAATGCCTATGGAGATCTGTTGCCGGAAGGGAAAGTGGATAAAGTGGAGGCATTAAAAAATGAGGGGATGCACATTGCTTTTGTGGGTGATGGGGTGAATGATGCACCTGTGGTTGCATTGGCCGATGCAGGTATTGCAATGGGTGGATTGGGAAGTGATGCTACCATTGAAACCGCAGATATCGTTATTCAGAACGACCAGCCCTCTAAAATTGTCACTGCCATTAAAATTGGTAAAATAACCAGAAGTATCGTTTGGCAGAACATCTCCATTGCAATGGCTATTAAAATAATTGTATTGATTCTTGGAGCAGGTGGCATTGCTACATTATGGGAAGCTGTCATTGCGGATGTTGGCGTGGCTTTATTAGCAATTCTGAATGCGGTAAGGATACAGCGGATGAAACTGTAATAAAACTAAAGCCATAGGAAGCTGCCAGCTTTCAGAATATTTTTTTAAAGTAATACAATTTGCTTAATATGTCTATGCCGTTTCCGCCATCCGGCGGACCGGGCTTTTCACTGCAATCTTCTTATCAGAAGGATTTTCGTTGCTATCCCTAACGGGTTCTTTAAAAGTTTAAATAAAGTCATTTAGAAAGCCATTGTAAAGAACCTGCACAGTACACCCGTCTTATTTCTTTTGCGCCTGCGGCAAATAAACCGGGAGAACTGTACCGGATAAGGATAGTGGTCATTGAGATTGGCTCGTTCCTCACCAAACACAATTACTGATTCGATAATAGAATTTCTCATCTATTTGATATAATGATTTATTTTTTGCATAATCAATATGGCTCTGGCGTTAGTAAAATCAATAAACTTATCTTCTGTCCAGATTGTTTCGTCTATTGGGATCAGGTGACGTTTAATGAATGCGGCTTTATCGGCAACATTATTATTTATCCAGTGTTTAAAAGGGCTGGCATTTTTAACTCCTCTGTTTGTATTGAAATCAATTAGCTGAAAATTTTTGATACTGTTAATCGTTGAAGGCTCCAGTCCCAATCCTTCAAGAATGGATTTAGGCATAATGTGATCTATGTCATTTATTCGTATGGTTTGGTTTCGATCATATATTAGGTAATATAAAAATGATGTATCCAGTTGGTCAAGATTGGTACTATCGTAAGTAGTAGTAAAAGTAATGGGATGATCGGCGTATACTTTAAATAATTCATCGGTCGGGAAATCCAGATTCTTAAAGTTCTGCATTTTATTAAGTAACTTCCTTATTCCGGTCTTATAAGGAATCCATCCTGCCCCTTTACTTTTAAAAACTCCGTTAATGAGAGAATGGTATATCCATTTTTCCATTTTTGGATGTTCTGAATTCTTTGCATCAAAATTGGCAAAGAACTTATTGAGTTCGTCATCACTTAATTCTTTATGAAAGAGGTGATAGGCAATAAAAAATAATGGAATAAAGGAGCGATTGCCATCTTTATAATAATTGTAAAGATTGGCATTTATAAGAAAATCCCTTAAACATTTTAATGTAATTTTTATACGCTCTCTGTTTTTAATGGCAAAATCCGCATCACCTGCTTCTATGGATGCCATTTCTTTATTATGATTATCCTGTAATAAAAAAATCAGCTTAATTAGATTATCTTGTGATAATCCAATTTCTTCATAACTTTTCAGCGTTTCTTCCAGGAAGCTTTCCATTTCCCAGGCAAATCCTTTTAAAATCGAAGCAACCAAATCGAATGATGAAAGTTTTGTACCTCCATCATTCAGTCTCCTGAAAAGTTCTACAATTCTTTGTTTATTTGAAATTTCATCATAGGACTTATTTATTGAAACTTTTGAAATTCCCATGCAGTCTGCTGTCAATGTGTTTTTGTAAAAAGCCTTTACATTTTTCTCAATATGCTTTTTGTGAATGGGGTCGATAATACCAAGTGACTTTATTATTTCTTCCGCAACCTGATCTTCGTCATTAGTATCTTTTAATCTCTTTAATAATGAACTCGCAAGGTACCAGCAATGTTCGGGGATAGTCCTGTCTGTATTATCTTTTGATTGCTTGGATAATTTTGTTTTGTCATTTTCAAATTTGAATTCGAATTCTGTATTATAATCACTGAATAAATCAAAGTATAAGACTTTACCATTAATACTTCCTTTTAAGCCAATATAAAAGGATTGCAGTCGTTGTTGTCCGTCAATTACAAAATTTTGAAGCTGGGTTAAATGATCTACCTGTCGCGAACTAATGATTCCACCATCTTTTGTAAATGGTCTGTAATTAAAAAGAGGTTTGGTGTCTCTATCTTCTTCTATAACCATAATACCCCCGAATGAATCACCCTTTAGTAAAGTGTCAAACAATAATTCCATTTTTTCCTCATCCCAAACCAGTCTTCTTTGAATGACCGGTAAAACAAATTTCTCGTCTTCAATTTCACTAACAATATCAGATATTTTATAGGATTTCCAGATAGCCATAAACAGGTAGGTTTGAAATATTAAGGTATTCCCAAATATAGATCGAATTTGGGTATTATTCTTGCAAATATTTGCATTGCATTCAACTAACCGTACCGCAAAATTATTGTCCTGCTCCGTGCGGAAAAAGGTCTGCGCCTGCGTACACTCCGGCTGGCATCCTGTTTTCAAAATAATCTCCACCTGACAATTTTTATACTATCCCTGATGGGGTAGTATTTTTTTGAAAAACCTTGTTCCTCCTCCACAGGCCTAATGGCTGGTCGCTATCGGTAAATGAATGAGGCGAAGCTGAATTCTTTAATTAATCATTTTTAAATTTTATCAATCATGGAAATGACAGCAAGATTAACAGGTGATGCAAAAATCAGCACCCTGCAATCAGGAAAACAGGTAGTGAATTTTAATGTAGCTATTAACGACAGCTACAAATCAAAAACCACCGGCGAAGTAATGAAAATGGTGACTTATGTACAATGCGACTACTGGGTAAACCCCGGTGTAGCTCAGTTTCTTACTAAAGGAACTTTAGTGGAACTGCAGGGCAGGATAGGAGTAAGCGCCTATACTGGTAAAGATGGGTTACCCAAAGCCTCCCTTACCCTGCATGTGAATAGCATCAAACTGCATGGGGGTAAATCAAAGCAACAGGAAACCATAGCAGCAGATAAAATTTTGGTGGGTGCCTCAAGCGAAACAGCAACCGATGATCTGCCTTTCTAAAATCAAAACGGCACCAGCCCTAATGGATTCGGGCTGGTATTTTCTTTCAATCTTTCAATTCAACAAAAACCACAGTGTAGCGCCTGCGGAATACAAATTAAAGCGTACCATATTATGGCACACAATTTAAATTTCAATGAACTAACAGGTAAACATAGCTTCTTTTCAGTAAAAGAAAAAGCCTGGCATGGATTAGGTCAAATAGTAGAGGGGTACCCAACCAGTGCAGAAGCATTAAAATTTGCAGGACTGGATTATACCATAACCAAAAGAAAACTGTATACGTTTGATAACGAAAACGAAACAGCCAATGCAGATATCGAAATCAAAATCCCTGAAATAGAAGTACCCAATTATTTTGCCACCATCCGCACCGACAATGAAACCGTTTTAGGTGTAGTGGGTAAAGATTATGAAGTGGTACAGAACATTGATGCGTTTAGTTTCTTTGATGCTATTGTTGGCGGCGATGGTATTCAATACGAAACCGCAGGGGCATTGGGAAAAGGAGAAAGAATTTTCATTACGGCTAAGTTGCCCAATTATATTAAAGTGGGTAAGGAGGATTTGATTGAGCAGTATTTGTTTTTAACTACCTCTCATGATGGCGGTGGCAGTATTACCGCAGCCTTTACTCCGGTAAGAATTGTTTGTAACAATACTTTAAATGCTGCCCTTCGCAACCATAGCAATGCTTTTAAAATAAGGCATACCGCTAATGCAAAAGAAAGATTGGATGAGGCTCATAAATTGATGGGCATTACAAATAATTTAAGCATCCAGTTAGAAGGAGTTTTTAATCAATGGGCTAAGATTCGTATTACAGATCTCGAAGTAAAAAACTTGATTCAAATGGCTTTAGTGCCTAACAAAGAAGTGTTGCAAAATATACAGGCTGGTAAAGAGGATGAATTATCCACCTGTTTTAAAAATATGACGGATGCGGCTTTTGAATATGCTATGACCAATGAAACGCAACAATTAGAAACTACCAAAGGCAGTTTGTTCGGTGCTTACAATGCCGTTACCGGATATTTTCAAAATGTACGAACTTACAAAAATGAAGAAGCCAAAATGAAATCTTTATTGTTTGGTGGTACAGGACAATTGAGAACACAGAAAGCATTCAATCTTTGTGAGGGTTTTGCAAAGGATTCAATAATGGAGTTTATTAATTAAGATGGCATAAGGGGCAAGCAGTGAAGTTTGCCCCTTTTTTATTAAGACTTTTAAAGCCTGGAAACGAGCCACGCTTGAAGGCGTGGCTCGTTGGGTACTGTGATGATTTTGAATTAATTAGTTTAGTAAAAAATATATTCAGAAAGGAAATACTTATTTTTTTTAATTATTTATAATAGATTAACGTCATTTTTAATTAGAGTTAGCTGTAAACTTATCTGATACCAAAATAGCACAATTATCTTCCGGCAACTCAGGGTTACAATTATCTGCACATTTGCTAACTCCGTTCAATAGTAATGTTCTTATGGAAATTAGTTCACGAATTTTTTCATCCAACAAAGAAACTTTCGATGAAATTTTAGAAGATACATTTTTGCAGGAGGCTTCGTTCATTTCAATCATCTCCAATAAATCAGCCACTTCATTCAGAGTAAATCCAAAGCCCTTTAATCTTTTTATGGTAAGCAATCTTGTCAGGATTTCATCAGAATATTCTTTATAATTATTCTCCCTTCTTTCCTTTCGGTTCACTTTAATTAAACCATGCTTTTCATAAAAGCGGATAGTATCTTTTGATAACCCTGTTTGCTTTACAAGTTGCCCAATTAACATAGTTTTTGAAATTTATTTTAAAAAAGCCTAGACCGTTGCCTATACTCCACTGTTTATGTTTGCAAATCTAAACACTTTAAACAGAAAAGAAAATGAAAAAATTTGCGCTAAAATTAACCCTGTTGATGGCTGTTCTTACAGGATTTACATCCTGTAGTAATGGGCAATCTGTCCCTGTAAAAGCACAGGCAAAACCAAAAGCAGCAACCTGCAGCCATTGCGGCAAAGCATCCTGTGATAAAAATTGTTCGTCAAATTTAATAATAAAAACAAAAGACACTGGTATGCAAATCAAGACAATTCCATCCTGCAGCCTCAATGAAAAAGAATTTTCAGAAAGAGGCGATACTTTAAGTAAAACAATTTTCGGCAAAGCAATAGCTATCAATTCTCTTAAAGATGGTTATGATATTGTTTTTAATGAACCCAAAGAATTTTCCAATGAACTTATGGAAATGGTAAATTTTGAAAGAAGCTGTTGTTCAGGCTTTACCTGGGCCTTGGTTTTTGAACCAAATAATAAAGCTACTCATTTGCAGGTATATGGCTCAAAACAAATAAAAGCCGAAATGCGAAATGCTTTCAAATCTTTTGGACTTGAACACCTGATTAAATAATGTATAAATACTTATAAATGGGAACAACTAAAAAAAACTGCTATAAAAAATTAGGCTGGACAGGAATTGCGCTTTGCGGATTGTGCTGTGCTTTGCCAATAATTGGAACAGCCATTGGAGTGGCTTCATTAACTGCACTTTCTGTATATGTAGAAAAAATAGGCATACTTGCTTTAGGGCTTGCTGGCTTCTTTTTTTGGTATGCATTGTATAACAAGCGTAAAGGCGCTAAAGCATGTACAACAAGTTGCAATACTAATTGCGACTGCAAGACTGAGATTGTAAAAGAAGACAAACAATCGTAATTTTAAAATTCAAAAAAAATATGGCAATAAAATCAACGATCATTTTTTTACTTGCCGGTTTGTGCGAAATTGGCGGCGGCTATTTAATATGGCTCTGGCTAAGAGATGGAAAACCTTTTTGGTACGGCATAGCCGGGGCTGTGGTTCTTGCATTGTATGGAGTGGTGGCTACCTGGCAGCCAGCCAACTTTGCAAGAACTTATGCAACCTATGGAGGTTTCTTTATTGTGCTCTCACTTCTTTGGGCTTATAAATTTGATAATTTTCGACCAGACAAATATGACATCATTGGGGCATCAGTTGCTTTAATAGGGGTTTGTATAATCTTCTATACGCCGAGGCATTAAAGTTCTATAGCTATATTTAAGTATTTGCTTAAATAGTTATTTCCCTTATCTTTGTGTAATGGAAAATAATATCTGCATCAGGCAATTTGCCGACCATGAACAAATAAAAAATTGTAAAGTAAAATTAAGGGCAGCTCAAAAGTCTTTTGGAAATTTATCTGCTGTACTGGCTTTAGCAGGAAATGAAGTAAGGTTGAAGATTATTTATTTACTGGAAGAGGAAAAAGAGTTATGCCCCTGTGACCTTGCTGATATATTAGGTATGAGTATTCCTGCCGTATCACAACATTTGAGAAAGTTAAAAGATGGAAATATTGTTGAAACCCGGAAGGAAAGTCAAACAATTTATTACTCTCTTACTCAGGAAAATATAAAGATACTAAAGCCATTCTTTAAGCATATTAATGTACAAACTCTAAAACTGGAAACAGTATGATAAGTCTAAAGTCATCTGGCACATTTACTGGTGCTGGCGTTCTTTCGGCAATTGCAGCTTCACTATGTTGTATAACCCCCGTTATTGCACTGCTTGCAGGCAGCAGTAGTATAGCTTCCAACTTTTCATGGATTGAACCGGCGAGACCTTATCTGATGGGATTATCAATAGCCGTATTGTCTTTTGCATGGTATCTTAAATTAAAGCCCGTTGCAACAAAAGATATAGATTGCAATTGCGACACAACGAAGAAGGCCTCATTCTTTCAATCAAAATTTTTTTTAGCCATTGTAACTGTTTTTGCTTTACTGATGATGACTTTTCCTCTGTATGCAAAAATATTTTACCCAACCCCAAAAGCGCAGTCAACAACGGTTGCAGCAGTTGATAACAGGCAAGAGGTAAAGTTTACTATAAAAGGTATGAGCTGCGAAAGCTGTGAAGTTGAAGTAAACAATGAAATAGCTAAAGTAAATGGGGTATTAGCCTATCAAACTTCTTATGCCAACCATAGCAGCCTGGTCACTTTTGATAAATCTAAAGTGGATGTAAAAACAATTGAAACGGCAATCAGTAAGACAGGCTATAAAGTAAAGGGCTATGAGTATATGAATAGCCTCGGTGAGAAAAACGAAAAAGAGAAATCATGTAGCGATTCATTAAAATCATGCTGCGAAAAAAAGAAATAACAAATGGAAAAAACAATCTTATTGCAATCAATCATTACTTGCCCTCACTGCGGTTTTAAAAAAGAAGAAACAATGCCTACAGATGCTTGTCAGTACTTCTATAAATGCACCAATTGCGAAACAATACTAAAACCCAAACAGGGTGATTGCTGTGTGTTTTGCAGTTATGGTACTGTAGCCTGCCCGCCTATACAGATGAATAAATCTTGTTGCTCTTAGATATGAAAAAAATATTGCTATGCCAATATCATTACTTTTTAATTATTTAAAATTTAGCACTAATACCTACATAAATACTTCTTCCAATAGAGGGAATAATTCCCGGACCAGGATATTCGTCTGTTCTGCGGGTGAAGTAGGCTTTGTCAGTTAAATTATTTGAACCAATCTTTAATGCGTAATTTTTATACTTGTAAGTAGCGCTTAGGTCAAGAACAGTATATGCTGGTATATATCCTGCAATTGGGTCTGAGCTTACCTTTACATTTGTGGCATCACCATAGGCATCTCCCACGTAATTAACCTGAAAGGTGGTAGAAAAATGTTTATTACTGAAAATTAAACCGATCCTGTTAATAGTCTTAGCTGCTGCCTCAACTCTGTTTCCTTTAAATTCCCCGGTAGTATATTTTGCATTAATATAGGCAAATGAATTAAAAATACTTAAACCATATTTCGATTTTTGGTTAAGGTATTTAAGAAGATTGAATTCAATATAACTTTCAATACCCTTGTGAACACTGTTAGCAATATTTTTTCTGATGGAGTAATCAATACCTGTTATTGGGTCTGTTTGAACCAGCACTCCAATCCGGTTATTGTAAGCCATATAAAAAAGCCCCATATCAAAATTTAGAAAGTTTTTTATAATTCCTCTGTAACCTAAATCAGTATTGAAACCATAAGCATCTTTTAAATTAGGGTCAATTTTTGAGGTTATACCAAATGGCTCTAACTGGCTGTAATCAATAGGCCGGTATGCCTGGCTGAAATTGAAATAGATACTGGTATTATAAACAGGTTTGTATTCTAATCCAATACCAAAAAGCGGGAAAGTTCTTGTTTTAACTTCATTTGGAGATTGTTTTACTGTATCTGTAATTTTGTAGCCTTTAGCAGTACTTTTTAAATATTCAAATCTAAAACCGGGGGTCACTGTAAATTTATCACTTAGCCTAAAAATGTTCTCGACAAAGGGGGCAAAGTTAGAAGTAGTAAAATCTAAATTATATCCCCAATTGCCTGTAATGGATAAATCAAAATCACTGTTTGTAGTACCCTCGCCACCACCTTGTCGCTTGAACCATGCATAAGCATACCTGATGCCGCCTGCAATGGTGGATTTTTGTTTTCCCAAAGAATAACTATTTGAAAAACGTAGCTCGGTTGTTGAATTGTGCATGTCCTCACTGCCAACCTCTCTTGGAACATAAGTACCGGTGGCGGTATCTATTTCATCTAACGCCTCAGGGCCACCGTCTTCATTCCGCCACACCAGCGAACGGTTACTGAAAAGGTAAGTTGTTTTTAAACTGATTGTAGTATTTGAAGAAGGCGTAAAGTTTGCGTAAGCAGTCAGAACGTTCCAGGGGCTTTTAAGCCAGTTTCTTGCCCTTGTTGAAGCCTTTGGATTAGCTTCAAACATACTGTCGGTTAAACCGCCTGGCATTTTTAGTTTATTACGGAGTAAAGAATATTCAACACCTGCATTTGTTTTTGCAGATGGTTTGTATTGGACCTTACCAAAACCTGACAGTTGCCATTGCCTGCTGTTGGGCCGGTAGCCATCAATGTACCTGTATTGGAGAAAGCCATAATAGCTTACCTTTTTGTAACTGCCCCCAATTGAATTGAAAGAATTAAATAGCCCGAAACTGCCAATAGTTTGTGAAGTAGTAAATTCAAATGGTTTGTTTGCAGGGGCATCTTTTGTTACATAGTTTACCAGGCCTCCAAACTGTGAACCAAATTGTAAGGAGGAAGCGCCCCTTACCATTTCAATACGGTTTACCGCTTCCATTGGTGGAATATAATAGGATTCATTATAACCAAAAATATCCGCACTGATATTATACCCGTTTTGACGGGTATTCATTTCAATGCTTTGAATTGGATTCAAACCTCTTGTAGCAATTCCATTGGCGGTAAAGCCACCACTTTCTGTTTCTACGATATTTAAACCTGGTATCCGCCCAAGTATTTGTCGGGTATTATTAATTGCCTTATTCGCATCCATGCTGTCTACAAGTATAACTTCATTCTTTTTACCTGCATAGATGATTCCGTCTTTTGTTTCCAGCAAATGCCCAACGCCATTGACTGTTTTGTACCCGGTAACTGTAATCTCCTTCATTAATTTCACACTATCACGGATTACTTTAACGCTATCCGGCAGCCTGGTTTGCTGAGCATTTGCAGTTACAAATCCAATTGATGCCACTAAAGCAATAACAATATTTTTCATATTTATTCGCAGTTATATAATGATTGCAAATGTTGAACATATTTTGAAGAGAGCATTTGGCAATCAGGAAAAAAACTATCGCAAAGCGGAAAACAGACATTGCTCACATAGCACCTTGTTTAATTATCTTTGCGCTTCAAAATTTATGAATGCGTGAATCAAGGAGTAAGCCAAAACGTGGCAACAGCTGTACGAACAACCTATTTTAGCATTATCGGAAATGCAACCTTGGCTTTAATTAAAGGACTGGCTGGTTTTTTTGGCAATTCTTATGCATTGATAGCAGATGCTATTGAATCTACAACGGACATTTTTTCTTCCCTGTTGGTTTTATTTGGGTTGAAATATGCAAACCGGCCTGCAGATAAAAATCACCCCTACGGGCATGGAAGGGCGGAACCATTGATTACTTTTCTTGTTGTTGGTTTTTTAATTACTTCCGCTACCATTATTGCCTATGAAAGCATTCAAAATATTGGTACACCGCATGAATTACCCAAATCATGGACTTTAATTGTATTAGGAGCAATAATTATTTGGAAAGAAATTTCATTCAGATTGGTAATTAAAAAAAGCAAAGAAACCAACAGCTCTTCATTAAAAGCAGATGCCTGGCATCACAGAAGCGATGCTATAACATCCGTCGCCGCATTTATCGGAATTTCTATTGCTTTAATTATGGGTAAAGGCTATGAGACAGCGGATGACTGGGCCGCACTTTTTGCATCGGGTTTTATTTTGTACAATAGTTATTTAATTTTTCGGCCTGCCCTTGGAGAAATTATGGACGAACATTTGTATGATGACCTGGTAGAAGATATCAGGAAAGTTTCGCTTACAGTTAATGGAGTAAAGGATACTGAAAAATGTTTTATCAGAAAAGCGGGCATGATATATCATGTTGACCTGCATGCCAAAGTTGATGCTCATATCAGTGTAAAAGAAGGACATAACATTGCACATTCACTCAAAAATACGCTGCGTGAGGAAATTCCTCAGTTAGGACATGTATTAATTCATATTGAACCATTTGAACAGAATCCATTACACGCTAATAATTAATTATTGCACCTGCTGATTTTCCACAATTGAATAATTGGAATTTTTTTAAACCGCCATCTTTGTTTTTCACTCCTTTATTTAATACAGGCTGGTCCATTGAATTAAACAGTCCGCTGTATTTTATACAACGGACTGTTTAAATGAAAATATTTTGTTTACGCACGTTCAGATTTTACCAGCACGCCAGTGCTTGTAAAATCTGAACGTGCTATCCCGTTTTTCAGGAAATGTGCTCTCCACTCTCCGCCACTTCTCAGTTTCCATTGACTTACGGGTACATTACCAAACAAAGCAGTAAAACTTTGTAATACTGCTGCAGGTGGGGTAGCCTGCACTGAAAAACCTTTACTTAATGATACATTGTTTGCCAATGTGGTGGCGTTAACAACGGAAAAACTGGTTGCCATCAAAAAGTAATTGCAAAAAAAATCTTTTTCATAATTTTTTGATTTTAAGAATGATGAATTTAAATAACAGAACTAAAATATTTATTCATCAACTATATAAAAATTCAAAGACTCTGAATGGAAAAAAATTAAGGCTCAATGGGAAAAAATATGCATTCCTAAATTGTAAATGTTCAGGAAATGTGTTCAATATAGAATTTGTGCCATCAATTCTCCCACAAAGTTCGCCTTTTAGCTTCTGTAGCGGCAATGAAATTCCGGCATAAACCGCTGCGCTATTTATTCCGTTGCTTCCTTGCCTTGGTCGCCAAAAGCCGGGGCAGGTTCCATAATTAATTTTTAAATCTTTAAAATGAAATGTTATGGAACAGACAATGATTCAACCAGATTGGAGCAAAGTAGCAGAAGTGGAATTGGTATACAAAACCAAAGTAAAAGCTTCTGAAAGGCCGCTGATAAAATCTTCTAAAGATTGTTATGTTATTTTTAGTGAACTATGGGATGAAAACAAGATGGAAATTCAGGAAGAGTTTAAAGTATTACTATTAAACAGGGCAAACAGGGTACTCGGAGTTTACCAGGCATTTGCCGGAGGAATGACGGAAGTATCTATCGATCCAAGATTGATTCTTGCAGCAGCTGTAAAATCTTTATCCGTAGCAATAGTTTTATCTCATAATCATCCCAGCGGAAACCTTAAACCCAGCAGGGCAGATGAAGAACTCACCATTAAAATTAAAGAGGCTGCAAAGTACCTTGATATAAAAGTGATTGACCACCTTATTGTGTCCAGTGAAGGATATTTAAGCTTTGCTGATGAGGGGCTTTTATAGCCCTTTTGAATGAGCAAGCTTTAGAATTCATTAGGCCCTTTAAATTCTCCCACTGCCTGGCCATACCAGCAATATTGTTTATCGGTATTGTAGCTGATTTCAAAAATCCGCCAGGGTTTTTCAGCGCAGATTCCTTCATGAGTTTTTCTGAATTCCAGATTACAACTGGAAAAGAATGGGCATTTATATTTTTCTGTTTTCTCTACTTTACTAGTGGAATTTAACCAATGCGCTTTTTGGTAATGATCATAGGCTATCAGAACTTTTAGTGCCTGGCTTTGTTCATCGGCAAATGAAGCGGTGCCAAGAAAATCTCTCATGTACTCGGCTTCATCCTTAAATATGTACATGTAATCACAGATAGGGAGTAGTTCCAGAAGTCTTAAATATTCCCCTTTGATAACAAAATCAACCTCAAAAGTCGGAGATTCGCAACGCAATAGATACCCTTTTTTAGCTTCTTCTGTGACAATGGTAAATGCGCTGTGTAATTGCTTTCTCTTTTTGAATATTTCTATAATTTCATCTTGAGCTTCATTAAAATCTTCAAGCTTTGAAACTAAGATTGCAGCTGTTTCACTCTTTAATTTAAAAAGTATATTTTCCTTACTGATGCCTGCTTCAATTGCTGTTTTAATTCTTTCAATAAATGCAATGAAAACACTACCGCAATCTAAATAGGAAAGGGAAAGAGAAGCAGCAACTAAAAAACATTCTTTATCAATGTTGGGATATATATATGTTGCAAGGGTCCGCAGCATCGTATATTCTGTAGCTTTCAAGTCATCTTTTATTTCGGGTAATCCATTTGATTGCTGGTTTATAAGCCTGTCAAGTTCATAAGCTAACCCCTCATAAATATAGAACTTGCCAAATGGAAGTGAAGCATCCTTGTATTGCCCTTTAATAAATAGTTTTATTGTTATTAAAGGGATGCCAATTTTAAAGCAAACTAAATCTGTGCCGTCAAGCAGATAAGCATCTTGTTCTATAAGGGAGAATGAATCAACCTTAAGTAATATTCCTTCTAATTCTCCCCCTCCATTTATAACTTCTTTGGTGGCATAGATTTTTGAAAATTTGTCAAGCAGTTCCTTGTTTTTAAAATCAAAGCCGGTGTATTCGCAATTGTCTAAATAGGAACTGAAATGCGCACTAAAAATACTTTTTAGGATCAGATCAAGGGACAGGCCAATATTGCCAATCACTGTGCTAATTTCATGTATATAATGTATGTATTCATGAAATAACGGAGTCAAGTTTTGAGATTGTAATTCTTTTTGAACTGATGAAGTGATAGCGTCTTGAGGGAACAGCCCGAATTGCTTTCGGAATTTATTTGTAGACACTGAAAAATAATACTTACTGATGAAATAAGTGGCCGCTATATCTTTTTTATGCAGTTCGTTTAATCTTTTTAATTGCTCTTTTTCAATCATATTTTATTTAGATTAGTCAGCGTTTTTTTCGAGCGAAAGCTGAATAGAATTCGGGTTGGGGAGCGTTTTTTATTTCTATATGGAATGTTTGCGTCTTTTTTAACTGTAGTTTTCAGCCTGATAGTTAGGATTTTGATAAAAACTTAACACTGAAAAGCGTTAGTCTCAATGAGCTAATTCATGGGTGTCAACAGCCAATTTTAAAGCCATAATTACTGAGTTGTCAATAATTTTATTAGTTTCGGCAACATCATACCAATTGCCTTCTGTTGTCTTGTATAATATGCAGGAAAATTGTCCAGTATTGTCACCCTCTTTTGTGAAATTATACTCTTGTAAAACTGCTATAACATTGCCCAGCGCATTGGTCAATTCATACGGCTTTATGGTGTAATAAAACTGGCTATTATCTTCCAAAGTAATTTGGTTGCTGAAAAGGTTCTTAAGGGCATCTCTCATATCACAATAATAAATTAAATGGCAAATGCTGCAAAACCAACTTATTAACATGGCTAAAATATAGCCATACAATGATAAACCTTGGTATAATTTTTAACTTTACAGAGCGACAGTGTTTTGTAGTGAAAATGAATAGTGATGAGTATTAAAAACCTAAGTTTAAAAGTTTTATTTATCTCCTTCATAAGTGGAATAATCTTCTTTATTCTTACTTATCATCTTTCACTAATTACAAATGCTCCGGCAAGTAAGCTTTATCAAGGCGTAATGTGCCTGGTCTTGCACATGGCAAGATGTACAAACGTTATACGTTTGGGGCATCTTGCCCTACGCTCCGGAGTCGCTTCGGGATGGTGAAAGGCATTAAAAACTAAAACAGATTTTTTAAACTCAGGGATATGAAGAAGAAGGATATTGAAGTGAGAAATAAAATGGTGGTAGTGAGGATGAACAATACCGAATTTGAAAAGGCGGAAAACCTGCGAAAGAAGACTACTGAGAAATACCTCAGTAGCTATCTGAGAAAACTGTCTTTGGAAAAGCCAGTTACGGTTAAATATCGTAACCAATCGGCAGATGATTTTTTAAAAGAGATGTTAGGGCTTAAAAAAGAACTGAATAGTATTGGTAATAATTTTAACCAGGCAGTACACAAATTACACTTGCTGGATAAAATACCAGAGTTCAGGGGTTGGATAAGCCAATTTGATGGGTTGCAAAAATCTTTGGTGAACAAGGTGGAGGAAATAAAATTAAAGGTGAATCAACTCTACGAACAATGGTTACTAAAATAACGATACCAAAAAGTATTGAAGCTGCATTAAACTACAACGAAAAGAAAGTGCAAAATGGAAACGCAGTTTGTTTACAGGCGGCTAATTATTTAAACGAAGCAAAGGATATGAACTTTTATCAAAAATTAGATGGCTTTGAACAACTGAATAGTTTGAATGACAGAGCAACAACTAAAACCCTTCATGTATCACTAAATTTTGACCCATCAGAAAAAATAGCTGATGATAAGCTTTTAAAAATTGCAGAGTTGTACATGAATAAAATTGGATTCGGAGAGCAGCCTTTTATAGTTTACAAACATGAAGATGCCGGGCATCCGCACATCCACATTGTAAGCACCACTATCAAAGCAGATGGCGGCAGGATTAATACCCACAATATCGGAAGGAATCAATCAGAAAAAGCAAGAAAGGAAATAGAGCAAATGTATGGACTGGTAAAAGCAGAACGGCAGCAGCAATTGATAAAGCCTGGTATCAAGCCGGTGGATGCACAAAAAGCCATCTATGGCAAGTCGGAAACAAAGCGTAGTATTTCAAATGTGGTAGGTGCAGTATTCAGTCAATACAAGTTTACTTCCTTGCCTGAGTTTAATGCGGCTTTAAAACAATTCAATGTTATTGCAGACAGGGGAAAGGAAGAAGGAAGGATTTACAAAAAGCGCGGGCTGGTTTACCGCATTTTGGATGCGAATGGTAATAAGGTTGGAGTACCTATTAAAGCAAGCGCTATCGGATGTAAACCAATACTTGATAATTTGGAAAAGAAATTTATTACCAATGAATCCGCAAAAGAACCATTGAAGCAAAGAACTAAAAATGCCATTGATGATTGCCTGAAAACGGCAATGGGGGATATGAATAATTTAGTAGTGGCTCTATCACAAAAACAAATCTATACAATACTGAGACAAAATACGGAAGGCAGGCTATATGGTGTCACTTTCGTGGATAATCAAAGTAAAGTTGTTTTTAATGGCAGTGATTTGGGAAAGGGATACAGTGCAGCAGCTTTGCAAAGTAGGCTGGCAACTGAAAACGAAAAACCACTGACACAGGATGAAACAGCAAACAGTAGTTCTGCAGGTTCGAAACAGAAAGACATGAACCAACTAAAGCACCAGGAAAAAACTATAAAACCAGGTATTAAAAACGAAGGATTACTGGATATTCTTTTTTCGGCCAAAGAACAATTTGATTACACGCCAGCTGGCCTGGTAAAAAAGAAAAAGAAGAAAAAGAAAAACCGCGATTTCTAAAATATAAAAAAATGAGGTTATGTCACTAACAGGAGAGAACGAACAGGGGCTGCGAAAAATAGTTGACCTGACAAGATTTGCAAGCATCTTTATCCTGCTGCTGCATTTCTATTATTACTGCTATACAGCATTTGTTCAATGGGGAGTTGAAAGCACCATTACAGACAGGTTGATGACGAATATTGTAAATACGGGTTTATTCAGTAATCAGTTTTTTTCTAAGTTTTTGGCAATTGGGTTATTGATCATTTCCCTATTGGGAGCACAAGGTAAAAAGGATGAAAAAATTAATAAAAGGATTGTAACGGTTTATTTACTGATCGGGGTATTGTTGTTTTTCTTTAGTGGAATTTTATTGCAGCTAAACTATCCTTTGGAAAGAGTAGCTATGATTTATATGACCTCAACGGGAATTGGTTTTTTAGGCATTCTTGCTGGTGGTAATTTGCTTAGCCGTTTGATCAAGATCAATTTGTCAAATGATGTTTTTAATTCACTGAATGAAACTTTTCCGCAGGAAGAAAGATTGCTCACCAATGAATATTCTATCAACCTCACCGCACGGTATAACCTGAAAGGTAGGATAAGGAAAAGCTGGATAAATATTATCAATCCTTTCCGTGGACTACTGGTTATTGGCAGTCCGGGTTCAGGTAAAAGCTGGTTTGTTATTCAGCATGTGATTAAACAGCATATCGAAAAGGGCTTTGCCATGTTTGTCTATGACTTTAAATATGATGACCTTTCTAAAATTGTTTACAACTGGTTGCAGCAAAATAAACACAACTATCAGGTAAGTCCCTATTTCTATGTGATTAATTTCGATAACTTATCAATTTCTCATCGCTGCAATCCTTTAGATCCAACCACCATGAATGACATTACTGATGCCACCGAATCAGCCAGAACAATTTTGTTGGGACTAAATCGGGAGTGGATTAACAAGCAGGGGGATTTCTTTGTGGAATCGCCTATCAATTTTGTTACGGCTATCATTTGGTTTTTGAAGAAATATGCAGATGGGAAATATTGCACCCTGCCGCATGTTATTGAACTGATGCAATCTGATTACGATGAACTATTTCCGGTGCTAAATACCCAGCCTGAAATTGAGGTATTGGTAAACCCATTTATCACTGCTTACCAAAATGATGCTATGGAACAATTGGAAGGGCAGGTGGCCTCTGCAAAAATAGGTATGGCACGATTGGCTTCGCCGCAATTGTATTGGGTGTTATCGGGCAACGATTTTACTTTAGACATCAATAACCCTAAACATCCTAAAATCGTTTGCGTAGGTAATAATCCGGAGAAGCAACAAATCTATGGTGCTGTTCTGTCTCTTTATATTTCCAGACTGATCCGGCAGGTGAATAGAAAAGGAATGTTGAAATGCAGTTTAGTCTTTGATGAATTTCCAACGATTTATTTCAACAACATGGACAGCCTGATTGCAACAGCAAGAAGCAACAAAGTGGCTACCACTTTAGCCATGCAGGATTTTAGTCAGTTAAAAAAGGATTATGGAAAGGAACAAGCTGATGTAATTGTTAACATCACCGGTAACATTATCAGTGGTCAGGTTACGGGGGAGACCTCTAAACTTTTGTCAGAGCGTTTCGGAAAAATAATGCAGGACAGGCAGAGTGTTTCTATAAATCGGACGGATACTTCTATCAGTCACTCCAAACAATTAGACAGCGCTATCCCAGCTTCAAAGATTGCAGCACTTTCTTCCGGCGAATTTGTAGGGCTTGTTGCGGATAACCCGGATGAGAAAATTAAATTAAAGATGTTTCATGCGGAAATTATCAATGATGCGGATAAACTGAATGAGGAGGTAAGCCGGTATAAAGATATTCCTGTGGTATCCAATGTTACCCAGCAACAGGTGTTAGATAATTATTACCAGGTGAAGCTGGAGGTGAAGCGGTTGATAGGGGATGAGGTGGGGCGGTTGAAGGAAATACAGAATTAATGTGATAGAGTGTCTTCATGCGAAATAGCCTTTATTATATATTCATGAGAGAGACTTTCTTGTTCTAACCTTCCGTTTATTTCAAATAACCTTTCTAAAGCATTCCCCTCGGTAAAAGTCAATTCACTCAAATTGAGATATCTATATTTAGTAGGTTGTTTATGTATTTCTGCACTATGGAATAGCAACGCATCAATATCCATTAGTACACTTTTTGTATGGGGATATAATTTCCTGCATTGCCTTAACATAGCATAGCCATCTTCATCCATATCTCCCCAGTAATAAAGCTTAACGTTATTAAACCAGGCAATATCACTGAGTAATTCTAAAGCTTTTCCTCTGCTGCAAATAGCTAGCGAATGCTTTCTTTCTGGAAGCATAAAAAGGGCAGTCTCATTCTCTACCATCCATAATTCCGTGATTTCCCAATTTCGATTACGTAAATTTTCGGGAGTAGCCCCAAGCACCACCATGCCTTGGGTATTTTGAACTGCAAGCTCTTCATCTAACCAACGAATGGGAAATAAAACAGGTTTTCTCTTAAGACCAACTGCATGATTTAATGATGTGTAATCAATGTTGTCTTTTTCAGAATTAAAATGCTGTAATAAAGACAAAATAATTCTTTCATTCTCTTCAATGAATTTTGTATGAACAGGAACTGGAAGATTACGTATATAATAAGTCGTGGCGTCGTTAGATAAAAGATAATCTACGACTGCACACAAACCCGCCCAATTATCAATATGTTTTATCAAGACCTCCGGATCTTTTACAAGCCAACCTGTAATTCCTTGTCTCCACCTTTTTAAGTCGGCTAATATCTGGTCGAAAATCAATATTTCTTTTTCCTTTTGAATAAGAAACAAAAAATCCTCAGCGGTATTTACAATCACGTTATTCGGCCATCTCTGCTTTCCAATTTTTTTGCTTATCCACTGCTCCCATTCTATATCCCAACCTTTTTTGTCCTCAGTTTTTTCGAATTGTAAAAACATTTTGATGGCATTATGTAGGTCAATTGAATTGTCAGGTTTGTTTTTACCGCCTCTCAAGATTATCTGTTCAAATTGATTTTCACAAATGCGATTCTTTAGAAAGCCGACATATTTTTTTTCAAGTTGCTGTATAAAATTTACGCTATTCATAAAGGGAGCGACGATTTTTCGATTTTATCTTTTAGTTCTTTGATAGTCATGTTATAGATTATACTATTGCGATTATTTACTCGCTGCACAAGATGTACATGGGCGATGTAATCCTGAACTATCTGAATTTTGTCGCTGGGAGTAACCACAAGTAATTGCAAATGCAACTGTTTACATAATTCCATTAGATACGTAGCCTTTTCTTCATCCTGGTTACTAAAGCTTTCATCTACGGCTATAAAGCGTAAGCTTTTGCTATTTTTGCCTTCTTTAGTAATTCCAAATTGATAAGCTATGGCGCTGCATAGAATTGTGTAAGTAAGTTGAGCTTTTTCTCCACCAGAAAGCTGACCCATTTGCCTGTAGGTCTTTTTTAATTCATCAGTACCTCTGTATTTTTCATCAGCCCAAAACTCAAACCAATTCCTTACATCCAAAACCTTGGATCGATAACTTTCGTTACTATCCAGACTGTCAATAAGTGGATTGATTTTTTGAGTGAAATGAAGCGCTTTTTCTTCGAAACTACTTTGTTGCCAATTAGCAGCTTGCGGTAATGCTTCCAGTAGCTGGCTTTTAAACTGCCTGATTTCACTGCCAGCCTGAACAGGTTGCTTGCGCAATTGAACATATGTATCAGGGAGGCGGTTGAAGTTAATGCCTTTAAGTGAATCATTCAATTTTGTTATGCTTGCACTCACATCTCTTTCCCACTTTTCCAGTTCTTCATTTAAACCGCCGATTTTATAAGTGATGGTGATATTAATATAGTTTTCAAAATCTTTTTTATACTTTGGAAGATTCTCAGTGTTTAATTTTTCCATCCATTCAATATATTCATCGGCATATTTTGCGTCATCTGGTAAACTCAAAACATCTCCCATCCAATCAGGATATTTATTCGCCAGTTCTGCTGATGGATTCTTTATTTTCATTATAGAACGGCTTAAGGCTTTTTCAATATCCTGCGTCTGTGACCTTTTTTCCTCCAGTTCATTTTCTTTAGCAGACCTGAATTCACTGTATTTACCTTCTAAATTGTTAAGCGTGACCGATCCCAATACAGCATGATATTTTTGTTGAAACCGAAGTAATTGATCTTTGTCTTCTTCTCTAATATTTTCTACTAGTTGATTTAGATTACTTATTTGTTCATTTGTTCGTTGCAGATCACTTTTAGCAATTGCTTCTTTTCCGACTAGTTCCGTTTTAAGTTTTTCAGCTTCATTTTTTAACTCTCCAATTTCTTCGTGTTGCTTTTTCAATTGGTTTAAAGCTTTATTCTCTTTGGTTAAAGCAGTTATCTGCTCCTGGATCTTATGCATTCTTCGTTGAGATGCTTCAACATCTATATCATCAAAAGAGGGGTATTCCCCAATTCTGTTACTTGCATAAAATTGACCTTGCAAGCGCTTTGATTTAGTTTTGCAACGCAAAATAATATCATCGGCCTTAGAAATATTATCAGAAAGAGTGTCCCTTTTTCTTAACAGCGCATTCTTTTTCTTTTCATTATCCCAACCCATAACGTAGTTTCCCGGATCATTACTGTTCGGGCGATCATCTTTTTCATGCCGTTGCCTATTTTTGATTAATCCATTAATTGTAATGGCTTTTTCATAACGGTCAAGTGTTTTTTCATCATTAATACAGATATAGCTATACTGTGTGATTATTTGTTGTTCTACCCATTTATTCATTTTGTGTTCTGGATTAAACTCCAATTTTTCATGAACGCTATCATGTTCGCCGAATTGAACAAGGGGAATATCCTTTACATGTTCGTATACTAACCGACCTTTTAGATTTTCTCTGTTGACATATTTACTTACCTTACTGTAGTATTTATCAGGTACTATCAAACGCATGGCAAATGGTCTTAATAATTTTTCTAACGCAGGTTGCCACGCTAATTCATCAAATTTAACCTGCATAAGCTCTCCCGCAAATGGCAACTCATCGGAACTTATACCTAAATCGGCGCATAATGTGCTACGAATACCAATAAGATGATGTGGAATATTGCTTTTGCTTGTCAAAAGACTGTTTAACTCTTTCTCAATCTCTGCCTTTGTAGTACTATCTGTATCCAATTTTCTTTTTGCCTCGTATTCATCATCCTCGTTAAGACGTTGCTCTCTTTCCAGAGTAAGTAGCTTTTTTGCATTCTCCTTTTTTATCCGTGAATAAGATGCTTCATCTGAAATCAAAGTCTCAGATAGGTTAAGTGTGTTAACCCACTGGTTAAACTCGTCCAGCTTTCTTAATGATGTATCTCTCTTTGTTGACAAATCCAATAATTCCTTTTCTAATTGCTGAAGTCTTTGCCCTGCTTTATTCTGATCTATCTGATTAAGAATATTTCGCTCTTCTTCAGAAAGCCTTTTAACTTCTCTGTCATGATGTTGTATTTTAATATTCAGTTCATCAATTTCAGCATTAAATCTCTCAGCTTCTGAAAGTAAAAGCTGGTAGTGCGTATATCTATTCCATAACAATGAGGTGTTTAGAAGTTGACTTAAGCTTTGCTGTTCATTTAATGCCATCTTGTATTTATCGAAAAAATCTTTTACCAGGCTGAGCATTGAAAGTTGCTCCTCTGACTTCTTAATATTTCTGCGGGCGTCTTGGAGGGTAGAAAGATGTTCTTTAAGTTGTTGAAACTGTTCTTCAATATTGCGTGGTTCCAGCATATGGGTTCGTATGAATTCATCAAGATTACCCAATACCTTAATTCCAACTGTCTGATTAAACAAATGAAGCGCTTGTATGCTTTGCATGCCTAAAACGGTGACCAAACGTTGTGCATATTTACTTGCTGAATCAAACCATTCAACAAATTTCCGGGAAGTTTTATTATAGCGTTGATCTATGGTTCGTTTCCAATTACCGCCTAAGTCAAATGGCTTAAAATCATCTTCTATTTTAAGTGCTTTGTGGGCAATACCAAAATATTTTTTCAACTCTGTATTATTGAAATAACGTACTTGAAACAGCGTAACTGCTTGCTCTGCTTCGTTAGCAAAATGAGCGAGTATAATACTATAAGCTTCCTCTTTATTTTCTCTTAAGTATAAAGTTTTTATTGTGTTTCCACTTTCGCTGTTAATAGAACCATAACCTCCCAATATATAGGTCTCTTCTGTGCGATCTCCTTTCTTTTCAGTACCACTGCTCTGATTGTAAAACCTGTACCGCTTTTCAGGAACGATCAGCGTTAATAAAGCGTCTACAAAAGTAGTTTTACCGCTACCATTGGCGCCAGTGAGTAAACTGGTCTCTCCGCCAGGGTGGATCGTATGAATAGTTTCATCAAAAGTTCCCCAATTGAATACTTCCATGTATTGCAATCGAAAACCACTTTTTTCATTGTCGGTACTGAAAACATTTAGTTGCATGTGGGTTACTTGTCGTTAGAATTGGGTATTTGTTTTTTGGATTGGTGTTGTTTCAATTGCGTTGTAAAACTTTCCAACTCTTCACTATCTATCTTTGCCTTAATGATTTTTTTAATTTTAAATCGTTGTTCATCTAATATTTCATGCGCTTCAACAAGGAAAAGAAATCCATACTCTTCGGATTTATCAATAAGTCTGTCTATTTCCTTTGAAAATTTAACTCTGCTTGCATTTTCTTTAAAAAATAATTCTGCATACTCTTTTATTTCACGTCTTTTTTTTATCAGCTCTCTGCTAACACTCTCACTTGTTTCGAATTCTGCCATCATTTCTCTGAGCAAAATCAGCATGATACTTTCTTCATAAGTAAGAGCACGCTTTATGATCCAGGAAACGGCATTTTCATCATCTTCCTGAGACGTTTGCTTTAGATAGGCATAACCGTCATTTTCTTCAAGAACAAGCCTTAGGCCCATTTGATCTAAAAATAGTGGCAGTTCTGCCTTATACTGAACTAGCTTTTCCCAGGTCGATTTATCTGTATAATCAACCGGACCTTTAAGAAGCTTTATAAATACTGTTGTGTAAGGCAATATTTGAGATTGCATAGTTTTTTATTTACTAAATAGTAAGTAGGGTACTTCTACAAATTTTGTGTTATCAATATTGAGTGGAATAAGTTCGGTAGTTGATCCTATGGTTTGAACCCTCGACTTTTTGTCGCGAATGAAGCTGTAATAGGTTACTATTTCTGCAATACCGTTTTCAAGCGGCTGCAATTCTAAAATCTCTTTGAGTGTAGCAGTGGACTTGCTATTAAGAGCAAACTCTACTTTTTGCCAGAGCTTTTTTTTGTCAATGAATGAGGTATTGATAAGTTTGCTGAATCTTTCCGGGTCTGCTATAATTTCCTTTTGGGCTAAAGGTTGCTTAATAGTTCCAGGAATTTTTCTTTGCTCAAGAGTAAGCTTTCTTTCCATTACCATTCTAATATCAGGATTTACGTCAATCTGCATGCCGCAATCAACATTTTCATTATCCATCAAATCAAATATTAATTCTTTTATTCCTGCAATTTGACTGCGCAATCTTCTGTGTCTTGTAATTTCCTTTTCTGTGATAATACGACTCAATTTTTCAGCCATTTTATCGTTGGCATCGTATACTGTTTTTCCTTGTTGCAATAACATTGATTTTACATTTTGAAGGAAATATTCGTCCACTGAAATTTCTCGCTCTCTAACCAATTGCAATAGTTGATCTGTTAATTCAGCCCAATGTTGATTCCCAATTCTGGATATTAAGAAATCCCAAAAAGCATAAAAACTTTTACCTTGGGGGCTTTGCCTTAAAGTGTCATATGCTTCAAATGCGAACCCAACAATGGCACCCTTTGAATGCTCTGCCTTGGTATGTTGCTCTACAATTCCCCTGTGTATCTGTTTAAAATTATCTTCAACCTCCCTAAAATCACTAATGAGCTCATAACTAAGCCTGCTAAATAATTCGAGTCTTTCTTGTACTTGTGAATCCGAATAACTCTCAGGTGCTATCCCCAATTCAATCGCCTTTATTTCCTTGTCAATCTCGGCTCTTTTGTTTTTAAGTAATTCTAATCTCTTTTTCTTATCGTCTTCCGTGTGTTCTACAATATCTTGAAGGGATTTGAACAATAGCTTGAAACGGCTTTCAGTTCCTACGTGCTTACGAATTTTTAGAGTCTGAATCCATTGAAAAACCTTCTCCATATTGGCACTTAGTTGGTAATGTATAGCACCGTCTGCGTACTGAAAGTCTTCCAACAATCTTTTTTGCACCCAGTTTAAAATATACTTTCGGCTTCGGGTTTGCTCGTCATCTCCGAATACGATCCTTGCCTCTGAAACGTCTTCTATTCCATCTTCATTGGCAATAAGCGTTTCTATTAATAGTTGAATTAACTGCCCTTCTTCTATAGTTGGCCGGTTCTCCTCTTTGTAAATACTGTATAAAAAAGGCAGCACCCAATGGGCATTTCTAAGGCGGAGAATTTGAACCGCCGGATTTGTTATTAAAATCTCATAGAGTTCTTCTTTCTTCATGCGTTAATTTACGTAAACAGTCACAAAATATAATAAATTAAACCATTTTGATCGGCATAGTTATACAAATTGAAGATATCAAGCCAAAAAATCGGGATAAAGTGGAGATATTAAGCATATAATTCTAACTAATTAAGTGATGAAAGGAATCTCAAATATTTAGTTGCGAAGTTTTTAAAATTATGCAGGAAAGGCATAGTGTTTCCTGTAACTGTACCGATACTTCTATCGGCCACTTTAAGCAATTAGGCGGCGCTATACCTGCTTCCAAAATAGCTGCTCTTTCCTCCGGAGAATTCGTACGCCGGGTTACTGATAATCCGGAGGAAAAATGATGGTAAAAATGTTTCATGCGGAGATTATTAATGATGCCGATAAACTAAATGAGGAAGTAAGCCGGTATAAAGATATTCCGGTGGTATCTAATGTTGCCCATCACAAGGTTCTTGATAATTACTACCAGGTGAAAATGGAAGTGAAAAGGTTTATTGGGGAAGAGGTGAAGCAGTTGAAAGCGGAGAAGAATTAATTTATCAATAGTCACAATTACTCATTACTTACAAATCCATTTTTACTCATTTCTATTGTATATTTTCCTTTTAAGTGTTGTATAGCTTTTACGTCATCAATTGTTCTTAGGTGTGCAACTATTTTTTCATATCTCATTCCACCATTTAATCCTCTTATGACCTCTGCAATAACCAAAGCACCGGAACAAGCACCTACAAATGATGCTGAAACGGCTTTTCCTGCGATTGATATTGGTACAATACCACAGATATCATTATCGCTTTTTTTCAAGATTTCTAATACAGTATAATTTATTTCGTGGCTCGTTTCGTCTACATCCCCCCAAATTTCTTTTGGTGATTTTGAAGCTGCTGGAAAAGTGTGTAAAATGATGTTATCAAAGGTGGCAAGATTACTGCCCAGAGCTGATTCTACTATCAGGTCAAATCCGGCATTTTCAAGATTAAGACGAGAGGATGCAGAATCAAATCCGCATAAACCAACAAAGGATTCTTCATTTATTCTTTTTGTGTGCTCATCAAATTTCCTTTCCGTTATTACTGTATTAAAACCTCTTGTTTCTAACCACGAGCTACACTTTCTTGTTTTATAAACCCCTATATCATTCTTTTCACATAATAGACCTGCACTAACATTTGCCTCTACTATTCTGTCATAATCCTGAAGAAGAAAAGTGATTTCATTCGGTGCTTTAAATGGTAATAGCCCTATATTCCAAATGTAAGCTTGCCCAAGATGTCCAAGGCCCAAAAGCCAAAACTTATTTGGGAGCAATGTAATCTTTGGTCCGCAAGCATTAGCATCAAGCCAGTGTAAATCTGGCCGCCACAAGGAAATCCCCACTGATTTATCACATGAAGAAATATTGATCCCGGATAATTTTAAAAATGAAAGACAAATCGCTAAACCACCAGAAAATATGCCAGCGGTTGGAATATTTCCAGATTCAGTAAATGGGACTTCTATATTTTCAGTAAGTACTCCCGCTTGCCAATTATTGCATACTATTTGTAAAGATTTATCATCATTATCTACTGGTAGCCCAAACATTATTTTAAAACAATCTTGGGGAGTTTTCTCCGTTATAATTGCTCCTGCATTTAATAAAATCTCATTAAAAGTTTGGGCTTGCGGCCAGGGTAAAAGACATGGAGTGTCAGAAGGCATTTGAATATACACACCACCGAGAAAGGCTCTTTTACCTGTATTGACGGATGTAATTAATGCTGCCTGTAGTGGTAGCGAAGATTTTATTTTATCACTACAAACAAGATAGATGCTAAGCGATTCTAATTTTTGCATCGCATCTTCTGGCGAACAGTTTTGCTTCTCAATAATGCCAAGCGATAAACGGTTGAATGTATCTTCAGACAATTTCATTTTCTATTATTTATCTGTTATTTTAAATTTTTCGTAGCCGATGCCCCATGTCTTCCATTCTTTATCTCCGAGATATTCGTGGATACCTACATTTCTTAATAGCTGACCTCTTTTGGTTGCTAAATTTGGTACTATCAATGCAAGATGCCCGGCCTGGGCAATCATCGGGTGTTTTTGATCAGCCCCACTTTGGCCTGTCCAATTGCCCGGGTGAGTATGAACATCTGCCAGCACCTGCAATTCCTTTTCCCTGCATATTTTCCATAATGGCAAATAACCGTCTCCTTCAAAAACTATGATTCCTGAATCTAAAGAATGTGGGTCCAGGTCATCATAACATATAAATTCAGTTATCTTTCTTTCTGTAGAATTGCCAAGAAGAAATGCACCGCTTTCACGAATACCTTTTCCTCTCAATTTTAATTCTTTGATTAGCTTTTTCCACAGAGTTTTACTAATAGACAAATCAGTAGTTAACATAGTCGGCTGAATTTAATAAACGGTGTAAAAAATGTAGGTAGACCTGAATCTTAAAAGTAGGCTTCCACCAAAGCTCAGGAAACACAGCTTGCCATCCCTCATGTCCTGCCATAGCAAGCCTGTCGCAAGGCGCATAAAGTGCATTTGGATTCCATGCCGGATTAAAAGTGTTAGAAACAAACTTGGTTCCTTTTGGCCATTTTTCATTTGGTAGCCTTCCCTGTAGTTCAACTTCCCAGGGGCAGGCTGTAGGAGCCTGAGAAGGATAACCTGATAGGTCAAACCTAAAGTGATACTTATCCGGGTGATTATCCTTTGGTGCTGCCTGTACCCAAATAATTACTAAAGGCCAGTTGGGATATTCTGGATCTTCGTCCGCAATACCCCACATATCACTGTCAACGCCAGTTTGAAAGCCGGCCTCTGAAACATGCTGTTTAAACTGAAGCAAATCTGGTTTCATCCCTGCACTTGTTTATTGGCTGTTAGTGATAGGCTGATGCTACAGTGAGGAAATGCTACAAAAGAACCGATGTGGTCGCCTGGTTGTAAAACATTGCCATCACTAAGTTTTAAGAGCAGGTCAGCTGCATCACCTTCGCTGATGTTAAACTTTTTGGCCGCTTGTTTTAGAATCTTTTTGGCAGTGGTAGATGGCGGTACGTTCAGCGTAATAGTTTGGCCGTTGTACTCAACTGCCAAACTCACCTTTTTGCAGCGATGGCAGTGAATGTGAACTTTCCTTTTAATTCCCCCTTTTTCACCAGTTTCCTCCTTGGGTCTTTGTTCATCTTCATCTTCAACAAAGAATTCCACATCCTCTGAGCTACCGGAATTGGGAAATTCCTGCAGATACTTGTTAATTACATCTTTTACTGAGGCTTCATCTGAAACCTCTACCAGTTTGGGGTCACGATTGTTTTCCCCGTGTACGTAAATTTGAATTGTTTTCATAATTAAATTGTTTATACTTGTGTATGCTCCAAAAAGGTTCTTTTTTGCCAATGGCTAAAAAAGATAATTGAGGAGCATAGTATTAGAAACACCATATCAATTTTAATGGCAGTAATTGACCCACAAACTTTTGAGCAGCTAAAACTGATTTCTGATAAGGAATGGGGACATATTTTCAAAGAATTGGTTATTTACTGTGAATTACGTTTAACAAAGATTGGATTTGAGCCAAGAACAGAGAAAGATGTAAAAAATGGCGAGGATTTTGCGAATGACGCAATTGAAAAGCTATTTAATGGCGACAGAGCCTGGGATTTTATTAGATTCCCTAGTATATTAATCCATTTAAAAGGTGTGGCAAAAAGCCTGATTTGGAGTCATATTAAATCATCATCAAGGTCAACCGTCAAAAAAGAATTTACTTCTATAGTCTTAGACGACTCTGAAGACTTTGAATCCTATGGCGATATTGCTGACAAAGAAGACCCTGAAACCATTATTATTTCAGATGAAAATTGGAAAGATATTGAAAATCATTTCGGAGAGGACTCAGACGGCTTCATAATTTTCTGTGATTGGATTGATGAGGTCTCGCCAAGAGAGATAGCTAAAGAATATAATGTTGATGTAACTGCTGTTTATAATACAATTAAGAAAGGTAAAAGGATTATTACAAAAATATTTACCATCTAAAAAACGTTCATGCCGTCCAAAAAAATAAATATTGACCGTCTAATTGATTCTTATCTGGATGGTTCGTCAAATAACCCTGGCTCTTTGGATGATATGCTAAAGGAACATGGTTATGACCCTCAAAGAGTAGAAAAAAACGGTGTTAATAATATTAAGAAACTGATGTTTCAGCAACAAGTAGCTATCAATAGAGAAAAGTTATTGGGCTTATATTCTAAAGCATTGTTAATGGTACAGATTGCAACAACAGATACCAAACAAGCCATTTTTACTTTGCTTAAACAAAAATCGCCCAGTCTTCAGTTTAGGAATCTTGAAAACCTTGATGAAGAAAATCTACGTCAGATTTTAACGGAAACAGAAATTCTTGATTTTATTGAAAAATTGGAAAATGGAGAAGCTAAATGATTTCTAAAGCCGTTTTGAAAGCAAGAGAGGTATTTGGTTACTGCGGTATTGAAGACCCGACAGCTATTTCTTTACCTGATTTAATTATCTATTATAACGGTATCGTAAACGAAACACCATTGAATAATTGTGATGGAAGAATGGTAATGAAAAATGGACGGTCAATAGTTTCTTTGAATTCCAATATTGAATTTCCGCAAAAGAAGCGATTCGTACTGGCGCATGAACTAGGGCATATTTTGCTTCATAGCAATAACGAAGCTACATTTTCAGACGACTATTCGACGCTGGAAGCATATAAACATGGCTCACAAGAAAAAGAAGCAAATGACTTTGCAACCGAGCTTTTAATGCCAGAATTACTTTTTAAAAATGCTTGCTTTAAACAAAAATTTTCTCCCGACTTAATAAGGCAGCTATCGGAAAAATTTAATACAAGTCTTACATCCACTATTTACAGATTTATTGATTTGGGAAACCATCCAATTTGTATTTTTTTTAGTAAAGATGGCAAAATCTTATACCATAAAAAGTCACCACAACTGTACTGTAAAATTCCAGAGAGGAATAAACTTAGTGTACCGTCGGATTCAGTTGCTAATGAATATTATTCCCAAAATAGAATTTATAGAAAAGAGGATTCTGCTCAACAAATTTCTAAATCAACATGGTTTGAACTCGGCGATTATGACAAAGACACTCCTATGTTTGAATTTTGTGTAATAACACCAAGATACAATACAGTTGTAAGTGTTATTTGGGAAAAATAGATTTACCAATGAATGCAAATGATATTCTAATAATACCTTGTTGCTACTGCGGTACCAGAGAGGCTACTACAAGGGACCATGTGCCCCCGAAAGCAATCTTTAACAAACCTCGGCCAGATGATTTAATTACTGTGCCTTGTTGTTTTGAATGTAATAATCAGGCATCATCATTTGATGAAAAGTTTAAAGCTTACCTGGGTATGCACATAGCCAGACAAGGCGGCGAGGCTGAAAGACTTTTCAAGGAAGGAGTTCTGCCAACTGCAAAACATAATCACAAACTCCGCAGGAATATTTTCAACTCAATGTATCCGGTAAACATTGCGACTAAAGCAGGGATTATAACTGGCAAAGGCATAGCAGTTCCCTGGGATAATGAGGCTCATGATATAACAATCGAGAGAATTATTAGAGGTTTGTTTTTCCATCATTATGGTAAAATAATTGGTGATAATGCAAGAGTTAATACTTATTGGTTTAAAGAGCCACAAAGTATTTTGGATGATAAATTATATGAAACTTCAATTGCAAATGGAAACTTCAAATATCAATATAATAAAGTGGACGAAGCTGAATTTGATTCAGTTTGGCTTTTCAACTTTTACAATGGGCATTTTGCCGGAGGGATGGTTTTGACTTCCCAGATAAAGGTTTATCATAATCAATTACCTAATTCTGAATAAATGAATAACCACTGGAACTTACCAGATATTCCTCATAAAGGTTGGCGGCTGCTGGATGTTATTGACATTCGTGAAGATGGTCAATCGGTAGAAGATACAGAATATGAAACCTGCATGATGTGTGGTAATGACAGAATTAGATTTGTACATATTGTTGAGCATGATGAGATGCATGAAGAATTCAAGGTTGGTTGTGATTGTGCTGAGAAAATGACTAATGATTATGTTAATCCTGGAAAGCTTGAAAGGAATTTAAGAAACAGGGCTGTTCGGCGCTCCAAATGGATTTCAAAAGAGTGGCATGTGAATGAAAAAGGAAATCAGTATTTGAAAAAAGACTATCATTTTTTCTTGATTTTTAAAGATAAAAAATCAGGAAAGTTTAAGTGTAAAATTGATGACATCTGGGGCGAAAATTTTTTCAATACTGTAGAAGAAGCGAAAGCTGCAACCTTCAATGGAATTGATTACTTGAAAGAAAAAGAAAAATGGTAAATTATGTTTTCTCAAGACTATTATAAAAACATGTTTATTTCAAAATATGATGAAATAGAAAGGTGTCATAATAACCTTACAAATTTTTCATTGATTAATGTTACACCGGCTCTACGCTTTATGCTTTTTGATTCTCAGCCCTTGCTTGATATTTTAAATAGGGATAAGCACTTGCCAATTATTTTTTATGTAAACAATGCGATTAATTTTGATGAGACAGAGATAGCAACGTCTATGATGTTGTGGAAAGAGGTAAGTTTTAACCCACTAGACGAATATAAATTATTAAAGAAAGATGCATTTTTAAAATGGCCCTGTGTCTATTATATTGGCCAATCAATAACTATATTAGATGTAATCAAGTTCTATGCCTACGTAAGAGGTGGCATACATCTTGACAAAGGCGAAGCAGAATACCAGTTGCTACGTGAAGCTTTTGAAATCATAAAAATTGATCAGTTATCCACACTTGATCATACAATGCGTGGGATACTGCAAGTTATTTATAAAACTCTTTCTGTGAATAAGGAAAAGTTACTCAGCTGATAAACTTGTGATTCGTTGTTTACTGACAAACAATTATTCCAACAACTTCCCCAATTCATCCGCATCAGGCAATATCCCTTTCATTTGAATAGGTGTTTGTTTAGATGTTTTATAAGTAGCAACTCCCATAGCCTTATCAAAACTTTTAATTGCAAACTCAACCACTGTGTTATTTTTCTCTTTGCAAAGAACAATACCGATACTGGAATTTTCCTGTTGCAATTTTACCTTTTCATCTAATATGTTCAGATAAAAATTAAGTTGCCCGGCATCCGCAGGCTTAAATTTACCTTTCTTCAATTCAAAAGCTACCAGGCATTGTAAATGGCGGTTAAAAAATAGCAGGTCAATGAAAAATTCATCGCCATCTACTTCAATTCGATATTGATTACCGATAAAACAAAAGCCTTTGCCCATTTGCAGTATAAAATTTCGAATGTTTAAGACTACCTGTTGTTCAATATGTCGTTCATCTTCCAATTCGTCACCTGCAATAAAATCAAGTAAGTATTCGTCCTTAAATACCTTTAGAACCGAAGGCTTTAAAGATTCTCTTATTGTACTCTTGAAATTATTGGGCAACTTGCCTTGCTTCTGAAACAGGTTGGCATCAATCTGATGCTCCATAACACTAACTGACCAAAACTGCGTTGCCGAGTTTTCAATATAAAAGAGCCTTTCTTCTGTTTTTTTGCACCGGTTTAGTAGCAGGACATGATGAGTAAAACTGATGCTGTAAAATGCTTCTAATTGGATCGTTGGCAACGGCCCAATTGCATTAGCCTTATCATCTAAATTGGGGTCTTCGATTTGGACCGTCGCTGACGGCCCGATTTCCAAATTGGGATAAGCTTCATAAAACTGCCTCATCTTTTTAAGGTTTGTAAAAGAGAAACCTTTTAATCCAGGTAGGTTACTTTGTAAGTCTGTTGCTATCTGCTCCAGTACCTTGGTGCCCCATTTTTGGGCTTTAACCTTTTCTGAAAGCATTCTTCCAGTCTTGAAATATAATAACAATTGCTCTCTATTGGCAAGCCTTGCAGCTTGGTATCGGCTTTTTATGATCTCTTGCTTTAATGAGCTTATAAATGCCAGATAGTTTTTATCAGTAATCATAATTATAGTATTGTAATTGGCTATATATCATTTTGTTAGAAAGGAAATTCTTAGAGGTTAGGCAGTCAAAAGATTGGCCAGACTTTTTAAATCTTTAATAAATTGGTTCGAAAAATGTACGGTAGGTAACCCCAAAAAAAGATTTCTGCAGTAAAACGCAGAAGTCTTTTTTGTTTTTTGGCAAAACCATGACAAAAACCAACCATTCATCCGCATATTTTTCCAAAAAAAGCCTTTAACAAAACATTATTCACGTAAGTTCGTTAACTACAAATAAAAACAATCGTTTTACGTTATTTTTACATCATGCAAAAAATTGCAAGCTTTATGATGAGTAAAAAATTTATTCCGGTTATACTGGTGCTTACCGGGGCAAGCCTTTTTGTGGCCTTTAAATCGCAGGGAAGATCAGGGAATGATGACAATCCCCGGTCTAAATATGCGAAAGTATTGCGCTATGTAGGTATGTACCTGGAAGAAGCTCACTTCAGCCCTAAAAAAATAGACGATAATTTTTCGCAGGTGGTATTCAAAAAATTTACTACCGACCTGGATGACGAAAAAAGCATCTTCCTGAAATCTGATATTGATTCGCTGGCGAAAAAATATGACGGTAAAATTGATGATGAAATTCACGGGAGTGAATTGCAATCTTTCTTTGCTATTAATGAGGTGTATCTGAAAAGACGTGATGAAGGATTTGCATTGGCCAATGAATTTTTAGCAAAGCCGTTTGATTTTACAAAGGACGAATCTGTACAGTTTGACAGGGATAAACTTGATTTTCCTAAAACCGAAGCAGACCGCAGGGAAGTGTGGAGAAAGACCATTAAGTACAGTGTATTAAGCAGGTTTGTGGAATTACAGGAAGACAGGGAAAAAAATAAAGGCAAAAAAGATTTTGTACAGAAGGCAGACAGCACTTTAGAAAGAGAAGCCAGGGAATTTGTGAAGAAAAGAATGGACCGGATGATGGCGACCAAAAAAACACATGAAACGGCCGATGAAAATTTCAGCACGTTTGTAAATGCCATTACTTTAAGTATGGACCCTCATACTGATTATTTCCCTCCTGTAGATAAACGTTCTTTTGATGAGAGCATGAGTGGAAAATTCTATGGTATTGGGGCACAACTGAAAGATGATGATGGTAAAATAAAAATTGCCACGCTTATTTTAGGAATGCCTGCAAAACTCAGCAACAATATTGCAGTAGATGATGAGATTTTGAAGATAGGTGAAGGCAAAGCAGAACCTGTTGATGTTACCGGTTATGCAGTTACTGATGCGGTAAAACTGATCAGGGGCGCAGAAAAAGGGTCGGAAGTAAGATTGACGATCAGGAAAGTGGACGGTACAATTAAAGTGGTTTCTTTATTGAGAGACGAAATAAAACTGGAAGACACATTTGCAAAAAGTGCAGTAATAAACGGGGAGCATAAAGTTGGGTATATCTGGTTGCCTGAATTTTACCAGGATTTCCAGAATCCTAATGGCGCAAGATGTTCTAATGATGTGGCTAAAGAAGTAGAAAAATTAAAAGCAGAAAATGTAGAAGGGATTATTCTTGACCTGAGAGGAAATGGTGGCGGATCATTATCTGAAGTAGTTAAAATGGCTGGTTTGTTTATAGAAGACGGACCAATTGTGCAGGTAAAAGGCAGAGATGAAAAAGCTTCTGTTTTAAGAGATAAAGATAAAAATGTGTTATACACAGGGCCGCTCACTGTAATGGTAGATGAAATGAGTGCATCAGCATCTGAAATTTTTGCCGCAGCTATCCAGGATTATAAAAGAGGTATTATTATCGGCAGCACTTCTACCTATGGTAAAGGTACTGTACAGCGTAATATTGCTTTATCGCCGGAAAGCGAAAATCCTTTACTGGCCAGCAAAAACACCGAAGATCTTGGGGCATTAAAATTAACACTGCAGAAATTCTATCGTATCAATGGTGGAGCTACACAGTTAAAAGGCGTGGTGCCGGATATTGTGTTACCCGACAGGTACGAATATCTGAAATTCCGTGAAAAAGATAATGCCTCTGCATTGCCATGGGATACCATTGCCAGGGCCGATTACCAGCCATGGACCAGCACAGTAAGCAACGACGCAGTAGTTTCTATGTCTTACGACCAGATCAATAAAGGTTCTGTATTCAGTAAAATAAAAACCAATATTGAATGGTTAGGTACTAACAGCGAAAAGGAATATTCTTTGAATATTGTAAAGTATAAAGAAGAACAGGCCGAACTGAAAGCAACCTACAAACAACTGGAGGAATTAAATAAATTACCTAAAGAGCTGGTGGTAAAAAATATTGCTGCCGATACTGTAAACATCAATGCAGCTAAAGATAAAGTAGAAAAAAACAAGCAGTGGCTTAAAAGGATTGGTGGAGATATTTATGTTGATGAATCTATGAAAGTGATCAACAACATGATCATGCAAAAAGCAACAGCAAAGAATAATTAAGCAATTCCCAGATACAAATAAAAAATCCCGTCACTTTATAAGTAGACGGGATTTTTTATAGCCTATAAATATCTTTCTTTTAAAACCGCCATATGATGGTACACATGCCCGATAGCTGTAAAGCCCATACTGAGGGCAGAAGTGGGATTATTGTTGGCGATACCAGTATTGTTTAATGCTTCTTCTGTAAAACTGTGGAATAAAATTTCAGTTGATTTTCTTACTAATAAAAATTCATCAGCCAGGTCTTTCCAATGGCGGCCATTGGCATTGCTGTTGGCTGCATATTCATTTTCATCAAAACCGGGTAAAGAACTCTGGTCTTTACGGGCAAAACATAGTGCCCTGTAGCTGAATATCCTTTCTGTATCTATCATGTGCTGTATCAATTCCTTAATGGTCCATTTGCCCGGAGCATAGGAGTGGTTTGACTTTTCTTCGTTGATACTGTAGAGGAATTTGGTAAGCAGTAATGACTGGTGGCGGAAAGCAGCTGTAAGGTCTTCCTCCGGTACCAGGTCGATATATTTTTGAAAATAGGAGGGGTGAGTAGCGGGCGATGGTTTTGGCATTAGCAATAGATTTAAACGTTAATTTTTTAAGGGATGAAATTACAATAAAAATTACGGATGTGTACACGGATTTTTCTTTGGGTTAATGATGAATAAGGAAAGGCGGTGAAGTGCAGCATAAAAAAGTCCCGGGGCAGCAGCTCCGGGACTCTCTGGTATTATTAAAAGATTTTATCCTTTTTTTGATTTTACCAATTTTGGTTTAGGTAAAACTTCTTTTGTAATTTTTCTTTCTCCCTTTAAAGTAGCGGCCAGTTTTAATGCGGCATAAGCATTAACAATGCCACCACTTTTACTGATATCTGAAAGATTCACCATTTCATCGGTACCGGGTTTGCTTACTTTAAAATCAGGTTTTTGAGTTGAATTCTCAATAACATATTTTAACTGCTTTGCAGAAAGGTTAGGAAAGTATTCCAGCGTTAAGGCTGCAATGCCGGCCACCAGCGGGCAAGCCATACTGGTACCCTGTAAATTACCATACGTGTTGCCTCCTGGCAGCGTAGCGTAAATTTTTACACCGGGAGAAAATACGTCCACTTCCTTTTTACCGTAATTGCTGAAAGAAGCAGTCAACCCGCCATTTTTAGGATCGCCGCTGGCACCAACTGTAATTACATTGCCGGCCCGGCCTTTTCCATTAATGTAAAGCGGGCTGGGAAAATTATCTTCTGTGTCAACATCCTTGGCATCATTACCTGCGGCATGTACCAGCAATACGTTTTTACTCTCTGCATAGCGGAAAGCATCATCCACCCATTGTTTTTGCGGACTAAAATCTTTACCAAAGCTCATGCTGATCACCTGTGCACCATTGTCAACGGCATATCGGATAGCGTTCGCAATATCCTTATCATGTTCGTCTCCATCAGGTACTGCACGTACCATCATGATACGTACATTATCTGCAATACCGTCCATACCCTTGCCATTGTTGCGCACTGCGGCAATAATGCCTGAGCAGTGGGTGCCGTGCATTGGTGTGCTGGCCATAATATCATTGTTACCATAAAAACGGTCGTTGATATTGGTCTCATCATCTTTTACAATTTCGGCCCGGTAAGCTTTGGGGGGAGTATTTTTCGATTCTTCTTTTTTATCTTCTCCTGCCACGTATTCTGCAAAGCCTTCCATAAATTCTTTATTGGTAGCATCCAGCTGGTTATTGGCCTTCATTAAACCCAGTAAAGCATTTTTAGATGTTTTTTGAGCGGGCTCAGTAGGAATAAAAGAATTTAATTCTGTTCCTGTAAACACTTCTTTTGCCATAGCAACTTTTAAAGTACTGTCGCTTTTTTGCATGTTGGACAATAGCCTTTTCAGTATTACAATATCAACACCGGCATCTTCTTTTCCTTCGCCTGTAATATTGGCTTTGGCTTTTTGCCACATGGTAAATTCAGCCAGGTCTTTAGGGGCAATATCTTCTTTTTCCTTGCCTTCGTATTTTGATTTAAGGCCGTGGTATACCCTGGCAGCTTCGTAGCTGTCTTCCTTTACATTGCGGCCATCTTTGCCACCTAAAAAATTCCAGCCATGTACATCGTCGATATATCCATTATGGTCATCATCGATACCGTTGCCGGGTATTTCTTTGGAGTTGGTCCATAAAATGGGTTTCAGGTCTTCGTGCAGTGTATCAATACCGCTATCAATTACAGCAACAATAACCGTTTTGCTTTTAAGATTTTTTGATTTTAAAAAACTGTAAGCTTTGCCGGCACTAACACCATAATAACCGGTACTGTCTTTATCCATCAGGTGCCATCCATTGGGAGTGGTTTCTTTCTGGGCGTGGCTGATTGAAAAACTAAGGGTACTGATCACAAATACAATTAGGAATTTATGCATATATTATATTACTTTTTTTCAAAGTTAATGAAGAAAATTATACGGCATCTAAATACTACGTTAAATGGTAAGTGCGGTAAAAAAGCTATTTGGTTGCTTCAAATACGCAAATTTCAACCCTCCTGTTTTTCCATTGTACCAATGGGTCGTTCAGGTCGGCTGCAGGCATCTTATTACCCAGTGAAAGAATGGTTAAACGATTTCTGTCGATGTAAAAACTGGCCACGTAATCAGCCGAAACACTGGCCCTGAGTAAAGAACGGTTGTAGTTAGCTTCCTGGCTGCCTACATTATCGGTATGGCCCTTGAATACGGCCACCAGTTTTGGATTGGCTTTTAATAATTTTACCACTTTGTCCAATGTTTCAAAAGCCTCTGTTTTTAAGATGCTCTTACCCGGTTCAAAGTAGATAACGAAACAAGAGGTATCGGTGCTTATTTTACTGGTATCAACTTTGGCAGGGCATCCATGATTAGCGGCAACGCCTGCAACACTAATACACTGGTCGTCATCATCATTTACGCCATCACCATCGGTATCAGGAACGGGACAACCGCCATATTTTGCAGTGCCTTTAATACCCGGGCATTTATCGTGTATATCTGCAATACCATCGCCATCCCTGTCTGCAAGGGTATCTATTGGCACAACAGGAATATCGATATTATGGTCTTTTGATTTTTTAGTTTTTTCCGGCCTTTCGGGTCTTTCTCTTTTTTGATGAGTATATAAAGTGTAAGCAGCAGTAATACCAAATGTTCTTATCTTATGTTTTACAGCATCTCTTGCATCCAGGAAATAATCGGTTAAAGGAATATTGGCATTGATGTAAAGCGATAAATTATTCAATTCAAAACCTGCACAAAAACTCCAGCTGAAAAAAGTGGGCTTGTATTGGCCGGGTCCGCTTCCGGTACTGAGTTTGCTATTGGTTTTATCTACTGCTGTTAATGAACTGCCGAAATAATCTACCTGTATTTGCTCTTTGCCTCCGGCTAAAAAACTTACTACCGGGCCTGTGCCTGCAAAAAAGCTACTGGTACTTTCTTCCCCGAACATAAATTTTTTTCGCAGGCTGAGGTTCAGGTCTGCATAGTTTATTTTTTGTGTAAACCCGGAATCTTTGATGGTATTATTAGCGCCGCTTTCTTTCTGCAATAAATATTTATATCCTTTTTGGTTATAGGCCGCAGCAATAAACAGATCCAATTCATTTTTTATCAGCGTTTTATTAATGGTGATACCACCCCAATAGGAAGATGCAGAGGAATAACAATTATAATCGGCCGGTGGTACTGCAAATTTAAAAAGTGAAGATTTGCCTGCCCCTGCAAGTACGCCATACCTGGTTTGCGATACCAGTTTATTGCAACATAATAATATAAGTATTGCCGTAAATGCTGTATTACAAAACAGTTTCAGGTGTGAATTCCGGGGCATACTTGTTATGATACTTGCTGGTTTTGGTTATAGCAGTTAAAACGTCAGAGTTATTATGGTATAAATATAAGTATTAAAAATTATCTGGTTTACGAATTGATCACAAATCGAATTTAATACCCTGAGCCAAAGGCAGTTTGTTGGTATAATTAATGGTGTTGGTTTGCCTTCTCATGTATACTTTCCAGGCATCGCTGCCACTTTCACGTCCGCCACCGGTTTCTTTTTCTCCACCAAAGGCACCACCAATTTCAGCACCGGAGGTACCAATGTTTACATTGGCAATACCACAATCGCTGCCCGCCTGCGAAAGAAAAGCTTCTGCCTCTCTTAAATCAGTGGTCATAATAGCAGAAGATAAACCTTGCGGCACACCGTTCTGCATTGCCACCGCTTCATCCAGTGTTTTGTATTTCATGATATATAAAATGGGCGCAAAGGTTTCGTGCTGCACAATAGCAAAACTGTTTTTGGCTTCGGCAATGCAGGGTTTTACATAACAACCACTTTCAAAACCTTTGCCTTTTACCACACCACCTTCTACAATAAATTTGCCGCCTTCGGCTTTACATTTTTCAATAGCATCCAGGTACATTTTTACAGCATCTTTATCAATCAAGGGTCCCACATGATTTTTTTCATTCAGGGGATTGCCAATTTTTAACTGCCCGTAAGCATGCACTAATTTTTCTTTGAATTTATTGTACACCGATTCATGAATGATCAATCTCCTGGTAGAAGTGCAGCGCTGCCCGGCTGTACCTACAGCGCCAAATGCAGCGCCAATCAATGCCATATCAAGATCAGCATTTTTGGTAATGATGATGGCATTATTACCACCAAGTTCCAGCAAGCTTCTTCCTAATCTTTCTCCTACGGCTTTGCCAACTGCTTTCCCCATTCTTGTACTGCCTGTTGCAGAAACCAATGGAATGCGGCTATCATTACTCATCCATTCGCCAACATTCCTGTTACCCACAATAATATTACTTACACCTTCGGGCACATTATTCTTTTTAAAAACAGATTGAATGATATTCTGGCAGGCGATAGCGCACAATGGTGTTTTTTCGCTGGGCTTCCATACGCATACATCTCCGCAAACCCATGCCAATGCTGCATTCCAACTCCATACGGCCACGGGAAAGTTGAAAGCTGATATTACACCAACAATACCTAAAGGATGGTATTGCTCGTACATGCGGTGGCCCGGCCTTTCGCTGTGCATGGTTAAGCCGTGCAACTGGCGGGAGAGGCCAACTGCAAAATCGCAGATGTCGATCATTTCCTGTACTTCGCCCAAACCTTCCTGCAGGCTTTTACCCATTTCATAACTCACCAGCTCACCAAGTGATTGTTTATTTTTTCTCAGTTCTTCACCCACCTGTCTTACAATTTCGCCACGTTTGGGAGCCGGCCATAAACGCCATGCAGCAAAAGCTTCCTGCGCCTTGGTGATCACCGCATCGTAATTATTTTTATCGGCTGCAGTTACAGTGGCAATAAGATTACCATCAACAGGAGAGAAGGATGCTATTTTTTCTCCTTTGGCTTTTGGCCAAAGCACACCTGTGGAAACACCGTTATTATTTTTCTGAATTTTTAATTGGGCAAGAAATTTCATGAGCAGCATTTATTTAGCTGCAAAGGTAACAATAGTAAATGAATGCTTTCATTCAAGATTGGTTGAAAATAATTGAAGAGGGAATATTAATACTGCTCATTCTCATTCGGGAAATCCCTGCTCTTGATATCTTTTATATATTGCTGCACCGCACCGGTAACCTGTTCACTCAGGTTTAAATACTGGCGTAAAAAACGGGGTTTAAATTCTGTATTGATGCCCAGCATATCATGCATCACCAGTACCTGTCCGTCGCAATCACCGCCGGCACCTATGCCAATGGTGGGAATGTGTAAACTTTCCGACACTTCTTTTGCCAATGCAGCCGGAATTTTTTCCAGTACCACTGCAAAGCATCCGGCTTCCTGTAACAGCAAAGCGTCTTTCTTTAATTTATTGGCTTCCTGCTCTTCGGTAGCCCTTACCACATAAGTACCAAATTTATTGATGGATTGCGGCGTTAAACCTAAATGTCCCATTACCGGTATACCTGCACTCACAATTTTTTTTACAGAATCCAGTACCTCTTCGCCGCCTTCCAGTTTTACCGTGTTGGCACCGCTTTCTTTCATTATTTTAATGGCGGATGCTAAAGCAATATCTGAATTGGATTGGTAATAACCGAAAGGGATATCGCAAACGATCAGGCTTCTTTCTCTTGCCCTTACCACACTTTGCGCATGATAGATCATCTGGTCTAATGTAATAGGCAAGGTGGTTACATGGCCGGCCATAACATTGCTGGCACTGTCGCCCACCAAAATAATATCAATACCAGCTGCATCAAAAATGGAAGCAAAGGAAAAATCGTATGCCGTTATCATAGAGATCTTTTCCCCGGCAGCTTTCATTTTTTGTAATGTATTGGTGGTTACTTTTTTTACTTCTTTAACTACTGCAGACATGATGTGTAATTTTGAATTAATAAATGGCGAAGCGGAGTTGGTTCTGCATTAGAATAAAACAAGTCCTGTCAGTTATCGCTGCTGTAAAAGTAGGAAAGAAATTTAATTGAAAATTATTTTTAAAACAGGGGTTAATGATCCGGTCATCAGGTACGTGCTCGAAAGGTATCAGCTTCGTTTTCCGGGTTTAGGTTTTACTGCTTTTCGTTTCTCTTCCGGAAAAATAATGCCCCAGTGGTTTTGTAAGCCAAGATATACGCCTGTACTGGTCACCACTTTGGACCGGGGAACTACAGCAATAACTTTGGAATACAACTTCTCTTTTTCAAAATCAAAATACAGGTCCTGTACAATGGCAAAATTGTAGATGCTGTCGTAATTTATTTCTGATGTAACTATTTTGGTATTGATGAGTTCTCCATTAACATTGTAAATGGGTACGGCCACTTTATCTACATGGTATGTAGTCGCTTTTTGCCAGGGGATGATATTCTTTGTTTCAGGATAAATATTATCTTCTGCATTGTAAGCTTTTAGCTTGCCTTTTTTAATGTCATTTAAAAACAGGCGGCAAAGGCTCCAGTTGTTGATAGTTAGTATTTTATTTGTTGCAACATGATTTTGATTGGAAGGCAGGAGTGTGTAATTATTACAGGCGCGGGTAATTAAAATTGCTGAAGCAGGAATAGCAAAGGGATCACTGTCCGCATCATCAAACGCAAGGTTGGCTGTTTCAAAAAAACTGGTGTTTTCCCTGTAGCTTGATTTTTCTTTATTGTAAACCACCGGGTTTACCAGGATATTCTGAATTTTAAACTGGTTGTTTTTATAATACAACAGTTGCTTTACTTTAAAAAAGGAGATTGCGTTTTTTGTAATGCAGGTATCGCATGTATTTTCTTCTTCCCTGAAAATGTCTTCGGAGCCATCTGCCCTGGTATCAAAATTAAAACGCCAGTTCATCAGCATAGGGTCATACGGAATTGCTTTCCTGGTTTTAATAAAGGTATTCTGATCAATGCCTGAGGGAGTAACAGCCAGCATTACACTATCTTCAATATAAGCTGAAATGCTGCCACTTTGCAGTTTTTTTGAATAATAATTACTGATGCTGAAATTGGGATTGCTTGCAGAAAGGTTGATATAAGAATTGTAAATAGCCGCCCATTTTACCGCAGTATCCGTCTGAACAAAATTGGCATATTGCAATGGCTGTTGGGCAATGCAACTGCCGGCATAAAAGAACACCAGAACGGGTAATAGTTTTTTCATTTTTTGAGTTGTAACGCAAGGGGATTACAAATAGTATTCGCAAAATGTTAAATCTAAAACCACAAATCCGCAATCCTATTTTACTTCATCCCACAAATGCCGTATCAAACCATCGGCTAAACCAATTTTAGGAACATAAATTTCTTCGGCAGCGGCCCAGCGCATGGCATTGGTATAAATTTGCAGGGCAGGTACAATTACATCGGCACGGTCTTCTCTTAAACCGTATTTATTTATCCTGTCGTCCAGTGACACACTGCCTAATTCTTTATAATAATCTTTTAAAAGTTCTAACGAAAGAGGTTTGCCATCTTTTCGCTTACTCATGCTGAATACTTTGTTGATATTGCCACCGCTTCCAATAGCCACTACTTCTTTTTGACCTTTTGTTACCGCCTTAAGTGCTTCTTTCATTTCTTCCCATTGCCATTCTTTTACCATACCTTTTAATAAACGTATAGTGCCAATGTTGAAAGATTTTTTATAAATGAGAATGCCATTGGTAAAGAAAGAAAGTTCGGTGCTGCCACCACCAACATCAATGTATAAATAGCTATGGTCTTTATCCATATTCTCGGCCACGTGATTTTCATATACCAGGTTAGCTTCTGTATCCCCACTGATCACTTCGATGGAGATACCAGTTTCCAGTTTTATTTTCCGGATAATGTCATTGGCATTCCTGGCATCCCTCATGGCACTTGTGGCGCAGGCTTTTAAATGTTCTACATCATAAGCATTCATCAGGTGTTTGTAAGCCTTCATGGTTTGCATTACCATGCCAATCCTTGGTTTGGATATTTCGCCGGTTTCAAATACATCAAACCCCAGCCTGAGCGGCACCCTGATAAGGTTCAGTTTATTAAAGGAAGTGTTCTTTTTTTCGTCAACAATTACTTCAGCAATTAAAAGCCTTGCTGCGTTACTGCCAATATCAATTGCGGCTAATTTCAATTCGGTTGGTTAACTGGTTGATTATTTAATTTGTACTTCAAATTTACAACTTCGCAGTCAAATGGGTTTACTATTAAACTAATTAACCGGTAAACTAATTAACAAATTAACCGGAAAGAGATTTCTTAAATAAATAATTGTAGGTCTCCAGCTGGCTGCGTACTTTTTTGGTGTTGCGTGGGTTTACGTACTGGTTGCTGAGGGTATTGTCTAAAATTCTGGCTTTGATATTATCGCTCAGCTGTATCTGTATGATATCTTTTAATTCCTGCTGAATGTTTTTATCAAAAACGGGGCAGGCAGCTTCTACACGGTGGTCAATATTTCTTACCATCCAATCGGCGCTGGAAATAAAAACTTTTTCATTGCCGGCATTATGAAAGATCATTACCCTGGCGTGTTCCAGGTATTCATCCACAATACTAATGGCATATACTTCTTTATATTTGACATTTTCGGTAAGCATACAAAAAATACCTCTTACCACCATATTGATTACCACGCCTGCTTTAGCGGCTTCGTATAATTTTTCAATCAATATCTCATCGCTGAGCGAATTGAGTTTTAAAGTAATGGCTGCAGGTTTTTTATGTTTTGCAGCGTTTATTTCTTTTTGTATCAATTGCATTAATTGCCTGCGCATGCCGGCCGGGCTTACAATAATCGTTTTGCAGGCCCTTAAAAAATGAGGCCGCATTTTTGGTTGTTCAAGGTAGTGGAAAATACGGTTTACATCTGCCATAATATTTTTATCAGCAGTTAACAAACAATGATCGCCATATACCCTGGCAGTTCTTTCATTGATATTACCGGTACTTACAAAGCCATACAACAGTGGCTTGTTATTCACCATCTTTTTGATCAAACATATTTTGGCATGTACCTTCATATCGGGTACACCAATCAACACTTTTACGCCGGCTTCTTCCAGTTCTTCTTTCCATTCCAGGTTAGCCTCTTCATCAAACCGGGCCCTTAATTCCAAAACAGCGGTTACCTGTTTGCCATTGCGTACTGCATTGGTAAGCGCATTAATGATCTTAGAACGTGGAGCCAGGCGGTAACAGGTTATTTTGATGCTTACCACTTCGGGGTCAATAGCGGCTTCTCTCAACAAATCAATAACGGTATCAAAGCTGTGGTAAGGGAAATTAAGCAGTATATCTTTTTCAAAAATAACATCCGTTGTGCGGCTTACATTCTTTAATGCCGGATGAAGGAACGGCTTTTTACGGGGATTCTTTTTTGTGAAAACCGATTCGGGAAAATCAATAAAGTCTTTGAAGTTGTGAATGCGTCCGCCGGGAATAAGATTGTCTTTATGCGTTAAGCCTAAACGCTTCACCAGGTAAGCCAGCAGTGAAGCATCAATTTCTTTATCGTAAATAAAACGAACCGTTTTTCCTTTTTTACGGTTCTTTAAACCTTTCTCAATTTTTTGTATGAGAGAAGTGGATAAATCATTATCAATATCTATTTCTGCATCACGGGTAACCTTTATAATGGCAGAAGAAAAAGTGTCGTAACCAAAAAAGGAAAAAATATGCGGTAAACAAAAACGAATGATATCTTCCAGTAAAATAATATGCTTTTCGTTTTGTTTTGAAGGTAGTATTACAAACCTGGGTAAACGTCTTGCCGGTACCGAAACCAGGGCGAATTTTTTGGCAATGCTTTTATCTTTTTTAGAAAGTGTGCAGGCCAGGTAAATAGATTTATCGCTGAGCGTTGGAAATTCCCTGATGCTTTCCATCATCAGTGGCACTACGTTACTGCGTATCTCTTCATTAAAATAGTCCAGTACAAATTTTTGTTGTACACGGTTTAATTTTTCTTCAGTAACTAAAAATATTTTTTCTTTTTTCAGTTCTCTTAAGATCTCATTCCAAACGCGGTCAAATTCTTTTTGCTGTTCCAATACCTTCTCCTGTATTTCTTCAAGAATCAAACGGGGATTAATTTCCAGGTGCATTTTTCCTTTTTCGCCTAAAGCGATCATGCGGTTTAATGTAGCCACCCTTACCCTAAAAAATTCATCCAGGTTATTGGAAAAAATGCCGAGAAAACGGATGCGTTCTCTTAAAGGTACTGTGTCGTCTGCAGCTTCCTGCAATACACGGCCGTTAAATGAAAGCCAGCTGATATCCCTTATGATCGTTTTTTGTTTTGGCACCGGGTGAAAAATTTAGTTGTGCGAAATTAAAGGGGGTAATGTAACTAAATTATAAATGCTGTGTTAAGTTTAAATGATATTTTATAACTGTAAAACCTAGGTTGTTTTCATACGTTCAATAATACCCGTAGTGGAAAAACCTTCAAGTATAGGGGCTATAATTACTTCGCCGCCATTGGCAATTACTTCTTTAGCACCCACTATAGTTTCAATCGTATAGTCGCCACCTTTAACCAGTACATCGGGAAGTATGGCCGTAATTAAATTATAAGGCGTGTCTTCTTCAAAGATCACCACTGCATCTGTCATTACCAGCGATGCTAAAAGCAATGCCCTGGAATTTTCATTATTTACCGGGCGGCTGTCGCCTTTTAATCGTTTTACAGAAGCATCGGCATTTACACCTACAATTAAAACATTGCCATTTGCAGCAGCATCACTTAAAGAAGCTATATGTCCTTCATGCAAAATATCAAATACACCGTTGGTGAATACGATTTTTTTATTCAGTAACCGCCAGCGTTTTAGTTGTTGCAATAAAGCAGGCAGCGTGAAAATTTTACCGGGGATTGACTGTACTGATTTCATTTTTTGTTTTATTTAAATATGGCAGCACGGCTAAACATATAAATCCAACAACCAGTATTATGATAAATTGTGCCGACCATTGCAGCCAGCCATTAGCAAATCCAAACGCTTCGCCCACATTATACAATAGCATGGCTTTCATCAATAGCTCAGGGTAGGAGCCGATACCGCCAGGAGTGATCATGGTGGCTACAGTACCAAATACCAATACAGGAAATGCAGATAAAACGGGCAGGTGGCTGGTTTGCTCAATAGCAAAGAAACCTACGTATGTTCCTCCGAGATAGCAGCACCAGATGAAAATGCTGTGAAAAATAAAGGCCCATTTGTTCTTAAGCCGCTTTACACTTAATAAGCCATCAATTACTCCATGGTAAATATTTTTAAGCTGCTGAACGAATTTGATGTGGAGGTACTTTGTAAAAATAAACCTTGTAATAAAGAATATAGCAACAAGTGATAAGAGTATTACAGACACTTTAATTATAGCAGTACTGGTATCCTGCGATAAAAGATATTTATTGATAAAATCTCTTGCATAGGCGCCCACAACCTTGGCCTGCGTTACAAGCGAAATAATAATTACAATAAAAAAAGAAAGCAGGTCAACAGCCCTTTCCACCAGTATTGTGCCCACTAATTTGTCGGTGGGTACTTTTTCGTATTTAGCCAGTATGGTGCATTTTAATACTTCTCCCAGGCGGGGGAATGCAAAATTAGCCAGGTAACCCACCATTACTGCACAAAAAGTATTGCTTAATCTGGGATTGTAGCCCATCGATTTCATCAATATTTTCCATCTTATTGCCCTGCTGATATGGCTGGCCGATAAAATAAAAAAAACAGGAATCAGCAGGTAATAGTTAGCGGTTTTTAAAGCCGTTATAAAATTCTGATAATCTTCATCACTCATTTTATGAAGACTCCACCACACTAAAAAGATACCTAACCCTAAAAAAAATGCGTATTTAAGTATTAAGACTAACCGTTTTTGCATACCAGCTCAAATTACGAATAGATTATTTAATACAATTGAAATATAAAATGATAATGATTATTTTTTTATTGTAACAGCATATTGTCTATCAATCTTACTTCGTTTAAATATGCTGCGGCCAGTATCACTAATGGTGTGGTCCCATCCCAGTGTTGCACCAGCTCCAGGGTACCGGCAGTTGCAATTTCAACATAATCTACCTTAAAACCTTCTGCTGTTAAATACTGCACCGCCCTGTCTTTTAAATCTTCAACATAACCGGGCTTAATTTCTTTTTTTACAAATTGTAATGTTTCAGAAATTCTAACGGCCTGTTTTCTTTCCTCCGCATTTAAACGCATATTGCGGCTGCTCATGGCAAGGCCGTCGGCTTCTCTTAAAGTGGCACCGATAACTACCGCGGTTTTGATATTTTCCAGCTCGATCAATTTTTTTATTACCATACATTGCTGGTAATCTTTTTGGCCCAGGTATAAATAATCCGGTTGCACAGCATTTAATAAACGGTGCACTACCTGGCAAACACCCTGAAAATGGCCGGGGCGGTATTTACCTTCCAGCACAGTTTCTAAATAGCCCAGCTGGTAATGTGGCAAATGGGCCAGTCCGTCCGGGTAGATCTCCTTAACCGATGGCAGGAACAGTACATCGCAGCCGTTTTTTTCCAACAGGTCAATGTCTTTTTCCAGCGTAACAGGGTATTTCTCAAAATCCCCGGCATCGTTAAACTGGGTGGGGTTTACAAAAATGCTGCTCACCGTAAGCCGTCCCTGCTGCCTTGAATTGTTTATTAATGATATATGGCCGTTGTGCAACGCCCCCATAGTAGGTACAAAGCCAATAATCCGGCCTTTTTTTTTCTGTTCGGCTATAAAAACACCCAGCCCGGTAATTTTCTTAAATAGTATCATTTTAGTGATTATTAGGCTCCAAGGGCTTGTGCAATCTCAATTTCCCAAATAAAATTCGTACTTTTGCACTCCTTTAGAAAATTAAACGAGCAACTAACTTAGCGCAAAATGTCAACAAAGAAAAGAATTTTATTTATTGCCAACGAAATGTCGCCTTATCTGGAGCTTACGGATTTTGCAGAGATTGTGAATAAGCTGGCTGTAAAGTCGAATGACAGTGGAATGGAAGTAAGGTGTATCATGCCTCGTTTTGGTACTATTAATGAAAGAAGGCACAGGTTGCATGAAGTGGTTCGTTTATCGGGTATCAATGTTTCTATAGATAATGATGATTATCCTTTGATGATCAAAGTAGCTTCTTTGCCTAACGCCCGTTTGCAGATTTATTTTTTGGATAATGAAGATTATTTTAAGCGTAAATCGGTATTTACAGATGAAAAAGATAAATGGTTTGAGGATAATGGATTGAGGACCGTACTGTTTTGTAAAGGAGCACTGGAAACGGTGAAAAAATTTGGCTGGCCTCCGGATATCATTCATTGCAGCGGCTGGATGACGGGTTTAATTCCTATGTTCATTAAAAATGCGTACAAAAAAGAACCTGTATTTGGCAATTGCAAAGTAGTGTATACTATAGGAGAAAATACATTTAAAGATAAACTGGGTGCCGACTTTTTAAAGCTGGCTGCCATTAACGATTATGTTACCAAAAAAGAACTGGAACCATTTAAGGATGCTAATAACGCAGCCATGTTTAAAGGTGGTGCAACTTTTGCAGATGCGGTAACTTTTGGCACTGATAAAGCAGATAAAAAACTGGTAGAAGAATTTTCGAAAGTGAAAGGAAAGAAGATTGTGAAGTATAATGCTGAAAGTGATTTAACAGACTATTTGCAATTATATGCCGACCTTGCCAAATAGAAAAACTAACACATTTTATTAAATTTTTTTTTGTGCAAAAACGTATTCTGTCGATAGCAACTACTGCTTGTTTATTTCTTGTATTTATTAACTGGAGCTGCAGTAAGTTGGATACCACTGATATTGGCAGTGACCTTTTACCTGCGGTTGATAATGTTAATACTTTTGATACCCTGCTTACCATTAATACCACACAAGGTATTTTTGACCAGGATTCTACCATAGTTAATTATTCTGATGATCATGTGGTAGGTAAAATTCCTAATGACCCTTTATTTGGGGCCACCACAGCAAATATTTACACTCAGTTTAAACCCGGCTTTTATCCATTTTATTATGGTAATGCCAAGGATACCATAGTAGGGTTTGATTCTGTTGTACTTTGTTTAAGTTATAAAGGTTTCTGGGGCGACAGTACCGTTCCGATTCAGTTGCAGGTAAATGCCATCCAGAATATTTTTCATAATAACGGTTTATGGGATTCCATTAACCAATCAAGAAATATAAATTACGCACCTAATGTAGCAGGCGTGCTTGGGAATGCCACCATTGATGTAAGAACATTGGGCAATTATGTAAAATATGCTAACGGAAAAGATTCGGTAAAAGACCAGATCCGTATCAAATTTACGCCTTCTGTTGCAGCCCAGTTTTTTGCACTCGACACCAACGTATTAACCAACAATTATTTCAGGTCCGATTCTCTTTTCAGGCTTTTTAATAACGGTTTTGCGGTATCGGTAAATGGTAGTGGCAACGGCTTAATTTATACCAATTTTACTGATTCGTCCTCAAAACTGGAAGTGCATTTCCGGAGAAAAAATGGCGGTGCAGTAGATACTACGTACACTGCTTTAAAACTGATCAGCAGCGGCGATACCCGTTCTGTTACTGCCAATAATTTAATTCGTAATCGTTCAGGCCATCCTGTATTAACGCCGGCGCCCAATGAAATTTATTTACAAACAGGTCCGGGTACCTATGCCAATCTCGACATACCTGACCTGGGCACTATTTCCAACAGGATAATACACCGGGCAGAAATTATAGTAGAACAGATTCCTGATCCATCAAGCGCAATTTATACGCCCACTAATTTCCTGTATGTTGACCTGAAAGATACCGGAACCACCAAATGGAAACCGATCTATTTTGATCTTAATCCAAATGTTGGGTACGATCCGGATTTTAAACTTAATACGTTTTTCCCTTCTGCCGGCGTTGACTTTTTATATCATGGTGGTTATGCAAAAAATAAGACCGACCAGTTTGGTAATACCATCAAGGCTTATAATTTTAATATCACAAGGTATGTGCAGCAGATAGTAACAAAGCATACCACTAATTACCAGCTGAGATTATATGCGCCCTATATGGCTGAATACCCTCAATATGCTTCACCTTTTGATGATGCACGGCGAAGCGGAAGTAACCGTTTGGCTTTTGGCAGGGTTAAAGTTGGCGGCGGTAATAATGCCAATTATAAGATGCGCCTGAGATTGGTGTATTCAAAAATTTAAAATAACTTATTAAGATAGGTGTATAAGTCTCCCGAAGCTTCCGGGAGACTTTGTTCTTTAACCACAGCACCCTTATCTTTGCAATCTTAAAAAAAAACAATATGCCGTATTTATTTACATCAGAGTCTGTAAGTGAAGGACATCCTGATAAAGTTGCTGATCAGATCAGTGATGCATTAATTGATAACTTCCTGGCTTTTGATGCCAATAGTAAAGTGGCCTGCGAAACTTTGGTTACTACCGGGCAGGTGGTACTTGCGGGGGAGGTAAAAAGTAAAGCTTATTTAGATGTGCAGGAAATTGCACGTGGTGTAATCCGTAAAATCGGTTATACCAAGAGTGAATATATGTTTGAAGCCAGCAGTTGTGGGGTATTATCTGCCATTCACGAACAGAGTGCTGATATTAACCAGGGTGTTGATAAGAAAAAGAAAGAAGAACAAGGTGCCGGCGACCAGGGTATGATGTTTGGTTATGCAACTAATGAAACAGAACATTATATGCCAATGGCATTGGACCTGGCTCATAATTTATTGATTGAATTAGCTGCTATCCGCAGGGAAAAGAATTCTAAAATGCCTTACCTGCGCCCGGATGCTAAAAGCCAGGTTACATTAGAATATGATGATAATAACCAGCCTGTACGCATTGATGCGATTGTAATTTCAACACAACACGATGATTTTGACAGCGAACCAAAAATGCTGGCAAAAATTAAAGCTGATGTGATCAATATCCTGATACCAAGGATGAAAACCAGGTATAAGAAATATGCTAAATTATTCAACGGCGATATTAAATATCATATCAATCCTACAGGCAAGTTTGTAATTGGTGGCCCACACGGTGATACCGGTTTAACAGGTCGCAAAATTATTGTAGATACCTACGGTGGTAAAGGAGCCCACGGCGGCGGTGCTTTCAGTGGTAAAGATCCTTCCAAAGTAGACCGTTCAGCAGCTTATGCTACAAGGCATATTGCTAAAAACCTTGTTGCCGCAGGTTTGTGCAGCGAAGTACTGGTACAGGTGTCTTACGCTATTGGCGTAGCAAAACCAACCAGTATCAATGTAAATACTTATGGCACTGCAAAAGTTGATATGACCGATGGAGAAATAGGTAAGATCGTTGAAGGGGTTTTTGATATGCGTCCTTACTTCATCGAACAAAGATTGAAACTGCGTAACCCGATCTATAGCGAAACTGCAGCTTATGGCCACATGGGTCGTGTACCGCAGGTAGTAGAAAAAACATTTACTTCTCCCGATGGTAAAAAGGTAACTAAAAAGGTAGAATTGTTTACCTGGGAGAAACTGGATTATGTAACAAAAGTGAAAAAAGCTTTTGGTTTATAATTCCTGGATCTTAATACTGAAATCAGAACCATCCCGTCCATTTTGGCGGGATGGTTTTTTATTGGCTCAATAAAGGTTAATTTTACACCGTGAGAAATTTTAAACATCAGCATCAGCGCCCCAAAAAAAGCAGCCTTATAATTGGCCGTAAAGCCATTATAGAAGCCATGCAAACCGGTAAACAACTGGAACGTATTTACATGCAAACCACGGTGCATGGCGAAGTGATTGATGAAATAAAAAAGCTGGCCGATGAACACCTGGTACCCATCAATAAAGTACCGGTAGAAAAACTGAACAACTTTAATGTGAGCAATCACGAGGGTTGTATAGCACTCATCTCAAAAATACAATACCAGGATCTGCAGTCTGTTATTTCATTTATAGTAGATAAAGGTGAAACACCTTTGTTCTTAATTTTAGATGGCATTACTGATATCAGGAATATTGGCGGTATTGCAAGAAGCGCTTTTTGTTTTGGCGTAAATGCTATCATCATTCCTGATAAAGGAGTAGGGGCTTTAAATGAAGATGCGATCACCACTTCAGCGGGAGCATTAGAACAAATTGCTGTATGCCGTGTAAATAGTTTGATGAAAGCTGTGGATGACCTGCACCTTAATGGTATTAAAGTGTATGCAAGTGAAATGACAGCTGAAAAAAATATCAGTGACCTTGATTTTACCTCGCCGGCTGCAATTGTAATGGGTAGTGAAGACAAAGGTATTTATCCTGCCTTGATGAAAATATGCGATGAACAATTTAAAATACCCATGGCAGGAGATTTTGAAAGTTTAAATGTATCCGTTGCTACTGGCATTATTTTGTATGAGGCCATGAAGCAAAGGGTGGGTTAGTTCAGGTTACAATCAAAGCCAGGAGCTTCTTTTTTGTGTATCTTTTCCGGCGGAGTTATTTATATACATCACCTTCACTTTTTTTACATCAGCAGCAGGCAGATTAAAATAAGCAGGTAGCATCTTCTTTTATTTTTTTCTCTCAGGTACATAATTTTAATTTTCGTTGCTGGATGATTTCTGGTTGGTGGCTATCTCAAGTTTGGCCATATTTTTTTGTTGTTTGCGTTTGGCTTTCTCCAGTTCCAGGTAGTTTCTGCTGCGGATATTGATATTGCCTTTTTTATCCAGTGCAACAGTATTGATGCTTTGCATTGCTGCTGTACTGTTATTATATTTTTTCCAGTTGCCCAGGTAATTCCAAACCGGCATCCACACTGCTTTTTTGTATTTTTTGCCCCAGGGATAACCGGCAAAAGCAAAATTATCGCCGAAGATGCCGGGCTTATTCATTACCCAACTTTCGCTGGCGTAAATGGTACTGTTGGGGAATATTTTTCCAATACCCATCATCAGCGAGTCTCCATTCATTCTTCCTGCAGGCGCATGATCATTACCTGGAAAAGTAAATGTGGCACCACCATAGCAACTGCCGATACCAATATTGGTGTTTTGATCGCAATACACTTTTAATTGTTGTAAGCAGGTGGTGGCAGCACTGTCATTAATATTTTTGTAACTGAATTCGTTGCTGCCAATGTGGAAAGATGAATACCCCTGTTTGTAAAGGCCATGACTATCGAACCATAAAGAACCGATCAAGCCATGGCGCCGGTTTAATATCCTGGTTATTTTTTGTGTAGCTTCTGTATCTGAACTTGCTGTAATAAAATGGAATTTTTTATGGAACACATCATGAAAAAAAGCCTGCGCCTTTACGGTAAGTGAAGAAAAGTGAAACCCTTTGTCTTTTCCTGTAACATAAAAATTATGCCTTTCATTTTGTGCTGCGGCAAACAGGGAGAGGAGAAGTGTAGCGATGAAGAATATTTTTTTCATGATGTAGCTGTTTAATTATATGGTAAAACTAACAGCGGTTGCAGGGGAAGTATAATTGATAAAACAGGCGCAGTAACAGGCAGTATGATTTTCTACTACCCGGCGTGTATAGAATTGCTGTAAAAACGATATTGCAGAAAACGGAGGTTTATTCGGCCTTGCAGCTGCATTTTATCATAAACAAAATTTTATAATTACGGAAAAGCCGTAAATTTAATTTGTATGACAGAGCCTAACCTGCAAAAAGAGTTATTTGCCTACATAAAAGAGGGGCTGCCTGCACATATCTCATTAGTAGATACGCTGGCAGAATTGCTGGATATCAGCTATGACAGTGTTTACCGGCGCCTGCGTGGAGAAAAGCCCATTACATTGGATGAATTAAAACTGCTTTGCGAAAAATTTAATTTATCACTGGACCAGGTATTGCAATTGCGGAGTAATAAAATATTGTTTACCGATCCCGAAGCGGATAATGATGTAAAGGATTTTAAAGAATATCTTGGTGGATTGTTACAGGTTTTTGAACAATTTAAGCAGGCCACACAAAAGGAAATGTTGTACCTGAGTAAGGATGTACCTTTCTTTCATTTTTTTTATTTTAAAGAACTGGCCGCTTTTAAAGCATTCTTTTGGGATAAAAGTATTTTAAATAATCCTGCCTATGATGGCAAGACCTTCAGCATAAAAAATTATGATGTGTCGGAATCATTTGCCATGGGGCAAAAAATTCTGCAGGGCTACAATGAAATACCTTCATCTGAATTGTGGAATTACGAGAGTATTAACAGTACCATTTTGCAAATAGAATATTATCGTGATGCCGGTATTTTTGAAACGAAGGAAGACCTTGCTCTGGTGGTAGACAGTTGTGATGCCATGCTGCAACACCTGCAAAAGCAGGCAGAAAAGGGCGTGAAGTTTTTACCGGGTGCAGGTGAGGCTGGTTATAAAGCCAGTTTAAAATTATACATCAACGAGATTATCTTAGGCAATAATAGTATTATGGTGGAGTTGGATGGACAGCGCATTTCATTTATAAATTATATTGTGCTGAAGTATATCAGTACTACGGATAAAAAATTTACAGAAAAGACATTTGATAATTTTAATAACCTCGTAAGCCGTTCGGTAATGATAAGTGGTACAGGCGAAAAAGAAAGGGTTAAATTTTTTAAAGCATTAAGAGAAAGGGTACAGGCATGCAAAGCGTAAACAACCACATTAAATTAATAGAATGCCCCCGTGATGCAATGCAGGGATGGCGGCATCTTATACCCACTGAAAAAAAGATCGAATATATCAACGCATTATTAAAAGTGGGTTTTGATACGATTGATTTCGGAAGTTTTGTTTCGCCAAAAGCAATTCCGCAGATGGCAGATACCGGTAAGGTAATTGATAACCTGGAATTGGGAGACAGCCAATCGAAACTGCTGGCGATAATAGCTAATGAAAGAGGAGCAACCGATGCGGTGGTGTATGATGCAATAACTTACCTGGGTTTTCCTTTTTCTGTTTCTGAAACATTTCAAAAAAGAAATACCAATTCAACCATTGCTGAATCATTGGCTAGGGTAGAAGAAATACAAAACCTGTGCATTAAAAATAAAAAAGAACTGGTGGTGTATATTTCCATGGGCTTTGGCAATCCGTATGGAGATGAGTATAACGAGGCGATTGTTTTTGATTGGGTGAATAAGCTGGCGGATATGGATATAAAAATAATTTCGCTGGCAGATACAGTAGGATTGGCAACAGCAGGACAGGTAAGCAGTGTAACAAAATATTTAGTGGAATCATTACCCGGTATTGAAATTGGGGTACACCTGCATTCAACAGCAGTAAATTGGAAAGAAAAAGTGGATGCAGCATTGCAAGCCGGCTGCAAACGTTTTGACGGTGCTTTAAAAGGCATTGGCGGTTGCCCTATGGCCGATGATGAACTGGTGGGCAATATGGATACTGAATTAATGATACCATATTTTAACAAAAAAAATCTTTTGCCGCAATTGGATCTAAATGCCTTGCAAAAATGCAGCCAGATGGCGGCTGAAATTTTTATTTAGCCACAAATGGCACTAATAGCTACTAATAAAAAACATTCGTGTAAATTCGTGTAATTAGTGGCAACCATGAATTTTCATTTAGAGTTTTCTCCAAAGCAATTATTGCAAAAAATAAATCACCGGCATAAATTATTGCTGGTGGGCAGTTGCTTTACCGAAAATATCGGCGATAAATTAGTAGCACATAAATTTTCAGTATTACAAAATCCAAATGGTATTTTATTTAACCCCGTAAGTGTAAAAGAAGCCGTAGAAAATTATGTTGCTAACAAAATTGTGGGAGCAGGAGACCTGTTTTATTTAAATGAAGCTTTCCATAACTGGCAGCATCACAGCCGTTTTTCGGGAATTACAAAAGAGGAAGCGGTGAATAAAATAAATGCTTCCACCAGTGCGGCACATAGTTATTTAAAAGAAGCGGATTTTATAGTGATCACTTTAGGTTCTGCATGGGTGTATGAGTTGACAGAAAAAGCGGCTAATGCAAAACCAGGAGCCGTTGCAGCAAATAATCATAAAGCACCGGCAGATTGGTTTAACAGAAGATTACTAAGCAACAACGAAGCAGTGGAGTTGTTGAATGCAATGATGGTGCAATTGCAAAACTTCAATCCTGCAATAAAAATAATTTTTACCATTAGCCCGGTAAGGCATTTGCGTGAAGGGTTTATTGAAAACAACAGAAGTAAAGCAACATTAATAAATGCCGTGCACCTCGCCACTGAAACATTCGAAAATGTATTTTACTTTCCTGCTTACGAATTGGTGATTGATGATTTACGGGATTACCGCTTTTTTGCCGAAGACATGGTACACCCTAATTATGCGGCCACTAATTATGTGTGGGAAAAATTTGTTGCCTGTTGTATTGATGAACCTACGCAGGAATTAATGATCGCTGTCAATGAGATCAATGCAGCCATCAGTCATAAACCATTTAACCCTACATCGGCAGCGCACAAAAAATTTCAACAGGCTAATCTTGCAAAAATAAAAGCCCTGCAAAGTAACTATCCGTATATAAATTTTGCTAAAGAACAAGCGTTCTTCAATCCGGAACAAATCTGAAATCGCAAATCATACATCCGAAATCCTAATGTATTCTATCGCCTCTCACTTCTGCACTTTCCATTAATTCCTTTTCATATTTTAGCCATGCCGCCCAACGCTTACGAACTTTTTCCTTAGGCAAATAGAATTCAGATAAATTGATGAACAAAGTATAATGCCCGGCCTCACTCTCCATAAATTTCCTGTAAAAGTTACGCATGTATTCATCATCTAATCCTTCACTTAATCTTTTAAAACGTTCACAACTCCTGGCTTCAATTAATGCCATGGTTAAAAGCCGGTCTAAAAAACGATCTTCCACACTGCCATCTTTTTTTTGAAATTCCAGTAATTTGTTTACGTAAACATCTTTGCGTTGTTTACCCAACTGTAAATTTCTTTTCTTCAGTTCGGCCAATACCATTCTGAAATGTCCCCATTCTTCGGTAACAATGGGAGAAAGTTCTTCCACCAATTCCACCCTGTCCGGGTAACGCTGAATTAAAGAAATGCAGGTAGTCGCTGCTTTTTGTTCGCAATAAGCATGGTCGGTTAAAATTTCTTCCAGTTCTATTTCTGCCAGGTTTACCCAGCGGGGATCGGTAGGTAATTTTAATCCCAATATATTTTTTACATCGATGGTTTCTTCCTTCATCCTGCAAAAATAAAAAACTGCCCTGGTAAAAGGCAGTTTTTATTTTTTTTGCTATACAAAAGGTGTACGGATAAGAGTCCCCGTTTTAAGATATTATAACCGTCTGCCTGTGTGGTATAGTTGCCACATTCAGGGAACTCTTGCTGAAACTGAAAGGCGCAGACAGTCTATTATGATAGGTTTAGCGATTACTTATTAGCTGGTGTAAAATTGCTCAATCTTTTTAAGCCATACAATACCCTTTTAGTTGTATTTTTTTACAACCAACTAATATGGCACTACCTGTTTGCAGTATTTTTCATGGATAAATTATTTTCGTTAAATTACACTACAATAAAAATACTTTATGAGGATTGCTTTCTCTATTATTACTGCAGCAATTACTGTAGCATTAATAACTATACTGAATACCACATTGCTTTTACAGGCGCCACTAGGCAAATTATTAAGTCCGCAACACGGCATTTGGCAAAACGCCGAAAAAGCAAATGAAGATTTTACTGCTGATCTTAAATTTCCCCGGTTAAATGGTAAAGTAAATGTGTACCTGGATGATCGTTTGGTACCACACATTTTTGCCGAGCAGGAAAACGACGCTTATTTTGTACAAGGTTACCTGCATGCAAAATTCCGCTTATGGCAAATGGAACTGCAGACTTTTGCAGCCGGGGGAAGGGCAAGTGAAATATTAGGTGAGAAGGGCTTGAATCATGATCGTGAATTCAGAAGGCTTGGAATGGTATATGCTGCAGAAATAGCACAAAAAGAAATGGAAAAAGATCCTGTGATAAAAGCTGAATGTGATGCATATACTGCGGGCATTAATGCTTACATCAGTTCATTAACCGAAAGTACATTGCCGATAGAATATAAAATAATTGGTTACCAACCCGAGCCATGGACTAACCTTAAAACATCTTTGTTTTTAAAATACATGTGTTATGAACTGGCGGCACGGGAGGATGATATGGAGTTGACCAATGCAAAAAGTTTTTTTAATCAAACCGATTATGCAAAATTATACCCGGCAATACAGGATTCATTAGATCCGATAATTCCTAAAGGAACAGTATTGCCTGTGCAGAAAATATTTCCCAAAGCACCGGTTGCAGCAGACTCGGCTTATTTAAATACTTCGGTTGCGGTAAACGAAACAGAAAAACCAGATAGGGAAAATGGAAGTAATAACTGGGCGGTGAGCGGCAAAAAAACACAAAGCGGGGCACCGATTTTATGTAACGATCCGCACCTGGGACTAAACCTTCCTTCGCTTTGGTACGAAATACAGATCTCAACACCGGAGTTTAATGCTTATGGTGTTTCTTTCCCCGGTTCACCGGGAGTGATCATTGGTTTTAATGACAGCTGTGCTTTTGGAGTTACCAATGGCGGAAGGGATGTAAGAGATTATTACGAAATACAGTTTAAAGATGATAGCCGCAAAGAATATTTATTCAATGGTATTTATCATGCCACAACATTCAGGGTAGATACGATTAAAATAAAAGGTAAACCGGATTTTATTGATTCGGTAGCGTATGTACAATTGGGTAATGACTGGTGCCCTGTAATGTTTGATAAGTCTTATGGTGGCGTGAGAATTGACAACCATAAATATTATGCCGTGCGTTGGAAAGCACATGATGCCAGCAATGAACTGAAGTATTTTAATTTAATTGACAGGGCAAAAAACTATACCGATTATGAAGCCGCAGTGGTTAATTTTCATGCACCCGGACAAAACTGTGCTTTTGCCTGTAAGAACGGAGATATAGCCATTCGCACACAGGGCGACTGGCCGGCCAAGTGGAAAGGCCAGGGTGATTTTATAATGCCGGGTACCGATAGCAGCTATTTGTGGCAAGGTATGATTCCGCAGGATGAAGTGCCTTATCAATATAACCCGGAAAGAGGATTTATCAGCAGCGCCAATCAAAAACCGGTTGACGATAAAACCTATCCCTATTACCTGGGTAAAAATTACCCGATGTATCGTGGCATTGAAATTAATAAGCGGCTTACTGCCATGAGTAATATCACAGCACAGGATATGATGGCTTTGCAAACAGATAACCACAATACTGTAGCAGTAATGGCAATGCCCTTGTTTTTAAAATCAATAAAAGAAAATGAATTGAACAGCGACGAAAAAAAATATTTTACGCTGCTGCAGAACTGGAATATGAGAAACGATGTGGGGTCAAAAGGGGCAACAGTTTTTGAAGTGCTGTGGAGTAATTTCAGAGATACAGTATATGAAGATGAGTTTGCTAAAGCGCCTAAACAAACACTGCAGCCATTTGAAAGTACTTTACTGGAAGGAATACTGAAAGACTCTGCCTATAAATTTTTAGATAATATTTCCACACCGCAAACAGAAACACTTGCAGATGAACTTACTGCGGCATTTAAAAAAACTGCCACACAGTTAAAACAGGCTGAACTGGAAGGTAAACTGGAATGGGAAAAGTATAAAGGGACGCATATTACGCACATTGCCAGGGTGCTGACACCATTTAACAGGATGAACCTACCAATCGGCGGGGGTACACATTGTATTAATGCAGCAAAGCCCGATCATGGACCCAGCTGGCGCATGGTAATAAGCTTAACACAAAAAACAGAAGCCTACGGTGTTTATCCCGGTGGACAAAGCGGTAACCCTGGTAGCAGGTACTATGATAATTTTGTGGATCAATGGGCCGGAGGAAAATATTATACACTATGGATGATGACAAAAGGAGAAGAGAAAGATAACCGTGTAAAAGCAGTGATGAGTTTTAGTAAAAGCTGAGGTGGCTTAAATGATGAATCCTGATTAACCCATAAACTAATTAACAAATTAACTAACCCGAAATGAAATTTATCACTTCTCTGATACTTACAGTAGCATTAAGTTTTGCTGCATGTCTTTTTTTACCCTGGTGGAGTATTGCCATTGCTGCATTTGTTGTGGCGGCTTTAATTCCGCAGCATCCAGGCAAAGCTTTTCTTACTGCTTTTGCAGCATTATTTTTATTATGGGGCGGGTTAAGCTATTGGATGAGTAGCAATAACAACCACATACTGGCGCATAAAGTTTCGCTGCTGATTTTAAAAATCGATAGCCCTTACCTGCTCATCTTTGCCACTGCAATAGTTGGCGCACTGGTAGCAGGCCTTGGGGCATTGAGTGGTTCTCTGCTTCGTAAATCAAAATAAATGGTAACTATGAAACAATTGTTTACAATAGCGTTGGTTGCATTAACAATTTCGCTTCAGGCACAGGATACTGTAGTAATTCCTAAAGGCGTGGTGTACAAAAAGAAAGAGGCCGGTATTAACAGCAATGCCCGTACATTATTGCAGCTGGAGCTCAACAGCGCAACGGTAACGTATTCGTTATTCGACGGTATTGTTTTTATGGGGCCAAGATTGTGGAAACGGTATAAAGAAAATCCTTCCATAGCAAAGATAAAAGCAGGCAATGTGCAATTTCGTGTACCATTTACTGATACCATTACAAAAAAACAAAGCCTGGAAGTAGTAAACGGTAAACTGATCCAGGATAAGGAAGATTTTAAGACGTTGTGGAAACAAGTTATAACAGATGTTGGTAATACCACTCCACTGATAAGAAAAGTGAAAGAAAAGGAGCTGAGCTATTACTGGGCTATTATTAATTTTGATATTGAGGAACCGGTATTTGTGGTAGAGACGATTAATTTTAATCTGCTGGTACAATTTTCAAATAAAAAGATGGTGGTTTACTGGCTGGAAGAAATGCCAAAGAATGGATAAAAATATTGTTCCTTTCACAGCTTTGTAACAATCCGGGTTTTAATTTCGTCTAATATTAAAATCTTCTATGCGTTTTATTCTATTATCGGGTTTGGTATGCCTTTGTTTTTATTCTTCTGCTCAAAAAATTTCCGGAACTGTATTTAATACAAAGGGAGATTTGCTGCCCTATGCTTCGGTTACCATTAAAGGAACTTCTATTGGTGCCAGTGCCAATAACAGGGCAAAATTTTCATTTAATGTTGCTCCGGGTACTTATACCATCGTTTGTCAGCATATAGGCTATACCAAACAGGAAAAAACGGTAACGGTTAAGCAGGACGATATTGCAGTACCCGACCTGCAGATTGCATTTGTACTTACCGAGCAAAAACTGGACCTTAAGGAAGTTATCGTAAAAAGCGGAGGTGAAGACCCAGCTTATGCGATCATTCGCCAGGCTATAAAAAAAAGAAATTATTATAATAAACAGGTAAACGCTTTTGAGTGCGACCTGTATGCCAAAGACCTTATCAAATTACGCAGTCTGCCCAGGAAAATTATGGGCCAAAAAATTCCTGATGGCGACAGGAATGAAATGGGATTGGATTCCTCAGGGCAGGGGATCATTTATTTATCGGAATCGGTGGCAAAAGTACATACCAAACAGCCCGACAAATTTAAAATGGAAGTGCTCAGCAGCAGGGTAAGTGGCAGCGACGGCTTTGGTTTTACTTTTCCAACATTTATCAGTTTATATACCAACAATGTAAAAGTATTTACAGAAAAATTAAATCCACGTGGATTTGTTTCGCCTATTGCAGACGGTGCCATCGGCTTTTATAAATATAAATTCCTGGGTAGTTTTTTTGAAGACGGTAAAGAGATAAACAGCATCAGGGTAACACCGAGGAGAAATTACGAACCTTTATTTTCCGGGGTGATCTATATCACAGAAGGGGACTGGCGTATACACAGTTGCGATCTGACGCTTACTAAAACTTCACAATTGGAAATACTGGATACATTACAACTCACACAATTTTATGTGCCGGTAGGTAATGATGTGTGGCGGGTGAAAAATCAATTGCTGCATTTTAATTTTAAACTTATTGGTATTGATGCTATCGGAAATTTTGTAAACGTGTACTCTAACTACAGCATCAATCCTTCGTTTAGTAAAAAATATTTTGATAATGTGATTATTAAATATGATACAGCAGTAAATAAAAAGCCGAAGGAATACTGGGATACTATAAGGCCTGTTCCATTGGAGCCTGAGGAGAAGAAAGATTATGAAGTAAAAGATAGTATGTACCTGTTGCAGAAAGATTCTTTATTAAGTAAACGGTCTGTGGATTCGCTGAATAAAAAGCAAGGTAAAATAAAAGTGCTGGATATTTTCTGGAATGGTTTAGACCGGAGGCACTATACAAAAACAGGCTCCACCACATGGGGCGTAGAGTCTTTAATAAAAAACCTGGAATACAATACTGTAGAAGGGGTGGTGTTGAATACTAATATTTATTACAACCGTTACCTTAAAAAATTAAAATCAAATTTTTCGATCAGGCCTCATGTGCGGTATGGTTTCAGTAATACGCATTTAAATGCCTGGGCCGACATTGGATTTAGTACAAGAGACTGGAGCAGCGATAAAAAAATAAAAAGGCAAAGCTGGTCCCTGTCTGGTGGTAAACGTGTGAGCCAGTTTAATAAAGAAAGTACCATCACCCCTTTGAATAATAGCATTACCACTTTATTGTGGGGGGATAATTTTTTGAAAATTTATGAAAACTATTTTGGCAATATAGGTTTTAATAAAAGATACGAAAGTGGTTTAAGATTTTCTGTTAATGCTTTATATGAAGACCGCATACCGGTAGAGAATACCAGTAAGTATACCGTATTTAAAAAAGATTCAGTTAATATTACACCTAACTATCCTTACGAGAGAATTCCGCAGCAATTCAGCCGTCACCAGGCAGTTATCCTGAGCTTTGATATCAGCATAAAACCCGGGCAAAAATATATTGAATTTCCAAGGAACAAAGTAGCTATCGGGTCTAAGTTCCCTACATTCAGTTTAAATTATACCAAAGGGATTGATAATATTTTAGGCAGTGACGTAAATTTTGATAAATGGAAGTTTACGGTAAGCGATAGTAAAAATTTTAAGCTGGCAGGAGAATTAAAATATAAGATCGGGGTAGGTGGTTTTCTGAATAATAAAAAAGTATTTATACAGGACTTCCAGCATTTTAATGGCAACCGCTCTGCTGCGGCAAGTGACTATGTAAACAGTTTTCAGTTAGCTTCTTATTATGCTAATAGTACTGCTGCAGATTTTTATTCAATTGCCCATCTTGAACATCACCTGAATGGTTTGTTAACCAATAAAATTCCGTTGTTTAAAAGACTTAACTGGAACTTAGTAGTTGGCAGCAATGCTTTTTATGTCAACAAAAACAGTAACTATGCCGAAGTATTTGCAGGCCTGGAAAATATCTTCAAAATTTTACGGGTAGATTTTGTGGCTGCCTATGAAAATGGCAGGCGAGGTACAACCGGCATCCGTATTGGCTTTGGCGGTATTATCGGCAGCAGTATAAAGCCCGGTGCCGGTGGCAGGGGTGTTTCATTAGGGTTATAATTTTTTAATTTATCTTTGCCTGAGTAATTTGGTTTGCCCTGCAAGCATCCAATCAAATACATGACCAGGCTATTCCTGGTGATGAAAAGATTTCCTGGATACACTCATGGTCTCACGTCCCCGTATGACCATGTGTGCAAAAACAGGATCAAATTTTAAAACTATGGCAGTATTACACAACCGCATTTCGCAGGCGGAGCTCAAAAAATTATTGTACCAGGAAACGGAGCACCGTACCACCATTTCATTCTACCGGTATTTTCCAGTTCATGATCCGCAACAATTTCGTGACGAATTGTATCAGGCACTGAATGCATTAAAAGTGTTTGGCCGCATTTATGTAGCGCATGAGGGTATCAATGCCCAGGTAAGTGTACCGGAAAGCAATTTTGAAGCCTTAAAAAATTATTTGTATGCTATTGAACCACTCAATGATTTAAGATTGAATATTGCGGTGGATGATGATGGTAAATCTTTCTGGGTATTAAAAATTAAAGTAAGAGAAAAAATTGTTGCAGATGGTATTACTGATCCCGGCTTCAGCATGGAGAAAAAAGGAAAGTATGTTAATGCAGCACAGATGAATGAATTGCTGCAGGATGATAATACCGTGGTAATTGATATGCGTAATCATTACGAGTACGAAGTAGGGCATTTTGAAAAAGCGATGGAAATACCGAGTGATACTTTTCGTGAACAATTGCCCATGGCAGTGGAAATGATGCAGGACAAAAAAGACCAGAATATCATCATGTATTGTACCGGCGGTATCCGTTGCGAAAAGGCCAGTGCCTACATGTTACACAACGGATTTAAAAATGTGTTTCATTTAGAAGGGGGTATCATCAATTATGCACAGCAGGCCAAAGCCCAGGGCTTACAAAGTAAATTCATTGGTAAAAATTTTGTGTTTGACGACAGGCTGGGAGAGCGCATTACAGAGGATGTGATTGCCAAATGCCATCAGTGCGGCCAGCCGGCCGATACCCATACCAATTGCAAAAACGACGGCTGCCACCTTTTATTTATACAATGTGATGCCTGCGCCACACAATATGATGGTTGCTGCAGCGAAGACTGCCAAACTGTTTACAACCTGCCTGCCGAGGAACAAAAAGAACTCCGTAAAGGCATTGATAAAGGCATGATGGTGTTTAACAAAAGTAAAAAAAGATTGCGGCCCAGGCTGGATGAAAGGAATGGAATTTAAGTACCGCTTTAATAATCAGCACTCCTTTTATTAACTACACCATATTTTTTGTTGTACTTGCCGTATTTGTAAGCATTCACGGCATTTCCGGATAATTTTGAAAAGCTGCCCGGCCTGCTATTGGCGGCTGTTTTATGCAATATTTCCCCGTTTAAAACGTTCTGCAACCGTAAAAACAATTTAAAAAATATTTAACCCTTGTTTAAACCCTTTTGCAGGTGCATAGTCTATGAGTGGTATTAATTCACCACAAAAACTTATAAATTTTATGAAAAAAATTATCATCGTATCTATGGGGCTTTTATTAAGCTCATCGGTGTTGTTCACGTCTTGTAAAAAAACTAACAACGACAACAATGGTACATCGGAAAATGTGACCGAATCAAAAATTCAGTCTGACGACCAGGCCAATGTATCCAACCTTATGGATGAGGTTACCACAGATGCCAGCACTTCAGTAGAAAATGTAATGGCAGTATCAGGCGGCAATCTTTTAAATCATTTTTTAAGCCCTTGTAACAGCACAATTACTTACGACACATTAAATGCTGTAAGAACATTAACTATTACCTATAATGGTTTAAACTGTGCCGGCACACGTACCCGTTCAGGTTCAATCACCGTTTCTATTCCTGCAGGTGACAAATGGAAAGACGCAGGAGCTAAATTAACGATTACATACAATGCTGTAAAAATTACCAGGTTAAGCGATAATAAAAGTATTACTATCAATGGCAGCGAAGTAGTTACTAATGTTACCGGTGGCCTGTTATATCAATTACCAACAATCGGTACTGTTACGCATACCTTGTCAAGCCCGGGTATGTCTATCACATTTGATGATGGTACACAACGTAGCTGGCAGGTGGGCAAACAAAGAGTATTTACTTATAGCAATGGTATAGTGATCTCCACAACAGGTACGCATAGCGAAGGAGGAATAACAGGCATTTCTGAATGGGGGACTAACCGTTTAGGTAATGCATTTGTTACTGCCATCATCGACCCGATGGTAATTCGCCAGGATTGTAATTTCCGTTTAACCAGCGGCCGTGTAAAACACAGTAAATTATTACGCCAGGTAGATGTTACTTTTGGTTTGGATGCTACGGGTAATCCAACCGCATGCCCTGGTACAGGTACTTACTATATGAAGATTGTCTGGACCAATGCCGTTGGTGTAAGTGTTACAACTATCTTACCTTACTAAGTAAAATATAAAAATTGTAAAAGAACCGGGTCAGTTATTGATCCGGTTTTTTTACAATTTTTATCAGCTACAAATCAGGCACCCGTTTTTGGAAGCGGTATTACTCTGCAAATAATTTCTTTCTGTTTATAATTATTGAGCATTGTGCAGGTTGAAATGGTAATTTTTCCGGACGTTTCATTCTTAACAAGTATTTTATAATTGCCTAAGGTGTCTAAACGTGTTGCTGTAGCTCCACTAACAGACACAGTTGCCATATCCCAGCCAACTCCAAGATGAGTGATTTTAATTTCGTTAGAAAAACCGGGATATAAAACGGGTGTTTGTGAGGTATCTCTTAAATCCACTACAGCACAATTTTTTCCATTCCGGTCATCGTAATATTTTTGTGTGGTATCAACTGTCTTTCCTGCAACTTCACATTTGTAATAGATCTTGTTGGTTAATATTTCAGCTTCAGGTGTTTTTCCGGGATCTTTTAATTCAACCAGTATTACTCCGTTTATACCTTTTTTGCCAAATATGGTATTACCAGCATTAGGTTGTATCACCGTTATCTTTTTTAAATTCAAATGGCGAATAAAAGATCATGTCATTGGTAATAATCTTCTGGTTGTTTATAGTTTGAATATCCTGTGCATTGCAACTGCAAAAAGAAATCATGCAAACTAAAGTCAGAATTATTACTTTCATTTTATTGTATCCATTTTAAACAAACCGGGCTGCCTACAGTAATTTTCTTCCCCGTGTCAGTCAGCATTCCTGTTTTTTTGTCTACCTTAAAAATAAAAATATCATCGGTATTTTGATTAGCTACCAATAAAAAATTGCCTGAAGGATCGAAATTAAAATTCCTTGGCGTTTTACCCATTGTAGATTGGTCGCCTTTTAAGGTCAGTTTCCCGGTTGTTTTATCAATGGAAAAAATACTGATGGTATTGGCATCGCCACGGTTACTGCAATACAAAAATCTGCCATCAGGAGAAACATGTATGTCGGCACTGCCTATTGCGCCTTTAAAATCAGCAGGCAAGGCACTGATACGTTGCTGTAATTGCAGGCTGCCATTGTTCACTTTGTAACAAACTACCGTACCGCTCATTTCTTCCATCAGGTAAGCAAATTTATTGTCAGCAGAAAAGGACATATGTCTTGGGCCGTTGCCGGGAGTTGAGGGCGCCTGGGTTTTATATTTTAAGATGCCTTTGGTTTTATCAAAAGTATAGATCATCACTTTATCAATACCCAGGTCCGGCACATACAAATATTTATTATCTGCAGAAAGATTGGTGGAGTGTACATGCGGCCCTTTCTGCCTGTCGGTATTAGGCCCCGATCCATTGTGTTGTATGATTTGTTGTAATGTATCTAATGAGCCATCTTTATTGGCATGCAATAAACCAATGCTGCCACTGGTGTAGTTGCCTGCAAAAACCCATTGTCCTGTTTTGTCTATGGCAACATAACAGGGATGCTTACCCCCTGATGGCTGCTTATTGATCTCGGTTAAAGTGCCTTCTTTTTTATTGAATGCAAACGCAGAAATATTGCCTCCCACAGTAAACCTTGTGCTATCTGCATTTTCATTTACGGCATAAACAAATTTCTGGTTGGGAGAAACGGCCAGGAAAGAAGGGTTGGAGCTTTTAACCACACTTACAAAGCTATTATCGCCTGTGGCAGAATTAAATTTGTATACATAGATACCTTCACTTTTGCCCCCGGTATACGTACCGATCAATAAATAGTGTTCCTGTTGTGCAAACGCTGCAATGCTGCAAAGCAATAAAAAAGGCAGGAGGATTTTTTTCATATTTTAAATTACAAGGTTTGAATACAATATTTTGATTTATTTCACTGAAAAATAGATCAGCGCAACTGCCGCTGCTGTCATTAAAATTAAAGAAAGAATACCGGATATATTCTGAAAAGCTTTGTTTGTAAAATGCCCCATGATCTTTTTGTTATTACAAATATGTAAGATCAAAGCAATTAAAACCGGGGCCGTAATGCCATATAATACTGCTGTATATAGTAACGCTTTAATAGGGCTGATGCCTAAAAAGTGCATCAGCAGCCCGAGTATCAGCGAAATGATCATTGTGATATAAAATCCCTTTGCCTCGTGGAATTTTTTACTCAATCCTTCCTGCCAGTCAAAAGTTTCGGCCATCATATAACTTAAAGCGCCTGCTAACACCGGTATTGCCAGCAAGCCGGTACCAATTACACCAATGGCAAACAAGGCATAAGCCATATTGCCTGCCAAAGGTTTTAAAGCCTGTGCAGCTTCTTCTACAGTGTTGATGTTATGAATGCCGGCGTTAAATAAAACAGTACCGGTGGTGAGTATCATAAAAAAGAAAACAAAATTGGAGAACGCAATACCGCCTTTTACGTCAAACTGCATATCTGCAATGATCAGTTTATCTACAATGATTTTTTTCTCCTGCACTTCTTCTACTTCCATAGAGGTTTGCCAGAAAAATAAATAAGGAGAAATGGTGGTGCCCAATATACCAACGAGTGCCATAAAATATTCTGCATTGTTTTCAAACTTGGGTATCAGGGCACTTTTTAAAACAACTATCCAATCGATATGAATTAAAAAAGGGATCAGGATATAGCTGAACAGAACAATGCAAAGCCATTTTAAAATGGTGGCAATTTTACGGTAGCTGAAAAAAATAAAACTCACCATCAGCAATGCGGTAAAAAATATAGAAAAAATAAACGGCGGTATCCCGGGCACCATCAGGTTGCCCACTGCACCCATACCGGCAATATCTGCACCTACATTAAGCGTAATAGAAGGAAAGCTTATCAGGAGGATGAGGTATAAAATGGATTTACTGTAATAACGTTTTATCGTTCCTGTTAATCCCTGCCCGGTAACTAAGCCTATTCTTGCACACATCTCCTGTAAGGAAGCCATTAATGGATATGTGAAAATAGCAGTCCATAAAAGTTTGGTGCCAAATTTTGCACCGGCCTGCGAATAGGTGGCAATACCCGAAGGGTCATCATCACTTGCACCGGTAATTAATCCCGGCCCCAGCAGTTGCCAGTATTTTTTTATTTTTTGTGCAAATGTTTTTTTATTCTGCATAATGCGGTAGCATAAAGGTAGCATTTACAAAATGCAATCAGTTTTATGCTAACCTGTTTATTTCTGCAATAATTATTTTTTCTGTTTCTGCATCAGTTAACGCCTGTGGCACAAATTTTTCGCCAATTACTTTTTCATACAATTCGATATATCTTTTGCTGATCACTTCCACCCATTCGTCGCTCATTGCAGGAACGGTTTGCCCTTCCTTGCCCATAAAATTATTTTCAATCAGCCATTCTCTTACAAATTCCTTACTCAATTGTTTCTGCCGTTCGCCTTTTTGTTGCCTTTCTTCAAAACCATCCGCATAAAAATACCTGCTGCTATCCGGGGTATGAATTTCATCCATCAAAACAATGGCATCACCCAGTTTTCCAAATTCATATTTTGTATCCACCAGTATCAAACCTTGTTTGGCTGCAATAGCTTTGCCTCTTTCAAAAAGCTGCAACGCATAGGCGCTTAATATTTTCCAGTCGGCTTCGGTAGCCAAACCTTGTTTAATAATTTCTTCGGCACTGATATCTTCATCATGTCCTTCGGCAGCTTTGGTGCTGGGCGTAATAATGGGTGAGGGAAAATAATCATTCTCCTTCATGCCACCAGGCATTGTTACGCCGCATAATACTTTGTTGCCGGATGAATACGTTCTCCATGCATGTCCCGTAAGATTACCACGAACCACCATTTCAATCTTAAATGGTTGGCACTTTTTACCGATACTAACATTGGGTGCAGGAGTAGAGAGTAACCAGTTGGGGCATATATCTTTGGTGGCTTGCAGCATATATGCAGCAATTTGTGTTAATACTTGTCCTTTAAATGGAATAGGGCGGGGCAGGATAACATCAAATGCGGAGATGCGATCGCTGGCAATCATTACCAATAAGTTATCTGAAATGTAGTATACATCTCTCACCTTGCCTTTATAAAAAGCGGTTTGACGGGGGAAATTAAATGGGCTCATACCGCTAAAGTAGCATCAACAGTTATAAATGCCTAAATTTGTTACAATTAGTATTCAACAGGCAGTTGGAAAGAAAATTTCAATAAAAAAATAACAATGCTTATTTTGCCTTATATTTTAACCCAAATAAAAGCTATATGAGAAAATTTGCAAGCTATGCGGTTGCTTTTTTACTGGCCAATGTATTAACGATTGCGGCCTTTGCACAAAATGTAACTGTAAGCGGAAATGTACGTAACAGCACTTCCAAAGAAGGTGCTGGTGCGGTATCCGTTACCATTAAAGGAACATCCACCGGAACGTTTACAGATGATAAAGGAAATTTTAAATTATCGGTAAAAAGCTTACCGGTTACTTTATTGATTTCTTCGGTTGGGTACGAATTACAGGAAGTTACGATAAGCAGTACCTCGTTTACGCAGATCGAGTTTAAACCCACTTCTGCATTAGGGCAGGAAGTGGTGGTATCTGCAACCCGTGTACCGCAGAAAATACTGGAATCTCCGGTGTCTATTGAAAGAGTAAGTGCTGCACAAATACGCAGTGCCCCAGCGGCAAACTTTTACGATGTGGTAATGGCGCTTAAAGGTGTGGATGTAACCACCTCTTCATTAACTTTTAAAACACCTACCACCCGTGGTTTTAACAGTAGCGGTAATACCAGGTTTAATCAATTGGTAGATGGAATGGATAACCAGGCTCCCGGGCTTAACTTTTCTGTAGGTGCAATCATTGGTTTAAGTGAGCTGGATGTTGATAATATAGAATTGTTATCAGGTGCATCTTCGGCATTATATGGCCCCGGTGGTATGAACGGTACTTTACTGATGACCAGTAAAAATCCTTTTAAATACCAGGGCTTGTCTTTTTTAGTAAAAGAAGGTATGATGAATACCGATGGCAGGCAAAGGCCATTATCTCCTTACCACAACTGGAATTTACGTTGGGGTAAAAAAGTATCAGAAAAATTTGCCTTTAAGATCAATGCAGAATTGATACAGGCAAAAGACTGGCAGGGAACAGATAGCAGGAACTACAGCAGAACAGGTACTACCGGCGCTGTAATTGCAGGAGACAGAAAAACTGATCCTAATTATGACGGTATTAATGTTTACGGAGATGAAACCACTGTCGATATCCGTGCATTTTACGCCAGCATTGCTGCCAGCTTACCAGGTGCAGCTAATTTTATAGCGGCCAATAATTTGCTGGCTACACCACAAAATGTTTCCCGTACAGGATATTCTGAAAAAGAATTGCTGAATCCTAATACGATCAACTTTAAACTGGCAGGATCTTTACATTATAAATTATCTCAAAACACAGAAGCGGTATTGGCCGGATATTGGGGTACAGGTAATACCGTTTATACCGGTAGCGACAGGTATTCATTGAAAGACTTTAAAATGGGCCAGTATAAATTAGAGTTGAATAATAAAAACTGGTCTTTAAGAGCTTATACCACACAGGAAAATGCAGGGGAATCTTACAATGCTACGGCTACCACAAGGTTGTTTAATGAGTCATGGAAAAAATCAGTGACAACTGATGCAGCCGGTAACCCTACACCGCAACCAACTGACTGGTATATTCAATACGCCTTTTCTTATTTGAGCAACCTGATGAACGGGATGACACCATATGATGCGCAGCAGGCTTCAAGGGCTCTGGCAGATGTAGGAAGACCGGTAGCAGGCTCGCCATCATTTAACGCCGCTTATGATGCTATCCGCAGAAGGCCGATCTCTCAGAACGGTGGTTTATTGTTAGATAAATCTGACCTGTATTCTGTAGAAGGAAATTATAACCTTACTTCAGTTACAAAAGATTTCGCTGATATTTTGGTAGGCGTAAACTATAAAAAATATGTGTTGAATTCGCAGGGCACTTTGTTTGCAGATTCAGCGGGTACCATCGGTATTTCTACCTATGGTGGTTATATACAGGCAACCAGGCAAATTATCGACAGGCTTAAACTGACTGTATCCGGCAGGTACGATAAAATGGAAAACTTTGACGGCCGCTTTACACCAAGAGTAACGGCACTGGTTAAACTGGCAGAGAATAATAATTTACGTTTCTCTTACCAGACAGCTTACCGTTTCCCAAGCAGCCAGCAACAATACATTAACCTGCAGGTGGGTAGTACCCGTTTAATTGGCAGCAACCCGACATTCGCCAATGCTTTTGGTTTCCCGGGTAATCCTTTGTACACTTTCAGCACTACAACAGGATCGTCTACACTAAGTAATTTTAAAGCCTTTAATCCGCCGGCAGTAAAACCAGAATCAGTAAGTTCATTTGAAGCCGGGTATAAAGGCTTAATGATGGATAGTAAATTGCTGATAGATGTTTACGGTTATTATGGACAATACCAGGATTTTACCGGAAGGGTAAATACTATTCAAACTACTTCAGGTAATGCAGCTGATACTGCTAATCCAGCTAAAAGAAGAAATATTTCTGTTGTGGTTAATTCTACCGACAAAGTAAAGACCTATGGTTTTGGCCTTAGTGTAGATTACAGGCTGCCATTGAATTTTACAATAGGTGCTAACGTAGCTTCTGATGTATTAAAAGATGTGCCTGCAAATTTTGTGGCTTATTTTAATGCACCAAAATATAAAGCGAATGCCAGTTTTGGTAATTCAGGATTTGGTCCGGATAAACGCATGGGCTTTAATGTAGCGTACAGGTGGCAGCAGGCGTTTTACTACCAGGGAGATTTTGCCAGTGGTAATTTACCCGATGTGCAAACCTTAGATGCACAGATAAGTGTGAAATTGCCTAAAACAAAATCAATCATAAAATTGGGAGCTAATAACGTGCTGAACCAGTATTATTATAATGCTATCGGTAACTCACAGATCGGTGGTTTATACTACCTGAGTTTTGGATACAATGTGTATTAATACTTAAGCCGTAACCAAATTTTAAATTTTAAACTTACTATAATGAAAATAATAAATAATAAACTGAGGGCTTTTTACTTAGTTGCTATATCAGGTTCATTGCTGTTAACAGCATGTAATAAAGACCTGGAGCAATTGCCACCTATTGCAAAGCCCACTTATCCAAGCGGAGCGTCTATTGCTGCCACCATTGCGGCAAATCCAAATGACAGTCTCTTTAACAGGATGATAATAAGATCAGGTGTTAATTCAACATTATTCAGTGATTCAACCAAGACTTTTACCTTGTTTATTCCTGACAATACCGGGATGAAAATTTTCATCAATGCAGCTTCGGGTGGTTTAGTACCCCTGAATGCACCTGATGCCACGTTCTCTGGTTTTATCTCTACCCAATTAAGGCCCGGGCAATGTGATACTTTGATAAGGTATGTTACGGTGGGCCAGAAATTTCCTGCTTCATCCATCAGTACTGCTTTTCCAAATTTTCCTTTAACCAATGAGATAATTCTTGATCCTACGCAGCCATTTGTACGCATGAATATATTTCCTGTAAGAGGAACGCCATATTCGTACATCAATAATATTCCACTTACTGCAGTTGATCAGGCTGCAACTAATGGAGTAATACATCATACTTATACTTTGGCTACGCCTCCGTCAAGATTGTTAAAAGATACAATGTACAGAGAGGCAACATTAACCTATTTCAAGGCTGCGATAGCCCGTGCAGACAGCGGCTCAGTTGGTTTGAGTAAACTGGATTCTTTATTGGGATACGGGGCTACTAACATGACGGTATTGGCACCTAATGATAATGCTTTCAAAACATTAATCTTTGGTTTGGCTTTTCAAAGTTATTTAGCAACACGCCCATTGCCCTATACAGCTACAGATACGGCAATTGCAACAGCTACCGGTAATGGCGCTGTGGCAGCCGGCCCTGCTTTCTTAAGCACCAATAATGTAACTACTGCACAGGTAAAAGGAATTATGGCGTATCACATCTTTGCTACTTTAACAGCAAGTACAACAACTCCTTATCAGCCTAATATCAGGGTGTTCTCTGTAAACGTTCCCTCAACACCCACGTTTGTAAAAACGCTTGTTAACGGAGGTCTGGCTATACATCCGGGAGTTTTGGCACAAGCCACTTATACAGGTCCTGCTGTAACTGCGTTAAAATTCACCGGTTACGGAACCGGTACATTTCCTGCCGGCGCCCCTTTCAGTGGTGCACCAGCAAACGTTGTTGGTATGGACAGGCAAGGTGTAAATGGTGTCTATCATATTATTGATAGAGTGTTATTACCGCAATAATTTTTCAACTTACAATAAAAGTAAACGGGCTTCAATTCTGAAGCCCGTTTTATCATTTATAGATTACCAGGCTTCACAGGCACCAACTAAAAAATTGTCCTTATAAAACAATTTTACGGGTTTAGTATATGCTGATATCACGTAAATAAATGGCGAAGATTTAATATTGGGCAAAAGGCATATTATTGGCGAAGAAGAAATAAAGCAAATGACTGTAAGTATGCTGGCTGATAGTGGCGCTTATATGATGACCATAAATGAAACGATACAAGAACAATTGCAATTGACAGTAAAAAAAACGCAAAGCTCAGAAGGCGAATGAAAGTATTGAGGAGTATGAAGTTGCAGGCCCGATAGAAGTTAAGTTTAAAAACAGAAGATGCAGCATTGATGCAATGTTTTTACAAGGTGATAATGAACCTTTATTAGGTGCGATACCGATGGATGATATGGATTTTTTAATCCCCCCATTACGACAGGAGTTATTTGTAAATCCTGGGCATCCATATTTTGCGCAAATGAAATAACTGAATTATAAAAGGCTTCACAAAGAAGCCTTTTATTTTATAAACCCAATATACTTTATTTACGTTTCTTCCTTACACATTAAACCTGAAGTGCATCACATCACCATCCTTCACCACATATTCTTTTCCTTCAATTCTTAATTTACCATTTTCACGGCAGGCAGCTTCGCTTTTGTATTGAATAAAATCTTCGTAAGCAATTACTTCTGCTTTAATAAAACCTTTTTCAAAATCGGTATGAATTACACTGGCCGCCTGTGGTGCTTTCCAGCCCTGGTGAATGGTCCATGCACGTACTTCCTGTACACCTGCGGTAAAGTAGGTGGAGAGGTTTAAAAGTTTGTATGTAGAATGGATCAAACGATCTAATGCCGGCTCTGTCATTTTATATTCTTCCATAAACATCGCCTTATCATCTGCATTTTCAAATTCGGCAATCTGTGCTTCAATGGCATTGGTCATAATGATCACTTCATTGCCTTCGTTTTTTACGGCTTCAATTAAAGCGGCAGAAAATTTATTGCCGGTATGCATACTGGCTTCATCAACATTGGCCACATATAAAATGGGTTTATCTGTCAGTAAAAAAAGGTCGGCAATGGCCACTTTATCTTCTTTGCTTAATCCAAGCGATAAAATGTTTTTTCCTTTATCTAAATGTTCTTTGCATTTTGTAAGAATTTCCAGTTCCACTTTCATTTTCGGGTCGGTCTTGGCCATCTTTTCGGTACGCTGCATTTTCTTTTCCACACTTTCCAGGTCTTTCAGCTGCAATTCGGTTTCAATAATTTCTTTATCGCTTACCGGGTTAATGGGCCCTTCATCACGTAAAATATTATCGTCTTCAAAACAACGGATCACATGTATAATAGCATCCACTTCACGGATATTGGCCAGGAATTTATTGCCCAATCCTTCACCCTTACTGGCGCCGCGTACAAGCCCTGCAATGTCCACAATTTCAATCTGGGTAGGCACAGTTCTGTCAGGAATTACCAGTTCTGCCAGTTTATCCAAACGGGGGTCAGGCACATTTACCAAACCGGTATTGGGTTCAATAGTGCAAAAACGGTAGTTGCTTGCCTGTGCTTTGGCGCTGTTACTCACTGCGTTAAATAAAGTTGATTTACCTACATTGGGTAACCCCACGATGCCTGCTTGTAATGCCATGACTGATTTTTGATTTTAGATTGACGATTGCAGATTTTTACAGGATTTGCTCACTCACTAATGATACCACCCTGTTTTAAAATCGGCTGCAAAGGTAAGTGCTGATTTCTGATTTTGGATGTATGATTTTTAATTGCTAATAAAATACTATTTTCATAGCCGATTGGGTGATATGAGTTGTTGAAAATCATACACCTGCCTGTCGGCAGACAGGTCTGAATCATCTATCTAAAATCGAACTATGGCTTTAAGCAGAATATGGAGCGCCTTTATAATAATTGCAATTTTTGCTGCCGGCATTAAATGTGTTACGTCGGCCGATAGCAAAATGATCTTTAATAAAATGGTGGTGGGTAAAAGCGGCGATACCATCAATACCAAGCCTGTAGACAGCGCCAGCCTGCCGCCTGCAATTGCTACCTTACTGCTTACAAATAAAGACGCAAAAATCGGAGAAACAAAATATACAAAGCTTGCTGATGGAAAATTCATTACTTACAATGAACAAAATGCCAATGGGATTTTAGCTACCTGCAACGATGCGGTTACTATTTGTATCGGGCTGATTGGTATTATGGCTTTGTTCATGGGATTTATGAGTATTGCTGAAAAGGCCGGCGGCATTAATTTTTTATCCCGTATCATCGGCCCTTTTTTTACCAGGCTTTTTCCGGAAGTACCCAAAGGCCATCCCGCATTTGGCCACATGATGCTTAATTTTTCGGCCAACTTATTAGGGCTGGATAATGCAGCCACGCCTTTTGGTATAAAAACAATGGAGACCCTGCAAACCCTTAATCCGGATAAAGACCGTGCCAGTAATGCCCAGATCATGTTCTTATGCCTTCATGCATCGGGGCTTACTTTGATACCTGTAAGTGTAATTGCTGTACGTGCAGCCAATAAAGCATCTGTACCTACCGATATTTTTCTTCCCTGCATGATAGCCACTTTTATGGCAACCATGGCGGCCTTATTTATTGTTTCGTTTAAACAAAAAATAAATTTATTACAACCTGTAGTGCTGGCGTGGATCGGTGGTTTATCGGCAATTATAGCAGCATTGGTATGGTACCTTACTACTTTAAACAGGGAAGGGCTGGAACAATTTTCAGGCATCTTCAGTAATGCATTTATCCTGCTGATTTTTTTATTGATCGTAATTGGCGGTTTAATTAAAAAGATTAATGTGTTTGATGCTTTTATTGAAGGGGCAAAAGGCGGTTTTGAAACAGCCATAAAGATTATTCCTTACCTGGTGGGTATGCTGGTAGCCATTTGTATGTTGCGCAATAGTGGTGTATTTGATGTTATTATTGATGGGGTAAAGGCCTTGTTTGGATTAATGGGTTTTGATACCCGCTTTGTAGATGCTTTACCAACTGCTTTAATAAGGCCTTTAAGCGGCGCCGGTGCAAGAGGTATGATGGTGGATACAATGAAAACCTTTGGCCCCAATTCTTTTGCCGGTACTTTAAGTTGTATCATGCAAGGCTCATCCGATACTACTTTTTATGTAGTGGCTGTTTATTTTGGAGCCGTAGGTATAAAAAATACACGCTACGCCATTGGAGCCATGTTATTGGCCGACCTGGTAGGCTTAATAACTGCAATTAGTATTTGCTATTTATTTTTTGGATAAAATATATATCATGATTGCTGCGAAAAAAATACCCCTTCAAACAATTTTGCTTGCAGGCCTGCTGGTGGGCACACTGGATATACTGTCTGCATTTGTTGATGTGTACGTAAATACTGGTAAAAATCCTTTAATTGTTTTAAACTACATTGCCACAGGGGCTTTTGGTAAAACTGATTTTACTGCAAGCAGTGGGGGAGCAGTGGCAGGCTTGCTGTTTCATTACGGTATTGCGTTGGCATTTACTTTCTTCTTCTTTAAGTTGTACTCAAAAATTAATTTATTGTCAAAGAATTGGGTGCTTACAGGTATTGTGTATGGTATATTCATCTGGGCAATAATGAATTTTATTGTAGTGCCGCTGAGTAATGTACGCACACCGCCTTTTACTGCGTTCAGATTAATAAAAGCAGCGCTTATCCTTATAGTTATGATCGGATTACCGCTTTCGTTTATTGCCCATAAATATGCCGGTACACAGAAAAAAATGCCTTTATAGTAAACCGGTTATTGTATGAGTTTTTCTATGTGCAATAATTTTCCGTTGCTGTCAATTCCTTCTGCTACTACTTTAAATTTTTTGCAGCTATCATCATTATAAAAATTAATAACTGCTTTGCCATCTTGTATTTTGATATCGGGATTCCAATACAATGTAGTGCGTACATCCGAAAAACTGCTTTCAGGGTTTAATTTTGAATAGTCCATTTCATAAAATTCCCTGCTCACTGTAAAGCCATTCTTTTTAAAAAAGTCGAATCCTTTTTGCCGCCAATCTCTTGTTGACTTTCCTTTAAGCGTATATAAAGCAATGGCTCCCCTGTCTGCTCCTAAGGCAATGCCGGTAACGCCTTTGTATACTTTTACAATACCTACATCGGATGGATTTAAGGCATCGATGATATCAACAGAAACGGGTACTTCATTTAAATAGAATTGTACTGCATTGCCTCCGGCATCGCCTGAAAAAAAGTTGAGCCCGGAGTACCTGTTGAAACTTACCTGCATTCCGGTATCCGTTTTATTGATGTTGATGCCCGGTACCATTCGCTGTAAAAATTGCCACATATCAAAATAGTGAGCATTTTCATCAAGTACCAATGTCTGATCACTGTCGAAAAAAATATCTGAAGCGTATACCGCATTCAATGAGTCTGTAACGGAACGTTTTTTTCCTTTTACGGTAACAGTCTGCAATGTTTTTCCAAAGCTGGAATCACTTTTAAATTTTGCCTGTATCAGCTGGTTATTAAATGCCAGTATTTTTTCATTTTGATGCTGTATGTCAGTAAGGTAAGGAGCTGCTTTTTTTAGGGTATCAAAATAGGCATCATTTACTTTAACAGTTACAATTGCATTTTCTTTATTGGTATTGGTGCCCTGGTAATAGATAGTAGCCTCTTTTTTGTATTCGATATTATCAACAATAAAATTTGAATTGCTGTCAAGCCTGGCTTCAGATATGATATTGGTTGAGTCTTCTGCTTTTATAATAAGGTTTATTTTACCGGCTTTTAATGCAGATTTTCCATTGCTTTGTAATACTTTGCCGCTTATACTTAAACCGGTCTCAAAACCAAATTGTAATGGAGGAAGATGGTTGCTCAGCAATTCATCAAGCTTAAAACGTCGCCATCCGTTTGTAAGCATCACCAGGTCCAGGTGCTTTAATGTTTCTGTGGTTTTATCTTTAAAGTAATAAGCAGGGTTATTAATATGGCCTTTTATATCCGACGATAACAGCAGGTCAGAAATTATTGATGTTGTATTAACACCCTCATCACCATCTGCATTTGTAACTGATATTGCCCCGTTAAACTTTTCAAAATCATGCGTATCAATTGTAAATGTATTTTGCTTCCTTTTTGCCGTATTAATTAACGTGCCCTGCAACAGGTCATTGTTGATAGTATGATTTGCAACAAATACAATTCTTTCTGCAATAGGAGTACCGTCTTCGGTTAATACGGTTATTGTCATAATACCCGGAGGCAGATTTTTTTTATTGATGGCAACGGCATCCAAACCTTCATCTATATTCAGTTGATTCAGATAGGCAAGCTGATAATTGAGCTGGGCAGTTATAATCAGTTTATTGTATTGGGTTTTATTTTTTTCACTTCTTTCTGCCTTTACAAATATTTTATTAGGGTTATCGTTATCAACGGTAAGTATTACCCCTTCCTGCCGTGCAGCAGGCAGCATCAACGTTTTTTCAATATTGTTGTAGCTTACTATAGTTTTATAACTTTCTCCGCTTGCCGGTAATAATTCAAATATGCCCATACCGTCGTGCTGTGTTGTAAAAGAAGCCACAGTCTCATTTTTTGAATTGATAATTTTTCCGGTTACCGGTACGGGATTATTATACTGATCGGTTGCTTTAAAAGCTACCACGCTTTTTAATCCACTTACAAGGTTGCCGCCCTCGGGGAAAAATTGTACCGCAATATTGGTACTGGTGTTTGCAGTAGGCTGGATATTTTTTTTATCAGTAGTGTAATTAAGAACAGTGATTTTTTTGCTGGTGATAAATTCAGGGAAATTTAACATCCATAGTGTATAACATCTTAAATGATAAGTGCCGTAGGGCATTTCATTTTTAATGATCAGCCCGCCTTTTGCAAGGCCATTGGAAAGTTTAAGCATGTGCTTCTCAACGATCTTGCCGGAAGCATCTGTAATATCCACATAAACAACTTTGCTGAGTATCGTTAATTTTTCGCCAAGTGTCACATAGGCTTTGTACCAGATGGTTTCTCCGGCCAGGTAATTTGATTTATCTGTTTGCAGGTATGCTTTTTCCTGGGGCCTGTTATAAGCAAAAGAATCTAACGCGGTAATAATTTTTTTTTGCGTTGATTGAGCCGTTATAGAAAGGCCTGTATACCATAGAGAAAGTAGCAAAAGCAATTTTTTCATTTGCGAATAGATTATGTTTCTTAAAATTAAAAAGAAAGGCACAATAAAATTGCGCCTTTCTTTTTAACAGAAGTAAGATACTGTTAATATTTTAACAGGCCGTTAATGCTATGCAACACGCCATTGCTGCAGGCAAGGTTACCCGATGTTAACTGGAAAGGTGCCGCATTGGTAGTGCCTTTAATATTAATGGTAGTGCCGCTAAAGCTTACGGCAACAGTAGTTCCCTGCACAGTTTTCAGGTTGCCGGCTTTAAAGTCGGGTGAAAAAATACGCTGTGGTACCACATGATATTTTAAAATATTGCTGAGCAGTACATAGGGCGCACTTGCAGGAACAAGATTAGCAATTGTTGTTGAGTCGTACCCTGCAGCAACCATTACACTATTGGGAACTGCAAAAATGGTAGCTGTTCCGCCGGTAAATGTGCTGGTGATGGCTGTTTTATTAATTGCCTGAACCATTCTTGCATAATCTGGTACTGCCGTCATATTTACAAGGGCATTATAATACGGTGGAATTAATACCCTGTCAATAATATGCATTACACCATTGGTTGCTTTAACATCGGCAGTAATTATTTTAGCACCGTTTACATAGGCACTGCCACCAATATACCTGGATGCATATTGTGTATAACCACCCTGTGTGCTCATTGTAGCATTTGGCCCAAGGGGAATTTCCACATAAGTACGGGCATTGGCTTGTATATGATAGGTTAATATCTGTACCAGCAGGTTAGAATCCAATGCGTTAATTCCGGCTTCGTTGGTAATGCCTATGGCACCAAAAGCAGCATTAGTAGGAGCAAATAAAGTAAATGGTCCTCCACCCTGCGTAAAAGTATTTAAACGGGTCTTTTTTAACGCATACTGAAACAAGGTGAGATCTGTATTGGCCGCTATTTTGGTATCCAGGTTTTCTGTTTCGGTTACAGCGGGTGTATCGTCTTTTTCGCAACCGGTAAAAACAGCTGTAGCAATAAATGCAAACAAACAGACGATTAAAAATTTATGACTTAATATTCTCATTGTTTAAATTTTATTGGTTAACAGATATTGATACATTGGGTTTACGTAATGCATCTGCGGCACCTATGTAACCTCTGCACAGGAATGAATAAATGCGTTGGTTTATGTTTGGTGTAAACCTGTAGTATGCCAAAGCTGATAAAGCGGAGCCCGGTGCAGAACCGGCTGTACGTATTGAAAAAGAATCGGGAGTAACTGCGGGGATATCAAAAAAATCGGTGAAGGATTTATAGGCAATGCCTCCTTTTAAAAGTGTGTTACCCTTATAAAAATCCACACTGCCCGAATTAGGGATCAGGTTTATAAATCTGATCCTTGCAAAACCTGAATCAGGAGCAGTAGCGTTGTCCGGTGTTTTAACAGCTGTTGCAGTTGTACCGGTATCGGCTATATAAATCGTAAACCTGTTATTGGCTTCAACACTCTGCGTAGTTTCAAAAACCCTGGTTATCAGGTTGGCAGTATTGGGGTTAGTAGTAAATAACTCAAAGTGATTTTCGCCGGGATTTACGGCAAAATAATCACCATTACTGTTACCTCCGGTATTATACCCACCTCCCGGGTAAGGGTAGGGGCTTGCAATGGCGCCGCTGATTCTTTCACCGTTATTATAAATAAGCACATTGGTGCTTGCGGCGGTCATACTGAATAAACCAAGTTTTACCAGTGCTTTATTGTCCACGCCTTCCCGGTCAGTAATATTATAAGTATTTTTTTTGCAGGCTGTTATTACAAACAGCAACGCAAATAAATATAAATAGTTTCTTTTCATAAAATTCATTTTATTATTTTTTGATAAACATTAGGGTTGAGAGAACCAGCATTCGTAAGTATGGTAATCGCCGTTAAGAGCGCCTATCCTTAACAACTCATCCCTGTTCCATACATATTCTGAATTGTACCTGGGACGAACACGGTAAACCGGCTTGTTTAAATTTTCCGGTGCCAGTGTTGTTGGCAATGCAAAACCCAGGTATACCTGTGTGCCTGTAGCAGGGTCCAGGTCGATGTAATGAAACCTGCGCATGTCTACAAAAGTTTCAAAGAAGCCCCAACCCCATAGCGCAATATATTTCTGCAACATGATATCACTTAAATTTAATGTTGCAGTACTTCTTCTTACATCATTTCCATTAAGGTATGCATTACGTTCCGATGCACTTATTGGTGATGTATTATAGATTACACCATTACCTCTCGGGAAGGTTGTTCTGTTTATAAAATCAAAATGAAGATTGATGCCCTTGGTATAAGCTGCAAGTGCAGTGGCTTTATCTGTTTTACGGAAAGCAGCTTCGGCTTTCATAAACTGAATTTCTGATGCAGTCATAACCGGGAAAACCACTTTATCTGCAAAAAGATACCTTTTGTACTGAGAAGAAAAAACTGCTGAACTTGGGTTGGCATAAACACTATCAGCCCATGGTGCAGATACCCTTTTGGTGGTAGCTCCCGGATCGCCGGCACCCGGATCAACGCCCCTGAAACCGCCATTGCCATTGGTAGTATCCTGTGAGCACGTAAGCATATGCTTCATCCTGGGGTCCCTGTTATAGGCGGTAGACGATGATGCCGCTACGCCACTTAATATACTGCCATCTAAAAGTTTTACAATGTAATTGCTCTGGCGAAAAACAGTAAGGTTATCACGGTATGTACCATAAAAATTGGTATCATCATTTTTTGAGGCATCAAAGGGTATTACAAAATCATCATCAACAAGCGCCATCGACTTATCACAATAATAAATTACAGAATCGGCATTGTAAGTAGATTTGTTAGTGATGCGATGAAAATTTCTTGCCAATAAACCATAGGTAAATTTCAGCCATTTATCTGTAGAACCGTTATAAATGTAATCTCCTTTTGCCAATCTTGAAGTTGTAGGACTATAAGCTGTATTGCTTAAATAGTTGATGGCAAGTCTGCAAAGAGAATCCACACCCTTGTATACGGTCTGCTGGTCATCAAATTTAAATGACGCCTGGTTTTCTGCAAATGCTTCCGAATAAATAATATCACCATGGTAATCGGTGCAATATTGAAACATCATCGCTTTAAGCGCATAGGCAGCTCCCACATAATCCCATTGCTGTTTTTTCAATCCTTCATCAATTATATAATTTAGGTTTTTACCCATACCAAAATATACCTGGCGCCATATATCTCCATTGGCATCACTGGCAGCAGTATAGCCCATACGGTCGAAATTTACATTGGCGGCACTTGATGTGCTGGAAAAGGATAACCAGTTTTGAATAAATCTTCCGCAATAGCGGGAGTCGTACTGTAAGCCCCTGGGTATACCCGCCAGCTGTGTAGGAAATACGGAGGATACATCAGGGAACTGAGGTGTATCCGGATCACTGTTGATATCAAGGTATTTTTTACAACTGCTCAATGTGGCGATACCCATCATTACCATCATTGCGATTATAAATATTTTTTTCATTTTATAAGTTTTTTTCATGTTGATTAAAATTGAACTTTAATGCCGGCATTTAATCCTCTTGGGGTAGATAGTGAACCATAATCAATACCTGCACCACCAACTCCCCTGTTAGAAGCATTATTTGTATTTACACTTGGGTCAGCACCTGTATAATTGGTAATGATAAACAGGTCGGTGCCGGTTACAAATACTGAAGCACTTCTCACCACTTTTTGTCTTTTTAAAAGCGACTGCGGCAAACGATAGGTCAATGTTGCATCTCTTAATCTCATCCAGTTAACAGATTCTATAAAGTCAGCTTCTGTTGCCACTGAGGTACCATAAAAATCACTACGGTAATAAGGATAAACTGTTATTGTACTTTTTGTAGGATTAGATGTGTTCTGCAATCCGTCATTTAAAACTCCGGTAATGGTTACAGGTCTTTCTCTATCCAAGCTTTTTTTGCTAAGGCCTGTTAGGAAAAGAAAATACTCATTACCATTAAATACATCTCCGCCCTTTCTGAAATCGAGGTTAAAGCTCAGGCTGAAATCTTTGTAGGTAAGGGTATTAATTAAACCTACCCTGAAATCAGGTTGCCTGTCACCCACAGTAGTAAAATCTCCGTTTGATATAGGTAAACCCGATGATGGGTTGATCAGGATATCGCCATTGGCATTCTTGGCCAGAGAAAATCCTGCAAGGTTACCAATAGCAGCACCGGTATAAGCCTGCGACCTCAGGTTACCAAATACCCATGTGTCTGAATCGTAGTAAGTAGGTAAGCCGCTGGGAAGTGCAATTACTTTACCCCTGTTGCGGTCAAAGTTGGCTGTAATATCCCAGGTAAGATTTTTCTTTTTCAGAATACTGTAATTCACAACCGCCTCGATACCTTTATTTTCTACAATACCACCGTTAAGCCATTTCAGCACGAAACCTGTACCATAACTAATTCTTGCAGGAATGATCTGGTCACGGCTTTTTAATTTGTAACTGGTAACATCGATAGACAACCTGTTATGCAGGAACCTTAGTTCACCACCAAATTCAAGATTTTCGGTGTATTCAGGCTTCAGGTCATAGTTATTACCTGTAACGCCATATGCATAGCCGCCACCGGTAGTAATCTGCGAAACAAATGTATTGTCGATTATGTATTGTAACGATGGCCCCTTACCGGTAGTGCCATAAGAAATCCTTGCCTTTCCGTAATTTAACCAATCAAGTTTTTGTACCGCCTTAATATCAGTAAATACAAAACTTAAAGAGGCTGACCCGAAGTTGTAGTAAGGATCTTTATCAATTTTTCTTGATACAAGTTTGGAGGTACCTTCACGGCTTCCGGCAAGCGACAGGTAGGCTAAATTATTATAACCTAATACATAGTTGCCAAAGAACCTCACTTTACGGTCGTTTAAAAAAGTTGTTTTGGCATCCCTGCTTAAAGGGTCTGTATTATTTATCGAAATAAAATCGGCTTCATAAAATCTTTCACCACGCTGCGATTCTATTTTTGTTTTATTATCATCCACTGACAAACCTGCTGTAAAGGTGTTAGAGAATTTGCCGAATGTTTTTTTAACAGTTGCCCTGAATATATTGTTTAGATTTTTAGTGTTTTGCTCGTACTGCGAGTAAAAGCCATTTGTTGCATATCCCAGTCTTGACTGTGGATGTGTTACAAGAAATCCTGTTTGGCCATAAAAATCAAGTCCGACAATTGCCGCAAGGTTCAACCATTTTAATGGATTGAAATTAACGGTAAAGTTTCCGGTTATCCTGTCTAATTTATCCTGCGATGGATTTTTATTTACATCCCAGAACGGATTATCAAATTCTGCAGAAACTGATGTAGAAGAACTTCTGTATAACTTTCTTGTTCCATCCGGGTTAATATAATCCCTTACATCAAGATCGGAAGGATAATTCAGCAGATTCAATAAGTAGCCGCCGGCTCCTTTAGAAGCCTTATCCGTTGTTGAATTGGCATAGGCAAAAGACGTATTGATATTAAGTTTAGGAGAAATTTTTGCAGAACCACCTAACCTGATCGTTAGTCTTTCAAAGCCGGTTTTTGGAACAACACCGCTTTGATCCAGGTAGTTTACAGAAAGCCTGTAGGTAGAAACATCAGAACCACCTTCAACATTTAAATTGTGTTTTTGTGTAAACCCGGTTTGAAAAAAAGATTTTACATTATCATATAACTTGGTGTTGGCGGGATATTTAGGCCCAAAAAATCCATACACGGCACCGGCAGAAAACGGGTTAACTGTTGCGTTGGGGTCAGCAATTCCGTTTGCCCCTCTTCCATATACCTGCTGTATTTCAGGAAAGAGATATACTTTTTCCATGCGGAATGAATTATCGTAGCTTACCGTAGCCTTTCCTATTTTTCCTTTTTTGGTGGTGATCACGATAGCGCCTGAAGCACCATCAGATCCATATAAGGCACTTGCTTCCGGTCCTTTTAAAATGGTAATGGATTCTATATCTTCAGAATTAATATCTGCGGCCCTGTTTCCATAATCACTATTTCTGTTAGCGAAAGAAACGGCTGAAGCATTAGATGCTGAAATAAGATTTTCCTGGTTTAATGTCTGGTTGTCGATGGGCACACCATCTACAATAAATAATGGCTGATTACTGTTGCCTAAGGATACAGCACCGCGTAATACAATTGAGGTAGATGCTCCCGGGGTACCCGAAGTAGGCGTGATATTGGCACCCGCTACACGTCCGGCAAGTGCATTTATCCAGTTGTCTTTTTGTGTTTGTGCTATTTCATCTCCTTTAATATTTTGCGCCTGGTAGGCAAGCTCTCTTTTATTTCTTTGTGCACCATAAGCAGTTACCACCACTTCGCTCAGTTGCTTTTGCGAAAGTACCAACCTTACGTTTATTGTGTTGCTGCTTCCTACTACCTGTTCCTGGCGAACATAATCTACAAAGGTAAAAACCAGGATCTGCCCTTTTTGAGCGGTAATACTGTAATACCCAACCTGGTTGGTTTTGGTTGCAATATTTGTTCCTTTAAGGGTGACCGTTACATCTTTTAAAGGTGCATTATCATCGTCGCCAATTACAACACCGGAAACGGCATTGCCCTGGCTGAATACATTACTGCTTATGAAAAGCAGTAACGGACATAATACTCGTCGTATTAATTTTCTCATATTGTGTAGTTTAGTTGGTTTAAAAAATTAATGATACATAGGTGTACAAACGGGTTGGTTCTTGGCAGGAGATTGGAATTCATAATAGCAAAACAACATTATATACTTATAACACAGTTACCCCTGCATCCTTATAAGGCTGCAGCATAGGATGATCGTGTGGCAATTCTGTTATCAAAATATCTATCTTATCTAAATCGCAAACATGAATAGGTTGTATACTACTGATCTTTTCAGAAATAGTAAGGCATACCGTTTTTTGAGAAGCCTTGATCATCGCTTGTTTCAAATGCACCACATCCCAGTCGTTATCGGTAATGCCGTGCTCGGGATTAATAGAATTGATACCTAAAAAACAAAGGTCGGGCTTAAGGCTTCTGATACGGGTAAGCGCATCTGCACCCAATGTTATTTTAGAATTTTTGGATAGCTTATCACCAATAACAATCACTTCAATATTGGGATGGTGCATATACTCAACAATAGCCGGTATACTGCCCGAAATAAAAGTGGCCGATAAAGAAACCGGTAATGATCTTGCCAATTCTATAATAGTGGTACCACCGCCCGTTAAAACAAACATGCCGTCTTTAATTAACTGCACTGCTTTTTCGGCAATGATTCTTTTATTATCCTGCGAATAAACTTTTTTGGAAGGGTAGGTAATATCATTGAACGCAGGAGAGAGGGCGCCGCCGTGTACTTTTATTAATTTGCCTTCTTCTGCAAGCTCCTGCAGATCTCTGCGGATAGTATCTTCTGATACGTCTATTTCTGTGCTCAGGCTGGCAGACAGCACTTTATTATGCAGGTTTACCTGGTGTACAATATACGCCTGTCTTTCTTTTTTGAGCATTAGCCTGGCAATTAGTCTTCAAATAAAAGAAAATTATTGCAAAAAACCGCAAAAAATACTCACTATTATTGCACATTGGCTGCAATAACCTGCAAAAAATGCAAGTTTAGGTGCATTACAAAATAAATGCAGTTTACAAATGCGGTTACAGCAGCCTCAGAATTATACAGCACAAATCCTAGTGCTTGTTTACTTTGTTCCTGTCTTTAAACAACTTTTGCATTTTAGCATTCTTTTTCGAAAGTTCAGGTGCCGGTGCTTTGGCTGCTGCCGGTTTTGCAGTAGAGGAGTTGTCGGTAATTTTTGCGGCGTCACTTTCTTCATCTTCTTCGCCGGTATAATAATCACCAAACAGGTTGGCTAAAATTTTAGCATGATAAATAGAACGAAAATCTTTATTGCTGATAAGGATAATGGTGGCATCTTCTTTCAGCAACCTTATAAATACCGCACGGCTGCCATGCCACCAGCCATTGTGGTAGATCATTTTTTTGCCATCAGTATACATATTCATGCGCCAGCCCAGCCCGTAATTTCTTACGCCCGGTTTTTCGTTGCTATAAGGGGCATAGGCTTGTGCCAGGGTTTCTTCTGTAAATATTTTTTTGCTGGATAAAGCCCTGTCCCATATCAAAAGGTCTTCTGGCGTGGTGTAAATATTCTTATCGCCATACACCCCATCCGATGAATTAAAAGGAATTAAACCTCCTCTCCAGTCGTAACTGTAATTAACTTTTACAGAATCGGAGGGCAGGTAAACAAAAGTGTTTTTCATTTGCAGTGGCCCAAAAAAATTTTGCTGCAGGTAGGTAGGAAATTTTTGGCCGCTGACATTTTCAATCAGCAAAGCCAGCAAGGCATAATTGGTATTGCAATAAGTGAAGTGTGTATTGGGAGAAGTGATATTTTCAAGTTCCGCCTTTTTGGTAACCATATAATTCAGCACATCTTCGTTACTGGCAATTTTCTTTTTATCCCATCCCAGTTTTTCCATAAAATACAGGTAATTGGGCAGGCCGCTGCGGTGGTTTAATAAAGAACGTATGGTTACACCGGGGTAATTAAAAATTTTGATGTATTTGCTCAGCTCATCGTCAATATTCAGTTTGCCTTCCTGCCACAGTTTTAAAACTGCCATGGCAGTAAAGGTTTTGGAAGTAGAAGCAATTTGTAAAGGTGTAGTGGCGGTGAGCAGATCGTTGCCCGGTAAATGGCCGGTACCGGTATATTTTTCAAAAACGATATTGCCGTTTTTAGCCACCAGCATACTTCCGTTATATCCTTTATAAAGCAATGCAGAGTCAAACCATTGTTCGCAGCCAATGCGTAAACGTTCTGCTTCGGCTTTTGAAAGAGGAACGGGTTTGGGTAATTCAATAATACCGGCGGTATCCTTAACAGCACTGCCGGCCGTTTTTGGTGTGGTTGACTGACAGGAAAATAATGTAGTAATTACAATAAGTACAGCAGGGATATTACGCAAACGTTGCCATTTTGAATTATCAGCCGTTTTATTGAATAAGGTCGAAAAAGTTGGTATCATAAAAATATTAAGACATAGATAGAATATATTTGCACAAAATACGGCGTAAATATCATGGCAGAAAAAAAAATAACCAGTTATCCCAAAGAAAAAATTAATATTCTTTTTTTAGAAAATATAAGTGATGTAGCAGTAAAGTTCTTTAACGCAGCGGGTTATGCTACGGTTAAAAAAATAAACGGCGCCCTGTCCGAAGAAGAATTGATTACAGCGGTAAAAAATGTGCATTTGCTGGGTATCAGAAGTAAGACGCAGATTACAAAAAAAGTGCTGGATGCCGCCGAAAAACTACAGGCCATTGGTTGTTTTTGTATTGGTACTAACCAGGTAGATCTGAAAGAAGCCACCAATAAAGGCGTGGCTGTTTTTAATGCGCCCTACAGCAATACAAGAAGTGTGGCGGAATTAGTGATTGGGGCTTCAATAATGCTGATAAGAAGAATTGTAGATAAGAACAGGGCAGCACATGAAGGCATATGGAATAAAGATGCCAGCGGCAGCTATGAATTGCGTGGCAAAACGCTGGGTATAATTGGTTACGGTAATATCGGCAGCCAGTTAAGTGTACTGGCCGAAGGCCTGGGAATGAAAGTGATTTTTTATGATGTTGAAACCAAGCTGCCATTAGGCAATGCAGAAGATAAAAAAACATTGAAGGAACTGGTAAGTCATGCTGATATTGTAACCCTACACGTGCCCGAATTGGCAAGTACTAAAAACCTGATCAACAAAAGCAACTTAAAGTATTTTAAAAAAGGCGGCATACTCATTAACTATGCAAGGGGCGAAGTGGTTGACCTTGATGCGCTGGCAAAATCTTTAAAAGAGGGCCATTTAGGTGGTGCGGCCATTGATGTGTTTCCATGGGAACCTGAAAAAAACGGCGATAAATTTACTACTCCATTGCAGGGATTAAGCAATGTGATATTAACCCCTCATATTGGTGGCAGCACACAGGAAGCACAACAGAATATTGGCGAAGATGTAAGTAATAAATTGTTTAATTATTTGGAGAAAGGCGTTACTTACGGTTCGCATACTGTGCCTGCCTTAAGCCTGCCCCCGCAGGAAGGTACGCACCGCATATTGCATATTCATAACAATGTGCCCGGTGTATTATCCGAAATAAATACGCAACTGAGCAAACATAAAATAAACATCCTGGGCCAGTACTTAAAAACCAATGAAGCTATCGGTTATGTGGTATTGGATGTAGATAAAGGGCTAAGTAAAAATGCGGTAGAGCTGCTGCGTAAAGTGAAGGGAACAATTAAAGTAAGGGTGCTTTATTAATGTAAAATTTTGGTTTACGGGTTAAAAGAGTTATAGGTTAAAGAAGTTATGGGTTATTTGATGGTTGGTTTGATAAATTGAGTTCAATGGTTCGCAAACAATCAAATAACCCGTAACCCGTAACACTTTTAACCCGTAACTATTTAGTAATACTTATCTCTATCGACACACTGGTGCCAACCCCTTTTTCGCTGCTGATCTCCAGTTTTGCATTCATCGTTTTTATCAGGTCTTTAATAATCAGGTAGCCCAACCCGTTACCCTTCCTGTTATCAATATTGGCAGAAGAAATGATGAACTGATCGGCCATGATGTTTTTTATCTGGTCGGCAGTCATTCCCACACCTTCATCTTTTACTGTAACTATTAATTTATCAGCAACCGGCTGTGCGCTGATGATGATGCTGCCTTTTTCGGAAAAATTGATGGCATTGGTGATTAAATTATAAATAAGGATTTTTAAAGGTTCAAAATACTGGTAGATTTTCAGTTCAGGATCGATCGTATTTTCAAGGGTAAGTTTTTTTTGTTTGGCCAAAGAATTTAAAACGCCCAATACCTGGTTCACCATTTCATGTAAAGCAAAAATTTCCTTTGCCAGTCGCCTGTTTTCATTCTGGTATTTTATCCAGTTTAAAATATTGGTAGAGAGCAATTGCAATTCCTGCGATGTATTGGTGATCTCCCGGATGGTTTCCTGTTGCAATTCTTCCGACATTAAACTTCTTTTCTCAATCAGGTTTTTACCGGCAACAGTTACAAATCTTAATGGTGTAACAATATCATGACTGATGATAGAGATCAGTCTTGTTTTAATGGTGTTGTTTTTTTCGAGTATTTCGTTTTGGGTTTGTAATTCCTTAGTCTTTTCTGCCACCTGCTTTTCCAGTTTATACTGCCTGATTTTGTATTGCCTTGTGCGAAACCGGAAGAATAGTGCAATCACACCCAAAAAAGCCAATACGTAAAGCAGCACAAACCACCAGCGTTTATACCATGGCGTGTTGATAGTAAACTGAATGGTGGCGTACGAAAAATTATGCAGCCCGTAACCGTTCATTTTTCTTATGCGGATAGTATATTTTCCCTGTGATAAATTAATAAGGCGAATAACGCCATTGCTTTCGGGTGTTACCCAGTTCCAGTGAGTGGTATCATTTACCTGGTATTGCAGGTAAATATTTTCGCTGCCGCACCAGGCTGCAAATTGCGGCTTAATAATAATTTCACCGGTGTAGGCATCCAGTTTTATTTTTGAAACCGAATCGGCAGGTATTCTTTTATTGTCTGCAGTTATTTCATCAATATAAATATCTCCGGTGGGCAACACTTCCTGTATCTGGTCGGGTTTTATCCATTGCAGTCCATCCATCGACGGAAAAGAAACTGTTTTATCCTTCATATACAAAGCGCATGGTGTGCAGCCTCCGTTAAGTTCGGTCATTTTCATGCCATCCTTTTTGCCAAAATAATGATAGTACACCGGCTCGGAAACGTCGTTTTCAAAATAATTCACCAGGTCGCTTAACAGGCATTTAAACAGTCCTTTATTGCTGCTTATCCAGCAAAAGCCTTTTTCGTCGGGTACAAAACAATTGGTGAACAATAATGAGTTTTGTTTATCAAGGGGCATTGCTTTTACCTTATTGCCCTTGCACATGTAAAACCCTGCGCCATTGCTGCCACACAAAACATAATCTTTGTATAGCCACACATTGCCAATACAAAACCCCGGCCGTGATAACAGTGTGTCTAACTTTTGCAGGTGCATATTGTAACGCAGCAGGCCACCACAATTGGCAATATAAAAAATACCCTTTTCATTGCTTTCTACAAAATCATAGGATTCCAGGCCGGGTTTTGCCTGCGTTTTAAATTTGTAGATGTAATTCATACTGTCTGCACTCAACAGGCCTATGCCAATATGATTTACAATGTACAATTGGTCGCTGTTGCTTACAACCAGTTCACTATGCGATAGCTTATTGTAAATTATTGTTTGTTTTGAACCGGCATTATATTGATGCAACGTAGCAACAGGCTGGTGGGGCTCCTGCTTGCTGTACCAAAGGCTGCCATCAGGGGTTTTAGTTACGTTGTATAAAAATTTACCGGCAATAGGCAAATCCCCGGGTGGTAAATTTGTTTTACCAATAATATCGCCTTCATTGGTAAGTACATTTCCATTGTTTAATTCTACCTGCGAAAAATAACTGTTACGGTTCTTGGGGTTGCCGTTTTTTCGCTGCAGCGATTCAACTTTATTAAGGCTGGCAACTATCAATCCTGATGATTCTGTACCAATAAACAACAACTGTTTTTTTTTGCTGTACTGTACCGATTTTATATAGGAATCTGTAGGCACACCCACAAATTGTAATTCCGCTTTTAAAAGACCGTTTTCATATTTCAATACCCACACTTTGTCATCTTCTATATAAACAGGCTCAGTCATACCAGGCTGCCAGAACAATAAATTGTTATCGCCGGCAGGTTTTAATAAACCTGCATTTGGGCCGGCAATGGATACAGGGCTGAGTGTGGTATCATTAAAATTGATCTTGTATATTTTTTCATTGGTATCAACTAAAAAATAGTTTTTATCAATTTCAAAAATATAATTTACCTGTTTAAAGGGCAGCAGCACCGGTGATGGCAAACTTTTGGAATGGTAATACAAATTGTTCTTATTCAAAACAACGCTTGACGTGTCGCTCAGGCAAAATAATTTATCAATGCCTTCGGCAAAAGTTTTATTACTCTTCTTTTGAAAAAAAGTATCGGCATCAGCAGCAAAATAGGGAAACTGCCTGCTGGTTTTATTTGCATCAGCAGCAGTACGCCACAATGCCGGTTCGTTTTTTTGTATCACGTACATGTTGCCTAACTGGTCGGCAATATGTATGCTGCCGGTGTTGTCGTGCAGGGCAAACAGCATTCGGTTCATTGCCATTTGCGGAATATTCTCTTTGTTGAATACCTTAAAATCGATGCCATTAAAGCGCACAATACCTATACCTGTGGCCATCCACAAAAAGCCGGTTTGTTCATCCCATTGCAGGCCACTGATCACATTGGAAGGAAGGCCATTCTCGGTAGTAAATTGCTGCACATAACAATTGGGCTCATTTTGTGCAAGCGATATTTTAAAGGCAAATGCAAATAAAAAAAGGAGTATAGTTTTGTGCATAGTCAACTACAAATTACACTAATTTAATTCATAAGTTATGCTGATTTTATTTCCCGGTGCGGTGCATTATTTAAAAGTATCAATAACTGGCTTCAATTAATAACTCACATTATACAACGTGGCCAGTTCCATCAGTTCTTTAATATTCCCGGCATTGGTTTTTTCAAAAATGCGGTTTTTAAGCGTAGAAATGGTATTCATTTTCAGGTTGAGGTTGTCGGCTATTTCCTTAGTGCCAATGCCTTTCAATACATAATGCAGAATTTCCAGTTCCCTGGGAGCTAAAGCTTTAAAAGGGTTATCCTGGTGCTGGATATTGTTTTGACGAACCGGCATTTCATTATGCATGAATTTATACAGTATCTGCACCATTTCTTCTTCGCCTACTGATTTAGACATATAGTAATTGATGCCATACTGTTTTAATGCTTCGCCATAAATTTCTGCCGGCTGCATCGAAAAGATAAGGATATTTAAAGCGGGATATACTCTGCGGATATTTGGAATTACTTCCAGTGTACTGCCATCCGAAAGAATAATGTCCAGCACCAGGTGGGTGTATTTATTTTTTACCAGTTCTTTCATCAGTTCATTGCAGGTAGCCACTTCCTGGATGTCGGTAAAGCCCAAAGTAAGCTGCATGTGCAGCTTCAGGCCTTTCCTGATCATACTGTGGTCATCTGCTATTAAAATTTTGGGCTGCGTCATTCTTTTACTCTTCTGTTTGGTATGCTAATTTCTATATTTTATTTGGGCTTATTCTTTTTATTTTTTTAATTAACGAATAAGAATAAAACTGCCTTTAACTACTTTTAACTCCGTGGAACTACTTTCTTTAAAACTCAGCAAATAAATAAAACCACCACCGGGAGCGTTGGTGCCATTCAGTTTGCCATCCCATCCTTTATTTTTATCGCTGGTTTCAAAAACAATTTGCCCGTAACGGTTGAAGACCTTTAAATTAAATTCAGTCACCAGTTCGGTGCCGAATACTTTAAACAAATCATTTTTACTATCGCCGTTGGGCGTAAATGCATTGGGTATAAATATAGTGCAAAGCCCTTTTGAAACTATTATGTCGTCTGTGTTTGAACCACAGGTGTTAGTGGCTGTTAAAGAATAGGTTCCGGTTTTTGTAATAGTATAAACAGGATTGCTTGTTCCATCCTGCCATTGTAATTGCCATAACGGATCTGTTACCGGGCTTAATGTAATCGTATTGCCGGGGCAGATCAACTGATCGGGCCCTAATGTGAACCTGGGTTTTAAATTATAGTTGATAATTACAGTATCAGATTTTTTACAACCATTCAAATCCAGTTTTACAATATAGGTGCCCTGTTGGCTTACGGGGTAAAGTGCATTGGTATTGCCATCCTGCCAGAGATATGTGGCGCCCGGATAAGTGGCATTCAATGTTACTACAACACCTTCACATACGGTTTTATCGGCGCCAAGGTTTACAACCGGCGAGGGTTTAACAGCAGTAATGATCAAACTATCCCTGTAAGAACAACTGCCCTTACTTACTTCGCACCAGTAAAGCCCGGCCTGGAATGCTTTTATTGTGGCAGCAGTGGCACCGGTATTCCATAAATAACTGCTTGCGTTGGCAACAGTGGCATTAAGTGTAAGCGAATCTCCTGCACAAATAGCGGCATCCGGCCCCAGGGTAAAAACAGGTGCCGCTGTAAACACTACGTTGATGCTGTCTCTTTTTTTACAGCCACTGATGGTATTTACCGCTTCTACCCAATACAAGCCGGAAGTGATGGGGGTATAAACCGGAGTGGTGGCACCATCCTGCCATAAATAAGTAGCATTCGGGTTGGTGGCATTCAATGTTACAGGTATGCCCTGGCAAACAGTAATGTCATTGCCCAGGTTAACAACAGGTGCAGGTTTTACGGCAGTTATAGCTAAGCTGTCCCTGAAAATACAACCCTCTTTATTTACATCACACCAGAAAATACCCACCTGGAATGCTTTTATTGTTGGAGTAGCTGCACCCGTGTTCCATAAATAACTGGTGGCGTTGGCTACAGTTGCATTTAATGTTAAAGAATCACCGGCGCAAATAGCGGCGTCTGCTCCAAGGTTGTATACGGGCATTGGTTTAAACGTAACATTGATGCTATCTCTTTTTATGCAGCCGGCACTGTTACTGGCCTGTACCCAATATAAACCGGAAGCGGTTGCTGTAAATGTTGGATTGGTAGAACCATCCTGCCATAAGAAAGTATTGGTACTTCCAGCACCAGATGAGTTGAGTAATAAACTGGTACTGCCGCAAACTAAAGTATCGTTACCCAAATTAATATTTATAGCATCGGTGCTTACTTGCTTTTGTAAAGTATCGGTTCCGCAGTTAGTGAATTTGATCAGCTTAACGGTGTAATTACCAGGAGCAGAGAATATATGCGTTGTATTATTTTGTGTAGCAGTATTGTTTGCGCCGGATGCAGGATCGCCGAAATCCCATTTTACTGATGTTACGTTTGATGCAGGGGTATAATTAAAAGTACCGGTTAAAGTCTGGCAACTAACGGCATGGGTGAAACTATCTGGAGGATAAAAATAACTTTGAATAAAAGTAGGCAAGCCAAACGTTGACTTTTGGTTTGGTTGCGACCATTGCATTGCATTATTAGTAAAATTACAGCCGCTGCCGTACGTATTAGGGTTGTCTATAGAAGAAATATAAGTAGGTGAAATCAGCGGCGATAAATTTTGTGACATATACATTTTGCCATCGGGCGCAATTTGTAAAGCGGCATAAATTTCACCAGGATTAAATAATCCGGATATGATTTGCCTGGATGCTCTTATTGCAGCCGGCGAGCCAAGGGTAATATCATATTGGTGCAGTTCATTTTTACTAAGCGCATTGGAAGCATCACGCCACACTGTGGTGTATAACAGGCTGCTGTTTGGCGAAAACTCAACGCCATAGGACAGGTAATGGGGATCAGTTGGCTGGAATAAACTTATAGAGTTGGATACGATGCCTGTAGCATTGTCAAAATCGCTTACATCAACGTTTACATTCCAAAAAGCAATAGCTATTTTTTTCCCATTTGGCGAAGCTTTCATATAACCAAGAAAAGAAGAATCAATACGTGTAGTAGGAGTGCGGGGAAGGCCAGGTAATACTGAGCCGGTATGGCTGATTATTGGTGTGGTATTTACCCCTGTGGCATTCACGAGGTAGGCATAATATCCATTTGAAGCAGTATCATGTGCCAGTACCCAGATATCTTTATTGTTACAATGTTTTACAGCGGTGATTTTTTCTAAGCAGTTTTGTGTGAGCGGCACATTTTTTATCTCTACATCTCCCTTGCCATTATCCAATGTCATGTTCACAACTGAATAATTTAATCCCCTGGTGGGAGTAAACGTTCCGGTAGGTGCAACAAACGTTACTGCATCTACTGTAAAAACATAATATCTTGTTGGGTCCCCGATTTTTGGAACAATAACAGCCGACTGCGTGGAAGAAGGGTCACCAAATAAACCAGTTCCATTAGGCATTACCTGGTGTACTTTGTTCCAGATACTGATACCGTCGGTATAAAAAAGTAAACTTCCATTTGCATCGCAGATGGTTGCAACACCCTCGATCGTATGTAATTGTCCGTCATTTAATGGAACGGGAGAGCCACTATTAAAATCCATACCTAAATAATTTCCAAAATACCAGATGTTGGCTTCCTTCTGTAAATTCTGCGCAAACAGTTGCCCGTTTGTAAAAGAAAAAAGAATGATAAGGCTTAAAATATAACGCATCATGGCTGCAGGTATATACTGTTGTTATTAATTGTACCTCAAAAGAACTCCAAATTAAATTCTACATCAGTAGAGTTAATTCTACAACCACCTGCTGAAGCAGTGAATAATATTGCACTTCAATTTTACTCCCGCCCTCATTAACCAAAACATAAAACGCTTTAAAAATGGTAAAACAAAGCTTTAAAACAAAATTCAGTTCATTGGCCGTGATCATTTTTTTGATGGCAGCCCTGGGCAGTAAGGCACAATTAAATCCTGCTATGGGCAACAGTCCATGGAAATATGTAGTTCCCTACCAACATGGGTTTAACCTGAATGACATGTCGTTCATTGACAACAAAACAGGATTGGCTGTTGGGGTAAACGGCGCCATTGCCAGAACAACCGATAGCGGCCGTAACTGGCAGTACATCCCCTTTAAAATTATTAATTCAGCTAATACAGTGGCACTGGCAAATCTGAATGATGTGCAGTTTGTAACGCCCACTATTGCCTATGCAGTAGGAGCCGGCGGTATAATGATAAAAAGTACAGATGGTGGTTTAAACTGGGCACAGGTTACCACACCTCTTACTGCGCTGAGCAGAAATATCAATGCGCTGTATTTTTTAAATAAGGACACCGGTTATATTGGTGGTGCAGCAATTAACACCACTAATACCACCAATATTAATGATGCCCCGAAAGTATATTTTACAAAAAACGGGGGCACTACCTGGGATTCTTTAGTAAGCCCGTTCAGGCCGCAGCAAAATAATATTACCTTAAGTGGGTTTAATTCGGCCGAAATACAACGTATCATGTTTGTGAATGACTCTGTAGGTTATGTGAGTGGTTCCTGCGGGCAGTCTGTACCTAACTACAGCGCCATACTCTGGAAAATTGAAAAAAATGTTGTAAAAGACTATAGTTTACATCGTACAAAATTTGGTGTGTCAATTACCACGGGCACCGGTAGTAACCCTGTGCAGTGTACGCAAACCTATAAAGGGTTGTTGGGTATCAATGATTCGCTGGTGTTGATCTCCAGTAATTCAAACGGTATTGTGGTAAGGGTAAAAACGGGTAAAAACGATAGTACTGCCAATGCAGTGCCATTAATATACGGCGCATATGAAAAAGGTGTATATGAAGTAGTGGCCATTTCAAATACTTTTCCAACCACGCCGGCTAACTCACCTTTAAATACAGGTGCCATGTGGCACATTAAAAAAATGCCCGGTGGAAAAATAATGATGAGCGACGGAAGGAGCATTGCATTTACAACAGATAATGGTACTTCGTGGACCATAAGTAATCCTGTGCCTGCAACAAGTAATATTGCACACTGGGGTTTTACCGCAATTGATGTTACACCTAATGGAAGAATTATTGCTGCCGGTTATAATGGCATGACCTATGATTCAATCGCCGGCTCTTCGTGGAAAACGGTATACAAAAATATCAGGCCTTTATTTTATAGTTACAGCGATATGGACTGGGCAGATTATTGCAATGGTATAGCAGTGGGTGCCAACGGAACTATTTCAAAAACCAGCGATGGCGGAAAGAATTGGGTGGATGCTTCCAATGCAACATTTGATGCCAACCAGATAAGTATTGCTAATGTATTTTATCCGGCGGTAAACAGCATGTTCTTCAGTACCAATAGTTTTGGTTTTGTAGGTATTCACAAATCTGCAGACCAGGGACAGACTTATACGCCAATATTTATCGAGCCCAATCAAAATACCGGTGGTATTACCAATTTTACCATGGTGGGTCAACGTGCATGGGCAGTAGGCTACAGGTTTAGCCCCGAAGTGCAAAGAACAATGATCTTCCGTTGTTTAAATGTTAATGCAGCTACTCCTGTTTGGGATACCACAAAAACATTTCCTATCGGCACATTTGCGCCGCAATTAAAAAATATAAAGTTTGCTAACCAGGATACGGGTTACACGTGTGGTAACAGGGGTAAAGTTTACAGAACAATTGACGGCGGTACCACATGGACTGATGTGAGCCCCGATACAACAGCTGCCGGTAATGGTACTGCAACTTATAATGCGTTGAGTGTAATTAATGGTAAAACACTTTATATAGGTGGTACCAGCAGAAAATTATTCAGGTCAACTGATGCAGGTGCTACATGGACAGATTTAACGCTGGTACAAACCACCAATCCGGCTACCATTGCAGCATCTTCTTCAATCAGTGTTATTATAATGAATGATGTAAATAACGGGTATGCCTATGCTGGCTCGTTTCTTTTAACAACAACAAATGGCTGGGCAACATGGACCTTTGATATATCTCCGCAAGGTGCAGCCAATATGACCATATATCCAAAAACAGTTGCCCCGATACAAAATAAAAAATTGTATTTAATGCCATTGATCGCAGGTTTTGGCGGACCAGGCAGTACACAATCAGCGGCATTAATAGAATACGGTAATGCCAGCTTCGTTAATGTAAACTCTACTGAAGTAGTTACTGATGCAAGTTGTACCAACCCTAACGGCGGCAGCGTTACCATTAACACAACAGGTGGTATTGCGCCGTACACGTATACTTTAAACGGAAGTGCATTACAATCTTCAAATGTATTTACAGGTTTAACACAAGGGGTTAAAACAATTGTGATAAGAGATGCAGCCTGCCAGGTGTTTACTAAAACGGTAACTATTGGCTTTACAGATAATCTGACATTAACCACCAGCAACGATACCGCGGTATGTGCCGGTGCGCCGGTACCGATGATCGCTACCAGTGCGGCCAATGTGTACTCATGGAGCCCTGCAGGCGGATTGTCAAACCCTGCAATCAGCAATCCTGTAGCAACAGTTAACAGTAATACTACTTACACTGTTACGGCTACACTAAATGGTTGTGTAAGAACAAAAGCTATCAATATTTCCACCAAGGCCAATCCTGTAATAAATGCAGGCTCCGATAAAACTATCATCAGTGGTGATGTGGTAACATTGGATGGTTCTTCTCCTAATACAAATGTGATCAGCATCCTGTGGTCGCCGGCAGCAACTATTACAAGTGGTGTAAACAGTTATGTAGCTACTGCAAAACCAACTGCAACAACTACGTATACATTAACGGTAAAAGATAATAACAGTTGTACTTCTACAGATAATACAGTGATCACTGTAGTGCCGTATTGTATTAAGATCATGGATGCCTTTACACCCAATGGGGATGGTATCAACGATAAATGGATCGTTACCAGTGGTGGTGCATGTACCAGCCAGGTAATGGTAAATGTGTTTAACCGCAATGGCGACCTGGTATACAGTAACGAAAATTACCAGAACGACTGGAACGGTACCTACAAAGGGAAAGCTTTGCCGGATGCTACTTACTACTATGTGATCAGGTTTAAACTGATTACCGGTAATGGTTTGCAATTAAAAGGTGATGTAACAATTTTAAGATAATCTATTTATAACACTAATTATGAAACATAAAATATTAACAGCCCTTTTTGTTGCTTTTGTTGCCACAACAAATGCACAGCAATTGCAAACTTCATCTATGTATGATATGCAGGGCGTTTTGCACAACCCTTCCACAGCAGGGGTTTACGAAAATAATTTTGTGGGTGTTAGCTACCGCAGCCAGTGGGCCGGTATCAGCGGCAGCCCTAAAACCGCTACTGTATTCGGTTCTTTCAACCTGCCTAAACAAGCCATTGGTATTGGCGGGTATGTGTACCAGGATAAAACCGGTCCCACATCAAGAACAGGCCTTGATCTTTCATTGGCAAAACATATTGTAATGGGCGATAAGGGCATCTTTTCTTTAGGATTGGAAACCCGGTTGCAGCAATATGCATTAAACACATCCAAGCTGTATGCAACTTTAGGTAACGATCCTGTGTTAGGTGGTGCAGACAGCAGGTTTAAATACGATGCAGGCTTTGGTGTTTCGTACACCAGTAAAAAAATAGAAGTGGGCGCATCAGTATCGCAACTGGTACAATCAAAGCTGGATTTTTACAGTGGTAATTTAACCAGGACGGAAGAGGCCATGTTGTACAGGCATTATTATGCACATGCAGCTTATCATATTGACGTGGACGGGTACACTACCATTACACCCAATGCAATACTGGTGTATTTGCCTAATGCACCGGTGAATTACCAGGTGGGAGCAAGGTTTGAACACAATAAGATTTTCTGGTGGGGATTAGGCTACAGGTCTCACCAGAGTTATATGATCTCTGCCGGTATCAACATCAATAAGAAATTTACCGTGGGTTATGCTTTTGACGATTATATTAACCCGGTAAGTAGTTTTGATAATGGTGCAAATGCACACGAAGTATTGATCAGGTACAATTTTATAAAATAAGTAGTTTGTTTTGGTTAAGTTTACATGGCGGCTGTTTAGAGACAGCCGCTTTTTTTGTATAATATCTTTTTGCTTAATTATACTTTGAAGAAAATTAGTATAGCCGGCTTATAACAGCTTTTGCAGTATCGCCAAACATACTATCGCATGGTTTTTGTCTGATCTCAACATCTTCTTTTTTGTTCAGGTCGATGGTTATGCCATCGATATTGTTTTTCTCAATAAAAGATTTTAATGCAGCTTCTGTGGTTTCTTTTACAGTAACAGGAATTAATTGCGCAGTTTTTATATTGAAGGAAGCGGTGCCGTAAAACATTTTATCTCCCTTACTTCCAAAAGCAAGTATTACGGCTTTATCATTTAATACCAGGGGAATGGTGCCATTCCCGTTTTGAAAACAATAAGTATTGCCGTCAGTGTGAATAGCTTCTGTAAGTAATCTTTTATCGGGGCAAAATAAAAAAACATTCATATCTGATTCCACCGGCAACTGTAATTGTACCTTAAGTTGTACGGCAGTTAATGCAGGATAAGCTTTTAAAAAAGCATCAAGATTGTACCAGCCCAAAGCTTTGATGGAAATATCGTACATGCCGCCTGTGCTGCTTTCATCTGTAAAGTTCAGTGCTGTTACCGGAGGATTGTCACTATTGAATTCGTTAACAATCGTAACTGCTGCGCCGCTATCAAGAAAATCATTTTGTAATGCTACGGTATCTGCAGGTATGATCGTAATTCCGGTATCAGCTTTTTTATAGTAGACCGTATCAAAACCACAAGGGGGTGCAGGTTTTGCAGCACCGGGCAAAGGGGCAGTGTTGCCAGGTAAAGTGATAGATGGCATCAAGGTCGCCTGGTTATCACAGTAATCAAAAATGGCGTGTATAGAATCAACTGATAAATTAAACTGCACCTGCATGCTTTGCCATCTCTTAACAAGGGCTTTTGCATACGGATCAGTTTCACACATACGGTTACAATCTACAACAAAACGATAGGGCCATTCTCTGTTGGGGGCTCTTTCTCTGCAACCCGCCAATTGCGGCCCGGTAAAATCCTTGTTTGGTTTATGACAACCGGAACAATTGGCTTTAAAAAGCCTTTCTCCTAAAAGCAATTTTTTTGCAGTGAGCCCGGTATCCAATGGTTGAGGATCAACCCAGTTGATAGAGCTATCAGTTTCCACTTCACCTTTAAATAATTCCATATTATCATCATAAGCATTGGTGGGTATTGATATTTTTATTGGCTTCAGTAATTCAAGCGCCTTGCCATTTGCTGTGGCGTTAATATAAAACATACCGCCACTTTGTAAAGGATTACCGTCACTTTCGGTTTTTAAACCAGCTGTGATGATATCCTGCAGGGTATAGGCTTCTTTAAGTTCCAGCTGTACTTTACCGGCATTACCTGAAATAAATGCATGAGCAGGAATTTTTATAATGGCTCCTTTGGGGGTTTTTAAAGTATAAGCCGCCATCGCATCCAGAGTAATAAAAGTACTCCTGAGGTTTTTGGCGGTTAAAAGGGTTTGTGTTGATTTTCTGCTGTTTTTACAGGCGGCAAATAATAGCAGCAGGCAAGTAAGTACAAGAATACTTTTCATAAAATAGATAAAAAATTTGGCAAGGTATTAGACCATGATCCTGTAACGGATACCTAAATGTAGTTTTTGTAACGGGTATCCGGCAATAATTTATTTCCTAAATTTTCAAAAATTATTGAAAATAGTGTATCTTTGCAATGTAAATTAAAAGATCATGAAACTCATAATAATAGGAGGCGGTTTTGGCGGGCTCAGGTTAGCCCGTAACCTCAGTAATAAACCCGGATTTGACATTACCCTTATTGATAAATTCAACTTTCACCAGTTTCAGCCCCTGTTTTACCAGGTGGCTACTGCCGGGCTGGATGCCAGTAATATTTCATTTCCCCTGCGTAAGGTTTTCCACAACAGTAAGAATATCCGCTTTAGAATGGCTGAAGTGCAACAGATAATTGGTGCTGAAAATAAAGTGGTGACCAGTATCGGTGTATTTGAGTATGATGCATTGGTAATCGCCACCGGTGCCGATACCAATTTTTTCGGTAACCAAAACCTGATGAACCATGCATTGCCCATGAAAAGTACACTGGAAGCGCTACAGTTGAGGTACAAACTATTACAGAATTTTGAAGCGGCTATCAATACAAAAGATGAAGCCCTTATAAAACAACTGATGAATATAGTTGTGGTAGGTGGCGGCCCAACAGGAGTGGAGCTGAGTGGCGCTATTGCCGATATGAGAAAATATGTGTTACCAAAAGATTATCCTGAGCTGGATTTTTCTCAAATGAAAATTTATTTGCTGGAAGGAACCGGTAAAACGCTGATTAATATGAGCGAAAAAAGCAGCAACGAATCGGGAAAGTATTTGGAGAAATTAGGCGTTACTGTTCTTACCAATACTTTATTAAAAGATTATGACGGCGAGAAAATTACTTTGCAGGATGGGCATACTATCTACACCAGAATTGTAATATGGGCCGCAGGTATTAAAGGCAATGTGCCCGAAGGTGTTGATAAAAATTTAATTGCAAGGGGCAACAGAATTAAAGTTGACAGGCAGTGTAAAGTAATAGGCACTGCAAATATTTTTGCCATAGGTGATGTGGCGTATATGGAAGAGCCTGCATGGCCTAACGGGCACCCGCAGGTAGCACCTGTGGCTACCCAAATGGCAGACATGATTGCAAAGAATTTGCGCAATATAGAAATGAAAAGCAATACAAAAGCTTTGGAAGAATTTGTGTATAACGATAAAGGCAGCATGGCAACAGTGGGCCGTAATTTAGCCGTGGTGGATATGCCCAAACCTAAATTACATTTTAAAGGTTTTTTTGCCTGGATGATTTGGATGGGATTGCACCTGATGCTGATACTGGGCGTAAAAAACCGCTTCTTTGTTTTTTGTAACTGGTTGTATAATTATTTTACTTACGATCAGAACCTGCGTTTGATATTTAAAGAAGTGGATCAAAAGAAGAGTTAGCTAAACCTTTCCTTTGTAAATCTGTTTATAAAATATGTCTGCTACTTTTTTAACTGCCGAATGGAATAATCTTGTCATGGCGAATTATATTGTTGATCCTGCCATTTTACAGAAATATGTACCCAATAAAACAGAACTGGATGTATACCATGGCAACGCGTATGTAAGCCTGATTGGTTTTATGTTTGAGCAGACAAAAATCCTGGGTGTCAAAATTCCTTTTCATATAAATTTTGAAGAAGTGAACCTGCGCTTTTATGTGCGGTATAATGATAACGGCCAATGGAAACGGGGTGCTGTTTTTATTAAGGAGATCGTTCCAAAGCCAGCCATCAGTATTATTGCCAATACCTTGTACCACGAAAAGTACAGCACCATGAGGATGAAACATTTCTTCAATAAAACTGCAGGTGCTATCAATTTAGGTTATCATTGGAAACACAAGGGCAAATGGAATAAGCTGGAAGCAACAACTGCAACAGAAGCCTTACCCATGCGACCGGGTAGTGAGGAAGAATTTATTGCCGAACATTACTGGGGCTATTCACAATATAATGATGCCACCACTTTTGAATATAATGTGCAACACCCTGCATGGAAGGTATACCCGGTAAAGCAATATATTATTGATTGCGATTTTAAAGCTTTGTATGGCGATGCGTTTGCTTTTTTACAACACACAGCACCCAGCTCGGTTTTTATGGCAGAAGGTTCTGCCATTTCTATTTTACAAAAAAAGCGTTTGTAGCTACAACTGTTTTAGTTCGTCTAGTGTATCAAAAGCGAAGTACCTTGTTTATTGATCACCCTGCCATAAATGTCCACAGCTTGTACGATCCATGCAAAAGCGCCTGTCGGCTGCAATACACCACTGATCCTGCCATCCCAGCCTTTGCCTGGTTCTTTGGTGCTGAAAACTTCCTGCCCAAAACGGTTGTACACTTTAAAATAATTGATATGGTCGATACCAATCAGGGATGGCCGTAACACATCATTACTGCCATCACTATTAGGAGTAAACGCATCAGGGACATAAATGTCAAAAACCGGAACCACTTTTACCAGCACATCATCCGTGGCTACACAACCCTCTGCACTGGTGGTAGTTAAAATAAATAGTTCATTACTTTTTAAACGGGCAATGGGGTCAGGTATTGAAGCATCGTTTAAATTAGCGGCAGACCTCCAGCTATAAGTACCACCGCCACTGCCACTCAATTGTACAGGTTTGTCAAATAGTGTTATCGTATCCCGCCCTGCGTTGGCAAAGGGTTTTATTACTGTAATTGTTTTGGTTAAGGTTACGCTGCAACCATTTTGTGTAATCAATGTAAGGCTTACCGCAGGGTTGCCTGCCCTGGTGTATTGATGCACAGGGCTGATAACTGCAGATCCGGTATTATCTCCAAACGACCAGGTATTGCTGATGATGGAACCGGATATGTTAGTTGAAGCGTTGGTAAATATGGTGGCTTTATCCAGGCAGGGATACAGGTAGTCAAAAGCCACATCGGGTTTGCTATCTATCACCACAGGATGAGTAACAATAGCCGGCGATACGCAGCCAAAAGAAGCCACCTGCAACTGCACGGTATAGTTGCCATAATTACGATAGCTGTGCAAAGGGTTTTTTAACGTAGAGGAATCGCCATCTCCAAAAAACCATTTCCAGGAATTTACGGGAGTAGCGCCATCAACAGATTGGTCGGTAAATTGTAAAGGCGTGTTTACGCAACCGTTAGCAGGCGAAAAAACTGTTGCAGGCGGCGTTCCGATGTATACATCTTTTACCATGCTGTCTGTTTTGCAAATGCCGCTGGTAGTTACCAAAAGTTTTACGCTGTACTTTCCGGTGGTAGTATAAGTATGTACAGGGTTGAGCAGGTTTAGTGCGGTAAAGCCATCGCCAAAATCCCAGGTGCTGCTGGTAATGGTGCCGGTGCTCAATACAGTACTGTCAAAAAATTGCGTGGGCTGGTTTACACAATTGCCGCTGTATCCATAATCCACCGCAAAAATATTATTGGTAATGGTTACCTGTTTGGTTACCGAAAAACTATCCGCAATAAGTGGCCCGCAGGTGGTGGAACTGGTGATCACTTTTAAAGTAACATCATAAGTGCCTACTTTTTTAAAAGCATGGTTAATGGTTTGTCCCGATCCGGTACTGCCATCCCCAAAATCCCATTTCCATTCCAGGTTACCTGCCAGGTCGGTAGATCCGGTGAATTGGCTATGGCAATCTATAAAGGAATGCGTAAAATCAACATGGCTGCTGTTATCAAAAAGACTGGCAATAAAAGAGGGCAGCCCGGCCCAGCAAAGCCTGTCGTTAAGGTCAACCGCCGCATAGGCATAATTACAACCCGGGCCATATACATCCGGGTTATTAATAACACTCACATTGGTATTTTGTGCAAAGGCCACAAATATTCTTTTATCGGGAGAAAGTTGCAGCGAATTAGGAAGGAATAACGACGTGCCGATAACGTATTTAGAAGCGTTGATAGTTACCGGGTTTCCGGAAGTAATATCATATTGGTTGATGCTGTTATCAAATACGGTGGAAATGTAAAGGAGTTTACTGTTGGGCGAAAATTCAACACCATAAATATGGCCTACCCCTTGCGTATACCCGCTGAGGTCGATGGAATTAGATACTTTGCCGGTAACCTTATCAAAATCAAATAACTGGGCCTTGGTAACGGGCCACGAAATAGGTAAGCATAATTTTTTACCATCCGGCGAAACCTTCATTTGCCCGGTGCCTACATACTGGCGTGGGTCAAACGTATGCGCAATGCCGGCATTAGATAATACCGGCGTCATGTTTATGCCCTTGCAATCTACTTTGTAAGCTGCAAACTGATTATTATTTAATCCTTTTGTAATTACCCAGTAATCTATACCGTTAGCTGCTTTTACTGCGGCCAGTCTTTCTGTGCAGGGTTTATAGAGGTTTACATTTTTTTGAGTGGTTACATTGCCTAATCCTCCGTCCAGCCTCATATCCACCACGGAAAAATTATAGCCTTTTACAAATGAATTTTCTGAACAATCGGAAGTGAAAATATAATACAGGTTAGAGTCGCCGGGATTGGGAATAATGATTGCTGCCTGGGTGGAAGAATTGTCACCTGCAAGGCCGCTGCCATTAGGCATTATCCCGTGATTCCTGTTATAAACTTTTGTGCCATCGGTATAAAATAATAATTGTCCTTTTTTATTGCAGAAACTGGCGCAACCTTCAAAAGAAATTAATGCGCCGCCTGTTAATGGCTGGGGTGGGGTAACATTAAAATTAAGGCCGGCATTTATTCCGAAATGCCATACGTTGGCTTGCTGCGCAGCAACCGTATTTACCATGGTGAACACTAAGGCCAGCACAAACACTATGGTAGTTTTAAAAGCAGCCATACTGTAATTTACAAAAATTAGTGGTAAACCTATAAGATTATTTTTGCATAAATAGACAGCAGAGCTTACTTCATTTTTTCAGTGGCTTCTAAAAATTTTCTTGCCCTTACTTTAAAAGCGGCCGTTTGCCGGCCTTTCTGTGCACTGATCAGCAATTTTATTTCAGCAATAATTTCTGGATATTGTTTGGCAAGCCGGGTAAGTATGGTAAGTGCGAATGCTTTAACAGCAATGGCTTCGTTGGGGCTCTCCACATATTTAAAACAAAGGTCCATAATGGGGCCCTGGTATTTTACAGGAATGGGTATGTCTGCCAATAACCTCAGGCTGTTTCGTTTTACAGCATTGTGTAAACCGGGTTGTTGTAAATTCTTAACCAGGCTGTTCCAGTGTTTTTTAATAAACTCCGGGTGCGCCATAACGCAGTAACTCACGGGCCAGGCGGCTCTTTGTACCACACGGTATTCGTCGTGTAAAAATAATCGGAAGAGTTCATCAAAACGCTGTTGCGATGCACCCACCCGGTTTACAATACGTGTGCATTGTGCTTTGGAATGTTCTTTTAAAATTTCCTCTCTTAAATTAAAAGTTGCCACAGCTGAAAAGTTTTTTTGCCCGCAGATATCGCAAATTACGCAGAAAAAATCAGTGAACTCAATCGCACAATCTAAAAAGTAAGTGCATTCAATTTAAACCTGCCATTGGAATATTCCAATGATGGCATAGGGAATTTTACAATGTTAAGAATATTGAGTGCTACTTTAATTCCCTTTCTGTTGGTTTTAATTTTAGTAAGGTCAATATCCGGTGCTAAATACCATTGACGGTATCTTTTAATATCGGTACGGTTAAAAGTAATATTGCCACTGGCATCTTTGCCAATATTTTCATTGGCACCAAACATGCCTTCGGCTCCGGTGCCTACTGATAGCTGCAACCAGGCGGGCAATTTACTTTCGGGGAAAAAAGATCTTAAGTTGGCACTCAGCCAATAGGTTTGCCCGTTATAATCTTTTAAAAAACGTTCGGCTGTACTGCTGCCAAAAATTTTATTGCTGCGTTGTACCAGCGTTGGGTCGCTATAGGTTTTATGATGAAATGAAAATTTGAATTGAATACGTTGTTCATCCCAGGCCAGTTCCTGCGATACCAACATACCGCTGCCCACCATATTAGCGGCAAAATCGCCCCAGCTCCAGCCCCATTCACTGCTAAAGCCATCCAGTGTTTCAATCACAGTTTGATAGAACGCACCACTCATACCTCCCAGCCAGATCCTTTTTTTACGGTCAATACCCGTCCATCGCCATAGTTCCATGCTGGCCTTGCTTTCGGCATAGGCGCTGTAAGCGTGGCCGATCTTATCAATGCCTTTCCATTCACTGATATCATTAAAAGCATGAAAATTACTTTGCGGATAATTTTTATACCAGGCAGAGTACAGGCCAACCATAGCCCCGCTATAGCCAATGATGTTGGTGGCAGCAATGATTTTTATTCTTTTATCAACCTGTTTTTTTGAAAGCGGCTTTTCTTTTATTTTATTTGAATCAGAAATACTATTGCCGGTTCTGAAATAATAATTTTGTTGGGGAACTAAGGATGCTTTTACAGCAGAATCCTGCGCTTTAACCGAAGGCGCAACAAACTGAAAGCAAAAACTCAATAAAATGGCCACAGCAGAAAAACTACGGAATAATCGGGATGTTATCAGCAACGCCGGCGAAGTTGATTGATGATCTGGTATTTGGTTCATAAAAAACAAAAATAGCCCTATATGTTGTTAATGAGATACGAAAAATACAGTGCTAAAGATCTGCAGCAAAAAAACGAGAAGTTTAAAATTTAGGAACAACAGCCACTTTTGTTTTCTTTTTCAGAATATTGGTGATGATATCTTTTGCAATAACGGAGGATACCTTATTCTCCTGTACATATTGCCTGTGCCTGCGTTCAAATTCTGTTGGCGTTAAAGGAAAGTTAGGCCAGCTCATCAATTGATTATTGGGCCTGGTATAATTGATATGTGTATAGGGATGTGTTGTTGTTTTAGCATTGGTAAATGAATGGTAAAAAGTTAAAGCGTTGGAGCTGTTGCTGCTGTCTTTTTTTACAATGGTATTTTGTGCCGAACCTGTAATACAAAGCAATAAAAAGATGGCCATACCTGCCAATGGTTTCCATATGCAGCAACGCAAATATTTACGCCGGGTATAAATCATAAAACAAATTTACATAATTTGCTTTATTGAAGCATGAAACATTTATTTTTGGATTACATAAATTATAAAACATGGAAGCAACTACCCTTAAAAGAATTAACGACTGGCTTAGCGGTAATTACGAGCAATCAGTTAAAGATGAAATTACCAAGCTGCAACAAGATAATCCTGCTGAGTTAGAAGACTCTTTTTACAGAAATTTAGAATTTGGTACCGGTGGCCTCAGGGGCATTATGGGTATTGGCACTAACCGGATGAATAAATATACAGTGGGTATGGCCACACAGGGCTTTGCCAACTATTTAAAAAAATCGTTTACAGGAGAAGTGAGCGTGGCTATTGCACATGACTGCCGGAATAACGGCCGTTTTTTTGCCGAAACCACGGCCAATATTTTTGCTGCCAATGGTATAAAAGTGTATTTGTTTGAAGCATTGCGCCCCACACCTGAACTGAGTTTTGCAATACGAAAATTAGGCTGCCAGGCGGGTGTGGTATTAACGGCATCACACAATCCAAAAGAATATAATGGTTATAAAGCCTATTGGGATGATGGCGCACAATTGGTGCCACCCCACGATAAAAACGTAATTGTGGAAGTGGAAAAAATTGCCAGTGTGGATGAAGTAAAATGGGCCGGCGGCGAAGCTAACATAGTAGCATTAGGCAAGGACCTTGATAACGCTTACCTGGATATGGTGAAAACATTATCGGTATATCCCGATGTATGTGCAGCACAACACGATCTTAAAATTGTGTACACACCTATACATGGCACAGGAATAACATTAGTGCCGGCAGTATTGGAGCGTTTTGGTTTTACCAACGTTACCATTGTTACAGAGCAGGCAACGCCTGACGGGAATTTTCCGACTGTAGTATATCCCAATCCCGAAGAAAAAGAAACAATGGGTATAGGGTTGAAAAAAGCAAAGGAACTGGATGCTGATATTTTATTAGGTACCGATCCGGATAGCGACCGTGTGGCCATTGGAGTAAAAAACAGTAAAGGAGAATGGATACTGATGAATGGTAACCAGACTGCGGTACTGGCTTTTAATTATATGATTGAAGCAAGAAAAGTAAAAGGTATTGCGCAGGCCAACGACATGGTGGTAAAAACAATTGTAACTACAGATATGATTGACACCATTGCTAAAGCCAACGGCATCAGTTGCTATAATGTGCTTACCGGTTTTAAATGGATCGCTGCCATGATAAAAGAAAAAGAAGGCAAAGAGAATTATGTAATTGGCGGCGAAGAAAGTTTTGGATTAATGATAGGAGACAAGGTACGGGATAAAGATGCGATAAGTGCCGTAGCGCTGCTTTGCGAAATGGCCGCTTACGAAAAAAATAAAGGCCGCAGTTTATACGATAAGATGATTGACATGTACCTGCAGTATGGTTTGTATAAAGAAGACCTGGTGAGCATTACTAAAAAAGGCATGAATGGTGCGGCAGAAATTGCTGATATGATGAAAGGCTACAGGGATAATCCTCCTGCAATGCTGGATGGCGTTGCTGTAAATGAATTGCTGGATTATGAAATGCAAACCGGTAAAAATCTAACTACCGGCAAAAGCTGGGCCATTGACCTGCCGAAAAGTAATGTACTGCAATTTGTATTGGCAGATGGCAGTAAAATTTCTGCAAGGCCAAGTGGCACCGAACCTAAGATAAAATTTTATTTTAGTGTAAAGGGCGAATTGAAAAGCATTGCTGAATTTGAAGCTGCTCAAAAATCATTGGATGATAAAATTGCAAGGATCGTGAGTGAAATGAAATTGAAATAAATTTTTTAGGTGTCATACGGCTTCGGGCCGTTATGACACCTTTACTAAATCAACTGCACATGAAGAAAATCTGTACGCTCTTACTACTCTTACTGCCCGCAATCATCTTTGCACAAACAGATTTTCGTGCCAAAACACTAACACTCCGCCGTTTTTTAGAACAGCAACACTATAAACCATTGCAATGGAATGATACTTCTTCTGCCATGCTGTATAATAAATGGATGAAGGAATTAGACGAAGAAAAATTATTCTTTACTCAAAAAGAAATAACGGTTTTAGAAACTTATAAAACAAACCTGGATGAAGAACTGCTGGGCAAAACTGCTGTAGTAAAGGGAAAAGATTTTTTTAGTCAGTCAACCGGCTTATACAAAATGCGTTTGCAAAAAGCAGACAGTATTATTAAAGTACTTACTGCAAAACCATTTGATTTTACTAAGCCGGATAATATTGTGTGGCCTTTTACTACCTATGCAAATAGCGAACAGGATATTGCCCAACGCTGGTTACATTATTTAAAATGGCGGGTGCTGAACCAGGTGGCAGAAAAAGTTTCCGACTCTACGGGAACAGATACCAAACTACCGGCAAACTTTGCAAAACTGGAAATTGATGCCAGGGAAAAAATAAAGCAGCGTGAACTGGCATTTGTCAATAATCTTTTATCAACACCGGTAGATTTTACGCACGACCTGGAGGATGAATATTTAAACAGCATTGCCTGGTGTTACGATCCGCATACGAGTTACATGAACCTAAAAGAAAAAAAAGAATTTGATACGGAATTAAGTGGAACAGAATATAGCGCCGGTCTCGACCTTGAAGAAGATGAAAAAGGTGATAAGTCCATCAGTTATTTACAACCCGGCGGCAGTGCCTGGCGCAGCGGTCAATTGCATAAAGGCGATATTGTTATTGCCATAAAAGCCAATGGCAAAGAAAAAAATGTAGCAGATATTTCAGAAGAAGAATTAAGCAGTTACTTAAATGGCAACAGCGAAAGTGATGTGCAGATAACCGTAAAAACATCTGCCGGCGAAACTAAAACGGCCATATTGCATAAAGAAAAAGTAGATGCCGATGAAGGCATTGTAAAAAGTTATGTACTGCATGGCAAACAAAACATCGGTTACATAAACCTGCCGGGTTTTTACAGCAGGGAAGATGAAGCCATCAAAGATGAAAACGATATTAAGTACGATGGTTGCGCCAATGATGTAAGTAAAGAAATTGTAAAGCTGAAAAAAGATACCATCGGCGGACTGATACTCGACCTGCGTTTTAATGGCGGTGGCAGTATGTGGGAAGCCATGCAGCTGGCAGGTATTTTTATTGATATCGGTCCTGTTGCTTCAGTAAAAGACAGAACGGCCAAAGTCCGATTCTTAAAAGACCCCAACAGGGGTACTATTTATGACGGGCCGTTAGTTGTATTGGTTAACGGTGCCAGCGCCAGTGCCAGCGAATTTGTAAGTGCGGTATTACAGGATTATAACAGGGCATTGATTGTAGGTGGTACTACCTATGGCAAAGGAACGGCACAACAGGTATTGCCGCTGGATACTATTACACCCGACGAAAGAAAAAAATACGAAGACTATGTAAAAGTTACGCTGGAAAAATTTTACCGGGTTAATGGCAGTACCACACAATGGAAAGGCGTAGTGCCGGACATAGCATTGCCTGATATGTATTCGGATGATGAGTACAAAGAAAAAAGTAATGCCAGTGCATTGCAACCGGATAACAGTAAAGCGGGGATGTACCAGGTGTTACCGGCTTTACCGGTTACAGCATTAGCTGCTAAAAGCAAACAGCGTATTGATGCCAGTAATTATTTTAAAAAGATCAGCAGTTTTACCAGCTGGATGGAGCAATATAAAAAAGAAAGGAACATCAGCCTGCAATGGAGTGCGTATGCAGCGCAATACAGCACGGCTATTAAAATGTACGGGCAGTTCAGCAGCGAGGAAAAAAATAATACCGGTATAGTAGTAACCAATAATGGTTTCGACTGGCAACGCATTGCAGCTTCTTCAACAAGGAGTAAAGAAATAAATGCAACCTACCTGGAGCATTTGCAAACTGATGAAACACTGGCAGAGGCGTACAGGATATTAATGGACTGGAACGGGAAGTAGTGAATGGTGAATGGTGAATAAAATTGGGGCTGTAAAACTACTTTCTTTTAAGAAAACATCAGTCGTTTGCAACTATAATCAAATAACTTTTATCTTCATAATTATAACAAATAAAATCACCCGGTATGAAACGATTATTTACCCTTATTATTTTATCAGCACTTAGTACTGTTGCCTTTGCACAAAATTTTGATAATGCAGGTGACTACATGAGTTACATTGGTAAACAGCAGGAAAATATTTCAAAAAAATATTTAAGCTATACCAGTGCCTCTGCACATGGTAAAAAAGAAAAGAAAGTAGAAGCATTGCGTAATAAGCTTATTAACGAAGTAGATGAATCGAGGATGAATATTTCCGGTATGCCTTCTTTTAAAAACGATAAGGCGTACAGGGATACAGCGGTTAATTTTATGAAACTGTATTATAGTGTATTAAATGACGATTACAGTAAGATCATCAACATGGAAGAAATAGCAGAACAAAGTTATGATGCCATGGAAGCGTATTTGCTGATGCAGGAAAAGGTAAATGAAAAATTAGAGCAGGGGAATGAGAAAATGCGCCTGGCCGAAGCTGCATTTGCTGCAAAAAATAATATTAACCTCATCAGCCAAAAGGATGGCCTGGGAGAAATGATGGAACAGGTACACCAGATGAACGTGTATTACCACCAGGTATATTTGTTATTCTTCCGTCCGTATAAGCAGGAAGCGTATTTACTGGAAGCTATTCAAAAAGGCAATATCACCGGTATTGAACAAAATAAAAATGCCTTGTTGAAATATGCGCAGGAAGGGTTGGAGAAATTAAATGCCATAAAGCCATTCCAGGGCGATAATAGTATTGCTGCCGCCTGCAAAACCATGCTTACTTTTTATGTAAAAGAAGTGAATGATAAGATGGGCACTATCAGCGATTTCTTTTTAACCAGGGAACGTTTTGAGAAAATGAAAAAAGATTTTGAAAAGAAAAGTGATCCTTCCAAAGATGATGTGGCTGCCTATAATAAAGGTGTTGCCGATATCAACAAAGCATCTGATGCGTATAATAAGAACAATCAGGCACTAAACCAGCAACGCCAGGAAGCATTAAATAACTGGAATACCACAGAAAAGGCTTTTTTTGATGAGCATACTCCACATTATAAATAAGCCGGTAAACGGTTTTACACCATTGCACTATGAGTGATGCAACATTTCTCACTTTTCAGAAATTTAATGACGAAGGGGTTGCCCGTGAACTGGTAGCCAGGCTTTCAGAAAACGGCATTGCTGTTGTAACCGAAGACAGTAATGGTTTCTTTGATCCGACGTTTGCATCAAATCCGTTAACAAGAGAAATAAGGGTAAAATTGAAGCAGAAGGATTTTGAAGTGGCGCAAAAAATATTAGCTGCATATTACAAATCACAACTGGAAGACACTGATAGGGATTATTATCTTTTCAGTTTTTCTGATGATGAATTAAGAGAGATTATCATTAAGCCGGATGAATGGGGCGATTTTGATTATGAGCTGGCACTTAAAATATTACAACAAAGAGGCAAAGAGATAAAGCCCGAAGAAGCTGAACGATTACGGAAACAACGAAATGATTTCCTGGCAAGGCCCGAAACAGCTGAAGGCGATATTGTTTTTGCAGGGTATGCAGTAGCGATTACTGTAGGGCTGCTGGCTACCGCTGTTGACTTCTTTTCATCATATAGTTACAGGCCCGCACTTGCAGGGTGGCTGATCCCTGTTTTTATTGGCTGGCATTTAGCTTATAGTAAAAAGACGTTGCCAGATGGGAGAAACCCTTATCGTTATTCAGAAAAAGAAAGGAATCATGGTGTAAGGATTTTATTATTGGGCACGTTGTGCCTGGCAGGTTCTCTTTTAATCAGGTGGTTCAATAAATAATATCATTTCAGATTTATTTTATTACCTGTTTTAAAATAACTTGCAGCTACTTAGGTCTCTTGTGGCTTAAAGCTATTGTGATACCTTAACACTTATGAGAAAATACGAAGACACTTACCGGCACAAAGGCCTTAGAAAAAAACTGATTGATATTCTTAAAGAAAAAGGCATTACAGATAACAATGTGCTGGAAGCTATCAATACTATTCCACGCCATTATTTTTTAGATAGTGCTTTTGATGAAATCGCTTATGAAGACAGGGCTTTCCCCATCAGCGACGGACAAACCATTTCGCAACCTTATACTGTTGCTTACCAGACACAATTGCTGCAGGTAAAACCGGGAGAAAAAATTTTGGAGATAGGAACCGGAAGTATTTACCAGGCATCGGTGCTGTCAGAAATGGGCGCCAAAGTATTTACCATTGAGCGACAGAAAAACCTGTTTGAAAAAACAAAAAGCTTTGTATTAAAATCCAGATACCCCAATCTTAAATTTTTTTATGGTGATGGTTTTGAAGGATTGCCTACCTATGCACCTTTTGATAAAGTGATCATTACTGCGGCTGCGCCCTTTGTGCCACCCAAATTAATTGCCCAGTTAAAAACCGGCGGTAAAATGGTGATACCTGTTGATGAAGGGCCACACCAACGCATGCTGCGCCTTACTAAAAATGCCGACGGCAGTTACGAAGAAGAAGCTTTTGAAAATTTCTCTTTTGTACCGATGCTTACCGGCAAGAATGGATAACCAGGTAAACTATTTATATTTATAAAAAATCCGGATGAAATTTTTTTCAAAATTTGTTTTACTCTGTAACCTTTGTTTTATTGTAACTGTGGTAATGCATTTTGTGGAACTGCACGATAAAGTAAAAGGTAAATCAGACGTAGCTGTTCCGTTACAATTTGTAGAAGGTACAATGGCCGTGCTGGGCCTGATATCGATAATGGTAAATGCTGTTTTTTGTTTGATTGTGCTGGGATTGATGGCCGCAAAAAAAATACAACAAATTCCACTTTGGATTGTTGTGTTTAACTTTATAGCATTACTTGCCGAGATCTATTGGTACTTTATCAGTAAATAACACATGATACAAAACATACTTAAAGACAAGCCGACAAAGATATTTGTCACCTTCACTGCATTTTTTGTAGCCAATGCCTTGATAGCAGAATGCATCGGCACAAAAATATTTTCGCTGGAAAAATTATTCGGCATGCAGCCTTCAGATTTTAGTTTGTTTGGAGAAAAACATTTATCCATTAGTCTTACCTGCGGTGTGTTGTTATGGCCATTGGAATTTATAATGACAGATATTGTGAATGAATATTACGGCCCTAAGGCAGTGCGCCGTATTTCCTATACCGCTATTGCTTTAATCGCTTACGCTTTTTTAATGTTTTACCTGGCCATGGGGGTGCCCCCGGCAGCATTCTGGTATGGTACGGGTGTGCAGGATGGCATTCCTGATATGTCAAAAGCATTCAACGGTATTTTTGGCCAGGGCATGTGGATCATCTTTGGTAGCCTTACCGCATTTTTAGTAAGCCAGATAGTAGATGTTACCGTGTTTCATAAAATAAAAAAAGTAACCGGCGAAAAAAAAGTGTGGCTAAGGGCAACAGGATCTACGCTGGTATCGCAACTGGTAGATAGTTTTATTGTATTGTTCATTGCATTTAAAATAGGCAAGGGCTGGAGCTGGCAATTGGTATTTGCCATCTGCCTGGTTAACTATGCCTACAAAGCTACCATGGCAATTATTTTAACACCCGTTATTTATTTTGTAGAAGCAAGAATTGAAAAATACCTTGGCCACGAAACAGCCGCAAAAATGAAATTGGCTGCAATGGGTAAAGAAACCGCTTAAATGAGTCAGGGGTTGAAAACTCACTTATTTAATTAAGCCGGTTCACAAATCCTAAACCAGTTTTATTTGCCCTTGGTAAAATTCTTATTGATCCACACCACGGCTTTTTTCACATAGTATTCAGTATCGTTTTCTACAGTAGCGATTAATTTTTTTATTGCTTCATGGTATGTTTTGTCCCTGGTATACCATTCCACTAGTACCAGGCTTAGCCTTCGCTCCCAAAGATTAGCAGAGGAGTTGTATTTGTCAGCCAATGCAAAAATTGCTGTAGCATGGGTTTTCCTGATGGTTTGCAAAGCCTGCATACCCACGGCATCACATACTGCCCAGTTATCAATGCCGGGTGCAAAGTATTGTACCAGCTGTAACGATCTTTCAGCATCCTGTTTGGCAATTTGCTGTAATATTTTTACCGCCAGTAATTTTTCTTCCAGTGCTCCCGCATCCCATAAAGTTTTTATCAACGCAAATCCACCAGCCTTATACTGTTTGCTCAATTCATTAAGTACCGGTGTACGAACACCATAAATTTTCATGCTGCCGGGCACAAATTTTTTAAATGCGGCCAGGGCTTCGGGAGCGCTTTTATCCTGCAGAATTTTTTGTATGGTTTGCAATTCGGTACTCATTTTTGGATATAGTTGGCTGATCAGCAGGTCATATACTGATTTTCAGAAATAAATAAATTTTTCAGGCTCCGGGCAGCATATTCATAATTGTTGTAATCATAAACCTTTGAAGCCCAGTAAACATAGGGTTGTGGTTCGGGCGGGCTTTTGTTTTCAGGTTTTTTACCTTATCTTCATACTCAATTCTACCAACCATAACTACGCATGCAACAAATTTACAGAAACTACCCTTTACAGGGCCTTAAACCTGTTTTTAGTACTCTCATCATCGCTTTATTATTGTCATTTCAAAATTTTAATGCTGCGGCACAATGCCCGGTTAATATAGGTTTTGAAGATGGTACTTTTAATGGATGGCAATGTCTTACCGGTACCTTTAATGCGGGAAACATCACTGTTAATCCCACAGCCCCTATACCCGGAAGACATGATATAATTTCAGCAGCTACTTTTCCGGCAGTTGACCCATACGGAGGGTTTCCGGTGTTATGTCCTAACGGTAGTAACTATTCCATCAGAATTGGTGTGCAAAATACCGGTACCAATGCCGATGGAGTTTCCTACACATTAACCATACCTCCGGGGCAGGATAAATTCAGGTTGATCTATAATTATGCTCTTGTGATCAACAATGGTGGCGGGCATGGAGCAGTTGACCAGCCAAGGTTAAGGGTAGTGGTTAAAAACCTCACCGATAATACAGTTAATTACGGATGTGATTCGATGGATATTGCTTATTCAAATGCAAACCCATTACCTGGTTTTCAACCGGAGCCCAATATTCCGTCGCAATTCAGGTGGAAACCATGGGCCGCTAGATCAATCAACCTGGATAATAATGCCGGCAAGACGATACAACTTACTTTTATCGCCACTGGTTGCGGCCTTACAGGTGGTACGCATTTCGGCTATGCATATCTCGATTTAAACTCTACCTGCAGTGGCTCGTTCGACGGGGCTATATTTTGTCCTGATGATGCTTCTGTTACGGTGAATGCACCTCCGGGCTATCAATCGTATAACTGGTATAATGGCTTGATGACTCAGTTATTAGGTACAGGCCAATCTATTACTTTAACGCCGCCACCATTGTCCGGCGACTCGTTAAAAATTGAATTGATCCCTTATCCCACTTATGGATGTACCGATACACTTACTGCTTATTTGTGGGATACTTTAACGGTGCATTCCTATGCCGGCCCCAACAGGCAAACCTGCGATAATAATCCTGTTCAGCTGGGCTATCCTCCTGAACCTAATCGTTTATATAAATGGACACCGGTCACGGGACTGAGTGATCCGAATATTTCCAACCCCATAGCAACACCGTCAGTATCTACAACCTATACACTAACGGTAACCACTGGGGGCGGAGGCTGTGCCACACAGGATGAGGTAGACGTAAAAGTGGATATTCTCAGTGATTCGATACAACAAATAGGCCCTTCTTCTCATTGTGCCATAACCGGTGAAACGGTGGAATTAAAAGTGCTGCCACATGATAATATACAATGGTACAACGCCAGCGGGCCAATACCGGGTGCTACATCAACATCGTTGTTTGTAACGCAAACAGGGGCTTACTATGCCATTGTTTCCAGCAATACCGGTTGCAGCCGTACAACAAAAACAAAACAGATAGATGTATGGGCATCGCCTGTTGCAGGCTTTACCAGCAATGCCACAACGCAATGCGATAAAGGGCACCAGTTTGTGTTTACCAATACCAGTACCTTGGCAACAGGCAATTTGCAATATTTGTGGGATATGGGAGATGGTACTACCTACACTTCTGCCGATGCTACCCATAGCTATGCCAGCCCGGGGGCTTACCATGTGAAGTTACTGGTTACCGCACCGGGCGGATGTACTGACACCCGTGATATTGATGTAGTGGTAAATCCAAGTCCTGTTTCGGCATTTGTGGTAGACGAACCTATACAATGTTTTAAAGACAACTGGTTTATTTTTAATAATAAAAGTACTGTATCAGCCGGTGTACTAACCTATACCTGGGATTTTGGCGATGGCAATTTTGATTACTCCAATGATATTGCACATCACTATGCTGCTGCAGGAACGTACGATGTAAAATTAAGTGCCAAAGAAACCAGTGGCGGTTGTACTACCGACAGTATTTTTAAAGTACTGGTACAGCAAAGCCCGGTTACTAATTTTACTATCGACAATAATGTGCAATGTTTCCCCGGCCATGTGTTTACGTTAACTAACGGCACCACCATCACTTCTGATCCGCTGGCGTACACCTGGGATATGGGAGATGGTGTAATTAAAACAGGTACCGATATTACTTACAGTTATGCAAAAGCCGGCAACTATACTATAAAACTATTAGCGGCTACGCCAGGGGGTTGTAGTGATAGTATCAGTTATAATGTAATTGTGCATCCGGTGCCTTCAGCAGATTTTACCATTCGTCCGGTATGTGAAAACCTTCGGGTGCCTATTATCAACAGAACATTTAATAATACTACTTCCACTGTTAATTACCTGTGGGATTTTGGAAACGGGCATACCGATAATGTAAAAACACCGGTATACAGTTATCCTGCAGCAGGAACGTATATCGTTAAATTATCAGTGAGTACCGCAGAATGCCCGGTATCTTTTGATGTAAAAACAGCAAGTGTTACCATTGACCCCACCACACCGGGAGTTGTTTATCCAGATAAAGATGCGGCCTATAATTTCCCGGAACAATTACAGGCTAGGTCAATTGGTACTACCGTTACGTGGTCGCCACCTGTAAGCTTAAGTAACCGCTACAGCTTTAGCCCGGTATTTAAAGGCATTGCACCTCAATTGTACACCATCGAATTAAAAACTGCCAATGGTTGTATTACAGTAGATACGCAGTTGGTGAAAACACACAAAAAGATCGAGATCTATGTACCTACAGGTTTTACGCCAAACGGTGATGGTACAAATGACAGGTTGAGGCCAATCCTCATCGGCTTTACCAAAGTAAATTACTTTAGGGTGTACAATCGCTGGGGTGGTTTATTATTCAGCATGAATAGTGATTTACCAGGCTGGGATGGCAAAATAAATAATAAGCCTGCAGAAACACAAACCGTGGTATGGATGATTGAAGCGGTAGATGTGGATGGCGTGGTACATAACAAACAGGGAACAACAGTATTGTACCATTAAAATAATTAATGCTCAATGTATATTGGAATGCGCCTTCTGGCGCATTCTTTTTTTATGATTTTTTGAAAAAGATATCATACCCGAAGCGGATGATGGTTCCTGCCACAACAATTAAAAAAAAGATACGGATAAATTTATTGCCTTTTAAAATAGCCAGTCTTGAACCAAGTAATGATCCGCTGAAATTAAAAATAGCCATGGGTATAGCGTAATGATATAAAATATGCCCGCTGCCACTAAAGAAAATAATGGAACCAAGGTTAGTAGATACATTCAGTAGTTTGGAATGGGCGCTCGCTTTTAAAAAATCGAAACCCATAACACTGATAAAAAAAAGAACCATAAAACTTCCGGCGCCGGGGCCAATGAAACCATCATAAAAGCCAATAAGCAATGCAAACAGAAGTGCATAGAGCATTTCTTTTTTGCGGCTGAGAGAGGTAGTAACAGCAAGGCCAAAATCTTTTTTAGTATAGGTATAAATGGCAACGGCTATCAATACACAAAAGATGACCGGCTTCATAAAACTATTGCTTACCAAAGCTACCGTTCGTGAGCCTGCATAAGCTGCAGTTAATGCAATGCTGCACATAAGGGCCAGCAAGCGCCAGTTCAATTTAACTTTTACGCTGTATTGAACTGCTGCAATGCCTGCACCAAAAATAGAGGGGATCTTTGTAGTGCCTAAAAGTGTTGCTAAAGGATGTTGCCGTAAGGTTACTAAAACCACCGGTGTTTGTACCAGGCCGCCACCGCCAACAATGGAATCGATAAAACCTGCTGCAAATGCGGCAGCACAAAGAATGATTATTTCCTGGCTCATCAATGCGTATAATTTCTTTCGCCAAATAATAAACTGCCAATACGAACCATATTGCTGCCTTCTTCTATTGCAATGGTATAATCTCCGCTCATGCCCATGCTTAAAGTGGATAGTTGAAAATTAATAGTTGATAGAGCCACATTAGAATCAAATATCTTTTTTAAATTTCTAAACTCACTTCTTATTAAATCTTTATTCTCAGAGAATGAAGCCATACCCATAAGTCCAATTACTCTGACATTTTTCATTGTATTTAATTGCTGATATTTTGGAACGGTTTTAAGAATATTTACCAATTCTTCTTCATTGAATCCAAATTTTGTAGTTTCTATTGCAATATGCATTTGAAGCAGGCAATCAATGATACGATTGCATTTTAATGCCTGGCTATTGATTTCTTCAAGTAATTTATAGCTGTCAACACCATGAATTAGATGCACAAAAGGGGCAATGTATTTTACTTTGTTTCTTTGCAGGTGGCCGATAAAATGCCATCGGATATCTTTTGGTAAAGCCGCTTCTTTTTCTACCAGTTCCTGTACATAGTTTTCTCCAAAGTCACGCTGGCCCAGGTCGTACAAGGCTTGTATGTCTTCTACAGGCTTTGTTTTGGAAACAGCCACCAGGCAAACGTTTTTTTCTTTTAACTGGTTATTTAGTACTAAATACGACTCTTTATTAACAGGCATTGTTGAGATTTGAAATGCAAAAATACCCACAAAATGGTATAGGGGAGGAGATATAAAAAACTATTTTACAGAAAATATATGTATGCGTTGTTACTTACTATTTTTTATTTGCCTGGCTTTTATTAAAACAAATGCACAAAGCCTATACAATGGCAAACTGGTATTGCTATATACCGATACGGTTGAAGGTTCGTTCAGGATGGATCTGCATGGCTCCAATAATGCGATGGTGGAAATGAACTCTGTTGAGCGCAGGACAAATAAAGATAAAAAAAACAGGCAAAAAATTATTACAGACACAATAAGAGAAAAATATAACCCCGGCATCATTACCAATATTTTAATTGGCAAAACCTGGTATAAACTCCGCGACCTGAAGAATGATTATGGTGATAGTATGACCAAAAGAAACTGCTGTGTAAAAAGAATTGCCGGTACTGATACCCTGGGCCTGTTTGAGTTTGTAAATGCAGCAGCGCAATCTTCTTTTTATATACAGACACAAAAGGATGGGGCGCAAATTTATAATATCAGCCATCCTTACCTGGCCGGAGATTTTACATCTTTTAGTTTACTGCGTTTTTATAATTGTACTTTTTTAAGAGAAAAGATCAGTAGTAAAACCCCGGGCTACTTTTATGATGAAAGCGGAAATGATATGCCGGAGAGAGTTGCGGTTTGGAGAAATATCATAAACGGGTATTACGATAATTGTAATGTGAATAAGGTTAATAAAAAAAGCGGACAATGATAATTGTCCGCCTGAGCTTTTAATTATTTTTATTTCAATATACTCCTGCTGATCACAATACGTTGCACTTCGCTGGTGCCTTCGTATATCTGTGTGATCTTTGCATCCCTCATCATGCGTTCTACATGGTATTCTTTTACAAAACCATACCCACCGTGAATCTGCACGGCTTCAGTGGCCGTCCACATGGCTGTTTCGCTGGCAAAAACTTTTGCCATGCTGCCGCTTAAGGTATAATCGATCTTGTTATCTTTTTCCCATGCCGCTTTTAAACAAAGCAACCTTGCGCATTCAATTTTTGTTGCCATATCGGCCAACTTAAATTGTATTGCCTGGTGGTGCATGATCTCTTTACCAAAAGCCTTGCGTTGTTTACTGTAAGCCAATGCCCTTTCGTAAGCGCCGCTGGCAATACCCAATGCCTGTGACGCAATACCAATTCTTCCGCCGGCAAGTGTTTTCATTGCAAACTTAAAACCAAAGCCATCTTCGCCGATCCTGTTTTCTCTAGGCACTTTTACATCGTTGAATAAAATGCTGTGCGTATCACTTCCACGGATACCCAGTTTATTTTCTTTGGCCCCAACGGTTACGCCTGCCCATTTTTTTTCAACAATAAAAGCATTGATGCCCCGGCTGCCTTTGCTTACATCTGTTTGTGCAATAACTAAATATACCGATGCGCTGTTGCCATTGGTGATCCAGTTTTTTGTGCCATTCAGCAAATAATAATCGCCTTTATCTTCTGCCGTGGTTTGTTGAGATGTGGCGTCGCTTCCGGCTTCCGGTTCGCTCAGTAAAAATGCACCGATATGTAATTCGCCATCTTTTTTACCTTGTGCCAGCGGGGTTAAATATTTTACTTTCTGCTCTTCACTGCCGTATTCCTGCAGGCCATAGCAAACCAGGCTATTGTTTACGCTCATACAAACACTTACACTGGCATCTACTTTACTTATTTCTTCCATGGCTAAAACATAACTCACTGTATCCATGCCGCTGCCACCATATTCCGGTTTTACCATCATGCCCATAAAACCAAGGTCGGCGAGTTTTTCTATCTGGTCTTTGGGAAATTTTTGCAGTTCGTCCCGTTCTATAACACCGGGAAGGCATTCATTAACTGCAAAATCTCTTGCAGCCTGCCTGATCATTAGTTGTTCTTCTGAAAATTGAAAATCCATATGCAGTCGTTTTAGTTTATCAACAAAAATACGGGTTGGGGGTTGTGTTTGGAAAGATTGTGGAGGATATTTTTGAACATGACCTGGCACGGTTGGCAGATCATACGGAACAAGATCAGATGATGATGCTAAACATGGTCAGACGAGGACGTCAGACCATGCGGAACACGGTCAGACGAGGGCGTCGGACCTTGTGTTACAGCTTTTGTATATTTGCACCCTAAATTTCTTCTTTTGCAAACAACACAACAGAACCTGCGCCTGCAGAAAATCATTACTTCCATCAGTATCGTTTTATTTGTGTTGAAGCTTATAGCGTGGTACCTCACCGGTTCAGTGGCCATTCTTACCGATGCGTTGGAAAGCACGGTCAACGTAATTGCCGGGTTAATTGGCGTATATAGCCTTTATGTTTCAGCAAAACCTAAGGATCATGATCATCCTTACGGCCACGGTAAGGCAGAGTTTCTTTCTGCAGCTGTTGAGGGTACCCTGATTACGGTTGCAGGTTTTGTGATCATTTACGAAGCGATCAATAACCTGCAGCATCCGCATACTATCAAAAAGCTGGATTCTGGTTTAATACTGGTGGCAGTTACAGGGCTCATCAATTATATTGCCGGTGCCGTTTGTATTAAAACAGGAAAAAGAAATAATTCATTACCATTAATTGCAAGTGGTAAGCACCTGCAATCAGATACCTGGAGTACAGCAGGTATTGTTATTGGTCTTTTATTAATGCTGTTGTTCCCAAAAATATCCTGGATAGATAGTGCTGTGGCCATTTTATTTTCGATGATCATTATTTATACCGGGTATAAGATCATACGGAGTTCTATTGCAGGCATTATGGATGAAGCAGATGAAGCTCTTTTAAAAAAAATGGTAGAAATGCTGAATGCCAACCGCAAGGAAAACTGGATAGACCTGCATAACCTGAGGATAATAAAATACGGGGCCACCATACATCTTGATTGTCATCTCACCGTGCCCTGGTATTTAAATGTACATGAGGCGCATGCCGAAATTGATTCACTTTCTGCATTGGTAAAAAATGAATATGGCGAATCAGTAGAACTTTTTGTACACTCCGATGGTTGTCTTGACTTCAGTTGCAATATCTGTTTAAAAGACAATTGTAATGTGCGTAAACATCCGTTTGAGAAAAAAATAGAATGGACAATGAAAAATATTTCCAGCAATCATAAACATACAGAAGCTACAGCCTGATAGTGATACAGAAAGTACATGAAGCTAAAAAAAATCCCCCTGGTTTACAGGGGGATTTTTTTTACAACCGATAAACGAAATTTAATCGTTGGTAAGAATATTTTTTACCGTCATTTCTTCTGCAGTAAATAATTTAAAGTAATAGATACCTCTTGATACTGAACTTATATTTTTATTGATGGAGTTCATCCCTTTTTGTAACAGTACAGGCTCATTTAAAAACAAACGGCCATTGGCATCATATAATGCTATAGTGGCTTTTTGATTTTGAGCACTTACTATAGAAACAACCATTTCTTTTCTTCCCGCCGAAACCTGTGCTGCAGTAATAGTCAGCGACTGGTCTTTTTTATTCATCACTGCAACGGTATTGCTGTAATCTTTACTGGCATCTTTATCCAGCATTACCAGGCGGTAATAATTTACACCGGCAATTGGGCTGGCATCAGTAAAATTATAACTGAGTTCTGATGAACTGAAGCCTGCTGCGCTTACCCTGCCGATGGCGGTAAAGTGCTGGCCATCGCTGCTTCTTTCAATACTGAAATAATCGCTGTTGCTTTCGGTGGCTGTTTTCCATTGCAATATATTTTTACCAGCTTTTTCTGCGGCCGTAAAGTCGAGTAATTTAACCGGGAGAATAATGCTGCCAAATTCTGCAAAGCCTTTATCAGGTGCTGCACCTGCATAAGGTATACCTACATACACGCCATTATCTATCATGGGCGAAGCCACCTGCAAATGAAAATCGGTAGCAGACACAAACAGCGGCACCACATGCTGATTATTGGTGTTGGTATAATTGGTTGGTACCACACCATTAAAGGTGGGGTTGTTGCTGTTGCCGTTATTGTAGGTATTGTTGTTCTGGATATATACCGAATCCATACCTATAGCACCGCCCTGCACCATAAAGCCGCTGAGTATGTTCATGATGATGTTGTTCTTGATGCTGATGTTCCTGGCAGTGCCTGCATTTAAGGCACCAAAATTTATACCCCACCACGGAGCAGAGCCTGCTGTGGCCACCATAGTATTGTTAAGTACATTAAAGTTATTGATGCTGAAGTCGCCTGCATTGCTGAAAACACCGATGAGGCCGCCGGTGTTCTGCGCCATGGTAATATTGGTAAGCAGGTTCTTGCGGATGGTAACATCTTTAACCATATCACCCGAACGGGGATTAAATTCAATACCGTGTGCTTTTTTATCAATGGTATTGTTTTCAATGATAGCGCCATCGGTACCGTATTCCAGTACAATGCCACTTTCTATCCAGGTGTTTAAAGTGGTTTGCTTAATTATATTATCGTGTATCCATACACTATAGGCATAACCATTTTTAGTTTGAAAGTTAAGATCGATAGAACCACCGGTAATGGTATTGCCATAGATCTCTAATCCTGATTCATTGAACAATTCAATGGCAAAATTCCAGCCGGTATTGCCCGATGAGTTGCCCATAGGTATTTTATTGAGGGTATTGTTATAGATCTTACAGCCTTTGAGGTAACCTTCGTTCCAGCCTTTAATGGGCCAGCCATTATAGCCTTCGGGCCTGCTGGTTTGCGAGATGGTATTGTTGTAGATCAACATACCATCCTGCCCGCCGATATTTAAGCAACCACGGCCATAGGCACCGGTTGATAAATTATAGGCTGCACAATTGGTAATGGTATTGTTATAAAAGCTGTTCCCTGTTGCATAAATGGTGGGAGGCGCACCATTGCCATCATTGCGGCCGCCGAATAAAATACCACGGTCTTTAAAATCCACCATGGTAATATCATGTATGCTCACATTACTACGGCCACCAACATAAATACCCCAGAAGGTGGAGAGATTTTGTCCGTCGAATTTTACAAAGGAAATGTGCTGGTTGCCATTGGTACCTTCTGCTGAGCGCAGGGATAACATTTCTGTCCAGTCGGCAGTTAAACTGCTTTTAAGTATTGAGGTAGCGCCATCGCCTTCAATGCTTACGCCTGGTTTTAAAGCGCATTGCAATGTTTCAATGTAGGTACCTGCATTGACATGAATGATGTCGCCCACACCAGCAACAGTGTTAGTGGCTTTGTACAACGTCTTCCATGGATTAGCGCTGGTGCCGGTACCAGTAGCATCATTACCCGAAGGGCTGATGTAGTAAGTAGTGGCAGAAGCTGTAAGGGCAAAACAAAAAATCAAGGTGAAGAGTGCGGCAAAAGAGCGCATAACTCTCCTGGTAGAAAAGTCAACAGTTTTCATTGGGTTGAATTTAGTTTTTAACAGATATTGGTTTTATTTTCCGTTTGATTACTCAAACAAAAAACTTAATTGTAAAGCTACACAAGAGTGAAAATGCAAACTGTAGTAGTAGATACTATTTGCCAGTAGAAATAATTTTAAACTTCATGTATAAAGCTACTATAGTAGTTGCTTTACAGTCAATAAAAATTACTTACACCATTTCAAAATTGTGTCTGCTTTGCTGGTAATGAGGGGGATAAAAGGGTAATTAAAAACTATCAGGTTGTTGATATTGAATAAATATTATTCAATCAGTTTTTTTTTGCTTTCGGATGTAGTACGGATTTTTTTGGTGAAACGAAACAAAAGAACCTGGCGTGTTTGCTGCTTTTTTGTAAAGATTGGTTTTCATTGGATTTTTCATTTTGGTTTTAAAGCGGAACTCCCGAATTAGTTTCAAAAATTATACCAATTTGTTAAATAAATGTTGAAACATCAGATATAATTAATGGTCATATTAAAATGGGTTTTTTACCTTTTCCAGTACGTATAAATAAAAGTTGTTGATTGATTTTTTAAACAACTATAACTTGCCTGTAATCAGTAACGTTAGGTAGTAAATAATGTTTACTAACAGTGCTGTTACTTACGTAATATACGAAGGGGATTTATGTTTGTAGTACAAAAAATTTTTTCGTGTAGTACAAATACTACTTAGTGTTATTACTACACAATGTAATATTTACGATAAGGAAAAGTGTAAATGATGGATTAATCCGATTAGTGCTCAAAAAGTTTGGCCACACCAAAGGCTGCTGCAGCTGCCATAGCACCGATCAAGGTAACTCTTAATGCACCCCACCATGGATTAATACCGGTGATCTTACTTTTAAAAAAACCAAATATAAAAAGACAAACCAATGTTGCAACAACGGATATTTTTAAAGCTTCAGCAGAGTCACTGATAAAGAAGTAGGGGCTTAGCGGAATGATACCACCAGCAATATAAGAGAGGCCAATATTGAGTGCACTTTTGGTGGCTCTTTTAGGATCGGGTTTTTCCAAACCTAATTCATACTTCATCATAAAATCTACCCAGCGGTCTTTGTCCTGAGCAATTTCTTCTGTGGCCTTATCCTGCAATGCGGGGCTTAATCCTATGTTGGCAAAAAACTCTTTTGTTTCCTCGATCTCTTTGTGGCGCAGGTTTTCTACTTCATCATATTCTCTGCGTTGTTCACTTTTATAATGATCCTGCTCCGTCTTGCCGGCAAGGTAGCCACCCAGGCCCATGGCAATACTGCCGGCACAAATTTCTGCAATGCCGGCAATTACAATAATACTGCTGCTGCTTACAGCACCACTTAAACCTGCGGCCAATGCAAAAGGAACAGTGAGTCCGTCACTCATGCCAATTACAATATCCGTTAAAGCTTCTGAACTTTTTAAATGCGATTCTGTGTGGCCGTGATGCAGGTGGGTATCCATAAAATTAATTGTGCAACAAATATAAACGATTATGCAAGTTGCTGTAAACTCTTTTCAATAATTGTTACGCAGTCTTCAACTTGTGCAGCAGTAATTACCAGGGGAGGCGCAAAGCGTATCTTATCGCCATGTGTTGGTTTCGCCAGTAAACCGTTTTCTTTTAATGCCAGGCAAAGTTCCCAGGCAGCTTCAGGGTTATTGTGTTTTATTACAATTGCATTCAATAAACCTTTACCTCTTACTGTTTCAATAAACGGAGAATTTAACCGGCGTAAAGATGTTCTCAATAATTCACCCATCTGTGCTGCATTTTCTGTAAGCTTTTCATTTTTTAATACCTCCAGTGCAGTGATTGCTACTTTGCAGGCTAAAGGGTTGCCACCGTAAGTGCTGCCGTGCTCACCGGGTTTAATGGTCATCATAATTTCATCATCACACAGTACTGCACTAACAGGAAGTACGCCGCCGCTTAATGCCTTTCCTAAAATTAAAATATCTGCACGAACGGCTTCATGATCGCAGGCCAGCATTTTTCCTGTTCTTGCCAAACCGGTTTGTATTTCATCTGCTACCATCAATACATTGTATTCTGAGCATAATGTTCTTATCTTTTTATAATAACCTTCATCAGGTACCACAACGCCGGCCTCACCTTGTATGGGTTCAAATAAAAAGGCGGCTACATTTTTATCCTGGAAAGCTTTTTCCAAAGCTGCGGTATCATTAAAAGGAATAGCCTGGTAGCCGGACATATAGGGGCCAAAGTTTTTTGTAGCCGAAGTATCATTACTAAAAGAAATAACACCGGTAGTACGGCCATGAAAATTTCCCTCGCAAACAATAATTTTTGCCTGGTTCTCTGCAATGCCTTTTACCTGGTAAGCCCATTTGCGGCTCAGTTTTATTGCTGTTTCAACAGCTTCCACACCGGTATTCATGGGCAATACTTTATCATAACCAAAATATGATGTGATATACTCTTCATATTCTCCCAGTAAATTACTGTGAAAAGCCCTTGATGTAAGGGTAAGTTTTTGTGCCTGCTCAATTAATGCGGCAACGATTTGGGGATGGCAATGGCCCTGGTTAACGGCAGAATAACCACTAAGGAAATCATAATACCGTTTGCCGTCCACATCATATAAAAAAACACCTTCGCCACGATGGAGCACTACAGGCAACGGATGATAATTGTGGGCACCGAATTTTTCTTCTAAATCAAGATAGTGTTGCGATGTTGCTGATAAAGCAATAGTAGTATGCATATGAAAAGTATAAAAATTAAATAAAGTATAAAAAGTAAATAGAGAAAATAAAGTAAAACGTAAACAGGGAAAAACACTCCGCCGGTTGTGCAGAGTTTACAGACTATATACTTCGATGATTGAGCAGATCGAGGTTGCTGCGTAGAAAAGATACTATATTGTATAAATTACTGATAGTTGTAAATTTGGTGCAAGATAAAAAAAAATTATGAGTTATGCAATTCCGGCGCAAACCCATATCGGGCATGTGCATTTAAAAGTAACAGATCTTGATAAAGCGTTGACTTTTTATAAAGACCTGCTGGGCTTTGAAATTACGCAACGTTATGGTGATAGTGCTGTTTTTATTTCTGCCGGAGGTTACCATCATCATATTGGATTAAATACCTGGCATAGTAAAAATGCAGGGCCGGCACCGGTAAGGGCGGCAGGCTTATACCATGTAGCTATTGTGTATCCAACAAGAAAAGACCTTGCAGCGATATTTAAAAGGTTGACGGAGGCTGCATATCCATTGACCGGTGCATCCGACCATGGTGTATCAGAAGCTATTTATTTAAATGACCCTGATGGCAATGGGGTGGAATTATATTGGGACAGGCCGAAAGAACATTGGCCCGTTAATGCCGAAGGGAAATTGTGGATGGGCACTTCGGCTTTAGATATTGATTCTTTATTGTTTGAGCTGGCTTAAGCCATTGTTTTTACAAAATAACCAGCACCATCAAATTGCGGAACAGCCATTTCTTTTTCAAAGATGCCAAACACCGTACTTCCACTACCACTCATAGCAGCATATACAGCGCCACTTGCGTATAGGGTTTCTTTGATATTTTGTATAACAGGATATTTTTCAAACACCGGTTTTTCAAAATCATTTTTTAATTCCTGTCGCCATGTTTTTATGGGCTGTGCAATAATCTCCTTGATTGATTGTTGCGGAAGGGCAGGAGTAAGTTGAGCAAATGCCCAGCCGGTATTTACATGAATACCAGGATTTATCAAAGCAATTTTATACTCCGACAGGTTGATATTTATATCTTCCAGTATTTCTCCACGGCCGGTTGCATAGCAAGGCTTGTTGATGATAAAGAAAGGGCAATCGCTGCCAAGCAGGGAAGCGTAGTGCAGAAGTTGGGAAGCGGAGAGGCCGAGGTTGAATTTTTTGTTGAGTAGCTGTAACACAAAAGCACCATCTGCAGAGCCGCCACCTAAACCTGCGCCCATTGGAATGGCTTTATGCAAATGCATTTTTATGGCAGGTAATCCGGGAAAATCGTTTTTTAAAAGATGGTATGCTTTACTGCAAATATTATCCTCGTTATTTCCATCTACAATTAAACCGGATGAAGTGAATGTTATTGGTGCAGCAGTATCATGAGCAGGGATAATTTCAACAGCATCTTTTAAAGCAACGGGATAAAATACTGTTTCCAGGTTGTGAAATCCATCTTCCCTTTTATTAAGAATATGTAAGCCGAGGTTTATTTTACAGTTAGGGAAAGAAAGCATGCTTAATGGATAATGAAATAATTTATAATGGATAATGTTTTAGAAGGAAACAGTACATTGAAAATAAATAGTCTGGAAAATCAGCAGAAACCACAATGGAAAACATTTTCAACTATCCATTAAATAATTATCCTTTATTTGCCCTTCCTGCTTTTTATCTCATCTCTTATGGCAATGGCACGTATATAATCTTCGCTGTCCAATACTTCGTTAAGCAAGGTATTCAGCTCTTCAATGCTCATGGTTTTTAAGTCATCACTGCCGCCTGTTTCGGTGGTTACGGCCTGTACTTTTTTCTTTTTGCCATCATCTTCCATTAAAATGCCGGCCTGGTCTAAAATTGAATCGTAGGTATACACAGGGCAGCCAAAACGTACAGCCAATGCCAGTGCATCTGAGGTACGGGAATCTATCTCTACTGTATCGTTGGCTGAACTGCAGACTAATTTGCTGTAAAAGATACCTTCCTGCAGATCATTGATCACCACTTCATGCAGTTCAACATTAAAGGCCAGCATAAAATTCTTCATCAGGTCGTGTGTAAGCGGACGGCTGGGGCTCATACGTTCCAGCGCTACTGCAATGGCCTGTGCTTCAAAACCACCAATTACAATAGGTAAACGGCGCAGGCCATTCACTTCTCCCAATACCACGGCATACGAATGCGTTTGGGTAATGCTGTGCGATAATGCAACTATTTCCAGTTCTATTTTCTTCATATCCTATCTCCGCTGATTGCGAAGTACTGATTATAGATGAATAATAAAAGCAAATATAAAAACAAAAGCCCTTAAAATACTAAAAGAATAGTTACTCTTTTCTTTTGTTTGCGGGGCTTTTTACGGCAGACTTGTTTGGGGTAGATTTTGCAGGTGTCTTTTTCTTTGAAACCCCAGGTGATTTAATGCTTTTTATAGCAGAATCCTCCGTTGCGATTTGTACCATTACAGTAGAATCAACCGGGGTTTCCTGGATGTATTGATTGCCGGTTACTTCCAAAATATAATCCGCCGGTATTTCAAATATTGAATCGGCAAGATGCATCGGAGTTACAAGAACCGGGGTTAACTCAGCTGTTTTTTTAACATTATGGTCATCTATAATTATTTTGATGCCCATGCAAATTGTTTTGCCATTGGTAAACACTGCCATGTCATCAGAAATCAGGTATTTGTCATCTACAGAAAAGTGCAGGGAATCGGCGTACCAAAAAAGAAAATTCATTTTATCTGTAAAAACATTTTTTTTAGAACTGTCTAACGAAAATGCACTGCACGAACGGTTCAGGATAAGTTTATTCTTTTCAGGAATTGGTACAAACGAGGGGAAGGAGTGGGACATTTTATTTTTGATACTATCTATCCTGTAAGTCCTGTTAAGGTGATTAATATTATACACAACTCCCTTTGAAAAATTGATAATTAACTCATCATCGTCTGCTTCCTTTTTCTCTTCGCCGGTTATTTTTTTTATTCCCTTTATTTTTTTGTTGCCGTAATATATTTCTATGGTACCTGTCCGCTTGTCCTGCTCAGCAGTAAATGCATGAACAACCTTTCCTTCAAACTGCGTTTGTGCAAAAAGAGTCAGCGTGAAAATTTTCAGTAAAAAAGAAAGTGCAATTTTTTTCATTTGTAGTATTTGATACAATTTCAATAGCGCCAATAACTATTCTTTTTTTGCTGCAACTTTTGGTTTAATGGTAGCTTTGGTTTTACTCTTGCCTTTACTTGCAGGGATTTTCTTTTTGGTTGTTCTTATCCGTTTTACCGCGCTGTCCACCACTGCAACCGTAGTGTCAACAATTACAGGAGGCTGAAATGAAATGTTTTTTTGGTTGGTATAATCAGCCGGAATAATAAATTCGTTTTCATCTATTGGCATTGATGTAACAGAAATGGCTTCTGCTGTAATTACCTGGTTACTTGTAGTGCCGGAATCAAATTCTTCTTCCGAAGGCGGACGGGGCATTTGCAACTCGGCACCTAAAACTATCCGGCCCCGTTGAATAATAATAAACTCCATATTCCCTTTGTACTTTTCGGGTATAAAATAAGTAAGAGAATCTGCCAGGTAAAAAGTAGCATCAGAAGAACCGAAAAGCCTCGAATACAAACCACTCAAACCATTTTTTTCAGGTTGAAACGGAGTGGTGGTGTAACCGCCGATAGTTTTCTTTTGCGGAGCCGGTAAAGGGTAGTTGGCCACCAGCATTTTTTTCTTAAATGTTTTATCAGCAGCACTAAGTGTAAAAGTTGCCCCGGAATCTAAAAGGACTACAAGAGCATCTTTCTCATAGTCGTCTTTTTCTTTAAAAAGCAATTTTAATTTGCGCTCGCCAAACAAAACTTTTAATTCAGCATCCGGTTTTTCTTCGCCACTGGCATGTAGCTGATAAATTATTTCTCCCCGAAAATCTTTCTGCGCATTTACAAAAGAAGCAATGCAAAGGGTGGTAAGGATTAAAAAAACTGTTTTCATTTTTTTAGTTTAATAAACAAATGTAAAAAATAAAGCCTTTCAATACTCATTGAAAGGCTTTATATAATTATTGTGTTTTAGTTTATGCTCCTTTTAACTTTCTTACAGCGTCAATGATCCTAGGCATTACATCAAAAGCATCGCCAACAATACCATAATCTGCCGCTTTAAAGAACGGCGCTTCCGGATCTTTATTGATCACTACAATTACCTTGCTCCTGTTTACACCGGCCAGGTGTTGAATAGAACCACTGATGCCAATAGCAAAATATAGATTGGGCGCAATGGCCAAACCGGTTTGTCCTACGTGCTCGTGATGTGGCCTCCAGCCGATATCTGCAACCGGGCGGCTACAGGCAGTAGCGGCGCCTAATAATTTTGCCAGGTCGGTAACCAGTCCCCAGTTTTCGGGGCCTTTTAAACCACGTCCACCACTGATCACTAATTCCGCTTCGCTTAATGGTACTTCGCCAACAATTTTATTTACAGCGGTTACAGTAACTTTTGGTGTATCTACAGTAGCGGCAAATGACACCACTTCTGCTGTACCATCGGTAGTGGTAATATTAAATGAGTTAGGGCTTAAGGCAATAATTTTTACCGGGGTATTTAAAGCAATATTGGCAAAGGCCTTACCACTGAAAACATTTTTCTTTACTACAAAACCGTTGCTGGTATCGGGCAATGCAATAGCACCGCTAACCAAACCGGCTTTCAACTTAACACTTAAACGAGGGGCAATAGATTTTCCGTTAAGATTATTGGAAAATACAACCACAGTGGCTCCTGTGGCAGCAACTGCCTGTGCCATTACACTGGTAAATACCTGGGCATCTAAATGATCGAGTGTATCATTTTTTACGGTATGTATTTTTTTCAATCCGTATTTGCCTAATACAGCCAAATCTTCGGAAACATTACCTAACACAATTCCTTCTGCAGAAACGCCCAATTGTTCAGCAATTTTAGCGCCGTAACCAGCAGCTTCTAAAGATGATTTTTTTATGTGGCCCTCTGATTGGTCAAGAAAAACTAAAACCATAATGGATAATTTTAATAATGGATAATTAATAATTTATTTAATTTTTCGCTTACTGGTTTTTACGCTTGCAGTAAGCAATTTTAATAGTCCTTCACAGTCTGTGTTTAAAGAGTCGAACATTGTTTTGAAATAAACCCTGTTGCCAAAAGCAAGTCCAGCCAGTCTTTAGATTCATTCGCTTCTTCTAATCCTATACTCAGTTTGTGTATAAAATCTTTCGTGCTTTCTGCATGTTCCGCTTCCCTGGGTATTGCTCCAATTGAAGTTCCACTCCTTATTAATTGTTGTGATATTATATATTCGCTATGCTGTTTCTTTAAAATTTGTATAGATTAACAATTCTTACAGCAAATAAAAAACTTTTGTTCTTTACAATGTTTTCTTTAATGAGTAGATAATTAAGAAATGAATAATGACTTGAATTTGCAACATTATCCATTAACCCATTATCAATTAAAAAGCTTTAGCTTCTTCATGTAAAAGACGAACCAGTTCTTCAGGTGTATCAGGAGATACTAACTTAACACCGGCTTTTGCAGGTGGCAGATCAAATGATATAACAGAAGTTAAAGCATCAGCAGCAACGGGTTCCTGTACTTTCAGTGGTTTGCTCCTGGCACCCATGATACCTTTCATGTTGGGAATGCGTTGTTCGGCCATTCCTTTCTGGCAACTAACGGCAAGGGGTAGCCCGACTTTGTTGGTTTCTTCGCCGCCATCAATTTCACGTACAATTACCGCAGCGCCATCTGCCAGGTCAAATTTAATGGCATGGGAAACATAAGGCAGCTCCAGTAATTCAGCTACCATACCACCAATGGAAGAACCATTGTAATCGATGGTTTCTTTACCGGTAAAAATCAGGTCGTAACCGCCGGTTTTTGCCACTTCGGCAATTTGCGAAGCGATATAAAAACTATCCTGGCTGTCGGCATTAATGCGGATGGCTTCATCGCCACCCAATGCCAGTGCTTTGCGGATGATGGGTTCTGTATCGGCACCGCCAACTGTTACCAGGTGAATAACTGTGGAAGGATCAGCTTCTTTTAACTCGATAGCCCTTACCAAAGCGTACCATTCGTCGTAGGGATTGATGATCCATTGTACACCATCAGCAGCAAATTTCGTATTGTTATCGCTGAAGGCTATTTTTGCCGTTGTGTCCGGCGTTTTTGAAATGCAAACAAGTATCTTCATATTGACAATCTTTTAGCCCCTTTCAACCAGGGGGTGTTAATTAGTTGTTTATGCAACTATTTACAAAGATAAGAGCAAAAGACATTATACAAAGCAAAAACCAAAAAATATTTTTAATACCATGAGCAGGATAGAAAAATTGCTGGAATACATGAAAACCTCCGATAAGGATAGTTTTTTGCAACATGCGCTGGCGCTGGAATACATTAAGGTAGATAAGGACGAGGAAGCCCGTAAGCTGTTTAATGAAATTTTACTGCGTGAGCCTACCTATATCGGGTCGTACTATCATTTAGGGAAGTTGCTGGAACGTGCCGGTGAATTTGAAAAGGCCATTAAAGTATATGAGAGAGGCATGTGGGAGGCTAAAAGATCGGGGGACAATCATTCCTATAACGAGTTGCAGGGCGCAAAGGAAGACCTGGAAGAGTAGGGAGTTCTTCTGTTACCAACAAGTTGGGGAGAACCTGATAATAGGGAAGATTGAAGCGTACCTGATTCTATATTTGAATAAGGTTTAATAAATAGTAATAGGCAAGAATAGAAAAGGTGCTGATAATAATAGTAGCCATTCTTTTTTGGAAAAAATAAAATAACAAAGCCATCAAAAAGAGAATGCCTGTGATAAGGCTGTTAAACATTTGTTGCTTTACAATTAAATGAATTGTTGCTGAAGGAATGATCGGGGAAACTAATTGAGCGTGTGCCTGTAAAAAACTAATGTAACCTGATAAGGCAATGATACAATTCAACACCAATAAAATTCTGCAGGGCCATTCCAGTTTGTGCATAGATTAAAGATAGTATGATTTTACAAAAACAGTTTACGGCGTATATAAAAAAAGAAAATCTCTTTCACCCGAAAGATAAACTATTGCTTGCGGTAAGCGGTGGTGTTGATTCTGTTGTGCTATGCGAATTATGCAAACAGGTAGGATATACTTTTGCAATGGCACATTGCAATTTTAATCTGAGGGCAGGGGATAGCAGGAGAGATGAAGCATTTGTGCAATCATTGGCACAGCAATACGGTGTGGCTTTTCATGGTATTTCATTTGATACAAACGCTGTTGCCAGGCAGGAAAAAAAATCGGTAGAAGAAACGGCAAGGGATCTGCGGTATGGCTGGTTTGAAGAGCTGCGTATTGATAACGGCTATAATTATATTGTAACCGCACATCATGCTGATGATAATGTGGAAACAGTGCTGATGAATTTTTTCAGAGGTACAGGCATTAAAGGCTTACACGGAATTTTACCCAAACAAAATAAAATTGTACGGCCCTTACTCTTTACAACCAAAAAGGAATTGCAGGCATTTGCTACGACAAATAAATTAGCGTTTGTAACAGATTTTACCAATGAACAAAACGATTTTACACGTAATTATTTTCGTAACGAATTAATACCTGCTGTTCAAAAAGTATTTCCTGCAGTCAATGAAAATATTTTAAAAAACATCAGCCGTTTTGGTGAAGCCGAACAACTGTATACACAGGCTATTGAAATGCATAAAAAGAACTTACTGGAAATAAAAGGGAATGAAATGCATATCCCTGTACTGAAGCTGCAAAAGCTAAGGCCTTTGCCGAGTATTGTTTACGAGATCATTAAAGACTATAATTTTACGGCACCGCAAACAGAAGAAGTAATTGGTTTATTACAAAGCGAATCGGGTAAGTATGTTCGGTCTTCTTCTCACAGAATTATCAGGAACCGCAAATGGCTGATCATTTCTCCCAATAAAACTGATGACGCACAAAATATTTTAATTGAAGAAAATGATACGTCTATAAATTTTGAAGGCGGTGTAGTAGAAATTGAAAAGTATTTGCAATTATCAACTATCAGCCATCAGCCATCAACTGCACAGCTTGATGCTGCTGAAATTAAATTTCCCCTGCTGCTGCGCAAATGGAAACAAGGCGATTATTTTTACCCCCTGGGTATGCAGAAGAAAAAGAAGCTCAGCCGGTTTTTTATCGATCAGAAATTATCGCTTACACAAAAAGAATCTGTCTGGGTAATAGAAAGCAATAAAAAAATAGTCTGGGTAATTGGCCTGCGAATCGACAATCGTTTTAAGATCACCGATGGAACAAAACAAATACTGCAGCTCGTATTTAAAAAGACGGGTGAATAAGCTTCTCTATAAAACCTTTAAATAATTCAGGCCTTAATATGGCTGCAAATACGAAGCCATAGATACTGCCCGAAAAATGCGCATTGTGCCCGATATTATCTCCGCCTCGTCTGCTGCTATATATACAATACCATAAATACAGCACCGCAAACACAATATTAGGAAGTGAGATTAGGTCAAATAAGGCCACGTTTTTTGCCCAGGGATCGAAAATGATGGAGGAGAATAACACTGCCGAAACTGCACCTGAAGCACCTAATGCAGCATAACTGGGATTGTTACGGTTTTTTATAAAATCATAAACGGACGCTACAGCCAAAGCTGTAACATATAATATGACATACTCTGATTTATTAAACAATTCTATCTCTACAAACCGACCAAACGAGTATAAAGTAAACATGTTGAAGAACAAATGGATAAAATCAGCATGTATCAATCCATGACTTAAAAACCTGTAATATTCTGATGGGGCGTTCATTCCATAAGGATAAAATATGGCTTTGTTTTTCAGGTCGTGATTGCTGAAGCCAACCAGGGAAACAACAACAGTTAATGCTATAATTGAAAACGTAACCGGAAATTGCGATAGTTCTTCCATAAATGCGAATTAAATAATTTAAGTGTGGTGATATTTTTCGTTTTTAATAATCGTACATGCCCTATACACCTGCTCGGCCAGGATCAGGCGTACCAATTGATGCGGAAAAACCAATGGCGATAAACTCCATTTGTAATTGGCTCTTTTCATCACCTCATCGCTTACACCAAAGGCGCCACCAATTAAAAATACCATTTTCTTTACGCTTTCATTGGCCCGTATTTCAATAAATTTTGCCAGTTCCTCGCTTTTTATCAGTTTGCCCCGTTCATCCAGCAACACCAGGTAATCGTCTTTTTGCAGAAAATTTAAAATGGTCTCTCCTTCTTTTTTCTTCAGGTCCATTTCGCTCAGCATCGCTGTATTTTTAGGTACAGGAATAATATTCCATTCCACCGGGTAGTAATGTGAGATGCGTTTAGTGAACATTTCCACAGCTTCTTTTACATGCGGTTCGTGTGCTTTGCCTACTGACCAGAATTGGAGTTTCATTTGCGTGAGTCGTGAATGGTGAATCGTGAATGGTGAATCGTGAGTTCGCCATTTTGTCTTCATCATCATTTACTTGTTTTTATTTTTGAAGTGGAGTCTCTTATGATCAGTTCCGTCTGCAATGCCTTGGATTGAAAATCGGTGACCGGTCTTTTGCTTTCAATCATGCTGATGAGTAATTCTGTTGCCACCTGGCCAATTTCAAATGCCGGCTGCCGCACTACCGAAAGCGGCGGATTGAATAACTCTCCCAGGTTGGTATTGGTAAAACCTATCACTGCAATATCATCAGGTATTTTTTTGCCGAGCTTTTGTAAGGCCTGCATACAGGTAGTGGTAAGGCGGTCGCCTGCAGCAAACAATGCATCTGCCTTTTGTTTTTGTTTGAATACTTTTTTCAGCGCTTCTTCCACTTCATCGTATATCATACCTCCGTGATAACAATGGTGCACCAGTTTTTCATCAAACTCAATATTGTTTTTGCGCAGGGCTTCTTTGTACCCTTCCAGTCTTTCTTCTGAAATAGATAGATAAGGAGCGCTGGTAATGTGGGCAATTCTCTTAAACCCATTCTGAATTAAATGTTCTGTAGCATCATAGGCTCCTTTAAAATTATCCGCAATTACTTTGTGTGTATTGATCTCGTTAACGATCCTGTCGAAAAAAACTATCGGGAGACCCTTATCGTACAATTGTTTAAAATGAGCGTAGTCTTTGGTTTCGCTGGATACCGATACCAGTAAACCATCCACCGATCTTGAAGCCATATGATCCACTATCACCGATTCTCTTTCAAACGATTCATGGCTTTGCGATATAATAACATGGTAGCCGCGGTTATAGGCGATAGATTCAATGCCATTAATAGCCTGGGAAAAAAAGTTGTTGGCAATTTCGCAAACAATGATACCCAGCGAATGATTGCGCCGCTCTTTTAAACTTAAAGCAATCGGGTTGGGCCTGTAGTTGATCTTTTCGGCATACTCCAGCACCAGTTTTTTTGTTTCTGAGCTGATCTCATAACTGCCTCGCAGGGCCCTGCTTACTGTGGAAGTAGATAATCCTAATGCTTTTCCTATATCCTTTATTGTAACCGGTTCAAACTTCATCTTTTCATTTTTGGCAGGTGCAAATCACCGTTATTTTTTTGAAGTTACAGCTTTTTAAGGGTATAAAATAATGCGGCAACGTTATCGGGAACGTTTGCGTAAAAATACTGAGCCTGCTCAATTTGTGCAGCAAAAAAAAGTTTTAACATTGAGTATTGATTGCTGCAGCACCTGGTTGGTTTTCTCCCCGAAAAACGATGATGCCGCTCACCACTTTGTAAATTAAATACTGCTATATGAATAAGTTGTTAGTACTGCTCACAATTTTTTTTATTCTGCCTTTTACGCTTATGGCGCAAAATAAAACCATTAAGGGTAAGGTAACGGATGAAAACGGCGCACCCATTGTTGGTGCCAATGTAATTGAAAAAAATGCAAAGAAGGGAACCCAGACTGATAAGAATGGTGCCTTTTCTATTTCCGTTCCGGGTAGCGGAACAGTAAGCCTTGTTATTTCCTCTATCGGTTACGGTACCACCACTGTAAATGTAACCGGCAATGAAGATGTGACGGTTAAACTGGTGAGGGAAGCTGTTACCCAGGAAGATGTGGTGGTGGTAGGATATTCTACCGTAAGGAGAAAAGACCTTACGGCATCAGTATCCTCGGTAGGTGCAAAAGATTTAAAAGATAACCCGGCCAACTCTGCTGCCGAAGCACTTGCAGGTAAACTGGCGGGTGTGCAGGTAAGTGTATCAGAAGGTACGCCCGGTGCAGATGTTGACCTTTTTGTAAGAGGAAGAAATTCTATTACGCAGAGCGGATCGCCATTATATGTTGTTGATGGTATACAGATTGAAAATGCCTTGTCTGTACTTTCACCACAGGATATTGAAAATGTTACGGTACTTAAAGATGCTGCTTCTACTGCCATTTATGGTGCAAGGGGCGCTAATGGTGTTTTTTTAATTACCACTAAAGGCGGCAAAAACACACAGGGAAAAACAACCGTGGCCTACAATACTTTTTATGGGGTTAATAATATCACTAAAAAGCTGGACATGATGGACCCTTATAATTTTGTGTTGCTGGCTTATGAGCGGGCAAAGTACACCGAAAATCCAACGGATACTGCGGTTGCTGCCCAGTACATTAAAAGAATGAGCAATTATGATACCATTGCTTCTACGTATGGCAACTATGCAAACCCGATGGACTGGCAGGAAAGGATCATGGGACGCAGCGCCAAACAATCTACCCATAATATTTCTGTGAGCGGTGGTACTGCTGCCACACAATATAATTTAAGCCTTACCAGCAACAGGCAGGAGGGACTTTTACTGAATTCCAAATACGACAGAAAATTAGCCAGCTTTAAGTTTGATCACAAAGTAAGTGACAGATTAAAAGTAGGTTTTAATGTGCGTTATAATGTGCAAAGTGTGGATGGCGCCGGCACATCGGATGTGGGCGGTGCAGGCAGTAACAGGTTAAGACAATTTACCCGCTACCGTCCGCTGATATTACCCGGCCAGACGGAAGATACCTATGATGCCGACCTGGATGCCCGTAACCCCGGTAACGGTTTAAATGAATTGAATCCTTTAAAAGTATTACAGGCCGAGTACAGGAAAAGAACTATTACGGCTTATAATTACAGCGGTTACTTTAATTATAATATTGTTAAGAATGTATCGTTTCGCAGCACTTTTGGTTATGATGTAAATAAAACCGAATCAAAAGCTTTTGATGATACCTTAACTGCCACTTCAAGAACCTTTAATAAATTACCGATCTTAACTTTAACCAATAATGACAGGTACACCATTAATAATTCAAATGTGGTAACCTACTCTAATCCCTCTTTGTTTAAAACCAAACACGGGCTTGATTTATTGATAGGGCATGAGATTTACGAAACTGTAAATAAATTAAATTCTCTTGAGGTAAGGTATTTTCCTGTTGGGTTAAAGCCGGAAGCTGCTTTTGCCAATATTGGCCTGGCATCTGCTCCTGCAGGTTTTTCTCAACCCAAACCAGCCTCTTCAGAAATTACCACCAGGCAGGTTTCATTCTTTACAAGCCTTAAATACAATTTCAACAGGAAGTACCTGTTAACCTTTAATTTAAGAGCGGATGGTTCTTCATTATTCGGGCCTAACTTTTCAAGCGCTATTCCCCTTACAGATTCTACCAACAGGAAATGGGGTTACTTCCCTTCTGTAGCAGCTGCATGGAGGGTTTCGCAGGAGAAATTTATGGAGAATATAAATTTTATCAACGATGCCAAAATAAGATTTAGTGTTGGCCAGGCTGGTAATAACAGGATCAACGCTTACGGATACACTACGGGGTATACCACTCCGTCAAACGGTGGTTATGGTTTAAGCGATGCGTTGGCTTATACATTAATTACACCATCAAGATTGGGTAATCCAGCTATTACCTGGGAAACACTGGATTCCAAAAACCTTGGTTTTGATCTGAGTTTCTTACATAACAGGATCACTTTAACAGCTGATCTTTATTCTAACACTACAAAAGACCTGTTGATTGAAAATAAATTCCCGGCCACATCAGGCTATACCACGCAATACCAAAACGTAGGTTCGGTTAGAAACAGGGGTGTGGAATTGCAGTTAGGCGCTACCGTTTTGAAGAAGAAAGATTTTCAATGGGATGCCAACTTTAATATTGCCTTCAATAAAAACAAGATCCTTAGTTTAGGAAGCAATACACAGTTTACTGCAAATTCAGGTTGGTTCAGTACGGCCAACTCCGATGATTATTTATTAAAAGTAGGAGAAAGCGTTGGTACCATGTATGGATTAGTGGTGGATGGTTTTTACGGTGTTAATGATTTTACCACCACGCCGTATGCAAATGCTGCGTATCCTAATTTAACCACACAGTACACATTAAAAGCAGGTATGCCCGATCCGATATCTGTATTGGCCGACCTGGTTGCACCGGGACAGATCAAATACAAGGATATTAATGGCGATGGCAAGATCACTTTAGATGGCGACAGGGCTGTGATTGGTAATGCACTGCCAAAATTTACCGGTGGCTTCAACCAGACTTTTTCTTATAAGAATTTTGACCTGAATGTATTTACCAATTTTTCTTACGGTAATGATATTTACAATGCCAACAACCTGGAATATTCCAACACTTATGGTGTGGATGCCAATGTACTTTCTAAAATGAATGGCCGCTGGAAAGTGATTGATGGCAGTGGTAACCTGGTGCAGAAACAAATCAATTCAACTACCACAGTAGGTATTGCACCTGATCAGTTGGCCGCTTTAAATGCCGGTGCCAGCATCTGGCAACCCATCAGAACAACCACCGGTTTTTACCCGATGTCTTATGCAGTGGAAGATGGTTCTTTTTTAAGGATCAACAATATTACCTTAGGATATACACTTCCTAAAGCATTGCTGAAAAGAGTAAAGATTTCGAGCCTGAGGTTTTATGCAACCGTTTATAATGTTGCCACTATTACCAATTATTCCGGTTACGACCCAGATGTAAATGCAAAACGAGGCAACCCGTTAACACCGGGTGTTGATTACTCTGCATATCCAAGAGGCCGTACCATGCTTGCAGGTTTAAATTTATCATTCTAAGACATTAAAACTATTAATATGAAAAGTAAAATTAAAAATGTAAAAGGGCTGATTGCAGTAATGATCCTTACCATGCTGCTTTCTGTTTCATGTAAAAAATATTTATCTCCCGACCCGGTCTCAACTTTTGACCCAAGTTTTGTATTCGGAAATATACCCAATGCCAAAGCTGCTTTAAATGGCGCTTATTTTTCAATGGCCGGCGATTTTGGCTATGGCATCAGGGTAAGTTATTATTATGCGCATGATGATGATATCATTATGGGTGGCGGCTCAGCACTGGACCAGTTAAGGCACCAGGAAGCACATTATACATTGGTGGCGGGTAACACAGATATCGTAAGTACTTTCAACCAGTTTTATGCAGGTATTGAAAGAGCTAACAACTGTATTTACTATATTCCAAAAATGCCGCAATACAGCGAAACCGGAACATCTGCAGATAATATTGAGTTGAGAAGAATGTTGGGCGAAGCACTTACCATACGGGCACAGTATTATTTTGAACTGATGCGTTTATGGGGTGATGTACCTGCACAATGGGTGCCATCAGCTTTTGTACCCGACCTGTTTCCTAAAAGAACCAGCAGGGATACCATTTATACTCACCTGCTTAATGACTTAACTATTGCAAAAGGTTTAATGCCATGGAGAACAGCCGTTACGCAAGACGAACGTTTTACCAAAGGTTCTGCAATGGCATTAAGAGCCAAGATCGCTTTGTTTGCAGGAGGATATGCTACTAATTTAAGCGGACAGATTTCAAGGCCTGCCAATTATCTTGATTTTTATAAGATCGCAAAAGATGAGTGCTGGGAGCTGATGCAAAACAGAACACAGCATACATTGGCACCCACGTTTAAAGGTTTATTTAAAGATGTGATTGATGCACATAAAGCAGTAGATCCTAACGGAGAACTGATCATGCAGGTGGCAATGGCCAATGGTACCAATTCTGATAGTAAGATCGGCCTCCAATCCGGTACTAAAATAAATGGTGTAGGTGGTTCATTAGGTAATATGCTGCCCACTTATTTTTACCAGTTTGATTCCACTGATCTAAGAAGAGATGTAACTTTTGTTCCTTTTGAAGTGGTACGTGATGTGTTTGGAAGAGGCCATGCCAGCAATAGTATTTATGATGGTAAATTCAGAAGGGACTGGGTTTCCAGCCCGTCGTTTTATTTCAGTAATGGTGTAACTACCGGAACCAATCCTGTAACTACAACACCATCTTCAAATGCATCTTTACAAAATATGCAGCTTAACTGGCCGCTAATACGTTTTGCTGATGTGTTATTGATGTTTGCAGAAGCAGAGAATGAAATTAACGGTCCTACTGCTGATGCTTATAATGCCTTTAAAGAAGTAAGCCAGCGTGGCCATAACGGCAATGCTGCTCTGGTACCTGCTAATCCCGGAATAAAAGCTGACTTCTTTAAATTATTAGTGAAAGAAAGAATGCTGGAATTTGGTGGCGAAGGCATCCGTAAATGGGACCTGATCCGTTGGAATTTGTTAGGCACTGCATTAACTGAAACAAAAGCAAACCTTGCAAAAATGGCTGCAGGTACAGCAATGGTAGCACCTTCTTACCAGGCAGCACCACCTGCATACACACTTACAGCCAACCTGCCCAAGCAAATGTGGTTCTATCAGAATGCACCGGCAGAAAACGGGCAGATATGGGCTAATTCATTTTATTTCCCAACACCTGCTGCTGCTCCTTTAGATCCAACTAACGGTAATACCGCTTTACCAAGCGGAACCAATCGTGTTAACTGGTTTGCCAATACAAACATTACTACTACTTATGTAAATTACCTGGGTTACGGATTTACAGATGGCAAAAGCCAATTGTACCCCATACCACAGTCAGCAATAGACGCTAACCCGAATTTAAAACCACAGAACTTCGGGTATTAAGATAGTTTTTTCTCATTAATCGTTTATGTTTTGAAGGCTGTCCCCACTTGTTGGGGACAGCCCTTTTTAAACAAAATACAGGCAGCATGAAAAAGTTTGTTTATTTCAGTACAATTCTTTTATTGGTAACAGCTTTTGTCTTTCCTCCTAAAAAGAAAATTAAATTGTACCTGGTTGGCGATTCTACCATGTGTGAGTATGAGCCATCACGGGCACCCCTTACAGGCTGGGGCATGCCTTTTAAGTATTTCTTTGATTCTACAGTGGTTATTGATAACAGGGCAAGAGGTGGCAGGAGCACCCGTACATTCATCAGTGAAAACCGCTGGCAACCTGTGGCAGATAGTTTACAGGAAGGTGATTATGTGCTGATACAATTTGGCCATAATGACGAAGCTAAAGAAGAAAAATATAAAGACAGGTATACTCCTGTTGCTGATTATAAAGCAAACCTTGTTACATTTATTACTGAAACGAGAGCTAAAAAAGCCAACCCTGTTTTAATTACCCCGGTAACAAGAATGCGTTTTGATAAAGAAGGAAAGATAGAGGAAACGCATAAGGAATATTCCGCCGCTGTTTGGGAAGTAGGTAAGCAGTTAAATGTTCCGGTTATTGACCTGGATGCAAAGAGCCGTGAACTGTTGCAACAATTTGGCCCGGCCAATTCAAAATTCCTTTTTATGCAATTGGATTCACTTGAACATCCTAATTATCCCAACGGGCAGAAAGATAATACTCACTTTACTGAGTTTGGCGCAAGAAGAATGGCAGAGTTGGTATTGGCAGCAATAAGAAATTTAAAGCTGGAACTGGCCGATAGAATTGTTGTTCCCGCAATAAAGAAATAGACTTATGAAAAAGACGCTTCTATTGTTATGCAGTATGTGTTATGCTTTATCAATGCAGGCACAGCAGTTTATCCCTTTATGGCCTGTTGGCAAAAAGCCCAACAGCAACGGCAAAAAAATTACGGATAGTATTTTTAATGAACGGGCCTGGCGTGTAGCCGATCCTGGTATATATGCATTCATTGTTCCTAAATCAGATAACAACGGCAGCTCGGTACTGATCTGCCCCGGCGGCGGGTACGAAAGAGTGTCTTATGTGTATAACGGATTCACATTTGCCCGATGGTTCAATACATTGGGTATAAATGTTTTTGTGCTGCTGTATCGTTTACCCAACCAAACGGATTTGGCACAAAGGGAGTTAGCGCCTTTGCAGGATGCACAAAGAGCTATGCGTATCATTCGTGCCAATGCTGCACAATGGAATATTAAGCCGGATAAAATTGGGGTGATGGGTATTTCCGCAGGCGGGCATGTGGCCAGCACATTGGGTACGCATGTAAATGATGAGTCGGCAATTAAAGATTCATTGGATGGCTATAGTTATCGTCCGGATTTTATGGTGTTACTTTCGCCGGTTATTACCATGGGTAAATACGCACATCCCGGAAGCAAAAGGCTTTTTTTAGGTGCAGATACTACCGCTGCAATAGTTGAAAAATATTCTTCTGAATTACAGGTATCTTCTTTTACACCCCCCACATTTATTGTGCATGCTTTAAACGACAGTACGGTAAATGTGCGGAACAGTTTACTTTTTTATAATGCCCTGGCAGATAAAAAAATAAATGCCAGCATTCATGTATTTCCGCAGGGCGGGCATGGGATACGGCTAGATGAAAATCCGGGTTCTACCGATTTGTGGTTAAATTTACTGGAACTGTGGCTGAAAGAAACCGGTGCTGTAAAACCCAATCCTTTTAAATAATTGATTGATGACAGGGAGAAATTATCATAGTGCTAAAATACTGGTTGCATTAACCGGCATATGGGGTTTTGCCGCCACAGCAACTGCGCAAATGCTCACAGGGCTTACGGGCAGGCCAGATACTTCATTCTCTGTTTACAGTGCTTATATAAATGCAAAAAAACAATACCCGGGCATTTCAATTGCCGGGAAAGAAAAACTACCATCAGTAACAAATAAAGCAAATATTACTTACAGCAAGGTTGGTAAAAGATCGTTGAAAACAGATGTGTTTTATCCAAAACAAAACGCAGCTGCATTACGCACTGCTATCATCATTATCCATGGCGGAGGATGGCGGTCAGGCAGCAGAACACAGCACCAACCGTTGGCACAGCAGCTGGCAGCATTAGGGTATGTTTGTTTTACCCCGGAATACCGGCTTTCAACAGAAGCACTTTTTCCGGCTGCCATTTATGATTTAAAAGCGGCAATACGATGGGTGAGGGATCATGCGGATAAATACCAGATCGATACCGCTAAAATTGTGGTTGCCGGTTTTTCTGCAGGTGGCGAACTGGCAGCTTTTTTAGCAACAACGGGCAATATGCCTTTATTTGAAGGCGGTAATGGCCCGGTTAAAACGCCATCGCATGTAAATGCACTGGTGGATATTGACGGCACACTTTCTTTTGTACATGCAGAAAGTTCTGAAAGAAGCGATACCGGTAAAAGTATCGGGGCCAGTACTTACTGGATGGGGTATACGCAAAAGGAAAATTTTACCCTGTGGCAGGCGGCCTCTCCTTTAAGCTATGCCGGGGCCAATACACCACCCACTTTATTTTTAAACAGCGCCGTGGCAAGAATGCATGCAGGCCGGGATGAGTATGTGAAAATATTGCAACAGTATCATATTTACACCGAAGTACAGACCTTTGAAAATTCGCCGCATGCCTTTTGTTTGTTTAACCCCTGGTTTATACCCACTGTAAATTATATAGACGCATTTTTGAAAAAAGTATTTAACCCAAATAGAGAAAGATGAAAAAAATTGTTTTGTATACAGCATTACTGTTTTTGGTTTTGGACGCTACTGCGCAAACCGCTAACCCACAACAATACAAATATGTATTTACTGTTGCCAAAGATGGCACCGGCGATTATTTATTTATACAGGATGCCATTGATGCCATGAGGGTATACCCATTGGCACCAATCACTTTGTATATTAAAAACGGTGTGTACAATGAAAAGATAGAATTGCCTGCCAATAATACGGATGTGAACTTTATCGGGGAAAGTGTGGATAGTACCATTATTGTTTTTAATGATTATTCAGGCAAAGGAAAGCTGACCACCTTTACTTCCTATACCGCAAAAATTTCGGGCAACCGTTTTCGTGCAGAGAATATTACTTTCGCCAATAATGCCGGTGCTGTAGGGCAGGCGGTAGCATTGTATGTTGACGCTGACAAAGCAGTATTTAAAAATTGTAAATTCCTGGGCAACCAGGATACCATTTTTGCCAGTGGCGAAAAATCGAACCAGTTATTTGACAGCTGTTATATTGAGGGCACCACAGATTTTATTTTTGGTCCGGCCACAGCAGTGTTTAAGAACTGTGTCATTAAAGGTAAAACCAACTCGTTCATTACAGCAGCAAGTACAAGCATTGGGAAAGCATACGGGTTTGTTTTCGTGGATTGCAAAATCATTGCAGACAGTGCAGTAACAAAATTATACCTGGGCAGGCCCTGGCGCACCAATGCCAGAACTGTTTTTATTAATTGTAATTTGCCGAAGGTAATAGCACCGGAAGGCTGGGATAACTGGAATAATCCTGCCAATGAAAAAACTGTTTTTTATGCAGAATATAAGAACACCGGCGAAGGGGCAGTAATTACCAACAGGGTAAAATGGGCCAGACAATTAAATAAACAACAGGCCGGTTTATATAGTCTGCCTGTTATATACAACTATGTTAAGGCGGTAGATTCAAATGGGTATGCATGGTTTAACAGGCCGATTGTGAAAACTTTTGATAAAACTTTATTTGTGAATAAATCAGGTGTAGAAATACCGTTATACAAAAATGGCGTACCCAATTCAACAGGGGCCTCCGACAGAGAAAATTCTGTTTTTAAGGATAATGTAACCCGGATAGCAAAGGTGAGTAATCCCACGCTTACTATTTTTAAACCTGCAAAACCCAATGGCAAAGCGGTGATCATTTGCCCGGGTGGTGGTTACAGTATTTTAGCATTTGATAAAGAAGGTACAAAAGTGGCCGAAGAAATGAACCGCTGGGGCATTACAGCTTTTGTGCTGAAGTACCGCCTGCCCGACGATAGTTTTAATATTGACAGGAGCCTTGCACCATTACAGGATGCACAACAGGCAATTCGTTTAGTAAGAAGCAATGCCAGAGAATGGGGCATTAACAGTAAACAAATTGCCATCATGGGATTTTCTGCTGGAGGCCATGTGGCTTCAACCGCTGCAACACATTTTGATTTTAAAGCGGATGCAAACAATAATGATACAACATCTGTGCGTCCCGATTTTGCAATACTCATCTATCCTGTTATAAGTTTTGATAGTACGATCACTCATAAAGGCTCCCGCAATAATTTAATAGGCACCAAAGCCACCATTGAAAAAACAAATTTTTTCAGTAACGAATTACAGGTTACCAAAAATACGCCGCCTTCTTTCCTGGTACAGGCGGGTGATGATGGTGCCGTGCCGGTAGAAAACAGCCTGCGTTATTATGAAGCCTGCATAAAAAACAAAGTGCCGGCCGAAATGCATTTATATCCCAAGGGCGGCCACGGTTTTGGAATGAATAATAAAACCACCGATGATAACTGGCTGGAAAGGCTTAAGAACTGGATCAACCGCTGGTAACGGGGGTGGCAACCTTAAACTATTTGCCTCAACTTAAAAGCCGGGCAGCACTTTAGCGCATTTTTTTCCATCATACAGGTACAGGATAGTGTAATGTTGTAAAATGATAATCTTACAAAATAATTATCCGATTGCATACATTTTGCCTGCGCATTAAACTACATTTGAAGTATAATACAAACACATATGGATCTACATTTAAAAGATAAGGTGATCATCGTTAGTGGTGGCGCAAAAGGCATTGGCGAAGGCATTGTAAAAGTATTGGCCGCAGAAGGTGCTGTAACCATTATTGTTGGCCGCAACGAAGCAGATAATGTAAAAACAGTGGCTGCTGTGGAAGCCGCCGGCGGTAAAGCTTTCCAGGTGGTAGCAGAATTATCGGAGCCTGCGGAATGCGAAGCAGCAGTTAAAAAAGTAGTAGAAAAATTCAATCGTATTGACGGCCTGGTAAACAATGCCGGTGTAAATGATGGTGTTGGTTTAGAAAGCGGCAATTACGAAAAGTTTATGGCTTCCCTGCATAAGAATTTAGTGCATTATTATTTACTGGCACATTATGCCTTACCTGAATTAAAAAAATCAAAGGGCGCTATTGTAAACATCACCTCCAAGACTGCAGATACCGGCCAGGGCAATACCTCTGCCTATGCGGCAAGCAATGGCGGAAGAAATGCATTAACAAGAGAATGGGCGGTAGAATTATTAAAATATGGTATCAGGGTAAATGCAGTAGTGGTGGCAGAATGTTTTACGCCTTTATATGCCAAATGGATTGAAACATTACCCAATCCGCAGGAAAAATTAAAAGAGATTGAGGCCAAGATTCCTTTGGAAAACAGGATGACAACAGCAGAAGAGATTGCGAATGCGGTGGCCTTTTTGTTGTCCTCAAAATCAAGCCATACCACGGGGCAATTAGTATATGTGGATGGCGGTTATGTGCACCTGGACAGGGCTTTGGCCAATGCGTAGATTTTATTGCATCGCAAAAAAATAATAGCCACGGATTACACAGATTAACACGGATTTTTAGTCTTTCCTGTATGCTGTATTCATCTGTGTAAATTGGTGTCATCCGTACATACCACGGGGCAATTGGTATATGCAGATGGCGGTTATGTGCACCTGGACAGGGCTTTGGCCAATGCGTAGATTTTATTGCATCGCAAAAAAATAACAGCCACGGATTACACAGATTAACACGGATTTTTAGTCTTTCCTGTATGCTGTATTCATCTGTGTAAATTGGTGTCATCCGTACATACCACGGGGCAATTAGTATATGTGGATGGCGGTTATGTGCACCTGGACAGGGCTTTGGCCAATGCGTAGATTTTATTGCATCGCAACAAAAATAATAGCCACGGATTACACAGATTAACACGGATTTTTAGTTTTTCTTGCAGTATGCTGTATTTATCCGTGCAAATCCGTGTAATCCGTGGCAAAACAAAACCACTTAGTGGTTTCAATCTTAATTGTGGATTAAACATCGATCATGCAAACTATTAAAACTGCATTGTGTTCTTTCGGTATGAGTGGCTGGGTGTTTCATGCGCCGTTTTTGAATTTACATAAAGGCTTTGACTTGTATGGCGTGTGGGAAAGAAGTCAAAAAAAGGCAGCAGAAAAATATCCTTCCATAAAATCTTTTGATAGCTACGAAGCTTTACTGAATGATGAAGCCATTGAACTGGTAATTGTAAATACACCCAACTATACACATTTCGATCTTGCCAAAAAAGCATTGCTTGCCGGTAAAAATGTAATTGTTGAAAAACCATTCTGCATTACCGTTACAGAATGTGACGAACTGATTGCACTGGCGAAAGAAAAAAATAAATTATTATCCGTTTACCAAAACCGCAGGTACGACAGTGATTATAAAATAATAAAAAAAGTAGTTACTGAAGGCTGGCTAGGCGATATTGTGGAAGCCGAATTTCATTTCGACAGGTTTAGTGAAATACTCAGTCCCAAAGTGCATAAAGAAACACCCGGTCCCGGTACAGGATTATTATACGATCTCGGTTCTCACCTTATTGACCAGGCGCTGCAATTATTCGGCATGCCACAGGCCATTTTTGCAGATATTATTGCTGCAAGAAAAATTTCATTGGTAGATGATTATATGGAGCTGCTCTTATTCTATCCCCGGATGAGGGTGCGGATAAAAGCAAGTTACGTGGTAAGAGAACCATTGCCTTCCTATGCATTGCATGGCACCAAAGGTTCTTTTATTAAAGCCAGGACCGATGTGCAGGAAAAAGCATTGCAGGCCGGCCTATCACCGGGCATTAAAGATTGGGGCAAAGAACCTGAAAATGAAATGGGTTTGTTACACACTGAAAAAGATGGTCAGCTGATCCGTAAATACCTTGCCGCTGCCAATGGGAATTATATGGATTATTATGATGGTATTTATAAAGCCTTAACTACCGGCAGTGATTTACCGGTAACTGCAGAAGAAGGCAGAGATGTGATAAAGTTGATAGAAAAAGCCTATCAAAGCAATGGTCAAAAACGGGTGGTAGAGCTCTGAAAACAGGATCATTCCCGAAGCTTTTTTGGCACCCGGAGCCAGTAAACAAACAGTGAAAAGACAATGGATTACAAGGTATTTATGAGAATAAAGAGAAATACATTTTGTAAGTAAACGTTATCGGCAACGTTTGCGTAAATAAAAGCCTTTTAATAGTTTTTTCCCTTGAAATATAGTGGTAAAATTGATGTTCCTAAACGATTGTAAAAATGAATATTTTAGACCATTTTAAGCTGAATGGAAAAACGGCATTGGTAACAGGATGTAATAAAGGAATCGGTAAAGCAATGGCCATCGGTCTGGCTGAAGCAGGGGCCAATATCATTGGTGTATCCGCCAACCTTGCCCTAAGCGGCAGCGAAATAGAAAAAGAAGTGACTGCATTGGGCCGTACTTTCAAAGCTTATCAATGCGATTTTGGTGACAGGCCCTCCCTCAAAAATTTTACTGAAAAAGTGGTGGCAGAAAATCCGCAGATCGATATTCTTGTTAATAATGCAGGTACTATCATGCGCAACCCTGCGGCAGAACATAGTGATGAATACTGGGATAAAGTAATAGCCATTAATCTTGATGCACAATTTATCATTACCCGTGAAGTGGGTAAGAAAATGATTGCACAGGGTAGTGGTAAAATTATTTTCACAGCATCCTTACTAAGCTTCCAGGGAGGCATTAATGTGCCGGGCTATGCAGCCAGTAAAGGCGCTATCGCCAGTTTAATAAAAGCTTTCGCTAATGAGTGGGCATCTAAAGGCATTAATGTAAATGGTATTGCACCGGGTTATATTGCCACCGATAATACCGAAGCATTACGTGCTGACCCGGTTCGCAGCAAATCGATACTGGATAGAATTCCGGCTAACCGTTGGGGTGAGACAGCAGATTTTAAAGGCGTAACCGTTTTTCTCGCCAGCAAAGCCAGTGACTATATGAATGGAAGCATTGTTACCGTTGATGGCGGATGGATGGGAAGATAGGAAGTACGGTAAATAAAGTATAAAGTAGACAAGTAAAAAGTAAATAAAGTATAAAGTTTGAATATTGAAAGCGTAACGTGATATAAAAACAGTAGCTGTCAAATGCTGCCACTCACGGCTCAGCACTCATTATTCACAATAAAATAAAACACATGCAAATAAGATTCCACAACAGCCCTGCTGAAGTAAGCCGGATGAATGCTGAAGAACTACGCAGTAATTTTTTAGTACAGAATATCATGAAGCCAGGCGAAATAAATTTTGTCTATTCTCATTACGACAGGGTGATCATTGGCGGAGTGGTACCCACCACTAAAGCAATTGCATTGCCAACATATGATTGTTTAAAGGCAACTTATTTTTTAGAGCGCCGGGAACTGGGCGCTATCAATGTAGGTGGCGATGGTGAAATAATTGTGGATGGTAAATCTTACGAGGTAAACAGGCTGGATTGTTTATACATGGGTAAAGGCAGCCAGAAAGTTTCTTTCAAAAGCAAATCAAAAAAAACACCAGCTAAATTTTATTTGCTGAGTGCTCCTGCACATGCATCATACAAAGTGCAGCTGATGAAAAAAGAAAAAGCATCACCCACAGAAATGGGGGCGGTATTTACAGCCAATCAAAGAACCATTTATAAATACATTCATGCAGATGGATTAAAAAGCTGCCAGCTGGTGATGGGTTTAACCATTTTAAAAGAAGGCAGTGTGTGGAATACCATGCCAACGCATGTGCATGACCGAAGGATGGAAGCGTACTTCTATTTTGATGTACCCGAAAATCAAAAGATCATTCACCTGATGGGGCAACCCACCGAGACCAAACACCTGGTAGTAAGTAATGACGAAGCCATCATCTCGCCGCCATGGAGTATTCATAGCGGATGCGGTACCAGTAATTATGGATTCATCTGGGGTATGGCCGGAGAGAATTTTATTTATACCGATATGGACCCGGTAAACATAAATGATTTACGTTAATACAACCCTGTTGGCGGCTTTTGGCCCCGGCGGCGGTTGAGAAAAGTTCTTTAAATTTTTTTGAGCCGGGCTGCAATGCTTTGTTCATCTTCATTGGTCCCCAACTTGTTGGGGACACTCTTATACATAAATAAATCTATATTGAACAGTACAGAATTTATTAAATAAAAACTTTGTGGCCTTTGCGCCTTTGTGGAAAATAAAAACATGAAAAAGTACATAACGATATTGCTTGTAACCTTCAGCAGCCTTGCCTTTATGCTGCCTGATAAAAAGCCCACCATTTTTTTAATTGGCGACAGTACCTGTGCCAACAAACCCCTGGAAGATAATCCGGAAAGGGGCTGGGGACAATTATTTCCCAACTACTTTACCAATGATGTGGAAATACAAAACCATGCTGTAAATGGCCGCAGTACAAAAAGTTTTATTAATGAACATCGTTGGGATACGGTGATGAGCCGTTTAAAAGCCGGCGATTTTGTAATGATACAGTTTGGGCATAATGATGAAAAAGTAGATAAAATCGAAGTAGGAGCACCGGCGCATACAGTGTATAAAGAAAATCTGATCCGCTTTATCAATGATGTAAGAAGTAAAGGTGCAACTCCGGTTTTAATTACGCCGGTAATGCGCCGCAGTTTCGATTCTACTGGCAAGTTTGTAGATTCTCATGGTGATTATCCTGCTGTGGTTAAAGAAGTAGGAGCCCAAATGAATGTATCCGTAATTGATCTGCACCAAAGCAGCGAAGCATTAATATTAAAAGAAGGATTTGAAAACAGCAAACGTTTTTTCCTGCACATTCCTGCCAATCATTTTAAAGATAAAAAACCAAAAGAAGATAATACCCACTTCAGCGAATATGGTGCTGCATCAATGGCGTCACTGGTTTGCCAGGCAATTAAAGATCAGCATTTACCCATGGCAAAATATTTAGCACCCTCTGATTTTAAAGAAAAATTTGCTTTTGAATTACCGAAGATCTATACACCGCATTTTAAGAAAGATACTTTTAATATTGTAAACTATGGTGCTGTTGCAGATGGATTGACTTTAAATTCTGCTGCTATTAATAAAACCATTGACGAATGTGCAAAGAACGGAGGCGGGGTAGTAGTAGTGCCAAGAGGAAGTTTTGTAACCGGCCCCATCATTATGAAAAGCAATATCAACCTGCATTTAGATAAAGGGGCTTTAATTATTTATACTTCCGATTTTAATCAATACCCATTAGTAGCTTCAACATTTGAAGGGGTGGATGCTGCAAGATGCCAGTCGCCATTTACTGCGGAAAACCTGGAAAATATTGCTATCACCGGCGAAGGAATTATTAACGGCAATGGTTTTTACTGGAGGCCGGTAGGTAAAGATAAACTTACCGAAAGCCAATGGAAAGCCCAGCAAAAAAACTATGGCGGTGTTTTAAACGAAGCTAAAAAAACATGGTATTCATCTGAAAAAGCATTGAAAGGCTCTCTTACAAATAATATCGGGAAATTAGCGGGCGGAAAAACACTACAGGATTTTGAAGACGTGAAAGATTACCTGCGCCCTAATATGATCAGGATCTTTCAGTGCAAAAATATTTTGATTGAAGGGGTAACTTTTGAAAACTCTCCGGCATGGACAACGCATCTTAATGCCAGCGAACATATTACGATCAGGAATCTGACTGTAAAAAATCCATGGTTTGGCACCAACACAGATGCACTGGACCTGGAAAGTTGCAAAAATGCTATAGTGGAAGATTGCCATTTTGATACCGGCGATGATGGTATTTGTATCAAGAGTGGCCGTGATGCTGAAGGAAGAAAAAAAGGGTTGCCTACAAAAGATGTGATCGTTAAAAACTGCGTGGTATATCATGCACATGGCGGTTTTGTAATTGGCAGCGAAATGAGCGGCGGTACCAATAACATGTTTGTAAGTAACTGTACATTCATTGGTACAGATATCGGGCTTCGTTTTAAAACCACCCGTGGCCGTGGCGGTATGGTGGAAAATATTTACGTTAACAATATCAACATGAAAGATATTGCTGCTGAAGCCATATTGTTTGATATGTATTACATGGCAAAAGACCCGGTGGTTTTAGCAGGCGAAAAAAGAGAGCCTCCGGTGGTGGAAATGAAACCGGTGGACGAAAGCACACCACAGTTCCAGAATTTTTACTTTAGAAATATTACCTGCAATGGTGCAGCAAAAGGAATATTTGTAAGAGGCATTCCCGAGATGCATGTAAAAAATGTATGGATAGAAAATGCGGTATTGCAGGCTGATGAAGGAATTGATATACAGGAGGCCAGCAATATAACATTGAACAATATTACCATGATAAGTAAGAATACCAACCCGGTTACTTATGTTTTAAACAGTGATAATATTACGCTGAATAATTTAAAATATAAAGACAGTGCAGCAGTGTTGGCAATGGTGCAGGGCGAAAGAACAAAAGCTGTTAGTATTTTAAATACGGATGTTACAAAAGCAAAGCAAAAATTACAAGCCGGCTTTGGTGTTACAGAAGCTACGGTAAGCTGGGCAATACCACAACCAGCAATTGAAGTAAAGAAAAAGAAAGGTAAGGGAAAAGCTAAATAGGGGATATAAAGTACAATAGGGTGGGTCACTCCTTAAAGAGTGGTTCACCCGGTTAAGATAAGAGAGGATTGAATGATCAATAAAAAATGTTCGTCACAAAAAATAAATATTTCCCGAAGGGAATTTAATTATGAAAAAAATAATTCTGATTCTTTTAGTGGCAGTTTCAGTAAATGGAATGGCGCAAACACCCGGCGAAAAACTGGCTGCAACAGTTTTAAATATATGGAAAGATACTGTTCCCATTGGCAGCACTACCAAATGGAGTTACGATATGGGCGTGGTGCTGAAGGGCTTTGAAGGCCTCTGGCAAAATACGGGTAATGCAGAGTACTTTAAAGCCATCCAGAAAAAGATGGATTACTTTATTAAAGACGACGGCACCATAAAAAACTACGATAAGGAAGATTATAATATTGATATGGTGAACAATGGTAAACTGGTGATGTTGCTTTACCGCGTTACTGGAAAAGAGAAATATAAAAAAGCTGCTGATGTATTGCGTAGCCAGCTGGCATCACACCCACGAACAAACGAAGGTGGCTTCTGGCACAAGAAAGTGTATGCCAATCAGATGTGGCTGGATGGTTTGTATATGGGAGAACCTTTTTATGCAGAGTATGCTATGTTATTTCACGAAGACAGTGCTTTTAATGATATTGCCAACCAGTTTATCTGGATGGAAAAACATGCAAGAGATACTAAAACCGGACTATTATACCATGCCTGGGATGAAAGCAAACAGCAGCAATGGGCCAATAAAACAACGGGTGCATCGCCGCTTTTCTGGGCAAGGGCAATGGGCTGGTATAGTGATGCATTGGTAGATGTGCTGGATTATTTTCCTGCAGCGCATCCCAAAAGGAAAGCCCTGGTAGATATTTTAAACAGGCTGGTTAATGCGGTAGAAAAGCAACAGGATAAAACCACAGGCTTATGGTATGATATCATGAATTACAGCGGCCCGGGTAAAGAAAAAAATTATTTTGAAGCCAGCGCAAGCTGCCAGTTTACCTACGCTATTGCAAAAGGGGTGCGTAAAGGATATTTGCCCGCAGCAAAAATTGCCATTGCTAAAAAGGCTTATGAAGGAATTTTAAAACAATTTATAAAAGAAGAAAATGGACAAACCGTTTTAACAGGCACAGTAAAAGTAAGCGGACTTGGGGGTAGCCCTTACCGTGATGGAAGCTTTAATTATTACATGAGTGAACCCGTGATAACCAATGATCCCAAAGGAATGGGAGCATTTTTATTGGCTGCCAATGAAATGGCGCAGGTACCAACACAATCCGTTGGTAAAGGCAAAACAGTAATGTTAGATCGCTGGTTCAACAGCGAAAAAAAGAAAGATGTTACGGGTACTGAAATATACTGGCATTATGTGTGGGATGAAAAAAGCAATTCCGGCTTTACCACTTTACAGGGTATCATTGAAAGGTACGGAGCTTCGGTGGCATCACTGGATGTGGCACCCACTGCTGCTAATTTAAAAAAATCTTCGGTATACATTATTGTTGACCCCGATCATGTAAGAGATAACCCTAAGCCGAATTTTGTTACAGCAAACGATGTAAAAGTAATCACAGATTGGGTGAAGGCAGGCGGTACATTACTATTAATGGCCAACGACAGCAACAATTGCGACCTGCAACACTTCAACCTGTTAGCCGGTGCTTTTGGTATCAGGTTTACTGATAAAAGCCTGAACATGGTGAAGAATGATATTTTTGAACAGGGGGTGGTGTATCCGGGAGCCAATAACCCGGTGTTTAAATCTCCCGGCAAAATGTATTTAAAAGAGATCAGTGCACTGGAAATAAAATCTCCTGCAACCGCCAATGCTGTAAAAGAAGGTGATGTAATTATCGCCACTGCAAATTTTGGAAAAGGAAAAGTATTGGCAGTGGGAGATCCCTGGTTATACAACGAGTATGCCGACGGTAGAAAATTACCTTCTGAATACGAGAATTATAAGGCAGCAGAGGACCTGGTAAAATGGTTATTAACGCAATCAAAAAAATAAATTGAACAACATAAAAAAACTGGTATTGATTCTTGTTGCAGTAATAGCTGCAAAGTCTGGTATGGCGCAAACGGTAATTACTGTAGCGCAGGATGGAAGCGGTAATTTTAAAACCATACAGGAAGCGATCAATAGTTTACCCGGGGAAGATAATAAGACACAACGTGTTATTTTTATTAGGAAAGGCGTCTACAATGAAAAACTTTTCCTGGAGAAAAATTTCATTACACTGCGTGGAGAAAATCCGGAAAGTACGGTGGTCACTATTTCGCAGGCAAGAGAAGAGTGGCGTTGCAGCAATAAAGATGATTATGGAACTGCAGCCATCAACTTACAGGGTAATGATATCACTTTGGAAAATTTATCTTTCATCAACAGTTATGGTAAAGATGCAAAGGCGGATAAAGAGATCGTTTGTGCTAAGGAAGGTGGCAATACCAAAGTGATAAAGCCGGGCGGGCATCAAATGGCATTGCGCTCTTTTAAATCTACCCGGTTAAAAGTAAAGAACTGTATCTTCAGAGCCTATGGTGGCGATACGGTAAGTCCATGGAATACCTGGGAAGGCATGTATTATTTTAAAGATTGTGTGATGGAAGGCGGAGTGGATTTTTATTGTCCACGTGGATGGGCATTGGCAGAAAACTGTACTTTTATCTGCCACAATAATAATGCTGCAATATGGCATGACGGCAGCGATGTGAAAACATCAAAAACAGTATTATTAAATTGCAGTTTTACCGGTGATGATGGCTATAAATTAGGCCGCTATCATAAAGACGCACAATTCTATTTACTGAATTGTAATTTCTCTGGAAACATGGCTGATGCTGAGATATATTTAGTGACTTCAAAAGATGCTAAAGACACATTGAAATGGGGCAAGAGAGTATATTACTACAATTGTAAAAGACAAGGCGGTAAAGACTATACCTGGTATAAAGACAACCTGCCTGCTGACTTTGGTATCAATGAATTTAACGAGGCCTGGGTGTATGATTACAAATGGGACCCGGTAAAAGGCGAAAAAAATAAGGAAGAATCAGCTGCAATGGCAGCTACTGCTACTGGTCTGGCTGTTGGTAGTGCTACTGATGCTGAAGCAAAAACGGTATCAGATCCGATTGCAGATAAGATGCTGATCTATCAACGCAAAAACGGGGGCTGGCCAAAACATTTCCAGGGCAACAGAAATGTAGATTACAAACGAGTATTGAATGATGTGGAATTAAAAGAATTGAGAAGCGGTTATGAAGAAGGTATTGATGCAACAATAGACAATGAAGCCACTACAAAAGAGATCAGGTACCTGGTAAAAGCATATAAAACTTATAAGAACGAGGCTTATCTTAAAGCCGCCGAACACGGGATTGAGTATTTATTAAAAGCCCAATATGACAATGGCGGCTGGCCGCAATATTATCCCGATTTCAGCAGTTACCGCAGCCAGATCACGTACAATGATAATGCTATGGTGAATGTGCTGAATGTATTGCAGAATGTAGTGCTGGGTAAAAATGATTTTGATGTGATTGATAAAGCTTACACCGGAAAATGTAATGCCGCTATTCAGAAAGGCATTGATTGTATTATTAAAACGCAAATAAAACAAAAAGGAAAACTTACTGCATGGTGTGCACAGTATAATGCCAGAACATTACAGCCTGAAACAGCAAGAAAGTTTGAATTAGCTTCTTTAAGTGGCAGTGAATCTGTTGGCATCGTACGTTTTTTAATGCAGCAACCCAATCCTTCCAAAGAAATTATTACGGCTGTTACTGCTGCTGTGGAGTGGTTTGAAAAAGTAAAAATTGCCGGGTATAATTTTGTAGAAGTTAAAGCACCGAATGAAACCAGTGGCAGGGATAGAGTATTGGTAAAGGATGATAACGCTGTAATATGGGCAAGATTTTACAACCTGGAAACCAATGAACCTTTTTTTACCGGCAGGGACAGTCAGCCTAAAAAAACAATTGCAGAAGTGGAGAATGAGCGCCGTATTGGTTATTCCTGGTATGGCACATGGCCAGAAAACCTGATTCATACAGAATACCCGAAATGGCTGGAGAAGTGGAAGGTGAAAAAGTAAATGAAGCGTAAAGGGTAAGTAAAGTAGCTGAAGTAAAGTAGCTGAAGTAAATAAAGTATAAAAAGTAAATAAAGTAGCGGTAAATAAAATTTTAAACAATGACACTATCTAAATTCACCTTAAAAAATATACAGGGTAAAAACGTACCTGATGGAATTTTTGACCTGCCTGAAAAAGTATTGCAATTTGGTACCGGCGTTTTATTGCGTGGGTTACCCGATTATTTTATTGATAAAGCCAATCGCCAGGGCATCTTCAACGGAAGGATCGTTGTAGTAAAATCAACCAGTGGCGGCGATGCTGCTGCCTTTGAAAAACAGGATGGCCTGTACACTTTGTGCATTCGTGGATTGGAAGATGGAAAGGCGGTTTCAGAAAATGTTATTTGCTCTGCCATCAGCCGTGTGCTTTCTGCAAAAGATGAATGGGATGCTATTTTAAAATGTGCCCACAATCCTGATATGGAGATCATTGTTTCCAATACCACCGAAGTAGGTATTGAATTGGTGAAAGATGATATCAAGCATCACCCGCCCGTTTCCTATCCCGGAAAATTATTGGCTTTTTTATACGAAAGATATAAAGCCTTTGATGGCAGCGACCAATGTGGAATGGTAATTGTGCCTACTGAACTGATCAGTGATAACGGAAAAAAATTAGAAGCGATTGTATTGGAACTGGCACATTTAAACGGGCTGGAAGAAAATTTTATTGAATGGCTGGAAAAACACAATCACTTTTGTAATTCACTGGTGGACAGGATCGTTCCCGGTAAACCCGATGCCGCTGCTAAAAAAGCATTGGAAGATGAATTGGGGTATACGGATGACCTGATCACCATGAGTGAAGTGTACAGCTTATGGGCTATTGAAGGTAGCGAAGCGATCGCTTCGGTATTATCATTTGCCCAGGCAGATAAAGGTGTGGTGATCACCCCCGATATTCATGTGTTTAAAGAATTAAAATTACGTTTATTAAATGGTACGCATTCTTTAAGCTGCGCTGTTGCATTTTTATCAGGCATTGTTTCGGTAAAAGAAGCCATGGATAACCCGGTGATATCAAATTTTGTAAAGGAATTAATGACCAATGAAATTGCAAAAGCAATTCCGTATGAATTACCACAGGAAGATGCACAGGCTTTTGCAGGAAAAGTGTTAGACAGGTTCCGCAATCCAAGCATCGAACATCACTGGATCAATATCAGCCTGAACTATACTTCTAAATTAGAAATGAGGATAGCACAGGTATTGCTGCGTTATGCGGAATTGTATAAATCAGTTCCGGAAAATATGGCCCTGGGTTTTGCCGCTTACCTGGTATTTATGAAAGCAGTAAAACAGGATAATGAAATTTATTATGGTAACTTTAACGGAGCAGATTATCCTATTAAAGATCCTAAAGCGGGTTATTTCTTTGAACAGTGGAAAAATTACCCGGTTCAGCAACTGGTAAAAAATGTATTGAGTAATGCGTCTTTATGGAATGCCGATCTTTCTGCTATCCCCGGCTTTGCAGAAAAAGTAACAGAGGATGTGGAAGATATTTTACAATACGGCATGCTGGAAGTAATTCAAAACGAGAAAGTAAAAATTTAAAATTATAATGAAGCAACAGGTTTTAAAAGTTAAGCCAATAGATAATGTGCTGGTGGCATTAACGGATCTTAAAAAAGGGCAGACCATTGAATTTGGTGGCGAAACTTTTGTTTTACAGGATGACGTAAAAGCAAAACACAAATTCTTTACAACAGATCTGAATGAAGGTGACAAAGTAATTATGTATGGTGTGCTGGTGGGCAAGGCGCAACATTTTATTGCTAAAGGCAGCTGGATGAATACAGAAAACATCAAGCATGCTGCTGATCCCTATTTTTACCGCAATACCAATTTTAAATGGACGCCGCCTGACGTTTCTAAATATGCAGGCAAAACATTTAATGGATACCACCGCAGCAACGGCGATGTGGGCACAGCTAATTACTGGTTATTTATTCCCACGGTATTTTGTGAAAACAGGAATTTAGATGTGATAAAAGAAGCGTTACATAACGAATTAGGCTATGCCGTTACTGACCGCTACAAACAATACACCCACCAGTTAATTGATGCGTATAAGAACGGACAGGATATTGAAAGCGTAAATATTTTTTCTACACCGCCTTCTCCTGCAGCTAACCGCACTTTTAAAAATGTAGATGGTATAAAGTTTTTAAATCACCAGGGTGGTTGTGGTGGTACAAGGCAGGATGCAGGTATACTCAGTAAATTACTGGCGTCTTATGCTAATCATCCTAATGTTGCAGGTGTAACCGTGTTAAGTTTAGGTTGCCAGAATTTACAGGTGGCTGATTTTAAAAATGACCTGCAAACACTCAATCCCAACTTTGACAAGCCTTTATACATTTATGAGCAGCAACAATCGCAAAGCGAAGAGCAATTGATTGCAGAAGCCATTAAAAAAACATTTGAAGGTTTAATTGAAATTAATAAACTGGAACGTAAGCCTGCCCCATTATCTAAATTATGCATTGGCGTAAAATGCGGTGGCAGCGATGGTTTCAGCGGTATCAGTGCCAATCCCTCTGTAGGTTACCTGAGTGATTTAGTTGTAGCGTTAGGCGGAAAGATTTTGCTGGCAGAATTTCCTGAACTATGTGGTGCCGAACAAAATTTAATTGACCGTACCATTGATGAAGCGGCTGCAAAAAAATTCATGCACTTAATGGGTACTTACAGCGAGCAGGCCGAAAGAGTGGGCAGTGGTTTTTATATGAACCCTTCGCCGGGTAATATTAAAGATGGTTTAATTACCGATGCTATAAAAAGTAATGGTGCTGCATTAAAAGGCGGTACATCACCGGTTGTGGATGTACTGGATTATACCGAACCTGCTACCAAACCCGGTTTAAGCCTCGTGTGTACTCCCGGCAATGATGTGGAAGCAACAACCGGTAAAGCGGCAAGCGGCGCAACATTGATTTTATTTACCACGGGTTTGGGTACACCTACGGGTAACCCTGTTTGCCCGACCATAAAAGTGAGTACCAACAGCAACCTTACCAGGCGCATGAATGATATCATTGATATTGATTGTGGCCCGGTGGTGGAAGGCGATAAAACCATTGAAGAAATGGGTGAAGCTATTTTAGAATATTGCATTAAAGCTGCCAGCGGAGAAATTATTCCTAAAGCAGTACTGCTGAACCAGGATGATTTTATTCCGTGGAAGAGAGGCGTGAGTTTATAAGAGCCGGGCGCTTTCAGCGACCTGAATCCTAAACAAAGAAAGCAGGTGGTATAGTAACAAAATGCAAATATTCAGTGTTCAATTTTTCAACTATCAATGTTCAATGAAAAAACAGTGTATTCTTTCTACATAGCTTCATTTGCAGCAAAGAAGTTAAAAGTAAAAAGCTATGCGTTTTTATTGAGTATTGAACATTGAGCATCGGTTACTGAACATTTATTTATAAAAAACTGCGTTAATTAATCACAGATATTATGAAAAGGTTCTTAGATGAAAATTTCCTGCTGCAAAGCAAAACAGCGCAAACACTCTATCATGAGTTTGCCAAATCAATGCCCATAATTGATTACCATAATCATTTACCACCCGAACAGATTGCGAATGATGTGAACTTTGCCAACCTTACACAGGTATGGTTGTATGGCGATCATTACAAATGGAGGGCCATGCGTACCAATGGTATCAATGAAAAATATTGTACCGGTGATGCCGGCGATTTTGAAAAATTTCAGCAATGGGCTGCAACTGTACCTTATACTTTACGTAATCCCTTATACCACTGGACGCACCTGGAATTGCAGCGTTATTTCAATATCGATAAAATTTTAAATGCAGATTCTGCAAAAGAGATTTATGATGAAGCCACTGCTTTATTGCAAACCAAAGCCTATAGTGTAAGAGGGTTACTTACAAAGATGAATGTAAAAACATTATGCACTACTGATGACCCTACTGATACTTTAGAATTTCATAAAAAGATTGCAGCAGATAATTGTCCTGTGGCAGTTCGTCCGGCTTTTCGCCCCGATAAAGCCATGAATGTAGATGATGCGGCCATTTTTAATGATTATGTAAATAAGGTGGAAGCAGCTGCCAATGTTTCGGTAAGTAGTTACAGTGATTATTTAAATGCATTAAAAAAACGTCATGATTTTTTTGCTGCCATGGGGGCTTCCGTTTCTGATCACGGGCTGGAACAGATTTATGCAGAAGATTATACGGATGCAGAGATCAATACCATTTTTGACAAAATAAGAAAAGGCTCTACATTAAGCCTGGAAGAAAATCATAAGATAAAATCGGCCATGCTGATTGAATTTGCCAAATGGGATTGTGAAAAAGGATGGGTACAGCAATATCATTTAGGCGCATTACGAAATAATAATGCCCGAATGTTATCGCAACTGGGCCCCGATACCGGGTGGGACAGTATCGGTGATTTTTCACAGGCTAAAGCGCTGGCTAAATTTTTGAATAAATTAGATACTACCGATCAGTTAGCGAAAACCATTTTATACAATCTTAATCCTGCTGATAATGAACTGATGGCTACCATGATCGGCAATTACAATGATGGCAGCAGTGCAGGTAAAGTACAGTATGGCAGCAGCTGGTGGTTCCTCGATCAGAAAGATGGTATGACCAAACAAATGAATGCGCTTAGCAATATGGGCTTGCTGAGTAAGTTTGTGGGCATGTTAACTGATAGCAGAAGCTTCCTGTCTTTTCCAAGGCATGAATATTTCCGTCGTTTATTATGTAACATGTTTGGCGAAGAAATTGAAAATGGAGAATTACCTGATGATATTGCGTGGACAGGAAAAGTGATTGAGGATATCTGCTACAATAATGCGAAGCAATATTTTGGATTTTAATAACTAATAAACCCATAATCGGAGTGCAGCAGTAATTGCTGCACTTTTTTATTGCGGTATTGCTTATGCTTCACGGTGTTTTTTATGATTGGCTGCAATTACAATAAGGCATACAATCAGCAATGCACACCGGTTGGTGAGCCTGCTGCAAACCAGCCATTATCAGCATGTATTAAAATGATACCGCAAATAAGTTGCAGCATAAACCAGAGGCAGATGATGCGTACCAGGTGACCGGATGCTAAAATAAGGCCTGCTAAAATTTCAAGGATGGTTATGGCCCAGGCAAAAAAAATGCCTGCAGGTAAACCTTTGTTATCTAACAGTTCACCCAATTCACTTACGGTATTCATTGATAAGCGGGCAATGCCATGCGATACCATGATCAATCCGATGGCAACTCTTAAAAATGTTTTGGTATGTGCTGCACCAATAAATGGAAATCCGTTCACGTGACAAATATTGTACACCTGAAATTAATAAAAATATCTTACAATTTATTTTGTAAACCGCTCCAGCCACCGCCATTAAATACTTTGGTAAACCCGTTTGTTATCAACAGGCTTTTTGCCGAAGCGCTTCTCATACCCGAAGCGCAACAGGTAATAATGGGTTGCTCTTTATCTTTTAATTTAGAAAGATTGCTGAGCAACTGGTCAACAGGAATATTTAGCGACCCTTTAATGTGGCCGCTTTCAAATTCGCCTTTACTGCGTACATCCAGTATAACAGCGCCTTCTTTTACTAATTGGGCATAATCAGTTTTACTGCCCATGCCAAATAAATTCTTAATTGTGTTTATCATCCTGGTCTGGTTTTATTTTTTTATTGGTAAACAGGCTGAAAATTAATCCGCCCAGCAAAGCGCCATACAGCGTTGCATTCACAGGTTTTGATGTGATAAAGCAGGTGCCTGATGAGCAGCCGATATTGCGCCAGTATATATAACCGGTTATAGCGCCCAGTGCAATTCCAATAATGGTAAGCAAATGTTTTTTTATAAAGTCTGGCATGCTTTTAATTTTCAGCAATCAACGCTTCAGGTATTTTATTGTTAAATATACACACGCCATTATACATTACTTCCCAGGTTACCGGTAATGCTTTTTTCAGCATCTGGCTAACCCCGCAATATTTTTCCTGCGATAACGTAACCGCTTCAAGTGCCGCATCTTCAAAAGCCTTATCGCCTCTAAATTCATAAATCACATGTATGGCAATATATTGTATCGGTTGCTGTTTGCTCAGTTCGCCGGTTACTTTAATGTTCAGGTCCTGCACTTCTTTGCCGGCTTTACGCAGCAGGGCAACAATATCCATACCGGTGCAGCCTGAAAGTGCAGTAAGTACAAAAGGTTTGGGAATAGGGCCGTTATCTTCGCCACCCACTCTTTCCGGTGCATCCATAATAATGGTATGTCCGTTTACCAATGCATTAAATTGCATTTTACCCATCCATTGGGTTTCTATTTCGTGCTGTGCCATGGTTAAGGAGTTTTTGTTTTACAGGTACTGATGCCCAATATGGTGTACAGCGGGCAAAAACTGATCACACTGGTTAATACAAATACCCCGGCAATGATCAATAGTACGATGCCCAGGGTACCTGTTATCACATTGGTGAAATACAATACTGCAACAACGGCTGCAATTAACAGTCTTGTAATTCTGTCGGTAGAGCCCATGTTTTTTTTCATTGTAATTTATTTTAGGTTTACAATAGTTGACAATAAAAGATCAAAGCCGGCAAATGGAATAAATAAAGCTGCAAACAAACGGCTTTTATCTTTTTGATTACAACACAAAACTACAATGTGAAAACTGCCCGTTATGTGACTTTAGTCACATTTGACGTTGACCTGCCTCAGCAAGTCGGTTTTTAAAATAGTAACAGGTCTTACTGGTAACACTAGTTCGCTGGTTTTAAGGAAGGTAATAAACGCTTTTTTAATCCGGGTTGTAGTGATCCGGCGAGGGTAGAGTACAGGTAATTTAAATTATAAGAAGGGGATTGCGATTTGATCGCATTGGGCAATTCGCAACCATCCATAATAGCTATACCTGTTTCAGATAAAGAAAAGTTAGAGATGTCAACACTTTTATAACAGTAATCGTCTACTTCCGTGATGGCCCAGTCGTATTCAGAGGAGTCGATTACTTTGCTGTCCAGTTCCTCTTTTTCTTCTTTCTTGTATAGGGTCAATGCTTTTTGTTTATCTGTCAATACCATTTTTGTAAAATTAGCAATGCTGTTTTTGCTGATAATGTCTTCTATCGTAATTACCTTACCTGTGTGGGTATCAAAATTAAAATAAGTGTTCCATGATGAACAATAGGCCCTACAGCCTTCCTGGAAAATATACAGGGAGAGTATATTATTCTTATTAAGTGTTACTTCATACGATAAATTGATGGTTCCGTTAGCAGCCATATCTTTTAAACCCTGACGGGTACTAACGGTGCTGTCTTCAGTTTCTTTATCAATAATGGTTGATTTGATAAAAGCATTGATCAATTTACCTGCGCCTGCGTTTTTTGTGATCACTACAGGATAAATGAGCGTGGCCTCTTTTGTGTTATAGTATTTTTTATCTGGTAAACTTTTTATTTCTTTAATGGTAACAGGTTGTGCAAATGCAGCAGGGCAGTATAATGAAATGAACAGTATGATATTAAACAGGTAGCGTATGCTCATCAGTGTTTTTTAAAGTAAAATATTATGCGGAAATAATTTATGCCGGTTAAAGATAAACAGATTTACCTGCTTGCGTAAAATTACGGTGCAACTAAATAGCTAAGATATTTCAGATAAATCGTTAACATTTGTTAGCAGGTCTTTCTTATATTTGGTTTTATTTAATAAAACCCCCCATTTTATGAACAATCAAATCGTTCCCGGAGCACAGGATACTATCTCCCTGAAAGAAGGAGAAGCCATTACCACTAACTGGCGTGCTTACATTCAGAATTACGAACCTGCAGACAAGTACATCAGGGCCTTTAACATTCCGATGGTAGACATTACCGAGCTGGCAGAATTTTACAAGTGCACTTCAGTAAGGGCCTATCTTGCAATGGAGATACCCGGCGATATTTCAACACTTAAAATTATACTTGTACCGGTAGATGCTTTAGGTAATGATATATTAAGTATCCCGGGAGTTGATGGTGCTACTGCAACCGAGCAAAGTACTATTTACGATCTTACCAGCCCATGCCCGCAGATTTGTGATATTAACAGTCCGCTGTTTCAGAGTTAAGTTTTTGATTATTATTCAATAAAAGCGTACTGTTTTATAGCAGTCGCTTTTATTGTCTTTATAAAAATGTATGTTTAGTAAAGTATTCGTCTCGGTAATTGTGCCACTCACCATTTTATTACCCATTGGCACCGGCGTGGTTTACTATAGTAAATTAAAATTGTATGCAAAAACCATATTCTGGTACCTGGTCATTTCTGCTGTAGTCAATACCATCGGCACCATTTTAGGCAGGGGGTATCATATCAACAATTTGCCACTGATACATTTGTTTACGCTTATAGAAATGCTGTTGCTCTTTTACTTTTACCGAACGATACTGGATATTGAAAAGAAAAATAAATGGTTTAATATTTTAGTAGGTGCTTTTGTATTGGTGAATTTTGCCAACATGCTTTTTTTTCAAAGCATCTTTCAATACAATAGTTATACCCGTACCATTGAAGCTTTTATATGCATCCTGCTTTCCTTAAATTATTTTGCCAAACTGGCCGCCACAGAAACTAAAGTAGTATCACAACCCGGATTTTTTTTTAACGCAGGCATTTTTCTTTATTTTTCCGGGGCATTTATGTTGTTTATATTTTCTAATTTACTGATCACAAAATTAAACACGGCCAATTTTTTAATACTCTGGAATATTCATGCGGTGTTGTTTTTTATTATGTATATTTTCTTTACCATTGGATTTGTATTATGCAGAAAGTAACGGACAATATTTTTTTACTGGTGCTGTTTGCCATGACGGGTACATTTATACTTGCTGCTGCATTTGTTTACTTCTTTCTTAAATACCAGCGCAGGGTGGCTTCACAAAAAGAAGCCATGCAAAAGGCAGAAGTGGCCTATAGCGAACAATTGCTGAATGCCACTCTTTTATCGCAGGAAGAAGAGCGTAAACGTATTGGCCGCGACCTGCATGATGATGTAGGGGCCTCTTTATCCAATCTTAAAATGATCATGGCGCAAACCGTTACCGTTGCAGAAGGTAAACCGGAATACAAACCGATGATCGATAAAATAATTACCACCGTGCGTACTATTTCTCACAGCCTGTCGCCGCCGGGACTGGAGCTTTTTGGATTAGAATATACCTTGCACGAATTATTTGACGGCTTTGCTGCAGGTGGTGTGATTGCGATAGATTTTAAAAATGGCCTGGGAGAACAATTAGATACATTAAATGACCAGGCCGCATTGGCCATATTCAGGATAATGCAGGAGCTGTTATCCAATACGGTAAAACATGCGGGTGCAAAAAACATCAGTATTACAACTTTTGCAGAAGAAAATGCTTCGGTAATCACATACCAGGATGATGGCAAGGGTATGGATAACAGTGCAGATAAAAAAAATGGTATGGGGATGCAGAATATTATGGCCCGGCTTAAAATGATTCAGGCAAGCGGCGCAATAACAACAGCTGCAGGCGAAGGTTTTTTTATTAAAATTACAATACCACAACAAGCAACAATTACAATATGAGCGAAATATTGATTTCACTGGTAGATGATCAGCAATTGTTCAGAAGCGGCCTGGCAGGTTTAATACGTTCGGTGCCGGGGTTTACATTATTTTCCGAAGCAGAAAACGGGAAAGTTTTTATTGAACAATTAGCCAACAGCAGCCGGTTACCCGATATTGCCTTAATAGATATGCACATGCCCGAAATGAATGGCGTGGAGTTGAATGATATCCTGCAAAAAAAATATCCTGCCATAAAAGTTTTGGTGTTATCGGTATACGACCAGGAAAGATTTATCGGCAAAATGATTGAAGCCGGTGCCAGCGGCTACCTTACTAAAAATTGTGAGATAGAAGAATTGGTTACCGCCATCAACACTGCGTATAAAACCGGTTTTTATTTTAACCCGGTTACGCTTAAAGCCATGCATAAAGCATTGCAGTTCCGCTCCGGCGATATCCGCAGCCTCAATAATATTTCTATTGAACTTACCGCAAGGGAAAAAGAAGTATTGTCGTTGCTGTGCAAAGAGTTCACTAATACAGAAATTGCAGAAAAACTATTCATCAGCCCCCGTACCGTAGAGGGGCACCGCAATAACCTGCTCTTAAAAAGCGGTAGCCGCAATACTGCCGGCCTGGTAATATTTGCCATTAAGAATGGCCTCTTCGAAATTGGGTTTTAATAACCCTGCCACCCCGTATAACTACGTGGTTGCAAAAACGTGGTAAATACGCTGTTTTTTTAACTAACAATACTTTCTCTTTGTTTCTCAACGAAGTATATCTAAGGCTTGCTTCGTTGGTACGAAGTCGCTGATCAGTATTTGAACATACTAACGATTTCCTTTAACCCGTACTCAAAAGTTTCCCGCCTGTATTGTAACAGGTACAGGCTTTCAGTGGTTTTAAAACACGAAGCCGCCCTATTCCTGGGGCGGTTTCTTTATAGTATAAATTTTTGTAAACGGGAAAAACTGGCGCTTTACAATGCTATTGTTTACGGATACAATAAATATTTTTTACGCATGGTTTTATATTGGGATAGTTGGGGTTCCCACGAATCCTGTATTTCTTTTACTGATTTGCCTGCAGCGATCTGTTTTTTAAATTGAGCATCACCTGCAAGGCCATCAATATTGCCTATTTGATTGCTCTGCGTACGATCGAAAAATTTATCCTTGTAGGGATAGGCTTTATATAATTCCATCATCCATTGCAGGTTTATTCTTTTGCTCTTTCTCAATTCGTTCACATCATATTTTCTCAGGTCGATACCGTAGCAGGCTTCGTTCATATGCAATGGTGTTTCACTCATGCCTGCAATGCTTACAGGGGTAAATGAAAAACTGTATTTATCTTTTAATGCCGGCGCACCCAATACCGTAAACGGAAAATAAGTACCACGGCCAAGATTAAGTATGGTGCCTTCAAACAAACAGGTAGAAGGGTACAGCAGTATACTTTGCTGCGTATTTAAATTAGGAGAAGGTTTTACAGGAAGCGTATAGGGCATATCATGTGTATAATTAGCCACAGGAATAATTTTGATCCTGCATTTCATTTTATTCAGCAACCATCCCTCGCCGTTAAGCATTTGTGCAAATTCACCAATCGTCATGCCGTGTGCAATAGGTATGGGAAACCTGCCAATGCCCGATGTATAGCGCATGTCGAGCACAGGGCCGTCTACCAGGTAGCCATTAGGGTTAGGACGATCTAATATCAGCAACAGTTTATTGTTTTCGGCGCAGGCATCCATTACTTCTTTTAATACATTGATATAAGTATAAAACCTGCAGCCCACGTCCTGTATATCAAATATCATAATGTCAACATCAGCAAGGTCTGCTGCCGAAGGTTTATGTTTGGCACCGTATAAAGAAATTATTTTTATGCCTGTGGCAGAATCTTTTTCATCACTTACATTGGCCCCATTGCTGGCATTGCCGCGAAAGCCATGCTCAGGGCCAAAAACTTTTACAATATTGATGCCTCTTTTGATCAGGCTGTCTACCAGGTGTTTTTTACCAATGATAGTAGTAGGGTTGGCAAGAATGGCTACCCGTTTATTTTTCAGGTCGCCGATATATTTTTCAGTTTGATCTGCACCCGTAATAATAGTTTTGGCAGCCGCTTTTTGTGCCGCTGCAGAAATACAGCAACAGGTGCCTGTTATCAGCAGCAAGGCATAAAATAATTTCATAGATAATAATTGTTTATAAGGCCGCATCCGTACAAACCTGCAAACGGATGAATTACAGGTTGAAGTTAGGTATTAAAAATGAAAAGTTTTGTGTACGCCTGTGGCAGAAAAATAACAGCATTTTATATTTGTAAAATTGAAATTCTGCTTTCTGTATACAAAAATGCTGTACCTTAAATACAAAATAAAAAAGTGTAGTCATTACAATTATTTTTCTATGACCCTTAAAAGATTATTGCTCCTGCTGATGGTGGTACTGGTTTCACCTGTTGTGTTGGCACAAAATAATATCAATGGTGTTTGGGAGGGCAAATTCCTGGCTGCCAATACCGACCTGGGCGAACCAAGGCTGGTGGTGGAAATATATAATTTAAAAGATTCGGTGTTTACAGGCGTTACGCACCTTTATTACCAGGGCAATAAATACGAGCATTATAAAATGGTAGGCAGTTACAATAAAAAAAATGGTGTGCTCATGTTTTTGGAAGCCTCCACCATTGCCGTTGACCTCGGTATTTATTCCAATTGCCTGGGTACCTACACTACCGTATTACGAAAGGATGGCGATAAAATGTTCCAGTTTGGATATTGGGTATCTACTATAAAAAATTGTTCGCCTACCACCAATATATGGTTGCAAAAAAGAGAAGAGTTGATAAAACCGGCACCGGTTGAAAATAAAAAAAACACCGGAGTTAAAAAACCTCCGGTAACAGATAAACCTGCCGCTACACCTTTAAAAGAAAAAACGGGTGTGCCTGTCATTACCATTCCTTCTGAAACACCTGTTGTAAAGAATGCGCCGGCAATAAAAACTGCGCCAGTTGTAATGCCGGCAAAAATTGCCCAGCGTGAAACAGATGTACAATCGCTGATAGAGATTGCACCTGCAGACAAAGATTCTATTAAAGTAGATGTGTATGACAACGGGGAGATAGACGGTGACTCCGTTTCGGTATACGAAGAACATATGATAAGGGTAAATAAAAAAATGATCACCGCAAAGCCCATTACTTTTTACGTAAGCCTCGACAAAAACGTAAATCCTATTGCTCATTTACGCCTGGTAGCAGAAAGCCTTGGCTCCATTCCGCCATGCACCGCACTGATGGTGATCACTACAAAATCCAAACGATACGAAGTTCGGTTATCCAGTAACTTTAGTAAAAATGCTACGGTGGAATTCTTTTTAAAAGAGTAATTCAATACCCGGTAAAAATTTATAGCCGGAGTAATTTTTTAATAGCAGTAAATAAAGGCTCCGGGTACAAATGCGTTATTGCAAATGCCGTTACAAACCAGCCGGTAATTAATAGTGTGGACTCCGGTATTTTTTGTGTTATAAATCCTGCACCACGGGCAACAATTTCTGTTACAATAAATTGGGGCTGTACAGATAAAAAACAACAGCCAATACCCGCCGTTAGCAATAACAACGGCATAACCGGATGCCGGTACCACCAGTTAAATAACTTTGGTATCAACCGGATGGGCATGCCAAGTAAAAAACTACCTGCAATAGTGCCGCTGATTAAAAGGAAAGGTAATACCAGTAAATAGATGATCTCGTTTATAAGGTCAACCTCTTCATATGCCGGCGGGCCAAAGCGGAGGTACAATGACGACAGTATGATCAATGCCATTACCAGGCGTGTAAATAATGAAGTTAATGTATTGCTGTTTTCCAAAACTAAAATTACATTATGATGGTGTGGTTGTTTTTCTTCCGGCAATGGCACTGATACTTTTAATGACAAGCATGCAAAACATGATCCAGCTTTTTGCCTGCAATAAATAGTAGGCCATTGCTGTTGTAAAACTGATGAATATAAAAGGATTGTTGTGGCCAGCCCTTTTTACCACAGCAGCAACAAGCAGCAATAATATCATTACAATAAACAGGTTGATCACGAAAAGTTTTAGAGGTATCCTGATCTGTAAAAGCTGTATTATAAACAGCAGTATCCCCGGCACGAGCAGTAATAATACGGCACCTGTAATTATTTTTACAGGAGTAATTGTTATGTAGATATCGTGTGCCCAGTGAGCCTGGCATTCGGTTACATAGCGCAGGGCATATAATATGCAAATGATGCCGGCTGCAATATATGCAACAGCTACCTGTAAGGCCCTGCTTTTAAATGGTATGGTATCAAGTGAAGCTGTCGCCACGCTATGGAAAGGTTTACAATACTTTACTTAAAGATAACGAAAACAGGTGGTGGTTTATGCGATACGCATACAGTGGGGTTGAACTTTAACAGCGATCGAGGGATAAAAATATTACTACTTCGATAATTCTTTTTTCAGGTCCCATAATTCACTATATGGTGCCCTGTCTTTATTCTCCCATGATTTTTTTGCTTTGATGCGGTTGTTAATAGCTTTTATAGTGGCTGTTTTATTTTTTATGAAAATGGGTTGTATTAATGTTCTTGTCGGAAAATCGGTAGGGTCGTAATACATCCACACATCCAGGAGTATGGGCAGGTCTGCAGGCTGGCAGGATGCAGTAAGCGTTTTAAAGGATCGTGTCATCAGGGCTTTATTATCTTCACCATCTACACTTTCCTCGTACTTAACATACTCCTTAAATATTTTAGTGATCACCTGCCGGGGTGTAGCAGGCTTTTTTACCACCTGCGCCTGCAAACTAATAAAAGTGCAGAGGAATAATAAGGTAAAAATATTTTTCATTATCAAGGTATGTAGTGATCAATTGAGTTTCCTGTACCGGGTACCGATATAATCAACAAAATCAGGGTCGATACCTTGTTGCCGCAACAGGGTTTGTATTTGTGCCCGGTGGTGTATGGAATGATAATTTAACTGCAATGCAATGTCTTTGGGGGTGGCAGCCCAGGCACTGTTATCAAAACCAATAAAACTAACTTCAGTGCTTAATTCGTCTTCCGTTCTTTCAGTTATATAATGCAGCCATGGGTTTAAGCTTTTTGTCCATTCTGTTGCTAACTGATCAAATGCATACACCGGTTCCCACCAGCTCAATTGACTGGCATTGGCATCCTGCATTATTCTTGCCATCCATTTGTATTGGCAATTGATCAGGTGGCTGAATAATTGTATCGCTTCTCTTGCATCAGGCAATAATTTTATTTTATCCAATAGTTTTTTATTGGTATCGCTGTTGTAGTTAAAAGTGTCGAGTAAATAGGTGTTCAGCAGCATAGTGTGACTAAATGTTTTTAAATTGTTACGGTCAGCAAATGTAATATGTGCCAGCTTTCGTGAAATTAATATTGTGATTGTTCATTTGCGGTATCCCTGATTTAGTAAGGATATTTTTCCTTCCGCACATATTCCAAAAATAAACCAAAATAATCTTTTGTGATCCTGGCAAATTGAACATCTACGGTATAATCAGGATGATGATATACAAACGTTATGCCTGTTGTTTTTAATTGGCTTCTTACAGGCGAGTCGGAAAAAACAGTATCAATGCCACTGGTGCTTGTATCACGGGTACTGCCCCTGAGCAATTGTACTACACCGGCATAAGCAGCTTCGGCATCTGCAGCAGATGCATAGTAATACCGCAGTTTAAGGATCAGGTCACGGGTGTAGTCATTATTTTTCTTTCTTGTTGTACTCAATACGCCACTATATCCCCAGGTTAAGTCCACTTCCAGTGAATCGGGATTTAATCTCACTACACCATTATCTGTACACAATCCTGAATAGGCTTCACCAAAAATATCAATAGAACCGGTAGTTGTGGTATCAGTAGAATGAAATCTTTTTTCAGTCCGGAGTTGTTCCAGTATTATTTTCCTGGAGGCATCCAACGGCAGGCCTAAAAATACCTGCTTTACAATTTCAGCACTTTGTGCCATAGATAATAGTGGTAAAAGAGGGACCAGCAATACAACGAAAATTCTTTTCATCAGAATAGTATTATACCTGCAATTATGTTAGCTGCTTTACTATGGCTTGCCATAACCTTTAAAAGCTGCTTTGGGGGATCGGTTTTGTAAATAGTATAACAAGTGTATGGTTTTAACCGGGCATTAACCCTTCCTGGTTTTATCGGCGACAATTATTTTATACCACCCAGCAGGCCCGGTAATTCAAACTCTTTGGGAAGTGCCTGTTGTTGTTTACTTATTACGATGAGATTTTTTTTCTCCAGTTCTAATAACTCCCAAATGATCAGATGGTCCAGGCTTTCGGGAATGGTATCCGTAAATTGATCGGCCACAAAATAAATAAATGCTTCAATAGTTTGCTTTCCATCAGCAGCTATAAAAAGATTCCGGGGCCAGTCGTTTAAAGTAATTACATCCAGGTTTTTGGGGTCAGTAACCAACAGGCTTTCATCATCTACCATCGACCATTCTGTATTTCTCCCGAAATAAAAATGTTTTTTATAAAAAGTATTTAAAAGCCTGAAGTCGGGATATTTACTTTTCTTTTTAAAAAAGCTGAACATGCTTAAAAAGAATTTTATTTTTTGATTAATGATGTAACAACAGCACAAAGTTATCTACAATTCCTGTCTGTAACCAACAGTAAGATGAGGGTAGTAATCCGGTAGGGTGGCTGTACACCAGTTGCTTTGCACAAGATAAAGTAAATGTAGTATTTCTGGCGGGGAGGTACTGATAGTTAGCCTGCATCTTGCAAAGTATGCAACAAAATCTCAAAACCAGCTCATCCCCGCCCGAGGCGAGGACGACGCAAATTTTATACCCTTAACAAACCACGGAATGCCCTTGCGGCATAATAGGATTCTGCGCCATTGTGGTATAAAAAAACAGTGTTGTAGCGGCGGTCGCAAAACACAGCACCGCCGAGTTTTCTTATGGCAGCAGGTGTTGCTATCCAGCTGGAGGTTTTGGTGTCAAAACTTCCCAATTGCTGCAGTGCCCGGTATTGTGCTTCGGTTAAAAGTTCAATGCCCATATCGGCAGCCATTTCAACAGCACTGTTTTCCGGCTTATGTTCTTTACGTGATTCCAGTGCTTCATGATCGTAGCAAATACTCCTGCGGCCTTTCGGGCTTTCTGCCGAGCAATCATAAAAAATATATTCTCCTGTTTTTTTATCGTAATCAACAACATCCGGTTCGCCGCCGGTTAGTTCCATTTCATTAAGCGACCATAGCCTTTCTGTATTAGCTTCCAGCTTTTTTTGTACTGTAGTCCAGTCATGACCGTTATGCCGTTGCATATTTTTTTCAAAACGGCTTTTTAAAATGCTGAGTAATTCTTTTTGCTCTTGTGGTGATAATTTCTTTTTATTGCTTTTCATATTTTACCGTTATCATTGTTTAAATAAAAATCTGCTAGTCATTCAATCCCTTGCCGGCGAGAATGCCTGGTATACATTTTTCAACTCTCGACGCACGGGTGGCAGATTGCTTGGGTTGAGAAAAATAAAAAATATACGCTCTCTGCCGTCCCGGTGTTAATGCATTAAAAGCAGTTTTTAAGGCAGGCTTTTTATTTAATTGATGTTGAAACTCTTCTGGAATTGTAAAATCAGCTGTCTGCTTTAATTTTACTTTGAGGCCTGCTTTTTCTACTTCAATGGCTTCATAAATATAGGCCTTCAATGTTTTTTGCAGTTTTACTACCTGGCTGGTATTGGTAAAGCGAACCTGCCTTGCCGCCTGTACATTTGCTGTTTGCTGAATAAGGATACCCCCGGCATCATGTAACAAAGCGCCTTTAAAAAACAAAAAGGCACAATACTCTTTAAACACATGTATCAAAACAATATTGGCCTTATTCAACGTGTAACAGGGGCAACCCCATTTCAACTCTTCTGTAAGGCCGCAATCAAGAGCGATCGTTCTCATTTTTTTGATCTCTTCCTGCCATTTGCCGGCTTTGCTAAAATAAAAATCAACTTTTGGATTCATGCTGTTCATGCATTAAAATTAATTGAAATTATTTTTCTGTCAGCAGGCCTTAAATACCAGGATACCGCTGTAAGGATAAGTAATAGAACAGGGCCAAAAAATTCTTTGGCGGCATCACCGCAGGCTAAATGAGAAAACACTGCACCCGACATGGCAAAAAAGAAACCGGCATACGCCCATTCTTTTACCAGAGGAAACCGGGGAAGGAGTACTGCAATAACGCCCAGTATTTTCCAGGCACCAAGCAGGGTGAGTACATAACCGGGATAACCCAAATGTGTGAACATTGCTGCCTCTTCTTTTTGTTTCAGTAACTGTACTATTCCGGTGGATAGCATGCCTAATGCCAGCCAGCCGGTAGCGATCCAATAAATGATCCTGTTTCTTTTTGTCATGCTGTACTATTTTAATTGGTTAACAAAATCCTGCAACCTGTTATGCGCCATATTTAAACCTTGTGCAAAAGGCAACTGCAGCATCTGATCTCTTAAGGCCACTGATTTATATACTATCTGCATGGTGAGTTTGCTGGTATCATCAGTCAGTTTTTCAAAAGTTAAAAATTCAAGTTGCACAGCGAAGGGTGTATTCTCCATTTCAAATGTCCTGGTGATCTTCTGGTTGGCTGCAAACTCAGCCAATACGCCATTGGCTTTAAAAACTACGTTTCCTTTGGCATCGCTTGTTTCAAATTGATAACTGCCGTGTTTTTTATTTTCCAGCTTCAATACTTTTGTGCCCATCCATTGCTCAACAATTTCAGGCTCTGTATATGCCTTGAATAATAATTCCAGTGGCAGGTCAAATTCCCTGGTGATCAGTAATTCCTGTTTGCCATCTTCGGCGTGTATTTTTGTTTTCAGTTCCATATTATTTGGGTTTATATTTTTTCATGATGCTTTCTAACTTGTTGAACCGCTCGTCCCACATCTGGCGGAAGGGCTCAATAAAATCGGCTACGGCTTTCATTTTTTTGGGATTAAGGTGATAGGTAATTTCCCTGCCGTTCTGTTCCTGTTTAAGCAATTCGCATTCGGTAAGTATCTGCAGGTGTTTGGAAACAGTGGGCCTGGCCGTATCAAAATTGGCGGCTATGGCGCCTGCCGTCATCGATTGCGCAGCCACCAATAACAATATGGCCCTTCTTGTAGGGTCGGCAATGGCCTGGAATACATCTCTTCTTAAATTCATTATGTAGCTATTTGGCTACAAATATATATGTAGTTATTTGACTACGCAAATTTTTTTGGAAGATTTTTTTAACAGGGGTATAAGAGGGAGGGAGGAGGTGAGGAATACTATGTTTATCAGCAGCGAATCTGCTGAACCCGGTATTCAATTAACAGCAGGCTATGAATTTGCGGATAAACCTTAAGCAGTTATTGTGCTGCAACTTCAATTTGCCAATCGGTACTGAAGTCTTTGTTCAGCAGCAGGTTCAGGTCTATGTATTTGGCAGAGCCTTTTACAATAAAATGTAAATCTGCCTGTCCGGCCGTGCCCTGGGAACCTGTTGAAACAGAAATGCCGCCGAAGGGTACAAGAAAAACGCTGTTAACAGTACCGGTTTTACGCTGTATCTCCGGGCTGGTCTTTATATAATGCACAGCACTGTCAAAGGCTGAAGTTTGTGGTATGGCAAAAAACAAAATGCTTTTAATAACGATGATAAAAACAGATACTCCAATAATAATTTTTTCAAAAAGTGTTTTTTTATTTTGAAGTTTCTGGTATTTGATTCTGTCACGTACAATAAAAATTATTGCAAACCAAAATAAAACCCAACCAATTGTTTTGCTTTCCCAAAAAAAATTAATTCCGGCAACCCTGCATAAGTAGCCATAAAATAAAAAAGCAGCTGTAATAATTATCAATTTTTTTGTTATGCCGGAAAGTGTATTAAAATGTTTCAATTGTTGGTGTTTAGTTTATTATTTTTAATCGGATAGCTGCAGGATTTACGTATATATTACCCGGCAATGATTTTAAATAAAGGCCTTTGATAATGCAGTAATACTATTTATTTTATTGCTCCTCTTCTGCTTTCTTACCTGAAACGCTCTCCCCATCTATATCCGCCGATGCTCCCATGCTTCCAAAGAAGTTGGAAAGGTCGTACTTTTTGCGCACTTTTTCAGCAAAGAAAATACCGGATACTATACCAGCTGCAGCAATAATTATCGACACCAACAGGTTTGAAGTATTTGTTACATACAGGCAGTAAGCCACAAAAGAAAGTATTCCTGCAGGTACAATAAATATCCATAACCAGTATACCGAATTTATAAAAAACATAAATATTTTCATCTATTGTTATTTTAAGTAAAGGCAGGTTTGTGTTGTTCTTTGTTTTACGCATTTGGTGGCAACAGCCTGGTCTGGTTTGGAGGGTTTGAAAACCGTTTCCGGATCTTATAAATCAAATAGCCCGAAATTAAAATTCCAATTGCAAGCACGCCTTTATCACCAAGTAAACCAACGATATAATCGAATGCTTTTCCTTTACCACTGTTTACTTCTTCAGCAGTGCCATTTTTTATGTCCATTGCGTGGTACCAGGTAAAAGCAGTAAATCCGATTGTTGCAGAAAGCCCGATTAAATAGTTTTTTATGGCTTTAAATGGTGACAAAGTTTCGTGGATTGAAGTAAAATATCTTTCCTGCTCAAAAAATGTAAAAAAGGTAGCATAATCTGCCGGGTCGCTAAACGAAAATTCACATTCGGCCGGAATGCCGGCAAAAGTCTTATACTTTATTAATACATCTTTATCATTGTCTTCTTTTTTAATTGATTTTATTGCGTCATATTTTATTTCCACTTTTGTGGCTAATGAAAGCGTTTTTGCAAATGCTGCTCTGAAAGTGTCAACTGAGTCAGCAGTTGACGAAGAAAATTTTAATGAATTTTCATCTGCAATAAATGCTGAAATTTTATTGCCTGTTATTGAAAATACTTTATCAATCATTGGAGTTTTAATTTTGTTAGTTCAATCGCTTTGTTTGGTTTTGTCGGCGATGACAGCCCGTATGCAGGTAGTACATTTTCGTGATGCCTGCATTGCTTACTGCAAATTAGCATCGCCTGCCGTTGTTATTTATGCTTTGGCATGAAGGCAAATTTAAGTTTACTGCCGGCGGAATCTATAGTTGGATAAATATCATCTTTAGTATTTTCAATTCCATCAATACCAGAAGAAAAGACGAGGTATTTATCCCCGAGATTTTTATAATTGTAGTATGAATTTTTAGATCCCCAAACTGCAACAGGATCATTAATTGGCGCAAAAGTTACATCGGATAATAATTGAGGTAAGCTATCCGGGTATGATCCGTGTTCTAATTTGTAGAACTCTATATTTCGACATAGACTGTTTAACGATTTTTGAGATATATCTGCAAAACCATTTCTGACTTTCGGGTTCTTAAAGAGAGAGAATAATGAAGAGTAAATAATAATTGTGAAAATAATACATCCGGCGCCGACTGCAATTAACCATTTATCCTTATATCGAATAATGCCATAAAGTATTAGTGCTATACCTACAAATGCACCTACAAGTGGTATTAAACCTAACAATCCTAATAAGTATGGGGGTTTGGTGTTTTTTGTCATGGTAGTAGTCATTTGAGTTTGATTGCGGCCAACTTTTGGGGCTTATAGTTATTCCGGAATTTATGTTCCTTCCGTCAGAAACTTAAGCTCCATTAAAAATATAGTGATGAAGTTAAATTAAAAAGCTGATTAGTGTGCTGCCTGCCGGAACTACGACGATTGGGTATTTAATTGATGAAAGCAAGAGCAAAAATTACAACTTGAACTTTAGGCAGATTCTGAAGATCGGATTTGTAATAAGCAGATTCCGGGAGGAGGAATACTGCCAATGATTTCTCCTGCTTTATACCCCAAATGCACAAACTCTTTTGTCGCCTGCTTTGCATTCCTGAAGTACTAGCATCATGAATTAGAATAATGATGTTTGTTCAATTTTTTTAGGGTGAAATGTCCCAATAATTACAAATGGATTTGGTGCTCTAAGGTGGTGTACCCTTGTTGTTCCTAAGAACAGGTATAAGTCTTTCGTTTTAGCGAAGTCGTCAAAATATTTCTTCCTTACATCTTCACAAGCTTTATCTTCATTACCTTCGTGTCTTTTCAAGCAATTCCAATATAGCTGCCCAATTTCCCAATCTTCAATCATTAATGTTCTTTCTTTTTCATCTTCACTTTTGAACTTGTATGAAAATTTGTAAGGAAGTTTCTTTACGACTTCAAAAGGGTTTTCTGAATTCTTAAAAAGGTCGAGTTGCTGCGCATTAGCTTTAAGTTGAGCTAACTTTTCTTTATCCCAGTCTCTCTCTGTGTGTTCAATTTCAAAACTTAATATCTCTGTCGGCTTGAAAACGGCAAGTGAGGTATATTTTTTGGGGTCTTTTGCCTCCGCAATTAGGTCAGTCATGTTGGTGTGTACATTTTTAAGTACTATTTCCTTTCGAAGTCTCCAACTGTCCTCTGTTCCAAAATGATCAACAATCTTGAATGCAGTTTCTATCGACTTGGGTTTATGACTTTCTAGGCGGAAGTCTGAATGGTTCCTTTCAAGGTCTACTTCAACCCAATCATATTTGGTATATTGTTTATCGTATTCAAGTTTACGAAATGGGATTGGGTAAACTCTTATCCAACTTCCATCTTCGAGAAAACCTGCAGTGCACACAAGTTCGTCATACTTGCTTGAAAGGGTCGGGTAGGTTTTAACAGCAATTAGAACTTTGGTCAATGCCATAAACTAAATATGTTTTAATTCATAATGCCATTCTGGTAATGTAGTAATTGCCTCAGCTAAATATTTTCTATGGCATTGGCAAATGTCCGCTTCAAAACAAGTTAAGGCGATTCTTTTTTTGTTCTTTAATAAACTCAAAATTTGCTGCTGCTGGCTGGTTGTTTTCTTTAGGTTTTGTTTTTTGTAAATATTAAAAAGGGTATCGTAATCATCCTGAGTTTTTAATTCTTGTCTTTGGTCAGATTGAATGCCTACTTCTGGAATATGCAAATACTCAATATTTAAACTTGCACAAAAAGATTTTAATTGTTTTTTGGAGAAACCAAATTTCATGCTTAAAGCATTATTTCTGACATCAACTAAAACTTTCACATCGTATTTAATCAGCCTATTTAAATATTCTTCTAAAGAAATACCTTCGTAACCAATGGTGTAAAGTGTTGTCTTATTATTAAATGGTTTTGCATTTAAAACTTTTCTATATTGTTCGTCCGTTAAAATTTCTTTAGCTTTAATGCTATTAATTGCATAGTACTGATAATTCAAATAAGTCAATTTCATCAAAGAGTTAGGTGTTAATTTGCCGTATGTGTTTTTGATTTCAATTAATATTTTTTTATCATTTTCTCTAAGGGTTTTTACGTGGTCAACCTCCCCGATTTTTGTAAAGCTGATTTTGTCTTCCGATAATTGTCCGTGACCAACCATTGCAGTAAGGTCAGCGTTTGCTGAAAAGGAATAACAGCCATATAGATAAGGTACAAAGTCATAGTCAGGCTTCGTTTGCCTGTTAGCAAATAAAAAAAGCAGTTTTTGCAAGGATATTTTGGGTAAACGTCCGTCAAAAGCTTGCAAAAGAGCCAATATTATTTTTCGTCTGTAAAACATGTTACGAAGTTACAAAATTTGTCGTAAAGGATTATCTTAAAAGTCGTCTATTGCAAGTTTAAAAGTAGTTGCCCGGCAGGATTTATAGGATGCCGCCACATTCATGGCGAGAAAGTGTTTGTGAAGCCCGGAAAATAAGCCGATACCTGACTGTACAGTTGGTGATTATAAATTAGCTGATGTTAGTTTCTTCAACCACACTTGCAGCAAATTTTAGTTATGCGTAGTTAGTTTTTTAGTTTTTCTAATTCTTCCTGCATTTTACGATCAATAAAATAGCCATTGCCACATTCCCAGTCCGACGATTTGTAACCGAACAGGCGCTCTTTACCTTTGACATCTGTAATTCTGATTCCAATTATTTTAAAGTCTAAAAAATCTGTCATATTGAAATTTGAGTCACTAACTACTTTATTTACTTCAAAGCAAATAGTCGAACTGTCAGCGAGCTCTGCAGTAAAACCCCTGTAAATTCCAAATGGTGATTGCACCAGGCTGCAGGAATTTATATCAAGTTTATATCGGTTGATCGCTTCTTTTACTGAAATACCTATATGAGATTTGTTAATTTTTTTGGAGTCGTACCAAAATTCTTTTCTGCTTCTTAAAATAATAGGAGTATCTGTAAGTAAATTTAAAGTACCGGTTTCATGATACATACTTTTTGAGAAAAATGCTTTTTTTTCAAAATATAAATAGGCAGTGTATTGTAATGGTTCAATAAAACTCAACTCAAATTTGCCATTCTTGTCACTGAATGTTTTTGATAATTGCATCGAATCTGCTCGCCCATAATAAATTGTAACATTATCAATAGGCACATTGTTTTGATCTACGAGCTTTCCTGAAATCGTGATTTTCGGTTGTCCAAAGAGCGACAAAGAAAATAACAAAAGAAATGATGTAAGTAACTGTTGCATAAAATTTCGTATAACGTTCGGGGCCGCAGGGCTGGTAGTGTATAACTGTCCACCGGTCGAGTGAAGCCGATTGAAAAACTGACCTTGAAGTTAACAACAAAAAGCTATACAAAAATACGCCTGCCGCAACCGCTGCTGATAGCAAACAGAAAAGCGGGAATTGATTTGTTTTTTACACAGTTGATGTAAGTCGCATTGTTGTCACCCGTAATTAAAATAGGTGGTTATAGAACCTTTACTTTTTGCATACTCTAAAAACCGTTTAAAATTTCTCAAATCCTGCCCGAAGTTATTGCCAATATAGCCTTTCCCTTTGTCAATATTGAAATCTGCAAAATAATATTTGTTATCAAGCGTGTCTTCACCGTGGTCGTCTAACAGTTTGTGTAGATTGTCAATTGATGATAACTTCACGATGAGCGCATCTATTGTCTGTAGAACTTTGTCAATGTTGCCTTTTAAGTTTTCTTTCTGCTGTTTTGCACGGTCTGATATTTTTTGCCTTTCTTCTTCGGTGTCAGCTGTCTCAAGAAAGAACTCCAGTTCTTCACCGCTGTCGCTACCGTAAGTGTCCATTGCTAAAATCGGTGAGATGTCAACCGAAGTAATTTTTCCGATTTGTTCAAGTTCTGTGTCGCCACTAATTACATAGAGTCTGCACATTAAATTGCAAAAAGTTCTGCTAAGGCTATGCTTGTTGAAATAATCATGTTTAGGGTCGTGATAATCACCGGAATAAATTTCTTTACTGTTGTTGGTGCAGATTGTGATGTCTGGTCCCATGGTTGAATTAACGTGATGTATTTTTACAATTGCAGCTAACGGGCTGGCCTGGCAAAGTGGGGGAGTGTTGTTCCGTCCGCTTCTGTTTTATCAAGCCTGGTGTTAGGGATAATTTTTACTGTACATAAATTTCTTCAAACTTATATGTCTTTGGCAAATTATCAAAGAGGTCTTTCGTAATAATAATTTTCAGAGTCTTGTCATCAATTGCAAAATTATATACCGAAAAACACCTCATATAACTCTTACTTTGTCCGTTTATTTTTACGCTACTAAAATCTGTGGAAGTTGAAGAAGCGTCTGATGATAAACCAGCTATTGAATAGCGCTCCTTAAATTTTACAAATTCTTTTGTCTCCGGCTCGGTTGCTATTGAAATGGAGTTCTCACCTTTATATGTCGTCTTTTCATTTGCAGGAATTCTTTGCTCAATTATTATACAAAATGTCGAGTCACTTTTTTTTACTTTTCTGAACCAAAGCCCTCTGTCAACATTAGGCAATGGATCAATCACCTCATAAGATATTGTATTTGTTGTGTAGGCAACTCCATTTAATGAAAGTGTCAGCGGGCCTAATTCATTAATTCCCTTTTTTAATGCTTTTACTTTTATTTTCATTTCCCCGCTTTCGCCGGCAATATATTCACTCACAATTTGTACTTTGTCAGCTATACTTTTAAAGATTTCCGATTTTAAAGTTTTAATATCCAGTGTCAATTCAAATTCGTCTCCAATCCTTGGCTGTGGATTTGAAATTGAAAGTTGCAACGTTTGCGCCTGTCCATAAAATAAAATAACTAAAAAAAGGAATGCCAGGAATAATTTCTTCATAGTATGATGATGTTACTTTAAAATTGCCAATACAATGTTGTGTGCTGCTCTTTTTTGTTTAGCGTAAATTGGGAAATGGCAGTCTGTACGTCAGTGAGTATTTCTCTCCGTTGATTTCTACAGCCTGGTTTTCTTTTAAATTTCCTAACAATTTTATGAATTCGCCAAAGTGGCTTTTGTCTAAATAAATACTGTACAGGTCATCGTTTCTTTTGATCGTTGAACTACTTTTTATATCATTCCATTCTTTATTCCATTCCAATGGTTTTTCGGGTGAATGACTGTACTTTGATGCCATTACTTCAAAGGTATCAGGTAACCACTCTTTTGCACTGTCGGCATCAAACTTAATGATGTTGTCATAAACCGTTAAGAAATCTTTTGGGGTTTTCTGTCTTGCCTCATTTTTAATATCACGAAGCCGGCCATATACACTAATTTGTCTGACGGTATCAAAATTTAAAAGCATAATATTTGTTGGCTGGTCTGTCCAGCCTGAAGCCTCGGTATAATCTTTTTGTTTCATTAAATTGTCAGTAATGCCAAATGATTTAATGATTTTTTGTGTCGTTTCTTTGTTGTTTGTGGTTTCAAAATACTTCCACTTATTGTCTGCAATTTTTTTGTAAATAATTTGTCCATTCTCATAAAGGGCAAAAGTCGGAACATCAGAACCTATCACCATAAGCCAGGGGTCTGTTTCAACCAGCACAACAATTGGTTGTCCATATTTCTCATTAAAGGTTTGTCCAAATGAAACGGTCAGATTCAATGTCAGTAAAATTGTCAAAATTATTTTTGTCATACGGAGTATTTCTTTAAAATAGTACACAATGCCCGGAACGCCGGTTAAATGTATAACTAAAAGCCGAAATTTAGTACTGCTGGCCGGCAGCATTACGTCCGCCGAAACTAAAGCAGGGATATGCACTGCCGATGGTTACTGCAACGTTTTGTCTCAATTGTACAAAACCTGATAATGTATGCATATCAATCTAAATTGTATGTCCTGCCAAAATGAATTTTACTATGCTGCTGATTTTATCACTGGAATAAATACAACCACGACAGATATTTAAATTGCCTTTTTTGTTTTTTATTATGGTAATTAACCTCGCTTGTTCTGCTGTCAATTGGTAACCTTTCTTTTTAAGTTGGTAAAGGCCGTCAATTCCGTAAACTTGTCTTTCAGTATTTGTAGATTTTAACCACTTTGTTAAAAGTTGGACATTTTTATTTTCTACTATCACGTCATTTTCTTCTCTCATCTCAGGTTTTTGTCCAGCTATTGAACAGGCTGAACCATAAACGTTTGAATTATTGAAAAGTTCTTTTTGATTGATGCTGTCACTATAGGTATTAAAAAAATCTCTTTTCAAGTCTGCAAATAAAATGTCGTTACAAAAACTTTCTGTAATGTTTAATGTGAAGTCGTCCCAACTTGGTCCATTACTTTCCTTTTCGGCAAAGTCATAGTAGATTATTTTTTTGGATGTCGCCAAAACGTTAATACGATAACGTTGAACTGTACTAATATTTGGTTCGGTTTCACTTGCAAAACTTTCATCTGCATCAATTATACACTCCTGGAAAGTAGTAGTTAAATCTCTTTTTAGCTCCCAGATTGCTCTTGTCTTACTGTTAGGATCTACTCTCGTATATTTTTTAGAAGCAGCGTCAATGTAAGTTTTAAAAGCTATGAAATCTTTGTTCGCCAAAAGTTGTTTAATTTTTTGTAGAGATTGTCCGCTTGCCCGGAGTGTCAGTATTAAAAATGTTATGGTTACTAATACTTTCAAAATCGGAAGTCTGGTTGTGTACAACGTTCTTGGTTTGCTGCAGCGCTGTTATTTTATAACTACCCTCCCGGCAAACGATGCCGAATGATAAACTATTATTGAAGTTAACAACAAAATGGCAAATAGAATTAGCTTTTTTGAAACCGCTGCTGATTGAAGCTGCCTGCCGGCAGGCAGCTTGGCTGAAGGTAGTTTGTGAAGCCCAATTTGCATAAATCCCTATTTGTTTAAGACAAATTTCTACAATTTGGCGTCAACTCGAAACCATTTATTGTTGTTTTTGTCTATAAATGAAACGATGCCTTTTTCCTTTTCAAATGTAAAATTTTTAATTCCTTCATTTATATTCATGCCTTGATATTGAGCTTTTGATTCGTCAAATATGGTTATTGTATTTGTGTCAATTATCAGAACGTCAAGATATTTATCATCAAAAATTAATCCTAAAAAACAAAATTCCTGTCCATTAGTTGCCGGTGAATCAGAAGATTTTATTATGTCATAAAGATTTGTCTGAGCTCCAACTTCATTGGGATCAATAATTTTATGATAGCTTCCAATCGACAATCTGTAATCTACATTATAGGAATAGTTGTTATAATAGCCCTGTTCTAAATTTCTTGTTTGATTAACTTGATATATAGTTTTATAAAAAATAATTGTGTCTGATTTTTCATAAATTGATTTATAGATTATTGTGTCATTAAAGACAAATGGTTTCGTGAATTTTAATTCCCGTGTTGAAAATGTCACCTTTCTATACGAACAGCTACAATTGCAAATTGTCATTAAAAAACAAAGAATAAAAAATAATACATTTTTTCTGTGCCACATAATAATTGGAATTTGTCTATCACTGATTGTTTGCAGCCAATGAGCGGGGCTTTGTGCAGGTGTGGCATTCGTATTCCGCTCGCCCACAGCCGCTGCTGATTGAACCTGCCTGCCGGCAGGCAGGAATATAAAGTTGAAATTAAGGACTAAAGTTGATATTTATTCGTCCAGCCCGAACCTCAGTTTGGATTTGTAATTTGCTGAAGTTTATTTTTCCAGCCACACTTGCACAAAACCCGAAGTTGGGCGCAGGCTTTTTAACTCCTGAATATTACAATCTTTACTTTGAGCTAATTTGCTCTCCATTATGGAAAGAATCAGTTGCCATAACTTTTTCATCGATGTCATACATTTCACGTCTGCCATCTAACTGACCTTTATATGAAAATTCTTTTTGCATTTTATTTCCATTATCCCAATACTCTATAGTTAACTTCCTTGCAGTATCCAGTTTATAAGCAAATGTTTTCTTTGTAACTACATTTTTAATACTATCTGTTTTGATAAGCACATAATCAGATTCTACAAAAACACTTTTTGGGTCATGATTATTACTATTACCACAACCGAAGGCGATGAATAGAATGATTACGGAAATTAATTGTTTCATAAAATTGCTTTTGAATGCAGTTGTCGTTTGCTTACGCCCAACGGGCGGGGCTTGCCGCAGATGTGGAATTGACCAACTGTCCGCCCGGCGCCGCTGATGAATTTATTACTGAATTTGAAGTTATGAACTAAAGCTCAATGTTGCCGTGTCCGCCCGAACCAAAGCTGGGCTTTGCACATTGCTGAAGTATGATTGTCCAGCCACTTTTGCTTAAAACCCGATGTTGGCAGCAGTGGTTAATTATTTGGCTGTTGTTTGATGACTTGAAATAACTCTTGCCAATATTTTTTTGTTATAATACCTACATAATATCTACCGGATAAAATGAAATGTATCAATAGAAATAGGAGGTAGATTGGATCTCCGTATATATTAAATGAAACTTTGTCTTCGCCCTTTCCGAATCCCATGCCAAATGTCGTTATTCCATTTGTAAATGAAATTGCTCCGAATAGTCCGAGAAATAGAAGCAGTCCGAGAGCAATAACGCCAACTTGATGTCGCCAGATAATTAGAAATATAATAAGTGGTAGTAAAATAAAACCAATTATGTTAGGCCATACAATTTGAATGTTAGATGTTCTAAGTATCCATATCAAATTTATTGCGTAAACCAAAAGAATTAAAAGAGGTACAAAGTCTAAAATATATTTGATTTGTTTTTTTGCCATTTCGTAGGGTTTGTATCATTGCTGCCAACGGGCAGGGCTTACTGCAGGGCTGGAATTCATTGCTTGTCCGCCCGGAACCGCTGCTGACCTGCCTGCCGGCAGGCAGGTTAAAGATATAAAAGTACAGTTTAACAAACAAAAGCCCAGCAATGTTTGTCCAGCCCAGATGAAGCACAACAGCAATAAAATGACCATTGCTCCAATGTCCAGCCAGCCTTGCAGCAAACCCAATGTTGCAAGCAGTTTTAGCCCACGGTGATGAAAAATTACCAAAATTTCCACCAAGGTTTTTTGTGTTTGTTTGTTGCCGAAGCTTTTGATGTAACACTCGAAGTCTGGATCTTTAATTTTAGGTCTTGTGTCCAAAGTTTAAATACCTCTCCATTCGGATTTCCATTATCGTCAAGAGGGTAAGGTAATTGCAGCCTTTTCATAAAGTCGAGCAATTGCCAGTCTTCATTTGTGAATTCATCGTCTGCATAAGCTTTTACATTTTCTTCCGCTTCTAAATCCCAACGAACTAAATATCTTTCAATGTCTGCCTGCTTAACATTTGTGAAATTACTTGAAACTAGTTTAGCATTTCCTTTCCAACTTTCTATTTCTTCTTTACTAAGGTTGTCGTTCCAATAATCAGGTATTGGATTAAACTGGTCAACTGTCTTGCCATTTACAAAAAGCAAATACATCCATAAATCTCCGTCATGAATATGAAAAGAAAACACCGGTGCATTTAATTCTCTTGATATAAACTCTGATGATTTGTCCCATTCAAGATAGGCGTAAGGATTAAAAATTGTTGTGTTACCGTTTGCTTCTTTAATTACACAGCAGTTGTCGTTGTCTATTGAGATATTTTCTTTCTCAAGTCCGCCACCAACCGATTTTGCATAATTTGTCAAACTGGCTACAACTTCATTTTGAGTCTTACCTACAACGCTGGTAAGTGAAAGGAACATTCCCATAGTAGAGTGCTTTTTAAAATTGCTTGCAACGTGCAAAGCTTTGCGTTCGGTGGGGGAGAGTTGAACTGTCCGCCTGGAACTGAAGCTAAGTTTTGTTGTTATGATGAAGTTAAGAACAAAAGCCCAAAGTTGAAATGTCTGCCAGGAACCAAAGTTGAATTACGCACAACTGCTGAAAATTTGTTTGTCCCGAACTAAAGCCCGGCTTTGCAATTTGCTGAAGCTTAGTTTGTCAAGCCCAACTTGCATAAAACCCCATGTTAGCCGCATTCGTCATAGTGCCAAAAGTTTTGGCTTGTCTGGATAACTATTCGATACAACCAATGTGGTCTGTCCTTTCCATTGCTGCATATAAATATGTTCATTACTGAACCAAAGAGTGTACTGGTCAGATGCTTCTGATAAAAAGTTAAGTTTTAATTCTTTGTCAACATTCTTAGTTTTAAGAAGACGGTCTCTAAAAAGAAGCTCAAAGTTTTTTTGGTTACGCATTTCTTCCCATAAGGCTAAGTGTTCGACTGTCTTGTCAAAACTCGACGCCTTTGCTTCATAATCCTCATAATAAACACCATTTTCATCTAAAAAGAACTGCATTTGATAAAGTGTGGTCGCACAGTCAAAAAAGTATTTTGGTGATGAGGACTCCGATTCTTCAAATTCTACAATCGCAGTCTTACTGGACTTAGGATACCCTCCGTGCCCCTTTATAAGACTGAACTTAATTGGTGCAAGTCCTGCATAAAAAATAAAACCACCAAACTTTTTTTGAAAGTCAATTAATGGTTCAAATATTGGTGCATTATTATAATTGAAGATTTCTCGAATCTCTGAGTCTGTCAGTTGTGAATCTTCTCTTTCAGATTTCTGCAAAAAATCGGATGCTCTTTTTGATAATGTCATACTTGAAGCGGATGTGAATGATTGCGGCTAACGTTTCAGGGCTTTGCGCTGCTGGGGAATTGTTGCTGTGTCCGCCCTGGCTTACCAAAGCCGATTAATGATTTGAAGTTAATAATTAATTCTGAAGTTGAAGTTTAAGTGTCCGCCCGAACCACTGCTGCCCAGAGCTGTGAAAGTTGAGAGACGCTATTCGTCTGCCCCAGTATGCGCAAAGCCCCATGTTAGCTGCAGTTGGTCTCACAGGGTTTTCCGAATAGCAGCTGAGATTTTTCGATTTGAATTTTTTAACGTGTCGGAGTTTTTGTTTTTATCAAATACCCATAAGTCAATTAACTGGTTTTTCCTTATGAAGTTAGATTGTCCCTTCTCGTTCATATGGGGAGGATTTTGCCTGTACACAATTTGGGAGTCTAATTTATTCTCATTATTGTAAATGACTGCTCCAATATTGATCTTATTTTTTTGCAAAATAATTAGTGCTTTGTAAAAAGTCAAACCAACGACATTGGGAATATTATAGATCGTGTCCTCATGTGAAGGAAAATCTTGCCGTTTAAAAACAGCTCGATTTTGACCTAACGAAATGTTTGTCAGTCTCACTAAAAAAATTAATAAAATTAGTATACTCTTCATTGGAATTGCAGCTAACGGGCAGGTATTGCCGATGGTGGGGATTTTATATTCGTCCGCCCGTAACTGAAGCACAAAGGCGTTACCGCTGATGAAGATAACAAATAAAAGAACAATAGAATTACTTCCGCCGAATATGAAGTTGATAGCGATAAAATACCGATGATTACAACTTCATGCCCCGCTTGCACAAAACCGCCTGTTGGCTGCTGGGCGAATTTTTAGACTAAATTTGTTTAATGAACGAAAAGTATAAACATATTCAATGGGTCGTACAACGTAATCTTACAAGTCAGTCAGACTTTGAGCAATTAAAAGAATCGTGTCATAAAATAGGTGTCACATTTATTGAATTCGATATTATTCCATTCACGGCAAAACTCCCAAAATTTGATAGAAGCCGGAACTCTATTATTTATGGGTCAACAACTTTTAACGGTTTGGCTTTTGAAGATGCAAACCTTAGGAAAGGTTTGTTCTTTGATGAAGTTACTTTTTCAATCGAAAACTATATTGAAAAGTGGGGTCGTCACATGCTTAATTATGATGCCTCGGTTATAACATTTAAAGAACTAATTGACGGCAATAATTATAGTCCTGATAAATTACTCTTTATTCGTCCAAACGATGATAGCAAATCATTTGCTGGTGAAGTCAAACGTTTTGATGAGATTGGTGATTGGTACGAAAAACTTAAAGCCGTTGAGAATACCAATTTGTCTCTTGAAAGTAAAATAGTAGTGTCAGAGCCGTACAATATACATTATGAATGGCGGCTTTGGGTTGTCAATAAAAAAGTTGTCGCTGCGTCAAAATATAGAGAATATTTTAAGTTAAGAAAGGAGGAAGGGTGTCCTGCTGATGTTGTTTCTTTTGCGGAAGAAAGATGTCAACAATACACGCCCCACGATGTCTTTGTAATGGATATATGTCTATGTGGCGATGAATATTTTATTGTCGAATGTGGATGTATGAACGGTGCTGGCTTTTATAAAGCAAAGATTGAGAATATTGTTTCCAATGTTACAGAGTATTTTGTCTCCACGGTCTGACTTAGTAAACGGTCAACGCCTTGCAGCCAACGTTCAGGTATTGCCGATGGTGTGGAATTAGCATTCCGTCCAGCCCGGAACTGCCGCTTAGCTTTTTACTAAAGTTAAATGATTAGAACTAATGCTTGGCTCTATTCGTCAAGCCCGAACTACGGCACAATAAAAATACCGCTGCTGATTGTTTGATTGTCCAGCCACACTATTGGCAATACCAATGTTGGGCGCAGCTATTTAGGGTTTGACGTATTTTAGTCCAATAGGAATCATCAATCCTCCCTTGTGATAAATGTCTACATACAAAATGATCTTGGTTTTTGTCACAGAACTAACTAGTTCATACTTATCTAGAATTCCTCCGTCTCCAAGATTTGCGGCTATACCTCCTGGCTTTTCTTTATAATTAGGGTCTACTACACCACTTCTACTTTCAATAGTCAATTCTTGTCCATCTTCTGTTCTTAATCCTTGTAAGAATTTTTTTGAATTAGAAACACCCCCAACAGGGTCGCCTTTTCTCAATTTTAAGGGATTATTAGCTGAATATCCATAACTACTGTCTGTTGATTGTTGAAGTTTTGAAAAATTTTGAGCGAAAGATACGTTTCCAATAACAGTTAGAATAATAGCTAAAAAAATCGGCAATCTTAGAGTATTCATATTGTAGTTTTAAGTGGTGATAACAATTGCGCCCAACGAACAGGGCTTTATGCAGGTTGGGAATTAGAATTCCGTGTGACCGGGCCGCTGCTGATTGAAAATATTTTGATGAAGTTAAAACTAATGCTCAACAATGTTTGTCCAGCCCCGAACTAATGCCTGGCTTTGCACTTAGCTGATGTTCGTTTGTCAAGCCACACTTGAGCAAAGCCCCTATGCAATATAAAATGGCGTTTAGAGGTAAGTAGAATCTAAATTAAATTAGAGCTACAAAATATTATTCACAATATTAAACTCTAAACGCCATGACTAAAGTTACAGCAAGTTTTGAAA